>CAVVEM010000006.1:0-430455 GCA_963747325.1 uncultured Chloroflexia bacterium | reverse complement strand
ACGAAAACTGGTATCCCTTTACGGATGCACCCCCTTTGAAGCCCTCAAAGCCGCCACGGTCAATCCCGCTCAATATATCGGATTGGAAGATCAAAAAGGCATCATCAAAAAGGGAATGCATGCCGACCTTCTTTTGCTGGATAAAAACCCATTGGCCGACGTGGAGAATACCCAATCCATTCTGGCTGTGATGCAGGGCGGCAAACTGTATGATCGCCCAGCGTTGGATGCCATGCTGGAGCATGTTCGTACTCTACAAGATGAAGAACTGGTGTTCTTTGCGCCTATTTTCTAATTCTTTAACCATCGGGGGGGAAAGATTAGCGTAGGAGATAAAAAGAAGCGACAGATCTGCCGCTTCTTTTATATTTTTTTTGTCCCATGACAGGTGGTGATTTTTAACCAATAGCCTGGATGGCAAAGGCCATATCCTGATCCAGATGCTGGCGCATCAACTGGATTGCTTTTTCAATATCACAAATTTTTACGGCCTGGTAAATGGCTTCGTGATCTTCCTGAATTTTTACCACATTCTTGTTTTCAAATTGATACAAATTACTCAATAGAGTGATTTGGGCTCTCAATTTCATGGCAGCATGATCCAAACGTGTATTGTTGGCATATTTATAAAAAACCAGATGAAATCGATCGGATAATTCACGCCATTGGGCATACTGTTTTTTCTGCAAGGCCTTGGTGGAGAGCGCCATAATCTCATCCAGCTCCTCCCCCATGGCTTTGTTAAATGGGCTGTCACAACAATAGCGCATGGCCAGACAATCAAGATCCCCGCTGAGTTGAAATATCTCCCTGGCATCGTGAGCAGTCAGCGTAATCACGGTAATGCCTACATTGGAATAATAGATCACCAGATCATCTTCCACCAGGCGGGTTAGTGCATCCCGGATGGGTGTATGGCTGACGTTAAAACGATCCTTCAGAGATTGCAGGGTGAGTTTCTGCCCGCATTTGATCTGCTGATTAAGGATATCGCTGCGCAAGATTTGATAGATTTGTTCGGAGAGAGTCTGTTTATTAATGATATCGGTCATGGCACATCATCCTTTTTGAGGTAAAAAAATGATTCATGCGTTTTTCAGTCCCCTGGTTCTGGCCGTTTTCGTATCGATATTTATACAAATACAAAACGCGAATCGTGTTTATCGGGCCTATTCTTCCACTTGGGAAGATAAAATAGTTCCAAAGTCTTACGAAAATGGCGAGTGCTCCATTCTCATCAACCCTCAATTCAATATAAATTCTATCATATTCCGAATAAAAATAGTAGCTGGTGCAATTTATTTTTTGCAAAATCACCGATGACTACCCATCCTGCTTGACCCGATAGAAACCATCACAAAGAAGACACGCTAACCGAACAACATTGAAGCTTTCATTCCTAACAGGATTATTTCAGGCAAAAAATCCAAAATAAAAGTGCATCAATTGGATATTTACAATATGATATTTATCCTTCAAAATGAATAAGGGTATAATAAAACAATCTCTTGGGAAAACATGACAACATGGAACAGTTATCCAATTCACTAAGACGCATCAGTCATGAGACCTTTTCATCATTGCATATCCGCAATTATCGCTTGTATTATCTCGGGCAGATTATTTCCACATCCGGCACCTTTATGCAGATGGTCGCTCAGGCCTGGTTGGTACTCAAGCTGACCAATTCCGGTGCAGCACTGGGCATTGCCACCGCGCTGCAATTCCTTCCGATTCTTTTTTTTAGCCCTTTTGGGGGGGTTATCGCAGATCGCGTTTCAAAACGAAAAATCCTCTTTTTTACTCAATCCATAGCAGGTATCCTGGCTATCATCTTGGGTGTTATGGTGGCGACAAATCTTGTCCAGCTTTGGATGGTTTATCTGCTGGCTTTTGCCCTGGGAATAGTAAATGTTTTTGATAATCCCACCCGTCAAACTTTCTATATGGAATTGGTCGGACCGGATCACATTCGAAATGCAGTTACCTTATATTCCACCCTGGTTAATTTGGCACGCATCATCGGACCTGCCATAGCCGGCGCTTTAATCGCAGCTGTGGGGCTTGCCCCTTGTTTCCTTATTAATGGATTCTCCTACATCGCAGTGGTTGCCATGCTGGCCTTGATGCATACCGATGAATTATTAACCACTCCTCCGGTTCCGGCTGCAAAAGGCCAAATCATGGAAGGATTCAAGTATGTGTTTTCCACACCCGTGCTTAGAATCACGCTCATCATGATGGCCATCATTGGCACCCTGACCTATGAATTCCAGGTCAGCTTACCGCTCATTGCCCAATTCACCTTCAAGGGAGATGCCAGCAGTTATGCCTTCTTAACCGCCGCCATGGGATTCGGTGCGGCGATTGGGGGAATCCTCTTTGCCAGCCGTAAAGGGGTTGCGCCGTATAAATTGGTCAGCGCCACACTTCTCTTCGGCGTGGCAATCCTTGTAGCCGCCCTGATGCCCAGTCTTTTGCTGACTGCGGCTGCCATGGTACTGGTTGGTCTTTGCTCGATTAACTTTTCCTCTTTAGGAAACAGTATTCTGCAGTTACAAAGCAATCCACAAATGCGTGGGAGAGTCATGGCCTTATGGTCGGTCGCGTTTTTGGGGTCTTCCACCATCGGCGGACCGATCGTGGGTTGGTTTGCAGAAACCGCCGGTCCCCGTTGGGGCCTGGCTCTTGGCAGTTTAGCCGCCTTGATTGCCGCCAGCCTGGGTGCAATCTACTTACACAAGGAAGATGGTGTCATTCCCGAAAATCAGGGCTAATCTGATGCCTTTCTATATCTGGAGATAAACGATGCTAAACCAGATCACAGGCCTATATAAAAGAGCCTGCCTCAGAAAACCGCAAGACAACCTCCTTTTAAAAATCCAGAAAATCAATTACCTACTTGATTATCAAATCCTGCTGAGAGCTGCCGCATTTTTCATGACTCGCTTGAACAGTAAATTTGCCTGTGCCCTTCATCCGCACGACCCATTGAACAACCCGTTCGGAAGGCTGCCATTCCTTGATCCACTGCGACCAGGTGGAGTCGCGATGGGAACGGCCTTCAAGATGATCCAGCTTCACTTCTTTTTGTCCGCTGATGATATCAAATTCAGCATCCCCTGAGAGCTGAACCAGCACTGGTTTATCCGCTTTCATGTAGCGTGCCTGATCCGTCAGGTAAGTGGGCAAATAGCCGCTGTTGCCTATTTTTGCTGTAATCCGCACAAGATTTTCATCCAATTTTTCATATAGTAAGTCTTTAATAGAAAGCTGCGGAAGGGTTGCTGCCAGTTTCATGCTGTATTCGCTGTGTTTTTCAGCGATTTCTTCCAACATACACTCGGGGGCATTGCGTTCAATCCAGATCCGGTTCCACCCACCCAGTTCAACCCGTCCCAGTTGAGGATGGTCAAACGGTTTCCAATCCAGATATGGATTTGCCATCCGCTCCTGCAAAAAGGCAAGGACTTTGGCTTCCTCTTCAGGTGTGCGTCGATTCGAGGGATAAAATCCCTCTTTTGCCACACCGGCGGCTTGATTGACATTCCATAATTCAGTCACAAAACTGGGCAAGCCCATAAAATCATAGGTCCAATCGGTTAAACAACCGCCGCGCACCATATCATTCTCAGGCATAAACTCGTGATAAATGGAAACCACTGGATAGCCGGTAATTTGCGTGCCCATCTTTCCCAGTGTAAGATACATGGATAGATCCTGTCCGACAAAATTTGCATCCGATTTGTCCCCAAAGGGCCGTAATAAGGCAGCTGCGTTCGTATGGTAGGACATCACGCCGCCAATATTGGGATGGGCAAGCACAAAATCCACCACGGCTTTGACTTCAGGTTCCTCCATGGGCAGTGTTCCTGCACCATATTGCCTGCCTTCCGGGTAATACTTGGCAGGAAATTGACGGTTCATATTGCCATCCAGGGGGAGAGGAAAATGCAATTCACCTTGATAATTTCGGAATTCACCCTCAGGAAGCAAACGATAAAACTGCCCTTCCAACTCCCAGGGTTCCCGAATCACCATAAAACGAGGATCTGCATCGCTGATTTTCCATTCACCATCCGGGTCTAAAACCCGCATCTGGGCAACTACCCCATCGTTATTGATATCTTTCCAATAGAAACCATCTTCGGGTTGTTCTTCGCCGGGAAGATAGCGACCATTGCCGCACCACGGCGCTCCCTGTTTTAACACAAATTCAGCGCCATCCGGATTAAGACAGGGCAGGATATAAAAAACCTGTCGATCCAACAAGGCGGTAATAAACGGATCCTGCTTATATTTTGATAACAAAGAATAAGCCAGAAACATCGTAACGTTGGTCCCCATCACTTCTTCGGCATGGATACAAGCTTCCACATAGAACCCCGGCCTGGAATCGACATCCGCCTTCTCGAAATTTGAGATTTCCAGGGCATAGACCACACGGCCGCGATGGCTGGCCCCAAGCGCACGTAAACGACAACGATCCGGATTCTCCATCGCCCAACGTTTTAAGGTGTTTTCCAACCTTTCGTAATTGAAAAATTGATTTATTTCGGGTTTATATACCATCTTGACTTGCCTCCATAGGGTTTCCTGTTGTTGGTTAAAATAACCAGTGTAATGTGTCTAAATCAAAGGTAAGGCTGAAAATTTGTTGTGTCGAAGTTTTGTCGTCGACAATATACAACATTAAGCATACATCAAAACAATCGTTTCTTGAAGGTACTTTTCACCATTCCTCTATTTTGTATTTCTTTTTAGAAATTTATGAATTTGTGATATATATTACGAGAACTATGATATGATTTGTATACTAAATTGACTTGGCAGGGAAAAAATAAATGGTAGAACCCTGGATCATGATAGCCTTTTTCTTTATTGTTGCCCCCTTATTACCCGCAGCTGGTATCATTTTTGCAGGTATATTAGGACCAAAAAAACCCAACCCTATTAAGAATTCAACTTATGAATGTGGTATCGAAGTTATTGGTACCAACCGGGTGCAACTAAAAGCACATTATTACCTTTTTGTGCTGGTGTACCTGGTATTTGATGTGGAAGTAGTTTTCTTATATCCTTGGGCAGTCGCTTATGATGTCCTCCCCCTCTATGCCATACTGGAGGGGATTCTTTTTGTGGCAATTCTAGCCGCAGGGCTGCTTTACGCCTGGAAGAAAGGAGCTTTGCAATGGCATTAAATTATCCGTGGATTAGAGGGACATATGAATTTTTGGATTAACCCGGTTAAGATCGTCATCGAATGGTTGGTTAATCTCCTGATCAGTTGGGGAATGGCCGAACAATTTGCTTCATTATTAGTAAATTTCTTTCTTGTTGCCGCGTACGCCATGGCAGTCCTTGTTTTCGTTTTCTTCCTCATTTGGGTGGAACGAAAATTGATTGCCCGCATGCAGGATCGTCTCGGACCGAATCGTGTGGGACCCTGGGGAATTTTGCAATCCATCCCGGATGCCCTCAAAATCTTCACCAAGGAATATATCACCCCGGTTGGCGTGGATAAAGTGGTCTACAACATCGCGCCTGTGATCGTCGTAGCGTCGGTGATGGTTGTCTGGGCAGTAATGCCTCTGGCGCCCAATTGGTTCGCCGCGGATCTCAATGTCGGTGTACTTTATATCGTTGCCGTCGGCGAGTTGGGCATTTTGATGATTATGATGGCGGGTTGGTCCTCCAACAATAAATTTGCGCTGCTGGGGGCTTTTCGTACCGCGGCTCAATTGGTTTCCTATGAAATTCCCATGGCACTGGCCATGCTGATTCCGGTATTTCTTTCCCGCTCCATGTCCCTTGGACAGATTATTAATGGTCAAAATACCTGGTATATCGTGCTTGCACCGGCTGCTTTTCTGATTTACTTTCTGTGTTCTTTGGCTGAGGTCGGTCGAGCTCCATTTGACCTTCTGGAAGCCGAATCCGAAATCGTATCCGGTTTCCACATTGAATACAGCGGACTGAAATTTGGCATGTTCTACGTGGGTGATTTTTTACACGCTTTCACCGTTTCCGTCCTCGGTGCATTGCTTTTCCTTGGCGGCTGGCGTGGACCCGGGGCAGAACAAATACCGCTTCTGGGCCTTGTTTATCTTATTATTAAAACCATCTTCGTTTATATGTTGATGATGATCATTCGCGGTACCCTGCCCCGCTTGCGTATTGACCAAATGATGGATTTCACCTGGAAGGTGATGACCCCGCTGATGATGGTACTCTTTGTCGGCATCATTGTGATCGACAGTCTCACCGCTGGACTGGGTGGATGGATTCGAGCAGCATCTTTCCTCGGGTTCAATGTCATCGTGGGCATAATCACTTTGCAGTTGTTGTATAAACATGCCTTACCTGAAAGAAAAGTTTTTTCCACGGAGGCCATCCATGGACTTTAGTCCCATGCAGATTCTTTTCCTGGTCACGGCAAGTGTCCTGGTCATCGCGGCTGTTTTGACAGTCACTACACGAAATTTGGTACATGCCGCCTTGTGGATGGTGCTGAGTTTCTTCGGCGTTGCCATTCTCTTCGTCCTTTTAGGAACCGGCTTTTTTGCAGTCATTCAGGTGGTTGTTTATATTGGTGCCATTGCTGTCTTAATTCTGTTTGTCATTATGTTGACAAATCCTGAAATTCTGGAACAAAAACTGCCCAAACGCGGCATGTGGTGGACGGGAATTCTTACCTTGTTCACTTTCTTTCTCATGCTGGTGATGGTCATTCAAGCCCTTCCCATTCATCAAACCATCCTTTCCGTGCCAAATGATGAAGGCATGGTTAAGGCACTGGGCAAAGCACTGGTGGAACCAGGGCAATTTGGACTGGTATTCGAACTGGCGTCCATCCTTTTATTGGTAGCCCTGATAGGCGCCATTTATCTCGCCCAGGATCGCCCTTCCAGACAAGGAGGCAGCTTGTGATTCCCCTGACCTGGTATTTATATGTTGCAGCGGCCTTATTTTGTATCGGTTTGTTCGGCGTACTCACCCGCCGCACAGCCATTGGGTTACTGCTCGGATTGGAAATCATGCTTAACGCGGTCAACGTAAATTTGCTGGCTTTTTGGCATGACGGGTTGACCCATGCCATGGCCGGCGCTGTCTTTGTGGTGGTTATCTTTACCGTTGCCGCCGCAGAAGTTGCCGTAGGTCTAGCAATCGTCATTGCTGTGTTTCGTTCTCATCGAACCGTCATTGTCTCAGACGTTCATGAGTTAAAGGAGTAGAGGCGGAATCTTATGAGACTTGAAACCCTGATTTGGTTGGTTCCCCTGCCGCCGCTGATTGCCTTTACGCTGATCATACTCTTCACCAGCCGCAAACGAGCCCTCAGCCACAGCCTGGCTATCGGCGGTGCGGCTCTTTCCTGGCTGGCCAGTATGATCCTTATCTTCAAATCAATACAATTGCCCTATTTGAATGAATACCCCTTACATAGTCAGCTCACCTGGTTGACGGCTGGAGACACCTCGTTTTTCCTGGGTGTTGAAATGGATGCCTACACCGCGCTGGCCTTGTTCTTTGTGTCCTGGACCGTATTAATGATTTTCATTTACAGTACCGGCTATCATAATTTTGGTCAACCTGTCGGCAAAAAGGATAAACCAGGACTGCCCCCCAAAGGTGCGGAGCAAACTCTTAACGGACACACCCAACATGGTCCATCCGTTGAACCTATGTACGGACGCTTCTTCGCCATCGCCTCCCTGTTTGCTTTTGCCATGTATCTCCTGGTCATCTCGGACAACCTTTTAACCCTCTACGTCGGATGGGAAATCATGGGCTTATGTTCCTATCTGCTGATTGGTTTCTGGTTTGCCAAGCCGTCCGCCAGAGACGCAGCAGTAAAAGCTTTCATCACCACCCGCATCGGCGATGTCTTCATGGTCCTGGGCCTGGCTTTCCTATACAGTCAAAGCGGCTCCCTGCAATACACAGTGATTTTCTCTGCTGAAAACATTCAACGCCTGGTTGCCCTGAGTACCGGGGTTCTGGGGATGAATGGCGCAGCATTGGCCGGCTTGTTGTTATTCATCGGCGTGGTGGGAAAATCCGCCCAGTGGCCGCTGCACGTTTGGCTGCCGGACGCTATGGAAGGTCCTACGCCGGTTTCAGCCATGATTCACGCCGCCACCATGGTTTCTGCTGGTGTTTATCTGGCGATCCGCATCTCTCCCCTGCTTACAGCAGGCTGGGAACATGGCCAGCCATTATTGCCTGCCATGATGATTGTTTCCGGCATCGGCGCATTCACCGCGCTGTTTGCCGCCAGCATCGCCCTCACCCAGCGCGATATTAAACGCACCCTGGCGTATTCCACGATTTCCCAATTGGGCTACATGATTGCAGCGGTCGGCGTTGGCGCTCCCATTGCTGCTGCCTTCCACCTGCTAACCCATACCTTCTTTAAAGCGTTGTTATTTCTCGGTTCTGGATCCGTCATTCACGGCGTGGAACACGGGCAAATGCACACCAAATCCCACGGTGATGCCCTGGATATGTTCCGTATGGGCGGACTGGCTCGAAAAATGCCCGCCACCTTCCTTACATTCACCATAGGCGGTCTGGCCCTGGCCGGTTTCCCCTTGATTACCGCAGGATTTTGGTCCAAGGATGCCGTTCTTTCGGCCGCCTATTCACCGGCTAGTATTATTATTTTTTGGGTGCTGGTACTGGCAGCTTTCATTACCGCTTTCTATACCATGCGCCAAATTACCCTCACCTTCCTTGGAAAACCACGGACCGAGGGGGCAGCTCATGCTCAAGAAAGCGCCCCATCCATGACCCTGCCATTAATCTTCCTGGCTGTCTTCGCTTTGGTCCTGGGCTGGATCGGCATACCAGCCGCCTTTCCTGTTTTGGGCGGTCTGCTCCCGGATTGGCTGCACGCTTTCCTCGGTGGTCATGCCACCGAAGAAGTTCATTCCAACTTACCTGTGATCCTCTCCATTCTGGCTTCCTTGAGCGGTCTCTTCCTCGGCTGGTTGACCTATCGCAACCACAGCAGCCTGGAGAAAGACCCTTTGTGTCTCTCGGTGCCGGTCTATAACTGGATCCAGCGCGGCTACGATTTTGATGCTTTCTATGCATTCCTATTTATCCGTCCCTCCAAATGGGTCAGTGAAGTCTTTACCAGCCAATGGCTGGATAAAGGATTGATTGATGGTTTGCTTCACGGAATTGCCAAAGGCGCCCTCTTCCTCGGCAGTGGTTTCCGTAAAGGCGTGGATGTGCCGTTGATCAATGGCGGTGCCGACCTGGGTGCGAAGGGCATCTATCAATCCGGAGCAGGATTACGTCCCATTCAATCCGGCCGCCTGCAGCAGTATCTTCTGATCAGTCTGTTGACAGTCAGTGTCGTATTAATTGGGATCATGGCAACCTTTCAATAGGAAACAAACCTTTAATGAACTGGATTTTACAGAATGCCTTAAGCTTAATTCTTTTCCTGCCTGCCCTGGGGGCTTTGGTATCTAATTTGCCTGCCATCCAGGAACCAGCGCTTCCTTTTATGGACTGCGCTGGGGGTAAGTCTCCTCCCCCTGCTGGGGACAATCCTGTTGATGTTTCGCTTTGATTACGCAGCAGTTGGTTATCAATTTGTGATCAATCAAGCCTGGTATGAAGCCATCCATTCCTCGTTTCATTTGGGAATCGATGGGATCAGTCTGCCCATGGTCTTCCTGACCACACTATTAACCCCGCTGGCAATCGTGGCTTCTTTTAAAATTAACCAAAATTTAAAAATCTATTTGGCACTCTTCTTATTACTGGAAACCGGCAGCCTGGGCGTCTTCTTGAGCCTGGACTTGCTGCTCTTCTTCGTTTTCTGGGAAGTGGGTCTGGTACCGATGTATTTCCTGATCAATCAATGGGGATCGGATAACCGAAAGTATGCTTCGCTGAAATTCATCCTCTACACCATTGCCGGATCTTTGGGCTTATTATTGGCAACACAATTGATGGGTCTGCTTTCAGGCAGTTACGATCTGGCTGAAATTACGCTTAAATGGAATGCCCTTTCAACACCCCTTTTTGGCCTCCCCATCGCCACGATCAAAACAATCGCCTTCTGGGCTTTTGTCATTGCTTTTGCAGTCAAAGTACCGGTCTGGCCGTTCCATACCTGGCTGCCGGATGCCCATACCGAAGCCCCCACCGCCGGCTCTATGATTCTGGCTGGTGTGCTGCTCAAACTCGGGGCATACGGTTTCCTGCGTCTGGTCCTGCCGATTTTCCCTGAACAAACCCGCTCCTTTGCCGGTATTCTTGCCCTTCTGGCCACCCTGGCGGTTGTATTGGGCGCTTTTGGCGCTTACGGCCAGCGTGATTTCAAACGTCTCGTGGCATACTCCTCCATCAGCCACATGGGCATGGTTATCCTGGCCATTGCCGCGGCCGGCGCTTCCATTGGGACCGCTCACGCTGCGCATGCGGTTAACGGCGCTGTTCTGCTCATGTTTAGCCACGGCATCGCAGCGGCCGGTATGTTCTTTCTCGTCGGTGTAGTTTACGAACAAACCCACACCCGTGACCTGAAGCGGTTTGGTGGATTCTGGGCAGCCGCACCCGTTTATGGGGGCATCCTCATCCTGACCTCCATGGCATCTCTGGGTCTTCCAGGGATGAGCGGATTCGTCTCCGAATTTCTTATCGTCCGCGGTAGTTTGGCTGTTTTCCCCATCCTGACTGCCATTTGCATGTTGGGATTATTATTCACCGGATTATATACACTCAAAGCCATCCGGGATGTGTTGCATGGACCCTTCAATACCGAGTGGTCCGGAAAAATTCATGATCTATCCATTCGGGAAATCCTGATAATGATTCCCCTGATCGCAATGATGCTTGGTCTCGGTATCTGGCCTCGTTTATTGCTGGATATGATCAATGCTGCCATAAAAACCGCATATTAAGAGGTCGGATGACCGGATTAAACAACATTCCCATTCTTTCCATCTTGCTGGTAATCCCCCTGATCCTGGGGGTGGTTATTTTACTGCTGCCTGTGAATCAAAAAAATACCCCCCGTTGGCTGGCACTGGCAGGCAGCGGACTGCTCTTCCTCCTTTCCGTTCTGGTGTTTTTTTCCTTCGATAAATCTGCAGCTGGGTATCAATTTGTCGAAATAATTCCCTGGCTGCCTGCCCTGGGCATTTCCTATCATGTAGGTATTAATGGCATGAGTGCCCCCCTGATTCTGCTGACAGGGTTGGTGGTTCTGGCTGGTGTGGTTGTCTCATGGAAAATTGACGATCGTCCGCGTGAATTTTTCGCCTATCTGCTCTTTTTGGCAGTCAGTGTGGCGGGCGTGTTCGTCTCCCTGGATGCCTTCCTGCTCTTCTTCTTCCTTGAGCTCGCGGTTTTCCCCAAGTATCTGATGATCGTCATGTGGGGCTGGCCACAAAAGAAAGAGTACGGCGGCATGAAATTAACCCTCTATTTGTTCCTCGGATCGATGCTCGCTCTCGCCGGCCTGCTGGCTGTAGTCAGCGCCGCGGGAATCAACTCGTTTGATTTATTGAAATTACAGCAAATTTCCTTCGCCCCCGAGGTTCAAAAACTCTGGTTCCCCTTCATCTTTACTGGTTTTGCCGTTCTGGGCGGCTTGTTCCCCTTTTACAATTGGGCGCCGGATGGTCATGTTGCCGCCCCAACCGCAGTTTCCATGTTGTTAGCGGGGGTGGAAATGAAAATCGGGGCATTTGCTGCCTTACAGCTGGGTATCCTCCTTCTCCCTGAAGGGGCAATATTCTGGGCTCCGCTGGTCATCATCCTGGCGACCATCAATATCGTCTACGGAGCTTTTCTGGCGCTGGTCCAGACAGATTTCAAATACATCATCGGTTTTTCCTCCGTCTCACACATGGGCTTTGTTTTGCTCGGTTTGGCTACCCTCAACCGCGAGGGTTTGCTGGGTGCAGGCATGCAAATGTTCTCTCACGGCGTGATGACCGCACTCTTTTTTGCGATTGTCGGCATGGTCTATGACCGCGCCCACACGCGGGATCTGGCTAAACTTGGCGGGATAGCGCAAAAAATGCCCATTGCCGCCGTTGGATTTATTGTTGCCGGTCTGGTATCCATGGGGATGCCCGGCTTCTCCGGCTTCGTCGCCGAATTTCCTATCTTCATGGGCACCTGGCAGGTCGCTCCCGCCGCTGCCATCATCGCCGTGATTGGCGTGGTCATCACGGCAGCCTATATTCTTCGGACGGTTAGCAGCGTATTTTTTGGCAGTCTGCCGGAAAACCTGCATGGAGAAATCAGCCCAATTCCCCTTCGGGATCAATTGACCGTCATTTCTCTCTCTTTGGTCATGGTCGGCATGGGGTTGTTCCCGGTCTGGATCGCTTCTGTCATTGAACAAGGACTCGCCTGCCATTTTAACAATTCTGGGAGGGAAATAAGATGCCTGATATCACTGCAATGAACTTCCTTCAGCTGGCCCCCTTCCTGGCTATGCTGTTATTAATGTCCGTTCTGCTGCTGACAAATCTTGTCTCCCGCGGTGAGATCCGCAAGCAGCATCTCTGGATAAGCGCCAGCGGCCTGGCTCTTATCGCGCTGGGTACGCTGCTCTTCATGAAAACCTTAACCCAACCCATCCCGATTTGGGGCGGTTTACTCCGCATGGATCTATCCGCCCTCAGCATGATGGTATTGATCAGCGCCGGTGCTGCCGTTACAGCAGCATTCGCCGCGGAAGAACCGGATCTGGCAGCCCATGGCGAATTTTCCATTCTTTTGGTGGCAGCAACCCTGGGGCTATCCTTGATGACGGCTGCCAATGACTTAATCATGCTTTACCTTTCCATGGAGATGGCCGCCATTCCGTTATACGTATTGGCTGGTTTTCTGGTCTATGACAAACTCTCAAGCGAAGCCGGTTTAAAATATTTACTATACGGTGCGGTGGCTTCCGCAGTGATGGTGTACGGCTTCTCCTGGCTGTTTGGCATCAGCGGCAGTACCGCTTTTACGGACATCAGTCTCGCCTTGCAGAACAATGCACCCATCCTGCCCCTGTTGGTTGCGGCAATCCTTATTCTGGTTGGCTTTGGCTACAAAATTGCGGCGGTGCCCTTTCATTTTTGGGCGCCGGACGTTTATCACGGTGCCCCTGCACCGATTAGCGGATTCTTGGCCACTGCTTCCAAGACTGCCGGCTTTGTAGTCCTGCTGCGCTTTTTGCCGCTGCTCTGGCCGAATTTGCAGGGCACCTTGCAATGGATTCTGGCGGGGATGGCCGTCTTGAGTATGCTGGCCGGTAACCTGCTTGCCATGCAGCAAACCAATATCAAACGCATGCTGGCCTATTCCTCCATCGCCCATGCCGGCTATCTCCTCATCGGTGTGGCTGCCGGAACCGCTGAAAGTACAACCGGGATCTATTATTACCTCAGCGGTTATCTCTTCACCAACCTGGTTGCTTTTGCTCTGGCAGCCCTGGCTGCCCGCCAAACCGGCAGCGAGGAAATATCCAGTTTCTGCCGGACTCAGCCGGCGCAGTCCCGGATTGGCGCTGATGTTCCTGATCGCCTTCCTCTCGCTGGCAGGAATTCCACCCTTCGCCGGATTTGCCGGAAAAGTGTTCGTCTTTCTGGCTGCTGCCCGTGCCGGTCTTTCCTGGTTGGTCGTCATCGGGTGTGCTTAACTCCGTGTTGGCGCTTGTTCTATTACCTGAATGTTTTGAAAGTAATTTACGCCCGTCCAGCAAGTGAAGAACAAGTCACTGAAGTCGATCCAGTTATTCACCGCTCGTAAAAGCTCGCCCTGATTCTTTGCTTTGGCCGCGATTCTTTACTTTGGTTTTGCTTATCTGCCCTGGTTTGATCTCCTTGCCCAGGCCGGGATGCTCTTATGGAAATAATGATGTACCTATGACAAATGATGATGCCCTTACTATCGCCTGAGTATGAAATTGATCCCGAACTACGCGGGGTGGTCGAGTTAACCACCCTGGATCGGATTTACAACTGGAGCCGGCGTTCCTCCATCTGGCCGACCATGTTTGGCCTGGCGTGCTGCGCCATCGAAATGATCTGCACCGCCGCGGCGCGTTATGACTTTGCCCGCTTTGGCATGGAAGTGATGCGCCCAAGTCCGCGTCAGGCCGATCTTGATGATCATCTCCGGTACGGTCACCAAAAAAATGGTGCCCGCAGATCGTGCGTCTCTACAATCAAATGCCGGAACCCAAGTACGTGGTCTCCATGGGGGCATGTGCCAACAGCGGCGGGCCCTTTCAAGGACGGCTATTCGGTCGTTCCTGGCATTGACCGCTACCTGCCGGTGGACATTTACATTCCGGGCTGTCCGCCCACTCCACAGGCACTGATCACGGCCTGATGGAACTGCAAAAAAAAATCGACGGTGAAAGTCTGAAAACCGTTCGCTGGTACCAGAAAGATCCCGTTGCGGCACAGTCCATTCCCCAGTTGGACGTGGAAATCTACCTGCCTGATGATCTGCCCAGATCCATTCAGGAGATCCTCAAACAGCATAAAGCACAGGCACAAACCAAGCCATCCACGAACCAGGAGGCAGGCGCATGAAAGACGCTGTCAGCATTCTGCAAACCTTTCCCCAAGTCGCAGTCCGATGCCCGTCCAGGCTATGAGGGCTATGTGGTTCCCAATGATCTTCTGCTGCAGGTAGCCCGCAGCCTGAAAGAAGAGGGTAATTATATTTACCTCTCCTCCCTCACCGGCGTGGATTACCTGCCCGAGCAAACAATGGAAGTCGTTTATCATTTCCGCAAACTCACTGGCGGGGAACCGCTGGTACTCAAAGTGCAAACCGATCGTGAAGACGCACATGTCCAGTCCCTGGTATCCCTTTTTCCCGGTGCAGATTTTCAGGAACGCGAAGCCTGGGATTTGCTGGGCATCCGTTTTGACGGACATCCCAACCTGAAACGGATCCTGTCTATGGGACAATTTCGACGGTCATCCCCTGCGCAAGGACTGGAAGGAACCCTTCTACGAAGAGGATGTCAAACCCTACAAAAGCCGCTGGCCGGAAGGCCGAAATATCAAAGCGAAGAATCGCGCAATCCTTTCGGAGACAATGCCGCTTATCCGCGATGATTTAATCCTCCTCATCAACCGGACAGTGAAGCAGGCTATCCGCGCTCGATTTCGAGCAGCCCGAGAACACGCCGGGCGAGATCACATGCCGAACATCTGGTGGTCAATCTCGGCCCGCAGCACCCTTCCACCCATGGTGTTTTCCGCATGCTGGCCGAATTGGACGGCGAATCCGTAGTCAAGCTCGAACCGGTAATGGGTTATCTGCACCGCAATCACGAAAAAATCTGCGAACGCAACACCTATCTGCAGAACATGCCCTACACCGACCGTCTGGACTATGTCGCCTCGTTGAGTAACAACTTTGGCTATGCGCTGGCGGTCGAAAAACTATCCGGCATCGTACCGACCGAACGTGCCGAATACATCCGCGTGATGATGGCTGAACTGACCCGTATCAGCTCCCACCTCATCGCAGTGGGATTCCTGATGAACGACCTGGGCGTCTATTTCACCGCCGCCCTCTACGGCCTGGCCGAGCGTGAATTAATCCTGGACATCTTCGAAGCCGTGACCGGATCGCGTATGATGTGCAACTACTTCCGTTTTGGTGGCGTGGCGCCGTATTTCCGATGACATTCTGCAAAAAATACGTGCGCTGGTCTTTGAACGTCTGCCTCGCAAGCTGGATGATTTTGAAACATACATTCTCGAAAACGAGATCGTAAAAATCCGCTGTCAGGGCATCGGTGTGCTTACCCCCCAGCAGGCAATTGATTATTCCGCTCGCCGGACCGATCCTGCGTGCCTCCGGCATCCCTTACGACCTGCGCAAAGCCGAACCCTACAGCATTTACGACCACTTTGACTTTGACATTCCGGTCACCTATCACGGTGACACCTACGACCGCACCGTCATCCGCATGCAGGAGATGCGTCAAAGCCTGCGCATCCTGCAGCAGGTCTGTAAACAGACTTCCTGACGGCCCGATCCTTTCAGGGCAAGACCAATGCCTTTGTGAAAATGTCCGCCGGGCGAAGCCTACGGCGCGGTGGAAGGCCCCAAAGGTGAACTGGGCTTTTACCTGGTCTCCGACGGCACCGCCAATCCCTGGCGTTATCATGTACGGCCGCCAACGTTTATTAATCTGACCGGTCTGGGTGAGATGGCCAAAGGCGCTAAAATTGCCGACCTGGTCGTCATTCTGGGCGGTGTAGATATCATCCTGGGCGAGGTGGACCGATGAGCAAACTTTACGGCAAAGGCATACTTCAAAAGTCTGCAGCTCGTCCTGCAGCACTTCGTGGATTCCTATCTTGTCGATCTACGGCAGCTGTTCCAACGTAAAAACAATCAGCAGACAGCTGGCTTACCGCGCCAGCAGCCAAACCTCCGGCCTGTTTACCGTGGAATATCCCGAAGTGCAAGTTGGACGTGCCGGAAGCCTTTCGTTTCCTGCCCTTTTTGGTTTTTGATCTGAATGAGCAAGGCGAACAAATCCAACGCTGTACCGCCTGCGGCACCTGCGCTCGCGTTTGTCCGCCGCAGTGTATCTGGATCGAACGCGGCACAGACCCCGAAACCGGCAGACCCCTGCGCAGCCCAACCGACTTCCACATTGACAGCGATCTTTGCATGAACTGCGGTCTTTGCGCCGAGTACTGCCCCTTTGACGCCATCATCATGGATCATGTCTTTGAGTTAGCTTCCACCAGCCGCAAGGATCATGTCCTGAATTTACAGGCATTGAGCAAACCTGCTAGCTATTATCAGCAGATTCGTCCCCAACAGGTGGCCTCTATTGCGGGGAAGAAGGCGAAGAAAGGGGCTTGAAAGATCATTCAGCAACTATTTTAATCACACAGGAGGGTGCATTGCAGTGCACCCTCCTGTTTTTTTATATCTATTGAATGATTGTGGGTCCCATATTTATTTAAATTTCCTCAATTCACCCAATCAGATGCTATTAATAGTCAGTTGTTTTAGAAAAATGAAATCGCAATTTCTTTTTGACAAACCCCGCTCTTCTCTTGGCTGGCCTCCACAGTAAACATACAGTCTCCCTTACATCTTACCACCCAACTGACCACTCTCTCCGAAGGCTCCCACGGTTTGATCCACTGGGACCAGGTTGAAGTCCGTTCGACACGTCCTTGCAAGTGAGCCAGTTTCACCTCTATCGTACCGCTGATCAGCTCAAATTCTGCGTTCCCCATCAGACGGACAAGAATCGCTTTGTCGGCTTTCATAAAACGCGCCTGATCCGTCAAATATGTCGGCAAGTAGCCCTGATTACCAATTCTGGCGGTTAGCCGAACCAGGTTGTCATCCAATCGTTCACTGCTCAGCGATTTGATGCTTAATTTCGGCAGCGTGGCAGCAAATTTCAGACTATATTCACAGTGCTTTTGGGCGATTTCTTCCAGCATGCTTTGCGGGGCATTGCGTTCCACCCAGATGCGGTTCCAGCCGCCCACTTCAACCCTGCCCAATTGAGGATGATCAACAGTTTCCCAAGCCAGATATGGTTTTTCCATCCGACTTTCCAGATAGGTTAAAACCTTGCCTTCCT
Source organism: uncultured Chloroflexia bacterium (assembly GCA_963747325.1). GTDB lineage: Bacteria > Chloroflexota > Anaerolineae > Anaerolineales > Anaerolineaceae > UBA5203. Next base: position 412,841 of record CAVVEM010000006.1, on the reverse strand, counting down.
CCTCGATGGTACGGTGGATGGTGGGATAAAATCCTTCGGTGGCCACACCGGCAGCCTGATCCACATTCCATAACTCAGTAACCAGACTCGGCAGTCCCAGCCAGCTGTACGTCCAATCATCCAGGCAGCCCCCTCGTACATCGTCTTTATCCGGGGTGAATTCATGAAAACAAGAGATCGTAGGATAACCGGTGATCTGGGTGCCCATCTTCCCTATAGTAGTATAGAGAGCGAGATCGGATCCTAAAAATTGGTCATCAGGACGATCCCCAAATGGACGTAAAATAGCACCAGCATTGGTGTGATAAGACATGACTGCCCCAATATTGGGATGAGCCAGGATAAAATCCACCACGGCTTTTGCTTCCGGTTCTTCCATGGGCAGATCCCCTGCACCATATTGTTTACCTTCCGGGAAGTAACTCCCCGGAAATTGACGGTTCAAATTACCGTCTTGCGGCTTGGGGAAATACAACTCACCCTGGTAATTGCGGAATTCTCCCTCGGGTAATAAACGATAAAACTCACCCTGCAACTCCCACGGCTCACGCAATTGCATGAAACGTGGATCTTCCGCACTGATCTTCCACTCCCCATCCGCATCCGCCAACCGCATCTGGGCTACGATGCCATCGCCGTTTAAATCTTTCCAATAAAAACCACTCTCCTGCTGCTCCTCACCAGGTAAATAACGACCGTTGCCGCACCAGGGTGCGCCCTGTTTAAGGACAAACTCCGCACCATCCGGGTTCACCCGCGGCAGCACGTAGAAAACTTGCTTATCTACCAATTGGGTGATATATGCATCATGCTGAAAATTGGATAACAAGTACCAGGCAATATACATGCTGACATTGGTACCCATGACTTCTTCAGCATGAATACAGGATTCAAGATAAAAACCTGGGCGGGTCTCTACATTTTGTGTTCTAAAGTTGGAGATTTCCAGGGCATAAACCACACGGCCGCGATGGCTGACGCCAATCTCATGCAGTCGGCATAAATCCGGTACCTCGCCTGCCCAGCGCTTTAAGGTGCTTTCCATGCGTTCATAGTCAAAGAATTGATTGATTTCGGGTTTATATACCATGTTCACTTGTCTCCAATGGGTGATTTGATTGCCTGCATTCAATCAGGTAGCGTGAATCTTGTTTAGTTTGTACGCCAATCCAATTCTACCAAAGTATATTGATCGCTAAACTCCTCAAAACTTATCATTTCTGCCATTTAGTAAACCTTGTGCATTGTGAAACCAATAACCATACTGAGATTTGGGCGTAGCGTAAAATTCTTTTGGACAGAGAAACAGAACTATCTTATCCATATAGTGGTCCTTATCCATCAGGTATATTAAAAAAATAACCTGGATTAGAAGGTTTTCTATCCATCCAATCCAGGTTTATTTTCCCCTACTGTGGGTCAAATCTTAACGGGTTGACCCAATCGCGCAGAATCATAGGCTGCGGCAACCACTTCCACGGCGCGCAAGCCATCCACACCTGTTACACTCGCTTCGCGATTCTCCCGGATGGCTGATACAAATTCACTCACCATGGCCTGATTCATGTCCGAACCCCAATACTGCCAGATGGGACGTTGATTGGCATGACTATATACTGTGATATTTTGCTTGAATCCATCCACAAGGACCGCGCCGCGTTCCGTCACCATCTCAAAGGATAATCCGCCCCAGGTTGGCCAATATGGCGGACGGCACCAGGAAGTATCGATGCTGGCAAAAACACCGTTTTGGAAGGTAATCATCTCCAATCCACCGGTTTCTACTTCCACTTCGTTAGCGTGAAATATTTTGTTGGTTTGCGCAAATACTTCCACCGCTTCGCTGCCCAAATACCAGCGCATGATATCAACCAAATGCACTGTGTGATCCATCATCGCCCCACCGCCTGCTAATATGGGATCGACAAACCAGGCGCGGTGTTTGGTGGGCAGTTCGCCCTGGTTGGTACCGTTGAAACAATAAACCTGTCCCAGTTCGCCGGCATCCAGGCGTGCTTTAACTTCCATCAATGGGGTACTGAAACGCATGGGGAAAGCGGTCATCAATAAAACCCCTGCTCGTGCACAAACATCCACAACCGCTTGTGCATCCACGCGTGTTGTCGCAATCGGTTTTTCGCACAAGCACATTTATCTTTTTGCCGCTGCAGCCATCTCCACCAGAGGGAGATGTTTGGAATTTTCGGAACAAATGATAACGCCATCCGGTTTGCTTTCAAGCAGTGCTTCGTAGGTTGGATAAAATGATGCACCGTGTAGTTGGGCAAACTGTTGGCCGCGTTTCGGATCCTCATCGGCAACACCGCACACTTCCACACCGGGAATGGCGCGCAGATTGGCAATATATGCTTCGGCATGATGATGTGCGAAACTCATTATTCCTATTTTCATGACGGCACCTCCCAAAGCGGGGATCAAGTTCGACAGCCTTACCGGTGATAGTTGATTGAATGGCAGCTTCAGCAATCTGCACTGCCGCCACACCGTCTTCCGCTGTGATTCGGGATTGCTTTTTCTCCCAGCAAGCACAGCATAAAATTCTTTAATCTGGGTAGTATAGGGACTTTCGGATACCGGGCTGGAAGGTAGCCCCACATCCGGTGAATCGCTATTGGTTTTTGCAATCAAATTCAGAATTGGTGATGTATCAGCAGAATCAAACTCAATCAAACCGCCATCTCCGGCAATTTCCAAATGGGTTCGAAACGTTGGTGGCGGATATGCCCAGGAACCGGTAATATGTGAGATCGTTCCACTGCGATGTGTCAGAATCACCAGACCGTAATCAACAGGAGCATCCGGATGAACAGCCGTGATTTTTTTAGCATATACACTGGCTACATCTCCCGGCAATCCAACGGGCATAATCAAAATCATGAATCATCAAATCCATCAGAATACCACCTGATTTGGATTCATCCAAGAAACCAATTACCAGCCGGTTTCTTTGGGCGAAAACTTCCGCGATTCAAACGAATAATCCCCGGTTTGCCGATCTCGCCGTGCATGACACTGGATTTTGCCAGGGCATATTCATTGAAAAATCGCACCACATGTGCCACAAGCAGTTTCACACCTGCCCTACGGCAAGCTTCAACCATTTCGCGTGCTTGAGCAGCCGTTCGTCCAAGCGGCTTTTCACAAATAATGTCCTTTTTCGCTGCGGCGGCTTGCAGGGTCATTTCATAATGCAAATGCGTTGGTGTACAAATATCCACCACATCAATATCGGGCAGCATGGATGCCAGATCCGGATAAATCTTTAGATTGTATTGTTTTGCCAAAGGTGTGGCTTCTGCGATTGTTTCGGCAGCGATCCCGATCATCGTCGCGCCCGTTTCAGCCCAACCAGCGGCATGGGTGGTTGCCATGAAGCCTGCCCCAACAATTCCAACTTTCATTCCAGCCTCCTATCGGATGGAGATTCTGTTATGTTTTTATTTAAGTGCGCCAGAAGTAATACTGCGGATCATCTGTCTGGAAAAAATCAGATAAATGATCAGGATGGGAACCATCGCCAGGGTTAAGGAAGCCAAAACTGCATTCCAATCACTGACGAACTGACCAAGAAATTGCTGCACGCCTAAAGTGACCGTAGCCGTTTTTTGGCTTGGCGCCAAAATTAGAGGGAACCAAAGATCATTCCAGATAGGAATCATGGTGAAAATCCCGATGGCACCAATGGCAGGCCGTACCAGGGGAATGACCAGACCAAAAATGCGATATTCACTGGCTCCGTCAATCCGAGCCGCGTCTTTAAGGTCCTTTGGAACCTGACGCATGAAGGAACTTAGAATAAAAATGGTCATGGGCAGAGACTGTGCAATATAGACCAGAATAAGCCCCAACAATGTGTTGACCAAATTAAAGTTAACCATCAATTGCAAAATGCCGACTGTACCCAAACGGATGGGGATCATAATCCCCAGGGAAAGATAGAGTGCCAGCAGGGTATTGCCTTTGAATTTATATTCCGAAAGGGCAAAGGCGGCCATGGCGCCAATCAACAGGGTCAGTACCAAAGAAGTGATTGTCACGATTAGACTGAATTTGTGAAGTACACATCAAAATTAGAGCGTTCGAGTACGGTTTTGTAGCCGATCAAATCAAAGGTGTCGACGGTTGGCAGAGAGAAAGGGTGAGCCAAAAATAGCTTTTTTGGCTTTAAATGAATTAATCACGATCATAAAAATCGGAAACAGCGCAATGACTGAGTAAACCATCAAAATTAGCTGGGGAATGGCTGATTCAAAAAATCTGCGAATTTTATACCCAACAGTATCGGTGTGGTTGTATCGTCAAATTATTATTCATCCTCATCCTCACATTTCCACATTCTGGATACGGCGCTGCCAGAGAAATGTATAAAGCAAAACACCGGTCAGAATAATCAGGAACATCATCGCCGCGACCGTAGAACCCATGGATGGATCGCCCAATTGAAGTTGCTGCCCAAAAAATGTACGGTAGAAGAATGTGCCCATAATATCAGTGGCAAAATCAGGGCCGGCATTGGCGCCCTTCATCGTATAGATAAGATCAAAGGCATTGAAATTTCCTACAAAAGTCAGAATGGAGACAATTCCCACGGTGGGCATGATCAGGGGAAATTTTATCCTCCAGAAAACCCCCCACCCGGTTGCACCATCCACTTTAGCCGCTTCCATTAATTCTTCTGGAATGGCGATCAAAGCTGCGTAAAACAAGATCATCGGGATGCCAATAAACTGCCAAACAGAGATCAATGCAACCGTTGGCAAAGCTGTAGAAGCAAGTCCCAACCAGGGTTGGAACAAGAGAACCAAGGTTTACAAATTCCAGAATACTTTTGCTGACACCCCAAAGTGGATTCAGGATCAGGTTCCAGATGAAACCGATGATCACCACCGAAAGGACTGTCGGCATAAAGAATATTGTACGGTAAAAATTAGCGCCACGCCGTTTTTCATTTGAAATCAACGCCGCCAGCGTAAGGGCAATTGAATTTTGCACCACCATATGAATCGCAAAAAAGATGAAGTTATTCTTTAACGCGCCAAAGAAACGAGGGGCAAAGTTGGAATTCGTGAATAACTTGATATAGTTATCCAGCCCGGCAAAAACTTCCTGGTTATCGGCTGTGATCGTGTAAAAACTCATCCGTAGAGAGTTAAGCAAAGGATAAACCATAAAAAGGGTATAGATAATAACTGCGGGTGTCAGGAAAACGATAATATAGCTGGGAAATTTTTTGCGTTCGTACATAGGCTCCTCCAGAGTAAATAAAATGGAGTATGGGGGTTTGCAGTTTATCACTGCAAACCCTCATAAATATTACTCAAACCGATTTACGGATTGTACCATTTATCCAGACCATCTTGAATTTCCTGGGCAGCCTGTTCTGGGGTTAAAGTTCCGTTCATACTGCTGCGCTAACTCGCCAGAAGTTCATTCTCAAGGTTGGGTTCACCACGGGAAAGAATCTGATACGAATTGCGAATGGTGGATTCGCAAGTCTGACGCCAGCTAAGGAACTCATTGGCTAATGGGTCATCGAGGGTAATGTTGTAATTGGCAAGGGTGAAGAAACCAGGCAGTGCATTGCTATAAAGTTCAGCAAATTCCTGTGAGGTCATCCATTCCAGGAAAACTTTAGTCTCTTCGGGATACTTGGTGGCAGCATTCATACCCATGGCAATATCGGTATGGTCACTGATGTAGCAGGTGTCGCCGGCTTTTTCAACGTAGGGTGGGAAGATACCCAAGTTGAAATCGGCATCTTTTTCAAACTGGCTGATTTCCCATGAACCGGTGGGGTAAATGGCGCCCTTGCCCAGGGTAAACAGGCTCTGTGAATCCGGATACTTTGACAGCCTGATAACCTTCTGGCATAGTAAGGAGCCCAATCTTTCAGGTCCGTCCAGGTTTGCACATAAGCGAGCATCGGTGTATTTTCCAGTGCCGTCGATGAGGGCCTTGCGGCCTTCTTCGCCTTTCCAATAAACAGGTCCGATGTTTTGGAAGCCCATGGTGGCTGCTTCCCATTGATCAGCAGTAGCCCATCACAATTGCGGTTTCGCCATTGCTTTTCAGGGTTTCCAAAGCTGCAAAGAACTCATCACGAGTGGTGGGTTCCTGGATACCATATTTGTCGAACATATCCTTGTTGTAGAAGAAGCCATGGATAACAGAGGCCATCGGGACGCAGAAGACATTCTTGCCATCATCTGTAATCCAGGCTGATTTGGCAACATCACCAAAGTTTTCCATGCCAGGCAAATCGGTTCAAGGAAGCCAGATAGCCTTTATCATACAGGCTCAGGGAGGCATCGAAAGGACGACAGGTGATCAAATCACCGGCTGTACCACCTTCGAGTTTGGTGTTCAAGACACCATTATATTCGGCGGGTGCACTGGGTGAAAAGACAACATGAATATTAGGGTGCTGGGCTTCAAACGCAGGGATGATTTGATCCTGCCAGATGGAAAGATCATCATTACGCCAGCTTTCAATGGTGATAGTTACAACTTCCGCGGCTGGGGCTTCGGCAGCAGGTGCTTCCGCTGCGGGTGCTTCGGCAGCAGGTGCTTCAGCAGCAGGAGCCTCGGCAGCTGGAGCGGGTGCGGGGGTACCACAAGCACTCAGCATCAGGCTAAACAAAATCAGGGTGGACATCAGAACGAACAGTTTCTTTTGCATTTTCTTCTCCTTTAGAATATTTGGAAATAGGTTTGATAAGACTTAGATTCACATCAATGGTCAACTCTTCTATTTTCACTCCTTTCCAGATTCATTTCCTGGTATCAGGATTCAATACATTTTTCCAATTCGCTCGTTTACATCCTGCGCAAAGCGGTGGATAAACTCCTGAATAAATTCCACCGGTTTTAGCCGAGTGTTATTCATTAATGGAGTCATATCCATAGCGTATGACATGCTGGTGGCATTATCCACGCCGTGTGATTCAAAATACGTAGCATTTGCGCGGCGGCGTCCCATTGAAGCGAGATCGTATCGTTTTCCGCCTGCAATCTGCGAATCGAACACACCCAATAAGGCAAACTGTAAGTTTTCGTGGTCGGATAAATCCAAAGTTACCTTATCCACATCCACCATCCAATCCAGTCCGCGCCATACTTCACATCCAATCAGTTTTTTGGGACGATCTTCCGCAGGCAATTTTCGTATGGCATCTATTACTCTCAGAGCAACCCCGACATGGGTATCATGTTTGTCTGCCAAATTATGGGTGTAGACAATCTGCGGTTTGGTGGCTTGTAATAATTGAAAAATATCATCAACCGGTTCTTTCCTGGCTGGATCTTTGATGATCTTACTGGGAATATCCAGCAGCACCTGGGCAGCATACTCGCCAACCTGAGAGGCTTTCCGCTGTTCCTTAAACCTTACAAGTCGCATTTCTTCATCAGAAAATTTTTGATACAACCCATCCCGAGGTGAGCCACGGCCATCCGTGACAACCACACCAGTAAACCATTTATCGTTTTGCTGAAAACACTCAATAATCGGCTGTGCAGCCATGATCTCGATATCATCCTGATGCGCTGCAAAACATATATGCGTAGTTCGAGTCAGCGCTCGAGGCAGGGGCACATCATCGGGAATAAAAACTTCTGCAGAATCCAGGAAAAATTTCATTGAACCTCGCTTGAAAATGGAGACGTGATTAGATGACTGGTAAACTCGCAGCTGCCACCGACTGCCCGACTCGACGAATCTTTTCATCTGGTAAATGCAATTCAATTTTCGTCAGCAATTCGGGGAATTCAGCACTAAAAACTTCTTTTGCACCTTCAATCAACAAGTCTCCACCCCGGCCGGAGGTGCAGCGGCCCAGGATCAAGACATGTTTGATCTCGTAAAAATCATTGTAATGGGCAATCCCATATCCCAGATATGTACCCATCGTCTGCCAGATTTTTTGAGCCCCAGCATGATCCGTTTCCAGTTTTTCTTGCACAAATTTCAGCTTCTTCGCATCATTCAACCCTTCGGGGATTTCAATGCCTGCTTTTGGGGCCAGCCGGAAAACACATTGCTGAGAAAAATAATTCGCCCCACATCCTTTGTCCCCGGACCATTCTTCATCCGGGGCAAATGGACTATAGTCAATTGGCGCAAATGCCAACTCATTGAGCCAGCCCATGATATGCCCTGTGTTATTGACATAGCCGGCAGCTTCACTGGATCCCAGTGCAACACCCAACACCGCATTATCATCAATGGACATCGATCCAGCCAAGGCTGTCACGTCTCCATCATTAATGACTTCTAATGGAATGCCCATTTCATCGCGGATTCTCAGAAACATATTCTTGATCTCGCCAAATTTCTCCTGGGGGATCCCCCGGAAGAGAGAAGCCACCATCGGACGGTTATCAATGTAAATACCTGCGGAACTTCCCCCGATTGCATCCACACTCGTCATTTTGCTGGCAGCGGTTTTCAATGCCGTCATAATTTCCTGATAATGGTACTCAGGATCCTTATGCTTGCGAGGCTCCCAAACCACTTCTTCACTATAAACAGGAATTCCATCTACCACCGCACTGACTTTTCTATCCGAAGCTCCCAAATCAAACCCAATTCGGTTTCCGTTCAGGTTGCGGCCAAGCAATTTTCCGGTCTCATGGGATTGAGGAACATCTTCTATCGCACAAGAGATGACAGAAAATTCCTTTTCATAAACATGTTCACCCATAAATTTAAAGTCAAAACTTCTCGCACCGGATGCGGAATAGGTCAGGTTTAAGAAGTCGGCAATTTTTGGGGAGCCGCCAACATAGAGCGTATGGCCGCCGCGCTGCCACAACAAGAATTTTACAATCCGTTCAAGATATGGATAATTGGAAACGCTATCCGCATGACTATCTGGATAAACTTTCATCTCCAATCTGGAGAACTCTCCCCCATTTCGTTCAAGACAGAGTACCAACGGCGAACCAATCGTTTCCACGTCACGCTGATATTGACGATTTGCCAATACCGCCGGCCGAAATCCATCATCGAGCGCCGGTAAGATTCGAGGAGGAATCAATTTAATTGCCATTAATTTTCCTCATTGAACAATAATGAATAACCATCCAGAAGTAAAAATGCGGATGCTCCGAGAACACAAGCTCGATTATCAAGTTTGCCGATCTCTAATTTTGTGCCTTCAGTAATACGGGTAAGGGCACCTGTTTGCATGGAAGTATTGACAGCATCCAACCATTTTTCACCAAAGCGGGTCATATCTCCGGTCAATACGATTTTCTGTATATTTAGGGTGGCGATTAAGTTGGCAAGGGATATCCCCAAAAAACGCCCCGCGTTTTCAATAACCGCAATCACTTCTGAATTTTCCTGCAAAAAACCACTCATCACATCTGAAAGTGAGTTCATCTTCAGCTTCTTAACTACCGCACGGGCACTGGCAATCGTTTCCAAACATCCGCGTTTTCCACAGCGGCACAATTCCCCATTATCCTGAACGACGACATGCCCAATTTCACCGGCCCCGCCGCCATCCCCCTGAAACAATCTTCCATTGATCAGGATACCCGCACCAATACCATGGATAACATTGACCACCACCAGGTTTTCATCCGGCGTGTGCTCACTTCCATAAACATACTCACCAATTGCAGCCGCCTGGCTGTCATTCAAGACTAAAACTGGCAGTTGATATTTGGTTTCAAGCAGCTGGCTGAGCGGAAGGTTCTGCCACTGCAAATTTACCGCAGTAATCACAACCCCTTCCCGGGTGTTAACGAGACCCGGTGTCCCCACACCAATACCTACAATAGGTGTGTATTGATTTTGAGTTAACTGATTGAGGATTTTGTATACTAGATCAAGCGCAATTTCACCGTTGTCCCCATGAACGGGTTCCTCAATCATTTGCTTGATTTCTCCGCGCAAGTTAACCACAGCGCCGATGAACCTGTCCTGTGCCAAATTCAGCCCAATTAAATAACGTGAGTCTGCGACTATACTCAACAGGATTGGTGATTTGCCGCCAATGGACTCACCGCGACCCACTTCCTCGACCAAACCCTCGGCCAGTAAACCGTTGACAGAATCTGAAACTGTTGTGCGTGTTAGATGAGTCACCCTTGCGACTTCGGCGCGGCTGATTGAATCATGCGCGAAGATCGTCCGCAGAATCAGATCGCGATTGTGTTGTTTGGTTTGTTGATGGGTGGCTTTTGTAGTATTCATAACATTCATTGCCAGGCTGAACTAGTCGAGTGACTGACTGATTATAAACCTGCCATATTTCCTTTGATTTCTCTCACGAGGTTTCCATCTACAACATTCATTAAAAAGTCTTCTCCATGGCCCATCTGAGCTTCGCTTTTGATGTAGCTCATAGCGCTCTTACGGGATGCAGCCGCGGCAGAATGTACTTCATCTACGCCGGTTTTAAGGATGATTTCCTTCACTGTTTCAGGATTCACGCCGGCTGCCATTATCATGATCCTTCTTTTAGCCAGGGAAACGATTGATTTTAATAACTCCATGCCATGATAAGGATTTTCAGCCTGCCCGGAGGTCAAAATCCTTTTTACACCCAGCTCAATTAAGGATTCAAGGGTTGCGTTTACATCACGGACTTGATCGAATGCCCGATGACAAGTGACTTCCAACCCGACGGCTTCGTTCATCAGCGCCTGCATCGCCGGCACATTTAAGTCACCGGCAGCCGTGTAAAACGCCAAGCACAACACCGGGTGCACCAAGTTTTTTAGCTGCGTGGATATCCCGAGACATAATTTCGATTTCGCTCATCCGTGTACAAGAAATCGCAGCTTCGCGGGCGAATCATCATAAAAACAGGCGTATTGCCTTTCAGGGCAGCTTCCATAAAGGCGTACGAGGGGGTTAATCCACCTTCCCTAAGCTTGAACATAATTCAATGCGGTCTGCGCCAATCTTTAATGGCAGTGGCGAAAGATTCATAATTATCAACACAAATTTCAAGTTTCATTGGGTTTCCCATTGCACTAACTTCGATTAATCTCGACACAAGCCAATCACAGGCATTTGTCCAGAGTTTTGCGTAGTCATCCCAAAAGACAAAATTGCATCCCCAATGAGGAGCCGGATCGGAGGTATAGGCGAGGACGCGCCCTTTACCGAATTGACCAACCGAAATGGCGGGTGATCCTTCTCCCTTCCAGCGGGCAATGACATCACAGCCGCTGCGGGGTTTGACAATATTAAAACCAAGAATGGGCGGCATACTCGAGAGATCGACTCCCTTGAGAATGGGATGATCAGGCAACACACTTTCGGCTGTAAATCCTTCCGTGCTTTCGCGAAGATCGTCCGTTTCCAAACATTCGCAAGGCAGAACTTCCCGTAATCGGGTTCGTCCCCATCCGCCTTTACCCATCTCCCCATTGAAACTCAGCCAACCGCCCAAGAACATGACATGCGTACCCGCATGTATCGCTTCAATCGTTAAACGGATGCGATCCGGAAAAGTTAATATTTTGCTGCCAAAAAGATGGCGATTAAAAAATTGGGGATGCAATTGAAAATTCTTGGATTCAACATCAGAAAAGACAATAATATCGTACGCATCGAGTACTTTTTCATAGTCTCCGGGAGGCATGTTGTAAAAATCCCAGGTTGGAACACTAACAATCTCGTGCCGGCCGCTGGATTGAACAGCAGACACCAGCCATTTCCCATAATTGATCAGATCCAAACCCTTTGGGGCATGATTGAATGAAGTCTCGGCATATACAGGGCCCAATTGAACAGCCCAGTCCCCAATATAGTAGATCTTTGCCATAGCGGAACATCCTTTTCGTTTGTATGTACCCAATATCCTGAATCAGTGAACACACTCAAATGAGAAATTGAAGCAATTTTCCGAAAGACCGTACCAAACGATTACCCACTAAAAAGCTCTACCAATAGAATTGCCATACTTTGTAAATTCATTGGACTTACAAACTTAGTTTACAAAATTCCAATTCACTTGTCAAGTCCCATTTTTTAATCTTTTTTTATTCTTACTGGTTTGTCGTTTGAGCAATTTACCGAACCATTCTCCCTCTCTACAACCAGCCTATCAGTCAAAACCTGTCCGCCCACTGTTTTTGCACGCATGACCTGCAACATGGTAAACTTGCATAAAATACGATCAAAGGGAACTCCCGATGCAAAAATTAACTGCCACGGCGCTTGCTCATCCGAATATTGCCTTTATTAAATACTGGGGTAACCGCGAAACTACTCTTCGCCTGCCGCATACCAATTCCCTTTCCATGAACCTTGGAGATCTGATCACACGTACCAATGTCAGATTCGATGACACCCTGGAAGCAGATCACTTAATCATCAATGAACAGGAAGCCCAGGCGGAAGCCGTTCAGCGTGTAAGTGCTTTTCTAAATATCATCCGTGAGTTGGCTGGCATCTCCACAAAAGCACAGGTCATCAGCGAAAATAATTTTCCCATGGGCGCCGGAATCGCTTCATCCGCAGCAGCATTTGCAGCCCTCGCCCTGGCTGGCAGTGCAGCGGCAGGGTTATCCCTTGATGAAAAAGACCTTTCCCGTCTGGCACGGCGCGGCTCCGGTTCCGCGTCGCGGTCCATTCCGCGGGGTTTTGCCGAATGGCTGGCAGGTACGGATGACGAATCCTCTTTCGCCATTTCCATCGCCGATGAAAAACATTGGGCATTGGCCGATTGTATTGCCGTAATCAACGCCGAACATAAAATAACCGGCTCCTCCGTTGGACACACCCTGGCCGATAGCAGTCCTTATCAGGCAATACGCCTGCAAACCGCTCCCCAACGAGTCACGCAATGCCGGGATGCTATACTCAATCGCGATTTTGAGCAATTGTCGCAGGTCACCGAATTGGACAGCAACATGATGCACGCGGTGATGATGACCTCCACGCCCGCCCTGTTTTATTGGCAGCCTGCTTCTATTAAAATTATGCAAGAAATTCCAAAATTACGCGCAAAGGGAATTCCAGTATGCTATACTTTGGATGCAGGAGCGAACGTACATGTGATTACGGAAGCTGCCTGGATGGATAAAGTAAGCGATTTATTGATCGAAATTTCCGGTGTTCAAACTGTGATATCTTCCGGCATTGGCGGACCTGCAATCCTGGTGGAAAGCTAATCCAGGCTCGGGAGATTGGACTACGAGGTACTCATGTTAGTTATTCAATTTATTTTGGTTATTGGTGTTTTGGCTTTCTTGCATGAGTTAGGACATTTCCTGATCGCCAAAGCATTTCATATTGAGATTGAGGAATTTGGCTTCGGCTTTCCTCCGCGTCTGGCGAAATTATTCACCTGGGGCGGTACGGATGTAACCCTCAATTGGATACCCTTTGGCGCTTTTGTGCGCCCCAAAGGTGAAAATGATCCGGATGTTCCCGGCGGATTGGCTTCTGCCTCCCCCGGCGCCCGCCTGGCTGTTTTATTCGCCGGACCCATTTTTAATTTACTGGTCGGTATCGCCTTATTCAGTTTAGTCTTCACCCAATCTGGTGCGCCGGATTATACAAAAGTAGAGATCATTGCCGTCAGTCAACCTTCACCGGCTTATGAAGCCGGCCTTTTGAACGGAGATATCATCGGTTCCATTAATGGGGAAGAAATCAACTCCATTGAGGAACTTTCCACCCTGGTACAGGCCAATTTGGGCAAAGAAATCACCTTCACTTATTTCCGCGAAGGCGAACCGATGTCCGTGCAGCTCACGCCCCGTCTGGAATCACCGCCAGATCAAGGACCGATTGGGATCGGCATCTCCAATCCCATTGGACCGGTTTCCCTCGCTCAGGCGATTCCTTTTGGTTTTTTAGTCACCTATGAGCAAGCCAAACAATTAGTCCTCCTGCCTGGAAATTTAATCAAGGGGCAGGTAAATCCGGAAGAAGCTCGAATCTTGGGGCCAAAAGGCATCTTTGATGTCTATAAAAGCGCGTACGACAAGGATGTGGCGGCCGGACAAACCAGTACGAACAATAGTGCCGGCGGCATCAATGTCCTCTGGATAACTGCGGTTATCTCGGTCGCCTTTGGTTTGACCAACTTACTCCCCTTGCCAGCCCTGGATGGCGGGCGAATTTTATTCGTTCTGCCTGAAATCCTGTTCCGCAAACGAGTACCGGCAAAATATGAAAATATGGTCCACTTTATTGGATTCACGGCCTTGATTGTGTTGTTATTTTTTATCACCTTCCAGGATATTTTCAATCCCGTTCAAATTCCATAAAAGGATCCTGACCGATGTCTGACGAAAAGAAAGTTCTAGATTTACCCTCGATTAAGACTTATCTGCTGGATAGTGACAGCATTCCGGCGCATCATTTTTTCGAACAATTCTCGGATATGACAGATGAATCCTGGGATGCATTCCACCCCATCTGGAAGGCTGCCTCCCTGGACCGCAAGCTGGAATTTTTCGAAGGCTTGGAAGAAACTGCTGCCGGTGATACATTGATTTCTTTCGAATGCCTGGGAATGCACTTACTGCATGAGCCTGAAGCGTTAATCCGCAAAGCGGCGATTGAATTGTTATGGGAGTCTGAGGACTACACTTTAGCAAACGAACTGTTCATCATCGCCAGAAAAGACCCCGAATTGACCGTACAAACTGCGGCCATCCGCGCATTGGGTACTTTTGTCTTCCTGGGTGAGTTGGATAAATTTTCTGCCAAGAAAAAAGAAGCCATTGAAACCTATCTGCTTGATGTTTTGCATTCTGATAATCCCGATTTTAAAAAACAACGTGCATTAGAATCTCTTGGTTACTCAAGTAGGGATGAATTAACTGGTTTGATTCAACAAGCCCTGGATCGAAATGATCAGGATTGGCTGCTGGCTGCTTTATGCGCCATGGGACGCTCCGCAGATGACCAGTGGGAACCACAAATTCTTGAAGCTTTGGATCATGCTGATGTGGATATCCAACTCGAAGCCATTCGGGCTGCCGGGGAATTGGAACTTGATTCAGCTGTTGATTTTCTTGTCGAGTTGATTGAAGAGACCGATGAAATTGATTATGAATTATTCACTACCACCGTCTGGGCTCTCTCCCAAATCGGCGGTCCGCGGGCCATTGAATTAATCAATGCTTTGCTTGAAAATACGGAAAATGAAGAAGAAATGGCGTTTCTTGAAAGTGCCCTGGATAATTTAGAAATCAAGCAGGGCATGGATTCTCTGGACTTTATCGATTTTGATCCTTCAGAAGCGAAGTTTATCCCTGAAACTTTTGATAACGAGGATGATGAAAACCTCGACGAGGAAGACGATTAATTAACCTCTCGTCATAAATCCCTTCTCTCATGAATTAAACGACAGGTACATTTTGATCCTGGTGACTTTCAACCGATATAGGTATTGAAAATTACCAGGATCTATCATTACAAGGGTTTGTTTACGGTAGAATATGTAGGAGATTGATTATGTCAGAAAACACAGCAAGACTTCATGCCGTTGTGCAGGGACATGTTCAGGGCGTGGGGTTTCGTTACTTCGTCTCTGAGAAAGCCAAAAATCTATCGATCAAAGGCTGGGTGCGCAATACCTTCAAAGGGGAAGTGGAAGTCATGGCAGAAGGAAACCGTACGCAGTTGGAAGAATTGCTCGCTGCGCTAAAACAAGGGCCCTCCCTTTCCATGGTTACCCATGTCAGCGTGGAATGGCTGGATGCGGAAGGCAAGTTCACGCAATTCTCTCTTGCCCACACCGCCTAATTCTTCAGCAGAATATCTTCCTTCAACAGCTTGATCTTCTCCATTGGTGTCAGACGGGCATCATCCAATTGAATGGCACGTAATTGTAAAATTTGATCCCGGTATTGGGCCGCTTTTTCAAATTCCAAATTACCGGCAGCCTGCTTCATTTTCTCTTCCAATTCCTTGACCATATCATGTAATTCTTTTTGACCAAAGTCCTGGCTTCGATCCGCGCCGTATCCGGCACGTTTCTCTGAAACGCTGTGTTCACTCGCCTTCAAGGTCAATTCGCGAATCTCTTTCAATATAGAAACCGGTTGAATATCATGGCTGGTATTGTAATCGGCCTGTTTCTTCCGGCGGCGATTTGTTTCGTCAATGGCAAATTTCATCGCATCCGTCATCTTCTCCGCATACATGATCACCCGTCCATTAATATTACGGGCTGCCCGGCCGATGGTTTGGATCAAGGCCGTCCCGGAGCGCAGGAAACCCTGTTTGTCGGCATCCAGGATGGCAATCAGGGAGACTTCGGGTAAATCCAGACCTTCCCGGAGCAGATTGATCCCCACAATCACATCATAAACGCCCAGGCGCAAATCCCTGAGGATGCTGACCCGTTCCAGGGTGTCCACCTCGGAATGCAAATAATGGACTTTGATCCCCACCTCTTTCAGGTATTCGGCTAAATCCTCAGCCATGCGTTTGGTTAACGTGGTGATTAGAACCCTTTCATTTTCAACGATGCGTTTATTAATTTCACCAATCAGATCGTCTATCTGGCCAAGACTGGGACGAACTTCCACCTGCGGGTCCAACAGCCCCGTGGGACGAATAATTTGCTCCACAATCTGGTCGGCACGATTCATCTCATATTCAGCCGGTGTTGCTGAGGTATAGATGGTATGACCCATATGCGTTTCAAATTCTTCAAAGGTTAGTGGGCGGTTGTCCAGTGCGGAAGGCAGGCGGAACCCATAATCCACCAGCGTCTCCTTACGCGCGCGGTCACCGCGGTACATGCCGCGAATCTGAGGAATGCTCATATGGGATTCGTCAATAAACAACAAATAATCGGAGGGCAGATAATCAATCATCGTCCAGGGTGGGGAACCGGGTTCCCGTTGATCCATATGCCGGGAATAATTTTCGATGCCGGCGCAATAACCCACTTCGCGCAGCATTTCGAGATCATAACGGGTGCGCTGTTCAATACGTTGGGCTTCCAGATACTTCTCCGCTTTTTTAAACTTCTCCAGCTGAAGCGTTAATTCACTATCAATACCATCAATGGCCTTCTTGAGATACCCTTCTTCTGCGATGAAATGTTTGGCCGGGTAGATATCCACGGTATCAGGTTCATCCAGGATTTCTCCGGTAATCGGGTTCATCATCAGAATTTTTTCAACTTCATCGCCAAAGAATGAGATGCGATAAACAATCCTATCCTCATAAGCTGGGAAAATTTCAAGGACGTCTCCCCTTACCCGGAAATTACCCGGTTTCAATTCAAAATCATTGCGTTGATACTGGCTCTCAATCAACTGGCGCAGCATGGCATTGCGGCGGTACACCTTGCCAACAGCCAGATCAATCACACCCTTTCCATAAGCATCCGGGCTGCCCAGTCCATAGATACAGGAAACTGAGGCAACGATGATCACATCCCGGCGGGACATGATCGCCTTGGTAGCCGCCAGGCGCAAGCGGTCAATTTCCTCATTGATTGAGGTTTCTTTTTCAATAAACAGATCCCGTTGGGGAACATAAGCTTCCGGTTGATAATAATCGTAATAGGAGATAAAGAACTCGACCGCATTTTGAGGAAAGAATTCTTTGAATTCGGTATAAAGCTGAGCCGCCAGAGTTTTATTATGCGCCATGATTAACGCCGGTTTTTGCAAATCCTGAATAATATTGGCCATGGTGAAGGTCTTCCCAGTGCCGGTGGCGCCCAGCAATACCTGATGCTGATAGCCTTTTTGTATGCCCTCAATCAATTGCCGAATCGCTTCCGGTTGATCCCCGGTGGGAATAAACGGAGCCTGTAATTTAAAATCCATGATTCACCTCATCACGCTGGTCAGGTTAAGTCATTCTTCGAACATATATTCTGTATTTTACCACCAAATAGAAGGGGCATTTTATCCAGTTTTTGGGATTACCACATGGTTTTTGAAGGATGCAAGCGTTTGAAGAAATTCAAGCAAACTTTCCCTCCAGGATTCGCCATCCAGGGTTATCGGCAGCCAGTAAGCATTCTTTCCGATCCGTTCACCCAACCCAATCGACTTTAAATCCCGGGATCTAATTCCATCAGGCAAGCCGGGGTATTGACACAGAATCTGCAGCCCTTCCATGGCTACTGAGGAAATTCCTGCCTGCTGCGCCAGCAATTTAATGCGCACCTGATACAGCAAATTGGATACATCCGAGGGCAGCGCACCAAAGCGATCTTCAAATTCTTCCACCAGGCGGTCAATCTCTTCTTCCTGCTGCATATTTGAAATGCGCCGATATAAGCGCAGGCGCATATTTTGATTGGGTACATAATCGGAAGGAATACCAATCGTCAGGGGCAAATCCACACTGGCCGGCGGCTGTAAAGATGCGCTGAATTGACGATCCACGGCCTGCGGCATGGGGAAATCTGAAGTGGATTTGAGAATGTCCACCGCCTGACCCAAAAGCTGGGTATACAGGTGGAATCCTACGGATTGAATCGCCCCGTGCTGCCTGGTACCCAACAGCTCACCTGCGCCGCGCATTTCCAAGTCCCGCATGGCAATGGAATAGCCTGAACCCAACTGATTGTTCTCGGCAATCGTATCCAGGCGTTCGAGACCCTCCGGCGTTGGAGAGCGTTTGCGGTGCCGGAAGAAATATGCATAGGCACGTTGGGCGCCCCGTCCGACCCGGCCGCGTAATTGGTACAATTGCGCCAACCCAAAGGCATCCGCACGATCCACAATCAAGGTATTGGCGTTGGGAATATCCAGTCCGGATTCAATTATGGTTGTACAGAGCAAAACATCTATTTCACCTGCGCGGAATTGATCCATCACCGCAGCCAACTCCCCTTCCTGCATCTGCCCATGACCGATCCCGATTTTTGCCTCCGGAACAAGTTGCTGCAAATGGCTTTGCATGGCATGAATCGAATGAATCCGATTGTGCACAAAATATACCTGCCCCCTGCGCTCCAGCTCGCGTAAAATTGCCTGGCGTACGAGCTTGGGCGAATAGGGTCCAATGTGAGTGGTAATGGGCAGACGTTCTTCCGGTGGTGTGGCAATGGTGGAAATATCCCGCACGCCTGTCAGGGCCATATACAGTGTCCTTGGAATGGGTGTGGCAGTCAATGTAAGCACATCCACATTATTGCGATAGCGCTTCAAGTGCTCTTTGTGAGTTACACCAAAACGCTGCTCTTCATCAATAATCACCAGACCCAGTTTCTTGAATTGAATATCGGACTGCACCAGGCGATGCGTGCCGATGATGATATCAATTTCGCCTAGTTCCAATTTCTTCAAAATAGCGCGTTGTTCTGCAGCTGAGCGAAATCTGGATAACATCTCCACCTGCACTGGATAAGTTGCCAGACGCTGTTGGAAGGTCTGGAAATGCTGTTGTGCCAGTACCGTGGTGGGTACCAAAATCGCGACTTGATAGCTGTCCATTACGGCTTTGAAAGCTGCCCGCAGGGCAACTTCCGTTTTACCGTAACCAACATCGCCGCATAAAAGGCGGTCCATAGGCCGCAGGTTGTGCATATCATGTTTGATTTCGCGGATCGCTTTGATCTGGTCCGATGTCTCAATGTAGGGAAAACTGGCTTCCAATTCCTGCTGCCATGGTGTATCCGCATTGAACTGAATCCCTTCAGAGAGCTGCCGTTTGGCATACAGATCCAACAGCTCTTCGGCAATCTCAACCACCGATTCACGGACTTTCTGCTTGGCAGTCTGCCAATCGGTAGTCCCCAAACGCGTGGGATGCGGCATACTGTGGCTGGAGCCAATGTAACGAGTCAAGCGGTCTGCCTGATAAACCGGTACATACAGTTGGTCGCCTTCGGCGTATCCAACGCAAAGATATTCCCGATCCGAACCATCCAGCGTACGCGTTACCAATCCTTCAAATTTTCCGATCCCGTAATCAATGTGAACAATCCAATCCCCGGGTTGGAAATCAATATATTTGGCTTCAGGCGCCTGGACCGTTTCTGAAACTTTCTTTCTCGGTTTAGGACGATCCCAGCCAAAGATTTCACTATCCGAAATCACTCTGAATTGACGATTATCTTCAGTTTCACACACCCATCCTTCACTGATGGTG
The DNA here is from genome assembly GCA_963747325.1 of uncultured Chloroflexia bacterium. Classification (GTDB taxonomy): domain Bacteria; phylum Chloroflexota; class Anaerolineae; order Anaerolineales; family Anaerolineaceae; genus UBA5203. The sequence continues at coordinate 392,770 of CAVVEM010000006.1, read as the reverse complement.
CCTTCAATAAAAACCGGAGCAAAGGCCGTGTGGGCTTTGTAATCCTGCCAAATTTCTTGCAGACGATTTGCCTGCCGTGAAATTATCAGAAGCGTATCCCGATTTTCAAGCTGAAAGTAAACCTCTTCCATGAAATGTTTTAATTGACCAAAGTATCTCGGCCCTGCTTTAAACGCTTCATTGTATGCCAGGCTTCCTTCCGGAGTAAATTCATTGCCAAAATCCAACCATGGATGCCGTCCCAATTCATCTTCCAGTTCAGACCAGGAAAAATAAGGAATTGGGAAATCAGCGGGCAGCAGCTCTTCTTGTATGCTGCTTTTCCGCTGTTCCACAGCCTGGTCTTCGATTTCCTGTGCCACCAGGCGGGCGTGATCAAAATCTTCAAAGATGATCAGTGCATTGGAAGGCAAATAATCCAAGAGATTGGAACAAATGGGATTTAATAAGGGAATCTGAAATTCATTAATTTTTTCCAGGTCCTCGGCGTGCATGGCTTCGGTAGATAAAAAGTATTCCCTTGCCGGTGAATAGGTGAATCGCTGCAGTGGTTCAATGGTTCGCTGGGAGGAGGGATCAAACCGACGGATCGTATCCAGGGTATCGCCAAAGAAATCCAAACGAATCGGCGCAGGCTCAGAGGGCGGCCAAATATCCAGAATACCGCCGCGCCGGGAAATTTGGCCCGGTTCAACCACCACTACGGCCGGCTCATATCCGATCTGCGCCCATGTTTCCATTAGATTTTCCAGTTGGAAGGTTTGATTCAGTTTGATGCTGCGACAGTTTTTTACAAAATCGCGGCGAGGTATTGTTTTGGTCATCACACTGCGGATGGGTGCAATGATAAGAGGCGAACTATCCGGTTTTTTTTCCCCCGGGATTTGCAGCAGCGCCAAACGGGTCAAAACCTGAATTCGTTCCTGCCGCGTGGATGCGCTCCAGGAAGCCTGCTCATAAAACAGTGGGTTGGGTTCGGGAAAAGTAATCGCTGCTCCCATGGCATTTTCTGACCAAAAATTATATTCATCAAAGGTGGTGAGAGCTTGCGCGCCATTCCCCGTAATATATAAAATCGGCCGCCGCAATAATTTTGCGATGCTGGAAAGAATGGGTATGCGGACTGCCCTGCGAAATCCGAGACTTCGAGGGGCGGTTTCATCTTTAATGGATTGCCCTATTTCTTTAACCAGGGTCAGATTTTCAAAAGGATGCAGCACGAAATCACCTATAGCGTAGGTCCGTTAAATTGGTTCATAGCGCGGTCAATTCCCTCTTTGAGAATGGACTGCACAGCCAGGGATGCGCTGTTGATAAATTCCGGCAGCTGTGACTCCTCACGGGAAGAAAAGCGCTGGAGCACATAATCAGCCGGATCCATTCGGCCGGGCGGCCGATCAATGCCCATTCGGATGCGATTAAATTCCTGTGTCCCGAGCATTTCAATAATGGATTTAATCCCTTTTTGCCCTCCCGGTCCGCCTTGCTGACGAATGCGCAGGGTGCCAAAGGGTAAATCCAGATCGTCATGAATCACAATCAGGTTTTCTAGAGGAATTTTGTAATATTGCAGGATGGATTTAACGGATTTTCCCGATAAATTCATAAAAGTCTGGGGTTTGGCGATCACCACTCGTGTGGAGCCGACGGGGCCGATACCAAGGATGGCATTCGCCTGGACTTTCCCCATGCGAATGGAAAGATCTGCTGCCAGTTTCTCAGCAACCATAAAGCCAATATTATGGCGTGTCTGTTTATATTCCCTCCCGGGATTGCCCAAACAGGCTACCAAAACAATTCTTTTCTCATCCTCAATCGATTCTTTTTTTCGTAAAAAAGGAAACATTTTCACTTCACCCATATAAATTTGCAATCGTTAAGTCTAACATACTTCACATTCTCCAGCAAATTTATATCCCTCTCCGGTTACAGTCACAAATATCCATAGAAAGGATTTGCAAAAAGAGAGAGTTCCAATCAATATTGTAGTTGACCACATCAACATCGAAAGGAGCTCTCAAATGACAGACGATACTGTCAATATTAGTATAACGATAAAAGTCGAAAATGAGAAAATGGAACTGCAGGAAAGGGTGCCAATAACTGCGATAGAAGAAAGTATACATAGCCTAGCAATGGCAACAGGCAAGCAAATATTGCAAGGCGTGATCGAAGTACTGGATGACAGAATCACAGAAAATAAACCTACAGAATGGCGGAACATGGGTACAGAGAATCGCTGGATAATCAGCAGCCTTGGAGAAATGAAATACAAACGGCGGGTATATAAAGATGAAAATGGAAAGCGATTGAAACCAGTGGATGATTTACTAGGACTTCAGCGCTATGGGCGAATGAGTAATAGAGTGCAAGAAATGGGCGCCTCCCTGGTAAGCGGCGCAACATACAGATTAGCAGCGGATCAGCTCAGTTATTTGACAAGAACACCGATCAGTCATAGTTCAATTCAACGAATGACGTGGTCCATTGGCAACCGGATTGCGGATGGTGAAGAAGCTGAACGAAAGCGCATCTTTGCTTCTGGTGGGCAAGATGAGGCGGGAAAAATATCCGCTCCGGTGCTTTATGCAGAGAGTGATGGGGTTTGGCTACACTTGCAGAGAGAAAAGCGCAGATCAACTGAAGTAAGGGTAGCTATTTTGAGTACAGGCCGAAAACCAGTTGGAAAAGACCGTTTTTGCCTTGAAAACAAGCTTTGTTTGACAGCAATTGGCATGAATTCCCAGACATGGCAGGAGCAAATTCTACGGGAAGCTCACCGTCATTATGATTTGGAAAACACTCGATTATTGGTTAGCGGAGGAGATGGCAACGCATGGGTACGTCATAGTTTTGATCGTATGCTGATTCGTCAGGAATTCATTCTCGACCAATTTCATTTACTTCGCGCAGCCAGACGGGCAATACCAGATCGGAAGGTAGCAAAACAGTTGGTCACTCTGCTTCGACAGAAAGGCTTTAAAAGCGTTCAATCCGATCTACAAAAGATGATCCAGGAATCCAGTGGTACTCCAAAAAAGAAACTGGAGGATTTTTACCGTTACCTTTCCAATAATAGAGATGGCTTACTAGATCTACAACACCGTGGATTATCTACCCCTGCTTATCTTGGAGCGATTGAAGGCAATGTTGACAAGTTAGTGGTTCATCGTATGAAAGGCCGAGGCTGTTCCTGGCGCTTGCGTGGGGCTCGGGCTATGCTTGCCATTTGTAGGAACGCTCATCTTTTACGTTCCCATGCTTATCGTTACTTTCCCCTGGATTGTTTGCAACCATCCAGAATTTCTATTCAACATTTGGAGGTACAATATTCTGAAGCCATCCACTGTTCTATGCCAGTTTTCGCAGGACCCCATAAGAACAAGCCTTGGGTCATTAACCTCCATAGGATTTTTTATGGACACTAACCTCTCTCTTTTCCAATCTATGGATTTTCGTTACAGTATCCCCTCTCCGTCAATTCAGTTCCGGTCTGATTTGATTAATCCATTATTCCGAGTAGAATATATTCTATAGAATACTTGCTTGAGTTAGGGTTATGCTATAATTAATAGAGAAGCTTATGACTACATACGATAGTACAAACACAGGAACAGAGAATAACAATGCGGCACCATTACCCAAGCTGCAAGAACCCTTACCCTCAGAGAAGGTGAAAGTGAATTGGGGCGTGATTGCAGGCGGCATTATCATTTTGGTTTTGCTAATCGTTGGGCTGATATTCCTCTTCAAACAAGATGCACAGACAACCGGACAAATCCGCGATGTCTTTATCATCTTTTTTGCCTTGGAATCTCTTGTTATCGGTGCAGCATTAATTGTATTGGTTGTACAACTGGCTGTTCTTATTAATTTGTTACAAAATGAAATTAAACCAATTATCGATTCAACGAATGAAACAGTGCATACTATCAAGGGCACTGCAATTTTCTTGAGCGATAGCTTGGTCCAGCCAGTAATTAAATTAAACGAATATCTTGCCGGATTAAAAAAAGTTGCTGACTTATTTAATCCCAAAAAGTAATGAATGAAATCATTCAGGTATTCATATTCAGACCAAAAAGGAGTTAAAAATGGCTGAGCGTGACGATTTTGGCGCATTTTTACTTGGATTCATCATCGGTGGTTTGACAGGTGCAGTTACCTCCCTGTTATTAGCCCCCCAATCCGGAGATGAAACTCGTATGCTAATCAAAGAGAAAGCAATTGAATTAAAAGATAAAGCGGGCGAATCGATGGACGAGGCGCTTGCCCAGGCTGAGAAAGCCGCTTTGGAAGCACAGGAACGTTTCCAGGAATTAGCTGCTTTAACCAAAGACAAAACCGTGGAGTTGCAGCAAAAAGGTCAAATTGTGCTTGAGGAACAGAAAACAAAATTGGAAGGCACAAAAACCAAAATTGAAGAAAAATTAACACCCAAGAAAAAAGCTCAAACGTCAGTTGAGAAAACCGACCCTGCCGCAGGGACAGTCTGATTTTTACCTAAAACAAATAAAAACCGCCTTCAAATTGAGGGCGGTTTTTATTTGTCTGGGTTTGCCTTTTGATCTTTGATTCAATTTTGCAGAAACTAAGAAACTAAATTAACCAAATCAACTTTAAGCTTGCTGTGTTTTACTCTTCAGCCTGAATTGCCAACTTGCGCAGAGATTATGTTTTGCTGGATGATTAATAAACAGTTTTACCAGCACACCCTGGGATGGCTGGCTGGCTTTAAATATCGGAGACCGTATCTGGTTTATTTGTGCATGTTTGGCGTAGTCTGCCTGGGGGCAGCAGGATTTTTTCTGGATGTAACTTACTGGCTAATCATAGCAGGCTTAAGTTTTGCGCTGGCAGCCTGGGATATCCTCCTTTTTAGGATCAGCCTTTCGAACACCCAATCCAAAACCATTCATGGGGTGTTTGAAAAAAAACATCTACGTGCCTTGGCGATCGCCATCGGCATTGGTCTGGTAATCACCATTCCCCTGCATTCAATAAATATCCGGCTTCCTTTTTTCATAATCCTTCTGCTTATTGTCCTGGCCGGGTTGGGCATTGAACGCCTTTGGATATTTCTTAGAAAACACCAAGTCCGTGTACCGTAAAATTTTATCGATAAAAAAAATCCTGGCGGTTCATGAATTGACCGCCAGGATAAATTCCGTCATTTTATTACGCAGGCAGTAAATCCACCCTATATTTTTTTTATACACCCAGTATTGCACAAGTTTTCAAATAACAGTAAATTGCATACCTGGTTTATAAAAGCCAGTGAATTTCCTTGTCAAATCAATATCTGATTACCAGATATGCGAAAAAACTTCCGGCAGCGCATCCAATAGATCACTCGCAATCACACTGACGGAGTTTCCATGCCAGGATTCCGCAACCAAACCTGCCTGAGCATGCAGCCAAACACCAGCAACGGCAGCTTCCAACGGAGACATCCCTTGGGCAAGCAAACCAACGATCATGCCGGATAATACATCCCCAGTGCCGCCTTTCGCCAATGCGGGGGTTGCTACGGGTAAGACACTGCACTCACCGTTCGGTCCTGCTACGACGGTCATGGCGCCTTTGAGCACCACAATCTGATGCCATTGAGCAGCGTACTTCTTGGCAAGTTGAATTCGATCCGCTTGAATCTCGTCTACAGATAAACCTGTCAGAACAGCCATTTCACCAGGGTGAGGCGTCAGGATGGATCCTTCAGGAAGTATCTCGGACCAATCCTCATTTTTGGCCAGCAAATTCAAGGCATCGGCATCCACCACCAGCGGAGGATACGTCAAATCCTTTTCATCAGCCGCTTTTTTCTCTGCGGCAATAAAACCAATGCCATTTTTCTTTCCGCGAACAATATCCTTGTTCAAAAAGCGGCGTATAAATTGACCTGTCGTATTTTCGGTACCCAATCCCGGACCAATCAGCATGGCGGAAACTTTTTCCATGTTCTTTCCCAGAATATCCACCCCTTCTTCAGCAATCACACCCATCACATGTGGTAATAACAACCAGGTCGCTTCAGGGAATTGGCCTGCCAGGGCGGCATGTAAAGGACCAGGAACAGCCATGCGTACCAGTCCGGTACCCACACGATAGGCTGCTTTGCCAGCCAGGTATGCTGCACCGGTATAATTCATGGAACCTGCCACAATCAGAGTAGTCCCAAAGATACCCTTGTGAGCATCCAAATCCCGTTCCGGCAAGCTTTCCTCAACCATTTCCTGATCGATGACATCGATTGATGCAAATTTGTCCAGTGAAAAATCATCAGGCAGGTCAATCGGAACAACCTGCAAATCTCCCAGGTAGGAGTAAGCAGGAAATTTTAACATACCAATTTTGATGGCTTCCATACAGACGGTAATATCTGCCGGCAGACAGGATTCGTCCACTTCCCCCGTATCGCAGTTGATCCCGGATGGACAGTCCACGGCAATCACCAGGGGCAATTCCTGATGATCACGAACAAAACGCAAGACTTTGGCAGTATCAGGATTTACCGGCAGGGTTAGTCCCGTGCCAATGGCTCCATCAACCAGGACGGAGGAGGTAATCATCCACTCATCCAAAATTTCAAACTTGGGGTCTTTGGCTGCTGTCATCAACTCTATCCCCAGCGTTTTCATTTTTTGAATATCAGGGTCATCCACCGGACGATCTTTCATCAGAAAAGCTCTTACCTGCCAACCATTCCGTTGAAGATAGGAAAGGGCGATTAAAGTATCGCCGCCATTATTGCCGCTGCCTACCAGACCAACGGCAATGTTCTCTTCATCCGGAACGTACAGGGTATGAATGACTTCAGCCAGGTGACTACCAGCAGATTCCATCATTTGACGGTAACTATAACCGAAAGCATCGGCTTCCTGTTCAATTTTTTTCATTTCAGATACGGATACTAATTTCATAATCGAGCCTCAACTTTTATTATTTCCATGCTAGTATTATACTTGACGGTTGAACGAAAAAGAAGAAGAACCTTTGACAGGTTGAATCATGACCTGATCTCCTAAATTATAGGACTAGGCTATGCGCAAAGAACTTTACATCGCAGTTTTTATTTCCGGTATGAGCTCATTGGCCGTGGAAATGGCAGCTTCCCGTTTACTTGGCAATGTTTTTGGCACAAGCAATTTGGTTTGGGCTTCCATCATTGGGTTAATCCTCATTTACATCGCCGTGGGTAACTTCGTCGGCGGCCGCTGGGCAGACCGCAGCCCTGCGATGGGTTTATTTTACCGCATCATGCTCTGGGCCGGTTTCTCGACCAGTTTGATCCCGGTGATTGCCCGACCCATTCTGCGTTTTGCTGCCAACGGGTTTGATCAGCTTCAATTGGGCTCCCTGGTGGGGTCTTTTGTCGTGGTACTGATTATCATGTGCGTCCCCATTATCCTCATGGGAACCATCTCCCCCTTCGCCATCAAACTGGCCATCCAGGATACAAGCACCGTCGGAAACATCTCTGGTAGAATCTACGGCATTTCCACTTTTGGATCCTTCCTCGGTACTTTCCTGCCAGTTCTCCTTTTGATCCCCCTCCTGGGTACTTACAAAACTTTCCTCACCATCGGGGGAATCCTGATTCTCTTTTCTTTGTCCGGAATATACCGCCACCTGGGTTGGAAGATGTTTCTAGCTCATAGCGTTACCTTTCTAGTAGTGATCGCTTTATGGATTTGGGGATTACCCGGCAGCATGAAATCCAGCGCAGGTATGATCTATGAGACGGAATCCGAATATAACTATATTCAAGTGCTGGAAGAAAACGGTTACCACCTGCTGCGATTAAATGAAGGTCAGGGGATTCACTCGATTTACCATCCGGATTACCTCAATTATGCCGGTCCATGGGAGCAGGTTCTGGTGGCTCCCTTTTTTAATACCCCGCCTTATGACATGAAAAATGTGAAAAGAATGGCCATTGTTGGCCTGGCAGCCGGGACAACTGCCCGGCAGGCCACCGCCGTGTACGGCGATATTCCTATTGACGGCTTTGAGATAGATCCAAAGATTGTCGAAGTGGGAGGCGAATACTTTGGTATGACCATGCCAAATCTCAATGTCATCGTCCAGGATGGACGTTGGGGATTATCCAATAGCCCCTATGAATACCAGATCATCAGCATTGATGCCTATCGTCCGCCATACATCCCGGCACACATGACCAGCCAGGAATTCTTTAAAGTGGCCTTTGATCATCTCTCTTCGGATGGCGTCATGGTCATTAATGTTGGCCGGGCGCCGGATGACCGCCGTCTGGTGGATGCCTTATCCACCACCATCCGGACTGTCTTCCCCAGCATTCATGTCATGGATGTGCCAAACTCGTATAATTCCATTATCTTTGCTACCAAAAATATTACCAATGAAAACAACCTGATTGAAAATATTAATTACCTTGCTCAGCAGCAACCGCCAACGCATGAGCTGCTGCAGTATGCCATGGCTACTGCCTATTTAAATCTACAGCCTGCCCCAGCTTCGACCATCGTTTTTACAGATGATAAAGCGCCCATCGAATGGATCACCAATAATATGGTTCTGAGCTTTCTATTTCAGGCAAATATGGAGTTGAATTAATGAAAACCCTCTACAAAATTGGCTTATGGATATACACCTTGTGTATCCCAATTTATTTATTGATGACCATTGTGCGCATCTTCATCTCACCGGCTTATGCAACCTTTGAATACCAGCGTCCGTATTTCCCCGCTGACAGTTACGGGTTTTCCCAGGAGGAACGCCTCAAGTGGGCTATCTATGGAATTGATTATTTAACCAATGATCAAGGGATTGAATTTCTGGGGGATTTAACCTTCAATGACGGCGATCCACTGTTTATTGAATCCGAATTAAGCCATATGAAAGATGTCAAGAACGTAGTAAAGGGTATGTTGGTCGCCTGGAATGGAATTAGCCTCTTTCTGCTGCTTTTTATTGCAGCGTCAGCCGTGATAAAACAGCGAAAGGCCTTATTTTTGGCTTCATCAGCTGGGGGCTGGTTGACGGTTATCTTTGTTTCCAGTATCCTGCTGTTTTTGGCAATCGATTTCGATGCCCTCTTTACTGCTTTTCACGGCCTATTCTTTAAGGGGAATACCTGGTTGTTCGCTTATTCTGACACCTTGATCCGCCTGTATCCCATCATTTTTTGGCGGGATGTCTTCATTTACATCATGTCAGGCAATTTGCTTCTTGGCGCCCTGCTGGGTGTGCTGGGAAAAAAGTTTGCCCAAAAAGTAAACTGACAAAAAAACAGGCCGTCTAAAAAGGTCCACTAAACAAGAAAGAAGGACGGGGAAAGTAAAGAAAAATAGAGACAAAAAAACTGGTGGCTTAATTAGCCGCCAGTTTTGCCATATTATGGGCCATACAGAGCAAACCCCACTCAGTTCTTACCTTATCTTTCCCCTTCAATAAGAATCTTCGGAATCCCCAATTATGTTTTAGCTGGCCAAAGACAGATTCAACGTCCACATTTCGTTGAATAGACAGTTTTCTCCCTTGGTCAGAAAGCAGATTAGTACGCGCCTGTTCCCGATAATGGAGCAATGCGGGACTCACTTGCACATGTCGGTTTCCTGCTGCTCGAGTACATTGCGCTTTCAGTGGACAGTCAGTACAGTGCTGACATTCATACTCACGAATAGTAGACAGATACCCCATTTCTGTTTTCTTGCGAAATTCTCTGAGAAAAGTAAGTTTCTCATTGGCTGGACAAGTATATTCATCCTGGTCTTTTGCATACGGCCAGTTCTCAACTCGAAAACGCTGTTTTCTCCAATTTCTCTTTTGTTCTTTATGAAATAGGCCGTATTTTACATAACTTTCAAGATTTTCATTCTCCAGAAATGCATAGTTTTCTTCACTTCCATAACCCGCATCTGCAATAATTCGTTTTGGTAATATACCTATTTGCTGTTTCATTTCCTCTAAATGGGAAATCAAACAGGCAGTATCTCCTGGTCGTTGATGAATACTGAAGCCCACAATAAACTGATTTTCTGTTCCCATTTGTACGTTGTATCCTGGTTTCAACTGGCCATTTCGCATGTGGTCTTCTTTCATTCTCATGAAAGTGGCATCAGGATCTGTTTTGGCATAGCTCTTCCGTCCAGCCAGAATCTTTTCTTGTTCTTCGTACTTTTCCTCGCGGGGTAGGTAGTCTTTTTCTAATGTCTTTACTGCTTTAGCCAGCTTCTTGTTTTCAGGTCCATCTTTTAGTCTCTGATTCAATTTTTCAATCAATTCCTTCAGTTGTTTTCCATCCACATCATCATTTTTGCCCCCCATTTCTTCCAGGTCATCATCCCCGTATTCTTCTTCCTCTTTCTTATTCTCATCTTCTATTTCTTCCAGCAAAATTTTGATCTTTTCTTGCAACTGTTTTTTGTAATTCGTCGTGCTCTTAGCCCATACCCATTGGTATTTATTTGCGCTTGATTCGATCTTTGTGCCATCCACAAAGTAATTTTCTAACTTTACATAGCCCTTCTCTACCAGATATTCCAGCACTGATGTGAATAATTCACCCACGACCTCTTTCATCACGCTTCCCCGAAACCGATTGATCGTCCTGAAATCTGGATGGCTTCCTCCGCTGATCCACATGAATTGAATATTCTCTCTCAAAGCTTTTGCGATTTTCCTTGATGTATAGATTTTCTGTGTGTAGGCATACACCATTACTTTGAGCATCATTTTTGGGTGAAAACTGCTTGTTCCCCCGCCCTTGTATCTCTTCAATAACGGGTCTATGTTCAGTTCTTCTATCGTCTGGTTTATCACTCTCACCAAATGTTCTTGGGGTACCAGTTCGTCCAGACTTGCAGGCAATAATGCCGGTTGATCCATTGTGTATGGTTTGAACGTTACTCGATTATGTCCTCTTTTCATTCTTTAATTGTATTAAAGTTCTTTAATTAAATAAAGGGGCTGTCCCTTCTTTCTTTTGGGACAGCCTCTTTTTATTTTTACTTTTACTTTTTCGATTTTCCTTGATTGGCTACAGCTTGCATGGCTTTTTCCACTTCAGCTGGATCACCCAAATAATAATGCTTGATGGGTTTTAGCTCTTCATCCAGTTCATACACCAGAGGCATACCGGTGGGAATATTCAATGCAATAATTTCATCATCGGAGATATTATCCAGATATTTTACCAACGCGCGCAAACTATTGCCATGTGCGGTGATCAAAACCCGTTTACCGGTTTTAATCATCGGGGCAATTTCTTCATGCCAGTAAGGTAAAAATCGATCCACCGTATCCTTGAGGCATTCTGCCTTGGGCAATTCTGTTTCGGATAAATTGGCATATCGGGGATCCTTGCCAGGATAGCGGTCATCATCAACATCTAACGCAGGAGGCTGGGTGGAATAGCTTCGCCGCCAGATCAAGACCTGCTCATCCCCATATTTTTCCGCAGTTTCAGCTTTATTTAATCCCTGTAATGCACCATAATGACGTTCATTCAATCGCCATGAATTAATCACAGGTATCCACATTAAATCCATTCCATCCAAAGTTAACCACAGTGTCCGGATCGCGCGTTTTAATACAGAAGTATAGGCAATATCAAAAATAAAACCGGCTTCCTTGAGAAATTTACCAGCGCTTTTCGCTTCAGAAATTCCTTTTTCCGATAAATCAACATCGGTCCAGCCGGTAAAACGATTTTCTTTGTTCCAATCACTTTCCCCATGCCGCAGCAAGACAACTTTGTACATTCAATTCCTCCTCCATGAATTACTTCATGGTCCCACCAAAAATTAGATTTTCATTATCTTATCATAAATTATACAAAGAAAAAAACAAACCGCCCTTAAAAAGTACCCGCTGTAGCGTGAGTAGCGTAGCTCTGAACCTGCAAAAGCAGGTTGGGTTTCGCTCCATCAGCTCCGCCTTGGCCGAAGCCTATCGCGTTACCGATGCGAATGTGAATCCCATAAAAAAGGTGTTGGCTCAGAACCGATGAGGCTACATCACAAATACAGCAGGTAATTCTCTTATACCATAGTTTGAATTAAAAGTATAGTGAACCCAATCTGCTCCGGCTTTACAGCGACATCACAAAGTTTTTTAAACCTATTGTAGTTCTCGTTTATCAAAGATTATAAATCTCGATGTAAAATAAAGTACCAATACTCTACAGAATTCAAGCTTATTTCTCCAGGAGATGGATGGAAACCAAAAGAATTTTTATCGCAGCAGAGTTCCCTGAACCCTTAACAGCTGATCTGATTAAATCGATACAGCACTTGTGGCCTGGATTAAACCAAGGCATTCGTTGGGTTCCCAGGTATCAAATGCACCTGACGTTGAAGTTCATTGGAGAATACCCTCAGGAAAATATTCCGGCAATCCAATGGGTATGTCAAAAACTGGCCGAAGTTCCAGCGCGTATTACTGTACAAGTCAGCGGATTTGGCGTTTTCCCCAATCGACAAAATCCCAGTGTTTTATGGGCTGGATTGCAAAAAGCGGAATCGTTAATCTGCTTACAGGAAAACTTGGACAAAGAAATGGAAATTCTGGGTATCGCCAGAGAAAAACGAGCCTTCAAACCACATTTGACCCTGGCCAGAATCAAACCCTATTTTCCAGCAGAACATTTTAAACGCCTGTTCAGCCCATTGAATTTATCCGATGCTGCCTTCAATCAAGAGACCTATATCGAAAAAATCACCCTTTTTGAAAGCCAGCTCAGCCGTGAAGGGGCAATTTACCAGAAAATCGCTACTTTTCGACTTCCTTGAGGAGAAAACTTCGATTGTATGCTAGAATTAAGCCAACTTATGATTCGAGGTGAAACCTGAATACTATTGATATAGCAAGAAAAATCATTGACGTCCTGGAAGAGAAGAAAGCAGAAAAAATTCTCTTGATGGACCTCCAAGGAATTGCAAATTTTGCAGATTATTTTATTATCTGTTCTGGTACGAGTAACCGCATGTTAGAGAGTTTGGCTGATGCAGTGTTCCAGTATACAAAAGTAAATAAAATTAACGGAAAATTTCAGGGTGTGGGAACCGATGGTTGGTTGATTGGAGATTATGGCGATATTATTGTTCATGTCTTCTCACCTGACCAGAGAGATTTTTATCAGTTGGAAGATTTATGGTCTGAAGGGAAAGTACTCTTACGTCTACAATAAAAATGAATAACTAGACAAACATAAAAGGTGACAACCCCAAGCATTAGCTAACGAATATTGCTTTTCGCCCCTCACAGACAATTCCGGGTTCACCACTTCATTGGATATTGCATCAACATCGGAGAATCTCCTTTTTGGGATTGAAAAAAGGAGAAGTATTTTTGTTACCCCTGCCTTGCCTGCCATCAGATGTGATCCCCCATATAAAAAAATCCTGACCATTTGATATCAAGCGGTCAGGGAAGTGTTTTATATTTCAGAACTTATTATTCCATGGTTTTGTTTGTACGCAAAAAAGGACAGGGCAAGTTTAAGAAATGATACCATTCTGAATGGCGATACTGACTGCTTCTGTGCGATTTGCGGCATTGAGCTTTTCCAGGATATGCCGAATATGGGTTTTCACCGTATTCTCCGAGATAACCAATTCCTGGCTGATATCTGTTGTTGTTCTACCCTTACGCAGATAATTGAGAATTTGCAATTCACGTTCGGTTAAGGGCGTTTTCTGAAATTGATCCTTACCCTTAGCGATCACATTTAAAACACTGGAGGTCATTTCCGGGGATAAAAACCCCTGACCATGATATCCGCGAAGAATGGCCAATTTCAAATCCTCTGCTTCAATGTTCTTGAGGATATATCCGTCTGCCCCGGCTTTAATGGCTTTAAATAAATCCTTGTCGCTTTTCGAAATCGTGAGCATAAAAACCGGAAGCTGGTACCCTTTTTCACGCAAGGCTGTGATGGTTTCAATGCCGTCCATTTGCGGCATGTTAATATCCATCAACATGACATCCGGCTGACACTTTTCCAACATTTGCAGCGCTTCAACTCCGTTCGCGGCTTCTCCGACCACGACAAATTCCGGCATGCTGATTAAGATGCTGATCAAGCCCTGACGGAACAAACTATGGTCATCGACTACCAAAAGGCGAATCGGATCCTGCGTCATGATCTCTTACTCCAAAATGTACTGCCAAATATGACGAACTATCAAAGCAAATTTTAACCGATTAACTCAGATTAAGTAAAACAAAAACCGAATGGATTCACTGTTTTTGATGCAATGAAAGTATTTGATCAAATTTTGTTGATAAAATCCGGACAAACAAGAAACTCGTGCTAATTTGTCGACAATGCATAGGAAGTTTGTCACTTCTAAATATCGTCTTGATTAAGTATCATTCTTATCAATACTATACTATCCGAGGTAAAGCATGTTCCGAATCAGCCGCAAAGTAGATTATGCCATCCATCTGATGGCTTCCTTGGCCGAGCAGCCCATGGGGAAATTAAAATCAACTGCCTTATTATCAAAGGAACTTGAAATACCCCTCCCCTTTTTGCATCAAATTGCCCATACATTAATGCAGCATGGCCTCCTTCAAGCCGTCCCAGGTCCCACGGGTGGTTTAGGGCTAAAAAAAGAATCTGCCCATATCTCCATTTTCGATATTATTTCTGCCATGGAAGGAGATATCAAATTAGCGCCATGTAAGGATAACGCAGAGCCGTGCCCGCGGGAAAACCGATGCTTTACCCACTCACTATGGGAATCCTTGCAGGACGAGATGATACAAAAACTAAAACTGGTTCCCCTATCATCCCTTCATCCTGCAGAATAATCAATAATTTTATGAAATATTAAATGCGTCAAGAACTTCCCGACTGTGATTGGCGGGTTTGACATTTTCGAACACCTTAACGATTTTTCCTTCCCGATCAATCAGATAAGTGGTTCTGAAGACGCCATCGTATTCCTTACCCATAAATTTCTTTAAACCCCAGACTTGATACAATTCACAAACCTGATGACCATCATCAGCCAATAAGGAAAAAGGCAGTGCATACTTAGTCCGAAATTTTCGATGAGATGCCGGGGAATCCGGGCTGATTCCCAAGATAACGATCCCGGTATTTTCATAGGCACTGTAATCATCCCTGAAATTACATGCCTCGGTGGTACATCCTTGGGTATCATCCTTGGGGTAGAAATACAAAACAACCAATTTCCCCCGAAAATCCACCAGGGAAACTTGATTTTCATCTTGATCCAGTAAACTGAAATCCGGTGCCATCAACCCTTCAGATATGGCCATTATATTCCTCCAATTTTTAGCATTATAGTATAAATTCCCCTAATGAATCAAATTTGTAGCCACCCAAGGTTAATAATCGCTGGCGAAACGAAGGCTTATCCAATAAGTCAAAAAAGGCATTCAACTCATTTTGATCTTCTTCGTGAGCAAGGAGAAGAAAATCATAGGTTTCGTGAAACAAAGGCACAAAATCCAGCGCAAGAATTTCAGCCGCAGCATACACGCCCAAGGCACAATCGGCTAAACCGGATTGGACAGCCAGGGCTGCACCAAGATGGGTGTAATCCTCTTGTTCATATCCAAAAATCTGATTGGTGGAGATACCCAACCTGGCAAGATGATAATCCAATAATATCCGGGTCCCTGATCCTCGCTGGCGATTCATAAACCGAACCTGATCAGATGCAAGATCCGCCAACGCCAGGATATGTTTTGGATTTCCCTTTTTTACAATCAGTCCCTGCTCCCTTTTTGCCCAGTGCATCAAACGATAGTTCTTCTCTGGCAGGTATTTTTCAACATAGGAACGGTTGTATTCGCCGCTCTGCTCATCCAACAAATGAATACCAGCGATATGGCAATTCCCTTTGCGGAAAGCAAGGATGCCAGCCAAACTGCCCGCATTGGACGACAACCACCTGACTCCTTTTTCAGCCAGGGATTCTGCGATAATCTCCTGAGTGAAATCATGTGAGCCGATCGAGACAATCGAATGTTCCAATCTTTTCTGCGGACGCAATAAATTCACGGAGATGATTTTTTCACTATCGACTCCCTGAATCCCTCGGGCAGCAATATGGATTCCATCCGCCAACATTAAGGAGCGGATCATCCCGGCGCCTTTGGCCAAGGGCATTGCCAGCCACTTTCCCTTAACTTTTCCCAATTGTAAACGGATAAAATCATCATCACCCGCGAATGAAGTGATCTTTTGCGTTAACACAGCCTGCAGGGTTTCTTCTTGTTTGGGTTCAAAACCCAACCATTGTTCAATCAACGGCTTAACAAAAAGCATACCGGTCATGGCAGCGGAGACTGGATACCCGGGAACTCCGATGACTGGGACGACAATTTTTGTATCACTAGCTGGTTTGGGTATGGCGCCCAAAATCACGGGGTGACCGGGCCGTACGGCTATCCCATGAACAAATAATTCCCCGCAGTCCTTTAAAACATCCGCAGTATAATCTTCGGACCCAGCCGAAGAACCAGCATTAATCAAAACCACATCGCATTCCTGCGCAGCCTGAAGCACGCAGCGCTTTATAGCTTCAAAGGAATCCTTGCAAATGGGATATTTTTGAGGAAGGCCGCCCCATTCTTTAATTTGTGATGCCAACAACAGGGAATTAAACTCAAGAATCTCACCCGGTTTGGGGTCCTGACCGATCGGGATTAGTTCTGTTCCTGTAGGAATAATGGCAACACGAGGAAGCATCCTTACTTGAACAGTGTCGTGTCCCGCAGCTGCGATCGTTGCCAGGTCAACCGGTGATAAACGCTGCCCAGCGGTTAATAACAATTGTGTGGCAATCACATCTTCGCCTACTTTACGAACATGCATCCAGGGGACAACAGCCGCACGAATTTGAATTGCATCCGCCTGACGGAGATTTTTTATGTTGGCTATGCCAATCGGTTCAATTAATTCAATTGGAATGACTGCATCTGCCCAGGCAGGTAATTCATCCCCGGTATCCACATATTGAAATTGATTTGGCCGAACAAGTTGGATGGGATGATTAATGTCCGCGCCCACTGTTTGATTGGAAATAACAGCAAAACCGTCCATGGCAGAAGCATGATAATGCGGCGAAGAAATTCGCGCCCGGATGGATCCTGATAGAATCCTTCCGAGCGCATTTTCAGTCAAGGTTATTTTTTCATCATGGTATGTTGGAAAGTGATTTGTCCGTGCAAGATATCCAAAAAACAAACTCCGGGCTTCATCCAGTGGAATATCATGCAGGTAAACACTCATGCTTCCCTCGCTTAGGGCACTGTGGTTGAGGTAGGGGTGGCAGCAGAATCTGTGCCATCGCGTACGGGTACACTGGATGGTTTCCATGGCAGGATATTGAAGAAATCCGTGTCCGTCCAGGTATTAAGTACCTCGTACCGTGGTAGATAATACAGATTCGCCATACTGTATTTGGTAGCTTTGAACACGCCCACTGCAGAACGGTATCCCCATTGAGTTACCCGACTTACAACTGCTTCATTAATCGCACCAGCAGGATAGGAAAACACCGTTACCGGTACGCCATATTTTTCTTCAAAGAACAATCTCGATCCGGAGATTTCATCGCCCAGGCTTAACCCAGGTGCAGTCAAATCGGTATTACTTTTGCCTTTACTTCCAATCTCCCAACCGGCATTGACCATCTCTTGAATTTGTTCAGCAGTCGCCATGCTTTTGCCATTATGGTAATCCTGAACCAGGAAAATCGTCCCTGTAAACCCGTATTCTTTCATCAGAGGAAATACAATATTATAGAGGTTTCTTCGGCTTGTCTCAAAGGTAAAAATAACCGGTTTGGGAGGCATTTCAGTGCCTAATAAAATCGCATCGGTTAATCTTGAAAAGGTGATGGATGAATACCCGGCATCTTTCAATACTTTCAATTGGTATTTAAAATCTTCAACCTTGATATAGGCGTTGCTCTCCCACTGAAAGAAAGGATCATCATCGGCGGTGGATGCTACACTGTTATACATCAAAATAAGTGCATCAACTTCTCCGGGCCCCACTTTTGCCCAGGCAGGGGTTGGCGTAAGGGTTGGTACCGGGGTTAAGGTTTCCGTGGCCGTTGGCTCCTGTGTCGGTGGAATTGGAGTCTCAGTTGAGGTAGGAATTTTTTCAAAATCTGAGGTTAACTGAGCGCTGATGGTCTCCGCCGCAGCGGTATAGAGCTGACCCTTCTCTTCCATCGTCAATTCTCTCGGTGTGCAACCTGCAGCAACTATCATCAAGAGTACAAATCCAACAAATATTCGCTTCATGATAAAAACCTCTTTTTATTAATAGAATTGAGAATGAATGAACACTTTTACATGGCTGCCGGCAGAAATGCCAGCTGCCGCTTCTGGAATATACATCAAACCATCCGCGTGGGCAAGAGAAAAGATCAAATTGCTTTTAAAGAAAATAGGCGTGGCTGTCCATTTGCCTTCCTTTTCTAGAAATTTTATTGGAACATAATCCGCTCTACCAGCCTGGGACGATACATTTGTATCCAGGATCATTTCCACCGGTATCGGAAATCGCTGGGGATATTCACCTGACAATCGTTTTAAAATTGGCATGCCAAGCAACCAGGCTATGACAAAAGCACTGACCGGATTTCCAGGCAAACCAATAATAATTTGCTCATTACAACGGGCAAATATGGTTGGCTTTCCCGGTCGAATATGGATACCGTGAAATAAGACGCCCGGCTTGCCAAATTCCTGAATTACCCTGGCCGTATAATCTCTGGTACTGATAGATGAACCAGCAGTAATGAATATTAGATCGCAACTTTGTTTACTTGAGTTTAACGCATCCAGTAATTCCTGGGGTTGATCACAGACGCGTTTTGAATCCACCACATTTCCGCCAAATTTTCTACATAAACCAGCAAGCATGATTGAATTGATATCTCTGATTTGTCCTGGTAATGGAATCTCCTGGGGATCAATCAGCTCATCCCCCATGGATAGGATGCCAACCCGAACCGGACTATAAACAGGGATTTCCAGCACACCAGACGACGATAGTGCTCCTGCATCGATTTCGGTAATTCTTTTCCCTTTCTCAAGCAGCACATCTCCAACACGGACATCTTCCCCTGGTGTATCACATTTTCTGCAGCGGATACCGATTTGTAAATTAAAATTTCGTTATCGGAAATATGTTCCGTTTCCTCAATCATGACAACCGCGTTGGCGTTATTTGGCAGCATCCCGCCAGTGTGGATTAAGGCTGCCCAGCCTTGACCAGGCAAGGGTTGTGAGCTTTGCCCCATACGGATTTCTGAATGTATTTTCAATAACATGGGTTGTTGAGCACCCGCACCGTAGGTATCGCTGGCAATAACGGCATATCCATCCACAGAGGAACGTGTAAAAGGAGGATAATCTTCTTTTACTAGTTGTTGGCTGGCACAGATTCTGCCGATGCTTTGCCCAACAGGTATCCTTTCCTCTGCACAAACAGGCTTATCCACATGTGTTTGGATTATTTGCCACGCTTTTTCAATAGTCACTAATTCAAGGAAATCCGACATGCCTCACCTTAAAATCATGGCTGCTGCTATAAAATAGATCACCAGGCAAAGTAATACTTTTTCAAGGAACAGATAACTTTGCCACTCCGGTTTTTTTCCATGCTCAATGCGATTCATCATAATAATCATGAGGATTCCCAATGGCAAGGTTAATAATGGATTTAAAAATATCCGGGTCGGAAAATTAAATAAAGGGATGCAGGCATATAAAACAAAACCAAGCAAAATGAAGAGGTTATGCACTTGCATACCCCGTTTCCAACCTACAACCTGCAAAAAGTTCTTTTTTACATTTTTCTGGTCCTGGGCATATTGATAAAGAGAGATTAAATTTCTCTCCGCAATATAAAAAAATGTTAAGGGTAAACAGATTAACATAATTAAAATATGGAATTCACCGCTAATTAATTGATAGGAATAGATCGGAAACAGACCAAACAACAAAAATGCCTGTCCTAATTCTCCAAATCCGGTATTAAAAAGGTGGAAATTTGACCCGCTCAATAGATAAACGGTCAGCAGCATAATGGCCATCAGAATCAGATTATCATTCTGTAAAAAACCCATCTTAAGCAAAAAGAATTGAATCACTGCCCATGTGCCCAGACAAAGAAGCAAGAGAACCATTCCGATATATGGAGGATTCCCATTTTTTTCGAGCCGTTTTTTGACAAGGCCGGGGAATGCCTGAAGAATGAATTGATGATCCAAATCCAATTGGTTTGGGGATAAATAATAAAATTCCATTATTTTCATGCTCAGCAACAAAAGTATGCAGCTGATCAATCCAAATCCAACACCCGTGGCAGTTTTTCCGCTGCCCAAATAATCTGCCAGGCAAAAAGTAAGCGAAAAAACCCCAATAACCATTAAGCTATCAAAAAACAAGTTTGATAAATTGATTTTCTGCAAGAACTGCTTCATAAGTAATTTACCTGCTATATGAATATCTAAACTAATTGATATCCACCATCTATGAAAAGAATTTCACCAGTAACATACGTCTGATGTATGAAGAATAAAACGGCATCCACCACGTCGGCAGGGTCGCCCTGCTTCTTTAACGGTAATCGATTGACCAATTTATCCCATTGTTCCGATTTTTCTGCGGAAGAAGCGAGAATAAGTCCAGGGGCAATCCCATTGACACGAATATCGGGTGCAAATTCCTTGGCTAATAATTTCGTAAGCTGCGCCAAACCCACTTTACTAATTTGATAGACGGCAAAATTCGGCCATACCTTTTCAATGCCGGAATCTAAAATATTAATGATGCAGCCATTCCTTGAGGCCAAAAGAGGTTTGGCTAATTTTGCACATAACCATGGGGCTCGTAAATTAACCTTCATGATCAGATCCCAATCTTCAGTATTCGTTTCGGTCAATGAAGATTCTTGAAATATAGATGCATTATTTACTAGAACATCCAGCCCATCAAAATCCTCTGAAATCTTTTGCATCATGGATTCCAGGGCGGCGGCATTCTGAAGATCCGATTTCATTAACGTGCATGATCCACCATTTAATTTAATTTGTTTGGCTGTCTCTTCTGCTTCTTTCCTGGATTTATAATAATGTAAACAAACATGATAGCCGTCTTGACCCAAGGCGATCGCAATGGATTTGCCAATACGCTGTGCCCCTCCGGTGATCAAAGCCGTTTTCATCATTCCTGCCTCGTAAAATTATTTTTTAAATAAATTGGAAACCATAAACCACAGATTTGCCGGACGTTCCGCTAAGCGACGCATAAAATAACGATACCAGTGCGTTCCGTAAGGCACATAAACACGGACATTATATCCCTGCTCATATAAAGATTTTTGCAGTTCCCTGCGAATTCCGTACAACATCTGAAATTCCATGCATTGCTTTGGCATATTCATCGATTGCATCAAAGTAGTTGCATAAGCAATGCGTTTCTCATCATGGGTTGCTAGAGCGGGAATACCAGGAAATCGACCGTCCTGGCTGAGCTGCGGGTAATTTGCTTCCCGTACCTGTGTAAACAATAATGACACGAGAGCATCATAATTTTTATCCACCGCACCTTTCTCTGGGAAAGCAACTGAGGCCGGTTCCTGGTACGCCCCTTTACAGAGCCTGAAGGTTGAATCAAATTTACCCAGGTTACTTATATCCGTTTCAGAACGGTACAGGTACGATTGAATGACCATCCCGACATTAGTAAAACATTCCATTCGTGCCCAAAGAAAGACCTCCAGGGTTACATCCGTTAAGGAGGAGTCTTCCATATCAATGCGCACAAAATTATTTACTTCTTTGGCTTTGAGTAAAATTCGTTTGAGATTTTCTTTACAGAGGTCAACTTGAATATTCAATCCGATTTGACTGAGTTTCAGGGAAATATTTGAGCGCAATCCCAGTTGATTGATAACCTCAAGCGTATTCAAAATTTCAGCCACTGCAAGTTCAGCATCAGAGATGGACAATGTATCCTCACCCAGATGATCCAGCGTGGCAAGCATTCCCTGTTGATTCAATTCCTTTATCACGAACACCGCATCATCTAGTTTTTCTCCAGCGACAAAACGCAGGGCCATGCGGGAAACAAGTTTAGAATTCGTGATAAAGCGTTGTGCCCAATTCAGTTTGGATAAAGCAATAAAAATCCCTCGTAACATAGCAAAAATCCTCTTTGAATTCGTGACTATTTATTATTCTATCATCAACTGAATCAATCCCCATAAAAAAATACCCGTCAGACATATTCTGGCTGACGGGCACTGCAGCTTGCTTTTCCCTAAGTTCGCAACACTTCCAAAGAAAATCCGGGGATTTCTGCTTTTTTCTCCATATAACTGAGAATGGCATTGATCGCAAATGCCATGAGTAGATAGGCAAAAGCTGCCGCAAAATAAGCTGCTAAAGGATCATATGTGCGGGCAGCCATTTGTTTGGCAATCCCCATAACGTCGGCAACGGCAATCAGAAAAACGATGGCCGAGGTTTTCAATAATGAGATCGGTTCATTAGACCATGCCGGTATCACCAAGCGTAAAGCCTGAGGCAAAATGATGTATCGCACGGCTTGAAAAGTGGACATACCAATCGAGCGGGCAGCCGTTAATTGCCCCTTTCCGATGGCCTGGATGGCACCTCGAAAATACTCCGCCTGATATGCTCCGCTGTTTAACCCCAGTGCAATAATTGCTGCTGGCAACCTGTCCAACGTTAGACCCAGGTCCGGCAATCCATAATATATGATAAATAATTGCACCAGTGCCGGTGTTCCGCGAAAGAGTTCTGTATAAACAGTAGACAAACCGGCCACCCATTTATTGCCGTAGACTCGCATGATTGCGGCGGGTAAACCCAATACAAATCCAATCCCTATGCCATATGCAGTAAGTTTAAGGGTTACCAGACTGCCGGCCCAAAAATCAGGAATGAGGGCAGAAACCGATGTGATCCATTCGTTCATTGGTTTTCCTCATTTTCATGTTTGCCGTACAGCTCGGTAATTTTCCACAAGAATTCCCGCGTTCGATCAAATTTTGGACGATAAAACAAATCACCTGGCGCCCCTTCCTCAACGATCAACCCATGTTCCATGAACACAATTCGGTCAGCAACTTCCCTGGCAAAACCCATCTCATGTGTCACTACCAGCATGGTCATCCCTTCACGGGCAAGTTTGCCCATAACTTCAAGCACTTCACCTATTAATTCCGGGTCCAGAGCAGAAGTTGGTTCATCAAATAACATGATTCTGGGGTCCATGGCCAGCGCCCGGGCAATGGCTACACGCTGTTTCTGCCCGCCGGACAATTGACCGGGATAATGGTCTCCTTTATCACGCAAGCCTACCCTGTCCAATTCAAACATCGCTTTCTCGCGAGCCGCTTCCTGGCTCATTTTTAATACCCGCATCGGACCAACCATGACATTGTCCAAAGCGGTCAGATGGTTGAATAATAAAAAGTCTTGAAATACCATACCAATATGCTGGCGGATTTTATTTTCATCCACATGCCCTTGCGTAATTTCATTCCCGTCAAAAATTATTTGGCCAGCATCAATACGGGTCAATAAATTCACACATCGCAAAAGCGTACTTTTACCCGTTCCACTGGGACCGATTAGAACAATCGTATCGCCTTCCTTGACGGAGATTGAGACATCCTTTAATACGATATTCTCTCCATATTGTTTGCGTACATTGCGGATTTCCAGAATTGGTTGATTCACTTTGACTCCTTCCCTACATGGATGGAATTCTGGTTCGTCTTTCCAACCAATCCAAACCGCGGTTGGTAGCAAAAACCAGAATAAAATAAATCAGTGCTGCGATAGAAAACGCAAGCAGCATTTGAAAACTTCGCGCGCCGATCATTTGTGCGCGGCGAAGAATTTCAGCCACGCCAATGGCGTACACCAGGGACGAATCCTTAATCACTGTGGAAGCTTCATTGGACCATGGTGGAATTGCTATTCTCAACGCTTGCGGCAAAGTAATATAGCGAATCGTCTGCATCCTTGTTAATCCAATCGCTCTTCCTGCAATCTCCTGCCCCCCGCTGACGGACTGAATGGCTCCTCGGAAAATTTCCATTTGATAGGATGAGCTGATAATCCCCAAGGCGATGGATCCAGCCCAAAAAGCCGAGATATTTATCGTTCCGGCGACTATAAAATAAATGATAAATAATAAAACGATCGGTGGGATGCCGCGCATTACGGTACTGTAGATCGCAGCGAGCGCGGAAAGGTTTTTCCCCCCATATACCCTTACCAGGGCAAAGGCAATGCCAAACAACAGCCCCATGGGTAAGGCAATCGCTGTAACTGCCAGCGTAATAAAAGTTCCACCTAAGATATAGGTAAAGAAAGGAAAAAAATCCATGTTGTGTTTCTCTCAGGGTTCGACATATGGTACAAAAAGGGGCAAGAGTAAAAATACTCTGCCCCATCTTTTCTAAAAGAGAAATATCATATTGAATTGAAATTCTTTATTCAATGGAGCCAAAATGAGTTGTCGCCGCTTTGTCAACAAAACCATCGTCCAACATAGCTTTGAGTATCTGATCCATTGCAGTTTTTGTCTCCGAATCGCCATCCGGAATAATCATCATCACCGGGCCAGCAGCCACTTCGCCATGATAAACGATCTTCAAATCAGAGTATTGTTGTTGTAATGTCAGCAGGGGATAATAATCCGCCATGAGTACATCGATACGCCCGTTCTTAACATCCAAACCGGCTTGGTCCACTCGTTCATAGCGGTAGAGATTCTCGGCACTCATCAGGCCACCCTCAACCAAGGTGGTGGTTGCCCAATCATCAGCCATGGCTCCGGTTTGCACACCCAATTTGTAATTGGCGGCATCTTCGGGTTTATCAATGGTGCCATTGAATGCTGAAGAGACCAGGAAACCATTCTCCTGATAGAAATAGGCATCAGTGAAATCTACGCTCTGATCCCGTTCTTCATTGTAATTAAAGGCAGCGATTGCGGCATCAATTTTGCCTTCTTTTACTGCGGCAACTAAACTGTCAAACGGCATATCCACAATTTCGAGTTCGAGGCCCAATCTGGATGCCATTTCAGTAATGATATCCACATCAAAACCCGCAAAATTTCCGCTCTCATCCACATATTCAAAGGGCGGATAATCAGCAGATGTTCCAATTACTATTTTGCCGGCCTTCTGAATTTTTGCCCAGTGGCTGGCGGGTGTTGCATTGCAGGCAGCTAAAGACAGGATCATCATCATAACGAAGATAAAATAGACAGTACGTTTCACAGGTTCTCCTCCTTGGATTGGGTCTGTAATTGGTAAACTTGATCAATTCGTTCCGCACAAGAAAAAAATCCCCTCGCTTCCTACTATATAGAAAGCAATCCAGAATGTCAACAACTATTGAGCATGATTTTTGCCTGATTAAGACATGAAAAGAACCATTTTTTGACTTTTCATTTTATTTATGCTATTCTTCTAACTGATTTTGATTTCGTCTGTTTGGAAGGGTTAAATGCAACGCGAACGTGTCTCGGACAATGTATACTGGTTTCAAAGCGATATCTATGCTCAGGTCACAGCGGGCGTTATTGTTGGTCCTCAATGGTCTGTTTTAATCGATACTCTAGCCATGCCGGAAGAGACGCTTGCAATGCGTTCTTTCATCGAAGATGATTTGCGTGCCCCGGTACGTTACATCATCAATACTCATAGTCATGCGGATCATTCCTGGGGAAATTGTTTTTTTCCCGGCGCGACGATTATCAGTCATGCCAATTGCCGCACTCATATGCGGGAGGACGAAACCCCTGCGCTGGAACAGTCCAAAAAACATAATCCTGCCCTGAAACAATTGAAAATTGTCATTCCGCATATCACTATCCGAAACGGAACCCTGACGTTAAAAGTTGGCAAAAAAACACTGTCCCTCTTTTCTACGGACGGACACAGTGACGATGGCATCAGCGTTATGTTGGAAGAAGATCGTGTTCTCTTTGCCGGTGATTCCTTTATCCCATTACCCTATATCGTCAATGGGGATCTGCAAAAAAGCCTGAGTACTTTGCACTCATTCAGTTCGATGACATTGGAAAATATCATCCAGGGACATGGGGATATCATTTTGCGCGGCGAAATTGAAGCTGCCATTGAGAGTAATGTAAGTTATCTTAATGCCATCGATGCCTTTATTAATCAAAAAGCTGCCGACAAAACGATCCAGGAAATTATCGCGGATGGCGATATTGAGCTTTTTGGCAAAGAAAGAATCTTATTGGGCGGTTTGGTGGATGCACTGCATAAACGCAATCTGGTCTTTTTGTACCAAAAATTTCATAACAAAATTACCCAACAGGTTGAAGCAGCCCCTTTATAAAAAAAATACACCCGCCTAACCGGCGGGTGTTTCTATCTTCTTCTTAAACCAGGCTCGCAGCCCGACCAGGCGTTCTTTACCTTCTTTTAGGCGTTGAATATTGGGCTTCAAGTGCAATCACCAGCAGTATTTCAGCAATCACCCCAAAAATAAAATATGCCCATGGAGAAACGCCAATAATCGCCCGATAGAGAAATACCATGGTAGTTACAAAAGCAATGCTCATCGTCGTCACGGATGCGTAGCCAATAAACAAGAAAACCAGGATTGCCGCCGGCAAGGTGATGGCCAGACTGGAAGGCCATAGACCGATAGCGCCGCCCAGGGTGGTTGCTCCGCCGGCACCGCCGCGAAAACGAATGATTTTTCCATCAGCCCTTTCAATTAAGAAGATCGAATAATTATGGCCAATGATCGCCAGAATGCCTGCTGCAATTTGTACCCAATATAACCATGGCGCGGGCATCATGGTAATCACACCGACCAGCCAAATGGCCAATGTGCCTTTTAGTGCATCAAAAATCATGGTAAATATACCGGAATGTAATCCTGCGGCACGCATGGCATTTGTTCCGCCTGTACGCCCGCTTTCAATCTGCCTGATATCCTTTCCGCTGAAAAGTTTTACGACCAATAATCCAAAAGGGATTGAACCAATCAAATAGGCCATTACCAATACTAGTAGTATTTTTAAAACCATTGTAAATTCTCCTCTCTAATATAATTTAACCCATAATCAACCCCGGCGATTCGATTTTTCAATTATTCAGGGTAATGTCACCAGAAGATTCCGTATACTTCTGGATTGCTGCTTACATCATGGGGTTGGCAAAAAAAAGTAGCAATGTGATAAATAAAATGATGCCCGGTTCAATCCATACTTTCTTGCTTCCTGCTCATCGTGATAGGAACTTGCCAAACTACTCAGCGCATATGCGCTTCCGGAAAGAAAAACACCAAAATTGATCGGCCGTATTGGCAAATAATGCATGCCGACAGTAAACTGCCCGATGAGCACGGCGATACAAAAAGCCCATTCCGGCATCCAAACCCCATTGGTTCGTAAATAAAGAACGCGCAGGGTGATCAATCCCAATGGCAAAATCAGGATGGGCAACTTTAAATACAATCGTAATTCCGCCGATTGTACACTGATGACAAGAATAAGAAAAATGACGAATGCAACGGCACTTAATCCAATGGATGCGAAGGGATATTGTAGATCAGACAAATCTATCACAATATACTCAAAAAGATAACCAATAAAAGCAAAAGACTGCCAAAACCAAATGCAATCCACCAGGCAACACCGACATGCGAGTGAACTTCCAAGGGAATCCCAATTGCCCAGGCAGTTAACCCTGGCAGAAGCCAATGGGGAATCATATTCTTGCTGCCTTTCCCCGGATGAGCCGTGAAAATCCAGTTGGCACCGGAGATAGCCAATGCCGCCGAGAGTAGGGAAACCAGGGTGACAAAACTGATCCGATAACCAAATTGGATACCGCCAAAACTGAAATCAAGAGGAATTGCCTTAAATTGAATATAGGGAGTGAGCGCGTAAAGCAGGCAAATCAAGGCAACCAGGATGCTCATTCGATTTAAATCAGGCAGATTTCGGTTTTCTTCCATACTTCTATTCTAACCGCTGCATCAAATCATGCCAAGTACTGACTGGATGTGGTAAAATTAAATCTTGTATGGAAATAAAAAAAACCCCCCAAACCGTTACGTCCACCCAGGATGACACGATCCCTGATAAAGGGATTTAATACTGTAGCTAATCATGCTTACCTGATCATCTTCCCCTTACTCTTGGATTTATTCATCTGGTTTGGTCCAATCCTGACCACAACCCACTCGTTGAATTCATTCATGAAATTATTTCAACAGGGTATGCAGGAACAGCTTCAACAGCCTGAGGTGATTGCTCAATTCAAGAGCATTCAACCCGCTCTGGATGAGTTCATCGCTTCCTTTAACCTTTTTGGCTTTCTTAATACCATGCCAATAGGAATTCCCAGTCTGATGGCTTTTCAAAATATTACCGCAACGCCTTTAGGCCTGGTACAAAAGTTAAGCACGGCCTCAATTTTACAAGAATTTGGTTTCTTCATCCTCATCCTGATCGGTGGCAGCCTTCTTGGGGGTATTTACCTCAGTGAAATTGGCAGAAGTTGCAATCATGAGGTTGAGAAACAAACCTTCTCCATCAGAAATTTATCAAAGAATACGCTCTGGTTGGTCTTCCTCAATTTTGCGATTTGGGTGCTGATCATGTTAGTGGTATTTCCCAGTATGACGATTGTTGCCCTTCTTACCATGATCAATGCAACCATAGGAAATATTGCGAGTTTTGTAGTTTTGCTTGCTTTATTCTGGATGATCATTCCGCTGATCTTCACCCCGCATGCGATTGTCATCCAGCAAACTAAATCCCCTGAAGGCGTTATTATCAAGTACACGATTGATCCGCTTTTACCTGCCAGGAACTGGTTTCTTCATTTTATTCAGTCTGCTGCTTTATCAAGGGCTTAATCAATTCCTCTGGCTTCAGCCAGTAGTAACTTCTTATATGTTATTGGGCGGTATTTTCGGGCATGCTTTCATCAGTACAGGCTTACTTGCTTCCAGTTTTTTTATTATCAGGATGGCTTGACCTGGATGAACCATAATCTGAAAATGATTGCCCAACAAACCAAATCAAACAGACCGACCTTTCCAGGCATAGTACCAGCATAATTCGCCAAAGGGTTCGTTATTAGCTTAATCATGGAGGATTCTGTGGAAAAATCGGGGAATGGCAGTGCCAGTTACACTGCAACGGATATTCAAGTCTTAGAAGGTCTGGAAGCAGTTCGTCAACGTCCGGGTATGTATGTTGGCGGTACAGATCTAAAAGCGCTGCACCATCTGGTCTATGAAGTCGTAGACAACTCCATTGACGAAGCACTGGCTGGTGTTTGTAACAATATCGAAGTAATCATTCATGCGGATAGCAGTGTCACGGTGAAAGATAACGGACGTGGTATCCCGGTGGATATTCATCCGCAAAAGAACAAATCCGCCCTTGAAGTGGTCATGACCATTCTGCACGCCGGTGGTAAATTCGGCGGCAGCAGCTATAAAGTTTCAGGCGGTTTGCATGGTGTTGGCGTTTCTGCTGTAAATGCCCTTTCCAGTTGGTGCGAAGTTGAAGTTCACCGTGATGGAAAAATTCACCACCAACGCTACGAACGCGGTATCCCAGTGAGGACCCGTTGAACAAATTGGCACCTGTGCCCAACTGAAGAAACCGGTAACAAAACCACCTTTATGTATGATACCGAAATCTTTCAAAGAGGAAATGGATTTTCGCTTTGAAACCTTATCACAACGTTTCCGCGAAATGGCCTTTGTTACCCGTAAAGTAAAAATCAGTCTGGCAGATGAACGTCACCGACACGGATTGTAACTTATTTCTTTGAAGGCGGCATCAGCTCCTTTGTCAGTTACATGAACCGCAACCGCGAAGTGGTTCATGCCTGTGGTTTACATGGAAAAAGAAGTGGACAATATCGGCGTGGAAGTTGCCATTCAATATACGGATGCTTACACCGAATCGGTCTATTCCTTTGCCAATACCATTAACACCATTGACGGCGGTACCCATCTGACCGGTATTCGCGGCGCCATCACCCGGGTGATCAATGATTACGCCCGCAAAGCCAATTTGCTCAAGGATGCCGACCCTAACTTCTCCGGTGATGATACCCGCGAAGGTCTGACCGCCATTGTCAGCATCAAGCATCCCGATCCTCAATTTGAAAGCCAGACCAAAGTCAAATTGATGAATCCCGAAGTACAGACCATTGTCCAGCAGGTGACCGTGGAAGCTTTCAGCCGCTTTTTGGAAGAAAATCCATCGGCTGCCAAGGCTATTGTCAGCAAATGCCTTACCTCCTTCCGCGCCCGCGATGCAGCCCGCAAAGCTCGTGACCTGGTCATCCGCAAATCCGCACTGGAAAGCCTGACCCTGCCCGGTAAACTGGCCGACTGCTCCGAACGCGATTCCACCAAAACTGAACTGTACATCGTCGAAGGTGATTCCGCAGGTGGCTCGGCCAAACAGGGCCGGGACCGTCACTTCCAGGCCATTCTGCCTTTACGCGGTAAAATCCTCAATACCGAACGCTCCCGCCTGGATAAAATCTTATCCAGTACCGAAGTGCGCGCCCTGATTTCCGCCCTGGGTGTCGGCATTGGTGATAACTTTGATGTCACCAACGTGCGCTACGGCCGCGTCATCATCATGACCGATGCGGACGTCGACGGCAGCCATATCCGCACCCTGCTGCTGACCTTCTTCTTCCGCTATATGAATCCCCTGATCGAGAAAGGCCATCTCTTTATTGCCCAGCCGCCTCTCTTCCGGGTGAAACATAAAAAAACCATTCAATACGTGTACAGTGAAGCCGAAAAAGATAAGTTGGTCAAAGAATTAAACCTGAGCGAAGATAAAATCGATTTGCAAAGGTATAAAGGTCTTGGAGAAATGAACCCGGAGCAGTTGTGGGAAACCACCATGAATCCGGAGAAACGCACCCTGCTGCAAGTGACCATTGAAGACGCCGCGGTGGCCGACAAGACCTTCGATATGCTGATGGGCGCCGCCGTTCCTCCCCGCACCCGCTTCATCACCACCCACGCCAAGGAAGTCCGCAATTTGGATGTGTAGGTGAACTTTATTAAGTCCTTGAACCCCGTCTAAAGTCGAAAGATGTAGACGGGGGTTTTTTTTATTAACCAGAACCCCTATCATGAAAACCACTTGATTTATGATTCAAAAAGATGTATCTTTATTGTAGATACAATCGGAGAATCCTTATGCTGACAAAAGTTCAAAAATGGGGCAACAGTCTTGCCCTGAGAATACCCAAAGCCTTTGCCCTTGGTGCTCAACTGGAGAACGATTCCGTTGTAGAAGTGACCCTGGTTGACGGCCAAATCATTGTAAAACCCATGCCTGCCCCGACCTGGACACTTGAGCAATTACTATCTGGTGTCAATAATGCCAATCTGCACCATGAAACTAATACCGGGTTAGCTGTTGGCCATGAAGTTTGGTGATCCTATGCCAACCATACCAAATCGCGGGGACATTGTGTGGGTGACCTTCACGCCACAAGCCGGGCATGAAAAAGCAGGACGGCGTCCGGCGTTAGTTTTATCGCCGGCATCCTATAACGCCAAAGTTGGTTTGGTGATTTGTTGCCCCATTACCAGCCAAATCAAGCATTACCCTTTTGAAGTGCTGCTGCCGGAGGGTTTAAAAATAAGCGGCGCCATTTTATCGGACCAGGTAAAAAGCCTGGATTGGAAAACCAGGCAGGCAGAATTTATTTGTAAGTTACCTGAGGCAATCGTGGATGAAGTCCTACAAAAACTTGGTACCTTGATTGGGGAATAATCATTACAATATTCTTGTGCGTCCAAGAAGAATATATTGGACAGACGCGCATTAAACATCTCGACAAGTGCTTTTCCAGCTAAATCCAGACTATGTAGAAGTAGTTAATATCATTGGATCGTAATTCGGATATTTATATTACTTGCTAAATCGGGGTGACAATTAATAGGAGATCTTTATATGAACAAATGGCAAGAACTTGATATTGAGCGAAAAATTATCGGTATCTTGCATGATACACCAGATGCCGATCCTATGCATCATTTAGGACTCCCTTATTTGACAGCTTATCAAATAGCCATTGAATTTGCCCGTTTGTATCCAGATGACGCAGCGCAATTAGACTTTCCCATTGGCGGCGCTGATGTTGGACAACGCTATTCTTTGGCAAAATATCTTGCGGGGCAACTTTCTAAAAAAATTCGCGCGGGGCAATTGCCTCAAATTGAAGGTGGTTTCTTGTCCAATCAACATCTCAATGATATTAGTTTTCATGTAGACAAAGAGACTATTCATTCCTCACTCACGAACACAAATTTTATGCTTTCTATGTTTAGGCTTCATGTTTTAGAGGGGTACAAAATGAATAAATACGATCCGTTGCATGATTTCCTACTAAACATACTTCCAAACATAACAGAAAGAACTCTATCATTTGACGAAATTGAGAAAATCCTTGGTGATAAATTACCTAATAGTGCAACAACTCATAGGGCATGGTGGGCTAATCCAATTTCGCCCAATGACCATCCTCACGCGCAATCCTGGATTACAGCAGGATGGAAAGTGGACACTGTAAATCAGAATAATAAATGGGTAAGTTTTACACGTGTCTAATTAATCTATAGCAAACGAGGATGTACCTGGTTTTCACTGTAATAAAAGGAAAAAGATGAAAAATTCAAATAAACACTCGGTTCCATGGATCCTCCTCTGCTGCATCCTTCTTGCTGCGTGTTCAACAGATAACGCAGACAGTCAAAATACGATTCCGGAAAATGAAGCACCCAAAACTGGAATCATCCATAGAACCATACATTTTGATTCGCAGGAGCGGGAGTATATTCTTTACGTACCTCAAAGCTACAGCGGGGATGAATCCGTGCCGGTGCTCTTTGGCTTTCATGGCTATACTTCAACGGCCATGGAGCTGTTGGAATACGTTGATTTTCTCCCGATTGCGGATGCAACCGGCTTCCTGCTAGTGTATCCCCAGGGTAGCCTATTGGATGGAAGTTCCCATTGGAACGTGGGTGGTTGGACAGCAGGCAGTCCAGCCGATGATGTCGGATTTACCGAAGCGATGATAGATGCCCTATCAGCGGAATACAATATTGATCAAAATAGAATATATGCCATGGGCCATTCCAATGGCGGATTCATGAGCTTGCGGTTAGCCTGCGAATTGAGTGAAAAAATCGCAGCGGTTGTCTCTGTGTCCGGATCCATGACATCTGAAATTTTAGCAACTTGTGATCCAAAAAGGCCAATTTCAGTCATGGAAATTCATGGGACGGCGGATCATAGTGTAGCCTATGATGGATCGGATTCGATATTATCCATTGATGAGTTGCTCAAGTATTGGGTCACGAACAATGGCTGCGATCCGACCCCGATAACAAACGAGTTACCGCATAATCCTAATACGACCAACGATACATCCGTTGAACAAATCCAATACGGGGATTGCGAAAACGGCGTAACGGTAGAGCACTACAAATATATGGGAGGCGAGCACGAATGGCTGGGTACTTTGGATGAGTCGGGCCAGTTTAATGCTGATCTCGAACCTGCCGAAGCAATTTGGGCGTTCTTGTCCCGGAATAGTTTAACGGGTAACAACGAATAAAATGGTAAACCATCCCATGTCTGATCCAGTAAGTAACGGATTGGGAAGGTTATACCAATCCATATTGTAAATAACAAAACCTTCCAGGTCTGAATACCAATTACCTTGAATTCTAATCAGACCTGGAAGGTTTGGATGGAGAAATGAATGACATCACATGGATAAGGTATGATCAAAATTATAGACTTTGAACCAGAAGTATCATCCTTGTTACCCGCGACTTTTGCGCTCCTACAGGCGGCGAACCTGACGGTTCATCCCAGCGTCTCCCGAGTCATCCTGCATGGCTCGCGCGGTCTCGCCGGAAACTATCGGTCCGATTCAGATATCGATTTAAGCCTGATTGTCGATACTCCCCCACAGATAAATCAAATCAATCTTGAAAACCTGCTGCGCTCAGTCTATGAAACAACCCAAAGCGCCTGGAGTGCTGCAATTGAGGCTGATCTTGCTATCGTTTTTGATACCAATAATTGCGGGTTGAAGTGTTTTTACGAGCCTTGGTGGCATGAAGAACTTTGTCCAAACGGGGGGACGGATTGTTTTGGTTTATACAAAGTCCAGAAAGGATATAATGGACTCGTTACGAATGCCGGAGTTCAGGTAAAACGAATGCTTCCTTGTCTTCAGATATGGCGGAGAAATAACGATCCTGCTGCATAATTATCACACCGGAAAAGGGTCAGGGCACGCGCGGATTTGGTGTCTTGTGCAGGGGAATTTTCTCCGAAGTTCCGCCTATTCATAAAAACAACTTTCTCATTAATTCTCGCATCACCCCAAGGAAACAGATATGGCTATTCAGATTCGAAATGCAGAAACAACGGATGGACCAGCTATCAGTAATTTATTGAGATCCTTAAATTTATTTGCACATATTACCAAAGAAGAGGCTCAATCTACTCAGGAACGCGTTCAAAGGCATCTCGATCTATGTAAGGAGGATGATAGTCACTTAATACTGGTTGCCCAGACAATAAATGGTGAAATTATAGGCTATTGTGCAGTTCATTGGCTTCCTTACTTAATCTTAGCAGGACCGGAAGGGTATATTTCCGAGCTGTTTATCAAAGAGGAATTTCGTGGACAAGGGGTTGGTAATAAACTTCTGGAAGCGATAAAAGCCGAGGCGCAGAATCGGGGATGTTCCCGATTGATGTTGCTTAATATTCGTGACCGTGAATCCTATCAGCGGCAGTTCTATGCAAAGCATGGCTGGGAAGAACGCCCCGACGCAGCAAATTTTGTCTATAAACTGATCAAATCCGCCTGACAAAACGTGTAAAAGGAATCAGCATAGTGACTATCAAAGCCATTTGTTTTGACGCGGACGGCGTAGTGGTTTATCCACAAATGCAATTCTCAAAATACCTCAATGAAGAACATGGCATTTCCCCAGCCATGACCCAGCCCTTCTTTGATGGCATCTTTAACAATTGTCTGCTTGGCAAGGCGGAGCTTATCGAGGTTTTACCCCCTTACTTGAAAACATGGCAATGGAAAGGTTCCGTAGACGAGTTTATTGCTATCTGGCTGCAGAAGGACCATGTACTTGATGCTCGTTTGATCTCTGTGATTCAAAACCTGCGTGACCAAGGGACGCTATGCAGCCTCGCAACCAGTCAGGAATGCAATCGAGCTGAGTACATGAAAACCCGGATGGGCTTTCAAGATCTGTTCGACCGGCTGTTTTTCTCGTGTGAAATAGGCTGCCAAAAACCGGATCCCGTCTATTTTGAATTTATCGAAAACTCGCTCAACCTGGAAAAAGAATCCATCCTGTTTTGGGATGATTCTAAAACAAACGTGCAGGCAGCCCTTACGCGTGGATGGAAGGCCGAAATTTATACAGATTTTACAGGGTTTGAAAAAAACATGAATAAATATGTTGATCCATTAGGTAACAGCCATCCAACATAGTGCCGACGTATTCCGTAGGGGCGACAATGTGCCCGAAAGGGTAAGCATTCAGGGATCACGTGATTGATTAATGAGACGTTTATCCCTGAATGCTTCGCCCTCGCCTATGAATCAAAATTTTCTATGCCACCAGAATGACGATTGATTTTTAGCAGCCATCATCTGGTTCCATTCCCAATTCTCAATCATCCATCTCCTCATTCCATCCCTCACCCAATCCTTCTCAGACTAAAAGATGGCGCAATCCATCGGTTGGGATTAGAATCTATTCTGATTTCCCAATCCAGCACGCGAGGTACGCATCCCATGAATTCAAGCAAATATACCGGCTATCAATTAGACCCTGAAATCACCTTCCTCAATCATGGATCATTTGGCGCCGTTCCCAATCCTGTTTTTGAAACTTACCAACAATGGCAGCGCGAGCTGGAAAAACAACCGGTTTTATTTATCGCCCGCAAAGCCCCTCAACTACTGACGGACGCCAGAGAAGTCATGGCGAAATACCTTCATTGCCAGGCTGACGAAGTCGTTTATGTCACAAATTCCACCTACGGAGTGAATGTCGTCGCCCGCAGTCTGGACCTGAAAGCCGGGGATGAGGTTCTCACCAGCAACCACGAATACGGCGCCACCAACCGCACGTGGCAATTTCTGGCCGGAAAGACTGGTTTCACGTACAAAGTACAACCGATCAGCACCCCCTTTACCAGTCACGAAACATTGGTGGAGGAGTTCTGGGCGGGTGTTACCCCAAAAACCAAAGTGATCTTCCTCAGCCACATCACTTCTGAAACCGCCGCCATCTTTCCGATCAAGGAAATCTGTCAGCGCGCCCGGGCTGCCGGCATCCTGACCTTGATCGACGGTGCGCATGTTCCTGGACACATTGATCTGGATCTGACCGATCTGGGTTGTGATTTTTACACCGGCAATTTTCACAAATGGGTTTGTTCCCCCAAAGGCTCTGCTTTCCTGTATGCCCGCAAAGATTGCCATGCCCTGATCGAGCCGTTAGTGGTCAGTTTCGGCTGGCAGAGCGTCTTGCCGGGTCCTTCCACCCTGGTGGATTACAACGAATATCTCGGCACCCGCGATCTGGCTGCCTTCCTTACGGTGCCCGCAGCCATCGAGTATCAAGCGCAACATAATTGGCCGGAAGTCCGCCAGCGCTGCCATGAAATGACCTCGCGCGCACTGCAGGCCATCCACTCCATCACCGGCTTGGCCAGCCTGTATCAGGGCGGCGAGTTCTGGTACGGTCAATTGGCTGCCTTTGCCTTACCCAATACCTGGGAAGCACAAAAAACAAAAGATGCTCTTTACGATACTTTCAAAATCGAAGTTCCTGTTTATGTCTGGAATCAACAGCTATACGCAAGAATTTCCATCCAGGAGTACAACCCCTGGTCGGATGTTGAAAATTTATTAAACGCACTATCCGATCTTTGGGATATCAATTCTTATCAAAATTGAGAAATATTTTTCTAGCAGAAAGTATGGATGGAATATGATTACTCGGCTTGAAAGCGCACTCCAAGATGGATCTCTTAGAAAACTCGTTGAAGAAATGATCTCCGAGGGATATAGCCAGTTAGAAATCCATGAAATATTCTATCAATTCTGCTTACTATTGAGAAAACAAGGTCGTGAAAAGGAAGAAGATGAAACAGCCGATATGCTTGATTACATTATTGGCTGGTGCTCGCCTCATAATTTGTTATTTTCACATTATTTAACAAACGAAGAAATTGAAGAATTTCAACAAGCTAATCAGAATAAAGATTATCTAATTCCTTAAATCAGCAGCAATAAAATACTACTTGCACTAATAATAATTAATAAAAAACCGGCAGTCCTGATTCGGCTGCCGGCTTGTTTTTATCCGTAATAACTTGTTGAATTAAAAGCGCAAACCTGAACGGATAATCTTTCCCGGCAGTTCGGGACCTTCAAAAATCATCCCGGTATAAAGCTGGACCAATTTCGCGCCGGCGTCCAGTTTTTCCTGCGCATCGGCAGTATTCATAACCCCGCCGCTGGCAATAATCGGCAGTTTGCCTTCCGTGCGGCGGGCAACGTTGCGGATCAATTGCGTGCTGTGAGCCATGATCGGCTTGCCGGAGAGTCCGCCAAACTCACTGGCCACCGGAGATTTCAATCCATGGCGGTTCAAGCTGGTGTTGCTGATAATCACGCCATCCAGGCCGGTATCCAGAATCACGTCCAAACACTCGTCCAGCTCGTCATCGCTCAATTCAGGCGCAAGTTTTACTACGATGGGCATTTTTTTCTGATATTTCTGAGAGACTTCCGCCTTTTTCGCGGCCACCGCCCGTAATAAGCGGTCAAAACGTCCTTTCTCCTGCAATTCACGCAACCCAGGGGTGTTGGGCGAGCTGACATTCACGGCCAGATAATCGGATTTCTCCGCAAACAAATCAATCAACCGTAAATAATCGTCTTCGGCATTTTCCAGCGGTGTAGTTTTGTTCTTGCCAATACTGACCCCCAGAACCAGGTCCTTGGGGCGTTTGCCGTTCATGCGTTTGAGCATATACTCGGCGCCGTAATTAGGGAACCCGCAGCGGTTGATCACCGCCCGTTCTTCAGGGATGCGGAAGATGCGCGGCTTTGCATTACCATCCTGCGGGTGGACCGTAACTGTACCCAATTCTATATGACCAAACCCCAGGGCAGCCAGGCCGCGCCAGCCTTCTCCATCTTTATCATAGCCGGCCGCCATGCCGATCGGATTGGCAAAATGAAGGCCCAGAAGATCAATCGCTGGGCCGTTCACTTTCGGAAAATATAATGCCTTAATCAAGGCACGCGTCGGTGCCAGATTGCCTGCGAGTTTCAGCATTGAGATGGTTAAGTGATGGGCGGACTCTGGACTGAGTAAAAATACAATGGGTCGATAGAATGGGTACATATTTAGTGGGTCTCCAGGAACTTGAATACGGCTTGAATTTGATCAGCGGGAACCTGACCCGAATCCTGCCAATAGTGCAGCAAATCAGAAAATTGCAGCACTGCGTGTAATTGATATCCTTGTTCTGCCAGCGCTTCGGCAGCGCCGCTTTGCCGGTCAATCAGAACGACTACATCCTTAACCACTAATCCGGCTTCGCAAAGTTTATCGATGGCCTCAAATTTTGATCCACCCGTGGTGGCCAGATCATCAATAATCACAATTTGTTCGCCTGGTTGATAGTCCCCTTCAATGCTGGCTTTGGTGCCGTATTCTTTAACCTCTTTACGGGGATAAATCATCGGCCAGCCGCCCTTCTGACTGATCAGGGTCGCCAGGGGTAAAGCCGCATAGGGCAATCCAGTAATTCGATCAAAAGTCAGGTTTTTGAGTACCGTGGTGTACGCATCACAGACATTATTCATCAAATCCGGGTAGGAAATCAATCGACGCAAATCCAGATAAATGGGAGAGTGCAATCCGGATTTCAAGGTAAAATTGCCAAATTTCACACATCCGCTGGATAGCAATTGATCGCCGATTTCCTCGAGTAGCGTTTTATCAACCGGGATTTGGGCTGTTTTTGACTTATCATTCAGAAATTGCCGACGAATGCGATTGATCTCAGCAGATAAATTGTTAGCAGCCAATTTCGGATCATCCGCTTTGGAAATCCCCCGCGAGACAGGTAGCAGCACACCCAGACCATCGGTCCGCAGCCCGGCATATAAAGCCGCTTCCAAATCACCGCCTTGAGCGCCAACGCCCGGCACCAGAAACCATATGCCGGCATCCATCTGCCGAATCCGCCGCAGTGCCTGCACCTGTGTAGCACCAATCACCAAACCCAGTTGATTGGTGGAATTCCAGGTTTGAACTTTGCGTGCAATTTCTTCATAGAGCGGAATCAATTTTCCGTCCTGTTGAATGCTTAAGTTCTGAAAATCATCCGCGCCCGGATTGGAAGTTTTGCATAGAACAAAAGCGCCTTTTTCCCGATATGCCATAAATGGTGCAATGGAATCTTCACCCAGAAGAGGATTCAAGGTGATGGCATCCGTCCCCAGATGTTCAAAGGCAGCGCGAGCATACCCCTGGGCCGTGGATGCGATGTCCCCACGTTTCGCATCCAGGATAACTGGAATGTCGGCAGGAATCAAAGCCAGCACGTCCTGTAAAGCCAACCAGCCTTCTGCTCCCAATGATTCGAAGAAAGCCATATTGGGTTTGTATGCCGCCGCAACCTGGGTCGTGGCATCAATCATCCGTTTACAGAATTCGACCAGTCCTTTACGACTTTTTTCGGAAATTTCATCAGGATGCGGATCCAGCCCGATACAAAGGATGGAGTCAAGTTTTACTGCACGATCCTCAAGCGCTCTAAAAAATGATTTCATGTTTACTTACCTATGGTGCTGAAATGGGACAAAAAAAAAGAGCCAAGAACGGCTCTTTTTGAAACGACAAGGGCAGGATAGTGAGAATCCTGGATTTGTTGGGGGCATTGAGTTTCTGTCAAATATTTCATGTCCAGACAATTCTATACAAAAAATAATATTTGTCAAGGGGATTCATGCTTAACAAAATAAATAGCTGTTTTCGATTTGAAATTTCCCAAATTGAATAATAAGTTTCGCAGCAGATTGGGTGGAATAAGGGTC
The DNA here is from genome assembly GCA_963747325.1 of uncultured Chloroflexia bacterium. Classification (GTDB taxonomy): domain Bacteria; phylum Chloroflexota; class Anaerolineae; order Anaerolineales; family Anaerolineaceae; genus UBA5203. The sequence continues at coordinate 352,518 of CAVVEM010000006.1, read as the reverse complement.
GCCACAGAATCTATCAATTGATTTATTAAACAAGCACGGGTAGAATTCTTTGAATCCAAAATAAGGAATACCCATCCATGAAGCCGTCATTTCAGCAAGCAGCCAAAAGCGCCATTGCATATACTGATCAGTTAATTACCTTATTTGGTCCGCGTTTGGCGGGAACAAAAAATTGTCTTGATGCTGCCACCCACCTGAGGGATCAACTCGCCGGCGTATGTGGAAATGCCAGACTGGAAACTTTTTCTACCAGACCCGGTGTATTCAATGGTTTCTTTATCATTGAACCGTTTTTCTATATGATGTTCAGCATCGTTGCATTATCAGGATCCATCAAGCTGGCGGCCTTGGGATTCCTTTTCACCATCAGTTATGGTTTTTTACAGTTCAGTTATTACAAAGAATTTTTCAGTTTTCTTTTTCCCCTGCGCAGCTGTGCCAATGTCAGCGCAGCCCTTGAACCTGAAGGCACCATTGCACAGCAAATCCTGATCAGCGGCCATCATGACAGCGCCTATGAGATGCGCATAATGCGCAGGCATCAACGCCTCTATGGGTTAAAAATCATAATCCCGGATATCGCCATCATGACAGGTTTCCTGGGTACATTGAGTTTATTAATTTTGGAATGGATGACTGGCAAACCTTCTCCCTTGAGCTTTGGCATGCAGTTCTACTGGCTGCTCAGTATTCCACTGGCATGTTCAAAAATGTTTATGGTGAGCAAGAACGGCACGCCAGGAGCAGGTGATAATCTGATCGCCTCTGCCATGCTGGTGGAATTCGCCAGATTTTTTACAATAGGCGCTGGAAAAAGCTCATTGAAAAACACCCGCCTGCAATTTGTCTCCTTCGATGCCGAAGAAGCAGGTCTGCGGGGGGCACGAGCTTTCGCGAAAACCCATCGGGCAGATTTAACCTCCCTGCCGACCTTTCTGCTTAATATTGACAGCATCTACAATCTTTCTGAAATTAAATTTCTAACCTCGGACTTAAATCACATCGTTCCTCTGGATGCATCTCTGGCAAAGCTTTGTATGCAAACTGCGCATGAAGCCGGGTATCCAGCGCGGTTGTCAACGATGAAATTCGGTGGCGGCTCCACCGATGCCGCAGAACTGGCAAAAATAGGCGTGAAGTGTACTACGCTGCTTGCCATGCCAACCGATCTGATCCGCAGCGGCATGGTGTACCACACCATGCAGGACCTTCCTGAAGCCATTGAACGTTTGGCCGTGGAGGCCAGTCTGGAAGTGCTGTACAATGTGGTGATTAAACTTGATCAGATAATTTAAAATTTTCCGATCCAATGAAACTAGCTTCTCTCCCGGAAATGATATTCAAGATAACCGCGGAGAATTCCATCCCCACCAACCAATTCTTTTGAATAATTATTTACAAAGCATTCCAAGGACTTCATTCCCAGGTAGTTGGTCTATATTATGTAAATCATTTTCGCCTGGACTTTTATGAAAGCTTTATTCAGTGTTTATGGTGAATATTGAATTTTGAATTATGATGAAACTAACATAATACTAAATGTGTCTTTTGTTGCAATTTATCACAACGGGTATATTGGGTGACGAGGAAACGGATGGCAAAAATTATTGCTGTGAGCAACCAGAAAGGGGGCGTTGGTAAAACAACGACCTGTGTATCCTTGGGAGCAAATCTTGCGCTCCTGAAAAAAAGGGTCCTGATCATTGATCTGGATTCGCAGGCGAATCTGACCATGGCTGTCGGACTGGATCCCGATGAGATTGAGTTGGCTATTGCAGATTTAATTGATCCGGAAGAACAGGACGAAACCGTATCAATCCAAGATATTATTCAAGAAACCGGCACGCAGAATTTATCCATCCTGCCGAGTGATGTTCGTCTCGCAGCTACCGAACAGGGAATTGTCGCCATTCAGGACTATGAATGGATCCTCGCCAAGGCATTAAAACCAATCCAAACGGATTATGATTTCATCTTAATCGATTGCCCGCCCGCTTTAAGTCCCCTGACCTTAATGGCTCTGACAGCCGCGAATATGGTTTTGGTACCCGTTCAAACAGAATATTACGCAGCCCGCGGATTGGAACGTCTATTGGAAACGATTGACGCGGTTCAAAAGCACCTAAATCCAACCCTTACCTATCATTTAGTTGCCACGATATTTGACAAACGAAATCGTATCTGCCGGGAAGTTTTAGGACAATTACTGACCAGCTTTGAAAACAATTTATTTAATACAGTCATCGGAATCGATACACAAATTCGGGAAAGTGCTGCGGCAGGTGAGCCTATCTCCCAGTATGCTTCAAAATCACGATCCAATCTGGAATATGAACAACTTGCCAATGAAGTCATCCAATTATTGAGCGAACAGGGATAGAAATGACAAAAAAGAATAAAATTGAAAACAGCCTTGAGCGTTTATTTTCCACCAAGAAAAGCAACCTTTCGCTTTCCGATCAGGAAAACCCCCAACCCACGCAATCGGCTGAAGAGGTGAAACCTGTATCCGCGGCGGTTGAGAAACCGGACGCTCCAATTGTCAAATCCGTTGAGAAAAAAGAAAAAGCGGCTCCGGTAAAAAAGGAAAAGAAAACAGAGTCTAAAGCACTCCCGCCTGTGAGTACACTGCAACCTGCCAAACAAGCCAATACAGTGGTTGAAGCCCCCCCAGCGCCTGTGGAAGCGGTGAATAAGAATGAATCCGCGCCGGTTATCGAGAAAATGATCACAGCTGTGGCCGTTGAAAAAGAGCAAACCAATATTGATATCCCCATGACCAATGCGATTGTCACCAGGAAAAGTGAGGCCAGCTATGATACCGATGAGCATCTGGTCATCTTCTCCCTGGCAGGGCAGTCCTATGGCATCAGTATTATGATTGTGGAAAGTATCATTAAAATGCAGGATATTACCTGGGTTCCCCGGGCACATCCATCCATTGAGGGTGCTACTAATTTACGGGGTGTTGTTCTTCCTGTAATTAATTTATGTCGCAAATTAGGTCTAACCATTTCTGATGACCATGATAATAATCGCATCATCGTAGTTGCGGTTCAAGATGTGACAGCAGGTTTTGTTGTCGATAATGTTGAATCGGTTTATCAGATTCCCGCCAGTGAAATCTCCCCTCCATCGCCCATGGTCAGTTCCATCAACACCAAGTACATCAAGGGAATAGCCAAAAACGGCGAACATGGGCTGGTCATCATACTCGATCCGGTAAAGATTTTTGAATCCATCGTCGGTGAGACGATTGATAAGAATCAAATCACCTTATTAAGATAATCAGCTTTTCAGGTTAACTTGAACTCCTCTTCCTTATGTATAATGGAGGGGAGTTATTTTTATTAAATATGTGAGGGAATATGGTAGAAAATCTACTTTACAAAGCCGAAGAGCTCGAAAACTATATGACCGATTTCTTCTGTAAGTTGGACGTTCCAGTAAAGGATGCCCAACGCAGTGCAGAAATCCTGCTCGCCGCGGATTTGCACGGTATCAGCTCCCACGGCATCATCCGTTTGTATACGTATTACGGCAGCCGGTTGAAGAAAAAACTGATGAATGCCGTTACCGAGATCAGTGTAAAAAATGAGACTCCCGCCACCTTGGCTCTGGATGCAGGCAACGGTATGGGGCAGGTCGCCGGCACGTATGCCATGCAGCGCTGCATTGAAAAAGCAAAAACATCCGGGGTGTGTTTTGCCACGGTCTCCAACAGTAATCATTACGGGATTGCCGGATATTATGCAAAAATGGCGTTGGCTGAAGATATGATCGGGATGAGTTTCACCAATTCACAGCCCCTGGTTGCTCCTACCTTTGGACGGACAGCCATGTTGGGCACCAATCCCATAGCGGTAGCCGCTCCGACACAAAATGAAAAACCCTATATCCTCGATATGGCCACCAGCATCGTTCCCATTGGGAAAATCTCTGTCTATGATAAAGCCGGGGAGCCTATTCCCGCCGGTTGGGGCGTTGACAATAAAGGTACCATCACAACGGACCCCAAAGAAGTTCTCGCCGGCGGTGCATTGATGCCATTGGGCGGACCCGATATCATGCGCGGGTACAAAGGTTACGGACTGGCGGTAATGGTGGATATCTTCTCGGGAGTCCTGGCTGGCGCGGCCTTTGGCCCGCATGTCGCCCGTCCTGCGTCGGATCAGGACACCGCCAATGTGGGGCATTTCTTCGCCGCAATTAATATCTCCTTTTTCCGAGAGATTAATGAATTCAAACGGGATATGGATGAAATGATCCAACTGCTCAAAAATGCACCCAAAGCCGAAAATGAAGAACGCATCTTTATTCACGGTGAAAAAGAATTGGAAAAAGCTCAAAAATATCGTCAGGAAGGGGTTCCGCTGCTGGAAACGGTCGTCGCATCCCTGAAAGATGCAGGGAAAGAAGTGGGCGTGCCATTCGATTTGATACCCATCAAAAAAAGATAAGAGAATAAAATGCTGTTTAACAAGAAGCGACAATTCGTACCCTGAAGGGCATAATGAATTGCCGCTTCTTTTGGTGTTAATCCGGATGTTTTCCCGTATAGTTGGCGACGACATCCATGGAAAATAACCTATTTAAACAGCCCTTTTATAAATTAATCCTGTGTTCGCAACAATATGCACGCTTCGTGTCCTTTTACCCGGATATATCCGGAATCATTGAATCGATCCGGATTTTCCACCGTGGAAAGCAGTACTTTCCATCCGGCTCTTTGCAAGTCGGATCCCAAAGCCAAGCGGGTTTTTCGACGTTTAAAGTTAATAATCACCAGAATGGTTTGTTCATCATCCTGTCGCAGATAAGCCAGTAAGGTTTTTTGTTCAAAAGTAACCGGATGAAACATACCATAACGCAAGACTGAATATGTTTTTCGCAGCTGTAAAACCTGTTTGTAAACATGCCATAAGGATTCTTCATCTGACATCTGAGATTTAACCGTACGCTGACTGGCGTTGGCATGCACCGGCAGCCAAGGTTTGCCGGATGTAAACCCAGCATTGGGTGTTTCATCCCACTGCATTGGAGAACGGCAGCCATCGCGTCCCATATGGAAAGGCCAGTATTTTCTTCCGATGGGATCCTGAATTTCACTCCGTTTTACCGGAATATCGCGCATGCCAATTTCTTCTCCGTAATACAAAAAAGGTGTTCCCCGCATGGTCAATAATAATATGGCTGCATTTTTCAGAATCCTGTCATCTTCCCCTTTGGTAAAACGCGTACCCGTTCGTCTGACATCATGATTGTTCAGCACATATGTCGGCCAGGATCCCTCACGAAGGACATCCTCCCATTTTTGGATGACACTTGCAAAAGCTTTGGGGTTCCACTTGCATTCCAGATATCCAAAATTAAAAGCAGCGTGTAATAAACCTGGGGCACAATATTGGGCAGCTTTTTCCGGAGTAGAAAGGAATGTCTCCCCAACCGTATAACCATCCGGATTCTCATCCACAATCTCGCGAATATTCTTTAAGACAGGAATCATTTCAGGTTGATCACAATCATAAATATGCTGCTGACGATCAAAACCGCGCAAGCCTGGTTTGGGAGGATTGTTACGATATTTTGCATCTTTAAAATAGCCATTAAAAACATCCAGACGAAAACCGTCCGCACCCTGCTTCATCCAAAATCGGAATACGTCATAGATGGCTTCTTCCACCGCTGGGTTGCGCCAGTTCAAATCAGGCTGTTGTTTATAAAACATATGGAAATAATATTCATCGCGTTCGGGAATATATTCCCAACCCTTTCCGCCGAAGATGGACTGCCATCCATTGGGTACACTGCCGTCTTTCTTGGGCGGCAGCCACATATACCATTCGCTAAAGGGATTGTCTTTACTTTTCTTCGATTCAACAAACCATGGGTGCTGATCCGAGGTGTGATTTAGAACCAGATCTAATATGATTCGAATTCCCCTGGTGTGAGCATCCTCTACCAACGCCTTAAAATCCGCCAATGTGCCATACTTTGGATCAATATCCACATAATTGGAAACATCATAACCAAAATCGACATCCGGACTGGGGTAAATCGGAGAAAGCCAAATGGCATCCACCCCCAATTCTTGGATATAATCAAGCTTCTGGCGGATACCTTCCAAATCGCCAATGCCATCGCCATTACTATCAGAGAATGACCGTGGATAAATCTGATAAATCACACCATCCTGCCACCATTTTTTATCAGATCCCATGTAACTCCTTACCGGAAACTAAATGAAATTGGTACTATTGTATACTGAATTTACGCTGAATGGGTGAAGTTCCTTCATTATGTGGATTGCAGTGAAGTTGAATCTATGTTAAAATGAAAGCGTAACACGAGAAATCAATAAAGAAAGCAACGGAAAGTGGGTTCGACCCCACTTTTCTGCTTATAAGGTCCTTTGTGGAGATTTTTCTAGATGAAAAATGAATTTGTACTGGCCTTTAACGAGGTCCTGGAAGAAAAACAGCTTCCCAAGGAAGTAATTCTAAAAGCTATTGAATCTGCGATGGTTTCCGCTTATCGCAAATCTGTCAACGCATCCACTGCTCAACATGTTGAAGCCATGGTAGACCCCGAAACCGGAAAAGTCACCATTTCAGCAGAAAAGGAAGTGGTTGAGGAAGTTCAGGATGACCGCACAGAAGTAGCGCTCGAAGTTGCCTGAAGGTAAATCCTGAAGCTGAATTAGGCAGTATGGTTGTTGTAGAAACCACCCCCAAAGATTTTGGACGTGTAGCTGCACAAACCGCACGTCAGGTGATTCAGCAACGCATTCGGGATGCTGAAAGACAATCCCAGCTTACTCATTACCAAAAACAAATGGGTGAGATTATCAGCGGCATCATTCAGGCCATCAATTCACAGGGTTTAACGATTGGATTGGAAATGCGGGCTGAAGGTACCATGATGAAAAAGGATATGATCCCCGGCGAGCGTTTCCGCATTCACGACCGTGTCCGCTGTTTGGTTTCAGAGATTAAAGATACCCCACGCGGACCGCAAATTTTCCTCTCCCGAACCCATCGTGATTTTCTACGGCGGTTATTGGAAAATGAAGTGCCGGAAATTTATCACGGGGTAGTTGAAATTCGCTCCATCTCTCGTGAACCAGGAGAACGGGCAAAAGTGGCGGTTGCTGCCACTCAATCCGGTATTGATCCAGTTGGTGCATGCGTTGGTATTCGCGGCGTCCGCATTCAAGCCATCGTTCGCGAACTTGCATGATGAAAAAATCGATGTCATTGAATGGAATGCTGATCCCGCTGTATTCATCTCCAAAGCCATCAGCCCTGCCCGTGTTGTAGGTGTCTACCTCAACGATGATCAGTTATCAGGAAAAACAGCCACCGTGGTCGTGCCGGAAGATCAACTCAGCCTGGCCATTGGTCGCGATGGTCAAAATGCCCGTCTGGCTGCAAAATTAACCAGCTGGCGCATAGATATTAAAAGCATCAGTGAGGCAGCCGCCGACGTTTTATATCGACTGCAAAATAATCCTGATCTGGCTGATATGGCAGAACAAGAACAACCCAACTATGCCATCATTGAAGGTCTACTGGCTAGAAAAGCTGAAGGTAGTCCGCTTAACCCTGAAGACTACGAAAAATTAAGTACCTTCATAGATCGGGTTGAACGCTTTGCCTCCAATTACGGCAAGAAGTGGAAGAAGTTCCAGTCAGCAAAGTCTCGGATGACGAAGTCCGCATGCGTGCGGAATTATCTCCGGAATTGTTCTCCTTGCGGATACTGGCTACCGATTTGGACAGCCGTTTGGCTGAACTTCTGGACGAAGCCGGGTTCAACACTGTTGGTGATCTTTCCATTGCCTTAAAATTCACCCTGATAATATTTTGAAATTACAGGGCATCGGTCCAAAAGCCATGGCAGATATTGCTGCCTTCGTAGATTCCAGCTTGCAGAAATATATGCCGGCAACCATCGATGAAACCGAACAACCCATTATTACCGAATCCGTCCCATTAGAAGAACCCGAATTAGCGGTAAGACTGGAGATCAAATCGATCTGACCGAAACCTTGGGCGTAGAACCTGCAATTGAAACTGAACTCACGAATGTTGCCTCCGAGAGCGGTAAAGGAGCCGAAATTATCTGCACCACAGGAAGAAATTATTGAAGAAGATATTTCCTTTGAAGATATTTTCACCCTGAAGCCGGAACTTGCTTGATCCCATGCGCGTCCATGAAGAAGTGGATGATGAATCCGACGATTCCCTCAGTGCTGCGGACAAGAAAAGAAGAAGAAACGTAAAAACCAAACCATAGAATTGATCCGGAAGTCAATCTGGTCATCAAACATAAAAAGCATAAACGCAGTGGCGGTGGTGAATGGGATTGGGATGTTTAATGCTTTGTAAAGGAACTTATTCATGGGTAATCAAGGTAAAAAACCCAGAAAACATATACCCCAACGCACTTGTGTTGGTTGCAGAGAAGTACAAGGCAAAAAACAATGATGCGGCTTGTACGCACAGCGATGGTGTCATACTGGATACAACCGGAAAATTTCCTGGAAGAGGTGCTTACCTGCACTTACAACAGGAATGTATAACAAAAGGAATAAATGGTACGATTGCCCGTGCTTTAAAAACGGAATTATCTGAAGAAAACCTGAATCAGTTGGATGAAATTTTGCGAAACCAGCTAAGTAGTTTGCAAAATCTTCAAACAGAACAAATTTCAACAATACAGAACTGAATCAGGCGTGGCTGCAGAATCAAAGGGAAACCGGTTTGCAGCCACCCTTTCCGTATGGTCAATTGTAAGGGGTGAATTTCATTAGGAGGTGCATATGAGCGAGAGCAAACAAACTGAAATAATTTTACCAGCAACAATAACCGTTAGAAATCTCGCAAAGACCATTGACACAAGCCCCATTCAAATCATCAAGATTCTAATGGCGAATGGTGTCATGGCGAATATTAATCAACAAATTGATTTTGATACCGCTGCTATTGTAGCCAGTGAATGTGGCTATGAGGCTACGCTTGAGTTACCGAAGAAGAATCCGAGCCTGGAAATCAGTGAAATTCCCCATTGGCGTCAGGTGATCTCAGATGAAGATCCTTCAATACTTGGTCAACCGTCCTCCTGTTGTGACAATTCTTGGTCATGTTGATCATGGCAAAACCACATTGTTGGATGCTATCCGCAACACACACGTGGCAGATAAAGAAGCCGGCGGCATCACCCAACATATTGGTGCCTATCAAATTGAAGCCAAAGGCCAAAAGATCACCTTCCTGGATACACCCGGCCATGCAGCGTTTACCGCCATGCGTGCCCGTGGTGCCCAGGGTGCTGATATCGTGATTTTGGTTGTTGCCGCCAATGATGGCGTTATGCCTCAGACCCGGGAAGCGATTGCCCATGCAAAAGCCGCTCAAGTACCCGTCATAGTCGCAATGAACAAAATCGATCGCCCGGATGCCAATCCTGAGTACACAAAAAATCAATTGGCTGAAGCCGGTCTTGTCCCAGATGAATGGGATGGCGATACGATGGTTATTCCCGTCTCTGCGAAAGTCGGTACCGGCATTGATGATTTATTGGAAGCCATTCTTTTGGTAGCTGAAACCAACGGCATTAAAGCCAATCCGGATGGAAAAGTAATTGGTACCGTGATTGAAGCTGAAATCGCCAAAGCCCAGGGTGTTGTGGCTACCTTGCTCGTGCAAAACGGCACCTTGAAAAAAGGTGATATTATCACAGCCGGTTCAGCCAACGGCCATATTCGTGCCATGTTTGATTATCGTGGAAAACCGATCAAAAAAGCTGGTCCTTCCACACCTGTGTTAATTATGGGGCTGAGCGATGTACCAAAAGCCGGCGATCGATTCCAAGTCTTTGATAACGATAAAGTCGCCAAGGCTTTTACTCAGAACCTCAAAAATCTTGACAAAATCAAATCACAATCCGCACCGCGAGCCACCCTGGAAGAATTATTTGCAAAAGTTCAGGCTGGAGAAGAAAAAGAACTGCGCTTGATCATTAACGCTGATGTACAAGGATCCCTTGAACCGATCATTAATTCCATTAATGACTTGGCCAAAGACAGTGAAATCAGCGTCAATATCCTGCATAGTGCCACCGGAGATATTACAGAATCGGATGTTATGCTCGCAACCGCATCTAAAGCCATTATTATTGGTTTTAATGTAAAAGCCGATAATGCAGCCAAAGCACAAGCCGCCTCGGAAAGAATTTCCATCCGCTTATACACCATCATCTATCGTTTGCTGGAAGATTTGGAACGCGCTCTTAAAGGTATGCTCGAACCTGAAATGATAGAGAAAGTGATTGGTCATGCTGAAATCAGAGCCGTATTCCATATTTCCAAAATTGGGGATATTGCCGGGTGCCGCGTCACCGATGGCGAGATTCATCGCAATGCAAAAGTTCGCATTTCCCGTAATGGCGAAGAGGTTTATGTTGGCGAATTGTCTTCTTTGAAACATGAGAAAGATGACGTTAAAGAAGTAAAGAACGGTTGGGATTGTGGTTTGGCATTCAAGAATTTCACAGAGTTTCAGCAAGGTGATATCGTTGAATGCTATACTGTTCATAAATCTAGTCAATTTTAGAGAATATTATGCCATCACAAATTAGAGTAGAACGAATTGCCGATCGCATACGGGAAGAATTGGCCGAACTGTTTCTTTATAAATTAAAAGATCCACGTACGATTGGGACTTATGTCACAGACGTCACGGTAGATCGTGAGTTATCCTATGCAAATATTTATGTTTCTGCTTTGGAAGGAACTGAACGACAAGAGGAGATCCTGACAGGTCTAAATAGCGCCAAGGAATTTATTCGGCGCTATTTGGCAAAACAAATTAACTTGCGTTCATTTCCAAATATTCGTTTCCATTGGGATGCTACGCCTGAAAATGCTGATAAGATCGAAAAATTATTGGCCTCCATTCGTGCCGACCTACCGGAAGAAGAAATTAATCAGGATGATGAAGACACAGCATCTAGTGATGAACACGAATCAACAAATTCACGATAAAATTAAGCAAGCAGAAACAATTGCTATTGCTACTCATATACGTCCGGATGGTGATGCAATCGGGTCTGTTCTTGGTTTGGGGTTAGCCCTCCAGGAAGCAGGAAAAAAAGTTCAATATATTTTTCCCGATGGCATCCCAGGCCGGTTTCAATATTTATCTGGTATCGAGCACATTACCAAAACCTATGCTCTACCCATTGATCTGTTCATTCTGGTTGATTGTGCGGATTTGGGCCGCAGTGGCGGTGTATTTGGTGACCATCTGGTGGATATTAACATTGATCATCATAAAACCAATACCAATTTCGCAGTAATCAATTTGATTGAAGACAAATCTGCTGCCTCAGCAGAAATAATTACGAAGCATCTACCTGAATGGGGTTTGACCATCTCACCTACCTCGGCAGCTGCCTTATTGATGGGAATTCTCACAGATTCACAAGGCTTTTCAACCAGCAATACCACGGCTGAAACGCTGAGATTCGCAGCTGTACTCATGGATGCAGGCAGTTAATTTGCCTGAGATTTATGCTAAAGTTATTACAGAGAAGGATTATCAATCTGTAAGACTTTGGGGACAGGGATTATCCAAAATTAAAATTGATGGAGGTGTTGCCTGGACAACCATCACACAGGCAGATCGAAAAGTAACCAATTATCAAGGTAATGATGACGCAGATTTGGTAAATTTCATGGCAACCATCACAGAAGCAAAAGTTTGTTTATTATTCAATGAACAACAAAACGGTCAAACCAAAATCAGTTGGCGTTCCAAACCTGAAATTGATATTTCAATTTTGGCAGCAGAATTTGGTGGCGGGGGCCATCCTTCAGCAGCAGGTGCGGAAATCAAAGACACGATTAATCGTGTTCAAAAAATGGTTTTAGAAAAAACCATTAATTTTACTGAGGTAAATTTTGAACAAAACGTCAATCCTTCATAATTACAGTAAAACGTTCAAAATTAAACAAAACATTATTCGTTTCTGTTTATGGGGAGAGAGATTAAATGAACACAAATAAAGAAATCAATTTATCCAATGCAATATCGGGTGTTTTAGTCATCGATAAACCGGTGGGTTTAACATCACACGATGTAGTTCAAATCGTCCGACGTGGTACAAATATTCGTAGAGCAGGCCATACTGGCACGCTGGATCCCCGTGCTTCGGGTGTATTAGTAGTCTTATTAGGTCCAGCCGTTCGCTTGAGCGAATATGTCTCCGCATCCGACAAACGCTACCAGGCTATCGTGCGCCTGGGCGAGAGCACCGATACCTATGATGGAGAAGGGCAAATATTAAATGTTTCTCCCGTTGATATTTCGGAAGAGCACTTTAAAGAAGTTCTATCCCATTATGTCGGCGAAATAGAACAAGTTCCGCCACCCTACTCTGCCGTTAAAGTTCAAGGCAAAAAAGCCTATGATCTGGCCAGAGATGGAGAAACGCCGGATCTAAAACCCAGAAAAATTGTCGTTCATAACCTCGATCTGCTCGAATGGGAAGCCCCTGAAGCCGTGATTGATGTATTCTGTTCTTCAGGCACCTATGTACGATCGCTTGCCCATGATTTGGGCAAAGAATTGGGTTGTGGCGCACATTTGATTGGATTACGTCGAACAAAGAGCGGACAATTCACTCTACGGGACGCAGTTCCCCTGCGCAAATTGCGCGATGCCTTTGAAAATGGCACCTGGTATCAGTATCTCATTCCGGCTGCCGAAGCCCTTTCCGATTGGCACACCCTTGAATTGAATCAGGAACAACTCGACCTTGTTCAACACGGGCATCGAATTCCTGGAGAGGGAGAAGCGGGTACAATGGCTCGTGGTATCACTGAACAGGGAGAACTGGTTGCCTTATTCGAATATGATGGTGAACAAAAAGAATGGCAGCCTAAAAAGGTATTCTTTCAAGAATAGGTCAGATTAGGGGGATCTGATTCAATACCCTCAGACACGCTATGCAACAATACACCTCCCTTGACGAATTATCCCTACCTTCATCCTGCGTGACAATTGGTGTTTTTGACGGCCTTCATCTTGGTCATCAAACGGTTATTCATTCCACGGTAGCCTTGGCTCGTTCCCTTGGATTGCCTTCTGTTTTGATTACCTTCCATCCACACCCGGCCGTCACACTTGGCAAAATGAATCCCCCGCAATACCTGCTGGATAACGAGGATAAAATCCGCCTTCTTCAACAAATGGGCATAGACCACCTGGTGACGATGAAGTTTGATCATGCCCTGGCGAATACTCCTGCGGAAGATTTCGTTGACCATCTGATCAAACAGCTGCATTTGCTGCATTTGATCACGGGAGAGGACTTTTCCCTTGGCAGGAACAGGGAAGGGAATCAAACCACGCTAAAACAATTGGGGGAGCAGAATCATTTTGGTCTGACCCAAATTCCGGAAGTTGATAATCAAGGAAAAAGAATTTCCTCTACCGCCATCAGAGACCTCCTTCACAGGGGCGATGTCCATCAGGCGAACAAACTCCTGGGGCGGGCTTATCACTTTAGTGGTATTGTTATCAATGGAGAACATCGCGGCAGAAAAATTGGTTTTCCGACGGCCAATTTAATCCCTCATCCGGATCGTTTGGTCCCAAGATTCGGTGTTTATGCAACCCTGCTGACCTGGGAAGGCAGGGACTATCCAGCCATTACAAATGTAGGCATTCGCCCTACTTTTAACGCCGACATAGAAAACATCACCATTGAAACGTATGTCCTCGACTTTATGGATACATTGTATGGTCAATCCATCGATTTACATTTTATCGATTTTATCAGGCCGGAAATCAAATTTCCAAGTCTGGATCTGTTGAGACAACAAATTCAAACCGATATTCAAACTGCCAGAGAGATTGTATCCCATGCCAAAGACAAGACGAATCTATTTACTGGATCCTCAGACCCTCTCCCCTGAAACCATTGCGGTCACGTTTGCCAAAACATCCCGATCACCCCTGCCCTTTGATACTATCGCCGCCGAATTGTCTGCTGAGAAAAGTGCTCAATTTCATGAAAAATGGGTGGTTGGCTATGGTCACGCTTCGGTAGCGGAACACGCTGTCCTGCATATTGCGGTGGAGAATGTTTCCCGTCTGGCAGTCGAGAACCTGGAAAGCAACCGCCTCGCATCTTATACAGAAAAATCAACCCGCTATCAAAAATGGGATCAAACCAGCTACCATATTCCACAGGAATTAAATGGGCATGCTTTACGGCCCACCTATGTTGAATTAATGGATCATTTATTCCAGCAGTATGAAACTTTTTTGCCCAAACTGGAAGAAATAGCAAAAACGAAATTTCCCCAACTCGAAGGCGAGACTCCCGCATCCTGGGCGCAAAGAATTCGCACTTCCTACATTGATGTTTGCCGTTTCTTACTCCCGGCAGCTTCCCTGGCCAATGTCGGCGTGACGATAAACGCCAGAGCCCTGGAACACGCCCTGCAAAAGATGTTTACCCATCCTCTGCATGAAGTCCAGCAAATGGGTACCGAAATACGGGAAATAGCCCAGGCAGAAGTACCTACACTGGTAAAATATGTTTCGCCGGCAGAACACCTTCACAGTGCTGAATCCGTTTTTCAGAAGCTTCCCTTGATCGAATCCGCGGATAAAGACCCTTCTGCAAATTGTGAATTGATCTCTTGGGATGCCGATGGTGAAAATCGTCTCCTGGCTGCTGCGCTTTATCGTTATCAGGCAATTACCTATGCGCAGGCTTTGCGACAAATTCAATTGCTTTCCCAGGAACAAAAATCCGATTTGATTAAAACGATCCTGGAATTGCCAGAAAAATATGATATTCCAATTCGGGAACTGGAACATATTAATTTCACTTTTGACGTGCTGCTTGATCAGGGTGCTTATTTCGAACTAAAACGCCACCGCATGATGACCCAATCCCCGCAAGCTTTATCTCCCTTCTGGGGCTATGCAACCCCTTTGTGGGTTGCCGAGGCAGGTTTATCAGAAGAATATCATCAAAGCATGCAGCGCATCAAGGATGCTTTTCCAATCTTTGAAGCCCAGTTGCCTGGGATCGGTTCTTATCTGATCCCGAATGCCTTCAATCGACGTGTATTGCTGACGCTCAATCTGCGCAGCATGTTCCATCTGATCAAACTGCGCTGCGCACCCAGCGCCCATTTTTCCATCCGCCTGATCACGGAAAAAATGTTGGAAAAAATCAGTGAAGTTTACCCAACCATTGGGCATTACTACAAACAATACTCCTGTCAATCCTGGCAGGAACTTGAAACGACTTACTTTGTGAGAAAACCATGAATCTGAAAAATATTTTTTGGAATTCAGAAGAAAATCGCCTGCGGGCTGCCTGGCGTTTATGCCTCTATTTATTAATCTTATTGGGCACCACCATGAGCCTGGGGTTAATCAGCGGCGTTTTGTTTGTGATAATCAGATTCATCATTCCGGAGTTAGTAAATGACCCGGCCTACACAAATATTTTCCAAATGTTATTGATTACCTTGGTGATGATCATCGGGACCTGGATCACAACCCGTTGGATTGACCGAAGAAAATTCGCCACCCTGGGGCTGCAATTTGACAAAAAATGGTGGTTTGATCTTGGCTTTGGCGCATTCTTGGGTGGTTTTCTGATGGCCTTTATATTTCTGACAGAGCTGGCCTTTGGCTGGATAAAAGTGGAAAGCTATCTCTTTACGCTTCCGGATTATCCGAATTTTTGGCTCGGTATCTTAATGTATGCTTTCCAGTTTATATTTGTTGGAATTTACGAGGAATTGTTCTCCAGGGGATATTTACTCTTGAACTTGGCGGAAGGGGCAACCTTCGTGCGGGATCGTAAAACCGGGCTTTTGATATCCTATTTGCTTACATCTAGCTTATTCGGTCTCATGCATGCCATCAATCCGGGATCCACACCCGCCAGCGTATTAAATATCATGGTTGCCGGACTATTCCTTGGTCTGGGCATGGTTCTCACCGGACGCATGGGACTATCCATCGGTTTACACATCACCTGGAACTTCTTTCAGGGAAATATATTCGGCTTTTCAGTTAGCGGAATCAGAACCGGAGTAAACTTAATTCATATTACCCAGCAAGGGAATGAATTAATCACAGGGGGATCTTTTGGCCCGGAAGGTGGATTGATCAGTATTCTAGCCATCATCATTGGCATGGCCTGTATTTTTGCCTGGGTGAAATGGCAGGATGGAGAAATTCGTCTGGGTGTACTTTCCAATCTTTATCAAACCCAAGCGCCGGTTATGGCAGCAGGGGAAGCAGCAGAAAGTTTGTTTGTCTAGCCCTTATTGGCCTTCATAGGGCTTGAGCGAAATCTGATTCATGGTAACGATGATGATCGCGCGCACATCAAATTGTTCAAGCAAGGTATGGGAGACCTGCCCCATCAGAGTCAGGGAGATAACGCCATGTACCTGACCCCAAAGCAGAACTGCCATTAAATCCGGCGGGGTATCGCGCAGGATACCCGCTCGCTGACAAGCCGTGACTACATCCACGACCATCCGAAAGGTCTTTTGGGAAAACTCCACAAATTCCGGATATTCTTGCTCCTGTTCCAGATAGCCAGAGAACATAATTTTAAAAAATTCATTCTGATGAATGGCAAATTGAACATACGTCCAGGCCACTTCAATCAATTGACGATGAACATCCCCTGCATAAGCATGGATAACAGTACTCAGCTGATCATAAAGCTTCTTATACCCTTCCGTGGAAATGGCTGCAATGAGCGCCTGTTTATCCTTAAAATGGGCATAGGGTGCAGCATGACTGACACCTGCTTTGCGTGCCACATTACGCAGGCTCAGGCCGTGCAAGCCGTCTTTTGCCAGAATCTCCACACCCGCTTGAATCAAGGCATTCTTTAAGTCACCGTGATGATATTTTTTATCTTCCATGCCACAATCCTACAGCAGGTTCTTGACACTGTCAAGTTTAAGTTATACAATCTTTACAGTGTCTAGTTTTTCCCTGGAGGTTTCATGGGTAATTTCGATTCAGAAAAACAATTGATTGTCACAACTGCCCAGGCGCTCGCGCATGAAGGCTATCTGATGGCCACGGGGGGGAATTTATCCGTCAGAATCCCTCAAAAAGCCGCCTTTGCAGTCACCCCATCCAATTTTGATTATTTAAAGATGACCGCAGACGATATTTGTGTACTGGATTTTAACCTTGCCCCCCTGGAAGGAAATCGTACGCCATCCGTGGAAGCAGGTATGCACTGTGCAATTTATCAAGCACGAGCGGACGTTAATGCCATCGTCCATACCCATCAGGTCTACGCCAGTGCGTTAACCCTGATCAAGGCACCCATTCCAACCTTATTTGATGAGCAAGCCCGCTTTTTAGGCCGCAGTGTGGAGATCATCCCTTATGCGCCTTCGGGTACAGGTATGCTCAAAAATACCGTCGCTAAACACGTTAAGAATAAAAATAATGCCTATCTAATGCAAAATCACGGCGCTTTGATCTTTGGACATGACATGGAACGTGCCGTTCACAATGTGGAAATCCTTGAAAAATGTTCTCTTGCATATTTGATCGCCTTATGCAGTGATCGACAGATCAGTAAAATTCCAACCTTTGTGCGTGAGATTGCCTTTTCAAAATTACGCAAAGATCAAAAAAAGGTCATTAAAGGGCAGAAACCGACCTCCGGCGAATAAAACCGTGAGCAAACCCCAATAGGAACTATAGAATGAGCACACAAACCTATGCTATTTCCACCTATCCGGATGTAGAAAACATCTACCGTCAATTAAACAACCTGGTCAGCCAGCCTATGCGGCGGGTCAAACCCGAAGCACTGCAGACCTATCTGAATTACTTTGAAACTCGCTGTCAGAAATCCAAAGCCTTAACCGACGCCGCCAAATTATTGATTCCAGGTGGTGTGCAGCACAATCTGGCTTTTAATTATCCTTTTCCCATCGCCATGGAAAAAGCCGAAGGCGCGTATTTAACAGATGCCGATGGCAATACCTATATTGATTTTCTCCAGGCTGGCGGCCCCACCATCCTGGGCAGTAATTATGCGCCGGTTCGGGAGAAGGTATTTGAACTGTTGAAATCCTGCGGTCCGGTCACCGGATTATTTCACGAATATGAATTAAAACTGGCACAGGAAATCAACCGCTTGATGCCTGCTGTGGAAATGTTTCGTATGTTAGGCTCAGGAACCGAGGGGGTTATGGCGGCCATTCGTGCAGCACGCGCCTATACCAAGAAAAAATATATCATCAAAGTGGGAGGCGCGTATCATGGCTGGAGCGACCAGATGGTCTACGGTTTGCACGTTCCCGGAACCGGCCGCCTTGAAGCCACAGGCATTCCCCACGGCGCCAATGCCAGAACCGAGGAATTTTTTCCCAACTCTCTTAATGCCCTGCGGCGGCATTTAATAATCAATCAATTTCGCGGCGGAACTGCTGCTGTAATTTTGGAACCGGTGGGGCCAGAAAGCGGAACCCGTCCCGTTCCTTTTGAATTCAACCAAAAAGTCCGCGAGCTATGCGATGAGTTCGGCGCATTATTGATCTTTGACGAAGTGGTTACCGGCTTTCGTTTGGGCCTGGGCGGCGCACAGGGATACTTTGGCATCAAGCCCGACCTGACCGTCTTCGGAAAATGCATCACCGGCGGATACCCCATGGCCGGCGGTGTTGGCGGACGGCGCGAAGTGATCAACACTTTCGCTGCTGGCATCGGTGGTACCGGGGAACGTGCTTACATCGGCGGCACCTTATCCGCCAACCCAATTTCCTGTGTCGCCGGTTATTACGCCATCCAGGAGATGGAACGGACCAATGCACCGGTATTGGCAGGCCAAGCAGGTGACCGATTAACCCAGGGACTGCAAGGGTTAATCACAAAATTTGGCTTGCCCTACGTTGCTTTCAATCAAGGATCCATCGTACATCTCGAAACATCGGGGGTCATGCTGCTTGATTTCCACAATCCCATCCGCCTGTTGAAAGAACTGAAGCCGCGCAAACATATGATGGAAGAAATGGGTGCAGCCTATATGGCCAATGGCATGGTTACCCTGGCCGGTAGCCGCATGTATACTTCCATGGCCGATACCAATGAAGTCATTGATGATGCTTTGAGCCGTTTTGAGACCATTTTCTCCGCTATTGCGGCATGATCAAAAAAGCAGGAGTTTGCATTTACTCCTGCTTTTTTAATAACCTCTGTAAAATAACTTGTAGAAATTCACCACTTGACCATATTTCGCCAGACATTGAACTGGTTTAACCCATTCCACCCTGCACCATTCCGAAGGAGTACCGATGGACAAACAATATCGCTTATATGGATACCGCTGGATCGTTTTGGGTGTCTTTATGTTCGTAAACCTGACGATTCAAATCTTATGGATCACCTATGCGCCAATCACCGGCCCCGCCGCAGCGTATTATGGTGTTTCAGATCTTCAGATCGGCTTTTTTGCCATGTCGTTTATGATCGCATTCATCCCGCTCTCCATTCCGGTTTCCTGGATGATTGACACTCTGGGATTTCGTCTGTCGGTCAGTATTGGTGCGGTTTTGATGGGGGTTTTCGGCCTCCTGCGCGGCTTTGCCGGCGCGGATTACAACCTGGTTCTGGGCAGCACCATCGGTATTGCTGTCGCACAACCCTTTTTACTTAACGCCTGGACGAAAGTTCCTGCCAACTGGTTTGCCATCGAAGAACGCGCTACTGCAGTGGGGCTGATTACTCTTGCTAATTTGGTGGGTACTGCCCTCGGCATGGTATTAACCCCTTTGATGACCGAAACCATGAGTATTCCCAATGTGCAGCTTGTCTTCGGCGGCATTACGGCCTTATCCTCCGTCCTATTTTTGATTTTCGCCAGGGAAAAACCAGCCACGCCGCCCTGCCCCGCCGGAGAAGAGGTACGCGCTTTAATGTTGGATGGCTTAAAGAACGCCTTAAAAAACAAATCCTTCTGGCTGTATTTATTCGTCTCCTTCATCGGGCTGGGCCTGTTCAACGGCATTAATACCTGGGTGGAAAATATCATCCGTCCGCGTGGATTTACCCCTACCGATGCCGGTACCCTTGGCGCGCTAATGCTGGTCGGCGGTGTGCTGGGAGCAGTGATCATCCCTCCCATCTCGGATAAGCAGCGCAAACGCAAACGCTATATTCTATTAGGCTTTGCCCTATCCATCCCAGGATTAATTGGCCTAACCTATGCCACACAACCCTGGTTGTTGTTCCTCTCCGCTTTCTGGTTTGGTTTCTTCCTGATCAGTGCGAACCCCATTGGCATGCAATACGCCGCTGAAGTTACCCGGCCCACCCCGGAAGGCACGTCCAACGGATTAATCCAACTTTTTGGCCAGGCCTCCGTGGTCTTTGTTTACATCATGGAAGCGGTGAAGACACCGGATGGTTCGTTTACGCCAGCCTTATTGCTCGCCATGGGGCTGTTATTAATCAGTATCCTGCTGATCAGTCAGATGGAAGAAAGGCAGACGGTATCCGCATGACACAAGATCCTTTGATTCTGGCCGTTGATTTAGGTACTTCCGGTATGAAAACAGCCTTGATCACCACCCGGGGCGAGGTTCTGGGTTGGGAATCCCAGGCGGTGAACCTCATCGTCACACCGGATGGAGGGGCTGAACAGGATCCTGAGGACTGGTGGAATGCTTTTATATCCACCACCACCAAATTGCTCCATCAGAATCCACAAGTCGCAAAAAGAATTGAAGCCATATGTTGCTCAACCCAGGGAGAGGGTACCCTGCCTGTGGATCATCAGGGCAATCCCCTATCCAACTGCATCCTCTGGATGGATATGCGCGGCGCATCAAATCTGAAGAAACAGCTTCACGGCCGAATCAACATGGACGGCGCAGATCTCTTTAAGGTGCTTAAATATATCCATTTGACTGGCGGCATGCCTTCAATGACCGGCAAAGATCCAGCTGCCCATATGCTCTATATCCGTGATAATCACCCCGATGTCTATGCGAAGACCTATAAATTTCTCAATGTGCTGGACTTTTTGAATCTGCGCTTGAGCGGTGAATTTGTCGCCACCTTTGATTCCATTCTCACTTCCTGGGTCACCGATAATCGCAACCCGGACCAGATTACCTATCATGATAGCTTGATCCGAACACTTGGCATAGATCGCGAGAAACTGCCGGAAATTGTTTCCTGCCAGACCGTCATAGGTACCCTGCTTCCGGAACTCGCCGATCAACTGGGGCTATCCGCTACGATAAAAATCGTTGCCGGGGCCATTGATACCACCGCTGCAGCCATCGGCGCCGGTGCGGTTGAGGATTGCCTGCCCCATTTATACATCGGAACTTCCTCCTGGGTGGCAGCCCATGTGCCTTACAAAAAAACCGACATATTCTCCAGTATGGCTTCCATTCCCTGTGCCCTTCCAGGCCATTACCTGCTGATGGCTTTGCAGGCTACCGCAGGGGGCAATCTCACTTTCTTACGGGATAACATCCTTTATCACAAAGACGAATTACTGCAGGAAGCCAAAGTGCCGGATATCTTTAAAGTGCTCGATCAAATTGCGGAACGTGTGCCGCCTGGTTCCAACGGCGTCATTTACACCCCCTGGATCTGGGGAGAACGGGCTCCAGTGGATGATCTCACAGTGAGAGCCGGTTTGTACAATTTGTCCCTGCAAAACAACCGTCAAGATATTATCCGCGCCTTTTTGGAAGGCATTGCCTTCAACACAAATTGGCTGATGGAACCGGTACAGAAATTCCTGGGACATAAACCAACCCGCATCCACATTGTCGGCGGTGGGGCACAATCCAACGTCTGGTGCCAAATTTTTGCGGATGTATTGGAAATGCAGGTTTGTCAGGTTAACGATCCCATTCAAGCGAATGCTCGAGGGGCAGCCTGGATTGCCGCCGCTGGATTGGGTTATATCCAATTATCTGAGGTCTCTGAATTAGTGACGTTCCGGGCGATTTATTCTCCTAACCCATCCACCCGGGATGTTTATGCGGAAAAGTTTGCCATCTTTAAACAGATCTATAAACAAATGAAACCGATTTATCAGCGGTTGAACAGTGCTACCTTAAAACAGGGTTAATCCCCATTACAAAATTTTTTTTTCAATGAAACGGCGGTATAGAAACATTTTGTGATGGGAAAATATCGGGCAACAGGATTACGAAATTCAATCTTGAGTAGGATGTATTTCAATGCATCCTATTTTTGTTTCTTAGTTATATGGAATGAAAGAATCTCAAAGAAAAAAACGTCATTCCTTCTACCCAGGTAACCCATCAGAATCCTGTAAGCAGCAGTCATGCCCCCTGCTTACAGATGGCATCCTCATTTTAGAATCAAATGACCTTCCATTACAAAACACCCCAAACCAGTTAGTAAACATTTTTTTGCAATTCAATCGGGTTGTGCAGACAATTGCAGATTGGGACTTGACAAATACTTTGAAAGCTTTATAATCAAAAACAATAAGATATAAGAAAGACTTTGAAGAGGACTAGTACGATTTTTCAAGGCGGCACAGAGAGCAGAGACCGGTGAGAACCTGCCCGTACAAAAAATCCGAATGGACCTTAGAGTTGCAGGGTGAACCTTTTAGTAGCCCTCGCCGGAAATGCCACCGTTATCTCGGCTCAGGATATAACCGTTTCCTACGGCGTATCTGAATAAGTGAGACTGGCTTAACCTATTTTCCCGGGTGATCTCATCCGGGATTTTTTTATTAAAAAATAGGCATAGCTGTCTAAGTTGGGTGGTACCGCGGATCAAACATTCGTCCCTTTAGGGGAGGAATGTTTTTTTTGGCCAATTTGGAAATTATCGAGGGAAACTCGAACTAAAAAAGGAGATTAGAAATGAAACAACAAACACGTTTTACCTTAACTGAAAATGACATCCCTACCCAATGGTACAACATTAACGGTGATAGCCCCGTACCCCCGGCACCGGTGCTTCATCCTGTTACCAAGCAGCCTGTCACGCCTGATTTCCTCAGCGCCCTATTTCCCATGCCTTTGATTGAGCAGGAAATCAGTCAGGATCGCTACATCGATATTCCGGAAGAAGTCCGGGATATTTACAAACTCTACCGCCCAACGCCCATGATCCGCGCCCTCCGCTTGGAGAAAGCGCTTGGAACACCCGCGCATATTTATTACAAATATGAAGGCGCCAGTCCTGCCGGCAGCCATAAAATCAACACAGCCATCCCCCAGGCTTACTTCAACAAAATCACAGGCGTAAAATCCCTTACCACGGAAACAGGCGCCGGTCAGTGGGGATCAGCCCTATCCATCGCATGCAGTTTCTTTGATCTGGCACTGGATGTGTATATGGTTAAATGTTCTTATCAGCAGAAACCCTACCGCCGCATCTTAATGGAAACTTACGGCGCCAATTGTTTTGCCAGCCCAACCGACCGCACCGAGTGCGGCAGAGCCTTCCTGGCAGAAGATCCCAATTGCCCCGGATCGCTGGGCATCGCCATTTCTGAGGCAGTTGAGATGGCCTTAAAATCCAATGGAGAAATTAAATACAGCCTTGGTTCCGTTCTTCACCACGTGCTGATCCACCAATCCGTAATTGGTGAAGAAGCCCTGAAACAGATGGCCATGGCGGATGAATATCCGGATGTGGTCATCGGCTGTGTCGGAGGCGGTTCCAATTTCGGCGGCATCGCCTTCCCCTTCCTGCGGGAAAACCTGCGCAACGGTATGACCACCCGTCTGCTGGCAGTGGAACCCACCGCGGCACCTTCCCTCACCAGAGGTCTGTACACCTTTGATTATGGGGACACCGGCCATATGACCCCGGTTGTAAAAATGCATACTTTGGGGAATTCATTCATTCCAGCACCCATCCATGCAGGCGGGCTGCGCTACCACGGGATGTCTCCCACCATCAGTTCCTTATATGATGCCGGATACCTGGATGCCATCGCCCTTCCTCAAATTCGCGCTTTCCAGGCTGGACAATTGTTTGCCAAATCAGAAGGAATCATCCCTGCGCCGGAATCCAATCATGCCATTTGTGCAGCGATTGACGAAGCATTGGACGCCAAAGACAAAAACGAGAAAAGAGTTATCCTATTCAATCTTTCCGGACACGGCCACTTTGACTTAAGTTCCTATGAAGCGTATTTAAACAATCACATTGAAGATTCGGCTATGTCGGAAGAATACATTCAGACGATCTCAACCCGCGTTCCTGAAGTTGATTTGCAATCTATGTCAGTTTAAGAATCAATTTCCTTTCAAACAAAGTTTTAAAAGACATGCCGGCAATAGTCGGCATGTCTTTTAAACAGGCAGCCGCAAAGTTAATCGCATGGTTTGATTGTGCATTTCTGCTTTCACAATTTCTCCCCCAATAAATTCCCATAAGAGAAACGATTTTTTCCAGAGGGCATAAATTTCATGGAAATTGCCCTCATGCAGAATTTGAGAAAGCATTTGATCAAAATCATCGATAACGGATATTCGTTTCATAAAATCCATTCTGCACAGAAGGACAACAAATAATTCCTCCCCACAGATAAAACTCTTTATCATACAATCCTGGTTCACTTCCATGAAATGCATGCAGACCTTGAGTATGCCGCGAATTGACTCTTCGAAAAAGTGGGCATCGGTAGGAAACTCAAGACTATCTGGCAGCTCAGCGACCATCCGCACCTGCGTACGTTGACTGATCTTCTGGAATTGATCCGTAATCCGGCAAAGGATTTCACGGATATCTTCTTTTTGATATTGTTTTTCCAACCGATTGGCATAAAGTTTAAAAATAGAATTGGGAATTAAAACACCCTCATTTACCCGATCCAGATTATAGATGATCGTCTCCAGAGATTGAGATTGCTGCTCGGTAATTTGCCCTAAAAATCCATTGGTAATTAAATCTGAATAACCGCGGATGGAAGTCATTGGATTTTTTAATTGATGAGAAAATTGAGATATATAGGTGGAAATGGCAGATAGCAAATCTATTGGATGATCCTGTGCGAAGGTTACGCTATGGTTGGTAAGCATCCGAATAATGGATAATAAAAGCATGCGCTCATAGGCATACCCTGCAAGAATCACTGCATCCATTAACTTTTCCAGAGTCATTTGAACCTGATCCGGATTTTTAAAATCAATCACAAACCAACCTAATAATTGTCCGGTACGGGCACCAAGGCCTGCAATACAGGGTTTTTTGATCAAATCATTGTCATTTACCCAATAATGATCACTGTGGTCTTCCATCAGGATGACTTGTGAAATCAACTGCTCGATTTCATTTTCATCCAGTTCATGTCGGTATGCAGATGGATTGCTGACAGACCTGTACCCAGAAAATGGAGGATCTTTTAGCCAAAGATCCATATGGAGAATATCAAATTCCGCACTTAGTAATCGCTTGAAGCCATCCAAAAATGCTTTTTCAGAATCACAAGAAAAAAGTTCGTGCATATGCCTCCATATCAATAAGGTCTGCTAATAAAACTCTTCACCGATAATCAATCAAAATTTCCAAATTCTGTGCCATTCCGGTCTCGGTTCTGCTTGTTTTTAACACAAAATGATATTTACAATTATAGAAGGATTTTCGATTTGTTTATGCATACAAAATAGAAACCAATTATCTATTTCCAATGAGTGGGTGATCCAATAGGCCATTTATTTGCTGGTTTAACCATCCCTGCAAGCGTATCGCGTTTTTCTTGATCCGCAACACTTGCACATTCCATAGAAATACCTATTATTATGAAGTATATATGAAAAACGAATTTAATTATCCTTACCAGGCAGAAGTTCAGAATATTGTTCTGGAACGATTTTTGCCGCCTTATTATGAGAGTGGAGTAAATCAATGGTTGACGGCAATCTGCCAACCGGGAGACTCGCTTTTTGATCCTTTTGGATCACACCCCCTGCTGGCTTTGGATGCTGCTCAAAAAGGGTATACGGTTTTTGTCAACAGCCACAACCCCATTTTACAATTAGCCCTGCAGGTATTTGCCTCCGCCCCGACGCAAAAAGATTTCAACCGGGCTCTGGCAGCTTTCTCCACCATTAAACGCGGAGACGAGTTCCTCGAACAGCACTTAATCTCCCTTTTCAATACCAAATGCCCCCAATGTGGAGAAATAGTCCCGGCAACGGCCTTCATTTGGATCAAGGATGCTCCGCTGCCAGCCCGCAAAATCATTAATTGTCCCAAATGCCATCAAATAGGGGAGTTCGATATTGATACCTACGATATTCATGTTCTGGAGAAAATTGGCAGCGCAAAGCTGCACCATTCCAGGGCTTTGTCCAGTGTCTCTGATCCAACAAATCCATTGCTGGCCGAAATTGAATCCATGTTGGATATCTTCCCGACCCGCTCCTTATATACCCTGCTCAACATGACCAATCGAATAAAAGGAAATATTCCGGACGAAAAAAATCAATTATTACTCATGGGGCTGCTCTTGAATTTTTGTGATACTTGTAACGCCCTTTGGGATCCAGAGAACAAACGTTTTCGCCCTAAACAATTAACTTTGCCTACGGTATACAAAGAAATCAATCCTTGGATGCTCATCCCGGCATGGATTGAAGCCTGGGGCCAGTATAAAACGCCAATCCCTATCACCACCTGGCCAAGCATCTCTGATCAGCCTGGCGGCAGTATTTGTTTGCTGCCATTCCGATTAAAGGAAAGCATCTCCCTGATGAAAACCCGCCCCATCAAGGCAGTCATTGGGATCATTCCTCGACCATCAAATGCTTTCTGGTCACTGAGTGCCTTTTGGAGCGGATGGTTGTTTGGCCTGCCAGCCGTAAAAAGTATGTCTTTTGCCTTCAATCGCAAGCGTTATGACTGGAATTGGCAGGCCGATGCATTGGCAGCCAGCTTCGAGTGGATTAATCAATCCATTGATATACAAACTCCGATTTTATTAAATGCACCGGAACTAACCCCCGGATTTGTTTCTTCTCTTTTTGCTGCCGGTCATACTGCGGATTGGATTCCTCTGCATGCCGCCATGAACGCAGAACAAGAAAATCTATACTGTGTTTGGAAACAGAGGGAAATTAATTCCCCTCAGAAATCAATAATCGAATCCCAAAACGCTTTAAAAAACAGTTTGTTGGATGAAATAAAAGAGATCAACGAACCCGTACCCTACTTAACATTGCACGGCTTGTACTGTTACCATTTCATTCGAGAGCTCCCGCCTGAGGAAGAGCATTCATTTCAAAGGATTAAGAACGGGATCAATCAAATCTTCAAGACATCCCCTCTATTTTATCGAACAAGGGGAAACAATAAAGAGAAAGAAAGCGGCTATTGGTGGATAAAATCCATCACGGACTTCAACCAAAGATTAACCTATTCAGAGCGCTTGGAAGCATTCACCTATCATCAAATCCAGCAGCAAGGATGGTTGGATGAAAAAGTCTACTTTCAGCAAGCTGGCAGCCAGTTTTCAGGTATCTATTCGCCTTCCATTGAAGAAATGAAGGATTGTTTGCAAGCCTACAGTATTCATGAAGGTGAGGGTATTTGGAAACTGGCAGAGATGGATGATCCCGATCGGCGAAATAAAAGTATCCAGGAGATCACGGAAAAGCTGGCTGGTTTGGGTAAGATACTTCACTTCAAAGATGCGGTAAAAAAAGGTTCAGTCACCTGGAAGAAGGAGCAGACCCAGATAACTTTTAATATTTTACCCAGCGGCATATGCAGCCCATTCTTTCCCTCAGAGCCCTCATTAACTGATAACCAAACGGTGATAATCTTCCCTGCGAGCAAATCCAAACTCATTCACCGTCGTCTCGAGATGGACCCCAGGTATAACGCCGACTGTGTCCTGGTTAAATTTCGCCATATATTGCAGGTGATCGAAATGAATCCTCCGGATTTGGAGAATTTTCTTTTCCTATTGAATGATGATGCTCCCACAAGGGAAGACATGCGTCAAATGAGTTTGTTTTAGATCAGACTCATGGTGGTGTCGGGGTTACTGTACTCGTCTCCGTTGGCGTCAAAGTGGCTGTACTGGTCGGTGGAACCGTGGCTGACGCCGTAGGTGTCACGGATGGCGTAGGAGTAATCGTCGGTGTGGCTGTAGGTACAGAAAGGTTAAGATGGATCGTTTTTTGCGCATTGGTGTCATTTTTACTATTCACGGTTAGCTTCAAAGTCACGGTGCCCGCCGGAATATTAATTACGTCCCATTTGTAGATCAATTCAGGTTGTTGATATTGTTTTTCGGTATAATCCACCAGTGTTTTCCAATCATGAGGATCGGAACCCTGACCATACTCCAATTTATAATTCTTAAATAAGTCTCCAGCGCGAATCAAAGCATAAATATCTACTGGACTGCTGGTCATCGTCTGTCCTTCGTTTATGCCTGCAAACAGAATTTCTGGCCGGGGATCCTTCTCTTCACAGGCCCGTTCCGGTTTGTAGTAGATATCGCCAGTATAATTAATTTTCTCCAGCCAGGATTTTCCTGAATCCGTCTTCTCGATCCACTTTCTAGCCCAGGGATCCTCGATATTTAACACATTGCGTGCCACAACATAATCGGAACAATAGGGAGAAGCCAACAATTGAGTCCAACTATCCATAGCTACTCTTTGGAAGATATCCTCGGTTACCGGTAACGGCGGCTGATCATAGGCAAAATATTCCTGGGTCTGTGCAGGGCACCAATCAGCCGGTTCAGCTCCGGAAACAAGACAAACGGTTTTCAATTCAATGCCGTCAGGTCGGACAAAACCAGCTGTGGTGTCGTTGTAGCGGGTAGCAATTATCTGCTTCATCACCGCAGCCCAAATGGGGGCCGCGCCGGTTAAACCGGTTGTATTCTGCATCGGCGTATAATCTGCATTTCCAACCCAAACACCAACGGCAATTTCCGGAGTAAAACCTAATGTCCAATTATCTCTAAAATCATTGGTTGTACCCGTTTTCGCCGCTGCCTGGAAGGGCAAATTAATCACCGGATTTGGTCCAAACATCGGTACCCGTGCATTGGTATCCGATAAAATAGAACTGATTAAGAACGCATGTTCCGGACGAATAACTTGCTCACCTTCCGGTTGAGTATATTCATAAACCAGGTTTCCCTGATAATCTTCAATTTTTAATAGTCCCGTTGGAGGAATACGTCTACCGCCGTTGGCATAGATGGCATAGGCGCCTGTCAACTGCAATAATGAAACATCACCGCCGCCAAGGGTCAGGGCCAATCCATAATCCTCGCGGGTAAGGGTATCAATGCCCATGCGTTCAGCAAATCGAATAAAGCCCCCCGCCTCAGCTTGATCCGGATCTTCATAAATACCAACGAAATCCAGCGTTTTTACTGCAGGTATGTTATATGAATTGGACAACGCTGTGCGCACGGTAACGGGACCGTGAAACCTGCCATCGTAGTTCACCGGGATGTATGGATCCCGCGGATCATCGGGATTACCGGAAGGAGGAAACTCGCTTTCAACATCCCAGATGATCGTCGCTGGTGTCCAACCTTTTTCAAAAGCAGCCGTATAGGTCAGAGGTTTCATGGAGGAACCCGGCTGCCTGGGACTTACAGCCATATTGACCTGTCCGGAAATGCCTTCATTATAAAAATCAGCCGATCCAACCATCGCTAGAATTTCACCGGTGGTTGGTTTCAGCACCACCACCGCCCCATCTGTGGCGTGGTAATCAGTTAAGGTGGCAATCTGATCTTTGACCGTGGTTTCCGCAAACAATTGAATTTCAGGGTCAAGGGTGGTAGTCACAGTAAACCCGGAACGATAAATCATATCCGCTCCGTATTCTTCTTCCAATTGGGTGCGTATGTACTGCACCCAATGTGGGTATTTCATTACAGCTTCCTGTGCTTTAAAGGGATAGTTTTCAATTTCCTGCAAAGCTTCCGTGGCAGCCACGGCATCCACACAAATGGGTTGTTGATTATTACTGACTTCAATGCAACCCTTTTCCTGATTGTAGTTGTACATTAAAACCAGCACCTGGGTGAACCGATCGATCATCTCCTCGCGATTGGTAAAAATATCATGTACGGCGGGAGCTTGAGGAATACCGGCAAGGAATGCGCTTTGGGCAAGATTCAATTGTGCGGCAGATGTATTAAAATAGGATTCCGCCGCAGCCTCAATGCCATAAGAATAATTCCCATAGTTATTTTCGTTTAAATACAATTCCAGAATTTCATTTTTACCATACTGGCGTGATATTTCCGCAGCTAAAACGATCTCGCGTGCTTTCCGCTCAATTGAGATTTCATACCGTTCTTCCGGTGTAAACATCAGCTTTTTTGCCAGTTGCTGGGTAATCGTGGAGGCACCTGAGATCACCTGCCCACCGGTATAGTTTTGCCATAAAGCCCTGGTGATAGCCACAGGATCAAAACCGGGGTGGTTGTAATATTCCTTATCCTCTGTGGCAATGGTGGCTGCTACCAGGAAAGGGGAAATTTTATCCAGGGTAACGTATGTTCGCCTTCCCTGGTTGGGATCATTGATTTCATAAAGTAATGTGCCGTTCCGATCCAATATCCGGGTGGTTTCAAATTGAGATGCTTTCCCTCGTAAATCCGTGAGGTCCGGTAATCCCGCGGCAATGGAAAAATATTTAAAAATCAAAAATGTAAGAATGCTTAGAACCACTATAGCGAGCATAAAAAGCAATCCGATCAGGATTCTTAATAGACATCCATTTTTCTTATTCTTTTTGAGAATCGCTTCTTTTGTTTTTGGATTCTGATGATCCTTTTTTAACGTTTCCTTGCGGATGGGTGTTGAAGCTATTGGTCGATCTGGCTGTGCAGTTGAGGCATCCAGACTGGGTATAGTGGGTACCTGAGCTGCTTTAACCGGCTGGCTGGTTTGATAGGCTATCGGAGTCACCCGCGTGGCATCCTCATCGATTTCATCATCTGGCTGATTCAAGTAGGGCCGGTGAGCTACCTGCTCCTGCTTGGGAAATTCTGGCCGGGAAACATCTTGTGCCAGGGATGGCGGCAGGGTTCGTTTGGGTTCATCCTGTTGATCCTTTTGCCCCTTACCCGGTTCATTTTCTGCCATAAACCAGCTATTTTCAGACGATGTTTCTTCTTTACCTGCCGGAAGATCAGAATTTAATGTAGATTCCTGACGCGTTTGATGATGTTCAAAAAGCAACCAATCGCCAGTCGGAGCAGATCCATGTGTTGCTTGATTTTCAATATCAAAGGATTTGTTTTCCTTGTTCCCGGATTCCTGAGTCAGTCGGCGCAGCCGATCCAGAGGAGCTGACTTATTTTCTGATTCCTGTTCATTTTTGGGTTGATTATCTTCTGGCATGATTGCTTCCACTTGATGTATTGTTTTTACTAATTCTAGCACATTGGCCGGGGTTAGAAAATCATTGGCCTTTTTAATTTGACATGGAAAATTCCTTACCTACAATACAAACATGGCATCAATGCAAAATCATTCCAGACTCACCATGATAACCTTGTCCCCAGCTTCGTGCACCGCTGAGCCCTGTAAACCGGGTAAATCTACATGGACCATAACCTGGCACAAATGCCAGCCGGATGCATTCTGTTTTCAACCTTCCCTTGAGAATCTTTTTTCTCCCATAACCCTGTTTCCAAGATTCAGAGTTGAATCAAAGATCATACAGGCGCCGAGTGCTTTTTTTCGCCCTATACAATTGAAAAAATATTATCCCAATTATGCAGAATTAAATTATCAACCGTCAAATGGAATCGAATGCAATACAGCGATCATGCTGGAAAATCCGGATACCTTGATTGCCAAATTTAGTTTTTTTTCTCAACTTGAAACTGCCATTACAGTAAGTTTGGAGTGGTTTTTGTTCAACACTTCATCGGCTGCAAGGCAAGGGGTTCCATTAAAAAACGAAAAAGGCGCTTTCCTGCACATGGAGCATGGGCAGTTGATCCTGCAAACTTGTTTTCATGGTGGTTCAACATACGGACAGGAATCCATCCCCTCCCTGCTGCAATCCATGCGCCTGGAGCCAGAAACCCGCAACAATTTTATCCTCTACATTTGTCAGGGGCAGACCTCCATTGAATGTCAAAAGACACTACACGGAGCCAAAGGAAAAAATTGGGATGCACTGATGGCTTATAACGTGTTCCAAAATTCAGCTTCCCTGATGCAGATTGAAACCAATAAGCCCGAATGGAATGAACTGCTTCATTTTTCCCAGGTCCATGCAAAAATGATTCTGAATGAATTGAAACTGGCCCCTGAAACCGGGAACAGAAAAACCCAGGTGCACAGCTTATTTGAATTAAAACATGGCATGAATATTTGTGGAAATGGGTTGGCCTTTCTTTTTAAAGATCTGCTTACAGACTTTCTCTCCAATCAAGAAGAAAACGGACAGCCCAATTGGCTTCAACCTTTGCCAAACCATGGCATGGAAGGCATGGCGTTCCCTATCGCAATGGACATGACGTACAAAATTTTTCTACAAACCAGAGATTTGGAGTGGCTGAAATCCATTTATCCCAAATTAAAAATTGGTCTGCAAGCCTGGTTTACCCCGACAAATGATAAAGATAACGATGGTTGTCCTGAATGGTCTTCCCCATCTCAGGCCGGGATAGAGGAATCCATCCTGATCGATCAATATTCCTTGTTATTCCACCCATATCATTTCAACAAAATGGAAAATCCGGGCTTGTTAAACCTGCTTTATGATGAACAATGCATTGCGGCCAAACTTGCCGAGTACCTGCAATTACCGGATGATGCCGCAGAATGGCGAGAATACGCAAAAAAAACATGGCGGAGGTTGGATCAATTTTGGCAGGGTCATCATAAAGGCTATCAAGTGCTGGATTATGAAGCTCACCATAATCATTCATCCATTAAAATCCAAAAAGGGATGGGAGACGCCCATCTCATCATGGATTGGCACCAGGTGGAACAATATCGCATCAAAATCATCATTTCCTTGCAGGAAACATATACCCGGCCCATTCGGATCAGAATTATTGGCTCAGCCAGGGGCAAAAGACTAGAAGAGGCAATCAATTATTCAAAATTAATTTGGCAAAAAAAAGAGGCTATTGGGATCACAGATTCCGTCTATGATCATTTGGAAGATATTCAAATTCTTGGATTACATGCCGATGAACCCTGGACAATACAAACCCTGCATTTTCACTATAAGGATATTTCCATGTTGTTTCCACTTCTGAAGAAGGAAACCGCAAAGAACAAGAAACGTGCATCAGCAAAGCATTCCATTTTTGAAAAGGGCTGCAACACCTTTGGATTCCCAACTCTTCTTGATTCTGAAAAAACAATACAAACCCATTGCATCGCTTCCATTCCATGGAACACTCTCCTGATTGAAAAAATGCTGGATCATGGAGAATTGTCATCTGCCGTATGCTTGTTTGAAAAAATAATGGCAGCTGCTAGCCTGCAATTGAGCAAGGAAAGCTGTGTTTCCAGCTATTATGATTGTCATAGCGGTGCTGGTTTTGGTAAGAAAAATACCATTCCGGGATTAATCCCCGTATCCCTGTTTTTACGACTTGCGGGTATACAAAAAATTACGCAAGAGGAGATAATCATCACACATTTTAACCCTTTTAAGGATAGGTTTACGGTACAATATAAAGGAATTAAACTTACCCTATTGCCTGATTTAGTGGAAGTATCTTGTCGGGGATTGACAGATATCCTTACACAACCCGGAATTTATAGGATATGTTTTCCACTGAATGTTGTAAAATAAAAAGGAAAGGAGTAATAGCATTCATGCAGAATGAAGAGAAAGAACTATTAATCGTTGCTGTAATTCAATCTCAGGATATGGATACCGCCCAGCGTGCATTGGAAGCTATTGGTGCAGCAATTGAAGAACTACCCAGTGTGGGTGGTTTCCTGGGAAAAAGAAATAATACACTTCT
The DNA here is from genome assembly GCA_963747325.1 of uncultured Chloroflexia bacterium. Lineage (GTDB taxonomy): Bacteria > Chloroflexota > Anaerolineae > Anaerolineales > Anaerolineaceae > UBA5203. The sequence continues at coordinate 318,486 of CAVVEM010000006.1, read as the reverse complement.
GATTAAAGTAACCTCCATGGAAAAGGATTTAGCCATCGATGCCTTGAAGCAAACCTGCCGGCAGCGTATCGAATACATTGCCGTACCTCTCGAAAGCGCACCCTTACCATTACCAACGCCAACTCCCATTACCATCGGTGGAGCAACCGTATTTGGTTTGGAAATTGAAAAATACGAGGAATATTAAGCATGAAACTTATTATTGCAATCGTAAATGATACAGATAGTGAAAAAGTAATCCACTCCTTGACTGCAGAAGATTTTCGCGTAACCTTCATTGCTTCAACTGGAGGGTTTTTACGACGGGGTCATTCCACATTCCTGGTGGGCGTAAATGATGATCGAGTAGAAGCAGCCATTCAAATTGTAAAAGAAAACACCTCTGTTCCGGATAATCCGGAAAAGAAGCGTGCGACATTCTTTGTCCTAAATGTGAGCCAATATATCCAAATTTAGTGTATGATAAAGAAAGTTGGTTTTTGCAGTAATTGGAAATAGTTTACAACTAAAAACTATCATCCAACCGAAATTTGTTTACATTTTGTCAAAGAAGGAGATAAGATTATGGAATTCGGTCGTTCATTCTCATTCGTATTTGAAGATAGTGATTGGTTTAAGAAAATTGCAATCATGGCTTTAGTGGCTTTGATCCCCGTTCTTGGTCAGCTTGTTCTTATGGGTTGGGGTGCGGAGATTGTTCGCCGGGTAGTTCGTGGCGCGGATGTTCCCATTCCGGAACTGGATTTCGGCGCCCAATTGTCCGATGGTTTCAAACTTTTTGTCGTCAGCCTGGTATATTCGCTGCCCATCATTGTTATCGCACTTGTCATGGGCATTGTCATGGGCATAGCGACTTCCGTTTTGGATTCCGATACCGCTCAAACCGTCAGTATGATTTCCTCCATTTGTTTTGGTTTGGTCAACGTCGTCATTGGTATTTTGATCGCTTTCCTTGTTCCAGCAGCGTTTGCCAATTTTGCAGTCAAAGGGAATATCAGTGATGGTCTGCGCATCGGGGAAGTATTTGGCCTGGTTAAAAATAATCTCTCTGCATATCTTCTGGTATTTATTGGGATTATCGTCGCCAGTTTTGTGGCAAGCCTTGGGTCGATCGCTTGCGGTATTGGTGTCTTACTCACCGCTGTTTATGGCAACGCCATCATGATGCACCTGTATGGCCAAGCTTACAAGAAAGCCACTGCCGCATAAATACCACCAAATCAACCAAGTTTTTGAATGTCCTATTAGTAGGGGCGACCGGCCGGTCGCCCCTACAGTTATATAATCTACTTTTCAAATCGCGTTTGGAATTCTCATTTTGAAGATAACTGACAACTTAGTAAACAATGGTCCTATTCCGCAAACTCCTGAACTTCATATACGGAAACATCAAAATGCTCCTTTCGCCATGCACCGGCTGGCAAGCCCATTTTTACGCATAGATGATCCAAAAATTCCTCTTTCGTGGGAACGCTCTGCCAAACCTGAGGAAGAAAAGTGGCCCTATTATGACCGGACACCAATACAACGCCATGAACTCCGGGTTGCAATTTATTTAATAGATCCTGCGTAGATTCATAGGGCAAGGGTTCAGGTTGAGATAGTACCGAGATTTCATATTGCAAACCAGATAATTCAGCCACGGAAACGACCGGAAAACGATAATCCTGGGTGCCAGCTGCAATAGCATGTTCTGCCACATCCTGATAAAGGGGCTGCATTGCCACCAGTGTACCGATACATCCTCGCAAACGCCCGGCTCGATGCAAAGTCACAAAAGAAGCGCCGTCCTGACGCAGCTCATCATCCAGCATTTGTCCATCCACTCGAAAAAACTTCTTTTCTCTTACCATCATCTCCAGCGAGTCGCGCGCAATAGAGAGCAATACGATTTGGTTTTTCTTACTAATAAGCTGATTCATAATAGCGTTACCCCTCCATACCTGCGATTTGTATACACCAGATGATCTTTAGCTAAACCTTCCCGAACAGCCATTACTTTACCAACCAACAAGATGGAATTTGCCATTTCAAAAGTATGTTCAACTTTGCAATCAAAAAAAGCCAGCCCGCCTTCAATAAACGGCACCTCACTGAACATGGTAAAAGTAGATAATCCGTCAAAACGATTTAAATGATCTTCCTCTTTTCCAGCAAAGCGATCTGCGATCCACTCTTGATCCACTGATAAAACCGTTATGCCAAAATTACCGGAAGCCAGCGTTTTTTGTAACGTTCGGGTCAATTTTGCCATGGTGACTGTCACCATGGGTGGCTCCACTGATATCGAAGTAAAGGAATTTACAGTCATTCCATGGGGGGTTGCGTTTTCGAAGCAGGTTGCTACCGCAACTCCGGCTGTCCACTTGCGCATTGCGCTGCGAAATTCCTCAGTTTGTTTCATCAATTCTCCTGTAAAATAGATATAAGAGCTCAATTCATTGATACAATTAGATAATACTATTATAGGGTTATCACGAATAAAAATTCTATCCGATTATCCATCTGGAAGACTATGAACCATCCATCTGAAACTGGTACACAACAAGAATACCATCAACCTGAAAGAAAATCTTTCAGTATGCTAAAAACCGTGCAAAATATTCTTATGGCAGGGTTGATCAGCGCCACGCTCTTTACCCTATGGACACCAAACAATATCTTTTCCAATCAGCTCTTCCGTGAGACCATTTTAAATATCGAACTCAACCAGCAGCAGCAATTTCTACCCAGCGCTACCCCCATGCCGCAGAAACGGATCGGTATTGTAGCGGGTCACTGGGGGAATGATTCCGGTGCAGTTTGTCCGGATGGCTTAACGGAGTTGGATATCAATTTACGGATTGCTACTTTAGTAAAACAATATCTCATCGAAGATGGTTACACAGTCGATTTGTTACAGGAATTTGATCCACGATTAAATCAATATACTGCCATGGCTTTGATATCAATTCATAATGACTCATGCGATTTTATTAATGATGAAGCTACTGGTTTTAAAGTGGCTGCTGCAGCTTCTAATTCTTATCCCGAGAAATCAAATCGGCTGGCAAGTTGTATGATTCAACGATATCAAACCGCAACCAGCATGCAATTTCATTTCAATACAATCACAGCGGACATGGCCAGTTACCATGCCTTTGGAGAGATTAATCCCGATACCACTTCAGTTATTATTGAAACTGGCTTTATGAATCTGGATCGTAAAATTTTGACTGAAAATCCTGAACAGATTGCCCAGGGTATCGTCGCGGGAATCAAGTGTTATGCCAAGAATGAGCCGGTATCCGTGGAAATCACTACTGCACCAATAACCCCAGAACCACAATAAAGAATGCCATGTCGGAAGAGATTTATCGAAAAATAATTCAACAAGCAATGCAAGCGTATAAAGAAAAAGATTATACGCGTGCCAGGCAGCTTGCCCATCAGGCTGTTCAACTCGTCCCTGGTAAAGATGACGCCTGGCTGATTTTGGCTGCTTGTTCATCCACTCGACCCAGATTGGAGTATCTTCGCAGGGCACTGAGTGTAAATCCGCAAAATCCTCGTACTCGGGAACAATATCGGCTTACCCTTCAAAAACTTTCTCCTGAGATCATACCTGACAAAAATCAAAAACTATCAGGGCGGGGAAAAGCTCGGTTTTCACTATCCTTGTTGGCTATGCTGCCTTGGATCATTGCTGTTTTTCTATTTGGTAGCGGTTTTATTTACTTTCTGGATAACACAGGAAATATACCCACTTTTTATACCAGTCCACTCGCAAAGAACATCTATCAGGCACTCTATCCTACCAATACCCCATATCCGACGCTGGAGATTAGCAGCACACCAACCCCAAAACCAACCAGTACTGAGCTTCCTACGGTCACCCCGAGTGAAACCATGCTGCCAACATCCACCTCCACCCCCTTCCCAACGGCTACTGCAAAACCAACCGTGACCAGTACGCCAACTCTTACCATTCCCCTGGCGGCTATGGGAGAGGTGATCTGGATTGATATTGACCTCAGTGATCAAAAACTATATGCTTACGAAGGAACAACGATTGTAAATACATTTATTGTCTCAACCGGAGACGATACCCATCCTACCATTCCAGGTGAATACCGGATTTATGTTATGTATGTTGAGGACGATATGGCCGGCCCGGGTTACTATCTATACGATGTTCCCTATGTCATGTACTACGATCATGGATATGGTATTCATGGAACCTACTGGCATACAAACTTTGGCACTCCGACCAGTCATGGCTGTACCAATATGCGTACAGAAGATGCAGAATGGTTATTCAACTGGGCTTCTGTTAATACGTTGGTGATGATCCATCAATAAACCTCACAAAGTATTTATATTCTTCTAATAATGCTTCTATACGATAGCTATAATTTTCCGTTTATAATAGAATAAATTTGAGATTAATTTGGAGTACGCGTCCAAGGAGTAATTGAATGTCTGCTAGGCCGTTGTTTGAAGGCTTAATTTATGATGAATCTGACAACCCTGTCACAATTACGTATGTTGGGAATGAACCCTGCTATGTAGTTTTAGACGGCGATTTTCATCGTCATGTCCCTTCGGAAGGAGTAGATAGACAGGTTCTTAGTCAGATCAAAGACAGCCTGCAAGGTCATGAAGATTTAATTCTTGATCAAACCATGAAAATGATGGGGCAGGAAGATATCTTTACCAAAGCCATTATTGCCAATCAACTGAAGAATATGGATCAGCAGATGGAACAACTACTCGAAACCGGTTTTCCGGAAGATGGTCGAACCTATATGGGCATGGTAGGTTTTAAAGTTATCATTAATTTTCATGGGGATGTTATCCGTGTGGAACAACCTGGCGGCATAACGGATGATGAAGGCGGGGATTATTAATTGCTTTCATCAAACACTATACTGCTTTACTCTCTGAGGAGGTAAACTATATGACTTCAGAAATAATCATCGAAGTAAACGAAGCTAATTTTGAATATGAAGTTATGTCCTACTCCCAAAATGTGCCTGTTATTGTGGATTTTTGGGCCACCTGGTGCAGACCTTGTAAGACACTCTCCCCTTTGCTTGAAAAAATTGTCTTTGAAGCACAAGGGGCATTCAGGCTTGCAAAAGTGGATGTGGATCAAAATCCGAATTTAACTTTACGATTCGGCATTCGCAGTATTCCAACCGTCAAGGCAATTACCCAGGGTGAAATTGTCGCCGATTTTGTCGGTGAACAACCCGAATTTCGTGTGCGCGAATTTATTCGCAAGATTCTCCCCCCCAGCCAAAATAGTTTAGCCCAGGAAAAAGCAGAAAGCCTTTTATATATGCAGGACTGGCAAATGGCAGAAAATGCATTCCGGGGTGTACTGGAAAAAGAAGCCTCCAATCCGGCTTCAATCCTGGGATTAGCAAAGGCTTTAATTCCACAGGGAAAAACCAAAGAAGCCTATAAACTATTAATTAATTTTCCAATCAGCCGACAATTGGCTCAAGCAGAAATATTATTGCCCCTTTGTACAGCAATGCTTGATTTTAATGAAGGCAATTTGAAAGATGAATCGGAATTGGATGCCATGTTTAGAAATGCCATTCGATTGGTTTTTCGTGGCAATCTGGAAGCAGCGATTGACGGATTACTGGATATCCTGCGGCGTGAGAAGCACTATCAAGAAGATAGTCGCCAGAAAAGCGATCTTGAGCATTCTCGAGATTATGAATGAGGATAAACCGGAAACCAGGGCATATCGAGCAGAATTGGCCTCAGTACTTTTCTAAAAAAATCAGGGCCGCTCGCCCTGTTTTTTTATCCCATTTCTTGTTTAAAGTTTTCAATCATCTCCACAGGTGTCGGATCGACCCCATACAGTATGGCCAGATAAAATGCGACAAAATCACCAAAAAGCAGCGTGTTCCACATATGCGCGAGAGGAAAATCCCCGACTGCTTCAATTAAATCGGTATTGAAACCTTCCAACATTATAGTTTTTCGCGTTAATTCGGTACGTAACTGATTCCGTTCATGATCAAATTTTGATCTTAAGAAACAGGGTCATGGTCATCGGAATCAATTCCTCCGGATTTAACAAACCAGCCAATGTGTTATGATCCGCTTCCGGTAAAAATTCAAATTGCGCCCAGGCTTTTGCTATTTCACTGATCTGCCCTTTCCAGCGGCGCGCCACCGGTGCAAGCAAGCCGCATCCAAAGACGGCCACCCAGCGGTTCTGAAGCTGCCCAGCTAACCGCTTGGCTGGGTTTTTAGTTGTACCAACCTCTACCGCACAATGCTGTTTTAATTGAATCATCGCTTCAATCGTTGCAGCAACAGGAAGATTTTGATCCGCTATCCATCCCATCCTCGAAAACAATGCCAACAGCATCCCAAAGGAATATCCAACAGCGGCCCTTGGTTGTCCTTGATGTTCAAAAGGCCATGCAGCCGCGCCATCTGCCTGCGCCAGTTTCAATAATTTGCCGCCTGTACTAACACAAAACAACTGACAGCCATTTTTCTTTGCCTGCTCATAGGCGGATAATGTCTCTTCGGTATTTCCGGAATGAGAGGTTGCAATCACCAACGTCTTTTTCTCTTTCGCCCAGGCAGGCAGATCATAATCGCGATGCACAAACACCGGGATATCAACTAAATCAGCAACATAGCTGGCCAATAAATCCCCACCAATCGCCGACCCACCCATCCCAGCAATGACAATTTGGCTGATACTTTCAAATATTGGTAAAGGCAACTTATTTCCAAGTTCCCACGCTTTTTTTAATTGCTGAGGCAAACCAAATATTTGTCCGTACATATCAGAGTGATCAATTTTTTCAATTTGATCGACAGAGTCTAAAATCATTATTTCTCCTTATTGATTTATGGGGCGTACCAGGTCAGGTACTCAATCTCAATTAACTGACCTTCAAGATCAATGCGATTCATCTGAATTACACCCGGCAAGCCTTGGGTACTTTGAAAACAAATTGTATCCGATGGCTCAAATGTTCCTATGGCAGCAGAATCCGTTTCCTCTAGCAAACTCAAACAATCCGCTTCCTCCGGAAGTGCTACCCCAAAAAGTGCAATCTTTGCTTTGTTAAGTGCGTTTAGGGTCAGCCCAGCGTCTGTCAGGATAAACTGAATATCGGCTTCTGCAGTCTGATCAGCTTTTCCTTTATCCAGATCAAAACTTTCTTCAAACGAAAGTTCTGCCTGACCAGTAAGAAAAACAACGGCTGGCGGGGTTAGAGTCGGCATAGAGGAAGGTGTAACGGTTATTAGCTGTCGAACTTGTATCCTTGCCCAAAACGGATATGCCCCATTGGGTCCCAGACCGAAACAAACCTTGGCAGGATCACAAATCTTCCAATTACTTTGATACACACCCACCTTTAATGGGGCAATCATATCAATAGCAATATCGACCGTCTCCCCAGGACGAACCGGATTAATAATTTTCGTTTCATTTGTAATGCCCAGAATATCCCCGGAAAACCATTCGATGGTATAGTCACTTGTCCATTCGCAGGTTCCGGTATTCGTAATGCGCCAGATCTTGATAAACTCCTCACCTGGATCAAGAATTGTTCCATCCGGTATGGAAACATCCAGCGGATTGCCCGCAACGGCAACCAGACAGCTCTCGGCATCGGGCGTCAGTAATGGCTCCTCAGTTGATGTCACTTCTTCCGTTAGTAGGATTGGGGAGGGACTCGGTACCAGCGTAGGCAACAATTCCGAAGTGCTACTGTTTGGAGTAGATAAAACTAACTGGTTTACTAAACCCGCATCACATCCAACAGTCATGCTGAAAATGAAGATAACTGTAAGAGGAATGGCAAGGTTTGCAGGCAAACCGGTATGTATATTCCAGCCTTTACTTGGCCAGTTCACCCCATAGCATGCCTTTCGTTTTTGCAATTTGCTCCGCATAAGCCCAGTCGGCTGGTGTATTCATATTGTAAAATAATTCAGGATTTTCAGATTGAGGATCAAAAAGTTTAACCGGATATTCCATAATTTTGGCATGGTCAAACCATGAGATCAATTTTCTTTCGCCTTTTGATACATCCCGCTGAACATGCTCCATACATACGTCTCGTTGATAAACAGCATGAAATGGTTCATAACCTGCATAGGTGGTAGGCACGACAGCATCCATCGGATTCTGCAATAGTTGTCTATATTCCATCTCCAATAAGTCTGCATTGGCAAATGGCATATCACAGGCAATCAATCCAACATATTTTGTCTCCGGCAGGGTCAACGCGGATAATAATCCGCCTAAAGCCCCATGCCCAGGCTCAACATCTTGTACAACAGGGATGGATACATCTTGAAACAATTGGGGCGTATTGGAGATTATCATCATCGGATAACCTAGCACAGAAAAACGATGGATTAATCGCTGGATCAAAGGAATTCCCAAGAAAGGCTTGATTGCTTTGTCAGCGCCCATGCGTTTGGATTGTCCACCTGCTAAGAAAACGATTGTAATCATAGTGCTATTATAGTTTGAAACTAGCCAGAAAACAAAGCACTTTTGTATTAAAAAAACATTCCGTTGACTGGCTGCAGCAAGAACTTCATAGGCTGACTGTCTCAACGGAATGAATAATGTGTTTACTATTTTAAGATTACTCGTCCTTTTTGCGGACCCTGATTGAAGATACGATTTTCATCAGGAACCAGAAGAATGGCAAAGCCATGGCTGGCAATAAATAGTTGGGGGCTGGTTTCTCCCCAATGCGATTCAGCGCAATTTCGTATTTCGTATCTGTCCCATAGATCTTTTGATCCAGTGGAATGACACGCAGGAAATAAATGGCATCCTGATCCGAGACCCATTCCAAACTGGATGGACTCTCCAAAGAAGTGGGGTAGATTTCCATCACCTTGGTATAGCGGTCAGCGCGATAAACTTGCATTATCGTAGCGCCAGCGCCGGAAAGAGGACTTGATACAATATGTACCGTTTCTCCTTCGTTCAAGGGGAAGGTAATCCAATCTTCATCACCGGAAGGACATACAGAGTGAATCTGGGTTTGGCCAATTTCCATCATACTGGCTTGAACCAATGCGGAACTGGATTCATTCGTTTCAAATGCATCCACACTACATGAATTTTCAATGGTAGTGCTTGTTTCTGCATTTTCAGGCCATGCTTCCTCATTGCCGGCAGCATCCACACTTTGCAGGCGGAATTCATAAGTATTTCCAGGTTCACCCAAATACCAGGCCTGTCTTAATTGCCCTGGCAGCGGTCGTTCCCAAACCTGCCATTCCCCTGCCCCTTTTTTAACTTGGACGACAAAGTGATCCAGGTCTTCACTACCCGCATCCACCTGCCACTGGAGCAGAATTGCCGTGGATAAAGTATTTGCCGGCAAACCCAATAATGCAGTCTGTGAAGCATCATCAACTGGCCCAACAGTAAATCGGATACTACTTTGTGATGAGCCAATGATATTTTCTGCCTTGAGCAGGAAGAGATATTCACCCTGTTGTAATTTTCCAGCATTGAAAGTTTGTGCCATTTGAGGACCGGATTGAATAAAATAACCATCCGGACCACTTAATTCCCATTTATAAGTACTCACTGCAGCATCTTCACCCCAGGTAAGGATTACATCATCTTCCACCGTGGGGGATAAATCCCTGGAATTCCTGGGCTGCTGTAAAACTGGTTCCTTGGGCAGATCCGGCTTTTTGACAATCTCGATCCCTCCGATCTGGCTGATTGTCAGCTGGTTATCGAGTAGATTATTATCCGATGTTAAAATCGCTACTTTTTCACCCTCAAAATTCGAAGATGCATAAAGGTAGGCCATAGCCTGATTTCCTATCTTTATGGATTGAATTCCATCCGTTAACAACTTGATGATTTCACTTCTGGGATATTTACCGTAATTCAGCACCATGCATGCTCCCCCATAAGCCGGGCTGGAATATACCCCTGCTTGATTTAAAGCAGGCACACATTCTGAGGTTTGCTGTGGACAGGTAAATTTCTTTTCCAATTTAATCAGCCCTTGAAAACCCTCAGATGTCTTGCCTGCCGTATCAATTACTTGCAAGGAAAGGAAAAAGGGTCCGTTGGGGATATCTGCTTCACACAAATCAAGTTTGGTTTCAAATGGCGTAGATTTCATCAAGGGTCCGATGGGAAACCAAGTTCCATCATAGGTGGCCATGACTTGCAGGAAAGCCACACCGTAATCATCTTTCCCGGTTCCTTTTACTGTCAGATATTGGGTGGAAATGACATCCTTATCCTTCGGTGTCGAGATGGCGCCTGTTGGTAGTTCCCGATCTCCATTTTCAGAGGTATACCAATTTCCGGTATGGTACCCGGTTCCCAATTTCGGAAAAGTTTTTGCTTCATAGGAGGTTCGGGGTCGGCCACCATTGACATCCACATCGTCAAAGGCGATATCCACGGAAGGACCCCAAACTGCATTGGGCGTAGTGTGCACATGGAAATGTAAGTGATGTCCGGAACTGTATCCGGTGTCATCCGCGTTGCCGAGATATTGACCCTGTACAACCATGGTACCCGGCACACGCAGTTCAACTGGAACACTGTCCTGGGCTAAATGATAATAGACCTGATACGTTGTTGGTGTAGTGGTGGTATCTTCCAATACCAGGTAATTGGCATGCTTGGTATTGCCGTTTGGGTACTGCCAAACGACATACTTCACCCTGCCGCCTTTAGCCGCAACCACTGGAAACATGGTGCCATCTGCAAAATCATAGGCAAAACGACAGGTGGCGGGACAGGATTTATATAAATAAACATGTCCGATACTGCCACTAACGCGGACAGCTTTGCCTGCCGGCCAGGGTAGACGATAACCGGTATATACCTGACCATCGTGAGCTTCTTTTTGATCAGTAGACGTAGTAAATAAATCCAATTCGTAATTGATCATCTCTTCAGGGAATAATTGGTAAGTATCATGCCAGCCCGGATCATTCTTCAAAATGACATTCCAGACCAGGGCACCGTCTTCTGCCGGCTTTTTCGCTGCCAGCGCCAATCCGGGTTCCCCTGGCTGGATAGTGTTGCTGGTTTTATCCACAAATGAAAACCAGATCATGGCTAAGGTACGGTCTTCAGAATATTCAATTTCATCAATCACGGGATAACTTTGCTGAAACATCAAGTCAGATTGATTTTCCTTGACCAGATCCTGAAAAAGATTATCAAGCATGATTGAATCCGGGTCCGAAAAACTGTGCGGCATTGGTGTCTCAAATGGCTCATATGAATCATCGATAACCGGTTGATTATTCGCTGGAGAACAAGCTGATAAGAACATCAATACCGATAAGATGGATATGGCAAAATTAAGTGGAATTAAGCGGATTTTTTCCATCGGAGTACCCTGACCTGAATTATATTTGATGCCTGTACCATTGCAAGGTTTATACCAGATTTTTAATCACCAAGATCAGTACTGTTTATTCATTTCCGGGGCGATGAAATAGCATAGTGAATCACTTTGGAAGGACATTGGTCAATACAGGTTCCACAGAGAATGCATTCCAGGTTCTCCATCTCATCATTTTGCACCATGGCGTTGACATCCAGACTCATCAGGCAGCTTTTTGTGCATAGTTTGCAGTCAGTACAAGCCTCGGAATTTATTTTTAGTTGAAGGGAAGCCCAACCCAACCGATTACGAATCCACCGGCCAATCATCATAAAGGGAGCCATCCAGCAAATGGTATGACAGCTGGCCCGTCTTCCAACCAATGCTGCAAACCCTGCCATCAGGAATATAACGAAATAATAAATAATATATTTCATGGGTGCATCAACGGATATGCCATGATCCGTCATATAGAGAAAATCTACGGAAGTGTATCCCCCCGCCCGAATCGCCAGCCAGATAATAATGCTGATCCAGGGAATCCAGATCATCCATTTTATCCAATCAATCCTTGCTCCCTTCAAAAGACGGTTATTAACCGGTTCAATAATCTCCTGCATACCTCCACCCGGACAAACCCACCCACACCAGGCACGGCCGAGAAATAAAGAGGAAAGGAATAGCAGACCAAATATTATCAAACTGCCGTTAACGATACCCTGCATGGCGCTATCAATGATGACATAGGGGGATAAAAAATTCATCGTAATAGGAAAGGATAAAAAAGCGAAAATCACTAATGCCTTGCGAATTCTTTGACGTGGAGAAAGTTGACGAACCATTGCAAACTCCTATTAATTTCAAGCGCTGGGGACTTCCCCATTGCGGATTTTTTTGATCACCTGCTCAATAAATTTCAGATTACTTTCCAGCATATTAACGCCGATATCCAGGGTCAGCATCCAGAAGAAGAAATCCCTGGGAGATTCGGTATATTGTGCATACTGCTGGGGATCCCGTGATATCTGGGCATAGTGGGCTAATCCCATTTTGATATTATTCTGTGCCCGCTCAAATATTTCCAGCGCTTCTGCATCGGTCAAATCGCTGGCAAAGAAGACCTGGATCATATCTGCACTGCGGTTTTCTTCCGGTATCAAGGGTGTAGTTAACCAACGGTGAAATTCATCCTTGCCAACCGGTGTAATGGAGTATTCTTTTCGGTCCGGCCTGGATTCTTGTTCCACTATCCGGTTGCTTACCCAGCCGGATGTCATCATGCGCGAAAGCGTGCGGTAAATTTGACTTTGATCCGCCGGCCAAAAATGACGGATGGAAGTATCAAATATTTTTTTTAAATCATATCCTGAATAGGAACGTTGATTGAGAAAGCCAAGAATGGCATGTTCAAGAGACATATATGCACTTTCCTTTATAGGACTATTACTATATAGTACTAGTCCTATAATACCGATTTATGCCAATCCTGTCAATCCTCATCAGGAAAAAACTTTGTTGTATCTTCTTAAAGATCCTCCAGAAGGGTCGACAAATATATTATGTGTTTCTGGCATTAATTTAAATAGCTATCATTAATATAGGATTCTCATAGACAAGAAAAGACCCTGAAGTTTTAAAAATCCTCAGGGTCGAATTTTTATTAAAAATAAAAAACCTGTTTTCACAGGTTTTTTTTGGTGGCGAGAGTGAGAGTTGAACTCACGACCAAGGGCTTATGAGTCCCCTGCTCTGCCACTGAGCTACCTCGCCGTGTCAGTTGGACGGGAAAAATAATACTATGTTTTGGACCTTTTGTCAACAATCCAGATTTGTTCTTTTTTATTTCCGACTTATCCGGTTTGAAATCCCAATCGACGTTCTTTCATGGAGACAAAGGCCCCCAACCCAATAATGATGTGATCCAATACTTCGATATCCAATAATTTCCCTGCCTTTACGGTGTCCGTAGTCAATTGGATATCCTCCGGACTGGGAGAAGCATCTCCGCTGGGATGATTGTGAAACAATATGATTGACGCAGCGTTAATTTGAATGGCGGAGCGAAAGATTTCACTGATCCGTACTGTGGAAGCGTTCAACGAGCCACGATAAAGACGATTAATTTTCAACACCCGGTTCCGCGTATCGAGCACCATTACCCATAGATTCTCTTGTGCCAGCGCAGACATTTCATATTGCACCAGATCCACAGCATCCTGCGGACTTTGAATGACAGGCCTTGAAGCAAGTTTTATTGTTTTCATTCTTGCACCCAGTTCAATCGCTGCTTTAATTTGTGCAGCTTTTGCCTGCCCTATCCCCTTACATTGACATAAATCAGCATAATCGGCGCGATAAAGTCCTTCCAAACCCTGATAGCTTTCCAGTAATCGCTGCCCGAGCTGGACGGCATTTTCACCTTTTTTGCCAACTCTGAGGAGAATTGCCAATAATTCAGCATCAGTCAGGGCTTGCGGACCAATTTCAGCCAAACGTTCCCGGGGACGTTGATCACTGGCCAGGTCTTTTATTCGGTATATTCTCGCGATCTCATCCATCATTCCCACCAAAGATTTAATGAAATTTTATGGAGTACGGTCTATGATCCTACCGCTAAATATACTATACTCAAAATTAGAAAAAATAAGGAATAATCCTAAGTCAACCATGGACGCATCAGCTGATTTACTGCAAGCCATCGATTTGGCAAAATCGGGGAACAAAACCGAAGCAGCCAGAATACTTTCCAATATTCTAAAGGAACAACCAGAAAATGAAGCTGCCTGGTTGTGGCTTGCTTCTTGTTTAAAAACCAGCCAACAAAAACTATATTGTCTCAATCAAGCGCAGGCATTGAATCCCGAAAATTTGACCACCCAGAAAGCAATCCAGAAAATCAAGGAAAGCATTAAAAAACCCCAGGAAGAGAGCGATCAACCAAGCAATGCTCAAATCCGTCCAAAATCCATTGTAATCCCTCAAAAACCGGAGGGTTACTCTCCGTCCAAAAAACATTCCAAATGGCCTTTCCTTCTCCTGCTGGCCGCTGTCGGTATACTTATAATTTTCATTTTCACACAACAAAAAGAACCCCCAGCTCCCCTTGGTTATGAAGGTTTATACCTGTCCAATCTTGATACAGGACCTTTAAATGACCGCCAGGCGTACTATTTGCTTCGTTTTTATCCGGATGGAACGATCATGGGAGCGACAATTCTTGGTGCAACTGGACAGGTAAGTGATTTTTGGTCCGCATTCGTTTACCAGAATCATTTCACGCTGGATTACAAAGAGGAATTCCCATTTGGTATTTATCAACTTGGTCAGGACACGCCCGATGGAAAGCTAATCACATTCACGCTCGAGTACAAGTACGTTGGTCATCCAGATTATGATAAAAGAGTTTACACAGGATATATCAATGAAGATGAAACCTATTTATCCGAATGTAGTGTAATCAACACGAATTGTACCAATCGTCTCTATACACGAATAAACCTGGACACTGACGCACCATAATTTATTTTCCCTTCTTTCGGTTATAGTATTCAAATCCAATAATTAAACCCAAAATCAGGATTAAAACTGCCAAACATGGAATTGCGCTGGTATCCAGGACATATTGAACATCTGCATTGAATTGGGAAACGGGTACCCCACCCTGCCCGACTACGGTAGCTGCAAGAGTGTTTATCAAATCATCCGTTTGTAGGGGCATGGAAATTGAACTGGGCAATGTTGGAGTCGGCGCCGGGGGTGTGGAAGCAACCATGATGGCTGCGATAATGGAGCCAATACATAGAATTAAAATGACCAGTGAGATGATTGTTGCAATGATGATTTCTTTTTTTGAATACACTTTTCCCTCAATCATTTTCCTGTTTTTTTGAATACTATTTTATGCAATGATTTTTTATACGATGATGCCTACTTCATGCTATAATTTTCGTATTGGAGAAAAAATGAATCTTGATTTTACTACACTTAATAATCTTACCCTAATTCTAACTGCATTTTCCGCTGCATTTGTCATTGCATTATGGTTAAGTTTAATTATCTGGACTTTACGGGATATAAAAACCCGTACAAAAGATGTTTTGTTCCATATTCTCTCCATGTTAATTGTAGCAGTTCTTTTCATCCCCGGAATCGTAATATACTTTATCCTGCGGCCTGCTCATACGATCGAAGAGGAATACCAAAAATCACTGGAAGAAGAAGCCTTATTACAATCCATTGAAGAGAATCCCCTTTGCCCTGGATGTAATCGACGAATAAAAGAGAATTGGGTGGCTTGTCCCAACTGCCACATTAAATTAAAGAAAACCTGTGAACATTGTGCTAATTTAATGGAGCTTCCCTGGAATCTCTGCCCATATTGCGCGACTCCCGTTTCCGGTTCACGCAAGGAAGCGGATGGTAGTCCAATCAATCGTACCATTGATGATTTCTCGATGGATTTTGAACAATAAAGCCGGCAACCCTTAATCAACAGGAGATCCACCCTTTGGATTATCTCGTTATTGGTCACATCACTAGTGATAAAACAAAATCCGGATATCAAATAGGTGGGACAGCAGCTTATGCAGCCAAAACCGCTCAAGCGCTGGGATATAATCCTGCAATTCTGACTTCCTGTTCGGTTGAAAATATTAATCTATCAAAAATTGCATCAATACCCATTTTTACTTCAGCTAATGGTACGACTACGATCTTTGAAAATCTATCCATTGCTGATCAGCGCAAACAAATTATCCACGAATGGGCCGGCCCGATCTCCCTGAATTATCTTCCGCCAGCATGGTACTCTCCTGCAATTGTTCATTTCGGTCCTGTTGCCAGAGAGTTGGATCCGGAATGGGTTCATCAGTTTCCTGTCTCCTATAAAGGATTCACTCCCCAGGGAATGATGCGGTTCTGGAAGACCGATGGTTTGGTCTATAGAACTCCCATCGTACCTGATGCCAACGTATTAAAAGAGTTTGACGCCGTTGTCTTCAGTATTGAGGATATCGGGGAAGATGAGGATATAATAGAAGCATATGCTCAACACAGTCAAGTATTAGCAGTCACCGAGGGACGAAAAGGCGTAAGGATCTACTGGCAGGGAAATATGCGCTCCTTTTCAGCACCAATAGTAGAAGAAATTGATAGTGTTGGTGCTGGTGATATTTTCGCCGCTGCATTCTTTATTCGCCACGCGCAAACCAAAAATGTCTGGGAAGCTGCTCGTTATGCAGTCCAGATTGCAGCAGTTTCAGTAACACGAACCGGATTGGATAGTATTCCAACTGCGGATGAAACAAAAAATCTAACTGTAGAAATTCTATAAAGAATCGGGCTATGACAAAAATATATACACTGGTAAATCAAAAAGGCGGAGTCGGTAAAACTACATCCGCCATCAATATTGGAGCTTATTTAGGATACTTTGGTCAAAAAGTATTGTTGGTTGACATGGACTCTCAGGCCAATGCAACTTCCTCCTTAGGCGTAGATAAAGCGACCGTAAAAAATGGAACCTACGAAGTATTGATTGGCAATGCAACCGTACTACCCAATATTTTACACAACCCGCGCTTAAAAATATCCCTCCTGCCTTCCTCGCCAGCGCTTGCTGGTGCAGAGGTTGAGTTAATTGACATGGAGAACCGTGAATCGAGGCTCTTAAAAGCCCTTGAACCAATCAAGGACCGCTACGATTACATTCTCATTGATTGTCCGCCTTCCCTCAGTCTGCTGACCATCAATGGTCTTGTGGCCGCCCAGGATGGGGTACTCATCCCTGTACAGTGTGAATATCTGGCACTGGAAGGATTAGGTCAGCTTACGCAAACAATTGAGCGGGTAAAGAGTTCCCTCTTCAAGGAATTAGAGGTCCGTGGAGTCATCATGACTATGTTTGATGGCCGAACCCGCTTGGCAATGGATGTGGTAAACGAAGTTCGAAAACATTTCCCTCAAAAAGTACTGGACACCATTGTCCCCCGTTCCGTACGTATTGCGGAAGCGCCATCCTATGGTCAACCAATCACTGTTTACGCGCCCGAATCCACTGCTGCTTTAGCTTACATGGCGCTAACCAAAGAAATTTTGGCACAGGATGGTATTATCATTCCTGAGCCGGATGGAAAGGGATAACCCATGGCAAAAAGAAGCGGTTTAGGCAAAGGGCTGGATGCACTCATTCCAACCGCCCCCCAATTTGAGAATAAAGGAAGCGGTGAAAGCGGAATTACAAGCATTGCTCTCTCCAAGATTATTCCAAATCCCTGGCAACCCCGGCAACAAATGAACAATGATGAACTGGAATCCTTGGCTGCCTCCATCCGGGAACATGGTATTATCCAGCCTTTGTTGATCTCCCTTCATCCCGAAGATGAGCAACTATATATACTGATTGCAGGCGAACGTCGTTTACGAGCCGCTGAAATTGCCGGATTAAAAGAAGTTCCTGTCATTATCCGGGATACAACCGAACAAGAAAAATTGGAGTTAGCCTTAATTGAAAATGTACAGAGAGAAAATTTGGCACCGCTTGAAACTGCTAAAGCCTACCTGCAGCTCAATCAGGAATTCAATCTCTCCCATGATGAAATTGCCTTTCGGGTGGGTAAAAGCCGTGTGGCAATCACCAATACACTCCGGTTGTTGAAACTTCCGCCATCCATTCAAAACGCTCTCAGTGAAGAAAAAATATCAGAAGGGCATGCAAGGGTTCTGTTGTCTTTACTCAGCCCCCAATCCCAAACTGCTGCGTTGCAAACCATTTTATCTCAACATCTTTCAGTTCGACAAAGTGAAGAATTGGTCCGCAGACTTCAGGGCGAGAAAAAAGCCTCTCCGATCAAGGAAAATAAAGCGCCTGAAATCAAAGAGATTGAAGATCAATTAAGGCTTGCATTAGGGACAAAAGTAACCTTGAAACATGGAAAAAGTGGGGGGACCGTCACTTTACATTATTATTCCGATGAAGAATTGAATGCAATCGTAGAACGATTTTCGGAGAAATGATATGCAGCTTTTAATCAATGCCAGGATTCTGACACAGGATGCAAATCACACCCGGGCAGATGCTCTGGCAATTGAGAATGGGCATATTATCGCTATCGGAAAAAATGAAGATATCCTTGCTATTCCTTGCAGAGAAAAAACAATCGTTGATCTTCACCAATCTGCTGTACTGCCCGGATTTTGTGATAGCCATATCCACCTGGGTTTGTACAGCCGGGGATTATCCAAAATTGATTGTGATACCCCTTCACGGCAGGATTGTTTAGACCGCGTCGCACTTGCAGCTCAATCGGCTGAACCCAATACCTGGCTGCTGGGCCACGGTTGGGATCAAAACCGATGGGAAGAGGGCTTTGGCGATGCAGGTATGTTGGACAAAATTACCACCCGCCACCCAATTTACTTAACCATCAAATCACTGCATGCAGCCTGGGTAAACAACCGGGCAATGGAACTCGCAAATATTAACGCCCAAACACCGGATCCGGCCGGCGGTACCATTATGCGCCACGCAGATGGCTCCCCGACAGGGATTTTACTTGAATCCGCAGTGAACCTGGTGGAAGCGATCATTCCAAATCCCAGTCCAGCCAAAATGGCGGATTTACTGCATCAGGCTCAATCAATCCTTTGGCGAAAAGGTATAACCCGCATCCACGATTTTGATGACGCCCTCACATTTCAAGGATTGCAAGTCCTCCATCGAAACGATTCATTAAAATTAAGGGTACTTAAAAACCTTCGGCTTGAACAATTTGCAGGCGTACCGGCTATGGGAATCCACCCATACTTTGGTGATGAAATGCTGCAACTGGGTCCCCTCAAATGCTTCATGGATGGTGCCATCGGGCCGCATACCGCTTCCGTTATTGAACCCTTTACCAACAGTACTTCACATGGTGAATTGCTCTACACAGAGGCGGAACTTTATCATGTTTATCGCCAGGCCAGGGAACTGGGATTTGCTGTTGCGACGCACGCCATCGGCGATCAAGCGAATCGATCCGTGTTGAATGTCATTCAAAAAATTCGCACGTACGAAACAGAAAACGATCTGCCCTGGGCACGATATCGTATTGAGCATGCACAAATCATCCATCCAGACGACCTAGACCGGTTTGCTCAATTACAGGTTATCGCATCCATGCAGCCGATTCACCTCCCCATGGACATTCATACGACCGATACTGCCCTGGCAGGCCGCGGGGAACGATCCTTCTTGTTTAATTCGCTTTCCAATCGCGGAGTTAAAATATATCTTCGGTTCAGATGCTCCTGTTGCTGATCCCAACCCGTTTTTAGGATTACACGCTGCCGTTACGCGAACAGATCCTGCAACCGGCCAAAGCTGGCATGCAGAGGAAAGGATATCATTACAGGAAGCTTTGAATGGCTACACGCTTTATCCGGCATACGCCGCTGCAATGGAGCATAAAGCCGGAAAACTTTCCCCTGGTTATTTGGCTGATCTTCTGATTCTCGCATCCGATCCATTTTCAATTCCAACTCAAGATCTGCAATATTGCCGTCCACAAGCAACCATGGTCGCTGGAGAATGGGTTTTCTCAACTCTGGAAGGACATCTTCATGACTGAAAAATCTTTCTATGCCCCTGAGCAATTGGTCCCCAAATTAGGCGAAACCCTGGTAAATATGGGTTTGCTAAATGAAGAAGGCCTTAAACTTGCTTTACGGGCACAAAAAGAACAACCGAAATATACCAATGTGCTTTTGGGTGAAATCTTGATTGATTTGCAGCTGATCAATCAACAAACGCTCAATGCTGCCGTCACCGAACAAATATACATTTTAAAATCACAACTACTCAAAGCAAATCAAGAACTGGAAAAAAGGGTGCAGCAAAGAACCAACGAACTGCAAACTGCCTTAAACAAACTAGCTGAATTAACCCAGATGAAGGCCAATTTCATATCCAATATCTCCCATGAATTGCGTACTCCCCTCACTCATATCATTGGTTATCTTGAATTGATTGATAATCAAGATTTAGGCCCGCTGACAAGTAATCAACAGGCGGCAGTCAGCACGATGATTCGCTCTTCGTCTCAATTGGAAAACTTGATCAATGATCTTATCATGTTCACCTCGATTGAAAATGAAAACATCAAACTCCATTTACAAACGGTTAATCTTCCGATGCTATTTGAAAGCGTCCTGACTAAATCAGCGCCATTCGCAAATCAACATGCCATTACCCTCACTCAAAACATTGACCCAACGGCAAATTTAGCCGTTGCAGATCAGGAAAAACTTCGATGGGTCATATCTCAATTGATTGAAAACGCTGTAAAATTTTCGCCAAAGGGGAGCAAAGTTACCCTATCAACACAATCTGAAGGAAAACAAATACGGATTTCCGTTACGGATAACGGAATTGGAATACCATCAAACCAGTTCGATCGTATTTTTGATGCCTTTTACCAAATTGATGGTTCAACAACAAGGAAATATGGTGGGACAGGGATGGGGCTTTCAATAGTGAAAAAGATTTTAATTCTGCATAATAGTGAGATTCATGTAAAATCCAGGGAAAATCTGGGTAGTGAGTTTTCCTTTTTATTGCAGAAACCCTTATAATGTAAAGAAACAGACTATGGGAAGGTGGTTATGCCGCCAAAAAATTTGCCTGCATTACCAATGAGTGAAGCACTATCATTTTCGCAGATCATTAATCATGCGACGGATTGGAAAATTAGCATTGATGAATTGATTCAAATCGCCAGAAAAATATTAATTTTTGATAATTTTGTGGTGTATCTCAAGGAAAATGATAGGGATCAGCTGGAAGTTGCCTATGCCAAAGCCATGGGCAGAGGGAAGAACTTTGAAGGGGACATTGCCTGGGGCGAGGAGGCTGCCAATCAAGTCCTTATCACCAAATCATTGATCCATAAAATCCCTGCGGGTGATTCTGCCGAGGGCCGAATTAATCGACCCTATATTTTGGGACTACCTATTATCTCCCGAGAAAATATTTATGGAGCAGCAATTTTAGTCCGCTTTGGAAATCCGGAATTCTCGGAAGAGGATTTTTACATTGCGCGCTATCTCGCAAACCTGCTTTCCATTTTGTTCGATAAGCACTATATGTTGAAGAAAACTCAATATCTGGAAGAGAAAAATAAACAGACCCTCTTGCAAGAAAATTTTGTGGCCACCATCACCCATGAATTAAAAAGTCCGCTTGGTTTTATTAAAGGATATACAACAACCTTGCTCCGATCTGATGCTAACTGGGATGAGAAAGACCAACACGAATTCTTGGAAATTATTGATCAGGAAACTGATCACCTGGAAAGTATCATCGAGAACATCATCGATTCGGCCCGCTTGCAATCCGGTGAAATTGCCATTAATTGTGTCCCCACCCAACTGGATACAATTATTAATGATGTTGTCACCAGGGCTAAGTTGAAGGCGCCTAAAATTCGTATCAGTGTTTATAAGAAAGAAAAAATCCCCTTGATTCAAGGGGACCCTTACCGTCTCTCTCAGGTTTTTGAAAATCTAATAAATAATGCCATCAAATATGCGGAAGGGTCCGATATTGATATCAGTATCTCCAAAGGAAAGGATGAGGTCATCATCGCAATTCGTGATTTTGGTCCAGGGATTGATCCCACATACCTGGATCTTATTTTTAATCGTTTTTTCCGAATACCATCTCCAAAAACCACCATTCACGGTTCTGGATTGGGTTTGTATATCTCCAAAATGATTATTGATTCACACAACGGCAACATTTATGCCACATCCCTTCCAGGAAAAGGTGCAACCTTTCATGTGCATTTGCCATTAAATACCGAGAAACAAGAGTAATTGGAACGAGTTTTAGAGAAGAATTAGGTGGAACATATGGCAAACATTTTAATTGTAGACGATGAGCTCCTCTATCAACGCCTTGTCAAGGTAAACCTTGAACAGGAAGGGTATGAAGTATCAACAGCCGGCGATGGTGAGCATGCATTGGATATCATCACAGACAAGAACTTTGATCTGGTGATTTTGGATATTATGATGCCGGGTATTGATGGAATTGAAACCTGCTTACGTATTCGACAATTCTCTACCATTCCAATTATCATGCTGACAGCCAAAGGTGAAGAAGAAGATCGAGTAAAGGGATTAAATGTTGGTGCCGATGATTATATTGTTAAGCCATTTTCAGCCACCGAATTGATTGCGAGGGTTAAAGCAGTCTTGCGAAGAGCAAAATCCATGGAAACGGTTTACCAAAGCAGGTATTTTACCCATAAAAATTTGAAAATTGATTTTGCCAAAGCGGAAATTTGGAAAGAGGAAAAACAAATCTACCTCTCAGCAACAGAATATCGATTGTTAATTCATTTTGCGCATAATATTGGCAATGTTCTTTCAGCCAAAGATTTACTTGCCACAGTTTGGGGTGATTCATACAAGAATGATAAAGAAATTCTTTGGGTCAGTATTGCCCGACTGCGACAAAAAATAGAAGACCAACCTAATCGACCAAAGCATATTGTTACGAGAGCAGGTCTTGGTTATATCATGCCAGCCGAAGATTAATATAGGAACCTATTATGTTTACCTCATTTGAAGATAAAGGAAAAATATTTACCAATATTGTTACCAAGAAACCGGTTGAAGTTCATATCCAAACCAGTATTCATCGCATCCATGGATATGTCCATGTTCGCCCGGATGACCGGATTAAAGATGAAATCAACCAGAATGAACGCTTCCTGGCAGTTACTGACGCAACCATCTTTTCTCTTACTGGTGAAGAAATTCTAAAAACTGACTTTTTGGCTGTAAACCGGGAACAAATAATCTGGATGTTCCCCAAAGCTGATCAGGATACGGAATAATCGTATGACTATTGCAAGTAACTCAAACCTCCGTAAAGAGGAATTACTGAAAGTAAAAACTTACTTGATGTCGATGATAAGTCGGGAAATGGAAGGTTTGTCTGGTCCTAATGTGAACCAGGAAAATTTAGTCACACAATATTTAACCTCCTTCTATGCCCAAACCAAACTTCAACTGCCCAATACGATCCGCGATCAGCTGTTTCATGAGATTTTAGATGAGTTGTTAGGTTTTGGGATTATCCAAAGTCTGCTGGATGATCCGGATATCAGCGAAATCATGGTCAACGGCCCCAACAAAATCTATGTTGAGAAAAAAGGCAAGCTGGTAAAAACCAACATGAAATTTTCCAATAATGAGGAAGTGATGAAGTTGATTGAAAAAATCATCTTTCCTCTTGGCCGCCGAATTGATCGAGACAGCCCGACAGTGGACGCCCGTCTACCGGATGGTTCCCGTGTTAATGCGGTAATTCCCCCTGTTGCAGTGGATGGTCCAGGCATTACTATTCGGAAATTCCAAAAAGAAAAGTTGGGCATTGATCAATTGGTTGATTTCAACTCGCTCACACCACAAATGGCTGAGTTCTTGCGCGCCTGTGTCATGGCCCGCTTAAATATCATCATCTCGGGTGGAACCGGCTCTGGTAAAACTACACTCCTCAATGTTTTATCTGGTTTTATTCCTGAAGTGGAGAGAATTGTAACCATAGAAGATGCCGCCGAGTTGAATTTACAGCAGGACCATGTTTTCCGTATGGAAACAAAACCTACGGATATTGAAGGCAAGAATTCCGTTACGATCCGCGATTTGGTGAAGAATTCCCTGCGCATGAGGCCAGACCGGATTGTTGTCGGTGAGGTTCGTGGTGGTGAGGCTTTGGACATGCTCCAGGCGATGAATACGGGCCATGACGGCTCTTTAACCACATTACACGCCAATACTCCCCGTGACGGGTTATCCCGCCTTGAGACGATGTGTATGATGTCTGGCATGGAGTTACCCATCAAGGTCATCCGGCAGCAAATCGCTTCTGCCATCGATTTAATAGTTCAACAATCAAGGTTGAAAGACGGCAGCCGCAAGGTTACCGCAATCACGGAAGTTGCTGGTATGGAAAGTGACACCATCGTGATGACGGACATATATCGTTATGAACAGACCGGCGTTACAGAAGATGGCGCTGTAATCGGATCCTTCAAACCGACTGGTTTCCGCCCGCTGTTTACCCCACGCTTGGAAATTGCCGGATTCCATCTCGGTGCTGAGATGTTCGGTGCCTCTACGGTCGAAATTTTACAACGTAAACGCTAGCTATCATACCAGCAGGTAATGCTATAATTGCTGCAATCAAAAAGATGGATGGTTTTCTATGGAAAAAAAAATGATGCTGCGCCAACTAAAAAATAAAAAAATCGGCGCACTTTTAATGGATGCCCGATTGGCATCTTCCAGAAATATCGACGAATGTGCCCATATTTTGTCACTATCTCGAGAGGAATATCTTGCTTTTGAAAAAGGGCATACTGCACCGTCGATTCCTCAACTTGAAGCCTTGAGCATCTATCTCGATATTCCTCTTGATCATTTCAAGGGAAAATCCTCAAAATATGAAGCTCAACAGACCGGATATCGCAAAAATCTAGAAAAAATCCTTCTGGTTAGAGACCGAATCATTGGGGCGATGATTCGCAAATCCAGAATCGAGCAGGAATTATCATTGGAACAGCTCGGCAGTCAATTGGGTATCTCTGCTGATGTAATCGAAGCCTATGAATTCGGCAAACTTCCCATTCCCTTGCCGGAGTTGGAAAGGATTTCGGAAATTTTGAATCAGAGCGTTGATATATATTACGAAAAAATCGACGAGCATATTTCTGAAAAGAATCAGCAAATCAGAATAAATCAGTTTCTGGATTTATCGGATACCTTACAAGAATTTGTAACCAAACCCATCAATCGGCCATTCCTGGAATTGGCAAATAAATTAGCCGATCTGCCCGTTGATCGGCTGAGATCTGTTGCTGAGGGCCTTCTGGAGATAACCTATTAATGACAAACCTAGAGCACACTACCGAAGAACAAGTCAAAAAAGCACATAGCCTTTATCAGAAAAAACAATTCCGCGACGCCGCCGGTCTTTTCTGGCAATTGTCCATAGATTTTGGTTCCCAAAATAATGAAGCCAAAGCAGCTGAGATGAAAAATAATGCCAGTGTTGCCTGGTTGATGGCTGGAGATGCGCAGCAGGCTCTCGATGCTGCCAAGGACACGCACCTGGTTTTCGAATCTTTGCAGGATGAAAAACAAGCCGGTATGGCCTATGGAAACCAGGCTGCCGCTTTTGAAGCCTTGCATGAGTTTGAATCTGCGCTGGACTATTATCAAAAGGCATCCGAAAAACTACTCATCAGTGGTGAAAAAGAATACCGTTCCGTGGTATTGAAACAAATATCCCAATTGCAGTTAAAGACAGGTGAACATCTGCAAGCGCTCGCTTCCATGAATACTGCTTTGGATTCTACAACCAAACTTAGCGGAAAAGAAAAATTTCTGAAGCGGTTTTTGAGCAAAATTTTCCACTAGTTTCACCTATGACCCGCGAAGCCCAGCAATACACTATACGCCTTCTCCAACCGAATGATTTTTCTGCCATGCGGATATTTTTTAATTCGTCCATTCACCTGCATCAACACCTGGATTGGCATTCACCGAATGAGAGGCTGCATTTTACACCCTTCTGGCTCGCAGAACGAAATAATTCCATCATCGGTGCGTTCTGCAGTCCGATTCTAAATCACCAGATCTCCTGGATACAATTATTTGCGATTAAAAAAATGATCTCACAATCCAAAGCCTGGCATGGTTTATTTGAAGCTTTTGAAAAATTCTGTAAAGAAACAGAAAGTGAAATTCAAGTATTCACATTAGCCTATTATCCCTGGTACCTGAAATTACTGGAAAACTCAGGTTTTCAACCCGCATACTCGATTGTAACACTGGAAAATGAAGGCATTTACCTCCCCGATTTCCGATTTAATACATCGGATTATTCATTGCAGCACATTACACTGGAAAATTTTCCCCAGGTACATCAATTGGACGCTCTCGCTTTCGATTTGCCCTGGCAAATGACCGACGCCGCCCTTCTGAAGGCTTTTCGCAGTTCAATATACGCAACCATGATAACCAGGCATAATCACATTGTTGGTTATCAAATTACCACAGAAGGCGATAACACCCTCCATTTGGCAAGGATTGCCGTCCATCCGGATTTCCAGAACCAGGGCATTGCTGGATATTTAATACATGATTTGGTATTATTCATGAAACGTTTTCATTTTAAATGTTTATCGGTAAATACTCAAAGTAATAACCATGCATCACTGGCCCTTTATCGAAAAATGGGATTTTATAAAACAGGTTCCAGTATTCCAGTAATGGTTCAAACGATTTAATGGTTCTATTGCAGATCCATAGAAGGAGATAATATTCAATGGGCAAAAGACAGGAAATTAAAGCGAAACGTCAACGGTCTCAAAATATTAAACAGGGGTTAACCATTTTTGCGATTGTTTTACTAGCCGCACTGTTTGTCGGTTTTTTAATTTACCCCTCAATTAAACCAGCACCAGCACTTACCTTACCCGCTTCCATCGGGACTTTTAATTCTGAAGATATGACGCTGGGTGATCCAGCCGCTCCAGTAACTGTGGAAGTTTTTTCTGACTATCAGTGTCCTGCTTGCGGTTACTACGTTCAGGAAGAAGAAGAAAATTTTATCGTAGAATATGTGACCACCGGAAAGGTGTTTTACATTTTTCGCCCTTATAACTTTCTTGGTCAAGAATCCTTCCAGGTTGCCGAAGCAGCCTATTGTGCCGTGGAACAGGGGAATTTTTGGGACTTTCACGAAGCTGTTTACTACAATATGCCTGGCGAGAATACCGGCGCATTGGATGATGCCCGGCTTACTCATTACGCAACCTCAGTTGGCTTGGATGAAAAAGAATTTAGCACATGCTTGAGCAGTAACCGCAACTTAGCACAAGTGGAAACAGATAACACCTACGCCAATACTTCCGGTGTAACCGGTACACCCACCTTCAAAATTGGTGATCAGGTTGTTGGGTATAAGGACCTGATAACAACGGTCAATGCGGCATTAGCCAAATAAAAAAAAACCGGTCGTGTTTCCCATAAACACGACCGGTTTTGATTATAAAATATTCAGTAGTTCCAATATCCACACCAGCAAGGGGGTTACAAAGAGCGCCGGTAAGTAGCTTCCAATTCGAATCTTTTTCAACTCCAATAAACTGCCTAAACCAATGCCCATAATAATCACCCCACCAACTGCCGTCATTTCGGTCATCATTAATGGGGACATAATGTTCTGTAATTGCATAGCCAATAAAGCAATAATCCCTTGATAGATAAAAACGGGTAGTGCAGAAAACATAACACCGATACCAAGTGTGGAGGCAAATGCCAGGGCGGCGAAACCATCCAGTACCCCTTTGAGGGCAAGCGTATGATAATCGCCTGAAAGACCATCCTGAATACCGCCTAAGATAGCCATGGGCCCCACACAAAAGATCAAGGACGCCATCACAAATCCTTTGATGAAGCGATCCTTGTCCTCGGCAGTTGAAGTAGAGTTCTCACGGGATAATACTTTCTTTTCAACCCATTTACCCATCTCCAGAATCTTTTCTTCGATCTGCCACCATTCCCCAAGTACGGCACCAATTAAGATGCCGCCGAGCGGTAATAAAATCTGCGTGGATTTCAGGAACATGCTGATACCAAAAGCGGTTACAAATAATCCGATTCCTGAAATAACAGTCTGTCTTAGCTCACTTGACAGGCGAGAACCAAAAACTGTACCCAGGGCGCCCCCAATCAGGATGGTAAATAAGTTAATTAAGTTTCCAATCATAGTTCTTTTACACTTGTAACAGTGATGTCCTTTTTGATTTTTAAAACGTAGATTTCCAGTAAATAACAATAGGAACTAAGACGATTCATAAACTGCAACAGAGCCTTATTCCTCTCTGGATTTTCCTGGTAAAAGCGTACAATTTGCCTTTCAGCGCGGCGAACAATTGTCCTTGCCATATCCAACATGGCTGATAGAGGATGATCGCCAGGCACAATAAACTCGCGCGGAATAACCAATTGATTCTCAAAGGATTGGATTTCATTTTCAAGCCAAACGACATCTTCGCTAGATATTTGCACGAAACGTTCATCGCTGGCGTCCAGGCTGGCCAGATCACTCATCACATAATATAACTTTTTTTGGACAGTGATTACACTGGTGTGAAGCTCATCATTCTTTTCCAAGAAGGATCGAAATAAACCTAATGCTGCGTTTGCCTCATCCACCGCGCCAATCGCTTCAATGCGTAAATCAGATTTTAAAACTCTGCCTTCGCCGAGGATACCCGTTTGACCGGCATCACCACCGCGTGTAAAAAATGATTTCTCTTTCATGCTTTCACCTTCAAATTGAAATTTTACGGTAGAGATACCAATAATTTGCTTCAGGGAATCCCGGTTCTATTTCCTTCCCCCACACAAAACCATCCGCATGGGATATGGCTTTTAAGTTTTCATCCAAGGCTGCTAAGGAAATCAGTGCTGATTCACTGCATTGAATATCTTCATTTCCAAGTAATTGCAGTATGGTTCTCCATCGCACAGAATAGGTGTAATTTCGAGCATAATTAGTACGATCTTCAATCAGGTCCTGCAAGTAGGAATGCCACAGATCCAATCTGGCTTTATGTTCCAGTTGCGCCTTAATTATCCAATGACTTTTCCATTGCTTTCGTATTCGATTAAATTCGGCCAGCTTAGTTTCCAACTGCGTTTTTCTATCCCCTTCAAACGGTATGCAGGATAACCGCGAGACACTCAACAGAATATTTCCCGGTGTCAATCGTGAACGCGGGTTGACGATTTTCATGTTGGCATGGATGAACAAAGGCCAATATAATTCTTTGGAAATTAAATATCGCTCCAATTCCTCCACCGAGAGGGTTAGCAGAGCGATATCTTCTTCAATCATTTGGTTTTGATTCATTGAAGGACTCATTCCATGCATCCGAACTTATTCAGGGGATGCGGTTACCTGCTCTTGAGCATCATTCTGGATACTGGTGATCAAAAACCATTCATTCACATTCGCAAAACGATCACTTTGGTCATACAATGGACCAATTCGTACTCCATTCACTTTTGTACTGACAGCATAATTATAGACAGGATAATAAAGCGGGATGGAAGGAATTTCCTCTTCAAAAATAAATTGGAAATTCCGGTACATGCGCTGCCGTTCACTGATGTCTGTAGTGACCCGAGCTTGTTCCAAATATTCGCTAGCCGAACGATTATTCCATTGAGAATAATTTTGTCCACCTGTAGCCTGGGCTTGATCCCAGAATGGGTAAGGATCGGGATCAGGCATTCCATTTAAATTAATATCAACCAAAGCAGCTTGATATGCCCGATTGGATAAATCAGTATTGATAATATTCTCATACGTTTCTGCACGTAAATTCACCTTAATATTTAGTTCACCCCAATCTGATTGAATGGATTTTGCGATCGCTTCATGGAACGCATCATCGGGATAAACCAATTCCAATTCCAGGCGTGTATCATCTTTTACACGAACCGGATCTTCATCATTCTTGATGACATATTCCTCTTCCTGCAAAATGGCTATCGCCTCTTCCGGGCTGTATCCCTCTTTTATGAAACCATCATAATATGCCCAGGAACCGGGCATAACGGGGCCATAGGCAATAAAAGCCTGACTGTTGAGCAGTTTATCCACAATCCACTGTCGATTCAAGCCCTTTAATAAGGCCTGGCGAATTTCAAGTTCCTGTAAAAATGGAATTTGAGGATTACTTAGATTGAGAAAATATAATGCTCATTTCCGGATTTCTAGCCGTATAAAGGGATAAACCTTCTTCTTTTAAAACTGCCGGTAAAATTGTATCGCTTACCGAGCCAATCCCCATGACCACCCCATCCTGGTATGCCAGAAAAGCCGACTGCGTATCCGGATAGAATCTAAAAATTATCGTCTCAATATACGGACCATCCAAATAGTAATCCAAATTCATGGTCAAGATAATACCGACAATTTGCTCATTCTCAACCAATCAATTCTTGAAAACGATAAGGACCGGACCCAATAGGTTGTAAATTGAAAGTATGCTCGGTCAAATCGGTCATATTCACGCCATCAAGAAGATGGCGCGGCAAAACCCCAAAAGATAAATAATCCAAAAATGGAGCAAAGGGTTCGGGTAATACAAATTGAATAGCCAGTGGATCCTCATAGGAGAGATTGACCTGGATTTTATTCCAAAAATCTTTTACATCTTGCGGATAAAGGGAATCTGCTGAACGAATCAAGTCAATGGTAAAGCGAATATCATCATTCGTCACCGGTTCACCATCATGCCATTTGGCATCATCACGCAGGACAAAATTATAAATCAGGCCGTCTTTGGAAATTCCCCAGGATTGAGCTAGATCACCAATAGGCATTCCACTACTATCATGGGAGATTAAACCGCTATACAGCAAGCGATCAATATCCTGATCAACATCATTATAAAGATCTAATACTGGGTTCAATCGCTGAATTTGACCGACAAGAGCCTCTGTATAAATGCCACCCTGTACAGGTTCGGGAATAATTACTTCAGTGCCGGGCTGTTCACTAATTAACAGCAAACCCACCACCAGGCCGGTGAACAATATGATCAGTAACTGCCATCGAATTTTTTTCATACGCATCACATAATTTAAAAAGGGCGTCTCAAACCATGATGAGTCGCCCTGGTTTCATTGGATGATTATTGGGGGATCGTTCGATTCAATCGTTCTGTTATTTGGTGATGACCAAAGAAACGATTGCGAGCGCAAAAAAAACAATACTCAAACCAATGGTGATATAAAACAGAATTTTTTCTACGCCACGGCGGGCTGAAAAAACGCTGCCGGAATCAGCACCGGTTAATCCACCTAAACCAACACCTTTGTTCTGCAAAATAACGCTTACGATCAAGGCAATCGAGATTATAATTAAAGCAATATCAAAATAGGATTTTAATTCCAACGCATCCTCCTGTTGCTAATACAGCAGATCAAATTATACCTTTGTCAAAGTGAAACCGTCAACCATTATGGACAACGAAACTGTATTAAACTTTCATAATCATACCACCTATTCTGATGGACATGGCACATATCAGGACATTGCAAACGCAGCTGCCGAGGCTCAAATTGATGCAGTTGTCATCACTGACCATAACATTCGCCCGCGCGGTCTGGAAAAGTATTATTCAACCCCAGGTAAAAATATCCTCATTTTTACCGGAGAAGAAATCCATGATCGAACCCAGAATCCTCAAAAAAATCACTTGCTGGTCTTGGGTGTAGAAGAGGAATTATGCCGCCTATCTGCGGATCCTCAGTGGTTGGTGGATCGCGTAAAACAAGTAGGCGGTTTATCCTATCTGGCTCACCCTTTTGAAGACGAGTTGAAAGTTTTTGGTGAACCAGAGATTTCCTGGAAAAATTGGGAAATCAGTGGATTCAATGGTTTGGAAATTTGGAATGCCATGAGTGAGTTCAAGACAGTCACGCAAGGTTCTGCCCTGCGTGCTCTGCTTTATGCATATTTTCCGCATCTCATGGCAAAAGGCGCTCATCCCAGTACGTTGAAAAAATGGGATGAATTGTTGCTGCAATCAAATTTTGTCCTGGCAATTGGCGGCACGGACAGCCATGCCATCCCCTATCGTCTGGGACCATTAAAACGCATCATCATGCCATATCCTTTTCATTATCAAACAGTAAATAATCATATCCTCACAGTCAAACCTCTTTCAGGAAATTTTCAGGAAGATCGTCAGACGCTGTTTTCTGCGCTCCGGCGAGGCCAATCCTTTGTTGGTTATGATTTACCACAAAACACGCGCGGTTTTCGTTTCACGGCAACAGGACATTTTGGCCAATATGGCATGGGGGATTTTGCTGAGAATGAGAAAAACTTAACCCTGCAAATCCGCCTGCCCCACCCTGCCACCTGCCATCTTGTTCACAACGGCAAACGGGTACAAAGCTGGCGACATCAGGAGATTTGCACGTATCAGGCAACCGAGAAAGGGCATTACCGCGTTGAATGCACCATTCCATTCTGGGGTAGGCAGCGAGGTTGGATTTACAGTAATCCAATTTTCCTGGGGAAACGAAAGAGATCATGAAAACCAATAACATCACACGCATGTTGGATGCAAAAAAAATCAGATATCAATGTTTTGAGCTACCCGAAAAAAAAATTAGTGCCCTGGATACAGCCGAGATGCTGCAGGTTTCACCGGAGTTGATTTACAAATCCATTGTGCTGCTGCGAACCACACCGCGCACAAAACCGATCTTGGCTGTTATTCCGGCTACCCATCAGGTGGACCCTTCGGCTTTAGCCGCGTTTGTCAATGAGAAGAAGGTCAAACCGGCCAGTCTGGCTGAAGCGGAAAAACTCACCGGCCTACAGGCAGGAGGCATCTCCCCTCTAGCATTGATCAATAAAGGTTTCCAGATCCTGGTCTCCGCCCAAGCTAACAATCTTGAATTTCTTCATATCTCCGGGGGAGAATTGGGATTGAATCTGCGGCTGATGGTGAAAGATCTGCTTAGCCTGACAAATGCGAGGACGGCGCCCATTTCAATCCCGCTTCAAGAGGAATAACTACCCTTTTATCACCGCCAGCGGGAGTAATCTTGCCACACGATGCGCAATGCCCGCTGCAGTGACACTTTCCACCACAACATCCACATCCTTATAGGCCTGCGGCGCTTCTTCTGCCAATCCCTGGATGGAAGCCGTTCTCACCATAATGCCCTGATTTTCCAACTCCCTGATCAATCCTCGACCATCCACCAGCTTTTTGGCTTTCTGCCGGCTTAAGGTTCTACCCGCGCCGTGGCAGCTGGATCCAAAGGATTTTTGCATGGCCTCCCTGGTACCCGTCAGCACCCAGGAAGATGTCCCCATGCTGCCCGGAACCAATACCGGCTGTCCGATTTTTTTATACAGATCAGGAATATCTGCACTGCCGGGACCAAAAGCCCGTGTTGCCCCTTTTCTATGCACACAAACCCGAACTTCCTTCCCCTGCACCTGATGCATTTCGATATTGCCCATATTATGGGCAACATCATAAACTAGGCGCAGGCCCCGTTGCTTCACTTTTCCTGCCAAAACCTCATCAAAGACCTGACTCACCTGATATGC
Organism: uncultured Chloroflexia bacterium; assembly: GCA_963747325.1. Lineage (GTDB taxonomy): Bacteria > Chloroflexota > Anaerolineae > Anaerolineales > Anaerolineaceae > UBA5203. Next base: position 284,901 of record CAVVEM010000006.1, on the reverse strand, counting down.
CAAAACCTGACGATTGGCAAATGCGAAATTAGCTGCAGCGCCCATGGCACCCAGATAGGCTTGTCCTTCTTTGGAGTGGATATACGCAAAACTTAAATCCCGATTCGGGGGAAGGATATGTTCTTTTTGCATGGAATGCTGCAGGATTTGCAGATAGTCACCACATACCTGGTGACCCAAGCCGCGCGATCCGCAGTGAATCATAACTGTGATGTTTCCCTTTACCAAACCCATAACTGCAGCTGCTTCTTCATCAAAGATTTCGTCCACAATGCCAATCTCAAGGAAATGATTCCCGGAACCCAGAGTGCCCAATTGATCCAATCCGCGCTGTTTGGCTCGTTCGCTGACTGTTTCCGGATTGGCAAAGCGCAGACAGCCATTGGATTCCGTATGAGCAAGATCCTGCTGACTTGCCTGACCATTTTTTTTCAGCCAGAAAGAACCCTGTGCTAGAATTTGGTCAAGCTGTTTCAAATTAATTGAAAATTGGCTTTTGCGTCTCATGCCGCTGGGACAGGCCTGATCCAAGGCCAGCAAAAGATCATCCAGCCAGTGTTTTACTTCATGGAAGGAAATCTGGCTGGCAAGCAGGCGAACTCCGCAGTTGATGTCATACCCAATCGCACCCGGAGAGATTACCCCTTTGTCATAATCCATGGCGGCAACACCGCCAATGGGAAAACCATAGCCCTGATGCACATCGGGCATCACCATGACATTGCCTACAATTCCAGGCAATGAAGCAGCATTTTTGGCTTGTTGAAATGACTCATCACCCAGGGCATCGCGTAGAATCTCATGACTCGCGATAACCCGAACGGGAACCCGCATGGCGCCTTCTTGCGGTATCTCCCATTCGTCATGACCAAGTTTTGTAAATTCTTTTTCCGTATTCATAGCTTCATTCACTGGATCAGACATCAAAAACAAGAACGGTATGGAACCCGGCATCATCTTCGATAATTTCCATTTGATGATAGGTAAGTGCCTTGATTTCCTGGTAGGGCCGGACAAATAACCCGCCGGTATAGAATATTGTTGCCTGGGTTCCGTTGATCACAATCTCCTGCGGCAGATAGAGGAAATTCTCTGTTTCCAGATGAAATAGAATTTCATTCAATCCCTGGACCAGAATATCCTCCATGGCAGTGAATATAAAGATTGCTGAAAATTTATTTTTATATGAAAGGTCCTCAATATCGATACCCATTAAATGCAGCATACCGTGGGTCGCTTGATCAAGTAATCCAAAAAAAGTCTGAGCTCTTACCATCAAAGCTAGATCAGCCGCGTGCTCTATTTCTTCATAGTATTCTTGCATGTTCGCTTTTCTCATCCTTCAGTATAATTATATTATATGGAAAATAGATTGGATTTTATTGAGCAGGTTTTAAAAGGCTTTTTTGAACAACTATCCGAAGCGGAAAACCAATGGCTGCGTCAGTTGATGCAATATATCATCCAGGCACTCTCGCTGCATGCCCTCCCCCAGGATGATGGCTACTCGTTGCTCCCCGAGATTGTTCGCATCTATATCTCCCCAGAAGACGAAAAACGTATTCCGGACATGCTGCAGTTCATTGAGATCAGCAAGAAGGATCTCATAAGCCAACTATCCAAAGATCACCTGATTTCACGCAATGAATTATCTTTTAGCATTACAACCAGTCGTGATTTAACAAAACATGAAATTAAAGTTGTAGCAATTCCAATAGCCAACAACCTGGAAGACACCGCTGTATTAACTGGTTTTTCACCCAACATGGAAAAGGTTCCTCAGAAATCAAAAGCATATTTTCTTTTCCCGGATGGGCATGATTTTCCATTGGAGGACATGATCATCAATATTGGCCGTAATCCGGAAAACAATCTGGTATTAGACTTTCCAATGGTTTCCCGCCACCAGGCCCAAATTCGCCAGATCGGCGGCGTGCATCATTTATTTGATGTTCAATCCACCAGCGGAACCTTTATTAATGACGTCATGATTGAGCATGGTATACTCAACAGCGGTGATGTTGTCCGGTTTGCGGATCAACAGATGGTCTATGTTTCGGATGTTTCGCAAGCTAACCAAAGCTCATCTCTCCGGGATTTTGATACTCAGGAAATCATTCAATAAAGGTTAGGGTTATGAGTGCTGTCATCGTATTAATCCTTCGCGTAATACTCAGTTTTCTTTTATTCGCAATTGTGGGATTCACCCTCTACATTCTTTGGAATGACGTTCGCAATACCCAACATACCCTTTCAGCTCAGTTGGTAAGGCCTATTTTTCTGCATCTGGATCCGGATGCGAGTAATTCTGCCAAGAAGTATACCGATGACGAAATATTAATTGGGAGGGACCCAGCCTGTAATTTCACCATCACGGATACGGCTATCTCCGCCAGACATGCGCGATTGTATTTCAAACAAAATCAGTGGTGGTTGGAAGACCTGGGATCAACGAATGGTACCTTTCTTAATTTGGAACCCGTTGAAGCACCTGTCATTTTGGTGGATGGTGACCAGATTAAAATCGGCACTCATGATATTCAGTTATCCATTATGCAAATTGCCGATTAAGCTTTCCGTTTGACTATCCCGATCAAAGATGTGCCAAATGGCATGCGTGCACCGGCTTGGATCAGTTTTCCCTCAACGCTCAACAAAATTATCATTAAAGAATTAACCAGCGGGATGATACGCAATTCCGAGTATGTTTTTTGTGTCAAAACTTCATCCGATAAGCTTTCTGGCGCTTTCCCCATCTGCAATACATTTCGTACGATCCAAAGAATTGGAAAAATCAGTGTGTTTGTATAACTGGAGAAAACCAGTTCCAGACCTGCTTTTTGACAAGCGTCTTCCAGACTTTGAGTTGTATACCGGCGTTTGTGTTTGCCTGCTACATCAAAGTAACTCCACAAAACAGGAAAAGCTGGCACACTGATAATTATCCTTCCCTCTTCCCGAAGTAAAGGCGCCGTATCCTGCAAAACCTGTACATCATCGTCCAGATGTTCGATGATATCAAATAAACCAATCCAATCAAATTGTTGACCAAAGGGAGAACGATGAATATCCGCTTGAACAAGGTAGGGATTCCCCCGTTGTGCAGCAAAGTTCAAGCCTTCACGAAATAAATCCATGCCGAGAATATGCTGTCCCGAAAACCTTGCGGACAAGTACTTGAGTACATTCCCGGTTCCACACCCTATCTCCATCCCTTTTGGATTTCCTGTTCGGGTTTCAGTACAATATTTTTCAATGAGATCACCAATTAACTGGTTGCGGGAACGAAACCAGAAATGTTTTTCTTCAATCGCATGCAGCGGTTCAAAAAATTTTTCATCAAAGCTTGATTGGGAGGTTGTCATAGTCACACCTGAATAAAGTATGATATATTGTACTTCAACTAGCGGTATTCCAACTGGAAAAGCGGTTAAAATAAGGATAGTAAAATACCAATAAGCAAACGCATTCTCAGATCAGGAGAAGAAACCATGAGAAAAGATCCTATCTTGGCTGTAATTGGCGGATCCGGGTTATACGAAATGGATGCGCTGAAAGAGACTGAGCTGCATGAAGTTGAAACACCTTATGGTAGTCCAAGCTCTCCCATCATGCGGGGTACATTGGATGGCAAAGAGATTGCATTTCTTGCCAGGCATGGTTTTGGTCACATTTATTCCCCTACTCAGGTTAATTACCGTGCAAATATATATGCCCTGAAAAGTATCGGGGTAAAAAATATCATCAGCATCAGCGCTTGTGGTTCCCTGCGGGAAGATTACAAACCCGGCGATATCGTCATACCGGATCAACTCTTGGACTTCACCAAGAAAAGGCAGAATAGTTTTTTTGAAGAAGGTCTGGTAGTTCATATTGGCACTGCTGATCCGTATTGCCCGGACTTGCATAAAACGGCTTATACTGCCATGAAAAAAACCATCCAAGCAGGAGAACATTCTGCCAGATTACACGGTTCTGGCAGCTTAATCACCATTGAAGGCCCGCGATTCTCCACCAAAGCGGAATCCAATCTTTTCCGTTCCTGGGGGATTTCCATCGTCGGGATGACAGCCTGCCCGGAAGCCTTTTTAGCCAGGGAAGCCGAAATTTGCTACACAACCATCGCCCATGTTACGGATTATGATGTGTGGCATGTTTCTGAAGATACCGTCAGCGTAGAAATGGTTATTAAGACTCTGCAAAAAAATACTTATCTGGCACAAGAATCCATCCGCACCCTCATTTCGATGCTGGATGCTGACCGGGATTGTACCTGCAACCACGCACTGGCTGATGCTTTACTCACCCAGAAAACAGCCATTCAAAAACCGGCTGCCAAAAAAGCTTCCATTTTTATCGAGAAATATTTATAACATGTTCCAGTTTCTCTTTCCTTCAAAAGATGGTGAGACAAATCATTCTCAAAGTGTTTTGTTTCGCCTTGCTGCGGCATTTTTAATCTGCTATGCAGTCATTCTGAGCCTTTCGCCTGCCGTCCGGCAGCATTCATGGCAGGTTTCATACCTGTGGGCTCATTGGATCGGGGTTCTGCTTTGGGCTTTTGGTTTTTCCATGATTTATAGAAAACTGGTCCAATTGGAAATTAAATCGGATCCGCTGATTCTCCCAATTATCGCCCTCCTGATTGGATGGGGAGTTTTAAGTATTTTCCGCATCTCCATTTACTTTGGGCTGCGCCAAACACTTTGGATGTCCCTCGGCATGGGGTTGTTATATTTGGGTCTGGGATGGAAGAACCTGCTTCTGACCCTCTATCGATATAAATATCTTTGGATCACTCTGGGCATCCTGCTCTTGGCCTTAACTCTCTTTTTCGGGACATACCCGGGAGGGATTGGTCCCGAGTTATGGTTGGGCGGCTATGGACTATATTTTCAACCCTCTGAGATTTTGAAGGTTTTGGTTATCGTTTATCTGGCAGCATATCTCTCAAGCTTTTCTGCCTTAAACCTCACCAATGCGCGCCTTCTGATGCCGACCCTTTTTATCATAGGTATCGCCAGTGGAATCCTTGTTTACCAGCGGGATCTGGGAACGGCCTCCATCATCTTGCTGGTTTATATTTTATTTCTTTACATGGCAACACAGAAACGTAGAATGCTTGTTTTCGGTGGTATCGCCATGGGTGGCGCTATCCTCACTGGATATTCGCTCTTTAGCGTCATTCGATTACGACTCTCAGCCTGGTTAAATCCCTGGCAGGATGCGGCTAATTCGGCGTTTCAAATCATTCAATCCCTGATTTCTGCCGCCTCGGGAGGAATTTTTGGTTCCGGACCGGGTATCGGAAATCCTTCCCTGGTACCAGTCGCCCATTCAGATTTCATTTTTTCCTCCATATTGGAAGAAACCGGGTTGATCGGCGGCACGGTCATGATTGTACTCTTCATGGTTTTACTTCACCGGGTGATCAAAATTGCCTTGGCTGCCACCACCCAATATCAAAAAATGCTCGCCTCCGGGTTAATTGTCTACCTGATAGTCCAAAGTATCCTGATCATGGGTGGAAATTTACGTCTTTTACCACTCACAGGGGTGACATTGCCTTTTGTTTCCTATGGCGGATCGTCCTTGATCAGTTCCATGTTTGCCGTACTCATTTGGCTGCATATTGATACCAGTCCATCCATGTCTGTCAAATCCCAAATTCCTGTTCGTGCGACATTAATCATCGAATCAGGATTATTGGTCCTACTTGGTGTCCTTTGGGTAATTGCCGCCCAATGGGGAGTGGTGCAAGCAAAGAGTCTGGTTCTGCGCGCCGATAATCCAAGAAATGCGATTGCAGATGCCTATGTCCCCCGAGGGAATATTCTCGATCGCAATCACAAAGTATTGGCTGAAACCGTAGGTGAACCCGGAAATTTCGAACGACAAATAACCAGCCCTGCCTTGATTCAATTGACCGGATACTCCAATATAACCTATGGCCAATCCAATCTTGAATCCAGCTTGAATGATTATTTGCGAGGATTGATGGCAAATCGTAGTTCGGAGATCTTCTGGCATCAGTTGTTGTACAGCCAGCATCCTGATGGTCTAAATGTACGCCTGACTATTGATCTTGACATTCAAAATTATGCCGACGAGTTATTAAAATCACACACCGGTGCCATCATCCTGATGAATCCCATTAATGGGGAAATTCTCTCGCTTTCATCCTACCCCTATTTGCAAGCAAGTGACGGCGATCTGGTAACGGCCATTTCAGAACAATTTGATGATCCCACTTTGCCCCTGCTCAATCGTGCAGTTCATGGCCTCTATCCACCCGGTACGGCGATTAACCCCTTTCTGTACACCTGGGCTTCTGCACTTAACAAATCCTTTCCATTGCCAGAAGCGACACCGGAATCCTGTTTGATTCAAGACAGCAATCTATCCCGATGGGCTGATCAATTTAAATCAGGCTGTGAAAGTCCATACGGGGCCATCACGCAAACGATGAACCATAATGATTGGGGAAAGTTATTATCCGATTTCCATTTTCTAGAAGAGCCTGATTTTCCATTAACTCAGGCAGAATTGCCGCCTTTCTCGATTGATGAAAATAACGATTCTCTTGCCATGTCGGATTTACCCTTGATAACTCCGCTGCAAATGGCCGTGGCTGCCAGCATCTTTTCAAACCCGGCAACCCTGTCCTCACCTGTTCTGAGTTATGCAGTGGAAACCCCACACCAAGGATGGGTCATCCTACCTAAAAATCAATCCGTAGTCGTTGAGGATTTTTCCAAAACCAACACGAGTGAATTATTGGCGGAAAATCAAGGCAATTTTTGGGCCTTTCTAGGGAAAGGGGCCCGCGAGGAAGGACCGGTTATCTGGTATGCCTCCGGCACAACCCCCTACTGGAAAGGTATGCCGTTGATGATCGTCGTATTATTGGAGGAGAACTCTCCATCCACTGCCAAACAAATCGGGGATCAAATCCTCTTCCAGGCTTTAAACTTAAAATAAAAGAGGTTTTCCGTCTGGAAAACCTCCCGTTGTTTTATATTATTCGGATAAAGCGTCTCTTTCCTACCTGTAAGACACCCGGATGAGGAAATTCCACCATGGCATCCGTCAAGACCTCTCCATCCAAACGTACTCCCTTTTGATCAATCATCCGACGGCCTTCACTTTTACTGGCTACCAGGCCGCTGTCAACCAAGACATCAATGAGCAGTGCACCTTTCGTCAAAGCGAAATCAGGCATCTCGTCCGGAATATCTTTCTTCTGGAATAAACTGACGAAGGCTGCTTCTGCCTGCAAGGCTTCTTCTTCACCGTAGAAAGTTGCCACGACTTCACGGGATAATTGCATTTTCGCATCGCGTGGATGGACCGTCCCTGCAGCAACGCCGGCTTCCAAAGCAATAATTTGATCCGGTTTCCAGCGGGTTACCAAACGAAAGAACTGCCCCATGGCTGTATCCGGAATAGACATTACCTTGCCATACATGTCTTCGGCGTTGGTATTTATCGGAATGTGATTGCCGAGGGACTTGCTCATTTTTACCACACCGTCGGTTCCAGGTAAAATGCCCAGAATAATGGCAATATTTGGTTTCTCGCCCAAATAAGTCATCAATTTGCGGCCGGCAGTGACAATATTGAACAATTGATCCGTACCACCGATTTGAATATCTGTTTTCAGGGCATAGGCATCATACGCCTGCATTAAAGAATAAAAGGTTTCATGTAAATAAATCGGATCGCCTTTATCCCAGCGTTGACGGAAATTTTCACGGGAAATAAACTGCTGCAAAGTAAAATTCGAAGCCAAATGAATCAATTGCACAAAATCAATTTTTGAAAGCCATTCAGCGTTATAGCGAATTTTGGTCTTTTCCGGATCCAAAATCCGAAAAGCCTGTTCAGCATAGGTGCGGGCATTCTCCTCCACTTCTTCCGCGGTCAATCTTGGGCGAAGGATATCCTTGTCGGAGGGATCGCCAATCAAAGAGGTGAAATTTCCAATTAAAAAGGTAATCTCGTGGCCCAATTCCTGGAATTGGCGCATTTTCCTCATGGTAACGGTATGTCCCAGATGTAAATCTGCTTTACGAGGATCATAGCCTGTATAAATACGTAACGGGCGGCCTTCTTTCTCAGCGAGAATCAATCTTTCTTTCAGCTCGTTGCGCATGGTTTCTTCAAGATTTTTATCGCCATACGCCGTACCCTGCATCAGGTATTCAACTTGTTGATCAATATTCATGGAGTCCTCCATTGGAATCACGGCGTAAATAAACCGAAAATATTTCCCAATTTTAACATGATCTTGAAAATCAGGGTACCGTTACATTTGTTTAACTACACGAAAGACTGTAAGGCTTCCTCCAGGTCTTTCCATTGAAACTGATATCCCATTTCCAATAAGCGTTTTGGGTATGCATTTTGGCTGTCAAGCACCAGTGTGCTCATTTCACCCAGAAGCGTGCGAAGAACAAATGCGGGTACTGGCAGCCAATATGGCCGGGAAACCAGTTTTGCCAGGATTTTACCAAATTCATTAAAACGGACAGCTTGAGGAGCACAGACATTGTAAATGCCATGAGCGTTGGGATTCTTTATAAGGGTATAAACAATAGCCGGAAACTCGTTGATATGCAGCCAGGGAATAAATTGCCTGCCACTCCCCAGATTACCGCCCACAAACGCCTTGACAGGCAGCATCAGACGGGGAAGAATGCCGCCCTCAGGGGTCAAAACCACACCGGTTCGCAGAATAACCCTCCGCACATTTACTGCCTCAAGATCGGCTGTGGATTGCTCCCAGGCAGTACAAACATTGCTTAAAAACCCCCCACCCCTCTGTGAGGTCTCCTCCAAGTGAGTATCCCCCTGGGATCCATAATATCCTACCGCAGACGCCTGGATAAATATTGGTGGCGGTGCCTTCATGGATAGGATGGCTTTTTGCAAAATCAACCCGGATTGCACCCTGCTCTGCATAATTTGTTGTTTGCGGTTTTTTGTCCAAAAGCCATCACCAATATTTTGACCTGCCAGGTGAATGACTGCATCCTGTCCTTCCAAAACACTTTCCCATCCATCCAATTTTGTTGATGACCAACGTCTCACCTTGATAGTCGGATTTGAATCCACATCTTTTCCGGAACGACTGAGAACCGTGAATTCATCCTCTTTAAAAAGAGGATCATGGATGATGGTTTGACCCAACAAACCTGTTCCACCCGTAACGAGAATTTTCATTACTTTTCCTCCTCGATTGATTAACCAACAGTAAATTTTTGGATATAATAGAGAATAAGTTTGTTCCAATTATTAATGGTTTTTTATAGATCGCTGTTTATACTATACAGTATTAGGATGGTAGAGAAAATGTCCGCAGCTGTTTTGGTGTTAAACGCCAATTATGAACCCATTAACATTTGCAATTATCGTCGGGCGATAAGTTTGATTTTGTCCGATAAAGCCACGATGCTCGAAAATGGAAGGGGGACGATCCATTCTGCCAGTAAATGCTATCCCCTGCCTTCTGTGATCCGCTTACAACATTTGATCCGCCGTCCCAGACCTGTTATCGCCTTCAGCCGAACCGAGATTTTCCGGCGTGATAAATACACCTGCCAGTACTGTGGGGCTTCTTGCAGGCATTTAACCATTGATCATGTAATTCCAAAGAGCAAGGGAGGCACAGATACATGGGAAAATGTGGTCACGGCCTGTCCGAATTGTAATCATCGCAAAGGTGGAAAATTACTCGAAGAAACGAACATGCATTTGATCAGACGGGAATTTGTGCCGCCCAATAACATTGAATATGTTTTTAGCCGACACCTGGATATTAATACGGAATGGATTACGTACCTTAAAGGCTGGTAAGCCATCGGGGGGAGCCAAGATCTTATCCGCCTCGAATTAAAATCTGGACCACCTGCTTGTCTACTGCCAACTCAATGGGGGCATTAAAGAATTTTTTTCCGTCTTCCAGCATAGAAAAGACCAGTTTTTTATCTGTTGGATAATGAATATAGAGCAACCGTTCTGCACATGCCTCTGCTGCAATTTGGGCAGCCTGAGCCGCTGAGCTATGCCCTTTCAAGGCGCCTGCTGCTTCATGGATCAAAATATCGGCATCTTTTGCGAGCCTGACCACTGCCTGGCACGGTTCCGTGTCGCAGGAGTAAGCCATCACTTTATGTTGTGCCAAAAATTCGACTCGGACACCAATGGTAGGAATCAAATGCTGCACCGGTGAGGTATAGACCTCCACATCTGCGTCAGCGATGGCAAGGTGCATTTCTTTTTCATATATTTCGTGAAAAGAAATCGGGTAAAAATTTGGCCATTTTTTCCAGTCGAATAAATCCATCATTTGTTCAATCCGGAAAAGAGAATGCGCGTTTGCGTAAATTGCCAGGGGTTCCCGGCGACCAAGCAGCCATAAATCCATTAATAACAAGGGCAAACCGCTGACATGATCAGGATGAAAATGCGTAATCAATATATCGGTGATGGAATTGGGTGCAATGTCGTTGGCAGGCAAGACCCGCATAGGATTGCTGCCGCAATCAATTAATAGATTTCGCTTTCCTGCCTGGACAAAAAGATGGGAATTATCCTGATCAATATCAGCAACCGCGTGCGCACTTCCCAAAATAATGATTTTTGCCATCCTGCCTCCGTTAACGGGTCAGTAAAAATATAATCTGTGGTGTGATCCAGACTTCAACCATCGCTGCCAATATTAAGAGGGGAAGGATGACTCCGATCATCAAACGGCACCATTCACCGATGCCATAAAGTACAACCTCGCCAATCGTCCTGCCGGGGGCTGGAGATGATATTACTGCCCCGATTCTCAGCACGGCCGCGGTGGACAACAACAGTGCGGGAATCTCGAAGATGCCGTGAGGAAGTAAAAACAAAAGATAATATGTCAAGGGGATACCATTCATCGCCAGAACGGCACCTAAATAACCGGCCACCCCCATGGTTACCAATACCGGCAGCATCCCTAAGATACCTAGCGAAAATAATCCCAGAACCAGACCGATCAGAATTACTCGGAAATTTTGCATAAAAATACTAATCACAGGCTGTATCGAATACATGGGCCAAATTTTTAATAATTGCTCAACCTGCGCAGGGATACCCTGTACGGAAACCGATGGCAGTTTAATGGGGAAACTCTCAATTTGACTGTAACCGATCCATAGACTGACACATAACATGCAAAGACTCAGAACAAAGGGTGTGCGCAATTTTTTCAGTAAATCCGCAACCGCACTTTTATACCAGGCAAATATATTTTTACTGCCGCCATTAAAACCACTCACAAACACCCGCAATCCCCAACGGATATTGAGAACGTCAATTTCCTTCCCTAATAATTCTTCGCGCTGAAAGTGGGAGAGACCTACACGGATCAATAAGACTGCCAAAATGAATATCCCGAAAACCACCCACCATAACGAGGCATTGGTTCCCCAGAACATCAGCACACTTTCACCCTGAATCAGTAACGCCGATGGAATGACAATAAAACTCGCCAATAAATTGGCTGCGCGTACCGAGGTGGCATGCGAGGAAACAACCACAGCTCCGGCGACCATCATGAATGCTTGAACCGTTGTCAAGGTGATAATCTGCCAGAGAATACCGGCTGGCGGTAAGGGAATCCCTTTCATCACTAATCCGGCTACATAGACCCCCATGCCAATATAACTGGATAATAGCGGTGGTACGGTGGAGGAGATCAATTTTCCCAGATAAAGCTGCCAATCTTCCAATGGAGTGTTCAGGAGCGGTTCAATACTGCGCCGCTCTTTCTCCCCAACAAACGAGTCCAATGCAATCACCAGTGAGACACTGATTGGAAAAAATCCAACGATCATCAGAAAAAATGGGATCATTCGTTCCCCAACGATGACGGCGCCATACTTTTGCGCAAATCCCAATGTTTGTGCGGCAGTGAAATTCATCAAAAATGGAAAAAACACTGTCAACCCCAGGACGGGGAAAATGATTCGCCAGTCACGCAACTGATCACGGGTTTCACGGACAGCAACAATTAAGGCAGGTTTCAGATCAGGAAAGGTTGATTTCATTGCGTATTGGTTGCCTGATGAATCGCCGCCAGATAGGCATTTTCCAGCGAACGATGAACTTTATGAAAGCTTAGAATATCAATCCCGGCATTAACCAAACTATGGATCAATATAGGATTGTTTATTTCAGGATCTTCTATTTGGAAATGCAGCGAGAAATCCCCACGACGCATAACTTGAACGCCAACAGGAAGCGCAGGGAGATCGGCTGGAACTTTTGATGGCGTGGTAAGGATATACTCCTCCGGCCCCAAGAGGTTGCGTTTTAAGGTCTGCACAGTATCATATTGAATGATTTGTCCGTGCCAGATAATGGCAATTTTGTCAGCCAACAATTCTGCTTCGGTTAGATTGTGAGTACAAAGCATGATCGTCCGATCGGAGCCTTTTAACGTGTGAATCGAATCCCTCACCATCTTGGCGCTCTCCGGATCCATGGCCGAAGTTGGTTCGTCCAGAAGAAGTACCGGCGGCTCAGGCAGTAATGCCCTCACTAAGGCTAATTTTTGCCGCATGCCTTTTGAATATTCCCCCAGACGCTGTTTTTTAAACTGACTTAAAGTAAAAAGACCAAGTAGTTCTTCAATTCGATTTTTTGATTTTTGGCGAGGGATGGCATATAAATCCGCAAAGAAAAGCAAATACTCCACGGCATTCATGCGATTATACAGACCATGATGTTCCGTTAATACACCCACCGAGGCACGAACTTTCGCTGCCTCGGTGACTACATCAAATCCAGCAATCATGGCTTTGCCACTGGTGGGTACCAGGATGGAATTCAACATACGGACTGTTGTTGTTTTTCCAGCACCATTTGGCCCCAATAATACCAATGCCTCACCCGAAGATATGTTGAGGTTTATTTCCTTTACTGCGGTAAATTCATCAAACTTTTTTGTTAATTTTTCCGCGAAAATCATTGGCTGTTATTGAATTCTTTCAAAAGAATCCATCCTCTGTTTAGGTTCTATTCATTTTCATCCGATATTAAAGGTTTTTTTATCCCGAAACGGATGAACAAAGCAATCGTTGAAGCTACGGCGACTACAGCCATCAGCACCTGATTTATATTCATGCCGGCAACTGGCGAGTACTCCAGACGGATAAATTCCAGGAGAAAACGACCTACCGGATAGATTATCAAATACAACAAAAAAATGTCACCGGCATGCAATTTCGTGGCAAACTTTCGCGCAACCCATAACAAGATTGCCATATTCAGCAAATTCCAGATAGATTCGTAAAGGAAGGTCGGATGGTAATAGGAGATTTGCTCGAAACCTGGCAAGCGATAAGCGGGTTCAATGAAAATCTTCCAAGGCAAATCCGTAGGCAGGCCATAGAGTTCTTGATTGATAAAGTTACCCCACCGGCCGACAGCCTGGGCTAACGCCAATCCTGGAGCCAGATTATCCAGCCAGATCGGAAAGCTTTGATTGTGTTTGCGCATATATATATAAAGGCCAATTACCCCACCAATAACTGCACCGGGAATACCCAATCCACCATTCCACATTTGCAAAATGGAGATGGGATGTGAAAGGTAATAGGACGTGCCATACCCAGCCGCCACCAGTGAAGCAGATGGTGTAAAGATATGCCACAACCTGGCACCGATCACGCCAAAGATAATCACAATGGGGAACAAATCCCAGGCAATCTCAGGATCCAATCCTTTTCGCTTTGCTTCCCGGCTGGCCAACCAGGCTGCCATGACCGCCCCAAACATAATAATGATGCCGTAATAATGTATTTTTAAAGGTCCAATACTAAAAAACTGTTGCATAAGAATTTATTCCTTTATCTCGATTTGCATTGACTTTCTATACTTCCATGTCCCGATGAGCTTGTTTACGGACATGAATAATGCGCTGCAAAGCGGTGATTTGTGAAAAGATTGCCAGAATCCATAAGGCAGGAATCGTCAAATTAAAAATTAGCCCCGGAATTAAGACAAAGTAACGTTCCAGGCGGGAAAGAATGCCTATTTTGGCATCATACCCAATAATTTCTGCGCGATTGCGAATATAGGAAACCAGCACTGATCCGGTTGCTGCCAGGTAAACCAATAATACAGCCACCCAGTTTTCTTTTAAGGTATAGAAGATGAGCAGTCCACCTAAAATGACAAACTCGGAATAGCGATCGGTAACCGAATCCACAAAACTGCCGAAACGGGTGGATTCACCCCTTAAGCGAGCCATCATGCCATCCAGATAATCCACTGGGGCCATGATTAACAGAATCAAGCCGGCAATTACCATTTGTCCGCGGGCAGCAAAATAAGCCGCCACCGCATGGCCAACCAAACCGGAAATTGTAACGGTGTTTGGTTTTATGCCTAACTTTAGCAAGAAACGGGCAATCGGCTCGAAGATACCCTTGAATAATCGACGCATTCTATCTGTAAATATTTCCGGTTCATTTTTTGCCACTTGTTCCACAATTCCCTCACAGGTTTGTCAGATTATGATTTCACTTTATGCTATCGCAGCAACAGACGACTGTCAAGCTGTCTTTATTCTTCGTCTATCCCTTCATCCATTGGATCCTCCGTTGATTCGCTATAATTCTCAACATCCTCTGAATCCCATTCTTCTGCGGAGACAAGCACATCCCGTTCACGCCCCCCCCCCTGTGAAGGACCCACTATGCCCATCTCTTCCAGTTCATCCATTAATCGAGCTGCTCTGGGATAACCGATCCGCAATCTCCGTTGCAGCATCGAAGCACTGGCTTTGCCGCTGCTTTTTACCAATTCTATCGCGCGATCCACTAAATCATCTGCTGCGGAAGAAGACTTAGTGTCTTCCACAACCATCTCTTCCCAAGGAGATTCAGTCGATTTTTCCATGGCTTGCTGCCAATAGGCAATCACCTGGTCAATTTCCTGGTCCTGAATATAAACCCCTTGCGCACGAATCGGTGAACTGGACTCAGGATTCAGGAACAACATATCCCCTTTCCCAAGTAAAGTTTCTGCGCCGTTGCTATCGAGGATAACACGGGAATCCATCATGGAAGCTACTGAGAAGGCAATCCTGGCTGGAAAATTGGCCTTGATCAGTCCAGTCAGAATATCCGTACTGGGTCTTTGTGTTGCAACTATTAGATGAATGCCTACTGCACGGGCTAATTGCGCCAGACGCACAAGGCTGTATTCCGTTTGTTCGGGTGCTGTCATCATTAAATCAGCTAATTCATCAATGAAAACGACAATTCGCGGCAGAGGATCATCCCCCCGTTCATTGGCTCGTTCGTTAAAGGCTTGGATATCCCTTACTTTGGCATTTTCCAACAATCGATAGCGGCGATCCATTTCCGCGATGGCCCACTGCAAAACGGCAAGCATCCGTTCCGGTTCAGTTTCCACTTTTCCAAGCAGATGCGGCAAACCATTAAAGCGTACCAACTCAACCATTTTGGGATCCAGCATCGCCAATCGTAAACGATCCGGGGTATTACTCATGACCAAACCAAGAGCAAGACTGGTGATACAAACCGATTTACCCGAACCTGTGGTACCGGCAATCAGCAAGTGCGGCATCAGGGCCAGATCAGCGACCACCGGCAGACCGGAGACATCCCGTCCCAGGGAGAGCGCCAGGGGGGAAGTAATTTTCTTAAATTGCTGTGATTCAATAATGGATCGTAATCGAACAGGATGTACGGATGGATTCGGCACTTCGATTCCTACAAAGGATTGTCCCGGTACAGGTGCTTCAATTCGTAATCGACTGGCCGATAAAGCCAGGGCTAAATCCTTGGAGAGATTCGAAATCTGTGAAACACGAATTTTTTGTTTAATCGTATTACCGTCAATATTAACTTTCTCAATAAATCCTGGTTCCACTGCGTATTGAGTAATCGAAGGTCCGGCACGAAATCCAATTACTCGCGCAGGAATGCCAAAATCGACCAAGGTTTTTTCAATTTTCATCGCTGTATCATGAATATAGCGTTGATCCTGAACAAACTCAGGATCATCCATCAAAAGATTCAAAGGAGGTAATGGAATTGATGGGGATGTCTGTTTATGCTTTTTCAATTCAATCACCGGTTCAGCAGGAGGTGCAGGGATGATAGTCGGCACAGGGATCTTTTCAGTTTGAAATGGCACAGATTGATGGGAATTGGCTGGCGAATTCTCTTGCAGCCACTCTTCGAGCCAGGAACCAAGGACCTGGAACATACCAAAACTGTATCCTATTAAACCTGCTGCTACGAAAAATAAAAGCAAGGTGCTGATAAAATCCGGAAATATTCGATCCAGAAATATTGAAAGCCCCCAACCAACCAGCCCACCATCACTGCCAGCTTCCGCCCGGTCAATGGAATTACCACCAATAATGGAAAAAATAGCCAAGACAGCGAAAAAGAAAAATTCCAACGAAATAATACGCGTCAGGTCTTTCCGTATCGCGACATTAAATTGTCGACGCAAAACGTAAATTCCAAAAGCCAACATGTAGATGCTGATTAAATAACTACCCCAACCAAGTGATTTTCGCAAAAAATTAATCAGCCAGGTGATGAAGTATCCTTGACTGATTTGAAAATTGCCTAAAATTGTCAGTATCGAAAAAGTGATTAACACAACCCCCACAATGTCCCAACCAAAGCGGCTGATAATTGTAGAAATATTTCCATCTGGATTAATAAATTGATGAAGGCCGGTTTTTTTTATTTGTCCGGATCCAAATTGTTTTTTGTTCGATTTTTCTGATGGGACAGGTTTACGCATCAAAATCTACCAGACCCAAGCCCAATCGCCTTCTATCTGAATCAATATGCAGGATTCTTACAGCAACCGTTTGTCCAGGTTGAATCATCTGATCAATGGTTTTGTCCGGATCGGATAATTCAATCGAAGAGATGTGAATCAGCCCTTCCACGCCTTCGGGCAATCTTGCAAACGCGCCGAAGCGTGTAATCGACGTAATTCAAAGCGGTAGTTTCATCACCAGGTTGATAATGATCCAACAAGGAATACCATGGATTGGTATGCAGTCTTTTGAGACTGAGCGCAACCCGTGAATTTTGTTCACAAACCTGCAATACCAATGTTTCAACTTTCTGGCCCACCCGAACTACATCACTTGGGTGTTGAACCCTGCCCCATGATAATTCTGATACGTGAATCAAACCTTCCACGCCGCCCAAATCAATAAATGCACCAAATTCCGTCACATTGGTCACAATGCCAGAAGCCAAAGCGCCTGGGCCCAGGGAACCAAATAATTCCTTGCGTTTCCCTTTTCCAGCTTGAGCTGCACGCTCGGAAAGAACAATCCGCTCCATGGCAGGTTCACATTCGATAACCTTTAACAGGATATTTTTTCCAACATATTCATTCAATCTGCGTTTTCTTTCTTCTTCCGTTGTCGCACCTGGCATTTCAACCAGATGGGATATGGGCACAAATCCCTGAATATTTTCACCTTGTACTAATAATCCACCTCGATTGTAGCCTGATACATCGAGAGCAATTACCTCATCATTTTCATATAGCTTGCGCACATAAACCCAATCTACTTCGGGTTCTGCTGCTTCCTCAACACCAATATCGTAGGTCTCCCCATCAACCCGATCCAATACTTTGGTTTCTTCTGATAATACAGAAGCCCACCAGCCTTCATCTAATTTGTGATCCTGATTCTGAGGCATTGATGGGTCAAAATCATAGCTTGACATGTTCTACTCCCTCCCCGGTGTTGCGTGTGAATCCCATTATTCATTCAAAAAAAAATCTTTGGAGATCACTGAATATTGTACCAATAGTTGATTCCATTATCCAAATTGATTTCGAGCCTGATTTTCAGATTCCTCAATGTGTTTGGCAATTGATTCAACTGCAATACGCTGTTTTCGGTAAAAATCCGCTTCAGATAATGCCAGTTTAACTGCAACTTCCCGTACTTTTTTCCCTTCGATGAACTTCATCTCCAATATATTATACAATAACCACTCCCCTGTAAAGTGTCTTTCACCCTCGGGTCTTATACTTTCGATCGATTTTTGCAAAATTGCCCGCATTGCATTGCCCGAATTGCCTGCATGCTCGGATATATAATCCTGGGCGAACATCATTTTGAGGAGAGGGTTGTTGGTTAGTTTAGGTCCACCCCAATAATGGGTGAGCGCATCCCTAACCCACTGCTCAATATTTTCCTTTTTTACCGGCGGATCCTCCCGGTACAATTGCGAGCCATCATAACTTCCTGCGGCTCGTAATTCCTGTAAGCGCTCAATAGAGGGGGTTAACGTCTTAAGAGCATCCAGAATACCCTGTTGTGCGCGATGGTCCCTTAATGCCGCACCAGCGCGTGCAGCCAGTATTTTTACGGCATGAATGGCTTCTTCATCAAATTCCAGACCAGCGGCATTTTTTATACCTAATAAACCGATCACGGTTTTTTTCTGCCCTTCCTCGGCATATAAAGGTACGATCACATCATTTCCCCAATTAAAGCGCCAGGCGTCAGCACTCCCGTTGTTAACTTGTGCCAACAATTGTTCTGATAAATCTTCATTTTGAATATCATGCTGCCCAATTGTGTAGACCAATTCCAAACCATTTTCATCCAATCCCACGATATAAGCCCCTGCAACCTGCAGGCGATCACAAACCGCGGAAAGGATCATTTCAAGAAATTGCTGCAAATCTTTTCTTGTTATCATGCGCTCTTCTAATTGGACAAGCAGTTCTATCTGTTCTTGATCCCCTTCATTAATAAATATTCTTTCCAGGATTGGAAAAAAGAAGGTGATGGAAAACTCACACAAAATAATTAAGACTACCATCCCCAAAGAGATATACCCGGAATTTGGAATTCCGACCCAGGTACTTAGGCGGCGGGTCAAGGTAACAGCTGTCAGGACAATGATTGCGGTTACAGGTCCTCTTAATACCCACTTCAGAAGCCGACTCTTAATCAACCGGTTCGGCCAGGTAACACCAAAAAAAGACACTGAATATGTCATGATGATGATCACGCCGCCAATGATAAAATTCATCCCTGCGGCAATGCTCCAAAAGATCAGCCCATGTTTCTCAGCGACAGTGGAACCGAATAATAAATAGGGGATTGAACCAAATGCCGGGAATAAAGCCGCAATAATCAGATAAACCATGCGCCGCTGGCTGGCTCGTGTGGTAGTTCGAATAAAGGTGCGGAAAAAATTATACCAGGCCAGCAACATCACACTGATGAAGTATATAAGGAATAACGCAGATAGAAAGGTGGGCTTGAAAAACGGAGCCGGGCCAGTCGTTTGCAGTTCTCCGAGCATCCAATGGGTCGGAATTAGGATGAGCAACACAATCGAGCCGATGTACAGCAAACGGGTTAACCATTTTCTGCGCCATCTACTGACCTGACCTGTGGTCGCCAGCAAGGCATCCGAAAAATGAAAATAGGCAGCAGGCAACAGAATCAATCCTACCCATTGGAACCGCAGCCAAAAATCAATAGTCTGCACATCGCTGCTGACACTGCCAATGGCATCCGCACTAAATAAAATTACCAGACAAACCATGATAATTGCAAAGGATTGAGCCACTCGATCTTTTAAATTAAACGTTAAGGAATAAAGCAAAATGGAAAATGCCGTGATGGCAATACCAGCCGATAAAAGTTGATTCGCTGTTTGCAGTAATATCAGTATTAGATCCAATAACCGCATTTTCCTACCTTAGCTGATTATGTTTTTAACGAACAAAACGTGAATAAAAGAAAACAATATCCTGATTTGGGTAATAATGATCGTTATATCCGCAAAATTCATACCCCAGTTTGTTGGCCAGTTTTACCGCTGGATGATTTTTGGACTGCAATTCCAGAATGGTTCTTTTTAAATTATTCATCGCAGCCCATTCATTGGCGGCAATCACCAGTACACTGCCCACCCCTTGCTGACGCAAATCCGGGCGAACCACTAAATCCCGAATCCAGGCGGCTCCTGGAGCGCGGCCTTCCAATAGTCTGACATAGCCAACCACTTCGCCTTGCAGAAGGGCGACAATAGTCGTTGGATTAATACTCTGTTCTTCAAATATTTTTTTTACCGGGTAAGGATACTCCAACTTAATTTTTCGAGGAAGCCTAATCTCTCGCAAATGAATTTGAATCTGACCATCTTCAACCATTCTTTCCATTTGCCACACATAATTCGTCAGCACGGAATGATCCAATTGAATCAGATGGGGAATATCAGAAACTACAACTGGTCGAACTTCTATTTCGGGCATTTTATTCTTCCTCAGCCAGGACGACTACAGGTATTTCGCATGCAGGTAAGGTTTGACTTTCTAAATTGATAACCACCAATCTGAGGAGGTAATCTCCGGGGACGACACTGCCTGTGTTCCATAATCCCAAATTTGCTTCAATACCGCCTTCATCAGTGGCAGCAATAGGTGTCCATGAATTGCTTCCGGATTGGCTGTATTCATACTTAAAAAATGCCAGGTCTTCAAAATTTACCGTCACAACCAGCTCGGTAGAACCACGGATTTCACTTCCAGGCTTTGGAGAAATCCATTCCAGTTTTCCCGTTGCGCATCCGCCGGATACCAAGGGACTCAGGGGAACCACAGTTGGAATAACGGTTTCCCCTGCTTGAGGAGTCGTCTCCGGTACCACGGTTCCTCCCCCTTCAAAACTTAAGGTCGGCGTAGATAATGCCAAGACGTCCTGATAGGATGGGGCAATATACGTCACCAGGCTAAATTCCAAAATCAGGATGATTCCCACCACCATTAAGACCACAAGAGAAGTAGTGATTCCTCGCATGGCAGTCTCTTTTTCCAATCCATAGAGTGCCCTGCGCCACTCCCTCATAGCAAAGAGAAATCTTTGAAGATAAAGCAAGAAAACAATGCCGAACAAGACATAAATTAGTATTTCATTGTTTTTTAAAAAAGTAAAAAAAGCCACCATACGATCTTCATCCTGAGGTTTAACTGTTTAGTAAAAAACCGTCATCCATTGGGTAAATCCCTGTTTAGGAAGACAGTTTTTTAGCAAAACGGCAATTTGCCGCTATGATTTAGGAAAGTTGATTTAATACACCCAATAAAATTGTTTTCAATTTTGGCACGATTAATTTTCCGGCTTCCAATACTTCTTCATGAGTGGTCACCGTGCTGCCATCCAGGTTGGCTTTATTGCTGATGCCGGAAATTCCCAGCACACGCATTTGCCCATGACGAGCTACAATCACTTCCGGTACAGTGGACATACCTACTGCATTCGCGCCAATGGTACGTAAAAAGCGCAAATCCGCGGGGGATTCAAACGATGGACCAGCCAGACAAATATACACGCCCTGATGAGCTGCAATACCATTTGCTTTGGCTGTTGCTAAAGCAACACGAATAAACTCATGATCATACGGCTGACTCATATCCGGGAAACGGGGACCAAATTCATCCAGGTTGGGACCACGCAGCGGATTTAATCCAGCCATAGCCAGTAAACTGATATGATCAGTGAGGATCATGACATCCCCTGGTTCATAAGCCGGATCAATCGCACCGGCGGCATTGGTTACAAATAAATTATTAATTCCCAGTCGCTGCATCACCCGCACAGACATGGTAACACGATCCATGCCATACCCTTCATAATAATGGGCACGTCCCTGCAAAACCAAAACCGGTTTTCCTTGCAGCAGCCCGATGACAAGACGTCCCTGGTGCCCCTTAACGGTGGAAGCAGGCCAGTTCGGAATATCTTCAGTTGGGATAATATCCGCTTGTTCAACAGCATCAGCTAATTCACCCAACCCCGAGCCCAAAATCATCCCAGCAATAGGTTGGTGTTTGGTATGTTTACGAATATAATCTGCTGCCTTATCAATTTCTTGAAGGGTTAGAAATTTATCCATCCGTTTCCACTCCTTGATCAAAAAATAATAGTATTAGTAAGTATTAATTATAGCAGAATGCAAAAAGCGTATTAAAAACCTTCCGGAATCGTTTTAATTCAAACTTAAAAAGACTTTCTGGAAGGCATCTATCGTTTGCGCCACTGCTTCATCATCAATCCAATAATGGGTAACCAGCCGTACGGTTTGTGCATCCACCCCGCCAATTAAGATGCCGTGGCTTTTCAAGCCAGCTATCAACTGGGCAGCTTTAAGCGCCGAAGATTCATTCAGGTGGATGAAAATCATATTGGTGTCTTGATTAACCCCCGCCAGGGCGTCCGAAGGGATGGCACGGATGGCTTCTGCCAGTCTGGCAGCTCGTTGGTGGTCTTCTCTCAGCCGTGTGGTCATGCTTTCCAGCGCAACAATGCCGGCAGCCGCAATAACACCTGCCTGACGCATCCCACCGCCAAGCATTTTCCGTATCCGGCGGGCTTTTTCAATAAATGGTCTGGTTCCGCAAAGCACCGAACCCACAGGAGCACATAAGCCTTTGCTTAGGCAGAAGGTAATTGAATCCGCAGGGTCGGTAAGCTCGCGCACGTCACAATTCAAAGCCGCAGCGGCATTGAAGATGCGGGCGCCGTCAATATGCAGTTTTAAATGATGTGCAGCAGCCAATTCTGCAACCTGACGGGTGTAAGCCGCGCTCAGAGGGATGCCGCCGCAACGGTTCTGGGTATTCTCCAGGACAATCAAGCGGGTAACCGGATAATGAATATCATCAGCGCGGATGGCTTTCTCAATATCTTTCAACAGGAAAGTACCATCTTTCTGATTGGGGATGGGATGCGGGTGAATGCTGCCCACCACGGCGATGCCGCCCGCTTCATGCAAAAAAGTATGCGAGCAATCCCCCAGAATCACTTCTTCGCCGCGTTCACAATGCGCCATCACAGCCAGCAAATTGCCCATTGTTCCGGAGGGAACAAATAAACCGGCTTCTTTACCCATTATTTCAGCAGCCAAAGCCTGCAGCTTATTGACGGTCGGGTCATCCAGGGTAACGTCATCACCGACCAAGGCGTTCGCCATGGCCGTTCTCATGTCAGGGGTTGGTTCTGTAACAGTATCCGATAATAAATTGATGATTCGCATCGATGTTCCTCACTTTAATTGGCGTTGGCAGACTGCTCTTTTTCCAATTTATCCAGGACGGCTTGTAAATCTGCTGGCAGGGGTGATTCAAAGTGCATTTTTGTTTTCTGCCCGGGCAAACATATGCTCAGATTGGCAGCATGTAAAAATTGGCGTTCAATGCGCAGTGCCGGGCGCTTAATCCCATAGAGAATGTCCCCCACCACCGGACAGCCAATAAACTTCATGTGTACTCGAATTTGGTGCGTTCTGCCAGTGAAAATATCCACCTTTAAAAAGGAGTTATCCTTATAGCGTTTAAGGGTTGAATAACTGGTAGTAGCTTGTTTCCCGCGGTCATCCGAGAGAACAGCCATGCGCAGCCTATCCTTGGGGTCCCGCCCAATGGGCGCTTCAATGCGGCCCACAGTGGTTGGCGGATGCCCGGTCACCAGGGTCAGGTAGCTTTTCTCCACCAGGCGGTCTTTGAATTGTTTTTGAAGCCATTGATGGGAAGTATCATTCTTCGCCATCAGGATGATCCCGGAGGTATCCTTATCCAGACGGTGAACAACACCCGGTCGTTCTACCCCTCCCACGTGAATCGCTTCCGGTACGTGCGCCAAAACCGCGTGAACCAACGTTCCGGTTTGATGCCCTGCGGATGGATGTACGACCATTCCGGCAGGTTTATCCAACACCAAAACATTTTCATCTTCGTAGAGGATGGTTAAAGGTATGGATTCCGGGCGAAGGATATTAACCTGAATATCAGGGATTTCAATGCGGACCTGGTCCCCATTTTCAAGCATGGTACCCGTTTTTGTGATCTCACAATCATTTACGAATACGCCAGAATTTTTAATAATCTGCTGCAAGCGTGAGCGGCTGAATTCCGGCAATTTTTCAGTTAAGTAATGATCCAGTCGTTGAGCGTCAGTATGAGTAAATTGATAGGTATATTCAATCAATGAACTCATTCAGGTTGCTCCTGATTTGTCAGCAGGGTTATACTTGAATCCAGGGAATCACCCGTATCCGCTTCTTCAGCAAGGGCTTTCTTTTCTCTGCGCTCCTGGATCCACATTCCAATAATCAGGACAACAACGCCCATGGTGATGGAAGCATCGGCGATGTTGAAGACAGGGAAATTGCCCACAGAGATAAAATCCACTACATACCCTACCACAATCCGATCAATCAGATTGCCAATGGCTCCGGCCAACTGCATCCCCATGGCTATTTTTAAGGGCCATTCATTTTCAGGAATACGCGGATAAAAATAGATGATCACCAGGGAAACAAGCACAGCCAACACTTTAAAGACATCATTCATGCCCTGGAACATACCGAAAGCTACACCGGTGTTATACCAGTGAATAAATCGAAAGAAAGACGAAAACTCAGGGAAGGGATAAATCATTTCACCCAGAGCAATATTTTTTAAAACCAGTGCTTTGGTAAACTGATCCAAAATGATGATAACGCTGGCGATAGCGCCTAATTTCCAGTAATTTGCTGCAATTTTCTTCAAAAATTCCTCCAGGAATATACTCATTACACGGACAACAGTAATGGGCAAATTTCTACCTTCCGTAATTATAACAGCTTCATTGCCTTTCGACCTGTTTCTTGTCGCGTCATTGTGCCCCACCTCATCTGGCTGTAGGTTGTCGTTGAGCCGGGGATAAATTAACACGCCAATCTATCCATCCACACCGGCGAAACCCAATAATAGACATCTGAACTTATTCATAGGCAAATCCATCCCAGTGGAAAGGGGAGGTCCATGGGCCAAGAAGGGTACAGACCGCCCAACCAAAATAACATCAGATCATCGCCAATTGGGGCCCGTAATGCCACTATTCGGGGGCTTGTCCTGTGAAATCACCGGCAAGAGCGACACTGTATCCACCCAGCCTTAGGGCGCGAACCTCGCGCCCCTACGGTACCACCGGTTATTTATGAATGCAGCACGTTATAAAAACGAATTCTGAAATGACATTTAAACTGACCAGCTTTTCCTCCCTTAAAAATCCATAAGCAACCAAGATGGGAAGATCATTTTATGGGTTTTTGGGGGAGGTGCAGGAGGGGGTGATTTGTGGCAGGAAGTCGAGATAGCCAAATTCCTAAAAACCACGATGTCGGATGTTGTTCTTTCACATCCGTCCAATTTCCTTTAGTAACTTTGCTCATGAAAACACCATCTCTCACCCTTTATTTATAAGGAGGGAGATACCCCGAAGGGGCAAGCTCAACTTTGTAGAGATCTTCAGTCACAAGCAAAAAGAAGCCGGTGAATCACCGACTTCTCTAAGTATATGTAAATTATTCTTAAGCTTTTTTAATGCCGATACTGACGCTTTCGCCGTCAAACTCATCCTGAACGAAAGCAGCCATCCCGCTGGGATCACCGGCACCCAATTTCAAGGTCAACGTTTCTTCCATGATGTATTCCTTGAAAGCCAAAACCGCCTGCTGCAGCCCCTTGCTGGCCTGGAAGACCAATTCAATGCGATCCGAGATTTCAAACTCGGAATTCTTGCGTAAATCCTGCACGCGGCGGACAAATTCGCGGGAAAGTCCTTCCTGGATCAATGCCGGCGTCAGGTCAGTCAGCAGGGCAGCCATCAAGGCACCTTCGGTTGCCACGGCATACCCTTCGCGTGAATCGGCACGAATCTCAACTTCTTCCGGCAGAATCTCATAACAAGTGTCACCTACTTGAACCTCAACACTAAACCCCTGCAGCAATTTCTTGCCGGCCTCATCAGCAGCCAAATCAAGAATGGCTTTACGAATCGCCGGGAAGGCACTGCCGTATTTCTGACCCAATTGTTTGGGCAGCGGACTCAGTGAATAGGTCACCGCTTCGCCTGCGGCATCCAGGGTGCGCACGTGTTTAACGTTAAGCTCATCGGCTATGATATCCGCGTATTTATCCACCACACGGCGTTCATCCGCTGAGCCGACCGAGAAGGCGGCTTCAGCCAACGGCTGACGAACCTTGCGGTTGGCTTTGTTGCGTGCTGCGTGGCCGACAGAAGCCAGCTTCATCACCAGGGTCATTTCCTGGTTCAACGTATCATCAATCAAAGAGGCATCAAACGCAGGCCAGGCAGCCAGATGGACCGATTCTGGTGCATTGGCATCCAGAGGACGGACCAGGTTTTGATACATCTCTTCCGCAATGAACGGCATGGTAGGCGCAAGAAGTTTGGCTAACACAGAGAGCGCTTCATATAAGGTGGCATAGGCTGCGGTTTTATCGTTATCGGATTCACTCTTCCAGTAGCGACGGCGGGAACGGCGCAGGAACCAGTTAGAGAGCTGATCCACAAAGGTTTCAATCGGACGGGTGGCGCCCAGCACATCATAGGTTTCCATAGCCTGGGTCACATCCCGAATCAAGGAATGCAGGGACGAGCGCAGCCACTGATCCAGATCGCTGTACTGCACGGGTTCATCCGAAGGCTGCCAGCCATCCAAATTGGCATAAGTGACAAAGAAGGAATAGGTATTCCAAATTGTCAGACTAAAATTGCGGATCACTTCGGAGACCAGATCCGGGGAGAAACGACGTTCCTGTCCGGGAGGGCTGGCGGTATACAGATACCAGCGCATGGCATCTGCTCCGTTTTTATTAATTACATCCCAGGGATCCACCACGTTGCCTTTGGATTTGGACATCTTACGGCCTTCGCCATCCAAAATCAACCCCAGGCAGATCACATTCTTGAAACAAATTTCATCAAATAAAAGTGTGCTGATGGCATGCAGGGAGTAAAACCAACCGCGGGTCTGATCCACCGCTTCGCAGATATAATCCGCGGGGAACTGCTTCCGGAACATTTCCTCATTTTCAAATGGGTAATGCCACTGGCACATTGGCATCGCGCCGGAATCAAACCAGACATCGATCAATTCAGGTACGCGGTGCATATCCTGATGACATTTCGGACATTCCACCACCACCTGATCCACATAAGGACGATGTAAATCCAGCTCCGTCAGATCACGTCCGCTGGCTTTGGATAGTTCATCTCGGGAGCCAAATGCCTCTTGATTGTGACAATGATCGCAAATCCACACCGGTAAGGGCGTTCCCCAATAGCGTTCACGGCCCAGCGCCCAGTCAATATTATTTTCCAACCAGTTGCCAAATCGGCCATTTTTGATATGCTCCGGATACCAGTTAATTTCCTGATTCAAACCCACCAGACGGTCTTTTAATTTCGAGGTGCGGATAAACCAGGTTGGTCGGGCAAAGTACAACAGCGGAGTTGCGCAACGCCAGCAGAAGGGATAGGAGTGGGTTACTTTGGTGGTACGGAACATTAGGCCACGTTGATCCAGATCTGCGATAATCAGGGGGTCCGCGTCTTTGACAAAAACCCCTGCCCAGGGACGAACTTCCGGCAGGAATTTTCCATCCGAGGCAACGGCCATCACCACCGGCAGATTGAATTCATTGGCCATGACCATATCTTCAGCACCATAGGCAGGCGCCGTATGGACCAGGCCGGTACCATCTTCCGCTGTTACATGTTCGCCCAGAACCACAAAGTATGCTTCTTTTTCAGTTGGGATGTAAGTGAATAAAGGCTGATATTTTTTCTTGAATAATTTTTTGCCTTTGAATTCACTTCAAGAATAGTCACAGGTTCTTCATGGAAAACTTTTTCCAGTAAAGCTTTTGCCAGGATCAGTTTTTCGGTTGTACCATCTTCCAGGGTGCGCTCAATTTTCACATAATCCATGCTTGGATGAGCTGCAACGGCCACGTTGGAAGGCAGCGTCCAGGGGGTGGTCGTCCAAACCAACAGGGAGGTATCCGGCTCATCTATCAGGGGTAAACGAATATAGATGGAAGGATCTTCAGTATCGCGATATCCCAGGGCGACTTCGTGATCGGACAAGGGGGTACCGCAGCGGGGACAATAAGGCACGACTTTAAAACCCTGATAGAGCAAGTCTTTATCCCAGAAGTTCTTTAAAATCGACCAGACGGATTCCACATATTCATTTTTGTAGGTGACATAGGCAGTTTCCATATCCACCCAATACCCGATCCGGTCGGTAAGTTTTTCCCATTCCTGAATATACGAAAAAGCCGATTCGCGGCAGAGGGCATTGAATTTATCAATGCCGTATTCTTCGATCTGCTGTTTATTGGTAAAACCGAGTTTCTTTTCAACTTCAATCTCTACCGGCAAGCCATGGGTATCCCATCCGCCGCGCCGGCTGACATGAAAGCCCTGCATGGTTTTATAACGGGGAAAGAGATCCTTAAACGCTCGCGCCAAAACATGGTGGGAGCCAGGTTTCCCATTGGCGGTCGGCGGGCCTTCATAAAAGACATATTCCGGTCCTCCTTCACGGAGCTGCATCGATTTATGGAAAATATCCGTTTCCTGCCAAAATGCCAGGACTCTTTCTTCCATTTCTGTTACGTTCAACCGGGAATTTACTGGTTTAAACATCCAACCTCCTGAATAATTCCAACTTAAGATCAATTTAAAACAAAAACTCGTCCCGAACAGGGACGAGACATAACTCGCGGTACCACCCTGCTTCCCACCAAATGGCAAGCACTCATCAAGTGCATTCCTAAAGAATAGACTTGCGCCACTATAACGGATGGCGAAACCGTCTCACTTACTTTTAGTTCAGATCAAAGCTCCGGAAGGATTTTCCAGCAGTTCTTCTCACCCGGCTCACACCAACCCGGACTCGCTGAAAGGAATCTTTGCTGTACTCGTTTCCATCAAAGCGTCTGTATATGGCATTGTTATGGCTGGATTATGCCATAATCCTCTAAATTAATCAACATCCATTCAAGCGTCTGGATGCATTGCAAGTTCTGCCAGACTGAGAAACAATTGCGGCACTTGCTCTCCACTTAAAGCGCTGGTTTTAAAAATTGGTGCACCAATGCTATCTGCAAAAGTCTGGGGGCGGATATCGGGAGATTCCCCTAAATCCTGCTTATTGGCCACCAGAACAAAAGGCACCCGCGGAGCAAAGGCGCGAATTTCTTTCACCCAACGTGCCAGATGTTCAAAAGACTCCGGCTCGGTACAATCATAGACCAGAGCAGCAGCCTGACTGCCACGATAAAAATTTTCCCGTACAAATTGAAAACGATCCTGCCCGGCTACATCCCAAATGGATAATTTAACCGGTTGATTTTCAATAACCATTTCCTTAACCTGAAAATCAACACCGATCGTCATCACCCTGGATTCATCAAAGCGATTTTCACAGAAACGGCGGACCAGCGCGGTTTTCCCTACAGACCCATCTCCGAGGAACACAATTTTAACAATCGGATGCGATGCCATCAATTTTCCTTACCTCGTGAGATGTAAAAAATAATCTTGCGGACAAACCAATTGATCAGGATTAATCATGGTCTGCTCCAGAATTTTCTGATTTGCGCGCTCAAAAACAGTCTGCAGATGTTCCAATGTGTCCAAGCGATTCTTGGAAGGCTCAGTGGAAAATAAAGCAATTGTAGTGGTTATTTTTCCGGAGATAAAGCACAGCCATTTTCCACCCTCAATTTGCGTGGAGCGCACCATGGAACCAAAAATCTCTTTCGCGGCTGAACGATAGGCATGCAGCATGGGCACAAATAAAGCCGAATCAATACCAAATTCACCCCCGGTTCGTAAGGGTATACCAGATTCATGATCATAAATGGCAAACCCTAATAAACGAGCTGCATGTTTCCGGCGAATTAAAATGGATTGTCCATCCTTGACAGCCTGTTTCCATGCATCCGATTCAGGATCGGTGCTGATGTATTGTTCAATCATTTGAATCTCATTTTGATAGTGAGAATATAAATCCTCAAATTGACTGCGATTCAAAGTGCCTTCAGCAAACCGGGAAGCCAGGGCATTGATTTTATTGCGCACCTTGGTCAAATACAGTCCTGCATCTTCATTGAGAGGAATAGGGGCAATGGGCTCCTTCTCATCAATAGGATCAGAAACAACAGGAGCAGGGTTGATTGGTTTCTTAATTCGTACCGTTTCATCAGTACTGAAAGTATCTGGTTTGGTTTCACCCGAGATAAGCTGCATGAATCGTTTGAACATGGTTGGCTTTCCTGTCTATGCCTGGGAGATAACGCCGTAAAACAAGGGTAAGGGTTCAACGGGGTGATCAGAAATTTTTACAGCGCTAGTCAACAATCGGGTTGCTTCCAGTAGAGATTCTTCGCTATGCGCATGAATGGTAAAGAGTGTTTCGCCAGTCTTGACCGGCTCCCCTACTTTCACATGAACCATGATTCCGACAGCGTGATCAATAGTATCGCTTTTTGTTTGTCTTCCTGCACCCAACATAACGGAGGTCTCCCCGATGACCCGGGCATTAACTTCAGCGATCCAACCATGCTGGCTGCTTAACAGCGGTGCAATAAACTTCGCTTGAGGAAGAAGAGATAAATCATCGATTTGCCGTAAAGAACCGCCCTGTGCTGTGACTAATTGTTTAAACTTTGCCAGGGCAGCGCCGCTATAAAGTGCCGCTTCGGCCATTTTGCGTCCCTCAGCCAAATCTGCTGCCTCTCCGCCAAGTACCAACATATGGCAGGAAACTATCAAACAATGCTCCATAAAATCGGCCGGACCTTTTCCTTGCAGGGCTGTTACGGCTTCTTTTAATTCCAACGCATTCCCAACCGCTTCACCAAGTGGCTGATTCATATCCGAAAGCAGCGCCACCACATCCCGTCCGCTCAAACGCCCAATGGAAACCATCAATTGAGCTAATTCAGTGGCTCCCTCCAGATTTTCCATAAATGCGCCGACACCGGTTTTTACATCCAGAACAATTTTCTGTGCTCCGGAAGCAATTTTCTTGCTCATAATTGAAGAAGCGATCAAGGGGATCGAAGGCACTGTACCAGTTACATCGCGTAAGGCATATAGTTTGCCATCCGCCGGCGCCAATTCGCCCGTCTGCCCCGCTAATACAATCCCGATTTTTCCCAATTGGGCCATAAATTCTTCCGGTGTAAGCTGGCAGCGATAGCCGTCAATAGATTCCATTTTGTCCAGTGTGCCCCCACTGAATCCAAGCCCTCTGCCGGACATTTTTCCAACCGGCAAACCGCACGCTGCAACAATTGGACCCGTAACCAGCGTGGTTTTATCGCCCACACCGCCGGTACTGTGTTTATCAACTGCCACTTTAACAACACTGGAAAGATCTATCTGATCCCCGCTGGCGACCATTGCCAGGGTTAAATCCGTAGTTTCCCGATCAGACATGCCCTTTAACAAAACTGCCATTGCCCAGGCAGCGGCTTGATAATCCGGAATATCGCCGATTGAATAAGAATGAATAAATTCCTGAATCTCTTCCGTGGAAAGTTCAAGCCCATCCCTCTTCTTAATAATTAGATCAACTGCTCGCATAAAGTCCTTCTTGAGGATACGAAAGTACTTATTGTATCTTTCTATCGTATCCAATAATTGGTTTAAGTTGAATTAATTGAAAGTAAATATATTATAGGAGAGAAATTCCAAACCTGGTTAATCTTAGCACAAAATTTTTGGGAAACTATACGAAATTCCGGATTCATGGCATAGGTATTCGTTTGTAGTTAATTCGACTCCTGCTGTGTTAAAAACCAAAAAAAGTCCTGGAAAATAGGACAATTTTATTGACTATAGACCCCGAGGGATTTTGTGAAACCCTTGGGGTCTGCATTTGACATTCGTCGATTGAATTTACGAAGCGTAACAAGTCAAGACCACCCTCATAGCGGGTGGCTTGACTCTTTATTTTAAAATCATCACGGACCTGTCACTATATCATAGCCGCTGCTTACCCATTGATTCATCCCGCCTGCCATACTGGTGACGGATGTAAAGCCTGCATTCAACAAGGTATCACGGCCGGTGGCACTGCGATTACCGGAACGGCAAACCACATAGATCGGCTGATCCTTTGGCAATTCACTAGCCCGGTCGGCAAGTTGACCTAAAGGAATTAAGGTTGCGCCTTGAATATGCCCTGCATTCCATTCATCGGGCTCCCGAACATCTACAATTACGGCACCTTGCTGCCAAACCTCATGTACCTTTGCAGGGCTCACTTCCTTTGGCAAAGCAGCATCGTTTGTAGTTATGGGTGCTAACCCTGGTAAAACTAAAAATAGTATCCCTAAAACCACGGCGATCGCCAAAATCGACCAACCAAGCAAACCACTTTTCTTCTTCGTTTTTGTTTTCATCATTCCAACCTTTCTTCATCCTTTTTACAATGCAATCAAGGAAATTCTTTTTTCAATAATCATTAGATGTTTGTACTATCTTTTTCGTTACAAAATTTAACAAGTAAATTTTGTCCCATTGTATAATGATTCTAACAAATCAGTATGGGATTCATCGAAGACTGCAACCGTTGAACAACAGCATCATTGGAGGAAGAAAATGGATCACAGCGTTGCCCATCCGGAATTTTTTAAAGCTCCTCTTGAGATTAATAATTTTAAGGATATGCCTTTCAAACCTTTAGGGTACTCTGGCCTCTGGGTGCCGCGTGTTGGTTTAGGCACATGGAAATTTGGTATGCCCGAAACCGGTGATGAATCCAGAGTTGATCAAACAACAGCCATGCTTATTTTTGACCGTGCAATTGAACTGGGAGTAACCTTATGGGATACTGCACCGAGATACAACAATGCATCCGGCAATTCCGAACGGGTAATTGGCGCCTGGTTCAGAGACAATCCGGATCAGCGGCGGAATGTCATCATCGCTTCCAAGATATATGGCGGAATGGACGGATTGACCCCCAATCATTGCCGGTTAACCCGTGGAAACCTGAAAGAGTCCATTTACGCTTCCCTGGAACGCATGCAAATTGATTCCATGGATATGCTCTATCTCCATCACTATGATCCTTTCACCCCTGTAGAAGAGACTTACAGCGCTCTGGAGGATTTAATTCGCGAAGATCTGATCCGCTATTTAGGCGTTTCTAATTTCACTATCGAACAACTCAAACAGCATCAAAGCATGGAAACCTTGTATAGCAATCGATCGCGCATCATTGCTGTCCAGAATCAATTTGATATTCTGCGCAAGGAACCCGGAGAGTATGCTGGGGTAGTAGATTATGTGGGTAATCAGGGGATGGACTTTATTGCCTACTCCCCTCTGGCCGAAGGTTTTCTCACCAATCGGTATTTGGATCTGAAACAGGTTCGGGCTGGTGATCGTATTTTTGATCAAGGAATGCTAGCCGGACTGGCAACATCTGAAAATATTGCCAAACTGCAAAGCCTCGGCATGCTGGCTAAAAGTTGGAACCTGGAAATCAGTCAATTGGTCTTGGCCTACACCCTAAGCCTCCCCGGCATGGGACCGGTGATCCCGGCAGCTTCCACTGTACAGCAGCTGGAATCCAATGCCTATGCAGGTAAAATTCAGCTCTCTGAAGAGCAATGCTTGCAAATCAAACAGATCGTTGGATGATCTCATGCAAAGAATTCAAGCAGCAGCAGTAAATAAAAAACGAAAAACTGCCCCGAATAAATTCGAGGCAGTTTTATTTAATATTCTTATTGTTTTAAAAAGATGGTGACTTTTCGATTGGGGTCATCACCGACACTGCTGGTGGAGACTTTCGGATGATCGCGTAACTCAAGATGGACAAAACGCCTTTCATTGGCTGGCATGGGCTCCAGAACCTGACGGCGGCCAGTATGGATTGCCTGTTCAGCCATCCGTCGTGCAAGTTGCTGCAATTGCTGCTGGCGGCGGGAACGGTAACCCTGCACGTCCACCAACAAGGGGATCCAGCGTCCAAGTTCTTTACCCACAATCAAGTTGGTAATATATTGAAGCGCATTGAGAGTTTCCGCTTTCCTGCCAATTAAAATGGAGAGATCAGCGCCTCGGATATCTACTTTTACCATTGGATAATCCCGCGAATCTTCGGGTTCCAAAATTGTCGAGGATACGGTAGCATGAACTCTCATTTTTTCCAAAAGATCTTTAACCACCTGCAGAGAAACCTGTTCGGCAATCTCAATCTCTTGGGCAGTCATGGAAGGATAATCACGATCCGATTCGGTGGATAACATTTCAAAAGCGGTTGCTTTTTGAGTTTCCACTGATTTGCTGGTGGTATTGGGTGAATTCCGAACGATAAGACGAACACGTGCCTGGCGGGCGCGGATACCAAATAATCCACGACTGCCAGCGTCCAGTACTTCCACTTCCACTTCTTCCTGAGACAGACCTAATTGTTCCAGGCCTTTATCCACAGCCTCGTCGATTGATGGCGCAATAATTTCTAATGTTGCCTTCTCTTGGCTCATGTTGTCCTCTTAGGGTTTCGCGAACTAGATCACTTAGATTTTACAATTTGTTTTTTCTTGGAGGGGAACAGGTTGTCCATGTTTAATTTTCCCAAGAAGGCATATTGTAAAATACCAACTACATTTGAAACAAAAAAGTATAAAGCCAGACCGGAAGATAATGTATAGGCCATGTAACCCATTAACAATGGCATATAAATCGCCATGGTATTGGACATCATCGCACCTTGCGCATTTGAGGGGTCTGCTGGTGGTGTGATCAACTTGGTTTGGAGATAAGAAGTAACAGTCACTACGATGGCTAATACAGGGATACCGAAGGGTAAAAAGCCAAGGTTCAAACGTTCCGGGCTGCCTAAATCCATCCAAAGGAATTGACTATTCAAGGGAATGAATGTGTCCATTTTCAGCAGGGCAGGATAAATATGCCGGGTGAAATCAAGCAATTCCAACGGTGTGCTGGCTAAAGAGCGAATCAAAGCCTGATATAAACCAATGATGATCGGAAATTGAATTAAAGTTGGTAAGCAGGATGCCATCGGATTGATGCCTTTCTCTTTATAAATCCGCATCTGTTCCTGTGCCAATTTTTCTTTGTCATTCTTGTATTTTTTTTGAATTTCCAACCAATCCGGATCTTTCTGCATATCAGATAATCCTGAGGAGCCTTTGATCTGACTCACAGTAAGAGGATGGGTGACCAAACGCATTAAGATGGTGAATAGAATGATGGCTACGCCGAAATTATGACCAACCACCTGGTAAATCCAAAGCAAAACATTGATAAATGGGGTAATAATGATCGTATCCCACATAGTTTTTTATTCCTCTACTTGAGTTTGTAATCCCAAACTTGATTTCCTTTGAAATCAAATGAGTATAATAAGGCGTCCCCATCTACAACACCAAAGACTAAAGTGTCATCGACAACAATCGGTGTTCCCATAATCTTGCCGGTAACGCTTCTTGTCCATAATTTGACACCAGTCTCATCGATGGCTACCAGATCCCCATTTTCAGTCGGGAAAACAACACCATCTGAAAAGGGAACTGCCCCACTGATGATGGAACCGTTGATGGCGATTTTCCAAATTTGACTGCCGGAAACTGCATCATAGGCGTATACGTTGCCGCCCAGGTCTCCAAAGATAACCTTACCGTTTTGTACAACGGGAGTGCTCCACAAAGCTGCATCAACCTTGGTTGACCAAATAACGGCACCGTTGGCAGCGTTGATCGCATAAAAGCTGCCGTCAATGGTACCGATGTAAAGTACATCCTCAACCAGGACAGGCGAAAAGATGGATGCACCATCCAATTCAGTCGCCCAAACCTGGGTTCCATTTTGACGATCAACTGCATAAAGCGTGTGATCCATGGAAGGTAAATAAACGTTGTCAGCATCCGCCGCAGGTTTTGCCCAAAGCGCATTCTTGGTTTCAAAAGACCACATCTGATTGCCTTGTTGATCCAAAGCATACAAGAAATGATCGGCATTCGGAGCAAAGATTTGATCCTGATCAACCAAAATTCCGGCAATGTATTTTCCCGTTGCCCCTTCAAAGGTCCAGGTCAAACTACCACGGTCTTTATTGATGGCATGTAATTTATGATTGTATGAACCAACAATCACATCTTCACCAAAGATCGCAGGTTGAGAAAAGAAAGTTTGGGCATTATCAACCTTCTCGGGATAGGTCCACAGCATACCGCCATTTTTGCTATCAATCGCATAGATTTCGGATTTATAAGCCAAAAATACTTTTCCCGCATCATCTGCATTAAGCGCAGGCCAGCTGCTGCCGGTTAACATACCGCTGCCGCTGCAAGCCGACAAAAGAATACTGCCTAAAAGAAAGCTGAGAAGCAGAACACCAATTATTTTTTTAGATTTCATATTTTTATTAACCATTTTATAGGATTTATTCAAATTTATAGTAGGGGATCCAAACCACCTGGATTAAACGGGTTACAGCGCAATACGCGCCAGATGGCCTTGAGTCCACCCCGCAAAGCTCCATATTTATAGATGGCACGATATCCATAATGGGAACAAGTGGGATAGAATCTGCATGTATTGATGGGAACAGCAGGAGAAATCACTTTTTGATAGGAACGAATGAACAGCAAAAGGAACCAGCGGGGGATATTGAAAAATGTAATCGGTAAATCTCTTAACCGGGGTTCAGTTTGTGGTGTTTGATCTTCGAACATTAATTCCATTGTCATTAATTTCGCCTAGAATTCCTGCCCGCCGCAGTTGTGCTTGAATAGCTGTTTGCAATTCCAGATAGGATGCTTCTTGGAGTGGCGGGCGAGCTAAAATCAATAGATCCCAACCGGGGGCGAAACCAGGATAAACCTGTCGAATACATGCGCGAATTCTGCGCCTGGATCGATTCCGGATGACGGCATTTCCCACCCGTTTACTGGCTGTGATAGTAAAGCGAGTGATGCCGAGCTGATTTGGCAACTTGATCAATACAAAGAGCGGGTGAGAAAATGACTTTCCATTTCGCCTCACCCGCTTGATTTCATTGGATCGGGTCAGGCGAAATGGTTGTCTCATTCAGCAATCAATCAACAAACTATGATTTTCGCCACCCCTGATGAAGTTTCCATTAATCATTATCCAATCCAGCAGCAGAAAATCCTACCAACGAATACGTTTCACATGGTTGTTCATGGAAACTGTCAATTTATGACGGCCGCGCAACCGGCGCCGTTTTAATACTTCGCGGCCATCTGCGGTAGCTGAACGGCTGCGAAAACCATGTACACGAACACGGCGTCGAATTTTGGGTTGATATGTCCTTTTAACCATACAAATACCTCTTTATCAATGTCTCTGCATAATTTTCACGAAACTATATTATAACGCATGCTTTCAGGTTGGTCAATTCTACCAGCTTGTTTTGCAGATCCACTTTACATTTCAAAGCTGTTTGGGAATACAAATCTGCTTATTTCAGCCCCTTTCCTTGAAGAATTGATTTTTCAACACCTGAAATCAGGATTTTATCAATCTGTCCGCGCCTGTCTTCCGATGAAATCATTTGGGTTTTCAAATATGTATCCGTCAGACCGGTAAG
This sequence comes from uncultured Chloroflexia bacterium, assembly GCA_963747325.1. GTDB lineage: Bacteria > Chloroflexota > Anaerolineae > Anaerolineales > Anaerolineaceae > UBA5203. The sequence goes on along the minus strand of CAVVEM010000006.1, from coordinate 247,360 downwards.
TTGCCAGGTGCCGGAAGCCAATTGAGCACTATGTTCCCAAAGGATATGGAAAGTTTTATCAATTTGTTGAGTCCGAAACTTTCGTTCCAATTTCTGGAATTGTAGGCGCAGCAATCGGCTGCGTTCCTTCTTAATGGCCGGGTCAATTTCTGGTGTCAATTCCAGCGCGGGCGTCTTCGGCCGGGGTGAATAATTGAATACATGCCCACCTGCAAACCCTGCTTCTTCAACCAGGGCTGAGGTCTGCTCAAAATCAGCCTCTTCTTCTCCGGGAAAACCAATAATAATATCCGTTGTCAACGCCAAGTCTGGAATCATGCTTTGGGCTTCCTGTACCAGTTCAATAAAATCCTTACTTGTAATCCGCCTCCCCATACGTTTTAGAATGCGGTCCGAACCCGATTGCAAAGGGAGATGAAAATGACGGCATAAACGGGCGTTTTCCCACAATGCAAAAAAATCCCCATCAATATCCCATGGTTCAAGCGAAGATAATCGAATTCGCTGCATATCCGTTTCCCCGAGAATCAATTTCAATAAGGTACTCAAGGAATTGGAATTGGCATGGTCTCGCCCCCATGATCCTAAATTAACACCGGAAAGCACTACTTCCTTCACCCCACTGGCAGCAGCGCTTTGAATCTCAGAAAGGATAGTTTTCACCGGCAGGCTGACACTTTTTCCACGTACCACCCGGGTTACACAAAAAGTGCAGAAATTATTGCATCCATCCTGTACTTTGATAAAAGCGCGCATATCGGCATGGGATCCGGGCAGTAATGGCCAGGACTCGGCAATAGGTAGCCCACGCTCAAGGATACTTAATCCCAAGAAATCCTGAGCCAGGGTCTCTTTGTCTTGATTCAAGACAAGCTGCACAATATTTTCCATCTGCGCTGCCCGCTCAGGCTCTAAAGTAGACCAACATCCGGTGGAGATAATTTTTACATTGGGATTCTGACGAGCGGCCAAACGCATTTTTCCCCTGGAATCGGAAGCTGCTTTGGCTGTTACTGCACAGGTATTAATCACTACCAGATCGGCATCCAGCGCATCTTGCACCAAAGTATGTCCAGCCTGAAGAAACTGCCTGGCAATTCGTTCTATTTCACTTTGGTTAAGTCGACAGCCCACCGAATCAAGAAATACTTTCATTCTTTAATCCTAACATGGTTAATATCCCGGGAAGCCCATTGTATCACAGCCTTTTCCCTACGGGATCTGTAACAATCGTTCCGCCGCACGAGCGTAATAGGGATCATCCATCTGGATAACTTGCTGCAAATATGATTGGGCTTTAGCTCTATCCTGAAGCGCCTGATAAAGCACTCCCAGGTAATAGTAAACGGCGGGAGATTCATCCGCTCTGTTGTTTGCCTGCAATAACATCCGTTCAGCGGTAATCAGATCCCCTTCATGGAGCAGCATTTGTCCTTCCAGGAGATAGCCTTCCGCATCTCCAGGTGCTAAACGGATCATGGCCCTGGTTTGTTCCAGTCCCGTACCGGCAATATCATATCCATACATCAAACAAAAACGGGCAAATGCGGCTCGAATTTCTAATTTATCGGGTGAAGCGGAAATTGAACGGTCGAATAAAGCAGCCGCAGATTCAATATCACCGGCCTGTGCCAATGCCGATCCTGCCTCAAGCAACCACTCAGGCACTTCAGGTTGATTGGCTGCCAATTTCATCCAATATACATATGCGATAATTGGATCCGTATCCCGCCAATACAGCCCCATTAAACTGCGAACAATGTCTGAATCTCCTGCCCTTTTTCTGGCTTCATCGATGGCAAAACCGGAATCCAAGCCCTGATTTTTCAAGATAATGGCAAGATACGCCCATCCTTCAGCCCGATCAGGTTCCAACAGCAGGGATTTTCGAAAACAAAGTTCTGCCAATTTCCATTCGCTTAAGTTGCTATACGCATTTCCAAGGCGGTATTGCGCTGCATCCTCCGATTCCCCCTCTGCCTGTAAAATCGCTTCTGCGATCTGATTCTCAGTTTCGGTTAACTTGACAGGGCTGTTTTGGGAAAGCTGCGCATATCGTATGCGATCCTCGCTTGTCATCAGGGCAGCATAATGCAGTGCGGCTGCCAAAGCGGATGGGGTTTCCGGCTGTGCGTCCGCCCATTGACCAGCCAATTTTGCTGCTAACTCAAGTTTGTGATTTTTTTCATACTGAGTAAATAAGAGTTGATAAAGGGAATCGCTGGATTGGGGATGAATTGTCAGCCAATTCTCCATTTCAGTTCTGGCTTTATCTTCCAACCCTTGCAGTTGTTGCAAAGAAAAGAGAGCCAGCATACCCTCTTCATCCAAACACCCTTTCTCCTTCGCGGTCTCATATTGGGCAATTGCCCCCGGAATATCTCCGGCACTGGTGATTAATTTACCGGCTCTGGAGAAAATTGAACATTGACTGGGGAATAGCTCCTGATACGTCAGAATGCCGTTCAGTTGTTCCGCCATCTCCTGATGTTTTTCGCCAGCCTGGATTAAATCTAATGCGTTATGATAACGTGCTGGATAAAGCTTTGCAGGTAATAGGGTAATAATCAGGAATGGAAGTAAAAGAATTCCTGTCAGAACTAAAAATCGACGCATAGTATGGAATATTTTCATTCCCCATCTGATGCGGGTTTCTGCATTTGCCCATACCGCTGCCAATAAACATTCTTTTCCTGATATTTGGTATGAGGTTCCTTCTGTTCTGCAGGATAACCAAGATAAACAACCGCCAACGGTGCGATATGCCTGGGAAGTCCTAATACATTCGCAATCGCATGGCTAAATAATTTTACCGGATGTACCCCCAGCCACACGCCACCCAAACCCAAGGCTGTGGCAGCCAATAACAGGTTTTCAACCGCTGCGCTGCAATCTTGAATCCAAAATTCGGTTGCAGAGAGTTTGTTTTTGGATTTTAATTTATTGCCGCATATGGCAATCGCTAAGGGAGTCTTCTGCCGCCCAAAGATCAAGGTTTGACGAATTTTTTCGAGGACATCAGGATCGGTGATGACAACAAATTCCCAGGGCTGATTATTCATTGCGCTGGGTGCTGCCATGGCAGCCTTCAGCATGATTTCAATCCACTCCTGCGGTACTGGATCAGATTGAAACTTTCGAATACTGCGCCGCTTAAAAATAAATGCCAGATTGGGATAAGAATCAATTTCTTTCATCATGTACCTCATTTCAATGGATATGCATCCTTATTATAAATGAGATTCTGATTGGCAGGAAAAAATAAAAGACTGTCCATCAATTTTTCGATGAACAGTCTTCTACATCATGATAGGAACATGATACAGAAAATAAATTAGCCATACACCTGCAGAAGGATAATCGTCTGCTCAAGCTGGCGATAATCGATCAACAGGAAGCTGATCTGTTTTACCTTTTCAGGGAACGAATCACAAAAAAGAGCCCCAGTGAAATCAAGACCAGTGGTCCGCCAACTTTCAAAAAGATTGCCCCAAACAATGAACCGACAAAAGCAAAGAAGACCAGGCTGATGATCATCATCCAAAAACCAACTTTGACCGTATCTTCACCCCAACCGCCAAACCAGGCAGCGGCCATTAAACCCAGCCCTACACTGCCAGGAATCAACAGCCAGGCGTAACTCCATGAAGCCCAATCATGCGTCATTGTATTGTAAAAGAAAATCAAACCTAGCACAGCAAGAATTGTGCCGGGAATAAAAAGGGATGATAAACCCTTGCGCGCATTGGGAATTACCATGGGGGGGACAAAAAAACCTGAAGCCAAGATGAAAAAAATAAACGGCCAATAGGTACGCACGGTTAACCCGGGAATGAAATTGAAAAACAGAAACAAAAAACCAAATCCGATTAAAAACAATGCAATTAATACATTTCCACGTTTATCCATAAGTATATAATCCTCCTGTACAAAGCATCCAGATTCGATTGCTGCAGAAAATGGGGTTCTGTAGAAATCGCTATAGAATATCGCCATATTCTATTAACCTATATACGAGATTATTTCAAAAGCGTTGCAAACCAGGCATAAAAATTTTTCAATCCGGATCAGGACCATCATTTTCATGCCGTTGTGTCAACACAGACTGCACTTTAATACTATTCAATCCGGAGGATAATTTTCCAAGATGTACTTTCATATCATCCCGCGTATTTCCTAACATCGTGATTGCTTTGGAAAACCGGCCGTCCAATTCATTTTGCAAAGCATCCAGATATGTTCTTGTACTTTGTAAATAGATTTCCAATTGTTGGTAATCCACTTCTTTGCTATTTTCCAGAATCGTTTGAAAGACCAATAACAAATATGGAATAAACATACTGTAGCTAATTAAGACTACATCCAGTTTCATAATATAAACCTGGACCTGGGAACACAAATCAAAAACCGCGTCAGGGACTGCAGCGATGCCAAAACTGGAGGTGAGATTCGGATCAAGATACTTTCGCACTTCACGGGCTTTTTGGATGACTTGCTTTTCAATCTGGTTTTTGATGGCCAGTTTTTCATCCATATTCTCGCTTGAGTAAAATTTTTCCAGCAGTGCAGTTGCCGTCCACTTACTGTCAATCGGCAGAATGCGGTTATTCGGCAGGCGCAGCCCAAATTCAACAACTTTATTATCGATGGATAAGTTACGCACCTGCCACTCTGCCGGCAGCTGAGAAAAAACAATATCAATGATATTTTCCCCAGCTGCTCCTTTGGAATGGGTACCTGCTATAACGGCTTCTAATCGTTGAATGGATTCAGCCGTTTTCATCTCGATATCCTGTCTGGATCTTGCCTGGCTCTGCAAAGCAGCCAGAGAAGCCTGTGCCTGGCTAAGACCCTGTTGAATGATCGAGGATGAGGTATACAAATTTTTGGTGATCGTGCCGGTTTCCGTCAATCGATTTCCAACACCATCCACTTGCTGGCTAATTCGTTCCTGAGAGCGTTCCATTTGAGAAAGACGATCCACCAGAAAATGGATTTCAGTCTGAAGCAAGGTCAGGGTTTGGTTTTCAGCCAGATTTTTATTCTTTCGTTGATTGAAGAAATAAAATAAAAGCCCTGCACCAACAATCAGAAAAATCACCTGGACAAGAATAATCAGGGAAACAATTAAGTCCATATTGGTCATTGGAAGAGTTTCTCCATCCCGCCAGCTTCCTGGAACCTAAACATAAATTTCTTGATCCCCATAAATGGCAAGAATTTCACCGAAATATATCCGATGATAATCCAATTCGGGATAATGCTTTTGAATGCCTTCATCCAGGAATTTTTCTGCTCGCAGATCATCCCAATACATCTTGCGGCATTCAATAATTAAATCCGCTTCGGCAAAACCTGGCGCAGCAATGGTTTGCGAAGGAATGATGGTTAACCCGGATTCCTTGATTTTATCGCCATCCCGTCCTGATTTCGCACCAAGCATTGCTAATGCTTTCCGATATTTGGATGGAAAAGTAGTTAAGGTAAAGGTAGGGTATTCATTCATAAATTGAAAAGTATGTCTTGTAGGCCGCACAAATACCTGAACAAATGGTTTTCCCCAAACACACCCTACACTACCCCAACCAACCGTCATCGTATTATAGGTTTTATTCTGGAAATCTCCGCTGGTTAATAATAGCCATTTTCTATCCCAAAGCTGATACGCCTTTGTCGAAAATGATTCAATATCAATCTTGTTTCTTTCCATCCGACCCTCCATAGTGATTCAATTCCATGATATGCCTATCGTACCATAAAATCTTATAATAGAACATAAGATCAATAATAAAAACTGCCCGAAGGCAGTGTGTTTTTTATTTTGATGTGGTCAAGACGATATCACTCAAAGTTCGTTTGGGAACATAGTGAACACCCTGTTCATCCCGCCAGTATTTTATGGAACCATCCGCAGGAATGGCAGCAAGCTCAACTTTTTCCACCGGTTTCCCCAGCGCCAGTACCAGCAGGATTTCATATCTCATATCCAGATGCAGGATTTCGCGCAGGACATCCCTTTTAATGGTGGCAAGAATGCATCCGCCATAGCCTTCTTCTACAGCACCGAGAAGGATGCTTTGTGAAGCGATGCCGTGATCCACACCGAAATTTTTACTGATCTCCAAATCGCCAAGGATAACGATATATGCAGTGGGTTTTTCGCCTTCATCCGGACCGGACCAATCTTTTAAATAGCCAGCCCAACCCACAGTTGGATAGATCAAAGCGTTTTGACTTTCTTCCGTGCTGATAATATATTTCAATGGCTGTAAATTCGCCCCGCTGGCAGACAATCGTCCCAATTCCACCCAATTTAGGAGCTGAGCTTCGGATATCCGCGAATTCTGATCAAATCGTCGATAACTGCGATTCCGGGTTACCAAATCTTTGAGCATGTTTTACTCCTTTATTTCATGGTCCGGACTGATATTAAGAGGAAGACGAACCAATTCCCAATTAAAATAGATGAAGAGGATGATGCCAATCATCTCAATAAATTCTTCGAGCGCTGCCAGAAGTGTATATGGAAAATTCCCCAGACCATAATTTTGTCCAAAAACAGAACCGATGATTTCAATCCCTATAACACCCAGGATATACAAAAAACCAGAAACGATATATCCAATTTTATAACGTCTGGGCAATGAAAGGACAAATCGCAAAAAATAAAAACCAACAAGCACCAGCACTGGAATAACAGGAATATACCAGGCAAAATAGAACGCACCTTTCGTATGCAATAGGTTCCGCACCGGTTCGGTTAGCATTTCATGAATCACCAAAACTTCATCCGCAGCCAGATAAACAAAAATCAAGGATAAAAGATACCACTGAAAAGTAAACTTTCCTTTCTTTTGCTTAACTTCCTGAGTTTTGACAAAAAGGAGTAAAGCGCTGAAAAGAAGCAGAAATCCGGAAAAATACGTGGGGATATTATCCTCACTATCCAGAAAAAATTCTACGATCAAAAAATCCAGGTAATGATAGTATGGTGTGAAATATTTTATCGCCTGGAATGCAATACTGAGCAGGACCAGTAAAACAGCAATGATGAATAAATCCATCGCAATTCTGCGCGCGGGAATATCGGACCGGATCCAGTTCTCGATTTGTGTAAATCGAAATCGTTTGACTCCCCTCTTTGGATAGATCACAAATAAATAGAGTTGTAGGAAAAGTGCCAGGGATAAAAACCCCAGCGGGAGTAAACGCGGCAAAGTTATGCTGTATTCGTAAGAAGGTTCCAATCCCAGCCATTTGAAGATGAGATACGTAGAGGTGAATACGCCCAAGATCGTAATGGATCCCAAATTAATGAGTGATTTTCGTTCGGAAAACCGATACAGACCCGACACCAGTTTTTGCCCCGCTTGCATGCCAAGCTGAATGGCAAGCCAACAGGCAGCAAAAAGAAGGACTAATACAGCCAGCACAGCGAGGGTGGCAAAGCGCATGCCTGAAAATCCCAGAACAGGCATACCATCACTGCCCGCTGAAGCAGGAACAGAAACCAGGTATCCAGCGGCAAGGAGCATTTCGACACTCGAAACGAGCAACAATATTTGTATTGATCTACCAAATTGCTTCATTGAATTTCACACCTGATTCCCAATCGACAGTTAATCTTTAGAAGGCGATTTGCCTTTTTTGCCTGCGCCTAATTCCCGGCTGCGTTCATAGGCAGCCCAGATGGAACGGGAAATCGCAGTCCGAAATCCTGCTTTTTCCAAATAATATAAGGCTTCTGCGGACGTTCCCCCAGGGGAGGTCACTTCACTTCGCAGGAGAGCAGCATGGTCTTTTCGATTGTCATAATAATTGACAGAGCCCCTGATGGTTTGTACAACCAGACGTTCTGCTATCTTCCGCTGAAATCCCAAATGAACGCCTGCATCAATCATCGCTTCCATAAACAGGAAAACATAAGCAGGGCCGCTTCCGGAAAGAGCCGTGGCCATATCCAGATATTCTTCTTCTTCTAAATAAATTTCTTCGCCGAAAGAACCCAGGACTGAACGAGCTAAATCACACTGCGCTTCAGAAACCCCGCTGGATGTTGTCCACACAGTGATTCCCTGTCCTATTTGAGCCGGCGTATTAGGCATCGCCCGAACCACTGCAGGATGATTCAAACCTTCGGAGATATCCTTAATCGATGAGCCTGCCACTATAGAGATAACGATTGCAGATTCCGGAATTTTATCTTTGAGTCCTTTTAGGACTTTTTGTATTCTTTGTGGTTTTACCGCCAGAAGAATTACATCACCTCTTGAGGTTGCCTGAACATTATCCGCGGTGCATTGAATACCATAGGTCTTTTCTATATAAGCCAGATTATCCAATTCAGGCCCGGCAGCAATGATTTGTCCGGGTACGGCAACTTCCTGACGGATCAATCCGGCAATAATCGCCTCACCCATCACCCCAGGGCCAACCACACAAAAAACTGTTTTCTTCTCCATCTCCGTCAATCTCCTTATTGATCTGCTTGCCAGCGAACAAAAATCGAGGTGGGCAATCTTCTGTCAGCGCTTTTTTCAACCAATGTCAATTCCCCTGCAGTAGAGGAACCGGCATACTCTTTCATTAAATCATCCATGGCATTTTGCAAAGTAATGGATGATGCTTTAACGGCATAAGCCGTCAGAATCACAAAATCAGGGGTAGGCGTTAAAATTCGATCGACAGGCCTGTAATAGATTGGGAATCAGTTTATAGAACTCCCAAACTTCTCCTTTGGGGCCTCTGCCAAATTTGGGCGGATCCAGGAGGATACCGTCATAATAAGAATGTCTTCTGGCTTCCCTTTCAACAAATTTTATCGCATCATCCACAATCCAGCGGATGGGCTGATTTTCAAGGCGGGAGAATTTTTGATTATCCATTCCCCATCCTACAGATTTTTTTGACGCATCCAGATGTGTTACGGTAGCGCCCGCCTTGGCTGCAACCAGGGAGGCTACTCCGGTATAACCAAACAAATTAAGTACCTTTAATTGTTTATCCTGATGCCGAATGCGTTCATCCATCCATTCCCAATGGACTGATTGTTCAGGGAAAATGCCTATTTGTTTGCTGTTGCCAATTTCAAGACGAATTTGTAATCCCCGATAGGAAATCATCCATTCATCCGGCATTTTTTTATATTTTTCCCAATGACCGCCATTTTTTTCCTGGGTAACTACAAATTCTGCATGCGCAGCTGCCCAATCTTTATCGGGCAAAGCCGGCGGCCAAATAGCCTCCGCTTCAGGTCGAATTAACAGTATACGGGCCGGCTTTTTCCAATTTACGGCCATCGCCGCTATCCAGCAGACAATACCATTCATTTGGGTAGGATTCCAACACCTGAATTGTGGCTGGTTTTCGTCTCGTGATTGCTTTTTCGTTCTCTTTCATAGGTTCCAATGGTGAAATGGTTTTTTATTCAGTAATCGAATCACAATAGATTATAATAATCCTATTCAGGGGGCTTGGCAATATTGTATGCACTGAAATGGAGGTATCTTTATGGTAACAGATTTTAATCAGATTATCGATCGAAAACAATCCGACAGCTTAAAATGGAACTGCAATAAGGATGATATCGTCCCGTTATGGGTTGCTGATACGGATTTTTTATGCCCTCAACCTGTGATTAATGCCCTTCAAACCCGTGTAGAACATGGTATATTCGGATATTTCAGCGCCTTTGATGGCTTGATCGAAGCCATTTGCGAGCATCTGGAACAACATCTGAATTGGAAAGTTCAACCCGAGGATATTTTGCTCATGCCTGGGGTAGTCCCTTCCCTAAATTTAGCCTGTCAAACCGTAGGTAATCCGGGAGATGGTCTACTTACCAATCCACCTATCTACGGACCCTTTTTACAACTTGCAGTAAATGGCGGTTTTGAATCCCAGCTGTTTAATCTTCAGCAAAATTCGGATGGTACGTATTACCTGGATTTGGATGACTTTGAAGCAGCCATCAAACCCAATTCCCGTGTGTTTGCCATGTGCAACCCCCATAACCCCGTCGGCAGAGTTTATACGCGCCAGGAATTGGAAGCCATTGCGGAACTGTGCATCAAACATGATCTCTATGTCTGTTCTGATGATATGCATTCAGATTTAATTTTTAGCGGTCATCAGCATACACCGATTGCTTCCCTCCATCCGGAAATCGCAAAACGGTCCATCACTATCATGGCCCCAAGCAAGACCTTCAATATCGCCGGGTTGGACTGCGCCTTTGCAGTTATTACCGATGCAGACCTGCGCAAGCGATTTATAAAAGCGCAAAAAGGGTTGTTTGGCCGGGTAAATTTATTGGGACAGGTCGCTGCCGAAGCTGCCTACACTCATGGTCAAACCTGGCTCAAGGAAATGTTAGCCTACCTGGAAGCCAACCGGGACTACATGGTCTCTTTTGTCAAACCGGGAATTAGATGGTATTAAAATGATCTCACCGGAAGGCACCTTTTTAGCATGGCTTGATTGCCGGGAAACACTCCTTTGCTGAAAATGCAGCGGCTTACTTTTTGGAAAATGCCAAAGTACAGGTCAATGACGGCAGCTTCTTCGGCGATGCCGGCAAGGGATTTATTCGTATCAATTTTGGCTGCCCAAGAAGTACCTTGCAGGAAGGCTTAACCCGTATTCAACGCAGTTTATAAATATTGGAACACCTCATGAAGAAAAAAGGCCTTTACCTATTCCTCTTATTGATCATGATATGTTGTTGCTTGCCCGTTCGTTTAACCGGTACAGGTTCCCTTCTGGTTGTCGCAGATCCGTTCGATAAAGCTGATGCGGCTGTCATTCTTAGCGGCGGTGAATTGGAACGTGTGGACACGGCAGCCATTCTTTACCATAATCAAAGTGTCAATACCGTCATTCTTAACGGAAACTGGCAATACGGTACGAAATCTCAATGCCACCTATACAAAATTACTGAAAGAACAATTACGTCTTCAAAAAGTACCTGATAATGCCGTACTTGTCACAGACGGAATTGCAACCAGTACATATGCCGAGGCAAATGCAGTTAAAGATTTACTGTATAAGGTAAACTTAACTTCAGTCATTGTGGTTACCGATCCATATCACACCTACCGTACACGCATGGTTTTTCGGGAAGTGTTTGCGGGTTCAGAAAAAACTTTTCGTGTCATCCCCACTGATGATCATTGGTACAAATCAACGACCTGGTTTTTATCCCCACGCGGATGGGAAACCACAATTCGGGAATATTCAAAAATGATCGGATACTATTTTGGCTACAAAACCGATACTCAATAGGTAATTCTTGAATTTCAGTATACAATATCCCTATCATTAATTGTCTGAACCACGAGGGTAAATAAATGTATCATAGCGAAAGTAGAACCAGTACCAGAATAAATAAATTTCCTTTTGCCCACACCTATTCAATTGTGGCATATGATCCGGAAACCGGAGATCTGGGGGCAGCAGTACAATCGCACTGGTTTTCAGTCGGCTCGCTAGTTTCATGGGCAGAAGCCGGGGTTGGCGTCATTGCAACCCAGGCTATCGTAAATGTATCGTATGGTCCCAACGGTCTGCAATTGATGCGGGAAGGCTATACTGCTCAGGCAGCGCTGGACAAACTGCTGGAACAAGATGCCGAATCCAGCGTGCGTCAAGTTGCCATGATTGATGCATCCGGAAATGTGGCAGCACATACCGGCAGCAAGTGCATTGCCCAAGCCGGGTACCACATAGGCAAAAATTATTCGGTTCAGGCGAACATGATGTTGAATGATTCCATCTGGCGAGCCATGTCTGATGCTTATGAAAACAGCAACGGGCTTTTGGCGGAACGCATGCTCAGCGCGTTGGAAGCCGCCCAGGCAGCAGGCGGGGACGTCCGCGGACAGCAAAGTGCAGCAATCCTTATTGTCAGCGGCAAAAAATTTGCTCAATCCTGGGAAGGAATACTGATGGATCTACGTGTCGAAGATCATCCGATGCCGATCCAGGAATTGAAAAGATTAGTGCGTCTGCAGCAAGCCTATACCTTAATGAATGCAGCGGACAACCAGATCGCAAAAGGTCATTTCAGCGCAGCCACGAATTCCTATGAGCAGGCGACTGCGTATGCTCCCGAAGTGATTGAAATATCCTTCTGGCGCGCAGTGGCCCTGGCTGAAATTGGCAGACTGGATGAAGCCATGCCCCTCTTTCAAACTGTGTTTGAACAAGATCCCCAATGGGCTGAGTTGTTACAAAGGCTGCCAGCAGCGGATTTGTTTACGGATAATCCGGCCATCATGAAAAAAATTCTAAATCTGCTCACATAATAATGCAAAAAAAAACAACCTTACGGTTGTTTTTTTTATTTTTACCATCCCAGGATTGCATCCAGTGAATTCACGTATTTGGAATAATTTGTTACGCGTAAGGGAAATTCCGAAAGAATATCGGCAAAATCCACATGACCGTACATATCCCGCTTAAATTCAATCACCATTTGATTTGATTGAGGCATACAGTAGCGCATATTTGGATAGTTATACACGCGTTGATCCCAGGCTTTCATCTGATAATCCAGCGTAACCCGCGTCACCCCATCCGCTGAAACAAAATAATCCCGTTGATAGGTGTTAATTGAAATTGGAAATGTTGATCTAACCAATAAATTGATCTGATCCTGGTTTGAGCCAACATTTTTTGTCGGATGCTCTTTCCAGGAATCATGTTCCAAATCAATTCCGCTGATTTTTTGGGCGACTTTTGATCCCACCATGGCATCTTTGCGTTTAATTTCCAATTGACCGTTCACCTGCAATGAGGTGTCATGGTACCAACGAAAACGCATCTTTTGACGGCTGCCGCTGCCGCTGATGTGATCATTGAATGAGCCCAATTCTTCTGTGTCAAAATAAACATTATTGACCAGTCGTGTGGGATATGCTTTACGAAATGCTGCAGAATGATTCCTGATCCATTGACGCACTTCAAAAATGCGCAACCCATCATAAACCATCTTTATTTCATACCGATTTCCGTTTCCAATTTCCATAGGTCTGTTTATCTTTAAAGGTACTTTAGGAATGAAGTGTGACTAACCACCCAGCATATTATTTTGTTCTACCAGACTAACAGAGCAACCTGGAACTTCCTGCTTTAATTGATCCATTAATGAAGCAATCACATCAGAATTTCGCAAGGTAATATAGTAAGTTAATCCAAGATGTCCTTCTTGATGGTCCATGCGGCGTAAATCAATCTGGGGAATCAAATCAATCAGTAATTGATTAATTTTGGTATACGTTTCTGAACCGGCTTGTTCACTATCAACATCGATATTCAAATAAATACTGTGGGATGCGCCCCGATGCAGTTTCAGGCTCTTCCGCAGAACCAGATAGACCATGATCACAATGACGGCCAGAATGGTCGGAATCCGTTGATCCGCACCCAGTCCCAATCCAATCGAGATGGCAAAAAACAGGAAAATCAGCTCTTCTGGATCCTTGATCGCGGTACGGAAACGAACGATGGATAAAGCACCAACCAAACCCAAGGACAAAGCCAGGGACGATTTCACGACCGAGATTACCAAAACGGTAACCAGGGCCAGCATTGGCAGAATAGGAGCAAATTGTGACCGATTCGATAAGGATTGTCCAAAGCGGACATAATACCAGGCAACAATCAAGGACAAAAGAACAGCTAAACCAAGATTGAGTGCTAATGAGACCAAGGACAAAGGCGCTGGAGCAGATAATTCCATAGGGTTCCTCCAATGGATGCGAGATGTTTCTCGTAGTTTACTGGGAATAAATCAATATTGCCTATCATAACAAACAATTCTAATGCCAGCAAGTGAGGAAGGTCGGCATCTGGTTGAGGATAAAACCGCCCCTTAAAGAATTTTCCCTGGATTTTCCTTTTCCAAACTGCCTTTCCAGCAGATCAACGGACAAATGAATCATCGTAGGCCTGCCAAAAGGAGTGCTGCGGGGGGATAAACACGCCTCCAAATCATGAACTAATTGAATTTGTTCAATCTGAGTCAGGTTTTGGCCTGCCTTTACCGCCGCTTCCTTGCTCAGACGGGCAAAAATCCGGGTTTCCAATTGATCAGAGAAAATCTTTTCGTCTTCCGCATAATCATCCACCATGCCACGTAATATAATTTCCGGGGATTGATTTTGAAATAGAGTCGGTACGGCCCGGACTTGAATCGTATGCGGGCCAAATGGTTCCATATTAAACCCGATTCGCACAAGAACGGGTTCAATTTCCTCAAGAAAATTTGCTTCTTCCGGTGTAAATTTAATGATCACCGGCTCCAACATAGGCTGCGATGAAAAGCGGTTAGTCTCCGATTGCATCAATCGTTCAAATAATATCCGGCTGTGCGCTGCATGTTGATCAATCAAATACATCCCATCCGGCCCTTCAGTAATAATATAGGTTTGTCCGATTTGTCCAATCACCCGCAGGAGCGGCAAATCAGATGCCGGTAAAGCGGGTTGTGGATCAGGCATAGTTTGCTTTAAATAGGGATTCTCAAAATTACTGGCTGGGTCTTGATCTTCCCTTGCCAACGCATCCCATCTTAAATCCAATTGCCTGGATGTAGATTCCGTTGGCACATGCTGCCAGGTGCTCTTCGCTGGGGTACCCGGTAACGGGGTATAGCTGAGTAATGCGCGTCGAACAGCGCGCTGCACCTGTTCATAGATCATTTTCGAATCCCGGAATCGGATTTCAGCTTTTGCCGGATGGACATTCACATCCACAGCCTCGGCAGGCAGTTCGATGAACAACACGACCAGGGGATACCGTCCGACAGCCAGCAAGTTTTGATACCCGGAAAGCACAGCCGAACTGACGGCTTTATCCTGTACCCAGCGTCCGTTCACAAAGAAAGTCATCTCGCGGCGATTAGCACGGGTAATACTGGTGGGGCTGACAAATCCATGGATGCGCAGCGATTCCTCTTCCAGCGTAACACTCATCATTTGTTTTGCGGTTTGTAATCCATAGAGCTCCCCAAAAATTTCCCGGAAGGCTCCATTGCCGGCAGTTTTGAAGAGCGTTTGTCCATCATGCTGCAAATGAAAGCGAATGCCCGGATAAGCCATGGCATAGCGTGAAATAAGATTATCAATTTGGCGTTTCTCTGTTTGCCCTGTTTTTAGAAATTTTAAGCGGGCAGGTACATTGTAAAACAGGTTGCTGACCCGGACCGATGTCCCCATAGGCAAACCAAGCGGCTCCACTTTGCCTACTTTTCCACCTTCAACCTTCACCACACCCCCTACTTCGGATTGAGCCGTTCGCGAGGAAAGACTGAGCTGCGAGACTGAGGCAATCGAAGCCAGCGCTTCACCCCGAAATCCAAGGGTCTTGATGGCAAACAAATCGGCTGCGGTTTGCAGTTTACTGGTTGAATGAGTATCTACTGCCAGGCTAAGCTCATCCAGAGGAATGCCGCTGCCATTATCTGAAACTTCAATCAAGCGCACACCGGCCTGTTCAATGTGAATATCAATGGTTGTGGCGCCGGCATCGATGGCATTTTCCAACAATTCCTTAACCACGGATGCAGGACGCTCCACCACTTCACCGGCGGCAATTTGGGAAGCTATGGTTTCAGGTAGTTTTCTGATCATGAAATTCCTCTGATGGGTAGTGTTTTTGAGAAAATATACCCCGCAGGAGAATTATACCAATCTTTAATCTTCAGGATGCCGCCGATTGACGAGGTTAGCCGATGCGGTTATCATCAAAGTATCCAGGTTGGTCGGGTGACTGCAGCTGCGCTTGACGCAGCTGAGGAAAGTCCGCGCTTCGGAGAGCATGGAGCCGGGTAACACCCGGGACGGGGTAACCTGTCGGATCGGGCCACAGAAACAAACCGCCCGTAATGGGTAAGGGTGAAATGGTGGTGTAAGAGACCACCGGAGACTGCAGCAATGCAGCTGCCGGGCAACCCCCTCCAGAAGCAAGGTCAAGCAGGAATAATATCCTTCGGGATGGGAGGCTGCTCGTCTTCCTTGAGTTCCGGGTAGACTGCTCGAGCGTGCCGGAGACGGTACGTCCAGATAGATAGTCACCCAGGCGGGCAACGCCCGCTGGACAGAACGCGGCTTACAGACCAACCTGGATATTTATAGTCAAAAGCTCGACCTCACACCATTGAGGTGCAGCCCCCTACGGGGGCAGGTATCAACCTGGATACTTATAATCAAAAGCTTGACATCACACCATCGAGGTGCAGGCGCGGCGTATACCCCCGACGGGGGCAGGTATCAGACTCGTTATCTGTCAGGGATAGGAACTTAATTTAGCTGTCTTGGGAGGAATTGACACATGAAACAAATTATCGCCATGGGCGGAGGCGGATTTTCCATGGAGCCTGACAATCTGGCTCTGGACCGCTTCGTTCTCAGCCAATCCCCCAAAAAACATCCGGAAATTTGCTTCCTGCCCACCGCCAGCGGCGAGTCCCAGGAATATATTATCAAATTTTTTACCGCTTTCAGCACCCTGGATTGCCGGCCTTCGGTTCTCTCCTTATTCCGCCCTCCAACCAAAGACCTGCGCGGTTACCTGCTCAAAAAGGACATTCTGTATGTTGGCGGCGGGAATACGCGCAGTATGCTGGCATTATGGCGGGAATGGGGGCTGGATATGATTTTATTGGAAGCTTACAATGAAGGCAGTATTTTGGCCGGGATCAGCGCGGGGGCGAACTGCTGGTTTGAAGAATGCACCACGGATTCCGTTCCGGGGGAAATCGGCATGCTTTCAGGCCTGGGCATCCTCCCGGGCAGTTTCACGCCCCATTACAATGGGGAAGCTGAACGACGCCCAGCATTACATCAGATGCTGCTTCAGCAGCGCATCAAACCCGGATACGCCGTGGATAACAGCGCCGCCCTGCATTTTGTTGACGGCGAGCTTCGCCAGGCTGTCTGCTCTGTCAGCACAGCGCAAGCCTGGCAGGTAGATCTGGAACAGGGACAAGTCGTGGAAAATCCTTTGGAAATGCTGACAGTCTGATAACACATGAGAACGGGGGCGCGATTGCCTAAAAAAGGTCGGGGATTTCAAAATCGATTGTATGGAACCCAATGTCTTTTGACCGAAAAAAAGTCCTTTATTATAGTTAAGTATTGCCTCAAATAATGGCGATAAAATTAAAATCAAGCCCGGCTTTATTATTTTGTTAATTCCTTATTTTCTCGGGTTTTGTGACAGATGCTTTGATTTTCAAAAAACACTTTCGAGCCCACTTCAAAGGATGAACCATGTTAACCACCATACTAGCATTACTCCTCACCACGGCACTTTGTTTTTCATTTGGTTTGCTTTTGATTAAATGCATACAATTATTTTCCGGCAAGAACAGCGTTGGACAGGTCGAACCGACGGTTATCATCTGGCTCGGTTTAGGTTTAATCTCCTGGATTTTAATGATATGCAATCTTTGGCTGAAAATTGGTTGGGCTGTTTTTATTTTTGTTTTTGGCGTTGCCATCCTCTCGAACTTCTGGTTAAAAGGAGAAATCAAAAACCTTATCAAACCGCAAGATTGGCTTAAGAAAAAAAATCTCTTTTTAATCATCGTTACCCTGGTTTATGTTCTTTTTATTCTGGCAAAATCGACAAGCCCGGTTTTCAGCTATGATTCCGGCCTTTATCATATTCAAAGTATTAAATGGATAGAGTCATATCCAATCATTCCGGGACTGGGAAATTTGCATGGGCGTTTTGCATTTAATTCCAATTGGTTTTTGGTTTCAGCACTGTTTGGTTTTAACTATCTATTTTCCCAGCGGATTTTTGTGTTAAACATCCTCATATTTTGTTTAGGTTTGTTATTCCTTTCCAGAAGAATCTCCAATCTGGGTGAGACAAAAAAACTTTCCAATGTTTTGGCCTTGCTAATCTATTTATCAATCATCATGATTCATGCCTTTGTGAATTCCCCCACCACGGACCTGCCCTCAGATTTACTGATCTGGTTTACCCTGATCCTTTTCATTGAAAAATATGAAGACAAAACATTGTCGCTGTGGAATTTAAATTCCTGGATGATTTTATTCCTTGCCTTGTTTGCAGTGTCAATAAAATTTTCAACAGCGCCTGTCTTGCTGCTTCCTTTTTCCTTGCTAATTTTCGCTTCAAGAAATACACGTCAACCACTCTGGCAAGCGCTGCTTCTTTCATTAGTTTTTCTTCTGCCATGGTTTATTCGTACCATCATCCTCGCTGGGACGATCATTTATCCGGTTTCATTTCTTCAATTGCCCTGGTTGGATTGGAGTATCCCGCCGGCACAAATCAGTTCGATGAGTCAATCCATCCATGATTGGGCCGTCCTGCCCGGTCCTCTTACGGGTACGATTAAAACCATGTCAATAACGCAGTGGATTTTCCCATGGTTACGAAGAATGGCATTTTTTTTAGGCTTCATTTTGATGGCTTTTTTGGGAAATATCCTCTTGTTTATTAACGATATAAAAAGAATCCTCCGTGGGCGTGACTTTAACCCAAACACCCTGTTTTTTCTTTCTCTGGATATTTATCTGCTTGTCTCCCTCCTCTTCTGGTTTATTGGTGCTCCCGATCCAAGATTTGCCTATGGGTTAATCATGGCAGGTTTTTGGATTTCCCTTACACGATTTACCTTTCCACTCCAAGCTAGAAGAATTTATACTGACAGTATTTTAATAGCAATCCTGGTTCTTGTATCATTCCTTTTCTCGATGCTTGTTAAAGAGCCTTCCTTTACTCAATCACTTCTACTCCCTCCAAAAGTCCCTATTGCCCAGACTGAAAAAATTTCCATCAATTCCGACCATTTTGTGTTGACACCTTCCCAGAGTGATCAATGCTGGGATGAGGATTTACCCTGTATTGTTTCACTTAATCCGGGGTTGGCCATGCGTGGAACTGATTTTTCCGATGGATTTAAAATTTTGCCTGAAGAATAAAACTCCCTGAATGATGTCAATTTTTGTTCAATGCCCGATTTTTCCCGTCGGTAAATAACATAAAAAAACATTCCAGTGCATTAGACCGGAAAGTTTTTTTAGTTACCTGCGATTCATTTGGAAAATCAATCCGCAGATCTTACAAAGCCTGATGTAAAATTTCGCTCATTTCCATTTCGGTTAATGGAATGGGATTACCTTTCATACTGCTGGAATTTTTAGACTTCTCAACAATCAAAGGAATATCCTTGCGGGAAATCCCGTACGATGCCAGCGGCGGAATTTGAAGCTCGGCCCGAAGGGAATCCATCCATTCAATGCCATCCTCGATAGCTGCTTCCTCATTATGTGTGAGAATTTGAGCAATCTCCAGATAGCGATACAAAGCAGCATGCCGTGGTTCACGTTCCCGCAATGCCTTTACATTCAGCTCACAGACAAACGGCAGCAACCTGGCACAAACGGCCCCGTGTGGTGCTTCAAACATGCCGCCCAATGGACCTGCAAACCCATGCACTGCACCCAATCCGGCATTTGCTAGACACAAGCCGCCCAGCATACTGGCCCAGGCCATATCTTCGCGTGCAGCCAGATGATCGCCCCGCAAATAGGCTTCGCGCAGGGAGCGCCCGGCGCATTGGATCCCCTCACGTGCGAAAAGATCAGTCATCGGGTTGGCGCGCTGGGATACATACGGTTCGATCAGCTGGGTTAATGCATCCATGCCCGAACTGGCAGTAATGGCAGGGGGCATGCTCAGGGTTAATTCTGGATCAATCAGAGCAATCGTGGGCAGCAGAAAAGCGCTGCGCAAACTTACCTTGACTTTTTTCTCGCTCACCGCCAGCACGGCATTTCGGGTGACCTCCGTACCCGTCCCGGCGGTGGTCGGGATGGCAATCATCGCGGCTGAACGGTTGGTCAAAGGCAAATTCTTGCCTACTATTTCCAGATAATCCAGCAAGTCCCCAGGATTGGTCAACATGGCCGCAATGGCCTTGCCGCTGTCCAGCACACTGCCTCCGCCGAAGGCGATCACATAATCACAGCCTTGCCCTTTGGCAAACTGAACGCCTTCCAGAATCAGCTCAACCGTGGGTTCGCCGCCAACCTTAAAATTGCCCCAGGGCAATTTTTTTTCATCCAAAATCCGGGTGATTCGTTCCGGCTGTGCCCCGCCGCTGCCGCTGATCAGGAGGGCTTTTTTGCCCAGTGGAGCCGCCAATTTAGCGATCTCGCGATGCTTGCCGGATCCAAAAAGCAGCTGAGCTGCGGTGGCAAATTGGAACTGCATCGGTGTTCTTACCATGCTGAACCATCGGGAGCAATGGGAGTAAACCAAACGCCCTGGCGGGGTTCTTCCATCATTCCTGCAACCGTATCCCGCCAAACTGCATAATGAGGCGTTTCTTTGTGCCGGGCAGGATCTTCTGCCGTGCGGTACGCTTCCACCAGGATAAAGCGAGTCTCATCCTCATTTTCCTGATAAAACTCAAAGCGGGCAATACCAGGTTCCTGGCTGCTTGCCGCTACATTTGCGCGGGTTGCAATTTTGAAGGATTCCAAAAATTCCGGTTTTACTTTCATATGCACATGAACAACTTGCATTACCGCCTCCAGATAGAAATCGACCATTTATTCCTTATTGTAAACGAAAACCCAGCAGCCTAAACAGGATGGGAGTTTCAATTTCACAGTGATTTATACCCAGTGAACCAGCTCGTTGACGTCCTTACGTTTGCGGGCGACAGGGTGTTCATCGGGAACACCAAAGGAAATCGCTGCGATCAGTGCAGATTGCTCTCCCAACCAGGCGCTCAATTCCTCGTACGCAGAGAATACATCGCAAATCCATAGCGAACCCAGGCCAAATTCCTCAGCAGTCAAAAGCATATTCTGGATAGCCGCGCCGATGGATTGAATATTCACCAAATCGGAAAAGTTCTGATCAATGGATTGCGTTATCCATGGCGGAGTGCCAAAGCGATTATAGACAAACACGGTCACGGGCGCTTGGTCCATCACTCGGATTGTGTATTTGGCTGAACCCGTATCATTCCCCTGGCTTTCACTGCGAATGATCCCGGCGCGCATCTGGGCGATCATTTCAGCGCGCTTTTCACCCTGCACGACGTAAAACTTCCACGGCTGATTGTTCTTTCCGGAAGGGGCCAGCAGACCGGCCTGTAGAATCTTCCGTATGGCTTCCTCAGAGATCAGATCAGACTTGAAATTGCGGATGCTGCGCCGATTGGCTATGCTTTCAAATACTTTCATGGAAACGTCTCCAGACTCGAAGGGTGAAGCCTCTTTCAAGATCACCGGGATAAAAATCTCCACCCGCATCTCACCGACCCCATTGTAGGGTAAATAGTATTCAAAACCAACGGCGCGGGGATCCAATTCAAACCCGGAGGCGAAAAACCACTGCCCGTAAGCTTCCTGTACCGTCGCAGTCATGGTGCTCATCACACACTCAAAAACGGCGTATTTTGCTGCCGGAACTTCAAACATTCTCGTACCTGTGGGAAGCTCTGGCAACTTGGCAACCGCCACCCCGGCAAGATAAACCAGATGGTCCCCCTCGCCGAAGGTAAGGCCATAACTGCCGCCGTCGATGCTGTAGGATTTGAGCAGCGCGTCCATGGGCATATACTGCTTTTCCCAAATTTCTCCGTACTTAAATTCCCCAAGCTGTCCGGCCGCCCCTACCCCGACAACGGTAAATGATTCTCTTTCAACAATCCGTGGTTCCAACATTGTCCCTCCAAAGATTTTGGACTTCCCGCTCATTATAGAGAAAAAATTTTAGTCTGTCAAAAGGGGTTTATTAAAAGGTTTCTATTCCCTTTTCTTCGCAAGATAGGAACATTCTTTTTCCCTTAATTATGTTTTAATACAGCTATGCCGGCAAAGACAATACAAGAACACATACAACACCTGATTGATTACATTGATACCCATCTGGATGAAGTCCTCTCTCTAGAGATGCTTGCCAATGAAATTGGCTACTCGACATTTCACCTGCACCACATCTTTCGTGCGTATACCTGTGAAACCCTTGGATGTTATATTCGCCGTCGTCGCCTGGCCAATGCACTCCATTGGTTGACGCACTCAGACAGACGGATCATTGAGATTGCGCTTCTCTGCGGATACCAAACTTCGGCTTCCTTCAGCAAAGGATTCCGTCAGATTTATGGCATAACCCCCAGTGAAGTCAGGAAATCATTCCGGATTCCAGTATCGATATCAACCATTCAAATTCATCCCAACAGCCAAAGGAGTTATCCCATGGAATATGAAATTCGAGAAATCCCTGATCAACTTGTACTTACCGTGGAAAGAAATGGATTAACCCAAAAAAATTTCAACAAAGCCGCCGATGAGGCCTTCCTTATCCTTACCCGCTTCATCCGACTCAACCGATACGGATCTCACGTTGGTGCCTGTCTGGGCATCACCCCGGATGAGAACGTAGACACGCCAGCACAAAATGCCCGTTACATTGCAGGCTACTTCCTGAAAGGAGACCCAAAAATTGAACTGCGCGGTGAAATCAATAAACTAATCCTGCCAGGCGGTCGCTATGCTGTCTTTGTTCATAAAGGTCCCTATGAGGTACTCTGGAAAACCTGGGATCAGATTTACCATGACTGGTTCCCAGAATCCGGCTTCACCCTTAGGGATGCGATGCCTTATGAGGTATATGTCAAGAATAAACAAGAATTTCCCCCACAGGAGTTATTGACCGAAATTTACATTCCGATTAAATAAATCAAAGCAGTTATCTAACCCATCCAATAAGAATTTCTTATCGGATGGGTTTTAATCACAATTTGAAATTCCAGGCTTCGCTGGAAAATTTTTGTTCAGCCAGTTCTTTTGCCAGGCGAAGCTCCACTTCGGAATAGGACCCGAATTCAATCAGCTTGCCCTGGCTAAATCCTCCTTCGAGCGCTTTTTGCAACGCTTCCAGAGATACCGGATTTTGATCCTGCACACTGGTAACTCGTTTCTGGACACTCTTGATCAGCTTATCCGAGATCTTTTCCTCGCTGACATTGAGCACGGCAAACATTTTTTCCACATCCACCTGATACAAAATCGTACCGTGCTGCAGTAAAATTCCATTTCTTCTGGTTTGCGCATTGCCGGAAATTTTCTGCCCGTTCACCAGAATATCATTTACCGGTTGAAAGTTGGCTTGAATATTCAGCGTCTGAAGAGCCACCACAATATCCTTGCAGATCATTTCATAGGAAGCGAGAATGTTTTTAGGGAACTCGGTTTCGGGAGCGATCAGACTGTATGTTACTTCGCCGAATTGATCATGATACACCGCCCCGCCGCCGGTCATGCGCCGAACAACATCCACTCCCTGCTTTTTGGCCTCTTCAAGATTGACTTCGTTGCGAATTCCCTGGAAGATACCAATGGATACCGCCGAGGGCGCCCAACCGTAAAAGCGGATAGTGGGCAGGCATGTCCTGCTGCGCACGCCATCCATGATAACTTCGTCCAATGCCATGTTCATGAAGGCATTGAAATATTGGAAGGAAATCATGCGGTATTTCATGACAGCGCCTCGTCCAGTATGGAGACCAAATCTTCCGGGCTAACGCCAATCAATTGTGCATCCATGCCATCCAACATTTTCTCCAAGCGGGTTAATACCATTGCTGGCTGCAGCGGCAGGCTGGCTTTTTTCAATTCGGAGACTATACTATCCAGCGCTTCTTCCGGATGCAGAAAAAAATCACCGGTGATGATCAACTCATCGATTTGTTTTGTATACGTGATATCCATGCGCACCAGTTTCCCTGCGGGGATTTTTCGAATTATTGTTTTTTGAGCCATGGGGTTCTCCATCCATTCGAATAATCGGAACGATTTTAATCCTCAGTTGATTTTCCATACAGGGCTTGATGAATGGCACTCAGCTGACGTACCTGCTCAGCGGCATGATAGGAAGACCGCACCAGAGGGGCGCTTTCGACCCACGAAAAGCCGATCTCCTGGCCATATGCTTTGAGTTCGGCAAATTCCTCCAGCGTATAATAACGATCAATCGGCAAATGTCTGCGGCTGGGCTGCAAATACTGTCCAATGGTCAGGATGTTCACATCCCAGCTGCGCAAGTCGCGCATCACTTCTTTTATTTCGTCCATCGTCTCACCCAGCCCCACCATCAAGCCGGATTTTGTCAGTACTTCGCCATCCATGGCTCTGGCATTTTGCAGGGTTGTAGCAGACCACTCGTAATGATCCTGCGGTTGGACCAACCTGAATAGCCGTGGCACCGTTTCCAGGTTATGATTCAAAATCTCAGGCCGGGCGTCCATTACAATTTGCAGAGATTCTTTTTGGCCTTTGAAATCGGGGATGAGAACCTCGACAGAACATCCCGGAAGCGCCGTGCGAATCTTCTGGATGATCATGGCAAAAAGCGTCGCGCCGCCGTCTTTCAGATCATCCCGGGTGACACTGGTGATTACCGCATGTTTCAGGTTCATGGCTTGAACTGCCTGTGCAACTCGCTCAGCTTCCTCCCAATCCACTGCTCCAGGTTTTCCATGACGTACATCACAGAACCCACAAGTTCGGGAACAGATATCCCCCAGCACCAGAAAGGTAGCAGTACCGCTGCCCCAGCATTCACCCATGTTTGGACAGCCGGCTTCTTCACAAACCGTATGCAGGGACTTGCTGCGCATCAGCCCTTTGAGCCATTCAACTGTCGCTTCATCCCGTTGAGGAACTTGAATCCATGGCGGGCGTCGACGCGGTGTGGTATCAATCGAAATTGGATCAACACGATCCCGTGTAGGTTTAAAGGTCATATGAATCTCCTCTTTACATTATAACGAATTCGTAAGCGGTCGTGTCCTGCTCCTTTTCCGACATCCATCTCCATTGACCCATTTTTTTTACCAATACCAGTATAATTGTGTTTAATTATCTGATAGGAAGGTTATTCAATGGAAGAAGAAGTAGAAATCAACACTCCCTACAAGTCCAATTATTCATTAGGCATTACGTTTACTATAGTAACCCTGGTTGCCGTCGCAGGATACATCCTTAGCATGTTTTTCCCTGCCGTTTCTTGCCTGAGCAGCCTGGGTTCCATGATTTCATTTATCTTATTAATGGTTTGGTTTCATCACAGCTACCGCAACCTGGCTTCCTATAACAACATGGGCCTGAAATATTCTGCAGGATGGGCAGTGGGCAGCTTTTTTGTACCCCTGCTAAACCTGTTCCGTCCGTATCAAATCGCGCAGGAAATCTGGACCGCCAGCGATCCTGAAGCCAGCACCGTAGGCTGGAAACAGTCCAAAATTAGTTTGGTGATTATTTTTTGGTGGATAAGTATGCTTTCCTATTCCGGTGTTACCTTAGCTACAACGGGATACGGCATGTGGCTGGGTATTCAAAGCGCCATGAATGGTACGCAGCCGGATGTTGCTCAAGTCAGCGCCATTGGCATCCCTGTCTTGGTGGGCTATGCCGTGTATTGTATTCTCACCATCAGTGTGGTAACTCTGATCAATGACCGTCAGGATGAAAAAGCAGAGAAATTGGAACTGCTCTAATCCCGCAAGATATTTTATTAAGACTAATTGATTACAGCAAAAACAATCCCCCTGCACACACAGGGGGATTTTGTCTAGTCTTTCAAAATGCTGTCTACCTGCCCAATCTCCACGGAGTTCAACGGCGGGGCTTCCAAACTTTTAATCGCATCCACAATTTGACTGCTGCGGCTCGCCCCGATTAAAACCGAGGTAATTACCGGTTGACGCAAAATCCAGGTGATGGCAAATTGTGCCATGCTCTGGCCGCGTTTGCCGGCCAACTCATTCAAGGCGCGAACTTTTTTTAGTTTCACATCAGTCAGGTCTTTTTCTTTTAAGAAAACTCCGGATCGTTTGACACGGGAATCCTCAGGGACCCCTTCCAAATATTTATCAGTCAGCAATCCCTGTGCCAGCGGCGAGAAGACAATCGCACCCATGCCCTGTTCTTTGAGCACATCCAATAGACCTTCCTCTATCCAGCGATTGAACATATTGTACGAAGGTTGATGTATCAAACACGGCGTCCCCATGCTGCGCAGCATCTCTGATGCCTTGCGGGTATCCTCGGCAGAGTATGAAGAAATGCCAACATATAAAGCTCTGCCGCTGCGGACAATGGTATCCAACGCCCCCATGGATTCTTCCAACGGCGTATTGGGGTCCGGTCGATGGTGATAAAAAATATCAACGTAGGGTACGCCCATACGCTTTAAACTTTGATCCAGGCTGGTAATCAGATATTTGCGTGAACCAAAATTGCCGTAGGGACCCGGCC
Organism: uncultured Chloroflexia bacterium; assembly: GCA_963747325.1. Classification (GTDB taxonomy): domain Bacteria; phylum Chloroflexota; class Anaerolineae; order Anaerolineales; family Anaerolineaceae; genus UBA5203. The sequence goes on along the minus strand of CAVVEM010000006.1, from coordinate 221,042 downwards.
ACATATCATAGCCAGCTTTGCTGGAAAGAATTAATTCATCCCGATAAGGTTGAAAATCCTTCTTGAAGATTTTGCCAAAGTTCTCTTCTGCCGAACCGTAAGGCGGCCCATAGTTGTTCGCCAGATCAAAATGGGTTATTCCCAGATCAAATGCAGTACGCAGCATTTGGCGGGCATTACTCATAGAATCCACATCGCCAAAATTATGCCACAACCCCAGTGATATTTTAGGAAGCTTTAAACCACTTCGCCCGCAATGTGCGTAGATATCCTGAGAATATCGGCTGGAATTTGCCTGATAAATTTCTTCCATTTTTATCCCTCGCCTTGAATATTAAAACTCACTATGAATATCATACCTGTAATTGAGTTTAATATCCAAACAATGGTTAATATTTGGAAATCATCAGGACTCAGAAGGTCAGGTTGTATGTTTTTATTTCAGCCGCTGTGCCCATGATTCAAGATTCAAACGGTCTGCGTAGAGAAAATGTGAGCTGTGGATTTAAATCTTTTGTAAAAGTGCTAAGATCTAGATATGTAAATTTTAAAAGAATTGTTATTAATGGATTAAAATGAAACTATGCAAATTATTCTAACTCACGATCAAGCCGATTTTGATGCAATCAGTTCCATGCTTGGCGCTTATTTACAGGATGATCATGCACTGCCCATCCTGCCAAGAAAAATTAATCGCAATGTGCAGGCATTTCTGGAATTATACGGATCCGAATTACCCTTTATGGATCGATCCGGTTTACCTCGCCAATCCATTGAGCGGATTATTCTGGTGGATACCCAGGCTCTGATCACCGTCAAGGGACAATCCAAAAATACCCAGGTGCATGTCGTGGATCATCATGAATTGAAGGATGGATTCCCGATCGAATGGACCGTGGTTAACGAACAATTAGGCGCCTGTTCAACCCTATTTGTCGAACAGCTCATGGAGCATCACACCACTCTCAGTGTTGTCCATGCCACCTTGCTCATGCTGGGAATTTACGAAGATACCGGATCGCTCAGTTACATCAGCACCACACCCCGTGATATTAAAGCAGCTGCCTATCTGCTGGAAATGGGCGCAAATTTACGCATCGTCAATAAATTTCTCAATCCTCCGCTGTCCACCGATCAATACCGGGTTTATTTGCGCATGCTGGATCAGCAGGAATTAATCATCGTAAAAGGTCAGAGAATTCTTTTCACATACGCCAATGCCGAAGATATGCAGGAAGAAATTTCCAGTATCGCGCACAAAATTCGGGATCAGATCGAACCGGATGCGCTTTTCTTGATCGCCAAGACTTCAGAAGGTTATCGTCTGGTGGCTAGATCCCGTACGGAACGAATCAATGTCAACAAACTCGCCAAGCATTTCGGCGGCGGCGGACATGATCGTGCTGCCGGCGCTTTGATTGACGAGGACAGCCTTGATCCAAATGAAGACATTGCCTATGAATCCATCAAGGAAGCCATTCTCTCCATTCTTCCTGAGGTCATCCTGCCTCCGATCACAGTCGGACAAATTATGTCCCGCGATCCGATGTTGATAACACCGGAAACACCCCTGAAAACCGCAGCACAATTGATGCAGCGCTTTGGATATGAAGGATATCCCGTAGTATCCGGCGATAAAATTGCCGGTTTATTAACCCGGCGAGCCGTTGACCGTGCGCTCATCCATCAAATCGATATCAACACCGGCAGTCTGATGGAAGCCGGTGAAGTAGCAGTTTATGAAAATACCCCCCTGGAAGATTTGCAGCGCTTGATGAGTGAAACCGGTTGGGGACAAATTCCTGTTTTGGATCAAACCACGGATAAAATCATCGGCATTGTTACCCGTACGGATGTTTTAAATGTGCTGGCGGAAGGCCGCACAGAAAAAACACAGGAAAAGAACCTGATCGAATTGCTGGAAAAAACCTTGCCGCCTGCCAAATTGGGTTTATTAAAAATCATTGCGGATATTGCTTATCAAAATCAAATTGCCGCCTACATCGTCGGCGGATTTGTCCGTGATTTACTTCTGGAACGGCCAAGTTTTGATTTTGATATCGTCGTTGAAGGAGATGCCATTAATCTGGCAAAATCCTTAAAGAAAGAGTTTGGCGGTCAGATTACCACCCATTCCCGTTTCGGCACTGCACGATGGGATATTCAGAGCATTCAACAAACCTTATTAAATTCCATGCCATATAACGGCTTTGAAAACACCACTGACCTACCAGACAGCCTGGACTTGATCACCGCACGCACGGAGTTCTACACTCATCCCACCGCCCTCCCAACCGTCGAGCGCGGCAGTATCAAACTCGATCTTCACCGCCGCGATTTCTCCATCAACACGCTGGCCTTGCGTCTGGATGGGCGTCATTTTGGCAATCTTTATGATTACTGGGGTGGGCTAAACGATTTGAAACAAAAGAAGGTTCGCGTGCTGCATTCCCTCTCCTTTGTCGATGACCCCACCCGCATGCTGCGCGCCATCCGCTTTGAACAGCGCTTTGACTTTCATATTGAAGACAGAACACTTGAATTGATGAGTGAAGCTTTGCCCATTTTAAAACAGGTGACCGGACAACGTCTGCGGCATGAATTCGATCTGATCTTCAGTGAAAATGAGCCGCAAAAAATGCTTCAACGTCTGGATGACCTGCACTTGCTTTCGGCAATCCACCCCGATTTACACTGGTTCCCTGATCTGGATGAAAAACTTCAACATGTCCTGTTTGAATCAATTTCTGCAAATTGGCCGTTGGAATCAATACTGGATGGTATGCCTGTTCGCAGCAGCATGGCCTATTTGGTCTGGTTCCTGGGGCAGAAGACATCCCGTCTGCATCAAATCATCAGCCGTTTCCGGTTCCCCAATCTGAATGGCAAAATGTTCCTTCAGACTTTCAAACTTTTACAAAGATGGCAGACTTCCGAGATGCAGTCTCCCAGTCAAATTACCAGCCAATGTTCGCGGCTTCCTCTCCCTGCGATTTATGCCATTAAACAATTTGTGCCGTTGGATTGGAAAATAGCATTGGACCAATATATTGATACCTGGCGCCATATAAAACCTTCGATTGACGGCCATGACCTGAAACAATTGGGGTTGGCTCCCGGCCCACAGTATAAAGAAATCCTGACCCTATTGAGGGATGCCTGGATTGATGGAAAATTGAATTCCAAAGAAGAGGAAAGTGAATACCTGCAAAAACTGATTCACTCTCTACGTGATTAATAAATAAACCAGCCATGCAAGAAGCTAGTGATCTGCTAAGTTCAATTCATATCCGTGCCCTAAAAAAAGAGGATTTACCCTATCTGGAATGGGATGGTGCCTATACGCATTACAGAAAACTTTTTCAAATCGCTTTCAACCGCATGAAGGCCCGCAAGGGCCTGGCCTGGTTGGTTGAACTTCCGGATCACGGATTAATCGGTCAGGTTTTTATTCAACTAGTTTGCAACCGGTTGGAATTGGCAGATGGCATTGATCGCGCTTATTTGTACTCGTTTCGGATAAAACCTGCTTTTCGCGGCAAAGGGATTGGTAAAGTGTTACTAAACTTTTGCGAACAAGATCTGATTAATCGCAAGATGCGGTACATCACACTCAATGTTGCCAAAGACAACAAGGACGCCATCAAACTTTATTTGAAGCAGGGTTATGAGATTGTCGCTCCCGAACCCGGCATCTGGCAGTATCAGGACCACCATGGGGTCTGGCATCAAGTAATTGAACCTGCCTGGCGGATGGAAAAACGGTTAATTCCCTAACGCCTGGTACAAGGCTTCCCCACTCAATCCATTTTTTTCTTTAGAATTCAAATATTGATCCAAATCAAAATTCTTCGCCACGGTTTCCCCTGGCTGGTTAAAAATAAAGTGAAACACCTTGGGATAGCTTGTCCATTGAGGGTTCTTCTCCAATTCAGAGATCATCAGTGTCATTAACTGCTCTATTTGCTCCCCCATCCATGCTGCAGATTGCGTTTGGAGTTTAGGATATGATACGGTGATCTCCATATCCATGGCTGAATAACGAACAATCTGATTGGTCTGAATATCAATACAATTTTCACCATACCAGGCCACCCCCAATTGAACCGTAGACTGCATGGATTGAGGCATGGATGCCTGTAATTGGGCTGTTAGCTCTGAATCTGGATTGACTGTCCAGGCATACGCACATTGGACCTCGGTCGTTGCAGTATTCTCAAGCCCAGCAGCATTTGTTGGTTCCGCCAATACCGGTTCAGCAGTTAATGTCATGCGTGCTACAATCGTGGCCTTCCCGCTGGCAACGGCTTCGGTGTCAAAGGAGGAATTGGAAAGAAATGGGGAGAAATCGCAGCTGGCACTGGAAAGAATACCCAATAGAAGGAGAAGACTAGTTTTTATGAACCGAATAAGGTTTTTCATCGACATTCCAGAATTACTTCGTGTATTTTTATTTTTTTGGTTGACAAGTTTATTAGAATCGGATGAATATTCAATGTTTCAAGCAAGCAAGTGTTTGATATAATAAATAGGCTCATAGTTTTTGTAAAGACTTTGATGACTCCTGTATGCAATTTTACATTAACAAAGTGAGCAAAACCAGCCTGGAGGAAAGGGATTCACTTTCATGAAAGAATACACTTCTGATTCAATTCGTAATATTGCACTTGTATCACATAGCAGTGCCGGAAAGACAATGATGGCAGAAGCCTTTTTGAATTTCACCGGCGCAACAACACGATTAGGCAAAATCGAAGATGGCACAACGACATCAGATTTCGATGAAGAAGAAATCCGTCGTCAAATTTCGGTTTACACTTCAATCATCCCAGTTGAGTATGACAACAAAAAAATCAACATATTAGATACACCTGGATATACAGATTTTGTTGGCGATATGATTTCGGCATTAAGTATTGTCGAAGGTGCTGTTGTATTGGTTGACGCTGTCTCCGGTATTGAAGTGGGTACGGAAGTTGCCTGGAGTTATTGCGAGCAATTCCACCTGCCAAGGCTGATTGTCATTAATAAAATGGATCGCCCTAATGCCAACTTTGCCAAAATATTCGCGGCTATGGAAGGTTTTTCCGATACGCGTTTAATAAAATTCCATCTACCTATCGGGGAAAAAGAAGATTACAAAGGAACCATCGACCTGATCTCGATGAAGGCCTTCATTGGTAACAGCAAAACCGGTGAGGAAATTCCCGCAGAATATAAAGATGATGCTGAAACAGAAAGAATGGCTTTAATTGAGGCTGCTGCAGAAGGTGATGATGCCTTACTGGAAAAGTATCTCGAGACCGGCGAATTAAATGATGAGGAAATCAAAAAAGGCCTGCAAAGCGTTGTCAAATCCGGAAGTTATATACCGGTTTTGGTTGGCGCTGCCGGCTCCGGCATCGGCGTCGCCCCCCTACTTAATACCATTGTGGATTATTTACCATCCCCAGTGGAAGCACCTCGTGTAGCAACGATAGGCGAAAAAGAGATTGAATTAAAAGGTGATGATGCCGGTCCCCTGGCTTGCTATGTATGGAAAACCACAGCAGATCCGTTTGTTGGAAAACAAACTTTCTTCCGTGTCTTTTCAGGAACCATTTGTTCCGATAGTCGAGCCTGGAACGCTGCAAAGGGCGTTGAAGAACGGTTAGGTTCCGTATCCATCATGCGTGGTAAAGAGGCATCCGGTATAAAATGTGTTCACGCTGGCGATATTGGCGTTGTACCCAAATTAACCGAAACATCCACAACCAATGTTCTTTGTGCAAAAGATAAAGTAGTCACCATTACAGCCCCAACCTATCCCAACGCACTCTACCGTGTGGCTGTCTTCCCCAAGACGCAGGTGGATAGTACAAAAATCAACTCCGCACTCTCCAAATTATGCGAAGAGGATATGACTTTATCCTGGCACAACGATCCTTTAACCTTCCAAACCATTTTGCAGGGCATGGGCGATCAGCATATTGATGTTGTCATTCGCCGGGCGGAAGTAAAATTGCAGGTAGGGATCAACGTGGATGTTCCTAGAGTTCCATTCAAGGAAGCCATCAGCGGCAAGGGTGATGCCCGCTATCGCCATAAGAAACAATCTGGCGGTTCAGGCCAATTTGGTGAAGTTGCCCTGCGTGTGGAGCCTTTCAAAGACGGAGATTTCGAATTCTCCAATGATGTCTTCGGTGGCTCCGTTTCCAACAGTTACATGCCTGCCATTGAAAAAGGCGTGCGCAACGTAATGAAAGAAGGCGTCCTGGCTGGATATCCGGTCTCCGGAGTTAAAGTCAGCGTTTATGACGGTAAAGAGCATCCTGTGGATTCCAAACCAATCGCGTTTGAAATTGCCGGTCGCGGTGCATTCAAAGAAGCCTACATGATGGCCAATCCAATCTTATTGGAACCGATCATGAATGTAAAAGTCATCGTCCCTGAAGAATACATGGGCGACGTGATGGGCGATATGAACACCCGCCGTGGCCGCGTTCAAGGTATGGAAACTGAAAAAGGCCGTTCCACGGTCTCTGCTTTGGTTCCTCTGGCTGAAATGCAGCGCTACACAACCACCCTGCGCTCAATGACAGGCGGGCGCGGCATATTCACCATGATAGAAGACCATTACGATATGGTTCCCTCCCATATCACGCAGGAAATCGTCGAACAACGCAAGAAAGATCTGGCCCATTTACAAAAAGAAGAATAAAACGATTTTTTATGTTGAAAACTCAAATGGCTGGCGGAAAGCCAGCCATTTGCTTTTAAGCACTTGGTATAATTATTAAATGCTTCTTCATAAACAGAAAAAACTGAAAATAATTTTATTACAATTGGAGTCAAGATGAGTTCCTTGGAAGAGTATCTGGAAAGTGTTTGGGATGGCATCCTCTCTGAGGATGAGGCGATGATAAAGGAAACCTACCTTTCCCTTTCCGCAGAAGACCAGCAGGTCGTGCTAACCCACTTGAATAAAATGGTCAGTGAAACAGGTTGGCAGCCAGTTCAGATTCAATCAGCTTCAACCGCTTTGTCGGCTTTACAGGAATTCAAGGTTAAATAACTGGACAAGAAGAAGAATAATATATATTCTTTGTAAATATCTTAGCTTTTTTCCTTTTTTCGCTTGCATTTGATCCTCAATTCAGCATAATTAAGCATAAAGCAGTTGATTATTGGATTAGCCTTTCAGGATAGCATGAACAGCAAAAGGAGCATCATATGTTCGAAAAACGAACTCTTAAACGTAGGCATTTGATCTATTATTTGCGAATTATGGATAAAACTACCAATGAATTAATGGGACATTTGGTGGATATTACATCAGAGGGTCTCATGGTCATTAGTGAAACGCCATTTGAATTAAACAAAGAGTTCCACTTCAGAATGATGCTGCCTAAAGAGATCATCGGAAAAGAAGCACTGGAATTTTCCGCCATCAGTCAATGGACAAGAAAAGACATCAATCCGGATTTTTATGATACGGGTTTTAAACTGGTCGATCTCAGTGAAGCCGATATGCTCAGGGTTGATCAGCTGATACACCACTTCGGTTTCCAAGATTGACAAATCCTTCTAAAAAAATGGTGACTGTCTTCGGATCCGCCAGACCGGTCCCTGGTGACCTTGCCTACGCTGAAGCAATGAAACTTGGAGAACAACTGGCTCAGCTTCAGTTGGGCGTGGTCACCGGTGGCTACATGGGTACCATGGAAGCGGTATCCCAGGGAGCAGCGCTTGCTGGCGGACATGTGATTGGTGTGACGTGCGAAGAAATTGAAAACTGGCGTCCTATTTCCCACAATCCGTGGGTCCACGAAATCATTCATTGCCCCACTTTGGCAGAACGTATCCACACATTAATCAATCAAGGCACATCGGGGCTGATCGCCTTGCCAGGGGGAATTGGCACGCTGGCTGAAATTGTCCTCTTTTGGAATCATATCCTCATTCATCCAAAGGATATGCGGCCAATGATCTTCATCGGCCAGGCATGGCAGGATACCATTCAGGCTTTTTGCACGGCACAGGAAATTTATCTGGACGGCAGCCTTCCGGAAAATTTTCATTTTGTCGATTCCGTTGATGAGGCTGTGCAATCTTTCAAACAGGCTGATTAATCGAGCGTATTAAAAAAGAATTAATGGTTCCAATACAGTCATATTTCTCGCGTAGTTTAACAAAACTTACCCTTTACAAGGCAAAAATATTCTTAAAACGCTTTGGGGCTGGTTTGTGATATTCTTTTTCAGCACTCTCTGGTTCAGGGTTTGACCCATCGTCCATTCTATGATATACATTGGCAATCGAATCCATCCTACAATTGGTAAAAACATCCATGAAACAAGAAAAATTGACCACCAGAAGTGAAAACTATTCCGAATGGTACAACCAGGTGATTCAAAGAGCCGAACTGGCCGATTACGCACCGGTCCGTGGTTGTATGGTCGTTCGTCCATATGGTTGGGCGTTATGGGAAAATATCCAGGCACAACTGGATTCCCGTTTTAAAGCAACAGGTCATGTTAATGCTGCCTTTCCTTTACTCATACCCATGTCTTTTCTGGAAAAAGAAAAACAACACGTGGAGGGATTTGCTCCGGAGCTGGCCGTTGTCACCCATGGCGGCGGGCAGGAACTGGAAGAGCCGCTGGTCGTTCGCCCGACTTCCGAAACAATTATCGGACACATGTATTCCAAATGGATCAAATCCTATCGCGATCTACCCGTCCTGATTAATCAATGGGGCAACGTGGTACGCTGGGAAATGCGTACTCGACTCTTCCTGCGTACACTGGAATTCTATTGGCAGGAAGGCCATACTGCCCATGCTACTTACGAAGAAGCGGAAGAAGAAACCTTGCGCATGGTCAATACCTATGCCGAGTTTTCATATACCGAAGCGGCTGTGCCGGTAATTGTCGGCCGAAAATCAGAAAGTGAGAAATTTGCCGGTGCCTTACGCTCCTATACCATTGAAGCCATGATGGGGGATCGCAAAGCCCTGCAATCCGGTACGTCCCACAACCTGGCCCAAAATTTTTCGAAAGCCTTTGATATTAAATTCTCGACGAGAAAAATGAACTCCAGTATGCCTGGACAACCTCATGGGGTGTTTCCACTCGTTTTATTGGCGCTATCATCATGACCCATGGGGATGATCAAGGGTTGATCTTCCCCCCCGGCTGGCTCCCATCCAGGTGGTTATTGTGCCCATTTTCCGAAATGATGAGGAAAAAGCCAAGGTTATGCCGGTTGTGGATCAATTGAAAATCGATTTGGCTGCTTATCGAGTTAAAGTTGATGAGCGCATGGAACAAACCCCCGGATTCAAATTCAACGACTGGGAAATGCGCGGCGTACCTTTGCGGCTGGAAATTGGCCCCAAAGACGTTGACGAAAAGCATGTCATGGCTGCCCGCAGAGACGTTCCTGGGCGGGACGGAAAAGTGGTTCTGCCTTTGGAAAATTGTGGTGCTGCTGTGGGTAAATTACTTGAAACTATTCAAGCAGCTTTATTAGCGCGGGCGACGGCCTTCCGAGATGCCAATATTCATTCTCCGCTGACCTATGAGGAATTAAAGCAAGTTGTGGAATCCGCCTGGGCATTTTCGTATTGGTGCGGCAATCCAGCCTGTGAAGAAAAAATTAAAGAAGATACCAAAGCTACGGTACGTTGTATTCCATTTGATCAACCCCAAGATCATGGAACCTGTATTGTTTGTGGCGCAGATGCAACCGAAAAAGCCTATATTGCCAAGGCCTACTAAGATACGAGTACGGGCGGCAGTTTCACCTGCCGCCCTCCTTTTTTCCTATGACTGCTGTAAACCTGACCAAACTCAATGTTGAAATTTACGAACTGTTGGAGTTTTTCACACGGCCAGCGGAATTTCACCAACACCTGCACAAGCTGTTCAGTTTTTATGGCGTACAGGTTTTTCGCAGCGGTGTAAATACAAAAAACAACCCCAGAATAAAAAAATATCACCTCCCTATTCTAATTGGCATGCAATGCGAACGTTTGATTCGTAAACGCTGTCAGGAGAACCCGGAAGCCGCACTGCGCTTGTTTGATGAATTAATATTGGATCCGTATGCTGAAATAAGCAGTCTATCGGCAAGCATTTTAGGAAGTATTCCGGTTTCACACACACAGGCCGTTTTATTACGTGTAGCTGATCATGGTGCTGCCTGGCAGCGTGACGATCGTTTGCTTGATTTTCTCCAACGCAGTACTAATGCCATTCTCACGCAGGCACCTCAGCTATGGTTAGATTTCCTGGAACAAATCCTGCCAGTTACGTTGGGGGAGTCCCCGCGCTTTGGATTGCTTTTATTACAAGTAAGTATCCTGCATGAATCATTTATCAACACCCCTTTCTTCTTCAGGCATTTTCTGCTCTTCTTCCCAAACGCAGACCTTCGTTTCCGACAGGATTATCTTACAATCCTTGATGAGCTTTATAACCGTTATCCAACCGAAAGTTTGCATTTCTTTGAACAAAGTCTGATGATGGTAAACAATGATGCCATCTTCCGGATTTTCCGCAAGTTTCTTCCAAATCTGGATGAATCCATCCGCCCCCGGTTTAGGGAATTATTAAAACGCTAAACGGAATCTCCCCTTGACAAGGCTTGCCTTCCATAGTGTGAATCCATCTGGTATAATTACCCCAATGACTGGTCCTTTTGGTAGTGGAAATTCCGCAACTGAAATGGAGACCTGCAAAAAATTATTGCTACAAGGAGTTAGCAGACGTCATGCCGTTACAAAAAGAAATTAAAACCCAAGTTATTCAAGAGTATCAGAAACATGAAACCGATACCGGTTCCACTCAGGTTCAAATTTCCATTCTGACTACCCGTATCAAACAGTTAACCGAACATCTGAAAATCAACAAACATGATGAATCATCCCGACGTGGTTTGTTGATCATGGTTGGTCGACGACGCCGCTTGATGAATTATCTGCGCCGCAAAGACTACATGAAATACCTGGATCTTGTTCAAAAACTGCAATTACGAAAACTTAAAATAGGTCAAAAAAACAGAATAGATGGAGTCTTCCATCTATTCTGTTTTTTAACAATATCAGATATATCTTATGTGAGATATACTAATAGATTTCCCCTCGTGGGTTGGGCATTGAAAATGCTCCAGGAATGTCCCTTGACCATTTTCAGTTCCTAACTATGCGGGGGAAAAGGAAGGAATAAATTTTATGAATAAACCAGTTGTAAAAGAGTATAATGCCCCCGTTGGTGATCAAATCATCACTTTCGAAACAGGCAAATTAGCTGGTCAGGCTGGCGGTGCGGTAACAGTTCGCATTGGCGACACAATCGTTTTCTGTGCCGCAACCATGTCTGATGATGTTAAAGAAGGTACAGATTTTTTACCCCTTACTGTTGATTATGAAGAAAAAATGTATGCCGGCGGTAAGATCCCTGGCTCATTCTTCCGTCGTGAAGGACGCCCCGGCAATGATGCCATTCTCGTAGCCCGTTTGACGGACCGCTCCATTCGTCCCCTCTTCGCCAAACACATGCACAATCCCATCCAGGTGATTTTATACTCCCTTTCTGCGGATACCGAAAATCCATTAGATTTAATGTGCATCAATGCGGCTTCGGCTGCTTTGATGATTTCCAACATTCCATGGGAAGGCCCCATCGCCGCCGTCCGCATCGGTCGCGTAGATGGTAAATTTATTGTCAACCCCACCTATGCCCAGATGGATGCATCCGATTTGGACCTGCGCATTGCCGGTTCCAAGGATGCCATTTTAATGGTTGAATGTGGCGCCGATGAAGTGCCCGAAGCTATAGTCGTAGAAGCGGTTGCCTTTGGTCATGAAGCCATGCAGCCTCTGCTTGACCTTCAATTCCAGATGGCGGAAGAAATCGGTAAAGAAAAGACGATCATCGCTGAACCGGAATCCAATGAACCTTTCATTGACCAGATTCGTCAAAAAGTCGCCGAAGATATCCGCACTGCCCTAGTCTCCCCCCACACCAAAGCAGAATATGCCCAGACCGTGAAAGACATTGAAGCAAAAGTGATCGAAGAAATGATCATTGATGCTGAGAAGCCTGAAAAAATCACTGCCGACATTAAACAGGCTTTTCATGATATCGAAAAAGATATCATCCGCAATCGTATCATTGAAGAAGGTATCCGCCCTGACGGCCGTAAATCCACTGAGATTCGTCCCATCTGGTGCGAAGTTGCTTACAGCCCGCGTGCGCATGGTTCTGCCATCTTCACACGGGGAGAAACACAGGTTTTGACCTTTGCCACCCTGGGTACCCCCCGGGAAGCACAAGAAATTGATACCCTTTCTCCTACCGACACCAAACGTTATATGCATCATTACAATTTCCCATCCTTCTGTACCGGAGAGGTAAAACCATCCCGCAGTTCCTCACGCCGCGAGATTGGCCACGGTAACCTGGCTGAACGGGCTCTCCTGCCCATGATCCCATCCGAACAAGAATTCCCCTACACCATCCGCCTGGTTTCTGAAGTGCTGTCCTCTAACGGCTCATCTTCCATGGCCTCTGTTTGTGCCTCAACCATGGCTTTGATGGATTGCGGCGTTCCGATTAAAGAACCCATCACTGGTATCGCCATGGGTTTGATTAAAGAAGGCGACCGCTATGTGATCCTGACCGATATCCAGGGCATGGAAGATCATCTCGGTGATATGGACTTCAAAGTAACCGGTTCCAAAAATGGTATCACCGCGTTGCAGATGGACATCAAAATCAAAGGTCTGTCCTCCCAATTACTCTCTGAAGCATTGGATCAAGGTCGTGTAGCTCGTATGGAAATCATGGAAATGATCCTTGAGACCATTCCCAAGCCCAATCCTACGTTGAAACCCCACGCTCCTCGCATCTCGATCATGAAGGTTGCCATTGATAAAATCGGCGCCATCATTGGACCAGGCGGGAAGATGATCCGTGCATTACAGGAAGAAACCAAAACCAAGATCGACATCGGAGATGACGGCACAGTTTTCATCGCCGCGCTGGATGTTGAAAGCGAAATGGTCGCCAGAGATCGTATCTCTGCCTTGATCGAGACTGCCGAAGTTGGCCGGATTTATACCGGTAAAGTCGTACGTATTGCTGATTTTGGCGCCTTTGTTGAAATTCTCCCTGGCACCGATGGCATGGTTCATATCTCCCAATTAGACTCTGAAAGAGTCGAGAAAGTGGAAGATGTGGCATCCCTGGGTGAAGAATTAACCGTAATGGTAACCGCCATTGACGACAATGGTAAAATCCGACTCTCACGCCAGGCTGTTTTGGAAGGCTGGACTGCTGAAGAAGCCCTCAGTCATGACAAACGCAAACCCAGCACCGGCGGCGGCTCCTCCTCAGGAAACCGTCGTGGTGGCAGCGGCGGCTCCTTCAATCGTGATCGTGGAAGCAGTGATCGTGGTGGAGACCGCGGCAGTGATCGTGGTAAACCGTCTTATCGCCCTCGCTCAGATTCAGACAACAAAAAAGATTAGTCATTACTACCCTTACTGATAAACAGGCTGCCCGCGGGCAGCCTGTTTTTTTTGTGAGCTCTTCTTTCCAACAACTCATTTATTACTATTCGCTACAATAGAATTTCCATCGCGCTAAGCCCCCGATCTCGGGGGGTGGGGGTGAAGCGTTGGCAGCTCCATGCTTCTTTTTTGCATAAACAACAGCTTGCCACCATTATTCTCGAATCAATTCAGTTATATCGTATCACCGCCATATTTTGCGCGGTTTTAGTTAATCAATCTGGATTGCTCATCCAAGTAGAACCACCCCCTCCTGCACCACGCCACACAAGGTGTGCTTCGCGACCATTTTCTGAGAAGCGAAAATAGGGGAGGAAAAACACGCCCTAAGATTTTATCTCCAAAAATTCGCTACCTATGATTTTTCTCCAGCCCATACTGGCCACAGGATTAATCCTGTGTGGGCAAATAAGGCATCTCTGGTCCATCAATCTCCAGGATTTGAGTAATAGCCGCCTTCATGGCCGTAAGCTCGTCCCAGGCGTACTCTGTTGTCCCAAAACACATGGATTGTTCATGTCCTTTGCCACAGGCGATGACCAAGTCCCCCGGCCTGGCCAGTTTCACGCCCATCAGGATCGCTTGTCCCCGATCAGGAATGACAAAATAATCTTTGCTTTCCAGCTTTCCTTTTTCCTTCATGGATTGCGACATCTCTGCCAATATGCCATCCAGGGATTCCGTGCGCGGATCCTCTGCGGTCAAGATGGTAACATCAGCCAATTCAGCCGCTACTTCAGCCATCATGCGCCTTTTTTGTTTATCGCGCAATCCTGCAGAACCAAATACTGTAATCAGCGTTCCGGATGAAATTTTTCGGGCTGATTTTAGTGCCGCTTCCAATGCAAAAGGAGTGTGTGCAAAATCCACAATGGCTTGAAAATCCTGCCCAAGTTCGACTTTTTCCATTCTGCCAGTCAATCGCTTGACCTGGGATAACCCTTTTTGAATGAGTTCCATGGGAATGGATAACCCAACATGGGTTATTCCGATAGCGGCCAGACAATTATATATGTTGTAATCTCCCAATAGAAAAGTATGGAACTCAAAGCTCTTTCCTCCAAGATGTGCCCTGAAACGAATCCCATCAGCTTCACTGGAACAACCGTCTGCCCAAAGATCTGCATCGGCAGTCAATCCATAGGAGAGCTGCCGCACATGTTTACTGACCTCATGCAGAGGGTCATAACTGCGATCGTTTAGATTCAAGACCGCCAAAGGTTGGATTGGGTTCTTTTTATTTATCCGGCTGCCCAGTTCCTGAAATAATCTCGCCTTTGAACCAAGGTACCCTTCATATGAGCCATGATAATCAAGATGTTCATGAGTAATATTGGTGACGACGCCAAGATCAAAATCGCAGAAGGCCACCCGATGCTGTGCCAGCCCATGAGAAGTGGTTTCAAGGACCACATGGGTTACTCCAGCTGAGACCATTTCAGCCAGGTAATGTTGTACTTCAGGAGCTTCCGGTGTGGTTACATGGAATCCGGTATCAATTACTCGTTCGCCAATCACTGCATTTACCGTGGAAACCATGCCTGCATTAAGCCCAGCCGCCCGCAGAATATGATAAATATAATTGGTGGTGGTCGTTTTACCATCAGTACCCGTTACACCGATGATGCAAAGTTTCTGAGCCGGAAAATCATTCAAAAAGGCGGCAAAACCAGCCAGAAGATACCTTGGATCCTCTACGCAGATATAAGGGATCTCAAGCTCCGGGAGAGGCGCTTCGGTGCCCACAACGGCAACTGCTCCGCGCGCAACCGCATCCCGGATGAATTGATGACTATCAAATGCCCCACCCTTCCAGGCAAAAAAAACGCTGCCAGGCTCCACCAAACGGGAATCGGACACCACCCTGCTCACAGACGTATTCAGATCCAGCCCAGACCTTTGTGGTGTTAATTGGAAATAAGTGCATAATGCGTGTAATGTCGCTTGTTTTTCCATAATTTCCTGCCTTATGAAAAAATTGGCGAACTATAAATCATAGTCCGCCAACAGTTCAGTGCATTTTTGTTATCTTAGAACAGTGTTTGTTTTAAATCCGCCAATTGGGACGCAATGGAACCATCAATCACGCGGTCGCCGACCCGAATAATAATGCCGCCCATGATATTGGGATCAACATGATATTTGATCACGGCGCCTTTACCAAGCTTTTGTAATAATTCAGCCTGGACCTGTGCTTTCTCTTCTTCACGAAGAGGCAGCGCACTGGTGACTTGGGCCTCAGTACCCTGAAGTGCTTCCCCTTCAAGAATGACAACTTTGCCGCCCTTGACCCCTGAGAAAAATTCTTCAAGCAGCGCTTGTTGTCGTTTTTCATCCTGCATCAAAGACTGACCAATTAACTTTTGTGCACCGGCAATAGACAAAGCAATCACCTGGCTGCGGAGATTGCCCAATAAGACAGAGCGTTCGCCTTCCATTTCCGCTTTCGCATTCTCACGACTTTTAGAAAGTTCGCCATCCACCTGGGCCTTAATCTCCCGGGCAACAGCCTCGGCACGATCAGAGGCTTCACGCACAATTTCTGTAGCTTTAGCCTGTGCTGTTTTTATTATTTTTTCTGCTTCATTTTCTGCATTTTCACGGGCTTCTGAAGCTATTCGAGCATCTTCCAACCCTTTTGCGATGGTAACCCTTCTTTTCTCTAAAACGCCAAGTAAAGGTTTGATTACCCAGGCACTGATAACCAGGATCGCAATCGCAAACATGCAGATTTGGACAAGTAAGTATCCTAAACTAAGACCTAGATTTTCCAATTTCTACCTCCAGGGATTCCCTGTCCTAAAGCACGAACAGCATCAAGAATGCAATTACGAGACAATAAATTGCAATCGCTTCCGAGAAGGCGATGCCTAAAATCATATTGGTAAACAGGTTACCATACGTATCAGGATTACGAGCCATGCCTTGTAAAGCACCCAAAACGCTCAATCCAATACCAATACCACCACCAAGCGCTCCGATCATGGATAAACCAGCGCCGATAAATTTTGCAGCCTGAACGATATCACCAGTCATCTGTTAAGATTCCTCCAAATTGCTTCTATTTTCATGAAGAAAACATTTTCCATGAAAAGGTAAATTTCTACTCGTGTACTTCATCACCATGACCTTGGGTCGCTTGCGTCATAAATACCAAGGTTAACATACCAAACACAAAGGCCTGAATCATGCCAATACCAAATTCAAATACCAAAATTGCTGATTGCATAAAGACCGGGACCATACTGCCTACAAGAAATAACAACACAGAACCGGCAAATATATTACCAAAAAGACGGAAGGTAAAAGAGATAATTTTCGAGAACTCGGAGATCAATTCCAGTACACCAACCACAAAATCCAGCACACCTAAAAATGGTTTTTTAAACATGGTGGTGAAATTCAGGAATTTTGAAAAATACTTTATGCCATGTGTTCGAATGCCAATGACTTGTGTCATGATTACAGCAATCAAGGCCAGGGCAGCGGTGAAATTCAGATCCGTAGAGGCAACCCGAACGTACGGGACTATTTTGAATAGTTCTCCGGTGGAATGACCTTCTACCGCATTTATAATCGTGGAAACTCCCGGCATGATCTCTTGAACTGGAAATCCATGCTCGCCTGGCTCAAGCAATCCGATACTATCTACACCGGGTAGTAACTCCATCCAGTTTGCGATGGCTACAACCAGAACAATAGTAACAAAATAAGGAAAAATGGTTTTGGCATATTTTCCTGCTGTGGTTTCCGTTAAATTGTATAATGCCTCAATGATGGCCTCGAATGCACCAGCCACCCCTTTGGGGGCAAGATCGCCCTTGGCAACAGATTGTTTAACAATAAAAGCAAGAATAAATATGATCAGGTATACCAGAATGGATGCAACCAAGGTATTGGTCATATAAAAATCACCAATCACAGGTAAGGTAAATAGTTTTTCTGAAACCACCTCTGGAGCAACCTGAATATGCGGCATGATGGGCGGATACTTGGATGCCAGGAAACCGCCAAGAATTGCAATTCCAAGGACAATCCATCGCTTCACACCCCAACGCCATGTTCGGGTCTTTACTTCTTCCAAATCAATTACCTCCTAAAGTTCATCCAGACCATTAGAATTGGACAATTTTTGAAATCGTTTTATCAAGGCTTTTACAATCACAATCATCACAACCAGTGAGACAGGGATACTGGCAAGTACAAAACCCAGTGTAAAAGTCGGTCGAGTAAGATATTTTTGATCCAGCCACATTCCTAAAAACAAAGAGACCAGGATAATTATTAATGTGGATAAACCTACCAACCCTGTAGTAAACACCAGGGTAAGGTTCAACATTTTTTGTTTACTGCTGATATTCTGTGGTCCCTTTAGAAATGTCATACGAAAATTATAACAGATGTGTACTCTTCAATACAGACTATTGATAAAAAAAATGCGTGATTAATCTTCACCCTATTTTACCTGAATCACTGCTATCCAATCAAGTTTTCGGTATGCTGCGAAGCCAAATATCTCGTAAAGGTTGAATAAAATCGGCCAAAATAACTTTGGCAGCACTCAAATCGAGAAGACGACAATCTTTTATTCAAGAAAATTCTCTTGGTTTAACTCGGTTCGTGATGCGTGTTGGAGAATAAACCACACCCCAGAGGACAAAACAAGAACTAAACACAGGATACGCAGCATAGGCATACTCATGGAAGCGATGGAAAGAACCTTTAGATCCAGTTCCTTGGCAAAAATAAGCGATGTTTCACGCTGTAACTTTTGTTTTTCCAAATAAGTCAGGGAAACCGTATTTTTTAAATAGGCTGTTCCACTATGCAGTGCCTTTAGCTGCCAGGTAAAAAGCTGACTTTCACCAGGGGAAATCGGAAAATAAGTTTCCCCCGGCGGTTGCATGATAATATTTGATAGATCGTTGGCAAAATGTGCTGTAATGTTGTAATATTCCCAGATGTTGGCATCGCTTGGGTGTTTTAAAGTGCAAAAGTCCATGCACCCTTCTCTTTGTACAGGTGTGATAGGTTCCCCATTAAAAAGAATGGCATTTACTTCATGTAAATCACCAAACTTCAGATAGGCCGGAAAATCCATCGTCAAGGTGCGTTCTGTAGGAAATTGGTAACTTTGCTTTTCAAATTCAGACCAATATGTGGCAGGAAAAGCAATGGTATACACCTGCCGTGGAATTGGCCAAAAGCTCCAGATTAGCAGCACAAAAGCAATGCAGTTCATTAGGATCAGCAAAACCCTAAGAAATGGCGAAAGGCGTGCCTTCCATCCATTATTGCGATTCATTATCTCGTTCGTTTTGTTTGGCCTCATTCCAAAATTCATCCATTGCCTCAAGGGTCATCTCTTCCATGGAACTCCCCTTCTTACGGACCTGTTCTTCAATATGGCGAAAACGGCGGAGAAATTTCTGGTTTGTCTCTCTCAAAGCGCTTTCAGCATCCACGTTGTACCAGCGTACCATGTTGACAATCGCAAAGAGTAAGTCACCCAGCTCGCCTTTCAAGTGGCTTTCATCTGCTTCGCGAACTTCCTGCATCTCTTCAATAATTTTATCCATCACGCCGTCGATATTTGGCCAATCAAAACCAACTCTGGCAGCTCTAGCCTGGTAACTTTGCGCCAGAGCCAGGGCAGGCATATCGCTGGGTACACTATCCAACCTGCCTTTATGCGCAGAACCATTCTCTTTCAGGATTCTTTCCTCTGCTTTGAGGGATTCCCACGAAGATAATACTTCAGCGCTATTCTCACGTATTTCCGTACCGAAGACATGCGGATGCCGAAAATGAATCTTCTTATAAATACTTTGAATGATATCCGTCATGTTAAAGGAACCGGTTTCACTGGCAATCTGGGCATTAAGGACTATTTGCAGTAATAAATCCCCAAATTCTTCCTGCATCGCTTCTTCATCTTCTGCATCCATGGCACTGAGAACTTCATAGGTTTCTTCCAATAAGGTGGATCGCAAGGTCTGGTGGGTTTGTTCCCTGTCCCAGGGACATCCCTCAGGTGCGCGTAAATGGGCGATTTGCTCCTGAAAATCTTCAAAGGAGGAGCCCTTTTCAAGCGCCGGCACATACAATGAACTCAGCAGTCCAATGTGCGCAGAACGATCCACTTCATATAATGGAATCACTTCCACAATTTCTTTTGAGGTTCCCGCGGCATGAATGAAATGAACTTCATGAGTATCAGGGAAAACCGTACTCAAAATCAATTTCAGATCAGAAGCCACATAAGTAGAGTAGACCTGACCAATCAAAGCAGGCAGGGAAGGATTGTAAGGCAGGTGATGCTGCTGGTTAATTTCCAGTGCATCCATCAAGACCATGCCCTTGTCATAGGGATCCACCCCAACGACTTGCAGACAGGGTTCAATAAAACTTACCCCGGCGATCATCCGCACCGGAATACTAAGTGCTTTTGCCCGCCGATAGATCTCCGGCCCGGTAAATTCAGCTACGCCGGGATTTCCCGGCACTGCATACACCACGCCCGCGGGTTCTTTTCCCAATTCAATTATTTTTTCCACGATGGCTTGATAAACTTCTTCAAAGGAATCGGAGGTTTCGTATAAGGTATCAAATGAAATCCATTGCAGTGAAGCTGGAAATTCCTTAACCGCAGGATGCTGCGCTGTACGTAAATATACTACTGCAGCTTCCTGAAGCACTCGCATCGCCTGCAAGGTTATTTGGTCTAAATCCCCTGGCCCAAGCCCTACAATCGTGATCCCTTTGAGTTGTGTGGTGTTTTTCATTGGCATTTTGGCTTCATTACTCCACTGTAATTAAATCAAAACCATGCTTACCAGCTGAAATACTGCCGGAGCATGGTCCTGTTTTTGTCATATAAATCAGCAGATGCTGAGAGATATTAACGTTTGGTATAGGTAGGTGCTTTGCGGGCTCGTCTTGAGACCTGGTTTTTTGCGCTCTTTCTCGCGAGGATCACGAGTAAGAAAGCCGCCTTTACGCAGGGCTGCAATTGCATCAGGAGTGATTTTGATCAATGCACGGGCAACGACCTAATTCAACGGAACCTGTTTGACCACTGACTCCACCACCATTTACTTTCACGGTTACATCAAATGTTTTTTGACTTTTTCCGTACGCACCGAATACAGCCAGGATCGCTTCAGCATCACCCAAACGAGGGAAAATATTCATGAATATCTCGATCGTTGACAATAAAGCGACCAGAACCATCCATGACACGAACACGGGCTGTGCTTGACTTTCTTCTTCCAATACCTTCATAATATTGTGTCATTTATTATGCTCCCTTAATTACGCTACCGTTTGAGGGTGCTGAGCGGCATGCGGATGATCATTACCACGATAGATTTTCAATCGGGTCATCAATTGACGACCTAATCGATTTTTGGGCATCATGCCCCATACAGCCTTTTCAATCACACGCTCGGGATTTCTCTGCATCATGTCGCGCAGAACGTGGTGGTTAAACCACCGGGATATCCTGAATGGTGATAATAATTCTTGCTGTCCAATTTCTTCTGAGCAAATTTTAACTTACTTACATTTACCACAACCACAAAGTCACCCATGGCTGAACCGGGGGTAAAGTAAGGTTTATGTTTTCCCAATAAATAGTGAGCAATTTGAGTCGACAATGCGGCCCAAAGTTTCCTCATTGGCATCAACCAATATCCATTCTGATTGTGGTATTCCCTTAATCACGTAGGTTTTTTCCACGGTCTATTTCTCCAATTTCTGATAGTTCCAAATGATATCGCCCAGACGTTTTAATCAACTGAAATTCCTGTTCCGATAAGTGATAACGTACTTCCTTCATGATTAGACCAGTGCTGGTGCCAATCCGTTACTGATCAAATTTCCCGCTTGAATGCCAGAGGTAAAATCCTCCAATGGCATTCGAGAAAGACCAATCCTGACCAAACAGTAAACAATTCGGCGTACCATATGGTACAAAAAAGCATTAGCCGAAATGTAAAAAAAGTACTTCCCTTCAGCAGGATTCTCCCAATGGGCATTATAAATTGCGCGGATAGTAGACCCGCCAGATACTGGTGGGCGTCCAAATGCAGCACAATCATACACCCCAGGTAAAGCCTCCGCAGCATTCTTAACGCTTGAAAATCAAGTGGAGGCCATACACGCCAGGCATATCGTTCGAACAAAGGTTGTCTTGTTGGAGCGGAAAATATTGAAGTAACAATAAGTTCGTGCTCTGGCATCAAAACGTGGATGAAATGAATTCATCCACGAGACTGGCTCTCCTTTACCGCCACATCCTCAGGTAGATAGGCATTGAATGCCTGCATCAATGCATCACTGGAATGCATCCAGGACAAATCAAATGCAACTACCTGACCAGACGCATGAACACCTGTATCTGTTCTCCCGGCAAACAGGAATACTGTTTCCAGTCCAGCCTAATTTTCGAAGCGCATGTTCTACAATCAGTTGAACAGTGCGATTTTCTGCCTGGCGCTGAAACCCTTTAAAATGGGTTCCGTCATAAGCAAGTTTCAGTTGGTAACGTACGGATTCCATCCGGAACTACTCCGGAAGGTCTATTCTTCAACCAATTCCAATAAAACCATATCAGCAGCATCACCTAAACGAGGTCCGAGCTGAAACATACGAGTATAACCACCAGGGCGGTTTCTCGTAGCGTGGAGCAATATCATCAAAAGTTTCTTTACCGTAAGTGGTTGCACCACCCAGGATGGCAGCAGCTTGGCGACGAGCATTTACTTTATGAACATCATCTTCTTGCTGACTATTCTTGGCCAGCGTAATCAGCTTCTCCGCTTCACCGCGAATTGCTTCTGCTTTGGCACGAGTAGTCTTAATTCGTTCATGAGTGAACAACTGACTAATCAAAACACGACGCAGGGCGCTTCGTTGATCTTTTGTTCGACTAAGTTTTTTACCTGCTACATGATGACGCATAGCATCTACTCCATATCTTCTTCATCTTGCAGA
This sequence comes from uncultured Chloroflexia bacterium, assembly GCA_963747325.1. Lineage (GTDB taxonomy): Bacteria > Chloroflexota > Anaerolineae > Anaerolineales > Anaerolineaceae > UBA5203. The sequence goes on along the minus strand of CAVVEM010000006.1, from coordinate 198,487 downwards.
TAGCCTTTTTCCCGCATCTTGTCTCGTAATTCATCCAGGCTTTTATCGCCAAAATTACGAATAGACATGACTGCTTCGTCACCCTTCTCCAACAGATCCAACACATCACCAACAGTGGTAATGCCGGTTCGCTTGAGTGAATTGAAAACCCGTACCGATAAATCAAGATTTTCAATAGGTGTTTCTGCAGCTTCACTGGTTAAGCGACTGTTTGAAGGTTCAACTTCGGGGCTAACCAGGAAAGTCTCTTCATCAATACCGGAAATGTACCGCAAATGATCAATCATAATTTTTGAAGCAGTAGACAGCGCATTTTCGGGAGAAATTGTGCCATCTGTCCAAATTTCCAATTCGAGATGATCGTAATTGGTACTCTGACCAACACGGGCAGAGCCTACTGACCAATTTATGCGTTTTACTGGCGAGAAGATTGCATCGACAGGTAAATCACCAATCGGTAAATGACCACCACGTTCATTAGCCGGGGAATAACCCCGGCCTCGTTCAACGGTCATATCAATTTCCAGTTTTGTATTGTTATCGTCCACTGTAAACAGATACAGGTCAGGGTTGACAATCTCAACCTCAGCAGGCACTGAATATCTGCAGCGGTAACAACACCTTCACCACGCACTTCCAGATGTAAATGAGCGGTATCGACATCATGCAAAATCATGCGCAATTGTTTTATTTGCAGCGTGATCTGAATGACATCTTCCCGCACACCAGGAACATCACTAAATTCATGAAGCACATCCGTTACCCGGATGGAAGTTACTGCAGCCCCTTCCAAAGAAGAAAGTAGTATTCGGCGTAATGTATTTCCTACTGTTACACCAAACCCACGCTCTAAAGGACTGATGACAAACTTGCCGTAGTTTCTTGCTTCTGCTTCTTTCTCAACTTTCGGTGTTACCATATTCATTAGAGCAGTCACACTTCACCCCTTTCCGGTGAAACCTGTGATACCACGCACCGGACTCATCGCTACTACCTGGAGTAGTACTCAATAATCAATTGTTCATCCAGATTTCCGTCAATTTCACCACGTTCTGGAATGACGTAATACCCGCCATTTAGGGTCTTTAAATCACGGGCCAACCACATTGCACATTGGCGACCTTCTGATAAATCCGGTAACGCTTTTATCATTGAATGTTTTGCGCGAACCTTCGCGAACCGTATTTCATCACCAACTTTTAATAACATGGAAGGAATATCTGCACGACGTACCATTGACCAGTAAAATGTCCATGGTTAACCATCTGACGAGCGGCTGCCCGACTGCTGGCCAAACCCATGCGATACACGACATTATCCATTCGCAATTCCAAGCGTCTGGAACAGATTCAAACCGGTAAGTCCATGTCTGCTCTGAGCAAATCTAAAATAACGACGGAATTGTTTTTCCAAAATACCGTAAACACGACGTGCTTTCTGCTTTGGCCCGTAATTGGCGAGCATAATCCGATTGTCGGTTATTACGTGAACGCCATGCCAGCCCGGCCATGTTCGCCAGGTACATAGCTGCGTTTTTCAAACGCAGCATTTTGGGGTGAAACAACGTTCACCCTTTAAAAATAATTTCTCACCTTCTCGACGACACAATCTACATACCGGACCAATATATCTTGCCATATGTATTCCCTCTCGTTAAACGCGGCGTTTTTTGGGTGGGCGACAACCGTTATGCGCCACCGGAGTAACATCCGAAATTGATCGCACACGAATACCCAAAGCCTGAATGGCCCGTAAGGCAGATTCGCGACCTGGGACCAGGTCCCTTGTACAATCAAATCAACTTCCTGCACACCCATGGACATGGCTGTTTTCATAGCCTGTTCTGCAGCCAGACGTGCTGCAAAGGGAGTGCTTTTTCGTGAGCCTTTAAAACCGGCAGAACCGGCGCTACCCCAGCAGACAACAGCTACCCTGCTGGTCAGTAATACTCACGATTGTATTATTGAAGGATGCAAAAATGTGCACCTGGGCAGATGACAATTGTCGTTTTACTTTTCGCGACGAACCTGCCCGACGCGATGATCTTACATTTTGTGCCATATCACCTCACTAGATTTATGTCCAACAATAGAACATTTCCGTACAATATCCTGTAAAGAAGGCCGCAGAATTGCTATCAGGTAGCCGCAGGGTCTGGGGAAGGAGAACCCAACCTGACACCAATCTGCAAACCCGCAAGACAGATTATTTCTTGGTTGCACCACGACGACGACCGCGACCGGCAACTGTTTTCTTGGGTCCTTTGCGGGTACGTGCATTGGTTTTCGTCCGCTGACCATTCAAGGGCAAACTCCGGCGATGACGTAAACCACGATAACAGCCGATTTCAATCAATCGTTTGATGTTCATCTGCACCTCTCGGCGCAGATCACCTTCAACCTTATAATGCTTGCTGATAAATTCACGCAAACAGATTGCATCTGCTTTCGCTCAAATCTTTCACCCGAATATCCGGACTAACATTTGTGTTAGGCTAAAATTTGCTTCGAACGAGTTAACCCAATACCAAAGATATAGGTCAATGCAATTTCGATACGTTTATTGCGTGGAAGATCAACACCTTCAATTCTCGCCATAGTTCTTTATCCTTGTCGCTGTTTATGCTTTGGATTTTCGCAAATCACATATAAACGGCCTTGCCGTTTTACAATTTTACATTTGGCACAGCGTTTGCCAATCGATGCAGTAACTTTCATCGTGTTACTCCTTTACCTTACCTTATCCATAATATCCAAAGCCAAAGTAATTATTATACTTAATCTTTGGCTTACTGTCCAGTAATCTGATGCGGTGGTGTTCCATCCGCTAATAATGTCAGAATCAGAGGACCATTTTCAGTGATTGCCACTGAATGTTCAAAATGAGCAGTTAGTGAACCATCCCGTGAAGTCACTGTCCAACCATCTGGCTTGAACTTGTGTCACGTGTGTTCCAACTAAAACCATTGGTTCTAAGTGCAATGGTCATACCTGTTCGCAACAACATGCCGTTTCCGGGTTCCCCATAATTAGGTACCTGCGGTCCTTCATGCATACGTCGACCAACACCATGTCCGGTGTATTCTCGGGTTACAAACAATCCTTCACTTTCCACGTATTGCTGAACTGCGGCCGAAACATCACCAATCCGATTACCGGCCTATCATCTGTTCGATACCAAGATAAAGTGATTTTTCTGTAACTTTCAGCAAATGGAGCGTTTCTGCGTGAAAGTTCACCAACACCCACCGTAATTGCCGAATCGGCTACAAAACCTTCAAATACTGTTCCACAATCGATCGAAACAATATCACCTTCATTGACCCGGCGACTTCCCGGAATACCATGCACCAGTTCATCATTGACGCTGACAGTTGTGCTTGCCGGATATGGAAATGGCCCGGGATAATTTTTGAATGGTGAATATACGCCATAATGTTCCAATACTGCTTCAGCGGCTTCATTAATCGCTTTGGTTGTAACACCTGGACGAATGGCTGCTTTTGCAGCCGCCAGTGCTTCAGCATTGATTTCACCTGCTTTGCGCATAACTGCAATTTCTTCATTGCTTTTTATGCTAATTTGTCTATCCCAAACCATGATTTCGTTATCCTTTACGCGTTCAACTTTTGCAATAATATTTTCGAGACGTCATCGATGGATTTGGTACCGTCTACCTCAAACAACAACTGATTATCAGTGTAATAAGCGATCAGTGGTGAGGTCTGCTCCATGTAAACCCGGATACGGTTTGCAACTGTTTCCGGTTTATCATCATCTCGTTGATACAATTCAGAACCATCAATATCGCAGATGCCTTCCTTTTTGGAAGGCATTGAACATGGCATGAAAAACATGACCGTTCTCCCGACATGTCCACCGACCACTTAAACGTGTGATCAGCTCATCTGCTGGCACTGCAATGTAAGGCACACTTTCAATATGTTCGCCACGTTCTGCCAGTTTTTCGGCCAAAGCCTCAGCCTGGGCAGGTGTACGCGGAAAACCATCCAATAATGCACCATTTTCACAATCCGGACGGCTCAAACGTTCACTGATCATTGCGATGGTCACATCATCAGGAACCAGCGCCCCACGATTCATATACTCTTTTGGCCATCTTTCCAAGGTCGGTTTCATTTTTCAGATTTTCACGAAAAATATCACCGGAGGAAATATGAGCCAACTGTAAGGTTTTTGATATTACAGCCGCTTGCGTACCTTTACCAGCACCGGGAGGTCCCAGTAAAATAATAAATCTACCTGCCATTATATTCTACCTATCCCTTGATCAGGCTTTCTTCATAGCCATGCAACTTGAGTTCAGTTTCGATGATCTGGAATGTATCACGAACAACACCTACCACAATCAGCAAACCTGCCGCAGAGATAACAAACAAACCACTCTGTCCCAGTTGAGGAATCATGAAGCCTAATAAATAAGGTAAGGCAGCTACAAAGCCCAGGAAAAATGCGCCCACAAAGGTGATTCGTTGTTGCACTTTATTCAAGTATCGCTGCGTTGCTGCACCACGGGTTACGCCCGGAATTTGTGCACCCTGACGTTTCAAGTTATCACCATAATTTTGCTGCTGGAATAACACACTGGTATAGAAGAATGTGAACCCAACCACCATAAGGAAATATAAAACTGCATATGTAGCATTGCCGCCACCAAATGTATCGCGGAACCAGGTTGCCACACTAACAACCCACGCTGTTTCGGAATTGATAAAGAAACCAGCCACAATTGCGGGAAAGGTTAAAATGGACTGCGCAAAAATCAAGCGGGATCATACCTGCCATATTGACCATCAAGGGCAAGTTGCTACGGACCGGCATGGACATGCGATTGCCAACTCTGCGTCCAGGGAACATTACCCTGACATTACGACGACCTTGCTGGACAAAAACAATAGCATAGATGATCAAAACCAAAAGTACGATCATCAGGATAAACATCCACCAACCATTTTGCTTGTCGCTCAACAGACCGATGAGGTTTTGGGGCATACGAGAAACGATACCGGCAAAAATGATCAGGGAAAGACCCTGATTTGGAATACCGTATTCCGAAATCAATTGCCCCAGCCAAATACCAAACATTGTTCCGGCAACCATGGTAATTAAGATGGTTACAGAAGGTAATAAGTCCGCACCCGTAAATCCAAAATTATTCAGGATGGGGGTACCAGTTGCGGAAGCTGCACTGAAAAGGTTAATCTGGCCGATGGCGGAAATAACGCCATGGGAATTGTACCTATAACAGTCCAACGCTCCATCCATTTTTTTCCTTCCGTAGGATTATCCTTCATCTTCCGCTCAAGAGCAGGAATGATGGGAATCAACAGCTGGAGAATAATCTGCGCTGTGATATAAGGATAAACACCCATAGCAAGAATAGAGAATCGGGTTACGGTACCACCCGAGAGCAAATCTAACAGATTGAACAGATTACCAGCTGCACCACCGCTGCTAGCCAAGGCGGCTAAAGCTGCGTGGTTTACCCCCGGCACCGGAATATTGGATGCCAAGCGATAGATAGCCAATAACGCAATCGTTATCAATAACTTTTTTCGTATATCTTCAGACTTCCATAAATAGCGCCATGCTGACTTCTTCATGGGTGTTTCTCCTTTTCAGTAATCCTGGCCTGATTACGAAATAATTTCAACGCTACCACCAGCAGCTTCGATCTTTCTGTTTGGCGCCTTCAGTCACACGATGTAGCACTTACTTTCAGGGGGACACTGAATTCACCACGACCCAAAATGGCAACAGGATTGTTTTTAACACTCACCAAACGCGCTTTCAAGCAGGGATTTCAGGGTTAACGTCTGTATTGGCTTCCAAAACGATTAAGTTGTTCCACATTTAATCTCGTTATATTCAACCTGATTTGGTGGGTGTAAAACCTTCACCCCGAATAAACGGTAAGCGTCGGAAAAATGGCAGATTACCACCCTGGCGATATAAACTACCACCAGAACCAGCACGTGCACCAAAGCCCTTTGTACCACGGCCGCAGGTTTTACCCTGCCCGGCTGCAATACCACGACCTACACGTTTCCTGTTCTTTTTTGCGCCTTCATTTGGTACTAAATCATTGAGTTTCATGCGACTACCTACTCTTCTATATTAACCAGATGGTTAACTTTCGAGATCATACCGCGAATTACCGCTGAATCTTTATGGTCAACCGTCTGGTTGATACGATGCAGACCCAGGGCCTTCACAGTATCTTTTTGTCGTTGTGGGTAACCAATCACACTTTTCTTCAGTGTGACGTGCAATATTTTGGGAGTTTCTGCTTTCTTAGCCATGAGTTTATCTCCGTTCCCAAAATGGCATCAACTCTTCAACTTTTTTACCGCGGCGTGCAGCTTCCACTTCCACGGATTTCAGTTGCGATAGAGCATGAAAAGTTGCTTTGACCACATTAAGTACATTGCGCACTCCCCAGTGATTTGGAGAGAATGTCACGCAAACCAGCAGCTTCCAAAACAGCACGTACACTACCGGCAGCGATAACGCCAGTACCACGGGAGGCTGGTTTCAACAGCACACGGGCACCGGCCACTCGGCCAAATACTTCATGGGGAATTGTGGTTCCAGTGATGGCAACTTTATGCATATCTTTACGGGCCCTTTCGGATGCTTTACGCATAGCATCAGGTACAGCGTTAGCTTTCCCGGTGCCCATCCCGACTTTACCATTATTGTCACCGACAACAACCGTAACACGGAATTGGAAACGTCGACCACCTTTTACCACTTTAGCTACACGAGCAATTTCAATCACACGTTCGTCTAATTGCTCTTCCATTACCTGGTAATCTTCTCTTTCAACTGCCAAGGTCAAATTCCTCCATTACTCAAGCGCTAAAACTGTAGGCCAGCTTCACGAGCTGCCTCAGCTAAAGCTTTTACCCGACCAAAATACCGAAATCCACCACGGTCGAAGACTACCTGTTTCACACCACTTTGTTGGGCGCGTTCGGCAACCTGTTTGCCAACCATTTTGGCTTGTTCAGTTTTTGTCAGGCTTTTGACCTGATCACGAAGTTGCTTGTCAATAGTTGAAGAAGCAACCAGCGTGACACCCGCTTGATCATCAATGATCTGTGCGTAAATTTCATTTAAACTGCGATAAACACATAAACGCGGGACTGATGCAGTACCGGAAATAAATTTTCTTACCCGGCGATGTCGTTTTTGTCGAGCTTCGGAACGATTCATTTTAGCCATAAAACATCACCTTATTATTTCGTCTTCCCAGATTTACCTGCTTTTCGACGGATCCGCTCATCAATATAACGAATGCCTTTCCCCTTATAGGGTTCCGGCGGGCGAACGCCACGAATATTTACAGCAATCTGGCCAACGGCTTGCTTATCAAATCCGCTTACTTTAATTTGGCGGGTTTTTGTATCCACTTCAAACTCAATCCCTTCCGGAGGAACTACTTCCACTGGATGAGAATATCCGACATGCAGGATAAGATTTTTACCATTCATTTCAGGACGGTAACCAACCCCATCCACCTGCAAAATTTTTGTGAAACCATCGCTCACACCTGTTACCATGTTCTGGATAACAGCCCGGGTTGTCCCGTGCAATGCACGGACAGCCGGTTCATCAGAGCTTCGGCGGATGACGACCTGATTTTCTTCCAGGGCGACTTCCATGCGGGGTGAAAAGAGGAACTTGAGTTCTCCCTTTTGACCTTTAACCTGCACTTCACTTTGTTTGATGGTGACCTGCACGCTGGATGGTATATTCACCGGTAAACGACCAATACGTGACACAGTGTTACCTCCTTACCAGACTTTGCAAATGAGCTCGCCGCCCACATTTAATTGACGCGCACGTTGCCCGGTCATCAAACCTTTGGGAGTGGAGACAATCGCTACACCCAAACCGGAAAGCACCCAGGGGATATCCTGTTTGCGCGTATAAATTCGTCGTCCTGGTCTGCTGATACGTTCCAAACCGGAAAGTACCGAGCTACGCTCACGACGTTCTCCTACATATTTCAATGTAATTCGTAAATTCATAAAGGCTGCGTTTTCACCCTCTACGACTTCGTAACTATCAATGAAACCTTCTTCCTTCAAAATGCGAGCTATTTCAGCTTTCATTTTTGAATTCGGCATCGAAACCACCGTCTTTTCAGCCATGATAGCGTTTCGGATGCGTGTTAGCATATCGGCAATTGGATCATTTACGCTCATATTCCTACCTCCTCCGAGTCTACTACCATGATGCCTTGGTTACACCAGGAATCTGGCCTTTGAGAGCGTACTCACGAAAGCAAATTCGGCATAAACCAAAACGGCGCATATAACCACGCGGTCGTCCACACACCATACAGCGATTCCGAACCTGGTTCGGGAAACTCCGTCTGTATTCACGATACTGCATACATTTTTTTGCCATATTATCCCTTCCCGAACGGCATACCGAATTTTTCCAACAAAGCATAGGCTTTGCTGTCATTATCGGCCGTGGTTACAATGGTAATTTCCATACCGCGGATTTTGTCGATTTTGTCATATTCGATTTCAGGGAATATGAGTTGTTCTTTTAAACCCAAGGTATAGTTGCCGCGTCCATCAAATGCATTCCCCGAAATTCCGCGGAAGTCACGAACACGGGGCAAAGCAATATTAATCAGTCGATCCAAGAATGCCCACATTTTATCACCACGTAAGGTCACTTTGGCACCAATTGCGCGGCCTTCGCGGAGTTTAAAGTTGGAGACACTTTTGCGTGCTTTGGTAATTACCGGGCGCTGCCCTGTAATCAGCATCAAATCACCGACTGCACTATCCATTGCTTTTGGGTTATCCATTGCTTCACCCAAACCAATATTCAGTATTACCTTCTGAATGCGGGGAATCTGCATGGCATTGGCCAAACCCAGATCCGCTTTCAGTGCAGGTGCAACTTCATTAATATACTGCTCTTTCAGTCTGTTCATTCTCTACAGCTCCATGGTGGTGTCATTCGTCAATGGTGGATTCGCACTTTTTACAGACACGAACTGCTTTGCCACTATCGCGATTTATACTCACCCTTGTGGGCTTATTGCATTTAGGGCACACGAGCATCACATTTGAGATATGAACCGGCGCTTCAAAGCGTACGATACCGGGGTTAATGGTTCGCCCCTGGCTTTGTACCTGTTTCTGATGTTTACTGCGCATGTTTACACTTTGCACCACAACACGTTCCACATCATTAATCACTTTGATCACTTCGCCGCGCTTTCCCTTGTCTTCAGCTCGTCCGCTGATAACCTGCACTTGATCACCCTTACGTATTTTGAGTTTCATAGCTTTTCCTACCTTCCTCTGCTACAGCGTCTCTGGCGCAAGGGAGACGATCTTCATAAAGCCCTTCTCACGAAGTTCACGCGCTACTGGTCCAAAAATACGAGTGCCTTTAGGATTGGTTCCGTCTGCATCCAGAATGACAGCAGCATTGTCGTCAAACCGAATGGAGGATCCATCTTCACGGCGCCATCCCTTTGAACAGCGAACGACAACTGCTTTAACAATCTCACTCTTCTTGACCGTGCCTTGAGGTGCAGCAGCTTTGACGGTACATACACATACGTCGCCAACTCTTGCATACCGGCGTGTTGAGCCGCCCATGACATGGATGACCAAAAGCTCGCGTGCTCCTGTGTTATCGGCTACTTTAATACGAGACTCTTTTTGTATCATGAGTTACGCTCCTTCGCCGTTTGTTTCCAACCGCACGCTCTGTTCCAGGATTTCTTCAACAACCCAACGAACTTCACGGGAGATCGGACGGCTTTCTACTAAGCGTACTTTGTCACCGATTTTGCAGTCCAGTTCATCATGAGCCTTGTATTTTTTTACATCAAAAATTACTTTTTGATAAAGCGGGTGCCGATAGGTCCGTTTGACTGCAACAATAACTGTTTTTGTCATCTTATCGCTGACAACAACACCGGTTAAACGTCGTCGATTATTCATGCTTCACCTTCACTTTGAGATGTCAATTCCAATCTCTCGTTTGATCGTCTCATATTTTGCAATTAGGCGACGGACCTGTTTCAACCGACTCGTATCGGTGAGCTGACCAGTCACCATTTGGAATCGTCAAGTTCATGGATTCTCGACGGGTATCGGCAATTTTGAATTCAGTTCTTCGACTGATAACAATCGTATTTCACTTGTTTTCATGCTTGTTCTCCTACAAGGTCGTGCCGAACGATTGTTTTGGTCTTAATGGAGAACTTATAAGCTGCCTGATGGAGTGCCTCTCTAGCGACAGCGTCCGGCAATCCACTGATCTCAAAAATAATTCGTCCCGGCTTGACAACCGCCACCCAGTACTCCACATTACCTTTACCTTTACCCATACGAGTTTCTGGCGGTTTTTGTGTATAGGGTTTATCAGGAAAAATTCGAATCCAGATTTTGCCACGTCGCTTCATAACACGAACGGTTGCACGGCGTGCAGCTTCAATCTGGCGGGCTGTTACCCAACCAGGTTCGAGTGCCTGCAATGCGTACTCGCCAAATGATATGTCCGCGCCGCGGGTGGCTTTTCCTGTTAAGCGCCCTCTTTGTTGCTTGCGAAATTTAACTCGCTTTGGCATTAACATAGTGCTACCTCTTTTTCACTTCTAAAGGGTCCGCAGCGCTATTCGCTTACGTACACGCCTTCCGTGGTTTCCGTTTTCTCTTCATTACCAGGGATGATATCACCCCGATAAATCCAGGTTTTAATACCAATTTTGCCATAGGTGGTTAAGGCTTCTGCGCGTGAAAATTGGATGTTTGCGCGCAGGGTCTGCAACGGTACCCGGCCATCACGGAGCCAGACTGTACGAGCCATTTCAGCACCGCTTAAACGGCCGGAGACTTCAATTTTGATCCCCAGCGCGCCTTGGCGCATTGCTTGTTGAATTGCCCGTTTCATGGCACGTCGATAACTAACCCGTCGTTCAATTTGGCTGGCGATATTCTCTGCCACTAATTGAGCATCAAGATCTGGCATTGAGATTTCTTTGATTTCCAAATCAATCTTTTTTCCAGTCAGTGTTTCCAAATCCTGACGAATTTTCTTTACGGTTTCACCTTTACGACCAATTAATATACCTGGTTTGGCAGTGTTAACAACCACTTTTACTTTTCCAGGAAATCGCTCGATATCAATGCGGGATACACCGGCACGTTTTGCTTCTGCTTGGCAACTAACTTACGGATCTTGAAATCCTGCTGCAGTTGGGTGAGATATTCTTTACCTTCAGCAAACCAACGCCCTTCCCAAGGCTGATTGATCTTCAGACGAAATCCAATTGGATGTACTTTACGACCCATATTTTCTCCTGGTGTCTCATTTCGAACCTTGCGGCTCAAATGATCGAGCTACTGGCTATTCCTTATCACGTAAAACGACAGTAATGTGTGAGGCACGGCGTAGCACGGGTTTGAACCGGCCACGGGCACCAAAACGTCGCCATTTTCGTGTGGGAGCTTCATCTGCTGTAATCCGATACACGTACAAATCATCACGATTTAACCCAAAGTTCTCTTCTGCGTTGGCAACTGCGGAGGCTACTAACTTGTAGACCGCAGGAGCAACTGCTTTTGGGGTAAATTTCAGCGTGTTCAATGCATCATTCGCAGGGAGCCCTCTCACCGTGTCAATGACCAAACGAGCTTTCTGGGCTGAAACACCACAATAACTTAAACTGGCTCGAATATCCATGAGTATGGGTTACCTCCTCTTCGATGACTTTTCCTGGACATGTCCACGAAAAGTACGTGTTGGCGCAAATTCACCGAGGCGATGCCCCACCATGTTTTCAGTCACATAGATAGGTACATGCCTTCGACCATCATGCACAGCAATGGTGTGTCCCACCATCTGCGGAAAGATTGTGCTATCCCGGCTCCAGGAGCGGATAACTTTCTTTTCGCTGCGAGCATTCATTTCTTCTACTTTTTTCAATAATTTAGGCTCGATATACGGGCCTTTTTTTAGCGATCGTGACATACCTTCGTCCCTCTCACGCTTCTAGCATCTAATTTGGTTCGACTAGCGGCCACTACCAGAACTGCGGCGGCGAATAATATACTTGTTACTAAGCTTGTTTTTGCGAGTTTTGTAACCCAGGGCAGGTTTGCCCCATGGAGTCTTCGGACCCGGCATACCCACAGAAGTACGTCCTTCACCACCACCATGCGGATGGTCTCGTGGGGACATAGCACTACCGCGAACAGTAGGCCGAATACCCATATGACGTTTACGGCCAGCCTTGCCTAATTTAACATTTCCATGATCCAGATTACCAACTTGGCCAATGGTAGCGTAGCATACCTGACGAATCAAACGTACTTCGCCAGACGGCATACGTACCTGAGCATAATCGCCTTCTTTAGCCAGTAATTGAGCTGAGGCACCAGCCGAGCGAACCAATTGTCCACCGCGGCCTTCGTACATTTCCACATTGTGGATAGTGGTACCTACAGGAATACTGGAAAGGGGCAAACTATTGCCAATCCGGATTTCGGCGGTGATTCCCGCCATGACTACATCACCAACTTTCAAACTGACAGGAGCAAGAATGTAACGTTTCTCACCATCTGCATAGTTCAATAAAGCGATACGAGCAGTTCGGTTAGGATCGTATTCGATCGTCGCAACCCGTGCTGGAACACCGTGTTTGTCGCGCTTGAAATCAAGCAAGCGAATAAAACGACGCGCTCCACCACCACGATGTCGTACAGTCACCCGACCATAAGAGTTGCGCCCCGAATGTTTCTTGCGGGGTACGATCAAAGATCGCTCAGGTGTATCTGTGGTGATTTCTTCGAATGTATATCCGGTCATGCCACGCAGACCGGGTGTTACCGGTTTATAAATTTTTACAGCCATTACTCCACCCCTTCAAAGAACGGAATTCGATCATCGGGTGCCAAAGTTACAATGGCCTTTTTGAACACTGCTTGCCGGATTCCCATTCGGCGGCTGCGTGCCCTTCGGGACCGCTTTGCCGGAACATTGATAATGTTTACCCGTAATACTTTGACTTCGAATAAGAGTTCTACTGCATCCTTCACCAAGGTTCGGGAGGCACTTCGATCTACTTCAAAGACATATTGGTTCAGCTTGTTAACCAGGTAATTACTTTTTTCAGTTACCAATGGTCGGCGGAGAATCTCATAAATCGTTGTCATCTTGCCTCCTACCTAACCTAAAAACCCTGTAATCGTATCCAATGTTGATACTGGCATAACCAGATGATCAAATTTCATCAGATCGCGAATATTGAGATACTGGGCCAATATAACTTTTGCATCCGGAAGATTATTAGTAGAACGAATCACATCTGTATAGCCATCTTTGCCTGGAATTACTACCAAGGCACTGGAGTTTCCAACCAATTTATTCAAGGAATAAGCCATCAAACGAGTCTTCGGTGCTGCCAATTTCATATCATCAACCAGAACAATACGTTGTTCAGAAGCCTTTACCGATAATGCTGAGCGTAACGCAGAACGGCGCATTTTCTTCGGCATTGCCTGTGTGTAATCACGAGGATGGGGGGTGTGAATCTTACCACCACCAACCCACTGGGCTGACCGAGAAGAACCTTGTCGTGCTCTACCAGTACCTTTTTGTTTCCAAGGGCGGCGTCCACCACCAGCAACATCGTGACGAGTTTTCGTCTGATGTGTGCCAAGGCGGGCATTTGCCATTTGGCGTACAAAGGCCTGGTGCATTAAATCCACGAGGATCGGGGCTTCGAAGATATCAGTTGGTAAATCCACTGTACTTACCTTCTGACCCTCCATATTAAAAACATCTACTACCATAGTCATCGCTCCCTTTACTTCGGAAAACAATGGTCAGTTTGCACTGACTTATTGCTTTCGCGCCTCCTTGATCATTACCAGACTACCGCGTGCACCAGGTACCGCACCGCGAACACCCAGTAAATTTCTTTCCAAGTCAACGAGTTCCAGTTTGAGGTTTTGTGATGTAACCCGATCATTGCCCATATGACCCGGCCCACGTTTGCCTTTAAAAATACGACCAGGTGTGGTTCCGGCTCCCTGAGATCCAGGAGTACGATGTCGATCAGACTGACCATGTGTTTTAGGTCCGCCTGCGAAACCATGTCGTTTGACTACACCAGCAAAACCACGCCCCTTGCTGGTTCCAACAACATCCACACGTTCGCCAACAGAGAACAGGTCAACTTTTACAATATCGCCTTCTTTGACCTCGGGATTCTTAGCACGAAATTCCCGTAAGAAACGTAACGGGGGTAAATCTGTCTTTTTTAAATGACCAAGTTGCCCACCGGTAAGACGTTTGGGTTTTGTTTCGCCGAAACCTAGTTGTACGGCGGAATATCCATCAGTCTGAGGTGTGCGGACTTGGGTAACGAAACATGGCCCAGCTTCAATCAGTGTGACTGGTACAGACAAGCCACTCTCATCGAAAATCTGGGTCATGCCGATTTTCTTCCCTAAAAGCCCTTTAAACATTCGGTTGTCTCCTTTAGTGTATAGAATAAGACTGTCACCTGGGCAAGGCTGCATCATCTTATAGTAACGTAGTCAGTAATTAGCTGCGCACTTCGATTTTTTTGTGCGCTCACAAAACTACTCTTGCGTTACCCAATACCTATCAAACTCTATGATTATACCGCAATGCGGCATATTTTCCTATAGTATTGGTAAAAACAGGAGCATCCCCTGTTTTTACCAATACACACTGGTCATGCTTTAGATTTTTATTTCGATGTCCACACCAGCGGGCAAATTCAACCGCATCAGCATATCAATTGTTTTGGCATCCGGTTCCATCACATCAATCATTCGATTGTGGGTCCGAATTTCAAAATGCTCGTGGGAATCTTTATCAATAAACGTAGATCGACGTACAGTAAATCGTTCGATTTTCGTTGGTAGAGGTACTGGTCCAACCACATTGGCGCCACTTCGTTCAGCAGTTTCCACGATGCGTTTGGCGGATTGATCCAGAACCCGATGATCATAGGCCTTTAAGCGAATACGAATTCTTTGTTTTGCCATTTTTTCCTGCCATTTTCCTAATCAAGGATTTCGGTAATCCGACCAGATGCAACAGTCAGACCGCCTTCGCGAATTGCAAATGTTGAACCCTGTTCCAAAGCCACAGGCACAATCAGTTCTGCCACCAGGCTGACATTATCGCCCGGCATAACCATTTCTACGCCTTCAGGTAAGCTGATGTCGCCGGTTACATCCATGGTGCGGATGTAGAACTGGGGACGATAGCCGCTGAAGAATGGTTTGTGACGTCCACCTTCGTCTTTGGTCAGCACATAAATCTCACAGCGGAATTTGCGGTGAGGTTTAATACTCTTCGGATGGGCTACGACCATGCCGCGCTCTACGTCTTCACGGTTGATACCGCGCAGCAGTAAGCCCAGGTTATCGCCTGCCATACCTTCGTCGAGCAGCTTGTGGAACATCTCAACGCCTGTACAGACGGAGTTGATGATCTGTTCTTGCAAACCTACGATTTCCACTGCCTCGCCAACTTTGATCCGGCCACGGTCTGCTTTACCAGTTACCACGGTGCCACGACCTTTGATCGAGAACACATCTTCAATAGGCATCATGAAGGGCTTGTCTACTTCGCGCAGTGGTTGGGGAATATAGCTATCCACTACATCCAACAGTGCTTTGATGCTGGCGTATTCGGGAGCATTCGGATCTGTTGATGTACATTCCAATGCTTCCAGGGCGCTGCCACGGATAATCGGAATTTCATCACCGGGATAGTGGTTGTCGGTCAGCATTTCGCGCAGTTCCAACTCTACCAGCTCCAGTAATTCCGGATCATTCATCTGGTCAATTTTATTCAAGTAGATCACGATGCTCGGCACACCCACCTGACGCGCCAACAGCACGTGCTCTCGGGTCTGCGGCATCGGGCCATCAGGGGCTGCCACTACCAGGATCGCGCCGTCAACCTGCGCTGCTCCGGTGATCATGTTCTTGATATAGTCACGGTGACCCGGCATATCCACATGGGCATAATGTCGGTTGCCCGTCGAATATTCCACATGGGCAATATTGATGGTGATGCCACGGGCACGTTCTTCAGGTGCGTTATCAATCTGGTCATATGCGCGGAAATCTGCGCCGCCAAGGAAGCTGCAATACTTTGTGATTGCCGCTGTCAATGTCGTTTTACCGTGGTCAATATGACCCATTGTTCCCACATTCAGATGTGGTTTTGATCGATCAAATTTTGCTTTTGCCATAAGATCAAACTCTCCATATAAAACTTAGCATATGATTCACAGTTGATAAGTTTAATTTAACTAAGTATTTTTTCCGCTACTGATTTAGGAACCGGAGCATAGTGCTCAAATTCCATTGAGAAAACGCCGCGACCTTGCGTAGCAGAGCGAATCTCGGTTGCATATCCAAACATTTCAGACAATGGAACGGTAGCTTTTGCAGCGTGTGCATTCCCGGGACGCATTTCTGTACCCATGATCATGCCGCGGCGCGAGCTAAGTTGCCCTAACACATCACCCAGATATTCTTCCGGGACAATTGCTTCTACTTTCATAATCGGCTCGAGTAAAATGGCAGAACCCTTTTCCATACCTTCACGCAAAGCAAAACTGCCTGCAATACGGAAAGCCATTTCGCTTGAGTCTACGTCATGGGAGGAACCATCGATCAGACATACTTTAATGTCTGTGATCGGGAAGCCAGCCAATGGTCCACTATCCACGGCGTCCATAATGCCTTTTTCCACTGCGGGGATATATTCCTTGGGAATGGTACCACCCACAATTTTATTCTCGA
The DNA here is from genome assembly GCA_963747325.1 of uncultured Chloroflexia bacterium. GTDB lineage: Bacteria > Chloroflexota > Anaerolineae > Anaerolineales > Anaerolineaceae > UBA5203. The sequence continues at coordinate 181,623 of CAVVEM010000006.1, read as the reverse complement.
ACACCACACCACTACCCTGGGGTAGAGGGTCAATGGAGATAACGACATGGCCGTACATACCATGACCACCGGATTGTTTTACATACTTGTAATCCAATTTCGGAACCGGACGGGAGATCGTCTCACGATAGGAAACCCGGGGTTTGCCCACGTTAGCCTGGACTTTAAACTCGCGCAGCATTCGGTCCACCAGAATATCCAGGTGAAGCTCGCCCATACCGGCAATAATGGTTTGTTCGGTGTTCTCATCGGTAGAAACGCGATAGGTAGGATCTTCTTCTGTAAGCTTATGCAGCGCTTCAGACATTTTTTCTTGATCCATGGCGGTTTTCGGTTCAATGGCTACAAAAATGACAGGTTCCGGGAAGGTGATATTTTCCAGAATAACAGGCTCGGTCTGTGAACAAAGGGTATCCCCAGTAAAGGTGTTCTTTAACCCCAGGATGGCAGCAATTTCACCTGCATACACTTCTGTTAAATCTTCGCGGCGATCGGCATACATCCGGATCAACCGGCCAATGCGTTCTTTTTTATCCTTGCCAGGATTATAGGACATTTCGCCTTGTTTCAAGATACCGGAATAAATCCGAATATAGGCCAAACGGCCTACATATGGATCCGTCACAATTTTGAAAACCAGAGCGCTCAATGGTTCATCGTCACTGGTTTTTCGTTCTACGGTTTCATCATTTTTGGGATTCACGCCATGAATGGAAGCAATATCAATAGGAGAAGGCAGATAATCAATTACTGCATCCAATAGGGGTTGTACGCCCTTATTCTTTAAGGAAGAACCGCATAAAACAGCAGTAGCCGTACCACCAATCACTGCAGCCCGTAATGCTCGTTTTAAATCTTCCTTGGTAATTTCTTCTTCTTCCAGGTATTTGGTAATCAGATCATCATCCAATTCCGTGATTTGCTCAACCATCTGCTGACGCATTAATTGAACAGTTTCACGTAATTCTTCCGGCACTTCTGTAACTTCCATTTCGGTGCCGAGATCGTCTTTCCAGAAAATGGCTTTCTCTTCAATTAAATCAACAATGCCTGTGAATTTAGCCTCACTCCCGATCGGTAATTGAATGGGAATTGGGTTAGCTCCAAGGCGTTGTTTGATGGAATCGATGCACATTTCAAAAGATGCACCGACACGATCCATTTTATTTATAAAACAAATTCGGGGGACAGCATAACGATCAGCTTGTCGCCAAACAGTCTCGCTCTGGGGTTCAACACCCTGGGTTGCATCAAAGGCGACTACACCGCCATCTAAAACCCGTAAAGAACGTTGAACTTCTGCGGTAAAATCGATATGTCCGGGAGTATCAATGATGTTAATTTGATATCCCTTCCATTCAGCGGAAACAGCTGCTGATACAATCGTGATGCCACGCTCTCTTTCCTGCGCCATCCAATCTGTTACAGTTGTACCATCATCGACAGAACCAATTCGATATGTTTTACCGGTGTAAAACAAGATTCGCTCGGTAGTCGTAGTTTTACCAGCGTCAATATGGGCAATTACCCCAATATTTCGGTAGCGCTCAAGTGGAAAAGTGCGTGTCATTCTTTAGATACCTATATTAATGCGTTATCATTCCCGGAATATTTATACCCGATAATGAGAAAATGCGCGATTTGCCTCGGCCATACGATGAGCTTCTTCACGTTTCTTAAATGCAGCGCCTTGATTGGTAGCGGCATCCAAAATTTCACCAGCAAGCTTTTCTGAGAAAGAACGGCCGGTTCGTTTTCGTGCTGCATCAATAATCCAGCGCATAGCTAATGTCATTCGACGATGAGTCGGTACTTCCATAGGAACTTGATACGTTGCCCCACCAACACGGCGTGGGCGTACTTCCATGATTGGACCTACATTTTTCAGTGCTTCATCCAGCACTTCCATGGAGTCACGGCCTGTCTTTTTCTGTACGATATCCATTGCATCATACATTAAACGATTGGCCAAACTCTTCTTACCGTTCTTCATAAAACGGTTGATGATAAATTGAACAGTGACACTATTAAAACGAATGTCAGGTGTAGTTACCCGTTTTTCTGGTTTAGTTCTTCGCATTCAAACTCTCCATTTTTTGTGCAGCGCAAATACTATTATTTAGGCCGCTTGGAACCATATTTTGAACGACCTTGCCCGCGTTTAGCAACGCCGGTAGCATCCAATGTACCACGAACAATATGATACCGAACACCAGGTAAATCACGGACACGTCCACCACGAACCATTACAACAGAGTGTTCCTGCAACGTATGGCCTTCGCCAGGGATGTAAGCAGTAACTTCCATATAATTGGTTAATCGGACACGAGCAATTTTGCGCAATGCAGAGTTCGGTTTTTTAGGGGTCATGGTACGAACAACTGTACATACACCACGTTTTTGAGGTGCACCACCCGCCTGCTTGGTGCGGCGTTGTTTCATTGAGTTATACGTGAAATTTAATGCAGGCGATTTACTTTTGCTTTTCTTGGTACTTCGCCCTTTCCGGATCATTTGATTAATTGTTGGCACTTTTAGCCTCCGATCGATAATAACTTGTGCGTGAGTCCACTTTCAATATAGTTTTGTTTTTTTTCAATAATGGAGGCCATCGTTGTTCTGATGGCCTCAATGGCATTTTCAAGTGTTTTCTTCCGTAGATTTCTATACAACGAAAGCTGATTATATCATGCGCTACTTTTATCCGTCAAGGAGAGCCTTAGAGGAGTTTATCAAGACCTTCACCCAACCCAAGTAATCCTGTTTCCAGCTTGGGGGGTTTAACTCGCTCTTCATCTTTACCAAAGCGAACAACTTCGTCATTTTCCATGAGGGCCTCTACAGCCAGCCCAAGGCTCTGTAATTCTTTGACCAAAACACGGAACGCAGCCGGTAATCCTGGTGGTTCGATGGGCTCGCCCTTTACAATGGCTTCATAGGCATTGACACGGCCAATGACATCATCGGATTTATAGGTCAACATTTCTTGCAGGGTGTACGCTGCGCCATAAGCTTCCAATGCCCAAACTTCCATCTCACCAAAGCGCTGACCACCAAATTGAGCTTTACCACCCAAAGGCTGCTGAGTAACCAAACTGTAAGGCCCAGTTGAACGGGCATGTACTTTGTCTTCAACAAGGTGATGCAATTTCAACATGGTCATTACGCCCACGGTGACTGGTTTATCGTAAGGTATACCTGTTTTACCATCCCGAAGCGTTTGCTTTCCAAGAATAGGAATAGGCAAGCCGGTTTTTGCCATAAAGACAGCAGCAATATCCCGTAGGGCAACACCAGTGCTTTTCTGATCAATCGTTTCCCCATTTTCCGTTAACCAGAGACGTAAACAAACATCAATAGCATTAAGATCAGAGGTAAGTTCACTCTGGCGGTTAATTTCTGAACGGTCACCAAAGGCCAGAATGTTATCCGGGTCGTGTCCTACATCCCGCAGCCACTCACCCATGACAGACCGACGAGCATATAATTCGTCAGAAGCTAATTCATAGACATCGTAACCGCGTGGTCCAAGCCACTGCTCCATATATAGCAAGCGGACCTCATCATCATCCTTAATCGATTCGGTTGTGTAATCCTGCGTTTTAATCCACTCCCAGGCCTTCATTTCAGCTTTCTTCCAGGTATAGTCAATTAACCAGGCACGCGCCAATTCTGCTTCAATTTCCAATTCAGTGGAACCATCGAACACAGGGGTAATTACACGGAAACCAAGTTTCTTGGCGGCCCAACCCAAATGCGCTTCCAATACCTGACCAATATTCATACGACCAGGAACACCCAAAGGATTCAAGATAATATCAACCTGCGTTCCATCATCCAGGAACGGCATATCTTCCACAGAGACTACACGCGAAACAACACCTTTATTTCCATGGCGGCCGGCCATTTTATCACCAGCGGTGATTTTACGGCGTTGGGCAACGGATACCCGGACCATCATATCCACACCTGCCGAAAGATCCGCATTATCTTCACGGGTGAACACTTTTACATCCACCACTTTACCACGCTCCCCATGAGGCATGCGCAGAGAGGTGTCTTTCACATCACGGGATTTTTCACCAAAGATAGCACGTAAGAGACGTTCTTCCGGAGTTAAGTTCTTTTTCACCTTTAGGCGTAATTTTGCCAACCAAAATATCATTCGGGCCAACTTCAGCACCAATGCGGATGATACCATCCTCATCCAGATCCTTGATGGCTTCTTCACCAACATTGGGGATATCACGTGTAATTTCTTCAGGACCCAATTTTGTGTCCCGAGCTTCCACTTCGTGTTTTTCCACGTGAACTGAGGTGAATTGATCAGCCTGAACCAAACGTTCCGAAATCAGGATTGCATCTTCAAAGTTGCCGCCTTCCCAGGAAACAAATGCAATCACAACATTTTGTCCAAGGGCCAGGTTACCATTGACTGTTGAGGAGGAGTCGGCAAGAATATCACCGCGGCGAACACGTTGTCCTTTTTCAACAGCAGGACGCTGATCAATACACGTGCTCTGGTTGGAACGCTGGTATTTACGCAGTTGATAGGTACGCAGATCGCCTGCTTCTGTTCGCACAGTGATCTGACGGCCTGTGACTGATAATACTTCGCCATTCTCTTCCGCTACTAATACCTGACCGGAGTCGATTGCGGCAAATGATTCCATACCGGTCGAGATTAATGGTATATCAGGCTGAATCAAAGGAACAGCCTGAGTCATCATGTTTGAACCCATTAATGCACGGTTCGCATCATCATGCTCTAGGAAGGGAATCAAAGCCGCACTAATACCAACGACTTGGTGAGGTGCAACATCCATAAAATTGATGTTATCACCGGTTGTAGTGATGAAGTCGGAGTGATAGCGGCAGGAAATTCTTTCCATCTGAAATTCTGCATTGGTATTAAGAATAGTGTTTGCCTGTGCAATCACAAACTTGTCTTCCGCATCTGCAGATAAATATTCAACTTCTCCTGAGACAAAAGGCTCCACAAAAATGGTGGAACGTTTTAATTTCTTAATCGCAGGAATCATCTCAGCAGTAATACGCTCCCCTTCTTTGATGACCACCTTGCCGCCATCATCCGTCAAAGTTTCTTTTACAAGACGATTTTCAAGATAGGGACTGTCCGAGGATACAACTTTCATTGTCCGTCGATATGGTGTTTCAATAAAACCATATTCATTGACTCTGGCAAAGGAGGCCAGACGGCCAATCAAACCGATGTTAGGACCTTCCGGTGTTTCAATTGGGCAGATTCGACCATAATGGGAATGGTGAACATCACGAACATCGAAGCCTGCACGTTCACGGCGTAAACCGCCTGGACCGAGGGCAGAAAGGGTTCGTTTGTGGCGCAATTCAGCCAAAGGATTGGTTTGATCCATGAATTGTGAAAGCTGACTGGATCCAAAGAATTCACGTAGGGCAGCCACGACAGGTCGAATGTTAATCAGACTGACCGGAGAAACCTGATCCTGATCACGGATGGACATTCTTTCCTTGATCACGCGTTCCATACGGCGCAAACCTACACGCAGTTTGTTCTGAATCAATTCACCTACGGTCTTAACCCGGCGATTGCCTAAATGGTCAATATCATCCTTTTCTTCCATTTCATTATTAATCTTAATCATATGTCGGATGATATTCACGACATCCCACCCACTGACAGTACGGTGATTGATGCCGATCTTTTGGGTTAAATCCATTTTTTGATTTAATTTATAGCGGCCCACCCGTTCAAGATCATAATGCCTTTGATCAAACAATTGTTCTTCAAGGAATTGACGGGCATTCTCCAAGGTAGCCGGATCACCAGGTCTCATTCTTTTAAAGAATTCCAACAAGGCTGCTTCACCGACTGTTTGTTTGTGAGTCAGATCCCAGACAGGCTCCTGTCGAATGGTGGAGGCAATATACATGCGGTCCACATTGTTATCGACATCCTCGAACAAAGCCATAATCTCTTCATCCGAGCCGGTTTTGATGGGAGAGTCACCAAGTTGATCATTGACGGCTGAAAGGGCACGCAGGAAAATCGTAATCGGAACAGTGCGTTTTCGGTTGAATTTTAGAATCAGGTAATCGTTCTTGCGCGTTTCAAATTCCATCCACGCACCACGATCAGGAATCAATTTGGCCATAGCCAAACGATGTCCGGTTGTACGTTCTGTGGGTGCTTCAAAATAAACACCTGGGGAACGGATCAATTGGGATACGACTACCCGTTCGGTGCCATTTACAATGAATGTCCCCTTTTCTGTCATTTCCGGAAAATCACCTAAAAATATATCCTGTTTGATAGGTTCCGGAATTTCTGGTCCAGCCAATAAAACAGAAACATATAAAGGACTCGCATAGGTTAGATCCCGTTCCACACATTCTTCAACAGAATGTTTGGGCGCGCCGAACCAATACTTCAATCCCCATTGTTCTGATTCAGGTGTATTGCTGGGAAAGAAAAGTTTTATTCCCCGGTTGTAAGATTCGATCGGTGATATTTCGTTGAACAAATCACCCAAACCCTCTTTTTTCAACCGCATAAAGGATTCCAATTGGATTTCAATCAGGTTGGGGAAATCATAGATAACTGGTATACGCGCATAAGATTTAGTAGGCAAAACTGAAGCCATTGGTTTCTCCTGAATTTGGCGCCTGGCAAAATATTAACATTTGCACGCAAAAATGGCATTATGAGCCTTTTTGCATAAATATTGATTATAGCAAGATAAATTCAGGCGGTCAAGTTTTCTGTATTTTTTTAAGGTTTATTGGTGGCATTTTTCATTCAAATTCATGCAAATTAAGGTTTTATTTGGGCATTAAGTGGTTTTTCCTTTTACCAACCTGTTTCCGGAATTATTTTCTTGGAATTTTCTACCGACTTTTACCTTTCTAAAATATCTGCCTCTCTATATCATAAAAAAAGAAGATCTCTTAAGGCAAAAGATCTTCTCCTTCTTCATTTTTTCTACAAACTAGAATTTTGAAACCATGCTAATTTCCCAAAATCCCTAAATCATAAAGCACGCTGACATCCAGCTCCTGAGTTTCCATGACAACATCATCCAATATGACCGTATTCCCGGTCTGGACAAGGGCAAGATCTGCTATGTTTGTCGTCATGATGTTTTTTGCATAGATCGAACCAGGACCATAAACAGATTTTTTAATATACGCGGTAAAGGCAGTGTAATGGATGTTATGCAAATTAATATTATCCACTGTGACAGTTGAAAAATCTTTACTTGCAACACCAATATTGGCATCATCAACAACCAAATTGGAAATCGACACATTACTATTCTCACCTGCCGATACAGCTTTATCGGTAATTAAGATCATGAAGGAATTTTTAATCGTTGTGTTTGAACCGCTCACGTCAACTGCATCTCCACCAATTTGATAAAAGCTGCAATCTTGTATAAGACCATCAGAAAAATCTGTGTCCAATGCATCCGCGAAGCTGTTCCTTATTTTTACGTAAACCATTTCATAGCTTGTGTGAATTAAATTTAACGAATCTTCTCCGATATGGTCCGAAAAACTTGTGTAGAAAAAGCGCACAGGGCTTTGATAAAAAGTAACGCCGCCGGTTAATACCCAACCTTCGCGATTGATACTGGCCGTATGTTCGATGGAGGTGTAGTTGATGATAGATTTTTCTTCTGCATTGAGAACAACAATACCAGCCCAATTATTTTCTTTCGCTGTAAAACGAATGGGCTGGGCTTCCGTACCCATTGCTAGAATTTGATTGCCAGTCAAAAGCAGGGCATTTTCTTCAAAACGCAGAGTGGTTCCGGGAAGAATGACAAGATGATATTGAGGAGGAATGATCAAATCACCATCTACCACCCAATCGCCTTGTTCAATGATCACTGTTCGCTCGTCCTGTTTTCGTAAAAACGCATGCTTACTCAAATTTTCTTCTGCATTGGAAAACAAAACACTGGGGCGGTCCAATAAACTTTGCTCGATATCATCCAATGTCAGGGCAACATCAAATTCTCTGGAAACACCTGAAATTTGAACATGCGCGAAAAATTGTAGGTTTTTTGTCCCTTCTATTGCTGTTTTCATTTCCTCGGATAGAACAAGGTTTAAATCTGCTTGCGGGTGAGAATCAGTATTGGATCCCCCAATATAGTTTATTTCTATATCAGGGGTATCCCTGAGAACATCCCCTTGAATCTCAAAATCCTTTGCGTTGAGTTGAAAAGATTCTGCATCGGTAACTAGATTAATTGCAAGAATTTTTATTGGGAGAATCATTAAATTGTTTAAACGAACATGCAATTTTTGATTCTCACCTTCACCTAGAATTGCATATCGTCCCTGGATAGGAAATGCAGGATTAATCTGATCTGCCATTACAATTTGGCGCGATTCCAGAAAATCCCAAGGTAATGGGATCAGGGCTTCGCCATACTCTTTGATTAATGCTGGACGATATTTAGCCAATTCATCATTAAGTTTAAGTTTTAATTCTTCGACATATCCAGCTTTGGTTATTCTTTCCAATTCAGCACTATAAGCCCTACGTACCTCAGGATCTTTGAAATAGGCTTCGTCTGAAAATATTGTTGCTAGAGAATTTGTTGGGTAGCGAGCAGTATCACCATCATATGCAATCGGTTCCAAGAGACTGGTAACAGGATTGTAATAATATCTCAGGTTATGCCAGTAGCCGGCATGGTTGCTGGCCCATAAATCACTGATAGCCAGAAAACGTCCAAACTTCTGAACATCAAACACTTCATTGGCACTCAACACGCCTTCCTGAAAACCTTTTAATAAGGCGATCGCCGTTTGTGCTTCTTCATTCAGCGTAGGGTTTGATGCAACGGAATTTGCCTGGAAAATCTGTACATAAGACTGTTCCATGCCAGTAACCATGAACATCCCTTGTTGGGAGGCAGCGGTGTATATTTCTTCACTATCTTCAATGAAATTTGCCCGATTAATCCATAATGAATCCTCATCAAAACGTAAAATTATTCCGGCTCTTTCACCTTGTGATTCCATTAATTCAGTACTGAAACTTTCCTCAATCGCATAAATCCCTTTGTACTCCCCATTCTCAATAACATTAACAAATCCATATCGGGTTGTCAGGACATCTTCCAATATCAAGTTTTGGTGATAAGCCCATTCATAGAGAAATTGCCGGGTTTCAGGCGCTTGTATCGAGAGGTTTTTCATGCCATATAGCTGGTCCTCACCTTTGACATGAATGCGATAGGACCATTTGGTACCCCCAATGTGGTCAACCCAATCCCCTTTCAAGCGCATATCAATTTTTACCTGACTTTGATTATCAAATGTGGCTTTCGCATTGACCAGATCATCATCGGTGGATAATAAAACCCCTGTCAGGATGGCTTCTTCGCGTTTTTTCATGATTTGTTCGAGAGAATCAAATGGAATATCCAAAGTTAAGGTAGGTAGACCATTTTCTGTTTGCAAATAGGTGTCGCTATTTTTTATATCGAGTGCTTTTTCAACAAACAGGTTCTTTCCTTTTTCAAGATAATAAACAATATATGCCTTATCCAAAAACCAGGAGCCAGCCAAAATGCTAAACCCAATAATAGCTAAAAGCAGAATTATCTGGATAGATAAATTATCTTGAATAAATGAAGGAAGTAAATTTTTTGATCTGGTGTTTTTTTTAATTTGCATACCAGAGACTACCTTTTAAGGAATAGATTTTCTTGATCAATGGCCGAATAATCATTGAATTTGAAAAGTTTTCAGCATAATACACACAGCGAAATTATACTTCCGAAGACCGCATAGCGTATGTTTCTATTGCTTTAAGTCCTAAATTCGGATTATAACACGTCTCTTTTCTATAAAACATGCAACCGGGAATCATGTATGTATGGATAGGACCTGAAATAATTAACCGGAAGCTATCATTCTAGTTATATCGAATCAACTTCTTTACACCGTGCAGTCCATTGCTTTCTGACGAGGGTATACCCTGTTAGGGGTTGAAAAGACGCATTAGTTTTCCCCGATTGATCCATCTCCAAAAGCACCCAGGATGGGCCACCATTCATGGAATTCGGACCAGACGATCCTGGATTGATCACCAATTGATCATCATAACGGCGTATTTCAGCATAATGAGAATGGCCAAAACATAATATATCTGCATCAGGGAATAAATCCTGGCCAACGGCATGGAAATGATCAAAGTTGTATCCACGAAGAATATAATCTACTTTGTCTGTAAAATAATGTTTTATGGATTTATAGCCATGGTACAAGCCAACTTTCTTGCCAAATAAGTCTATTTCTAATTTAAATGGTAAATCCAATCTGGAAAAAAAGGCATCTCGATTTCCCATAACCGCCAACAACGGTGCTACCCTTTCCAGGTCTGTAAGGACGGTTTGTTGGGTGCTGTCGCCACAGTGAAGGATTAAATCAATTTTACTTCTCTCAAGAGAAGGAAGTAAATTCGGATGAAGGCTATTCACCCGATCAGGAATATGTGTATCTGAAACCACGGCAATACGCAGACGAACCTGGTCCGTCTGAATATTGATCTGGGAAACTGAATGATTCTCTACAAGATTTAGCATGCTTAAAAAGGAAGATATTCCTGTAAATCTTCTATTATTTGTTCTCGATTAAGAAAACGGACGCCGCGCATACCCAAATCCGTGGCAGCTTTTACGTTTTCAGGCATATCATCAATAAACACTGCAGCATCGGGAGGCACCTTTAATTGATCCAACATCCAATGATAAAAAGCAGGATCTGGTTTTGCCATTTTTATTTCAGCGGAAAAAACACTAACATCAAAAGCATGTAGAAATGAGAATTGCTGCCCTATTGTTTCCCGGGCACCGCCCCAGGCATTACTTAATAAACCTGTCTTGTAGGCAGGTCGTACTTTATTAATTCGATCAACCAAGTCGTTATCCAATGTATCACCTGCCCAAAAAGCACGTTTAAACTCCGGCAAGAAATCATCATCAATTTTTAGCAGCGATTGTACGCTCAGCCAATGCTTTTCTGTCGTGATTCGCCCAATGGTCGCTTCCTTTGCAGAACTGGATCCGTAAACAATGCTTTCCAGCATTTCATAGGTAAGTCCAAATTTCTCAGCCAATTCAGTTCGGGGTTTGCGATCTACTGTGCGGATTAATACACCGCCCATATCCCAGATTAACGCATTAATTTTTGAATTGTTTGATTGCATTGCCATTCTCCATTCTAAAGTTGTTGTAATCATACCAGAAATCAGGACATCCTTTCCGAGAAGCCAAACCATCTAAGGTATAATAAATTATGATGGAAGATTTAAAAAAGTATGCCTTTGATTTATTTCAAATCCGCTTGAGCACCGCCCAGCTGGATAACTTTTTGATATATCTTGAAGAATTAATGACCTGGAATGCCATTCATAATCTCACAGCCATTCGCGACAAAGATAAAATAATGGTCAAGCATTTTCTTGATTCCCTAAGCTGTACAATTGCTTTCCAGGATACGCCCCCGCGCAAATTGATTGACATCGGCACAGGTGCGGGTTTCCCGGGCATTCCCTTAAAAATTCTTTATCCTCAAATGGAACTAACCCTGGTGGAATCCGTAGGAAAGAAAGCCCAGTTTTGTGAGCATATCGTAAAAACCCTCAACCTCACTCATGTCACCATCCTTAAGAACCGTGCCGAGGAATTGGGACAATCCAGAGAACATCGTGAACGGTATGATTGGGCTGTTGCTCGGGCTGTGGCTGCGATGCCCGTCTTGATGGAATACTTGCTACCGCTGGTTAAGATATCCGGAACGGTTCTGGCACAAAAAGGGGAAACGGGACCAGCAGAAGCCCAAACTTCTGAAAAAGCCATCCGCGTATTGGGCGGCCATATTCGTACATTACAGAAAGTCACCTTACCGGGTGTGGCAGATGAACGGTATCTCATTTTCGTTGATAAAATCGCTTCTACTCCATCACTCTATCCACGTCGTGTTGGAATCCCAACTAAAACCCCGCTAACCTAAACTGATCTTGGCTTTACCACGCCCAGATCTACTTCACAAATCGTTGTCTCCGCAAGGAAATCAGGTGCGAATTGACCGGTATCTGTGGTGGTAACAATCGTTTGATCGGTTTTTAGTAAATAACGAGCCAGATCATCCCTGCGCTGCGCATCCAATTCGGCATAGATTTCATCCAGTAAGAGGACAGGCCAGTTGCCTGTTTTTTGTTTAAGCCATAACAATTCGGATAATTTAAGCGTTAGAATGGCAGTGCGAATTTGTCCCCGGGAGCCATACTGGCTGATATCCAATCCATTGGAAAATAAAACCATGTCATCCCGGTGAGGACCGTACAAACACATCCCCCGGTTGATCTCCCTCGTGCGTTTATGTTCCAAAAGACCTTGAAATTCTGCTTCAAAAGCGGTCTCCTGCTGATCAAAAAGCCACGCATATCCCTTCTTCTCCAAATCTGACAATGCCGGTTGGTAATTCAAGGTAAGATTTTCCGCTCCGTGGGTCAGAAATTGATGAACGTTGGCTGCAATGACGCTAATCTCCTGAATGGCATGATAGCGAGCTCTTAATAAGTAACTGCCATGTTTGACGAGCAATTGATCCCAGTAGTCGAGCTGTTTTTGCTCCCCGCCGCGTTCTTGCAAAAGCTTTAATAAAGCATTACGCTGTTTAAGGGTTTTGGCATAGCGGCTGAGATGGGCTGCATAATGAGCATCGCATTGGGTAAGCGCAAAATTCAAGTACCGCCGCCGCTCATCCGGGCCACCTTCCAGTAAACGTGCCATTTGAGGCAAATAAATTACGGATGTAAAAAAACCTACTGCTTTTTGAGCTTTGACTTTTACCCCATCCACCAGAATTTCCTTACGAAAACGTTTATTGGCTTCCTGGTCACCTTCTAAGATCAGGCGCACTTCAATTTCATGATCCTTGCCGTCTTTTTCAAAAATGCCTTTAATTCTGGCAACACCCGGATTTTGTTCCGCAGTCAATAAATTAATACACTGCCGGTCAGCTGATGTAAGCGGATTGGTAAAGGTCGCCAGATAATAGATCGCTTCCAGAATGGTGGTTTTTCCCTGAGCATTCCCCCCTACAAATAAAAGGAGCCGCCGGGGCAAGTTCATGTCCAGGCGGGTGATTAAGCGAAAGTTTTCCAGGGAGAGGTGCTTTAAGTACATAAATACTATCTACGCCGCTGCGTTGTATTCTTCTTCCGACTCTGGCTGCCATACCCGTTCTGCGATATCCGTGAACAAAACAGCATTCAGATGATCAATTTCATGTTGAAAAATCCGTGCCAGCCATCCTTGCGCTTTGATGCGAATAGGTTGACCCATTTTGTTTTGTCCTTTCACTACAATCTGGACGTGACGCTCCACATCGCCGATCATATTCGGAACGGATAAACAAGCCTCAATGCCCATTTCCGTCTCCAGAGATTTCTTAATAATCTCGGCATTAGCCACCACATATAATTTCTTGGGCGCTTCCTCGTTTTCGTCATCCCCATATTCAACAACAACCAGTTTCTTTGAAACGCCAACTTGCGGAGCTGCCAACCCAACTCCTGGTGCTGCACGCATCGTATCCACCATATCGTCAACCAGTTGTTGAAACTTTTTATCAAACTCAACCACTTTTTGAGTCCGCATCCGTAATACGTCATCCGGCACCGTAACAATTTTTAATTCTGCCATGTCAAGCCAATCCTTCTATAAGCCAATAATTTATATTATTATTTTACCTTAAATATTATATATTTTCCGTAAAATCTTTATTTTTTTGCTCATTTATATGATGGTATACCTCAATCCAATCTGTAAGGCGCTCTTCATCTTCTTGCACAGCTTTCTTTTTCAAAATCCGTTCCTTCTCAGAGATGCGCTGAAAAAGTTCCCGCTGCACTGCCGCTGGATTATACACGTGATCAAATGTGAGCGTTGTCTCTCCTACCCGAATGCTGACTGTTCCAAAATTCAAGAGCAAACCAGCCAGACCAATGCGCTCAAACTCCACACTTTGTACGGTTCGCAAAGGTGCAGTTTTCCTTTGTTCCAATCCTAAGGGTTTCTTATTTACATCAATCAGATATTCGTTCGAGACAATGTAGACATCATTTTTCCAATCCACAGCTTCGTAGAAAATCATCCCAATAAAAATACTTCCCATCAGAAAAAGGAGCCACAACAAAGCCTGGGTGGAGAGCATAATAAAAACCCCCGCCAGGTTTAATGCCAGGCTGGAAATTAATACGATCAGACCCAAAATCGGCAAAGCCGTTCGCTTTAACAGCATCCACCAATGAGTGCGATAAAGGACCATGCCCTTGGTTTCAACCCGTAGTTGGAACAAATCCGCTAAGCGATCAAATAATCCCTTGCCGGATGAATGTGTGATCATTTCCGCTTGAACAGATTCAGCAACCGGTGTTTGGATGGTTTCTGCGGTATGGAATAACCGCTCCTTGATCATTTGCTCGACCCTGGCATATTGGTCTGCTTTTACAAGTCCCTTTTTAGCCTGCTCCCACTGAGATTCCAACAGGGCTGCAACTTCATTAGGCGAGGGGAGATTGGATAAATGAATAAAACCGGCATATGTCCGTACAATCACATTGCCATATGAGAAGATACGCCCCATGGCGCTTGTTTGCACAGAGACGGCAAGGACGGAATCCAATGGGGCTTCCTGCCGGCTTTCATAAAGTAATACCACTTTTTCCTGCCAAACCACCCGTTGATTCGTAATCACGGCAAAATCATTACGCCAATCTTGAATTACCCAGGCAGCATATCCCAGAATAACGGTAAGTCCCAGAATTGAGACTATCAAGGGAGTAAGGTAAGGTAATCGACTAGCAATCAAAAATGTGGTCAGTGGAATCAGTCCAATGAGCAGAAAAATTGGCAGCACTAATTTATAGAGCATAAAAATCCAATGCCTGCGATTGGCATATAAAATATTTTCTTCCAGATTGCGCCAAAGAAAATTTACCTGCGAAGATCGCAATAAACTGTTAGCAAGAAACAGAATGCTTGTTTTAAATGGCTCGGATTCCGCCGCAGTAAATTCCAAAAAATCATAAGATAATTCGAGAACAAGACAATCACTCCACGCAACTGCCTGATATTGATAGGTTTCTTCCTGAATCGTCTCATAGCCAAACAGCTCACCGGTATTCAAAGCCATCACCGGATGATCATGCTCGTTTTTATCCAGGTGATTCAATCCAACCGTTCCCCGAATGACGATATAAAGCGCCAGCGCCTCATCACCCACATCATAAAGCACTTTGCCCTTTTTTATTCGCCGGATGGGATTCATATCCACCATAGTTTCCAGGACATCATGCGGCAATCGGCTGAATGGATATAATTCGGAGACGATTTCAAGTGCTTGTTCGCGAAAAGTAATCATATTCATAAGTATATCTCATTCGAATGAGAGTGTTAAAAAAGATGCACCCTGTTTCAGGATGCATCTCTCATATCAATTTTATTCCGGTAATTACTCGACCGGAACTTCTTTTTTACTTTTCACAGGTTTCTCAAGGACATCCGGCTGCTCTTTTGAAAATACAATGCCTTCATCCCCCACAACATCCGCATAAACAGCATCACCATCGGCAAACTCACCGGATAACAGTTTCACCGACAAAGGACTTTCAATAAACTTCTGGATTGCCCTGCGCAACGGTCTGGCGCCAAAAGCAGGATCGTATCCTTCTTCAGCCAACCAACGCTGGGCTTGCTCTGTCAAATTCACATTCAAGCCATGTTCCAGCAATCTTTCCTGTACCTCTTTCATTTGAATCTCAACAATGCGCACAACGTCATCCACGGATAAGGGGGAGAACATAATCACATCATCAATACGGTTCAAGAATTCAGGTCGGAAGGCATCTTTGAGCGCTTTTTCAATCTTGATATGCGCTTCTCGTTGTTCCTCAGTGGCACCGGATTTTTGCAGGAATCCAAGTGCCCCACCGCGATTGACGTACTCGGTACCAAGGTTGCTGGTCATGATCAGGACTGTATTTCGGAAATCCACCGTTCTTCCCTGGCCGTCCGTAAGACGCCCGTCATCCAAAATCTGTAACAAGGAGTTCCAGACTTCCGGGTGGGCTTTTTCAATTTCATCGAATAGAATCACGCGGTAAGGTCGGCGGCGGACAGCTTCAGTCAACTGGCCACCTTCTTCGTATCCTACATAGCCTGGAGGAGCGCCAAACAAACGGGAGACGGTATGTTCCTCCCGATACTCACTCATATCCAGACGCACCAGGGCATCTTCATCACCAAACATAAATTCAGCCAGGGCTTTGGCAAGCTCTGTTTTACCCACACCGGATGGCCCAATGAAAATAAAGGACCCAATCGGTCGTCGAGGATCTTTCATCCCGGAACGCGCCCGGCGAATGGCATCCGAAATCACTTTGATCGCTTCGTCCTGCCCAATGATTCTTTCATGCAATCGCTCTTCCATATGCAGTAATTTTTCTGCTTCCGTTTCGAGCATATTGCTTACTGGAATGCCTGTCCACTGGGCAACGATCTCCGCAATATCATTGGCATCCACAATTTCATCAAGCTTATGTTCCTGTTCCCAGGTATCCCGCTTGGTATTAAATTCTTCCAAAATTCGCAGCCTGTCCGCTTTCATGCGGGCAGCACGTTCGTAGTCGCGCTCCACACCCGCCTGCTCTTCTTCGGTAGCCAATTTGTCAATTTCGGTTTTTAACTGCTTCAATTCCGGCGGAAGGGAATATAATGCTACACGCAGCTTTGCTGCGGCTTCGTCGATCAAATCAATGGCTTTATCCGGCAGGTGACGATCGGTTACATAGCGATCTGAAAGATAAGCAGCTTGCTTGAGGGCTTCATCCGAGAAGCGTACTTTATGGTGCGCTTCATAGCGATCTCTCAATCCATGCAGCATCTGGATGGTTTCTTCAATTGAGGGCTCATCGACGAAGACCGGCGCAAAACGCCGTTCCAATGCAGAATCCTTCTCAATATATTTTTGGAACTCATCCAATGTGGTTGCACCTACGCACTGTAATTCGCCGCGTGCCAAAGCAGGCTTGAGCATATTCGACGCATCCATGGCTCCCTGAGCCGCCCCTGCGCCTACCATGGTGTGAAGTTCATCAATAAATAAAATAATTTCGCCTTCTGAGCGTTGTACTTCCTCGATGGATGCTTTTAAACGCTCCTCGAACTCCCCGCGAAAACGGGAACCGGCAATCATGGCGCCCAAATCCAGGGCAATGACGCGTTTCCCCATCAGGATCTCAGGGACATCATTCGAAGCAATATTCTGGGCTAAACCTTCTACAATTGCGGTCTTTCCCACGCCCGCTTCACCAATCAGGACAGGATTGTTTTTCGATCTTCGTGACAAGACCTGCATGACACGCAAAATCTCTTCATCCCGGCCGATTACCGGATCGAGTTTGCCTTCACGGGCTAACAAGGTTAAATCCCGCGAATATTTCTCCAGCGTGCGATAACGAGTTTCTGCCTGGGGATCTGTCACCCGTTGGCCGCCGCGTAATTGTAAAATGGCATCATTGACGCGTTCCTTGGTAATACCGGTGCCTTCCAACAAACGTGCCGCAGGTGTATTTTTTTCCGAAAGAATGGCTAAAAACATGTGCTCCGTGGAAATGTAATCATCCTTCAGTTTATTAGCCTCTTCATTGGCAATATCGATAATCCGTTTAACCCGAGGGGTAATGAAAATCTGTCCCGCACCACCGCCAAATATACTGGCTTTCGGACTGGTTTTGAGAATATAGTCCAGGCGTTCAGAGATTTCAACTCCATCCACTTTTAACAATTCCAATATTTGAGGAACTGCACCTTGTGGCTGTTCGATCAAGGCTAAGAGGATATGTTCCGTATCAATCTGATTATGCCCATAGCGTTGTATAATTTCAGCAGCTCTTTGGGCTGCTTCCTGGGCCCGTTCAGTAAATCGATCAAATCTCATCATTGAGTTTTTCCTTTGCTCCAAAAAACAACATCACGATCCAGATTATAGCATTGGTGAATAAATGCTACCTTTATAGTATATTAGAACAATATTAGAAACACATTTATAATTATTTTAACTCAGGTTAGCAAAAACCATACTACCAAACCGTTAATCATCAGAAAATACAACTGGCTGTTTTAAGGAGCAAAGTTAATGGAATATCGATTTGTGGGAAATACCGGCGTAAAAACATCCCGTTTAGCATTTGGTACCATGTCCTTCGGAGGCGATGCAGACGAAGCTACCTCGGGTCAATTATTTTCACGCTGCAGAGAAGCGGGCATCAATTTCTTTGATTGCGCCAATATGTATCAACAGGGTAAAGCAGAAGAAATTCTGGGCAAGCTCATTGCATCATGCCGCGATGAAGTAATCATCAGCAGCAAAGTTTACTTCAATATGGGTTCCGATGTAAATGCAGGCGGTGCTTCCCGCCTCCACATCCTTCAAGCGGCAGAAGCCAGTTTGCGGCGACTTAACACGGATCGCATTGATTTTTATTTTATCCACCGTTTTGATGACCGCACTGATCTGGAACAAAGCTTGAGGGCATTGGATGATCTGGTCAGTCAGGGTAAAATTCTTTATCCGATGGCCAGTAATTTTGCGGCCTGGCAGGTCAGTAAAGCATTGGGCATCTCTGCGATGCGCGGCTTTGCCCGATTTGCAGGAATTCAACCCATGTACAACCTGCTGAAACGGCAGGCCGAGGTCGAATTGCTGCCCATGGCGCAAACCGAAAACCTGGCCGTATTCTCCTACAGTCCGTTGGGTGCAGGCATACTTTCGGGAAAATATATTTTGGATACCGCACAGGAACTCTCCCGTTTAAAAACCAACAAGATTTATCAGGCGCGCTATGCAGATCAAGGGATTCCTGAGACCGTATCCCGTTTCCTACAATACGCTGAAACTCATGGGTACGTTCCTGCCAGCCTGGCAGTTGCCTGGGTGGCCAGCCACCCGGCTGTAACAGCACCCATTTTAGGCGCCAGAAACCTTGTCCAATTGGAAAGCTCGCTGAAAGCCCTCGAGATACCCATGACCGCAGAGATGCGCGCCGAGATCAGCACCTTCTCCCCCGCACCGGCTCCGGCCACGGACCGTGTTGAAGAATTATCCAGCGCAACTTTTAGTCTGCGTTAGTTTTACCTGGAGATCCGAATGGATTTACTGATCCGCAATGCACAGCTGAAGGATGCCGAAATCATTGCCAGCTTTAATATCGCCATGGCAATGGAAACGGAAAACAAGGAACTGAACCCGACAATAATCCTTGCCGGTGTACAATCACTAATCGCTCGACCCCATGCCGGCTTTTATCTAGTGGCGGAAGTGGAGCATACCGTGGTTGGATCCTTGATGATTACCACCGAATGGAGCGATTGGCGCAATGGTTTATTCTGGTGGATTCAAAGTGTTTATATTCAACCTGAATTCCGCCGTCAAGGGATTTACAGAAAGCTATATGAAAAAGTAAAATTGATGGCGATTGAAATTCCTGAAGTTTGCGGATTTCGTTTGTATGTTGAAAAAGAAAATTTGACTGCCCAAAAAACATATACCACTTTGGGCATGCATCAGACCCATTATTTAATCTTTGAAGAAGAATGTTAAGCAAATAAACCAGGGCAGCTCAAGCCCGCCATTCAAAGGGAAAGAGGTGAATTAATGAATGAACATGTGTACAAAATTATTGAACTTGTTGGCTCATCAAACAAAAGTATCGAAGATGCCGTACAAAACGCCATCACCAAGGCGGGCGAGTCCGTGCGTGATATGCGCTGGTTTACCATAACAGAAACACGCGGCCAAATTGATCAGGGGAATATTGCCTATTGGCAGGTGACTATCAAAATTGGTTTCACGGTTGAATAAGTTCTAAAAAGGATCATGGGTTTCCCCATGATCCTTTTGTTATCCATTCAATTTATCCCGCAAATTGACTACTGCCATAATGGGCCTGGACCGCACCCATAGCCAAAGGGTTTGTACTACATTCGTCATCACATACGCAGCCATCCCGATATATAAGCCGACCATATCCTTCAGGAAATATCCGACAACAAAGACAAGAATTGCGGCGGCAATCGACAACCCATTCGCTTCAGGAATTCCACGGGTTTTTTTGCCGTATAAAATTGCGCCCTGGTACCAGCTTTGCAGCGTTGCCAAACAGGGGATTAATAAAATCATGCGGAAAGCATACACAGCAAGCGTGGCATAAGCCGGTGGCAGCGCTGAGACCTGCTCAAACCAAAACCGTACCAGGGGTGAAAAACTGATCACAACCAAAACTAACGTCATCAGCACGATTAGGATCATGGCAAATTGACGTAGATGCCTGCTCATCCCTTTTTTATCCAACATGGCTACAACCACCTCATTAAACGCGATGCCGAAACTGCGGAAAAGAAAGATGGTTCCGCTGAGGACAGGCCAAATAGCCAGCGATTCCAGCGGTGACGGCAGGCGGCTGAGCGCCATACTACATATTGGTGACCACAGCATGGTGATGAAGGAGGTCATCGCCAGTGGAATGTAATACCGGTAAAAAGTTGGCCAGGTTAATTCTTCAGTTTCCGGTTCTTTAGCCAGTTCATTTCGTACGACAGCTCTGCCGCGGTGCCCGGCATAGATTGCCTCCAGGAAAACAGCTAATCCCTGGGCAAAACCTGCCACAACTACACCCGGATACCAATGGGTAAAATAACCCGCCAGCATAACGCTGGTAATGGTAGTGATGCGGATGATGGTACCCACCCCTACTGCATCAGAATGGCCATATCGAATCAAGACACCCTGATAAAAGCGACGGTATCCAATGGACCAGGTCCAAGGAAGGAGCAC
This sequence comes from uncultured Chloroflexia bacterium, assembly GCA_963747325.1. Classification (GTDB taxonomy): domain Bacteria; phylum Chloroflexota; class Anaerolineae; order Anaerolineales; family Anaerolineaceae; genus UBA5203. The sequence continues at coordinate 160,698 of CAVVEM010000006.1, read as the reverse complement.
AATTAACCCCAGGCGTGCAGGCTCAATGATTTCTGACGGCGCTCCAATAATTTTCTCAGCGACAACATAATACAGAGGCGTTACTGCAATCAGGAAATGTAAAACCGTTAATAGAAAACCGGAAATCATCATAAATTTATGAATTTTTTTAAAGGACTTAATATCCCGAGATAAAGCCACCGATGCAGCTAATATCATAATAATCGGTGCCTCAATAATGAGGGCAATGGGAAATACGATGCCACCATAAGCAGCCAGGTTAATTTCCGGTTGAGGCAAGCGGGCAATGGTGGCACTCAGAACGGGCTGCTCTGCCGCCATCATGATCCAACTGGCAGCCAAGGGCCACCAGACTTTGGTAATTGCATTTAGCGCTTTTTGATCAAAATAATTTGATTTGTTTTGTGTTTTTGAATACATGAGATCCCTTCCATTAATCGCGCTAAGTATAGCATCAAGTCGAACGCAGAACAACAAAGCCCCTTGAGGAAGAGAAGTCTGAGCTCATTAATTTATAAAAATATTTTTGATTTTTTACCGTATCTTCTACCTGGATTCTATTGAATGATTCATTCAGCCGGGACTTTTCGAAGAATTTTTAATGCTTTCCCGTCTGTGCCGCTTGACCAAACCACTCCCCATCATTATCATTATTGATAATCACAACAAAGAGGTCCTATGAAGAAAGTTGATCTGATTCTCCACCCGGTTCGTCTGCAAATACTCAGCACCTTATCCGGCAGGAACCTTTCCACTCAGGAAATTGCTGAAAAATTGTATACGATTCCTATATCCACTCTTTATCGTCAAATGCGGGTTTTATTAAACGCCAATTTAATTCAAGTTGGTGAAACACGCCTGATCAAGGGTACTCAGGAAAAAGTATTCCGTCTGAGTACCTCACTTCATCTGGATGAAAATGAAATGAAGCCATCATCAAATGAACAGCAGTTGCAGTATTTTCTTAATTTCATCCTTTCCACATTGGCTGGGTTTTCACGTTATTTGAACCAGCCCGGAGAAAAGAACATTGCCGCTGATTTTGTGGGGTATACCGAACAATATTTCCATGCCAATAACCAGGAGTTGACTGAATTTGGCAACAAGTTGAATAATCTTCTGACACCCCTCATTCAAAATGATCCGGGGCAAGGCCGTCATTACCATAAAATTGCAATTATCACTCATCCCGAAACCAAGGAGATCCATAGCGGATTAGAATAACCAAACCTGCCACCCATCCATTGGTGGAATTCATCTGTCTTGATGCATGTAATGCGCAACTACGGTTTAGGCAATTTTCAGGTAGGCGGAATTCCGGAAAATCAGGAACTGGCATAAAAAACGTATTTAAAAAACCAGGAAATGCTTTTTTGCATTTCCTGGTTTTTTTATAAACCATTACATTCCAACTCATTAAGGATGTTTTGATAATGCACCTGGGCTGAAGTGTCTCCATCCGTCAGCGGCTCCAACTCAAACCAAATCCTGCATAACATATTTCGGTAATCCTTATTGGTAGGATATGTGCTTTTCGTCAGTGTTTCAGCTGTCTGCCAATCCCCTAGATTTGCGTACCCTTGAATGAACGGAATCCACTCATAAGGTGAGTTAGCTACAGATTTGGATGGGTTAAAACCCTGGGCTTGCGCCTGATCACCAAGTTCAACAATCCTGTTCCAATCCCCTTGCTGTCGAGCCAGAGCAGCTTTTTCATAGAAATAGCACCAATTCTTTTCCGGTTCGTTTCCAAAAATCATTGGATCTGGTACTTCGTCATAAGGATTTTCTGCCCTAATGCGTGAAAGATTGGATAATGGCAGCGCCAGTTTGACAATCTCCGGAATAAAAGGATGATCCTTATCGGATGGTTCAAGGATCCATAAACAATTATTTTCCTGCTCGGGGTGATAATACATTACAAGGCTATCCTTGGTGTTGGCAGAAAAATGAAAATTTCGATAATCAGATTCGATCATCGTTCCCGATAACCATGCCTCTTGATTATGAACAAAATCCGGATTAAATCTTGAAAACACACCAATTCGTTCTTCTGGATTTCGCGGTTGATTGTAGAGCAGATGGTAAGAAAATGTTGGCATCACATATGGAAATGGCAAAGCATCTTCTAAATAATTGGTAGCTGGTTCGATCCAGGGGGCACGCCAGTAAAGCTGCCAATAAACTCTCTTTTGATTAATCCATGACCAGCGGAAATCATTTGCGATACGCAAATGTAATCCCACAGAAACAGCGATTAGCATGGATACCATCAAGATTTTTGTTTTGGTATTTCGTCCAAACCATTCTATGGCTACAACCCATAGTAAAGCCGCCCCCATCATCGAAGGCAGCAAGAACCTATCAGCAAAGAGAATAACTCCTTCAGAATAAGTTTGGCGATCAGTTATCCAAATTTGCAAACCACCCAGAATAATTGCAGCTATGGCTGTTATGCTGGCTTCCAAAATCCAATCTTTGGAAGTATCCCTGTCATTGGAAGAGTCCGTCCCTAATCGCAGTAAGAAAAATAGACCTACCCCACTAATCAGTTGGATCAGAATAATAAACAAAAAACTACTTTTCGGAAAGTCATCTGCAATAGCTGGGCTAATAGTACTGAACCAGGAACCAAAAAGTATATACAAACTATCCTGGAGCATATGTTTTAGTAATTGAATAATTGTTGTGGCTGGGTCATGGAACAAATTAAAAAGCAGAACTGGAGCGTTTGGGTCATAAGACGCCTGATTGGAGCTTGTTACACGCCAAGCCAAAAAAGCAGCCAAAATCAAAAAATTTGGCAGCCAATACAGAATAATCTTTTTCAGCTTATTCATAAGATTATCTTGCTCAGGTTTTATAACTAACCAGAGTAGAAATGGACGTAACAATTCAACGCCAATAAAATATTCTAGAACCCCCATATGCAATACTTCAGCGACCAAGGAACCAAATAACCAGAACCACTTTCCTTTTTCAGCTTTGACAAATTTCAACATACAACCGACTGAAATAAAATACAAACTAAAAGCTACCCAATGTTGATGGTATGAAACGGCAATGGGTTGTTGACGAAAAAGAGGATAGACCACAAACAACAAAGATGCCCATCCAATTTGGGCACGTTTTGTTGGCCAAACCATCCCAAAAACCCACCAAAATCCCCAAGCTGTTAATCCTCTAAAAACCAGGGCGATAAGGTGCCACATCAACGGAGATGATCCTGCGATAGGGGAAAACACCATATATGTCCAAGCTGCCAGAGATCTCATTCCATGAAAATAATTCCAATATTCACTTAGAGGAAATAACTGACCAACTAATATGGTTTCCCAATCGTCCCAATAGAATCCCAGGAAGGGAATTAAAAGACCAAAAGATAAGAGTAGAACAAACAACAATGGAATTCCATATGAAACGAAAGAGGATTTCTTAAATGACATATAATCTCCGCAGGGAATTTTCCCCAAATGAGCCTTTTTTTAGGGAATTAAATGCCTGAGCTAACTCAGAAGAATTTTTTAAAATCTCGATAGTATTTTTATCATGTATAAATTTTTCCGTCAATTTTAGTTTACCGGATCTGCTCCTTTGAAACCAGCAAATTTTAAGAAGTTTGTGATTATCAGCAATCAAACCTAACATGGCTGATCAGTTTTTATCTTATTTCCTAATTATTAGGTAAAATAATAAAGTGAATTCCTACCCTACTGAACCTTACAAAATTCGCAAATTGGACATCCGATTTGATCAATCAGCCGTGGCTGATTTAATAGAATCCTGTTTTGGGGAATATTTGGATCCGGATGGATTAACTTACATTAAGCGCATCCGTCAAGCAGCAAAAGAGAGGAAATCCATTCAATGGCTTCAGGGATGCAATGAAATGCTTTCCTACCCGCTGTATGGTTTTGTCTGTGAGACAGATCAGGGTGAAATCATTGGCAATCTCTCGTTGATCCCCTTCGAACGAAATGGACGCTGGATTTATTTAATTGCCAATGTTGCTGTAGCGGAACAATGGCGCAGAAAAGGGATTGCAAAGAAGTTGACCACCACTGCACTGGCGCATCTCTCGCAACAAGGGGTACAGACAGCATGGCTGCAAGTCCGTGAAGATAATGATTCAGCCGTGAGCTTGTATCAAACTTTTGGATTCCAGGAATTTTCCCGCCGAACAACTTGGGTCAAATCCACAAGCATTGGTGAGGATATTGAGATTAAGACTCGGGAAATCACGATTGAAAAAAGAAAAGCAAAACACTGGCTGCAACATGCTCAATTGCTGCATCGTACCTATCCACAAGATGTTGCCTGGAACCTGAGTCTGTACATTCGTGAATTTGCACCGGGTATTCTTCCCAGTTTTAAATCTGCGATTATGCGCACCGAATTGCAGCATTATATAGCGAAAAAGAACAATCAAGTAATTGGTTTTGCCTCCTGGCAAAGTAGAAATCTTTTTTCCGATTCCATCTGGCTGGCCATGTACGCAGATCACGAAGACCTGGCAACCGGTCCCCTATTACACAATCTTGAAAAAGCACTACGTAATAAACATAGACCCCTAACTATTAACTATCCTGCCAATCGTAATAATCAGGCTTTTGAAGAAAGCGGCTATAGTCGCTTGAATACTCTGGTTTGGATGAAACGACCTGTTTGGAAAAAGAATGAACATGAAGGAGATAAGGAATGAGAAAATTAATCATACGTTGGGGCATTTACACAGTAGCACTCTATGCAGCCGTATTCCTGCTGAATGGACACGGGATCACACCACAAAGTGATAATTGGGTGTCCTTTATTTGGCTGGCATTAGTTTTCGGATTGATTAATGCTTTTATCAAACCACTTTTAATGATATTGGGAGCACCCGTGATCATTTTATCCCTAGGTTTGGCAGCCCTGTTGATCAATCCATTTCTGTTTTATCTGGCAGGCATCATTGGTAAAAACTTTGGGATTGGTTTTACAGTTGAATCCGTTTGGACGGCGATCTTGGGTGCATTGATCGTTGGCGTCATTAGCGGAATTCTAGAAAGTTTCTTCAAAGATGAACGAAAAAAAAATAAACACTAATCCACAAAAAAAAGAGAGCTGATTGGCTCTCTTTTATTATCATTATATCCGCTCCCCTCAATTTGCCCTGCCGGACCTTTTCATGGCAGGTCATAAATCCACTTCAACAACAGATTGATCCCAAACATGATAGTCAATTAAGATTTTTCCCGCGATATTTCAACTATCTTCGGCAAAAGCAGGATGGGATTTTGATTGTGATACAACAAAATTCCAAGGCGAGAAACCATTTAGCGGATTATTGGCCGTGCGTACTTAATTTATCTGCCGATTCATAGGCAGCGTTGTCTACCAATTCGCCTTTTAAATATGCATCGATTACCATACTGATCAATCCGCTGGCGCCGCGGATCACCTCTATTTCATATGTTGCGAATAGTTCCTTGGCTTTTGTGCCCATTCCGCCGGCAATCACAAGACTTACACTCATATCTGCTAAGAATTTCTGAATATCCCCGGCGTGATGCTGGTTCAAAAATGGATTTGACACGATCATGGTCTTCTTCACAAGTTGGTTATGTAACTCAACAATCGTAAAATAAGGTGAATGACCAAAATGATCAAAAACCTGATCATCAATCCCCAAATTAGTAGTACTGGTTACTGCTATGCGCATCGTTTCCTCCAGGAGTATTATAACTTCAATAAGCTTACTATATTTCTAATTGATTTTCATATACAAGTGCAACTTTTAATTTCCACTTGCGTAAATAGACATAGATAAGGAGTTTACACAATGAATAACCGAAAATTATCACGAAGCGAAAATGAAAGAATGATAGGTGGTGTGTGTGGCGGTATCGCCAATTACCTGGATCTTGATCCCACCATTGTCCGTTTGGTTTTCTTAATTCTATTGTTTATGGGCGGCAATGGGTTCTTAATTTATATTATTCTTCTGATCATCATGCCACTTGAAACAACCGCCCTACCCAGCAACATTAATCCTCCAAACAGTTCAAACTCGGAAAAATAAAAACTGGAAATCATCCCCCACCAATGTGGGGGATGATTTTTATTATAACATCATGGAAGGGTTGCTAGATCAAAGCGCAAAACACGATGCTTGTTTCCATCCGAAACATAAATGATGCCTTGTTTATCAATAGCAATACCTGAAGCAAGACCAAAGCCATTTAAATCGGCGCTGTAATCTCCCCAGACACGAATAATCTCACCAGTGGCAGTAAATTGCAGGATACGCGGCCCTTCAGGATCAGTAACGAAAACATCGCCTGCTGATGAAATGCTGATAAAGGGTTTATTATCCAGGGACTGCCCATACCAGCCGGCGACATCCCAATATCGATTCAATACATAGGGATCACTGGGGCTGTCCGCGCGGAAAACCTGTACTCTTTGATTCCATGTATCCGTCACATATACATCCCCGGATTGATCCACGGCCACGCCAACAGGTTCATCAAATTGCCCAGGCTCAAACCCATAGCTTCCTAACTGATTAATAAAGTTGCCGTTCGAATCAAATATCGCAATACGTTTGTTGCCAGTGTCAGCTACATAAACCAGACCGTTACGATCCACTGCAATGCCACGGGGACCCCAAAATGCATCAGGCGATTCTTCCTGACCAAAATAACCCCAGGTAGTGAGAAATTTTCCATGGGCATCAAATTTTTGCACACGATGATTCCAGGTATCCGTTACATAAACAGATCCATCCTTTGCAACCGCAACACCCCAGGGTTCATTAAATAATCCCCCCGGCACATTGGCTTCTGTTCCACTGTAACCACCCCATGATTCGATGAATTCGCCATCTTTCGAAAAATGTTCAATCCGATGATTCAATGAATCGGCTACATACAGACTATTATCAGGCCCCACAGCGATCCCTCTTGGGGCATTAAATTGTCCTGGTTGAGCACCTGAGCTTCCAAAGCTGGAACTTGCCCAAAAATCTATATAATTATTTTTATAAGGATCTTCAACAGATTCAATGACATTTTCCGGAACAATGCCATAATCCCAAATCTGTGCAGCAATATCCTTGCGGATATAAAACTTCATCTTACTGGATGGTTCCCAGGTTTCAAGCGTAGTCGTAGTACTTCCGGTTGCCGTGGCATAAGTGCGAAAATCGCGATTCATCCAGATATCCACAATTCCCCGTAGAATGGCTCGATTCTTGAAAATACCTAAGAACCTATCCATGGTCATATTCCAATAATCCTGGTTCGGCCACCATAATCGCATATAGGAATATTCAATGTAGTTATTCTTGATAATCGGCCCCAGCTTGTTCATGGTGGAATCACCCGCTGCAATCAAAGGCTGCAGCCCTACTTCACGGGTAGGCTGATCCGCATAATACATTTTATTGGGATATTCCCGTAAATACCACCAGTAGGGATAATTAACATCATTATCATAAGCAATGGCGATATCATCGCCCCCGGTAATCCGTCGCGAGATTTCTTCGATCTGAGCTAGGACTTCTTTCGGACCGCTTGCCGCATGGGCATAAACCAAATATTCTTTGGCATTGTCATAATTGACAAAAGATGCCCGGTAGCTTGCCCTAACGGTCTGTATGGTCATCAGAACCAAAAGAATTAGTAAAACCGATTTTCCAATGGCGAGATTATTAGAATGCAGATTCAGATAAAAAAGGACTGCCAGTGAAAGCATGAATAAAATGGCAGCAAATAAGAAGCTCTGAGTTGCAGCCAGTTGAGTCAAATCTTTTCCAGAGAATGGCAGAATGTCCTGCATCAGGGTATTCAAAAGTGCGCCAGCAGAAAATATGGCAATAATTAATACACAAAAAGATTGCCAACCTCTACTTTTAGACAAAGCCGACCAATCATAACTTTCAAGAAAATAGCCGATACCCCAGCCTGCTGCCAGAATCAACGGTAATGCGATATGCACCGTAAGCCAGGGCATTTTTTCGCCTGCATAACTATATGCCACCAAACTCATGACAGACCAATAAATAAGGAAGGCAGCAACCGGTATCCGTTGTTGCACATCAGGATCAATTATTTCTGCTTGTGCAGCAGGAGAAAAACCCGGAAGAGAACTGAATAACCTTTTCCGAAATGCAATTACCAAGGCAATCACCATCCCTATGGCGGGCAAAAATTCATAAATTGGAATTTGAATCAGCGCATAGTAATAAAGGGGCTGTCCTCCGCGGGCAACACTCTGCTGTGAGAGCCAATACCCGAGTGAACCGATAACACCCGTGAAGAATCCTTTGCCGTTGGTAAAGAATGTTGTGTAAAAAACAATCATAATGAACCAGAAAATCCCGGCATTTATCACCCATTTTTTGGAATCCCAAAAGATACCCAGAGCAGCTGAGCCAGCCACGAGGACACCAAGTACAATCCCGGTGTGCAATAGCCCGGATTCTGTATAATCCAAGGGATCCCAACCCAGCAGCGTAATTGGAAAGGCTGCTAGAACAGGCAGAATTAGAGTGCCAACAAGGAACAGAATGTTGAAGGATCGAATTTGTTTAATGCGTTTCCAACCATAAGCAGTCAATAAAACATAGGCAGCAATTAGAATGGAGACTACCGCCAAACCAAACGCAATGGATGAGATATAGCGTTGAATATTCCAAACATCTTGGATGGCTGGCGTTTCAGGCAAAACTTCAGCCGTCGTTGTAACGGTTGTGGTAATCAATTCAGTCGCAACCGGTGCAAGGGCGGATGACCAGATGCTCATTCCCAATGCAAGGCCAATTGCAATCACCACAAATAGAATAATATAGAGAAATTGCTTCTTTTTTGCACCATCCTGCCAGCTATCACGCAGGACCTGTTCAAGGAATATAACAAATACAAAGATTAGCAATACCGCTGTATAAATATATGAGGTTTCTTTAACAGTAAAGTGGAGTGCAGTCGATATGGTTAATAGAATTAAAGCAAAATGATCCCCTTTATCCAGGTATCGCAATATTGCATAAATGGTGACCGCACCAATGAGCTCAATGAAGGCTTCATTTCTAGTATAGCGGCCATAATAGAGCATATAGGGAGATATGAGAAATAAAGCAGAAGCAACCAATGCACCAATTCGCCCAATGTATCGTCGATAGGCAAACAAAACAAAAACAATTGCAGCAACCGAAAAGAGTGCTGCCGGAATGCGGGAGGTAAAATCATTATCGCCAAACATGAAATAGGATAATGCCACCACATGGAATTGGAAGGGCCCATGGGTAACCGGATCATGGCGATATCCTTTTCCCTCAAAGAGTTCATACGATGGAATCACATGATTTATCTCATCATGGCTCATCACCCGTTCACCTAATATGGCAAATCGACTGACAATAGCAAGAAGAAGGATCAGTATGATCAACACGACTTCGAGATTGAATTCCGGAATCATTGAACGAATCGGCTTTTGCAGCCAGGAATGTTGCTTGGTTTCAGTTTCCATATTTTTACCCAATTTGATGTAGTTAGTTGATTAAAATTGACTATACTTGAAAGTTAAATTTTCTGGCAAGGCTGGTAGAATCCACTGCCCAAATCCGATCGCATATTTTCACTAATCACTTTGAATTGACGAACAGAGAATCCGATTCTATACTTGTATCAAGTTTTTATTTGGTAAAATTGCATAAATTCGTTACAAGGAGCATCCAATGCCAACCAAATCCGTCCGATACTTGATGTTCGGACTCCTCTACTTTGCTCAAGGCTCCATTATGGGCTACTTCACCTCTTTGAATGCTCTTTATTTACAGGGTTATAAACTGAACATGGTTGAAATTGGTACCATAGGTACCATTGCCATGACGCCCTTTATTTTAAAGATATTTTTAGGAATGCTTTCGGATAAATATGATTTATGGCAGATGGGCCACCGCAAACCCTACATCATTCTGGGATTGGTGATCCAGTCATTGGCTTGTCTTGTTATTCCGCTGATCAATCCAGCCTCCCAATACGGCATGTTTCTATTATTTGCCTTCATTATGATGACCGCTATGGCCTTATATGATACCTGTACGGATGGTCTGGCTCTTGACACCACACCAAAAGAAGAAGAAGGTACCATTCAAGGATTTATGGTTGGCGGCAGGGCTTTGGGTGTCGTCATCGTTTCCGGTTTGATTGGTATTATAGCTGAGAAAATTTCTTGGAATGCGGTTTTCTGGCTATTGGGTATACTGCCATTAATTCCTCTTTTGATTGTCATCCGTATTAAGGAAGAACCAAGAAAACCAGAGCATGCCTTTGAATGGAAAGCATTTTCCGCTTTCAAGAAAAAAAACGTCATCATGCTGGGTCTGTTAGGCGCCTTATACTCATTGGTCATTTATGGTGCCAATCAAAATGTAAATCCTTTTCTTTCCACAACATACCATATCAGTCTGATCACCGCGGGTTTGATGTCCATGGTTTGGGGTATTGGCGTAGTGATTGGCGGTTTAGCGGGCGGCAAATTGACCGATCGCATCGGACAACAAAATGCGGTTCGCACAGCCATTGTTACATCGTTGATTGCGATTCTGGCTTTATCTGCCATCAATTCCGCAAGTTTGGCCTGGTTCCTGGTTTTTGCCTTTGGCTTGGCATTTGGTTATTATGAGACCATATATTTTGCCATCTCAATGAATCTATGTGAGCCAAAAATTGCAGCCTCCATGTTTTCGCTTTTGATGGCTATAGCGAATATTGGAACGGCGATTGGTTTATCCTTGAGTGGTTCACTGGCTGAGGGTATCGGCTTCCGGGCTACTTTCCTGATTTTCGCTCTTGTTAATCTGGTCGCATTCCCCATGCTGCCTTCGATTTTCCCCAAAATTCAAGGATTGGAGCAATAATAAAAGATGAAAAGTATTTGTTTCGATTGGGGAGATACTTTAATGAAGGATTTCCCCCATTTCTCCGGACCGATGAAAGACTGGCCACAGGTAGAGTGTGTGGCGGGAGTGCCTGATTCGCTGGCTACACTATTTGGACAATTTAAACTTTATGTTGCAACAAATGCTACAGAATCCAACGCAGCTGATGTTGTTGCTGCCTTGGATAGAGTGGACATTTCTCAATTATTAGTTGGCGTATATACACGAAACGAACTTCATGCTGCAAAACCAGCCTTAAAGTTTTTTTATAATCTTGTAAAAACCATAAAAGATCCAGGGCTTTATTTTGTTGGAGATGATTATCAAAAAGATATGCTGGGAGCTAGCAACGCGGGACTAACCACAGTTTGGTTTAACCCTAAACACAGTGCTGCGCCTGCTCATTACCCGATCCATGATGCGGAATTCTCTCATTTTGACCAACTCCCCGAACTACTTAGTAAACCATTTTTACCAAATCTGATTACCTGCCAACATTGGCTGCTGGAGCAGCCCATAGGATATGGATTGCTGCAGCATAATCAAACTGTAGCGGCTATCGCATATCAAATGGCGCTATGGTGCAATGAAAATGGCCATTCTGTCGATCCCCTTCTCGTCCACCGGGCTGGTTACTTACATGATATCGGCAAACTCATGCATGACGAAACCTGCCAACACCATGGAGAAAGCGGTGCAAAGCTCCTGATCCAAAAAGGATTTCCTCAGTTGGCTGGCATCGTAGAAAAACACCCATTGTTATGCCTTCAGGATGAAAGACAGAAACCTCAAACCATAGAAGAAATTCTCGTTTACCTGGCTGATAAATATGCCGAAGGCTCCCGCATTGTTCCCCTGGAAGAGCGCTTGAATCACCTGATCAGTCGATACCCCCCACAACAAAAACAGATCATCGCGATGAAAGCGGATCTGTTTCTTTTACAAAATGAATGCTGTCATTGGATGGGATTTACCCCTACGGAAATTCTTTACCAAATTCAGCAAGCGCTTAGATAAAAAAATGGAATTAGGATCTCAACCAAATTGTTTTATTGATTGAGATTTAGGTTAAGGTTAAAATAATTGTATGCTGCCTTGGATAGATTAGAAAACAGAATGTTCGCCGGATCAAAGATTAATTGAACCGGTTGGTGCATAAATATAACCATGACATAATCGGCATTTGGGGAAAAAACAATTGCAGCATCACCAATGGTATGAAGATACCCATCCAATTCGATAATCCAACCATGTTTATGCGCTATTCGAGTTCCTTCGGGTAATCCTGCCTGTAATAACACTTGGATATTATTTAATGCAAGTGAATTAATCATTTGCTGACATTCAGCCTGGGTAATAGTTTCAGGATAAACTGCCCGAAGAGCACCCCCATTTTTCTCAGCACAATAATAAATATCCGATAAGAGCATACCCATCTCAACAGGGATGGTCTGATTATAGGGATCCGGATCGGTATTAATATCCAATCGCTGATTCGCAGTCGTTTCATAACGGCGTAATAAGGGTGCGCCATAATAAAAATGACCGGCCAAGAATGTATTGGTTAGCCCTAATTCTTCCATATGGTCAGTTACATAGATGGGACCAAGATTTGGATCCAACACTGTTTGCATCAAACGATCTGCTGGATCATTTTCAGATAATTCGATCATCGATTCAATTTCTGCAACAATATTCTCCGGTGTGGGTTCCGGTACGCGTTCAAATATCGAGACGAGAATAGGAATTTTTATAGTGCTTGCAGCGGTAAAGGAGATATTCGGTTCAATGGCCTGCCCTTGTTGATAAGCCATTTGTATATCTTCTCCGGTCGCCAGGTCCAACAAGTAAATTTCTGTTAAACCATCAAAACCAGACATATCGATAATTTGTTGAAATTGTACTTCAAGCAGCTTCATCGGCGGCTTACTTGAATTCAGCACATCATAGGTCAGTTTTACAATTCGGGATCTGGAGGACTGCAAAGCATCCTCAATTAAGAGTGTTGCCCGATCAATATCCAGTTTTTTTCCTGAATCGCCTGATGTAAAATTGGATGTACCTGGTACTGGCATCGCAGGTTGTGCAGCCTGATCATATCGGCTGGCTATTTCATCGACGAGAAAATTGCGTAATCGCTCTTCGGAAATCTTGTAACGGAGTGGTATTTCAATGGGTTCAGGATATGTGTTCCATAAATAATCCCAAAACTCACTCCAGAAAGGTTGGGAAGAACGGGCAACACTGGCAGCAGCCAACATGCCTTCCAGATCGAGCTCAAAACCGACAGAGGATGGTTTAATATGAATGATGGCATCATCATAGCGAAGTTCAACCGGAACTCCGTAAGCTTTAATCAATCGTTCAGCGGCTTCTTCCTGTGAAAGAGCTCCAACCGGCACACCAGCTATTTTCATTCCCACAGGAAATGCATTCCTCACCCGGCTGTATTGCACCATTTGGATTCCAGTAATAATTACCGCTAATGAGATCATCACTAATGAGACCCAGCGTGAAAAGAGAAGAAATCCCTTTCGATTCATAACTTATTCTCCGTAGCATTCATTCCATCCGATTGTACCAAATTTCCATTATTCTGTCTGGATTCCAAATGGTTCCCTTTATCCATATAATTAATTTCAGGCATTTTTAGCAAACACTGGTAAAATTACCTTTCAAAGAATAATCAAGAAAAATGGGATCAGATTTTATGATAAAAAATAAGAAAATCTGCCCCGGAGGTTCATATTGAAAAAAGCAGTCATTACAGGGATCACCGGTCAGGATGGCTCTTACCTGGCAGAACTCCTGCTATCCAAAGGGTATGAAGTACACGGCATCATCCGTCGAGCCAGCACCTTCAACACCATGCGCATCAATCACATTTATGATGATCCACATCAGAACGGCAAAGACGTAAATTTATATCTTCATTACGGCGATATAACAGTCGGAGAAACCTTGTTGGATCTGGTATACAATGTCCGACCCGATGAAGTATACCACCTGGCTGCTCAAAGCCATGTGCGGGTTAGTTTTGACATGCCGGAATATACCGGTGATGTAACCGGTCTGGGAACTACCCGAATATTAGATGCCATCCGAAAAAGCGGTGTAAGCACCCGCTTTTACCAGGCATCCTCCAGCGAAATGTTTGGCGGCGCAAAACCCCCTCAAGATGAATTAACCCCCTTCGAACCCCGCAGTCCTTATGCGGCAGCTAAAGTATATGCATACTGGATCACCAGGAATTATCGCGAAGCCTATGACATGTACGCATCAAATGGGATTTTATTCAACCATGAATCCCCCCGCCGTGGTGAAACTTTCGTTACCCGTAAAATAACCCGTGCCTTGGCAGCCATCAAAGCAGGCAAACAAAAACACCTCTATTTAGGAAATTTGGACTCCAAACGAGATTGGGGTTATGCTCCCGAATACGTTGAAGCCATGTGGTTAATGCTGCAGCAGGAAAAAGCTGACGATTTTGTGATTGGCACTGGCGAATCTCACACCATCCGTGAATTCTTAGATGAAGCTTTTGGTTACCTCAACATGGATTGGAATGAATTTGTACGCATTGATCCCCGTTATTTCCGCCCAACGGAAGTCGATTATTTGCTCTCTGATCCCTCCAAGGCTAAAGAAAAACTAAAATGGCAGCCGAAGATTTGTTTCAAAGAACTCGTGCGCATCATGGTAGATGCCGACCTGGAATACTTTGGGCTTCAATCGCCCGGTGAAGGTAAAGTGATCATGGAAAAAAGCTTTGATAGTTGGCACCAATGGGACTCCCAAGTCATCAGTATGAATGGATAGATGATCAAATAATTCGGCTGTTCCAAAAGACAATTCGTTCACAAGACACCACCAATTACATCTCTTAGAAATTCTTGATTTACATACAAGTAGGGGCGACCGGCCGGTCGCCCCTACTTTCTTTTATTGGTTATAGGATTGATATACCGAAAGCACAAGGTCCGCATACCGATAGTTCATCTCCCGGGGGCCATAAGCATTCAAGGCTTCCCGCGGATCACCACCATAGCTATTTAATAGCCCGCTCAAGTAATTACTGCCATATTGGATGTTATAAACTGGATCATAGAGCTCTTCCATGCTGGGGCGATTTGCAAAACATGGGCCGTTAATACATTGAAATTGACTGGCAAGTCCATCCCTGGGCATAACCTGCATCAACCCTACCGCCCCACTGCTTGAAAGGGCAGCTGCAAAACCACCGGATTCCACCTCAATCAGCGCTGCCACAAGGATGGGATCCAATTGATGTTGCGATGCCTGGTTTACAATCGGATCACACCAACTCCGAACGGCATCCGGGATACGGCTATTATTTCTACAATCGTTAAGCAGAGACTCATTTATCAAGGGTTCAGACGAAATATGTGAGGTTTCATCCATACGATAGGATTTTAAAACCTGAGCAGAACCCATAATCACGAAACTCCCCACCAGCAGACCCAGTAATATTAACCAACGTGGACTATTCATTATGCCCTCACAAAGTGTTGTTATCCTATATTAGCACTTTTGTTCTATTTTATCAAGAGAAAAAACCAGCCATTTCTGACTGGTTCATTAGCTCTTCTTTTTGTGTATGAATGATTAGTTCAGGAAATTCCAGGGATTAACTTTTCCATAGGTATCACTGCGCATTTCAAAATGCAGATGAGGGCCGGAGGAATTTCCGGTAGAACCCATCAAACCAATCACCTGACCACCGTAAACATTGGCGCCACAACCCACACTCAGACTGTCCAGATGGGCATACAGCGTTTGCCAGCCATTGCCATGGTCAATCACGATTACGTTGCCATATCCCCAGTCATTCCAGCCTGCATAAACCACAACGCCAGCATCTGAAGCAAAAATACCATGCCCAAAATCACCGGCCACGTCAATACCGAAGTGATTCGTTTCAGGGGACCAGTCAAATCCTGATAGATAGCGTTCCACAGCCGGCCATAAGAAGGATCCCGTACCAATGGGGCCATCATAAACTTCCCCGCAGGAACCGGCGCCCATAATTTTAGCCACCGCAGGATCGTCCCTGGTAATTCTAGGTGCACTCCAGGAAATAAATTCCCGGGTGCCGTTGGGGATGATCAACCACGTGCCTACTTCGATATTTGGAGCCATGTAATCCCCAATCGTCTCAGCCGAAAGGCGGTTTCCTTTGAAATTAATAATATCTTCCGGTGTGACACCAAAGTATGAAGCGACGCCATTTAATCCATCTCCGGCATGCCAATCATAATAAACGCCATTAACTGGCAGGATATTTAATATTTGCCCGGGTGTTAGTCGATGAGGATCATCGCCAAGAATATACTGATTTCCCCAAAGAATGGTTTCAGGATCGAGGTTAAACTTCTCTGAAATGCCAAATATTGTGTCCCCCGGCTCCACTTCATATTGGATGACATCATATCGAGGCTGATCCGGAATAACAGTATGAATATCGGAGAGTCTTGCAATGCCATAGGTTCCTCCGCTGCCGGAATAAGGAGGCCTCACCAAAGGCACATTGGGGGTAATTTTTGTATCTGCTGCTGCCTGCGCCATTGCCGGACGGCTAACCGCCTGTTCAGGCAAGTAATAGGTACCCATGACCCAGACAACTAAAACCAACAAACTAAAAAATGCCAATGCGGTACCCGATTTAATCGCAAGTTCCCCTAATCCAACGCGTAAAACCGCATCCCAAAATTTTCCAATTCCAAGGATGGGACTATGATCTACTTGCTGGTTCTTTTCCGGGATTTCTTCCATCTGGTCCCTAGAGGGATCAGTATTGTATTCATTCATAAATCTACCTCATCAGCCATATTATCATAGGCCTTAACGCCGGTCAAGCATGCAAATGTCAATTATATGCGCTTTAAGTTTGGTCAGGGTATAATGAGCATTGATATTTAATAAATACGAGGCTATCTTTGACAAACGAACTTGAATACAGCATTGGTAAATTGCTCCTCCTTAGTAAAAAGAAAATAATGGTGGCGGAATCATGCACCGGTGGATTAATCGGTCATCGCATTACAAACGTTCCTGGCTCCTCAGAATACTATCTTGGAAGTATCACTGCCTATGCTTATGAGGCAAAAGAGACTTTACTGGGTGTAAAACACGAAACCTTGTTGCAATACGGGGCAGTCAGTCGAGAGACCGTATTGGAGATGGCTTTTGGAATCCGAAAAACACTATCCGGACAATTCCCCATGGAATCATTAATCGGTCTTTCCGTCAGCGGTATCGCTGGTCCAGGTGGTGGCATGCCGGATAAGCCCGTTGGGTTGGTCTGGTTTGGCTTATCCACGCCGGAAGGAGATCATGCCTGGAAATTCCTTTGGCAAGGAGATCGAATTGAAAACAAGATCATCTCTGCCCAACAGGGTCTACAAATTCTTCAGGATTATTTAACCGGCCACCTCTCTCCCGATTCTTTTTAGATTTAGATGAAAATCCGTATAATTAGGGTGGGGAAAGGAAAAACGCGAAAATGAAAAAAATTCTGGTTTTGACAGCCGATGCGGGTTATGGTCATCGTAGTGCAGCCAATGCAATTGCCATTGCACTACAAATAAAATATGGGGAAAAATGTGAGGTAGTCGTCAACAATCCTCTTGAGGATGATCGTACCCCCGCATTTTTACGTGAAAGTCAGTACGATTACGACAAAATTGTGAATAATATGCCCGAATTATACCGGGTTGGCTTTGCTATCAGTGACGCCAAAGTGCCTACTGCGTTAACGGAAAGCATTGTTACAGTTTTGCTTTTTGAAGGCCTGCGAGACATTATTCGTTCGGTTCAACCGGATGTTATCGTATCCACCTATCCCCTATATCAAGTTCCAATCCACCTAATCAAAACGATTTATGGCATGGACATCCCGTCCTTTACCGTTATAACCGACCTGGTATCCATACATCAGTTTTGGTTCTCTGATCTGGTCCAGGGCTGCATGGTTCCAAACGAACTGGTCCGTCAAAAGGCTTTGCACAACAAATTGTCGCCTAATAAAGTCCATGTTACCGGTATCCCCGTTCATCCCGCAATTTCAATGGACAAACGCCCGTTCAAGGAAATACGAAAATCCCTGGGATTACAAGCCGATCTTCCTACTTTTCTTTTTGTTGGCAGTAAACGGGTGGATAAAATTGAAGATACTCTCAGGGTGTTCAATCATTATGGAACGGCAATGCAGCTAATTGTTGTCTGCGGAAATAATCAGGTTCTTTTTGATGCATTGTCCAACAAGGTTTGGCACCAACCTCATTTGCTCTATAATTTTGTAGATAACATGCCGGAGTTAATGCATGCCTCCGACGCAATCATCTGTAAAGCAGGCGGTTTAATCACTACGGAATCCCTTGCCAGTGGTCTGCCCATCATGATCACAGAAGCCATTCCAGGTCAGGAGACCGGAAATGCGAAATATATCCTCGAACACAAAGCAGGTTTTTGGGTTCATAATCCTTTGGAAACGCTGGAAGGACTGTATCATTGGCTTAGTTTTGATGGTCAATTAATGAAAGAACAATCCCAAAATGCATTGAAGGCAGCAAAAGCCGATGCCGCTTTCAAAATCGCCGACCTCCTGATGCAGGCACCACCGGTAGCAAAAGTTGAAAAGAAAAAACCCCATCCCACATTACTTAACCTGGTTCGATAATCAACATATTAATTGGGATTCATAATAAAACAGAGCTGTCCAATCATTCAGGATAGCTCTGTTATTAGTAAAAATGGATTTTTTATTTTCCTAAACGTTCTCTTTCTTCCAAAGCAACGGATGGTTCCAACTTAATAAATAACGGCATTGGCTGATTCAGCCTGGTTCCAGGCGCCAATTGACTGGGTTCCCATTTTCCGCCTGCCAGTGCAGGATCATAGCGAAGAACGGAACGCGTACCCAACGTATCGGAGACTTGATCAACTACTTGTTCGCCAAAGATTTTTGTTTCATAGCCAAAATAGCTCTGCAGTTTTTCACTGGTAAATGGCAAAAAGGGCGAGAACAGGATTTTCAAGGAATCAATAGCTTTGAGGGCTGTGTAAACGGAACGAGCTGCGGCAGCCTTATCATTTTTGATCACTTTCCAGGGTTCTGTTTGATCCAGATATTTGTTGACTTCTGAGGCCAGGCGGACTGTTTCGGCCAAAGCTGCCCGTAAGTGAACACTTTCAATTTCTTCGCCGACCACCTGGAAACCTTCCTGGATTGTTTCCAACAATTCAATATCCATGGCTTCCAATTTGCCAGGATCAGGCACCAGACCATCCCAATTTTTATTGGCAAAGGAAAGCACCCGATTGGCCAAATTTCCCCAGGTAGCGACCAACTCATTGTTATTGCGGGCAACGAATTCATCCCAATCCCAATCGGTATCTTTAGCTTCCGGCATATTTACCGTCAGATAATAACGGAGTGGATCAGGATCATACCGTGTTAGAAAATCCAATCCATAAACCGCCCAGTTGCGGCTGCCGGAGATTTTCTGTTTTTCCAGATTCATAAATTCATTAGCCGGCACGTCATAGGGCAAGACAAATCCTTGAGGTTCAGGATTGCCCATCAGTTCATCGAATTTGCGTTGTGCGCCCAGTAATTCAGCTGGCCAAATGATGGCATGGAAGGGAATGTTGTCTTTGCCGATGAAATAATAGGTACGGGCTTCCGGATTCGTCCACCATTTCCGCCAGGCGTCCGGCTGGCCGTTCGCCTTGCTCCACTCAATGGTAGCAGAAAGGTAGCCGATGACCGCTTCAAACCAAACGTAAAGACATTTGCCATCCGCATCTTCATCCGGAACCGGGATGCCCCATTCCAGATCACGGGTGATGGGACAACCGCGCAGGGCTTCAGCTTGGATTTGACCCAGGGACTGTTTGACCACATTCGGTCGCCAATAGTGCTGACGCGCTTCCAAAAAGGAAACCACCTTATCCTGAATTTTTCCCAGATCCAGATAGTAGTGTTCCGTATCTTTTAATTCAGGCGTTGAGCCATCAATTTTTGAACGGGGATTGATTAATTTTCCGGGTTCCATGAGGTTGCCGCACTTATCGCATTGATCACTGCGTGCATTGTCATAGCCGCAAATATAGCAGGTACCCTCAACATAGCGGTCCGGTAAAAATTTTTCCTGGACGGGAGAATACCATTGAGGTTGAATTTCCTTGTACATGAAACCTGTTTCTTTTAAAGCCAGAAACATTTTTTGTGCAATATCAAAATGATTATCCGTATGTGTACTGGTAAACAAATCATAATTCAAACCAGCTTTCTGAAACAGCTCAATAAAGCTATCATGATAGCGGGTATATACTTCTAGCGGAGTCACCCCTTCTGCATCAGCTCTAACTGTAATGGGGGTCCCATGCGAATCAGAACCGGAAACCATCAATACATCGCGGCCGCGCAGCCGTTGATAGCGTGCAAATATATCCGCGGGTAAATATGCTCCTGTTAAGTTTCCAACATGAATCGGTGCATTCGCATAAGGCCAAGCAACTGCTACCAGAACTGGATCTGCCATAATCATCACCTCTATCTTCTAATTCTGTCAGGATTGTAACATGATTTCTAAAGCTTAACCTAGATAATTCCATCGTCAGATGAGGCTTAAAATCATGATTGCTTTATTCATGTACATGCAATACAATCCTTTCAGCTATGTGCCGAACACTACCGATTTCATGGGACTAAGGTTATGACCAACCGTATTATGAATACATTTCGCCGTTATCCATTCCAATTCTGGCTCCTCATTCTTGGACAATTAATCTGTACCACAGGATCGGGTTTTATCTGGCCGTTTATTGCTTTGTACATGCAGGATACCTTGACGATTAGTCTTTCCACGGTCTCCTTAATTATTACCCTGCGTGCCATCGCAACTTTACTGTCCTCTTTTTTTATTGGACCTTACACTGATCGTATTGGAAGAAAGAAAATTTTGGTCATCAGTATGTTTTTTGGCGCCGTATCTTTCTTTTTGCTCGATTTCGCCACCTCAATTTTTACTTTTGCTATTCTGATGGCAGGTTGGGGCGCAACGCAACCTTTATACCGCATCAGTACCGAAGCGATGGTTGCGGATATCATTCCCCCCGATCAACGCCTGAGCGCCTATTCTCTGCTGCGTATCAGCATGAACACGGGGGTTGCCTTGGGGCCGATCATGGGTGGGCTTATGATTGCGGTTTCTTACTCTTTCACCTTCTATATCGCTGCAGCATGCCTGGTATTAGTCACTCTCTTGAGTGCAATTTTCATTAAAGAAACACTTGACCTGAAAGGAGGAAATCTTAAAACGAGCATCGAATCCAAAAAGGAAATGTATGAAATTGTTCACGACAAATTCTTCATCCTTTTTTGTACAGGTATTCTGATTATCTATATCATGTCCTCTCAAGTCTTTGTTTTACTCGCCAGTTATGTAAATTTAAATTATGGAATTGGGGAAAACAAACTCGGGTTAATTATTGCAGTGAATGCGATAACAATTATTACCCTGCAATTTTTTGTAGCACGGTTAATCTCCAGGACAAATCCAATCCGCCTGATGATCATGGGGGCTGTCTTCTACATTGTTGGCGTCAGTAGTAATGCCCTTGGATTCCAGATGTGGCACTTTATGATCAGTATGTTCGTCCTAACCGTGGGGGAATTGATCATAGCGCCGACCACCACCACCTTTACTGCCAATTATGCCCCTGCCAACCGGCGCGGTCTGTATATCAGCTTTACGGGGTTGGCCAATGGTGTTGGTTATGGACTTGGACCGGTTTTGGGCGGTTTGTTAAATGACCTTGTCTCCCCGCATGCCATCTGGTATGGCAGCGGCATTGTTGGGATCAGCGCGGTGATTATCTTTTTCTTCCTGGCTAAAAAGTACCCCCTGGAGAGTTCAGGCCAGAGAAGAGAAAACGCTATTTAGCAGCAAATAAATTCCGTCTACGCCAGCGTATGATCGGGGCAACCAGTTTGCGGATCCAATATTTTGCGGTAATAACGGAAAACCGGCTACCGCCATCCCGGCGGTGAACCCGGACCATCTCCGGCCAACAGCGATCATCTTCAGACACTGTTTTCGTATCCCCATGCAGGCGAAAGTTTGCCCAAAGGAAGGGGATGTATTGAATTCCGCTGATTTTTGCCAGACGTACCCAGAGATCGTAATCCATGGCGAAATAAAAAGTCGGATCCAACGGACCGACTTTGCGCCACAGCTCGGCTCGAAAAAAAGCCGCCTGCTGACAGACATGCACGTACCCCCTGCGTAATTGCGAATAACTGGTCTGTCGGGATGGAAATTTGCCAATTACCCGATCTTCAGCATCAATAAAGTTACCATCCCCATACACCAAACCGATCTCGGCATGTTCCTTCAAGAAGTTTAACTGCCGCACCGACAGCACCTTGCTCATAAGTATCATCCGAGTTCAACCAGGCGAGAATCTCCCCGCTGGCTTTAGCAAAGCCTTTGTTGATCGCCTCGGTCTGCCCCGTATCCGGTTCGGAAATCCAAAAGGCCAGTCGATCGGCATATCGTTGGATAATCTCCACACTGCCGTCCGTGGAGCCCCCATCAATGATGATATATTCCAGATCTTCATAATCCTGGTTCAACACTGATTGAATGGTGCGTTCGAGAAACATTGCCTGGTTAAAAGATGGGGTGACAACTGTTACGCGCATACCGATACTTCCTGCATTTTTTATTTTTGGAGCTAAATTGTAACGCAGCTTCCCAATTTTCAACAGATGCCATGGAGCCTGTATGGACGAACTTGTCTGCACTATACGTAAACGGTCCGCGGTTGGGGTTATAGTCATAGGTTCGGTCCGGTAAATCGCCACATTCCACGGTGATGCTGATGCTGCCCAGCGGGATGATTTGTTCATACACCGCCGCGTCAGCCGTCTCCCAAATCCACCAGGAGGGGGTGATGCTCACGGAGGGCGGAGCGTTATCCACAATTACGTTCACTTGCTGGGTGGTGCTGTTCCCGGCTTCTTACCCCCAGCCTAACTTACGCCAAATCAAACGTTCCAGCAACATTTGTAAAAAAAGACCCATTATAAAAGCACTCAAGCAAGCACTAAACAGTAATACTAACCAAGACTGGCTGTATCCAGACACCCAATTAACTGTCTGGTATCCGATCCACCCACCAGCCATACCAAGCAATGCACCGCTGATGCCGGCCTTCAATAATGGTTTCAGCCAAGTGCTACTCGTTTGCTTCTTGAGCAGCAGAAAGATAAGACGGAGTATTATGGCAGCGCACGCACCGATCAAGGCGCTTTGAGGTAGCATATTCATTATCATAAAAGTCATCCCCTTTATATAGAATCCAAGACGCTTAGTTATTACGTTCTTTATTTTGCTTTCTTAATTGGAAAAATCGAAATATTATTTTTCCTAAAACTGCACCACCAATTCCAATCAATACCAGCCATCCAAAAGATATTTCACTCATATTTATCCTTATCAAGAATCCATTATTTTATATTAGAAAAATAATCTATCAAATACCAGAACCTAAAGCTTATTTTCAATTAATTGTCTCTTTTCTTCTTCGTATTCACCGACACGCTGCCATAAATTACGTCCAGAAAACAGAATCATTCCTAATCCACCAATAGTAAAAAGCAGCAACATTGTTAAATCAACAATTTGGATTGGATTGTTAAGGACTTGTATTGTTTGAGACCCAACATATCGAATACTATAACGCCCATATCGTCCTCCTGTCAGTAATGGTGTAATTATCATTACCCAAATACTGATTTTTACGATCAGAGCGTCATGGGACTGCCACCATTTTGCAAAAATTATTTGAATAATGAAAAACAGTAGATAAATACCTGGATAAACCAACCACCAGAACCAATCGACTCCAATAACTCGAATATACCAAATACTACCAGCACCATATAAAAACCAAATTATTGGATTAAATATCCAAGATAATGCAATTAAATATCCACTTTTTATCCATAATTGATTGGCAATGCCTATTGATAAACAGATTGCTATTATTCCAATTAAATAAGGAATAACTCGAAAAAACAATTCAGAATTCATTAATGTACTTACTAATGGAAACGTACCAATCATAATTGTTCCTAAAATTGAATACAGGAATACTTTTTTATCATATTTTACAGAGAAAAACATCTTTCTACCTTACCTTAGAATAAATTGGATACCCATTTTTTGATTGCTTTATCAGCACCTGTTGCACTAAATGCATAGCCCAAAGCAGCGGAGACAACTATTGTGGCCCCAATAATAGCAGCAACAGGAGCAGTTGCTATTACCCCTAATGCAATTGCTATTGAAAACCCAATTCCGACTATAGCCGCAGCCCCTGCACCGATTACTATATCCGCTGATCCATCAACTACCGTTCCTACTGCAAAATTTTTCCACTGTTCACCAGTTGGTAGATCATCATTAACAACAAACGCATCATAGGCATTAAAACCTGCTGATATTGCTACATCTGCTAGTGGATCTGTAAAACTCTTTATCCCTGTTTTCGCTCCACTAACTCCTGATTTTATTGCAGTTGAAGTATTACCTAAGTTTCCTAATCCGAAAGGTAAATTTTGAAGAATATTATTTTTAACTACCTTGGTTGTCACCGTGCTGACATTATTGGTGCCAGTTCCAAATAATTCCAACGCTTCTCTTCCAGAGTCAGTCATTTGTCCAGTAATTGTCAGGTTTCTTCTAGTACTTCCATCAACTAGAGTTTGTATATTACCTTGATGAATTGCAGCATTCATTTGATCCGGTCTTTGAAACAGCCAGTCTTTGGCTAATGATACAGTTGATTGAATCCATGCTGGTAGATTTTTCGTTGGCTCTTGAACTTCTTTTGGGTTTAATAAAGCTGCATCAGGCGAATATGCATTGTAAGAACCATTACTTGTTTCTTCTCCGTCCCGAAAGGCTTTCACCTGATTAGAATTATCATTTTCATTTGCGTTCTCTGCCTGATATGCCGTAATAGTGTCGCTTACTTTCGCTTGAGTCCAGCCAAATTGTTCCTGCTTTTCCTCTTCAAAAGCTGCATTTTTGGCCGCCGCTTCTAAGGCTTTATCATTAGCCAGTTTTGCCTGTGCGTTGTTGTACGCGACCACATTCGCCACCATCTGATTCCAGCGTCTGGCGATGCCATCCAATATCTGTTGATAAATCTTGGCTTCTTCTCTGGCACGGGTTTTCCTGAGCTGTCTGGCGCTAACAAGCGCGGCGGCGGCTCCGGCTGCCAAAGCCGCAGCACCCCAAAGAATGCCGTCACTGAGCGGGATGACATTTTTGGGTAGGTCACTCTCACTTTCCTCCAATGCCGAAAGCACCGTTTCAGCTTCACCCCCCGAAATAGGTACTACCATTGGGGGTTGGCTGGGCGTGAGGGTGGTTTCTTCGTTCATGCCCAATCCCGCAGCAGGCGTTTCTGAAACCATTGGGCTGGGTGTTTCTTCCATGACCCCCACACTGATCATGCCCTGGCTGGTGATCACCGGTGTTTCTCCGGCAGCCGGGATGTAAATCCGTCCGGTGATGTAACGTCCATTGCCCAAGCGGTCCCAGGCCTGCAAGAGCACCTGATAACTCCCAGTTGGTGCCCAGGTGCCGTCCTCGAATTGGCGATTCCAGTTAACGTCATATTCCAGATGGTCGGTTTCAAATTGCCAGCCGGTAGCCGGCCAGCGATTTTGCTCATCGCGTACGGAGAGTTCAATGCGCTCAATCCCGGAGCGCGTGTCACGCACAGAGGCATGACCCGTCTCCCAGATGTACCAGGCTCCTGAGCGAGTAGGGTGGGGCGGAGTTATCCAGGGTGATGGGCTGCAAACTGATCTCCGTGCGGTTACCGGCATTATCCGTGGATGCAACCCGTGGGGTATAAGTGTCATCCGGCTTAACAGAAGAGTCCCAATCCAGGATCCAGCTTCCATCCGGGTTGAGGGTGGCGGGCTGCCAGTTGACCCCATCCGGGGCTACTTCAATGCGGTTGACGCCCGAGGTAGCATCACTGGTCATACCGCTAAAGATCACACTGCCGTTCATATAAATGCCAGATTCAGGGGGCGGCTGGTTGGCGGATAAGGCAGGGGCGGTGGTATCCACCATCAAGGTATACAGGGTCTGGGCAGTTAAACCAGCCGTGGCACGTACATCTATTTCCAGATCATATACGCCTTCCGGAAAAGTAACGGGTACACTGACATCTATGAGCATGCCATTTGAGGTGGCGCTATTACTGGCCAGTCCGGAACCGGGCACAGGATCACTGTAAAGGACAGTCAAGGTTGTGTCTGTTACGAACCAATTATTATCGCCCGGAGTGCCGCTCAAGGTGGCATTAATTTGTGGGGGACGGGTATCTACGAAATAGTTTTCAATGAAGTGGGTGGATGAATCGCCATAGGAAGATAAAGCCCAGAAATCCAGATGATGAGCGCCTTCGCCAATCCAGAAACTGATCGTGTCCACGGCATTGGCGAAGAATGGAACACTATCCAGCAAACCTTCCAGGGCAGTGATATAGTAACCACTCAACGGGTCAACAGCGTATAACTGCACTGCAAATTGCGACTGGCACCAGCCGTTATCCCCGCTGATCGGGCAACTCCAGACTGTGCTGGCTACTGCCGGCGGGTGGCTGATGGTGATGGTACGACTATTGACCCAAGTATCATCATGGCTAAAACCACGGCCACATTCATTACGGACGCTTTCCTGGGGAAGCGAAATACAATTCAAACTGGGGGTTAAGCAATCATCACAGGTGATATTACAAGTACAAGATACGCCTGTATACCCTTGAGAGCTACAGTCATAACCACTTGCAGAATAACGATACCCGCAACTGGTTGGTTCTTCAACGGTATAGGTGCGGTTCGGGCCAATGTAGTCAGCTGCTACCACCCCGCTGCCAAATCCCAGGCTAATCAGGAAAAAGACAAATAAGCGGGCAACCCATTTTCCTGGTTTCGCTTTGTGATATTGATTCTTTGTTTCTTTCCTTCTAGTTGAAAGCATACACACATCCCCTCCGGTTTAAGCAACGCAAAAACCAGTCCGTGAGTTCGGATTGAATTTTTGTTTCTCCCCTACCAATAACTACCAATACGTTTTTCGGTTATGAAGCCGACGGTTTTTTGTGCTGCTTTTTCATTGGGCGGTTCAGCTCGATTAGCCCCCGGCTGTGTTGTGTGCTGTTAAAAAGTTTATGCGTTTTTTACGCGGCTGTCAAGGAATTTAGTCAGATGCCCCGCATTATCGCAGGGCATCCATCGATAATTATATGAAATCAAGGCAATTCGGTTCGCAAGTCATAGACGATATAATCGCCGGTTTCGGCAAACACCGCATAATGCGTTTCCAGCATGTCTTTCAACGCCGGCTGCCGATCCAGCTCCCCAAACAGAGTGACTACAAAAAAGTCCTTTCCATCCGTGCGCTGTTTGAACAAATCCGCAAATTCAAAGGTTTGGCCGGTCTCTGCCAGGAAATTAAAATCCGCCGAGGTGCCCCAATCGGTAGGCGTAATCCAGCTCCAATAGGAAAGGCGATAGCCATAATCATGCGCCAGGGAGACCACCGGCACACCATGCCCCAAGGTGTCGCCAATCTCAGTCCAGATTTTGATTTCATCGCGGTAATCCACCCGCTTAAAGCTTACCCTTACGTCCCATAAATACAGCACGGAAGCGAAAACCAGCAGACTGTAAACAAAGGCATGTGCCAGCCAGTGTTTGTCGCGCAGGGCGTTGAATACTGCCCCTCCGGCCGCCGCCAGACCCACTGCCACCATGGCAACCAGGGGCAGATGATAGTAATCATGCGTGGCAAAGTGGTGAGAGAGGGCCATGCCATTCAAGAAATATCCGCCCCAAATTCCCAGAAACATGCTGCGGATGGGTTTGGAATTAATTAACAAGGTGGCAATGGCAGCCGCAATAAACCATTCAAAACTAACCACACTGCTGATCAGGCTTTTCCATTGCAGGTAAAAGATCGGATCCAGCCATTTCTCCGGGAAGAAGCGCCCGCTGAACTGGCTCTGCAGCAGTCCGGTGATGTACATGCCATAGACATGATAACAGGCATAAGGCACAACAGTCAGCGCGCCCATCAACCAGACCTGTGGATTTTTCCAGATTTTCTTGAAGCCAAAGCCAAAAATCAACAATCCAACCCAGGCGCTGCCAATGTAAAAGACTGCCACAGATTTGATAAAGATCGCCAGGCCGCCCAGCAAACCTGCCACCCAGGCGGATTTCCAGTTTTGCAGGCGGGACCAGCGCGCTATTCCCCACCAGGCGAAGACGATCATCGAGACCATCAGCGGATCGGGTTGGAAGGAACGGCTGGCAATGGCGGCATACGGCAGGAACAGGAAAAAGATCATACCAATCAAGGCAGCTTGAAAATTAAATAATTCCAGACACAACAAAAACAAGCCCACGCCGCCGGCTGTCCAGAAGAGGATCGAGAGCAGGCGCGGTACCCAGAATGCATCCATACCCACCATGTGATAGCCCATCGCGGCCAGGCTTTCCATGATTTGCGGCTCGATGGTGCCTTCGGCTTTCCACTGAGTGAGGGACATTTCCTGCTGCCATTCGGGAACGGCTGGATTCTCTTGATAATACATGCCGCGGGCAATTAAATAGGAGTGCATCTGACGTGTGGGGTGAAAATCAAACGGATAATCCGTCAGGTCATACAGGCGGATGCCCAATCCTGCCAGGAGTACGATCACAAAAGCAGCGATCATGGCAATCTTTTTCAAGGACGTTTTCTTACCAGCTTCATTCTTCTTCATAGAGAGTACCTTCAATTACTGTCCTCTTCAGACAGGGGTTGACGAAGATCATAAATCAGATATCCATCCCCGCTGGCAGCCAGTGGATAGGTTTCCTGTAAAAGATTTTTTAACTCCGGTTGGGCATCCAATTCCTGGAAAGCGGTGATCAGGAAATAATCCGCTCCTGCCGTCTTCTCCTTGAAATAATTCACGGTATTCAGATCATCCCGTCCGGCCAGGGATAACAGATTCAAATCGGCAGCAGTGGGCCATTCCAGTTTGGCAATCCGCCAGCCAAAATAGCGCAGACGCATGCCGTAATCACTGCTCAAATCCACAAAGTTTTTATCGTTGGGAATGGCATCCGCAATTTGCTGCCAGGCAGCCGGTTCGGCGCGATAGTCCCTGGATAGCAAAACAGAGCGCGAGACGTACAAATTGTACCCGCTGGCCGCGAGGAGCAAGCCAATCAAGGACACCCGCCAGAACAAACCCTGCTTTTGGATGCTGGGAATCAAGACATCAAACAAACCAACCAGCCCTGCGGCAGCGATGGGGATCAAAGCCAGATGATAATATTCATGGGTGGTGAATTGATAGGGGAAAACCAGTCCAAACAATCCATAGCCAATCCACAGCGGCAGCAGCCAGGTTTTTATCGGCTTTCCAGCTAGCAGCGTCCCTAACAGGGCAGCCGTCACAGTAAACAAGCCCAGCAGGCCTTTGAGCATGGCCAGCCAATCCGCATAGAAATTACTGGTCCAGATCAATCCGGAGAGAGATCCTGCCCAGAAGGAGAGAAAATCTCCTGAACGTCCGGGGTTAAGCAGCAAATAATATACCAGCATGGGCAAGGCGCTCAAACCGGCCATAACCCATACCTGGCCATTGCGCACGGCTTTTCGAAGGCCAAGGCTACAAAGAACAACGCTGATCAGGATAGGCGCCACAAAAAGCCCGGCAAATCCTTTAACCAGCACGGTCATGCCCGCCACCAAACCAGTCAGTACCGCGTTTTTCCAACTTGGATTTTCGCTCCAGAGAACGATGCACCATGCCGTCGCAAGAATCCAGGTGACCATCCAGGGATCCGGTTGAAAAGAACGGCTGGCGATCACCGAAAAAGGCAGGTAAAAATATAAGGATAATCCAGCGATCAAAGCTAGAAAATGCGTGTACTTACGTAAAAGCAGGACCAAAAACCAGCCGCCCAACGTCCAGAAAATGGCGTTTACCGTGCGGGCAATGGCGATATTTTCTCCCCCCAACATGGCGTACAATCCGCCCACCAGGGTCTCCAAAATCGGGGGTTCGTAGACTTCCAGCGCAGCCGTAGTGGTGGCCATCTCTTTTTGCTCAGCAGAGACTTCCGGCAATAAATTCAAATATACCTGACGGGCTATCAGCGCGGAGCGCAGTTGACGGGTCAGGTGAAATTCCAAAGGAGGGTCGGTAAAATCAAGCAGACGGATACCGAAACCGGCCAAGAAAACGATCAATAAAACCAATCGTTCGAGCCATTGACGGCTGACAGCAGTTTTTTGCATAGCAGTGGATTGAGAATCAATCATGGCTAATTTCCTGTCGCGGAGGAATCAGATCAGAAAGCCCCCGCTCTCGCAAACTGGTGTAAGTATCCAGTATTTGTCGGGTGCGATATGTTTTTTCCAACCTGTGCGTGATGGATTTAAATCCCACCCAGGAGAGAAACGTAAAAAGGATTTTCTTCCAATCCCTAAAAAAACGTGCCGGGGACAGCCGTAAAACCCGTCCATAAGCCCGCAGAGATTGGCTGGGATTTCCGGCATCCGCCTGATAAAAGGCATCCAGCCAATATGCCCCGGCTTGAATTTCTTTACGCTGCATCTGCCATACTGACTTTAATAAAGGCTCTACTGCCGCCCAATCCACAATATGCTGCGCATCACGGCCAAAAAGTGCAGCAGCGGCGATGTTTTTCGCGTCCGCGTGATAGCGGGCAATGGACCAGACCGAAGGCACATAGGCAATCGTTGTCCTTGCAGCCATGCGAATCCAGAGCTGATGATCCAGCAAAAAATGATACTGGGCATCCAGCAGACCACATTCCCTCAGCAGACTGCGCCGAAAAAAGACCGAAGACTGCCCGATCATATGGTACTGCAACAGATCAGAGACTGTATAAGGAGCATAGGTCATTAAATTGATCGGCTGCCCCGCCCCATCCACTGCCAGCACATCGCCGTACACCAGGCCGACATGAGCGTGCGTTTGAAAATAATTAACCACTTGCTCAAAAACGCCCGGCAAATAAGCGTCATCGGAGTTAATCCAGCCGATTATGTCCCCTGTGGCCCGGCTCAAGCCCTTGTTAATCGCATCTGCCTGTCCAGCGTCGGGTTCGGAAACCCAGCCTGCCAGACGGGATTGATAGCGCTGGATAATCTCCCGGCTGCCGTCCGTCGATCCGCCGTCCATCACCCAATATTCCAGGTTGGGATACTTCTGGTTCAAGACGGATTGAATCGTCTCTTCCAGAAACGCAGCCTGATTATATGAGGGAGTGATGATACTGAGCAGCAAGGGAGTTTCCTTCAAGATAGCCTCTTAAAATAAAGTGGTGAAATCCACTTTGGGGAATATAGTCAATTTACCATCCACGGTGGCGTCCAAAATCTGGCGGCCATCCGCTAGGAAAACATCCCGCGCCATGCGGTAGCCAATCTCGGATGTTTCCAAATCCGGCAGCTGCCAGCGGAAGCCTTTCCCAAAATAAGAAGGATTAAAATGATTGGGATCATCGCCATCTGAAACGATGGTGGTATTGGGTTTGCCCTTGGTGGTGAAGTTATGATCCACCCCAATTAATATCACGGTGGAAAAGCCCATATGATAAGCCAACTGCAGGGCTACGTTCGTCACCGTCGCGCTTTCCCACACCCGCTCGGCCGCATTCCTGGCGAATTTCTTGCCGTAATAGGTGGTGTATAAGAAGTGCAGATGATCAGCCGGTTTCAGCCACTGGCGCGCATGCCAGGCTACAAAACTGGGGATTTTAAGGGATTGAATATCCTCACTGCACTGCTCCACCACCAGGTCATTCACACTGACAAAATAAGTGGTTTCAAATCCCAGGCTGGGGAACATGAGATAAATGCGATTCATGCCAAAGGTAGTTTCATTGCGCAGCGGCGTCAAATCCATCTTTTGCAAGCTGGGGCCATTGCCGATGATGAAACAGCGTTCCCCGGCATGGATATTTTTCAAAGCTGCCAATCTGCGCATACTATTCCGGCGCCAGGGATGCAGCATAGCCAGCGGCCAGGTTTTCAGGATCAATAGGTGATCCACGCTCCACTTGGCGGCTTCCAGTACCGGTATCGGCAGGATGCGCTTAATGCTGTCTTTCATACCCCTCATTCTGTGCTCAATCTGGCCGTCGCGCCGCCATCCACCACCAGCGCCTGGCCTGTCATAAAGGAGGATTGTGTTTCATCAGCCAGAAAATAAATCGCACTGGCTATTTCGGAGGGCAGACCCACCCGGCCATTTACCGTTTTACTGGCCAAATTTTCCAGCCGATCCTGAATGCTCGCCCCGCCCAAATGCCCGCGATCCATGCCGGCGCGCAGCATGGGGGTATCTACAGCCCCAGGAAGGATGGCATTCACGCGGATATGATCTTTGGCGAATTCTATGGCCATGGCACGGGTTAAGGCCAACAGCCCCCCTTTACTGGCTGCATAGGCTGCAATATTAGCCGAAGTGGCAATGGCATGCACGGAAGAGACATTTACAATCGCCCCACCCACACCTGCTTTTAATAAGGGATAGGCCAGTTTGGCTCCCAGAAAAACAGAGCGCAAATTGGAGGCCATCACTGCATCCCATTCTTCCACGCTGGTATCAATAATGGGTTTGGCAACCTGATAGCCGGCATTATTGACCACTGCTTCAAGGGAATGGGTAAAGGCAGCGGCTTCCTTGTAGATCAATGCTACATTTTCGGCCAGGGAAATATCCGATTGAATAAACAGTCCATTGGTTGGAAAACCATCCCCAAACGCAGCCCGATCCACCCCAAGCACCTGCCAGCCATGGTCGGCAAATACGGCGACTGTAGCTCTGCCAATGCCACCGGCAGCGCCGGTGATCAAAACCGTTCGTGATGTTGTCTTGTCCATAACCTCTCCAACTCCTATTCTGCTGGAACGCCGCATAAAGTGGTCTGCAAGTATTGATACCCGGCCTTTTCTTCAGGACTGGGATTCTGCTTCAGTGCTGCATCGCTCAGGGCGCAAACCTGAGCCGTAAGATAAATATCACTCTTAAGGATGGGAATCAGTCCATCCGCTTGTTGATAATTGCCGGTGAATAAATACGCGCGTAAGAAGGGCATCCACTCGGACCAATCATCCGCCCGCTCTCCGGATGCTTCAACTTCCGCCGATAACTGCAAAATTGTATTCCAATCCTTGTTTTGTTCCGCCAGACTGGCTTTTTGATAATAATAGCACCAATCATGTGCCGGTTCGCTGCCAAAGATGATGGCAGGCATTTCAGCATTTTCCGCATGGTTGGACAAGATTAGGTTGGTATTGGAATAGTTCGCAGCCTGGGCAACCAGCGGATTCTCGCTGGTGGACAGGGGATTGACCCTGGCATCCAGGACATGCATACAGGAATTTATTGATGGGATGGAAAGTACCAAGGATTGTTCGTAATCTCGATCAAAGGCGATGGTACGCATGGTGCGTTCGTCCCCACGTCCCAATTGCATCGCATGCAAAGTATTTTGATTGAGAACTTCCGAGATGATTTTTAGTTCCTTCTCCTTGGGATGATAAATCAGGTTCGCCGGGCCCCAAATTTCGTAATCCTCTTCCATGGCAAAGCCAGTGCTGCCCATGGAGACCAGCAGAACCGTGCCATCTTCCAACGCTGGAACCCGCCAATAGGTTTGCCACCATAAGCTTTTTTGAGCGTCCCAATCGGCCTGAAATTCATAACCATTCGCCAGATGGGTAAAGACAGCGGTAGATAACATCAACAGGGGCAGCCACATGCGCAGCAGAGGTTTTCCCCAGGCGCTCATGGTACCGATGAGAAACATTGCCATGCCGATGGTACCAGGTAAGGAATAACGATCAAAGGTATTATGAAAAGAAACGGAACGATTGGAAAGGATCACTGGCAGCATGGTCACCAATACGGCGATTGTGCCCATCCAAATTGCTTCTGTTGTCCAGCGTGAATCCCGACGCTCCTCTTCCAGAGGGGATTCGCGCGTAGTCAGAAACACGAACATTATTCCGACAGCGACAAAAACCACTAAAATCAGACTACTGAGAAAATCCTTCAGACGCATGGTGGAGATCAATTGATATGGTTCCACCGTCCAGCCGCCGAAAATGACCTCAAAGAAATCTTTTAGCAGATTAGCCCCAATATAAAGCAGTTTATAGATTGGATTGGTAATATATTGATCCATCAATAAACCCACATCCGTAGCATGCCGGGTGCTCTTGAAAATCAATAATCGCCAGACGAGAAAGACCACGCTCATGGCAGCGTAGGGTAAATATCGCCAAAGTGCCTGCTTCCAGGATTTCCACCAAACCTGCTCACTCTCCCGGTTGGATAAAAGCCAGAAGACTGCCAGACGGATACCCTCCAGACCAATCATATATTCCATCATTAAGACAGAACAAAAACCTGTCAGAATCGCGAGTGCCATGTATCCGATTCGTTTTACGGATTGGGTGGTTTTTAAAGCAGCAACGCTTACAGCCAGTGAAAAAACGCCGAAGGTAAAATTGATAATGTGCATTAAATATTGAATGGCATTCGGCTGCCGTAGAAAGCCAGGATAAGCCGCAAAAAGCAGAGCCATCAGCATCGTCTCATGTTGTTTTTTGGGCCAGATCAAACGCACCAGCCACCAGAAACTGAACACCCCTGCCAGACGAAAAACAAAAGCAGCCAGGTTCCAGGCAAAAGCTCCTGCACCCAGAATTTGATACATGCCGGCAAAGACATAGCCAATAAAGGGTCGATCAATGGAATAAAGTTCAACAAGTTTCGCCGGACCATTGGTCATTCCCGCCCAGATCAAGTTCCAGTCATCCAGATAATAACCAAAATGATGGATGAACGGCAAATAGGCAACGGCGGAGATAAAAAGGATCATCCCGACCATCACCCAATTTTGTTTTTTTCTTAGTTTCTCCACAAAATTCGACACGAACCCTCCAGATCCAACACCCTATTCTTCCACAAAGGTTGGACAAATATTTATCACCATAAATTCTTCCGCACCCGCCAGGGTTGCAAAGCTGGGCTGATACATCGCGCAAAATTGTTCCGAAATGGATTTGTTCATGCGAATGATTCCACCCAAATGATTGGCTTCGTCATACCGACCCATTCGGGCATACGCTTCATAGAAGGGCAGCCATTCCATTTCATCCACCGGCTGCAAGCCCAGTGCGCTGGCTTCATCGCCCAGACGGATTATTTCAGCCCAGTCCTGCTGTTGATAGGCCAGGGAAGCCTTCTGATAGGTATAACACCAATCATGTGCCGGTTCCTTGCCAAAGATGGAGACAGGCATCTGTGCCTGTTTTCCTTCCGGTAAAATTTGAGACCAGGATGAAAACGGGGTTAAATAAGCCATCACTGGATCATCAAATTCAGAAATGACCTGATATTCCTTTCCGTACACATGCAAACAGCCATTGCTCCAGGGCAGGGAAATCAATAGATTCTTGGTAAAATCCATGTTCACATCCACGCGCCGTATGGTCTTTCCATAACTATCCCCGGAACGTATCCAGTGCAGCGTTTGTTGATTAATGATTTCACCGGATAAATCCAACGGTGTATCGGGATGGTAAATCAGATTGGCCGGTCCCCAGATTTCATAACTTTCAGCCAGGCGATATTGCAGGGGCAAAAAAGGTAAAAGTACGGTGCCTTTTTGCAGATCCGGTGCACGCCAACTTAGCTGCCACCAGACAGCGCGTTGTGCACGCCAATATTCCGCATAAGCTTGGGTGTTAATACCTGCGTCATGATGGCAATGCTCAACAGCAGCGAAAACAGAATCCAACGCATCTTTAGATTGAATAGCGAGGAGAAACCGCCGCCAATCATCATCGCTACGCCCAAACTGGCTAATAATGTATAGCGATCAAAGGTGAACATCAAGCGAATTTCACGGTTGCCCAAAATCACCGGCAGAATCGAAACCAGGATAAATACCAGACCGGCAATGACCAGCTGCTTATCCATTTTTTGTTGAGATTCAGGCGCTGGGGATTGTGATTTCAACGGCGGCTGGATAAAGAGAATCACGACCAGCACACCCACCAGAGCCAAACCAAGTGCCGCAAGGAAAAGGGTCAGCGGGGCGTTTGTGGACAAATTGTAAAACGGCACCCCCCAGGCTAATACAAGACTGTTCCAAAGCCCTTTAATCGGTTCAACTGCCAAGCGCATCAGCATATCCAGAGGCTGCTGTAGATAACTCGCTCCCAATGAACGAACATCTGTTACGGAGCGGGCACTGCTGAAGAAGAAAAATCGCCAGATATAAAACAAGAGAAACATTGACAGGCTGGGCAGAATCCAAAAAATCAATCTCTTTGCCCACGCCCAGTTCCATTGGAAGGGTACATCTTGTGCCAGACGAAGCCCGATGAATCCAATCAGGATTACTTCAAGGCCCATCATCCATTCCATAATGCCAAAGCAAATCAAAACCAGCGGCATGGATAGCAAAAGGAGAAACAATCTTAATCCCCGCTGCTGGTTGGTAAAAGCCCTAAGGGTCAACCAGATGCTCAACAGCCCGGCACTCAAACCAAACAAGTGATTGGAATAAGCTGAAGCAGTAGGCATTTGTAAAAATCCCGGGTAGCATAAAAACAAAATTGCCATCACGGCATTGAGTGATTTTCGCTCCCTGAACATTTCATTGAAGATACCATAAACAACAACAGCGCCAAGGATGCGCAAGACCAGGACGTAAATATGCCAGGATATGGCCGCATTGCCCAGCAAAGCAAAAGTTGCTGCATAAATCACCCCCATCAGCGGACGATCGGTGAGGTGCAGATCAATGATTTTCGCCGGACCAAACAAGGTTCCGCCCCAGGTGACATGCCAGTCATCCCCATAATAGCCAAGGCTGCCCAAACCCGGAAGGTATGTTATTAATCCCAAAAGAAACAGGGCCAGGATGGCGACCACGTCCGGATGGCGTCGGCTAAATTGTTGGACTTGATGAATCCACTTCATGAAATGCCTACTCATAAAACTTGTGCAGATCAGTACAAGGGATATCCAGCGCTGTTAATAAGTTGCGGATGGTGTTCCAATGTACCCTTTCCCAGGCAGCCGGGCTGGAGTTGGTATTATGCGGAGCCAGCATCACATTCTCCATGTGCATCAAAGGCGAATTCAACGGCAGGGGTTCCACTTCAAAGACATCCAGCGCCGCACCGGAAATAATTTTTCCTTCCAGGGCAGCAATCAAATCCACTTCCTTGACCAGCGGTCCGCGGGCAGAATTGATCAGCACGGCACTTTTCTTCATCAGGGAAAGCGTTTTTTGATTGATAATATGCTGGCTGCCGGAATTCAAATCACAATTGACACTGACAAAATCACACAGCGGTAGCATCTCTTCCAGGGGCATCATTTCCACGCGGAATTCTGCCACAAATTCTGGCGCAATAGGTTGAATATCATTGCCAAGCAGGCGCATGCCAAAAGCACTGGCCCGGCGCAGAATGGCCTTGCCAATATTCCCCACCCCGATCACACCCAGGGTACATTCACTGAGGGATACGCCGGGAATTTTCTGCCATTCCCCGCGTTTGATGGCTTTATCCATCCAGGGCTGCTGGCGGGCAAAGGCCAGCATATAGCCCAGCACACTATCCGAAACCGGCAGGGTGAAAGCATTGGGCGTGTTGCAAATTTGAATACCTAGCTCGGCGGCGGCTTTTTGATCGATGGAATCAATGCCGGTGCCCCATTTGGAAATGACTTTTAAGGCGGGGAGACAGGCTTCCAAGACCCGACGGGAGTAACGGTCATCCCCGCAAATGGTTCCCTCAAACTTGCCGGCATGAGTTAAAATTTCATCCTCTTCCATGCGTTCTTCCACCTTGGGTACAATCACGTCAAGACCGTAGTGCTTGAGAACCGGCAGAAAGCGATCCAGATAGGGCATCATATAGGGGGCGGTTAATAAGATTGTAGTCATGCTTCCTACCTTAATTGTTGATGTGGGTTGGCAGATTATTACGATGGCTTAATAAAACATCCGCAATGAGGAAATCCAATTCTTCGTCAATGTCCCAGGATTCCGCCGGGTCCATGGCGTACAAATACGGCCGATACCCCAGACGGTTTCTGCGTTGCATTAAATTTTCCCTTGAGAAAATATAAATGCAGGAATTTTCTTCATACACGGGGGGCAAATCCTGCGTCTGCAGCAGAATATTTGGATTGTGATTAATGGGCTGGGTCAGCTGATCCCAGAGACGGGTTTTCAAAGGCGTGGCGGAGAACAAGGAATCGTATTCCGGCATGCGTTTTAGCAAACTTTGAATGGCATCCGAAATGGTCGCCGATTTCAGTAAGGGGTTGGTGCTGTGTGTCTGTAAATACAAATCTGCTTTCACCTGGCTGGTATCATAAAGCAAGATTTCATTCATCGGGATATCGTCTGCGCGCAGATGCTCGGGTCGTTCCAACAGCGTGATGGATGGATAGGCTGCCCGCACACCCTGCAGAATGGTGGGGCTGTCAGTATCAACGATAATCTCATCGATTTCCTTGCAGGCCAGTAATTGATCCAGGATATGAGCATACAACGGTTTTCCTGCCAAAAGACGAAAATTCTTCTGGGGAACCCGCTGGGAGTGGTGTCGCATGGGAACCAGGGCTGCTATTTTCATTTTCTATCCTCCTGCTGCCTATCTGGCAGTATTCGCTCTGTGTAAGGGATGGGCGCAACGTCGCGAGTTTTCTTAACCGAGGAGCTGAACCCATTGCCTGGATAATAAAATGCCTGTTTTAATTTCCAGGTTAAATCGCCATACTGGCGATATCCCTGATACGTACCGGTGAATTGATACCAGCGGAACGATAAAATTGAACGCCATACTGCTTTTAGTCTACCGCTTTTTTGCGCTGCACTCAAATCCACCAGGGTATTGGATATCCACAAGCGCAGGAATTCACGCAGACCGAAAACTGCATGCGGATAAATTTGTTTGAAAGCCATGGCTTCACGCAAATAGCGGTTGTATACCCCTTTGTTATTCTGCTGATGCACATGAATAATTTCCGCTTCGGCCATATAAGCAATATCCAAGCCCTGATCATGCGCCCACTGCGCCCAGGCTAAATCCTCCAATCCGGGCAGGGTTTCATCATACGGATGCTGCTCCCATAAGGATCTGCGAATGGCTGCATTGGCATTATTGCAGAATGGATTACTTTGTTTGTTAGTGGAGTCGTCCGGGAACCAGGAGAGAAAAATCTGATTCTCAGAGAAATCGGAACTGGGTAAGCCCCGCTGTTTACCGTAGGTCAGGGCCACTTTTTCTTTTTCAAATGGAGCCAGTAAATTTTCCAACCAATCCGGGTAGACCGGATAAACATGCGCGCTGGCTAAAACAACAAACTCGGCTTCCGCCTGGGTGATACCGCTGTTCAGGGAAAATCCAAAGGTGAAATCTTCCGGACGGATATGAACCACTTTTACCGGGAAGCGGGAAGCTATGGCCACGGTTGCATCCGTGGAGCCTGAATCCACCAGAATAATCTCTACAGGCTGCACCGTTTGCTGCATGATGCCGGTAAGCAATCTGCCAATATGTTCTTCTTCATTAAAAGCCCGAATGATAATCGAGCATCTCGGCTTTATCGCTGCCATAAAAAAGGATCCCCTTTCAAAATTCCATCCGTAATAATACGCATCGTTTCCGAATGTTCAGGATTCAGATCCGCAGCATGAAAATCTGACAACCCTGTGTAACCTGCCAAATATGGATCATTTTCAAGAAATGCCTCCATGGGAAGCGAGGTTTCAAATAACTGGGCAAATAAAAATTTTCGGGCATTGGTCTTGTGCAGTTTCGGCGCCTGGATGTGTTCCTGTGCCAGAAAAGTTGTTACCATGGTTGAATAGTCGTCAAGGGTTTGAGGGAAGTAAACACATTCGGTCTGGGTGAATCTTGCCTTGCCTGCGCAAACAACCGGAGCACCTAGAATTGAAGCTTCCAAGCCTATCGTGGAATTATAGACCATCACAAATTTAGCCCGTTGAATCATCTCATAGGAGCTAAACGGTTCATCCGCGGGAATAAAAAGCACATTTGGAACCTTTAGCAATTGCTTCTGAGCCACCCAGCCCGCAACACTTTCCTGGCTGGCTTTTCCGGGCCGCACCTCATCCGGATGGGCCCGCAGAATAAAAAGATGATCCGGGTGATCGCGAATCAATTCCGCCACTGAATCCAGCCATTCAAACATAGTGCCAAAGAGCACATTGGCATGCCCCTGGCTGGTATCAAAGATGACATTGGTAAACACCGGAATAATGCCCTTATATTGAGCAGCTTTTTCCAAAATGGCAGTATCCAGGCCTTTCATTCCGGACCAGAAACGCACGCCAGCCATGCTGAAATCACCCTGCATGCGGTCTGCCAGGTAAGCATCCAGCCGTTCATTTTGTTCCGGGTTAAGCTGATAATCCGCCGGTAATTCAATCGGATAAGCGGTCGCTTCGCCAGGTGTGAAGAAAGCCGTCATCGGGCGCAACGCTACTTCATGGGAAATAACCCGAATTCCGCGCCGCTGGGCAGCCCATTTCAAGGTGGCTTCGGGGAAGAACATGCCGTTGAAAATCACTACTGAGCGCGGTTGGGTTTCATCCAGAATCTTTTCAAATTGAGTTAAGAGGGAGATGGCTGAATGGATGTATCTCGCAAATAAAGAGCGCGTTTGGTCATTTTCCAACAAATTATGCCGGCGCAGTATCCAGCGGATGGAAGGAAGTACTATTGGTCCAATAGGAAAATCGCCATGCTGAACATCCGCCAACTGCTGCACGGAAAATCCATCCAGAATTAATTCATCCGCAGGCTGAAAAACCAGTGCGCGAACATCCATATGTGAATATATGGCATCGGAGAGACGCATACATTTGACACACGGAGGCTGATTTTCCGGAGCATCCACAGTAGTCCCTAGAACACAGGGCTGCATGCCTGCCCGACAAACCAGTTGGATTGCAGGAATACCGCGTCCTTTCAGCGCCCAATGAGTTAATAAAGAAAAGGCCGCATTTTGACTCAACCCAATCAGACGGGTGGAGGCATTAAACAAAAGCACGGGGGCGTCTTCCTTCCCCTGCTGAATTTTTTTATAATCTTGAGCTACCTCTGCCGCAATCGAGCGAATGCGCGAATTTTGGCGCAATCGATAAAAGCGGTAACCGATGGAACGTTTTATTTTATTAATCATTTATGCTTCCACCATTTTAAAATCAGTGCGTGTGGCTGCCACACACATCCCAAAAATCAACCAGGTATATGGAAGGGCGAAGGTATCCAGGCTGAATCCTTCACCGATCATGGCAATACAAGTCAGAATGGCTGCAAATCCAAGGGATTTACTCAAACCAGTTCCATGCTTATGCAAATAAATTCCAGACCAGAGGATGACTATCCAGAAGGCAATAAAGCTAAAAAAACCTATCAAACCCGTCTCAGCCAACAATCGTACCCAAAGGTTCTTAATATTCGGCAGGGAGGCATCACGGATCAATAGTTGGCGAACCTCAACCAGTCCCCAACCGTCATTTGGCATTTCATTCAAGAAATAATAACCGGAATTTCCGAGCCCTACACCAAGAAGTGGATGGTCGTTAAAAATCTGCAATCCGGTCTGCCAGTATACCACACGGGATGCAAAAGTCAGTTTCTTGGCATAGGTAAAGAAATCACCGTTTTGAACTCGTTTCCAGGTTGAACATTTCCTTCATCCGCGGATCACGTTTCTGCAGGATTGTCGTCGCGCCAAAAAGCAGAGCTACATAAAGCATAATCAGCGTTAGCAATCAAAACAGGTTGAATCCAATGCCACTTCTTCTTATCCGGCAATCGATTTTTAATCCATTGGATCAAACGACTTTGCAGCACAAAAAACAAAAAAGCTGCCAGGAAAATGAAGCCCAGAAATCCAATGCGGCTGGAAGAGTAGATCAACACCACAATTCCGCCAATCAATAAGCCATCTTCCAACTGAAATTTCCATAAGCGCCATTTGAAGGCACTCTGACGGGTATAAACCGAGGCCATCCAAAGAGGAAAATAAAAAACATTCAATTGATGCGCCAGCCATGAGGGTTCAAAAGCGAAACCCGTTGCGCGGCGGGCAAACATGGTGCCGTTGGAGAGGGTTTCCTGAATCAAACGCATCCAGGCAGGATAGTGCAGATCGATGTGCCAGTACAGAGCCTGGGTTATGGACCAGAGGATCAATACAAGTCCGCTGATTGCGACACACTGGAAAACTAATTGCTTAATCGGCTCGCCTTCGTCATCCAGGGTTGAATGGTCAGGAAATAACCAATTCCCAGCGCAAGAGTGATCAGCGCTTCAAAGGTTGTTTTCCAATTCGGCTGAAGTTTATAAGAGGGAATCTCTAAAAAAAGAGAGGCTAAAGCTGATATTAAAGCGATACTGAAGAAAAATAAAAGGGGAATATTTTGAGCCGCAAATTTCTCGCCCCGCAGAATGGAGGGCAAGAAACAGAACAGGGTGATCAACGCCAGAAATGATCATCGCCGGCGGAGCCACCATCGTACCGCCCACCAATCGTGAAACCAACGGCATGCTGGTAATGGGGAGTGTAATAAATAACACTCCCCACACAATTCCGTTCAGGGTTCGAACCAATTTATCCATGGAAGGTTAACCTGCTCAGGCAGATGGATTAAAGCACCCGACGTAATTTTTTGCGGATAGGAATTTCTGAATCGTAAACTTTTTTGACACCGTCACCCAGCGCTTGCTCTGTAACACGAATGTATTTCACCAGACGTTCAAAACCACCCGGTTCAACAGAAGCCGCCTGATCCCCGCCCCACATGGCACGGTCCAAAGTAAAGTGACGTTCAACAAGACAGGAACCTAGCGCAACAGAAACAACGGAAGGAATCAACCCAACTTCGTGGCCGGAGTAACCGATTGGACAGGGAAATTCCTGCTTTCAGGGTTTCTACCATGCGCAGATTCAATTCATCCGGCGCACAGGGATAGGCGCTGGTGGTATGGGTGATAATCAAGCGATCCA
Source organism: uncultured Chloroflexia bacterium (assembly GCA_963747325.1). GTDB lineage: Bacteria > Chloroflexota > Anaerolineae > Anaerolineales > Anaerolineaceae > UBA5203. The sequence goes on along the minus strand of CAVVEM010000006.1, from coordinate 117,548 downwards.
GCGGGATCAATTTCATCGAGGTACGAATTTCTTCCATAGTGGACATGCCGGTGGAAACAATCAAAGGCCTGCCGGTAGCCACCAGTTTTTTCAACAATTCTAAGATCGGTTAAGGAAGCAGAAGGTACTTTGTAACACAGCGGATTGAATGCTTCCAGAAAATCCACGGCTTCCGTGTCCCAGACAGAAGCAAACCAGTCAATGCCGAGTGATTTGCACAGCGTATCAATCTCGCGATATTCAGCTTCGCCAAATTCCACTTTGTAGCGATAATCCAGATAGGAGATATATCCCCAGGGGGTCTCGCGCATCTGAGACCGTTGTTCCTCAGGCACACATAAAAGCGGGGTTCTTTTCTGGAATTTCACCGCGTCCGCGCCCACTTCATGGGCAGCACGAATCATATCTTTAGCGGTTTCCAAATCTCCATTATGATTAATTCCAATCTCGGCAATTATATAGGTCGGCAGTCCTTCCCCAATCAAGCGATTTCCAATTTTTACAGATGTTGACATTGTTACTCCTTCTCCAAACGATGGAGGATCAAATCACATAGTTCTCGGACAGCACCGTGTCCGCCTTTTTCTTTCAAAATGTAGTCAGCAGCCTGTAAAACTACGGGCATACCGTCCGGCACAGTTACTGCATAGCCGACAATTGGAAAGCAGGGTAAATCATTGACGTCATTTCCAGCATAAACCACCTGGGATGGATCAATCCCTTTTTCCATAAGGACAGCGCGTAACACCTCTGCTTTTGCTTCCACGCCCTGCATCATAGGAACGTTCATTTTCTTGCAGCGGGCAGCTACTACGCCGTCCGTTTCCGTGGATAACACAAAGACTTCCACACCCTTGCTTTTCAGAAAGCGGATGCCCATGCTGTCGCTGCGATTGGCGGCAACCATTTCATGGCCGTTTTTATCCACCCACACCCGGTTATCGGTCAGAATGCCGTCAAAATCCAGACACCAGCATCTTTACCGTTTCAGGAAAAGGTCGCTTTTGCGGACCAGGCGTCACCATCTCAAGTCCGCCTTCGAAATAAAGATACTCATAGCGCTGCCAATCATATAGATTATCAATATCCACCGTATAGCGCGAATCCAAAATCAAGGGCATGATTACATCCCCGGACATGGACTTCTTTGTGAGAATCGTCTCGCTGCGGATGGCATCAATATGGCCTGTCTGCCAGTAAACCGGCGGTAGTTCCTGACGCGGTGCATTGTAGGGTTCTTTAATGCCAGGGACATCCAGCAGATTGTTCATCACCCCGGTATGCTCATCGATTTTCCACATTTTGTGCGGATTCTGCCCGGAAGGAACCACCCCGCGCACGGAATCGGCCTGTGGATTTTGCAGCAGTATTTCTATGGCGTTATCCACACAATCCGGCGGTCGGATAGGTGAAGTCGGCCGCAATTGAACCACAATATCCGGTTGGTAGCCTTCGTTCTCCTTTAGCCAGGTTAGTGCATGTTCAAAGACGGGAAAATCCGTGGAGAGATCCTGAGCATGTTCCGCAGGCCGCAGAAACGGAGCTTCAGCGCCAAATTGGCGGGCAACGGCAGCAATCTTTTCATCATCCGTGGAGACAATTACCCGGGTGACGTACTTGGATTGTGTAGCCAGCTGCAATGCTATACGCAATTAATGGGTAGCCGGCAAAGGCACGAATATTTTTTCCAGGGATGCCTTTCGAACCGCCTCTGGCGGGAATAATGGCGAGAACTTCGGGCTTCTTTACCAAGCTGTCCATCCTCCGTCCACCACCAGGTTGGAGCCGGTCATATACGATGAAGCATCCGATGCCAGATATAGAACCGCCCCATTCATCTCATCCTGTTCAGCCATGCGGCCCGATCACGGTTCGGGCAGCATACTTCTGCAGCAAATTCATCATCATGATTGTTATAGACCCCGCCAGGGGTGAGCGCATTGGCTCGAATGTTCGTGCCGGCGTAATAAGTTGCCAGGTAACGGGTTAAACCCAGCACCCCGGCTTTGGTCACGGAATAAAAGACCGGTTTAAATTGCTTTGGCTTGCCGTCGCGTTCATACAATCGCTGATCCGGGCCTACCAGTCCATAGGTCGAGCAGATGTTAATGATAGAGCCGTGATTCTGCTCCATCATCGGTTTCACGGCTTCGCGGGCACACAGGAACATGCCAGTCAGGTTCACATCCAGTGCATCCCGAAAAGCTTGTACGGGATAAGTTTCAAAATTGTTGGTATGCTGACCCTGCTGCGAATCGTCAAATTTTGGATCCATGGCAGCACTGCTTACCAGTACATCCACACTGCCGTAGGTCTTTAAGGCAGTCTGAATCATGTTGGCAACCGATGTCTCGTCCGTCACATTTACCTGACAGGCAGAAACAGTCAACCCTTCTTCCCGTAAAGTAGCTTCCAATTTTTTGGCTGACTCTTCAAACAAATCTGCGATGACAACTTTTGCCCCTGCTTGAGCCAGCGTTCTGCAGAATTGCCTTCCCAGAAGTCCCGCCCCACCGGTAACAATGGCAACCCGATTTTCGAGATTAAATTTATCCAAGATATGGGTCATAAGGATCCCTTTTTGAGTTACTTTTTATATTTGTCGGGCAGAGGTACCTGCCCGCTGGTGAATACATCGGCATTCTGATTAAAATTTTCAAAATCCAGATAATTCCAGTCGCCGTCATAATTCGGGCAATACAGCGTCACCGGATGCGGCAGACTTCCATCCCAACAGGTATTGGGTGTTGGCTTAAGGAAACGAACGTCCTTTTCCCAAAATACACTGCCGTCAGCAGCTTCAAGTTTGACATGATACGTAATTTGCCAAAATGGCGGGTTGATCATGTAGCCATGTTGAATGAGGAAGTATCCTGAGTTTCCATCCTCAGGGGAAGGAGACATGGGTGCTGTGTACCAGGGAGAGAACTGCTTTTAATTCATACACTTTCAGTAGCACGCCACTTGGAATGGGTTGGTTAAAATGTGCATCGATAACAATAAAACTGGCTGGTATTTTAATAACCATGCCGCCATTTTCTTCATAGCCAAGCGAGACATCGCCGTAAGCGTCCTGATTATCCTTAAAGTTGGCAGGAATCAAGCCGATTCCTACAGGTGCACTCCAAAGAATCAATCCATTTTCGGATAATCCCAAGGGAGGGATGGGCGTACTGGTTGGTTCAGGGGTGGCTTCCACCGTTGCGGTTGGGCTGGGTTCCATCGTTGCAGTAATTTCAGCAGTCGCAGTCGGAGCAGCAGCTTCCGTTTCAGCCAGCGCCATGGCCTGCTCAACAATTTGTGTAGCTTCAGCGTTGCGCGCATTACTGGCACTGATGGACATGACCAAATAGATGACGATCCCTAAAACAATGACGATCCCGCCAATGATCAGGATCAAATTGTTATTTTTCTTTGAAGTACTCATAAAATCATCCTAGACACTTTATTTAAAGAATTATTTACTGAGGCCGCCGGGAACCAGGGTGGGCATATCAGGGTGTGGTTCGCGTTCCAATTTATCCGCTTCAGGGCACTTGAGGGTTACCGGATCAGGTACGGAACCTTCCCAACACAAGCCGCTAAAAACCCGACTGACTAATAAATCGCCTTCCCAATAGGTTTGGGTGGTGCCGCTGATACTCATACGATAGTTAAGATACCAATAGGGAGGATCAATAAGGTATTGATGACTTAAGACTGCGAAATATGTATTCTCGGATTGATCATCCTTCACCAAGGAACTGGTATACCAGGCTGTAATATCTTTGGCCTGAAAAACTTCCACCTGAACGTCTTCATTAAGCGGTTGTGTAAATGTTACAAAGACAGCACACGCTCGAACAGGGATGGTCACATTGAAGCCATCCTCGGTTGGATCTATTTCAGTGACAGCAAATAAGGTATCCGAGAAGGAAGAGGCAGCATCAATGGGGAGAGAGGAATCAAGAGCAAGGCAGCGAATCTGCAAGCCATTTTCAGCGATAGCCAAGGGAGGCGGTTCCGTTGCAGTAGGAGGCACACTTGTTGCTGTTGCTTCAGGCACAAGGATTGTCGGGGTGCTTGTTGCAGCTGGTTCAGGCGAAATTTCCTGGGTGACTGCGGTGAACTCTGCTTGTGCGGTAATCGCTTGGAGAGTGGCTTCCATAGCCTGTTTTTGATTTGATTGCGCAAGGAAAAGTACGATAATCACAATTAATAAAGCAAGCAGAATAACTCCGCCCAAGGCAACAAGGATCTTCTGATTATTCCCATTGGAACCCGCTGATGTATTTGACATAAGATCAATTCCTGTTCTTTATGAATGAGTATGGATTGGCAACCATCAATCTTACCACTTGACGGTTTATTCCTCAACGGTATTGAGGTAGCGATACACTGCGCCATCATTCCCTTGATAAATCAATTGTAAACCATCCGTCAGGATCTCAACACGCCGCTGCGTCTGATCCTGATAAAGTCCCTGCATTTGTGAATAAATGGAATCAAAGAGAACCAAAACTGCGCCATTTTCCCTAAATTGACGTTGGCTTCCATCCAGCGTTTCAGCTTGCCCATAGGCGGTAAAATCTTTCAACGGAGTATCTTGATAAATTTCCGCCAGCGGGTATGACTGACGCCCCGACAAATATAAAACGGCCATCTCTTCATTGGATACGATCTCTTGATCCAGCGGCAGGTCTCGCACATAAGTCATAAGATCGGATTGCTGCCAGGTGACGGATTGAAATCCCAAGCCGTTTTGCATGGTTGTAGCCACAATTCGGCTGCCTCGCCAACCTGTCCACAGTACCAGCAGCATCATGCTCAATAAAATCGCTGTTGAAATCATTTTTCTGCTGGATGCAGCCATCCAAACTTGATAAAAAATCAAAACAATCAGCCAGAAGACCATCAGAGCCAGGGGAGAGAACATGCGTGTACCGATGGTTATTGGCGGATAAGTCAGCAAAGAGATAATTAAAGTCATAAAAACATAAAGCAGGGAAAAAAGTACCAGCACCGTACCTAAACGAAACAACGCAGGATTGGTCCGGGTTTGTCTCAGAAAGAACCATGTACCAAGCATAAGCAAACCAAGGAAAACAACCAGAATTAGGGTATTTCCCCAGGCAGGATAAAACGGCTGCTGAATCCAGGAATCAGGTAAAATCCAGAACAAAATCACGGATTTTAAACTGCCAAAGAACGCCAGAATGCGTTCTCCGCTGCCAGCCAGAGAATGAAGGCTGCGCGAGCTCACGGTTTGGGTAAGGGAAATATCCACCAGCGCCCAGATCATCACCGGGAAAATGGATTCGAGCCCATATACCACGCTCTTTCCAAACCGGTGCCAGAACTTACCCTTCAAAAAAATAAGCAGCACGATGCAGGCTATGGCCGCATAAACAATCGCACCATAGCGAGTCAGGGTACTGAGTCCAGCCAGTACAGCAGAGACATGAAAAGCCCATTTCTGATCCGGCTTGCGGAAAGCAGTCAGCAGTAATAAAATAGCCAGGGTGCCCAGAAAAATGGAAAGCGGTTCCGACATCACCCAGGAAAAGGCCGGCACAAGCACGGGTGAAAAAGCCAGCAGCAGCCCCAGAGCAAGGGAAAATTTCCAATCCTGGATCAGATCATCCGTGGTTTTAACTACCTGATAGAGGGTCAACCCAAAAAGAAGGATGTGCAGCCAGCGAGCCGCAACAGCCGCATCCAAATGAAGTCCTGTAAAAAGGCTCAAGACCAGCGGAAAAAATGGCGGAAAGTATGGGATCAGGCGAAAGGTACCATCAGGATTCAGCAAACCGAGTCCAATCCCCTCAGCAAAATTTCGTGCAGAGGTAAGATAAATGGTGGCATCGCCGCCCACGCCTGCCCCCTGACGGGTTCCCAGCCAGACCAGGACAGCGCCCAGAACGGCTGTAAAAACGGGAAGCCCCTCACGTTTCAGGATTGTTTTCATCGTCATTCTGCCTGACCCACTACGAATACCAATTCATCACCCATGGTGTCCACATAAGTCCAACCCTGAGATTCACAAAGCTGAATAATGGCAGAAGGATTTTCATAATAGGTTTGATCTACGAAAACAAATTCAACCCCCAGGGATTCCGTTAGAGCGATGCTTTCTGCATTTGGAAATTGTTCCATCACCGGACGGATTTCGCGATATTGCGTGGGTGGAAAGGCGTTGAAAAAACCGCCCACGAAAGGTTTCTTATGGATCAATTGATCGTAAATATGTTCCTGGTCTTCCAACAGGTCAAAGGGGAACTGCATTAAAGCCCCGTCCCCCGGCTGTGCAAGTAACCATTGGTCAGCCTCGCGCGGTTTCACCTGACCAAATTGCCGGTAAACACCAGGATAAAATTCAAAGGTAACCAGCGCCAACAATAAAATAGTGAGGCCGGTTTGCTGCCAACCCTGCCGTTTTTGCAGCAGCCAGCTTGCCCCCAACCCGGCGGCTGCACTACTGAACACCAGCGCAAAAATGCCAAAGCGCATGAGGGCACGCAGCTTGGCAAAGAAAGGCAAGCCATAAAAGAACAAATACCCCGGCAGCGGAATGGGTAAACTCTCTCGCCCCAGTTTTTCGGCCAGGAAACCATGCAGTGGAATTTGTACTGCTTGTTCATTCCAATGCAGGTCAGTGCCCATGGCCAGAATCACGGCTACCAGCATGCCGATGAACAAAAAACGCAGGACAACTTCCTGCTTCATCGGTTTTCTGCGCAGCCAGGCAATGACCAATAATCCCAAGGCCACAAAACCAATCGTCAGGCTGCCTTCAATCCACAGATTGCGGCTAAAATGCGCCCCAATCCACTCGCCCCACAGAAAATGATCCGTGGAAGGGAGGATAAAATCGGTCAGGCTGGCAGAATACTGCCGCACAATGCTGATGTTGCGGTCCGGCATATCCCCCTGCCCGAACAACTGCACATAGGGCCAAATGGCAGCCAAGACCAGCGGCAGCGAGACAAGTGCACTGAAAATCAGATTCTTCCAAAAAGCGAAATTCTTCAATTGGGCGCGATCATGGAAGATCAAAATAATTAAAGCCGTGAATCCCGTTACCAGGACACACATGTAGAAGTAGTACTGGGAGGTTAGAGCAATCAGACCCAGGCTAAGACCGGTCAGCAAAATACTGCGCCAGCGCACGGATTTCGCTTGCATCAGGTCCAGCAATCCCCAGAAAAAGAGCGGGAACCACTGCGTACCGGATAAATTCAGGTGTCCGATGCGGAAGTGGGCAAAATGATAAGGCAGAAAGGCATAGATGGTGCCGGCGATCAATGCCGCGTCCCAGCGCCTGGTTAAATGATGCACCCAGAGGGTCATAAAGAAACCCGAAAGGATGAAGGTCAACATCATCGCGGCGTTGTAGGCAAAGATTTCACTGCCGAAGAAAGTAAAGGGCAAAGCCAGTGCCAGGTTGACCTGTGTGATTTCCGTGTACGCCAGACTCCAGCCTTCAGGATAATTCAGGAACCAGATGTTAAACGGATTCACATGCTGGACAAACAAGGCTTCTTTAAACCAGCCGATCATCCAGACAAAGTAAATATTATCCCCGATCATGCCGACCAGGGAATTTCCCATACGGGTCACCAGCGGCCAGGTCATGGCAAGCGTCATGAGGGTGAAATAAACAAAAACCCAGAGTTGCGGCGTTTTTCGAATAAACTTTTTCAAGATAACCTCAATTACAGGGTTGTGATTTCCGATAAGAAGACCTGACGATTTTGCGCCGAAGAGCGGTGAATGGCCAGGGCTACTTGCTGTGCCAGAATGCCGTCCTGCAGGGTACAGGAAGGTTCAACCTCTCCTCTGCTGACTGCCAGAAAATGGCGCATTTCCTCAATGAACATGTCATTGCGGTCAAAATTTTCAGGAATAGCCAGGGTTTCCCAGATATCCTTACCAACCTGATACAGCTGTACATGACCATCCTGATTATTCCAGCGGATGGTTCCCTGCATGCCCACAATTTCCAGGGTATGCTGACCGGGTCGCTGCAGATAATCCAAGTGCACGGTGCCGCTCAGCTCTTGCTTAAAATGCAGAATGGCATCGGCTGTGTCTTCCACGTCCAGCTCCAGTTCACTGGCATGCTGGATGCTGGCCTGAACCGCAGCTACCGGTCCAAACAACCAGGCCAGATAATCCAGCGGATGGGACAACGTATTTACTACCCCGCCGCCCAGGTCCTTGCGGGCCGCATAACTGGTGCGGTAATCTTCCCAGGGATGCCAGGCCGGCAGATATTCACCCCAGTGGCAGTTGAAATTAACCACGCGTCCGATGGCATTTTCTGTCAGGAGGGTCTTAATCATTTTCAAGCCGGGGTGGAAACGGAACTGAAATCCAACCACGATTTTGGCGCCGCTTTGTGCGGCCACGGAAATCAGTTCTTCCACCTGATTCAAGTCATTCGAAATGGGTTTTTCCATGAATATATGGCAGCCGGCTTTTGCCGCTGGAATGGCTACTTGCATATGCAAAGCACTCGGATTGGCAACAACCAGCGCCGCCGGATGACGGTCCAGCACACGTTGGAAGTCAGTTTCCACCGGAATTTGTGCGATTTCATCTTCCGGCAGCGTGCTTTGATGGGTGCGATAAAGGAGTAAATCCGACTCACCCAGGGCAAGCAAGTTGCGCATGTGCCGTCTGCCGATGGAACCAAAACCTGCTATACATATTTTCATGTGAGTATCCTTTACCTTTCAAGCAAATTCAGGAAAAATTCAGCAGTATGCTTGCCAGCGGATCCATCCGTATAGGTAATTTCTTCCTTGATAAACTTTTCACGGGCTTCCGCATCCAGCTTGGGATTCTGCAAATAGGCATTGATCGCTTCCAGCAGTTGATTTTCCTGGAAAGCCACTTTGCCGGCATTCGCCAGACGAAAACGCTGATGGGTCGGCCAGTCGCCGATCTTTGATAGAGCCAGCGAAAATTTGCCGGGCGTGTTCCAACCGCCGGGCGCGTCAAAACACACGCTGACGATCGGTGTACCATGAACTGCGGCTTCCACTACCATGGTGGAATAGACGGTCAAAAAGACATCCGAGTAGGCCATCATGGAAGTTTTTTCCGGCATATCTTCGCCGGAATAATGGCCTAGTTCACCGCCCAGCGGAACCGGCTCCACTACATGTACATGCGGATATTTTTTCGCCAAAGCAAAGATTTGTTCCCGTTCTCCGGCAAACAAGGGTTCATCCATAAAATGATTGGGGTGCAAACGAATTAAAAGCTGACAGGGTTCGGAGAATTGATCTTCCGCCACCATGCGCGCCAGAGGTTCGATGTTTTGATAATTGGGTGAGAAGGTTATAAAGCTGCACGCATAACCCAGCAGCTTTCGCTTGGGATCCAGCTTATGCAGTTTGTAATACTCTTCCTTGGAGATCAGCCATTCCTTGCGGAAATAGCCGTCATACGAGGGAATACCGCCTACGTGTACTTTGCTGGCATCCCAATCGGAACCCAGAATCAATTCCTCTTTCTGAATTTCAGACCAGCAGGTGACGGCATCGACCGGAGCACCGGGAAGACTGTAACTGCTGGGATTATCCCAACCCACAATCACGGCGGCGGTTTGAATGCCCTGCGCTGCGGCTTCCCGCAGTAAATAACGGTCATAACGCCAGCCGGGGGTACTGGCGACCACCAGATCCGGTTGATAGCGCTGGAGCAGATCGGCATATAAATGGTCTGTATAGCGTAATTGTTGTTTTACCACCCAACGTCTGGCAGCCTTGGAACGGCGCATCAAACCAATCATACCGCGCATAATGGGCATAATTTGTTTGCGCCGCGAACTGGCCTCGCCGGCCACCTGGTCCACATGGCTGGTCATGGCTTCCACATTAATCCGCCGTGAGGCGCCTACCCGGCGCAGAAAATTCAGCCACCATTGGCGGCTCGAATCAACGGTATTGTAATATTGTTTAGCCTGACCCAAACGCAGCCCTTCAACACTCAAACCTGGCTGCCCAAAGCGGCGGGCAATTTGTTCTTTCAGCCCGTCATCGGTCAAGATAACCACTTCATGACCGGCCTGCAATAAAGTCGGTACCAAATCACTCTGTAAAAAATAAATAATCGCCAATCCATGATCAGCACTGATGAGGATGCGTTTCTTATCCATAAAAAGTGTTTAAACTCCTGCTTCGCTTATCGATCGTAATACCATTTAAAAATACGGTCATAAATAAATAACATAACCTTGCGGACAAGGGAGAAATCCAACAATTTGTATATCAAACTCGGTGTGGCTTTTTTCTCAACGGATTCAGGCCCCTGTTTCACCGTACGCAGGGTATTGCTCATGTTCATCGCATATGGCTGGGTTGGCATCAGTCGTAAATACCCTGCCTGATTCATACGCTCGTCCAGCTGTTTTACCTGCCCCATTGGACGGTCCATGCGGAAGGGTAAAAATTGTTTCAGGACATCGGTATAAGCCATAAACTGCCAATGAGAAGCACCCGTCAGGGCTTGAACTCCCTGATATGTCAGGCGCACGTCTTCGCTGGTATCATAATGGCTGCGAATCTCCTCTTCCGTCTGGCCCAGGCTGAGATCAAACTCCTGGAATACTTCATAGGGAATAAAATTGCCATGTTCCACGGTAACCGTTGAATCGCCTTCCGCCCAGGCAACAGAGGCTGTGTAGATCTCCGGACGGGTTCGAAAAGGCCGGGCTGTCACCATGCCAACATTGGGATAGGTTTCCAATAATTTCAAGGATTCCGAAAGCCAGCCCGGATAAAAATAACAGTCGTTATCGGTATATACCAGAATTTCACCGGGCGCTGCGCCAAAGATCATATTCCAGGCGCCGCCTTTGCCTAGATTTTTTTCGGAAAGGAGCAAATATTGTATCTTGCCCTGCATCCCGTTGTTCTGTCAGATATTTGACGCACTTCTTCACAGCTGCCATTATCGAAAACCAATAAATCAAACGGCAAATCGGCAGTTTCACGAATACGACTCAAACAAGTATCCACCACTTCCGGTAAATTGGCATAGAAACCACTGACGAACGGAATGTAGTTCAATACTGCCACCGTGATGCGTTCAGGCTGAGGAACCTCTTTTACAAATTTTGCCGGGTTTTGTCCAACTCTCATTCGTTTTGCTCCCCGTTATTGTTTTTAAAATTTTTCATCCATTGGCGAAGTTCACGATAGCCGCGCTGTGGATGCAGCAGGAAAAAGAAAACCTGTGCCAACCAATTGGAATGAAGCACGATCAAAGGAAAGATTTCAACTTCACGCCAGAATTTCTTCCAGGTAAGGGGCATTTCCTGCAGCTTGTTGGGGGTGAGTTGATAATCTGCATCCAGCAAATCAAAAATGGCCCGGGGACCACCCGCCAATTTTACATTTTCGAATGTTTCAGGCAAACGATAATGCGGCTGTCCCTGTGGCAAGTGACCATAATCATGGTCCTGATGGATAACCATGACCGATTGGCTGGCATCCACCAGCGGCCAATTTTTTGTACGTGCCTGATAAAACATCCAGTTGTCCCATCCAGCCCGACCGATGGCAAATGGCGGCATGTGCTTGAAGCATTTTTTGGGAAAGAGAAAGTAATCGCTGCCGCCTGCGGGATGCAATCGTCCACGTTTTTTAACCTCTTTCTGGATATTTTTCACCCAATGATCCGGAAAGTCCAATGGGGTTTGCACATCCAGGTCCCAGCGCTGCCCCACAATGAGGAATTTATCCCATTTGGAAGCTGTGATCATCATTGCCAGCAGAATATCCGGTGTTAAAATGACATCCGCATTGACATAGCACAACATGTCCGCGCTGGCGTGTTGCCGAGCAATGGCAAATATATCATTGACCAAGGGCGTTCCGGAGGCATTCCGGGCAACTTCCGAAAAATACCTTACCCCGTATTCCTCAGCCACGAGTGCCATACCGTCTTCTTCCCCGATCAAAATCACTTCAATTTGTTCTCCTAATGCCAACCAGGAACGAATGGCATTTCGTTGAATCATGTTGATATGATCATTGGTAAACGGCTTGGGAGCCGTAAATATGGTTAATTTCTTCATGCAATATCCTGCGAATTAATTTTTTTATCAGCTCGTAAATCAATATCCTGAAATGTTTTATGAACAATTCCGGCATTAATCTCCTTCAGCTCCGGATGGGCATGAATCAAATCCAGGATTTCCTGATAGGTCATATCGTCTCTACCCGCAAAATACTCAAAAATTTTGGAGATAAAAAGGAAATCTTCAGGAGTATCCACCGTCCAGCGGTAATGCCCATAATCCGGATCTCTGCATACCAGCAATACATTGAATCGTCCTGGCGTATCATATAAATAAGGCATGACGTGTTCCCGTTCAAAGGGAAGCTTAGCTTCCTGCCAGGCTTGTTCCAATGCGGTAAATGTACAAACTTCCGTATCAAATCCAATAGGGACATTCCGCCCCCAGGGCAGACGGTTGGCTGCAAAATCCACGCCGCTGTTAAAAAAAGCATCCACCGTACGATCGATTTCTTCAGGATCAATCAGCGGGCAATCTGCTGTGATGCGAATAATGACTTCGGCATTGGCCTGCACAGCCGCCTGATAATAACGATCCAGTACATCAAACTGGCTGCCGCGATAAATGGGAATAGCATATTGATTACACAGCGATTCAATTGGATCGTCACTTTCCTCAAGTGTGGTGGCGACCATAATTTCATCCACCGAACTGGCCCTACGGCTGCGATTCACGACATGCAGCAGCATGGGTGTCCCCATGATCTCTTTCAGCACCTTCCCCGGCAGGCGGCTTGAATTCATTCTTGCTTGAATAATCGCAACGATGCGGGGTTTATCTAACAAATCCATCATAGAACAGCACCAGTAGAATTGGATTTCAGGCTGACAGCCTGATCATAAGCTTGTAATAACACTTTAAAATTTTTTTTCCAATCAGCCCGTTGTTCGGCCAATTGACGAGCGGACTGGCTCATATTCTGCCAATTCCGGCGCTGCGCCAAGGCATGGTGGATCATATCTGCAAGCGACTCTGCCAGACCCGTGCGAAACAACCAGCCATTCATTCCCTGCTCTATCCATTCCTGATTTCCAGGGATATCCGAGACCAATGAAGGAAGGCCGCAGGCTAAAGCCTCCATCAAGGAAACCGATGATCCATCGCTGAACGAACTGCTCAGATAAACATCAGCAGCTTGATAATACCGTACTAAGTCTTGATTGGGGATGTGTCCTGCCAAATGAATATAGGATTCCAGTGCATGTTCCTTTATCAGAGACTTGATTTTTTGTTCCTGGGAGCCCCCACCCAAAAGCAGTAAACGGATTGTATTATTTTGCTTTACGGCTTGTGCAAATCCCTGAATCAAGATATCCACACCATAAATGGGTTCCCAGGCACGCAAGGAAAGGAAAACAGGATTATCCTGCCAGCCCAGATCTGCGCGTAAATCGGAAGCCTGACCCGGTTGAAATTGGGTCAGATCAATCCCCCATGGAAATAATTTAATCCGATCGGCAGGAAATCCATAGGACTGGGCTTTCTTAGAAACCGCCTGACAATCCCCTAAAAATATCTGCGTACGATCCAGAGTGTATTGTGTATTCCAGGTCATCTGTTCATCGCGGTCTGCATCCATAAGCAGATCAGATCCCCAGGACATACTGACCAATGGAGAAAAACCGGCTTGTGCTGCCAGAAATGCGCAGGTTTGTATCGGACCGGCATGGATTAAATCAGGTTTGTATGCTTTGATCACACGCTGTAAATCTTTCATCAGGCGCACACTGAAACGAAAGGCAAAAGGCTCCTTACCGCCAAGCCATTCCACTTCCTTGATGCCGGATGGCAATGGCCGTTCTTCCCGCTTCAGTCCCTTGCGTTCCAGTCTTAAATACAAAACTTCATGATCCGTTTCAGACAACGCTGAAAGAAAACGATGATCATGAGCAGTATAATCCCTGGAAAAATAGAGAACGCGCACTAGTCTCCCAAATCGGTCCAGCGCAGTTCTTTCCCTGCGGGAATGTCCTTAATAGCACGGGTACCCAGAACAGATTGGATATGGTCCGGACGAATGGCACCGGGTGTTGCTGGTCGTAAAACATCCAGTTTTTCCCTGGTAATCAGTTCGCCGGCTTTGATATCCGCATGTGCACGAACACAACGGCGCTGAACAATAACCGTATCCTGCTCGTTTTCTGCTACAAATTTCTTTGTGGAACCCAAAGCACGCTCTAATTGACGTGTGTTCTCAACCATATCCGCCCAGGATTGGGGATTCATGGCAAATTTATGATCCGGGCCAGTGCGGTTGTTATCATCGGTGAAGTGTTTCTCTATCACCCGTGCGCCCAGTGCAACGGCACCCAGTACTGTCGCATGCCCCGGCGTATGATCCGAAAGACCCAATATGACATCCGGAAACATAAGCGCATACGTTTTCAGGACGTTCAAATGGATGGATTTGAAATTTTCCAGACTTGCAGTGTAATTGGTATTGCACTGCATCAAGATCAACTGTTTATTGATTTTTTGAATGAATTCAACAGCCTGCTGCACTTCCCCTATTTCGGAAGCGCCGGTTGCCAGAAGGACAGGTTTGCCTTTGCCAGCTATACGTTCGAGAGATTCCAACCAGTTAATATCTCCGGAACCAACTTTATATGCCGGCATATAGGCATCCAGTTTATCGATAGATTCAAAATCATAGGGAGAGGAAAAATATTCAATATCCAGCTGCTGACAATACTCTTTTAAAATCGGAGACCAATCCAGGGGAACAGAAGCATCCTGGTAGACTTCGAAAACACTTTTCTTCCAGTTCGCCTGATGGGACATCTGCCCCGTCATGGTGCGGAAGCCAAAATCAGAGACGATTTTTGCGGCCTGAAAATTTTGAAACTTGGCGGCATGAGCACCAGCTTCTTTTGCCAAGCGAATCAAAAGCTTCGCTCGTTCAAGGTCGCCGTCATGATTCGCAGCAATATCGGCTATGAAATAAGTGGGATGCTGATCACCAATCGTTCGGGAACCAATTTGAATCTCCATTTTCATCTCCTTATAGAGGATTGCATTAAATCAGCAGACTATCCAGTACCCGCTGCGGGTACCCATTTTGCGCCTGTTGGTAAAATCGTTCCACGCCTTCCTGCCAACCTGGCAGCGATTTGCCGAGTACATTGGCCAGTTTCGCTGTTTTCAAACGTAAATCTGGGGAGCGGGCGGCTAAAAGATCACCATCGTGCCATGAAACAGGTTTTATCAGTGTTTGATCAAATCCAAAGCGTTTGGCTATTTCATAGCCAAATGCGAATTTCGTCATGGAATCTCTTCCAACGGCATGGTACAGGCCGCTTAGGGAATTTTCAGTGACTGAGAGAATCACATCGACCAGATCATTAACCATCATCGGGCAAAACTGCACATCCACGAAACCAGTCACCGGTAGGCCAGCTTCCAAATTTTTAACAAACCACTCTGCCAAACTTCGTTTTCCACTCAAGCTCCAGCCAAAGAAATTTACCCGCAAAACGGCTGCATCAGGATTCTTCATCAGCACTTCCTGTTCGCCGGCCAATTTGGTTAAGGCATACTGATTAATCGGACAGGGTAAATCATTTTCTGTGTATGGGCCATTTTTTCCATCAAAAACGGCATCCGTGGAAATATGTACCATGTATATGCCGTGCTTTTTACAAAGTGCTGCCAATTGACCAGGTACTTCGGCGTTGATTCGTTGGGCTAATTTTGGCTGCTCTTCACATTGATCCACATTAGCCATGGCCGCACAATGAATCAGTACATCCGGATGATTCTCTACGATCATCCGTTCCGTTTGAGCTACATCTGCCAAATCAACAACCGTTTGTTCAAAAGGAACATTCTGAAGCCGGTTGTGGTTTACCTGGCCGATAAACTCAAAAGTGCCTGCCACTTGCAGACCCATGTTTAAACCAAGCAATCCACTAGCACCGGTTACCAGAAAACGTTTCATCCTAATTGTCCCTTTAAGAAAGCATCCTCAATGGGGGCAATAATTTTTTGAATCCGATCCACATTCAGCCAATCTTCGTTGGTATTACTGGCATAACGGAAATCAATTTCCAATTTTTTGCCTTTCGTTTCCCAATCCCGGCCAAACCACAAAGCCTCAGCGGGCTGCACCACATACATATCATCCAGCTCCACCGTAGTTCGCGATTCGTCTTCCGAAATTAAGACTTCATGCAGTTTCTCGCCGGGACGAATGCCAATCACGTTGATTTTTGCATTCGGGGCTACGGCTTTTGCCAGGTCTTCCACGGTCATGCTGGCAATCTTCGGCACAAAGACCTCACCGCCGTGCATTTGTTCAACACAACGAATAACGAAACGCACACCTTCTTCAAGGGAAATCCAGAAACGGGTCATACGGCTGTCGGTGATGGTCAACTCACCCATCTCGCGTTGTTTTAAGAACACCGGGACGACTGAACCACGGCTGCCAACCACGTTGCCATAACGGACGCAGCTAAAGCGGGTGGCTTTTCCGCCGGCATAGGCATTGCTCTGGACAAATAATTTCTCGGCAGCCAATTTTGTGGCGCCGTACAAGTTCACTGGATTGACAGCTTTGTCGGTACTCAGGGCCAATACCTTGGATACACCGGCATCAATGGCGGCATCAATCACATTGCTGCTGCCGAGGATGTTGGTTTTAATGGCTTCCATGGGATTGTATTCACAGGCAGGAACCTGTTTCAAAGCCGCTGCATGAATGACTATATCCACGCCATGGAATGCACGGCGCAGACGTTCCTGATCCCGGATGTCACCGATAAAATAACGCAGGCTGGGATGATCGTATCCATTGGCGCGCATTTCATGCTGTTTCAATTCATCCCGACTGAAGACGATGATTTTGGCAGGATGCACTTCTTCCAACATCATTTTTACGAATCGTTTTCCAAAAGATCCGGTGCCACCGGTAATCAATACAACTTTATCATTCCAATTCATCGTTCTACTCCACTAGGTTTACAGATCAACATTCTTATCAGTTGATTTTTTCATTACAATTAACGGATACTGGCCGTGTTTTCCAAAGAATCCCGGAGCCAATTCTTCCAACCAATACAGAAGGCGCAGGAAATATTTTCCGGCCAGGGGTTTATGGACCAATGCTCTCAAAAACCGGACATTAACGCTGCGCCAGACAAAAATCTGATATGGGATTTGCCCTGAGATTTCATCGCTCATCCATTCCGGACTTAACTTCTGAATATAGGTTCCGGTGGGTTCTTTTTCTGCTTTACGGACTGCAGAAGATGCGTCTTTCACCGTCTTTTCCTGTTTACCGCGTTTCACCGCAATCCAGATGCCAACGGTTTCCATTAGACGCACCAGCCAAAAACTGAGTTTCATCAAACCGGATTCCGTCCATCCATTGACAATAACCGCAGAACGTCCGGGCATCAGCACTCGATAAAGTTCCTGGTAAGCAGGTTTTTTATCCTCCGCGGGTAGATGGTGCAAGGTATGCAATGAGACCTCGCCATCAAAAACATCATTTTTGAAAGGCAGATGAGCCACATCCGCAACCACATACAGCCCACGTTCAGCTACGCGCTGACGGGCTTCCTGCAAGGCAACAATGGATATATCCACACATACCCGATAATCATACAATTCCGAGTAGGTCAGATATTCCGGATATTGGACAGGGCCGGAACCGGCATCCAGGAGCATGTGTCCGGTGGCTGCAATATGACGATTCACACGCAGATGGCAGCGCTGCACATATTCATGGGATACAGGGCGTAAATCTTCATAGCGTGCATTCTGGTAAAACCCATCACTGAGCATTTTCCAGCCGACTTCATTATAAAATTGTCTGACCTGATTTTTTACTGCTGTTTCACTCATAGATACCTTTAAACATTACTGTTTACCACTTGATAGGTTTGCCAACCAGATAAAGGAAGGTTTCTTCGTACTTCTTTTTTCCATCGCCGGTCAGGGCGGATAGCAAATTGATAGTTGCATAATCTTCCCAGCCTTTGACCAGATGCCAGGGGAATGGCAGCGGATATTCAAAGAAGAAATTATAGGCGTAGCGCCAGGCTAATTCTGTTTGTTCTTTCGTCAAGCGGAATTTAGCGGGGGCATCCACCAGTGGTTTTAGAATTTTGTAATAATTCACCCAGGAATCCGGATCCAAAGTAAATCCACGGGCACGATAATGGGTATTGCCGGCAACGACCACCGGGATCCCGCTCATCGCCATTTCCAGACCCACCGTGGTGGTGTAAACCAAACCAAAATCAGCGATTTCCATCACATCATAGGTGTTAATCTCTTCCCTTGGTCCGATCAAGCGGATGTTTTCCGGCAGTTCCGGCAGGACATTGCGCACAACATCCTCCATTGAGGTGCCATGAGTTAAAACTTCACCGGGATGTATACGAATTACCAATTGAATTTCCGGTACGCCGGCAAAATACTGCACCGTGCGAACAATCCACTCTTCCATGTTCTTGGAGAAAATTTGCCGCCCCAGGGTCAGGCTGTCGCCCAGAACATTGGTGGCTAACAAGCGCCACAGGACGATGATCCAATTTCAATTCCTGACGAACTTTCTCACCGCCGCTGGTCGGGGTACCCTGCCACAATCGGGCAAAGTTTTCCCACAAAGCGCCTTTTTGACGGGAATTACATAGTCCCTTGATGCGCTCCATCTGTGCTTTATTCAAAGTGAGCGTCTTTCTTACCTTCCCAGAGTTCATCCGTATTCTGGCGCATCACCTCATCATTATGGGCAATCCAGATACGATCCCGTTGGTCGCCAAATTCATAGGTCACCACGGGAATATTAAGCATTTTTGCCATCCGGTAAACCACACCCATTTCAATGATGGTGCCGTTCGGAATAACCACCACATCGGGCTGCCCGTTTTTGATCCAGGCATGTGCCGTTCGGGCGATACGTGTATTACGTTCAAGGCGTAATTTATAAATTTCGCTGGTTTTATCCACTGCTTCAGTCTGCATGGTGTACTGCACATCATAATCAGTTACTTTTTCCACAATATCAGCCACTGCAGGCGGCAACGGTTTGTAATTGGGTTTGACCGATGAGTAATGAAGTGGAACTCATGATGGGAGAAAGTTTTTCCAGAATGGCCTTGGCATAGGCATTTTGCCTGCGCAAATCAAATTTATTGATCGGCACCTGCCAATCTCCATAAGGAAGATAGCCTAAATCAACTTCATGGCCTTGTGCAGCCAGTGCACTGCCCAGCAAAGCGGCATGTTCAATCCAGAAATGCATGTTTGCAAAAATAAACACTTTCTGATTGGCATAACCAGCATCCCGAATCTTGAAGCGGGAAGCTCGAATTTGCTGCGCTTGAGCCAAAATTTCCGGTATCGCGGCATCCAGTTTTTGCAGGGAAAACCTACTTTGAATCTGTTTTCCCCGATTGCGAACCAACCAGTACAATTCGGCCATGAAAGGAATCTGACTGATCAGATTTTTAAGGTCGTCCTTCGTTGAGAATGCCATATTACTCCGCCTCAATTTTCCAGGCTAAACGGGGCCTCATCGGTCCCATGCGATTTTCCGCCCACTGCATACCCGGCGCACCGGATGCATCCACGTTGAAAATCAAAGCCTGTTCATCATGAAAATAACTTTTTATCCGGTATGAACTTGCGTTCATGCCGATTACGAATCTACCTTCATTCAAGGAATCCGCTGGTATGGTACACCGGCTGATGTATCTACCTCGTGGACGGACAAGCATTTGATCATAATGCCCTGCATCATCCGTGTCAAAGGAAGTATAGATATATTCACCTCGCGTACTCAAAAGATACATGCCCACCCGTAATCCCTTAATATCCTCTTTAAGTTCATAGCTGATTTCCAGTTGGAAATCTTCGGTGGATCTCACGGTATCGGAGACCAGCCCTTCTTTATTAAGGATCTTAATGGATTGAGGCTGAAAAGGCGCAGCAGACGCTGGAATTTCTTCCGCATTCCACGTCCGAATTCCTTCCTGGGCATAACCGCGGGAAAGGTAATAATCTACTACTTTCGCGGTCGGCGCGCGCATGATCAACTCGCCTTTTTCTATTAATAAACTTTCGGTGGTCAGGCGCAATACTGCGGACATATTATGACTGACAAACAGAACGGTACGTCCTTCTTGAGCCACGTCACTCATTTTTCCCAGGCATTTCCGTTGGAATTCAGCATCCCCAACGGCTAAGACTTCATCCACAACCAGAATTTCCGGTTCCAGGTGAGCTGCAACGGCAAATGCCAGACGCAGTGTCATACCGCTGGAAAAACGCTTGACAGGCGTATCAATAAATTTTTCCACTTCGGAAAAATCCACAATCTCATCAAACTTACGATCAATTTCTGCACGCCGCATCCCAAGAATGGCGCCGTTGAGGTAAATATTCTCGCGGCCGGTCAATTCCGGATGAAAGCCGGTGCCGACTTCCAGCAAAGCGCCCACCCGACCGCGAATTTCCGCAGTACCTGTGGAGGGTTCGGTTACCCGGGAGAGGATTTTTAATAAGGTGCTTTTTCCGGCTCCATTTCTGCCGATCACACCAATCACATCCCCTTGATTGATATCGAATGAAACGTCTTTTAATGCCCAAAACAAGTCGCGATCGGATTTTCCGTCCCGTAATCGTCGCAAGGGAGCAGCAAAATTCTGACCCAGGTTTTCACGCAGCGTCTGATATTGCTGCACCGGTCCACCGATGCGGTAACTTTTTCCTAGCTTCTCGACACGTATTGCATAATTACTCATAGTAAGTTCCAGTATTCTTTGGTGTTCGGTTAAACCATATCAGCAAATTGCCGTTCCATCCGGCGGAAATAAATCACACCGGTGATCAACACTATCACGGCAATGATCGTGGACACCAGCAGCATGGGACCCGGAGCGCTTTCTTCAATGCCAAGCAATGCCCAACGGAAACCCTCCACGACACCAGTCATCGGGTTTAAGGCATACAGCAGTTGATATTTTTCCGGTACCAGGCTGGCTGCATAAGCAATCGGGGTGATAAACAGCCAAAATTGAGTCAAGAACGGCAAAACATAGCCCACATCCCGATAAAGGACATTCATGGCTGACAACCATAAACTTACCCCCAACGCAGTAACCAGCGCCAGCAGCAGGAAAAGAGGCAGGGTCCAGATGTTTGCTGTCGGCTTAATGCCATAGAAAAACATCATGCCAATTAAGATCACAAAGGCAATCAAGAAATCCACCAATCCTCCCAGAATAGAGGAAAGCGGCAGGATAATACGCGGGAAATAGATTTTGGTAATCATATGGCGGTTTGCCACAAGGGAACGGCTGGCAATGGACAGTGCTGTAGCAAATAGTTCCCAGGGCAACAAACCGGTATAGGAGAAAATAGGATAAGGAACGCCATCCGAAGGAACCTGTGCCAGGCCGCCAAAAAAGATACTGAAAACCACCATCATCATGAAAGGTTTTAAAATAGCCCAGCTGGCTCCCAGCGCAGTTTGTTTATAGCGCACTTTTATGTCACGCCAGGTCATGAAATAAATTAACTCACGATACTGCCATAGATCCTTAAGATCAAGTACCGCCCATCCTTTGGGAGGCTTAATCAGGACAATATTGGGTTCTGCCGATGTTGCAATTTGTTGTTCTTTCATACGAAGTCCAATCAGTGATCCAAGTTATTTGCGTACCCGATGTTCACGATACCAGGCAATGGTTTTTCTCAGGCCCTCGCGAAATTTAGTTTGCGCGGTAAAGTCAAAATAGGCCGTCGCTTTGGAGGTATCCAGGGCGCGGCGTGGTTGACCATTTGGTTTGCTGGTATCCCAGATCAAATCCCCTTGATACCCGGTCTCTTCCGCAATCAACAACGCTAAATCTTTGATCGAGATTTCCTGACCGGAACCCAGATTGACCGGTTCATCACCGTTATAAAGCTCGGAGGCTTTCAAAATACCTTCTGCTGCGTCCTCAACAAATAAAAATTCACGCGTTGGGCTGCCATCCCCCCAAACCACCAACTGATCCACACCGGCATCCTGTGCTTCAATACATTTTCGAATCAAAGCGGGAATGACATGCGACGAAGAAGGATTAAAATTATCCCGCGGGCCGTATAAATTTACAGGCAGCAGGAAAATGCCATTGTAACCATATTGTTGCCGGTAAGCTTGTGCCTGGACCAGCATCATTTTCTTTGCCAGGCCGTAAGGTGCATTGGTTTCTTCAGGGTAACCATCCCATAAGTTTTCTTCTTTAAAAGGAATGGGGGTAAATTTGGGGTAAGCACAAATGGTTCCAATAGCTACGAATTTGGAGACCTTGGCTTTCCAGGATTCGTGCATCAATTGCACGCCCATCATCAGGTTTTGATAAAAGAATTCCGCAGGGTGCTCCATATTGGCACCGATACCGCCCACATTAGCAGCCAGGTGGATGATCATATCTGGTTTGGCATCTGCAAGCATACGGATAATATCGGCCTGATTCACCAGGTCATAATCCTCAATGCGTGGGATAAAGACATCCTTGACACCACGCTCGTGCAGCTTTGCAACCACAAAGGAACCCAAAAAACCGGCGCCGCCGGTAACACAAACTCGTTTGTCCTGCCAAAAATTATTCGTTGTCATCTTCTTTCCTTTCATCCACTGCTAAAGATGGATGGACATTTTTCAATTTTACAGGTTCATTCGGATCAATCTGCACACCATCCCCCCAATCAATAAAGATCTTCAATCCAATAACCACCAGCTGAGGCGCAGAGGAGTCCTGCACGACAGCCATGTTGTTTTCCAGACAGGTCAAACGGCAAATATCCGCCACATCACCTTCCCCAAGGATGCGCACCGCGTGGCACTCTTTATCCTGGATGCGATTTAAGGCTACCTGCATCCGGCTGCGTACCAAACGATAAAGTTCAAAGGAAGATTGGATATAATCGACGGCGAGGTTAGCTCGTAAGGCGAGACCTTCCGGGGTGATAATATAAAGCAGTTTCCGGCGGGCAACCCTGCTTACTTTGACGTATCCTTTTTGAATCAGGCGTTTCAAATGCCAATTGACAGTGCCAACTGCCACACCCAGCTGATTGGCAATCAAGGCTTGGGTGACATCCGGATTCTGTTCGATCTTATCGAGAATGATTAAATCTCTGTTGTGGTCTGACAATAGTGTATCCACCTTTCAAAATTCAACACTTGAATTATAATCGCAGGCGTGAAGTTCGGCAAGGGGCAGAAATTGGCGTAAATACGGAAGTTCACCCTCAACATTAGCATAGGAAACCTTCGTGAGAAGTTGACAGGATTAAAGCAGGCATGATAAAATCTTCACCAATAGACGCCCCTATCGTCTAGTGGCCTAGGACGTGGCCCTCTCAAGGCCAAAACTCGGGTTCGAGTCCCGGTAGGGGCACCAAAACAGACTGTCGCAAGACAGTCTTCTTTTTTAACCTCCTCCCAAAAATCGTAGATTTTGGGGAGGATTGAGGAGGGGTGTCCCCTACACACCATCGAGGTACAGGGGCCAAAACTCAGGTTCGATTTATGCCCGCAGGGTAGTCCCGGTGGGGGCACCAATCAATAACAGACCCTAAGGGTTTTTGAAACCCTTAGGGTCTTTGTTTTTAAGGTCTTAGTCATTGTTTTTTTCTGTCCCCTGCTTATCTTCGAGGCATGGGAGACTAATTATTCAGGTATAAAGGCTTTATCCTCTCGCGTAAGCCCCTGAATAAACGTCTTTTCCTCTTTCCGGTACGGCCTGCCGTCCATTCGCAGGATATCGTGATACCACAAGGGTGGTTCCTGCCCATCGGGATAATATTCCTCCCAGGAATACATGGTCTGCGTTTTACCGGCTACCAACCCCCAGTTAATGGCTCCGATTTTGCAGGTTTTATATAGCGGCATGATGGTCTCAAAGGTACTGCCCGCATTGCGCCCCAGATATTCCGTACACACCAGGGGACGTCCGCTCTTTTCCAACCTGGTGACGATTTTCTGGGTTTCCTTGAGCTTAAAATAAGAATGGAAACTGACAATATCACTCAATTCAAGGCAAAGCGAATTGAACTTTGCCCCCAACAAGGGATGCAGGAAATACAGCCCTGCGGTCAACGGCTGTTCAGGCTGTACCTGTCGTGCCCAGGCAAACGCTTGCGTCATCAATTGGCGGGTGGAGCCGTGTACCACCTGATGCCGGATCAATTGCCAGAAAATGACGGCTCCACGCAAAACGGTCGGCAAATTAAGGGAGATGAGGAAGTTATTGCCCGGTTCATTGTAAATATCCCAGATGACCACGCGCGGATCACGGCCATAAGTGCTGACAATATCCTTGACATACGCTTCCAGGCGCTGCCATTGGGTTTTATCTTTCAAGGCTTTTGTACCAGGCCCTTTGACCCAACCGGAATTATGCACCCCCGGTCGAGGGGCAGGCTGTAATCCTAATTGGGGATTGTCGTGCCAGCAGTCATCAAAGAGTACAAAAATGGTTTTGACGCCATACTTGTCGCAGACCGTCAGGTATTGTTCAATACGTTTCTTGAATCCGGCCGGGTCCTGCTGCCAGACCAGATCGTGCAGGTACACGCGCATGGCGTTCAGGCCCAGGTCCGCTGCCCAGCCCAACTCTCGATCAATCGTCTCGAGGTCAAAGGTCTCTGCCTGCCACATTTCAAGCTGATTGATCGCCGTGCTGGGAATGAAATTGCAGCCCCTTAACCAGGGCTGTGTCTGGTACCATGCTGCCGCTTTATCAATAGACCATTTGTGTTCTGACATTGGTGGTTATCCTTCTTCAATTATTTTTATCGTCTGACTATTCGCGTTCTTGTCAAATGCCAGGGTCAGGAGAAATTTGACATCAGGCCTACCCTACCCTGACCAGTCCGTGCAGGGTAACAAGCACCCTCCTCGCCCTGACATATTTATAAAAAATCACGCATTCACCCAAACCGTCATCTGCGAAGCGCCGCGATTGCCCCATAAGTAATAGGGAATGAACTTCAGTGCAAAACCGTCCACAGATTTTGCCGCAATAATGTTTGTACCGCCTAATAAGGAGGGATCGAACTGGAGCGCCAGTGAGGCAGGCTCTATGCGGACTTTGAAAATATCTAACTCAGCATTATCCGTGCTTTCCAGACAGTACACCAGGGGTCCGGCGGTTACAGCCGCTTTTCCTTTGTATCCTTTCACTCTTGGATGGACCCGCCGCAGTTGAATGTCCGGATTAAAATCCAGCTCAACCACATCGCCGGGTGACCAAACACGCTCTATTTTATGATAAACACTGTTGTATGGATCATAACCGGAAGCAGTCTGCACCTCCCCCGCTTGTTCAACAGGAATTATTTCCTGTTCCTGACTATTGATCCGCAAGCTTGCACCCTTTGCCCAGGAGGGAATCCTCAGGTACATGCTGAATGCTTGGGCACCCTGAGGATTAACATCAATGCGCACAGTTCCTCGCCAGGGGATTCCGGTACTTAAATTGAGCTTTCCGGCTTGGCATTCATCAAATACGATCTCACTATCCACATATTGGTGAACCCATACATTATTCTCGTCATATGTATAAAGGTACTTTCCGATGTCCGCCCATGTGCGTGAGAGGTTGGAAGGGCAGCAGGGAATTTCATACCAGGCCTGACGGGTGACGCCGCCCTGACAGGTAAGCGGATTATTATAGAAATAGCTTGTGCCGTCAGCTCCCATTCCCACCCGGGAAGCATTGTATAACTGCCATTCGAATAGATCACTGTATTGGGCTTTGGCGGTTAGTTGGGTCATTTCCCAGTTCCAAAACATGCTGCCCAGTGCAGCACAGGTTTCCGCATAGGCAAATTCGGGGTCGAGTTCATAATCGTTGCCGAAGCCTTCCAGGGCAGGCAGTGAGCCGATGCCCCCGGTAACATACATCCTGCGGTATACCATACGCTCCCAGGCACGCTCAAGCGTTCCGAGCAAGGAAGGATCTCCACTTTCACGAACCAGCATGGCGATGGCCGTCTCCAGATAGGTAAAACGCACCGAGTGACCCACGGGAACCGTCTGTTTGCGTACCGGGGCATGCTGTTGGAAGTATTTGCCGCTTAAGGCGTTGAGCATCCAGCGCTGCATAATATTCCAGGGCTTCCTGGCCTCGTTTCCGGGAGGGACCTGAAAAACGGCGAATTGCGGATGGGAGGTCAAATGGGCCTGGCGTAATTCTGCGACAAACCTTTTCCTTTGGTCTGCACTTGCATTCTGTTGAAAAATGGAAATGCCGAAGCCTTTTTGCCGGCCGCGCTGCTCAATGAATTGCCTGGCCATTTCCAGATAGTCAGTTTGCCTGGTTAATTCATACAAGCGTAAAAAGGCAAGCTCAATCTCCTGGTGCCCAGGCGTATACTGCGGACCTTTACCTTTGAAATCCGCCACTATACGGTCTGCCGCTCGCGTGGCAATTTCCAACAGATTACTGTGTCCGGTAGCTTGAAAATGCGAGACGCCAGCCTCAATTAAGTGCCCGTGACAGTACAGTTCATGCTCGATTTGCAGGTTGGCCCAGCGGGTATCAGGAAAATGGATCTGATTATAAGTATAAATATAGCCATCGGGCAGTTGAGCGCGTTTGATCAAGGCGATGAACTCATCCATTAAGACGTTCAGCCGTTGCTCAGGGTGGGTGGCATAGATGCGGGCTGCTGCATCCAGCCATTTGAAAGCATCGGAATCGGCAAAAAACCAGCCTTCGCGAAATCCATCGGATTCACCGGCAGCAATGCGAAAATTCTCAATGCTGCCAGAGGCGATAAGCTGTTCCCATTGATGGAAAATGGCTTTCTCGGCATTGACTACTTGACAGTCATACCAATACCCGGGTAGGAGCTTTGCCCGAATCATGCACTTCTTTTCCGATTGATAAAGGCAAGCGGGATCAATGAAAGCAAGGTGATCAAGGATCCGACCTGGAAGATAATCGGTACAGGAACAAAACCGGCTTCACCGTTGGTGAAGGTGGGGAGGCCGAAATTTTGAATCAGGGTTGAGCCGAGCCAGGGACCAATCACCATGGGAATGGCAATCCAAAATATCATGCGGATGCCCAGGAACTTGCCCCGGTTCTGTTCCGGCAGCAAATCCTTCAACCAGGCCACAGCGGCGATGCCGGCGGCAGTGAAAAATGCCTGCCAGAACAAGCCCGTCAGGGCCAGCAGCGGCAGAGAGTTCACAAGGGAGAGTAAAATGCCACCCAGACTGCTGATAAGTATGGCCACTGCGATCATCATTTTCTTGTTCCAGCGGTCGGCCAGAATGCCAAAGGGAACGGCAAAGATGGCGCTGCCCAGCATCACCGAGCCGCCGATGATGCTGAATTCCGTCTTGGTAACCCCAACAAAATTTTCCAGGTAGACGATCAGATAGGGCATGGCAACCTGCATGCCGATATTGCTGAGCATAATGAAAAGCAATAAAATGAACAGATTTCGATTATCCTTGAGGACATTAATATTGAAGAGATCGGTAAATTCCTGCCGGAATGGCGGGCGGGGTTCCGTGCTCTCGATGAGGGGTGGTTCTTCCAAAAACATACCGGCTAATAAGCCCACCACCATGACGATGCCGCCAAGACTATAAAAGAAAATGAAATAGCCGAACGAATCGATCAGCATACCGGCTGCGACCATGGATACGATTTGTGCGAGGAATAAACTCAGATTGAGCACTCCTTCCACCCGTCCGCGATTACTGCTGGTGGCGACATCCGCTGTCCAGGCATTAAAAGCCGCATCATTTGCCGTGGAACCGAAAAAAGTCATAACCGCATCAGCGATGACCACCATCATAACGGCAAGGCTGGCGGTTTTTATGAAGGAAACCATGGGAAAGAGGATCGTGGACAATCCCCACAATACGTAGCCAATCAAAATATATGGCCGTCTGCGTCCCCAGCGGCTTTTCGTGCGGTCGCTGAGCGTACCCATCAATAGCGTGGTCAAAGTAGCCGTGATGGCGCTGGCTGCTACCATCCAGGCTACCGGACGCGGGTCCGGTGTGATGGTATCGAAGACAAAGGTATTGAACCAGGCATTTTCAACCGCCCAGGCAATCTGCCCGGTCAATGCCAGTGCAACCATTACAAACCAGATGCGTGGGGTAATTCCACGTGTAGATGAGTTTTGCATAGGGATCCTTTTCCAAAGTGAGTAGAATAATTTATTTTACCAGCGATCCTGAAAATATATTTTGGCATCCTAATCGGGATAATCCTTGCCGTTCTCTTGGACACCCTCTGCGAGGTTCACACATTGACATCATCACACATCTGTATAAGTTAGCACAATCCAATGAAGTCATGAGTTAAAGAGATTATATCCAACAGGTAGGCAGCAAGACTCTTCCAGGATAATGACAAACAAAATCAGCATACATTTTCTCTTCTGTTCACATGAAACTTATCGCAACAATTATCCAATATTCTATTTATATGAACATAGTATATACTTACCTGCAACGATAACCCAATGGATTCCCTTCAATTTTCACCCTCCCCCTATTCCTACAATGCCCTGGCGCTGTTATTCATCGGTCTGGCCGGTGTGATCTATCTATTGCGTCTTAAAGAAAAAACATCCGCCATCCGTATCATCAGTATTGTGATGGCAGGTTTTACCCTGGGAATGGCCAGCTGGCTTGCCAACAGTATCGTCTTTTGGGGCAGCGCTTTGATCCCCTTTACGGATGCATGTGCAGTAGTCAGCATGTCTGGCATGATGATCTTTGCTTATTGCTATCCCCAAAAAGTCAATTCGTTTGAAGCCCGTCTTGTACACATTTTGGGTATATCCATCAACCTGATAGCGCTATTCGCCAGTCTGGCTTATGCAGTGCAATTTATAGTCACTCAGGCCGCCGTGCCATGGATGGCGCCGTCCGCATTCCTGATATTTAATGGGGTTGTAAGTCTTTTAGCACTGGTTGCCTGTCTGTACAGACTGCTGAGTCTACAAGCTGAAGAATTATCCACTGGCTGGCGCGGTGCTTTATCCGCATTTTGGCAGCCGCAAACACGCCCTATACGCCTGCTGCGGAATTTCACTTTTGCCTTATTCAGCGGAATGTTTCAAGGCATAGCACCGGTTTTTTCCCGCTTTATCGACCTGCCTGCAGAGTTTGCTCCTCTAATGATCAATCTCTCCTTTTCGCTCATGCTTATTATCATCGTATACGCAATTTTTGATATAACCACCGAACAACCTCGCTTGGTTGTTCGTCTGGTGGGTCTTTCCCTGGTAACCGTACTTGGACTATCCGGGATTGTTGGTATGTATGCTCATATCATGGCAAACGAATGGACAAATGCAATCACCCGGGCAGATGTTGTTCTTTCAAGCCGTGTTCTTCAAACCGGTGACTTCAACGCTCTACCCGAACGGATCTTATATATCCTGGCTTCACCCGCCTCAGATGGAGACAAATCTGATCTTCCCATGCAGCATCTGATCTTCACGCGACCAGGAACGAATAATTTATTCTTGCCTCCTGAACCGCTATCAAGCACTATCCAACCTGCCTGGTCATATTTCAATAATCTAACAAATCTCTGTAAGGAAAAGGGATTGTCCTCATTCCGCTACCGATATGGCAGTCATCCGAATGGCACTTATCCCAAATATATTGGCTGTTTTTTTAATGAAGGGAACCTGACCTATGAGGTGGGCTTTGACCTGACTGAAATGAACCAGGCTACCCAGAATAAAAGCAATTGGGTGTGGAGTTTGATTTTCTGCAGCGGCTTGCTTGTCCTTCTCGTATTTCCACGGTATTTTCGTTCCAACTTGATCCGTCCATTGGACCGTTTGTTGGACGGTGTGCGTCAAGCAGATGCCGGCAGTCTGGATACCCAGGTTCCGATCTCCTATCAGGACGAAGTTGGTTTTCTGACCTCCGCGTTCAATAAGCTGACAGCATCCTTAAAGGATGAACTGGCTCAAAGGGAACGTGCCGAAACCGAATTGCGTCAGCTCAATCTGACCCTGGAACAACGGGTTGCCGACCGCACGCGTGAATTGGAGGCACTCTATGACGTAACTGCAGCAGCCAGCCAGGCACAGGATTCACCCAGTTTATTAACTATCTTACTGGAACGCAGTCTGGCTGCCCTGGGTAGTCCCATGGGCATGATTTTACTGCTGGATGATACGCAAACGCCTCCCTCCCTGCGAATGGCAGCCAACAGCGGTCTGCCTTCAAATTGGTTGTCTTACTTTCTCAATCCACCGGTGAATGATGCTTTATTATCAGATGCACTCAGTCAGACCGATCCGCTTTTAATCCCCAATACCAACCTTGAACCCCGCGCCGTAGATTTCATCCGATTGGGCGAACCTCTTACATTGATTCTCGCACCCTTGCCGGCCAATGGTCAGGTATTTGGCTTAATGGCCTTAATCCGGGATGCCAGCCAGGGTTTTGACTTGAACGAAGTGGCCTTGCTTGTTTCCATCGTAGGTCAGGTGGGAGCCGCAGTGCATACCGATCGCCTGCGCCAATTGGCACAGCATGCCAACCTGCTCGAAGAACGCCAGCGCTTGGCGCGTGACCTGCATGATTCGGTTACACAATCCTTGTATGGCTTGTCCACTTTAACCGAAGCTGGCAAGCTGCACCTCGAATCCGGGAATGCACCAGCCACGGCTCATTTGCTGACCCGTATCGGACAAACCACCCGTCAGGCCATTCGGGAGATGAGGCTCTTCCTCCACCAATTGCGTCCGCCTGTTCTGGAACAGGAAGGTCTGGTGAATGCCCTGGAACTGCGTTTAGCCGCGGTGGAAGGACGCTCAGATGTCCGCGCGAGTCTTCTGGCCGATGAAAGCATCCATCTGCCGTTCGAAGTTGAAAATGCCCTGTATCATATCGCCCAGGAGGCTTTAAACAACGCCCTCAAGCATGCCAGCGCCAGCACGGTGACGGTACGCCTGGTGCGTACACAGGAGGGTGTACAGCTCTCGATCAATGATAATGGTTGTGGTTTTAATCCCGATCGAGGAGTTGGCGGAGGAATGGGGTTGGAAAACATGCGGGCACGGGCGGCTGAGATAAATGCGGTCTTGGAAATCCATTCCAAAGTGGGAAGCGGAACTAACGTGAACATTATTGTGGAGGAACGAAATTGAGCGATGGACCTTTGCGCATCCTGATTGCCGACGACCATGCCATTGTACGCGAGGGGCTGGAAGCCATCCTGAACACTCAATCCGATTTTACCTTGGTAGGTATGGCCATCAATGGTCTGGAAGCCGTCTCCATGGCAGAAAACCTCCAACCGGATGTCATTTTAATTGACCTTGTCATGCCGCAGATGGATGGATTGTCCGCCATTCAGGCTATTCAGGCTGCCAATCCACAGGCCCGCATTCTGGTACTGACCAGCTTTGCTGATGACGAACGCGTTTTCCCGGCGATTAAAGCCGGTGCGATGGGATATCTGCTCAAAGACACCCTGCGCCAGGACTTGCTGCAAGCCATCCGCGAGGTAGCCCAGGGGAAAATAACCCTGCACCCTGAAATCGCCCGACGCATGGTGCGGGAGATCAACCAACCCTCTGATCGACTGCTGGATTCCCTCACAGAGCGTGAAATGGAAACCCTCACCCTGATTGCAGAGGGACTATCCAACCAGGACATTGCCAAAAAGATGGTGATTCATGAAAATACTGTCGCCAAATATGTCAGTGCTTTACTTGGAAAATTGGGTTTAACCAGCCGCACTCAAGCTGCTTTATACGCCATCCGCAATGGATTAGCAAAAACCAAATAGACAATACTTGATTTCTTAAAAACCAGATTCCGCTTGAGCCGAGATTTATTTTTTTTCCAAATATCACGAAGTTTTTAACCAACAGAACGCCTCATTTAATGTATTCCACAATAATCAAATTGTTGATAACGTTAACCTAAATAAATACTGTGTTTTACCTCAATCCTTGGTTGCCAGGGATGACTGATCTCCATCATCTGACTTGAAAGGCTGTTTTTAAAGACAACAGACAGCCGCCGAACCATAATCATAAAGGAAGACTAAAATGAAACAAAAAATTCAATTGCTCATCATGCTTCTGCTAATAGTCCTGCTTGCTTCGTGCTCAGGAAGCGGTAGCCAGAATACCGATATTGCTGTAGCAGTGGCATTAACCCAAACAGCCGCAGTCCCTCCTGCGAATACACCTGTTCCACAAGAAATCGTAAGCAGTGCCACATCTGAGACAGTTCCGCAATCAACAATTCCGGATGCCGGACGTATTGAATTTCCAACCGGTAAGATGTCCTGGTACACCAATGGCGATCTGGCAGCTGGAGCGACCACACGCTACACCCTGTCCGGGCAGGCAGGCCAGCAGGTAAGCATCTGGTTGACCCCTGATCCTGCGACAGATGGTACCAATCTCTATGCCGCGTTAAACATCAGCGGAGCGGATGGACAGGCCTTCTCGTTCAGTCCGGAAATCTATTGGAGCAATGTCCTGCCTACCACCCAGGATTATTTCATTGACGTAACCTCCCTCAGTCAGGATCTGGTCAATTACCAGATCGTGGTTGAATCCAACCCGACCTTGATCGATCCTGCACTGGGCGCAATGTATGAGCTGATTCCGGACAGCCTGTGCCAGGAGCTTGGAACCATCGCCTCCCAGGCATTGGGTGTGGAGTTTACCGTTCAGACCAGGGCTCCTTTCTTTGATGGGATTAACAAAGAAGCCGGACAAGGATGTTCATTGATCGCGAGTGGCGACGGCAACCAATTCGGTGGAGCCAATGCCATCGTTGATGCTCTGGTAAATTCCGTAGGATTGGGCTGGAATCCTCAGCCCCTCTACCAGGCGGATGGTCCAACCGGGACCGCCGTTGGTCTATCACGGGACATGGCCTTGATGTTAATCTCAGCCAAATGGGAGCCGGCCATGGGGGTGGAATGTCCGATAGACCAACCCATTTCTGCCTGTGAATTACCCCCTGAACAAAAAATTTATAACGTCAATATAGATATCGCCCAGTATAAAGCCACCTTTTCCTTGGACGGTGAATGGTACGATGCCGTCAGCGGTCTGACCCTGTATTTGTACCAGGACTGGAAAAGTATATACGGCGGGCATCTCATCGTGGCTCAAGGGGGGAATAAAATAGATCAACGCGACGTTTCCCTCAACGGCATGATCCAGGGCCAGGGGGCCATGGTTCAGTTCCAAAGTGGTTTTTCCGAGAATTACGGAACGGCCCAAATCACAGTCATCGATCCCAATACCATCCAATGGAAAATCATTACCCCACCGGAAGGCGAAAATTATCTGCCGGCTGATGCGACACTAACCCGATAACAACTTATTTTCACCTGATCAGCCCTCTCCCTGAAAAATACGCCAGGGAGAGGGTTTTTTTTATGTAAACCACGAAGTTTTTAACCAGAAAAACACCCAGTTCCCTGCATTATCAAGCTGCCATGAGTTTGCTACTGTATTACCATGGCGAAAAATATCTCACACATCCTGATCATCTCAGAATCCGGGCGCTTGCGGGACAGCTTGCGCGTTATCCTGCAATCCTGTTTTCCAAAGGCTTCCCTTGAAGAAACTGGAACCATGACGAAGGTACAGCAATTTTTATCAGGCAGCCCTGGTGCTCTGGTGTTACTGGATTCAGCGTTACCGGAAGCCCAAACTTTTCACGGGCTTGAACCGTTTGGACGACGCTGCGTCGTCTTGGCGCATTCCTATGAACAGCAAAAAAAAGCACAGGGGATTGGTAATAATGCCGTCCTATTGGACGGTTTTACGACTGAAAGTTTATTCGCAGCGGTGGAAACCGGCATATAGGACTAATAAAACCTCATTTTAGGTGTGGTGCTATGAAAAAACGGGTCTCAAAAATTAAAACTATTTCGGTCGTGATGCGGGTCGGGCTGGTCCTGACGCTCATGGCCGCATGGCTGCCCACCCCGGTGTACGCAGCAGGTCGGAACCAAGCCGTCACAGAAGCAGACAGCGCGCTGCTCCAATTCAGCTCCAATGGACACATCCTTGGCTTTGCCTCGGATAGTGTTTATCTGGCCAGCGGGGATCATATGCTGCGCGAAAGCTTTGCCGGTACAGCCGGTGTCACCCCCAGTGCGGACCAGGCTGCCGGTTCGTCCGAATCGGTGCAGCCGCTGCAAAGGGTGCAGTATAGCGATTTGTGGCCGGGCATTGACCTGGTCTATGACGCTCCGGCAGGCGGCATCCTGCGCAGCACGTACACCATCGCACCTGGGGCAGACCCAGGGCAGATTGCCCTGCAATACAACGTGCCGATCAGCCTGGATGAAAGCGGCAGGCTGGGTTTTGAATTTGAAAACGGCACTCTGAACGCCAGTGCCCCCATCGCCTGGCAGGTGATTGGGGGCAAAACCACGCCGGTGGCTGTATCCTTCCGGATCAATACCAACGTTGAATTTCCACTGGTTTCCTTTCAGGTCGGTCAATACAATCCGGATTATCCTCTGCTCATAGATCCGACCCTGGAATGGCACACGTTCATGGGAGGCTCGGGAATTGACAGAATCACCGGCATGGCTTTGGACGGCAGCGGAAATATCTTCGTGACAGGGTATAGCCCTTCCACTTGGGGCACCCCGCTGAATCCATTTGCTGGGGGAACCAATGATGTTTTTATTGCCAAACTAAACAACAACGGTGTGCGTCTATGGCATACCTTTCTCGGCGGCAGCGACGATGACCAGGGCAACGGTATTGTCGTCGATGCCAGTGGAAATCTCTATGTGACAGGCTTAAGCCACACAACCTGGGGAAGTCCGCTTCATGGTCATTTCGGCGATGGGTATACCGATGCTTTTATCGTTAAATTGGATACGAATGGGGCGTTGATTTGGAATACCTTCGCAGGAGGACGATGGGATGACGAGAGCAAGGCGATAACGCTGGATAACAATGGAAATATCTTAATCACAGGGTTTTCCGGTGCGACCTGGGGAACTCCGGTTGTTCCGTTCAGCCACACTCAAGGTAATGGGGAGGAAGGCTTTGTCGCCAAACTGAATAACAATGGGTCCCTCCTGTGGAATACGTTCATGGGCGGGTTGGATGGTTTGGACCTCTTAACGCAAGGCAATGCCATCGCGGTGGATGCCGCCGGGAATGTCTATGTAGCCGGGGATAGCAGCAACTCCTGGGGCAGCCCGCTGAATGCTCACGCGGGAGGGATGAACGATATCTTTGTTGACAAACTAAACAGCAGCGGCGTTCGCCAGTGGCATACCTACATGGGCGGACCATCCGGTGATCAAGGAATCGGCATCGCCGTGGATGGCAGCGGGGATTTGTATGTGACAGGTATAAGCCAAACAACCTGGAGCAACCCGATCAATGCTTATAGCGGAGGATCATTTGATGCCTTTGTTGCCAAGTTGAATAATAGCGGTTCCTTCCTTTGGAATACCTTTCTAGGCGGCTTAAATACGGATTTAGGCAGAGCCATTACGTTGGATGGAAACGGAACCGTTTATGTGGCAGGTGTAAGCCAAAGCACATGGGGCAGCCCGCTCAATGCCTTTACCGGAGGATCTTATGCCATTTTTGCCGCGCAATTGGATAGCAGCGGTTCCCGCCTGTGGAACACCTTCGTCGGGGGATCAGGATCTGATGTTGGCCTTGCCATCGCGCTGGATGCAAATCGAAATATCTATCTTGCGGGTTACAGTATTTCTACCTGGGGCAGCCCGGTAAATCCAAGAGCGGGACAATATGACGGACTAGTCGCTAAACTTAACGCGCGCAGTTTGTCAACCCAGGGCGCTGGCCTCTTGATCAGTGCGGGGGATAGTACCCCCAGCCTGACGGACCTGACTGATTTCGGCAGCGTCGCGGTGGATGGTGGACAGGTCAGCCATCGTTTTGACCTGCTCAGCATCGGTTCGAATGCCCTGAACCTGACGAACAGTCCGCGTGTCACTCTCACTGGGGCAAATGCTGCTGATTTTGCCGTGCTCGATAACCCATACTCCCCGATTGCTTCCGGGTACCAAACTGATTTTGTCTTGCAATTCGATCCTTCTGCGTTCGGATTGCGCCAGGCTACCGTCAGTATTGCCAACGACAGCGCGGTGAATCCCTATACCTTTGCCATTCAGGGCACCGGTACAGCCGTCCCCGAGATGGACGTGTTGGGCAAGAGCCTCTCCATCCCTTTCGGCGACACTACACCCTCCAGCACGGACGGCAGCGATTTCGGCCTGGTCAATCTCACAGCCAGTGCATCCCAATCCTTTACGATCCAGAATACCGGCACCATTGACCTCACTCTGAGCGGCACTCCCATGGTTGAACTGAGTGGAGTCAATCCCGCCGATTTCAGCATTGCCCTGCAGCCCACCTCACCGCTGGCCCCGGCGGGCAGCACAACGTTCACCGTCGGTTTCACTCCTGCCGCTCTTGGGCTGCGTCAGGCAACCATCAGTATCGCCAATAATGACAGTGACGAGAACCCCTACACCTTCACCATTCAGGGCACCGGGCGCAGCGTGCCAAACGTCACCACCCAGGCCGCCAGCGGGGTAATGGAAACTTCCGTCACCCTGAATGCCTTGGTTAATCCCAATTACGACAGCACCAGCGTGCTCTTTGAATACGGCCTGACCAGCGCCTACGGTGCCACCATCGCCGCCAGCCCCAGCCCCCTCACCGGCTTCAGCCCCAGCGCCGTCAGCGCAGCACCCTCCGGGTTGCTGCCCAACACCACCTATCACTTCCGAACAGTGGCAACCAATACCGCCGGAACAACTTCTGGGGACGATCTGACCTTTACCACATTAGCGGCGGCACCCACGGCCCTGACCAACCCGGCCACGGCGGTTACATCCAACGGAGCCACGTTTAATGGCACGGTCAACGCCAACAACGCCAGTACCACTGTTACTTTTGAATATGGGCTGACTACCAGCTACGGCTCAAGCGTCACCGCCGAGCAAAGTCCGCTCAGCGGCAGCAGCCAAACCCCGGTCAGCGCCGCCGTCAGCGGGCTGACATCCAGTGCGACCTATCACTTCCGTGTAGTCGCCAGCAATGCTTCCGATACCACCTACGGCGCCGATCAGACCGTGACCATTACGGCTGTCCCTGAGATGGATGTGCTGGGCAACAGCCAGTCCATCGCCAGCGGCGACGTCAGTCCCTCCATGGCTGATGATACCGACTTTGGCTATGTCGCCACCGCGGCGATTGCCAGCCATACCTTTACCCTCCAAAACAGCGGCACCCTCGCGCTGAACTTAAGCGGAACGCCGGTTGTCACCCTGAGCGGTCCAAATGCCGCCGATTTCAGCGTCAGCTTGCAGCCTGTCTCGCCGGTGGCTCCCGGTGACAGTACAACGTTCAGTGTCACCTTTACCCCATCTGCCGATGGACTGCGTCAGGCCACCCTCAGTATCGCCAGTGATGACAGCAATGAGAATCCCTATACCTTCGTCGTTCAAGGACACGCTGCCAATGCACCCCTTGTTGTCACCGGCGCCTATTCGTTTCCCGCGCCAGGGGCCACCCTGCCGGCAGGGATCAGCCATGTCACTCTCGAATTTAATATGGACGTCAAAGGCGCAGACGATCCCCAATCCGCCAATGATCCGGGCAATTATCGGCTCTTCAGCGCCGGTACGGACGGCTTCCAAACCGTGGATTGCGCTGGCGGAGTTGCCCCTACGGATATTAATATCCCCATTGGCGGTGCTTTCTATGACGACCATGACGAAGCCGGACCATTTCTGGTCAATCTTTTCTTCGATCACAACCTCACCTTGCCCCCAGGCGATTATCACTTTCTGGCCTGCGGAACCACCTCCATTGAAAATCAGGCAGGTACAGAGCTGAACGACGGCGCGGATGCTTTGCTGGAATTTTCCGTAGCAGCGTCTAATTCTGGCTCCTCTTCTTCTGACCCATCCTCATCTATCCTGCCCGCCACCGGATTTGCACCGGGCATGGTTACCCTCCTGCCTGCCCAACCCATGGCTAAAGCGTTCAGCGACACAGGCATGCAGCTTGAAATCCCCGCTCTGGATAGTACCCAATCCGTGGTGGGTGTCCCTGGACCGGATTGGGACGTAAGCTGGCTGGGTAACCAGATCGGCTATCTGCAAGGCACAGCCTTCCCCACCTGGAATGGCAATAGTGTCTTGACCGGGCATGTCACGGATACAAACGGCAACCCCGGACCCTTTGCAAAGCTGGGTAGTCTGGCCTGGGGGGATCAGCTCATCATCCATGCCTGGGGACAGCGCTATATCTACGAGGTTCGCTCCGTAAATTTGTGGACCTCCCCCAACGCCACCGATGCCCTCAGCCAGCACGAGAACCTCCCCTGGCTGACCCTGATTACCTGCCACGGCTACGACGAAAAGACCAACACCTACCGCTGGCGCACCGTCGTACGCGCCGTGCTGGTTGAAGTGGAATAATAATAAAAAATCCATCTGGCTTTCAGACGGATTTTTGTCATATCAGCTCACCTATAAGTTCAAAGAAAAAAGGAATGCCACCAAATAAGGGTTATCAATAGACTACTCAATCAGAAACCTTGCCCCAAAAGGATGCAGGCGCAAGGTTGGATCGATCACCGGGGCAGCAATTACATCATAAGCACCTTTTGAGGTTTCAATCCCAACCATGAAGGGAACCTGAAAATTGCCCGAGGCATCACTCTGAATGGAAACGGCATGTAATGCAACGTATTGATCTGCATTCGCTGGATCCTGGTGATACAAAGCCACAGTGATGGTCGTATTGGCCGGGTAGGCTGAACCAAACACGGTCAAGGTTTCACCAGGGGTAAACGATGGCCCATCCCAGGAGTAGGCTGGAGAAACAAAGGGACTGCTGGAATCCTCCGCCAGCACACTACGGCGCGGCGAAGTACAATCCACAGAAAGGTTGCTGGGGCCAACATTCAAAGAGCCATCCAGTGTATTGGCCATGGCTGTCCATTCCCCACAGGGCAAACTGGCAGGAAGATAAAGCTCCAGGCTGACCCCAGGTGTGCCCGGATTTCCATCAATTCCCTCACCACTTTCTATATGCCCGCTCTTGATCCCCTTGGCATTGAGCATGCCATCCGGACTGTAGGTAAAAGTCTCCATGTAGCTTTGTCCGGATGGATCCACCAAGGTTACCGTGATGCCTGGACTATCGGGTGCAGTGGGGAAATTGTTCAGGCATAGGGATTGATAGGGAAAGATTCCATAGCCAAGATTAATGGATGGATCGTTTATCTCCGAATAACAGGCAGAAGGTTCACCGCCCTCACCAACAGCAGTCAAATCGGGCAGGGTAGAACTGTCAATCACAGTTCCCGTCTGGAAACCAGCTATAGTGGATGACATAGGTAATGCTGTCACAATGACTGGTGGGTTAACCAAGCTTGCTTCGGAAGTAATTGAAACAGGGGGAACATTATCTTCGCCAGCTTCCAGAACGGATCCGAGCGAACAGGATAGACTTACTACAATAATTATACAGACCAGAAAATACAGCGAAATTCGTTTCATAACAATGCCCCTATTCATGAATAGAATATTTTTCTTTCATTTTCCTTCACAAGGTACTAATTAATTGGTCAACCCAATACGAATTGTAATCCTTTCCATGAAAATACTCTTTGTAAAAAAGCAAGAACTAATTTAACCAAATAAAAGGAAAGTGAACATATCTTATGACGAATAACGATACAATAAATAAGAGGGGCCAGTCAACGACAGGAATTCGTTATACCCCATTTAAACTCAAGGTACAACAGAAACGCTGACAAGATATAATATACATTCAGTGAAGCGTAATGACAATACCGTGTGTGGATCATGAGATTATTTTTTCCTCATACCGGCACTAAAGATTCATTTACAATCAGCATAACTGTAAACTAACTGGAACTCTCAGAGATACTCCCTTCTAAAAGTTCCTTCACGATTGGCATATGCATGATGAAATTCCATAACTATTGGTGACCAGATCGAAGGTTAGTTAAGTCCGTTATGGTTTTTTTTCAACATCCCAATTCATTAAAGAACAACCTTTGACTGGAAAATCAGTTCATCAACAGCCGTTTACAGTCTTGGACCATCAATTTACCATTCAAACAAGTATCGTGGCCCTTAATCTTTATACGCAACAGAAGGAGTATCCATGTCAGAAAATATCCAAACCATTATTTCCAAAATGACTCTGGAAGAAAAAGCCAGTTTATGCACCGGTGCCAATGAATGGTCAACTACAAGTATTGATAGATTGGGTGTTCCGGAAATGATTGTTTCTGATGGACCCCACGGTGTGAGGCGGGTGGAGGATATTAATTCATTGGGCACAAAAAGTCACCCTGCCACATGCTTTCCTACCGCATCCTGTCTGGCATCTACCTGGAACACGGATTTAATCCATGGCATGGGAGAAGCGCTGGGAGAAGAATGCATTGCATTAAATGTTGATGTATTGCTTGGCCCGGGAATAAACATGAAGCGATCGCCTCTGGGCGGCAGAAACTTTGAATACTTCTCTGAAGATCCCTTCCAAGCCGGTGAATTGGCGGTTGCACTGATCAATGGCGTCCAAAGTAAAGGGGTGGGTACTTCCTTAAAACATTTTGCCGTTAATAGTCAGGAATTTCAGCGTTTCTTCATGAGCGCTGAGGTGGATGAACGTACCCTGCGGGAGATTTATTTGCCGGCTTTTGAAAAAGCTGTCAAAATAGCCAAACCCTGGACTGTAATGTGCGCGTATAACAAAGTCAATGGAACCTATAGCTCGGAGAACACCAGATTATTGACCGAAATTCTTAAACAAGAATGGGGATTCGATGGTATGGTTGTCTCAGATTGGGGTGCGGTACATGATCGGGTTAAATCATTGCAGGCGGGATTGGATCTTGAAATGCCCGGACCGCAAGATCGACGGGTTCAAGCAGTTGCAGAAGCCGTACGAGATGGCTCATTGGATGAAAAAATATTGAATGAATCCGTCAGACGTATCCTGGAAACCGTTGTTAAATCAAAACAGACTCCGAAAAATGGGACTTTTGATATCCCAGCCCATCATGCGCTGGCTAAAGAGATAGCATCGGAAGGTCTCGTTTTATTAAAAAACAACGGACTGCTGCCATTGAAAGAATCCAAACAAATTGCGGTTATCGGTCGATCCGCCATGCATGCCTATTTCCAGGGTGGCGGCAGCTCTCATATCAATCCCACTCAGCTGGATATTCCATATAAAGAATTACAAAAAAAATCAGAGAAGAGCGAACTGGCTTATGCGGAAGGATATCCCGATAATGAAACTTATCGTCAGGATATGATAGATCAGGCTGCCCATCTGGCTGAACAGGCAGATGTGGCCCTGCTCTACATCGCTCCACCGCCTTTCTGGGAATCTGAAGGCTATGACCGCAAATCTCTGGACCTGCCTGAACAACATGTCGCTTTAATCAAAGCCGTTGCCAAAGTACAGCCGAACACAGTGGTGATTCTTAACAACGGTGCACCGATTGGAATGAGCGCTTGGATTGATGACGTAGCCGCCGTAATTGAATCCTGGATGATGGGACAAGCTGGCAGCGCCGCCATCGCCGATATTCTTTATGGCAAGATTAATCCCAGTGGCAAATTGGCTGAAACCTTCCCCATCCGCCTGGAAGATATTCCTGCATATTTGAATTGGCCCGGCGAAACCCGTAAAGTTTATTATGGAGAACGCATCTTCATCGGTTACCGTAACTATGAACACTGCAAAATTCCGGTTCAATTTCCATTTGGTCATGGATTAAGCTATACGACCTTTGAATATAAAAATCCACGGCTTTCCGCTGCGGAATTCATTGATGCAGACGGGCTGACGGTTAGTGTGGAGATCACCAACACTGGCAGCATGGCTGGCAAAGAGACTATTCAGGTCTATGTGCACGATAAAGAGTCTTCCCTGCTACGCCCCGCAAAAGAATTAAAAGGATTTACCAAGGTAGATCTGCAGCCTGGAGAAACCCAAACCATCTCCATTCCCCTTGATTTCAGAGCCTTTGCCTTTTATCACCCTATCTATAAAGACTGGATCACAGAAGATGGCGATTTTGATATTTTGATCGGAGCCTCCTCTGCCGATATTCGCTGCACCTTAACAGCAAAGTTGAAATCAACGGTCAATTTACCCTGTGTTTTGGATATTGAATCCACCATCCGTGAGTGGTTGAATGATCCGCGTGGCAAAAAGGTTTTACAGCCCATGATAGGGCAAATTGAGGAACAAGCGAAAAAAATATTTGGCAGCGAAAATTCCGGAGATAAAATCAGTGCAATCGGCATGGATATGATGGATATGTTCATGGATATGCCATTATTAAGTGTGTTATTGTTCCAGCAACGCGCTTTAACCATGCCTGCAGAAGAAATGGTGGATAGCTGTTTGAAACAAGTTCATGCAGTA
Source organism: uncultured Chloroflexia bacterium (assembly GCA_963747325.1). Classification (GTDB taxonomy): domain Bacteria; phylum Chloroflexota; class Anaerolineae; order Anaerolineales; family Anaerolineaceae; genus UBA5203. Next base: position 74,998 of record CAVVEM010000006.1, on the reverse strand, counting down.
GAAAATTAAATTTGTCCGCCGGGATGACCAAACAATTTTAGATACAATGACCTATCCGCTCAACAGTTCCTCATCTTCCTCGATATGGGTCATCCCGGCATTTTTTAACCATCAAATCATCATATCTATTCTTGTGATGATATATTATGATATCGGTTAAAGGGTGGCTATTTATATCCTTGCAGGTCATCGTAGATAATCCGGAATAATTGAGGGGCTTTATTGATAGAGAAAATGAATCCAATCAAATCAATCGCTTCGTTTGATGTCAAAACCACTATCCCCATCCAGGAATCAAATCAATATAAGTGGTATATCCTTGTTTTGATTGTACTGATGAATATATTGGCAATTGGCATGCCAACCATGGGAATTTCAGTGATGTCCAAGGAAATATCCCAGGATTTACACCTGAATCTAACCCAGGTTGGCGTGGTATGGGGAATTGGGACTTTGCCGGGGATTCTTACCGCGCTGTTTGGCGGCGCATTGGGGGACAAATTTGGTCCTCGAAAAATCCTAATCCTTACCAGCTTTCTGGGCGGTGTGCTTGGGGCATCCCGCGGTCTGGCAAATAATTATTCAGCCCTGGTTATCATCATTCTTATGCTTGGCGCGGTAAGTCCAATTGTGATCATGAACAATATCAAAACCATAGGGCAGTGGTTTCCAGGCAATCAGGTCGCCGTCGCAAACGGCATTGCTTCCATGGGTATGGCATTAGGGTTTCTTCTTGGATCCTTTCTCAGCGCAACAACTTTTTCTCCCATGCTGGGTGGTTGGAGAAATGTCCTCATCGTGTATGGCGTATCAGGAGCGCTTTTTAGCGTCCCCTGGTATTTCTCGCGCGCAAAAATAGCCTCACAGGAATACTCAATCGATTCAGCTTCCATTGGTCAATTAATCCAATATGTCATGAAGCAGAGAGAAAGCTGGTTATTGGGATTATCGTTACTGGGTGTCGGCGGCTGTATCCAGGGCATGCTGGGGTATATTCCCCTCTATCTGCGTAATATTGGATGGGAACCCATCCAGGCCGATGGAGCTCTCTCGGTCTTTCATACCATCAGTTTTATTTCCATTCTGCCAGTTGCGTTTTGGGCTCGAAGATCCGGTAAACAGAAAAACATCCTCTTGCTATCCGGAGGGATGATTGCCTTCGGATCTGCCATGCTGGCCTTCTCGGATGGAATTGGCATTTGGACTGCAATCCTCCTGGCGGGTTGCGTGCGCGATGCCTTTATGTCCATTTTCATTACCATGGTGATTTCATTAAAAAATATTGGTCAACAATATGCAGGCACGGCCATAGGATTTGTCATTGCCGTGGGTGGGATTGGAAACGCAATTTCACCGCCCTTGGGGAATAGTTTGGCAACCCATTGGCCTGGTGCTCCGTTCCTTTTGTGGAGCGGTTTTGCTGTATTCGGGATACTTTGTTTGTTGATGGTGAATGAAGGAAAAAAGGAATGAACACCAGCTTAATAACCTTAATGACAAGGTCAACCTGGTGATTCATCTTCCATCTAAAAAAATGCGCTTACGTAAATCCGGCATGGTATCCGGCTTTGTCATGCAAACCATGCTCACTGCCAATTGTTTCACTGCCGGTATTCCAGCCAATGCCTTCTCAATCTTCGGTTGTATCTCACGGTCTGAGAGCATAAATACATCCAGGATCAGGTTTGTTTTGCCGCCCTGTTCCTCCAGCCTGGCTTTGAAATCCAGCAGACCCTGAATGGGGAATAACGCCTCATCCAACTCCCGGAGACTTAAGGTTTTTCCTGCCACGGTCACTTCATTTTCAAACCGTCCGCTGACCGTTTCCATCAAGCGCAGGTTGGAACCGCAGGAACATGGCTCCGCGACAAAACGGCTGCGATCCCCCATGCGGTAACGGATCAAGGGCATGCCCATGCGCGTCAGTGTACTGAAGACCACCTCGCCATATTCCCCGTCCGGGAGCAGAGCCCCGGTCACAGGATCAATAATTTCAAAATATAAATCCGCCTCGCGCAGATGATAGCCCAGGTGGGCAGCACATTCCACACCCCCACCCAGGCCCATTTCGGTGGTACCGTAATGGTTAAAGACTTCACAACCCCAAACATCTTCAAGTACCTGTTTGATCGTATTCGGGACATAATCCGTGGAGAGTAAAACCGTGCGCGGTGCTTTCCAGGCTTTGTGCCAGCGGCGCGCCAATCCCAGCATCTGAGTTGGTGAACCCACAATGGACTCCACAAGTTGGCTTCGCATCGTTTCCAGGGCTTCCTGTGCATCCTTCACCGGTCCATATGGGATGGGCACAGCGCCGATCTTTTGCAAACCTATGCGCAGCAAATCCCCCACGCTGCCCGGCTTCTCGACCGGCAGACAGATCATCACCCGCTCGCCAGGGTTCACCAGGGTGGACATACCCACGCCGAAAAAATCAATGGTCAGTGCCTGGTCTTCTTTCGTGAAATACAACCGCTTGGGATCCCCGGTGGTTCCGGATGTTTGCAAGGTGACCACACGCTGGATCTCATCCTGGGAAACACACACAAACCGCAAAGGATTTTGGCTAAGATCATGTGCAGTTGTGTATGGGAACTGCGCCAGATCAGTCAGAGTGTTCAACTTCTCCGGCAACCCGGCAAAATGCTTGCGGTAATAGGCACTTTTCGCCCGCACCCGGGTCAAAATCTGATTGAGTTTCATTAATTGCCAGGATTCCAATTCCTCACGGCTGAGGGTTGGCTGCCTGGCCTCTATTTTCTGATGAATCCATTCATCCAGCGGTGTGCGTTTCATACGTTTCCCGATACAAGGTATCCCCGTTGCGACTGCTCAGGTTGTAGGCGCAAAATGGTACCAGGCGCCCGTCCCGGCTGGCGATGTGAATGCAGCAATCGCGCAGCCGCTCCAGATCCAGCGTCCAAGCGTCCTGAAAGGCCATGGCCGAGACACATAAGGTATGCGTGCGTTTACGTTCCAGGAACACCTCCCATTCGCCCAGACTGGGACCGGTTCGCGACGCAAGATCCAGTACCGGTTTTTCATAAGCCGACCAATGACTGGCAACAAAAGCCCGCGATTTGGCCGCACCTTCAGCAGCCACGATCGGCTGACAAGCGCAGGCAGCTTCATTTCTACGGCTGGTGGACAGCAGGCTGTCATCCGGCATCTGGACGTAGTTGCCATGAAAGGAGCAAAGCGCATTTTCACAGCCTGGGGGGCTGAAAGTGGCGGTTGGGATCAAGCCGTTGGTTTGAGCTTCAATGGCCTGCATCACCTCCGGCAGGGTAATGCGAGTATCATCATCTGGACTTGTCGGATAGCGCCCAAAATAACTGATGGGTTGAAAATGCACCCCACGCACCGTAGGCATGCCATCCAGTCCCATGCGGATGATATTGCCGATATCCTGAGTGTTAATGCCAGGGATCAGGGTAGGCACCAGCACCACTCCCACGCCAGCCTGCCTGCATTGTGCTATGACAGCCAGTTTCTCGACCAGCAAGGCGCGCCCGCGAATCTGCTGATATATCGCATCGGTTGTGCCGTCAAACTGCAAAAAAACCGAGGAAAGCCCCGCTGCTTTCAATGCCTTAAGAAAATCAAGATCGTGCGCCAGGCGAAGCCCGTTGGTATTGAGTTGAAAATAGGTGAAACCGTATCTGCGACCCAATCGGATGATCTCTGGCAGGTCATCCCGCAGACTGGGTTCCCCGCCGGATAACTGGATATTGGCCGAAGGGCACTCCATCTGTAAACGCTGATACCAACGTTCAATCTCAGCCAAGCCCCAATCGGATTCTTCCCCCCTGCCGGCATCCGCAAAACACACTGGGCAGCCCAGGTCACAGCGCTGGGTAAGTTCAAACAAAACGCTGCAGGTGTGCTGGCGGTGATCCGCACACAGACCGCAGTCATACGGACAACCATCTTTGATCGCCAATCCAGGATTTTTGGGAAACGACGGAGTTTTGGGCCGCACCCAGGACTTATACGCAGGGGTTGCACGCCAAATGACGGTACGAAAATCCCCATGCTGGGGACAGAACTTTTCAAGAAAAACGGCATCGTCTTCTTGGACGCGCCGCGACGGGATACGCTGCAAACACTCGGGGCAGACACTTTCGGTTTGCGAGAGAACTTCACCCATTCGCCAAACCTGAAAGATCAAAGTCATTTTCCACCAATAATTCCTTCACTTTTTGCAGCACCCCAATCACCATCACCGGGCAGCGTTTGGCCGTGTTTTGACTGTCCCCATCCAGAATTTCTTCACAGCGCATACCGCCAAAAACATCCCCGTATTCGCTCTTAAACCAGCGCACAAGATCCTCGACCATGAAGGTCAATCGCGGATCATCCGGGTCCTCCGGTGTTCCCTTGCCGGCATACAGGCCTAGCAAAGTCGCTCCGCCGGTTAATGCGCCGCACAATTCACCGGAAAAGCCCAGTCCACCCGCCAGGCCATGCACCGCACGCACCAGATCCGGGTTTTCTTTGCCCATCATTTCCAAGCCCTGCAGCATTAAAATCTGGCTGCAAAAAAAGCCCTGTTTCTTGAAACCCATTAAGTCATTCATCGCATCCATCATGCCCTCACACGAATAAGAAAGACTGATCCCATTCTATAAATTAAAGTTTACGCCTGTTTTCTGGACAGGCAACTGAAATAACCCGGTTTCGCGCGTGCCGCAGAAATAATCGGATCAAATCTGAGAGTCTTTTTATAGTCTCATTAAATTTTTTTTGCCTCAAAAAATATATTACTCATTGGAATACTGGAAAACTTAGGCCAATCCGATTTTTATTTTTGGAAACATTTTTCATCCTACGTTTGCCATTTGAACTCACCGAGGAATGACAGAGGTTCGTGACCAATTGAGATTTTCGAGAATTAATCATTGTTAGAGTCTCCTAAAAATCTTTGTTTATCGAGAAAAATTTCCATAATGATTGGAAAAGTGAGAAACTCAGAAGATTAATAGTATTCTCTAGGTAAATGTTTACGCCTGTTTTCTGGCCATACAACCAAAGTAACCCAGTTTCGCCCGTGCCGAGGCAATAACCAGATCGAACGGATCCGAACAGGCTGTCGTGGTGAGTGTGCACAGCGGAAAATCTTTTAAAACCTCGGAATGATCTTGCCATTGCATGACCACCAGACCCTGTTTCTCGATTGCTTTCCTCAGTTCAGTTTTTGAAAAGGCTCCGCTGATGCACGTGCCGGGGGGCATCTTCCGCAGGGCTTCCAATCCCTCTTCATTGCGGGCATATAAATCATGGATCAGCAGTATCCCGCCCGGTTTTAATATGCGTTGACAGGCTGCCAATACCATATGCATATCAAATAAGGAGAATGTGCATTCACACAGGATTAAATTCATGCACGCGTCCCGCAGAGGCAGATTTTCCGCTGTGGCTTGAATCCAGCGTACTTCCAGGTTAAGCTGTTTTGCTTTGGTTAACGAAACAGCGGAGTGATCCACCCCCAAACCATGCCAGCCAAAGACCGAGGATAGTGCATGCAGACTTGCCCCAAGTCCGCAGCCGAGATCGAGCACCCAGGAATCCGGTGGCAGGGAACAGTCCCTTAAACTTTGCAGGGTCAGTTCCAATCCGCCGGGGCGCATCACCCCTCCCGACAGGAGCTGCCAGGCAGGATGCTCATAAATCGTTGGCAGCACCTATTTATCCTCCAACGCCTTCTCCACTTCATTCATTTTGCCCATGGCTAATTCCTCTGGAATGAATACCAAACCGCACTGCGGACATTGCAGCAGTTCCACCGGAAAAGAATTTCCCAGGTAGGAAATATCCACCTTGCCTGGCGCCAGTGCTACGCCGCAATCGGCACACTCCCAGCCTTGGTAATCAGACAAATCCACATATTGGCTCATCGTTTCGCCCCCATGCCAATTTCCATGCGGTGGCTGTAGGCTTTATGAATCAAGAACGACTCACCCTGCGGGGTATATTCCACCCAATAGGTCACCGCAGTGGGTTTGAAATAAGCCAGATAATGGCCTGTGGCTTTATTCAGCATGCGTTTCCCGCTGCGCTCGGCGTATTCGATTACTTTTTGCATATCCTCAACCAGGATCAGACGATCATCCACCTGTTTCTGAACCTCGGCAGGCAGGATCAGACGGATGGCCTCAAAGGCAGCTTTTTCAGGCATGGCTTCACTCCATCGTTCCTTGAGTAATTTTTCTTTTAATCGAGCGCGGTTCTCATGCCGCTGGGAATACCCCATCGGCGGTACTAAAGCGGGATCCAACCTGTTATTCCCGAATAAAATATCCAGCAGATGCAGGCTGCGTTTTCCCTGACGGATAAATAAATCCCGGCACATGGCACAATAGGTCACGTAATCACGCGGACCTTCCTCGATGCGCTGTTTCACCATCTTTTCCGCCACCAAATTGTTGGCCAGCCACATCAGTCCCCCGTAGGAACAGCACTCCGTTTTCTCCCGGTTTAGTTCCAATTCCTCCACGACGCGGCCTTGCTTCTTAAGGATATTCCGAACCGCATCTTGAATAGCGGTTTCATAGCGGGTGGCACAGGGATCATGAATACTGAGTGGAGCCGCCTTGGACTGGGGCTTCGTTTCCTGGGGACCCAATTGGTCATACACTTCCCAGAAGGATTGAAGCTCAATGTCCGGAAAATGGGTTTTGAACATCTGATAACAACTGGAGCAGGCTACGATTAATTTCGGGCTGCCCAGTTGGGTATAGTCCTGCAGCAATTCTGCCTTGGAAGCTTCAAATAGATCTTTCTGTCCAGCCCAATCGGCGGGTGCGCCGCAGCAGCGCAGCATCAAACCGACCTTCATTGCGCCGTAGACTCCCCCCAGAAAATCAAACATCTTTTCCACGTTTTCCGGATTGGAGGCGCTTAATTGGCAGCCGGGGAAGAAAGTTACTTTGGTGGCAGACATCCCTGGAGCATTACGCGCCAAGGAAAATTTTGGCCCGTTACAAAATGCCATGTCCTGCAAGGCAAAATCATGTGCGGAGGCCGGCATGCGTTTTTGCTCTACCATCAGAATTCGGGCATCATGACAGATCAAGCCCATGTCCAGGTCTTCCGGACAGACTTCGGCACACAGCCCGCACTCGGCACAGCTGTTGATGAACTGGTTGGAATAACGAGTGCCCATCACAATCGAGAGATTATTGTAAATCTCGCGGATATATTTCTTGGGATAGCCCTGATAGTGTTCCAGATAAGGACAGACTTTGACGCATTCCATACATTCGCATTGAATACAGCGTGCCGCTTCCGTTTCCGCTACTTCAGGGTTGTAACTGGTGGATAAATCGGTCGCAATCAAGGCTTTTTCAGCCGGTATCTTGCTGATATTGGTATACAGCCGACTGGTATAGGGACCTTCATTGCTCCTTGAAGCTGTCAGGGAGACATTTTGTAAAAATCGATCCATGGAGGTGGCCGCTCTGCGCCCTTGAGAAACAGCCAGAATGGCCGAATGCTGCACCTCCGACTCGGGGAAATCCCCCAGCGTACGCAAAATGTCCCCACAAGCAAAGACTTTGGGCAAACTGGTTTGAAACGTAAAGGGGTCCAGCTCAATTTTGCCCCCTTGATCCAATTTCAGATCCCGCACGTCATTGGTATGGGAACCGCAACTTAACAGCAAGGCATCAAATTCCTCACTCAGACGGGTGATGGTTGTGGCATGTCCATTCCCGCCAGTGCGGCAAACAGACGCATTGAGATGAATCACCACCCCCAGGTTCTCGATTACCTGCAAATCCTGGCGCAGTACATCCCTGGGTAATGCGTCCGCTGGGGTCATCCATAGACCGCCGCCAATGCGATCTTCAGCCTCATAAAGCTCCACGCCCCAGCCTTTGCGTGCCAGATCATAGCCAGCAGTCAGACCGCTCAACCCGGCACCGACGATGGCCACTTTTTTGTTTTTCCTGGGCAAGGCCTTGATGGTCTCCCCATCCTGACTGCCATAAGCCACGCTGGCTCGTTCCAGAGCCGCAATTTCTATCGAGCCGCCCAGATCTTTGCGCAGACAATCCGTTTGACAGGGCTGATCACAAATCCGGCTGACAATGTTGGGAAAGGGAACTGCCTTTCGATATAGGGCAAAAGCTTGAGCAAAGTCTCCCCTGGCTATCAGTGCTGCCAGTCCGCGTACATCCACATGCACCGGGCATGCAGCCGTGCAGACGGGTGCTTGTTCCTGAATGCAGCGATTTTCCTGTTCACGCAGTTTTTTTTGATCCATATTGCTTTGTCCGCAGGTTAAACCAAATCACACTCGCCCAGCGTATGTTTTGGAATTTTTTTTTGTCTGACTTACCGATCCCGGATGTCCGATACATTCAGGATCACAAGCAGGATGGAGCGCCCGAAACAAGCAGCGGGCGCTCCAAAGATATGCAAGTTATGCGTGCTGTAATTCCTTCAATCCAGCCAGGACCTTTTCAGGTCGTGCCGGCAGGGCTCGAATGCGCACACCGGTGGCCTGGTAAATGGCGTTGATCACTGCCACATGTGGGGATGTCAACGGCAATTCACCGACACCGGCCGCTCCGAAGGGGCCGTTCTCACGGGCATTTTCGAAGTAGTAGATCTCCATCTTGTCCGGAATATCATTGGCATAGGGGATACCCGCGCCACGCATGGTACTGTGCGCTTGAATGTCCTCAAAGTCCTCGCTCAATGCCAGACCAATGCCCTGGGCGATACCGCCATACATCTGGCCGTCCACCACCAGTTTGTTGTTGATCTTGCCAATGTCCGCCATGGCCGTCATACCTTCCACGGTAGTCTTGCCGGTAGCTGTATCCACACTGACTTCAGCCATAAATGCGCCGTACATATAGATGGAGAAGGGATTTCCCTGACCATTTTCATCACAATTGGAAGCCATGGAAGCTGCCCACTTGCCGTGATATTTCAGCGGAATATTTTCCTTGACCATATCATCATAGGTACGATAGCTGCCATCCGCTTTCTTCATCGCGGCTAACAATTGATCACAACCATTCTTGATCGCATTTCCGGTCACCACCTGGCTTCGGCTGCCGCCGGAAGGACCACTGTTGGGTGCCTTGCCGGTGTCATTCATCACCAGTTTGATTTTATCCGGGGTGATGCCCAACGGGCGTAAGCCTTCATGAGCGGTACCCATGGTGCCCATATCCGCACCCTGGCCATGATCCTGCCAGGTATTGTAGATGGTGACGCCATCCGCGGTCAATTCCACATCCGCTTCTGCGCCGTCCACACCATCCAGACCGCAACCATAAATACCAATGGTCACACCTACACCTTTCTTGATGGCAGGTGTGGATTCTTTGGCTGCTTTTTCTTTGGCAGCTTTATACAATGGTCTTAATTTATCCAGCATTTCCGGCAGGGAATAGACTTCCGGTTTCTGGCCGGTCGGCGTGGTGTCGCCTTCGCGATAGACATTGAGATAGCGGAATTCCAGCGGATCCATGCCGATCTTCTCAGCCAGTTCATCTACCAGACTTTCAGATGCCAAAAAAGCCTGCGGAGAGCCATAAGCTCGGAACGCCGAACCCCAGGCATGATTGGTACAAACCGTTCGTCCGCGCGCACGGATGCTGGGAATGTTATATCCGGCACCGGTGTATTGGGCGCCGCGCAAGGTCAGCAAATCACCAAATTCGGAATAAGGACCGTGATCCACAATGTAATCATGTTCCATGGCCAGAATTTTTCCGTCTTTATCGGCGGCCATCTTGATATCAAAGAACATCGGGGAGCGTTTTCCGGTGTACTGCATGAATTGCTGATAATCATATTCCAGATAGACCGGTTTGCCCGTCGCCATACAGGCCACACCCAACAGGGCTTCCATGGTTGGGCTGAATTTATACCCGAATGTACCGCCGGCAGGGTTTTGCACCAGGCGCAATTTATCCGGTTCAAGGCCCAATCCCGGAGCAATCATGTACAGATGCAGATACAAGCCAATGGATTTGGAATGAATGGTCAAACGGCCTTCTTCATCAAAATAGGCAAACCCAATATCGGACTCAATCGTCAAATGCGGTTGGCGCTGCAGGTAATAACTACCGCTGGCTACGTAGGCTGCGGACTCCATGATGGGTTTGGTATCCGGGCCTTTGACCACTTTCTGTTCAAAGTAAGCATTAGGCGTGCCGGGATGAATTTCGATGGCGTCATCCGCCAGTGCAGCCGGAGCGTTCATATAAGCAGGCAGTTCTTCAATTTTTACAATAACTTTTTCGGCCGCCGCTTTGGCCTGCTCAAGGGTATCCGCACAAACGATGGCGATGGCATCCCCATATTGGAAGATTTTTTCCTCGCATAATATCGGGCGATCCCAGCCGTCTCCCTTGTTGCTCGGGAAGGTAATCAGACCCGTTATGCGATTCTTGCCTTTCACATCTTTATGCGTCACCACTTTGGCGACACCCGGCATTTTTTCAGCTTCAGAAGTGTCAATGGAAAGGATATTGGCATGGGAAACTTTTGCCTGAACTAGGGCTAATTGCAAGGTATCGGCGGGCATTTTTAAGCCCAAGTCCTGACCAAAATCGATCGTGCCGGTAACCTTTGCATCCGCGGTTGGGCGTGGATGACTGCCGCCCCAAACTTTGCCATCCTTCGGAAGTTTGTATTCCAGGTCTTCCAATTTTTTCTCACCGCGCAGGACTTTGCCAGCGTCCATGATGGCATCTACAATCGGTTTATAGCCCGTGCAGCGGCAGGCATTGTGATTCTTGGTCAACCAGGTCCGGGCTTCTTCGCGGGTCGGTTTAGGATTACTGTCCAGGAGAGCCTTGGCAGAGATCACCATTCCAGGAGTACAGAAACCGCATTGCGCGGCGCCATGCACGGCAAAAGCCACCTGAATGGGATGCATCTTCTCGGGTGTACCAATTCCCTCAATCGTTAAAATGCTCGAGCCGTCCGGTACTTTATCCATTTTAACCAGGCAGGCACGTGTAAGTTTGCCATTGAGAATAACAGAACACGATCCGCAATGACCCTCCCGACACGAAATCTTTGTACCTGTCAGGAGCAACTGTTTACGGAGAACATCGGCCAATTTGGCCTCTGGGTCAACAATAATTGTCTTGTTGACACCATTAACAAGTAGTGCTTTTTTTTGCATGGTCCCTCCAGAATCCTATTTTCGAATTTTTGGTGATTTACCATAGGAAATTGTGGAGAATTGATGCATGGGCAGGAATGAAGCAGTATTGATATGTAATGACGTCCCCACAATTTACATACATTACCACTAATAATGGCATTATATATCAACTACTTATATGACATATAATCAGAATAGATATCATCTTTTTCGAGGTGAAAAATGAAACCAGCTTTGTTAGTCATTGATGTACAAAAAGCTTTTTATCAGCGAAACGCCATAACCACTCAATCCCTGGAAAACGCGGTGGAATATATCAATTATGCAATTAATCTGTTCAGACAGAAGGAACTCCCCGTGATCAGCATCCAACACGTTGATCCAGCGGACAACCTGATCCCTGGAGTGGAAGGTTTTAACCTGCCGGATACGCTCAAAATCCTGCCGGGCGATCTTCACATCCATAAAACCTATGGCAATGCCTTCTGCAAGACTCCATTGAAAAAAAACCTTGCCGACTTAGGTGTGGATACCGTTTTCCTGACCGGGTTTTGTGCCGAATACTGCGTCCTTTCCACCTGTCGGGGCGCGGAAGATGTGGACCTTACCCCCATCCTGATCCGCGGATCTCTCGCCAGCGGTGTACTTGAAAACATCCGCTTTGTGGAAAACATCAATGCCATCATTTCTGTAGAAGCATTGGAAAAAGTTTTGGGATAGGTGTCAATTAATAACAAAAAAGGGGCGGTCTGATATGTAGCGACAATTCATGAATTGCTGCTACATATTTGGACAGCCCTTTCTAATTATGATTAGGAAATGCGATTTCGTACTCAGCGCAGAGATTAACAAGGAACTTTGAACATTCCTGGCTCTACAAACAAATGCCTGTTATTTTATTGGAGGTGTTCCTTCCTCATTGGCCACAACGGCATCAATTTGGATTAAAGCGTCTTTAAGCAGAGCAGATACGCCGACTGTTCTTCTTGCAGGGACGCCACCAGGGAAGAATGCTGCGTAAACTTCATCCACTGCATCCATATCAGCGATATTTTTAAGGAAAATATTTACTTTTACCACATCGTCCATAGCATGATCGATACTTTCCACAATGGCCTTGATATTTTTTAAGCACTGTCCAGCCTGCTCTTTTACCCCACCAGGGACCATTTGACCAGTTTTTGGGTCAAGTGGTAATTGAGCTGAAAGATGATTGTAATGAGAAAAAGCTACCGTTTGTGTAGATAGAGCATTTTTTGGTGCTTTTTCTGTATTATTTGCTTCAATTATGAGGCCATGCCTGTCTTCAACAAGCTGCGGCGGTGTGCCATCTCCGTGCGACACCACGGCTTCAATCTGTACTAAAGCATCCATAGGCAAAGCTGAAACTGCAACTATTGTTCGTGCAGGGACATAAGCCACGGCCCTGGCGATAGCCGAATCCGGGAAAAATGTTGTATAAACTTCATTTACGGCATCCATATCCGAAAGGTTTTTAAGGAAGATAGTAATTTTTACAATATCGTCAAAAGGTACATCAATACTTTCCAAAATTGCCTTGATATTCTTTAAACACTGTCCAGCCTGCTCTTTTACACCCCCGGCTACCACTCTACCCGATTTTGGATCGATTGGTAATTGAGCGGAAAGATTATTGTAATGTGAAAAAGCTACGGCTTGCGATGATAGAGGACTTGTTGGTGCATTTGCCGTATTATTTGTGAGCTTTATCAGGTCGCCAGCTTGGGGTGCGTTTGGAATGGTTCCTTCACCGTTTGAAATAAGGGCTTCAATTTGCACCAAAGCATTCAAAGGCAAAGCTGCAACTGCGACTGTCGTCCGGGTAGGGACATAGGTTGGGAAGTATGCTTTATAAATTTCGTCTATAACGTCAACATCTTTGATATTCTTAACGAATACAGTGATCCTAACCACATCGCTCATTACATGGTCGATGCTGTCCAAAATTGCCTTGATATTTTTAAAACACTGTTCAGCTTGCTCTTTTATACCACCAGCTACCAATTTACCGAATTTTGGATCGACAGGCAATTGAGCTGAAAGATTATTGTAATGAGAGAAAGCTACAGTTTGTGAATATTGTCCAACACCTTTTGGAGCATTTTCCGTATTGCTTGCTAATACTGCGTTATAGCCACTCATTTTAGTTTTACCCTTAAAGTTAGATTTTGTCGCGTGCAGAATACTCCACAGCTTATTGTGATGCAAGGCGGCAGCCCCGCACAGTTTCATTCTTTGAGAAAGGTTTAATAATGGATATTTGTTAATTATGAAGAGTCTAATATACGCCATAGGGAATGTCAACAAGATACACAGCAATACAGCCTATTGGACGGGAACAAGACCAATTTGTCCGTGTTTTAGCCCTGAATCTGTTTCACCAGCGGATGAATCTGTTTTACGAAACGACGCATCCATTCTTTGCTGCATATATGGATTATTTTCTCAAAATTCCTGCACACATAAGGATGATAATCGAGGGGAAGATCACTCCAGGGTTGTTTGATATCCAAGGTTTTAGGAAAATATTTTTCGGCTGCCCCATGCCAGAAAACGGGAACACAGCCAGAACAGACCAAAACCAAATAAAAATCCGCTGCTGTTCAGGATGACATCGCTGATATCCACCACCCGGTAGGCTAATTTGACTTCCAACGAGATGCTCAACTGCAGGACTTCAAAACCCAGACCGTTGACCAGCAGTGCGATGATGAAGTCCCTCTTTTGCAGTTTAAACAAATACGGCAAGATCAACCCAGCTGGAACGGTGAGCAGGAAATTAAATAACACCTCATAAAAAACCGCCCTGCCCATCGTGTGGTAACCATAATGGAATGGAACCCAGTTGATGCGCGCCAGCACCTGCCCTATTTCACGCTCTGCCGAAGCCGCATCCATCTCCACAATGGGGATGGGGAATAATGCCTCGCTAACCATCAGCATGCCATACAGCCAGAAAACCATAAAGACAAAGCCGTGCAGCCTGGAATGTCCCGCCCTGCGCAAAAGAATTAGAGCAGCAAGCAGGAGAACCAGGCCAGCATAGAAAGAAGTTGGGTAAAAGGGTATCAAGGTTGAATTCATTGTATCTAATTCCAGAATCCAATCGTATCACAAGCAGCCGATAGCAGAAAAGGAAAACTCCTTACATTCAATAATGCATCTTTATGCAAGAATATTCTTTTCGCAGGGTGAGACAAATTTGAAACTTTGTTCAAGAATAATCCCCCCATTCAATTTGAAGAATACAGTCAAACAATTCATATAAATGGAATAAATGAAGAAACCTCTACATGTGGTAATATTACGAAGTTCGGGGATATTTATGGTTTATTGCCTCAATCAAACCATAGATCAATTTAATATAATTTCTATATTGGAGGATGCATTGGAAGGAATCATAACATTGATCGAACGATTTGTTAGTTTCATTGGTTTTAAAAATGTTGACTTGGCAAGTATCCTATTTTCATTATTTCTCGCATCAGTCGTAGCAATCATCATTTCACAAATTTATAAGTATACTCATCGCGGGCTGAATTATGAACTCACCTTCATGTCAACTCTTGTTCTCTTAGCCCCGATTATTTCTGTTGTCATGTTATTTATTCGCGGTGATCTTGTACTTTCTTTGGGTTTGATTGGGTCACTATCCATCATCCGATTCAGAACCCCAATCAAGGATACCCGCGATATGGTCTTTCTCTTTTGGGTAATTGCAGTCGGGTTAGGTTGTGGAACCTATAATTGGGACATTGTCATTATATCCACAATTTTCATCAGCATAATTATGTTTGTTTTACATTTCATCAAATATGGTCAATCAAAGGGAGTTGATTATGTTCTTGTGATTACCGGATCCTTAATGCTTAGCAATAATGAGATTGGTGCAATATTAAAGCGCTACACAAAGGAATCCCGTATAAGATCACAGGAAGCAGATGAAGACTTCTGGGAAATTATATTTGAGATCCAGTTATTAAATTTGACCGAAGAGAAAACAAGAGCCTTGTTTACCGAATTAAAATCAATTGAAGGCATTAACAAAGTGTCTTTGCTTGCCCCACAAATTGCACTACCGGTCTAGTGGATCAAAAGATGTTTGCCTTCTTTCAAAGAATAATACCTGCTGCCAATAAACTATTGGCCTCTTCAATACCTATTGTTGATGAGAACAGTCGTTTTGAATTGAAATACCGGATATCCTATTTTCAATATCTAAAAGTACGCAACGCGTTGAAACCATATATGGTGATGGACCAATTCACGCAAGGTAAGCCAACAAACCGCTATTTAGTGCGCAGTCTGTATTTTGATACTTTTAATTACAAGGCATATGAACAAAAAATGAATGGGGATTGTGACCGGGTAAAGTTCAGATTACGTACATATCAATCCAATCTTGCCGAAACAAATCCTATCCGTGTGGAATTAAAAATGCGCCAGGGCAACCGGGCAGTAAAACGAAGTATCTTTGTTTCCAATGAGGAATACATGCATTTTATCAAGCATCGTCATTGGATAAAATTTCAGGATCCGATAACAACCGAGTTTGAGCGCCAATGTTTGACGGATGATTTGCGTCCAGTTATTTTGATCGAATATGAACGAGAGGGCTATCAGACCAAATTAAAAAGTGATTTGCGGATTACCTTTGATCACCGAATGCGGAGTGCACATGCAAATTCACTCTTTCCTGTTCATCCGTTTTTTCGTATGCTAATTCCCAGAAGTGTAATTTTGGAAATAAAATTTATTAATACTATGCCCATCTGGTTAGAAAAACTTGTTCGTGACCAAGGGTTAAAAGTGATTGCCAATAGTAAATATACACAAGCCTTGCAGATTGCCAGAAATGACCTTTACCATCCTGACCACGCCATACTCGTAAGATAGAAGGTTTTTGTGGAACAAATTATTACCCTGAGAGCCCCGAAAAAAATATTTGTTTTTTTAGCAAGTTTGTTGATATTAACCGGCCTTTTATTTTTAGCAAACCTGGAAGATCCGGTCGTACATTTTGCGGATCCTAATTTGGAACAGGTTATCCGGGAAAAAATCGGTCAACCCAGTGCCCCAATTTACAGGACGGGGTTATTGACAATTACGGAACTTGACGCATCAGACCGCAATATCAGGTCTTTAGAGGGGATCGAATCATTACGTAAGCTGGTTTCATTAAATCTACAAGATAACATCATCGAAGATCTTACTCCCCTTGCTGAATTAGAGATGCTGTCTGAATTAAACCTGCAAAACAATAAAATCATTGATTTGGAAAAAATTAATTTTGGCCTTTTGGCTCAATTATCACTACGTTCCTTAAACCTGAGCCAAAATCTTGAAGATGATGGAAGCAGGTTATCAGATATATCCTTATTAAGGAATCTAACAGATCTTGAAGTCCTGAACCTGCGCAATAATCAAATTGTAGATATTGAACCCCTTAAAAATCTTCATGCGCTACAAGAGTTAAATCTTAGGGAAAACAGAATACTGGACATTTCGCCGCTTGGAAATTTACCCGGCCTTATTTCCTTAAATATTCACTCAAATCCAATCAACAAAGGGTTGGATACATTATCAAATCTTAAGAATTTACAAATCCTGATCATGCGTAATGTATATATTGGTGAAAATTTCGGTTTTCTTGAGCCTATGACTAAGCTCAAAGAACTTAATATTCGTAATACTGAAATTACGGATATCTCATTTATTGGCGACCTGATGGAATTGGGAGCATTACAGGATCACGAGGAAGATCAGAATTATGCTTCAATAAATCTACTTGAGATTACCCCAACCGGGTATGGATCTGATCCGTATCAAAACCTGAGACCGTATTGGGATAATATTTCCAATCGATTTCCAATCAACTTACCATACTATCAAACTTCAGTGAAACCTCCAGTTCTCTCGCACACAAGCGGTTTTTATCAAGATGATTTTTTTCTAAACATGTCCACAGAAGATAATTATTCTCAGATTTATTACACACTTGATGGGACGGAGCCAATTATTGCTGATCAAATGAAGGTATCTGATTCTACTATTCTTTATGATGATCCAATTTTAATCAAGACCAAAATCAATGAACCGAATTTATTATCTGCTATTGAAACCAATAAATGGGATTTGTACATACCTGAAGATATAGTTTATAAAGCAACGGTCATACGTGCGCTGGCAATTGATGAATCAGGGAATCACAGCCCTATAGTAACGCATACTTTTTTTGTTGATAAAGAAATCAATACAAAATATACTTTTCCAGTCTTATCCATCGTTACCGATGCCGACAATTTGTTTGATGATGAGATCGGTATTTATGGGTTGGGAAATTATTATCAGAATATCTATGACGAAGAACCCTGGCGAAATCCTGCGAATTATACTCAGCGTGGTTTAAAATGGGAGCGGCCGGCTTATTTCGAATTGTTAAGCCCGGAGGGTAAGATGTTGATTTCACAAAACATCGGCATCCGGATTAATGGGGGATATTCCAGGTTCTATAATCCCAGATCCATTAGATTGATTGCCTCCCAAAAATATGATGAACAGGCGCTATTCAATTACAATTTTTTTCCTGCTTTCAATAGCCGACTTCAACCCGGAGTTATTGACTCTTTTGAAACTCTTATTTTAAGAAATGGTGGCAATGACAATGAAGGCGCCATGTTCAGGGATGTTCTCGCCCAATCACTTCTTGAATCGACTAAACTCGATATTCAGGGATCTCAGCCAACCGTTGTGTTTATTAATGGTGAATACTGGGGCATCTATAATATCAGAGGGAGATATGATGAACAATATTTCCAGACGCAGTATGATCTAGCCTCAGATGAACTAATTGTTTTAACATATGAAAATGGTTGGGCAAATGTTCGATTGGGTGATTATAGAGATCAAGGCAAATATTATTCCAGTCTGTTCAGTCTCATTGACCAGGAACATGATCAACATAATTACGCCACTATGGATACCCTTGCCAATAAAAATGCATACCAAGAAATCGCCGCAAAGATAGATATCAATAATATGATATCTTACTTTGTCTCTCAGATTTATTTTAATAATGGAGACTGGCCAAGAAACAACATGTTCCTATGGAATAGGACGATTGACTCAGCTGACGTAGAATCAGATGCCATATACGGGCAAGATGGAAAATGGCGCTGGATGATAGTAGATTTGGATTTCTCATTTGGAAATCCGATGCAAGATAACCTATCTCGAATTTTAGTGGAGTTAAATCATGACTCCTCAACATACCTTTTTCGATCCCTACTGGAAAATGAAGCATTTAAAAATAATTTTATTAATCAAACCGCAGATCTACTCAATACAATATTTCGGGAAAATGTCGTACTTGGTAAAGTTAATGAATATGAAGCCATGTATTATCCTGAAATTGAGGAACATATTCAACGGTGGGGACAGCCAGGAAAGTCTGTGGAAGGTTGGCTGAGTAATGTGGAAAGCGTACGAAACTTCGCCCTTTTACGGCCATCCATCCAAAGGCAGCAAGTTCTAAACTACTTTGCCTTACCAGGCACAACCAGTATAAATTTATCCGCAGACCCATCTCAAGGGTATATTCGCATTAATTCAATCGATATTCAAAAGACTACTGTAGGTGTTGAAAACCCAAATGACTGGACCGGAATTTATTTTCAGGATATCCCGGTCACAATCATCGCAAACCCACAAGCTGGTTATCACTTTGTTCGCTGGGAGGGAGGAGAGGATATCATCACAGATCCAACCTCACCTGATGTCACCCTTTTATTACAAGATGACTTGCATCTTTATGCATTATTCGAAAAGAATGAGGGCGAATAATGCATAATCAACTGAGATCAAGCAGATAGTTTTCACCTACCCTAACACTTATCTTACATGCAACTAGTAAAGAAGCGCTGTTTTTTGAATCGTACCCATGACTAATTTTGATTGAGTATCTGCTTCACGATCTCCTCTGGCATGGAAGTGCGTTCAGCAATTTGCGCAGCCGACAGCCCCTCCCCGGCTAACCGGAAAATCACCGCAGGCATGGGTTCA
This sequence comes from uncultured Chloroflexia bacterium, assembly GCA_963747325.1. GTDB lineage: Bacteria > Chloroflexota > Anaerolineae > Anaerolineales > Anaerolineaceae > UBA5203. The sequence continues at coordinate 55,779 of CAVVEM010000006.1, read as the reverse complement.
CCGATTTCGACGATATGCTCATCAGGATCATAGAAACGGATGACACGCTGACCCCAGGGCTGTTCCACCAGCGGATGAATCATTTTTACGCTATGCGCATTCAAAGTGACAAGCGTTTCGTCCAGATGATCGGTTTCAAAATACAGCTCAAAATTTGCATTCCCCATGGCTTTTGGCTCTCCAAATATCATCTGATGAGCATGCTCCACCTGCCACAGGGCAAAACCACCATCAAATCCCACGTTAGGACCATGATCCATAAGCACTTTCTGTCCCAACACGATTTCGTAAAAGCGTCGCGACACTTGAATGTCTTTGACAAATATAACGGATGAAATTAATTTTAGATCCATATTTTTCCTCCAAATGTTTGTTTTTCTGATGATACGCCCAAACAATCAAAGAAAATATGCAGGGCTTGCGAATCACTTTGCATTTCTTGCGATTTATTGGCGCTGAATCGGAATGCACACATCCAGCACATACTTGCCCGCCTGATACGACGCCAGCGAGTAGTGGTACACCTCATAGGGAGGGATTTCATCCGGCAGGAAACCGCTTTGCGGCAGCCACTGGCGATACAGAGCGCGGAATGTGGATTGGATCAATTGCTGATCCCCTTCCACACGGCACATGGCACGCAACCCTGCCGGTAGATCCATAAAGCCGGCTCGCCTGTCCTTCTGCATAGATTGCGGAGCTGGGATACAGGCATAATAACGGCATTTATCCAGGGGAGTAATATCGGGGTCATCATAGCATATGCCAACCAGATTGGTTTGCGGGGACAATAACCCTTGCGCCTGCGCCCATTCAAAAAGCTGCCTCCAGGCTTTGCCCACACTCTCTGCCCCATAACCATGATGCGTGGCAAAATAAGCCAGATGGTATGCTGGCATGCTTTGTATCATGATCTCGGGTAAGGCAAAGAACTCAGGCAGCATTTCATTTGAAATTCCGGTAGTGGGGTGCAGGGATAAACGCATTAAATCATCAGGATTTGGCGTAGTCGCTGGCAGAGATACCGTAATATTTCTTAAAAGAACGCGCAAAAACCGCCGAAGAGGAAAACCCACACAGGAAGGCAATTTCAGTGATGCTTGAGGAAGCCGATTTCACCAGGAGATTGGCCGCTTTTTCCAGGCGCAGCCGATTGATATACGCCTGGGGCGTTTCCCCGGTCATTGCCTTGAAGATGCGGTGAAAATGAAACGGGGAGAAGCCGGAGGCCGCTGCAACAATCGTTAGATCCAGCTCCTGAGATAAATGCTGGCTGATGTAAGCGATGGTCTGATCCATCCGCCGGGTATAAAGGTCGATTGATGTGGCAAGGGTTGTTTTCTGCATATATAAATTATTTTCTCATAAATCCTGCGCTCTGAAGGGTGAAAATCGGGGGAAAGACGGTCGCGAGGATGTCTGGAAACCAACGACTCAGAAAATATTTTGCAGCTGATCCATGCCAGCAAAGAATGCATTTGAGTAAACGGATGTAAAGATTGAATTCAGAGGACAAATGGAATCACAACCAACTGATGACAAAGAAAGAAAAGTGGGCTATATTCAATAATCGAAGTCGAAAGCCCACATATTTCAGAAGACAAAATAATATCTTGGATATCTTTTCTTTCCCCTACTTCTTCACAGCCTGATACAAGGTGAACACCGGCACGTCGTCATAGGCATATTCATAGACCGGGGTTTGTCTTGCCAGCGTTTTCAAAATCACACTATTTTCCACTTCCGGTCCAAGAGCAGTTTGGCGATGTTGAAAGAGGAACCAGTCAGCGACACCCATGGGTTTCATCACCGGTTGCGGCGCATCCGGCCCCAGGATGCTGACCACATTCGCGGGAGAAAGGATCACCAGATCCTCACGTAGACGGCCCTGAGTTTGATAATAAATCAACACATCATGACTCCACGGATCCGCCCAAATTTTATCCCCTTTTTCAGCCTGCTCATTGAGGATGGGCAGCGCCAAGGTGTAGGTTTCACACCAGTAGGTGGTTTCCAATCCCATGCGTGTGGCGCCCGGCAGCCCGCCCACACTTTCCCCATAATAGGACAACAGATGCGGATACAGTCGCACTATGCTGACGGTCTGCGGAGCAAAGGCCATCCCGATCAGCAATGCCAGCCCAACCCCGCGATAAATCGGCTGCGAAAATCGTTGGGCGAAGCTTTGCCAGAGGGTAACCAGTCGATTAAAACCCACCCCCGCGAGGCAAGCCAAAAAAGGAAAAGTAGCCATCATCAGACGGTCATTGTCATAGACCAAAGTTTTTCCGCTGGCCAGCGCCAGTATGGGTACCAGGGCGCTGAGGATTAACAGCCCACCCAGGGCACGGTCTTCTTTCACTCGAACGGTGCGAAAAATACCAAGCATATAAAGCAGAGTCAGCCCCAGAGGCAGCACCGCCCAGAGAATGACAAAGCTGAAATGCCAGGGCGGCGGCATGAAAAATTGTCCCAAATAATACTGCCCAATCAGGTAATGCCCTGAGGTCATAAAAACAAGAAAATCAACAATGCGCTCCAGGGTATGCACATACATCCACGGCCAGACGAGGAAGAACACCGGAATGGCCGTCAGCCCCATGATCACGCAGCGCAGCAGGGTCTTCGCATCCCGCCGGAAAATCAGCCACCACAAGCCAAAGACCACCGGGACGAAAATGGCATTGATTTTAGTCGCAAGTGCCAACCCCCAGATCAAGCCCAATAGCAAGCCCCACGCCCAGGAAGGCTTGGTGAGCGTCTTCCAGAAAGCAAAGGTGACAGCAAACACGGAAAAAGCCGCCGGCACATCCAGCGCAGCAAGATGCGCATGGAAGAAAAAGCGCGGCATCGTCATCAAGGCGGCTACGGCTGCGAAACCGGCCACCCTGCCGAAGTCCTTTGCCATCCATAGATAGATCAACCCTGCCAGGATAGCCACCAAAAGCATATTGCCTACCCGGTGGGCGGTTAAATCATCCGTCCAATGCTGGCTTAGGTTAAACAGTACACCCGACCATACTTTGTCGACCGGCGGATGCTCATGATTCACCGTCCAGCTCGATTCTATACCTTTTTCACTAAAAGCCAGTGCCGGATCAGTGAAAGCTTTCTCAAACCAACCCATATAGGAACGTGCCGCGGCGATATAAGCCGGCTCATCCCAGGTCAGGCCAATTTGTGGAGCAGTGCCCAACAGAAGGAGAAAGACCAATACAGCCAGGAGAATCGCCGAAACGCCATGTCCGATTTTATTTTTCTGCATGTCATTTGTCCCGTCTTGAGTTCATTTCCGATATTGTATCAAATAACCGATTGCAAAATACTACGTTTTTAGAATGAGCTTAATTGATAGCCTTCGAAATAACCCATAAATTCGGCAGCTCCATTATAATGGGAGACAGATTGAAAAGTATTGCCATAATAATAGATAATATCAAACCTGGCCAAAGCCCGGCTCATGAAAACGATTAGAGATTTGTTTCCTTCAAAAAAAATCCATTTATTGGAATGTTTATGCTCATAGAGTAGAAAGAATAGAAAAGGTTGCAGTCTGGCTGAGAACAGAATTGAAGCCTCTTATGGATGAAAAGTTTAGCCGAAACTTGGTCATGATTTATAAAAATAGTTGGCAAAACAACCAAGACAAGTCATATGTGGAAAAAAAAACTCCACCCACTACTTAAAATAGATTTCAAATACTGGCAATTGAGGTGATAGTTCCAAAAGCTTTAGGATCAAATGGATTAACAGGCTAGAAAAACCTGCAAGACTACACACCTGTTGGAGAAGGAAGCATGGGGAAAGTTCATCATAAGCTTATTATTCTATTCATATTTCTGGTAATCTCTTGTTCGCCTCAATCTATGGGGGCACAAGAGAAACAGACAACTCCATTGGAAGTAGATGAAGAAACTACCAATATCGCTCCTATATCATCCGATGAAAACATCGAAACGATAAATAATAAGACCCCGGTACCTGACCACGCAAACGATATAAATGCTGTGCTCCAACTTCCCATCAGTATCCCCGCTGAGTGCCCAACGCCTGAAGACTATATCTGGTCCAAATTTTTAAATGCAGATACCAGCTTTATTACCAAAATTCTCCCAGCTGAGGATGGCAACTACTATTTAAGCGGGGTAGTGGATCATGAGGATGCCCTATGGGTGGCAAAAATGAATCCCGAAGGAGAGTTGCTCTGGCAAAATTTATATGGGAAAAAATTTGGCGATCTTCAACTTGCGTTGAATGGGAATTTGATCATCGAATTTGGCTTAACCAGCCTGGAAATTGATCCTGATGGAAAAATTGTACGCGGAGTTGATGTCCCCAAATACCAGCCCAATTCAGATGGCAGCATAACCGCCGTATGCAGGGGCCAGACCATGCGGTACACTGATTATAAAACCCCTCTCTGGCAAATCATTACACAAAATCCGAATGTACTTTCAGTCCCCACAACGGATGGAGGCGCACTCTATGCATATGCCGGTACCTATGTGGATGATTCCGTCTATTATAAACCAGTTTATACAGACCTGAAGGTCATTAAAATCGATAGTTTGGGCAATGTGCGGCAGCATGTTTACGGAAAACTTCTCGGTGATGAAACAGTGGATCAATTACTGAATACGCCTGATGGCGGGGCCTTATTGGTAGGAACTAATAGTTATGAAATATATGGTTTGGATTATGATATCTGGCTGATGAAACTCAATGGCGGAGGAATTCCTTCTTGGCAAGCCACGTTGAAGTTGCCCCCTGATATTGAGACTTTGCAAAATATTCAGGTGTTCTCCACTGGATTTGTAGCAACCATATTAACCAGGTCCAGCAATGATCCGATTTTGGTACGATTTACAAAAAAAGGCGAGCTTATCTGGCAAAAACAAATCAGTTCCATCCGCGGTGAAGTCAGCGTCATTGCTTTGGCAGATACGCCAGATGGTGGTTTAATAGTGAGTGGAGAAACAAACGAGGAAAACAACGTTTCATTTTTAGCCCGATTAAGTCCCAAAGGGGATCTGCTCTGGGAAAAAACATTGGGCTTTGCGGATATCGCAAAAGCACCGAATACTTTCATCGAAGCCATCCATCTTAATCAAAACGGTGAAATTCTTCTCGGTGGAGGAAGTAATTTAGTTGGGCAATCGGTTTCGGATACTTCTTCTGCCTGGGTGGCAAAGATATTGGATGATGGAGAGGTATTCAACTTTCTGATGCTGACACCAGGCAAATTCAGTGTATCCGACACACTGGCCAGCCGGCCGAATACATTACAGGATGATGTTTTTGAAATTGTCGATCCGGACCTTCAAGAAATTGATTTTCCGGTCCAAGAAACTCACTTCCAGGTTCTACCTGCCTGTCTGGCTGATGGCGTACAATTTCCAACTCCTGAAGCTTTGCCTACCCTTACTCCCCCAAGTATGGCTAGCCCCCTTTTCAAACGGGATCTGCTTTTAACGGACCCACCCATGGGAGGGAAAGATGTATTGTTGTTACAGGAGCGATTATTAGCCCTCGGATATAATGATGTCGGTACCGCTGATGGTACCTTTGACAGCCAAACCGAAAGCGCAATACGTCTGTTCCAGAAAACCAATGGTTTGGCTGCGGATGGGTATGTTGGTCTTCTTAACTGGGAAAGATTGTTCAGTCAGGATGCCATCCATAAATGATCCTGATATAACCAAATCTCGATTTGCATATCCCTTATCGCGGAGAGATCCCGCCCCCCCCCATACACAACCTCCATGAAACCTGTTACCTTGTCCATCGTATATGGATTAACAACAACTCTTGAAGGAATTACTTTCATGGATAATCAGGTACAAAAAATAATTCTTAGCAGTACATTGCTTTGTATTTCGATCCTTGCAGGAATTTGGTTGAGTAAATCCGGCCGCCCCTTAAACACCTTGCTTTTTAATGCCCACAAGTTAATCTCCCTGGGATTCACGGTTTATACTGTTTATCAAATTGTCCGATTGGAAAAAGTGATTAATTTTGATCCACTTACCCTCGCATTGCTCCTCATTGCCGGGTTGTGCGTACTGGCTCTTTTTATCAGCGGCGCATTGCTCAGTTTTGATAAAGTCCAGCCTTCATTTATCCTCTGGATTCATAAACTGGCCCCTTTCGTACTATGCGTGTTTTTCGCACTGGGGACTTATTTTCACCTTCAACAATAACAACCGATCTTCGCTGAAATCCTCCTGTCTTTCGAGAATGGAAAAAAATGGGAGCCAATACGCTCAACTCAGTGATGAACCTTAGTCCTCCAAGGCTAGTTTAAATTACATAAATATTGTTTGCAAATCCCAATCAAGATGTCTTTCCTTCTTTCCTTGCACCATTTATTCACTATAATTTTAATCATTAGCTCATAGGCAAGTCATTATTTTTGATTCATGGAGGAATCGTGGTTAAATCTTGGATTGACGGCAAAATTGTCTATTTGGAAATGGAAGGTGAATTTCTGGCAGACGAACTGAATGATGAAACCAGCAAATGGCTGGAAACACATCGGGATCAATATATTGGCTACCTAGTGGACATCAGCAAAATGACCAAGCAAACTGCCCTGGAACAGAAAAAAGCAGAAGGGTATGCCAAGAAAAATAAATCCGGAAAACTTCGTGCGGTCATTGGCAAAGATGCTGCCACCGCCATGCTGATTAACATTTACATGCGATTCACCGGTGCTGAAGGTATCCGCTATTTTAATAATAAACAAGAGGCAAAAGACTGGTTGATAAGTCAGACGTAAGACTTCCAACTGTGACCCAAAAAGGAAAGATTTTCTTCTTTCCTTTTTTTATTATCCAAGATACATTCATCTCCTTCTGGTAAACTAGTCCTTAAGAACGCATCACTTGTACTGCCCCTCAGCAGATCAAGCAATCTCGACCCGACACTAAGCAATGTCACCTGAATGTCAGGTTAACGACATGGCATTCCAAAGCCGACAGCGTATGCTTTAAGCAAAAAAGGAGCAACCCATGAATCAGCCTGAATTAGGAACTCATGTTGTAGAAAGCAGACAAAGAAAAGGATTCACGCAGGAACAACTGGCGGAATTATGTGAAGTCAGTACCCGCACCATCCAACGAATTGAAAGCGGAGAGGTGGAGCCAAGGGCTTTTACGCGCACACATCTAAGCCATGTATTGGAGTTTGATTTTGGCGAGCAGGGTGAAGAAAATGAAACCCTCTGGCTTTCCATTTTGCACCTTAGCAGTTGCTTTTGCATTTTACTGATCCCCTTGCTTATTTGGTCATGGAAAAAGAAAAGCAGTATAAAAATAGCCCAACAAGGCCGCATCGTGCTCAATTTCCAAATCACCATGACGCTGATCCTATTTACCGCAGCCTTTTTGTTTCTCATCGTCCCGCCGCTGGCATTTATCAATTTGCGTACTTCTCAAAACCCTAATTTTTTGCTCAGTACGATCCTGGTGTCTATCACCATTCTTCCTCTGATATCAGCAGGGATTTATTGTTTCATTCAGGGAATTCGCAATACACTACGTTTGGTGACTGACAAGCCGGCTCATTATCCACTCAGTATTCCATTTATAAAATAGAATTTGCAGGATTCTCCTTAACAGAATCCTAATTCTATTGCGATGTCCTTGAAGTGCATTCCACCTTGCAATATTCTTAAGCCGTTTACAACAATACTCATTGCTTTAAATTCCCTTCGTCTGTAAAATTGATATTAAATTCGTATAAATTTGCCATAAATCAAGGATTCAATCGCGGGGAATAATCAGATGAAAAGAACTCATCGTATGTTTCTATTTTCAATTCCAGTGATTTTAGCGTTACTCTTCAGCACGCTGGAAGCCATGCCTGTATCTGCGGAGGATGTCACTCCGCCCACGGACCCCATCGTGGAAACGGTTGAAGATATTTCTTCCCCGGATACCCCTCCAGTGGAACCCACCGAAGAAACAGCTCAACCAGAAACAACCAGTACAGATCCTACTGAGGTTCCTCCTTCCGAAGACGTTGCCCCAACAGAGGCGCCTACGGACGAAGCAGCCGCAGCTGAGCCTACCCAGGAAGAGCCAGTCGCTGTAACTGAACCTCCATTGCAGGAAGAGGATTTGGATACCATTCCTGAAATTCTGGCTGCAGTGCCGCTTGAGACAGAGCTTATTCTCCTGGATGAAGACGGCAATCCACAATCCATGGTTAGTGAAGAAGCTGCTGAAACCCTGGTTCAGGGTGACCCTGTCTGGTGTCCATCTGGTCTTGGGGCACCAACCCCCGGCGCTAATGGTTGTACACCATCTTATGATAGTTTTGCAGATTTAGTCACAGAACTGCATACCGGCACTTATGTTGGAACTGGTACTATTTGGGTATCTGGCTCTCCAACAGATTCTCACCAGATTGATTTAGATGGAGATTATCTGCCAACGCTCAGCGACCTTACCATCCAGGGAGGTTGGAATGGAATTTCCGGAGTCTCCACTATTGGTACTGCTTCCACTCTTGCGTATTCGATGATTATCCATAATTGGCTTGGGAACATTGCTCTTAATAACCTATTTGTGGATGCTAATGATGGAGTTGGTTTTGGTTTGTATATTGAGACAGATGGCAATGTTACTATAAATGATGTCAAGGTATCGAATACAAGCGGTGCACCTATAGGAAATAACGATGGCGCTGATATTAAAAGCGGCGGTTTTGTAAATATTTCCAATAGTACTTTTGAAGAAAACGACGGCACCGGTCTTGATATCGATTCTGGAGGTTCCACATCCTTAAGCTCCGTAATCGCAAGTAACAATGGAACCGGAATTTATGCCGAGTCAGTTGGTTTATTGACCTTAACAAACGTAACTGCAAGCGATAACAGCTTTGTGGGTGCCAATTTGGACACCTATCTTGACGGAGCTGGCAGCAGTGTAATTCAGCTCACAGGAGCGGCCAATGTATTCACTGGAAATGACGATGCCGGGTTAATGATCAATTCAGGTGCCAGCACTATTATTAATAATACAAACGCCAGTGAGAATAGTTTGAACGGCGCTTTTATCGTCAGCGGGAGTGCTGTTGGTGACACGGTTCAAATTAACAACAGTACATTCAATTTAAACGTAAATGGGACCGGATTGGAAATATACCAATTTGGAGATACAAATATTACTTTTAATAACGTGTACGCAAATGGAAACGGCACCGGAGCCAGTATTATGACCTACGGTGAAACCGGCGGAACCATCATCAATACTGGTAGCTTTAATTCCAACTTTCATACCGGATTAGAAATCGCCGGTAATGGGGTTGTTGTTCTCTCTAACGTCAGTGCTAGTGGGAATGTTGCAAACGGGGCATATCTCATTTCTTCCGGAAGTGATGTGATTGTCGTAAATGGAACCTTTAACAACAATGTCCAATATAACTCCATCGCTGATCCGGGTTTGTATGCCAAAGCCGGTTCGAATATTGTCCTAGATCATGTCGAAGCTTCCGAAAATCAGTTTGGTGCTGGAGCGGTCCTGGAATCCACCGATGCAGGCAATATTTCGGTTGTAAACGGCAGTATTTTCAACAGTAACGGAACTTTTGGTCTGCAAACAACCAATGGAAACGGAAATATCACACTGGCAAATATGACAGCCAGTTTTAACAGTATCAAAGGTGCTTATATTAATGGTTATGGGCCATCCGAAGTAGACATTTCCACAAGTTCATTTGTTGAAAACGGCAGTTATGGTATCTACGTCTGTACGGATGAAGGGGATATCACTGTATCGGCTTCCAATTTCAATGGCTATGATACTGGCATTAGTGGACCAACATCAATTGGTGCAAAGCTGATTTCCCAAAATGGCGGAGATATTACCGTAAATATTGGCAACTACATCAATCATGAGACTGCCGGTCTGATCCTTGTCGGAACCAATAACATTTTCCTGAACGGCGTGTTCACCAATAATAACGGAAAATACAACCTAGCCGCCTATAGTACATACACCCATAAAGGCTGCTACTGCCCAGGTGACATCCCCAATAGCGTCATCGTTAATGTTGCTGGCGGTACTTTCACTAACGCAGAAACCGGTATTTACGCAAAGGTTGGCACGGAAGGGGATCTGGCCTTCACCGGAACCCAGATCTTTGGCGGCAATCCAATAGATGAATATGTCCTCGATACTGAAGACATCCCTATGTGCTCAGACTGTGGTTGTGATACCAAAGAAGAACCGGAAGGGAAACCGTATAATATTGTAGAGGTTCCCTTCACCGGCAGCGACAATGTTCCACAAAATTGTTCCATCTATGCCGGTACGATTTTGCAAATGCAGGATGGTACCTATGTGAAAATAGGCTGCCCATTTGAGGGATACAGTAACTTGAAAGGCCTGAATGAAGGCGATTTGCCCGGTTTATTAGGCGCCGGTAATACCTTTGACCTAGGAATACTGCTGGGGTTGTACGGCGAAGATGGTAATTATATCGTCAATAGTGACGGTTCCATCACCCTCTTTTTCCAAATTCCCCAAAACACCCGCGGCAGAGTGCATCGGCTTCTATTTTGGGACCCAACCATCAAGGATGGGGCTGGCGGTTGGTATGAATTACCAAAATTTGAATTCGGTACCAGCTTCCCGCTGCATCCCGATGATCCGAACGATCCTCGTTTGATTGTCAATGGGGTCAGCCAGAACGGCAATACAATGTCCATCACGGTCAATTTTGGCGGTACGTTCGTGGTGGTTTCCAATTAACCCGATCTGAATTTCAAAAACCTCTGGGCTGGATGTATCTTCCCAGAGGTTTTTTTTATTAAAATCCACTTTGGGTTGCTTCTAGAGAGGGATTCTCTTATAAAACCTATTAAATCACGAAGTTTTTAGGGTAGGAGCGACATCCGTGACTCGCTACAATAAATTAATTATATTGTGCCTTTACACCGAAATCATTCCTGAATTGGGGTATCAACCATGAAACATTCCCATCGCTTATCCTTCATTATCCTTCCAATCATCCTGGCTTTACTCTTCAGCATTTTAGGGTCCATCCCCGTTTATGCCGAGGAGATCACTCCCCCCATTGATCAAACCACGGAACCGCTGTCAGAAAATTCCCCAACGGAGGCGGTCCCTATTGACCCAGCCGACATCCTGCAACCCACTCAGGAAGCGACCCTGGAAAGCTTGGCAGAAACTGTTGCAGTCACACCAACCACAGCTCCCGAGGCGACGGAATCTCCTGTTGAAGAATCCCTGGATACTTTGCCGGAAATGTTGGACCAGGTACCGGAAAATACCGCGATCATTTTGCTTAATCCTGAAGGGGAACAGGAATCTCTAGCCAGCCAGGCAGCCGCTGATATTCTCACTGAAGGAGACCCTATGTGGTGTCCGGCTGCTGCTACTCCTGGTGATTCGACATGTACCACTAGCTATGGCACCTTTACAGAGTTGATTAATGAATTGAAAGCTGATGCACTGAGAGCAATTCCAAAATATACCGGTGCGGGTGTGATCTGGGTTGCAGATAGTTATCAAAGAAACGACACCAGTCAAATCAATATCAACGGGGATGAATTATCCAATATCAGCTCATCCAACCTGACCATTATGGGGGGCTGGGATGACGGAAATGGGAATGCGGGAACACCCGGTATTTCCGAGATAGGTGCGTCTTTATCGATTAATTCCTGGATCGGTAATGTAACCCTGCAAAATTTGTTCATCTCCAATAATCAGGATAATCAGGGCTTTGGTCTGCATATAGAAACAGATGGCGAAACTATCCTCGAAAATGTCCATGCAGACGATTCCAGCAATGGCAATTCGGGGATTATCATTGAAAAAAGCGCCAAGGTTACCCTTAAGAACAGCTCAGCCAATAACAATGAAGGCAACGGGATGTGGGTGAACAGCAGCGGCGATATTGATATCACGAATAGCACATTTAACCAGAATGATTTTAACGGAGCCTATCTGCTGGCCGATGGAAAAATTGGAATTGATCAAAGCTATTTTGAGCAAAACGGTAACAGTGCCACAAATGGCAACGGTTTGTATGCAAAAAGTGAGCTGCAATCCGTTGGAATTGACAATAGCATTTTTTCCAATAATGCTTACGGTGCGGGCGCATATTTAATTTCAGAAGAGGTTGAGATGGGCGTTGTCGTTGCAAATTCTTCCTTTACTGCAAATAGAATTGGGTTACAAACAGAAACCAACGATGGCGTGACAATACTAAGCAATATAAATGCTAACCTGAATACATACAAGGGGGCATATTTATCAGGATCTGGAATGAGTCTTATTCAAATTTTTGGTGCTGAATTCACAGGAAATGGTGAATACGGCCTTTATTCCTCATTTGATGAAGCCTATATGCAGGCAATTTTTGTAACTGTTGATGGTGATGGTGTAACCAATACGGGAGCCAAATTAATTTTCAATAATTCCATGGCTATTTTGTTGGGAGGATCAAACTTCATAAGCAATCGCGGAACCGGACTTGTTATCATAGCTGATGGCGAGATTTATTTACCCTCCAATACATACAGCAATAATGGCGGCAATGGCGCCGAAGTCTACAGTACCTATACCGCAAAAGGCTGTTATTGTCCTGGGGACATAGAACCGACAGAAACCAGTGTTTTTGTTGGTATCGCCAATAATGTTTTTTCAAATAATGGTAAATGGGGGCTGTATGTTAAATCCGGACCGGAAGGGGGTTTATTCATTAATGATGATCAAAATAGCCCTCCTACAACGTTTACTGATAATACATTGGGGGATTATAAGGTGGATAATGATAAACTACCCCTTTGTTCCTCCTGTACTTGTAATGGCACAAAACAGTTACCGGGTATAGGGTACAAGATTGTTGAGGTACCATTTTCAGGCGGCGAGCATATTCCCCAGGAATGCGGTCTGTATGCCGGTACGATCATCAAATTACCGGATGGAAGTTATGTCAAAATCAGTTGTCCATTTACCGGGTTCAGCAGCCTGGAAGGTGTCACCGCCGATGAGCTGCCTGGCCCGCTGGAAGGCAGTGCTCAACTTGAGTTTGGCATGCAGCTGGAATTACTCGATAGTGATGGCAGCCCCATCCTCAACTCGGATGGCAGCGTTACCATCAGTTTCAAAATTCCTGAGAATTCCATAACCGGGAGATTTGATATTCTCTACTGGGATCCCTCCCTAAACGATGGAAAAGGCGCTTGGTTCCAACTCCCATCCCACAAGGACGGCACTAATTTCCAGGTTGACGAAGATGGTCGCATGATTTTCTCCGGCCTCCATGAACAAAACGGTTTCATGACTTTCACCGTCAATTTCCCCGGCACTTTTGTATTGGTCTCGAAATAATCCAATCCAATTAATCCCGGGCGGTTAAAACCCGCCCGGTTTTCATTTGGTTAATACGATTGAGTTTGCTATAATCATATTCGATATGCCGAATACGAATGCTCCATTTCAAACTCAAGCCGATTTCTGCAAAGTGCTGGCTCATCCCACCCGGTTGGCAATTCTGGCAATATTGCGGGACGGTGAACAGTGTGTTTGTCATCTGGAAGCCATGCTGCACCTGCGTCAGGCCAATATTTCCCAGCATTTAATGTCCCTGCGCGAAGCTGGCTTGGTTACCGACCGCCGGGATGGCTGGAACATTTATTACCAGGTCATTCGTCCGGAAGTATTTGGTATTTTGGATGCACTTACCCCCATCACCGGTCAGCCTAAACCTATCCAACACGTACATGCCCAGGGGAATTGCCCCTGCCCAAAATGTGATGGTGAAGAAAATAATAACCCATCTTAATGGTGTGGTTTTTATTTTAAACCATAGTATTCGTAAAATCGAATGTCATTTATGAAGGAAGAAATCATGCAAAAAAAAGTTCTGTTTTTATGTACCGGGAACTCCTGCCGCTCACAATTAGCTGAAGCCATTGTCAACACAAATTCCAGGGATGAATGGCAGGCATATAGCGCCGGTACAAAACCGGCAGGCTATGTTCATCCCATGGCTATCCAGGTACTGGCGGAAATGGGTATCGACCATCAAGGGAGGTCCAAATTGGCTGATGAATATCAAAGCATGGATTTTGATTTGGTCATCACCGTCTGTGATTCGGCAGCCGAAGAGTGCCCGATGTGGCTGGGCAAAGGCAAGCGTCTGCATCACAGCTTCCCTGACCCGGCCATCCAAAACGATATTCAAGAATTCCGTGCTGTGCGTGATGCAATTATCCGAGAACTGCCCAATCTTTTAACCACTCATCCAATGGAGGAAAATAATGGCTGACGCAAAACCCAAAAAACTCTCGTTCCTAGACCGCTTTCTAACCCTGTGGATCTTTCTAGCCATGGCCATCGGGGTTGGAATCGGATTCCTGTTTCCGGCAGGCGTGCAAAGCTTCAATAAAGCCGTATCCGTGGGCACCACCAACATCCCCATCGCTATCGGTTTGATTTTAATGATGTATCCGCCCCTGGCAAAAGTACATTACGATGAATTGGGGGATGTCTTCCGTAATTGGAAGATCCTGGGACTGTCCCTGATTCAAAACTGGGTCATCGGTCCCATCCTCATGTTCGCCCTGGCCATCCTTTTCCTGCGCGATTATCCCGGCTACATGACCGGGCTGATCCTGATCGGCCTGGCGCGCTGCATTGCCATGGTTATCGTCTGGAATGAACTGGCCAAAGGCGATAATGAATACGCCGCCGGGTTGGTGGCTTTTAACAGCATCTTTCAGGTTCTGTTTTACAGCCTTTATGCATGGATCTTCATCACCATCCTGCCCGCCTGGTTTGGGATGAAAGGCAGTGTGGTCAACATCACCATCGGCGAAATCGCCAAAAGCGTTTTTATTTATCTAGGCATCCCTTTTCTGGCCGGCTTTCTCACGCGCTTGTTCCTGGTGCGCGCCAAAGGCAAGGAATGGTATTATAAAACCTTTGTTCCCAAAATCAGCCCTCTGACCCTGATTGCCCTCTTGTTCACCATCATTGTCATGTTCTCGTTGAAGGGCGAATTGATCCTCAACCATCCCCATGGACGTGGTACGCATTGCCATTCCGCTTTTGATCTATTTTGTGGTCATGTTCCTGGTTTCCTTCTTTATGGGCCGTGCCATAGGCGCAGATTACAGCAAGACAGCCACTCTATCATTTACCGCTGCCAGCAACAATTTTGAGCTGGCCATCGCCGTGGCCGTAGCCGTGTTTGGCATTGAAAGCCAGGCCGCCTTCGCTGCCGTCATCGGACCCCTGATCGAAGTACCGGTGATGATTGGATTGGTGAATGTGGCGCTGCGTTTCCAGAAAACCATGTTTGGGAAACAAAAGTTAAAAGCAAATTAGGTTAGGCGATAATCAAAGAAAAGAGTGTCCACTTGTAGAGGCAATTCATGAATTGCCTCTACAAGTGATTTTTGTCTGGATATATTAACCGAGTATTGGATTGAGACAGCAATATAAATTGGTCTTCTACGACAGCCTTTTTTTCGATTGCATTGGGGGAACTAACAGCAGAGCCCATATCGCGCGCCTACAACTCTACCCACCCAAATTTAATTTCCACCAACGTAAGGTGCGTTGCCAACGCACATTCTCATAGCATGAAATTCATTCTGATTCAGCCAATGGAATTTTCATCCCACACATATGGTCAACGCATCTGATTGACGTGCCTGGGATGATCGGCCTGGTCAATGTGGCGCTGCGTTTCCAGAAAACCATGTTCGGAAAACAAGTTTTAAAGACAAATTAGCTCATCAATTTTTCAAGGTAAGGTGGATTGTTCTGTGCCCTAGCAGAATAATTGACTGTATCAAGCGCAAGGATAGGAAAATCCCGGTGAAACCGGGATTTTCTTTCAGTCTTCCCAATAGAACGCTAGATTTACATTGTTGAAATACATCACATCGTGAGGATCATCAGCCAATGAATGCATATCATATGAATGGATTAATTCACGTGTATCAAAGTCATAACAATTAATTAAGGATATTCTTGTATACTTTTCAGTTAGTAAATTTTTGTCCCAAATGGTGTCCCCACCCAGAAAAAATTGTTGATCTGGGGAAATTAAAAAAATACGTCCCTCAAATAAATCATCTTTGGAAATAATCAATGGCAGATCATTCATATTCCCAAATTTTATGAATGGTTCTGAAAAATATGGCTTCCCACGCCGAAGATAACCAGTAATTATTATTTCATTCCCCTGGATGAAGTAATTGTTTATCGATAAGCTATATTTTTTTTCAAAATCTTTATAGTTGTTTTCTTGAAACGCTTTGGCAATTACAAGTTCATTATCATACAATATTTTCGTGCCATCTTTCATTAATTGCTGCAGATCATTATTTTTGGACAGAAGAGATATCGTGTCAGGATAATAAGGCGCATCACCGTGAGTTAATACAATGGAATCACCAAAGATAGATGTGGCATTCATAAAATACGCATACGGGATTTTTGTAATTTCCTTCGTTTTTACATTGTACAAATTGCCTGTTTTTATTTCCAGCAAATTTTCACTGTCATCCAACCAATAAAAAGATAATAAATAGTCGGCTAGCTTAACATTTTCCTGATCTTCAACAGAATAAACATAAATCGAATTATCTTCACCGGAAAAAGCTGTCTTATATGCAACATACTTTCCATCGGGTGACCATCTACTAAAGGACACGTTGTTATCCACTACAAATGTGCTATATTTTTTTACACTACCTGTATCGGAAACTAATTGTGTTGGCATGCGAAGTAAATAAGTATCAATTACAACTGACTTTTGAGTTTCCATATCCAGCAGCATTACATTAACATAGCTTTCCCATCGATCAGTAAACATTAAATAATTGCCATTTGGTGACCAGGACATATGCGCCTTCGTCGTCAAATCATTTAATGGATATTTAAATCTCACCTCAGAAGTAAAAAAATCGGCAATAATAATACATCTATTCGAATCCACGTCCTTACAATCAAAACCCAGATAAGCCACGCGTAGCGGCTTTCCCCCAAACGGTGTGGCAGAGGGGTGGATCGTTTCAGTTGGTTTTGGAGTTGGTGATGGCGTACTTGTCTTGGCCGGCGTGACAGTGGTTAAACCCGGTGCTTTCAGGATGGTTTCATGAGTATCACTTTCAAAAAAATTCGAAAACTCTTGTGTTTCTCTCCCCGAACAGGATGATAAAAATAACGCAAAAAAAATCCAAAACAAAAATATTTTCTTCATTAAGAATCTCCCCAAATTATTTTCATACTATAAGCATTTTACATTGGATGAATGCGAATGTACAATCCAAAACCCTCCCCTTGAAATTCTCATCATCTCTTGCCATAATTAACTTAAGGTACTTAATCAAATGGAGGTAAAAATGACCACAATCCCCAAATTTATCGGGGTTCTGGTGATGGCAAGCCTTCTGATTGCAGCCTGTACAAACACCCCTTTTTCATCACAGCCGGATACCATTCCTGTAACAGGAGCAGAGTCCGCATCTGATTCCCAAGAAGAATTTTCTGATCAAGCAGTTGAGGAAGATGGAATTATCACAAGCTGTTTCGATGTTACAGCTTTGACTTTACAAGCAGATCATACCCTTACAATCAACCAGCCGGATACAAAGCTCACCCATATTCTCAAACAGGGAGGCATTGCCCTAATTAAGTCTTCAACCATTGGGCAAGGTGATTATGACCTGAGCACAATTTCACCTCAGGCGCTGGGCTATGAGGTCATAGGTACCATCGGAGATTGTAGTTTGGATGCTTCCGGTACAATGTTATTTTCCGCAAAAGGGTATTGCCAGGATGGCGTTGTCTTTCTCTCAATCACCGAGGATTGGCAGCAAGCAGGGGGTACAATGATTTGTGATGACACTCAAATTCCCTTTGAGATTCCGGGGTTTAACGCTGCGCATACAGGGCTTTACGGTACCGGTGAAGAATTTCTCCTTACAAATGATCCCTCTGGTTTTACCGTAACTCGCGAATTCCAGGGCGGTGAAGGAGTACATTCCTGGACACTTTCTACAGACATCGGTACAGTTCCCCTGGTGCCGGATGGGGAATAGTCTTTTGAAAACAGCCACCCTCATGAAGATCATTTGGGTGGCTGCCATCGAATCAGGAAAATACACACCAGAATTTAATCTATTAATAGGACAATATTAGTAAGTTGATTTATTTTACTGATTCTCGTTTTTGGTAGTACTCTCAGAGATAATTCCAGTTATGTTTCTTGAAAGCTTGGCTATAATAGAATTACTTTAATTCCTCATTCTACCTATAAAACAAAATCTGATTCCTGCGGAGGCAATACCCCTAATGCAACGAGAATTGAAAGGTCCCGGTCCATTACTAACCCCCTACGGCACCCTGGCCGATATTGGCTGGGCACGCCAGCCTTTGTTGGACTGTAATTTGGAGAACTGCAGTTTTTACAAAACATTCAAATTCTGGCAGCCCATGCGTATTAAAATTTGGGATTATTATGCCATCACCACACCCACGCATTTTTTCTCTTTTACTATCAGTGATGTGGGCTATATCGGATCAATTTTCGCCTATGTCATTGATTTCACCTCAAATGAATATCATGAGGAAACCCTTACCATCCCCTTTGCCCAGGACGTCAGGTTACCGCGGAACAGCACCTCGGGAGAAAGTATTTTTGATAACGGAAAAGTCCGCCTGCACTTCTCTTTCCAAAATGGGAAACGGATTGTTAATGTGCGTTGGCCGGACTTTTTCCATGGGGATTTGATTGCCGATGTAGCCATCGAGCAGGCGCCTGAACATGAATCCATGGTCATTACCATCCCCATTGAAACCCATCGATTTTATTACAACCGCAAAATCAACAGCATGCGCACTAAAGGATCCATCACTTATCAGGGCAAGAAATTTGAAATGGATCCCGCAAATTGTTTTTCCAATCTCGATTGGGGACGCGGGGTTTGGGAGTACAACTCCTTCTGGGTCTGGTCCGCAGCCAGTGGTCAGCTGGAGGATGGACGGCGTATTGGCCTTAACATGGGCTTTGGTTTTGGCGATACCTCGGAAGCCACCGAGAATTGTTTCATCCTGGATGGCATCATCCATAAATTGGAAAAAATAAATTATACCTATTCCAATAAAGATTTCATGCAGCCCTGGACAATGAAATCTGAGGACGGACGTCTGGACCTGGTCTTTTCTCCCACCTTTGAACGGGTGGCAAAAACGGATCTCAAAATTTTAGGAAGCGAGGTTCATCAAACCTTTGGACCGTATAACGGATTTGTGATAACGGATGATGGAGAAAAGATAGCCATTAATAATCTACGGGGTTGGACAGAAGAACACAACGCGAAGTGGTAATTTCTCTCCTTATCATACGCCAATGCATGAATTTACCCATGCATTGGCGTTCGGAATTATCTATCACTACACTACACTGGATTGAAATTCAGCAAGTATTTATTCGCTCTATTCATCAATATAGGAATATAATGATAGGGGATTACAAATCAATTGCAAACAATAGTTTCCTCTATGAATCGAATTTACTATTTCGCCCTACTCCAACTTGAGCATTTATATACGAAATGCTTTTCGGGCGATTACCATGCCTATCAAAAACGGGGTATGGTCTATCAGCATTTGGAAAAACATCAAGAAGCAGTTTTGGATTATTCCATCTCTATTGAGCTAAATAACCGCATTACTGAAACTTATTTTAATCGCGGGGCAGTTTATGCAGAAATGGGGGATTTTAGCAGAGCCGTACGGGATTTTTCGACGGCTCTGACTTTGGAGTGCGATAACGCCAATATCTGGTTGGCCAGGGGAAAGGTGTATTGTCTTTTTGAAAAATATGAACAGGGTATTCATGATTTTCATCAAGCCCAGCGTTTACAATCCACCTGCCTTGAAGCTTATTATTTCTGTGGTATTGCCTATTTTGAATTGGGGCAAAGCCAACAGGGTTTGGATCAATTAGCCAAAGTCATCCAGATGAATCCGGCTTTTTTTAATGCCTATCATGCGCGCGGAATTCATTATCGCCAGATTGATGAGAATGAAAAAGCCATTGATGATTTTAACCATGCCATCCAGCTCAACCGCCGTTCATCCAGTGCCCATATTAATCGCGGTGTGGCTTATTGGAATCTTGGCAATACCGAGCAAGCCATTCAAGATTTTAATCGAGCGATCAAACTTAGCCCCAAGGATTATGACGGCTTCATGCAGCGCTCTAAAGTACACATCTTAAACAATCACCTGGATGAAGCTAAAAAAGATCTGGATAAAGTAATTCAACTGCAGCCCAATTATCCCCACGCCTATCATAATCGCGGCACGATAGCCTTCATGAATGAAAATTATGATGCGGCCATCCAGGACTTTCAGAAAGCCATTCAATTGAATCCCAATGAAGCTACACCCTATGAGAACCTGGGCAAAGCCCACTACTTAAAAGGGAACATGCAGGATGCATTAAAAGCGTATCAAAAATTAATTGAGTTGGAACCCCAGGCTGATCAAGGGCAATATTATTTGGGAATTGTACAGAAAGCGATGAACCAATTCGATCACGCCGTAAATGCCTTCACCCAGGCTATTCAAAGAAATGATCAGGAAGCAATTTATTATTTCAGCCGTGGAGAAGCCTACTATAATATGGGTGAGTTTCTCAAAGCAAAAACGGATTTTGAAGAAGGTCTGTCTCTGGCGCCAGAGTTTAATAAAAACCAGGCAATTCACTCTTTCCTTCAAAATATCAAACAAAAATTATCCGAAAACAAGCAGCACGAACAGTCCTAATTTTTCATAATCCTATAATATGATTATCCATTTTAATTGAAAACAGGTCCAACAATTTGGACCTGTTTTGCAGTACCGTTAAATTACCATTATTGCGCAGATAAAAATCGCTCCAGAACGACATCCCAGTTAACTAATGACCAGAACATTTTGATGTAATCCGGCCTTCGATTTTGATAATTCAAATAGTAAGCATGTTCCCAGACATCCAAACCAAGAATGGGGAAATGACCCTGCATTACGGGACTGTCCTGATTTGCGGTGGAATAAACCTGTAATTTTTTATTTTGATCTACAACCAGCCATGCCCAGCCCGATCCAAACCGAGTAGTAGCAGCTTTGGAAAAAAGTTCCATAAATGCATCATAAGATCCGAAGCTCTCTGCCATTTCTTTAGCAAGAACACCGGCAGGCTGTTTTGAGCCGCCCGGGGCAATCACCCGCCAAAACAGGGAATGATTCGCATGTCCACCACCATTATTGATGACAGTCTGGCGAATACTTTCAGGCACCTCGCCAATTTTTCCCAAAAGAGTCTCAATATTTTTTTCAAACAATTGTGGGGCATTTTCCAGGGCTGCATTTAAGTTGTTGACATAGGCCGCGTGATGCTTGCCATGATGAATTTCCATTGTTTTTGCATCGATCATAGGTTCCAATGCATCAAATTTATAACCAATTTCAGGTAATACGAATTTCTCTGTCATTTTATCCACCTTTCATATCGTGTTGTTGTTTATATTCCACGTTTTTTATTAGATAATGTTTATCTTATTTATTATATTATTCCGTTTGAATCATATTTTTCATAAACGTTATATAAGAATAATGCTTACCCATCCACGCGTTCTCCTATGCGGAACCCAGGAATAGTCATACGCTTCCACTGGGAGTCATGGTAAAACACAGGAATATATAATAGGATTCCCTTCCTACATTCCCGTAAGAATTGAGGTTATGATCAAATCGAAAAATATATGATTTTTTTACCTGACGGAGAGACCAGTATGTTCCTGTATTACTTCTTCACAGCCGTATGGCCAATGATTCTACTTCTTACCAGTTTAGCGCTGCTCCTTGCTGCGGTACTATCCAGAAAAACGGCGCTGTACATCCCTGCCTGTTCCATCATGGCAATAGGCGGAATTTTGCATGTCCAAAATCTCACCCAAAATTGGGAATCATGGGTTTACAGTTGGCCTGTCATATTTATAGGGATAGGAGCTGGATTTATTCTATTCTGCACGGATAAAATTAATAAACGACTTGCCTGGTTGGGTAGAACCTGGGTGGGTTTGGGACTGGTATTTTTTGCCTTGTGTACCAGCTTGTTTCATCTCAACCCTCATTGGTTCCATTGGACCATGATCCTGGTCGGTTCCGGTTTACTCTTTATCATTCCCGGCTTAAATAATGTCTTCAGAAAACACCTCATCCCCGGCATGATTCTGACCGGTTTGGGGCTCCTCTTAAGCTATCAGTGGATTTCAGCAGATTGGCACAGCTGGACCTATGTTTGGCCGTTGATCCCAGGATTAACCGGATTGGGTCTGATTCTCAGCGCAGAGAGAAATCTTACACTTTTCAGAGCAGGGCAAATTATAGTCTGGATAAGCACTATTTGCTACCTGACTTTTGCAGTGGCATTTGCCAATGCCTGGCATATTTATCGATACTGGCCTATGCTCTTGATTATCATGGGCGTCGTACAGCTCACAAGTAATAATGGCCAAATTAACAGACGTTTGCCTTTCGCTTTTCTGGCAAAAAAAGAAGCACTGAAATAGTGCTTCTTTTTATCCTCATGAATATCGGGGGTCCCATTTCACGCTGTGTTATTTCCAGACCCTTTTCGCTTTAGAACCAGCGGAACAATAAATATTCCTGCCAGTAGTCCTGCTGCGATCACAAGAAAGTATCGGCATTGGATATGCAAATTGTTTTTTGCAAACCGACAAACTTCACTTGTGCAGATAAAGAAAAATTCTTTTGCCAGTTCAATTCGCGGATCGGGTGCGGCATTATACGTTTCCCAATACTGTAAATTGTAATCGTTTAGATCCAGAAACTTGCCATCGGCAAGTCGATACGGTTGTACCGTGACCTTTTTCCCGCTATTAGAAACCAGAAAAACAACATCGTGCTCCGTATCCCCAATCCCTGCGGCATACATGGACAAGTTCGCCCGTTTATCCTTATGATAAAAGGGCGACATGTTGCCGCCAAATGCACCAACATCACCCGCAAAAAGAAACAGTGGTTTTTGTGTAGCTGCCGGAATTAATAGAGAATCCATAATTTCAGAAAAATTATTGCTTTCAAAAACAGCAAAATCATTCGGCCTTGCCCTATAATCCGGATTTTGTTCAATCGCTTCCGAGGTCAGAAATAAAACCTTATGCATCAAAATATAGATTTGGTCAATTTGTCGATCAGCCAGAGCGCTGGCAATTCCCTGTTCAAGCATATCCAGTTGTTCACCAGAGATGTTGCATTGATCAATCTCCGTATCCAATACAAAAAAAACTGCATTTCCATATTGAAATGAATAATAGGTTGCACCGAATAACTCTGAATAGAGTTCGCGGTTTTTGACATCATGATTGCCAACAGCATTAAAAACAGGAACGCCGATTTCTTCCAACAAGGATTGTTTGAGTATATCAAACTGAGCAGCCTGGCCATTTTGCACCATGTCCCCCAGAGAGAACATAAAACTGGGCTGTGTGGCAAGCAATTCATCCAGATGTTGAGTTAGATTTTCCGAGGGTATATCGTCAGTAATGTCCGCATCCCCATAGGCATGAGAAAACACAATAAATTTAAAAGTGTCGTTTCCAGCATTTAGGAAATTATTTCCCAGCAAACTCAATGACGAGACATCGGACTGTTTGTACTCCCGAGGCTGGGTCGAACAACCGGCCAGAAGAAAAATGCAAAACAACATCAAATAAAGTTTATTATTTTTCATTGACCCTCCAACACTGACTCCATGTAAGTCAATGTGCAATATTTCAAGAAAAGGTTATGGAATAATCAGTGATTGAAAATTTCAGATTGAATTTAGATTGAGTATATATAAAATCCTGCCTATGCGCAAAACATAATTATTGCACCGGCGAATATTCAATTCGTTTGGATTGATTTAATTCCTCTAAATCCGACTGCAAGCGGGTTGCCCGATCCAGGAGCCGATCCCATTGGATAGCTGTATCATACCCGTATTCTTTATTCATTGCAGCTGCAAAACCATCCGCCGTTTGACTTACAGTACTGCGCATTTTTTCCACATACGCGGGTTGAAAAATACCCGTGGCAGCTTGATAAAATGCCTGCCAGACAGCTTCATCTTCAAACAGGATGCATTGGCTGAGGGAAGTATTTAAATCAAGCGAGGCATAATAAACATTCATTGCCATCCCGTCATATCCAATCGGTTCAAGCAGGTTGGTCACCGGATTATAATAGAAACGAATATTTTGCCAATCAAATGCATGCCCTGCCCCCCACAGTTCGGTAACGGCCAGGTATTTTCCCAACAACTCCATATCAAACACCTCGGCAGCCGATAATTCGCCGCTCTGGTAGCCGCGCAGCATGGATTGACCTGTTCTATACTCTTCGTATAAAATCGGGTCACTTAACAGGCTTCCACTGCCAAAACTGGATACACGGGCCGAAGTATAATCCGCGTGCATAAAATAGCCGCTAGCCTGCGCAAGGGTCCGTAAATCTTCCTTTCCAACCGAAAAATAGGTAGCCCAGTTTTGCCATAAATCCGATTCATCATAACGAAGAATCACCCCGGCACGGTGTTGTTGGGATTCCATCAGCTCGGTGTAAAAACTTTCTTCCATGGCGTAGATGCCCATGTTTTCCCCATTATTGATGACATTAACAAAGAAGTATCGGGGGGTAAGGATATTTTCCTGCATCAGGGATTGATGATACGCCCATTCATAAATGAAATTCCGAGTCTCGGGTGCTTGAATTGAAAAACGCCGCATTCCTTCCACCGTACTGTCATCAAGGATATGGATCCGAAATGACCATTTGTTTCCAGCGATATGGTCACTCCAATCTCCTTTCAACCGTATTTTCACGTCAATCGGCGAGGAATCGTTGTAACGGATTTTAGCCAGTACAAAATCCGCATCAGTAGCAAGCAAAATACCACTCTCTACCGCCGCATTTCTGCGAGCCTGTATAGTCTGATAATTTTTAAAAGGGATATCCAAAAACAAAGAAGGGAGGTCATTTCCGATATAGGTTTCCACTTCCCCCGCCAGTTGATCGGAAATTTCAATCATCGTGCTCTTTAAGGTACCATCCTGCATTTCATCGAACCGACCCTGTAAAAGATATTTGATCTCATGGTGGAATCCTTGTTGATAGAGCAGTATCCCTACAAAATAAGCAATACCGAAAACCAATAAAGATCTAAAGTGTAAACCCATGAATCGAATAGGCTTTTTGATATCGGATCTGGAGCGTTTTGTTCGTTGTTCAGTTAAGATTTTCATATTATAGAACCAGTTTGTTATGAATTTGCAGAACGATTAAATTTATCATAGTTCCACTATAACGGAAAGCATGGAATCTAAAGCCCCCACGCTCCATTGACATTCCCTTCACGCTTTGTTAAGATCATCCGATCAAAGTAAAATTACTAACCTCCATGATTAAACCAAGTGACTACTAAACCTATGCAAAAAACCAGTTTTTATCAGAAAATCCTTCGAATAGCCTTCCCCATTGCAGCCCAAGAATTCGTGATTATGGCATTAAACATGGTTGACATCATCATGATCGGCCAGAAAGGTGAGGTGGCGGTTGCCTCAGTGGCGTTAGCTAATCAAATCACCTTTATTTTAATTATCCTGATGTTCGGTATTGGCAGCAGTGCTTCCGTCTTCACTGCCCAATATTGGGGCAAGAGGGACACGCTAAGTATTCGAAAAATTCTTGGCATCAGTCTGCTTATTGCGATCTGCAGCGCAACACTGATTTTTATCCTTAGCCACATTTACCCGGAACAAATTATCGGTCTTTATACCAAGGATGTACAAGTCATTGCTTTGGGGAGCAAGTATTTAAAAATCGCTTGCTTTGGATTCATCCCGGTAGCCATTACCAGTACTTTCTCAGCCTCATTACGCAGCACCGAAAATGTACGCCTGCCGATGCTCACCAGTATCCTGGCTTTGTCTCTGAAAACTTTCCTGAACTATGGCCTCATTTTTGGTCATTTTGGATTTCAGGAACTGGGCGTCCTTGGTGCAGGCATTGCCACGGTGGCCTCCCGTCTGGTTGAATGCACGATCATTGTCTACTTCAGCTATAGACTAAGAACACCCATTGCCGGAAAACTCAAAGAATTGTTTTCATTTGATCGTTCCTATTTCTTAAGATATTTGAAAATCGGCAGTCCGGTGATTGTTAATGAATTAATCTGGGTATTGGGCATCTCAGTATACAACATGGTCTATGCACATATAGGCACAGAATCTATCGCCGCTTATAATATTGCCTCGTCGGTAGAAGGGCTGGCTTTTACAATGTTCATTGGACTCAGCCATGCCTGTGCCATTATTGTCGGAAATCAGATTGGTGCGGAGAAGTATGCCAGCGCCCAATCGGATGCCAGAAAATCAATTCAGATCGCCTTTGGCGGAGCCGTGTTGATCGGAGTATTGGAAATCATCATGGCTTCTCCCCTGCTTGCCCTTTATAAAATTTCATCAACCTCTCATACCCTGGCTTTTCAATTATTAATGGTTTCCGGTGCAACCCTTTGGATGCGCGGCTGTAATATGACACTCTTCATCGGCATCATCCGCAGTGGTGGAGATACAAAATTCGGCCTGCTCACTGAGTTGGGCACCATCTGGATGATCGGCGTACCCCTGGCTTTGATTGGAGCGTTCATCTTTCATTTAAATGCACCCCTGGTTTATTTACTGGTTGCCACGGAAGAAGCGATTAAGCTGATTATCGGATTCACGAGATTCCGCTCGATGAAATGGATGAATAATCTCGTCATACCGGGAAGTACACAACAAGCAATGGAACTCTAATAACTTCTATATCTTCCCCATTGTAAGGGTTTCAATTCATTCGCTCTACCTATTAACGGGTGGCATTATTTTTCAAGTTGGATTTCCCCACCATCTGGAGTCAAATCTGTTTTCATGTTACCATCACATCAGCGCACCCTCGTCAGGAGATTGCATGAATACCTTAAATCGATTTTTACAATATCTCAAACCTTACCGCAAAATGTTGATCTTTATCATGTTCATTCTCTTCCTGGAGATCTCTTTTGAGTTAAGCACCCCCATCATCCAGAAAATCATTGTCGATGAAGTCCTGTTAAATCATGATTATCAACAATTAATAACCCTTTTACTGATCCTGACTGGGCTGTATGCCTTGAAGCAGGCAGCCAATTTTGTACAGAATTACTACCGACACGTTTTGGGTGGTCAATTTATTTTGGATTTGCGCGTTCGTATTTACGCCCATCTGCAAAAATTATCCCTCTCCTACTTTGAAAAGACTTCAACCGGTGAATTAATGTCGAGAGTAACGAATGACGTCAACGCCCTGGAAAACTTTGTCACCCATGGGGCAGCTTTTTTAATCGTTGACTTTCTTCGACTTACAGGCGCGGTTGTCATTCTGCTAATGATTAACTGGCAGCTGGCTTCGTTGGTCTTCATCCCCATTCCAATCATCGCATTCTCGCTGCGAGCCTTCAACAATAAAATTCGTCCTGTTTATCGAACGGTACGTGCCAGATTGGGGGATATTAATTCCAAATTACAAGACAACCTTTCCGGAATTAAAGTCATTCAGATCTTCCGCCAGGAAGAAAAAGAATTGCTGATTTTCAGCAATGAAAGCACAAATTATTTTAATGCACAGGTTTCTGCCATCAAAATATGGTCGGGGTTTTTCCCAGCCATGGGATTTTTATCCAGTCTCAGCACTATTCTGGTTTTGGGTGCGGGTTCCTGGATGGTCATCACCGGGCAGTTGAGCCTTGGCGGTTTGGTGGCATTTATTTCATACCTGGTTTTCCTCTTTGCACCCATCAACCGATTAATCGATATTGATAACGTATTCCAGGAAGCCATCGCAGCCGGTGAACGAATCTTTGAAGTACTGGATCAGCATCCCGCCATTTTTGATGCTGAAGGCGCTCAACCGTTATCCGCCTTGAATGGGAAAATTGAGTTTGAGCAGGTCAGTTTCAGTTACACTGGAGACGAAAAAGTTCTCCAGGATGTCAGCTTTTCCATCAACCCGGGTGAAACGGTGGCTTTAATCGGCCCCAGCGGCGCCGGAAAATCCAGTATAGCTAACTTGATCTGCCGATTTTATGATCCCGACAAGGGCATAATCAAACTGGATGGTCATCCTCTGGACAGTATTCCCCTGGCGACCATTCGCAGCCAAATTGCCATTGTATTACAGGACACATTCCTGTTTAACAATACTATTCGAGAAAATCTGACCTATGGCAACCCCAACGCCAGCGAAACAGAGATGATGGATGCAGCGAAGACAGCCTATGCGCATGATTTTATTATGGGTTTTCCCAATCAATATGATACCGAGATTGGCGAACGCGGTGTAAAACTCAGCGGCGGGCAGAAACAACGTCTGGCTTTAGCCAGGGCCATCCTGATGAATCCCCGCATCATTATTCTGGATGAAGCCACTTCCTCCGTGGATGCTGAAGCCGAATTCTTGATCCAACAAGCCCTGGACGCCGTGTTAAAAAATAGATCCGCCTTGGTCATTGCCCATCGATTGAGTACCATTCGCAATGCCGACAAAATCATTGCCATCGATCAGGGTAAAATTGTCGAAATCGGGGATCACAACGCCCTCCTTCAGCAGAACGGCCTATATAAAAAATTGTACGAGAAACAATTGGCTTACACGATTGAATAAAACATAATCTATTCTTCATTATGCCTTTAGAATGGCACAGAAAAGAGTTCCGATTCAGCAAATCGGAACTCTTTTTTACGAATTGGGAATAGGATTAATTTACTTCACACAAACAATCTGTGCCTTGCAGATCCTTTGTAAAAACGAGGGTGAGGTTTCAAAAACCGCGTTGGGAGTACCGGCTGCGGCCCAAACCGTTTCATATTGCATCAAGTCTTCATCCAAATAAGTAGTCAGGGGAACCTTATGCCCGATGGGTGGTATGCCACCGATGGCAAAGCCGGTTGATTCGTAGACATAGTCCGCATTTGGACGAACCAATTTATCGCCTAACAATTGCCCGACGTGCTTCTCATGCACACGGTTGGCTCCACTAACCAGCAACAAAATAGGTCTAAGATCGGATTCGAGGGAGAAGACCAGGGATTTTACAATTTGGCCAACCTCACAACCCGCCGCCTGTGCTGCTTCTTCTGCAGTGCGGGTACTTTCTTCATGTTCAATAATTTGTCCTGTAAAACCAACCTGGTTTAAGGCTGATAAAACTCTCTGCGCTGTTGGATGCATTCATTCCTCCCACGTATGACTTTATAAACAATTAATGAAACAAACCTTTTACGACATCGAGATTTTTTACAAAACCCCAAACCTGCTGCTTTACTCATCCCAAAAAAAGATGAGTAATGATAATTCGCACGCCAATACCAATCAATAACAGGCCGCCCAGTATCTCCATTCGTTTACCAAACAATTCACCAAGTCGATTGCCAAGTAAAAGACCTAAAACAGATAAAAGCAAGGAACCCAGCGCAATGATCAATGCAGCCAGCATAATATTCACATCAATGAAGGCCATACTCAGTCCGACAGCCAGGGCATCAATACTGGTAGCCACACAAAGAACCATCAGCATTTTTCCGCGGGAAGGATCGCTGGGGCAACTTTCGCAATCCTTGTCCATACCCTCGCGAATCATGCGGATGCCCACAAAAGCCAATAATGCCAATGCAATCCAATGATCAAACGAACGGATGTATTGATCAATCGTTTGCCCCGCCAGCCAACCTAAAAAAGCCATGCCACCTTGAAATAAACCAAAATGGAACGCTAGCCGAAAAAATGTTCGTCTGTCTTTTTTAAATTTTGCAGTACCGATCCCTAATGAAACCGCAAAACAATCCATTGCCAATCCAACTGAAATGACTATCAAGGTTATTAAATCCAAAAATCACCATCCGATGAAGCGTTAATAAACGCAATTATACCCATAAATTTCACTTACTCGCAGAAGAATTTTTCTGCGGTTATAATGAAGCAAAAATCGCTTATAGAACCATCCCATATCTTATGGAGGCATGCAGAATGAAATCCTATCCAATTCCAATGGTCCCTGGGCCGGTTGAACAACCCCCAGAGGTGTTAAAAGCAATGAAAACCAGCTATGGATCTCCGGATCTGGAGCTTGATTTTTTACAGCTGTACAATCAAACAGAGAATGATTTAAAGAAGATTTACGCTACCCAGCATTCAGTAGTCATTATGACCGGCGAAGGAATGCTAGTTTTGTGGGCTGCCCTTAAAAATTGTATCCTGCCTGGTGATCGCGTTTTGGCCATTTCCACCGGTTTATTTGGCCACGGATTGGGTGAAATGGCCCAATCTCTTCGTGCGGAAGTACGTTTTATTGAGTTTCCATTTAATCAAACTGTACATCAATTTGAGCGTATCGAGCAAGCCATTATTGAATTCAAACCTAAAATCATAACTCTGGTGCATTGTGAAACGCCGTCAGGGACTTTGAACCCCCTGCAGGAAATTGGCGATCTGAAGCAAAAGTATGATGTGCCTTTGTTCATCGTGGATAGTGTTGCCAGCGCAGGGGGTGCTTTATTGTTGACTGATACCTGGCACATTGACATGGCCCTTGGCGGTGCGCAAAAATGCCTTTCCGGTCCTTCCAGCATGTCCTTTACCACTGTCAGTCCTACAGCATGGGAAATCATCTCTGATGTGAACTACATCGGGTACG
Source organism: uncultured Chloroflexia bacterium (assembly GCA_963747325.1). Taxonomy (GTDB): domain Bacteria; phylum Chloroflexota; class Anaerolineae; order Anaerolineales; family Anaerolineaceae; genus UBA5203. Next base: position 24,960 of record CAVVEM010000006.1, on the reverse strand, counting down.
ATGCGTTAAAACCCTTCCAGCGTGCACAAGAGGACTTCTATTTTCCGTATACACCCAATTGGCACGGCATGGCTGCCCTTCATGCAGGGGCGAAAAAAATCCTGGATGAAGGCTTGGAAAACAGCTTTGCCCGGCATAAGAAAGTTGCCGACTATACCAGAGATCGTGTTCAAAGGATGGGGTTGAGTCTGTTTCCGGATCCACAGGCGATTCAAAGTCCAACCGTAACAGCCATTAATGTTCCGGGAAATATTACCTGGGAAAAATTAGATAATCAGTTCCGTAAACATGGTTTGGTTGTTGGCGGAAACTATGGTCCCCTGGCAGGAAAGGTGTTTCGGCTGGGTCATATGGGTGTACAGGCGGATCAAAAATCAGTTAAAAAAGCACTGGACATCATTGAAAGTGTGACAAAAAAAATATTATAGACAATTTTGATTTCATTAGGCCAAATCAGCCGCAAACACCCTGCCTGACCTGTGATATAATGCTTTTTGATTCGTTATAACCTATATTCTGAATGGAGAAATAGTATGTCAGAAAATGAAACCCTGCTCATAGCAGATAACATGGTCGTCAGCATGGATTATACCTTAACGGTAGATAATGAAGTGATTGACACCACCGAGAACCTCACCCCAATTCAATTTATTCAAGGTCACGGCAATGTAATTCCTGGTCTGGAACGGGAATTAGCCGGGTTAAAAATTGGCGATAGTAAAAAAATTCTGGTCCAACCGGTAGATGCGTATGGTGTTTTTAATCCAAATGCTTTTACAGAAGTCAGCAAGGATCAATTTCCTCCTGATTTTGAAATCCGTATCGGCGGTGAAATTCAGGTCAGAACAGTTGGTGGAAATTTCCTGACGGCAATCATCGATTCAACTGAAGGGGAGAATGTAAAACTCAATTTGAATCATCCGCTGGCTGGAAAAGAATTACTCTTCGATACCAAAATTGTGGATGTAAGAGCTGCCACAGAACAAGAACTTGAGAGAGGCCATTTGGGCGGTGGATGTTCGGGCTGCTCCGGTGGAGATTGTGGTTCCGATAATGAATGTAGTTCCGGCTGCTGTTAATCAAATTAGCTCAATTTTAATTGAAACTGATCCACATTTTTAAATTAATGAGGAACACCCAACCAGGTGTTCCTCATTGTACCAATAACTTTCCAGGAAACCGAAGACACCAGTAATATTTCCTGCTCTCAACAATTTAGTCGTTTCACTTCTTGTTCTAAAAGTGAATGCAACTTATTCCAGAACATACAAAGGTGAAGACTCCGAGACCATATTTTCTCTTAACCCATGATGGGTTTGGGCTTTGAAAATTACATCCAATAATTCATTTCCCGAGAAACCTCTCAATAAAACATGGTCGGCACCGCAACTTTGTGATACTCTGGCAAGATGGACAGTATCTACTACCGATAAACAATAAGTGCTCTGATGGGCCAATTTTATCCTTGGAATCAAGGTGGACAAATCAGTCTCATCAGAGAGCATATCCAAAAGTACCAGATCGATTTCTTTACTCGCGATTACTTTAATTGCCTGCTGCGAGTCTTCTATGCGATCGATTTCTTTGATCATTTGCATACCGGATAATAAAGAAATCAATGCATCACTTAATCGATCTGGTTTTGCAAAGACAAGTACCGATAAAGGTTTTCCTAAGGTATACATTCAATGTTAATTCCTACAGTGAACTGAAATCTTGTCTATATTATTCCCTACTTGGAAATTCAAGACAACGTCCATTCTCCCTGACTTCCATCAGGTAATTTTAGGGTAATAAAAACGGGTAATATTACCTGTTTTTATTGATCTTGAGAAATCTCTGTCCATGGAATGGATTTTCGTCGATTGGGTTTCCTGCCATAGAAAAGATCATCCATCCGAACTGCCACTCGACGAAAAAAACCTGATCTTCGAATACCACCACGTATCACCCTATGCGGATAACTGTTGCAATGGGCATAGGGACAAATCGTCATACATCTCCCGCAGTCAGTGCCGCAACGCGTCCAATAATAAAAACAAGCCTCTGAGTTAATTTGCCACCGTAAGACACCATCGATCATTTCTCTATCCTGATGGGAAATGGACTGACTTGGACAGTTTTCAGCGCATTTTTTGCAGTTCCGGCAAAAATCAATTACCGACGGTTCAAGGTGCCGATCATCGGGGATCAACGGCATGGTAGTCGTCACAACACCCAGGCGGACCCGAGGTCCAACGTTCGGCGTAATTAATAACCCCATCCTGCCCAATTCCCCCAATCCTGCATCCCTGGCTACTAAAGGTGCAATGAGTCTATAGTTTCCGTCAATGTGAGCGCGTGCCTCATACCCCATTTCCCGAATGGCCGCCGCCAGACATATCGCTATTTTTGCAGATTCAACATATTGCCTGCCGGATTCCATCACCCCTGGAGCCAATGGATTTGATCCTATCATGTCATAATCCATTTCGACAGTGAAGGCAATTGCATAAGTATGGGATATTTCGATCGGCTCGCCATAAATTCCAGTACCGCGCCCTACATGAGAATAATAATGATATGGACGAATATCAGTGATACCAACTTTTAATGCACCATAATACTCAGTCAACGATTTTATATAAGTAGATGCAATATTTGGTTTTAGATTTAAGGATGGTATCTTGATGGGGCCATCTACTGCGTTCCGCAAAGCATCCGTTAAATAAAAACTACCTTTACTTGCTGCAAATAAAGCTCGATTATAAAAATACGATCCTTCGCATAATAATCCTGCCTCACTTCGGAATAAATCATCAGACGATTGATGTTCTGGATGTCTTTGATAATAAGCGAAATAATCATCCGAACCAGGTTGTAATCGAGCTCTGGCAAACATGATATCCCGTTCATCGACCCGGATTCCGGGTTTCTCATCAGCATCGAAGATTTTCCCGATTGGCAAGAGCAATAAAAGACCAAACACAAAAAATGTTACCAGTGTGCCGGCTAAAATCCAACCTTCCATTTGGGATGGCAATAAACTGAAGCATGAAAAGACACCTGCAAGAACGCCCCCCAAACTTAACGAGATGATTGATGCTCGCCTTTCCTTTTCTAGCAAAGACAGAAGGGAAAACGAACTGAAAATTATGAATAGAAATATTGCCATGAAAATAAATATTCCATCTATCCAGGCTTCGTTCATACTTGCTTCCTTTTTTGCACTATTTATTAGCAAAGTATACTAAAGAACCCTCTACCTTAATTAAAAACGAATAACTTTATACCTAAAAGTATGGAGAACTTTTCTGGCGAGTGCATACAGGATACAATACAGCAACGGAGATTTTTACATGCAAAAAAAGGTTATTATCATTGGTGGCGGTTTGGCGGGGATAAGCGCTGCCTGTCTGGCTGTTCAACATGGTTATCGTGTGGATCTATATGACGAAAATCCCAGCCTGGGTGGTGATGCCAGATCTATCCGTGCGCAAGGGTTCCTATTTGATCGTCATCCCAAACTATTTCCGGCACCCTACTTACTGGACCCATTGATCAAATCTGCTTCGATCTCCGATCCAATCTCAAGTCAATTCCAGGCTGTCAGTCCAGCCGCGCAGCTTTTATTTGCAGATGGCAAACGGATGCAATTTGGCGCCGAACAGGATTTCTCCATTACAAACAGAGAGACACAAGGTATGCTTACTTTTAAGGCAGATAGTGCCTTTCAAAAATTGGATGGCATACTCCAGGAAATTATTGATGCCTCTTCCGGAAAAAAGAAAAACCTCATCGAGCAATTGAGCAAAATCCGATCGCCTATTCTCCAACGGCAACTGGCACCCTATCTGCAGACCCTAAGCACCGACCCTTATTTACAACAGTCGCTAATTTCACTCTCAGCACAGACAGGAATCATGATACCCAATTTACAAGTGAGGGATTTATTTTTACCTGCCTTAATTCGGAAGTCGGGGTTATTTTTTCCAAAACAAGGCTGGGATGCAATCATCGATTATTTTCAATCCTACTTGCTTGGGGCTGGCGTAAAAATTTTTCCGAACACTAAAGTGGTTGAGATCTTCCCTCCACAAAAGAACACCATTGGTATTCGTCTGGCTGATCAATCGCAGCAATGGGCTGATGAGATCCTCAATACCACATCAGAACTTGCTCCTCCAGAAATGCAATTTTCCGATGCCCAGCCTATGATGCTGCTCCATTTGGGGATAAAAACTATGCCCAAGTTGGATTATCTTTCTCATCACAATATTCTTATGCTGAATGGAAATTATAAATCCTGGAATTTAAACAAACCCTTCTCCGCTGCCTGGCTGCCAGATTATTTATATCTTTATAACTCTACTATTACTGACCGCCAACAAATGCCTGAAGGAAAAAAAATGATTTCCATAAAAGTTCCCCTGCCCTCAACATCTATCCGATTACGCGAAAAAGAAATGCTGCGTTTGAATCTTCTCAACACCCTTGAAGGCACATATTTGCCTGGTTTAAAACAAAATATAGAAATGGAATATACGGAAATTATCGAATCTATAAATCCAAATCTTAAAACCAACCCACATAATCTTAGGGGAATTCCCTATCCCATGGCCAATACCAACAGCGCCAAATTAATCCACCTAAACCATTATTACGAAAACCGAAGACCCACCATTCCTGCCATTTTATTTGCTGTGCAGCGGTGGATTGAAACCAGGTTTTCATCAAGCTGATTTTTGAATCAATTGGCCGGTACCATCCATCCTTGGCATATCTTCAATTAATTTAACAATGGCTTCACCCTGGACTGCGGTAATTTCTTGGTCCTGTTTCATAACGGCTGAAGCCAAAGCCAATTGCACAGCTTGCTGCGTTTTCCAGGCGTCCAATAAACTATTTTGCGTTTGTGCTGGATCAATTCCATCCATCGTGCCACCTCAAAGAGTAATCTTATAGTTTCGCTACCAATATAGTTATCGGCATATTTCCGAATATCATAAGGTTAATAAAATTATTTTACTCAAAAAAATTGTCCTTCAAGCCAGTTTGTTTTGATGCATAATTTGTTACAATAAATTAGATTATATTAATTTCGATTGAGGTTCTATTATGCGTAAATTAATGGAAAGAATTGTGCCTAAATCCTGGCTGCCGTATCTATTGCATTTACGTCCTGCCGCCTGGAGTATCGTCATTGCGCATATGAGCGTCGGTTTTATTATCGCCTTTGGATATAAAGAGGCTTTCACGCATTGGAAACAGTGGATCCTGGCTGCCATCACCTGGGGCATCTTTGGCAATGGCGGTACATTAGCCATCAACAGTGCATATGACAAAGACGAAGGTGATATTGGCTATTTGAACAATCCCCCTCCGGTTCCAGCACATCTAACCCGCTTTTCCTTGATCTTATTGGGCATTGGGGCAATTCTCTCTTTTCCATTAGGATCAACTTATTTAATCCTGTATGGTTTATGCGTCATCCTCTCGATTCTTTATTCCGTCCCCCCTTTCAGATTAAAAGCACGGGCAGGATTGGACGTATTAATCAACAGTACCGGATTTGGCGGATTAACCATTTTAGCGGGATGGGTGGCGACAGGTCGGGCCATTGGCTCTCCAATGATCCTGTTATTCCTGGCTTTCTTTATTTTATTTCTCGGTTTCTATCCTTTGACACAGATCTATCAATTTGATGAAGATACCCGCAGAGGGGACTATACTCTTGCCATTGCTTTAGGTAAGAAACGCGCTATCGGTTTAGCTTTACTCAGCGTTGGAATCACTTTTTCATTAATTGGCATTGAAGTATTTACTCATTTCCTGACCTTGCGATCCCTAAGCTTTTTGATTGCACTGGGCGCCTGGCTACTGTTGTTAATTCCGTGGTTGAAACAATATGCACATTGGAATACAGGTCAGGAACAACAAGGATTTTACAATGCCCTGACAGCCTGGGCCCTAACTGATCTGGCTGTAATTTTCAGCATGACACAATTGATTTAATCAAACGATGGCTTTAAATAATCCGATTGTCCAATAGTGGACAATCGGATTTTGCTTTATACTGCATCAGGTTCCTTCCATGAGATCCTTGCGCAGCTGACGGTACGTTACGATGGCGCGATCACCCTGCAATAAAATATCGCCGTCCTTCAGACTGCTGGCAGAAGGGACAATGTGAGTCACGATGCGCCGATCCTGATTGGCAATGATCTGGCTGCTGATTTTTCCCGACCAATTAAATAATTGTTTTACAAATGGCAGGCGTGTAGCTCGTTGATAGAAGCGGCCGTAAAAAATACTGTTATCTTCATCCACCGGGACGAAAGCCGCGGTGACCCGAATCTCATCACTGATCCAGTTGTGCCACAGATTAGGAAATTGAAACTGCAAGGATGGATGTCTTTCTGGTTGCATCATCTCACTGCTCCGGCGAGCTGGACTGCCATCTTCGTGTCGATTGAAAACCCAAACGTTGATTCGTTGGTTTTCCACTAAAACGACAGGTCCATCAACGACCATTTTTCCATTTCGCCCAATGGTACTGGCGTGCACAAAAGGCAGATGCATCACATCTAATTGGTTTTCGGCCATACGCGAATAATGAATCGGCCAGAACTGCTGGAAAGAAATATAAGAGAAATCATCCGTCAACGCTTCGAAAAAAACGGGTGGAGACGTTGGCTGTGAGCCGGCTTCGTCATACCAGATCCAGATCATTCCTGCCTGTTCATGGGTGGCATAGGTTTTAGCGTGCAAAGCACGTGGAATCTTCCCAGTCGCACCCAAGGCAGGAACAGCCACACATTCTCCATCACCTGAAAATTGAAGACCATGAAATGCACAGGCAATACAATCACCCTCATGGGTAGCCTGTGATAAACTCGCTCCCATATGAGGGCAACGATCCCCCATCACATTCACTTTTCCAGAAGCTTCGCGCCAGACGATCAGGTTCTTTCCTAACCGCTTCATCCCCACCACACGATTCTTCTTAACTTCAGAGGATTCCAAAATCACATACCATTGTCGATTTACCATTTAGCTTCTCCTGCATAATTTCTCTTGCGGGTGCGAAACAATTCCAATGCCCGGAATCTGGCTGCAGCATGGTCCACAATTGGACCCGGATAATCTTTCTCCATTCGGCAGTGATAAAAGAATTGATCCTGTTCATTCATCGTCCAGGGTTCATGCACAAAAAAATCCGGTACCTGTCGCAGCTCCGGCAACCAGGTTCGAATATAATTCCCCAAGGGATCAAATTTCTTGCTTTGTGTTACCGGATTGAAGATACGAAAAAACGGAGCGGCATCCGTTCCAATACCGGCCACCCACTGCCAATTGCCATGGTTGGCAGCCGGATCGCCATCCAGCAAATGTTTCATAAAAAACTTTTCGCCCAAATGCCACCAGATAAACAAATCCTTGGCCAGAAAGGATGCCACGACCATGCGTGCACGACCCGGCATCCAACCGGTTTGCACCAGTTGGCGCATGGCGGCATCCACCAGAGGGTACCCTGTTCTTCCTTGCTGCCAGGATACCAAACCTTGCTCGTCCTTCAGCCAGGAAATTTCACTGCCGTCTTTGTTTTTCAGTCGGTCTGCGTCTGTTCGATAAGATTGCATCAAGTGATTAAAAAACTCGCGCCAGATTAATTCATCCCGCCAGGACTCACGGCCCGTTTTTGCTGCCTGTTTGGGTTCGGCAGCGATCAACTGCTTCACTCCAGATAGGGCTTGACCAGGCGAAAGCAAACCAAAGCGGAAAAGATGGGAACAATGGGAGGTCTCATCCAAATCCACCCGATTTCTTAGCACCCCATAGTTCTGACTGGATTTCTGTAAATAATCTCTCAGGGTTTGTTTCGCCTGTAGAGGGGTGTAAGGAAGGATCGCTTCACTTAAAGGCGGTTTTTGAGGAAAAGACAGGTAGCATGGATGGGTCACAAGGATGGGCATATCTTTTGGGGAAGGTATCAACTCCGGCAAGGGAAGATCCAACCAACGATTCCGATAGGCGCTGTATTTTTGATAAGCATTGCCGTCAGGCTTATGGATGTCTTGTGCTTCATGGATGGTAATGCCGTTGACCAGAATGAGGGAGAGGATGGATTTCAGTTTGTCCAATTCGTTTTTGGCAAATGGGGTCACATCCTTTTCTGTAACCACCTGATAGATATCCACTTTTTGAACCAGTTCCTGAAACACTTGTTGCACATTCCCATAGGCGGTCATCAAGGTGTAGCCCATATTATAAAGCTCGTCTTCCAGGCCTGCTACCGCCTGCAGCAAGAAACGACTGCGGAATGTCTCCAGGCGCAGGACTTCCGGATCATAAATATAAAGAGGTAAAACGGGGTATCCTAAATTAATTGCCGTTTGTAGGACTGGATTGTCCTCCAAGCGCAGGACACGCTTCAACCACCAAACCACTACTTTCATAGGAGTAAATTCCTTATCTGATTAATACTATAATACATCTATCGATTCAATAGGGATTTCAGGAGTACAAAATGAAACGGATTGCAGTTCTTACTGGTGGTGGGGATGCTCCAGGATTAAATGCTGCCTTGAGGGCTACTGTCAAAACAGCCATAAATGATTATCATCTTGAAGTACTTGGGGTTCGTAATGGATTTGATGGTTTCCTGCAAGAGAATGGCATCATTCCGTTAGACAACTCCTCAGTTCGTGGTATTTTACCGCGCGGAGGGACCATTCTCGGCACTGCAAATCGCGGGAATCCGTTTGCCTATACTATCGAAAAAGATGGGCAAATCATCACCGTGGATCGCTCTCAGGAAACGATCGATAATATCCAGAAGTTGGGGATAGACGCTCTGGTACTGATCGGCGGCGACGGTACCTTGCGCATCGGTAGAGAATTATGGAATTTGGGCATTCCCGTCGTTGGTATCCCGAAAACCATCGATAATGATATCAATTTAACTGATTTTACTTTTGGTTTTGATACTGCAGTAAATGTGGCTGTGGATGCCTTCGACAGGCTGCACACCACGGCCGAATCCCATCATCGAGTCATGCTGCTGGAATTAATGGGAAGGGATGCTGGTTTTATATCCCTCTATGCCGGCCTGGCTGGCGGTGCAGATGTCATCCTGATCCCTGAAATTCCTTTTCATTACGAGGCCATCTTCCAGAAAGTGGAACAAAGAGTTGCCGCGGGGACTCATTTTTCCATCATTGCAGTCTCGGAAGGAGCCTACCCCGCCGGTGGTGAAAAATCCTACTGGATGCCAGGCGACCAAATTTATACAGGTCGGTTAGGCGGCATCTCCGAACAGATCATGGTCACTTTAATGAATCAGTCCAAACTCGAAGTGCGAACTACTATCCTCGGTCATCTGCAACGAGGAGGAACGCCTACTGCTTTTGATCGTTGGTTGGCCACGCGCTTTGGTTCTGCGGCTGTAAATCTTCTAGCCAAACGCCAATTCGGGCGGATGGTAGCCCTGCACGGTAATAAAATTAGTCATGTATCCCTAACGGATGCTCTGGCAATTCCGAAAAGGGTGGATATTCATGGGGACACAGTCAATAGTGCAAGATCAGTTGCTATATCGATGGGTGATTAAAAAAATCAACGCCTCGCGGCGTTGATTTTTTTTATTCTTTTGTAGGCTGCGGCATCCTTACTTAAAAACAAACAGGAGGGATGCCGCAGCACTACGTTCAAAACTAAAATCCATTGGCATCACCTCCTTTTTGTTAAGATTACAATAATAATATTTTTAACCTGTTTCCCATAGTATGACGGATTCTCGATCCATCGTCAAGTAGACTGCCTTGAATTAACGCAATATTAATCAAACTGTAATAATTTCAAAATATCTTGCGTCATCCGGGGTTCATCCATATAATGAACATACTATGGATGAAAACAAACAAAAAAGCTTGCAAAGATTCACTAAACCTTCGCTTATTCTGATTGTGATTATTTTATTGGCAGTCTGGCTATGGTTCACACCACCTGGTCTTTTTGGAAAAGCAGATGCAGTGGGATATTCGGTTTGTCACCAGATCCCTGAGCGGTCATTTCAAATAGGCGAACGTGTCTTCCCGTTATGTGCCCGCTGCTCAGGAATGTATTTGGGAGCTTTCATTACCTTTCTCTACCAGCTTAAAAGCAAGAGATCTGGTGAGCTTCCGCCCAAAAAAATATTATTCGTTTTAGGTTTCCTGCTGCTAGTTTTTGCTATTGATGGAGGCAACTCCTATTTGCATTTCTTCAAAAATGCCCCCTCGCTTTATACCCCCAATAACACGCTGCGGTTGATTACAGGTTTGGGCTTGGGTATCGGCATGGCATCTATTTTATATCCAATTTTTAACCAATCCATGTGGGCCGATTGGATGCCACTTTCCCCTGTTAATTCATTTCTCGATATCCTGAAATTAGCCCTGATTAATGCGGGATTATTTCTTATAATTAGAACAGGCAACCTTTTCTTCATGTTTTCCTTGGCTTTAATCAGCAGCGCTACGGTACTTTTTATGTTGAGTATGATTTATACGATTTTAATTACCATGTTATTGAAGAAAGAAAATTCATACCAATATTTGAAAGATATCAAATGGATGACAATGGCTGGATTTTTTTGTGCGCTCTTCCAGATAGGCGCAATGGATTTAATGCGTTTTTGGTTGACTGGCACCTGGGCTGGTTTTTCATTCTAAGTTAGGAGTAAGATATGGAAATATTAAATGTTTTCACGGCGTTCGGTTTATCAGCCAGTGCGGGATTAAATGCATATATCCCGTTGTTGGTTATATCTCTGTTGGCAAAATTTACCAATTTAATTAAATTACAAACGCCGTGGGATACCCTGACAAGTTGGTGGATTATCGGCTTATTGATTTTTCTATCAGCAATTGAATTCTTCGCCGATAAGATACCGGCAGTTAATCATATCAACGACATCATACAAACTTTTGTCCGCCCTGCGGCAGGTGCGATTGCTTTTGCAGCCAGCGCAAAAGTCCTTACGGATATCCACCCAATCCTGTCTTTAGGCGCAGGATTACTGGTTGCCGGAAGTATTCATGCGGTCAAGGCCATTGCCGTACGGCCAGCTGTTTCAGCAACTACCGCAGGCGCTGCTAATACACCTGTCAGTATTTTAGAAGATATTGTTTCGACCATACTATCTATTGTGGCGATAATATTGCCTGTTCTGATTGCATGTATCTTCATTTTAATTACATCCTGGATTATTTTCCGCATGCTAAAAAAGAATAATCAAAGGTTGGCAATCTAAACCCAACCCTTTGATTTTCCTATATAATGAGTACAATGTTCTTATCTATAAATCAAATAAACACTTTTGGAGGAATACATAATGAGTGATTTTAATCTTCCCGAACCAACCCCCGTGGAAAAAACCACAGGTGCTGAATTTTCATTACCTGAAGGACTGGAACCTAACATCTCAGAAATCAACAATAAAAGTAAAAGTAAAAAATGGATATGGATTGTTGCCATTGCCTTGCTTCTTATGATTTGCTGTTGTTGTGTCATTGTGGTGGCTTTTGTTTCATCAGAAAGCACGGATATCAATAATATCATCAATGAATTCTCATTGCTGTTATCATCATTTGTCGCATAATTTTCGTCATCTTCAACGTAGTTTATATTTTGTATTAATTAATATTTGCCAAAGGATAATGTAATGAAAAGTAAATTATCGTTAGTACTTCTATCTATTGGAATGATGTCCATCTTATCTGTGGCATGCTTGTCCAGTTCATTAACAGCAGGTTCCAGCAGTGGATCAGATGAGACCACCGTTGAACAATCTGCTCCAGTGGAGAAACCCACAAATACGGATCTCTTATCGGAGGATTTTTCGAACAGCAATTCCGGATGGGATATTTATTCTGAGGATCTCTTAAGTGCTGCCTATGAAAATAACATGTATGTTATTACAAATGATGATCCCAATTCCTATGCCTGGGGTATCGCGAATAAATTCTTCACCGATACCAGCATTACTGTGGATACTCAGTTATTATCTGGCCCAATGGATGTAGAATCCGGTATCATCTGTCGGATGAATGGGGATAATTTCTATTATGGCCTGATCAGTATTGATGGCTATTATGGTATCTTCAAATCCACAGAGAAAGAATTTGCCATGGTTCAAATGGAAAACATGCCATTCAACAATGCCATTAAACTGGGCAATGAGTTGAACAAAATAAGATTCGATTGTATCGGCAGCACCCTATCCCTGTACGTCAACGACATTTTACTGGCTGAAGTCACCGATGCAGACTATACCAGCGGCGACATCGGGCTTATCGTGGGTACTTATGAAGAGGCTGGCGCAAAATTCGGTTTTGACAACGTGGTCGTATCCAAACCCTGATCGCTAAACTTATGCTTGATCAAACCATCGTTTGATGGATTGATAATGGTTTTTTTGGAAAAGCAAGAGAAGTTCATTAGGAATTCTTCTTGCTTTTTCTTTTATCTTGGCTGGAAGCCCTAAAGCCTCAAATTCGTCCTCATCCAACAATAAGCAGCGTTGATCGGCAAAGATCATTACATCCAGAGCGAGATCTTTGTATGTGACAATCCCTTCCTGAATGGTGGCAGGATACGTCACATTGCAGTACCAGCCTTTGAGTGTCTCTGTGCCGCCATCATAAATTTCCATGATGTTAAACCAGCGATCCGCATAATATGCTTCAATAAACCGGTCTCCCCTGCATATCTTCATACCATTGAAGACAAAATCATCCCGGTCAAAACGGGCATCAATTAAGACTGCTTCGCCAATTCTCGCAACCAGCGTTCCATCATACTGCCACACGTCCTTCCCTGCCGCGTTTTGCTTAACAATTTGCCATTTCATCGATTACGATTCCTCTTCCGGTAAACATATTATTGCATCCGGATACAAATAAAAACCAATAGTACTTCCAGGGGTAAAAGCATCCCTGCTGACGACTTTAAGTGAAATATCGTCAACTTGAAGAATAAGACGAAATACTTCACCCGAAAAAACACAATCCATCACTACGGCTTGCTTTTCGGAATCCTGTGCCTTGACCAGATCCATTCCGAAAGGCTTAAGGATCAGGCTTACTTTTTGGCCAGGTTGGAATCGAGTCAGAGTTTGTGCACTCGGCAAAATATCTCCCAGCACTGATTGAATCAAGAGCGGATCAGTACTGATTACAGTCCCTGGGAACTTGTTGGTAGACCCCAAAAAGCCTGCCACCCAGGCATTTACCGGGGTATTGTAAACTTCTTGTGGTTTTCCTTCCTGAACGATTTTACCATGATGCAGCAACAACATACGATCTGCTATAGTATAAGCCTCTTCCTGGTCATGAGTTACATAAATAGCCGGAATGCCGGTTCGCTTAAGTATCTTTCGTAGATCTAAAATAAGTTGATCACGCAAGCCACGGTCCAACGCACCAAGAGGTTCATCCAACATTAACAAATGCGGACGAGGTGCAAGCGCACGGGCAAGAGCTACGCGCTGTTTCTCCCCTCCTGATAAATCCGTTACACGGCGATCGGCAAACTCCCACATATCAACCATGGAGAGGGCATCTTTTACTTTTCGCTTGATCTCTTCTTTGGTTTCTTTCTTCATTTCAAGACCAAAAGCCACATTTTCAGCTACCGACCGATGAGGAAATAATGCATATTCCTGAAACATCAAACCAAAATTCCTCTGATGCACAGGGATGCTGTTCAGATTTTGTTGATTCCAAAGAATTTGTCCACCATCCGGAGCTTCCAATCCAGCAATCATCTTTAATAATGTGCTTTTCCCGCTGCCGGACGAACCAAGCAAACAAATTGTCTCACAACGTTCAACATCAAAACTGATTTTATCCAGTAATAATTGACCGTCATAGTATTTTGTAATCTGCTGAATGGATAACATACTCGTAATAATTCCTTATGCTATGGATTATACTTCACGGCGGGTATCGCTCTGAAAATGTTCCATAAGATAGATACTAACACCACAAACAAACATCAGGATGGTTGCCATGGCCAATGCCTGACCATAATTTAAAGCACCAGGTTGGGAGAGATAGCGGTAGATGGCAATGGGAATGGTTGGAAATTCAGGGCGAGCTAGGAATGAGGTAGCACCAAATTCTCCTAACGAAATTGTAAAAGAAAAAACTGCCCCTACAAATCCTGCTCTGGCAATGATAGGCAAGTCCACATGCTGCCAAACACGCAGCGGTGAAGCACCTAAAACGGAAGCGGCATGTTTCAATGGCCGCGGAATGGACTGAATGGCAGGTAAAATACTTCGGATCACAAAAGGCAACGCAACAAGACTATGCGCAATCGGCATGATCAAAGGAAAGGAGCGTACATCCAATGGAGGTTTGTTGAACACCAGAATAAACCCCAGCCCAAGTGTCACTGCCGATGTGCCCAGGGGAAGCATTAATATAGGATCAAACAGTTTATTAACCCACAGCCGTTGATTTAATGCATAAGCAGCCAAAAAACCACAGGTTAACGAAATCAAGATTGTAAATCCGGCATACATCAGTGAGTTTCGCACTGCTTCAATTGGGGGGACATAAAACAAGGAGCTGCGTCGATTCTCAAACAATTCCCGGTAATAATCCAGGGTAAATCCGGTGGAAACAGTTGTTCGTTCCCCCTGGCAGCTTCCAGGCGTGTCACTGAGCGAATGGATAATGCCGCGAGCGGGGTAATTAGCAGCGTAAATAAAATAATAACCATTAGAAAGATAAAGATTCTTTCTTTCCAATTTTTAGCTTTTTGCTGCGTTTCCCCCAACAATCGCGGTTGGGTTTCATAAACAGATTTTTTTACCAGTCGGGAATAAGCAACGGTAAGCAGCAGGGTAAATCCCAATTGAATAGCAGACAACAATCCGGCCAAAGGCAGATTGAGCATGTGCATCGCTTGAATATAAATCTCCACTTCCAAAGTGGCAAAGGACGGCCCGCCCAAAAGAAGAACCACGCCGAAGCTGGTGAAATCAAAGAGGAAAACCAGCAAGGCGGCTGCTAAAATCGGCGTTTTTAACAAGGGAAAGGTAACCCGCCACCAGGTTTGCATGGGAGACGCGCCTAATGATCGTGCAGCATGTTCCATCTGAGGATCGAGCTGTTCCCAGGCACTACCTACCATGCGCAGTACTACGGAAGTGTTATAAAAAACGTGAGCAAGAACTATAGCCCCCAGTGTATTCAAGAGCGCTATGGGCGGATTTTCCAGGGTAAAGGTTTTCATCAAAAGGAAATTAAGCAGGCCTTTAGGCCCCAGGAGAGCATTGAAACTGGCTGCTACAACCACAGTGGGCATAATGAATGGAATCGTACTCGCAGCGCGCAGAAGGCCTTTTCCTTTGAATTTATAACGTGAGAACAAATAGGCGCCAGGTAATCCGATCAATAGTGTTATACCCATTGAGAGACCTGCCTGGAAAAAAGTGAAATAGAGCGCTCTCCAAACTCGATGCCAGGACGCAGAAGTAAAAGGATGTTTCAGCCATTCCGAAAGAGTTAATCTAAAAATTGATTCCAATGGGAAAAAAAAGAAAATCAGTAAAAACAAAAGTGGGATCACCCACAATAGTCCGGAAGACCATGTGGGGATCCCTTTCTTCATACCAGGAAGTGTGTCTTTCATCTAGGCAGGATCAGCGAAGTACGGTGGTGTCCCAGATCTCAATCCAGGCTTCACGGTTTGCAGCTATTTCTGCCGTATCCAGCATAGCTGGTTTCTCAGGAATCTGGCTGTATTGAACAAATGCCTCCGGCAATACAGCCTTCTGATTGACTGGATAGACAAACATCTGCAGCGGCAAGTCTTCCTGCATTGCGACATCCAAGGCAAAATCAACATACTTTTCCGCCAGATCACGATTCTTTGTTCCCTTCAATATTCCTATAAATTCAATTTGCCGGAAGCACATGGAGTCTCCCACCAGGGAAGCTGTCGGAGCTTCAGTCAGGGGTGTCTCAGCGTAGATCACTTCGGCTGCCGGACTACTGGCGTAGGAAACCACCATGGGTTGGGCACCCCGTCCTGAAGAACCGCTAAAGTTCGTATAATACGCTGTTTCCCAATCATTGACCACCTGGACCTCATTGGCTCGCAAAGCCTCCCAGAAGGTCGTAAAATCATCCCCAAACATGGATATCGTTGCCAGCAAGAAGGCCAATCCAGGTGACGAGGTAGCTGGATTCTCCACCACCAACAAACCTTTATACTGCGGGTCTGTTAATGCCTCCAGAGATTGAGGAATTTCCAGCGAGTGCTCCAAAAAGTATGCTTGGTCATAGTTGATGCACACATCACCATAATCCATGGGTAAAGCACCATTTGAAGAATCCAGCTGAAAAGAAAGCGGAATATCTGCCAGCATGGGTGATGGATATGGATCAAATATTTCTGCATCAATGGCACGAGACAGGAAGGTATTATCCACACCATAGAAGACATCCGCAATGGGTGAGTCCTTGGTCAGAATAGCGCGATTCAACGCAGCACCGGAATCGCCACTCTTTACAAATTCAACTTTAACCTGATTTTGTTGCTCAAATTGAGCAATCAAATCTTCGCTGATGGCAAAGGAATCATGTGTCATCACGGTTAATATGCCGGGTGAAGTCTCATCCATTTGTTCAGGAAGGGCCGATTGGCAGCCAACCAGGGTTGCCGTTACCAATAAGATGGATATTAAATAAATTTTCATAGATTTCATTATGAACACTCCTTCATAAATTCCGAAGATGTGCTCGGGGAGATTATCTTCCCTGACGTGTGTGAATCAATAAACACACCCCTTCTTTAACTTCAATCGCAGCGGAGGTTGTCAGCATTACATTACTGATTCCCCGGGCTTGAACCATGAATAGATCTTCATCATGCAAAGGATATTTCAAATCGTGTGTGGTTACACCGTGAACAACAGTCTGCAATGGGATGAGAGAAACTATGTCTCCTGGTTGACCATGAAGAATGACGGATTGATGAATCAGACACACTTCTTCTTTTCCATCTTCAAAACGAACATCCATGCCATTCAACTGGTCATTCATCAGCAAGAAACAATTAGCCATGCTTTGGTCCAGTCGACCACCCAATGCTGCCAGAATCCGTACCCAGGGAATCCCCTGATTGATCAACCACTTAAGGGCAAGCTCAAAATCAGATGCATCTTTTTCTGGAGGATACTGGAGAATCTGAACTGATTGTTGTTCCGCCCAGGCTCGATCTTCAGAAGAAATCGAATCCAGGTCACCGATTAAAATATCCGGAGAAATTTTTGCATGACGGAAATACTTCAAGCCGCCATCTACTGCAATTTTGATATAGGCAGAGGAATCATAGGATGCCAAAATATTGGGATCAGGAAACTCCCCGTTAAGAACCAGAACAGCTTTTTTTGCATCCATAAAAAAACAACCCTCTGCCAGAGAGGGTCATAGAAAACACGCCAGGTGTATTTTCCCTCCGCCGGCATTATCCGGATCAGGTAATGCGGGTCGAGGATAGTGATATCCTCCTCTCAGCCTGTTCGTACCAGGCTCCCCGTGTTGCGATACACGCAGTATAGAAGATTCCCGGAAGTTTGTCAAGTTAAGGGGAAACCAGGGTTACAGTCACAAATATCCATAGAAAGGATTTGCAAAAAGAGAGAGTTCCAATCAATATTGTAGTTGACCACATCAACATCGAAAGGAGCTCTCAAATGACAGACGATACTGTCAATATTAGTATAACGATAAAAGTCGAAAATGAGAAAATGGAACTGCAGGAAAGGGTGCCAATAACTGCGATAGAAGAAAGTATACATAGCCTAGCAATGGCAACAGGCAAGCAAATATTGCAAGGCGTGATCGAAGTACTGGATGACAGAATCACAGAAAATAAACCTACAGAATGGCGGAACATGGGTACAGAGAATCGCTGGATAATCAGCAGCCTTGGAGAAATGAAATACAAACGGCGGGTATATAAAGATGAAAATGGAAAGCGATTGAAACCAGTGGATGATTTACTAGGACTTCAGCGCTATGGGCGAATGAGTAATAGAGTGCAAGAAATGGGCGCCTCCCTGGTAAGCGGCGCAACATACAGATTAGCAGCGGATCAGCTCAGTTATTTGACAAGAACACCGATCAGTCATAGTTCAATTCAACGAATGACGTGGTCCATTGGCAACCGGATTGCGGATGGTGAAGAAGCTGAACGAAAGCGCATCTTTGCTTCTGGTGGGCAAGATGAGGCGGGAAAAATATCCGCTCCGGTGCTTTATGCAGAGAGTGATGGGGTTTGGCTACACTTGCAGAGAGAAAAGCGCAGATCAACTGAAGTAAGGGTAGCTATTTTGAGTACAGGCCGAAAACCAGTTGGAAAAGACCGTTTTTGCCTTGAAAACAAGCTTTGTTTGACAGCAATTGGCATGAATTCCCAGACATGGCAGGAGCAAATTCTACGGGAAGCTCACCGTCATTATGATTTGGAAAACACTCGATTATTGGTTAGCGGAGGAGATGGCAACGCATGGGTACGTCATAGTTTTGATCGTATGCTGATTCGTCAGGAATTCATTCTCGACCAATTTCATTTACTTCGCGCAGCCAGACGGGCAATACCAGATCGGAAGGTAGCAAAACAGTTGGTCACTCTGCTTCGACAGAAAGGCTTTAAAAGCGTTCAATCCGATCTACAAAAGATGATCCAGGAATCCAGTGGTACTCCAAAAAAGAAACTGGAGGATTTTTACCGTTACCTTTCCAATAATAGAGATGGCTTACTAGATCTACAACACCGTGGATTATCTACCCCTGCTTATCTTGGAGCGATTGAAGGCAATGTTGACAAGTTAGTGGTTCATCGTATGAAAGGCCGAGGCTGTTCCTGGCGCTTGCGTGGGGCTCGGGCTATGCTTGCCATTTGTAGGAACGCTCATCTTTTACGTTCCCATGCTTATCGTTACTTTCCCCTGGATTGTTTGCAACCATCCAGAATTTCTATTCAACATTTGGAGGTACAATATTCTGAAGCCATCCACTGTTCTATGCCAGTTTTCGCAGGACCCCATAAGAACAAGCCTTGGGTCATTAACCTCCATAGGATTTTTTATGGACACTAACCTCTCTCTTTTCCAATCTATGGATTTTCGTTACAGTATCGAAACCAGGAGTGAAAAATCCAGAAAACAAAAAGTCATTTTCAAAGATTCCATGCAGACTCTCTATAAAGATTCAGGAGCAATATTCCGCGTCCTTTGAAATTTCATGAATAACTCAAAAGAAAATAAACTCTGAAATGCCTCATGGTGCACAAGAACGTATGTCATACAGTTTTCGATAATCAGTAGTACGTGGATGATCAAGTTCGCTAATCATTACCATGCAATCATTGGAAAGCGAGGTTTGAACAGGTATCGAAAGTTGATTCCAATACTCTTCATCCATGTAGAGATAGCTATACCCTGCATCAATAAGTTCATCTAAATAGGGATCTTCCTCAAGTTTTATCCATTCTGGTTTTGCAGCATACCAGGTATCATAGGAATTGCTTGCCCGGCCAAATATCGTCGCTGAGCGTGAAACACGCGTATCAAACACCAGGCTATGCTCCTCCAATTGATTCCAATAGGATTCCATCATCCTTACATCCATCGGCTTTAAAAAAGTACTGGTAACTGGTGTTCGAACGGCAGCTAATTGAATAGCAAAAAAAACTAATCCACCTGTTAACATACTTGCGCTTATAACACCCAATAAAAGTTGATAAACGAATTTTCTATGGGATACCCAGCGCCATGCTAGAGGGACAAAATACAACATACATAAACCAATAAATAGGTATAACCGTGTAGTGTTGCGAACGCCGGTTGATCCAGTAAAATTCA
This sequence comes from uncultured Chloroflexia bacterium, assembly GCA_963747325.1. GTDB lineage: Bacteria > Chloroflexota > Anaerolineae > Anaerolineales > Anaerolineaceae > UBA5203. The sequence goes on along the minus strand of CAVVEM010000006.1, from coordinate 5,054 downwards.
CCACTAATGATCCCAGTGAAATCATTCCTGCAAATACCAAAGCTGCTTCATACCAACGACTTGCTCGCAATGCTTTTATACCCCATATAAAAAGGCCTGGAAGGATGAGAATCGCAGGGCCGACTTCCAATAAGGCAACTAATAATTGCGCGGGATTAAATAAGGATAGTACTCCCAGATGAGTGGAAATAATCTGCGGAGGCCAAACGAATGTAAAACCGATGGTTTGATATGACGTACTCTGTACACCTGTAAAAATGCCTTTCAGTAAACTGATCAAAGTATCAGTAAGTGCACCTCCCTGAATAAATGCAAAAACTGTACCCATGGCAGTAGCAAGCAACCATGTTTTTAGGGATTTCGGGAAATGAAATCCGCGCACCTTGATAAACATAATGAGAACAATTAGCAGCCAGGCAAAAGCCATCAACAAGACATAACTTTCTGCCAATAGACCTGATGCTCCAATGATAAATACTGTGATCACCAACCCCCATTGATTTCGCCATCGATTATAAGTAAGCAGTAATAATAAAATTACTGCGACATCCATCAGACTATTGCTTGCAAACATTTGCATCGCATTATTTTCTACCAAGCCATCTGCAAATGCAAAGGGGAAAGGGCGAGGTCCTGCCCCTTCTATTGCCCAATTATTGGCTAATGCATCCGCCAAATTTATTCCGCTGCTTGCACCTGCACCGATTAACGAAATTTGTGCCGATAGATATGTTAATATATTTGATGGTAAGAGTAATAATAACCAACGAGTTCCGGAGCCAAAAGCCATCATAGCTGCGGTAAAACCTGCAGCAATGCGATTACGCGTCATTCTAAAACCCCAGATCATCGAGCTTACAATAGTCAATGCATAAACTAAAGCACGTGTTATATCAAAGGCCGTCCAGATATGCAATTTGCTCACGACAACAATTTGTGCCGAAAACAATATCAAAAAATAATGATAGGCATAGGTAATAGTTGGATCAAGAACAAAAACTGGAGGAATTTGTCCCGTAGCCATAATTGATATCGTCGGAAGGTGGGCGTAATCATCATAAATCGCATAACCACGTTGGATTAAATACGCTATCCCGAATAGTCCAAAAAAAAGTAAAAATTGTACCGGATGCAGATCAAAATGGAAAAATGATTTCCAGCCCTTTTTTATATTCAGTAGAATACCAATCATGAAGATTAAGAAAGACGATACCCAGAAGGCAGCCTGTAGAGGTAATACTCGTCCGAGAAAATTCGCCAATAGATTCTCAAGAATTAGCCCAACAAGTATGCCCAATATAAATTCTTCACCAGATTCCAAACGGAAAGCACACCGAATTATCCAAATACCGCCTAAGCTCCACAATATAAGCCAAAATAATAAGCTCAATCCATAATCAGGAAGACTTGATAATGAATACATGCTGGTACCTCATTTTCGATCAATTTTACTTAAACTATATTTATCAAATTAAAATAAATATTCAGAAATTACTACACATAAATTCATGCAATTCTTATGAAACTAATTTGCTTCTTGACACGTCCAGATTGGATCACTCATATGATAGACGGATTCCTGATCAAGGTTTATGAAGGAAATAGCTCTGACATTTTTTCTGCTGACTCCCCAAACCCGATCATCCCCAATATTACAGCCAATGATAATTACCTTACTCCCATCATGAAATAAACCACTTGGTTCTACATTAAATAAGTAACTTGGATAAACATAGTCCTTCGCCAAGACCAGTATTTCAAATGTCTTGTGTCCTGGATTTACATGTGAATTTTCATAATATTTTGGATGATATGCATTTCCAATGACAATTATTTTCTGAGAATCCGATAAGAAATTTTCCCAATCTGCTTTTGAAACAAGGTTTTCTTGTGATAAATATTGGTATGCGAGTTTGGAAGTACTCTCCATATTTTCATCAGGAAGACGACTCGGGAGAAAATTAATTACCGGAAGTACTACGCCTATACACATGATCAGAAAAAGAAGGAAAGAAACCCGAATTTTATTTTTTCCATCAGGGTTGGAATGCTCAATCTTATCTACAAATTCACCAAATCCAATCCCCTTTATATTCAAAACTGTAGAGAGTAATAAATAAATACAGGTACAAATACCAATCCCGTAATAAAAAAGGATTGCCCAATTAGCAGCTAACTGATAGCGTCCACCGGAAGTCAATGCTACTGCATTCCCAAAAGAATATCCAATTTGTACTAGTAAAGCGGACAAGCCAGCCAATTGATGACGCTTCCAGGCTGTGATGATACCGATTATCACCAGAGAAAGGTTAATCATCAGCATCGTATAGTTTTCACCCGAAAGGTTTTTTTTCCAAATTGGAATTTGAGCTTCAGCTTCCCATAAAGGTAATTTAAATTGGACTTTAAGTGTGGAAAAAGTAATTTTAGTGGGTAATGCAGCTAGACCATCATAAATGTTATTAAAAAAATGAAATCCGATATGGGATACCACAAACCATTGCGATGAACCATTGATAACATTTATTTCTGGCGTTGAATTTATAGTTTTTGTGACTGCTTGTGCTTGTGTATCAATACGCTCAATGATTGAAGAATCGTCTTGTTGATCAAGCATTTCATCACTTATCGCTCTATAGGTAAGAACTGAGTGCAATTTCTTGAAGTAATAATTATTTCCAGCTTTATCCTTTGCAGAAAATAACCATGGGGCAAACACCAGACTAAAAGCAACCATAAAGAACAAGATGGAATGAATTATCATCCTGCGTTGTTTACCAGCAAGTAGAAAAACAAATAGTATGGTAAGCGGAGCAATAAAGAATGCATTTGCACGGAGTAAAGTAGCGATACCTATTACTGCCCCGGCTAGAATTGGATAATAAATCGACTTTGGATTTTTGATCCAATGAAATAGAATGATTGAGAAGATCAATAAAATCAATCCAACTAATACTTCAGGGTTCTCTAACTTAACATGTCCGCTGCCAATTTGAGAATAAAACTGCATTTGATTAACTTCAGCAATCACACCAAGTGAGGCAACAAAGAGACCCCCAAATATTCCCACAATCCTTGTGGAAAACAAAAATAAAATTGCTGGAAGACAGGAGACTGCAAGAATTTGAAATAGTATATACCTGTCAATATTAGGTCCAAAAATCCATTGCCCAACCGCTAAAAATAACATATAGGCTGGTTTATCGGTAAACCAATGATTGTTTACCCCATTTCCCAAAGCTATATAATGAGAACCAATGCTGTATACAGCATCATCCTCGGCACCGATGTGCGGACGGCCGATGGCGACGATGGGTTGATCGGAAGTGACGACGACGCCACCGACCCAGTCCGCAGGTAGACAAACCTTGAGCCGTACTCAATAGCCCTTGGAGGCGAGTGGGGCGACCGTATCGACCTGAGTACAGCTCAAGCGCCTGTACTGTCATAATATTTGATGGTGAGGTTCGCAGTATAGGAGGGATCCACATTCTGGACATAGAACGCGGAGTTGTAGGAACCGCCAAAGGCGTCCTTGAAGAGCATGGGGAGATAGGCGGAGAGGGCACCTGAGGAGAAGCTATCGTAGGAGGCGACTTCTGCCCCGACATGCGGACGACCGTCGGCGACGAACTGTCCGATGTCACAGATATCGATCCTACCCACGGTGTGGGCAGGGAGATGGGCGTATTATTTCGTGCCCAGATTTCTGTACCGTTCGCCGAGTTCAGAGTGCCCCAAAAAAGAGTGTTGTTGAAAACAGCTCCACTTAACGAAGCGTAATTATTGCTGTCGCCGAAGCGAGCCAATGGACCTGGTTTCAGTCGCCATCGACAGTGCGCCAGATTTGTGTGCCAGTGACATTGTTATTTGTGCCAGTGTATAAATACCCGTTGAAGTTCAACAGGAAGCTTCCGGCAGAGTTGTTACTATCACCAAATCCGTCATTGACAATTAGATCCCAGTCAGAGCCATCGCAAGTTGCACAACGCCAGATCTGAGCTCCAGTTCCACATCGGGTAGGACAAATTATAGAGATATCCATTAAAGGATGCCAGCCAGGGACTCATGTTGTCACGATTCCCAAAACCATCTGCATTTACCTGAGTCCAGGTGGTGCCGTTGTTGGTTCGCCAGACTTCAGTGCCAGTATATGTATCTGTATCCCAGGGTGCCCCATTGTGCAGTTGCGTATCTGCGGTGTATAGATAATTATTTAGAGTGGCAACTGCCCATAAGCCGTTGCATTGCTGTCGAAGCCATCGGTGTTGGATTGTGTCCAGGAGCCAGCATTTCCAGTGGTTGATTTCCATACTTCCACCCCTGTGCTACTGTTGGTGGTGGCGTACAAGGTGTTTGCGAAGACAACGATCCGTTCGACCGCGGTATTGTTGATGTCGCCAAATCCGCCGCTGGCCACCTGGACCCAATCTGATCCGTCACAAACAATACAACGCCATACCTTGCCGCCATCGATGTTGTTGGTTGTGCCTACATATAAATTGCCATTGAGGAATTCGCCTAGATGGGCTGTTATATTGTTTGTATTACCGAATCCACTTAGATTAACCTGTCCCCAATTGGTGCCATCGGCAGAACGCCATACCTTGCCGCCATCGATGTCGTTGGTTGTGCCAGCATACAGATGGGTATTGAACACAGACATTCGATTGATCGTATGATCGTTCAGGTTACCAAACCCATTTAAATTCTTTTGCTGCCAGCCTGGCGTGCCGGGTGTGAATTTCTGAATGCGATGATTGTCACGGTCTGTCACATATATATTTCCACTGGTGTCCAACGCCAAACCGGATGGACTGATCAAGCTATCATTGAATGTTCCCCAGCTTCCAGCAATAGTCGTGAGATACGCACCGTTCGCATCCAGAACTTGCACGCGACTATTCCACTCATCAGCAATATAGACGCGGCCGGTGCCATCCACTTCCACTGACATAGGCCCTCCCAGGTGGCCATGGTCATTGCCTGATACTCGCTATCACCGCCACGTCGGCATAATAATTCTCACGCAGATAACCACGGTCGCTCATACC
>CAVVEM010000005.1:0-482098 GCA_963747325.1 uncultured Chloroflexia bacterium | reverse complement strand
CCACAATATGTGGATCCAGAATTCGGGATGTGGATGCCAGCGGATCAACAGCAGGATAAATTGCTTTTTCAACAATCGAGCGTTCCAATGCAATGGTTGCATCCAGATGGGAGAAAATGGCCACAGGCGCGGGATCAGAATAATCATCCGCCGGTACATAAACGGCCTGCATGGAGGTGATCGAACCCTGACGGGTGGATGTAATCCGTTCCTGCAACTCACCTACTTCGGTTGCCAAGGTAGGCTGATACCCTACCGCAGATGGCATACGTCCTAGTAACGCAGAAACTTCCGAACCGGACATGGTAAAACGGAAAATATTATCAATAAACAACAGTACATCCATGGATTGATCACGGAAATATTCCGCCATAGCTAAAGCAGACAAGGCAACCCGCAAACGTACACCGGCTGGTTCATTCATCTGACCAAATACCATGACCGTGTCTTTCATAACACCGGATTCCAAGCATATCCCGGTAAAGTTGAGTTCCCTCACGGGTCCGCTCACCGACCCCTGCGAATACCGATTTTCCTTTATGCACGGTGGCAATCGAATGGATCAACTCCATAATAACGACTGTTTTTCCAACACCGGCGCCACCGAAAATACCTGTCTTTCCACCTTTGGTAAAAGGAGCAATCAAATCAATTACTTTCAAGCCCGGTTTCGAACATTTCAATACGGGTGGCTTGTTGATCAAATGTTGGCGCAGCACGATGAATAGGATAAAACTCCTTTGCATCCACATCCCCTTGTTGATCAACGGGTTTCACCCAGAACATTAAAGATCCTACCCAGGGTAATATCGCCCACCGGAACCATAATCGGATTGTGGGTTCGTTGTACAGGCTAAGCCACGTTGTAGACCATCGGTGGAACCCATGGCTACACAGCGCACCCATTGGTTGCCTAATTGTTTCTCTACCTCAAGAACTAACTGTTCCTTGCTCGGACGTTTGGATTTCCAAAGCCTCGTAAATATCCGGCATGTCATTCTCCGGGAAAACTACATCCACTACGCTACTTTGAATTTGTACAATGCTACCAGTAGCATCCGCCATACCGATCCTCCAAAACAATAATTCATGAATCCAACTGGGTTATTATTTGTGTTAAACCTTCTACACCACCAACAATATCCAACATATCCGCAGTGATACTTTGCTGACGCGCTTTGTTATATTCCAATTGCAAATATTGAATCAACTGATGACCATTATCCGTAGCATTTCGCATTGCCATCATTCGAGCAGCATGCTCACTGGCCTGCGATGACAACACTGCTTGATAAACCTGCAATGCCGTAAAACGGGGCACAATACTATCCAAAACCACATTCTGATCCGGCTCATAAGTGAACACTGCTTTTGTCTTGCCGGATTTTTCGGATCTTCCTCGCGGCGGCAAAGCTCATCGGCAGCAATTTTTCCACTACCGGTACCTGCCGGATCATATTGACGTAACGGTTATAAACCAAATACACCTGATCACATTTATCTTGAAGGTAGTAATCCACCAACAAATTCCCGATCGGAGCACAATCCAAAAAAGTAGGCGGAGTCGGAATATTGCGAAAAATCAGCAATAATTTTCATTTTCCGGCGATAAAGCATATCTCGTCCTTTTCTTCCAACGTAACATACTAGATTGGGTAACCAAAATCGGCCAAAATAATCCAAACTGTGTTTTACCACATTGATATTGAATGCTCCGGCTAATCCACGATCACTGCTGATCAAAATTACCAGAGCCTTGTCTATTGTTGTGCGCTTTCCGCATAGCAACGGATGCAGACTATTATGACCTGGCTGACTGGCTAAATCATGCAAAATATCCATGGCAAACTTTGGCATAAGGATGCGTTTGCTCGGTCGCCAGGGTCAGTTTTTTTACCTTGATGCACTGACTGTTTGCAAGGGCCCGGGTAACCTGGGTAATATTTTTTACACTTTTTATGCGCAGCCGCATTTCACGAATGGATCCCATACATCCTCCATATTTTCAGGATGGCACATCATTTACGATGGCTCCACGTATTTTGGAAAACAACCAATGCCTTCTTTAATTTTGCTTCGTATCTTCAGGTGTAATTCGTTCTGCTGAAGCAATACTCGCACAAATTTCGGGATAATTTGTCGCATAAAGTGAATCAAATCCGCTTCCCATTGCGAAATTTTTGAAACAGAAACTTTATCTGCATATCCGCGCGTTCCTGCGTACAAAGCAATGACCTGATTCTCCAAGATCGACTGGTTCATACTGCGGCTGTTTTAAAATTTCCTGCAGGGTTTGTCCTTTTTTCAATTGCGCCTGGGTAGTTTTATCCAAGTCAGATCCAAACTGGGCAAAAGCTGCCAGATTCCGATAGGATGCCATATCCAAACGCAAACTTGCTGCAACCTGTTTAATGGCCTTGGTCTGTGCGGATCCACCCACACGAGAGACAGAAATACCCACATTAATGGCAGGGCGAATACCTGCATTGAATAAGTTACTTTCCAAATAAATCTGACCATCCGTAATTGAAATTACATTCGTAGGAATATATGCAGAAACATCACCTAACAACGTTTCAATAATGGGTAAAGCGGTTAAGGAACCACCTGAATCTCTTGTTTTAATAATTTTATATTTTTCTGCATCAGCTAACCCGGCATAGGCTTTTTCGGCCAATGTTTTGGCCAGGGTACCTGTATAAACCACATCGTTGATTGCATCACTGTCCTCTGCCTCTACACCCGAAAAGTCTTTCGCCACGATCACATAATGGCTGGCCATACGAGCCGCACGTTCCAGTAAACGAGAATGCAGATAAAACACGTCTCCAGGATATGCTTCACGGCCAGGTGGGCGGCGCATCAGTAACGATACTTGCCGATAGGCCCAGGCATGTTTGGATAAATCGTCATAAACAACCAGAGCATCCATTCCGGATTCCATGAATTCTTCGCCAATCGTACAGCCAACATAAGGTGCAATATACTGTAAACCAGCCGGATCATCAGCTGAAGCGACCACAATAATGGTATGCTCCATAGCGCCAAAATCATCCAGTTGACCCACCAGCTTGGCGATAGCTGCTTTTTTCTGCCCGATTGCAACATAGATGCAAATCAGATCTTTTCCTTTTTGATTGATAATGGTATCCAATGCAATAGCTGTTTTGCCCGTTTGACGGTCACCAATAATTAGTTCTCGCTGCCCACGACCGATCGGTACCATACCATCAATGGATTTAATACCTGTCTGAACCGGTGTATCCACATCCTGACGGTCAATCACACCAGGTGCAATTCGTTCAATTGGTCGGAATTTTGTTGTTTGTAATGGTCCCTTTGCCATCAATTGGTTCGCCCAAAGCATTAACCACGCGTCCGATGAATTCTTTTCCAACCGGAGTGGAAATTACACGTCCCGTCCCATGAACATTCATCCCTTCAACAATCTGTGCATAGTCGCCTAAAATAATAATACCGACTCGATCATGCTCAAGATTGAATGCAATGCCTTTAATCACCATTGCTAAATTCAACCAATTCCTGGGAGCGAATATTTGGCAAACCAGACACCTGAGCAATACCATCGCCTGCTTCAAGCACCGTTCCAATATTTGTTGCTTCTACTTTTTGTTGGAAAACGTTAATCTTTTGCTTTAAATCGTCAGCGAGTAGATTTATGAACTGGTCCGACATTAAACCTCCAGGCCGACCAAGAGAGCCTAATTATGAATAAAAGAATCCGTATTTTTATGGTTTTAATGGTTGACAGTCATTAAATTAAAATTTAAAATATTTATCTTTATTTTTTGAACGTTACATTAAAATCAATATTACCTGAAAGGCAATCCATTGTCCAGTAAAAGGCATTTGAATTTAAATAAAATAAATGCACTCCATCATCACGAATGCATCTACACAATGTATTCTCTCTTGCCGCAAATTTATAGGATTTGATACAACTCCACCAGCACCCCGTGGACGATTTCGGATGGATGAACGCCAGTTTGCGGCCTTCCAAAATCTTGGGGATGTCGTCAATCATACGAACGCCTTTTTCCATTAATTGGACAATCATCTCCTCCAAATCATCCACCTCCAAGACAGAGATGATGCAAATCCGGCCCCCTTCTTTTCCAGAAATCGTGCCACCCCGGATCAGCTCGTGGGTTGGACCAATTCCATCTTCACTTCCCTGTTGGGTAGAAATCCAACTAACGATTTCTGGCTGGGTACATCTTCCGTGTGATGAAGCTCCAAACCCAATGCATCCTGCCAAAAATCTCAACGCACCTTCAATCTCCGGCACTGCAATTGCAATATGATTAATTTTAAGTACCTTTGCCATATGATTTACTCCTTCTCGCTTAAACCCAGGCGAGCGATTGGTATTCGCCCCAAACCTCTCGTAATACACCGCAAATTTCACCCAGGGTCATATCATGTTCAACACATTCGATCAACAAGGGCATTAAATTTTCAGCTCCCTTTGCATCCGGCCAATTTGGCTTTTAATTCATTAATCTTTCACCTGATCACGATTTTCGCTTATCTGCGGAATTGTCAGATTTGGGATTTTCAATTCCGGATCTACCTTTACTGCCTCAATATCCAGTGTCTCGTCCAACACAAATCGATTCACGCCAACTACAATTTATTCCCTCTGCTTCAATATCTTTTTGATAGGCATATGCTGCGGTTTGAATCTCATGTTGCATAAAGCCCTTGTTCAATCGCAGCCAACGATCCACCCAAGCGAATCAATTTTTTCAATATAGTCCATCGCTTTCGCTTCGATCTCGTCCGTCAATTGTTCAATCAAATACGAACCGGCCAGAGGATCAATCGTATCCGCAACACCGGATTCATTGCGCAATGATTTGTTGAGTTCGTCAAAGCAACCCGCACTGATTTTTCGGTGGGCAGCCACAAGGCTTCATCCATACTATTGGTATGCAAGGACTGTGTGCCCCCCAATACAGCAGATAAGGCCTGCATAGTCACCCGAACCACATTGTTTTCCGGCTGCTGGGCCGTCAAGGAGGAGCCTGCCGTTTGGGTATGGAAACGCAGCATTTGCGATTTATCTTTTTTGCTTTTGAATCGTGTTTTCATTATGCGAGCCCACATTCGGCGTGCAGCGCTGAATTTTGCCATTTCTTCCAGAGAAATTGTTATGTGCATTAAAAAAGAACGACAATTGTGATGCAAACTCATCCACTTCCAATCCGGCCGATATGGCTGCATCCAACATAGGCAATCGCATTTGACAGCGTAAAGGCCACTTCCTGCACCGCGGTGGAGCCAGCCTCCCGGATATGATATCCGGAAATGCTGATCGTATTCCAGCTGGGGACATTCTTCTGGCAGTATTGAAAGACATCCGTGATCAATCGCATGGATGGTTTGGGAGGAAAAATATAAGTTCCTCGCGCAACATATTCCTTCAAAATGTCATTTTGAATCGTGCCGCGTAATTGTTTCTCTCAACCCCTTGTTTTTTTGCCGACGGCAATATACATCGCCAAGTAAAACCGCTGCGGGAGCATTAATGGTCATACTGGTGGACACTTTATCCAACGGGATCTCATGAAAGAGCGATTCCATGGCGCGTCAATGAAGATATGGACACGCCAACCTTGCCCACTTCGCCCATCGCAATCGGATCATCTGCATCGTAGCCAATTTGAGTGGGTAAATCAAAAGCAACCGATAATCCCGTTTGTCCTTGTGCTAACAAATATCGATAACGCGCATTGCTTTCTTCAGCCGTTGCGTATCCTGCATATTGACGCATCGTCCAAAATTTTCCGCGGTACATGGTAGGCTGAATACCCCGGTAAACGGGTATTCACCTGGAAAACCTAATTGCTCCAGATAATCAAATTCTCCAGGCACGGAAAATCTTGGCACAGAGATGTCTGAAGAGGTTTTTAAATCCTGTACCCTTTCCGGAAAACGTTCAGTCACCGGTTTAAGTACTTTCTCTTTCCCATTCCTCATATTTATCAATAAGTGTCATCGCATACCTCGGCTTTCCAGAATATCTACCAGTATACACAAAGGTTTGATATTTCACAGTGAAATATCATCCTGTATTCCCGGATATTCTTCTTAATCTCCTATTAATCTGATTAATTGAGGACAATATGCTACTTCAATCAAGCGGGGGAAAATGCGGCAAGGTTGTTGACGGTGGTTCTTTACTTTGGTAGAATTAGTCCATTACAGCGTTGTACCCTTCGCTGAAAAATCTATTCTTGAAAGGGCTTGACTCATGAAAGTACTCTTGTTAAAAGATGTCTACAAACTGGGACGTGCTGGCGATATCAAAAAAGTTGCTGATGGTTATGGTCGCAATTATTTGATCCCCAACAGCATGGCTTTATTAGCCACCCCCGGTGCCATAAAACAGGCAGATCATATCCGTAAAGTTGCCAATGAAAGCAGAAGCTTACTCAATGCTGAGATGGCTGAAATCGCGGAACGATTAAAGAATGTGAAAATTGCATTCGGCCGCAAAGCTGGTGAAACCGGCAAATTGTATGGTTCTGTTACCACACAAATGATCTGCGATGAACTTAACAGTAAATTTGGTGTCAATCTTGATCGTCACCAGATTGAAATTGGTCCCATCCGCGTTTTGGGTGAACATACCGCACGAGTTCGACTGACCATTGATATGGTTCCTTCTGTCACAATCCTTGTGCACCGCGAAGGGGAAAATCCTTTCGTTGGTGAAGAAGCAAAACCTGCAAAGATCGCTACCCCGGAACCCGTCGCTGAAGTTCAACCTGAAGTAGAGACCACCGCTGAAGTTGAATCTGAAGAAGAAACTGAAGCCTGATCCAATCCATTTTTTATGATGATTTACCGGTCAAAAGGCTCCCCAGCAGTTTGGCCGGTACTGTTTTCCTCACACACTCATGAAAAAAGAAAATAATCTCGGTGATATCCTAAAAGCCATCCGAATTGAAAAGAACTACTCCGTCAAGGAAGTCTCTTTACAAACCAGGATTGCTGAACGTTTCATATTTGCTTTTGAAAATAACCAGCGGGATGATTTGCCATCCCCTGTTCAAGCCAAAGGATATTTACGTAACCTGCTGGCTTTTTACAAAGTTGAAAGTTCTCCGTATCTCAAAGCCTGGGATTCCGACTTCATCCTACTCGAATGATGTTCCTGACCCAGAGCCCAACCCAGAAATTCCTGCCTCAGATATAAATGAAAGTCAGAATCCGGAAAGTGAAGACGCTGCTGCAGAAATCGATGCTGACTTTCTTGATGACAATTCCACGTTATCCTCGAGCGAGATATTTTCGCTGCTTGGAAAAAAACTGGCCAGCCGCAGGATTCAGATTGGGTTGAATTTGTCCGAAACAGAGGATTTTACGCACATTAAAGATCACAATCTGAGCTTTTTAGAGAAAGGGGCATTTGATCAAATCCCTTCACCCGTCCAAGCCAGAGGCATGCTAAAGATTTACGCTGAATTTTTGGAGCTTGATCAACATGCAATTCTTAAGGAATATGCTGCAGGTTTAAGTAAAAAACGTCTTGAACAAATTGCGTTGGATAATTTACCGGTAAAAAAAAGGCCGGCAATCCAATTTAAGAAAAACAATTTTCTCACCGGTATCCTGACACCGGATTTCTTGGTTGTCAGTACGGTGGTTCTGGCTTTATTAATTGCCATTATTTGGGGTTCATCCTATGTCATTTCATTAAAACAAGAAGCGGATTGGGAAAAATTAGGGATTGATCGTGATATTGTCTCTCAAATGACTTCCAGTCCCAGCCCCACCCTTGTCGATACCAGCGAACCAACGCCGCAACCCATCCCTGAGACGGCCGAAAACCCACCCCCCGCCGCTGGTGATGATGTTTTACCGACAACCAGTGCGGCGATTCAGATTAATATGACCGCCCAACAAAGAGCCTGGGTTAGAATCACCGCAGATGAAAATATTGTATTTGAAGGCCGTGTTATGCCTGGCAATCCCTACAATTTTTCAGCTAAAAATCAATTGGTAATACTCACCGGAAATGCAGCATCCATTCAGATTTTATATAATCAACAATATCTGGGAAGCCTTGGCAACAACGGTGAATTAGCTGAGTTTATTTTTACATCGAACGGCGTCATTACACCTACACCGCTTTATTCACCCACCCCCACCGGAACCCCTCAGCCGTCTATCACCCCAACGCCTACTGCCATCGTACCTACGGCTACAGTAACTCCGTTTATTCCTTAAAGGCTATTTTATGAAATACTATCTTGTCTCACTCGGCTGTGCAAAAAACTCCGTCGATTCTGAATCAATCGCACGTTTATTAAATCGAAATGGATGGACCGCAACACAAACGCCTCAACAAGCTGACCTCATGCTTGTCAATACCTGCGGGTTTATCAAACCTGCCAGGGACGAATCATATGAATATTTGACTGAATTGGCTGAATTAAAAACCGAAGACCAAATCCTGGTTGCCGCTGGATGTTTATCTGAACGGGTGCAGCAAGCGATCCTCAGTGAAGTTCCCGGCGTGGATGGCATTATCGGTGCCAAGCGATGGATGGATATCATCCCATTTGTTAATCAGGTCAGGCAGAATTATAAACTTGCCCCCATTTATTACCCATCGGGAGAATCCATTGGGGATGAGCCGGATATTCTGCGTGCATCTATTCTGGGTAATTCAGCCTACTTAAAAATCGCAGATGGCTGCCGAAGGAAATGCGCTTATTGTTCCATCCCCTTAATCAAAGGGAGCACGGTCAGCCGCCCCATGGATAACGTACTGGCGGATGCCAAAAAACTGGAACAAATTGGTATGAAGGAAATCATCTTGATCGCTCAGGATATTACCGATTATGCATTGGATTTTGGCGTCAAAAACGGATTGGAAAGCTTGTTAAAATCAATGGTTCAGGAAATACCGGCCATCCCCTGGATCCGTTTACTTTATCTCTTCCCCGGGCAAATATCCGATCAACTAATTGAGATCATGGCCGAAAATCAGCAAATCTTGCACTATATTGATATCCCCTTGCAGCATGCCCATCCAGATATCTTGAAGAAAATGAACCGGCCCTCCGATATTGAGTGGATCACAAAAACCTTTGAAAAGCTGCGCCGTGCCATGCCGGATGTTGCCATTCGCACAACCTTTATCACCGGCTTCCCCGGTGAAACCGAGAAAGAATTTGATTTTCTCCAGGATTTTGTAAAAACCATGCGTTTTGACCGCGTAGGCGTGTTTCCTTTTTGGTTTGAAAAAGGCACCCCTAGTGAAAAATTAGGTGATCCAATTGCCATGGATATCAAGCAGCACCGCTTGGAATTACTAATGAAAACACAGGAAAAGATTTCCTTATCCATTAATAAAAAATTCGTTGGGCAGACGCTTCATGTTCTGACTGAAGGCTCTCACGAAGGTATGATTGTCGGCCGCTCATACCGGGATGCTCCGGAAATTGATGGGCTCGTATACATTAATGGAGAGGTTCCGATTGGTGAATTGGTACCGGTAAAAATTACAACCGCCATGATGCATGACCTGATTGGCGTGCCGGCTCTTCCCTAGTCATACTTTCAATTAAAAAAGAACCGATCGCTTTATTTGGATCGGTTCTTAATCTTTAAAAAGGGTGTAAATTCTTATAATTATCACGCCGTAGGTTCAACCACCGGTGTTTCTTCCGTTGCAACAGGGGCCGGTTCTGTGCTTACCGGAGCTTCCGCCGTGTTTTCCAAAGTGGCAGCAGGGAGGGGTGTGGAAGTAGGCGGTGAACATAAAAGTTGGGCGGCTGTTAGGGTGGATTGGAATACCGCATCACCACCTAAGGTGGATGCAATGGCATACTGCTCAGCACCTTCACAGTATTTCAACTCAAGCATTAATTGATCACCATAGCCAATAGCCGACATTCGATAACGTTCCATGGCAGTCCAGTTGGAGCCGTCGCGCAAATTGGGCATACTGGCATAAACCTGGGAAAAATACTGCGCTGCTTTTGGCCAATCCACTTCCCAGAAGGCTGATGCTGTCAGATAAGTTTTGGCCGCCTGACTATAACTCGCTGCTTCCTTATCAATCGGTCCATATTGTTCAGCTAAAGACAAATCATAAATGCCGCCTTCCAGCTTACCTTCCTTGAGAATTTTATCCACGCCACGATTTCGGTATGCAAGGTAATACATACCATCTACCTCAACGGAATGATAATTAATATCTTCCTTCCGTAAAACGTTCAATGTATCCAGAGCAGCCTGCCAATTGCCATTGCGTAAGTAGTCTTTCGCCTGCGCCAAACGTTCTTCCTGACTTTGTAAATCTGGCGTTGGAGCCAACGTGGGGGTGGAAGTCACGGAGATGGTGGGTGTAGCCAGCATGGCTTTGGCAACTTCAATCTGTGCCAGTTTTTCCATTAGCCCAGGAAATTCCGGGTCAATATCCACAACATAATTAAATCTTTTTGTCGCAGATTCCAGACGGCCTGCAGCAAGATCCACTTCACCAAGCTTAAATTGAGTCGTTGCAGCCTGGATCACTTCCTTGGAATATTGTGTAATACGTAAATTCACGCCCTGGCGGATTCCCAAGCCTATCCCTACGCCGACAAATACCAGAATAATGAGTATTCCCAGGAAAATCCATCGCCCGCGAGGTGTTTTGTCTTTTTTTATTTTTTTATTGGTTTTCGGTGGAACAGCCACCGGTTTTGTTTCATCTAAAGGGTTTGTTTCCATCATTTTTCATCTTCCATTTTACAAGTGGAATGCCAGCTTTACATCCTGCCAGACAATTGGTATGGCAATTAATAAGCCTACTGCAACGGAGATCAAGCCCAACCATAACGGAGGTAAGATGCTCTGCCCAAAATGAAGAATTATCATGATTGCAGCACTGCTTACGGCGGCAGCAAAACCAGCTTTTAGTAAAGATTTACCAACGTCCAACCGATAACGAATGTATCGTTTTAACCAGAATAATAATACCAGTGCTTGAATGGTAAAGGCAAGTGAATCTGTCAAACTGATTCCGGCAGCTCCCCACCAGCGATAAAACAAACTTCCCAAAGAAATATAGATAGCTATATTAATCATGGCCGCGTAGAGGGGTTTCCTGGCTTCATGTTGGGCATAAAACGAGCGGGCAGCCATTTCCAATAAACAATGGCCGGTCAATCCAAGAAAATATCCCCGGGTTACCCAAAGCATTAAGTCCGTACCGGCAGCATCAAAATTGAAGGCAAATTCCAATAAAGGCCGCAGGGCAAAACTGGCAATCGCAGCAATGGGTAAAGTCAGGGCAATGAGTACATTGATTGTACGATTTACAGTCTGCCGAAAGGCTTGATAATCCTGCTTGGAGATTTGTTCAGAGAGGGTGGGTAATAAAGCGGTTCCAATGGCGGTACCAATTAATGTTTCCGGTACTTGCTGAAACATATACCCATACGATAAGGCGGTTACTGCCCCTTCAGCCAGGCGGGAGGCGAGATTATCCCGCACCAAAAAGATTAATTGTACGAAAAACATGGTTAATAATCGGGGAACCATTAAACGGATGACTTCTTTTACCGCACTATCCTGCAGTCCCAACCCCAAGGTCCATTTGAAATTAAACTTTATCAAACCCGGAACTTGGATTAATAAATGAAGCACCGCTCCCAAGATCACACCATAAACCAGGCCGTGAATGCCCAATCCAAAAGCGGGTAGCGTGATCCCGCCAATTTGATATCCCTGCGTTGGGGCAAGAATGGTGGCGCCAAATATCTGACCAATGTTGTAAAAAATCGGTGCCAATGCTGGCAATAGAAAATGTTGATTTGCCTGAAGACCGGCCATAACCAGGCCGCTGATCGAGAATATCAGCATGGCGATCAGATCCAGGCGCATTAATTCAGCGGTCAGGGATTGTTGCAGCAAGCTAAAACCTGGTGCAATTCCAATTTCAGAACGGATGATCTGGGGGGCAAATATGCCTACCAACAAGGCAGCCCCGGCAGACAGCAGAAAAGCCAGGTTGGCAATCCGTGAAAAAAGTACCCAGGCAGTGGAACGGCCTTCCTGCGTCAATACATCGGACAAGACAGGGATAAAGGCCATCGCCAATGCGCCACCGGAAATTAAAGCAAAGAGCAGATCCGGCACATTATTGGCAGCATTAAATGCATCCAATTCACTGGTAAGCCCAAATTGCCGTCCAATGATAATTTGACGCAAAATGGCCAATGCTTTATCGACCGCAAAAAATGCGGCCAGCATCAAGGTGACCTTGGTTAATTTCGACATGGATTTAACCCAGTGCAACATCAAGTACCATCATCACGGTAAACCCAAGCATCGCACCGATCGTAGGCCAATCGGTTCCTTCAAGCTGCGATTCAGGGATTAACTCTTCAATCACCACATAAATCATTGCCCCCGCTGCGAAAGACAAGGCATAGGGCAGGAGCGGACGGATAAAATAAACGGCTGCCGCCCCAATTACGCCAGCGATCGGTTCTACGATGCCGGATAATTGTCCAACCGTAAAACTTTTTAATCTGGAAAAACCTTCCCTCCGCAAGGGAACAGCGACTGCCAGCCCTTCCGGAAAATTCTGAATACCAATCCCAATCGCCAGGATGATGGCCCCTGCCAGAGATGCTTCCGGGAAACCTGCCGCAGCGGCACCAAAAGCAACACCGACCGCCAATCCCTCAGGGAAATTATGCAAAGTGATGGCAAGCACCAATAATACACTTCTTTGCCATGAAGTTTTGATACCCTCTGTATGGCTATCTGGAAAACCAATATGCAGATGCGGCAGCAATTTATCAACCAGCCATAAAAAGGCTCCCCCCAAGAGAAAACCCGTCGCCGCAGGTACCCAGCCGGGTACGCCTAGTTGGGTTGACATTTCAATTGCCGGGGCCAATAAAGACCAGTAGCTTGCCGCGATCATGACGCCGGCTGCAAAACCAAGCATGGCATCCAGTACTTTGCGATTAATTTCTTTTGCTAAAAATACGCCTGCAGCCCCAAGTGCAGTACAACCCCAGGTAAAAAATGTTGCTAATAAGGCCTGTACAATCGGATTCAAATTTCCAATTGATTCAATTATTGTCATAGCACCCTCATTTCCATCAACATGTCATCATAAACATGTTAAAATACTAGAAGATTTTTAAAAACTTAGCTTTCCATTTTGAATACTCTATTATAGCGAACTCCAGCAGGAAAAAGAATAGTCAATGCAGTCTAAAATCGGTACACTTTATATTGTTGCAATCCCCATTGGACATCCCAAAGATATTACCTTGCGCGCATTGGACGTTTTATCCAGTGTGGACATGATCATTTGTGAAGATATTCGAAATGCCTCCCGTTTCTTGAAACAGTGTGGTTTGGCAGAGAAACCTTTTGCAATTCTAAGTGAACATAATGAAAAGCAGGAAGCTGATACGCTCATTGAACAATTGCTGCTTGGAAATAATGCCGCTCTGATTTCAGATTGCGGCACCCCTGTTTTTGCTGATCCCGGTTATGAACTAATCCGGCAGGCATCACAGGCAGGCATCCGTGTAATTCCTCTACCCGGTCCGTCTTCCCTGATTACCGCCTTATCGCTTTTGGATCGTCCTTTGAATCAATTTATTTTTGGCGGTTTTCTCCCAAGAGAAAAAAATGAAAGGCTTGCTGCATTAAGAGCATTGAAAGCACATAATATGCCCATTATTATCATGGATACACCTTATCGCCTGGAGATGCTCCTGTTGGATGTTAGCAAAGTGTTTTCACCCAGCCAAGAGATTTTGCTCGCCGCTGATATGACACAAACCACAGAGAAAATTTATCGCGGAAAAGTAGTGGATGTGCTGGAGAGCCTGGAAAAAAAGAAGGCAGAATTTATTCTCGTAATCTATTTATCTGGAAAAAAATCATGAGTAAATCAGAAAAGAAAAATAAAAACGATAAACAACCCAGGAAATCAGGATCATCAATTTATACGGGTGGTTTGTTTATCCTGATGTTCATCCTCTTGATAACAATTTTCCTGATGATGACCCAACCTGATTATTATCGCCAAACAATTATTTTATTTGGCCTAGGCGCAGCTGTATTGCTGCTGCTCGTCATCCTCTTTTCCATCTTACAAAAACCCGTACAACCTCCTGGAAATCCCATCAACATAGGTTCGATCCAAAGCCTACAACAACAAAATTCATCCAAAGAGCCACACAAGGATGAAATCTTGAAAGACGAGAGCATCGAAATCTGATTAAAAAGGAATATTTGATGACAACTACCCAGCCATATCCTGATATCGAACCCTACCTTACCGGTTTTCTTCCAGTTTCTGCTGAACATACTCTTTATTATGAGGAATCCGGAAATCCAGAAGGAAAACCGATAGTTTTTCTTCATGGTGGGCCTGGTGGAAGTTCTCACCCGAAAAGCCGCAAATATTTTGATCCAACCTTCTACCGGATTATACTTTTTGACCAGCGCGGCGCCGGCAAAAGTACACCCGCCCTCTCCCTGCATGAAAACACCACATGGCATCTGGTAGAGGATATTGAAAAATTACGTACTCTTTTAGGTATCTCCCAATGGGTTGTTTTTGGCGGTAGTTGGGGCAGCACGTTGGCTTTGGCATACGCCATTACCTATCCCGATGTTGTTTTAGGCTTAATTATGCGGGGCATTTTCCTCGGGCGGAAAGTAGAAACGGATTGGTTGTATCAACACGGGGCCTCCATGATTCATCCCGAAGAATGGCAGGATTTTATTGCTCCAATTCCCCAAGAAGAACGCCATGATTTCATCAGTGCATATCACAAACGATTTCTTTCCCTCGATGGAAGTGAGCAGCTCAAATTCGCAAAAGTATGGAGTGATTGGGAAGATGCCAATTCCTTTCACATCAAGCCCGACCCATCCCCTGATGAAGAAATTGCCACCGAAGAAACAAAACGCAAAGCTGAATTTTCTGCATTGGCAGTGGCTTTGATTGAAGCTCATTATTTTGTTAATCACTGCTTTTTTGATAATGAAACCTTCCTGCTGGATAATATCGACAAAATTCTGCATATCCCTTGCCGCATGGTCCAGGGTCGATATGACATTGTTTGTCCGCCCCGCTCAGCGTGGGATTTAAAACAATGCTATCCAAAAGCCGAATTGGTTCTCGTCCCGGATGGAGGACATGCCGGCAGCGTTGGGAATATGTCCATTGAGCTGGTGCGCGCCACGGAAGATTTCAAGAACGTCTATTCCTGAGCCCAATATCCGATCATTTTGTTCGTCTACAAGATAAAACAATAGTAGCATCGCAAATCAACTCCTCATTGTTCTGGTGGGGAGTTGTTTAATACACCTAAGTCGAATGAAACTCGTTGATTTCATTCGTGTTATTATCAATAAGATTCATCATTTGATTGCTGAAAACAAAAATGGAGATTACTTTTCCTTTTTTCTCTCAGGAGGTTCCCTTGAAAAACGATAAATTTCTGATTGGAATTCTTATTGGCATTGCCGTCATAGTCCTTCTTTCCGTTGGCATTGTGATCTTTAATCACAATGAATTGTCATACGAATCCGATGATACACCTGAGGGTGTGGTTAATAATTACCTGACCGCCTGGATACAGCAGGATTATGATAGAGTCGCAGGATACTTATATGATGGTGAAAATAAACCTGAATACCAAAAGATCATGCAAACCGCTTACGATTCCAAATACGCAGCAGATACCACCAGTATTCGCATTGAGAAAAGCATCATCCGCGGAGACGAAGCGACAGTGGTTGTCACCCTCATCCAACAACCCAATGACCCGTTTTCTACCTCTTCACAAACAAGTGATTTGGTGACCTTCATCAAACAGGACGGCGCATGGAAGATCAAACAATTCCCCTATCCTTATTGGGGTTGGGATTGGTATGAATTGCCACTCAAGATACAAAAATAATCTCTTCATTAACCACGTAAGGAGGAATACATGCGGGCTGTTCGACGCTTCTATTTTTATTTGGTAACAATTATCAGCCTTGAGCTGGTCCTTTGGGGTGTCTATGCTTTGATCAGCAATATTTGGAACGCACCCGGCTCAGATTCACTGGTAGACCTGATGGCGAGAGGATTGTCGCAGGTGTTGATTGGCTTCCCCATATTTGTGCTGCACTGGAGAACAATCCAGCATGATTACGAACAGGATCCGGAGGAAAAATCCAGCATCATTCGGGCAATTTTCTTTTATGCCCTTCGTCTGGCCACCCTGCTCCCTGTCCTGATCAGTTCTGTTGTTTTATTGCGATGTTTTTTTATGGGATTCATGACTTCAGAGAATGCCTATCAATCTTACTTGACCACCCACAATCCGCTGGATAGTCTGACGAATATAGTTTTGAATCTCCTCGTCTGGTTCGGTACGGAGATGTTTTTACGTATGGAGTGGAAAAAAGAGAGTCAACCAGAGTCCTTGCATTTGATGCGCCGAATATATCGTTATTTGTGGATGATACTAGGCATCGGCACCTTGGTCAGCGGCACACAGTCTGTTCTGGCTAATATCCTGTCCATTATTCCTAAATGGTCAGCAATAAACAGTATTGTGATCGTAAACGGCATTAGCTTAATCCTTGTGGCAACACCGCTATGGATTTGGACATGGCAATTAATTCGATCCTCATATCTTCAGGAACAGGATAGAAAGTCCATCATTCGATTGATTATATGCCTGGCTATCACGCTGATCAGTCTGGCTGTTGTGCTCAGTCTGAGCGGCGTACTGATTAATTATCTCCTCCAATGGCTGTTAGGGAAACCTAACACATTGATAAAATTTATTAATCAATATGCCAATCTGATCGCAACCTTGATCCCGTTCAGTGTTCTTTATGGATATTATAGAAAAAGACTGCATGAAGCAGTCCAGGATGAGACAAATCCAGTCCGTCAAAAAAGTCTATTGCGTTTTTACGCCACCATTTTATCCTTTGCTGGAAACATTCTCACCTTCTTAAGCGTTTGGACATTCCTGGCTCTGTTAGCTGATTCCACCATTGGAGCTCAAATCCCCAGTTCCGGATGGCGAATTCAACTTTCCAATGGTATTGCCGAACTTGTCATTGGCCTGCCCTTATGGCTGCGAAACTGGTCCTTTCTCCAGACGGAAGCATTGGAACTTAAAGTAGTGGGACAACACGCCAGAAGATCCGTGGTTCGGAAAACTTACCTGTATCTGATTATCTTCGCTGCGGTTATCGGCATCATGTCCGCTGCAGGATTATTAATCTACAATTTGGTCAACACAGCGATGGGAAAACCATTTGATAATCTCCTCTTATTCAGTGTCAAACAAATTTTGCTGCTCGGCTTGATAGCAGTCTGGCTGATTTATCACCAGCGTGTGCTAAGAAGGGATTCAGCGGAAAAATCGCTTTTATTGGAAGAACGTTATGCTTCCTTTTCAGTTCTGATTATTGAAGAGGAAGATGCTGTGGGATTTTATGATCAAGTTCTGGAAAAAATTCACCGCCAAATGCCGAAGTTATCTGTAACCAGAATCAACATGCATGAGATTCCCCAATCTCAAGATTTAAACCTCTTTGGAGCAATCCTCATAAATGGCAAGTTAATCACTGGCTTCTCTGATAAGATCCACCAGGATTTGCAGGCATTTTCCGGTCGCTTACTAATCATTCCTGAATCCAGTGTAAAGTTAACATTTGTCGGAGCGCCTGCCGTTAAGGCAAGTGATCTGCTGAAACAACTGCTTGAGACCATTCAAACCATCGCTGAAGGGGATCACCCCAAAACGACTTCTACCGTCAATGGCTGGGCAATCGTCGGCTATGTATTTGGCGCCCTCATTGTTCTTTATTTCTTTATGGCTATTCTATTTGGGATAGTAATTCGTTAAGCTAAGTTTTGACTTAATACCAACAAAAAGAGCGAACAGAGGTGATTTATGTTCGCTCTTTTTTTATTAAAATCATGCGGAAACAAATCTTGCTACTTATAAGGAAACTGTATTCTTACCTTTAGCCTTTGCACGCAGCAGGGCGTCATCGGATGAGCCAAGCAGGTTATCATCACCTGTCATGGGCGTATTAATCGTGGAAACACCAATGCTGACGGTTCTTTGAATTTTCCCTTTCGCAGTGGTTAAGGTCTGATTTGAGATATCCGTTACGATCCGTTGAGCAATCTGCAATGCTTCGTCTGTTCCTGTATTAATCAAAAGGACGACAAATTCTTCCCCACCCCAACGCCCCACGATATCACTTATGCGGACAGTACTGGAAATGGTTTTGGAAATTAAGCGCAGCATTTCATCCCCAATACCATGTCCATATTGATCATTAACAGATTTAAAATCATCGATGTCCAACATCAATAGACTTAACTGTTGACCATAGCGCTGGGCACTATTCAGTTCACGCTGCATCAGGGATGTAAAATACCGGCGGTTATAGAGATTGGTGAGTTCATCCACGGATGCTAGATCTTCCATGCGCTTGTTGTAAACACGAAAAATAAGAATCATCAAGATGGAAATCCCAAAGGTTACCAGAAGACCAATCATAATATTGAGCCATAAGGATTGCCTAGCTGCTAATAAGGATGATTCCTGATTTTTTTCGACAATTAAATACCAATCAAACTCCGGCATATAGCGAATCGAAATCGCTTTTAACCCGGAACTGTCTTCATATTCAAAAATATGTATTTGGTCCGAGGGTTCAAGTATGGGTCCCTGGATATTTTTAATCCCCTCTTGTTCCAACAGGTTGCCGCTTTCGACCAATTGCGGATTGGAATGGATTTGAATAATACCGTTAGGATCAACCAGATAAATTTCATGCTCATACTTCTGTTGATACGCATGAAATTTTTCCCCTACATCGGTCATCTCAAGTCCTACCCCGGTTACCCCCAATAAGGTTCCATCGAGATTTTCAAGCCGATGATTAATAAATACCGTTAAAACGCCATCCCGAGCTTCGTCGGTATCCACATCCAGATCAAGGGAGCGATTTAACGCTTTAAATTCATAATACCAAACATCATGCGAATTCTCTGGAGAAATGGTTTTTAGGATACCATCTGAGTAATAATAGTTTTTTGTAATATCGGAGACAAAGAAAGTGCTGGTATATCCATATCGATTTTTAATAGTCCCTAAATACTCAGATATTTCCTTTTGATCTGACTCCCCTTCAATTACCCAGTTGAATAGAAAAGTGTCATTAGACATTAAAGATGATACATTGATCGGATCCAATAACTCTTTTGTAATTTCCGAATAAATATTATCGCTAATTAATGGTAATGTACGGCTGACTGAGTTGTTTATGACATAACTCTTGGTAACCAGATAACTCAATATACTTGTTACAGAAAATCCAAGCGTCAAAACCACAACCATAGCGCTTACTAACCAAATATTTCTTATTTTTTGTTGTTTCATCCAGTATATCCGTATACACTACTTTTAATAATGACTTAAATTATAAAGTATACAAAAAATACAATGGGTAAATCCTACCTAAAATTGGTTTGCCAGGATTAACGAAAAACCACCTGATAACAGGTGGTTTTTTGTACCTCCAGAGAGATTCGAACTCTCGTTTTAGCCTTGAAAGGGCTGCGTCCTGGTCCCCTAGACGATGGAGGCAACGTTCAATATTCTATCAGACATGACACTTTCGGTCAAGGGCATAATAGGCAAATATGAAAAGTTAATTATTTATCCTTTACCCTTTGCATCAGAACAAACCTGGGGTTTGAATGGATCGAATACACTCCACCGAGTTGTTTCTAGGGCTGTTTACTTTTGATGAAACCGGATAACAGGTAAGGAAAGGATCCTTCGCCGGTTTCAACATGGATTGCAGCTTTACTGAATCCTGATCCGGTGTTAGCCAGTTTTTTCCTTCTTGCCAGTCCATAATCACCGGCATGCGATCATGAATGGGTGCTACAACCGCATTGGGTGCACAGGTTAGGATCGTACAAGTTTGGATCGGTTCAACACCGCCAGTACTCATCCAGGAGTCCCATAATCCTGCGAACATAAAAGGCCAGTGATCCGGTTGATGAAAATAATAAGGGATTTTGCCTGCTGGCGTATTTTTCCATTCATAAAACCCATCCGCCAGGATCAGGCATCGTCGCGATTGGAATGCTTTGCGAAAGGATGGTTTTTCCTGAATGGTTTCCGATCGGGCATTGATCATTTTTGAACCAATGGATGGATCCTTTGCCCAGGATGGAATCAAGCCCCAACGGAAAAGCTGAATTTTATCGGGTTGTTGACTGGTCAATAGCGGTACAGGTGAACTGGGTGCGACATTATAATTGGACTGCCAGGAGACCGTTTGTTCACCCAAATCAAAGGCCATTTGCAGGGCTGAAATTTCGAGCGTAAGTGTAAATCTTCCACACATAGTTTTTTTCCTGAGTAAAAAGGCATATCGATTCATCACTATTGTATCGGAAAATTGGTTAGCGGTTATAATTAACTTGATTATTGTACAGAGTGGAGGAATTTTATGGCCAACCCAATCGTCGAATGTATTCCAAATTTTTCCGAAGCAAGAAACCCGCAAATTCTTGAGGAAATCCAAAAAGCCATCCGCTCCGTTCCCAATATTCATATTTTGGACCGACACTCTGACCAGGATCACAACCGTACGGTATTTACCTTTATTGGTTCCCCTCAAGCCATCTCAGAAGCAGCCTTTCAAGCGATTCGCCGAGCCTCCGAGTTGATTGATCTCAGCAATCATCGGGGAGAACACCCGCGTATTGGGGCAACTGATGTAGTTCCCTTTGTTCCCATCAGTGATATCACCCTGGCTGAATGTATTGATCTTGCGAAAGCGCTGGGACAACGAGTTGCGGATGAATTGAATATCCCGGTTTATCTATACGAAGAAGCTGCCTCCCCTGATTTCCCCGAACGTAAAAACCTTGAAAATATTCGCCGCGGCCAATTCGAAAAACTGCGCGAAGAAATTTTGATCAATCCTGCCCGCCGACCGGATTACGGCCCGAATCAAATGGGCTCTGCCGGCGCTACGGTTATCGGCGCCCGCTACCCCCTCATCGCATTTAATGTCTTCTTAAATACTGATCAGGTGGACATTGCGCAAAAAATTGCCAAAGCCATTCGCCATTCTTCCGGCGGTTTTCGATATTTAAAAGCCATCGGCCTGATCGTCCATGGTCGAGCGCAAGTCTCGATGAATTTCACCAACTTCAACCAGACCCCCCTGGCAAGAGTGGTTGAAATGATCCGCAGGGAAGCTGCAACCTATGGCACAAGCATTCACAGCAGTGAACTGGTTGGCTTGATTCCGCAAAAAGCCATCACCGATGCAGCCAAGTGGTATTTGCAATTAACTCAATTTGAAAATAAGCAAATCCTGGAACAACGCATTTATGATGTTTTGTATCAGGGAGATGAGAAAACCGAAACAGCTTTCCATGAAAACTTCCTTACGCAATTAGCCGACGTATCCCCAACCCCGGGCGGCGGCGCGGCTCTGGCTTATACAGCTGCCCAATCCGCTGCGTTGCTGTCCATGGTGGCAAAATCCACCCTGCAAAAGGGTTCTTATGAAAAATTCCACGATCTTATGCAGCATATTTTGCTTGAAGCAGACGCTACCCGCATGGAATTAATCATCTCCATGGAACAGGATTCTGAGGCTTTCAAACATTATCTTGATGTCGTCAAATCCTTTGATCCCACCCTCACATCCCCTGCCGCACATGCTCCTGAATTACTGCAAGCCGTTTCCAGGATCAGCCATATTCCTTTGTTGATTGCAAAAAAATGTCTGCTGCTGATGGAGCTGGCGATTAATGCCGCCCAATATGGCAATCAAAACGCCCTGGCAGACGCAATTAATGCCTATTCCCTGGCAAAGACCGCCGTTGAAGGATCCATTCTTAATATCACCCTCAATACCAGAGATTACCTGGCTCACCCGTCCATCCAGCCATTTTCTGAAGAAACTCATGATCTGAAAATGAAGATCACCGCTTTACAGACCAAAATGGACAGCATCCTTCAATTGAATAAACTGGAAACCATCGCCATCCATGAATAAAAAGAGATTCTTTTTACTTGTAAATTTTTTATTGCTACTCTTCCTCGCCAATTGTTCTGCAAAATCCAATTCCAGCACAATTACGGCTGAATCCGCCCCCCCAGCGACAGATTCCGCTGAGCTCTCAGCTTCACAATCCACGCCAGCGCCAGAATTTTCCACTCTTACCGCACTAAGTATTTGTTATTCAGCTCCTCTGCCGACTTCTTTTATCAATGAGTTGGGTGACAATCCTGAACTTTCCAACTGTAATGACGAGGATGTCAGCGCCCAAATTGTTGTCAGCGATCAAAACCCGGTCAGTCACTGGATCTATGCCCTGGCTGCCCCCTTTTTCACCATTGACGATGATATGACCGCGGAAATGCTCAAACTGTCTGGCTGGACGGCAATCAAAGCGGGGTAATGTTCACTCATCTGATGGTCGAGCAAAACACCTATGATGTATTCGCAGCCTTGTGGGGAAAGCCGAATGGCGATTTTGTCAGTGTACTGAGCCTGGATGAAATGAAAGCACAAACCAAAGCAGACCCTACAAATTGGGCTATTCTACCTTTTGAAAATATCGAACCGGATTGGAAAATCATCAGTATTGATAATCAATCTCCTCTGCGTAAAGATTTTTCAATGGAGGATTACGCGCTTCAGATCCCCATCTCCCTCATTCCTCTCCAGCAGACCGATCCAGTCAGCCTGCAAACGATGAGCGCCGACTTGAAACTTCCCTTTACCAACCGCGACTCAGAAAAATTGACCACCATTCTGGTCACCGGTGTGACCGCCCTGGTGCGCGGCACGGCCAACACCATGGAACAGCGCGGCATGACCTATCCCGCGGATGACATTCGTCCCTGGTTCCTGGAAGCCGATATTGTGCACATCTCCAATGAAATCCCCTTCGCCAAAAACTGTCCGCAGCCGTATCCCCGCATTAATGATCTGGTTTTCTGCAGTCAAACGGAGTACATCGAACTATTGGAATCCATCAGTACCGATGTGGTTGAATTAAGCGGTGATCATTTTCAGGATTACGGTCCGGAAGCTACGCTACATACCATCGACCTGTATAACCAGGAAGGATGGAAATACTACGGCGGCGGGATCAACCAGGCCGATGCTCAAAAACCCCTCAAATTGGAAGATCACGGCAACAAAATTGCCTTTATCGGCTGCAACGCCAAAGGCGGCGCCTATGCCGGAGCCTCAGAAACAACACCGGGTGCTGCGGACTGTGATTTTGACTACATCACCGAGCAAATTAAACAGCTGCGGGCCGATGGTTATCTACCCATCGTTACCTTTCAACATCTGGAATATTACTCGTATCTGGCGCATCCTATCTTACAGGAAGATTTTCACCGCGTAGCCGATGCCGGCGCCGTGATTGTCAGCGGCAGTCAGGCACATCAACCGCATGCCATCGAATTGCGCAATGGATCCATTCTGCATTACGGTCTGGGGAATTTGTTCTTTGATCAATTATTTGAGACACCGGAAACCGGCAAAGCCATGATTGATCGTCATATTATGTATGATGGCCGCTATATCAATACCGAATTATTAACCATCCAATTCATCAATTTAGCCCGCTCAAGACCCATGACACTCGAAGAGAGGCAGTTGCTGCTTTCAAACGTCTTTCAAGCCAGTACACCTTTGCAATAATCGTATTTATCATATCTGAAGAAAAATCAAGGAGATTTTAAAATGGGATTAAAACCGGATCATTGGATTCGCAAAATGGCTCAGGAACAAGGCATGATTGAGCCGTACGTAGATAAACAGGTACGTACCGGCGTAATTTCTTATGGGGTATCTTCCTATGGGTATGACGTTCGGGTTGCCAATGAATTCAAAATTTTCACCAACGTGTACTCAGCGACCGTTGACCCGAAAAATTTTGATCCAAAATCCATGGTGGATTTCGAAGGGGACATTTGTACCATTCCCCCCAATTCATTTGCCCTGGCCCGGACTGTTGAATACTTCAAAATTCCCCGCAAAGTATTGACGATCTGTCTGGGAAAAAGCACCTATGCCCGCTGCGGCATCATTGTCAACGTCACCCCCTTCGAACCAGAGTGGGAAGGCTTTGTTACGCTTGAGATTTCCAACACAACTCCCCTGCCGGCAAGAATTTACGCTAATGAGGGCATTGCCCAGGTACTCTTCTTTGAAGCAGATGATGTCTGTGAAACCTCCTATGCCGATAAAAAAGGCAAGTATCAAAATCAACAAACCATCCTTTTGCCAAAATTATAGAAATTGATTTTCTAAACGGGCGATAAATTCTTCGCCCGTTTTTGTTTTAATTATTGACAAAACAACTGCCCTATTGTAAACTATGAACCATAGGTTCATAGTTTATGGAAAACTCATTCGCCGATCAATTACCCCTCATCATCCAATCCTTTGAACAACAGGGACTGGTCACCCGTACCTTCCGCCGCTTGGATGCTGCCCGCCAAATGGCCATTATCGATGCCATCATGGAGGAATCGAGCCTGCACGGCCCGGCGGAAATGAATATCAAGAAAGTGGCTGGCCGCGCAGGTGTAAGTATTGGTTCACTGTACCAATATTTTCACAACAAAGAAGGATTGCTGAATTTTGCTATTCAACTGACCGTGCAGCAAACCGTTGACGCTTTCAATACCTACCTGCCCTATCTGGATCAGCTCAGCTTTCAGGAAGCCTATGCCATCTATATAACTTCAGGGTTGGAGTGGGGAAAAGAAGAGCAGCAATTCGTGCGCTTTTTTGCCAAGGCAGCTTATCAGGATCACCCGGAAATGGAGGACAGCGTCATCAGCCCGATTTCTGACTGCATGCTGCACCTGGTACGGGTCATGGTACAAAAAGGACAGGAGAGCGGCGAGATTCGTCCTGATGTGGACACCGAGGCCACTTCCCGTATTCTGCATGCTATCTCCATTGCTTTGGGTGATCCGATCCTGCTGCCGTATTTGAATAAATATTTCCAAATTACCGATAATTCAGTCCCCTTGACGCGGATTTTCTCCAGTTTGATGGATTTACTCGACCAGGGAATGATCACACCAAAAGAGTCCACAGAGAGACACTCATGAAAACCATCCTTACTATTGCCTACAAAACCCTGCTGGAAATGATTCGGGAGATACAAATCCTGCTGATCATCTTTCTCTTCCCCGTCCTTATGATCGGACTCTACTCTGTGGCTTACGGAGATACCGGCGGCGGCCTGTCCAGCCAATTGAAGTTGGCGATTCTCAATCAACAAGCCAAACCTGAAGATGGCACTCCTTCCTACGATCAAGAACTAATCGACTATCTTCAAGACCTCAAATTGGATGAAAAACCGGTTTTTACCCTATACACGGTTGAATCTAAAGACGCCGCCCTGACCGCCTTGCAGGAAAAACAAATCCTCGCTATTCTGGTCATCCCGCAGGATTTTCAGCAGCGCATTGAACTCGCGCAGGATCCAGCCCGTATTGAGATCATCGGGGACACCTACAGCGCCCAATTTACTTTTGTACAATCCTTTTTAACCGGTGCTTTGGATGATTTCAATCGCACTTTCAAAACCATCAAAGGCGCTCAAGAAAAATCCATACAGATCAACTACAAATTTCTCGAAGGCACGGGCAGCCTCTCTGACCTGGACTTTGGTTTGCCGGGTGTGCTGGTCTTCGGTTTGATGTTTCTCAGCATGTCCACCACCCAATTGCTGGTACGGGAAAAATCCAACCGCACTCTCCTCCGTTATCGGTTAAGCGGTGTATCCACCCTGAAAATATTCTTTGGTTTGACCCTATCCCAAATCGTTATCGCTCTGGTTTTGGTACCCTTCAGCATGCTCGCCGCCGGGTTAATGGGCTTTGATGCTCGGGGGTCCATCTTTCCCCTATTGCTGATCAGCAGTATTTTGACCATTGCAGCGGTAGGCATTGGACTGATTGTGGCGTGTTTTACGAAAAACGAGGGCGAAGCCATTAATATCAGCTCCAGTATCGTCGTACCGCTGGTTTTGCTCTCCAACACGCTCTATCCGATGGAGAAAAGCCAGCTCTTTTCCGTCTTTGGAATGTCCTTCTCCTTCTATGATCTGCTGCCCACCAGTGTCGCCGCGGACCTATTGAGAAACTCCCTCATTTATCTCGTCCCCCTGCAGGACTTACTGCCCTGGATCCTCTGGCTCAGCCTTCAAACTATAGTCATTTTTGGCATTGGGGCTGGTTTATTTAAATTCTTCTTATTTCGCAACCCGAAAGCTTAAGGAAGCTTGCCATGAAAACCATTCTGTCCCTTCAAAATGTCACCAAAACCTATAGCGGATTGACCGCAGTGGATCACCTCTCGCTGGATATCCAGCAGGGAGAAATCTTTGGCTTCCTGGGTCCCAATGGAGCCGGCAAAACCACCACCATCCAACTCATTTGCGGTTTATTGAAGGCGAATTCCGGCAGCATTCTTTATCATTTCAATGGCAATGGCGAAAATATCAGCGCCCATTACCAGCACATTGGCCTGTGTCCGCAGGAAATTATCTTGTGGGAGCGCCTGACTTGCTACGAGCAATTAATCTTCATGGGCCAACTCTATCAATTGCCGCAAAAGATGATAAAAGATAGAGCCAATCGGTTGATGGAAGACCTGGATCTGATGGAAAAAAGGAACAGCCTGGCTAAGACGCTCTCAGGCGGGATGAAACGCCGCTTGAATATCGCCATGGCCTTGATTCATGATCCCCAAATTGTCATTTTGGATGAGCCGGAAGCCGGATTGGATCCGCAATCCAAGGTCAAAGTGCGTAATTATATTCGCTCCCTGGCTTCGCATTAAAACCGTCATCCTCACCACCCACAACATGGACGAAGCCGATCGTCTGGCCGATCGGGTGGCGATTATT
This sequence comes from uncultured Chloroflexia bacterium, assembly GCA_963747325.1. Taxonomy (GTDB): domain Bacteria; phylum Chloroflexota; class Anaerolineae; order Anaerolineales; family Anaerolineaceae; genus UBA5203. The sequence continues at coordinate 455,079 of CAVVEM010000005.1, read as the reverse complement.
GATCACGGCAAACTGCTGGTCTTGGATACTCCGCAAAACCTGAAGCATCAACTAGGCGAGGGCGACATCCTCGATATTTCTATCCAATCGGAGGATGAGAAATTACTGACGGACGATTTTTCATTTCTTTCTCCATTCAGTACAAAATTCACTTACATGCCGGAAGCAGCCACCCTTTCGCTCCATCTTCTGAATGGCACCGCACAATTACCCAAACTACTCGAAACCATCGAAGATCATGGTCACCATGCGACTGAAATTCACATTCGCGAGAACACTCTGGAGGATGTATTCATCCAATTGACCGGCAGGAGATTGCGCGAATGAAAATTTTTGTCATAACCAGAAAATTTCTGCTGGAAATTTTTCGCGAATGGCAGTTGGTCATCATGATCTTATTATTGCCGGTGGTTTTTCTGTTGATTACCTATTTCACCTACCCGGGTCAGATCATCCAGACCTATCCGGTCCATATTTCGGTCCTACCCCAATCCAGCGAGCAGACCGATTCAATCATCGCTTCGTTTGAACAGGCAAAATATGCCAATGGGTTGGCGGTTTTTACAGTCAATCAAGAGAGTCTTTCAGAATCGATCCTGACGGAGAAAGTACACAATCATGAGATTGTCCTGGACATTCTGCTGGATACCACGAAAGAGCCGCTTAGCGTCACCATTTTGGGGAATCCCTTGTATCAAGGGTATTACCAGGCGATCAACCGGTTGGATTCACGCTGGCTCGGTGATGATTCCGTTCAATGGATTGGGTCCAGCATCACGCCCCTGTATGTCAGCGGACCGCAAACCAATTTTGAACTATTTGCTCCGGGTATGATTATTTTTGCCATCCTGTTACTGACCATGCAAACCGCCATGTTGATCACCCGGGAGATCAAAACCGGCACTATCCGGCGCTTTCAGCTTTCCGGTACAAAATCCTTCGCCATCATCAGCGGCATTACCCTGGCACAAATGGTGATTGTCGTCCTGCAGCTGCTGATCGTTGGCTGGATCTCCAGCGCCTTGGGATTCAGAATCCAGGGAGCGCTCTGGCTTGCTTTTGTGATTGCCATCCTTCTGGCATTATCCGCCATCGCCCAGGGCTTGGTTCTCGGTTGTTATCTGGAAAATGATACCCAGGCTGCCACCCTGGGAGCTACAGCTGCCATGGTTCAGGTTTTCGTCTCCGGCGCTTTTTTTGAGATGCCTTCCTTCCCGATTTTTTATTTGGGCAGCCATGCCTTTAATCTGTTTGATTTCTTTCCCGCTACCAGCAGCATGCAGCTGTTTTCATTGACTCTTTCGTATAATGCCCCTTTTCCGTATATGCAGTACCGCTTTACTTTGTTGATCGTACTAACCTTTTTAACCTTCGCAGCTGCCACCATCGTCTTTCAACGTAAACAGTTGCAGGCATAAATAGCGGCTACCTCAAATGTAGCGGCAATTCCTGAATTGCCGCTACAGTGGTTCTTCTTTGGATATTTACATGTATCTTAGGCTGGGGTATGACCTTTGTAGACAGCCCCTCTTGTTTTATCCTCTGGTCAGCGGCCGATATTTGATACGGTGCGGCTGATTGGCTTGATTACCCTTTCGGCGTTTCCAATCTTCTTCATATTGACTGTAGTTGCCGTCAAACCAGACCACCTGACTATCCCCTTCAAAAGCCAGGATATGCGTCGCGATGCGGTCCAGGAACCAGCGGTCATGGCTAATTACCAGCGCACAACCGGCAAATTCTTCCAGGGCCTCTTCCAGGGCCCGCATGGTGTTGACATCCAGGTCATTGGTCGGCTCATCAAAGAGCAGCACATTGGCGTCTTCTTTTAACATCATCGCCATTTGAACCCGATTGCGCTCCCCACCTGAAAGCGTATTCATTTTCTTCTGCTGATCGCCACCATTAAAATTAAACTTGGAGACATACCCCCGTGAATTGATCTCACGCGTTCCCAATTGAATCGTATCCAAGCCATCTGAAATCATCTCCCAGACGGATTTATCATCCAACAGTTTATCGCGCATCTGATCCATATAGGCCAGTTTAACCGTTGTACCGATAAAGAATTCGCCTTGCATCGGCAGTCTCCTGCCCGGTGATCATGCGGAAGAGCGTTGTCTTACCGGCGCCATTGGGTCCGATAATCCCAATAATGCCGCCCGGAGGAAGAGAGAAGTTCAAATCATTTATCAGATATTGATCGCCATAAGCTTTGTTGACATGCCGGGCTTCAATCACCACATCCCCCAGACGGGGTCCCGGTGGAATATAAATTTCCATTTCCTTGATTTTTTGGGAAACATCCTGATTAAGCAAGGATTCATAGGCCTTGATTCTGGCCTTGGATTTGGCATGCCGTCCCTTGGGTGACATTTGAATCCATTCCAACTCACGCTGCAATGTACGTTGACGTTCGGACTCGCCTTTTTCCTCTTTTTGCAATTTGTTACGCTTTTGATCCAACCAGGAGGAATAATTTCCGCTCCAGGGAACCCCAATCCCGCGATCCAGTTCCAGAATCCAGCCCGCCACATTATCCAGGAAATAGCGGTCATGGGTCACGGCAATTACGGTGCCTTCATATTGCTGCAAGTGCTGTTCCAGCCAGGAGATCGTTTCGGCATCCAAATGATTGGTGGGCTCATCCAGTAAAAGAATGTCTGGTTTTTGTAACAGCAATCGGCATAGCGCTACACGACGGCGTTCCCCGCCTGAAAGCACCTTAACGCTGGTCTCCGGTGGTGGGCAGCGCAGGGCGTCCATCGCCATATCCAGACGGGAATCAATGTCCCAGGCGTCCAGATGATCGATTTTTTCCTGCAGGTTTCCCTGTTTCTCGATCAATTCATTCATTTCATCATCAGTCATGGGATTAGCGAAAGCCTCACTGAGGCGGTTGTATTCCTCTACCAGATCTACAATCGGTTGTACACCTTCCTGCACAGATTGCAGGACCGTTTTATCAACGTCCAATTGCGGTTCTTGTTCCAGAAAACCAATCGTAAATCCGGGCAAGAGATTCGTCTCGCCGACGTATTCCTTATCAATCCCTGCCATAATTCGCAAGAGTGTGCTTTTACCCGACCCATTCAGGCCCAAAACACCGATCTTTGCCCCATAAAAATAAGAGAGTGAGATATCTTTAATGACCGGTTTTTCATTGTAATACTTGCCAACGCCGTTCATAAAAAAGATACTTTTATTTACTTCAACATTCATTCAGGTTATATTCTCCAAACTACTGATTTTATCATTTCAGGAAGAAACCATTTTCATTGTGGTGTCATGTTTAATTCCACACTCATGATACCATTGGCGGCCGTCTTTCTCCAGAAATTCATCAGCCTCTTTTGGCCCCCAGCAGTCCGGCTCATAGATCGCCAGCGCTGGTTTGGAATCCTGCTCCCAGCTTTGCAAAATAGGATCTACCAGATTCCAGGCCAGCTCAATCGCGTCGCTGCGGGAAAACAGGGAGGCATCCCCGATGAGGGCATCCAGCAGAAGACGTTCATACGCCTCCGGAATGGCACTATTTCCAAACGCTTCCGCATACTCAAATTCCATATGCACGGATTTCATCGAAGCCGTGGTGTCCGGCTGTTTGGCTTCAAATTGGAAATGAATGCCTTCATTGGGCTGCAAGCACAGGGAAAGCATGTTGGGGGAGAGTTGATTGCAATCATCCACGGGGAACATGATATGCGGCGGGCATTTAAACTGCACAATAATCTCAGAAGATTTGGCAGCCATTTTCTTGCCTGAGCGCAGGTAAAAAGGCACGCCCTGCCAGCGCCAATTCTCAATATACAGTTTTAGCGCAGCGTAAGTCGGCGTTTGGGAATCCGTAATTTCATAATCCTGATACTGCCCACGTACGGACCAATCGGACACTTCCTCCCGTAGGATCGGCCGCACGGCGCTGAGCACTTTTGCCCTTTCATTGCGCAACGCTTCCGCAGAGAAAGAAGCCGGCGGTTCCATGGCAACCAGGGCAAGCAGTTGCAGTAGATGGTTCTGGAACATATCTCGCAGCACACCCACGCCGTCATAATACTTGGCACGATGTCCAACACCCACCGTTTCAGCTACAGTAATCTGGACATGATCGATATAATTCCGGTTCCAAATAGGTTCAAAAATCGTATTGGCAAAACGAAATACTATAATATTTTGCACCGTTTCCTTGCCCAGATAATGATCAATACGGTAAACCTGATCTTCCTTCAACACCTGGTGGACAGATTGATTCAATTCTTTGGCAGAGGCAAGATCATGCCCAAAGGGTTTCTCAATCACCACCCGCACCCATTGTTCACCTTCCGCCAATAACCCCACTGCGGCCAGATTCTCCAGAATGGGCACATAAAACTTGGGCGGCGCGGAGAGATAAATCAATCGGTTAACAGGATTATCCACGCCAATGCGGTCTGCCAGTTTTTGATAATCATCCGGATTGGTAAAATCACCAGATTGATAAGACAACTTATTTTTAAAAGCATCCCATTCCGATGGTTGATAGGTAAATGGTGCGAAAACATCCAGACCGGTTTTCATTTCATCCCGGAATTGAACATCATCCCAGGGGCGTGTGGCAAAACCAATAATATTAACATTCTCGGCGATTTTCTTTTTCCGAAACAGATTAAATAATGACGGCACAAGTTTACGATGGGTTAAATCACCAGACGCACCGAAAATGATAATCTCAGTTGGAAAATTGTTATGGATTAAGGGGTTCATGAAGCTATCCTCTAAAATCATTGATTATTTACTTGCGGCATTTGATTTATCAACGTCAGGCATCTGACGCATTTTTCTCCTCAACCGCTGCCTTGGTCGTTACAGGTATTTCAAGATGCTCAGCGGCTTCTTCATTCATAAACCAATAAACATCATTTTTTGCACCGCTGATCGTACTAGCAGGCCAGATATGCCAATCCTGGCCATCCATCAAGGAATGATAAACAGCTTGAGCCTTCTCATGTCCGGATAAAAGGAAGATCACATTTGCAGCCCGATTAATGATCTTGGGCGTCATGCTGATCCGCTTGGAGGGTCGGTTTTTATATTTGGCTGTTACTGGAATAATAAGCGATTCAAAGATCTCATTGCCTATTTGATGAGGAAACAAGGAAGCCGTATGCCCGTCATTGCCCAATCCCAGAAGGACGATATCAAAAGAAGGTACACTTTCTTTGCTCGGAACCTGTTTACGGATTTGATCTTCATATTGTGCGGCAGCTTCCTCATGGGAAAGCGTGGTATCCGGGAAATAGCGCTGTTCTTTCGGATGGCCAACCAGATCCAAAAGCTGTTTGGAGGCTTGGTAGTAATTGCTGCCGCTGTCAGTGATTGGAACCAGACGTTCATCCGAAAAATAAACTTCTACCTGCTCCCAGGGCAGCAGATCCTTCTGGCGGACAAGATGGGCATATAATTGTTCTGGTGTACCGCCCCCTGACAATGCCAAATACAATTTCTTATGTTGGATAATTGCCCGTTCCGCCAAAGTTAAAAATAATGCAGCTGCATTTTTAAAAAGTTGATCTTCTTCTTCATAAATTTGAATTTTTTGCATTTGGCACCCCAATTGATGATAGAATGAATCCAATTAAGATCATTATAAATGCAAAAGCAAAATTCACAAAACTAAACCAACCCAGGTGAAATCAATGGAGAATATCCGCTTCTATTACCGTCAAAGCTGCTCCCATTCTCAAATGATGCTGACAGCCTTCAAGCAATATAAGGTCAAGCATGAGCTATTGGATATCACACAAAATTCTGAATATGCCATCCGCCTGAAAGAAATCGCTCATGGTTATTTATCCGTGCCCACTTTGGAATTTCCGGATGGAAATGCGATGATTGAACCATCGGTAAACCAATGCATCCAGTACATTAAGATGAATTTCCCGGAATTATTGGAACAGCCGCTCTCTTTCTGGCAAACCCTGTTCAAGAAAAAGGGACAATCCTGATCGATTGTCCTTTTGTCTATTTATCCTTTGGCAACTTCCAGGATGATTTGTTGAATCACCCTGACAGCTTTTTCCATGGATTCTACACTGATAAACTCATACGGGCCGTGTGGATTGTGTCCACCCGTAAACAGATTGGGCGTTGGCAGACCCATAAAGGATAACCTCGCTCCATCGGTTCCACCGCGGACCGGCTCTGTAAACAGCTCAATCCCAGCTTCCTGCATGGCAGAGCGTACAATCTCCATAATATATCCATGCGGTTCTATTTTTTCTTTCATGTTCTTATACTGGTCTTTAATCATCACTTTGACCAGATCCTGTTGGTATCGGTTATTGAGATACTCCCCAGCTTTGACCAATGTGGATTTAAACTGTTCAAATTTCTCAGCATCATGATCACGGATAATATACAACAGCGTTGCTTTCTTAATATTCCCATCCAATTTTACTAAATGAATAAAACCATCATAACCAGCGGTGTATTCCGGTTTGGCGGCCTGCGGCATTAATTGGTGAAACTGCATGGCAACTTCCAGGCTGTTAATCATTTTGTTCTTGGCAGATCCGGGATGCACGCTGCGTCCCGTGATTTCCACCTGGGCGCCAGCAGCATTGAAATTCTCATAGACATATTCCCCCACGGGGCCGCCATCCACAGTTAAAGCAAAATCAACCGGAAACTTCTTGACCTGAAATAAATCAGCGCCTCGCCCAATTTCTTCATCTGGAGTGAAGCAAATCCAAACCTCGCCGTGTTCCAGTTCAGGCTGTTTGATTAAGTCATCCACCGCCGTGAGAATCTCGGCGATGCCGGCTTTATCATCCGCACCCAACAAGGTGCTGCCGTCGGTGGTAATCAGGGTTTGACCAATATAGTTTTTCAATTCCGGAAATTCTTTGGGGTTCAGGTTGACCTTGGAAGATCTGGATAGATGAATCGTTCCCCCATCGTAATTCTCATGGAATTGGGGCTTGACATTTTCACCACTGAAATCCGGGCTGGTATCCATATGGGCAATCAAACCCATCGGGCGGGTCTTTCTTTTCGTATTGGCAGGCAGCATGCCCATGACGTAACTGTTGGAATCAATACTCACTTTTTGCAGCCCCATGGCTTGCATCTCTTTGACCAGGACATTGCCAAATACACGCTGATTCTCCGTGCTGGGACATTTTTCAACCTGCCCATTTGAAGCAGTCTCGTAACCAACATAGCGGATAAACCGATCCACAACCTGACTCATAGCACCATCCTTTGTATCATGCGAACTTATCTTTACTTTACACCAGTTTCAATCAAAGGTGAAGTATGGAGAAAAAAAATCGCCCACCGGACAAGTTTCCTTGGGTTCTCACTTTTCCAAATCAAGAGACAATTTATCCAAAGAACCAAAGAAGACAGCTGTGTCATTGCGAGCCCCTTTCGGCGTAGCTCGGGGTTCATTTCGGTGGGGCGCGGCAATCTCCACGCCGGATAGTATAAGGTGCCTACATCAACGATTACCTTCAATTCCTGCAGGGAGATTGCCACGTCGGGCAAAATGCGCCCTTCTCGCAATGACACTCAATCTTCTCATTTCATCGGGGATAAATCTAGAGTAAATATGGAATTTGACTAAAGATATGTGGACTGTTTTAGATTCTCACTTTTCAAATTTTGAGTTAATTATTCAAGATGAACCACGATGGATAGGGCATTAAAAATAACCTACTATCCGATATTGTTATCCCTTTACCCTCTATTCGATGAAAGGAGAATATACCCAATAAAAAAAACTCGCCCACTGGACGAGTTTTTTTCAATATGATTAATAAAAATTATTCTATTTCAGCCACCAAACTGTCCACTTCCATCTGGTCTCCAATTTTAACCAGCATACTTTTCAGCACACCTTCAAAAGTGGAACGGACATCAATTTGCATCTTCATGGATTCAATCACCAGCACGACGTCGTTTTTCTTAATCATTTTGCCGGGAACGGCCACCAGTTTTACCACTACACCCGGCAAGGGGGCTTTAACCACCTTTCGTGCCGGAAGGCCCGCTGCATCATTGCGTACTAAAACGGTAGAGGCAGCAGTTTGCCATTCAACCAGAAATTCTTGCGTATTGTCCTGCAAGTGCATACTGTTCGGAGATTTTTCCTTTAAATCATATGAGTAGACCTGATCACCAATAAACAATTTAATCGTACCGCCGCTGTGATTTATGATTTGTGCTGTAATCGGTTTTCCATTTACCAGAAGTTGATCTGCTATTTGGCTGATTGCAACATCCATTTGATTAATTGTGTATGTTTTATTTGTCATCCCGGCTCCTATAAACCACCGCGCATCTGACCCAGCCAGGCAGCGCTTTGCCAAATACTGACCGTATTTGCAGATTGCATTGCCGGTTGGTTTCCATCAGAATTTTCATTCAAAACCAGATGTGCAACCACCGCGGCTAATTCCTGGGCAGTAAAAGTACTGGTTTGTTCATTCAATTGTTTATTTGTTGAGTCCATTTAAATCACCTTCTTTTCCTTTCTTACAACGGAATATTGCCGTGTTTCCGGGCGGGTGTAGCGGCCTTTTTCTGCTGCAGCGATTCCAATGCCAGGATCAATTTATGCCGGCATTCTTCCGGCAGGATGACATCATCGATATAGCCGCGTGAGGCAGCCACATACGGATTTGAGAATTCATTGCGGTATTCATCAATATAGGTCTGACGGGTGGTTTCACCATCCGCAGCAGCTTGAATTTCCTTGCGGAAGACAATATTGACTGCCCCTTCCGGCCCCATCACCGCGATTTCGGCGTTGGGCAAGGCAAAATTGATATCGCCGCGCAGATGCTTTGAACTCATCACAATATAAGCGCCGCCGTAGGCCTTGCGCAAAATAATGGAGAGCTTCGGTACCGTCGCTTCAGCGTAGGCATAAATCATTTTCGCGCCGTGGCGGATAATCCCGCCGTGCTCCTGATCCACGCCCGGCAAAAATCCGGGGGTGTCCACGAAGGTAATCAGGGGGATATGGAAAGCATCACAGAAGCGAATGAAACGCGCGCCTTTGTCCGAGCCGTTGATATCCAGCACGCCGGCTTGATAATAGGGTTGGTTGGCCACAATCCCCACGGTATGACCGTTCAAGTGAGCGAAACCCACCACTACATTCGGGGCATACTTTCCAGCGACTTCCATAAATTCGCCGTTGTCCATAACTTCTTCAATCACCGCATGCACGTCATAGGGCATGCTGGGGTTCTCGGGGATGATGCTGATTATTTTATCGGTTTTACGCTGGGCGGGATCATCCGTGGGTTTGTAGGGTGCCGTGGATAAATTGTTTTCCGGCAGGAAGGCAAACAAACGCTTCACCTGATCCAGAACTTCTTGATCGGTGGGGGCGATAAAATCCGCCACGCCGCTCTTGCTGGCATGCACCTGCGCACCGCCCAGGGATTCTGCGTCTACATCCTCAAAGGTAACTGCCTTCACCACCTGCGGACCGGTGATAAACATATTGGCTGAGTTCTCCACCATGAAGATGAAATCCGTGATGGCGGGAGAATAAACCGCCCCCCCGGCGCAGGGTCCCATAATCACGGAAAGCTGCGGAATCACGCCGGATGCCAGCGTGTTTTGATAAAAGATTTCGCCGTAAGCCGCCAGGGAATCCACGCCCTCTTGAATTCTGGCGCCGCCGGAGTCGTTCATCCCAATCACCGGGGCACCATTCTGATGAGCCATCTGCATGATGTGGGCAATTTTCATCCCATGCGCCTCACCCAGCGAACCGCCTAAAACGGTGAAATCCTGTGCGTAGACATAAACGATCCGTCCGTTGATTTTGCCCCAGCCGGTAATCACCCCATCCGAGAGGAGGCTGTTTTTATCCATACCAAACAGGGTTGCCCGGTGGGTAACATAAGCGCTGACTTCTTGAAAAGTATCGGCATCCAGTAAATACAGGATCCGTTCCCGGGCGGTTAGCTTGCCGCTTTGGTGCTGCTTGTCAATCTTATCCTGACCGCCGCCCAGTTTTACCTGTTCGCGCATGGCCAGTAATTTTTCAGTTTTCGTCATGGTTCACTCCTTTGTGCAACGATCCTGTTGAAGCATACAGGATTTGGGGTATCAATTCCTATCAATTAATCCGCCAGAGGGGCGACAGGATAATAAGTGCTGATCGATTCCGGCAGCTTAATGCCTGCCAGGGACAATTGGTTCACCCGATATTGATAGGCACAACCGTGGAAGAGATGGCGGGTGATATCCACCACTTTACGCTGTTCGGGAGCATCCAGATAGGTTCCGCGAACCCAGTCATTGAAAGAGCCCATGCCCGGTCCGCACCAAATTTGATAATCCATTTCCCTATCTTTGTCGCCAACCACGGACCAGCGCGAAGCCAGGCCCAGGTACCAGCGGAAAATCAAAGCCATTTTCTTGTGCGGGTCAGCATCGGCTTTGACCAGCTGCTGTGGATCGCGGGCCTCAAAAAAGGCACGCGTCTCAGCCCAAATTTCGTTCAGCGTTTTCTTGAAGATTTGCTTCTCAATTTTCTCCCGATCTTCAGTCGGAATCTCTTCCACAGATGGGTATTGTGAATACAGATCATATAATTTTTGTGCACGCATGGCATAGAACGTTCCGCTGCGCAGCACCTGAACTTTTACCCCCATCTCGAACATATCGGCACAGGGCGCCATGATCACATCCGTCATGCCGGCTTTGGCCAATAATTCACGCGTATGCTGACAGGCGCCGGATTCGACACAGGCATGGTTAATCGAGCCGGTGACCACATAGGCGGCTCCCATACTGAACGCAGCCAGCATGGCCGCCGGAGTGCTGATGCCCCCGCCCGCGCCGATACGTACCGCCTGGGGAAAGGCGTGTTTGCGCTGCATTTCATCCCGGTAAGCGATCATGGTGGGCAGCAGCCCCGTCAGGGGACGATTATCGGTATGGCCGCCGGAATCCGCTTCCACGGTGATATCATCCGCCATGGGAACCCGCAGCGCCAGCTCGGCCTGTTCCTGTGTAATCTTGCCTGCTGCCACCAATTCCTGCAGCATTTTCTCGGGGGCAGGCTCCAGGAACTTCTGAGCCACTTCCTTGCGGGAAACTTTGGCAATAATATGGTTGCTTATCCCGATAGAGCCGTCTGCGGCTTTGGAAAGTCCAGCAGCGCGGTAATGGACCAGATTGGGGGACAATTTTAAATAAGCGGAGGCTTCAATCACCCGCACCTGATGTTTGAGGTACAACTGCACGGTTTGTTCTTCGATGCGCGGCTCATAAATGTTATTGATCAAATTGCAGGCAAAAGGACCATTCGGCAGCGCCGCTTTGATTTTCAGAATGGATTCCTCGAGCGCCTTCATTGAGAGGCCTGCAGCGCCAAAAGAGGCCAGGTATCCAGCCTTTCCGGCAGCGATCACCATTTCCACGGAAGTGATGGCGTTGGCCATGGCGCCAAAATAAATGGCGGCAGATACGCCATAATCCTTTATAAAACCTGCGTCCCCAAACTGCCTGGCTTGAATGGCAGGCAGAATAGTCATAACGGGCGTCGCCGAATTTTTGGTTTCCGTACTTAACCGGCCATCCTGGGTCATGAAGGTACCGGTCGTTTGAACCACATAGACCGGTTTATCCATCTGAAGCAGGCAGGCTTGTATTGCCTCATCGTTTTGGTGCAGAGACGAGGCCTCGCCTTCCCAGAATAATCCAATCTGTGGTGTAGTTTGATTTGTCATTGTTATCTCCAATCCTTCTTTCATGCCGCGTGAATCCGCAGGGAAAGCGGGTTCACCTCGTAGATTTTGATTTGATCTTTCCATACTTCCGCTTCCGCATGCAGACGGAGCTCGCCATTCGCACTTATTTCTTTTTGAACTTTCACCCTTACTGTCATCATGGTGTCCGTGGGCAAAATCTGGCCGCGGTATTTCCAGGCGATTTTTTGATCCGCACCCGGCAGCAACTCCACCCGGGACATGGCTTTCGTCTCCGGCAGGCTCAGCGTGTACAGTTCCAATAGTTGATATACCGCCTCCACACCCAGCGAACCCGGCATAACCGGATCCTGATAGAAATGATCCTGAAAGAACCAATCCTCGGCATGGATGGCATACCGGCCAAGCAATTCCTCATCGGCTTGAGGACCCTGTTTGAGCAGAACGTAGGCTTCATCCAACATTAAAACCCGCTGCGGGCCAAAATGCTCCGCAATTCCTGAAACCGGTAAGCTGGTGGCAGTAGAAACGTCCAAAGGCAGCGGTACGGCGCCGGGAAAACCATTTTGGGAAGCCATCGCATCCGGAGGAAAATATCCAAAAACCGTGTTCCCCGTCAGGAAAACCTGACCGGAAACAGCCAGTGAAAAATCAAAACGCTGCAGAATGGTACTGGCACTCAGGATGGTGGAGGTTAATTTGCCCCAACTCTGGATGGTTTTACCGCTCAGTGCGCCAACTTCCTTCAGCGTGATTTCGCCATCCAGATTGCGGAAATAAAAATCCACATCCGGACGGGTCAAAGCCGTTCCCAAATGCGCGGATAAAACTCCGCAAGGCTGCAGCGCTATTTCCATCAAAGCCGAAACGGCTATCTCCCGATTGTCCGGCGAATTAAACCAGGTCGAATCCGGCACATCATAGGCTGCAAAAATTTCTGCAGCTTCTTTTAAGGCATGCCGCTGCCCTTGAACACGCTCGATGCGGCTCATCAACATTAAGACACCCCGCGGGATGCGCGGATGACGCCGGCCTTCAAAGACCTTGAACTCTTCACCAAAACAAACCGCCATGGATCCATTGGCAAATTCATTCAACCCATCCCAGTCCAGCCAGCTCTTTGGCCGCTGTACAACTTGGGGTTTTATCTCGCGGGTCATGGATTGGGGACGGGCAAAGCTTGCGGGCTGTACCTTTTTCATCGTCTTGGCCAATGCCGGATCAATGAGCTGGTTCAATAAAACACCACGCTCGCTTAATAATCGCTGGTAGTCCTGTTCTCTCTGTTCGGCTTCGCTTAACAGGGTATGCGCTTGATTCGAGAAATCGCTTTGCCTGTTTACGCCGTTCTGGATGGAATCCATCATCAACACCTACCTTTCGACAGCTACGGGCTGCGGTTGGCGCTGGGCTGTCAGCAGGGCATCCAAACAAACCGGTACGCGGTGACTGACACAACGAGCCAAAACCCGTAAAACCGACGCGGCGTCACTCATGCCGTGCTGATTGATGGACATGGACAAATGGGCTTCTTTTTTCAAGATTTGGTCCACCCATTTGGAGCAGTTGGAACCGACTCCGGTTTCAATAAAAATACGGGCGCCATCCTCATAAACCTTATTCACCAGGCGGGGAAAGTCCAGCGGACTGGTCATGGCTTCAGCGATGTTATTGGCGATACCTGCCGTGGTAAATTCTACTTTGTCATAGGTGGCAGCTGTGTATAAGGCTTGCTGCGGAATATCAGCCATCTCCCATTCATGCAGGTGGTGAAACTCCTGCCACTCGGATCGAATGGGCAGGCAATGCATGGCATGATTAAACGGTGCTTTGAGGGAGTTAACTTTATGCTTCTGAATAAATTGCTCACAAGCTTCGGGGTCTCCGCCAATCACGACCTGCCTTGGGGTGTTGATCAGAGTCACATAGACTCTGGGCGTTTTTTCGATCTCAGGGATCAGGGTCTGGGCATCTCCCATCAAAATATAATTTGCCCACAACGGGGTTTTGATTTCCTGCCCATCGGTTTGCTGCCAATATTCGCGAATGGCATTTTGTTTACCGGAAATTCGATCCCGGAAGAGCTTGGATTGCTGCAAACGCTTGAGTGCGGCATCCCCTTGATTCCAGACGCCGGAGGCGAACATCATTGAATTTTCACCCAGGCTGTAACCAAAAGACATCGCTGGTTTAACCTCAAAAAGTTCTTTCAGCAAACTGGTGTACAGCGCCGCCAGGGTTGTACCGGAACTTAACATCAGAGCGGGGTCATTTACCAGGTTTTGATTCAGCTCTGCCCGCAATGCTTCCGATAGAGGTTCTTTCAGGCGCGGGTAGAGTTGTTCTTCAAAAAGCACATCCCCGAGGTTGACACTGATTCGCGCGGTGTGCTGGGCCAGCGCCGGGAAACTATACAACAAATCAATCCCGCTGTCGACCTGGGTATTAAAACCGCCCGGATATACAAAAGCGACTTTGCCATCCGGTCCCAGGGGTGCAGCGCAGAAATAACTGCCGCCGGGGGTCTGCCATTCGCCATTTCTCTCAATGACTTTGGGAAGTCCCTGTTCGGCGAATTGAACTTCACGCATGAAATCTGCCGTATTGCTGCCGATGAAAACCGCCGTATAGCCAGGCTGTTTTCTCTTTTCCCATTTGCGAATCCAGAATTGCTGCAACTGTGCCAGAGACATCCCTTTTATTAACGATCCCTCTAGAAAGGTGCGCTGCTGCATGAGTTCAGTTTCATCATCGCCGCAGATTGGGATCAAGAAACTATCCACCCGTGCATTTGAAAAAGTCTCACTTGGGGCTGGATGTTTCGCTTCGGAAAGAATCATTTGGGTACAGGTGCCGCGGCTTTGCATTAAACTCAGAAAGACCAATCGATCAGGCTGGGAACGGCGGGTGAACCAGGTGCGGGAATTTTCCGGCGTATAGAAGGGACTCTGCTGCCAAAAATCCAGCGAGCTGGCGTCGCACCAGGACTGGGTACTGCAAATCATCTGTTCGGAGAGCTGCAAGGTGGCTTTGATAAAACTGGCCATCTCGGCTGCGTTGCTCAATTTACCCCATAACATACTGGCAGAACCGGCCGCACAACTTGGTTTTTTTTGTTTCGGGTCGCGCGCAAAGACTTTGCTTAAACTTTCCATCTCAGCCTTGGTCGTGGTTGGGTCGTAGCCGCGACTGATCTCCACCACGCCTATCTCTGCGCTGCTCACGGAAGATATCTCCAATGCATCGCGCATATTGGTAACCAAACTTTGATCCGGGTTCAACCAATTGCCGCTGGCCAGACTGGTGTTGGAGACGGAAACACCCTGCAATTGGCAGTAAATGAGCCGGTGGTGGCGTTCTGCCAACTGGCTGGTCTGCAAGACCACCGCCCCCGCGCCATCTGCGGCACAGGCAGCGGAATCTTGATCCTTGTCCGCCAATGACCGGGAGGTATTCAATCCGATGGTCACCAGAATGGTCAGATCTGCTTTCTTGCTAATCAGCAATTTTTCGGTCAGCATGATCCCAGCTGTCAGGGGCGAGACAAAATCGGATAAGTCATAAATGCCGCCGGTGATGCCGGCCATCTTGAGGATTTTCTCCAATTCATTGACCGGTTTTTTGATATGATCTTCCAGACTTTCTATATCAAAGCGATCGGAAATCGGCTGCTTGCCGGACGCAGAGGCATACAGCACGGCAATGCGCTGCTTCTTTAACTCCGCCAGGTCCACCCCTGCATGCTTCAGGGAGCGCAAGCCCACCAATAAACCTGTTTTTTGCTCCGCTGTGGTCGGCATTTGATCCACAAAGCCGAAACCAAAGGCAGCAAAGGAGATGGCTTCGGTAGGTATGCGATAGGGATCCTCGGTGCCCAGCAACGTCGGGTCGGAATTGCGCCGGCCGTAATAAAGCGTATCGCGAATCTGGTCCAAACCATTGGTGCAGCCATAGATGCCATCCATCCCGACGACCGCCAGGGTGGGATATTCTTCCG
Organism: uncultured Chloroflexia bacterium; assembly: GCA_963747325.1. Taxonomy (GTDB): domain Bacteria; phylum Chloroflexota; class Anaerolineae; order Anaerolineales; family Anaerolineaceae; genus UBA5203. The sequence continues at coordinate 439,365 of CAVVEM010000005.1, read as the reverse complement.
TTTTCTTACCCGATTCTCTAAAGATCATCTCAATCTCCTACGACCAGCCGCTCCGGAGCAGCAAATAGACGTTTCAACTGCGGACTGATCGTGCCGCGTAAGCCGGTTAAGCGCTGCAATAGCATTCCATTCTCTTCAAAGACGGTCAGATCCCCAAGGATGGAGGTTTGGGTTAATTGGGTTATCTTCATTTCTACATAATAGGATTTGTCAAATTGGATCTTGCCGTAACAATCATAGGCTTCCAGCGAGGCAGGCAGGCAGGGTGAGTCCAACTTCAATTGCGTCCAGATCAGAATACTCTGTACAATGACGTCATTCATAAAAGGATTGTTGCGTCGGGCGCTGAATTGTCCCTGTGCGGTGAGGGATACTTGACTCAAATTACAGCGCATCAACAGACCCGTATCATCCAGGCTGAGAATTTCACGCACACCCTGAAAGGCCGGGCCGTGGAATAGTAGGCCCTGCTGATACAACTCAAGTCCTTTCGGATAGCTCGTTTGATTGGCTTGCAGATGATAAGCATTTAAATCCAGCATTGCCGGTTCCACACTGGGTTGGAAAAACAGGCTGGCTTTGTAATGGTAACGCGGTAAATTCTTGCCGTTTTGAGTGAAGATTTGCACATCCAGACGCAAGTGCTCGGGGGTGCTGTTCTCATGGCGGGTGACTTCCAATTGATAAGCCTGCTCGTTGGCATTTTCAAAGACGATTCCCTTCATAATCCCATAGGATTCCAGCCGGCTAAACACATACCCGGGATACAAATCCTCGCAGGCATTGATCATCCAGCCTTCCGCACAGGTGGCTGGTAAGACGGGGTTGCCGCCAATTTGATGATCCAGCAGGAATGGGTTTTTGGCCAGACTCATGTTGCGTTGGATTCTGGATTGAACCGGCAGTTTCGCCCAGGCAATGGCAGGACGATTCAAAGCCGAGCCAACAATTCGTTGTGGGAATGCAGTCTGAGCTTGCCCTGCCTGCTCAGCCAAATAGCGGACGCCTTCCTGGATCGGGATCAATTGAATCCCGCGTTTGGCAAAAGCCCGCCCCAGGGCAGGGCTGACCATGCCGGACTGCCAGGGACCCCAATCCAGCACCTTGACTTCACAATTCGGCAGGCTGGCTTTAAGGAAATAGCCCAATTTATTCAGCACGTCATTGGCCATGGCGTAATCACTCTGGCCAGCATTGCCGTAAAATCCCACCACGGAGGAGAAGAGCAAAATCGTGGTCAGGTTTTCCGGCTCCACGGCTTGCAGCAGGTTTTGCAGGCCGGTGATTTTGGGATCAAAAACGCTTTGAAAATCCTGAAGCGTTTTTTGTTCAATCAGTTTATCCGCCAGATTACCGGCGCCGTGCAAGATGGCGCTGATGGGGCCAAAAGCTTTAACACCCTCACTTTGCAGCGTGGCCTTAACCTGGGTCAAGTCCGTCACGTCCGCCGAAACATAGGTTGCTTTGCCACCAGCGGATTCAACCGCCCGCAGGGTTTCCTGAATCTCGGTCACCGCCATGATTTTACGGCAGGCGGCATCCAAGCTTTTGGGGGAAGGCTTCTCACCTGCCTGGATGGCAGCATCCATGACCAGTTTTTTTAGTTCAGGTTCGCTCATCGCTGGCTGATAACCAGCAGGAAAAACACAATCCAGGGAAGAACGGCCGAGGAGAATAAAAGTGTTCTGATAGGCTGCTGCCAGTTCTGTGACGCAGGCCGCGGTAATCCCGCGTCCGCCGCCGCTGACCAGCATGACCGTGTTTTTATGGATCGGGTTTAAATTCATCATAGTTCTTCCTGTGGGGTGTCCTCGGCCAGTAAAACCTGGCGCTGATTCCCGGCGTAGGCCACTTCCCGGAGAGTAAAGTTCGGGTCCAGGATTTCAGCCTGAACGGATTTCAGCATGGATTCCATGGGAATATCCTTTGAAAAATCGATTGCCCGGCAAAAGACGCTCGGCCATTCCAATGACAGGGTTTTGACCAGGCCGTACAATCCGCCGCTCAAGGGGTCGCTCTCCAGTGGATCGACCAATCCCATATGTCCATCGTTGCGGGTAACCACCACGAAAGACTTGCGATACCCTTCCACATCTGAAGCCAGGTCCGCTTGTAGGTGTTTGGCAAACAGAAAAGCCACCTGGTTCAATAGCAGGGTCCGTTCCTCAATAAAGGCATTCGCGCTTTGGGCTTTGTGTGCTGCAACAAAAATTGTCAGCCCGCAGATCAGTTCACCTTTCTGGCGCAGGCCCTGGATCAAAGCCGCAATACTTTCTTCCGCAGCATCCTGCAAAAGAAGTTCGCGCATGGATTTGGTTCCCTTTGCTTTGGATGCCGTTTTACTCAGACCAGGCATGCGCACCAAAGCCGTCTTCCAACCCTCAGCCACCAGTTGTCTGGCGAAGGGTTCAGCCAGACCGCTGCCATCTTCCAGCACAAGGTACAGGCCGTTGGAAGGGAATTGCAGCATCAGTTGATCCGGTAATGGGACATCTTCAAGCCGTACGGAAAATGCAGGCAGGGTGGTTGTCGCTTTTTCAACGACTGCGGCCTGTGTCAGGGAGCCGGGTTTACTCCCGGCCCTGGCTTTTTTTTCCAGTACCTCTTGTATTTTTTTGAGTGTATTCAACTCCGCCAATTCGTCCGGTTTAAGTTCCGGTAAAGTTGGATGAGCTTCCTGCAATGCGCCGAGGATCTCCACCCGTTTGATCGAATCAATGCCCAAATCGGCTTCCAGATCCATGTCCACTTCCAGCATTTCCAACGGATAGCCGGTTTTCTCGGCCACGATGGCCAGCAAGGAGGGCATGATGGAGTCGGTATCCACGGCCTGAGGGGTAGGCGGTGAGACAGAACCCGGGGCAACCTGGACTGGTGTAGACGCAGGCTCTATCTTCACAGCAGTCGAAGTACCCACAGCCGATTGAAACAGGGAGAGGATATCCTGCATGGTGCGCAGTTCTGCCAGGGCCTCTGCCGGGATTTCCGGCATGCTGGGGATGGCTTCCTGTAAGGCGCCCATGATCTCAACTTTCTTGATCGAATCGATACCCAAATCCGATTCCATGTCCATGGACGGTTCCAGCATTTCCATTGGATAGCCGGTTTTCTCGGCAATAATTTGCAGTAATGAGCTTTGGTAGGTTGAAAAGTCAACGGCTGCGACTTGCGCCGACGGAACAGCAGGTGTCATGGTTGCTGCCGCCGGAGAAGGTTGTGCGGGAGCGGTCATTACGGCCGGGAAAAGATCCGCTATTTGCTGCAGGGTATGCGTTTCAGCCAAGGTTTCGGCAGGAATTTCCGGCAATCCGGGATTGGCTTCCTGCAAGGCACCCAGGATCTCGACCCGTTTGATGGAATCAATGCCCAAATCGGCTTCCATGTCCATCTGCGGTTCAATCATCTCCCTCGGATAGCCGGTTTTTTCGGCCACGATGCTCAACAAGGATTCAAAAACAGAAGTGGCATCAAAGGCAGTAGATGATTTACTTTCAACCAGATCGACAAGCGGCAGGGATTGAGCGGGTACGGTCGTGGATGATTTTTGTTGAATGGGTGCAGGGGTCACAGGAAGATGATTTCCTTTGCCATTGCCATTGCCATTCCCGTTGCCGTTTCCATTGCCTGCCGGGCGGTTGACAACCCGTTCCCCGGTAAAGCCAGAACTGGTTGATGTACGCAGAAGCTGGGTGAAGGAACGGGTGAAATCGGCATGATTTTCAATGTATTGTTCATGCAGACGGGCAGTTTCATTTTGATGTTGATGGATGCGGTCCATGCTGCGGTTGACGCTTTTCAGCACCATGGAAAGCTGTTCATTCTTTTCGATGGAGTCCACCGGTTCCTGAGCCAACTGCAATTGCTGGCTGGTCAGGCTGCCGACAATCTCGGTATAGGAGGCGTCATTCTGCAAATACTGGTCATGCAGTTTTAGCGCCTGCGTTTGATGCTGCTGGAATTGTTCCACCACCGAATCCAATTCCATCAACAGCGGTTCGGTGTAGTCGGCGGAAGAGCTGCTGACGTTTTGTACTGCGTAAGCCCCGGCAGTTGCCGCGACAATGGATTGCTGATCGTTTACGGCCGAAATAGCGGAGATGGAACCAATCGGTACCACGGTGGAGATGGCCTCTTCGAAAGCCTGGATGGACTTCTCGGACCGATACAATCCGGCGCTCAGGTTCAGGGTGCCCTTGACAGGCTCAATCGTTTCTTTGGGTTCACGGACCCTGGCAAACGGATCCACATCCCCAATAGCGACACCCAGCACTTTCAACTGCATCACAGCCTGGCGGAATTGCACATCGCTGTCAGCTTTTGCGTTCGGGTTCATGGCGAGAACTTCAATTTCAGTGGATTGGGTCTTGAGAATATCGCGCACCAGATTAGTAAGCACGGCCTTGGGACCAAACTCGACGAAAATCCGTCCGCCGTCTGCATAAACCTGCTCAATTTCACGGGTAAACTGCACGGCATTCAGGACATGTCCTTCCAGCAGTGTGCGGATGGCATTGCCGTCCGCAGCATGCGCTTGCGCGGTGGTATTGGAATAAACCGGAATGCTGGGAGCGTTGAAGGTTAAACCCTTCAGCGCGGCTGCGAAGGGCTTCTGCGCATGCGCCACCAGCGAAGTATGGAAAGCCGCCGATACCGGCAGCGAGACCACGGAGTATCCTTTTTCAGCTAGACCGGCCTGTGCTTTTTGAATCTCAGTCGTCGGTCCAGCCAGGACCACCTGCTGAGGTGAGTTGTAATTGGCAATCTTCACCTGAGGGAACGCCTTCAGGTCGGCTTCCAGGGCGGCAATATCGCCTTTGACGGCCAGCATGCTGCCGGCATCAAAATTCGCATCGGTGGGCGCAGCCATGGCGTCGCCACGGGCTTTGGCAGCTTTGAGGAAATCTTCATCCGAAAGCACGCCGGCAGCCCACAGGGCGGTCAATTCGCCAAAGCTGTGTCCCACACTCATATCTGCTGAGAAACCGGCATGCTGCAGGGTTTTATACAACGCCATACTCAGCGTGCCGATGGCCGGTTGAGCGTGGCGGGTATTGCGCAGATTGGCATCCTGCTGTTTTTTTAGATCTTCATCAAAGGCAGGTATGGGGAAAACGATTTCAGATAAAGCATCCTGGCCGGCATCCACAAAGAGTTGATCCACTTTACCGAATTGTTCCCGTACGGTGGGGAAGTTCAAGGCCAGTTCAAGTCCCATATTGACGTACTGAGAACCCTGACCGGAGAACATGGCTACTATTTTGGCCGAATTTTCTTTCGCCGTCTTGCGATAAAACAATCCCTTGGGTGTTGACCAGCTTGCCTTGTCTGCCTGCTGGGTCAATTGATCCTGAGCTTGTTTCAAGAATTCAGCGGCTTCGGACCGTGTGCGGGCAACAAATCCCAAACGGGCATGGTTGATGGGCGGGTTTAAGGCTTTAGAAGATTGCACCAGTTTGTGGAAAGCAACTTCCCCCTGAACCCCATTCAATGCCTGGTGGGTCTGTTGACAAACTGTCTTCAGTTGTTCGGCAGTTTCGGCAGCCATTAAAATACTATTCGCGGTTTGATTCAACCGGTAAGCTTGCGCATGTTCGGCTTCGTATTCTTCCAGGACGACATGGAAATTGGTGCCGCCAAAACCAAAGGCGCTTACCCCGGCCCGTCGGGAGAGTCCTTTTTGGGCACGAATCCAGGGGCGGGCTTCGGTATTGATGTAAAGCTCGGTCTCCGTCAGGTTAAACTTCGGATTCGGTTTGCTGACGTTGATTGTCGGGGGTAGAACCTTATGGTACAGCGCCAGAGAAGCCTTGATCAGTCCCGCGGTGCCTGCGGCAGCCTTGGTATGACCAATATTGGATTTGACGCTTCCCAGAGCGATATGCTGCTTTCCGGGTTGTTCACCCTTGAAGACCAGCTTCATACCTTCCACTTCGGCAGGATCTCCTGCCATGGTGCCGGTGCCGTGGGCTTCAATCAGTCCAACGGTATTGGGAGCAAATCCTGCTTCTTCGTAAGCACGGCGCAAGGCAATCGCCTGACCATCGGAACGTGGAGCGTAAATGGATTTGTATCTTCCGTCACTCGAGGAACCGACGCCCTTGATCACCGCATAAATACGGTCGCCATCCCGTTCGGCATCTTCCAGACGTTTCAAGACCACCATACCCAGACCTTCACCGACCATCATGCCGTCGGATTCTTCGTCAAAAGTACGCACCCGGTCACTCTTGGAGAAAGCCGGGGTTTTACTGAAACAAATGTAGGAAGCAATGGAGTTGTCCGTATCCAGGCCGCCGGTGACCATCATATCCGCACGGTGATCGGTTAGTTCCATGATCGCCATACGGATGGCGGCCAGCGAGCTGGCACAAGCCGCGTCAATAACACAATTGGTGCCGCCCAAATCAAAGCGGTTGGCTACCCGGCCGGAAATGACATTGCCAATCGTGCCGGGAAAGGAATTTTCTGTCCAGCCGGTATATGCCAGCTTAATTTTTTCTACAATGGTTTGAATATCTTCTTCAGCAATGCCGCTGCTGCGCAGCGCCTTTTCCCAGATGGGGTACTGCAAACGAGACATCAAGGGGGTGAACAATTTCAAGGACATCCCTACTACGCCCAAAATGACGCCTGTGCGCTCGCGGCGTTCGCTTTCCATTTCCAGGTAGCCGGCATCCTGCAAGGCCTCCTTGGCAACCACCAAAGAAATGAGCTGAGAAACATCCGTCACTTCGAGAAGATTTGGGGGCAGACCGTATTCCATGGGGTTGAAGGGTACATCATTAATAAACCCGCCCATTTTACAATAGACCTTGTCTTCTTTCTTGGGATCGGGATCGTAATAATCTTCAATCTTCCAGCGGTTTTCCGGTACTTCGGTGATGCTGTTGATTTTATTGAGGATATTGTCCCAGTAGCCAGATAAATCATCTGCGCCGGGAAAAAGGGACGCCATGCCGACAATGGCAATGGGCGTTGTGGATAATCGGGAACCAAGTTCCAGTTGTTTTTCATTTTTTGTGGACATTCTTTCCTCCGAAATATCTTTAATGCACTCGGCAATGTATGCAAGGATGTGGTCTTGACAGGTAAAAAGTTAACCTAATACTTGCAAAAACCCCCAATTTAAAAAAAGTTGCGCAAATTGTATATACAATTTGCGCAACTGCCGTGATATTTCGATTATTCTAATCCAGGGTTAACCTTCTTCAACTGTCGGGGCCGATGGATAAATGCCAACCAATTTGGAGGAATTTGTTTTTGTTTCGAGGTACTTCTGCAAATCAGCGTACGCAGTATAGGGTAAGTCACCTGATACATCGATACAAAAGATATATTCCCAGGGCTTGTTGATCAAGGGTCTGGATTCTATTTTGGTCAAATTAAAAGATCGTTCCGCAATACCATTCAACACCGTGGATAACGAACCGGGATAATGAGGCAAAGAAAAGATAAAGGTCGATTTGTAGTTCTTCATTTCTATACCTGAAACTAAGGGAGTTTTATTAATGGCAAGGAAACGTGTGGTATTGTGTTTAAAATCTTCAATATTTTCCGCCAGCAGTTCCATGTTATGCACCTTGCAGGCCCGGGCAGAGGCAATGGCGGCATAGCTTTTATCCCCCAGGTCTTTAATCACCCTTACACTCCCGGCGGTATCCAAACCGGCTTGTTCACGGATATTGTGATCATGCAAAAAAGTGGTGCTTTGAGCCAGCGCCTGTGGGTGACTGATGGCGGTTTTAATATCTTCCAGCGTGGTTCCCGGCATACCGATCAGACAATGATGAATTTTATAATACAATTCACCCGTAATATACAGTTTGTATTGATTCAATAAATCATAATTCTGGTGAATACTACCCGCCGTTGAGTTTTCCACCGGAATAAAGCCATAATCCGTCTCGCCGGCGACGGTCCTGGCAAAGACTTCCGGAAAATCCACACAGGAAACACTTTGCACTTGTTCGCCAAAATAATGGAATAAAGCACTCTCGGAGTAAGCGCCTTCTTCGCCTTGATATGCTACACGCAATTTCTTCATCTCACTCTCCCTTTGAACAGGATCCACCCTACTTCCACTGAACGCATTCGCATTAAAACAGGTGCTGAAAAACGAAAAGAAAAAACGAATCCTCCAGGTTAATAAAACCCCTTATACGACGAAAGCCTCTTATGCAATTAATTTTCAGGATGAATATTGCGCATCGTAAAACCTATTGGATCATTTTTTAACAATTTAGCAAAAATGACCTGAGAAAACTCAGGTCATAAATCGTACTGCTTTGTTACGCCATAGATTGGAGAATTTGGTAAGTCATCTCTGTTGTTTTCAATGTGCCACCTAAATCCATCGATCTGGCGCCGTTCCGGATGGCAGTTTCCACCGCAGCTTCAATCCGTTGAGCTTCGGCTTCCATACCCAGGGAATAACGCAGCATCATAGCCGTGCTGAGAATCATGCCAACTGGATTGGCTATGCCCTTTCCAGCAATATCCGGCGCCGAACCGTGGATCGGTTCGTATAATCCGTTCTTGCCCTCACCCAATGATGCTGACGGCAGCATGCCCATTGAACCAGCCAAAACGGAAGCTTCATCAGTCAGAATATCACCAAACATGTTCTCGGTGACCAGCACATCAAAATGGCGCGGGTTGCTGATAAGACGCATGGACGCCGCATCCACGAGCATATGATCCAGTTTAATCCCTGGGAATTCTGCCACGGTTTTCATGCACACACTCCGCCAGAGGCGTGAGCTGTCCAAAACATTGGCCTTATCCACGGAGGTTACCCTGCCCTGGCGCTTTTCAGCCAATTGGCAGGCCAGGCGAATGATGCGTTCAATTTCATAATCGTAATACACCAGCGTATCCACGCCTTTTTCCTTACCGTCTTCCATAAAGCGGCCTTTGGGTGTGCCAAAATACAGCCCGCCGGTCAGCTCGCGCACCACCATCATATCCACATTGCGCACCACATCCGGCTTAAGCGGGGAGGCATCCACCAGATCAGGATGCACGCGTACAGGGCGCAGATTGGCAAATACCCCCATGCCTTTGCGCAAAGCCAGCAAGCCCTGTTCCGGGCGCACTTTGGCGGCTGGATCATCCCATTTGGGACCGCCCACCGCACCCAGCATCACCGCATCCGCCTGCTGGCAGGCCTTCAAGGTCTCGTCTGTCAGAGCGGTGCCAAAGGCATCAATGGCGCATCCGCCCAGCAGTTGTTGATTAAAACTGAACGCAGTTTCACCCACTGCAGCTTTCAATACTTTTACGGCTTCCTGTAATACTTCCGGGCCAATCCCATCCCCGGGCAACAAAACAATATTCGCTGTCATAGAATCTCCAAAGTTTATTTTGCGACCATCAGGCCGTATTCAAATGAATCTGATAATGCCTGCCAACTGGCTTCAATAATATTGGAACTTGCGCCAACGGTACTCCAGCGTTTGGTTCCATTCTTGGTGTCAATCAACACACGCGTGGTAGCCTTCGCCCCTTGATCGCCATCCAAAATTCTAACTTTGTAATCATCCAGATGGAATTTTGAGATTTGCGGGTAATGCGGCTCCAGGGCTTTGCGCATGGCTTTATCCAAGGCATCCACTGGACCGTTGCCTTCGGCTGCCGTATGCTGCACTTCCCCATTGATCTTGATTTTTACCGTGGCTTCCGCCAGAATACCCCTGCCCTGACGATGCTCCACATTCACCAGAAAATCAACCAACTCATAAGGCGGTTGATAATCCGCTTCCTGGCGTTTCAACATCATACCCACTGAGGCTTCTGCGGCTTCGAACGAAAATCCCTTGGATTCGAGGACTTTAATCTCGTTCAGGATTTCCGCAGTGTTGGTGATTTTATTTAAATCCAATCCAATTTCTTCGGCTTTGCTCAACAGGTTGCCGCGGCCGGATAGCTCCGAGACCACCACCTGCATTTGATTGCCTACCAATTCCGGGCGAATATGCTGGTAGGAATCTACATTTCGTCGCATGGCAGCCACATGGATGCCCCCTTTGTGAGCAAACGCTGCTGCACCCACATAGGGCAGGTGATCATCCTGGGTTAAATTCGCCACCTCGGTGACAAAATGGGAGACCTCGTACAATTCCTTTAAGCGGCCTTCCGGTAAACAGGACACGCCCATTTTTAATTCCAGATTTGGCAAAACGGAACACAAATTGGCATTTCCACAGCGTTCGCCAAAACCATTGATGGTACCCTGGACTTGAATACAACCCGCCTGCACCGCGATGATCGAATTGGCAACCGCCATCTCGGCATCATTATGCACGTGAATTCCCAATGGTACGTTCACCATGTTTTTGACCACGCCTACAATTTCGCTGATTTCCCATGGCATGCATCCCCCATTGGTATCACATAAGACCAGGGTCTCTGCTTTGCCGCGGGCAGCAGCCTGCAGGGTTTCCAGTGCAAATTGAGCATTGGCTTTATAACCATCAAAAAAGTGCTCCGCATCATAAATCACTCGCCTGCCCTGTGAAACCAAATAGGCAATGCTTGCTTCAATGATGCGTAAGTTTTCTTCAGGGGTGGTCTTCAGCACATCGCTGACGTGTAAATCCCAGGATTTTCCCACCAGGGTACACACCTGGGTGTTGGCGTCCAGAAGAGCTTGAATGTTGGCATCATCGGTTGGTTGACCATTGACACGACAGGTGGAACCAAAAGCGGTAATGATGGCATTTTTCCAGTTAATTTTACTTGCCTGCTCAAAAAAGGCAATATCCTTTGGATTTGATCCAGGCCAGCCACCTTCAATAAAAGTGACGCCTAACTCATCCAATCGTTTGGCAATTCGAATTTTATCCTCTGCTGAAAGAGATATTCCCTTTCGCTGAGTGCCATCTCGTAGCGTCGTGTCATAGATTTGAAGCATATCCAACATCCTTAGGTCATCATAAAAGAATCATTTTTCGTTTATTTTTTCAAAATTTTCAATGCTGTCCTGTTTTTGCATCAAATAACCCAATTCATCAATGCCTTCCAATAAACAGTTCTTCGAAAAAGCATCCAGCGGAAACTCAAACGAATCTCCGGTGGGAAGTTTTACCGTCTGGTTGACCAGATCAATGGTTACCTCAGCCTGCGGCACTTCCTCCAACAAATGGAAAAGCATCTGATGGGTTTCAGGATCCACTTTTATGGGCAGCAGAGAATTTTTGAGTGCGTTGTTGTAAAAAATATCGGCAAAGGACGAGGAAATGACCGCCTTAAAGCCGTGGTCCACCAGCGCCCAGGGGGCATGCTCCCGCGAGGAGCCGCAACCGAAATTGTCCCCAGCCAATAATATGGATGCCTTTGCATAGCGTGCATCATTAATAATAAAAGCTGTATTGGGGCTGCCATCCGGAAGATAGCGCCAATCACAAAACAAATTCTTTCCAATCCCGGCTTTATCGGTCACTTTCAGGAAACGCGCCGGGATGATCTGATCGGTATCAATATCATTTACCGGCAGAGGCATTACTTTTGAAGTGATTTGTAAAAATTTTTCTGTCATCAGTGTCTCCTTCTGCCGTTTTATAACAAAGTTCGTGGATCGGTCACAACGCCGGTTACGGCCGTTGCAGCAGCCATCAAAGGACTGGCCAGCATGGTCCGTCCGCCTTTGCCCTGCCGACCTTCAAAATTGCGGTTGCTGGTACTGACCGCATATTGACCGGCGGCAATTTGATCGCCATTCATGGCTATGCACATGCTGCAGCCCGGCTCGCGCCATTCTGCACCCGCGGTCTTGAAGATAACATCCAATCCTTCGGCTTCCGCCTGTTCCTTCACCTGATACGATCCTGGAACGACCAGACAACGGACATTGGCGGCAACTTTGCGGTCTTTGAAGATGCTGGCTGCCAGACGCAAATCCGAGATGCGCGAATTGGTGCAGGATCCGATGAAAACTACATCCACTGCCTGGCCGTTGATCGTCTGCCCGTCAGTAAAACCCATGTAGGCCAGGGCTTTCTTGTAAGCTGCTCTTTGGTTCTCATCGGTGTAATTTTTACTGTTTGGAATGCTCTGATCCACCATCACGCCCATACTGGGATTGGTACCAAAGGTAATCATGGGCGAAAGCTGGTTGACATCCAGTTCGACAACTTTGTCATAGGCAGCCCCTGCACCTGTTGTCAAGGCACGCCAGGATTCCACGGCTTTCTGCCAGTCCTCTCCATGGGGGGCGTACTTCTTATCCTTCAGATAAGCGAAAGTGGTCTCATCCGGAGCAATCATGCCGGCACGGGCCCCACATTCAATGGACATGTTGCACACCGTCATGCGTTCTTCCATGCTCAAACTGCGGATCAACTCTCCGGTGTATTCAATGACATAGCCTGTTCCGCCGCCAACCCCAATTTGTGCGATCAAGGCCAGAATGACATCCTTGGCCGTAACGCCTGCCTGCAGGGAGCCGCTGACACGGACTTCCATGGTTTTGGGTTCACGCTGCAGCAAACATTGGGATGCCAGTACATGGGATACTTCACTGGTGCCGATACCGAAAGCCAGGGCGCCAAAAGCGCCGTGGGTGGCGGTGTGGCTGTCACCGCAGACAATGGTCATTCCCGGTTGGGTCAGGCCAAGGTCCGGACCAATCACGTGCACCACGCCTTGCTCTTTACTATCCACGCCGGCATAAGGAATTGCATAATCCTGACAATTCTTTGCCAATTGGGCAATTTGAGCACGGCATTCATCATCCGCAAAAGCCAGACGATCCGTTGGATTGGCTGGGTCGCTGCGTGTTGGGATCCCATGATCCACTACGGCAAAAGTTCGATCCGGCCGGCGTACCATTAGTTTACGGCTGCGCAGTTCGGAAAAGGCTTGCGGAGAAGTCACTTCATGAACCAATTGCAAGTCGATATACAAAACCGTGGGAGCATCCGGTTCTTGAGCAACAATATGCGCATCCCATATTTTTTTAAAGAGTGTCTTCGATGGTTGCATTAGTCCTGTTACTTCCTTGAGTCCAGATCGTTGTAAATGCCGCTGATGTCCCATCCATTAGGATAGGTATTGGGCTTGGGAAATTTTTCTGGTTCCCAGACAAAATCCGCTTCTTCCGTGGTTTGGGTCTGACGCATCATATGCGCAGTCCATTCCGTGAAAGAAGTTTCCATATTTCTCCCATTAGGATAAGTACGCGGTTGGGGAAATTTCTCCGGCGTATAGTTATCATCAGGAACCGTATTGGAATCCATCTCAGCTTTCATTTTTAACTCCATTCTGTTTATTACTCACACCGCCATTCTTTTGTACAGCCATATATTTATTGATGGCAGCTAGATAAGCTTTGGCACTGGCAACGATGATATCTGTATCCGCGCCATAGCCGCCGAAAGTACGACTTATCGATTTTTCCTGTTGCGGATTTAAACTGCTTTCAGAATCATCCACTGCTTGAATGCGGACGGTCACTTCGCCGATAGCATCGATGCCTTCCGTAATGGCATGGATGGAGAATTCCTGCAGGGTACAACTTGTTTTCAGAACCGCATCAATGGCTTTATAGGTGGCATCAATCGGGCCGGTACCCACAGCTGCGTGGATATGCGTGGATTGATTTGGCCCGATCAGTTTTACGGTACAAGTGGGCAAACCCATCGTCCCACAAGCCACCTGAAGGCCGTCCAGGGTATAAAACTCTTCCGGCTGATACAGTTCATCCGAGACCAATGCTTCCAGATCCGCATCCGTCACCGATTTCTTTTTATCGGCCAGGTTTTTGAAACGCTCAAATATCTGACCCAAATCGCTATCACTTAAGCTATAACCCAATTCTTCCAACCGCATCTTCAGCGCATGCCGGCCGGAATGTTTGCCCAATACCAATTGGGTCTTGGCCGCACCAACCATCTCTGGCCGCATGATTTCGTAGGTCAATTCATTCTTCAGCATACCGTCCTGGTGGATGCCCGCTTCATGCGAGAAGGCATTCGCCCCAACAATGGCTTTGTTGGGCTGCACCAGAATACCGGTGTAATTGCTGACCAATTTACTGGCCCGCATTAATTGCGTAGTATCAATCCCGGTTTCCAGACCATAAATCGCCTTGCGGGTTTTTAAAGCCATCACCACCTCTTCCAAGGAGGTATTACCGGCACGTTCACCGATACCATTCAACGTGACTTCAGCCTGACGGGCGCCTGCGCGGATGCCTGCCAGCGTGTTGGCGGTTGCCAAACCCAGATCATTGTGACAATGAACCGAGATGACCGCTTTTTCAATTCCCTTTACATGCTGTACGATGCCGGTAATCAATGCGCCGAATTCCTCCGGCATGGTATAGCCGACCGTATCCGGAATATTGAGGGTTTTTGCACCAGCTGCAATAGCGACTTCCAATACCTGATATAGGAATGCAGGTTCAGAACGACCGGCATCCTCAGGAGAAAATTCAACGTCCGGACATAGACTGCATGCAAAGGTAACGGCTTCCTTGGTCTTCGCTAGGACTTGTTCGCGGCTCATTTTGAGCTTAAATTCCATGTGAATATCGGAAGTCGCAATAAAGGTGTGAATGCGCGGTTTTTGCGCCTTTTCCACCCCTTCCCAGGCTTTGCGAATGTCTTTCTCATTCGCCCTGGCCAAACCACAAATAGTGGGAACCGTCTCACCATGGGCGGAATTTCCGACCAGGAAGCAATTTGCTGCACGGCTGCCAAATCATCGGGGGACGCAGCTGGAAATCCAGCTTCAATCACATCCACCCCAAGGCGCTGCAGCATGCGGGCAACTTCCAACTTCTCAGCGGAGGTCATCGTTGCCCCGGGAGACTGTTCTCCATCTCTTAATGTCGTATCAAATATCCGTACGTAAGAATCCATAAGATTATTTCAACCCTTTGATGTAAATTATTTCTTCCAATTTTCCGGACTTAAGGAGCGGACAGCAGCACCAGCGCGCCACATCTCTGATTCACGCATCTCTTTCAATTCCGCATCCAGTTTTTCCTGATAATCCGGTGCGCCATTGGCTTCCAAATGACACGGGTTTCTTCCCCGCTGAAAACGCTCTCATATAAATCATCAAACACTGGTTCAGTAGCTTTGCGGAAGGCATGACGCCAATCCAGCGCACCGCGTTGGGCTGTGGTGCTGCAATTGCCAAACATCCAATCCATACCGTTCTGGGCAACCAATCGAATCAAACTCTGGGTTAATTCTTCAACAGTTTCATTGAAGGCTTCACTGGGGGTAGTGCCCGTGTTCTCGCAGTAAGTTTATATTGCGCTTCCATTACACCAGCCAGTGCGCCCATTAGAATACCGCGTTCCCCGGTTAAATCCGAGTGGACTTCATTTTCAAAAGTGGTGGGGAATAAATACCCTGAGCCTACTGCCACACCCAATGCCAGGGTGCGTTCCTTGGCTTGCCCGTGGCATCCTGATAAATCGCAAAGCTGCTATTGATGCCACTACCATCCAAAAAATTTGCCCGGACACTGGTGCCGGAGCCTTTTGGTGCAACCAAAATCACATCAACATCCTCCGGAGCGATGACACCGGTCTGATCGTGTATACAATTGCAAAATCCATGTGAAAAATAGAATGCATTCCCAGGGGTAAGGTATTTTTGTAAAGTCGGCCAGAATTTCATCTGTCCAGCATCTGAAACCAGGTATTGAATAACGGTGCCTTTTTCGGCGGCTTCTTCCAATGAGAATAAAGTCTCTCCGGGAACCCAGCCATCCTTGAGCGCTTTATCCCAATTGCGGTTGCCCTGATTCTGTCCAACAATGACATGGATACCATTTTCTTTCATGTTAAGCGACTGGGCAGGACCCTGAACGCCGTAGCCCAGCACTGCAACAACTTCGTTTTTTAGAACTTCACGTGCTTTGTCAAGGGGGAATTCATCCCGGGTCACAACTTCTTCAATTACGCCGCCAAAATCCATTTTTGCCATCTTTCAATCTCCTGTTTGATGTTTAGTTTTTCGCTATACAGCGAACGCTTCTTCCATGTTCAAGTAGGCGGGAAAAACAACCTGGGTTGTTCCATCTGCCAAGCTTTTTGATCCACGTTCCATCGCAACCATACCAGTACGAACCATTTCCAAAATACCGAAAGGCTGAAGAACATCAACAATACTGTCCAATTTCTCGTCATCGCCCGTTACCTCAATAATCAGCGATTCGGTGGCAACATCCACCACGCGGGCGCGAAAAACATCCACCAATTGCATGATCTGTGTTCGATCCGCACTTTTTGCCTTGACTTTGATCATGGCCAAATTGCGGCACATTTTGGATGCATCGGTTAAAATTTCCACCTGAATGACGTTAACCAATTTGTACAAATAAAGGCGAAGCCTTTCCGCACCCACTGAATCTGTTTCCGCGACGATGGTCATGCGGGAAATTCCAGGACTTTCCGTCACACCCACCGTTAGAGATTCAATATTGAAGCCTCTTCGTCGAAACAAAGATGCCACACGATTTAATACCCCAGGTTTATCTTCTACTAATACCGCGATTATTTGAGCCATTTTTTCCTCCAAAGTCCTATAGACTATTCTTCACCAATTTCAGGTTGATAGATCATTTCATCCAATGCAGCACCGACGGAAACCATCGGGTACACGTTTTCTTCCGGTTCTACACGAAAATCAAGCACCACCGTTTCTTTTTGGCTTTCCGCCCAGAGGATAGCATCCCGAACCTCGGACATTTGGGTGATCCGTCTGCCAGGTAAGCCATGGGCATCGGCAAGTTTCACAAAGTCAGGAGATTGAATCGGGGTTGCCGTATATTTCTGTGCATAAAACAAATCCTGCCATTGCCGCACCATACCCAAATAGCCGTTATTCATGATGGCCACATTAACCTTGATTCCCCATTGGGCAGAAGTAGATAATTCCGCCTGGGTCATTTGAAAACCACCATCTCCTGCAATTATCCAGACGGATTTTTCCGGGCAGGCCACTTTTGCACCCAAGGCTGCCGGCAAACCAAAGCCCATGGTTCCCAAACCGCCAGAGGAGATGAAGCTGAATGGATCATTTCGTTTAAAGGACTGCGCCGCCCACATTTGATGTTGACCCACATCTGTCACTGCAATCGAGGGTTGCGCACAGGTCTCGCTGATTACCTTAATTACATTCGGTACCAGCAGGTGTTGGCTGCGTAATGGGTTGGCTTCACGAGCAGCCAATGCTTCTTCACGATTTTTGTTTATCGCAGCCAGCCATTCATCATGATTACTTGCAGATACTCGCGGGGTCAAATTCTCCAAGGAAGCTTTTAAATCGCCAACCACTGCAACATCAATTTTGATATTCTTGTTCACTTCAGATTGATCCAATTCAAAATGGATTTTCTTCGCTGAAGGAGCATACGATTTAACCCTGCCAATCACTCGATCATCAAAACGCATGCCTACTGCCAACAGTAAATCGGCTTCCTGAATGGCTAAATTCACCCATTTCTCGCCATGCATGCCCATCATCCCGAGATGCAGGGGATGATCGGTTGAAATACAGCCAATCCCCAACAAGGTTAAGGCTATGGGTGTTTGGGTTTTTTCAGCAAATTCTCTCAATTGATCCATCGCGCCGGACATTAAAACACCTTGACCAGCCAAAATCACTGGACGTTTTGCATTTTGAATCAAAGCCAGGGCAGCATCCAAATCTTCCTGTTTTGCTACAGGTCTGGGATCATAGCCGGGTAAGCGCATGGGGGAATCATCATATTCCCAATCAATGGAAGCCATGGATGCGTCTTTGGTTAAGTCAATCAATACCGGCCCAGGACGACCTGACCTGGCCAGGTAAAATGCTTCCCGTATGACATGGTTAATCTCATGGACATCGGTGACGAGATAATTATGTTTGGTGATCGGCATGGTAATGCCGGTCACATCAATCTCTTGAAAGGCATCATATCCAATCAAATGACTGGCAACCTGACTGGTAACAAACACAGTGGGAATGGAATCCATCAGGGCATTGGCAATGCCAGTGATTAAATTGGTCGCCCCCGGTCCGGAGGTGACCATGGCTACGCCAACTTTTCCGCTGGCACGCGCATATCCATCGGCCATGTGAGCAGCGCCCTGTTCGTGACGCACCAAAATATGCCGGACGGGATAGGCATCCATGGCATCATAGAGAGGCAGACTTGCTCCTCCTGGAAAGCCAAAAACAACATCCACCCCTTCTCTCACCATACATTCCCAAAAGATTTGTGCGCCAGTTACCTTCATTTTGCCTCCAAGTTGAATTTTTCGAATTCGGCTTGCGAAAGAACCACCGCACCGGTATCGGCGCTTGTCACTTGCTCTGCATATCTTCGCAGCCAGCGGCTCTTGATCGTCCGTTTTTGTTCGGGTAGATTTTTTAAGCGGTCCGCCAATTCAGCTTCCGACAAACGGATTGAAATCACATGACCGAGTAAATCAAGATCAATAACATCCCCATTTTGTACTGCGGCGATCGGGCCGCCGGCAGCCGCTTCGGGAGAAACATGCCCGATGCAGGCACCCCGGGTTCCGCCGGAAAAACGGCCGTCGGTAATCAAGGCAACCCTATCCCCCAGTCCCATACCCATGATGGCGCTGGTAGGAGAAAGCATTTCCTGCATGCCTGGGCCGCCGCGTGGTCCCTCATAGCGAATGACAACTACATCCCCGGCTTTTACCATGCCTTCCATAATGCCTTCCATGGCGTCTTCCTGGGAATCAAAGCAGATGGCGGGGCCGCTGAACTTCTTCATGCTGTCCATCACACCACCGGTTTTAACCACTGCGCCCCTCGGAGCAAGATTTCCAAAGAGGATGGATAATCCGCCGGAAGGGGCGTAGGCAGTTTCTCGGGTACGGATCACTTTTGCATCCTGCACAGTACATCCGTTGATATTTTCACGCATGGTTCTCATCGTCACTGTAGGACGGTCCAGGTTTAACTGCACACCGTCTGCTTGCATTTGATTCAATAATGCCGGGATTCCTCCGGCAGTATGCACATCTTCGATATGCACCGTGCTGGATGGGCTGACCTTGCACAGGTGAGGCACGCGATCCGAGATTTCATTCAAGCGGTTCAATGGGTATTTCAATCCCATCTCAAAAGCAATGGCCAAACCGTGTAATACGGTGTTGCTTGATCCGCCCATGGCCATATCCAGCGCATAAGCATCATCAAAAGCAGCCTGCGTCATGATTTGATCAGGGGTAACCTGATTTTTAACCAACTCCAGGATCAAAGCACCGGCTTTGCGTGCCAGATCTTCCCGTTCAGTGGATTTTGCCAGGGCTGTACCGTTGTAAGGTAAAGCAATGCCCAGCGCTTCCATCAAACAATTCATGCTATTGGCAGTGAACATGCCGGAACAGGAGCCGCAGCTTGGGCAGGCTTTCTCTTCCAGTTCGGATAATTGTTCTTCACTCATGGTGCCGCTCTTGACGGAACCCACTGCTTCAAACACGGAGATCAAATCCACTGCCCGGCCGTCGGCCATGCGTCCTGCAGCCATGGGGCCGCCGGAGACAAAGATGGTGGGGATATTCAAGCGGGCAGCAGCCATCAGCATCCCGGGACCGATTTTGTCACAGTTCGGGATACAGACCATGCCGTCAAACTGATGGGCTTCCATCATGGTTTCCACGCTGTCGGCAATCAGTTCGCGGGAAGGCAGGGAATATTTCATGCCCTGATGCCCCATGGCAATGCCATCACAAATGCCAATGGTATTGAATTCAAAAGGTACACCGCCCGCTTCACGGATGGCTTGCTTGACGATTTTGCCAAACTCATGCAAATGAACATGACCAGGAATAATATCGACGTATGAATTAACAACAGCAATAAAAGGTTTCTTCATATCCGTAGTGGATATGCCAGTCGCACGTAATAAAGAGCGATGGGGAGATCTTTGGTATCCGAGTTTAATCTTGTCTGAACGCAATGTTGCCTCCTAAGGGTAAAAAAAAATCCGCCTTGCGGGCGGATTCTGTTTTCCAATGGCTTTGGAAAGTTTTACTTTCTGCTGCCGCCCAAGCACTGATTAGTCCCTTGAAAACCAACAAGGACTAGAATAATAATGCTAATAATGACGACAACTAGATTGAAGAGATTCATGACACGTTTCCTATTTTGTAAAAAAAAAGCCGCCCAATTGGCTTGGGCGGCTTCCTGTTTCCAGAAGTATTACTTTGCCTTCCCAAGCACAAACTGGCTCTCAATAATAACGAGGACCAAAATGATAATGCTGACTAGGAGGAACAAATTTATTGTTTGCATAAGGTTTTATCCGATTTATTTGTCTATTATACAAGGTATGGTTGTGTTGTCAACCTTATAGCGCCAAATTGATGACATTTATTGCATATTCATCCGATTAATCGTTTATCGGAGCAATTCAATGGTATAGACAAGTGTTTTGTCATCATCCTTTTGTCATATACACTTTTTTCCAGGAAGCTCATTGCTCGAAAACTGGCTTTTTTCGTAACCTAAATTTGATCATCGATCGGGGTGGCAATCACAAACAGCCGTCCCCAGCTGGACTCATCGCCGTTGCGGATGCAAGTTTGAAAAGTGAGATGGTATGTTCCACCATAGGCTTTTTCAAATAACTGGCTGGCGCTTAATTTCGAGCCGTCATCCAGATTTACAAAATCAGAATATACACTGTCGGGGGTCAGTGCCTGGAAGGATAAAATTTGATCCACCTTGAAATTTTGTACCTGGCCGTCCCCAAAAATCACCTGTACCTCATCTCCGACTTTCAGATCAAAGAATAATTCACCGGAAAGATAATTATGAGCCATCAAACCTAGATTACCGGTCATTTGTTTGACCATATCAAATTGGGTAATTTGATTTTTGAACGGTGCTACATAAGCTGCGTCACTGGCGGGTTGTTGGACTACTTTTTGTGCGAATAAATTTTCCTGGTAAACCCCAACGACTTGATTTTTATTCCCATTGATCAGGTTTTCAATAAATAAATCCAAGGCTGGTTGTGTACTGGTTTTGGTATCCAGATAGACACTACTTTGTACCGGAGCAATGGTCGATAAACCAGTCTGGGGAATAAGAGCCGCTTGCACTGGAACGGGGCTCAAAACAGTCAAGATGGCAGCGAAAACAATGAGTTGTCGAATAAGTTTTGTGATTGTTTTGGAAGCCAAATCAGCTTTAGTTTTCATAGATTTACCGCTCTCTACCTTTATTATTACTATTTTATTACCATTTTATGTCTATATTATACCCTTCTGCGTCTGAGAACAAATAGGCAGGCAGATTAAATTGCGTAAATATCGCGTAAATCTTTTGAATGGTTTACGGATTACACCCCCAATTCCCGGATTAAATTCGTTCAGCACAGAAACAAAAAAAGGACGTTAGCTGATGGCCAACGTCCGCGAATTAAGATGAGTTTATCTAGTTTGATACTTTATGCTTGGAAGGATAAAGTATGATTTTCTTATTGATCCCTGTTGACTTTACAACTTGATAAAAATGAATGAATTGGTTCATGACCAATTCAATATCATGTTTTTTTGCTCGCTCTACACTGGCGGCTTTCATGCTTGCCCATTGCTCCGGAAAATCGAAAAATTGGGTAATTTTACTGGCGATATCCGCTGTGTTCTGAGGGATAAACAAGTTTCCATTGACACCATCTGTAACTAATTCAGTCAATGCATAGGCATTTGCCGCCAGAATGGGTAATCCACTTGCCATGGCTTCCAGAGTGGCGATACTCAGTAGTTCAGCATCACTGGGCATGATAAAACAGTCAACACTATTAAGAAGTTGATTTAAATCGGCTTGAGGAATATACCCTGGAAAGATCACCTGACCTGGCAAACACAATTTTGCCGCCATATGTTTTAACCGCTCCGATTCTTTGCCTTTTCCTGCAATGACCAATTGAATATCCGTTCGCTGTAATTGGTGAAATGCCTCAATCACGGAATCCAATCGCTTCTCACGGTCCAATCGCCCAACGTAGAGGAGCACTTTTTGTTTTGGATCAATATTGTACCGGCTTCGCACAGACATGCGATTTATTTCCGGATTGGGAAAGATTTGAGCAATATCCACCCCGCAGGAAACCGTAACAACCGGAGGGTTTAATCCGTTCTGTTTTAATATTATTGCAGCAGCTTTGGACTGGGTGGTCACCAAATTGAACTGATTATATAAAACCATCATCCATCGCCACAATACCCAGGCACAAATTTGAGGGGCAGCTTGATAAAAAGGAATAAAAGGAGCCAGGTTTTCCGGCAAGAAATGATTGGTACCAATAGTACGAATACCACGCCGTTTGGCTTCGGCATAAACCAGCATGCTTAAGGGATAATGATCATGAAGATGGACCAGATCAGGCTGAAATTCGTCAAATGCCATGCGAATGGACTGGATTGGGAAAACGCTATAACGTTCTCCTTTTCGGATAAAATCAACCGGAATGGATTCCAGGTGGTAAAGGGTAACGCCATTTTGTTGGATGACATTGGCATTGCCATCTGGGGATACGACCAATGCTGCCACTTGAACATCCCGTTCCGCCAAGCGCTCACACAAATTTACGGTAAAAACACCTTGTCCATTATCAGTAGAGTAGCTCGATCCACTAATAAGTATTTTCGGAATATCTCTACGATGCATAATTTTTCTTGTCTCCGGTACGATTACAAATAATATATTTAGTTTTCAAAATTGGTTTGTTTTCCAAATCGTCGCTGCAGCCAGAATAATGCCCCAATGACCAGAACAATACTGATTGCCAGACTTATATGGTGGCTACCTGCCTCTATCTTTTGAATTGAGTTACTAAAATAATATCCGGCCAGCACTAAAGTAGAAGACCAGATCAATTCTCCGGCAACCAAAGCAGGTGCCCAGCGCCGTATTGGAATACGAACCGTACCAATCGTCAGCAGCATGGGAACGATCAGACTGTTGCTTAGTTTGGCTACAAAAATTGTCTTTCTTGAGTTCTTAATGATGACTGATTTTAACCTGTCGATTTTCGCCTGATCCATACGAGCTTTCTTAAGCACCCATGCGATCATCTCAAATCGTCCCAATCTTCCCAGCAAATAATAGCCGAAATCAGCTGTTAAATTTCCCCAGGCGGCAAATATAAAAACCAATACCGGATCCAACAATCCAGTGGCTGAAATAGCAGCTGCCGTAAGAGTTGCAATGGGACCTTCAATCAAGGTAGATAAGAACACAACGCCATAGGGAATCCATGCGCGTAAACCAGTAAGGCTGGTGATAAATTCCCTATTGATGATTGAGTTTTCCAAATAATTAATAATGTCGATAAGTATCATAAGGCTCGAATACACCAGACTTCTCACAGGGAGCCCGGTTTTTGCCATCAACCAGGCAGGATAGTCTGACAAATGGATAACTTCATTTTTTTTAGTTCTGTTCACCCCATACTTTTCTGAAAGAAAGTATAAGCGAGCTCTGATTATAAACCCAAATCCAACAGAAAACACTTTCCTTCGTTAATAATAGAATTCAATGCAATTTACTGCCAGAGGAAATCCGGATTACAATTTATTTACGTTTGGTTAGGAGATAAGTTTCAACTTCGAATCCGGATGGAAACAATCAAATGGGACTCGGGGCTTACCATCGACGCCGATCCTGGTAATTTGGATATCTATCATAAACATTTCAAACCCTATGAATTTTCATGCTGCCGAACCTATTTTTCGACATAACATTTACCTTACCTTCACCATAGAAAACCCTAATCTCATATACCCCAGATACTGAAGGAGCTGGCATGCCAAAAAGAATTAAATCAGTTGCCCCACCAAAAGGAATGAGCAGGCTTTTTTTTCGTTTTCCAATTCTATTATTCCGGATAGGTTCAGGATGGATCTTCGGAAAGCGCTTTCTTTTGCTAAATCATACAGGCCGGAAAAGCGGTAAATTGCGGCAGGTAGTAGTGGAAGTACCTTTATATGATGCCGAGACAAATACCTATTATGTTAATGCCGGGTTTGGACCAAAATCAGATTGGTATCAGAATATCCTCAAAAAGCCCGAAAACACTATTCAGGTGGGGAATCGGGTTATAAAAGTGATGGCCGAGCCAGTATCAGCTGAAACCGGCGGCACCATTATGCTTAAATTTGCCAGGGCGAATTCGGGAGAAGCAAAATTTATTGCCAAAGCAGTAGGATATGACGTAGATGGCAGTGATGAAGATTGGCAGGCGCTTGGAAGAGAATTGATCTTTGTCGCTTTCCGTGTTCTTTAAAGAATAATCGCTCCAACTCTAGCCTTCGTTGGAGCGATTTCTTCTACTTCGTTAAAATCTAAACTGCCAGCAACTTAGCAAAATCCAGCGGTGTGACCCCGGGGGATTCTACTTCGTGTTTCCGATAAAACGATTCCACCACTTCAGTGATTTCAGCTGCTTCTACGGATACGCCATCCAGGGCTTGTTCCAGAAGTTCCAGGCTTGCGGAAGGGAAAAAGAAAAAATCACCTGAGATATGCACATCTTTCAAGAATCCCTCTTTGTTGACGGCCGTAATCCGAATTAACCCGCCAGGGGTTTTCACCATCTTCTGCATCACAAAAATTCCCTCAGCAATCTTAACCTGGGAAGCATCCGGCCTGCGACGATCATTGGCCAACAGCCATTCAGGCGTATTCATTTCTGCCATGAGCTCCTCAGCCTTTTGGATCAATTCCTTGTCCAATGGCTTCGCTTCCATCGTACCCAAAAATTGTTCATAGCGCAGCAATAAAGCAGCCGCCAAATCATCATTTGAGGGGATGGAACCGGTTTCGCGCAGGAAGGTGGTCAGGTTTTCACTCATCGTTTTGAAAACTTTATCGCGAAATTTCTCATCCGGCACTCGCAGGATTCGGGTCATCATCTCATAATTAAAATCCTGCAGAAAGTTTCCCACCAAGATCATCATATCCTCAATCTGTGCTGCTCCGGTACCGGAAATTTTCCTTCCGTTGACGATAATGTCATTGACCGGTTTGTATTCCGCTGCCACCCCAAATTGATGATAGGTTCCAATTACCGGCTGCAAAAATTTCTGATAGAAATCGGCAATTCGTGCCGGCACGGCAGGATTATCCTTGCGAATGATTAATTGAAAAAACAACTGATCCCCATCCAAATAGACTGCCCCACCGCCAACTTCACGACGAAATACAGGAATCTGATGCGCTGGCAGCATATTCCAGATCAATTTCCTGTTGAGCATCCTGGTGATATCCAATACAGACGTAGGGCGTTGAGGGCCGCAGTAAAATTAATACTTCACGTCCCAGATAGGCAGCCGCATGATAGATAGCCTGGCTGTATTCCCAGGAAACAGCATCCAGATATAAATAATCCATTTACAAAAATTTCTCCAATTATTCTTAGCGTAGTCCCCACTTATTCAGCAGGAGGTATGCCCTTTCCAAGGCTTCAGGAAATGCATCCAGGACGATCTGGCTCATCGCAACACCCACCGAGAGATTTGCAGGCTGAATCCCAATCATATGCAGATTTTCCGGCAACAATCCACGGATATTTGCCAACCCCAAAACTTCCTGAAATGTAATCTGATGTTGTGAAAGCTTCACCCCGGCATATAAAGGAATTTGATCCCTTTGGTCAATTCAATGACACTACCAGGTGCTTTTCCAGCATCGATTGCATCCAGCACCAACAAGATGAGTGCAATCCTCGACAATGGGAAGTAAGTTCAATCCCAATACCCCACCATCCAACAATTCCAGATCAGGCGGGCTATGTAACTGGGCGTCCAGTTGTTTAAGCAATTGAACGCCCAATCCCTCGTCACTATTCAATATATTTCCCAATCCCAGCACGATTCTTCGATGTGTCTTCATGGTTTGAGCTTACTTCACACACACATTAAAACCGATTGCTGCTTCACCCAGGTCTTTGCCCTTGTGCATCCACCATATGAATCGCACAGGCCATACACGGATCGAAAGGAGTGGATGGTTCGTAAAATTTCCAACGGCCATTCCGGTTTTGCAAGTGGTGTTCCTACCAATGAGGCCTCGTAAGCACCTGGTAGTCCTTTATGGTCCCTTGGTGATCCATTCCAGGTCGTCGGTACCACCATCTGATAGTTGTCAATCTTTCGATCATTCAATCACGATCCAATGGCCTAAGGCTCCACGCAGGGGCCTCCATAAATCCGAAATCCCTGGGCTTGAGACGGCCAAGTATTCGGCTCCCACATGTCTCCATTGAAGGTTTCCGTATTCCCGACTTTGATCTCCGTCACCAGATCATTGTAGATAGTTCGCATCGAATCCGCAAAGACTTTGGTTTCAATCGCACGCGCCGCGGTTCTGCCAGGCGTTGAAAAGACCGCCGTAATCGGCACACCCAGCGTCTGATAGCACCATATCGGTTAATTCTTTCGGTTTGGGCATGTCCCCCGGCATACATGGCCAATACCCTGGCAAGTGGGCCAACTTCCATCGGAGTATCACTCCAGCGCGGAGCCTTCAACCAGGAATACTTCTGTTCCACTTCCAGGTAATTATAAGGTGGCTTTGGTGCCGGTATAGTTGAATTCAGTTTCACCCTGCCATGGATGTAAGCCCGGCTTTGTCCCCATCCTTGTAGCTATACCAAGAGTGGTCAATATATTCCTTCATTTTTGCAAAATCATTCGGATCCGGTTCAATAATATTACCCAGATCCCGGTTAAGAATCACTGCCCGTGGCACCAGGAATTTTGATGTATCCCGGTTATCCTCACCAGGGAATTCACCCCAGGTCAGGAAGTTTCCCAATCCTTCCCCAATGGCACCATACTCCAGATAATATGGTGCAATCGCCAACAAATCGGGGATATATACCTGATCTACAAATTCAATCATCTTGTCGATCGAATCACTGATGATGGAAAGGCGCTCTGCATTTAAGCCGTATCGCTGTTTAAATCAATCGGCATGGGAACGCCGCCAACCACAAAGTTCGGATGAGGGTTCTTTCCGCCAAAGATTGTTTGAATCTTGGTGGCATCCCGCTGCCAATCCAGGGCTTCCAAATAATGTGCAACGGCCAGTAAATTAACTTCCGGCGGTAGTTTATATGCCGGATGTCCCCAATAGGCATTGGCAAAAATGGACAATTGCCCGCTATCCACGATCCCCTGTACCTGGCTTTTTACCTTCGCAAAGTAGCCGGGTGAAGCATTATGCCAGGGTGAAATCGATTGTTGAATGCTGGCAGTCTCGGCCGGGTCTGCACTCAAACAGGAAACCACATCCACCCAGTCCAGGGCATGCAAATGATAAAAATGCATCACATGATCATGGACATATTGCTGGGCAATCATCAAATTACGAATCAGATTGGCTGCCTTGGGGATTTTGATATTCAAGCGCATCCTCTACCGAGCGAATGGAGGCAAAGGAGTGCACTGTTGTACATACCCCGCAGGCCCGTTGAGCAAATGCCCAGGCTTCACGCGGATCGCGCCACGAAGTATTTTTTCAATACCCCGTACCATTGTACCGGAGGAATAAGCTTCGGATATCGTATTGTTTCCATCCAACGATGCTTCTATCCGCAGATGTCCCTCAATTCGGGTAATCGGATCAATTACAATTCTTTCTGCCATCGGTTCCTCCTTATTCCTCTAATGCATCTGCAACCAATTGACTGAGACCGGCAACTTTCCAATCCAGATCGAAATGCTGCACGCAGTCCGTAAATTGCAAGCGACAATTCGAACAGGCCATAACAACCGTCTTGGCACCGATTTTGTTAACTTGTTCGATCTTCAAACCAAAAGCAGCATAACGTACCGGGTCAGCGCTCTTGATGGCAATCACACCACCACCGCCGCCGCAACAAACGGATTCCTCTCTATTGGGCGACATTTCATTGAAGGAATCGCCTGCCAGGATGTTAAGTACCGTCCTCGGTTCCTGAATGTGGCCGCCTCGTCGCTGAATCTTGCAGGCGTCATGGAAAGTAACTTTGCCATCTTGAAGGACATTCGCTTTGAGCTTGATCCGCTTCTCAGCGATATATTCACCGATTAACCCGGTGATATGCGTTATTTCAAGATTCGCCGGCACTTCCATGATATTGTAGGAGGTCCAGCGTAGGGCATCGTAGGCATGTCCGCATTCCGTCACAACCAGTTTCTTTACACCCAATTCATTCGCCGCGTCGAACAATTTCTGCATGAACGCTTTGGTGCGTTTCGTGCTGCCTTCATAAAAACCGAAGTTAACCACTTCACGGCCTTTGGAACTGAGGGTCCAGTTTTCACCGGCAGCATTGAGAATTTTGGCAATCGCAGCAATATTCTCAGGGAATTTCATGATCTCAATGGAACTGAAGACAACCAAGGTATCAGCACCTTTTTTATCCACAGGTACTTCCACTTCCCACTCATCGGCCACCCATTCAATACGATCCGCAAAGACATCATCCGTAACCCCAAGAGGACTGCCTTCTTCAACTTGTTTATTCACCGCAGCCATCAAATCAGCCGGAACCAGCCCGGCATTGGAGAAGGCCGTCCGAACTTCATGAATCAACGGTCCAAGCTGGATGCCCATCGGGCAAACCATGGAGCATTTGTTGCACATGGTGCAGGCTTCATAAACAATCTTGCTGAAATCCTTCAGATCCTGATCATTGATGGGTTTATCCATGCCTAAAGCCAATTTAATTTTTCCGGAGAAGGTAAAGCGTTGCTCATACGCGCGTTTCAGCAGTTCTATTTTCCAAACAGGCGCAAATTCCGGATTACCTGTCGCCTGGTAAAAATGGCAGGCCTCTGCACAAATTCCGCAGCGGGTGCAGGCTTCAAGCTGTGAGGCGGCATATCCACCCGTCTCTTTTACAAATGTATCCATTACAATTTGGGTTTGCATGCTCAGCCTCCTTTAAGGGTTAACCGCTCGTTTGCCAAAATCAGCACCATGGATCGCTTTGGAGAAGAAATAGAACATGAAGTGAGAAATGCGGCTGATGGAATCCAGATCAGCAAAACATCCACTGCCAGCATATGAATGCTGTAAATCACTTCATAGCGGAACCACAGATGATGCGTCATGATATAGCCGCTGATCATTGGTAGAAAAACGAACTAACAAATTCAACCATTCTGCCGGACCGGAGATCAGTTTCAAGACAGGATTAATCAAGCGATTGATAAACAGGACGATCATGGCAACAATAGTGACCGCAGCAAACCAATCGACAATAGGAAGCGGCAAGGTTGGCCAGCCAAATCCCAACAGGCTCTTCCAGACCAGCATGTGTGCGCCACCCAGAATTAAAACCACAAACAATCCCAGATGGAACAAACCACCAGCCAGATAGATCACAGGATTGCGTGGTAAAGGTATTTTTTTGCCAGGGAATAAACGGCCAAACGAGGATCCCTCGTAAGAAGGAGGAAACAGCGCCCCCAAGCTTTACTGCCTCTGGCTGGTACTTTATCCTTGTTCCAACCTAGAAAGATAACCCGCATCAAACGATAGGCCATTCCCGCAATAAAAACCAGCAAAGCCACCTGAAAAAATGGTCCGCGTGCAAAGGTAAGAATTTCTGTCCAATTCATCATGACCTCCTATTCCTTCTTTCTCGCGTGACTCAGCCTTGTGGGTTTTCTTTTTCTTGGCTTGATTGGCTAAAGCCATACCCACGCCAATTGCTGCACCTGCGCCCGCTGCTGCTGCAGCAATGCTACCGGCCGGTCGATCAAGCGGCGCTGATTGTCCCTGATAAAAACCGCCACCATCCCAGAAATTGGGCTCTGAACAGCCCAAGCATGGATGTCCGGATTGAATCGGAAAGGATAAACCTCCGCTCCACTTCAAAGTTGCACAGGAGTTGTAAGTTGTAGGTCCTTTACAGCCAAGTTTATACAGACACCAGCCTTTTTTAGCGCCTTCATCATCAAACGAATTGGCATATTTGCCTGCATCATAAAATGGCCGGCGTAAACATCGATCATGGATGGTATTGCCATAGAAAACTTTAGGACGTTTGAGATCATCCAGTTCAGGAATGGTGCCAAATACCAGGAAATGAGCCACAACGCCGGTAAACACTTCCGGTATAGCGGGACACCCTGGAATATTAATAATCGGCTTGTCGGTAATCAGTTCTGCAACCCCCATGGCTCCCGTAGGGTTGGGCTTTGCTTTTGGCAGGCCGCCATAAGCAGCACAATTCCCCGTAGCAATGATCGCTGCAGCGCCAGCTGCAGCTTCCTGCAATATATCCAATGAGCTTTTTCCGCCGATGGTACAGTAAATGCCCCCATCTTTGGGTGATACACTACCTTCTACCACCAATATATATTGACCGGCATATTTCTTCATGGCAGACATTTTTGCTTCTTCTGCCTGAAAACCGGCTGCTGCTGAGAGTGTTTCATGATATTCTACGGTAATCTTACTCAGCACCAGATCTGTAAGGGTGGGAGACTGACTGCGAGTTAATGCCTCGCTGCAGCCGGCACAGTCCTGAAGTTCCAACCAAATCACAGGGACTCTCGGTTTTGATTCCAATGCCCTGGCAACCAATAATGACGGAGTATAACCAGATTGTTTCATCACATTTCCAGAAAAAAGGCTTTTACCTTCCAACTGGAGGAATGGAACATCAGATAAACCAATTGCACCCGCCACCATGCTGCAATACTTCAGAAAACTACGCCGGGAGATTCCAGCTTTCTTCATCTCATTATAAATACTGTCATCAGCCATAACTCCCTCCATATTCCAAGAACAACCATTTAATTGACAGAATTTACCGACATGCCAGATAGGGGCATGCTCCGGAAAATTCTAATGCCATAGATTATCGATTATGCACAGGAAATACCGTCTGCTTCCAATTTTGCCTGATAAGCAGCGATACCTGCAGCGCCAGTAACCAGGATTCCTTTCTCACTGTCCCAGTCAGAGGCTTGCATTTCGGCCACCCAACCTTCTCCATATGGATCAGAGACGGCTAGATTTGGATCCGTAACCAACTTCTCATTGGCCTTCATTAAGATGCCGGTAATGGGAGCAGGAACTGGGCCAACAAATTTGCTGCTTTCTACTGTTGCCAGACTTTTCGTTTGTTTTACTTCCTGCCCAATATTTTTCGCCTTAACGGTAATCGCTGCCAGTTTGCCGCCGGAAAGTTTACCCGCAACGCTGGTGATGCCTACGCGCACAACACCGCCACCCAGAGGTTGCGCCCAGACATGCTTTTCGACCAGATAATATAAATCCTCTGGCAAATTACATCCTCGCACAGTCGTCATATGAATTTCCTCCTTAACTCAACCCATTAAAATGTCAATACTGTTTTACAATCTTCAGCCAGTTGCCACATGGAAGCCCCACCCACCATACGGACACCATCAATGAGATCCTCAGGGGTAAGATCATGCAGTTCTGTGGAAGCAGTACAGGCTAAAAATTTCACATCCGCATCCAATGCATCCTGAATGAAATCGCTCACCGGTTTTCCCCCTGCTTTCGGGAAAATGGATTCTGCCAGTCCTTTCTTTAAAAGTAAGGTACCGTCAATGGTAAAGAACATGGTCACATCATATTCCATCGCAGCCGCCAAACTGGCAAAAAAGAATGGGGTTGCACAGCGGCGCGGGGTATCCGGCCCACTGGTCATAATAATCATTACTTTGTCATCTGCCATTATTTAATTCCTCCACATCTAAAAGGTTAAGGATATTGCATTTTGACTGGCAAATTCAATAAAAGTTGCAGCGCCGCCAATCTCAACTCCGTCAATCAAATCTTCCTTCTTGACACCCATCACATCCATGCTCATCTGGCAGGCAATCAAGCGTACACCACCTTCCACAGCCATTTCCAGGAGTTCACTTAATTTGGCTACATTGGCTTTTTCCATCCAGCTGTTCATCATGCCGGTGGCCATGGCTGTCATCCCCGGCAGCATACCAATGATATTGGGAACGGGCATCGGCATGGCAGGATTCGCTATCGGTGCAACTTGTAAATGATCCGCTTTTCCTTTTTTTAAAATATCCAGGCCGTAAAATGTGAAAAATATTGCTACTTCCATATCCATCGCCATGGCACCGGTTGCCAAAATCAGCGGCGGATAAGCGGCATCCAGGGTTCCGTGTAAAGCAATAATTGCCATTCTTGTGCTTACATCACTCATTTTTGTCCTCTTTATTTTTAATCGTTAATAAACCAATACATTGGTTGCTTCTGTAAATTCTTTCACAAAGGTCACCGCGTTTACTACAGTAGCACCTACAATAAAATCATTTTCAGGCTGCAGTTTACGAGAGTTTACGCATGGACCACATACCAGCATTTTTCCACCTGCTTCCAAATAAAGATCCATCAATTCCTTTAATGGCGGAAACCCGGCAGCGAATACGTGTTCAACACATCCTTTTTTTACTAACATGACGCCATTAACTTGGAAACCCATGACGACTTCAACACCGGATGCCTGGGCGGCTGTAGCGACGACGAAGGGAATTGTGGCTCTTTCTGGATCTTCCATTCCATGTGTACAAATCAGAACCAATTTTTCAGACATGATTTCTCCCCACAGAAGATTGATAGATTATTTGGCTTTTTTAATAAAAAAAATGTACTTGTCGCCTTCTTTTTCCGAACTTACCAATTCATGACCGGTCTTTTTGGTCCAGGCTTCCATATCACTCCCGGAACCAGGGTCCGTTGCGATCATTTTTAATACCTGACCTATTTCCAAACTATCCACGGCTTTTTTGGTCTTCAAAATTGGCATTGGGCATGCCATCCCACTACAATCCAATACTTGATCTGCATTTCCTGACATTTTCAATCTCCTTATTCTTTTGAAGCTGGGTTTTGTTTAATTCTGGGGTGAATAGCGCTTAATTCCGCTATACGCTCTAATCGATCCATAAAATCAGACCGTTCACACAATATCGACTGTACGGTAGCAGCTACTTTGGGCGTCCATTCTTGTACCTGTATCATTTGAGCTTGTTTCAGCACTGGAATTTTTGTTGCTGCAGCGAGTAATTCGGTAACAGGGATTCCATACTTTTCTGCAATCGATCGGATTCGATTTTCGTCCGGGGTCCGATCAGTACTTGAAACAATAAACTGCCCAGCAATTAACCAGGCAGTTGGTTGATCATTAAATTCAATTGGAGAACGCATGTAGTTTAAACCCGCATGACATTGCATAAAAGGCGGCTGCATACCCGTTTTTTGGGATATCTTCCGCCAGGATGCCTGACATGCTTTTTTCCCTGCCGGACTGGAAAGCATCATGCGGCAAAATGGATTGCAAAAAGTTATCTCTGTAAGCATATCGCCTTGTAAGGTAACCGTTACAGCACCAATACCAAGAATGCCAGCGAAAATATCCTGAACTTTGTTTACACATTCAGACGGAAAATCAGTTAAAACTTCTGAAGATGTATCCTCGGCTGCCACATCGGAGGAGTCTTCCCCTAATAGTCGATCGATCTCACTTTGAGGAAAACGCCATTGATTTCCAATTTTGACCCCGCGTAAACGTCCGCTGGTTAACATACGATAAACCGTCACTCGATCTATCTTCAATAAGTCCTGTAATTGTTTTGTGGTGAGTAATTCCGCCATCTTTTTGTTCCCAATGTCACTTAATGTTATACAATGTCATAGTATCATTTTTTGTCATTGGTCTTCAAGTGACTTTAACGTAATCTCAATGTGATATTTGTCACAGGTATGGCTCATGCATTTAGCATCATTCGATCGTTTATTTTGTAATATTGATTGAAATCGAAGGCGATTTTCTTTTTGTTAGGCAACCATTACAAACTACTGTCTACTTTGGTATAAAAAAACTCATGATCGGTGATTAAAATAATAAATAATCCCTTCGTCAGGGAAATTCCTATCCTTGCAGTTATCCGTTGTTTTGTTTATTGGCCTTCTTCTTCATTCGGTTGCATATGTTGAATCGATTTTCAATTTATGCCAACCAGCCAGTTGATTGAAATCAGCACTGGATTTCCGCAAATTAAAAATTCCTCATCGTGGTATACGATGAGGAATTATCAATTCAATGCTATTTTGCTGATTATTGTCTTACATGCATAATCTTAAGCAGGCAATAAGGAGCTCATTTGCTTATAAATAAATTCTGCAGCCCGTTGGGGAACCATCCGAGAGAGAAAATCCATTAATTTGGCATCCGGTCCGACAAGGATGTGATATTTGTTATTTTCAATGCCGTCGATCATGATGGCTGCCGCTTGATTCGCCGGCAAAGCCTTCATCTTCTTTTGCTCAGATCCATCAGATGAGCCAATAGACACACCCGAGTTGACTGCAATATTGGTCCCAATCGCCCCCGGAAAAATGACGGAGACGTGAACATGCGTATTCAAGAGTTCTGAATATAAACCTTCTGTCATTAATTTCACTGCGGCTTTGGAGGCACCGTAAATAGTCTGCCCTGGGACAGGTAAAAAGCCGCCCATGCTGGAAATATTGGCAATATGAGCCTCCGGACGCTGGATGAGATATGGCAGAAAAGCCTTCGTCATATAAAGGGTACCATAAAAATTAACATCCATTACTCTGCCAATGGCATCAAATCCAAGATCTTTAAGCCTGACAAAAGGTTGAATGATACCGGCATTATTAATAATCCCATCCACAGCACCATGTTTTGCAATCACTTCATCAGGTAATGCATCCACACTTTCCTTATGGGTAACATTCACAAGATGTGTTGATAAATTCAATTGATTTTCACCAGCCATAGTCTTCGTTTCCTGTAAAGACCTTTCATTCAGATCCACAGCTGCTACTTTTGCCCCGCGAGCTAAGAGGCCTAAAACCAATTCGCGCCCAATTCCGGATCCACCCCCTGTTACAACCAAGACTTTATTCTGGATTTTCATACCAATTAGCTCCTTCCACTAGCAATCCACTAACAAAAAAACATATCATAATATTATTTTTTCATACATATTTCATCTTATTTCTCCTATATTGTAGTAGCTTTTATGTATAAATTTTATTAACAAAATGAAATTATTTACCGGGTCTGCCAAATGGATAGCAAAACAGCCAACTTGTGGTTGGCTGTTGACAATGAGTAAATGTCAATTCTGATTAAATAAGCTTATGGATTAATTTTTTACAAATTTATTTGATAAATTCCCTAGATGGAATAAACTCGGATTGCGGCTTCCCCTTCAACGGGACATTTATTTTCACAGATACCGCAGCCAATACAAACTGCCTCATCGACAATCGGCAGCAAGACTTCCACCGCCCCGCCCTCAGCCAGAGTAAAGGATTTCTGCTGAAGTGAAATGGCTTTGTGCGGCAGCGGACACATTTCTTCACACACAATGCAATTTCCATGTTCGCCCCAGGCAATACAGCGCTTGTGGTCAATGTGTGCAGTACCGATCCGGGTTACCCGCTTATCTTCCAAAGAGAGCTGCGGAATAGCCTCCACGGGACAACTCTTCCCGCAGAGATTACAGGTATAAGCGCAGTATCCTTTGCGCGGAACCAGTATAGGCGTAAACAATCCTTCTATCCCGGACAAACTTAGATCAGCCTGAATGGCCTGTGTCGGGCATACTTGAATGCAAATTCCACAACGAACACAGGTGGATAGAAATTTCTCCTCCTCTTGAACTCCCGGTGGACGCAGGAGCAAAGGATGGATAGATTTCTTGATCCAATTCAGGCTGGAAAGCATGACTGCAGCTATCGAAACGCCGATGGTGCTAAAAAATAGACGTCGGCCCGGATCATAAGTCTGTTTCTCTGCCGCCTTCCATGTAGGAGAAAAAGAAAAGGTGTTTTTCGCACAAGTTCCGTGGCAATTCATACACAGGGTACATTCCGAGGGATCGCTCATGTATGCCTTATTTGCATCAATGGTTCCCGTCGGGCAATCCTTCCCGCACAATCCGCAGGCCACACAATCGGCATTCATCCGCCGTTGAATCAAGGAGATTCTTGATCCAAGACCCAATAGGGCACCCAAAGGACATAAATAGCGGCACCAAAAACGTTCCGCAATAAGATTTAAAAGCAGGATGGCCACAAAAAAGATGCCAAAAAGAAATGCATACTGATAGACGGATGATTCAACCGGGAAGATGCGCGGACGCATCCAGGCATCCAAAGCAAACACCGGTTCACTAAAAATGGGAACCTTGATCAATTGTGTTTCTAGAAAATACACAATTTTATCCAGCAGCGGCAAAAGAACCAGGGTTGTCGAACGGATAAAAATGGTGATGGGATCAAAAATCAGCAAAGTCAAGTTGCCAAGAATGGCTGAAACCAGGGTAATAATCAGCAGACCATATTTAACCTTGCGTAGGGCTTGTGGAAGTTCTTTGCGGCTCCTGATTTTTGAAAAATTAAACACATCCAGTAAGGTTCCCATCGGGCACAGCCATCCACACCAGGCCCGGCCTACAAAAAGGCTGGATAGAAGAATCACCAAGGATAGCACAGTCCCTCTTAAAAAGGCCTTGCTGCTAAACAATGTAGAAAGCATTGCGAGCGGGCTGATATGCACCAGGCTGCTGGTAAATATGGTAGGAAAGTCACTGTACTTGCTCAATACCAGAGTAAAAACAAACACTATCAGCGAGATCACCTGCAAAATTTTTCTGGCGATCCGCCACTGATTCCCTATTTTTTTTTGCGCTTTGCGTACAACTTGTTTTGACTCAGACATTAATCTCTTCTATCTTCAAAGCGCTTAAATCAGCCATTCCCAAACCCCGCTCAGCAGCAGCCAGGATGTAAGGGATATCCGCGGGAGTCAAATCAAACAAACGCGTAGCATAGGCATCTGCAGCCACAATGTCCGGTGAAAAGATCAGTGTATTCTGTACTTTGACGTCAGCTAAATCCCCGCCTGTTGGTCCATGATTCATCAAGGTACGTATGGCATCAACGATGGTCAACTGCGGACGAACGAGCGTAGCCAGGTCAACAAGATTTCTTTCAAACGATGGATGAATTTGTTCCCGACGGGTAATCGTCCCCATCAGATTCTTCAGCCCGAGGGTTAATTTTGCCATACTGTGATGCTTGGCGATGGGCACATTGATCAGTAAATCGGCATCCAAAATATCCTGATAAACTTTAACCTTCTTCAAACTGACAGCATCCGCAATATCTGTTTCAACATACTTCAACGCCTGCATCACTTCCATACTGCCGCCGGCAGCTGCAACCTGTTCTTCGATCCCGCTGACGCGATAGCATTGTTCCGGTGTGCCGCCGAAAGGGTAATCCATTACGCGTACGCGGCTGGCGCCGGCTTCCAGACAAATCTTCACCAGCGCTCCTACCACCCATG
The DNA here is from genome assembly GCA_963747325.1 of uncultured Chloroflexia bacterium. Classification (GTDB taxonomy): domain Bacteria; phylum Chloroflexota; class Anaerolineae; order Anaerolineales; family Anaerolineaceae; genus UBA5203. The sequence goes on along the minus strand of CAVVEM010000005.1, from coordinate 401,991 downwards.
GATTGGTGGTTGAGGCAAATTCGGGGGTATTATAGCCGACACAAATGTTGGGTTTGATGATCACATCTGCGCCGGATTTCATGAAGCGTTCCATACCGCCCAGGGCTTTGATACCCAGGCGAACCATTTCTTCGGGTTGTTCACCACGTGCAACTACCAAATGCGGATAATCCTGCAGGACGGGTGCTGTTTCAGTCTGTATAGGAGCCTGTGGCACATCAGATGGTGAAGATGTATTGGCTGCCGGCGAACTATTTGAAATAGCCTCCGGATTAACCCCGCAAGCACTTAATACTTGTTGGGCAGTGATACCAGTTAGGCCATAACCGGTGTAACGTAAAAATTCTCTGCGGGATACTTTTCTCATGTCCCTCTCCAAGGGTTGGTTTAAATAAATGAATTTGAGTTGGAATTATTATACAGATTATCAATTGAAATAATACTAGACTTCTGACCAGGATTAATTTCAATTTGCTCTCAACGTGGAGTTTTTGGGTAAACCGAGGTTGTAAGCTTTGTTCTGAAATTCCAATCATCCATCAGCTGGATCAGCGCCAGGCAGCCAAGAATAATCATTGGAATCGGCCAATTTTGATAATCACTAATTGGACCATTCAGACGAATACTCCAGAATACGATATCGACAATCGCCAATGCAAGAAGTGTCAGTATGCTTCTGAATTTTGATCCATTCAGAGAAAAATGGATAAGCAGCGGAAATAACAAAACGTAATCCCAACTCCATAAGTACGGCGAAATGATGAGTGTTATCGCAAAGGTTAATATGGCAGCACTTTTTTGGAACCTTGTCCACAAATAAATGGTCAAACCGATGCTGAAGACAAAAATTACAAACCATACCACCAGGCCGAAATTTCCCAAACCTTTATACAGGGCATTAATTAATGTTGGTTGATCCCATTTGGAATTGGATTGAAAATTACTCACCATGGCGGGAAACCAATGTGGAAAAAGTGCATAAAAAGGAATCAATAACAAAACCATCCAACCCACAAATTGAGTCAAATATATCAAAAGCGTGTTTTTTCCTTGTTTCCAAAGCACGTAGAAAAATCCAATACCAAAGAGCATGCCCAGTTGGGGCTTTCCTAGCCCTATTAAGATGAGTAAAGATGATAAAGTAGATTTGACCTTAATGGACATCAACAAAAAAAAGATACAAATCAAACTGCATTGCCCAAACAAAAAATAGGTGGAAAGCGGGGGAAATAAAATCAGACCAAGGAATAAGGTACCCAGAAGAATTGGGGTTGGTTTCTTTTCAGCCAACAAAAATAGAATCGAGATCAAACTGACAACATTCAGAAGTACCCAAATTTTCCCGGCAACGTTCTTTTCCAGCAGACCAAGAAATATACCCGCACTGATAACTTGGGGCATCCATAATGCATTGGTATTGGGAAAAAGTTGTTTTATAGCATAGGGAGATTTTTGAGAAAGAAGCAGATTCGCAGGCCCCCAAAGGTTATTATAGAAGTCACCTAAATCGCCGAAGGTTGGCAGAAGAAATAGGATAACAAAAAAACAAAAGATGCAGATCAAAAGGTAGACGGTTTTTTTTGTAAGTCTGCTGGACATTCTCATGCCCCCTTGGAATAGCTAACCCATTATTTTAATATCTTGATTGTACCCAGATTTTAGCATATTTAAGGATATGAATTTCTATCACCATAGGCATAAGGAGAACTTTTATGACCAATATCGGAGGTTATTAAAACAGTCCGGCAAAAATATTTGCCGGACTGTTTACTATTTTCATTTGTTGGAAAGCACTCTACTCGTTTTCTTTCCAAATCGGATCACGAAGAATCACGAAAACCAGCAATGCGAGAGCTAGTAATCCGGGGATGCCGATTCCGAATGCATAGGCAGCATCACTCGGAGCATAGAGGACGCCCATAAAATATGCAAAAGACTGATTCACCAGTGCATGCAGATAAGCGGCTATCCAGACACCTTTCGCCTTGAGAACCGCATAACCCAATAAAAATGCCAATCCAAGGCTGAAGAAAACCATTAACAGGGAACCAAGTATGGGATGTCCTGGATAGTTATAGCCCATCCAGATGACCGGCCAATGCCAGATACCCCAAATAATACCCACCAGTGTTACCCCGCGCACACGCCCCAGACAGGTTAGTGCGGGCTGCAGATATCCCCGCCAGCCGTATTCTTCACCGAAAGCGATCAGAATCCCCAGAAATGGTCCCAACAGAACAGTTTGAATGGAGATGATAATCATCAAAACCTGCGTGGACATGCCGGTTGCCGCAGCGCTTTGGGCTAGTAGTCCGCTCAAATCCACCGGTTTTCCCATTTTTAATAGCCAGCTAAGTAAGGTTTGCAAGCCAGCAAACAGGACGATGCCCAATCCAAAGAGGAACCAATATTTTGCTTTACCGCCGCCCATGCCGACACTGGCGAAAGTATCCTTTCCACCCACCGCGCGCAGGACAAGCACCAGAATCATGCCGATCAATCCCAAAAGAAGCATCACACTGCCGACGGTTGCCACCAGTTCAGGCTGTATGAAGGCAACAAGTACTGCGGCTGCATACAGGACGGTAAAAAACAAATAATACCAGGTAAACCATTTGGATTTAGTCTGGTTATTTTTGATATAAATCGGGCTGTCCTTAAAGAAAAACATACCCAGCAGCATGGCTGAAAAGGCCGGCAGCAGCATCTGGAATTGCAGTGCAATGGATACTGCCGGGCTTTTTAAGCCGCCGCTGAGAAATAAAGCAAGATCCAGCAGCCAGGTCAGGCCAAAGGTAAGCCCCAGGAAGGTACCCACTTGTTTCCAATTTACTTTTTTTGCAGCAGGGCTTTCGGGAACTTCTGCGATATCCCTTAATGTTTGATTTTCCATATTCTTATACTTCCCTTTTAATTAAACAATCGTTACCCATGTTATGTCATCCACGGAAGAGGAGGCAAATTCAATTGGGTGATGAAACTCCGCGACTCCAAATGTACTTTTTTTGCATGGCATTTGAATAGAAATTATTATACTGTTTATTAAAGAAAAGCAACCTGGACTTGTGACCAGGATTAGGCTGGCTTAGCTGATAGGATGGGCGGATTTATATTGCTCAGCATCCCTGTTATCGCGAACGGAGCGTGGCGATCTCAGAATTGGATGGGAGACTGCATTATCCATTCAATGTTTTGGCGAGTCCGTAAGGGCGGGTCTGAGACCCGCACCCTACAATAGATCGGAACACTCTCACAATCCTGGTCTCTTCCTCGGCCAACCTGCCAGTGTGTCATCGCGTGCGAAGCGCGGCGATCTCAACGCCGGATGGGAGACTGCATTATCCATTCAATGTTTTAGCGAGTCCGTAAGGGCGGGTCTGAGACCCGCACCCTACAATAGATCGGAACACTCTCAAAATCCTGGTCTCTTCCTCGGCCAACCTGCCAGTGTGTCATCGCGTGCGAAGCGTGGCGATCTCAACGCCGGATGGGCGACGGCATTATTCATTTTATGTTGTGGCAGGTCCGTAAGGGCGGGTCTGAGACCCGCACCCTACAATAGATCGGAACACTCTCACAATCCTGGTCTCTTCCTCGGCCAACCTGCCAGTGTGTCATCGCGTGCGAAGCGCGGCGATCTCATTGATAAGTTGGCGTTTCCGAGATTGCACTCGAAAGGAAATTCATTCAAATTAATTCACTTGATGGAGAGCAACACAAGCCCCTTTTTGACGTGTAGTTTATGTACAAGGGTAAAAATAATGCTAAACTTAGTGAAGTCTAATGATTTCATGTGCTCTGATCCGAGAAATTTGATCATATAATAATTTACCGTGATAAATTGATATATTCCTATCCGCTTTGTAATTTTAGAAAATCTCATACTTGAGGTTCTTGATGAAAGATCATCAAAAGACAAAAGCTCAACTAATTAACGAGTTATCTGAACTGCGCCAGAACCTCTCCGACCAGGAAGAATATAAACGACTTAAAGAACAGCTGCAAAGTTTTTTATGTGCCGTCGAACAGAATCCGGCTTCCATTATCATCACTGACATTCATGGCACCATAGAGTATGTCAACCACATTTTCACGGAAATTACAGGCTATTCCCGTGAAGAAGCCATTGGACAAAATCCCCGCATGCTTAAGTCCGGGTATACAACCGCTGAGGAATATACGGCCCTCTGGAAAACCATCACATCTGGCGATTCATGGCAGGGTAAATTCTGCAATCGCAGAAAAAATGGTGAGTATTATTGGGAAACCATCTCCATTTCACCGGTGATCAATGAGATGGGTATTGTCACTCATTTTGTGGCGATTAATGAAGACGTTACGAATCGTATCCAGACAGAAGAAACCCTGGAACAAGAGCGCCGTTTGTTGCGTACCGTGATTGATAATATCCCCGACCAGATTTTTGCCCATGATCGAGAATGCCGTTTTATTCTCAATAATCTCAGTGACGCCCGCGTTATTGGTGTCAGTGATCCGGCTGCCCTGCTGGGTAAGAGTGACAGGGATTTCTACCCGCCTGAACTAGCTGACCGTTATCAAGCGGATGATCGTCAAGTGATGGAATCTGACCAAGTCTTAAGTGTGGATGAAGAACCCAGCATTACCGCAGACGGACAAAGACGCTGGGTCAGCACCATTAAAATACCCTTCCATGACGGTCTGGGAAGAGTGATTGGTCTGGTTGGCATCGCCCGCGATATCACCGCACGCAAATTGGCCGAAGAGGAATCTTTTCATTCACGTCAAATGCTGCAGCTGGTCGTGGATAATATCCCCATGTTGGCTTACTGGAAAGACAGCAACCTGGTTTATCTGGGTTGTAATCAGGATTTTGCAGCCCAGGTTGGACTTTCCAGCCCAGTGGAGATTATTGGAAAAACCGATTTTGACCTTCCCTGGAAAGAGTCCGCGCAACAGGTTCGGGCTGATGATCTGCAGATAATCGAATCGGATATCCCCAGGCTTGGTTTTCAGGAATCCAATCTCCAATCGAATGGTTCCCAGCGTTGGAGCCGCTCCAATAAAATTCCGCTGCATGACCGCGAAGGAAAAGTGATCGGGTTATTGGTTACCTCTGAAGATATTACAGAACGCAGACAGGCGGAAGAAGAAATTGAAATCGCCAATGAAAAACTGATCTCCTGGGTTAATGACCTGGAAAGACGCAATCAGGAAGCGCATTTGATGCGTCAGATGGGGGATTTGCTTCAAGTCAGCAATGAACGTGCGGAATACTATATCATTATTAAAGAATTCGTTCCACAGTTATTCCCGGACACCTCAGGGGCATTATTTATCATCAGCAATTCGCGATCATCAGTTGAGGCCATGACGGTTTGGGGGGATGATTTGCAAAGTGATATTTCGTTTACGCCGGATGAGTGTTGGGCATTGCGCCGCGGTCAAATTTATCAGGGTGGGTCCGGTAAACCTGGATTAAACTGCCAGCATATCAAGAAAACCTTTCACGGACAATACCTTGAAGTTCCATTGATGGCTTCTGCTGAATTAATTGGTGCATTACATATTGAAGCAAAGGACGGGGTTTCTCCCTTGAGAAATTTTCATGATCTGGCTCATATCCTCGCCGATCATCTCTCCCTCTCGCTATCCAATCTAAAACTGCGTGAGACACTGCGTACCCAATCCATTCGCGATGCCCTGACGGGATTATTCAACCGCCGCTATATGGAAGAATCGCTGGCCAGGGAAATTCCTCGCGCCATGCGAAAAAAAATGCCGGTAGGGATCATCATGCTGGATATCGATCATTTCAAGGTCTTCAATGATACCAATGGACACGAAGCCGGGGATATGGTCCTGCGGGAAATGGGCGCACTGCTGCAAAACCAGATCCGCGGCGAAGATATTACCTGCCGTTATGGAGGTGAGGAATTCATCCTCATCCTGCCGGAAGCCAACCAGGAAACCACAGTACAGCGCGCTGAACAAATACGGCAGGCCATCAAAGCCATGCGCGTCGAATATCGCCGCCAGCCGTTGGGTGTGATATCTATATCCCTCGGGGTGGCGATCTTCCCGAAGCATAGTTCTACGGTCCAGGGAATCCTTAAAAAAGCGGATGAGGCGCTCTATCTGGCCAAACGCAATGGACGCGATCGAGTAGAAGTCGCATCAATCATTGAATAAGTAGTTATCTCTTGGATGGAAACTGCTTCAGAATTATGAGTGGTTGTGAGTGAATGCCCTCGCAAGCGAAGCGTGGCGATCTCAACGCCGGATGGGCGACGGCATTATTCATTTTATGTTGTGGCAGGTCCATAAGGGCGGGTCTGAGACCCGCACCCTACAATAGATCGGAACACTCTCACAATCCTGGTCTCTTCCTCGGCCAACCTGCCAGTGTGTCATCGCGTGCGAAGCGCGGCGATCTCAACGCCGGATGGGCGACTGCATTATCCATTCAATGTTTTGGCGAGTCCGTAAGGGCGGGTCTGAGACCCGCACCCTACAATAGATCGGAACACTCTCAAAATCCTGGTCTCTTTCTCAGCCAACCTGCCAGAGTGTCATCGCGAGCGAAGCGTGGCGATCTCAACGCCGGATGGGAGCGTTGCCGTTCAGGTGAGTAGTTAATGGTAGTTTACAAAAAACCCATAATCAGCCTGATTTAATGTTTTTTGTTGGACTATATGAATTTGAACTGCCAACCTACGGACAATATTAATTTGTTTGTAAACAATGAAGTAAAAAATGAAATTCTGTGGAACAAATAATTATTACTAATGTTCTTTACAGATTTTACAATTACACCCAGATTTAGTGAAATGTCTTACACCAACTTTTTTTCGATCTGATGTTGAATCTGCTCTTTTGAATATGTGACCAAACAATTCTTCTTCGCCATTTTCCAGATATCTCCGAAGTGAATATGCGCATACATCTGCAATTTGAATCATACTTGTTAATTCACTATTTACAAACAAAGGAGTCTCAATTATTCGGTCTATTTTTGTCCATAAAGTCCCGGATTTTCGAAAACGACGCATTAATTCTGTGTGTTTTTTTGCAATAGTCGGGTTATTATCATAAATTAATAATCCATAACAATCAGTTGACTTTTTTTTATTAGCGTGTTCCAAGAATTGTTCAAACCTAGAGACTAATTGCTCAAACGCTTGATCATCTGTCGTATGTTTTGCTTTTATTGGATCATAAAATACCTTGTCGATACATTCAGCAAAAAGTCGTGCTGATTGCCAATTAGAAATACATTTAGCCAAATCACAAATATAGTTTTCTCTTTCTACTTGTGTTAGGTGAATATATTGGTTTGTATTATTATATGTTCGCTTTACTTGTTTGTATCTTTTTTGGATTGTTAACTCGTAGAAGTCGTAATAATTCCCTTTTTCTATAGCTTTCTACTTCAGCCCTTCTTTTAGCATAACTCATGTTATCAAAATCTGGAATTAATGTTTGTTCATGATACTGTCGTAATATCAATGCGGTATGTATTTCAGTTCCTTCAAGAGTATATCTGCGTTTTATATCTTTGATCTCATTTTCATAATTTTGCCAATGCCAAATTGGGATAGAAATCCCTGCAAGTATAAAATGAGATGTATTACCTGTAGATTCAGGAGTCCCAGATTCATCAACATAACATAAATACATATTTCCCTCCTTAAATGAAAAGCGACTGGAGTAATGGCTAAAAGCCACACTTTGAGACGCTATGCGACTCTTTCCAGACGCAATTTTAGTATATATATATCAACGTTAAATGTCAATAGCTTTACCAGAATAGTTCATTTAGAATTACTACTTATATTATGTCTAATATAATATTAATGTAATATCGGGTAAAAAAGACAAAATTGTAATTGCATAGAATCACTAATAGGTCATTATTTTGATAAATCTATCGGGGCGGGCGGATTTCTGGTACCCTCTAGGGGTAGAAACCGTCGACTTAAATGAAAAACGACTCCATTTCTGAAGTCGTTGCTGTCGGGGCGGGCGGATTTGAACCGCCGACCTCACGGACCCGAACCGAGCGCGCTAGCCGGGCTGCGCTACGCCCCGAACATCGTCATTATAACTCCACCCCGCTTTGATTTGACAAGGTATTCAGCTCTTCCATCCTTCAGGGTTATAATAGTAAAATGATTCTAACAATTGGCTTTGGGCTTTAACTAGAAAATATTGGTCAACATCGGTATAATCACTAGTGTAATCTTTTCATGTGATCAGCCGGATCATTCTCTGATGAGTATGCGGCATTATCAAAAACGCTTCTATCAGGCAATAACCACCCTCGGAATTTATTGTTTCGCATTTTGCTACGAAGCGAATCTTCCCTTCAACGTTTTGGACATGGCGTATACCGGAAACCTTCCCCTGAAAGATAGAACCGAAACCTATCGGCCATAACCATAAAGGAGCTTCAACAATATGAGTAATGATAATAAAGTGCGTGTTGCAATCATCGGTGTCGGTAACTGTGCCTCCTCCCTGGTTCAAGGTGTCCAGTACTACAAAAATGCCAAAGATACCGACCGCGTTCCAGGATTGATGCACGTCAACCTCGGCGGCTACCACATCAAGGATATTGAATTTACCGCAGCGTTTGATGTTGTGGACACCAAAGTAGGCAAAGACTTATCCGAAGCCATTTTCGCTTATCCCAATAACACCTTCAAATTCTCTGATGTGCCCAACCTGAATGTTCCCGTCTATCGCGGCATGACCCACGACGGTCTGGGCAAATACCTTTCCGAAATTCTCGACCAAAGCCCCCGGCCCAACCGCTGACATTGTCAAAATCCTCAAAGACACCAAAACCGATGTTGTCGTCAGCTACCTGCCGGTTGGCTCCGAAATGGCCACCAAATGGTATGTCGAACAGATTCTGGAAGCCGGCTTGCGCTTTGGTCAATGCCATCCCCGTCTTCATCTCCAGCTCCGAATACTGGGCCGATCGCTTCCGCCAGCGCGGCCTGCCGATCATCGGCGACGACATCAAAAGCCAGGTCGGTGCCACCATCGTCCACCGGACGCTCACCTGCTCTGTTCGTGGATCGCGGTGTCCGTCTGGACCGCACCTATCAATTGAACTTCGGCGGCAACACCGATTTCCTCAACATGCTCGAACGCGATCGTCTGGAATCCAAAAAGATTTCCAAGACCAACGCCGTCACCAGTATGCTGCCCTATGACATTGGTCACGATAACGTGCATGTCGGTCCCAGCGACCATGTGCCGTGGTTGACCGACCGCAAATGGTGCTACATCCGCATGGAAGGCACCACCTTCGGTGATGTTCCGCTCAATGCTGAAGTCAAACTGGAAGTCTGGGATTCCCCCAACTCCGCCGGCGTGATCATTGACGCCGTGCGCTGTGCCAAGCTCGCCCTGGATCGTGGCATGAGCGGCCCGATTATCGCTCCCGCTTCCTATTTCATGAAAAGCCCGCCCCAACAGTTCAAAGATGACGTTGCTCGCGAAATGACCGAAGCTTTCATCCGCGGCGAATAATTTCAGTCTTTTTCGAACTACAGCCGGTTTGTATAATAACCGGCTGTTTTTTTACATTCTTTCTGGCATGCAATTTGCAACCATCAAATGCTAAAAAAAGCGTATAATAGGAAAGAATAAGTACAAACGCATACGATTAAAGGGTAACCTTAACAGGCAATGTTTGAAAAACAGGCAGAATCTGCATTTTTTGTGCAATTGTAAAAAAACAAATACCGGCGAAGATCTCTTTGCAGGATGAACAATTCCTGGCTTTCAGGGATATTCATCCCATGGCGCCTGTCCATATACTCATTATTCCAAAGTCCCATTTTGATTCACTGGATCAGGTTACCCTCCGATCAAGCCTCCATTACTGGGTGCGATCTGCTGTTATGTGCCCAAACGGTTGCCCGACAACAAAACCTGGCCCCAAAAGGCTATCGTATTATGATCAACACCGGAAAAGACGGCGGACAAACCGTCCCTCATCTTCACCTCCATCTCTTGGGTGGTAACCACCTGCTGGGTGGCATACCAAACTTACCCATTCAGGTCGGCTGATGAAATCAAAACCTTGCAACACTCGTTGTACCGTCATCCCCTGCTGATGGTCACTATCATCGGACTATTGAGCGGCTGTGCCAAAGCCGAAGATGAACCTGTTGTGGATCCCATGCGTTTACCTGAGCACCTATCTGCCCCCGACATCCGTACCCGGTGCCCCGATTCTACCCCCACCCCGGACATGCCGCATGCCGTCCCCATGCTCTATGAAGATGGAGATATGTATATCGTCATGCCGAACGATACCCTGGCCGATATTGCTGCCGTATATAAAATCAGCATGTAGACACTTGGCACTGCACAATGATATTTCAGACCGAGACTATTTGGAAGTTGGCCAAAAAATTCGCATCCCCAAGCCCTCCAACCTGCCCGCCGGTCCGGATTTCAAGATCATCCCGGATTCCGAAGTTGGTCAACAGTCCATCCAGCTTAATGTTCAACATCACAGCCTTACCTGCAAAAATACAACGGCTATCTGGTCACCTATACGGAAACCCTCGAGGATAAAGTTTATCAGGGCGCCGAAATTGTGGATCGCGTCAGCCGGGAAAACTCAGTTCATCCGCGCATCCTGCTGGCCGTTCTGGAATATCAAAGTCATTGGGTTACCCAACCCCAGCCCGATGCCAGCTACACTGGAATTTCCCATTCGATTTAAAGATCCCAACCGCATGGGATTATACAAACAATTATCCTGGGCAGCTGATCAGCTGAACCTTGGTTTTTACACCTGGCAAATCAACGCTGTCAATCGTTGGACGTTAATTGATGGCAAGGTAATCGCCATTAATCCGTGATCAATCCCGGCACTGCCGGTGTCCAGCAGCTAATGTCCAAGTTATACGATACGGAAGATTGGCAAACCGCTGTGAATTATCATGGCGTTTATGATGCCTATATCAACTTATTCGGTTTTCCTTTTCTGCAATCCATTGAACCGATCCTGCCTGACAATTTACTTGCAACCCCCAATGCAGCTGCCCTTTGAACCAGGAATTTCCTGGTACTTTACCGGCGGACCGCACGGCGGTTGGGGAAACGGCTCTGCCTGGGCCGCGCTTGACTTTGCGCCTCCCGGAGAAGGTGATGGCTGCGTGCAAAGTGACGCCTGGGTAACCGCCGTTGGCGAACGGACGAATCGTTTACACCGGAAATGGCCTGGTCATTCAGGATATGGAATTTGACGGCTACGAGCAAATTGGCTGGAGCATTCGTCTACATGCACATTGAAAGCCGCGATCGGTGTCTAGCCGGTACGGATTTACAGGCCGGAGAACGTATCGGACACCCATCCTGTGAAGGCGGTGTTTCAACCGGAACACATGTACATGTTGCCAGAAAATATAACGGGGTTTGGATCTCCGCTGATGGGTCGATTCCCTTTGAAATGGATGGCTGGATCTCCAAAGGTCAGCCGAGATCATTATATGACGGTGCCCTGATTAAAGGAAACCAGAATCGTAGAAGCCTGGGACGCTAGGAAAAGATGAAAACCAAATCCACGATAATCGCTTTTCGCATTTCTTTATTGGCGGGTTTGTGGATGCTCACCATCCTGGCTTGTTCTACGAAGCATCCAATATCAGGAACCGTTGGACGCCTATCGGATAACTGCATAATCCATGTGCTGGCGAAGAATCCGGGCAAGGGGTTCAAGCAGCGGATTGATCGGTGGCGGCGCAACTGATCTTGATGTTCCTACCTTCCTTCCCCCGGAAAGCGATCTGACCCTTACGAACCACCCATCTTGAAACCGAAACGACAGAAACGGAGGAAGTACGCAGTGAAACGCCACTCACCCCTCCGACAGTGACCAATCACGCTTACCGACCTCATTCCAACTGAAAAACCACCCATATTTACACCACTCAAGCCGGCGATACACTCGACCTTTTGGCCCTTCGCTTTGATGTAACCGTCAGATGAAATCATTCGCCCAGTGAAATCCGCCGGGATGGGATGCTAATGCCCGAACAAGTGCTTTTATTCCGGATCGTCTGGAAAATATCAGAGCAATCATAATTGAATCATGCCCGACAGCAGTGTCATTTATTCCCCCCGGCTGCGCTCGATTTCGATATTCAGGAGTATGTCAAAAACGCGGATGGTTATTTATCCACCTATGAAGAATGGGGAAAAAACGGCTGGCGTAGTGGCGCCGATGTCATTGAAAGTTTATCGACGGAAAATTCCATTAATCCTATGCTTTTATTGGCCATTCTGGATGCCAAAGCAATTGGGTAACATCTGATCCTTCCTCTTTCCTGACCATGGATTATCCGATGGGCTATCCGGACTTTGAAGAAAAGGGATTGTACGAACAAATTAATTGGGTCATCAAACAACTTTCGATTGGTTATTATCACTGGCGTTCCGGTGAGATGACCGCCATTACGTTTAAAGGATGGGAAACCAATTCGATCTAGCGCCTGAACTAAACGCTGGTACGGTCGCATCATGTACTTGTTTGCCCAAATCATGGACTTGGATCATTGGCAAAAGCATTTTATGGGTCAAGGGTATCATTCAAAAATATGAATCCATGTTTGACAACCCCTGGGAAACAGTGCACAACGTGTGGAACCCCTCTTTGCCGCCAATCTTGCTCAGCCTCCTTTGGAACTTCCCTTTGAAGCCAACCACATCTGGAGTTTTACCGGTGGACCTCATTCCGCCTGGGATGAAGGCGGTGCTTTGGCTGCCCTGGATTTCGCTCCCTCCTCCTGCGAATCCGGTTGTGTGACATTCTCGGAATGGGTAACAGCCGTCGCAGACGGATTGATTATCAAATCCGAAAATGGCATTGTCATGTTGGATCTGGATGGTGATAGCCACGAAGAGACCGGCTGGGTCATTCTATACTGCACATATCGCACAGATGGTAAAATTCGCCAACGGGATGTGGGTCAAACAAGGTGACAGAATTGGGCACCCTTCCTGTGAAGGTGGAAAGTCAACCGGCACACACGTTCATATTGCCCGAAAATATAATGGCGAATGGATCTTAACTGATCAACAAATGCCATTCGTTCTCAGTGGTTGGCAGGCCTACGCCGGTAATGCCCCCTATCTCGGTAGCCTTGATAAAAGATGATAAAATTGTCAGTCCGCCAGTGTAAATGGATCTTACGATCCACATATCTCTCGGTGAATTCAGAGCTGGAAGAAAAAACAATTCTCTATGAAATGGAATCAAATTTACCATGCAGGTCTGGGCCTCGTGATTCTCTCATTACTCCCTGCCTGTATCCTGAACCTGCCAGTAACGATCGGAAACTTACCGAAACTTCGCAAGCTGCAGGAGACCCTCAAGCAGAGAGCTTCGAACTTACCCCATTACCAACGCGCCCGGTATACCAACCCGGTGAATTGGTGTCTTACACCGTCCAAAGTGGCGATACTTTGCCTGCTTTGGCTGCACATTTTAATACCACGGTCGCAGAAATTCAACAAGAAAACGAAGTCCTGCCTGAATCAACAACCACCCTCCCTGCCGGCCTTCCCCTCCAAATTCCCATTTACTATCAGCCGCTTTGGGGTAGTTCTTATCAAATCATTCCCGATTGTCTGTTCCCCAATGGACCAGCCCAAATTGATTTTGATCCCGTGGCCAATTGTACAAGCGCAGCCTGGCTGGTTTAAAAATTATTCTGCCTACACCGGCAGCAAAACACGTCAGCGGCGGCGAATTGATCGATTACATCACCACCAATTTCAGTGTCAGTCCGCGTCTATTATTGGCAATTGTTGAATACCAAACCGGTGCTCTCAGCAATCCAGTCCAACCTGATGAGGATGAAACCATCCTACCCTTAGGATTGGTAGATGATTTACATGTGGGCCTATACAACCAACTTTTGCTGGCAGCAAATATACTAAACAATGACTATTATCGCTGGCGTACAGGGCGCTTTTCAGGAATTTGATCTGGCGGATTCATCACTGGTTATTCCGGATCCCTGGCAAAATGCAGCCAGTATTGCCCTGCAAAATTACTATGGACCGTCCATGTCCGATGAAATCTATAACTGCCATTCATGGCAATGGACTGGCGCAAACCTATCAGGAAATGTTCGGCGATATCTGGTCTGCCTGTGAAGTAGCATATTCCGGGCAGTTTAACCCAACCCGCATTTTATCCTGCCCTTTGAAAATGAAAAAGTCTGGGCGTATACCGGCGGACCGCATACCGGCTGGGGTGTAGGCGCGCCGCTTGCCGCGATCGATTTTGCGTCCGCCAAATATTGACGGTGGTTGTGTTGCCAACGATCAATACGCCACGGCCGTTGCCGATGGTACCGGTTGTGCGCAAGGGGATTGCCATCGCCGTCCTTGATCTGGATGGCGACGGCAAAGAACAAACCGGCTGGGTAATCTTCTATCTACATTTGGCCACCGATAGCATTCCACCGATTGGCACCTCTCTGAAACAAGGTGACCGCATTGGCCTACCCTCCTGTGAAGGCGGACGCTCGACCGGTACTCATGTTCATATCGCTCGAAAATATAACGGAGAGTGGATCCCTGCCGATGGACGCATTAGCTTTTAATTTGGATGGTTGGGTAGCCTGAATGGCGACGCAGTATATGCAGGTTATTTACAAAGATTCGGCAACCGAATTACGGCTTCCATCTCGGGTGACAATATCAGTCAAATCAGCCGTAACGATAGAAAAAAACAGCCCGTAGGCTGTTTTTTTAGTCTATTCCTCTAAAATTGTTATTCCGGCTGGTCATGGGAACAATTTGGGAGAGCATCGCCTGCGCCGGACAATACTTTTCTGCTGATAGCTGTACTGCCCTTTCGACAGACGCTCGATCAATATTCTTTCCGCCAACGATATACTCCACTTCAATGGCAGTAAATACCTTTGGATGTTCGCTGCCCGTCGGCATGGATTTTTACGTCAAAAAAAGTTACCTGCTGTTTCTTTTTTTCCAGAATCGAAATAACATCCATACCCGTGCAGCCCCCCAATCCGATCAGAAACAACTCCAAAGGACGAGCACCATCATTGTCGCCACCCACTTGTGGTCGAGTTCCCAATGGAATAGAAAATCCACTGTCACTACTACCCGAAAAACTCATGCGTTGTTTCCAACTGACGGTTGCATCCATAGCTTCTCCTGCTTTCCTAACGAAATTTATTTAATTTTACGAATTTGTTCCATCAGCATTTGTTCCGGTGCAGCTCCTACCAATTCAGCGCACCTTCGTTGATAATGGTATGAGGTACACCGCTGACCCCGTATCGCATGGAAAGTTCGGGGAATTCTTGTTGCTTCCACCATCTCAGCGATAATCCTCGGGCTCTGTAATGCCATCTGATGGGCTAAAATAACCGCCGGTGGACAATATGGGCAAGTCGGGGTAACAAAGACCTGAAGCGAACATCATGCTCCAGGTTGGCCAGTTCTTTCTTCGTTTCTTCATTAAGTCCTGATTCCCCGGTGGACACTAATATCAGGGTATGAATTAGAGAACTAAATTCATGACCGGCAGGAATCCCGGCGTAGCGGATGCCGTAATCAATAATCTCATCACCATTTTTGCGTGCAATGACTGTCATGGGTGATTTTTCAACCCGGTATTTTTTTGCCGTCTCTGCATCGGCAGTAAGATCAAAGGTTTGAAATTCAATCTTGCTGGATAATGTTGATACCTCGGAAATTAATTGCTGGGTATCTTCACAATATTCGCAATTAACATCTTTCGTACCAAAGAAGTAAACCGCTAATTCCGAATCCAACTCTGCAAGCATTTCTGCTACTTGTTTTTTGATATCCTCATTGAGTAAAGAAGCCATTTATTCCTCCAAAGAATAATAATTCTTAATTTTCTGCCCACACGGAGCAAGAAGAGATGATCATCAGGTAAAACAACCGCCTTCAATCTGTCCGCATAAAGGGCATACCAGGAGCATCAAGCCGTTATAATCCAGCGTTTCGGTATGACATTTCGGACAAAGATCTCCAGGGCGATTCCCCTTTTTCTGAGGATGTGTTTCGGGTAATTTCAGATTCAAATCTGATCCCTTGCATGGGCTTACCGTTTGTTGTTCCTCGTTCACCTATCTCTCCATGGGTTGTCAATATCTTGGATGCATAAATGGAAATTTGGTTACATCAATTATCAATAAAATCTGCCAGATCCAAAGTAAGGAATAGTTTCCGTTTTGTATCCAATGGCATCTGAATTGTCTCATCTTTTTGTTGATATAATTCCACGGTTTTTTGCAATGTGTTAACAACAATTTGACAATTGGTACAATGACTCATATGTTCTTCCAGTACCTGACATATCTCCCCGCGTAAGGAACCATCAACATAGTCATTCAAATAAGCTAAAAGGTCACAACATTCTTTTTCTGTCATCTTACACCCGTCATCCTCTACACACGATCCGCGAAATAGATGGATAATTCTTCCCGCAACTGCATGCGAGCTCGAAACAATCTGGTTTTTATATTACTTTCCGTAGTCTCCAAAATTTCTGCTGCTTCTTTGGTGGACAAGTCGGACACATCTCGAAGAAGAAAAACTGTACGGTTGAGAGGAGAAAGTTTCTGAATCGCGCTATCCAGATGTTTTTTGGTTTCATCAGAAAGCATCTCCTTCTCAGGTAAACAACACCAATCAACAATTTCCACTGGCTGAGGAAGCGAACCATCTTCGCTTTCCTCTGGTTCTCCAATCGGCACAAACAAAGGATGTTTCTTTCGCAGCTGCATCAGGGCTTCATTGACGGCAATGCGATACAGCCAGGTGGTTAGCCTTGATTTCCCTTCAAATTTATCCAGTGAACGAAAGGCCTTGATGTAGGTTTCTTGTAAAACATCTTCCGCATCCTGCTCGTTGGACATCATTTTTAATGCCAACCGATAAATCTTATCTGAAGTCAGCTCAACCAGTTCAGCAAACTTCTCGCGATTCCCATTTTTCAAGGAAATCAGCAACTCTTCTTCGTTTTGCGCTTCTTCTATCATTTAGATGCTCTTTATAGTGTATAGGTTACAGTCATGGTTCGAAAAGGATTACTGGGTAATCGGCCAGGTAGGTAAAACATCCATTTCCATTGAGTCCACCTGTCCATAGACATACCGGTAATAACCAGCCGAAGCGATCATGGCGGCATTATCGGTGCAGTATTTCAGCGGTGGAATATGCACGGTAAATTGATTTTGGTTCAGAATGCCATCCCGCAGCGCCTTATTTGCAGAGACACCTCCTGCCACGACAATTTGCTTGACTTGATAGGCATCGGCAGCCTGAAGTGTTTTGGAAACCAGCACATCCACCACCGCAGCCTGGAAACTAGCCGCCAAATCCGCCACCGGCAGTTCTTTTTGCGCTTTTTCCATGGATCGCACCATGCGCAGAACAGAAGTTTTTAACCCGCTGAAAGAAAAATTCCAGCTGCCTTCCATTTTGGCACGTGGAAAAGCAAAGGCTGTTGGATTGCCTTCCTGTGCTGCTTTTTGAACAGATGGCCCCCCAGGATAAGGCAGGTTTAACAAACGGGCAATTTTATCAAAGGCTTCACCGGCAGCATCATCCTGGGTGCATCCCAGGCGCTCATATTGCAGATGGTCTTTAACTAAAATCAATTCGCTGTGTCCACCAGAAACCAACAAGGTAATCAGGGGGAATTCCGGTTCATCCACCTCAATTTCAGGATCAGCCAGCACCCAGGAGGAATAAATATGACCTTCCAAATGGTTGACGCCAATCAGTGGTTTGCCGGAAGCAATCGCCAACCCTTTGGCAGCATTCATGCCTACCACTAAAGAGCCAGCCAATCCCGGTCCGCGGGTCACGGCAATCGCATCCACATCCTTGATACTCATGTGCGCTTCCTGCAGCGCTTTGTTGATCACCTGATGAATGGTTAGAATATGCTGGCGGGAAGCCATTTCAGGAAAAACCCCGCCAAATGGTTTATGAAGTTCAATCTGGGAATTTACCACATTGGAGAGCAGCCATCGGCCGTTTTCAATTACAGCCGCTGCTGTTTCATCACATGAGGTTTCAATCCCCAGAATTCTGACCTTTTCCACATCTTCATTTGCTGATCTTTTCTTTGTCATCAATTGTTCTTCCTCTACCTAATAAGTTGCCATCGGGATGACCAGGTCATGCGGATACGGCACAAAGCAGCGAATACTGCCATCCGTATGTACATAATAGGTATCTTCCAACCGTATTCCCATTTCCTTCTCAGGGTAATACAATCCGGGTTCAATGGTAAAAACGGATCCGATTTCCAGGGTTTCCGTATCTTTGACATAGGCACCGGAAAATGGTTTTTCATGAACGTGCAAACCAACACCGTGCCCCAGGGAATGCACATACCCATTTTCAGTTTCCGGTTTTTCCTTCACCGTTGGGTGACCCAGCTGCTGAAATAATTCACAGGTTCGATAGTGATAATACTTCAATGTTTGATGGTAAGTCAATTCCCCGACTACCTTGTCATAGACCTGACGTACATCCTGATACAACTTCTCAACTTCAGGTGGGGCATATCCCAGGCACCAGGTGCGGGTGAAATCGTAAAAATAGCCGCCACCAACTTCACAGGGGAAAATATCAAACACAATCGGAACACCCAATTGGAGAACATCACTATCCGTGCCGGCGCTGTGCGGGAAAGCCCCATCCCGGCCAATGGCAAAAATGGTGCTTTCTGGATTTTCAGCGCCCGACTCCGCCAGCCACAAATTAATTTTGGATTTCACATCCCCGATGGTTAAGGGCTTACCGTCATCCTTAACCAAAACAGAATTCAGCACCAAATGGGATGTCAGATAGTTCTGGACAGCTGCCACAACTTTAATCGTCCGTTCCCCCATCAGGTGGATTTTCTTAAGTTCGTCAAATGATTTGGTTGCCATGGCCTGGAGAAGAACATCATCCTCCTGATAGCCAACCAGTTCCAGTGCGGGATTTCTTTTTTGCAGCTGATTGAAAGCCGAAAAAAATTCCCCGATTTCCACTTCTCCATACAGCGCCACCCGGCCTTGTGTCAAGCCGGCGTCGGCGAACATGCGCTCATAGCGCATGACTTTGGCCAAACTCAGGTCTTTCCCGGCGGCCTGGATTAACTCTGCCATCGGGTATTGGGAATAATTGATGGTTTTTAATCCGGTTCGTGCGGCTTCCTCGCGTTCCATGGCGGGGTGAAACAGGATGGGCTGTTCCCCTACCCGCTTGATTAAATCCGCCGAGGTGACATGTGCTGTACCGGTAAAAAAAACCATGGCAGGATTATGCTGTGCCTTGCCGACAACCAGTAATGCCTCCAAATTCCTTTCTTTCATCAGCTGATCCAAATCGGATTTCATGGGTCCCTCTTTCTATAATTCGTTATCACAACTTGAATTTATGCACCAGGTTCTTTAATTCGGAGAGAAAAATTGCTTCCTGCTTAGGTAACACCGTACGCGGATCAAATACCACCCGATCCTGCGCTACACGGGCAATAATCGGATATTCCAATGCCCGTAATTGGGTCATAAAAGCATTGATCCTGGCAACAGGCAGTGAAAGGAGTTTAGTCGGCAGCGTCTCCTCCGGCATACTCCCTCCTCCGATGGTGGAATCACCGTCCACCACTTCCCCCACACCCAATGAAGTTTGCCAGTCTTTCGCTCTGGTTTCGCAGTCCGTCTGAGACAAGGACATCATCTGCCAGAGTGGAATTTTTACCAGCGCCTCTTCTTTCAAATAATGTGTC
The DNA here is from genome assembly GCA_963747325.1 of uncultured Chloroflexia bacterium. Lineage (GTDB taxonomy): Bacteria > Chloroflexota > Anaerolineae > Anaerolineales > Anaerolineaceae > UBA5203. Next base: position 382,184 of record CAVVEM010000005.1, on the reverse strand, counting down.
ACCGTAGCATCCAGCGCAGCCAGACAGAGTTTATCCGCCCGTACTGCCCGTGCAAAGGGATGCTTCTTAATCTTCTGCATGGCAGCTATCTTCCCGACCAGAATCCCAGCCTGTGGTCCGCCAAATAGTTTATCCCCGGAAAAACAAACCACATCCACACCGGCCTGTATGGATTCCTGGACCATGGGTTCATGTGCACTGGCATAGCATTCGGTCGGCAGGACGGCCCCCGACCCCAGGTCATCAATCACCAGATGACCGTCTTTGGCGGCCAATTTCACAAGCTCTGCCAGGGAGGGTTCCGTGGTAAAACCAATAATTTTATAGTTTGAATGATGTACGCTCAAAATCAGCGCAGCCGGATCATCCAAGGCTGCTTCATAATCCTGTAAATGCACCCGATTGGTGGTGCCAATCTCATACAATTTTGCCCCGGATTGTTGCAGTACTTCCGGAATGCGGAAACCGCCGCCGATTTCAACCAGCTGCGTGCGGGAAATCACCACCCGTTTGCGTCGGGCCAGGGCCGCCAGCGCCAGCAGCACCGCACTGGCGTTGTTATTCACCACCAAGGCGTCTTCAGCCCCGGTCAGGGCGATGAGTTTTTTCTCAATGGAGTCTGCCCGTTTGCCCCGTTTGCCGGTTGTCAGATCAAATTCCAGCGTGTTATAAGACCCCGCAATGGCGAACATGGCCGCGATGGCTTCCTGGCTTAAGGGAGCACGTCCCAAATTGGTGTGAATCAAAACGCCGCTGGCATTGATCACCGCGCGAATGCCAACACGGACCTGCGGTTCGAGCTTTCCGATCACCGAGGACCGGATATCCTCCATCGCCGTACCCATCAGTTGATCTCCAGAGCCGGTCTGTCGCACTGCTTCCAGCGTGTCCCGCACTGCCTGCAGCGTCAACGGACGGCCATACACTGGCAGCAGGTCAGCAATTCCAGAGTCGTTCAGGACTTGATCCACCGAAGGGATGTCGCGAAAAACAGACGCCATTATCGTCTGGGTCTCCAGGTTGTTTTTTCTGTTAGACGAATCAAATACTCAATAGTAACGCCGCCGGCCAACAATAAGAAAAATAGAGCCAGCGTCAGCATGTCCCCAATTTGCAGCCAGGCAACCAGATTGGTAAACAACCCGATCATGATGGATTCCCGCAGCAAAGTACCCTCATTGACGGATTCCGGTTCGGAAATACGATGGTGCAGCAAGCTTAATAATGGCAGGGAAAAACCGCTTACCCCGGTCAGGCTTAGAAAGAAAAACAACCAGCGGAATTCCAGGGTTGGTTTGGTAAAGTAGAAGAGGAAAAACACCCCACCGATTCCTACAGCACCCAGGCTGATGCCAGTCAACAATATTTTTCGAAACGAAGGCACAGCATACTCCTTTACGCAGTACAGACCAAGAACATTTGTGCTACAATCTGATTATTGTTTTAATTATATCGCTTTATGGAGAAACTCATGCCTGAATATCCGGAAATTTTCAATCGCGCCTTGGAGATGCAGCAAGTTTTACCCGGACGGAGCATTCAATCCATCACCGTTCTGCAGGAAAAATGCTTGAATCTTCCCGAAGCGGATTTCATTTCTCAAGTAACAGGACAAACCTTCAACCAGATTCGCTCACACGGCAAATGGATCCTTGCCGAACTCACCCAGGGTACGCTGCTGCTCAACCTGGGCATGGGGGGTGAGGTATTCTTTCATCATAAAGACGACTCCCTCCCGGAAAAAAAGCGCGTTATTCTGCATTTGGAAGATGAGGCCAGACTCAGTATCAATTTCTGGTGGTTCGGCTATTTCCATTACATGCCTGAAGGCAAGCTCCAGGATCACAGCATGGTATCCCTCCTTGGTCCGGATGTGATGCAAATCTCCCCTGAGTCTTTCCAACAGTTAATCTCCACCTCCAAACAGCGCATCAAAACCCTGCTGCTGGATCAGAAACGCCTGGCTGGGATTGGTAATTATTATATTCATGACATCCTCTTCAAAGCCGGCGTCCATCCCCTTACCCCGGCGCACAACCTGAGTTCTGTGCAGATAGAAACTTTATATACCTGCATGCGCGCTGAACTGCAATCCAGTGTGGACAAAGGCGGCGCGGATTATGAATATAATCTCTGGGGAGGGAAAGGCAGCTACCAATCGGATGAGCTATTGGTTGGTTACAAGGAAGGTAAACCCTGCCCGGTGTGCCAGACGGAGATCGTCAAAATTGCCACCGGTTCCACTGCCAGCTATATTTGCCCGTCGTGCCAGATCATTATGTAATTAAATTGGTGACCGCGCTTCCCTTTCGGGGACTTTGTTGAGGTCTGGTGGCCGAGCTTCGTCGAGGTCCAAATCACAAGTCGTAATTTAACCCTTCGACAGGCTCAGGGCAGGCTCCTTCGACAGGCTCAGGGCACGGGGTTATCCCGTTGGCTAAGTCCCCTATAGGGGAGAGCTTGTCGAAGCCCTAAGCAGGACTTTCCAAATCCTAGAACTATAATTTCACCCTTCGACAAGCTCAGGGCACGGAGTTGTCGTGGGATGGGTGGCATTGAATAGCCGTATAGAATACCCTCACCGCTACCTATCAGAAACCACATATTGTCATGATTACATTTTGCATGTCATTGCGAACGAGCGTTATTGACTAAACAATCCATTCAACGGGAAGGAAGCGAGTGTGGCAATCTCAACATCGGCCCACTCACCATAACCAATGTTGCAAAATTCATAGAGCCTTTCGATACCTACTTGGAGATCGCCTACCCCTTCGGGGTACAGGCCGGGCCTAAGAATATCTTCATGGCAGATGGATGCAGGCCCTCGCGATGACACGATGCACTCTTAACCCAGTGCGTATGGATTTTTCCAATTTCCAATAACCAAAAGAATTGCCCCAATTAAAACTCATCCACCTTATGATTAAACCTGGATTCCGGATGACCGGTGTAAAAGGTCAATGTCTTGATCCAAGCCAGCTTTTCCTCTTCACTCATCTGCTCATGCTTATACGCCCAATTATGCTTGCGGATATATTCCAACATGCCCGTTTGCTGCGCGCTCAATCGCTGCCGGGTATCTTCGATCAAAAAAGCAGCCGCCTCAGGTTGATCATCCATCAATTGCGTCAACCCCAGCCGCAGATGCGAAAAACATACCCCATCCGATTGCTGATAAATGGCGATGAAATTCTCATCCCTGGCTTCAATCTGCTCAAACAGGGTGGAAAGGGTATTCATCCCGGTTTTCGTTGAGGTGGTACACGCCGGACACGCCACTTTAGGCACCAGCACCCCCGGCTTTACCCGCTGTGGAAGGGGCAGCCCCAATTTTCTTAACCAGTCCAGGAAACCGCCGCCGCTTTTCCGGCCAGGTTTGACGCCCTGCAATTCCCGCAGCGTTTTCTTGACCACGGATTCGTATATCAAATTCACCCCCAGCACCGGCCCGCTGTTGGAAAGCTCCAGCGCCACCAGCATGCGCGTGTGCTCCGGACAAAAGCCATAAGCATCCTTGATCAACTCCCGATGCTGGAAATCCGTGGTGCTTTCCCACAACATCGATTTCAAGGCGTGAATCGCCGCTTCCTGTTCCGTCCGGCAAATCATACAGCCGGGTTTCTTCATTGCCTCTTCCAGTTTAACGATCGATAAAGCAAACGCCATGCATCACCTCAAAGAGTGGTCTATAGCCTTAGTTATACAGGAAAATGGAGGAAAACGGGGAATGAAAGATAGCACATAACACTGCGTGATGATCGAATCTATTCCAGAGGATGAATCACCTTATCCATGCATCTCAGCGTATTCTTTCATTAGTTTCAACATGGGGAGCACAGAAGCTAACCGTTTATGGGTTTCGTCCAGACTTTGCTCCCTTGCTCTTTTCAATTCCACTGGATCAGCCGCAAAGATGAAAGGGTCTTCCCAGGACAACCAATCCACGTCTTTCGTTGCAACAACATCCATAATATTCAAGACCATCTCAGCGAAAAAGGAAATATCCCGATGCTTGACCCTCAAAATGATTTGTTTTAATAGACCAGCCTGGATGACCATGTGGCACCAGGCAAAATCCAAAGATTTCCCAAAGAGCCAGTTCCCTGCCATGGTCAACATGCCTTCAATTTCTTGATAGTTCTTCGGATGCGTTTGCCATGCTATATCAGATCGTTGAAAGATCAAAGGGGTGCATTTCTGTCCCGCAGAAAGAATGTCAGCCATGAATGTCTCACGATGATCCGATTGCAAAGCATAGGCAAGACGATCCATAAAACAAAGATGCAAAATCTGAGGTGAATCGCAAGCAGAGGCAGCATGACGGTAAAGCGTCAAGAAATCCTCGCCGATGGATAAATCTTGTTCATGATAAATCACATCATAGAAAGGATCCGTTTTGACCCAATCGATACATGCCAATTGGGTTCTTTGTGTTTCCACTGGAATACTGAGAAATACCCTGGAAAAGAGCTGCTTCAGGGATGGGTCAATCCCTTTGAGATGGGGAAAATAAATCCCATTGGGATCGTTCATCGGAACAACAGCCATTGGACGCATAGTTTTTTATACCCCTCTTGGATAAATAATTTTTGATAATGCAATTTATTGGTTTATCATTCGTCGTTTTTGAATCTCGTTCACAATTTCTTCACGGGATAGAATATTGAAAAGGTTTTCCCGCGCTTTTGAATAGTTACCAAACCCCTGTGTGAATTGTTTGAGAAAACGTACAGCATCAATAATATCCAATTCATTTAAAACAAGGCCGATGGCTTGTTTGTTAATTTCGATTAATAGCCGATTTTCGTTCTTACGAAACAGATCACCAGAATAAGTCTCCATCTATAAATTTTAACCCTTTTCACTCCAGATTGTGTTTTTATCAGAAACTTTATGTGTACTTTTTACTCATTTGGCTGGTCACAAATTCCAAGTTATTTCTCGTTGATAACAGCTTTTGTACAATGCCAAATCACTTTACAGAGAGGTCAAGGAGAAGTTACTTTTTTTATTGAATGAATATGCTACTAAAATACAGATGAAAAAATCTGCCACCAGCAAGAACATAAGCCCCAAGATTGTCTAATAATATAATTTAAAAAAAATGAATATTTTGCGAAATTGCTTGATAAACGGTAATTATTATTCTATTGCATTATTCTTTGTAGAATGTATAATTTATTTATATTATTAGGGTGAAATTCAACTAAATTATTGGGGATTTTCAGATAGAATTTTATTTTGTAAGAATCATTTTTCCCTTTATTACAACTTTCTTGTATTTTAAAATATTGCATTGACCAATTAATTTCTTTTTTTCATGGGAGATATTTTGATCAGCCTCAAATGAAATGTATTACTAATATATAAAAACCGAGTCCAGCATATTTATATCATTGGGTAATAGAAATGCTTCACTAAATTAATAAACGGATACCTCACCAGGTGATAGTATGGCCACTACTACGCTTTTAGTTGAATTGTTAATTGTCGGATATGCTTTCTTTGTTTCAATCACACCGTTTATTTCATTAATATTTAAAGCAGACATAATTGATATTTTTCAATTTTCTGCATCATTGGAAATTCACTATCAATTAATTATTGCATATGGGCTTGGAATTATTTGGAATCGTGCATGTGATCAAATATTTCACATTTTCGATCTGAAAATAATCAGAACCAAATTTATTGATAGGGAATCTTATCAAAAATCTAGAATTAAATTAGTGATGAGTGGAAAAGAAATATATAATTATCTATCCAACTTTAGATCATTAATTCGCATTACTAGAGTATTATCAATTTTATTTTTAATTTTAATATTTACAACACCATTTCTTTATAACTATATGTTATGGGTAAATTTCAGTAATACACAAAAATTTTTAATTACAATTTTTGAAATTATCCTATTTATATTTTCTTGTGGATCATGGTATCACTTGCAAAAAGGATATGTTTCAGCAATTTATGATGGAATGAAGATTATTTATAATAATTTAAGGAAGCATTCATAATGTATGAAGATTCTTCACTGAATAACATCAAAAGTGGTTTGTCCTCACTTGCTCCAATATTGAAAGAGAATTTAGAAAGTTTAAAACGACCTTTAGTTATAGAGTTTGCAGGCACACCAAAATCGGGTAAGACCTTATGTGTCGATGCTATTGCAAAATACTTCCGTAGGCATGACATCGCTGTTTCAATCATTACAGAAAGAGCATCAATTTGCCCCATTAAAAACAAACATCATCTTTTTTTCAACATTTGGACAGGGTGTGCGAGTTTGATACAAATGCTCGAAGCATTAGAAAAACCAGCAAGCGTAATAATATTAGATCGTGGAATATTTGATTCACTAGTCTGGATTGATTTTCTGACGAAATGGAACTCGGTCACACCCGACGAGTTAATTTCTATACAGAATTTCTTTTTGTTAGATTGTTGGGCAAAAAAAATTGATATCATAGTTGCTATGTCTGTAGATCCAGATGAATCACTTAGAAGAGAATTTAAAGACCAGATAACCGATACTGAAGGCTCCATTATGAATGTTAATAATTTGCGCCTATACAATGATAGCCTTCACTCAGTGCTAGAAAAATACAAGCATAATTTTTGTAGAATTCTAATTTCTGATACTACTATCACAACACCTGTTGAAGGAGTTGCAAGAATAGCTGAAGTAGTAATTCAAGCTGTTGATAATTTATCTGACAATGAAATTGCAGTTGTTGACCGTGAATTATTAGTAACAAATTATCAAACTCATAATATTGTTAATGATTCAACAATAATCAAGAATTATTTATCATATCTATTGACTAATATTAAATGGGTACGCCGATCTGTTGCAGAAAAAGATTTATCGCTAGTACAAATTATCCCAGTAGCTACATTTCAAAAAGATGGAGAATTGCTAATTCTAAATGTTAGGGGTAATAAACAAGGAAGAATGGAAAATAAAAATTGCATATGGGCTGGTGGTCATATTTATAAAAGTGATTTATCTAATCAAAGATCTACATGTGATATGTTTAGGACTACTTTAGTTAGAGAATTAGATGAAGAATTGAATTTTCGGGTCGTAGATAGAGAATTATCAAAATTACCAGATGCAATTATTTGGGATACATCAGAACCAAAATCTAACCAACATTTAGGTATTTTCTTTGAATACAAAATTCCAGCAAACAAACCAAAAGAAATTCTAGATAAAAGAGAATTTTGGGAGACAAAATTCAAATCTTTGTTTACAGAGTTTGTTCCCATTTCAGAAAATTTATCAAGAATTGAAGATCTTGAAGCTTGGTCTAAGATTTATTTGCATAATAAATTCGGAATAGATTTTAAAATACTTCCCAAACAAAGTAGATTTTTATAAATGTTTTATTAAAAAACCATCATGTATTCTCAACTATCCGATGTGACACTCACCATAGTAATACGCTTTCCCAAATGCTACATATGCCTCAAATATCATTGAACTCCCGATTCTCTAACGCAAATCTCATTCCGCGAACTTTGAAGGATATTTTGATTCGTTAAAAATAAGGTTTAGAATTATAATTACCACATAAATTCATTAAATAAAAATGGTTTTCAATCAATGGAATTAGAATGTAATTTTACACACTTCTGAAAACCCATCCCCCTCTCAACAATTTGACCAAACCCCTGACCCCATGTTACAATACTTGAAAATATACACAGGAAGCCAATCATGATTCTGCAAATCTTTTCGATGTTAATGGATAGAAAAGCCTAACGTTTCTGGATGACGGGAGTCCTGATTTTGACTTGATGCTGCCCCTCTCAATCCGGAGAGGTTTTTTTTTAAACTTTACACAACACAGCGTTTGGAGGTAGAAATGGCGAGGAAATACACAAACAGACGATATTTGGACGGGATTAAAGAACGCGTGCTGGTTTTTGACGGCGCGATGGGCACCAGCCTTCAAACCATGAACTTGACCGCTGCTGATTTCGGCGGTGAGAAATACAATGGCTGCAATGATTATTTAGCCTTGACCAAACCCTCCGCGATTGAAGCGGTGCACCGCTCGTTTTTGGAAGTCGGTGTGGACGTGATCGAAACCGACACCTTCCGCTCCAATCCGCTCACCCTGCAGGAATACGGCCTTTCCGAGAAAACCTACGAGATCAACTTTGCTGCGGCAGGCATTGCCCGCAAAGTCGCCGATGAATTCAGTCAGGGTGGTCAGCAGCGCTACGTGGCCGGCTCCATCGGCCCTTCCGGCAAGATCATCTCGATGAGCGATCCCGAGCTTTCCAACATCACTTTTGACGAACTGGTGGAGATTTTCTATCAGCAGGCGCTCGGCCTGCTCAAAGGCGGCGTGGATTTTATATTGATTGAAACCCAGCAGGACATCCTCGAAGTCAAAGCAGCCATTCACGGCGCGCAGAAAGCCTTCGCTGAAACCGGCATTTATCTGCCCATCCAATCCCAGGTCTCGCTGGATACCACCGGCCGCATGCTCCTTGGCACGGATATCAGCGCGGTGCTTTCCATTCTGGAAGGCCTGCCCATTGATGTGATCGGCATGAACTGCTCCACCGGTCCGGAACACATGCGCGAAGCGATCGCATACCTCAGCGAAAACTCCAGCCTGCCGATCTCCTGTATCCCCAACGCCGGGCTGCCCCTGAATGTGGACGGCGAAGCCGTCTATCCGATGACGCCCGAACCCTTCGCCAACGAATTGAACGAATTCGTCAACAAACACCACATCAACATCGTCGGCGGATGCTGCGGCACCACCCCGGCGCATTTGGACGCCCTGGTCAAGAAGATTCATCACCAGGCTCCGCAGCCGCGTGCCATTGAGACCAGCCCCAAGCTGGCTTCCAGTATGCGCGCAGTGGCCATGCAGCAGACCCCGCCGCCTTTCCTGATCGGCGAGCGCTGCAACACCCAGGGAAGCAAGGCTTTCAAGGACATCATCCTGGCTGGCGATTATGATGCCGTGCTGGATATCGCCAACAAACAAATTGATACCGGCGCCCACGGCCTGGATCTTTGCGTCGCGCTGACTGAAACCGCCAACGAAGCCGATGTCATGGAAAAAGTAATCAAGACACTCGCGCCGGTGATCTCCATCCCCTTCATTATTGATACCACCGAGCTGCCCGTTATGGAGGTGGCCCTCAAAATCGCCCCCGGTCGCTGCCTGATCAACTCCACCAATCTGGAAAGCGGACGCGAAAAACTGGATAAAATCTTCGGCCTTGCGAAAAAGTACAACGCTGCCGTGATTGCCCTGACCATTGATGAAGTCGGCATGGCCAAGACCGCCCAGCGCAAGCTGGAAATTGCCCAGCGCATATACGATATTGCCATTAACGACTACCAGCTTCAGCCGCAGGACCTGGTCTTTGATGACCTGACCTTCACCATGGCCACCGGCGACCCCGAATTTGCCAACTCCGCTGTTGAAACCATGCAGGGCATTAAGTTGATCAAAGCCGCCATGCCGGGTGTGCTCACCTCTCTGGGCGTCAGTAACGTCTCCTTCGGCCTCAAACCGGCTGCCCGCAAATTAATCAACAGCATCATGCTCTATCACTGTGTGCAATACGGACTGGATATGGCCATCGTCAATCCCGCCCAGATTGTGCCCTACCCGGAGATCCCCGAGGAACAGAAAAAACTGGCTGAGGATTTGATCTTTAACAAAGATCCGGAAGCGCTGCAAAAGTTGATCGTCTATTTTGAAGCTAACAGCAGCACCGGCGCTTCGGAAATCAAAACCGATACCGCCCTGATGGCCATGCCGCCGCAGGAACGTCTGGCCTGGAAAATTCTGCATCGCTGCAGAGACGATGTCGACAAGGACATCGACGCCATCCTGGCGTTGACCCCCGATGTAGCGCAAAGTCAAGCCGCGGTGGAGATTCTCAACAACGTCCTCCTACCCGCCATGAAAGTAGTCGGGGATAAATTTGGCAGCGGCGAACTGATCCTGCCCTTTGTGCTGCAATCCGCCGAGGTGATGAAAAAATCCATCAGCTATCTGGAAAACTATCTGTATCAGGTAGCCGGCACCTCCAAAGGCAAAATCGTCCTGGCAACCGTTTACGGTGACGTGCACGATATCGGTAAAGGATTGGTCAAAACCATCCTCTCCAACAACGGCTTTGAGGTGATTGACCTGGGCAAACAGGTGCCCGCCGAAACCATCATTGCGGAAGCCGTGAAACACAAAGCGGACGCCATCGGCCTGAGCGCTCTGCTGGTCAGTACCAGCAAGCAGATGCCTTTGATCGTCAATGAATTACAACGCAGAAACCTGGCTTTCCCGGTGCTGATCGGCGGCGCAGCCATCAACCCGCGTTTTGGCCGGCGCATTCTGCAAACCGAGGACGGCAGCTATTATGAACCGGGTGTCTTCTACTGCAAGGACGCTTTCGAAGGTCTGGATGTGCTGGAACAACTGCGCGTTCCCGAGCAAAAAGCAGCCCTGATCCAGGATGCGCGGGATAAAGCCGATTTCGAATTAGGTAAACTCCCCCACGCGGCCTCTGGCAAGGCAGCCGTGGGTACCCGATCCGCGGTGGAAAAAGCAGCCACCCTGCCCAAACCGCCGTTTTGGGGAGCCAAACACGTCAAGGAAATGCCGCTGGATGCCGTTTTCACCTGCCTCTCCAAGCGCGAATTGTTCCGCCTCTCCTGGGGTGCTAAAAATACGCGCGGCGAGGATTGGATCACTCTGGAAAAAGAATACGAAGAACGCCTGAATGCGATGCGCAAGGACGCTTTAAAAGATCCCTGGCTGCAGCCGCAGGGCGTTTACGGCTACTGGCCGGCGCAGGCGGACGGCAATGACCTGATCCTCTTTGATCCGGACAGTTTAGACAGCAGCCCGCGCAAGGAATTGACCCGCTTCACTTTCCCGCGCCAGCCCAAAGGCGAACTGCTTTGTCTCAGTGATTACTTTGAGCCGCTGGGATCCGAGCGCATGGACGTGGTCGCCCTGCAGATTGTCACCGTGGGCGCCAAAGCCACCCAGAAATTTGAAGTCCTGCAGGCCGCCGGTGACTATTCGGAAGCCTACTTTGTCCATGGTCTGGGTGTGCAAATGGCGGAAGCCGCTGCGGAATATCTGCACCGCCACATTCGCCGAGAATTAAACCTGGGCGAAGAACAGGGTCAGCGTTACTCCTGGGGTTACCCGGCCATCCCGGATCTGGACGATCATCAAAAAGTCTTCCAACTCCTGCCCGCCGAAAAAGACCTGGGCATGGTTCTCACCTCGGCTTTCCAGATGGTGCCTGAACAATCCACCGCTGCCATCCTCCTGCATCACCCGCAGGCTAAGTACTACTCCGTCGGAGAAGACCGCTTACAGCAGTTGATGGAATAAAAGGAAAATCGGCATGAAAACAGGAAACTATCCCGGCTTTCGAGCCGCACTGCATCAATCCACGCCTCTGGTCGGCGACGGCGCTATGGGCACCACCCTCAATCAGCGCGGTCTCGACATTGAAACCTGCCTGGATGCTTTAAATCTAGAACAGCCGGCCATCGTGGCCGATGTGCACCGTCTGTATATTGAGAGCGGCGCGCGCATGATTCAAACCAACACCTTTGGCGCGAATCGTTTTAAATTGGAACGCTATAACTTGCAGGATAAGATCTGCGAGATCAATTTTGCCGGTGTGGACCTAGCCCGTAAAACTGCCGAAGCTTCCTTTATGGAGATCTTCATCGTTGGCGATATCGGCCCGCTGGGTGCCCGGCTGGCTCCCTTTGGAAAAATCCAGCAGGCGGAAGCCCGTCAGGTATTCAAAGAACAAGCCGGCTATTTGATTGACGCTGGCGTGGACGCGATCATCATCGAGACCATTTCGGATCTTAATGAAATTCTGCAGGCCATCCAGGGCGTCAAGGAAGCTTCCACTGAGATTCCCATCATCGCTTCAATGACCTTCACCCGTGACGACCGCACGCTGCTGGGCGACAATCCGGTACGGGTGGCAAAAGACATCACCGCCCTGGGTGTGGACGTGATCGGCATCAATTGTTCCGGCGGTCCCAACCAGATATTACGCATCCTGCGCACCATGCGCAAAGCCGTCCCGGAAGCTCATTTTTCGGTCATGCCCAACGCCGGTTGGCCGGAAAACGTAGACGGACGCTTCATGTACCCGGCTACCCCTGAATACTTCGGCCAATATGCCATAACCTTTTGGAAAGCCGGTGCGTCCATTATCGGCGGCTGCTGCGGCACCACCCCCGCCCACATTGCTTCGGTGGCGGAGAAAATCAGCGTTGTTGATTTCTCTTCCATGCAATTGGAACCCATGACGGCCAGCAGTGAAAGCACGGAAGTATCTCTGGAAGAAAAACCCACGGAATTGTGCAAGAAGATTCAGGCCGGTAAATTCATCGTCGCCATTGAGATGGATCCTCCCAAAGGCCTTTCCACGCATAAACTGCTGGCTGGCGCCAGTCTGCTCAAGGAAGCCGGCGCGGATATCATCAACGTCGCCGACAGTCCCATGGCGCGCATGCGCATGAGCCCCTGGGCCGTCTGTCATCTGGTACAGAAAGAACTGCAAATCGAAACCGTACTGCATTTCCCCACCCGCGGACGCAATCTGCTGCGCGTCCAGGGGGACCTGCTGGCCGCGCATGCCTTGGGGGTGCGCAATATATTCGTTGTCATGGGCGACCCAACCTCCATCGGCGATTACCCGGAAGCCATGGATCAATATGACCTGGTTCCCTCCGGACTAATTAAGCTGATCAAACAGGAATTCAACCTCGGGCTGGACCATACCGGTCACAACATCGGTCAGCGCACCAGCTTTGTGGTGGGCACTGCGCTCAATTTGAACCCAAAAAATGCCGAGAAAGAAATCAAGACCCTGGCAAAAAAAATCGAAAACGGTGCAGATTTCATTCTGACCCAACCGGTGTATGATCCTGAAATTGCCCGCCGCTTTTTACAGCAGGCGGAGGCTGCATTGGGTAAACTGCCCATCCCCATTTTTGTGGGTATCCTGCCCATCGCCAGTGTGCGCCATGCCACCTTCCTCAACCAGGAAGTCCCGGGGATTGAAATTCCACAGCGCTACTTGCAGCAAATGCAGGATGCGGAAGACAGCCAAATTGAGGGCCAAAAAACAAAGACCGGGATCAAAATTGCGATAGAATTAATCAATGAGATGCGTTCCTTTGTTCAGGGCGTGTACCTCATGCCGGCCTTCCATCGCTATGATGTGGCCGCTGAAATTATCGAAGCCATCCGCGCTGCGGATTAAGAGAGGAGTTAATTTATGCTGCTTGCCATTGACATCGGCAATACCAATATCACCATTGGCCTCTACCAGGGCGATGACCTGACCGCCAAATGGCGTATGGCCACTGCCTATGACCGCATGCCGGATGAGTACGGGCTGCAAATCTCCGGATTTCTCAGCCACTATGGCATTACGGCCGGTCAACTGCACGGGATATTCATTGCCTCCGTTGTCCCCCCGCTCACGGATAAAATTTCCGAAGCCTGCAAAACCTTCCTCGGCCTGCGTCCGATGCTCTTTCATCACAGCATGAAGACCGGAATCAACATCGCCTATGACAATCCCTCCACTATCGGTGCGGACCGCATCGTGGATGCGGCAGCGGCCAAGGCCTATTACAGCCTACCGGCCTGCATTGTGGATTTTGGCACCGCGACAACTTTCGATGCCATTTCCAGAGATGCCGAGTATCTGGGCGGCGCCATCGCACCGGGGATTAATATTGGTGCAGAAGCCTTGTTCGAACGTACGGCTCAATTACCCAAAATCAATCTGGCTATCCCCCCATCAGCCATTGGCAAGAACACGGTTCATGCGATGCAGTCCGGTCTGATCTTTGGTTATGTCGGTCTGGTGGAAGGCATGATCCAGCGCTTTAAGAAAGAATTGGGCGAGGATACCACGATCATTGCGACGGGCGGTTTAGCCAATATGATCGCTGAGTTGATCCCTTCCATTAACCACGTTGACCCCTGGTTGACGTTGGATGGGATTCGGCTGATATGGGAGATGAATCAAAACCATGATTAATCCATTCCAGGACAAAGAAATCCTCTTAGGGGTCACCGGATCCATCGCCGCCTATAAAGCCGTGGAATTAGCCTCCCGCTTAACCAAACAAGGCGCCATCGTTTCCGCCATTCTGACGGAGAGTGCCACGAAATTCGTCAGCCCGCTCAGTTTCCAATCCGTCACCGGTCAAAAAGCCTATACGGAGAATGAGTTGTGGGGCTCGGAAGGCCATGTCACCCATATCGGGTTGGGACACAAAGCTGATTTTTACGCTATTGTACCCGCCTCCGCTAATACTCTGGCGAAATTGGCACACGGTTTCGGCGACAACCTACTAACCGTGACCGCACTTGCCTGTCACTGCCCAATGTTAATTGCGCCTGCCATGGATGCCGGCATGTATGATCATGTTGCCACTCAAACCAATGTCGCCATTTTGAAAGAACGCGGTGTGCATTTTATTGGCCCCATGCCCGGTCACCTGGCCTCCGGTTTGGTGGGCGTTGGCCGCATGGCAGAATCACAGGATGTAGCGGCAAGAATTCGGTATCTGCTTTCCCGGGAAGGCCCCCTCAAAGGCAGGAAAATATTAATTACTGCCGGGGGAACCCAGGAAGCCATTGACCCGGTACGCCGTATCACCAACCGCTCCTCAGGAAAACAAGGGGTCGCCGTAGCGCAAGCTGCTGCAGATGCTGGCGCGGATGTCACTTTGATTATCGCACCCCACCATCTGACCTTGCCGGACCAAATTAAAGTCATGGATGTAGTCAGCGCCAAAGAAATGCATGATGCGGTTCTGAGTCAAATCGCATCTCATGATATATTGGTGATGTCCGCAGCCGTTGCAGACTTTCGCCCCATACAAAATGAGACTAAAATAAAGAAAACAAACGGCATTCCGGATCTGGTTCTGGAACTGACAGAGGACATTCTAACCGCCGTCCATCAAGCAAAAGTGGGTCAACATCTCAACCTTAAAGTGATCGGCTTTGCTGCAGAGAGTGAGCAAGTCATCGAGTATGCATCACAAAAAGTTCGCAATAAAGGATTGGATATGATTGTCGCCAATGATATCTCCAAACCGAACACCGGATTCGAAGGAGATACCAATCAGGTTGCTTTCATTCTGGCTGATGGGTCCATTGAACACCACCCCATGATGCAGAAGAGCGACGTCGCTGAGCTAATCATCCAAAAGATAATCTTATGGTAGTCCGTAAAAAAATAATTTATTTCACGATTCTTTTCAGCGTTCTTTTGGCTTCCTGCCAACCAATAGTAAAACGCCAACCTGTTACCCAACCCTGGGTAGAAACGGCGGAAGAAAGTATTCCCACGGAAACCAGCCTGCCGACCGAAATACCCACCCCAACCCCTGTTCCCGAATTAGTGCTGGTTGAACCCAGTGATATTGCGTTTACGCCAACTCCTTTTACGATAAATGAACAGGTAAACGCCAATCTTTTTGAATTGCCATCGGCTGATGAAAACCATGTTTATGGCTTGTATGGATTTCCTCCGGATAGAAACCCATTGACAGGCGAAAAAGTGGATGATCCAACCATGTTGGACCGCAGACCGATATTATCCAAGATTTCCAATTTTCCTGCCGGTACGGGCCGTCCCCATGCAGGTTTATCCTATGCGGATGTGGTTTTCGAATACTACATTGGCGAATACATGAATCGGTTTTTAGCCCTGTTTTACAGTAAAGACACCCCCAAAGCCTGGCCTTTACGTTCCGGCCGTCTGGTTGATCCACAGCTCACCAATATGTTCCAAGGGATTCTGGTCTATGGCAATGCGGATGAAGCGCGTACCGAGACCATTCAGGAAATTCTTGGCGACCACTCACTGGCCTTCAAAGAGGCTCCCTGCCCACCCATTTGCGGGTATGAAACCCATGACGCTACCGGTGTCTATGTTATTACGAATGAAGTCACAAAATTCATTAATGACAAGGGCATTGAGAATAAAAAACCCTATTTAAACACATGGATATTTGATGACCAGGCCCCCTTCAGCAATCAACCTGCTGAAACCGTTGGTGTGCAGTTTATCCGCTGGAACCGGGGCGAATGGCGTTATGATGCCCAGAGCGGTAAATATCTACGGTGGATCGAATCCTGGGATGAAGCAGATTATCCTTTGATTCCCCTGGTTGACGAAGTCAATGGAGAACAAATCAGCTTTTCAAATGTCATTATTCTTTTTTCCGAATATGTTGAATTAGCCCCAACCGCCCATGATATTAAAATTTGGAACAATACCTACGGTGAAAAAGCCTACTTCTTCCGGGACGGCGTCATGGTCCGGGGCGGTTGGTATACTCCCGACCGGAATAAACCAATGATGTTCTTGAATCAGGATGGCACCCCTTACCGCTTAAAACCTGGCAACACCTGGATTGTACTGGCAGGATTAGCTTCGGAATTTAAACAAACAGATACTGGAAAATACTATTTGTATTTTGATCTGCCTTGATTCATTGAGGATTGCGAATGAAAAAAACAAATCGCTACCAACAATACTTGATTCTCCCTGTATTTTTGTTGGTGTGCGCCTGTTCATTTCAACCTGCGGCAGAACCCACGAATACAATTACACCAAGCCGCACCATATCCAGCAGAACTGCAACCAGTGTTGCCAGCGCAACTTTGCAATCCAGTGCTACATCAACGCTTACCCCAACTGCCACTCCTATGATTGCCGGTCCGGAAGAATATCCGGAAGGCATGAATCCACTGACCGGCCTTATGGTTGAGGAAAAAGAACGTCTGCAGCGGCACCCGGTAATGATTAAAGTCTCCAATTTTCCCAGGGAAGGCCGTCCCCATGCCGGGCTCTCCAGCGCGGATATTGTTTTTGATTATTTCATCGGCGAAGGCACGAATCGTTTTCTTGCCCTCTTTTATGGAGAGGATGAAGAAAAAGTTGGCCCCATCCGATCAGGTCGTCTGGTGGATGCCCAATTGGTTCGTCTTTATCAGGGTATTCTGGGTTATGCCAGCGCTGACCCATACAGTGTTAATCCGACAATAATCAACCAACTTGGCAATCGGGCGATTTCCCAGACGCCACAAACCTGCCCTGCGCTGTGCGATATCGGTCCGCATAGTGTATTCAGCGTTTTCGCAAATACCGATCTTTTGACTCAATTTTATGAGCAATTAGCCGGGACAACTACCTTCCACCCTGATTTGCGCGGTATGTATTTTGAATCCGCCAAACCGGAAAACGGTTCTCCAGCCGAGCGTTTAACGGTCAAATTCAACGCGTACAATATTGGCGAATGGCAATTTCAACCAACAGAGGAAAATTACCTGCGTTGGATAGAAAAAGTGGATGCCGACAATAATCTCAGCATGATCCCATTAATTGACCGCAATAATGACGAGCTGATTAATGCTGAAAATGTCATCCTCTTGTTTGCCCCCTATACGCAATATGCACCTACCCTACATGAGGTTGGTTTATGGTATAACTGGAACGGTCAACGGGCTGTTTTATTCCGTGATGGCGTTGCATTGGAAGGAATTTGGAAATTTGTTGGTACTGATCGCCCGCTTCAATTTTTTACCGCCGCAGGCGAATCGTTAGCTTTGAAACCTGGTAATTCATGGATTATCATTGGTGGACTCAATTCCACCTTGGAAGAATCAGATCCGGGACATTGGACATTTCAATTTTATCTACCGTGAAGGATTATGCACGTACTTGTAATATCTGACATCCATGCAAATTTATCAGCCTTGGAGGCTGTCTTAAGTGCCGCCAGAAGATACGACGCTGTGTGGTGTTTAGGCGATATCGTCGGCTATGGTCCGGATCCCAATGAATGTGTTGAGATTATCCAATCTCTGCCTAATTTAATCCATCTCACTGGAAATCATGACGCGGCAACCCTTGGAAATATCAATCTCGAAGCCTTCAACAGGGATGCCCGTATTTCAGCACAATGGACAAAATCCGTCCTTAGCGCCAACAGCATGCAGTTTCTCCGTTTGGCAAAAGAAAAGGAAATTATTGAGAATGTCTGCCTGGTTCATGGTAGCCCAAGAAATCCAGTCTGGGAATATTTACTGGATACATACACCGCCTCGATTAATTTTGAACACTTTGAGACAGATATTTGTTTCGTTGGTCATACCCATCAACCAACAATTTACGTTGAAAGTGATGGACCTCGAAAAGCAATTTGGAAGTATTTGGCTCCCGGTGAAGTTTACAAGATCAATGGCCGAACCATTTTAAATCCGGGTTCTGTCGGTCAGCCCCGGGATCATGATCCGCGGGCTTCATTTGCACTCTATGACACCGAGCAAAAAGCCTGGCGCCTTATGCGGGTAGATTATGATGTCTCTAAAGTCCAGCAAAGAATTATCGACAAAGGATTACCCAGAAGGCATGCTCTTCGTTTAAAACAAGGCTGGTGATTTAGGGAACTATTTTGGATTTGTATCGTTTAACAAGTAAACACGCCAAATTACTCATTAAGTCTAGTTTACATCAGAGCATGAGGAGAAATCAGATGAAGAAGCGGATTGGAATTTTTCTAATCATGGTAGTCTTGTTAAGCAGCTGCTCAGCCCAGGCACCTGCCGAAGTTGAAAATCGACTCAGCGATAATGTTTTCAGCTCGTCCGATAGCGGTGCTTCCGGCTATGCACCTGAAGTTCAGAGTGCAGAAGCCCCGGCGGCCAGTGTTCCTCTTGCAGGGGGGGAAGCCAGCACTATTGATCGGATGATTATTCATAACGCATACATTGAAATCACTGTGGTTGATCCTCAAGCATCCAGTGCCAGCATTCAACGCATGGCGGCAGAATACGGCGGATTTGTCATTCAGTCCAACATCAACCGCGTTTCACAATATATCGAAGGGTATGGGTATTACTATCTCTCCCAGGCTACCATTAATTTCAGAGTTCCGGCGGATCGTTTGAATGATGCCTTGGATTTTGTACGTTCACAGGTTAATGATCCCGATTTGGATATAGCCAATGAAAGTATCAGCGGACAGGATGTAACGAAAGAATACACGGACCTGGATGCTCAGCTTACCAGTTTGGAAGCTGCCAAAGCCACCATGGTTGGATTTTTGGACTCTGCCAAGAAAATTGAAGATGTCATGGCAATTTATAAAGAAATTCAGCAGTTGGACAGCGAGATCGAACGTATCAAAGGTGAGATGAAATATTATGAAGAATCTTCCTCTTACTCTTCAATAAATGTAGTCATCACACAAAGTGAAGAAGAACTTAATCAAATCCGTAAAGACCTGCAGGAAAAGTTGAACCAAAAAGAGAAAGAAATTGGCAGCTTTGATATTGCCAACTGGCAGCCGCTTTTGATTGCCAAAGACGCGCTGGAAATGTTAGTCAATGTACTCATGGGTATCGGATCGGTCTTGATCTGGATTCTGCTCTTCATAGCCCCGGTTGTGCTTGTGATTGCCGCGCCAATCTATTTACTGGTCAAATTGCTCTCCAGAAAGAAAAAGAAACCTCAACCTGATCAGGAACAGAAAAAGAATAACCCCTGATGATTCAATTTCTTTTCCAGATACCGCCACGGATTTGGAATAAACAAAACGTATATGTAGGGGCGACCGGCCGGTCGCCCCTACTTTTTGGAATATTAACCTCGATTTCTAAATAATTCTCAGTCGTAGATGCATTGAATTGCTAGTTTCCCATTACCGGTCACAGGAATCCGGACAACTTTGTCGAGGATTTCTTCCCAGACAACCTGTTTTTGATCCACCCAGACTGAACTGAGTTTCCGAGGAATATAAACATCCACCCATCCGCTCATCAGTTGGTGAAGTTCCAGGGTAAAGACAACATTTACAGCATTGGTCTCCTGATGAATGAGTTCAATTCCTTGCAGTAAATGGAAACTGCTCCCCAAGTAGGTCGGTTGATTCTCTTGTACTTTTCGTACCGCCAAAACCAGGCAGCCATGCGCCGCGATATCAATTGTCAAGGCATCCGGGGCATCCAGCTGGGTGATAGTGTCCTCCCAGAAGGAACGCACCCAATACTTACCCGCTGGCAAGCCGTAATCCTGCAAATACAAAGTGGTTTTCGCGGTTTGATTTTCCCAATGGAACAAGCCCAGCACCTTCCATTCATCCTGCCGGGTTTGGCATTTCACCAGCATCATCTCGGGAACGGTGTGGGTCATCAAATCCGGCATATGAACGGTAAATGGATGGATTGGGATTACTTTTTGAATTAATGCCAATCGCTCAGAAGATAAAGCCGGCATATTATCGGAAACAAGGAATGCACCGCCGGATAATCCAATCACACTGGTCAGGCTTTTTACTTCCTCGTACGTGAGCTCGCTGTCCGCGCGCACCAGCAGACAATCCGGATCATTAATCCACCATTTGCGATGCATATTTTGACGGGTGAGGACATTTTGAATGGCATTGCGTGCAGAGGGCATATTGGGCTCCCCCAAAAAAGGCCACTCCATGCCGATATATTTTGGATTCCAACTGCCGCTGACATCCGCACCAATACGCATGGCATCAAAGATGCCAATGGAGGTGCCCATGGGCGCGCCGCAGCCTAACAGGTACACCTCTGGTCCAACTACAACCCTTAATTGCTCAAACGCCCGGCGAAGAATTTGGGCACGAGTTAATGTTGGATCATACCTCTCGCCTGGTAGTGCAGCCGCATACAAAAAATCCAGCTTCAGGTAGGGGAAATGCCATTCATCAGCAGCGACCCGCAGCACCTCGAGCGCATACGCCAGCGCCTCAGGATGGGTTAGATCCAGCGCTGTGGTGAACACATTCCAAATAAAACCGGCATTGACCGGCTGCCCAAGTCGGTTGCGTAAAATCCAATCCGGATGTTCTTTCATTAAATCGGATTTCGGATGCACGATGAAGGGCGCCATCCACAGACCCGGCATAAAACCGGCCTGCTGGATTTCATGGGCCAGAGGCGCCACGCCATCCGGAAAAGTTGGCGCAAATTTCAACCAGTCTCCCACCTGTTTTTCGTAACCATCATCTATCTGTACTAATTTTAAGGGAATGGATTCCTTCAAACTACTGATCTGCTGCAGGTTTTCCCGAATGATGGAATCCGAAATGTTTTGATAAAAATAATACCAGGAACACCAGCCCGCATAGGTCTCCGACACTTGGTTAAGCCCGTGAAAAGCCTGTACCAGCGTTGTATAGCCCGCCAGAGGATCATCCTGCAAGCATATCTCCTCCAGCACTGCCCAATCCGTTTGCATGCTCTCACCGGGCAAAAGGACTGCACCATCGGCCTTCGCCCACAGGCACAAAGTATTCAGATCATGCAAGTCCGCTGAAATGGCACCAAATTGTTCCTGCTGGGAAACGAACCCCAGAACCAGTCCAGTCCGACTGGCCGTATCGCTCAGCACAGTGAAAAAATCACTTGAGAACACACCCTTGCGGCGGGGACGAGGCGTCCCGTGGTCGTAACACAACGGCGCCTGTGCCACGGAAAGATTGGAGGTGACCATCCGGTCCCGAATCCCGTATGAAGCCGTATGAGACCACGATTGCCAGCCCTGCGAAAAGAAACGCAAGTCTTCTTGCGAACCTGAAAAAGCAATTTCACCGCTATCTGACTTAGATGTTTTAAGTAATTGGAACGCAAGTATCTGATATGGAAATTCATCCTCATTTTGCATCCCAAGTTTCCAAAATACAAAATCCTTGCGGTTGGGGTGAAACAATTCCAGCTTGAATTGTGCCTTGCTATGATTGGATTTTGCCTGATAAATTTCATGCAATCCCTCTCCAAAGACGTGATCCTTGCGATTCTCCGCAATTTCTAGAGAGAATTCGAGATCAGCCGCTGATTCATCAAGTTTTATTCGTCCTATTTTGTACTGATACGAAAAACTTGCACTCAAGATTTTTATGGAAGCCTGGGGATTTTGTTGGAAATGCAGCATGCCGTTCTCGGGATGAAAGTTAAATTCCATAGTTTATTCCTGCCCTGAGCCAATTTAATTGGATGATTTGTGATATTGTACCAAACCTCACCCGGCACAACCAAAGCAGATTCCTCTGGTATAATTTGACCCATGCAATCCATAGTAGCACTCGATATTGAAACTACTGGCCTTGATTCCGATCAAGA
Organism: uncultured Chloroflexia bacterium; assembly: GCA_963747325.1. Classification (GTDB taxonomy): domain Bacteria; phylum Chloroflexota; class Anaerolineae; order Anaerolineales; family Anaerolineaceae; genus UBA5203. The sequence goes on along the minus strand of CAVVEM010000005.1, from coordinate 359,967 downwards.
TGCCATTACTGAAATCGGAGCCGTTAAGTTTAATGGAAACCGGGTTGTCGCAGAATGGAGCAGCCTGGTTAACCCCAATCGCCCCATCCCACCCATGATTTCACGCCTAACCGGCATAACCAATCAAATGGTGTGCAATGCTCCCCAAATCCATGATGTCATTCCGGAATTCGCCGCATTTGTTGGTGACGCACCAGTTGTCGGACACAACGTCCAATTTGATCTTGCTTTTTTGCACAACCAAAATATCCTCGCCAGCAATCCGGTGATTGATACCTACGAACTTGCCGCTGTACTGCTGCCTGGAGCATCCCGCTACAATCTCGGCGCATTGGGACAACAATTGGGCATCATTCACCTGGGTTCTTTACACAGGGCACTGGATGATTCCAAGCTTACCTATGCGGTTTATAACAAACTGCAGGAGCTGGCCAATGAGCTGCCCGTCGCTTTGATCGCCGAATTGGTCCGTCTTTCCAAACCCATCCACTGGGGTGCATATTACTTGTTTCAATCCATCCTCAAAACTCACAGCGGCGAAGCCATTGGTCAATCACAGCCTGATTGGCTAAAAAACAGCCGATTGATCAGCCAATTGGAAGATTCTGTTGGCAAAGCCCTGGACCCCCTCGACCCGCCCATCCCTCTGGATGCGGAAGAACTTGGGGCTATTCTTGAACACGGCGGTGCTTTCTCCAAGCACTTTCAAGCAATATGAGAAACGCAATCAACAAATTGAGATGCTGCACGCGGTGACCAATGCCATCTCCACCGGCCAGCATCTGATGGTGGAAGCTGGAACCGGAACAGGCAAGTCCTTCGCTTATTTAATTCCCGCCGCCATGTGGGCTCAAAAAAACCAGCAGCGCGTGGTCATCTCCACCAACACCATCAACCTGCAGGACCAATTAATTAATAAAGACATTCCGGATTTAAAAGCCGCACTAGACCTGGATTTGAAAGCCGTGGTGCTGAAGGGGCGTTCCAATTATCTTTGCCCAAAACGTCTGGAAGCGCTGCGCAACCGCGGCCCTGAAAATGCCAACACGATGCGTGTTCTGGCAAAAATCATGATCTGGTTATCACAAAATGGCAGCGGAGACCGCAACGAGATTAATCTCAACGGTCCTATCGAAAGGGATATTTGGATGAAACTCTCCTCCGAAACGGAAAACTGTCATCCGGAAGCCTGTCTTTCCCGCCTGGGCGGCCTGTGTCCTTATTATCTGGCCAAACAATCCGCGCAAAACGCCCATTTGATTGTGGTCAATCATGCCCTCTTGCTTTCCGATGTGGCTATGGGTAATCGCGTTCTGCCGGATTATAAATATCTGGTTATCGATGAAGGCCATCACATTGAATCCGCCACGACCAATGCCCTCAGCTATCGCATCAATCAATCCGACCTGACCACGCTGTTTCGCGAAATGGGCGGCACCAGTACCGGCGTGCTGGGCAGATTGCTGATCTTGATCAAAGAGTTGATCTCCCCCGCCGAATTTGCCGTAGCCGATAAAATGACCCAAAAAATTACCGATCTTGCCTTCCGCCTGGAACAAGATCTAAAATCAGTTTTTCAAACCTTGAGTCTGTACCTGGAAGATCAGCGGGATGGCAAACCAGTCAGCCTCTACGGCCAACAGGAAAGAATCATCCCCGCCACCCGCACACAGCCTGCCTGGACGGAAGTGGAAATCACCTGGGATTCAACTCAGGATACCCTCAAGGCGTTGCTCAGCCAATTACAATCCTTGATCAAGGCCTATAACGAAGTGGAAACCCAATCCAAGGATGAGTTTTTTGATCAAGTGGACAGCATCACCAATATCATTCGCTCGCTCAGTGAAACCAAAGATACCTTGAACGGCCTGATCAGCCAGCCCATGGCAGAGTATATTTACTGGCTGGACCTCTCCCCGCGCAATGGTCAAATCAGTGTCAATGCCGCGCCGCTGCACATCGGACCGTTGATGCAAAAATTCCTCTGGCACGAGAAGAACAGCGTCATCCTCACCTCCGCCACCCTGACCACCAACGGCGACTTCGACTATATCCGCAACCGTTTATTCGCAGAAGAAGCAGATGAACTGATGGTCGGCTCTCCCTTTGATTATGAAAATTCCGTTTTGCTGTATATCCTTAACGACATTCCGGAGCCCAACGTTACCACCCAATATCAGCGCGCCGTCGACCAATCCCTGCTCAGTCTGGCGACGGCAACAGATGGAAGATTGCTGGTATTATTTACTTCCTACACGCAGTTAAGAAAATCGTCCGAGACGCTGGCCATGCCATTGATGAAAGCAGATATCACTTTGTATGAACAGGGACAGGGTGCTTCCGCAAATTCTTTGTTGGAGAACTTTCAAAATCTCCGACAAGGCCGTACTGCTCGGTACACGTTCTTTCTGGGAAGGCGTGGACGTTCCCGGCGAAGCCCTTTCCGTGGTGGCCATTACCAAATTACCCTTTGACGTGCCGTCGGACCCGATTATTGCCGCCCGCTCGGAAACTTTTGAAAATCCATTCAACGAATACATGCTGCCGGAAGCCATTCTCCGTTTCCGCCAGGGATTCGGCCGCCTGATTCGCTCCAAATCGGATCGCGGCGTGGTCGTGGTTTATGACCGGCGTATTTTAAGCAAATCCTACGGAAAATTGTTCCTGGATTCTCTCCCGGACTGTACCAAAAAGGTTGGATCGCAAAATGATTTGCCAAAAGCAGCAGCTTCCTGGTTAAACCTCTAAAAAAAAACAGCCTAACGGCTGTTTTTTTATTTCATATTTTAGGCGTCGGTGAAGTCAAATGAAATTCACCCGGGGAATCATGCGGATCATAGCCGGAAACGATAATCATGGCACGGGCAGTGCCCGTTCCGGTATTATGCCAACGGTGTTCCATATTGGATAAGAAAAACAGGCTGTCCCCAGGGTTGAGTAAGTAGCGTTGATTTTCAATTTCATACGCTATCTGTCCTTCAATGCCATAGACAAACTCATTACCGGAATGTAAAATCTTGTGAACCCCACTGGAACCATTGGGTTCTACAACCAGAATATAAGCCTCGAGTTGACCTTCGAATTGGTCGCCGCCCAGGCCTTCCCATTTGCCCTGCAAAAAATGAATCTCATTGCGTTCGCTTTGTTTGCAAAATACGACTTTTGATTTCTGACTTTGTTCGCGGAAAAATGCCGCAACCGGTACTTCCAATGCCTTGGCCAGTTTTGTCAGGGTGCTGACGGAAGGCGAAGTCAGATTTCGTTCGATCATACTTAATCCATTCGCCGAAAGACCACTCAGTTTCGCCAAGGATCGCATGGAAACATTGCGTTGTTCCCGTAAATCCCGCAGCCGCTGTCCTACATCGACCCCACCGTATTCTTCTAAATCCTCAGCCATACCATCCTCCACAAACAGGTAGGGATTATCATTTCATTTCCGTGACTATGAAACCCATAAGTTTCTTGCTGGATTATACCGTATTGCGGAACGATTGTACAAATAAATGTGATGGCCTTAAGAAAAGGCAGACCCTAAGGGTCTTTTCAAATAATACTGAATTTCAACCTTATTTGGTTATCCCTGATTGATTACTTTCAGGAATTTATATCATTCTCTTTTTCATTAACTTGCTTTTTTTTCCGGGGGCTGTCTACTAAGGAGCGGCAATGCATACTCTTCGAGTACTTTGAATTGCCGCTACTTGTGGTGTTTATTTGGATGTTTACACGTATATACGACGGCAGCTTCCTTGTAAATGACCTATTAATCAGCCGCTTGAGAATCAATATCTAAGATAACCCTACGATTTTTCCGCTCTCAAGATCAAGATCAATATCAAAAAAAGCCGGCCGGGTGGGCAACCCTGGCATAGTGCTCATCGTCCCCAATAATGGATATACAAACCCGGCACCTGCGGAAACCCGTATATTACTGATCGGGATGCGGTATCCCCGCGGGACCCCTTTCAGTGTCGGGTCATGACTGATGCTGAGATGGGTTTTTGCCATACAGATGGGCAATTTATCATAACCAAGACGGGTATATTCAAGGATGCGCTCCTCAACAATTGGACTATAGTCCACCCCATCTGCACCGTAGATTTCCTTTGCGATGGTTTCAATTTTGTCCTTGATTGACATCTCCAGCGGATACAGATAGTCAAAGTTGGAAGGTTTATTGGCAGCTTTCACCACCGCCTCAGCCAATTCAATGGCACCCTCCCCGCCAAGCTCCCAATTTCGGCAAACCACGGCAGCTTCAGCGCATTCCTCGCCGATAATCCATTTTTGAATCAATTCCAATTCGCCTTCGGTATCCGTAATAAAACTGTTGATCGCCACCACCACCGGAATGCCAAACTTTCGCACCGTTTTTACATGGTGCATCAAATTGCGCATACCCTTTTTGAGTAAATTAAGGTTTTCCATTTTGTAGACCTGATCCAGCGGCTTGCCGGCAACCACTTTGGGTCCGCCGCCGTGCATCTTTAATGCCCGTACCGTGGCAACCAGCACGACAACATTGGGCAGCAGGCCGGATGTCCGGCACTTGATATCAAAGAACTTCTCCATGCCCATATCCGCGCCAAAACCGGATTCAGTGATCACATAATCCGCCAATTTCAAACCAATTTTATCGGCCAGGATTGAACTGTTGCCATGCGCAATATTTGCAAAGGGACCGGCATGCACAAAGACCGGTGTGCCTTCCAGCGTCTGCATCAGGGTAGGTTTAATCGCATCTCTCATCAGCACAGTCAGGGACCCGGCCACCCCAATATCTTCAGCCGTTACGGGGGTACCACTGCGGCTGATGGCTACGACCATTTTCCCCAATCGTTCACGCATGTCCGTCAGGCTGGTAGCTAATGCCAGGATGGCCATAATTTCACTGGCCGGCGCAATATCAAAACCGGTTTTGCGGCTGATCCCTCGTTCTTCCGCCCCTTTACCAATGGTTACCCCTCGCAGATAGCGGTCATTCGTATCCAATACACGCCGCCAGAGGACCTTTTCCGGGTCCATATCCAGACGAAACATCCTCTTGCGGTCCTCAATCGTCAACTCGCACGGATCCACCAAATCCAGCCCTAATTTCTTCAAACGTCCGCGCATGCCCAGACCAAAGGTACGGTCGCCCTGCTTGTCCGGCGGGCAAAAACGGTGAAAGAGCTGTTCATCCGTTTGGGTGGCCTCATGGAAAATGCGCGCGTCGATGGCGGCTGCCAGCAAATTGTTGGCTGCAATAATAGCGTGCATATCTCCGGTCAGGTGCAGATTAAAATTCTCCATCGGGATTACCTGACTATAGCCGCCGCCGGCAGCCCCGCCCTTGATGCCGAAGGTCGGCCCCTGGCTGGGCTGGCGGATGCAGGTCATCACCCGATAGCCCAAATGCGCACCCAGCGCCTGTGAGAGGCCTATGGTAGTGGTGGTTTTGCCTTCCCCCAACGGTGTAGGTGTAATGGCCGTGACGTCAATGTATTTACCGTCTGGCAGATCCTTCAAGCGCTCCAGGACGTCCAATTTCACCTTGGCCATCACCGGACCATATAATTCCATTTCGCTCTCCAGCAACCCCAATTCCCGGCCAATTTGTGCGATGGGCTTCAATACGGCTTCCTGTGCGATTTCAATATCCGATGGTACAGGGGATTTGGGATGAATTTTTGTGGCTTCAAATTTAACGGGGATAGGCGCTTCGTTCTGACTACTCATAAAAACCCTCCTTAGCTGGGTCAATACCAATTAACATTAAGAATCCATATAAATATTATCGAATAAGGCGGGATAAATTGCAAGGAGAAGAACCGGGTAAACAAAGGCAACAAGAGTGTAATGACTATAATTCAAACCAAAGTAGATTTAAAGAAACAGCAGTATTGAATTATTTTCTTTATTACTCCATTCTGGGGGAGCCCCAAAATAGGTATAGAAATATTCATTAACGGCTTCAATCGTTTTCCTTGATAATACGTCATAAATCTTCAAACCACAGGTCTCGCAGAGTAAATATGGGTAGTTATAGTACACCAGATCTTTACCGTTACAAAACGCATACTCATAATAATTGGTAAGGTTTTCTTTCTTCTCATGACATAAAGTACAGGAATTAGTCAGAACCTCATGTTTTTTTTCAACACCAGTAAGGATAATATTCATTCGTTTTTCTAAAATATCGTTCCAGGGAAAGAGTTTATTAATGGATTCAATGGATTCTTTTGAATACGCTTTGCTTAGTTCCATTTTACAATTCATACACATCGCAATCTCATAAACCAATTGTTTATCTGTATAAGATTTATTGATGATGTAATTGCATTGATCATCCAATAAATTACAGTGACAAAATTGGCAGGATTGAAAATATCCATCAAAAAAGCCTTGCTGAAATTGAAGGGGGATCGGTTCAGTAAGACCTGCCAGCAAATCATAGTTTTCAGAATCTTGATTCATTGTCCACCTGTTATTCTGATTGACACCGTTTCACCTAATTTATACTACTTATTCAATTTTACATCTTTATCTAAAGAGAAGAAAAAGTATTTGCGGATGAGCTCTCAGCCAATGATTTATTGGATCTTGGATTAACTTGACAGGCAAATATGCGATGATTCAGAATCCAGGAACGCTGTGCTCAAGTCAATTAATGCATCACTTGATAGCGATCATGAACCACACCATTCTCAGAAGCCATGGAAACGATCAAGCGTAGGGATTGTACCGGATAGCCGCCATCAAATAAAGGGATACCCTCCCCCAACAGGATGGGAAACCGTGTGACAGTTAGCTCATCGATCAAGCCTGCCCGTAAAAATTGCTGAATGGTCTTACCCCCATCGATATACAGATGTCTTTTCCCTTCTGCTCCCAACCTGGCAACGATTTCCTCAGGCTGCCCGGAGCGAACGCTCACCTTGCCCTGCAATACTTCAGGGACTTCCATTGCTCTACGGGTCAGCACAATCACCGGCGTACCTTCATACGGCCAGCTTTCGAAGGTCAGCACCTTTTCAAAGGTATTGCGGCCCATCACCAGCGCATCGACCGTAGCAATAAAATCCGCATAGCTTAATCCCTGGATAACATTGCCTGCATAAGCCGGATCCTCCAACCAATCCAGCTCACCCTGCGGCCCGGCGATGAAGCCGTCCACACTGGCTGCAATAAAAACAGAACATTTGACTGTCATGAAATGTTATACCTCATATGATGGGCGCAAAATACACAGTGCCTGGCGAATTTCACCCAAATGATAGGCGGTATGCGCCAAAATTGCCATCGCCCCACCAATCGCATCCTCTTGTTCCCAGACGTCTTCCGTTCTAAGCTGCAGGGTGCTTTGTTGGTAGGCTGATCTCAGCCGGCTTTTCAACCCCTCCCATTCTGTCGGAGTAACTGCTCCCACCTTTTCCCAAATTTCATTCCAATTGACCTTAGCCGGATTTTTACCCTCAATGACCTGCCCCAATACTTCCAGGTAATAGATGACATGCTCCACTTTGGCCGCAATGCTGGCACAGCCGTTGCCAATCGACAGAGAGGCTTCCTGTGCACTGATCTCATCCAGCGTTTCAAGCAGCGTGGTGCCTTTATCCAGAAAAACCCCATGGTGGGTCTCGAAGGTTTCTTCTAATATATCAAAAAGATCCCGAATAAAGATCTCCTGAAATTTAACATTTTCCATACCAATTCCTTCCAATAAATAATATTCCAAAATGGGATAAACAATTTAAGTCATTATAATGATTTCGATCTTTTTTATCTATTCTTAACCTAAATTGCTGGATTGATATTGATTAACCCAGAAAAAAGACCGTACCTTAAATAAGATCTCTTTAAATTGCACCTATTTCACTGTCTCTGCTTTAAAAATCATCCGCTTCTGCATCCGCGCCGAAATACGCATGCATGGGCGTAAAATAGGAATCAATCCAGCCCTGTTTGTATTGCATGCCGTCCTCCGGTAAATTGGAGTGCTGGATGGTCAAACGGGTTCCAGCTCCTTCAGGCGCAAAGTGAATCTCCAGAAACGAATCAGGGGCAGATTCCTCAAATTCGCTGGTGCGCCATAACTGCAAAATACAGCTGGTTGGCTCCAATTCCAGATTCTTGCCTTCAATGTAGCCATCCCAGGCTTCGAAACACGCCCCTACCTGGTCTGAAACCTTGGCCGGGCTGCCCGTCATCAGACTGTGTTCTTCAGAACTCAGCCAAGCCGTATAGAGTGCTTTCATGCTGGTTGGAAATACATCCGAGATTTCAAATTTTACGGGCATTAGAACCTCAAAGGATGATTAAAAACCGTTTATTCTTAAACTGTAGCATAAAATCAATAAACAAATAAGAAAGTGAGTTTGGATGGACTAAAAGTTACACACATCAAGCTGGAGTAAATTAAGATGACATCACCCAAACCATGCACTACTTAATAAAACGAAATTTCATGCACGTTCTACCTTCCGGAAGAATCACCACCGAGATTCTTTCCAATTGTATTGTATCCAGGTCTAGATACTCAAACATACGCAGGCCTCCCCCCAGAAGAATGGGCATGATGTCGACATGCAGTTCATCCGCCAGTCCAAGTTGAATGCACTGTTGCAAAGTACTGGCACCGCCGATGATGGTGACGTCTTTCTCCCCTGCGGCAAGGCTTGCCAATCGAATAGCCTGATTAATCCCTTCCTGTACAAAGGTAATCGTAACCTGATTGCTTTCCTTTGGATGTTTGGCTGGAGGCCGATGGGTGAGGACAAAGATCGGGACCTGATATTCATAATCCACGGCATACGAATCCGGATCCTCCGCCATGTCAAAGGCATGCCTGCCCATAATTACTGCTCCGGTATCCCGAATGGATTCCTGCAAAGGTTGTGAAACGAGTAGGGAAGCGAAATCTGTGTATAAGGGTAATAAACTGCCCTGTCGATCGGTTACGTATCCATCCACTGACATGGTCATACCCACGGTTACTTTTGCCATACAAACCTCCTTAAACCATTAATAAACTATTGTTTTATTCAAAATGCAAAGGAATGTATCGAAGTAATATATGGATCAGTATACACAAACCCATTAGGAAATCAAATAACTGATGATCGGGTTTTGGAAATTTTTATGGGGACTCAAGAGAACACTGGAAATTAAAGAAAAAGACCATACGCAACGTATGATCTTCTGTGGGGCGAGAGGGGGTCGAACCCTCACGATGTCACCATCGACGGATTTTAAGTCCGTTGCGTCTGCCTATTCCGCCACCGCCCCAACACTATGCATAATTGTAATCCATCTAGTCAAATCGTCAAGGTTATCGCAGGTGTTTTTATCCGCGAATTTTCCGCAGCATTCGGGCAAAACTGGAGTTGATCCGTACCAGGGAGCTGGATGCTTTGGGAATAATCGTGCCCATTTTCAAGGCACTTAACATCGATTCCCGATCATTAAAATCCGGGAGAATTATCCGCGTACGGCCAATTTCAACACGGGTGTGCGCATCGGAGCCGGCTGTAAACAACAAACCCTGCATGTTTGCTGCTGTCAGTGCCATTTCGTTATATGCAGGCAGCAGGTTGCGGGCATTAAAGACTTCCAGGGCATCAATCTCAGGGCAAATTTTTCAATAATTCATCCACCTGCCAACCCCGCCGCGGATCAAAGGGATGGGAAACGCTGATTACCCCACCCTGTTCCCTAATGGCGGCAATGGTCTCCATCGGTGACAAACCGCCAGGAATCTCTTCCCTGAGTAAATAGGCTAACAATTCACCCTGTGTGGTTTTGATCTCTTCGCCAATTAATATCAATTCCGGTGCCAATTGCTGGGCTTCCAGTGCACCCTGAATGGAATTATGATCCGTGACAAAGATGCGATCCAATCCGGCTTTGCGAGCCGCACTTATTAATTGTTGAGGACTTACCAGGGAGTCTCGGGAGGCAATGGTATGACAATGAAATTCTACATGATTCACAAGCGTATTTCCTTTCTTTCATCCGATAAACTATCGCTCATTATAACGCAATTGCAATGCCGATCCAAATTTCGCCAGTCCAATATAATAGATGATTTGCAACCTTCACCATCCGAATTCTTCAAAATCCGTGCAAGCAATGGTAAACTATAAACAAGTAGAAAAACACTCACTGGCGGGTCAAAAAAAGAAAAGCACAACACTAATCACCGCCAACCTCATTCAGCACAAAAGGGATTGACATGAACTATGCATCTAATGGAACCAGGGATTCTGAAAAACGGATACTGGTGATCGGGGCTGCCGGTATTGATATCGTCGGTCGACTCACAGAAATGCCGGATCCTGGCAGCTCAGTTCCTGCGGAAGTTCGTCCTTCCTTTGGCGGTGTGGCGCGCAATGTGGCCGAAAACCTGGCGAAACTGGACCAAAAAGTCAACTTTATCACGGCAGTCGGTCAGGGAGTATTTGGCAGACTTCTCCTCACTCATCTCAAAGATGCCGGCGTCAATGTGGATGCCTGTATCAACACAGATGAATTCCATACTTCCTCCTATCTGGCTGTCATCTCCGAAAATGGTTCCTTGAAGCTTCGCACTGGATGATATGCGGATTTTATCCAAACTTACGCCGGATTTGGTCACTCAACATGAACAAATGATCAAAAATGCTTCCTGCCTTTTTTTTGACGCCAATGTTCCTGCAGAAACAATGTTTGTATTAATTGAAAAAGCCAATCAATACGAAATTCCCATCTATGCAGATGCAACCTCCAGCAGTTTGGCTTCAAGGCTAAAACCTTACCTCGCGAATTTCAAATTATTGAATGCCAACACCAGTGAAGCAGAAATATTAATAGATCATGAATTTGAAGTCACGGGCCGAACATCAGCGCTGAAAGCAGCCCGAAAATTAGTTGCATTGGGTGTCGAAATGGTCGTCATCCCCATGGCAGAATTTGGGGTGTGTTATGCCACTTCAGATACCAGTGGTCATGTTCCAGCCATTAAAACCAAAATCCTTGATCCTACAGGAGCCGGAGATGCCCTGTCAGCAGCACTTATCTATGGTTTATTAAATGAAATTCCGTTGGATGACACCATCCGGCTGGGTGTTAAAGCCGCCTCCCTGACCCTGCGCTATCCTGGAACTGTTTTACCAGGGATTTCTGTAGAAAATTTATACGATACAAAAATGAATTAGTGGATTCTCAATGAATTTATTACAACACAAACAATGGAAAATTCGATCGGATATTGATCGCGCACTAACCCACCAACATCCTGTTGTCGCGCTGGAAACAGCGGTTCTGACGCATGGTCTACCTTATCCGGTTAATTTGGAACTCGCTCAGGATATGGAAGCAATTGTCCGTCAGGAACATGCCCTGCCAGCCACGATTGGCGTCTTGAATGGAAAAATGGTGGTTGGTTTAAATGAAAAACAGTTGGAAACTTTGGCTGATCCGCAAACCCCAGTCAAAAAAATCAGTCAGCGGGATATCGGCCTGGCCCTGGCGACTGGTCTTAATGGAGGAACCACAGTTGGAGCAAGCATCGTTGCCGCTGCAAAAGCAGGCTTACGGGTTTTTGCCACAGGTGGAATTGGTGGTGTACACCGAGAACCACCCTTTGATATCTCAGCAGATCTGATTGCCTTACATAGCACACCCATTATAGTGGTTTGTTCAGGAGCGAAATCGATTCTGAATCTACCGGCCACAGTGGAAGTTCTGGAAAGTTATGGCATACCTGTGTTGGGTTTTCAAACTAACGAATTTCCCGCTTTTTATGCCGCAAACAGCGGATTACAGGTAACTGCACAAGTGGACTCTGTAAAAATGATTGCCAAAATTGCACGTGAACAATGGCTTTCGGGATTAAGAAATGCAATCCTTGTAGTACAACCGCCGCCACCCGATTTCGCCATGTCCGCTGATGAGATGGAAGAAATTATTGCTCAGGCTATAACGCTGGCATCCAAAAACAACATTCAGGGATCGAATCTCACACCCTATTTATTAAGTAAAGTGAATGAACTCAGCCAGGGTAAAAGCATGAGAACCAACCTGGCATTATTGAAAAACAATGCCAAATTGGCTGCTCAAATCGCTTGTGCTTATCAGCCATCCGCTTCTGGGGTGGTTTGAGCTAATTTTTAGGCGTTAAGGTTGGCCAGCGTGTCTCAGTTGGCTTAGGCGTTCGCGTAATCGTCGGTGTGCGGGAAGGCAGCAGTGTTTTTGATGCCGTAGGTGTAAAAGACGCTGTTCGTGTCGGAGTGCTGGTCCGTGTACTTGTCACAGTAGGACTCTTGGTAGGCAAAGGAGTATTGGATGCCGTTTGACTGGGGGTAAAAGTAAAAGTTGCAGTTGGTAAATCCCCCGTGATGGAGAATTTACCGGAGCTGATCCAACGTTCACCCACAAAGATTTGCACATCATATTCGCCCGGCAGCCATTCATCCGCTCCTTTATGACATTCTGTATATCCGTATCCGCCAGTACTGGCATCCCAGGGTTTGGTTTCGTAACAGACAATTTCTTGATCCTGTAACCGCACCCAAACACTGCTCCACTGAACGCCGGTATTCATGCTGTCGTAGCTGAATGCGCCATAAATATCCGTTACAGGATGCTGAAAAGTGGTCAGAGGTGTAATGGCCTGATTGTTTTCATTAATTTGGCGTGCGAAAATTAAATTCAGAGAAAGCTGTATTTTCTCCCGGTTGAATGGTACTGACAAATTGGGTTACAACCATCGCGGGAATTTGCGGAGTATTGGAAACTTCCGGGGTGTTAGTAATTGAAGGAGACAAAGTAATTGTAGGGGTCAGTGAAATTGTCGTTGTCAGTGTAACGCTTGGTGAGATCGTGATCGTTGATGACGGGGGAAATACTTGATACAGAACGGGTTCTGCTTGTCGATTCAAAAATAAAGCGCTGACTGCCATCACCACGGAGATTAACACATACCACCAGCCAGTGGAAATTTGCCGTTGACGTTTATGATAATATAATATTTTCTTTCCTTGACGAATCATGTTAATTCCATAAAGAAGGAAGCCAATAAATCCGATCAAGGAAAGTACAAACGCGGTTTGTACAGCGGTTTGAATATCTACTTGCATAATAGTTTGCTCTTCATATTAGACATATTGCCGATTATAGCATGGCTTGAGAAAACAAGAGCAATATTACAAATTGGGTAACTGCAAGGGCTACTATCATTGCGGAATTGGTTGTATTTAGGTAAAATCAATTAAAATCTACTATAAGAAAACAATATGGCACTTCATATCGACTCCTTGCTTAATAACCGATATCGGATTAAGGCAATCCTAGGTCAAGGTGGCATGGGGGCTGTCTATCAGGGTGTCGATGAAACACTGGGCATCCCGATAGCAGTTAAGGAAAATCTTTTCCTCTCCGCAGAATATGCCAAACAGTTTCAAAAAGAAGCTAAAATCCTGGCCAATTTAAGACATCCCAATCTACCAAGGGTTGGTGATTATTTTTATGTTGAAAATCAAGGCCAATACCTGATCATGGATTTCATCGAAGGGGAAGACCTCAGGGAACGGATTGAACGACTGGGGTTAATTCCACAATCTGAGGCCATCGTCATAGGTGCCGTGATCTGTGATGCCCTCTCCTACCTCTCCTGCCGAGATAACCCCATCATCCATCGCGACATCAAACCTGGCAATATAAAAATTACCTATACCGGTGAGATAACCCTGGTTGATTTTGGCCTGGCTAAAATCATGAATGACGGACAAATTACTTCAACCGGTGCCAGGGCAATGACACCCGGGTATTCTCCCCCTGAACAATACGGTACTGGAAGAACGGATGTCCGTTCAGATATCTATTCTCTGGGTGCAACCATTTATGCAGCCGTAACCGGAACCATCCCGGAAGATGCCTTATCCCGTGCCACGGGTAAGGTTCAACTTACACCAATCCATGAAATTATGCCGGATGTAAATCGAAAATTTGAAAAAGCCATTCTCAAAGCCATGGAAATTGAGCTCGAGGACCGCTTTCAAACCCCGGATGATTTCAAAATTGCGCTCCTAAATGCAGGTAATCTTCCCAATGTATTGCCCTTAAATTTACTCATCCCTCCACCGCCCGTTGAGGAAGAAACCACACAAATTAAAACCGATAAAAGACCCTATGTCGAATATGCTACTTCGCCATATTTTCTAGAACCATTAAATGAATTCTCTAAATCACAATTATCCAGCCAACAGTCACGGTATTCCAAACGCAATCTTCTGTTCTTTGCCATCATCACAATTGGCATTATCATCTTTATTGCCAGCTCAGTATTCAGTTACCAGCAAAAAGCATTCACTGGTTTTCTATCTACCATTATCCAAAATTCGCCTTCCCCCATGCAATCCGGAAATATCTTGAACCCTGGTTTGGAGCAGAATCCTTCTCCAGACACTTCCCAAACTATTCTGGGCGGCGACCCAACCGCCGTCACCAGTACATCAACAGCCCAAATTGAAAGCAGGGAAAATTATCCCCTGGTAGGCGGCGGTTCTAATCAAATTGTTTTTACTTCTAATCGAACGAATGTCAACCAGCTTTGGATTATGAATTCCAACGGAACCGAACAAAAACAATTAACCAGTCTTGTGGATGGTGCTTGTCAAGCAAATTGGTCTCCTGATGGCCGCAGAATTGCTTTTATCTCGCCCTGCCATGAGAAAGAGATCACTTACTCAAAAGCGAAAATATACATTTACACCATGGAAAATGGTGAAATTGAACCCATGCCAAAGACCACGCAAGGAGATTTTAATCCTGCCTGGGCACCCGATGGAAAACGTATCGCGTTTAGTTCCTATCGCGAGGGAACTCCCCATATTTTCCTCTATTCCTTCCTCACAGACACCCTTGAAGAATTATCCGATAGTCGATTTGCTGACATTCAACCCGTTTGGCACAAGGATGGTAAACAAATTGCTATTATTCGGAAAATTTATTTTCCGCATGTCTGGATAATTTCTGATACGGGCGTAACCCAATATCAATTTAGTGGAAATGGCAATGTTTATGATTATTGGCCCGATTGGGCTCCTGATGGCGGGGATATTATTTTCACGCGCAGTCAGGAAACCCCGGATATTCCCTGGCTCGTAAGCCAGGAATATGAAGATCGTGGAAAAGATATTGCTACGAATATCCCGGTCAAATATGACTATATTCAAAGACCGATTGTGGAAGGCAGATATTCCATGGATGGGGAATGGATTGTGTTTGAGAGCTGGCCGGATGGTACAAACCATGATATCTATGTCATGGATATCAAAGGCGCAAACATCATGCGGTTAACTACCGATCCAGGCGCGGATTTCAATGCAGTCTGGAGACCCAATATTCAATAATTTTCATTAGAGGAAGCACATGCCATTACCGATTAATACGCGCGTCAATCATCGTTATCGAATCCTTGAAGTGATCGCTGTCGGTGGAATGGGCTCCATTTACCGTGCCCTTGATGAAAGCCTGAATATAGAAGTAGCCTTAAAAGAGAATCTCTTTAGTTCACATGATTCTGCACGACAATTCCACTACGAAGCCAAAATTCTAGCCAATTTAAAACATCCCAATTTACCCCGTGTTACTGATCATTTTTCAATCCCCGAGCAAGGGCAGTACCTTGTCATGGATTTTATCTATGGCGAGGATCTTAAAGATCGTATTGAAAAACATGGGGTATTAACTGAAAAAGAAGCCCGGCTCATTGGAGCAGCTATTTGTAATGCGCTGACTTACCTTCACCATCAGGAACCGAGAATCATCCATCGAGACATCAAACCCGGAAATATCAAGATTTCACCCAATGGAGATGTTTTTCTAGTTGATTTTGGACTGGCAAAACAAGCCATTCCGGATCAGGAAACAACCACCGGGGCACAAGCTTTAACGCCTGGTTATGCCCCGCCTGAACAATACGGTCAAGGAACTGAGCCCAGATCGGATATTTATTCCCTTGGAGCCACTCTCTATG
Organism: uncultured Chloroflexia bacterium; assembly: GCA_963747325.1. Classification (GTDB taxonomy): domain Bacteria; phylum Chloroflexota; class Anaerolineae; order Anaerolineales; family Anaerolineaceae; genus UBA5203. Next base: position 343,967 of record CAVVEM010000005.1, on the reverse strand, counting down.
CTGCTGTCACTGGCGAAATCCCCGTGGATGGGTTGGCTCGAACAATTGGCAGTGGTCAATTTATCCCGGTACAATCTTTGAACAAGGCCATCTCCAATGAATTCGCCCGCTGCATAGAAAAAGCGATGGCTGTCCTTCCCGATGACCGCTATACGAATGCCGAGTTATTTAAAAATGATCTACTGACATCCGTCGAAAGTGAGGTCTCAGCTTTTGCTGATTCAAAAAATAGAATTGCTCCCTTGAGTTTTAATGAACTGCCGACAAAAGTGATTTCCAACGGAAAAATAATCTCCTCCAATACCAAAACAGTACGGACGAATTCCATTTTTACCAATCCGCAGGTAGCCTCGAATAAGAGTGTGCCCTGGTTTGCAATTCTACTCATCATCCTGGGCATTTTGAGTGCTGGAATTTGGGTGGTGATCCGTGTGATTAACACACAAGTTCAAATTAATACCCCTCCAACTGCTGCCAGTCAATCTGTTTCAGCAGTTTCATCCTTTACCCCGCCCCCTGAACCCCCACAAAGTGAACCGGCTGTAGTCAGCCCAACCACTAGTTTAGCCAGTGTCACTCCGGAAATCACGCAGGAAATCGCCTCCCCACAAGCAGCCGCTTTAGGCGGTGGTTCCGGCCGGATAGCTTTTGCTTCAAATCGAACCGGCATCCCTCAGATTTGGACCATGCTGCCTGATGGAAGCGATCTGCTTCAGTTGACCAACTTACCCGATGGCGCTTGTTATCCCGGTTGGTCACCGGATGGGAAAAAATTGGTTATCACGTCTCCTTGTCGTGAAAAATTGGATATCTATAAGGGTTCCGCCTTATTCATTTTAAATGCGGATGGCACCGGCTTGCGCCCCATTCTTTCCGTTCCTGGAGGAGACTTTAATGCAGTCTGGGCCCCGGATGGCAAAAAACTTCTATTTTCTTCCATACGCGACAATATCAATGTTCCCCATATTTATGTTCTGGATCTGGAGAATAACCAATCCGTTACCCGGGTATCCAGCATCTCCAGTAACGACCGCAACGCCGCCTGGTCACCGGATGGATCGCAAATTGTGTTTGAAACCACACGCTCGGGGGTTTCACAAATCTGGATTATGAATGCAGATGGCAGTGAAGCAAAGGAATTTACGCAGAAAGACAGCGGTGCCGGGTATATGCCGGATTGGTCACAGACCGGCGATGTAATGATTTTCAGTTTCGGTTCTACACATGGATTATTTGCAAAACAAATCCTCAACCGCAGTGCGCCGGAAGTGGAGATCACCCCCTTACGCCCTGTTCTGGATGCTGCTTTTTCGCCGGATAGTTACTGGATTGCTTTTGAAGGCCAGGAAAATGGAAATCGGGAAATTTATATCGTCACGGTGAATGGCAGCAACTTACTAAACCTGACCCAAAATTCCGCCGAGGATTTTCACCCGGTTTGGCAGCCCGCCATCAGTAATTAATTCATTTAGCGATAAACAAAACAGAAATTTTTCAGGCTAATAAATCGGCACGATACTTATCGCAAAACAAGGCCGGGGTTCCGCCGGTATGCCAAAACAAAATGCGCTGATTTGAGGAAAAAAATCCGTCTTCAATTAATTGCAGCATCGCCCCTGCTGCCCTGCCGGTATAAACCGGATCCAGGAGTATGCCTTCTGTTTGGGCAAATAAACGTATTGCATTCACTTCCAGTTCCCCCATCACACCATATCCGCCACCAAGAAACCGCTCATCTACAATCAGTTCCTTTGGCGATTGCTTAACCGGTTTGCTGGTTAACATTTGCATACCGTCCATGATCCTATGAATACGCTTGAGCATATCAGCGTGGGAAAAAAGTATACTGACGCCGTAAATCGAACCGTGCCAATCGCTTCTCGCGGCGGCATATTCAAGTCCTGCTTGAGTACCACCGGAACCCGACGCCAATACAATCCAATCGAATTGAGAATCCTGGGCTATTAATTCCTTAAAAGCCAATTCATAACCCATCGCACCGATGGGATCAGAAGCACCCATCGGAATGAAATATCCCTGTTTCCCCCCTTGTTTTATTTTCTCAAGCTCACCTGCAATGAAACCCTCTCGTTGATCGTGCTCACAAAACACAACTTTCGCACCGAAGAGTTCGTTAAGATAAAGATTCCCCGAGGGAGGCATTTCGCTTTTTCCAGGTGATAAGACTAAAAGGCACTCCAGACCAAATTTGGCACACACGGCAGCCGTTTGACGCACATGATTGGATTGAATCCCACCCTCGGTAATGACCACATTGGCTTTTTTCTGCAGCACATCCGCAATCACAAATTCCAACTTCCTGGTTTTGTTGCCGCCGAAGGATAAGCCTGTCAGATCATCCCGCTTAATATACATTTTTGGACCGCCTAATTTGGCTTCCAAGCGCTCCAGATGCTGTATGGGTGTAGGCAAATGTGCAAACTCAATTCGCTTCATAGGTCGGTCACCTCACGATGAATGGCGGATCGCCGCATGTTTCTCATTATCCCCAAGACTTTTGGCATGAGAATGGTGAATAGTTGATAATAAAATGGTTTTACAGCATAATCCCAGGCGCCGATGCCTTGAATCAAGGAAGCACCCAACCCCTGCTTGAATCGATAAACGCCAAACATGCTGTCTTCTGCTGTAATTTCATTCGGTGCTCCCCACAAATCATACAGTGTGCAGCCCATTTGTTTGGAAATTTTCATAGCTTCCCACTGCAACAGATAGGTAGGCATTAAATTGCGGTGTTTTTCCGTGGACATGCCGTAAAAATACCAGGATCGGTTTTCATAAACAAAAAGCACCAGACCGGCCAGGGGTTCGCCATCATATTCGGCTAACAATCCAACCGCCATCTGCTGATCCATTAATTGGGTCCATAAATCGGTATAGTATGCTTCCGGTCGGATGATGAAATGATCCCGTTCTGCGGTCTCGGCATACATTTGATAGAGCAAATGAAAATCTTCCTTCGCTGCTTTTCGAACGGTTACCCCTTTCTTCTCGGCCAGGCGAATGTTGTAGCGGGTTTTTTGCTTCATTTTTGCCAATAATTGGTCATCTTCTTCCAACAAGGAGAGCCAAAAAGTATTTCGAAATTGAATTTGATCCGTAGCAAGCTGCCAATTATGCTTCAATAATTGCTGCTGCACTTCGGTACCTGTTGGCTTTACCTGGAAGAATTCTTCATTTTCCAGCGTATTGAAAACTTCAGGATCAACTTTAATAAAAATGGCTCCTAACTCCCTGGCGAAAAGCGTTAGATCGGATAATACCTCATTAACCAGTTCAGCATTCGTCCAGTCAAGCGCTGGACCACGGGGAGCATAAAAAATTTTTATCGGGATTTTTACCAGCGGCAGGAAGGATACCTTTTCAAGTACACTGACGCCGGCTTGCACCTTGTTATCTTCTCCGCGCCAGAGTAAATGATGGGCTTGCCAACCGGTTCGGCTTTTAAAATTCGCCCATTGTGTGGATTGCAGGATATGGCGTTGAATATTGCCCATCATGGCAGCATCCCATTCTTCTGCATTGCAAATTTCGCGCTTAATCATTGGCAAATCCATTCCTCATTAACTCGTTAATCATGGTTCGATGGCCTGCTCCTGCGATATTGGCAGGTATTTGATCTAGAGCAAAAAAGCCGTACTCGCTTATTTCCTCATTGGCAACAAATTCGCCGCCAAGTTTTTGACAACGATAAAAAAGAATGATGCCGTTGCCACGGGGATCATCCTGATAGGAAAGCATGGAATGAAAGTTAAGAATGGACACCTGAAAACCCGCTTCTTCCTGTACTTCACGCAGCACGGCTTCTTCGGGAGTTTCCTCAATTTCAACATAACCCGCAGGAATATACCAGTGATCCTTCCAGGGTTCCTGATAACGTTTTAAAAGCAATAATTTTTTCTCTTCAAAAATAATAGCCGCTACACCGACTTTATATTGTTGGTAATGGATAAACCCGCAGTGCGTACAAACCTCGCGGGAGAAGCCATTCTGTCGGTTCTGCACAAGTTTGTCCCCGCAAAGATAGCAGTAATGAATGGACCATCCCTAGGCATCATGACGATTGATCCATATCTGATAAAGGCGGTAGAGTGGTTTGATATACACATCGTCCCAGGCGCCTGCTGAACGGCGAATTGTGCCGCCAAAACCGCGCTTGAATCGATAAACACTCCATAAGCCGTCATTCCGCTCCATAAAACTAGATTCGAGAGTCTCTGGGTCCGCGTCCGGGATTCCCCAAAGATCATAACTTGTACAGCCTTGAGCGGCACAATAGTGCATGGCTTCCCATTGCAATAAATAGGTGGGCATCAAATTGCGTTCCTGATTGTTTGAAGCGCCGTAAAAATACCAGGAACGTTTTCCGGAAATGAACACCAAAATGCCAGCTAATGGTTTTTCATTATAACTGGCTAAAAAGATTTTACACATGCCAAGGGGATGAAAAAGGTCAAAAGCTCGTTGATAGTAAGCTTTGGAATGAACACCAAATTCATCCCGTTCACCTGTTTCCAGCATCAATTAATAAAAGTCATCCACGGAGTCACTCTCCTGGATAACGACCCCTTTTTTCTCAGCCAGACGAATATTATAGCGCGTCTTTTGTTTCATGCGCGCCAGCCAGTCTTCTTCCGTGCCGGTTAGATCCAGGGTGATGGTGTTTTGGGGTTGAATGGGTTTTGATGCCGCCATGGAGGAGACACTGGAAAGAAAGCCGCTGGCCTCCAGTTCTTCCTGCCATATATCAACTTCGATTTTCAAAAAAATGGCTCTTTGTTGCTTGCAAAATGAACGGATTTCCTGTCAATAGATCGCTGCTCAATTGACCCATTGGTCCCATCGGTAAATAGGCAATATGGAATCCCAAGGGCAGAGATCGTAAAAGACCTGGGCGCCACTTTGATTTTCACAAAATAATGTACAGACCAACCGAAATCGCCTTGAGTAAACCCCAGGCTGCGGTCTGTAAAATGTGAATGGATTCCTGTTTTGCAAGGAAATTTTGCCATTGGGTTATAGTTACGAGTGCCATTAGTAAATTGTCGTGATATCTTGCGGAGGTGTGCTGCGGATTTTGGCATCCGGAATTATCTCATCCAGCAATTTTACAATTGCAGATGGATCTCCCTCGCGGGACAGTTTAATCAGCTCATCAACCGCTGTATTTAATTCTTTACCGGATAATTCCACATCACGGTCCGCTTTGCGAATATCAGGATGTTTTGTGGATTCAAATCGATTGCCGTCATCCCACAAATCCTCGCTCAATTTTTCCCCAGCCCGTATGCCTGTAAAAACAATCTCGATATCCTTGCTGGGCTCCAATCCTGAGAGGCGAATCAAATCCTCTGCCAAATCCAGAATTCGCACTTGTTCACCCATGTTCAAGACGTAAGTTTCCCCACACCCATCCATGGAAGCCGCTTGTAAGACCAAATGGACTGCTTCTGGAATCGTCATGAAGTAACGTTTCATATCCGGATGTGTGATGGTTATCGGACCACCCTGAGCGATCTGTCGTTTGAAAAGAGGCACAACACTGCCGCGGGAGCCCAAAACATTACCAAATCGAACTATTGAAAAAGCTTTTTGATAATGATACGCCGCATCCAGGACGATCAATTCAGCCATTCTTTTGGTTGCGCCCATGACATTAATCGGACGCACTGCCTTATCGGTGGATATCATGACCAGTTTATCTACGTTATGGGTAACACAAGCTTGGACAACATTTCGAGTACCCATAATATTATTGGTGATGGCTTCCTCGACATTGGTTTCCATTAACGGCACATGTTTATGTGCAGCAGCATGAAAAACCACTTCGGGACGATAGCGTTCAAACACATTATTCAAGCGCTGGTGATCCCGCACATCGCAAATCACAGGACGGAATAACATCGCAGGAAAACTGTCATGCAGTTCAAGAACAGACTCGAAAATGCTGTTCTCTCCATGGCCAATCAACAACATTTCAGAAGGACCCCAGCGGGCAACCTGACGACAAATTTCACGTCCAATGGAGCCGCCGGCGCCAGTAACGGCAATGATCTTGCCGCCAATGGTAGCACCAACTTCTTCATTCAGTGAGGTGACGGTCTCACGCCGTAAAAGGTCCGCAATTTGGACCTCCCGGAGCCGACTGATGCTGACGATTCCGCCGATCAATTCATAAATACCCGGCATGGTCCGAAATGGAGTGCCTTTGATTCGGCATACATTGGCGACCAGACGAACAACCCGCCCGGGCGCACTTGGAATGGCAATAATGACTTCATCTACTTTTCGGCGTTCAAGCGTAACGGCAAGATCAGTCAAGGTGCCAATGACAGGAATCCCGTAAATCTGCTGATTCTGCTTGGTGGGGTTATCGTCCAAAAAGCCGATCGGATTCAAATTCAACTGGGGGTTTTTCTGTAATTCCCGCACCACCATGGCTCCGGCATCTCCGGCACCAATGACTAAAATGCGTCTTCCGGTACTCAGCTGGCGATTTTGCCCCCCGTTGGTTTTATTCTCGGCGAACAACCTTAAGGTGAGACGAAGCCCACCAACTATGAACAGGGTTAACAACCAGTCAATCACAAGAACTGAACGGGGAAATCCACTGAATACCCCAAGGCTGAATAATCCGATCATCACCATAGCAACCAAAACAGAGGCACTGGTTACGGCTGACAATATAAGCTTCAGCTCCTGTACACTGGCATAAAGCCACATTCGCCGATATAAACCAAAGAAATAGTATACAAGGGGTTTAATGGCCAGGGAACAGGCAATCAGCCAGAGTGCAGATGGCAGGTATGTGTAAAAAGCAGAGGTTAATTCCAGCCGCAAGACATAACTACCCAACACGGCAGCCAATATTAGAATAATATCCCCGATCAAGACATATCGATTTCTGATGTAGGATCTTGGTTTCATGCTATAGGCCTCGCAATCCAAAAACGGACCCTATCGTTCGCAAAATGATAGAGATGTCCATTATCAAGTTTTGACGTTTAATATAGTAAAGATCGTACTCCAGTTTGATCCTGGTTTCTTCAACCGTTGAGGCGTAACCATAATTAACTTGTGCCCACCCCGTTGCCCCAGGTTTCACCAATAATCTGGCTCGATAAAATGGAATATCCTTCTGTAAATTCTCTACTAATTTGGTCTGCTCGGCTCTTGGGCCAACGAGACTCATCTCGCCGCGAAAGATATTAATAAACTGAGGAAATTCATCCAAATGACTTTTCCTTAAGAATTTTCCAACCCGGGTAATGCGGTCATCCGCTTGAGTTGCCATTATTGCCGCGCCATCCTTTTGTGCTCCCTTAACCATAGTACGGAACTTGATGATGCGAAATTCTTTTCCGCGCATACCCAGACGGTCCTGGGTATAAAATATCGGTCGGCCGCTATCAATCAAAATGGCAATGGAGACAAAGGGGAAGATCAAAATCAAGAAACAAATACCGACAAATCCGCCTGTGATATCCAAAATGCGCTTGGCAGCATTATAAAAACTACCGGTATGAGCCTGATCCAGGAAGGAACGCAAAATCCAATCGGATTTTAGTAAAAGAATCGGCACTCTTCCCAATAATTCTTCATAGAGCACCGGCATGGTAGTAATCTCCACCCCGGATTCTTCTGCCTGAATTAATTGTTGAAACGTTTCCGGACTCATTTCATTGGAAATGGCAAAAACAATATCCGAAATCTTTTCTTTATTAATGATGTCCTGTAAATCACTTGTTTTTCCAATCACAGGATAGCTCTCAAATTCCTTGCCGATCTTTTCTTCATCATCATCGATAAAGCCAACAACATAAAATGGTGGCGGCCAGATTTGATGCAGAACAGAAGCCAAAGTAATGCCAGCTCTGCCACAACCGACAATCAGGACTCGGCGCATAAACATGGGCGTCGTAAAAATTCGGATATATAGAAACCGCCAAAGCAGGGTTAATAAGTAGGCTGACACAATGAATGCTGCTACGCCCCTACGAGGGAGGGAATTTGGTGCAGCACTGAAATAAACCAGTAAGTAGAGCCCTAAACTAATCAAAGCCGCAATCGATACAGACTGTATTACCTTCGGTCGGTGTGAAGCCCGTCGCACATCATATAACTCCACCAGGAGCAGCATCCACAGAAGGGGGAGAAAATAGAACCACCAATCTGGTCGTGTGCGGACAAATTCCCAGGAGAAGTGCAGCCAGTCTTGTTTTGACCAAAAATATAAGGCTACAAGTATTGAAAAAATGGATACGATTAAATCACCAAATAATAAGATGAACCGTCTTTCTCCATCATTAATGCGCCAGAAAAATTGTTTTCCCGGAATGGTCTTGTAATCACCCATGAAAGTTCGCCGCTCTCCTGCTAAATGAGGTCAGTGTACTAAAAAGAAAGGCACTGCCCCAAACTGTATGCATAATTAAGATTGCAAGAGGCATACCAAACGCTAAAACTAACTGCTTCCGTTTAAGTACCTCTTTGATCGATCCACCTAATAATACCAGAAAATAGATCAATAACTCCAAGCCCAGCAGTGAACGTGCGGGCGACCAAAAAAAGGAGAGAAGTCCCAAGCCAAGCAAACTCAGCACAAAAACAGGCGGTAATGCCTGCCGAAGTTTAAGGGAATCGGGATAACGACGCAACATCTGGAATTTCCAAAATCCGTACCGCCAGTATTGGGCTGCCAGCTGGTTGAAATTTTCCCTTGCGTAATAATTGGATTGAATTTCCGGATCAAGCCAGATTTTTCCGCCGCTGTTGCGTATACGGGTATTGAATTCATAATCCTCATTACTGAGCAAGGTTTCATCAAATATGCCAATTTTCTCGATCAACTCTTTTTTAATACCCCCAAACGGCACAGTATCGACATAACGTCCTGTCGTGGCAAAACGATAAAAAGCATCTCCAACGCCAAAAGGATGAGAGGCCGCAGCTGCAATGGATTCAGCAACCCATGTCTTGGCAGATGGCTGTATTTTCCAAATCCCTCCAACATTATCGGCTTTTTCGGCTGCAAGAAGTTCAACGGTTTTTTGAATATAATTATTGTTTGGTTCAGAATGAGCATCCATACGGATGATATAAGTTCCGCTCGCTGCTTGGATGGCAACATTTAGCCCGGATGGGATGGTTTTTTTATCATTATCCAGAACTTGCACCAATAACTCGGGATGCATTTGACAGAAACGGTCAATTTCATTCCGTGTACGATCCTTGGAATGACCGTCCGCAATTAAGACTTCCATATTTTCCACAGGATAGGTTTGCCCGGCCAATGCTAGTAAAACCTTGGCGATCGTTCTTTCTTCGTTATAACAGGGAATAATTACGCTGACGAGAATGTTATCTTCCGTTGTCACTTAAAAACCTGCCTTCTATTTTTTCCATTCTGATGAAGGAATCGATTCCCCTTCCAGCAAAAACTGGCTACTCATATTTTACCATTTTGTTTTTCATTACATAGTCTTGAGGGGGTCAGATTCTAAAAATTCAGAGAAAGAGAATAAAACTCTTTATATTTCATAACCGGAAAGGCAAACATCCAGCAAAATTTCTGCTGGATGTTGAGATTATTCTGTTAATCAACAGAAATAAAATTTGAAAACTCCAGGGATTCATTTCCTTGCGGCTTTGAATCGATGGAATGATATTAAGATTAGCTCAACAAGGCCACTGCCTCAATTTCCACGGCGGCTCCCTTGGGTAAAGCGGCAACCTGAACTGCAGAACGCGCTGGAGGATTCTCAGTGAAAAATGACTCATAGATAGCGTTCATTTTCGCAAAATCGTTCATATCGCGTAAAAAAACAGTCGTTTTGATCACATTACCAAGTTCTGAACCGCCAGCTTCTAAAATGGCTTTCAAATTTTCCAAAGCTCTTTTGGTCTCACCTTCCACCCCACCCTCAACAAGAACACCAGTTTCAGGATCCATGCCCAATTGGCCGGATGTGTAGACAAAACCATTGACCTGAATACCCGCAGAATACGGCCCGATGGCTTTGGGTGCTTTGTTGGTCGTAATAACCTTCTTTGCCATATCAATCTCCTCAATTCTGATTTTCATATCTTCTCATTTTATGACAGCTTATCGCATCCGTAAATGGAAGAAAAGGAACCCCATTCTTAATATTCCAATTCTTTTGGATTCTGTGAAATTCGTTTTCTGAAAATCCAATAGGACCAGGCTTGATAGGCCAAAACAACCGGAAGTGCAAATAAAACCACGGTGGACATTAATTTTAGGGTGGTATCGCCGCTGGCTGAGTTAAAGACGGTCAAACTCCAAGCCGGGTTCAAACTGGAAATCAAAACCCGTGGGAATAACTGAGTGAAGACGGCGGCAATGGCCAGGGCTATGGATAATGAAGTCATTCCAAAAGCCAGACCGTCTTTTGTTTTCTTCATCCACCAGCCTACCGAGGCAAAAACAAACCAGGAAAGGACGCCCAACCATAGTGGAACAGTGCCGGATTGTACGAATCCGTCTGTTTCAAAATAATTGAAGACAATCAAAGCGGCATAGAGAGCTAATAATGGCAGCCAAAGACGAGTGGCAATCCGGCGGGCTTTCTTCACCAATTCACCAGAAAGTTTTATCGAGAGGAACATAGCGCCATGGGTCAAAAATGCCAAAACGCTGACCACCCCGGCCAATAGAGCAAAGGGATTTAGTAAATTCCAGAATCCACCGACATACTGCATATTCGCATCTATGGGGACACCGCGCAAGAAATTTGCCAGTGCTACACCCCAAAGCAGGGATGGGATAAAGCTGCCAATACAGATCGCCCAATCCCAAAAACTGCGCCAAAGGCGATTATCGTCCTTGCTGCGAAATTCCAGGGCTACACCGCGCAAAATCAAGCCAACCAACATCAGGAACAAGGGTAAATAAAACCCGCTGAATAGGGTGGCATACCAGTGAGGAAACGCAGCAAAAGTAGCGCCGCCTGCCGTAATCAGCCAAACTTCGTTGCCATCCCAGTGGGGTCCGATGGCATTAATGACCATGCGTCTTTTGGTATCGTTATTTGACAGGAAAGGCAGAAGCATACCCACACCAAAATCAAAACCTTCCAATACAAAATAACCAATGTACAGGACTGATATTAAAACAAACCATAAAATACGTAGATCCATTTCTGCCTCCTATTCCCAGTGAGCTTTATCATCAATCGGGGCTACCCCGTCAATCGGTCCGGCTTTCGCATATTTTGTCAACAAATAAACATCTGCGACCATCAAAATGCCGTATAACAAAACAAACCCGATCAAACTGGTCAGTACCATACCGGCACTGACGCTCGGGGAGACAGCGTCTGCAACCTTCATCAAGCCGTAAACCACCCAGGGTTGCCGACCAATTTCGGTTAGCATCCATCCTGAAGTATTGGCAACATACGGCAAAATGATAGCAAAAGGCAAATATTTCAGGATCTTTCCCTTCTCATATGGCACTTTTCGAATTTGGTAATAGAGATACAGGGCAAAGATAAAAAACATCAAGAAACCAGCCCCAACCATGAATCGGAATGTCCAATAATTCAAGGTAATCGGTGGAATATAATCCCCGGGGCCATATTCTGCCTCAAATTCCGCTTGTAACTCATGGATACCTTGTACTTCCCCATAGAAGCGGTTATAAGCTAGAAAACTTAATGCACCGGGAATACGAATCGAAAGCACATCTTCCATATTCTTTTCATCGATAATCGTGATCAAGGAAAATGAAGCCGGATCTTCAGTGTTCCATAATGCTTCTGCCGCAGCCATTTTCATGGGCTGGGTTTGAATCATGTGCTGTGCCTGAGCATGTCCAACGCCAATCACACCCAAAATGGCTGCCAGTCCAAAAATACTGCTGATGGTTATCGATCGTTTAAAGAGATCAATATGATTTCCACGATACAGATGGTACGCGCTGATACCAAGCACAAAAACCGCCCCGGTGGTAAACCCTGAGAACACCGTGTGAGGAAATTGAACCCAAACATTGGGATTGGTCAGGAGGGCTGAAAAATCAGTCATGACGGCCCGGCCATTGATAATTTCAAAGCCAACCGGCTGCTGCATAAAGGAATTGGCAATTAAGATCCATAAGGCGGAAATATTGGAACCGATTGCCACCAACCAAATCGCCGTTGCATGCATCTTTTTGGATAATTTATCCCAACCAAAAATCCAGACCCCCAAAAAAGTGGATTCCAGAAAGAAAGCGATTAACGCTTCCAAAGCCAACGGGGCACCAAAGATATCGCCTACAAATCTGGAATACTCTGACCAGTTCATCCCAAACTGGAATTCCATCACGATACCGGTTACTACGCCCATGGCAAAATTGATCAGGAATAACTTTCCCCAGAATTTTGTCATTTGCTTGTAGACCGGGTTTCCGGTCTTCACGTAGATGGTTTCCATGATGGCAACTAAAACCGATAATCCCAAAGTTAATGGAACAAAAAAGAAGTGATAAATGCATGTTGCGGCAAATTGCCATTGGGCAAGTGCTACAGAATTCATGGTTCTCTCCCTAGTTGTTAATTGGCTATATTTTAGTTTATTTATCGTATTTTATTAATTCTAACATTATTGTGATTTTTAATACAAACCGTTATAAGATGATGGATAGAAATTTTCCGAAGGACTGGTATAATTACTGCTCTACTTAGTATTATAGTTAAAATTCCAGGATTGAGGTTAACATCCGATGCGCGAGAAAATTCAACATATTCGTCAACACTATGAAGAAATTACCATGGCTCTGGAATCCAACTTGGAGGATTATCAAAAAGTTGCCGAACTGGCAAAAGAACGATCCGACATTGAGCCAATCATTCAAACCGCTACCGATTATGAGCGTGCGTTAAAAGCCCTTGAAGAAGCTGAAAGTCTGCGTGACTCTGATGATGAAGAAATGCGGCAAATGGCGGAAGTTGAAATTCTGGACCAAAAATCTAATATTCAAGAGCTGGAAAAGAAGCTCCGTTCCCTATTGGTACCCAAAGATCCGAGAGATGAAAAAAATGTCATCATGGAAATACGGGCCGGGACAGGCGGCGATGAAGCGGCTTTGTTCGCTGCTGATTTATTCCGTCTATACAGTCGATACGCTGAACGCCATAATTGGAAAGTTGAAGTCCTTTCCGAAAATGAGACCGGGATTGGCGGTTTTAAAGAAGTCATTTTCCTGATCAAAGGAAACGGCGCCTATTCAAAACTGAAATATGAGTCCGGTGTTCATCGTGTCCAACGCGTTCCCAGTACGGAATCCTCCGGACGAATTCACACCTCCACCATTACCGTGGCGGTGATGGCCGAAGTAGCGGATGTGGATATTCAAATTCCGGAAACGGATATTAAAATTGATGTCTATAAATCCGCAGGAGCGGGTGGACAATCAGTGCAAAAAAATTCCACAGCGGTTCGCATCACCCATTTGCCCACTGGATTGGTAGTGGCTTGCCAGGACGAACGATCCCAATTGCAAAACAAGCTGCGTGCACTGGGAATTTTGCGAGCACGCTTGTATGCCCAGGAAGAAGAAAAACGCCAATCCGAACGGGAAGCCCATCGCCGTTCCCAGGTTGGGACGGGAGAACGCTCCGAGAAAATCCGCACCTATAATTTTCCGCAATCCAGAATCACGGATCACCGTATCAATTATTCCTCCTTCAATATCAGCGCCGTCCTGGACGGTGAAATTGATGACTTTATCAATGAACTGACCCTACAGGAAGAGACTGAACGGTTGGGAAACTCTGACAAGGAGTAGACCACGAACACGCTACGCAAATGGATTTCCGCTGCCATCCCGCAGGCAGCCCTGGTCAGTGATACGCCTAATCTGGAAACGCAATTGATTGCAGCCCACATCCTGCAAAAACCGCGCACCTGGTTGATCACCCATGAGGATCAACTGCTCGAATCTCACCAACAACTCGAAATGGATTTAATGCTGGCTCGTCTGTTAAAAGGCGAGCCTTTGCCGTACATCCTTGGAAAACAGGAGTTTTTTGGGTTGGAATTTTCAGTCAATTCCAGCGTACTCATTCCCCGGCCGGAAACCGAGCGGCTGATCGAACTTACCCTGGATTGGTTGAGCACTCATCCTGGGATGCAGCATGGCATGGATATCGGTACCGGCTCGGGCTGCATCGCCATCACCTTATGCAAACAACGGCCGGATGTACAGATCACAGCCGTGGATATATCCGCGGAGGCTTTGCTCATCGCCCGTGAAAACGCCGCCCACCATCAGGTGACGCACCAAATAGGTTTTGTTCAAGCGGACCTTCTGCCTCCCCAATGGTCAGCGCCCGATTTTGTATGTGCCAATTTGCCCTATATTCCGAAAGGCCGGCTGGCCCATCTGCCGGTTGCTCAACATGAACCAGCCCTGGCTCTCGCCGGTGGGGAAGACGGATTTGCCCTTATCGCCAGGTTATTAACACTCCTCAAGCTCTTCACCATCCCTTTTATGATCTTTGAAATGGATGATACCCATGCCCCCCTCGCCCTATCGGCAGCCAAAACTGCCTTTCCAAAAGCCAAAATCAGCATCCAACCCGACCTGACGGAACGGGATCGTTTTCTGGTCATCGAGAATCCAACCCCACTCAACCCAGCCGTTTAACTATGCCAAGCCACAAGTCACTGATTCAGATACAGGATACAGATCATGTCACGAATTCTTTCCACTACACTGCCCAACATTATCCAGACTGCCCAACAAACCTTTTTAGAGAATGGGGTCGTCGTCATTCCCACCGATACGGTCTACGGCGTTTCCGTGCGTTATGATAACGCCGAAGCCATTGAGAGACTCTATGAACTCAAAAATCGCGGCAGAGAAAAAGCCCTGCCGATTTTGATTGGCGCCCTGGATCAATTAGAATTTATTGCCAGAGAAATCCCCCCCACTGCCCAGCGATTGATTCAAGCATTTTGGCCCGGTGGATTAACCATCATATTGCCCAAGAAATTAAACCTGCCAAAAAATCTCTCGGAGTTTGACACCGTGGGTATCCGTATGCCCAACCATCAGTTTGTTTTGCAATTGATGCAGCAATGCGGACCGCTCGCCACCACCTCCGCCAATATATCAGGGGGTGCTAATCCGACCAGTATTGCGGATGTACTCAAACAATTGGAGTACGGGGTGGATTTATATCTAGATGACGGCCCCACCGCCGGAGATGTCCCTTCCACCGTGGTCGATTGCAGCTCGATAGAAATTAAAATTTTGCGCGAAGGGGTCATCCCATCTAGTGAGATTTTCAAAGTATTGCAATAGACAATTACCTATGCGCAATCTTTATATAGTGAACAATCAAAATTAGTATTCCGTAGAGGCGTACTCTCACGGTCGCCCCACATATGTCTAATAACCCCATTCATCCCACATACGAACACACCCTCGCGGTCGGCCATTTGCATCAACCAAAGAGAATAATATTTATAAAAAAAATCGTTCCTCGATAATTACCTGTAGGGGTAGGTTTTATAAATCAAGTCCATCATAGCTGATTTCAAAAACCTACCCCTACATTTGCCAGACTACACACCGGTTCAAGGATCACAAGAAGCTAGCTTAACTTGTCCCGTGTAGGTGCGTTCGCAACGCACCATCTATGCAATCCTCCAACCACAATGCTATTTGCCAAACAAGTCAGTTGAATCTTCAGGGTATTCTGAATCCCTGTCCAATGCATAAGCTCCTTCTCAAGCATGGCATCGAAAATTGGAGCACGGCTACAAACTGCATCTTTAATAAATGTTCACCATGTTAAACAGCATGTCTATATTAAGGCATCTGATAAAGCTATTTGACTAAACCAACAACACTATATGTTAAGGGCTTGGTGCGTTGCAAACGCACCCTACGTTTTACTGTTTCCACAGATCAGGGCAATCGAATAGCAGGGGCGTCCTCTCGCGGTTGCTCCATGCACACCAATCTAAGAATAAAAGGTCGAATCTTCCAGGTGTATCCAGTTAAATTGGGATTTTCCTCATTCGCCGTAGGGGCCAAACATTCGGAACGACTTCAAACATCAGTCCTTTCCGACGAATGCTTTGCCCTGCCCGCCAAACGGGTTTTTCCACTTTCCTGTGAAAATTCCATCCGAGCTAGGGCAAAGCATTTCAAAAAAAGCTGGAATATCCCGGCATCGTTGAAATGCTTTGCCCCTACAGTTAAATATCGAATAACTTTGTTTGTTCAGAAAATTATTTCCTTAACTTGATGCGCAGGGGCGACCTCTCGCGGTCGCCCTGCTAATTAACAATCAGGCAAATTATCAAATCCCTTTCAACGAAACGATAGGATTAAAGCTGTCACGCCCAATAAACTGATCCCGGAGAGACAGGACAACGATTGAAGCAGAGGATTACGCGCCTCGTTCCCCTCCTGAGCTTCTTCACCGCCAGTTTGCTTCGGCACATAGGACACTTCCGCTCCAAGTTCCACAATCTGGTAGGCTTCCCCTTCGATCACCACAATCAACCGGTCTCCAACCGCCAGACTTTTTTGCACATCCGGATACTTATTCAACAAGTCATAATAAGCTTCCGACAAAAACGGAATTTTGTGCAGCGGCATGCTTTCTTCATCATACAAGGTGTCCACCCACTGATCTTCCTGCCAGAGGAAGGTGCGATTGGCCACCATTTTCACCATCTGTTGCACATCCTGGGCGATTTGGGGGGCACTTTCAGCAGCAGACATGGCACCCTCATCCACTGCCCTTTCCACGGCGCCAAACCCGGATACTTCTGCGGACGGCATGCTTTCGTAGCTTTTCATGGCATCATTCGCCAGGGATTGCTGGTTTTCATACCCTAAAACCTGCGGCTCTTCCACCAAATAGGAAGTGTAGGGGGTCACGATGCCGTAGCGCACACTTAACCTGGATCACCTGTTGAATCAGCTCTTCGTTCATACCCTGGAGCCGAATCTCGCGCAGCAGATAACCCACTTTGCGGGTGGCCCAAATACGCGGCAGGGAATCATATTGCCGTTTGCTCTGCGTTGAACCCTTCGAGAAAACCAGATCCCGATACTTCATGGTCTCGCGCTGGCCATTGACCTCACCGCTCAAGGTCAAATCCACCTGACCGCCCTTCTTATAACGCCCGGTAATAATCACTTGATTTCCGGCGAATAAATCCGGCAGCGGCGTTGGATAAACATCATAGACATTCAACGCGCCAAAATCCAGAGAGAGATTGGTCAATACTGGGCTGCTGATTTTTTCATAGAAGCCGGAGAGGACTTCATCCAACGGCATTTCGGGTTTAACATAGGTACTGTTGCCGTGATTCTCTTGGCTCAAGCTGTCCAACAGGCTGGTGTCCACATCATAGCCCACACCAAAAGAGAACAGACGCACATTGTCAGGTATTTCCTGAGCAATATTGCGTAAAATGGCATCCCGATCCACCTCACCCGCAGTGGGCAACCCATCCGTCAGGAAGATAATATACGTCGGGCGTTCACTATCCACCATGGAGACGGCATCCAGCAAGGCCAGGTTGATGTCCGTACTGCCGGCCGCGGATTGGCGATCGATCCAATCTTTGGCATCCTCCGTCTGGGATATACGATCCATTTTTGAACTGAAGGTCATGATGCGGTCGCTGAAAGTCGAGAGATAAAAACGATCCTTCTCGTTCAAGCGATCCAAAATGGACTTGGCCGCCTCCTGTGCCTGCTGGAATTTCCCCCCTTCCATACTGCCGGAGCGATCCAGAATCAGGACAATATCCTTTTCCACCGCCGGTTGATCGGAGGCAATCGGTGGGGCGAGTAATAACAAGAAATAACCATCACCGTCCTCTTCATCGGTGGTGTCCAAATAAGATAGTAAATGCACCGCCTGCTGACTGCCGAGCGAGTAAATCAACTCAAAATCCTGATCAGGCAGCACATTTTCTTCCTTATAGCTGACCAGGGCATTTTTCTCATTCTTTTTATCCACCTGCACCGCATGACTGGGCGAGTAAATCGCCCGCAGCGGCTGACTGGAGCTGATATTCACTTCAACGGAGACATCCTGCAAAGGCTGCAGCGAGAATTTTTCGGTATTCAAAGGATATACAAAATCCACCAGGCCATTGTCGGCGGTTAAGACCTGGGTGTACTCCAGTTCAATCCGCCGATCTTCACCGGCAGGGATGGGATAAATCTGAGCCTGAACGGCTCCCTGCCCAAGGTATTCCAGCAAGGCGGGATCTTTCATCTGATTGACGATGGATTCATAGGTTTCCCGGGCTTCTTCGGCATCCAGCACTTTTCCCTTGACCGGTTCGTTGTTCATCCACAGCACAAAATCATCCACGCTGGCGTCCACGGGAATCGGGAAAATATATTGGCCTTCCACCTCATACGAATTGGGATTATGAAATACCTGATCCACATGCACGGTAGCGAGCTGATCCTCGATCGTCACAGTGACATGGTGATAAACAATTTCCAGCTGCATCATCGGACGATAGGGAAAAGGTTCGGGACAGCCGGTTAACAAACAAGGTGGAGGTTCCGGAATAATAATGCCATCTGCAAATACGGTGGATATCTGCTGAAATAAGAAAACCAAACAAAGTGCAAACACAACAGCTATTTTTCTCATCGGTCGGATTCCTCCTGCTCTAAATCGGGTGATGCGATTAAGAGTTAAACGATCCATGGAGGAAATCTGTTCCCTTGAATTAGATCAAATATTCGTTTTGCAGCTGCCAATAATGATAATAGGCCCCTTCTTGCTTGATTAACGCGGCTTCCGTCCCGCGCTCCAGGATCTTTCCCTGCTGCAGGAACAATATTTCATCGAACTGGTCAAGATATTTTAGGCGGTGGCTCACCCAGAGAATGCCCCGGTCAACCGATTGGACGAGGATCTGTTGGATCAAGTCATCTTCCGTTTCGCCGTCCAGATTGGCGGTCGGTTCATCCAAAATCAAAAATGAGCTGGGCTTTAGCATGGCTCGGGCAATCGCCAGACGCTGCTTCTCACCGGCGCTGATATTGACCGCGGCTTCCTGCAGAATCGTATCCAGCCCTTCTGGCAGATGCTCAAACCAGGTTTGCAGGGAAACCCAGGCTAACGCCTCTTGCAGGGCATCATCCGGCATGGCTGGATTGCCGAAGGATAAGTTTTGCCGCAAACTGCGGTGGAACAGGAAAGGCGCCTGTCCTGCGACGGAAAGGGATTTTCGAAACTCGTTGCCATCCACCTGACTTAAATCCTGATCATCGACCCAAACATTCCCGCTTTGTGGGGTGCGGAATCCCTGCACCAATTGCAGCAGGGTGGATTTTCCACTGCCGCTGGGTCCGACAATCGCCACCTTCTGCCCTTTTTGAATGGCAAAACTGATCTGATCCAGGGCGGCTGCCTGGTCCTCGGCATACCGATAACTGACATCCTCAAATCGAATTTCGGATATCGGAGACTGGAGGTGAATTGTCTCCCGATCCGTTTCCACTGAACCGGCTGTAATTTGCTCCAAACGGCGAAAAGCCTCTCGCACTTTACCCAACTGCACCGCTGCCACACCCAACGGCTGGGTAGCCTCAAAACTGGCCAGAACCATCAAGCCGCTGACCGGGATTAAAACAGGATTCAAGCCTCCGTTTTGTGCAGCCTGCATCGCCGCGATTAAAGTCAAAAGAAAGGTAGATTGCAGCAGGATGAAGTTCAGCAGGGTAATGCCTTCCCCCAAAGCATCCAGCCCATCTTCCCGTTTTTGGATTTGATTAACCGTCCTGCCCAGCAAATTCGAAACTGCGGACTCTTGTTGATAGACCACAATTTCTTCCGCCCCCAGCATGGTGCGCGTCAACTGGGCGCGGTATTTTCCCTTCAGCCTCTGCAGACTGGCGCCGACTTTCTGAACCGCAAAATAAGTTAATAGGGGAATCAGAAATCCGCTGCTGAACAATCCCGCAAAGAGAATCCATCCCAGCGTCGGCAGGAAACTGCCCAGAACCAGGGAGGTGAGGATCGCGATAAAAAAAGCTGCAATAGCCGGTGACAGGATGCGCACATACAAATTTTCCAGCGAATCTATATCATCCAGCACCCTGCTGACCAGATCGCCCTGTTCCACCTTCCAATTTGTGATCGGGAAACTGGCTTCAAAGCGGCTGAAAAAGCGTACGCGCAGCTTGGTTAAGATGCGGAAATTGATCGCATGACTGACCAGACGTTCCAGATAGCGAAACACGCCTCGGGAGATGCCAAAGAAACGCACCCCCACAATCGCCACCTGCAGCTCTGCAATCGAGGGATGAAATCCGGCCATGGTAATTAAATACGACGAGGTTCCCATCAAGGCAATGGCACTGCCAATGGTGAGCACATTCAGCAAAACCGAGAGCAGAATGGATGGATAAAAAGACTTGCCTTTCTTAATCAAATCCAGTATCTCTTGCATGTTCACCGCAGTTGATGGTAAGTTGCCACCATCTGGGCATATCGGCCTTGCTGTGCCATCAGGCCTGCATGGGTTCCCTGTTCCTGAACCCTGCCTTCTTCAAGCACCAAAATCTGATCCGCCTGCATTACGGTTTGAAGACGATGAGCAATGAGTAATATCGTTTTCTCCTCTTTAAGCTTGGCTAATTCCCGAATAAATAGACGCTCCAAATCCGGATCCTGTTGTGAAGTTGGTTCATCCAGGATCAAAATCGGTGCCGGGCTGATCAGAACTCTGGCCAATTGCAGACGTTGGATTTCGCCACCGCTGAAATTCTGACCAAACTCATCCACCAAAGTATCCAGGCCCAAAGGCAGTTGATTTATTTTCTCCATCAGCGAAACCCGGCTGAGAACCTCCGACAGGTCCGCCTCCGTCGCCATGGAATTGGCAAAGAGCAGCGTCTCGCGGATTGTCCCTTCCGTGTAGAGTGTCTTTTGCCCCATCCAGGATACCCACGCATACCATTTACTGAGGGGAATCGTCTCAATCGGTTGGTCATTTAACAGGATTGAGCCGGACTGCGGCTGAACAAAACGCAGCAGCAGCTTCGCCAGGGTGGATTTTCCACTGCCGGAGCGCCCGATCAGGGCTGTCAGGGTTTGGGGGGCTAACTCCAGCGAAATATCCGTAAGAATCTCGCGCTCATCCTCTGCATAGGAAAAACTCACCTGATTCACCCTCAGGTGAAAGGGCGGCTGCAAATCGAGAGTGTGAGTGTCCATTGAATCAGCGTCTTTGGAAGATGCCTCTTCATACAGCAATTCAAACAATTCAACAGCAGCCGTGCGGCCTTGAATCCCGGCATGGAAGCGCAGCCCCAGCATGCGCAGATGCAGATAAAATTCCGGGGCGATCAACAAAATAAAAAAGGCGGTTTGAAAATCAAGTTGCGAGGCTAACAAGCGCAGACCGATTTCCACAGCCACCACGGCGGTACTCAGGGTGGTCAACAACTCCAGGGCCAAGGCTGAGAGGAAAGTGATCTTCAGGATTTCCATTGTCATTTTGGCATAGCGTGTGGAGACCCGTTCAATGGCATTCAACCCGTTTTGGGATTGATTGAACTGCTTCAACACTTCCATCCCGCGAATGTGGTCCGCAAAATGGTCCGCCAGTCGGTTGAGGTAACCCCAGCGATACTCGGTGGCTTTTTTGGTTTGCGTGCCAATCAAAATCATAAAGAGGGGAATCAAGGGTGCAGTCAGGAGGAAAACCAGTCCGGTAATCCAATCCAGCGGAAAGATGACAAACAAAACCAGCAGCGGGATGACTGCCGCTAGAATCAATTGGGCCAGATATTGGGCGTAATACGTTTTCAGCGCGTCCAGCTTGTCCGTGAAGAGCGTACTTACCCCGCCGGTGGTCAGGGATCCGTCCCGTTTCACCATCAACGGCAAAATGATGTTCAAACTCTCCATGCGGATTTTATTGACGATGCGGCTCCCGACTCGGTTCGCGGTAAGCTGATAAAAGAACTGAGCCAGTCCGCGGATGCCGAGCACCAATACCAGCCAAAGAAACGCCTGAGACAAAGCCATCACGCCTTGCTGTTGGAAAACCGCCTGATTAATAAGCAGGCTGATCCATTTTGCCTGAAAGAGAATACTGATCGCGGTCAGCATGGCAAAGAGACCCAATCCAAGCATGGATAAGCGGAAAGGAATCAGGAGTTGCCATAATTTTCTCTGTGGTTTCACAGGTTCATTTTGCGGTATAACCCCCCGCTTGTCAAATCAGAGATTTGTTAGAGACCAAGGATACTGTTTTGGAAATAATAATAGACAGTTCACAAAAAAACAATTAAGTTACCTGTAAAATCATTAATACTCGTAGGGGCGACCGGCCGCCCCATAAGTTTCAATTTTAGAAATATATGACGAATCGTCATAGTCTATCTAGTTAAGCTAGCAATTTGCGATCCATTAACAAGTGTATGAACCAGCAGATGGAAGCAGGTTTTATAAGTCTAGCACGGCATTATTGCTTTAAAAAAACCTACTCCACAAACAATTCTCAGAAAAAAGTGGATTTTCATTTAACATTCATCTTGTTTTGAGGAGATTCTAGGAATAAATTAAAATTTTCCTCATTCGCCGTAGGGGCCAAGCATTCGGAACGGCTTCAAATATCAGGCTATTCGATCGAATGCTTTGCCCTGCCCGCCAAACAGGATTTTCCACTTTCCTGTGAAAATTCCATCCTAGAAAGGGCAAAGCATTTCAATGATGCCGTAATTTTCCAGCCTTTTTTTGAAATGCTTGGCCCCTACAGGTAATTATCGGGAAAAGAAGTTTGTTCTGAAATTTATTTCCTTAATTTAATGCACATGGGACGACCGGTGGTTGCTGAGCTTGTCGAAGCACGGTCGCCCTCGGCTGGCCATCCTACTTTTTTTATACAATCACCCTCAACCCCATCAATCTTCGAATTTCAGCATATGCAAAACATTGG
Organism: uncultured Chloroflexia bacterium; assembly: GCA_963747325.1. Lineage (GTDB taxonomy): Bacteria > Chloroflexota > Anaerolineae > Anaerolineales > Anaerolineaceae > UBA5203. The sequence goes on along the minus strand of CAVVEM010000005.1, from coordinate 320,993 downwards.
CCAGCGCGGTTTGAAAGACTTCGTCCATAATATGCGTTTCCACCTGATACGGATACCCCATAACACCGTCCGGGAAATCCTTTTTCAACGCCGCAGCACTGATCGTCCGACCGGCTTCTGCCAGCGGCATCTGTCCTTTGGGAATCTCCGCCACTCGGGTAAACGGGAAGGCTTCCATCCAACTGGCATGTCCGGCTTTCAACGCATGCTTTTGAAAAACATGCGTCACCGCAGGCGCCTGCCACCAGGAATACCAGGCGATTTTAACCTCCGGATGGTGGTTCAACAGTTCTGCAGTCAATCCAGTGGCCAAATGATTCCCGCCGTGGCCGTTCAGGATCAAAAATCGTTTGAACCCGGATTGGATCAAACTGTCCAATAGATCTTCAAAAACTGCCAGATAGGTGCTGGAGCGCAGCGATATCGTCCCGGGGAAGGTAAGAAAATAGGGACTGACCCCAAAGTTGAGCGCCGGAGCCACCAGCACCTGCGTCTCCTGGCTGGCAGCATCCGCCAGGGCTTGCGGCACTTGAGCGTCGGTAAGCAGGCTCAAATAGCCGTGCTGTTCACAGGCACCCAGCACCAGCATTACCCGGTCATCCTGGGTAAGGTACTGTTCCACATCCATCCAATTTAATTCTTCAAATCGCATGTTCGCTCCTTCGTGTTGGCATCCATTGATGGACGCGGGCGCTGATGGTAGTATTAGAAAATCTACTCTTAATTGTATTGAGGTGTTCCGATTAACACAACCATTGAGAATTCATTGTTGAACCCTGTTCAAAACCAACACAAACAAAAACGCTGGTTGACCGCCTGTTATTTGCTCTCCTTCATCGCCATGGGACTGGGGGAAGCCATCCTGGGACCCACCCTGCCGACCCTGGCGAAGCAGACCGCTTCAACCATTGCACAAATCAGTTTCCTTTTCACCGCCATTGGCCTGGGGCACATGATCGGCGCCTTTGCCGGCGGCCGGTTATACGATCATCTGCACGGGCATTGGGTGACCATTGCCATGCTGCTGGCAATCGCCCTGGTTTTTGTCCTCATGCCAACCGTCTCCTCCCTCTGGTTTCTGGCAATTTTAATTCTCCTGCTGGGCATCGCCCAGGGGACCATGGACGTCGGCACCAATACCATGCTGATTTGGGTGCATGATGACGCTTCAGCCCCTTATCTTAATGCCCTGCAATTCTTTTTTGGCCTGGGCGCATTTTTCTGCCCGCTTCTGATTGCCCGATCCATGCTGCTGACCAACAGCATTGAACCGGCTTTTTGGATCGTCGCGCTCAGTATGCTCCCGGCTGCCCTGTGGTTAATGTTCCTGCGCCCGCCCCAAAAAAGGGAGCTGCCCACAGCAGAGATCAAAACCGTCGTCCAGCCGCGGCTGGTGCTGATCATCGCCATTTTTCTCATGTTATACATCGGCACCCTGGTCGGGTTCAGCGGATGGCTGTATACCATCATCACCAGCGAACAGATCATGCCCCCCGATCAGGCCGCCTACCTGGTCTCCGCTTTTTGGGGCGCCTTAACCATCGGCCGCTTGCTGATGATCCCCATCTCCAGCCGAGTAAAACCGCTCAAATTGCTCTACTTTGATGTGCTGGGCTGCATGCTCAGCATCACCCTCTTCATTCTCTTCCGCAACTCCATCCCCATGATCTGGATAACCACCATTCTGATGGGCCTATTTATCGCCTCGGTCTTTCCCTCCACCATCGCCCACGCCAACAAATATCTCTCCATGTCCGGCAAAGTGACGGGGCTGATCTTCCTGGGCGGCAACACCGGCACCATGCTCATCCCCTGGATTCTAGGTCAAATTTTCGCAGGCATGGGCGGTAAAGCCGTCCCCATTGCCATCCTGGTGGACCTTCTGCTCACCTTTGCTTTCTTGGTGATTCTCTCCACCTATTCCAAAAAACTACCCTTACGGGTTTAATAAAATAGATCACCCGGATTTCTAATTTTAGTGTCCTGAAAATTGTGTTATATCAAGTGAAATCGCCCAAATAATCGAATACTGAAAAGCATGAATATATCAGTTCAGTGAATCTTTTCGATATTGATAACCAAGAAATTAATGGTAAACCCGAAGAACAAAATGAAACAATTGTGTCATTGCGAGTAAATCCCTTGCGCAAACGCACTTCATTCCATAGGAAACAGGGTTCATACTTTCAGTGCTTACACAGTTACTGCGAAGGAGCGCTCTCAATTAGAAGTAAGATTATCAGGAAGAAAGCGACTGCGGTCTATGCCCTAAAAGGGTGCAATCTCCCGTTAAGAATTGAAAAAGGGTTGTTTTGATAGTGACTCAGTTGATAATTTACGTAAACAATTCCTCCGAAAGATCAACCCAATCGGCATTAATGCTATTAATTAAATCAACTTTTTTCTGCCTTGTTCCCGCCTTGATTTGTTTCTCCCGTTCAATTGCACAATTAATATCTTCAGTCATTTCATAGAAAACCAGTTTGTCACATCGATATTTTCCAGCGAATTTTCCACCCAGACCGGTTTTATGTCCCTCGATTCGCCTTTGCAGATCATTAGTAACGCCGGTATATAAAACGTTATGATATCGATTTGTTACGATGTAGACGAAGTAATGTTTTGCGTTCATTTTTCTTCGGAAATCGCATGGGTAATTGATTGGACCAATTATTTTATTATAGATTGTTTTGCAAGATAATTTATTTCCATGCATGCAGGGAGATTGCCACGGCCTAAATATTGAATCCAAAATAAAACCTGTTGGGCCTCGCAATGACACTCAATCTTGTCATTTAATTTTGAGTAACTCTACACGGCATACGAACTTTGTTCAAAATGAAACTAGGATACAAGAAAAACACCATCTGCCTTCTTTGTTTCTTAGGAGGGCGCTTTTTGCCCGCAATGACATGAAAAAGCCTTATGTCACAGAGTGCACCTTGATAAAGTCCCCGATAGTCTCCGTTAGGGGAAAGTAGGATTTTAAAAACATAACCCTTGCGGATATAAAAAAAGGATCCCCGTTCCAAGGTGAGAACGGGGATCTTGCTTGATTATTATGCATTACAGAACGATATTGACCAACCGTCCCTGAACGACAATCACTTTCTTGGGCGTTTGCCCTTCCAAATGCTTCTGCACGGATTCACTCGCCAGGGCTGCTTTTTCTGCATCCGCGGAGGAGATTCCCACCGGCACCATAATCTTATCGCGCACCTTGCCATTGATCTGAATCACCAGGGCAATCTCTTCATCCATCGCAGCTTCTTCATCCACTTTCGGCCAGGGCTGTTGTGAACGGAATAGGGTTTCCCCAAGCGCGACCACAATTCCTCGGTGATATGCGGAGCAACCGGTGCCAGCAAGCGCAGATAAATATCCACGGTTTCCAGCCATTCCGGGGATCCCCACAATCCAGCCGTTTTGGCTTTGACCATGTCATTCATCAGCTCCATCATCGAAGAAATGATGGTATTGAATTCAAAGTTCTCAAAGTCATGGGTGACCTTGGCAACCGTCTGGTGCAGCTTGCGGCGCAGGGCCTTGGTCAGTTCGGGATCTTTGTTAGTGGTGGCGGCTGGTTCCAGGATGGTATTCCAGATACGCCGAATCCAGCGATTGGTACCGTCAATGCCGCTGAACGCCAGGGCGCGCCCAACTCCCAGCGCGAGAAGAACATCAGGTAGGCCCGCACCGTATCCGCGCCATATTCACTCACCAGATTATCCGGGGCAACCACATTGCCGCGGCTCTTGGACATCTTTCTCCGAATCCTCACCCAGCACCATGCCCTGATTGCGCAGCTGCGTCATCGGTTCCGGACCCTTTGGTGATGCCCATATCCCGCAGGGCTTTATGGAAAAAGCGCGTGTAGATCAGATGCATGTTGGCATGTTCAATTCCGCCGGTATAGATATCCACCGGCATCCAGTAATCATATTCTTTCGGATCAAACGGCCAGGTGTCACAATCCGGGCTGAGATAGCGCAGATGATACCAGGATGAGCACATGAAGGTATCCATGGTATCCGTCTCACGTTCGGCTGCACCGCCGCACACCGGACAGTTCACATTCTTCCAGGTCGGATGCAGTTTCAGCGGGCTTTCGCCGGTCGGTTTCCATTCCACATCATCCGGCAACTCCACTGGCAGTTGATCTTCCGGCACCGGAACCACACCGCATTTGGGGCAATGGATCATCGGGATCGGTGCGCCCCAATAACGCTGGCGGGAGATCAGCCAGTCACGCAGACGGTAATTCACAGCTTCCTTGCCAATGCCTTTGGATTCCAGGAAGGCAATCATTTTCGGAATGGCATCTTCCATGGATGTGCCGGTCAGATGCACCGCATTGACCATGCTGCCCTTGGCCGGCACGGCTTCTGTCATCTCAGCCGCGATCGATCGGATCCAGATCATCCGGTTGAATCACCACCCGAATTTCGAGACCGAACTTGCGAGCAAATTCAAAGTCACGCTGATCATGCGCCGGGACAGCCATAATCGCGCCGGTACCATAGGTCATCAACACATAATCAGCAATCCAGATCGGAATGCGTTCATCATTGACCGGATTGATGGCATAACCGCCGGTAAACACGCCGGTTTTTTCTTTATCGGTTGCTTCGCGTTGAATATCCGTTTGTCTGGAGCAGCTGCCTGGCGATACGCACTCAACTTCAGCTTTCTGTTCGTTCGCTGGTAATCTTGTCCACCAGGGGATGTTCCGGTGCCAGCACCATGAAAGTTGCCCCCCACAGCGTATCCGGACGGGTGGTGAAAACTTCCAGTTCATCGCCCTGTCTCGGTCTTGAAAATCACCGATGCGCCGTTGGATTTTCCGATCCAGTTGGTTTGCAGCAGTTTCACCCGTTCCGGCCAATCAATGGTCGAAAAATCCAGCAGTTCATCCGCATAATCAGTGGTTTTGAAAAACCACTGATTCAATTTCTTTTTGATCACCGGTGTATCGCAGCGTTCACAGTGCCGGTCATCACCCCAAACCTGCTCTCGCGCCAGGGTGGTATTGCATTTCGGGCACCAATCCACCGGTGACATCTTGCGGTAGGCCAGGTCGTGCTTGAACAGTTGCGTAAAGAACCACTGTGTCCAGTGGTAATATTTCGGTATCCGCACTGACCATCTCACGCCGCCAATCAAACATGGCACCCATGTGAACGCAATTGTCCGCGCATGCGGTCAATATTCTTGATAGGTCCAGGTTTTGGGATGGATGTTGTTCTTAATGGCCGCATTTTCGGCCGGCAGCCCAAAGGCATCAAACCCGATCGGGAACATGACATTATAGCCCTGCATGCGCATGAAACGCGCGCGTGCATCCGAAGGAGTCATGGCATACCAGTGTCCGATATGAAGATCGCCGGAAGGATATGGAAGCATGGTCAAGGCATAATATTTTTTCTTGTTCGGGTTGATATCGGCGTGATAAAGGCCGTCTTCTTCCCATTTTTCCTGCCATTGGGCTTCAATTTCCTGGGGTTTGTAATCCGTATATTCCGTATTGGCCATCGTTGACTCCTTATTAAATAAAAACTTCCTCATCCGATAGGGACGAAGAAGAACACTCCGCGGTACCACCCTGATTGCCTGACACAGCAGGCCGCTCAGGTTCGCGATATCGGGCGAAACCGGTTTCCCCTACTAGGTCTTCAGGGAAACAACGTACTGCACTATCGTGCAGTTGATTGGCGAGTTCCACTCATGGTGCTCCGGAGGCACCCTTCAGACTTTCAGCCGCTGGTCTGAATCTCTGCCGGATCACGCATACTCCAATCCGTTTCTAGCATTATTCGAGTTAAGCAAACACCCAGGGAATTACCCTGAGTGTAGTGAAGAGTGGACCCAGAGAGATTCGAACTCTCGACCTTCTCAATGCCATTGAGACGCGCTCCCAACTGCGCTATGGGCCCATGTTGCTCTGTACTTTACTGTTCATCTCCACCGCAAGCTTTGGGTCGAGGCTCGCTCCAGTGGACCTGGAGGGATTCGAACCCTCGACCTCATCAGTGCGATTGATGCGCGCTCCCAACTGCGCTACAGGCCCTTTCTTGAGGGTGAACGAATTGTAATATAGCCTTGGTTTCATGTCAAGGTGAGAGGGGAAAATATTCAACTGGAAAACCGTTATTTGAATTATATGCTTTAATGCTATAGTTTCGTTAATTGTTTTAATTAACAACAATTATTGTGAATCCGAATCACCGTTATCACTTTGACAGACAGAATATTTGCAGAATATTTAATAGTTTATCCATCTCTTCTTTTCATTTCGGGGTGGTTCATGGAGCAATGCTCCAGATAAGATCGCAGTTTTGGAAAACAAATTAAATATGGAAAAAATCCATCGCGAGTTTTCCTGGTTTATCAGAATCGCTTTTATGGCTTCGCTATTCCTTCTTCTTATCGGTTGGCTTTTTTTTGAACTTTTGATACCAAAAGCTAACTTGTCTCCTCGCGAATCTGCGCTCCAAGAAACACAACAGCTTCTAGCTTTCATCGAAAACCATCCCACTGGTTCTATGCCAGATACACTTCCTGGTTATCTCCGAGTAAATGATGTTTGCTGGATATTTCTTCAAAAGTGTATGACAAGCAATGAAAATCAGTATAAACTTTCAGTGATTAGCGAATTTGATTCACAGACCGACCCAAATTTTGTTCATAATCTAATTGAAGTTTGGGTGAGTATCGATTTTCCGAATGGTCAGCAAGCTGAAATGTTATATTCGCAGGGAGGTTTAACTGGGTGTCAGGAAAAATAACATTTATTCAACGGTTGTAATTCCACCATTGGGCCAGGGCGATAAAAACATACACTGGACAAATGCATGCATTTGCACTCACTTTCAAGGATTCTGACTCGAAGCTTTATTCAGCATTTGGTGTCTTTATCAGCAAAATCCCGCCTTACTCGGTAACGCCTGCCGGTAGACATTGTAAGATAAGGATTAGCTTGCTTCGCAAGGCACACTAAGGCGGCAATAACTATGTATAAGGAGAACTCATATGAGAACACGTGTTATCACTAATGAGGAGACTGTAGCACTTAGCAAACGAGAAGAGTCTCATTTTTTTGATCGCAAGTCGGTCAATATCAGTGGCCGTGGTATTCAGAAAATAGTTGTGGCATTAGCTAATGCTGATGGAGGCGAAGTACTTATTGGCATTGCTGATGACAAGGATGAACCAGATCCAGATAAAAGGTGGCAAGGGGCGCCAAAACTAGAGGAAGCTTAATGCTCACCTTCAAAGTATTTTTGAAATCAGACCAAGTCTTGATATTCGCTACGAATTCTTGAAGTGTGAGACGAAGCCTGGATATGTACTCAGCATACTTATTGAGAAGAGCCAAGCACTTCATCGAACCGCAGATGACACGGTTTATCAAAGATATGGAGCACAATCTCTACCAATTAAAGATCCTCAACGGATTATGGAGCTATCGTTTGCCAAAGGAGCAACATCCTTTGAAGATCAAGTTTTGCATGATGTGCCACCGGAGCAAATTGTAGATGCTATAGAGCTTGAATCATTTTTAAAGGATCATGCACCCAAAACCGATCCATTAGATTTCGTGGTTAATCAAAATTTAGTAGATAATAAAACGTGGGAGCCAAGGGTAGGTTCTGTATTGTTGTTTCATGATAACCCAAGCAATGTAATACCTCGCAAGTGCGCTGTAAAAATTGCGCGGTATGAAACGAAGGAAGATGATCCGGAAAGAGAACATCTTGCTAGCCAAGTTACACTCGAAGGTCCTTTATATCACCTTATTCACAATACTATTATTAAGATTCAGGAAATAATGTCATCTGTTCAAATTTGGACATCAGAAGGGCTTAAATATGCACAATATCCGCCAGAAGCAGTTTGGGAAGTTGTAGTAAATGCCCTAATTCACCGAGACTATTCAATTTCTGACGATGTACAAGTGTTGATTTTTGATAACCGAATCGAAGTTCTTAGCCCTGGAAGATTCCCTGGGTACGTCACAAGAGATAATATTTTAGATGCGCGTTACTCCCGAAATCCAAAAATTGTAAGAACTCTAAATCGCTATAAGAATCCTCCAAATAAGGATTTGGGTGAGGGACTCGATACTACTTTCCAAAAAATGAAAGAATGGGGATTAAAAGAACCCAATATTGTCGAAGAAAAAAACCACGTAAAAGTAACTCTTTCTCATACTCCACTTGCTGCACCAACTGAGGCAATATTGGAATTCTTGAAGCATAATCCGCAAATTACCAATCGCCAAGCTAGAGATGTAACGGGTATTCGATCTGAAAATTTAGTAAAGGTAGAATTTTATAAATTACGCAATGATGAATTGATTGAGATGATCCCTGAATTGAAAGGTCCGAAATCTGCTTGGCGATTAACTAATAAGGGAACAAAGCAGTTTATCCGTGAGGAATAAACAAAGGAATCTCCACTTTTGTCTCAAACACCGTGTGCACCAAACAAGTTTTCGTAGGTCGGGTTGAGGCGGTTTAAATAATCTCGAAAATTACATTTTCTAGCCGAAACCCGACATCTTCAGATGGTTTCCACCTCTGCTTTTGGAAAATCTTTGTCAATCTCACTTGGTGGGATAAACAAAATCTCCACATGCCAACAATGTCGGGTTTCGCAAAAAGCGCTCAACCCGACCTACCAGAATAATTATTTTCGCACATCCTGCGATTTCGCATTTTTCGTAGGTCGGGTTGAGGCGATTCAAACTACCCCACACTTAAAACTTATTTAGCCGAAACCCGACATCTTCAGATGGATTCCCCCTATAATCCGAAAATATATATACCGATGTTTCTAAACAAATTCAACTAATCATATACCTATCAAATCGGTATTGAAAAAAACGTCTCTACCCACCATTTTTACACCCCTCCATCCTTATTCCATATCCATGTACCCGTTCCAAATGTCCTCTGATTTACCCCACTCTTTTGGATAGACTCCACTTCGTAAATAGGTATCAAAACTTGAGTACTTCCATTCACTTGGCGAATTAACCAATCCATGTTTCACGGGATTGAAATGGATGTATTCGATATGCCTATACAAATCTTTCTCATCCCGAATTAAATGCTCCCAAAAGCGACTCTGCCAGACATCTTTTTGTCCTTTGGTCGCTCTTGTAGCAAATTGGCTTATCTTTTCCTTTGGACACCAATGATGGGTAAAATGGCTTTTTATTAAGCGCCAACGGGTTGAATAATCAATGTCATCGGGCGGTAAAGTCCAGATAAAATGCATATGATCCGGTAAAATCACGCTGGCAACCATTGTAAATGGATGTCTGTCGAAAGTATATTGAATAGCACTTTGAAACATTTCAATAGCTTGGGAATTGTTAAATATGGGTCGTCTTTGGTAAGTGACCAAAGTGAAGAAATAGGTGCCACCTGCTGAAAATACACGGCGATAATTCATGAAAATATTTTATCAGTTTGCTCAATAATTATTTTTTTTAATTGATAGGTTTTTCTGTAGGTCGGGTTGAGGCGATTTATTCAATTTCGCAAATCAATATTTTGTTAGCCGAAACCCGACATTTTTGGATGGAATTCGGGTCTGATTTTTAAAAATCGATACCAAAATCACTCATTGGGATAAATAAAATCACGACATGCTGGTTAATTTAAAATTACTCGATAAGTACTCCTCACTAATGACAAGATTTCTTCCGTCATGCAATGTCGGGTTTCGCAAAAAGAGCTCAACCCGACCTACAGTTCCGAATCGTTATTCACATCGGAAGTTTTCACATTTTCCGTAGGTCGGGTTGAGGCGGTATGAACAATCCCGCAAAATATTTTTCTGCTAGCCGAAACCCGACATTTTCAGATGGATACCACATTCGATTCTGGAAAATCTTAATCTTTCTGTCACTTTGGGATAAAGAAAAACTCAGCATACAACCTGATCTAAAATCTTACGAAAAGGTTCCATCACCAATGGCGAAATTTCACCTATCATGCAATGTCGGGTTTCGCAAAAAGCGCTCAACCCGACCAACAACTTACAATTGTTCAATGCAAAGGGGAAAACCAAACCCCATTCCTATGACCAATCAAAACCCAAACCCATCCTTAAGCTTTATAATCAACCCTTGGAAATCAACATCGACCAAGGTAGCTTACTTCATGCCCAACACTTCGAATAACAATATCCGGCTGATTGCCGTTGACCTGGATGGCACGTTATTTAATTCGGACCACCGCGTTTCCGAAACCACGCAAATGGTGCTCAAACAAACCCTGGCGAGCGGCCTGCAGGTCATCCTGGCCACCGGACGAAATCGTACCTTTGTCAATAATCTGCTGCATGACTTGGACCTGGACCTGCCCTACATTTGTTCCGGCGGCGCCATGCTGATCTCCGGCCGGGACGGCGAGGTGCTGTATTCTAAAATTCTGCAGCTGAACGGGCAGCTTCCCGCAGTTATTTCCTGGGCTGAAAGCCATCAAACTTGTCTTCTTGCCGAGTACCCCAACGGACAAACACGCTGGTATTCCACAGTCAATTTTCTGGAACAGTTGCCCCCTGGACTGCGTGCTGAGTTTCAGAAACAGGAGATGAGCATAAACCCTTTGTCAGATTTCGCCGCCCCGACCCTTAAAATCTGTTTCATACAAGCAGGCGATAAAGTGTTGAGCGCCCCCGAGTTGAAGAAGGTTTTTCCTGACTTTCAGTTCGTTTATTCCGGTTATAACTGCCTTGATCTTACCGCGCTGGGTGTCGATAAAGGCACTGCCCTGGCCTTCTATGCCGAACAGTTCGGGTACAAGCAAGAGGAAATCGTCGCCATCGGCGACCAGACCAACGACATCAGCATGCTGCGCTACGCGGGTTTGTCCTTTGCCATGGGCGGCGCACCCGAGGAAGTCAAGCAGGCAGCCGGGTTCACCGCCCCGTCCAACGATGAAAACGGCGCCGCCTGGGTGATGCAAAACATCCATTCGTTTCGCGCATAAAATAAATCCAACTTTCTTAACAATAATCAAGCTTGGAATAAAACAATCTGAAAAGGCCAACAGGTATCTACCCTGATTTGGCGTTTTCGCTTTAATGCCACCTGATCCATGCTCCCATCCCATCATTCCCCAAGAAATATGAACCCGATTTCCCTCTTGACAATTAAAAGACACAAGGTATACTAGCGTTATACTTTTTATATTGTAGGTATACTTATGACAAAGCCAAATACTAAAGAAATTATCGCCACGCTTCACCGCGAGACCATCCTGAATGCTGCAGAATGCCTATTCATCGAAAAAGGCTATCTCTCCAGCAGTATAGAGGACCTCTCCGCCGCTTCCGGCTACAGCCGCCGGACCATTTATGTCTACTTTGAAAACAAAGAGGACATTTACCTGCACATTGTATGCCGCAGTTTGAAGGAATTGCATGGGCATATTCAACAGGCTATCCAATCCCAGCCGGATTTCCTCTCCCAATACTTCGTCATCTGTGACGCGATGCGGTTTTATGCAAGCCATCATCCGCAATCCTTCACTTCGGTGAACGAAATGCAGACCAAGCAGCGCAAATCGGAATCCATGCCTGCTGTGACCAAGGAACTCTTCAGCGTTGGAGAACAAATCAATCAGACCCTGGAGACCTTTTTGGTATCCGGTATCCAGCAAGGCATTGTACGGACAGGCATCAAGCCAAGACAAACGGTCTATGTATTATGGTCCAGCCTCTCCGCCCTGCTCAGCCTGGCCCATACCAAAGAAGACCATATCCAGGTACATTTTGGCACAACTATCGACGCCTTCCTTCAATACGGCTAACGCAAATCATAAATTCAATTCTCGAGACTCGAATCTGATTGGAAAACAATAAATCCAGCATGACCGCCCTTATTTCAGCTTTCGCCCGCGCCTACCATGCCGAAAATGACCTGCCCAAGATCTTCAACGACACGCTGGCACGCGAATTTCTCACGGACGAGGAATACACCCTGGTCGTCAGCAATATGCTGGCTGGCCTGGCTTATTTCAAACCGGAAAACAATCTGACCTTTGCCAATGACCAGGAAGCCCTGAAATGGGTTGTGCAAACCAGGCTCGCCCCCATCACCCTGGCCAGAGCCAGCTATTGTGAAGAAATGCTGCAAAACGCCATTATGCTTGGCGTTAACCAATACGTCATTTTAGGCGCCGGGATGGATACCTTTGCTTATCGCCATCCTGAATTGCTCAAAAAACTGCATGTCTTTGAATTGGATCATCCTGCCACTCAGGCCTTTAAACGCAGCAGAATTGAATCCCTGGGCTGGGAGATATCGGAGCATTATCATCAGGTGCCCATCGATTTCACCAGCGATAATCTGGTGGATACCCTGTCCAAAGCCGGATTCAATTCAAATGAACGGGCTTACTTCAGCTGGCTGGGCGTGACCTATTATCTGAGTCAGGATAAGATCATGGACGTATTAAAATCCATTGCGTCCATTGCGCGCAAAGGCAGTACTTTGATGTTTGATTACCCTGATGAGAACTTGTTTAAGTCGGAGGTTTCCCGGGTGAAAAACATGCTGGCCATGGCAGCAGCCAGCGGCGAGCCAATGAAGTCCTGTTTTTCTTATCCGGAATTGGAAGCTCTTCTGGAACAGGCAGGCTTTCTGATTTATGAGCACCTCTCCCCCATAGATATCGAAGAACGCTATTTCAGCAGGCGAAAAGACTACCTGCATGCCTTTGAATCTATCGCTTTTGCCTTGGCGATAGTGCAATAGAATTTTACAACAAAAGGCACAACCTATTCGTTCATTTATCAAGCATATACAGGTAGACTATCCATTTGATTCAACGCACAATGGATGAATATCCATATTAAATTGACAATATCAAATTGACAGTTGACAAACAATTTTCTGCGTGCTATGATAGGTTTATCGTTAAAGTTTAACGATAAACCTATTTGAACACATCTCGCGATACGAATGGATTACACATGAATATAAATCTCAAAAAAATTGCCGAATTGGCTGGCGTTTCCGTAATGACCGCCTCGAATGTTTTTCAAGGTAAGGTAGGTCATTACAGCCAGGATACGTACGAAAAAGTAATGAAAGTCGCCGAAGAATTGGATTATGTGCCCAATATGGCGGCGAAATATTTACGCAAAGGCAAAATGGGGTTAATCGCCCTGGTGTTGCCGGATATCATGAATCCTTATTTATCCGAACTATCTCAATTTGTAATTCAAGAAGCCAGTGACCGGGATTACACGGTTTTATTAAGCTTTACAAACAATGATCCAAAAATTGTCCGCTCCATTATCAGTGGAGCCCTGCAACTGCCCGTGGATGGCATCTTAATGGCTCCCCATCTGTTGGACTTATCGGAATTCACTCATTCGGTGCCGGTGGTCCTATTTGGAGAACGCCAAGAAACGACTACTTTTGATAATATTGTTCTTGATAACATCAACATTGCCAGAACCGCCACCAGGCATTTAATTGACCTCGGCAAGAAGAAAATCGCGCCCATCGGCATTGCAGGAGACACGAGTTTTGGCACAATGCCACAAAAGCGGACGGATGGGTATATCCAGGAAATGAACGCAGCCGGATTAGAAATTGACCCCAAATGGTTAATCCAGATTCATTCTCCCAGTTATCATCGCGATCAGGGAGCCAAGGTGATGGAAAAACTGCTGAAAATAAAAAATAAACCAGACGCAATATTCTGTTTCAACGATCTACTTGCTCTGGGAGCCATTCGAACACTCATCAGCAAGGGATATCGGATTCCTGAGGATATCGCTATCATTGGCATTGATGACATTATTGATAGCCGTTATTACAATCCCTCCCTTTCGACAATTGCCATTGACCGCCGTGAATCGGCTGCATTGGGTGTCAAATTATTAATAGATCGTATTAATGGAAAGAGAACCAGCTCACCCGATTATTTTGAACCCGCCTTTTCGTTGATTCCAAGAGAATCAACGCTTGGAAAAAGCTATCATCCTGATTCCGAATTGTAATTATTACAAAATTGAGGCTACAAAATGACAAGCAAACTATTGATTGAACGCGACCGCAGTATTGGAGACATTGACCCCCATATTTTTGGTGGTTTTCTGGAACATATGGGGAGAGCCATATACCAGGGCATCTATGAACCGAATTCCTCCTTCGCGAATGAACACGGTTATCGCAAAGATGTTATGGCAGCTTTGAAAGAATTGGCCCCCACAATGATTCGTTACCCGGGGGGGAATTTCCTCAGCGGCTATCATTGGCTGGATGGTGTCGGCCCCAAGGAAAAACGCCCCAGAAAACGTGAATTGGCCTGGCAATCCATTGAAACCAATCAATTTGGATTGAACGAATTCATGCACTACTGCCATGAAATCAATACAGAGCCCATGTTGGGTGTTAATCTGGGTACCGGAAGCATTGAAGAAGCTGCGTCAATGGTGGAATATTGCAACGCACCATCCGGAAGTCAGTTTGCTGATTTGCGGCAAAGCCATGGTTTCAAGAAACCTTATGCGGTAAAAAAATGGTGCCTGGGCAATGAAATGGACGGTCCATGGCAAATTGGCCATCTGGAAGCAGATGAGTATGGGCGTAAGGCCCGAGAAGCCGCCAAAATGATGAAATGGCAGGACGATTCCATCCAGCTCATCCTTTGCGGTTCTTCCAATACGGCTGTGCCAACCTACCCGGCATGGGATCGCCAGGTATTGGAAACCTGCTGGGAACAAGTGGATTATCTATCCATGCATTATTACGCAAATAACAATGATAATGACACGCCAAGTTTTCTGGCCTCGGCGGTCGCTTTGGAAGCCTTTGTGGATACGCTGGAAGGCACATTGCGGTATGTACAGGCCCAACAACGTTCGAAACACCAGGTGTATTTATCCTGGGACGAATGGAACGTGTGGTACAAGAACATGGAAACGCAAGGGAATTGGACGGAAGCGCCACACTTATTGGAGGAAGTATACAACCTCGAAGATGCGCTTGTTGTCGCACAATGGATGAATGTCTTTCTGCGTCGCTGTGACGTGATTAAAATGGCCTGCCTGGCACAATTGGTTAATGTCATCGCCCCCATCCTGACATCACCACAAGGGCTGCTTCGTCAAACTATTTTCTATCCGTTTCCAATTATTCAGCGCTTATGCCACAGGAAAATCATTGGATGTACTTTGCCAGGCACCCACAATTGACACGGCCAAGTACGGCGAAGTCTCTCAATTGGATGTCTCAGCCAGTTATGATGAAACAACACAAAAAATGGCTGTTTTCATTGTGAATCGTGCTCAAACCGGACAGGAAAGTGTGAACATCCGTTTACAAGATTTTGATGCAAAGAAAACGGTTCAAGTATATCAAGTTTCAGGAAATGACCCAAAAGTAAGCAATACTTTTAATCATCCGAATGCTATTAAAACTGTAGATTTGGGACACATTGAAGTCATTGACCAAGGCATAAATCTGCAATTACCAGCTTTATCTTTCACGGTTATCGTAGGATAAGCAGCAAGCAGAAGTTCGGCCCAACATAAATATAAACATAAATGACCACCTATAAGGTGATCATCTAGTTAAACTTGTCTCCATATAGGAGGTGTACGGAAAAATATTCAATTGTTTCAAAACCTTGTATGTAATGCTTTCAAAACCTATGAATATTGTAACACGAAGGAGAAAAAATGAGAATCCGATGGTCTTTCCTTGTTAACGCCCTGGTGATGGCAAGTATTATTCTTGCCGGATGCCAAACCACACCCACTGCAGCACCGGCAGCAGCAGAACAACCCGTAGCTGCAGCCGACCAGGCAACCGAAGCTCCGATTGCAGAAGTGCAAGCTGAACCTGTCACAATCACTTTCTGGAACAGTTTTACCGGGTCGGATGGCGACACGTTAAAAGAAATCGTTGCAGATTTCAATGCAGTGAATGAGGGTAAAATCAAAATAGAAATGGATATCATGGCCAGCACGGCATTTACTCAAAAGGTGCCGCCAGCCATTGCTACCAACACAGCTCCTGATCTGATCGCATTAAATATTGCGGACACCCTCGCTTATTCCAAGCAAGGTTCCATCGAGGATTTGAGCGATTTCTTCACCGTATCGGGTGCCGATCAAAGCGATTTCAACCCCTCAGCCCTTGAACTTGGCAAATTCGATGAGAAATTATATGGCATTCCGATGCAATTATTGGATACCACCAATATGTATTGGAACAAAGACCTCTTCGAAGCTGCCGGGTTGGATCCCGAATCTCCCCCGACTAATTTCGCAGAATTGGAAGAATATGCCGTAAAGCTTACCGATCCCAGTAAAGGTCAATACGGTCTGGGTCTGTGCAGCAGTGCGGCGCCCCAATTCTATGCCGTGTTAATCAAAGGCAATGGCGGTGATGTTGTTGACGTGAGTGCCAATAAGTCGGTGCTGGATTCCGATGTCAATATGCAGACCTTTGAAATGCTGCATCGAATGGCGTTCGAAGAAGAAGTTTCACCAAAAAGCACAGGCGGCGTAGCCATGGATAACTTGATGCAGAGCGGTCAGTTGGGTATCTACTTCAACGGCCCATGGCTCATTCCCGGCTTGGTCAGCCATAATATCAATTTTGGTGTGGCTCAAATCCCCAGCGGATTAGCTGGAGCAGTAGCCGTGTATGATGGAACCTTATTCGCCATTCCGACCGGCACAGATGATACCCAAAAAGCAGCTGTATATCAATTCCTGAAATACTGGAATTCCACTGAAGTTGCCAAAAAATGGTCATTATCTGTTGGTATTCCGCCCTATCTCAATTCCGTCATCAATGATCCTGAAATTCAGGCAAACACAAACATTGCCATCCTGGCCAACAATGCCAAGAATGCAGCTCCCTGGATGGGTGGGGTAGAAAGCGCCGCGAATATCGACGCCAATGTCTTATTCCCTCTGATTGAACAGCTACAAAATGAAGGGGATGTAACCGAGATGGTTAAGAGTGCCTCTGAACAAATTGATGCCATTCTACAAGGCAAATAAGCAGGGATAAATTGGTTGCCTATCCATCTTATTGGATGGGTAGGCAACCCTCTCAACGTTTATTTACATGCCCATTCCCAATAAGTTGAGATGAAAACGAAACGGCTACAGCAAAAGAGATGAATTGAGTACCAAGGAGAAATAGAAAATATGCCTGATTTTCTTCAGCGAATCTTGAAATATTTACGAAAGCCAAAGGGGGCAGCCTATTTATTTTTGCTGCCTGCAATCTTAACACTGCTGGTATTTGTGTTCGTACCGCTTGTTTATGCAATCGTAATCAGTTTTCAGGATGTAACAATATTTCTAAATCCCCCGAATTTTGTTGGACTGACCAATTATGAAAGATTACTCCAGGATGAACGGTTCTGGAATGCGCTAAAGAATTCATTCATCTTTTTGCTCGAAGTCCCATTGCAAGTCTTTCTTGGATTGCTTGCTGCCGTCTTGCTTTCAAAAAACACGTTGTTTCGGAAATTTGCGCGCACCGTTTTTTTTATACCAACAATATGTTCCTTAACCGCGGTAGGTATCGTTTGGTCTTTTCTCCTGGACCCGCAAATCGGGATTCTTCCCTATTATCTCTTCCAGTTGGGATTACCCCGCTTGAAATTCCTCAGTGATCCCGCCATGGCCATGCCGGTCATCATTCTGACAACGGTCTGGAAAAACTTTGGGCTGACCATGATGATTCTGATTTCCGGCCTTCAAAGCATACCCATTGTCTATTATGAAGCCTCCGAATTGGATGGTGCAAACAGTTTTGTGCAATTCTTTAGAATCACCCTGCCACTCCTGATACCCAGTCTTGGATTTTGCATCATTACCAATACCATTGGTTCTTTTCAGGTCTTTGACCAAATCTATGTTATGACCCAAGGTGGACCGCTGCATACAACAGAGACATTGGTTATGTATATATACAATGTCGGGTTCGCCACACAACCCTTCAATCTGGGTTACGCATCTGCAATCGCCGTCGTTCTCTTCATCATTATTATGGTTATTTCTCTGCTGACGAATACCTATTTTACGCGTAGAGAAACCGCAGATATTTCAGAGGGATAAAACAATGACGAAAAAAAATGTACTCGGACAATACCTTTTATATGTATCGGTGGGAATCCTGCTCATCATCGTTGTTTATCCTTTCTTTTGGTTGATCCTGACCAGTTTTAAGGTCGATACGGATATTGTAAAATTTCCACCCACCCTGTTTGCCAATCAATATACTTTCTCCTCTTATATTAAAGTCTGGGATAGCATCCCCTTATTGGATTTTCTGAAAAATACTGTTATTTTTTCCGGCGCTGTTACCATCCTTTCGGTTCTTTTTGATGCCATGGCCGGGTATGCATTTGCTCGCTACAACTTTAAAGGAAAGAACTTTCTGTTCACCGCAATCCTTCTCACGATGATGATTCCCTTCCAGGTCCTGATGATTCCCCTATTCATTGAGGTATTTAAACTTGGCATCCTCGATCAATATGCTGGATTGATTTTTCCGAGAATGGCGGATGCCTTCGGAATATTTCTCATGCGGGCTTCATTTGTTGCGCTGCCCAAAGAGCTGGAAGAAGCAGCAAGAATCGATGGCTATAATGAATTTCAAATTTTTTACAAAATCATGCTCCCCCTTAATAAACCCGCTATCATCACACTGGCGATCATCAATTTAATGGGAAATTGGAATGATTTGCTCTACCCCTTAATGTTAACCAGCACAACAAAAATGAGAACGATTTCTGCCGGTTTGGCGCTTTTTGTGGGACAAAGAACCCTGGAATATGGGCCCACATTGGCTGCAGCGGTAATTTCTTTAGTGCCACTTTTCATCCTGTTTATGTTCGCTCAGAAATATTTCATTAAGGGTATCAGCACGACCGGATTAAAAGGATAGACTCTTACTTTTCAATAAAAACTACTCTTTACAAAGGTATTGAATATGGAACAACTCATTGGAACTAATTTTGCGTGGTGTGTCGGAATCGAAGATACTTTCATCCCCCAAACAAGGGCAGGTATGCGTGCGTTGGATGAATATGAATTAATGGATCATTACCGTCAATGGAAAGCAGATTTTGATCTTGCTAGTGATTTGGGTGTAAGCCATATCCGTTGGGGAGTGCCCTGGTATAAAGTGAATCCGGATCCGGGAAAATATGACTGG
The DNA here is from genome assembly GCA_963747325.1 of uncultured Chloroflexia bacterium. Taxonomy (GTDB): domain Bacteria; phylum Chloroflexota; class Anaerolineae; order Anaerolineales; family Anaerolineaceae; genus UBA5203. The sequence goes on along the minus strand of CAVVEM010000005.1, from coordinate 301,777 downwards.
CACTGGATAGATGAAGTATTGGATTATTTGGTCAACCGGAAACATATCCAACCCATTATTGACCTGATGCATTATGGAACGCCATTCTGGTTGGAAAATTCATTCCTAAACACTAGCTATCCACAGCGGGTAGCGGAATACGCCCACGAATTTTCTACACGGTACAAGGATCTGGTTCATTTCTATACGCCTCTGAATGAACCGACGGTCAATGCAGAATTCTGTGGCATTCGCGGTGAATGGCCTCCGTATATGACCGGAAAAGATGGGTATATTAAATTACTCATTCCGGTAGCAAAAGGGACTGTATTAACGGCAAAAGCAATCCGCGAAGTAGACCCGGATGCCATATTGGTTCAGGTTGAAGCAATGGGAAAAGCCTGGTCCAAGGATGAAAGGCTACAAAATGCAGTCAAGGATTGGTGTGAGGACCGCTATTTGGGATTTGACCTTATAACGGGGAACTTCACGGAGAAAAGTCATCTCTTTAATTTTTCACAAAAGAACGGCCTTACCGAACAAGATTTACTTTGGTTTCAGGAGAACAATTTTCAACCAGATATATTGGGCATTAATTATTATCCCATTTCCGGTGGCGAATTAATTATGGGCAAAGATAATCAACCCGAATTAATCATTGGGCTTGAAGCGGGCGACTTAAACGACATTGTTCAGCAATCTTGGGAAAGATACCGCTTACCCATGATGTTAACCGAAACAGGTTGTACAGAAGCCAAAATTGAAACAAGAAAGAAATGGATGGACGACACTATAACGGTTGTCCGTCAAAATAAAACGGCAGGCATACCCATGGTAGGCTACACATGGTGGCCCCTGTTCGACATGGCGGAATGGACTTACAGGCTTGGTACAAAACCCCTATCCGCATACATTTTAAAAGGTGGTTTATGGACTTGCCACCCTACCCAGTCCGGAAATGTTAAGCGCAAGAAAAATTCTCTATCGCTTCGCTATCAGGAATATATCCAGGGTAAACGCTGAAAGATTTCAATTTGAAATCATCCAGGTTTTATTTTCTCTCTCCAGAGCGTGGTTAAGGCGAGGAAAAGGGTTAGACGACAAACTACTTACCTCGCCAATACCCGTCTCTAAATCCACTTGCTCGTTAATTTCAATCAAAAAAAATTAACGGATGGGAAAAACCGATTTGCGCAAGACCAACTCAGTCGGTAGTACATAATGAGTGGGGTCGACTTCGCCATTGATCGAGTTCAAGAGTAATTCAGCGGCCAATTGACCTTTCCTGCAATGCGGCTGGGAAACCGTGGTTAATGCCGGATTGACCGAAGCTGCCATGGGGATATCATCAAAACCCACAATGGAAAGATCGTCTGCAGGCACACCGGCATCCCGGGCGGCCTTCAATACACCAATCGCCATGATATCGCTCATCGAGACAATCGCCGTCGGGTGGCTGCGGTTCTTCCAAATCGCCAAAAAACTCTCTTCCCCGCCTGCTTCGGTGCACACTCCTTCCACCAATCGGGTTCGCTTGCGGTCCAGGGTCAGACCGTATTCCGCCAGGGCGGCCAAATAACCGTTCATGCGGTAATGCAGCGTACCGTGATATTCCTCGTAATGACCTTCCTTGCCGGAGCGAATCGCCAGAATGCAAATGTCGCGATGTCCCTGTTCCAAGACGTGCAGCATGGCAGCTTTGGCGCCGGTTTCATCATCAATGTTGACCGCTGGAACACCCTCAATCGGGTCACTATCCACCGTGACAAAGGGCACCCCGCGCTGCCGCAGCACCAACATGGAGGCTTTGTATTCCTCCAGCCCCAGAGTAACAAACCCATCCACGGCTGCATTTTCAATGGCGCGTTTGATACTGCCCTTCAGCGGCGGCACCAGCATCAGTGAAAAACCTTCGCGGGTGCAGATTTCCCCAACCCCGGCTAAAAACTCGGGAATGAACGGATTGCGAATGACATCCGGGATGGACTGCGGGAATAAAACTCCAATCGTGCCGGTATGTCCGGTGCTCATACTGCGCGCAATGGGGTCGGGCGAATAGCCCAATTCTTCGGCAGTATCCAGAATTTTCCTGACGGTTTGTTCCGGCAGACGTTCCGGATTATTAAAAGCAAAGGATACCGTGGTCTTGGAAAACCCGGCTTTCTTGGCAATATCATTAATTCCAATTCGTTTCATCGAACCTCACCATTAATAGTATGACACAGGGCGTAAAATCAAAGCACTTTTTTGCGGTAATTCATCCAAAACCAGCTTGCCGGCGCGGCAGGTCACAAGTTTACCTGAAAATATATCCTCAAAGGATAACCCGTCAGCATGGACGTTTGCCAATGGAATCTCAACCGCACGCCGGGCTTCACGTGGATTGAGTACCACAATCAGCTCATCGTCCGCCAGACTGCGGCGGTAAGCAAACACACCGTTGAATATTAATAAGGCATCCAGACTGCCATTTTGCAGCGCAGGATGCGCTTTACGCAAGGCGATGAGCTGCTTGTATAGAGCATGAATCCCATCCTCCCAGGTGGACTCGTCCCAATTCATGCAGCGCCGGCAATCGGGGTCATTTTCGCCTGTCAAACCAATCTCATCCCCATAATAGATCATCGGTGTACCCGGCAGGGTAAAGGCAGCGATGACGGCCAGTGCCATGCGCTGCTTGTCGTTCTTACACAGGGTCAGCAGACGAGCCGTATCATGGCTGCCCAACAAATTCAATTGGCCGTGCGCAGCATCCCCATATTGTTCCATCAGGCGGCGGGTGAAATAATAAAAATCCTCGGCATCCATATGGTCATACACACAATAATCCAGGATGAAATCACGCAGCGGATAATTCATCACCGCATCTGTAGTGCCGTTATTGATCCAGGGGAACGGGTCCCGCCAGGTTTCGGCCACAAGATATGCCTCGGGATTGCTACGTTTGACTACTTGACTAAATTCATGCCAGAAATCCATGGGCACTTTCCAGGGTACATCCAGGCGCCAGCCATCCATGCCGGTCTCTTCCAGCCAGTACTGTGCCACGTGCAGCAAGTGGGCTCGCACTTCAGCATCCGTCGTATTCAACTTGGGTAAATAATGAGTTCCCCCGCAGGTCTGGTAATTCGTCGGAAATTGTTCCAATGGAAGGCCGGTAGGCATAAACCAGTTTTTATACCGGGAGTCCTTCCCATGTTTGAGCACATCCTGAAAAGCCCAGAATCCATCCCCGCAGTGATTAAAGACACCATCCAGGACAATGCGTATGCCCCCTTGATGTGCGCTTTGCACCAGGTCTTTGAACAAAGCCAGGTCCCCAAAAGCAGGATCAATTTTCAGGTAATCGCTGGCATCATATTTATGATTGGAACGTGCCGCAAAGATCGGTGTCAGGTAAAGGGCATTCACACCTAAATCGGAGAGATAAGGCAGCTTATCAAGAATCCCTTTCAGATCGCCGCCAAAAAACGTATCCAACCCCGGTTTGCCGCCCCACGCCGATACCGGCTGAGGATCATTGGATGGATCTCCGTTACAAAATCGTTCCGGAAAGATTTGATAAAAAACACTTTTACTTACCCATTCAGGGACTGTTGAATTCATAAATACCTTTTCTTTGATAAATGTTAGGCTTTCATCCCGGAACGTGATAACCCGGAGATGAATTTCTTCTGTGCCAGTAGGAACAAAAGGATGGGTGGAATCGTGGTCATGACCGTGCCGGCCATCCAGTAAGTCCATTCAGTCAAATAGCGTCCGCTGAAGGCCTGCAACCCGGTTTGAATGACGCGCATACTGGTGTCATTCGCCACCAGGAACGGCCACATAAAATCATTCCAGGCAAACATGAAATTAAAAATGGAGACGGTCAATACGGTTGGCAGACATAAGGGAATAACCTGTTTCCATAGAATCTGCCAATGCGAACAGCCGTCAATACGGGCTGCGTCAATATAATCCTTCGGTACAGAGATAAAGGCCTGGCGCAAAAGCAGAATCCCAAAAGCATCCACCATGCGGGGAACGATCAACGCCTGATAAGTATTGAACCAGGAAAAATCGCGGATGATCAAATAGAGCGGAATCACGATGGCATAAAAGGGGATCATCATCGTGGTCATGTAGGCCATGAAGAGCACATCCCGTCCTTTGAATTTAAGGATGGAAAAGGCATAAGCAGCCATGCTGCCAATCAGCAGACGGGAAGCGACAATCCCCAGGGCAACAATAATGGTGTTGATAAAATATCTACCAAAGGGAGCTGTCTGCCAGGCGGTGACATAGTTGGAAAAATCAAAGGTAGTGGGAAAAAGCAGGGAACCTTCGGCCATATGCCCGCGTACTTTCAGCGAGGCAGTTAACATCCACAGAAACGGCATGATAATTAGAAAGCCAACCGGAATTAAAACCAGCAGCATCACCAGGTTGGTGGTCAGTTTACGATTAAAAAACGTTCGGATCTTCAAGGACGAGTCTGATAGCTTTATCTTTGCAAGTTCGCTCATTTTATTGCTCCTCGTAGGATCCCAATCCCACTACCCGCCATTGAAAAATGGTGATGGAAGCAGTGATGATTAATATAATCACGGCAATGGCCGAACTTAAGCCCATTTTGAACAAGGTAAAGGCGTCACTGTATAAATATTGACCCAGCACCTCGGTCGCCCCGGACGGGCCGCCGCGTGTCATCACCAGCACTGAATCAAAAACGTTAAAGGAATCTATCAACCCCAAAATAATCAGCATAGCCGTGGTTGGCGCGACCAGAGGAATGGTGATATAACGAAAGGTCTGCCAAGCATTGGCCCCGTCCATACTGGCGCTCTCATAATAATCTTTGGGAACGGCCTGCAAGGCAGCCAAATAGACTATCAAGGTAAAGCCAACCCGCCGCCAAATACCCAGGGACATGACGGTGGGTAATGCCCAGGTGGTGCTGGAAAGCCAGTTGGGACCGACAATATCCAGATGCCGCAGAAAAGTATTAATGAATCCATAATTAGGATTAAAAAGCAAAATCCAGACCATGGCTGCCGCGACGGTGGGTGTGATGGTCGGTAAAAAATAAAGCACGCGCCAAAAGGAGCTCAAAACCAAACGGGGTTGATTTAAGATCACCGCAAGGATTAATCCACCGATGACACTGACTGCAGTAACCACAAACGTATAGGTAAAGGTAACCTGGATGGAATTCCAGAATCGTTCCGAATTAAAAAGTGTAGCGTAATTTGCCAGTCCAATGAAGACCGGCTGGGTTGTGACTTTGTTCCATTGAAAGAAACTGAGTTTGATGGTTTCCACCATCGGATAAAAACTAAAAATAATAATCAATACCAGACTGGGGAATAGAAAGAAAAAAGCAGCCGGTAGATCACCCCATCTTTTTTTCTGAATAGATTTAATGAGAGTAGCCATTGGTTTCCTGAATCATGCTTTTTGTTTGGACTTCCTGGACTGTAAAGGCAGTACCATTATTATATAAAATGTCGGGCAGCGATTTATCTTTAACGAAGGCTTCATTTTCGCTGCCCGGACACCCACAAACAGGTTCAGATTATTGATTGATTACCGCATTGACGGCTGCTTCGGCTGAACTCAAGGCTTCCTCGGGCGTTGCTTCGCCGAGCAAAGCTTTCTGAATCTCACGAGAGAAAGCATCCGAGATTTCATTATACAAAGGAGTGGCAGGACGGGTATGAGCAGCGGCCATACCTGCGACAAACGGTAGCATTCGCGGCTCGGTCTCGTTGATCCAGGTCAGGTATTCACTGTTCTCACCTACGGATTTCCGGATGGGCATGAAACCGGTGGCCATGTCCCAGGTGAGTTGAGTCTCCGTGCTGCTAAGGTAATTCATGAAACGCCAGGCAGCATCCTGATTCTCGGAACTCTTAAACATAATCAGGTGTTCCCCGCCAATATTGCTGGCAGTCTGGCCTGCTTCCGGTCCAGGTACGGCTGCAATGCCCCATTGGAAAGCGGCATCTTTACGATACCCAAATAACCAGGAACCATCCAATTGCATACAGGCTTTGCCATCCCCAAAAGCGCCCCAGGCAGCCGGTACGGCACCATGGCCGTTGAGCATATTGGAGACAAAGGATAAGGCTTTTAACCCTTCGGGGGTATTGAATGCTGCTGCGCTATTATCTGCATTGAGGAATTCGGCACCGGCTGCCCACAACCAAACCTGGAATTGCCAGGTAACGCCTTCACCGGCAGGCTGAGTATAGTATTCAAAACCAACAACACCGTTGGCTGGATCGGCACACTGTTCTGCCATGGATTGCATTTCTTCCCAGGTGGTTGGCGGCATTTCGGGATCAAGTCCGGCGGCAGTAAAGAGGTCCTTATTCCAGATCACCTGCATGTTATTGGCGCTGACCGGGATGGCATAGCGGCTTCCGTCCATGATATCGTAGTCTACAAGCAGGGTATAGAAATCATTGATGTCAAAGGTGGGATCGGCAGCAATAAAGTCATCCAGGGGTTGAATCGCTTCATTGCTAACCAGGCCAGGTACCCAGATCAAATCCACGGAAGCCAGATCAGGGGTAGTGTTGGAAAGAATGGCGGTCTGCAGCAAGGTTTTGTATTCATCATAGCTGGGTTGAATGACGGCCGTCACGTGGATATCCGGATTGGCGGTGTTGAATTCTGCCACCAATTTGTCCATCATCTCAGCGTTGGCGCTGTCATATTGATGCCAGTAAACAATTTCAACCGGTTCGCTGGCAGTAGGCTGCGCTTCACTTGCAGCGGGAGCTTCCGCGGCAGATTCGACGACGGCTGCTTCTTGGGGAGCTGCGGCTGGCGCAGGTTGAGCTGGTTGGCATGCGCCAAGCAGCATGGAAGCAATGATCAAAATTGCGATGAAAAGTGGGGTACGAGCTCTCATGGTCTTCTTCTCCTATAGATGTACTATTGATCGAATACGAAAAGCACTGAATGGAAACATATTGAAGATCTCTGCCTTGCATTTGAAAATAAAGCAAGAATGTTTTATTAAACCGGTTTAGTGAACCGGTTTAATAATATGATATTTCAATTTGCTTGTCAATACCCATTTTTGACCAAAGGAACCTATTTCACACTGGGAATAAAGAACTTGCCCTCTATTTTCAAGTTCAGTTTTGAAAATTCAGACTATAATGGGGATACGAAACCATCATCAAAGGAAGTTTTCACCCATGACCGATCGACTGGCACCTTTAAAATCCCTCCTCTCCACAACCTCCGTGGATGCCTTCGCCATTAACCCCGGTTCCATGTTGATGTATCTGACCGGGTTGAGTTTTCATTTGAATGAACGCCCTGTCGTTTTACTGTTGACTGCCGATCATCAACCGACATTAATCATGCCGGAATTCGAAAAAGAGCAGCTGACCCGCCTGTCCACCGCTTATCAGGTCTTTTCCTATCAGGATAATCCAATAACCTGGCTGAACGCCTTTCAAGCTGCCGTGGAAGCTTGCGGGTTGCAGGGAAAAACAATCGGTATTGACCCCAATCAATTCCGTTATCTGGAGATGAATTTTCTTCAGGAAGCCGCCAAATGTTCCTTCCAGCCTTCCGGTGACCTTTTTGCCGAATTACGTATGTGCAAGGACGATCAGGAAGCCGCCGCCATACAAAAAGCTGCTGATATTGCAGAAGCAGCCCTGGAAGAGACGATTAAGATCATCAAAACCGATATAAGTGAAAAAGACATTGCCAATGAATTAACCTACCAATTACTGAAATGCGGCTCCGACACCGACTTCCCCTTCCAGCCCTATGTAGGATCAGGTCCTAATGGTGCAAACCCGCACGGTTCGGTTACCGATCGAAAGATCCTGCCTAGTGACTTCATTGTCATCGATTTTGGTGCCCGCTGGCAGGGATATTGTTCCGACATCACCCGCACCTTTGCTTTGGGGAATGTATCGCCGGAACGAGCTCATATTTATGAAATTGTCAAAGAAGCCAATCAAGCAGGACGCGAGATCGCCAAACCAGGGATCCGTGCCGGTGAGATAGACGCAGCCGCCAGAAGCCTGATCGACCAAGCTGGCTACGCGCAGTATTTCACCCACCGTACCGGCCACGGCCTCGGCCTGGATATTCATGAAGATCCCTATCTCTTTTTGGAAAATGATTTGATGCTCAAACCGGGTATGACCATGACCGTTGAGCCGGGCATCTATTTTTCCGGTCAATTTGGGGTGCGCATCGAAGACGACATCCTGATTACCCCCCAGGGAGCGCGCAGTTTCACCAGCTTCCCCAGGGATTTGATCACTTTATAATTATGAAATGCAACTCCGAGTTCCAAGTCGGTCCCCGTGCCGAACCCTTCTATCATCCGGGTTCCCGCATCGGATGTTTGTTAATCCATGGGTTCACCAGCACGCCCAATGAAATGCGCTGGTTGGGCAGAAAACTGGCTGAGACCTGGGGATTCACCACGCTGGGTATCCGTCTGGCAGGACACGGCACCTGCATGGCGGATATGGAACGAGCCACCTGGAAAGATTGGCTGGCCTCCGTGGAAGACGGCTACCACTTTCTGCGCCCCAATGTGGATCAACTGTTCGTGATCGGCTCCTCCATGGGCGGCGCACTGGCCTTAAACGCAGCCTCGGATTTCCCAGTGGAAGGCGTCGTTAGTATCTCCACCCCCTACGATCTTCCCGACGACAAACGTCTGCTCTTCCTGCCCATAATGAGGCCATTCCACATCAAGATCAAGAAAGGGCCGCCCGATTGGCAGGGAGCCCATTCCCGGGATGAACACATCGCCTACCCATTCCGTACCCCGCACGGGATTCTGGAATTGGACAAACTCTTGATCAACATGCGCCAACGCTTACCACGAATCCAGGCACCCGTTTTGCTGTTCCAATCCGAGAAAGATATCACCATACCAAAAAACAGTATGGAATCTATCATCTCCAAAGTGACTTCAGCCTTTGTGGAGCGGCATTGGGTACAGAACAGTGGTCATGTAATCACGCTGGAACCGGATCAGGCGTTCCTGGCTCATACCATTGCTGAATTCATCCAAAAGACACTCACCCCAAACCAAGGCAGCTAAAATGACCATTAAAAGAGTAAACCACATCGTCGGCCCCCTGCAAAACAACTGTTTTCTGCTGTTGGACGATGAAACCAATGAAGCCGTGATGATTGATCCCCCTTTGGAAGTGGAAACCCTCTTTCCAAAATTACAACAATCGGGGACAGAAATCACCCGCATTCTAATTACGCATGCGCATTTTGATCACATCGTCGGCGTTCAAGCCTTTCTAAACCATTACACCGTGAAACCCAAAATCTACATGCACGAAAAAGAACTTCCTCTTTGGCAGGATAAAGGCAATGGGGATGATTTCAATATCTCAATCACCTTGCCCGCCCAGCCGGATGTACTGCTGGAAGGCGAACCCGAACTATCCTTTGGAAAGATCAAACTTCAGACCCTCTTCACACCGGGCCACACGCCGGGTCATTGCACGTTTTACGCTCCCGAATTGAATGCCGCTTTCTGTGGGGATGTGATCTTCTACCGAAGCATCGGACGAACCGATTTCCACGGGGGTGATTTACCCACGCTACTGGAAAGTATTCGCCAAAAAATCTTCACCTTACCGCCATCCACTGAACTTTATCCGGGCCACGGCCGCCATACCACCGTTCAAGAAGAAATGGATTTCAATCCATTCCTGGGATAATCCTCCATGTCAGGTCAATTCCTTCAACAAAATATTAACAAAAAAACAGGACTGCCGAATTCGGCAGTCCTGTTTTTAGTTAGCTTTTCAGCAGTTTATTTTGCGTAATCAACAGCCCGGGTTTCGCGAATCACGGTGACTTTGATCTGACCAGGATATTGCATGGTTTCTTCCACTTTCTTGGAGATATCGCGAGCCAGACGGGTGGCAGCTAAATCATCAATCTCTTCGGGACGAACGATGATCCGTACTTCACGGCCAGCCTGGATGGCAAAGCTCTGGCTGACGCCCTTGTAGGAGTTGGCAATATCTTCCAAAGCACGCAAGCGTTTGATGTATTGCTCGAGGTCCTCACGACGGGCACCAGGACGTGCACCGGAGATGGCATCGGCTGCCTCAACGATAACGGCTTCGACGCTTTCCTGTTCAATTTCATGATGATGCGATGAAATTGCATTCACCACCATGGGGTGAACCCCATAGCGTTTGGCTAATTCAGCGCCAATCTGAGCATGAGTGCCTTCGGTATTATGGTCAATTGCTTTCCCAAGGTCGTGCAGTAAAGCAGCCGTTCGGCAAACTTCAACGTTGGCGCCCAATTCAGCAGCAATGACAGCTGCTAATTTGGCAGTCTCCACGGCGTGAGCCAATTGGTTCTGACCATAAGAGGTTCGATATTTCAAACGACCTAAAACTTTCAAAATTTCCGGATGCAAGCTGGGAACATCGGCATCAAAGGCGGCCTGTTCACCGGCTTCAGCGATGGTTTGATCCATCTGTTTCTGTTCTTCTTCCAGAATCTTTTCAATATGCGCAGGATGAATCCGGCCGTCCAAAATCAAACGAGAAAGGGACAGACGGGCTACTTCGCGGCGTACCGGATCAAAGCAGGAGATGGTAACAGCTTCGGGGGTGTCATCTACAATCACATCCACACCGGCAGCCTGCTCAAAGGCACGAATGTTGCGGCCATTGCGGCCGACAATACGCCCCTTCATTTCATCATTGGGCAGTTCAACCAGGGAGGTGGTTACCGTGGAAACATGATCCGAGGCAACCCGCTGGATGGCATCCGCGATGATCTCACGGGCGCGTTTCTCGCCTTCCTGACGGGCTTCCGCTTCAATCTGGCGGATAATGCGTACCATATCCGAGCGGGCTTCTTTTTCAGCATATTGAAGCATTTCATCATGCGCTTCTTCCATGGTCATCTGGGCAATCTTCTGAAGTTCTGCCAAGTGGAGTTCCTGCATGCGTTCAATTTCATTTGCCCTTTTATCCATTGCGGATTGGCGCTTATTTAAATTTGCTTCCCGCTGTTCCAAACGCTCCTGACGGAAATCCACTTCCGAACGCCGTTTTTGCAAGCGTTCTTCTTCCCGGGAGAGGTCAGCTCTTCGACGTTGGGTTTCAGCCTCAGTCTCTTTCATAATCTTCAGGGATTCGTCTTTAGCTTCGAGTTCAATTACCCGGGCATTTTCTTTGGAAATTTTTAAAATATTGTCTGCTTTGTTTTGTTGTTCACTTAAAAACCGATTGATGCTGTTTTTGACAATAAAATAACTTATCACGATACACAGCACCACAAATGCAAGTAAAATTCCTATTAAAGCTCCATTATCAATTAATTCTCTAAACATCATCGCCCTCATTCATATAAGATAGGGAGTGCTTTGGTTCTGATTCCAGTTCATGCCATAGCGTTTGAGCAGTTTGCCTGCATAAATAATAGGCAAATCCGCGTCGATTTAAATAACCCATAAGTTTCTGTTGGAATTGTTCGTGGGGTAAGGTTTGTACCCGTTTTATATAAAGCAACGCTGTTTGATAGGCCAATTGAGAATCGTCATGAACATCAGATAAAGCACATTGAATTAAATTATCAGGTATACCCTTGGCACGCAGTTCCATTTCCAATAATCTCTTACTGCGTGGTCGATTGTTGATCCGAAAATGCACATAAGATTGGGCAAATTCTGCATCATTCAGCATATGCAACTCAATACATCGCTGCAAGACATGCTCAACAACGGTTTCGGGAAATCCCAAATCTTTCAATTTTTTCTGTAGTTCGGAAGTGGTTCGAGCACGGTAGCTTAAATAATGTGCAGCTCGAGAAAAAGCAACTTCGTATTCATCCTGCTCTAACAGTTTTTGCTTGGCCTTCTCATCAAGGATTTCCCCTACTTTCAGCCAGGCGGCCACAATTCGTGACAAACTAAACCCGTACGAGCCGTCCACAAAAATGTTCACTCGATTTGGGTTCTTTTGTTGCGCTGTTATTGCAGAAATTGTATTTAACATAAAAAAACAACCAAATGCCACCAAAGAAGCGTTTGGTTGAAATTCACACAAATGTTCGGCGCTATTGGATTTGAGTGTAATTACAAATCCGAAGCATCAATGATCGAATCTATTGAATCTGTCAGTTTGATCTGTTCCCTGATAAATTGCTGTTCGTCCAGTTTTCCGATCTTAACTTAAAATCAGTATGTAATTCCATATGCTCATACTTCTTTAAGGTGAATTGACAGTCTTTCATCATCTCGATATTGATCTTCAATCTCACAAATTGCGAGAACATCTATCTAAATTTCAAGCCATTGCTAAGCGATGGTAACTTACTTTATTTTCATCTAATGAAATAATTATACATGATTTTTACAAAAAATGCGTATAGAATGACAAAATTAATGAATACTCGATATTTTTAGTACATAAACTGCCGGCGGTTTTATATCATTGCAATTGCTTTCTTAGGGATTTTCCGCCTATAATATTACAATGATAAATTGGCTAGAAAAAATAATTAAACCCCTTGATAAGAATCGTAAAGAAGAAATTCTTGTCCGCCTCTCCAAGGACTCAAGTCCCAGGGTGGATTATTTTGTATTAATCATGCTTTCTTCGATCATCGCAACATTGGGATTGATCACCAATTCATCCGCCGTCATTATCGGTGCGATGTTGGTAGCCCCACTCATGTCGCCGATCCTGGGGCTTTCCTTATCTTCAGTTGCCGGCGAACACCTCACGGTAGAGAAAGCAGTCCTGGCTTTATTACAGGGTGTAATTCTTGCAGTAGCACTTTCCACAATATTATCCTTTTTTTCATTTTATTCACCCTTTATTATTCTTGAGGATATACCCTCAGAGATATTGGCACGCACAAAACCATCCCCCTTTGATCTTCTCATCGCCCTGGCTGGCGGAGCTGCGGCAGCCTATGCACTGGCACAACCAGATCTCTCAGAAGCGTTGCCTGGCGTGGCCATCTCAACAGCCCTGATGCCGCCGTTGTGCACGATCGGCTTTGGGATTGCAGCGGGGGAGCCAACAATTATTGTTGGTGCATTATTATTATTCCTGACCAATCTCTTTGCCATCTCTTTTGCAGGAACCCTGGTGTTTATTGCCTTAGGTTTCCGTCCGGCAATAGCGGAAAAAACATGGCATAGCATCCCGAAAAACGTTCTTATTGCTGCTGTCCTGGTACTTTCTATAACCATTCCTCTGATTTTCATCAGTTTACAGTTTGTTCGCACAGCCAATTTAACCAAAGAAATTCACAACGCTGTCACGGAAGAACTATCCTATTTCGATGACGCCCATCTGGTAAACATTGAGATTGACTCGAAAGATTCATTGTTATCACCAAGCTCTGTCATCGAGCTTGTGATTGAAATTCAAGCCAATAATAGTCCTTCATATTACGATGTTGTACAATTACAGGAAAATGTCGCAAAAACCATAAACAGAACGGTTTCCGTTCAATTAATCGCAGTTCCATCAACACGGCTCGATCCGCACATTCCCCCAACACTAACATCAACAAATACCGTTGGGCCAAGTCCAACGGCAACCCTCTCGTTAACACCCAGTCCAACTCCCTCAATAACAGCAACGTTAAAGCCCAGTGCCACTATCACGCCCACATTTACCCCAACGCTTACCCCGACACCCATGCTTGCTTATATCTTTCGAACAGAAGGGAAAGGTATTTATGTGCGAGAAGAACCGCGTGGGAACCCTTTATTTAGCTTACCTGATGGTGCTTTGATTGATATTCTGGATGGCAGGGAAAATGTCGGAAATGCTAAATATATTCAAATCAGAGATATTTCCGGCCGAATTGGATGGGTGCCTGCGTATTATATTTACATTGAGCCATAGAAATTCCTAATTCATGCTACAATAAAACCATGAGTACAAAAGCTGAAATTGATCAACCCAAACGAATACCGCAAACGATGCACAAAAAACAAGCCCTTTGGCAGATATACCTGCCCATGCTTGTTTTTATTATTATCATCCTTGTTTTATCCGTTTTTATCGCTGCGGGTTCCCCTGCCAGCACAGGACTCAATGAAAAATTAGCTCACCTAGCCACGCTTTATTTACTTACCCCTGTGCTGATAGGCAGCATACCTGTTATAGCGCTCCTCTTCGGTCTCATTTATTTAGTGTCCAGAGTATTCCCCTATATAACCAAGTACGGGGCATTAATCTCAGAAAAAATTGACCTGGTGAAATATTATATCGAACAGGGAATGAATACCGCTTCTCAACCTTTTATTACAGTTCCAGCCCTGTTTTCCGGTTTGCAAAACATGGTCACCGGGTTGATCAATGCAATAAGGAGAATTTATTCAAATGAATAATAAATACAGCAGAACATTGCTTATTGGGACAATTTTAGGTGCTGTGACAGGATTACTTGCTTCCTATTTGCTGGTAAAACGTGCTGAGGATGAAAAAACCGAAGTACAGATCACCCCCAAAGATGGTGTAAAATTGGGTGTCGGTATAATCAGCCTCTTTCGGTTAATAACTTCCCTTCACGATTGATCCATCTTTCTTTGCCTGCCATTAATACTCCATGCCGGAAAAACTGATTAATTCTTTTATTGCGGGTGAATTAACCCGTGATTATATTGTTAAATCGCATTCTGATTATTATCTGGGTATTCCAGGTGGTTCTGCTTTATTTACAGCCGGCGGAATGTTATTATGGGGCGAACATCCGGGAATTTTATCGATGGTTGGGGAAGATTATCCAAACGAATGGATCCGTCAGTTTGCTGATTTGGGTATTGATGCCCTTGGAATCCAAACCCGGCCCCAGCTCAAAAATCATCACCGTTTTTTTGGTTATCTTGAAGAGAATCAACTCCAGACAGAGAATCCAATAACCTATTTTGACAAAATCAAATTACCCTTGCCGAAAGAATTAATCGGATACCATGCTCAAAAACCAATGCTGGATAATCGTAATGCATCCATACCCAACTTTTGCCGTATCAACGATATCCCAGCAAGCTACTTGGATTGTCCTTCTGTCCATCTTTGCAGCATGGATTTTTTATCCTCTCAAGTGCTGCCGAATACCATGCGCCAGGGACAGGTTACTACTATAAGTTTGCAAGCCTCTGCATCCTATATGGATCCGCTTTTTTTTGATCTGCTTCCCTATTTAGTCAATCATTTATCGGTATTTCATACTTCAGAGGAAAATTTACGAGCCCTATTTCGCAATCGTAGTAAGGATCTTTGGGAAATGGCAGAAGCCATGGGCAGTTATGGATGTGAATTATTAGTCATTTATCGGGAAAACCATTCCATTTATCTATATAATGGTCAGAATAAAGAAAAGTGGATTATCCCTGCGTATCCAGTTCAGATAATCAATATAATAGGCATGGAAGAAGCCTTTTGTGGCGGTTTTTTTGCAAATTATCGAAAAACGTTTGATCCTATTGAGTCGGCGCTTTATGGAGCAATTTCTGCCTCCTTCATCGCGCAGGGTTTCGGTCCTTTTTTTGCCCTGGACGCTTATCCGGGTTTACCGGAAGCCAGGTTATCATCCATCCGCGAGGCAGTGAGAAAATTATGAAACAAATCCAAGAATCTGTCGTTCAATACACCATTGAACAATGCAAAATTTTACAACAAATTCCTTCTCCCACATTCCAGGAACAAGAAATTGCAGAGTATATTTTTCAACAATTCCAAATCCTGGGCGGCGCAGACTGCGCAAAGGATAATGCAGGCAACGTTTATGCCAAAATTCAGGGCATCAAAGGCACCCAACCGATTATCATCTCCGCCCATATGGACACGGTACACCCCATCGAAACGGATTTGAAAATTTCTAAAGAGGAGAACCGCATAACTGGCGCCTCCATTGGAGATAATTCACTTGGGCTAGCCGGGTTGATCACCCTCCTGAAATACTTCAAAGAAATGGAGATCCGGCCTCCTCAGGATCTCTGGTTTGTTGCCAACACAGCTGAAGAAGGATTGGGAAATCTGGAAGGGATGAAAGCGGTTGTCGATCGATTTAAGAAAAAACCATCCGCTTACATCATATTGGAAGGAATGGGCATCGGAAATATTACCACACGCGGTTTATCCGTTAAACGCTATCGATTCCGTTTAGAAGGAACAGGCGGTCATTCCTGGAGTGATTACGGCAGTCCATCCGCGATCCATGAAATGGTCCATATACTTGAAAAAATCCTTGCGCTGCCAGTGCCCGATGAGTACAAAACAACCATTAATATAGGAAAAATTAGTGGCGGCAAATCCATCAACACTATTGCGCCCTGGGCCGAATTTGAAGTGGATTTACGCTCCGAAAACACTACCGTACTGCAGCGATTTAGCGAGCTGATTATGACCACAGTCAATGAAATGCAGCCAAAGCTATCCATCACCCATGAAGTAATTGGCGACAGACCGGGTGGATTTATTAAAGATAATCACCCTCTGGTACATAGAGCAGTTGATGCCTATAAAGCATATGAAATCAACGCCAGGCTTACTTCCGGTTCCACGGATGCGAATATTCCCCTCTCGATGGGGTTGCCCGCAATCTGTATCGGACTAACTGAAGGTGAACACAGCCATTCCTTGAATGAAAGCATCGAACTTCTCCCCCTCTCAAAAGGTCTTTCAGCAGTGGTTCATTTACTGAATCTTCTCTGGGCCAAGCCCAAACCCAAGCGTCGTACTACCGTAGGGCGAAAGACCGCGTAATTCATACACGGCAAGCGGGTCATTTTTACCTTTCGCCTGAAAATCAGGCATGGGTTCAACGGACAAGACATCAGCCAGGCCATCCAGCATCTCCTGGCTGAGTAATATTTGATCTCCGTTTGCGTGTTCTTGAATCCTGCGAGCAGTATTCACACAATCCCCAATGGCTGTGTAATCCATCCGTTTTTGAGCGCCAACCAAACCCAAAACAGCTTCACCTGTGTGCAGTCCAATACCAAAAGACAATTGATCAGCCTGGGGAATGGTTTTATTTAAGCGATGCGTTACAGCTTGGATAGCCAACGCACTTCGAATGGCTCGAATGCGGTGGTTCTCTTGAGCCAGCGGAGCATTAAACCAGGCCATCACTGCATCTCCCAGAAATTTATCAATCGTCCCCCCCTCCTCAAGAATGGTATTTGCAGCTGCACCCAGATATTGATTTAACACCGAAATCAATTCTTCAGGGGAATGATGCTCGCAGTAGCTTGTGAATCCACGCACATCTGCAAAAAGAACACTGATGATCTTCCTCTCCCCGCCAACTTCAATGGATTTACCCTGTAATTGAGTAATCACCGCAGGCGATACCATTCTTTGAAATAGGGCATGGCTTGCCTCCAACCGCTTTTGTTCCGTGTAATCATCCAATACCAAGGCAGTACCGATAATTTTTTGATTCTCATCCTTCAAGGGGGAAATGGATAAATAAATATCCCGATCTCCAAGGATTTGATTCTTAACCATGATTTCCAATCCTGTAATGCTTTTCTGCAAATCCTGCACAGAGCGAATACCCTCCACTTGAGTGGCAGGGATGTCCATAATTTCCGTGATAGGCAGACTGGATAATTCGATAGATTTTTTTCCCAGAATCATTTGAGCGGATTTGTTGTACATGGTTACCCGCAATGCTTGATCAGTTGTAAGAACCCCGCTGGGAATGGATGCAAATATATTATCCATCATCTGTTTTAGAGATTTTACTTCGGCAAGGGAATGTTCGATTTGCTGGAATAAACGAGCATTCTCAATGGCTACTGCTGCCTGATTGGCGAATGGAATCAAAGTATCCAGCATTCCGGGCGAAAAGATACCACTGCGGATTCGATTATCGGCATAGATAACCCCGATACATTTTCCTTTTGCATTGAATGGTAGGCAGAGAATTGAGCGCAGTTGATACATCATTACGCTCTTTTGCTCAGCAAAGCGTTCATCCATCTGCGCATTGGTGGTTACGATAGGTTGGCAGCTTTGTTGTACCCGCTGGATGATGGTTCGGCTGAATTGAATTTCCTGACTTTCCAGATTCTCTTTTTCCCAATTTCTGGCGATTCGAATGTCCGGGTTTCCAGCCGGGTCATTTAGGGCTAAAAAACACCTTTCTGCACCCGTAATGCGGATAATTGTATCCATCACCTGGTTTAATATCTCATCTATTTGTAATGTTGAATTAATCAACTGGCTGGTATCTGCAAGATCTACCAGAAAGTTTGATTGCGCTTCCAGATTATTCAAACCCTTTTCTATAAACTGAAAAGACTGGTCAAGCTTGACCAGCTGTTCTTTATAATCATCCGGTATGCGATCATCCATGGATAAACGCTGTAGATCTGATTTAAATTGATTAATTATCGCTTGATCCAGCGGCGAGTAACTTTGAAATACCATGATAAACCACCAATTTATAATTTGACTTTATACGTTAACCAATAACGCAGATATTCACGCCGAATTCTAGTCGCGAGTTGATCCAATAATTTGTTGTCTACTTCAACTTCCCGATATTGATTTTCGTTGAATAAGACCATGAACTGAGACATGGCTTCACTTAATGTCGGGATGATTTTCATGATTGGGCCATACTTTTCCGTAATTGTCTCATTTAAGGCAGCTTTCTCACCAATCAATCTGGATAAGGCAGAAAACTGTGCTTCAATTTTTTGAATCGGAGACAGTGAAGCATAATCAGCCCATGCAGACAACCAGATGGGGCTGCCGAATCCTGATTTTTCGGTTCCACTTTTCAGCACGCCAGGAATTGTCAATCTGCGCGGCAGAAGAAGTAATCGATTGATTAACCACAAGCAGCCCAAAAAGAAGCCTGGAATAATTAGCCATAGCCAGGGCAAAATCCAGGATTGTTGTGTTCCGGCACTGTCTTCAGCACCTTCCGCATCTAAAAATGCATCAATATCCTTGGGAGGTTCACTATTACTTAGCAGGTTTGTACCCGTCGCATCAGGGAGTGTTCGGGGCGTAAATATCGTTTCACCCAAGGGGAGATCCCGTACAGGTTGAGCGGAAGTTGGTTCAAATTCCACCCAGCCAACACCCGGAAAAAACACTTCCGGCCAGGCATGGCTATCCCTCACGCGAACATTGTAAAAAGTATCCCCGGCAGGCTCACCCTGTGAATAACCGGCCGAAAACCTTGCCGGTACCCCGATACTTCGCAGCATCAAAACTTCTGCAGTGGCATAATAATTACAAAACCCGATCTTTGAATCAAACAACATCCAATCAATGGGTTCGCGATTTGGAGGAGGAGCAGTAAGGAGGGGTTCATAGGCAATTTCAGTCCGCAGATACCGGGTGATTGCAGCGGTCTGGTCATAGGGAGTTTTAGCATCAGCAACGATTTCACTAGCCAATTTTTGTATACGGACAGGGAAGTTATCCGGCAGTTGTAAGTATTTCTCCAGAATCCAGTCCGGATATTTTGTGCCGGCTTCGCGCAGTTGATGAATGGTAGGCTGGCTGACAAATACCTCTGCACTATAAGTGTCCCCATTTTTTAGCGGTGTGATCGGCAATACACTCATCATATCAATGTTTTTATCACCATATGTCTCGTAACCGATGACAAACACATTGCGATCAACCTTGACGGGTAAAAATGGCAGGTAGAGTGTTTTTGAGACAGATGCACGGAGTTCATATTCCAATGTCACCGGAGTGCGGCCTTCATAGGGATTACCTTGCTCTTCAATCAGAGAACCAAAATGTTGCTCCCTTTCATTAATAGTATTGATCCACTCTCCATTTCGATAGGTATCAAAACTATGTCCGCGCCAGTAATATCGCAAATCCCTATCTCTCCGTTCGGGCACCTCTACTAAAAATAAGGTTTCATATCCTACCGGCACATTGGACCCCAAGCGCATGTTATCTTCATAGTAATCCGTTGCTGAAAGAAATGGTGCCTCAATGGAGGCAAATATGTTGGAGATACGGGTTCGAAAATCAATCCAGGATTCTGATACTTTCGTCCGTGGAGTACTTCCCGGAGTGAAAAGATCCACCATGGTCGGGATATTCCAGGCTATCAGCAGTACCGCAAAACTGACGATGGCTATACTCCGCAGGATGTTATACCCTGTTTCCGAATCAATGCGATACCCTTTTTTATTCCATTGTTCCTGTGAGCGTAAATACCAAACCCTGCCGATGATGATTAAAGCTAAAAAGATAAAGATGCCCAACTCCCTGCCCGGATGGTCAGCATAGGGGGGGAAATAATCAATTAATAACAAAAAGGAAACTGAGAGGATGAGCGCTGCCCATGGGCTTTTTTTCCGGATTAGAAAAAAAGAGGCTGCAACACTGGTCAACCACAGCAAAATACCGAGGCTGACATAAAACAGGACTGGATCTTCCACGGGTAAATTATTTATAAATTGGTACAAAGAGGTAGTAATGCGATTCCCCAGCAGCAAAAGGGTATCGCGCAAATCATATGTTTTACCTTCAATCAGGGAGAGTGCTTGCCAGGTAACACCTAATATTGTATAACCCAATGAGAGTAGAATGGCAGTAAAAGTTTTAAATTTACTTATGCCTAAAACAACACCAAACAAATAGCCCAGAAAAATCAATAATCCGATGCGATCCAAGCCCGGAACCCAATTGGTGGATTCCAACCGCCAGGAGATACTCAGGATTGCCAAACAAAGAATCAGATGAGTAAACAAATCTCCGATGCGAGCATTTATCATTTTCATGAACTGAGTGTACAATAAAAATGGATCACACGTCAACAAAACTGGAGAATGCAATGGAGCCAATCTGGCAAGCTGAGATATATCTTTTAGAACAAATACAACAGGTCCCTTTATGGATTATTCATTTTTTTAAAGGGGTAACCTTTCTTGGGGAAGAAAGATTTTATATGCTGTTGCTGCCCATTTTTTACTGGTGCATTAATATGCGCGTGGGCTATCGCTTTACCCTGGTTTTATTATTAAGTAATTGGATAAATGGCATTTTCAAAATGCTTTGCCATTTTCCAAGACCTTACTGGCTTTCCCCCAATATTAAAGCCTATGTTGCCGAGACTTCTTTTGGATTGCCCTCAGGACATAGTACCAATGCGGCTAGTATCTGGCTTTTTCTTGCCAAAGAATATAAAAAACACAAAATCTTTGCTTCTGGTTTTGTGCTGATCATGCTCCTGATCATGCTCAGCCGGCTCTTTCTTGGAGTTCATTTTTTTAGTGATGTAATCAGCGGATTTTTATTGGGAGTCATTCTGCTGGCTGTATTCTATGGCTTTGAAAAACGCTTCTCGGCAAGAATATTAAACCAAAAACTCTCCATCAAAATTCTCTTAAGCCTTGTTTCCACGCTTATTTTCCTTTTTGTTGGTTTGCTGCCCATCCTGATAAATACTTTTGAGATTCCATCTGAGTGGGTGAGACTTTCCAACCAGGCAACCAATGGTATTGTCCCGGCACCTTTCGCCGCCAAGGGCATTATCACCCTTGCTGGGGTTTGGTTGGGGATGAACATCGGATATTCTTTACTGTTAACCTCAGGGCATCCCATGGAGACCAAGGGTACGATTTCGCATTATTGTCTCCGGCTGGCAATCGGATTGTCCGTCGCTGTCATTATCCGCGTAGGATTAAGTGCCCTTTTCAGTTTCGCAACCGGGAACCTTCTGCATGTGTTGGATTTCATTCGGTATGCGTTATTGACTTTTTGGATCGCCTATATTGCTCCAATGTTTTTTCTCAAGATCAATTTATACAAAAAAACCGTATAATAGGATTATCAGGAGGAATCAAGATGAGAAAATTTTCTAGCTTTCTATTTGGCGTGATTATGGGGGGATTCGTCGGCGGTTTGGTTGGTATGCTAATTGCCCCTTCCTCCGGCGATAAAACCCGGGTTGAAATCCAAAACCGCTTCCAGAACATCAAAGATCAAATTATAAACGCAGCGAAAGAAAAAAGAATTGAATTGGAAGAACAACTACAAACTTTACGACAGGCATAAAAAAAAATCCCCCTTGCGGGGGATTTTATAATTATTCGGTGAACCTGATTTTGTAATTTGCAGGTTGGCGAGTGAATCGTGTGGTTCCACTGACAAAGACAACAACCGGACCATCCGCTTCAAAATCCAGATCCACGGAAATACTTTCATTGGGATTCAAGGTATACTTCCGAATATTTACATCCCCGGATTTATTTAGAACGGTTACACGAAACGTTTGGGGCAACTCATTCATAATTCGTGCAAAGCCGTCAGCTTGCCAATCACCCGTTCCATTTTCAAAATCTTCAAAATAATTAATCGCAGGAACGGCGATGTCATCCACCAGAAAACCTTCAGCATTTACCGCAGCATCCGTAATGTATTCAAATCGAACATACACATCCTCCCCGGCAAAAGCTGAAAGATCGATGGTTTCCTGAATCCATCCTTCGGTTTGGCCATTATATCCCCAGCCTAAATTTCCACCGGTAGGGTTATCGGATGTTCCATGAGCCGTATTTACAAAATCCCAGTTTTCTCCATCACGAGAAGTGAGAACATAGACATAATCATAATCAACTTCAATGTCATACCAGGTGTAGTAGGACATGCTGACTGCCCCACTTGTCCCTGATAAATCAAATTTACGAGTAAGGCTGATATCGGAATCGTCACCTTTATTGGACCAAAAGGCGTATTTTCCTGAATAAGGATCCATCGGCACGATTTTTACAATATTGCTGCCATCTATTTGCATAGTTAATTTACCGGAACAATCATACTCGATCATGTCCACGCCATATTGCTTGACAGAACTAGCCTGCCAGTTTGAAAGACATTCCGAATCAAAATTATTAGGTGCACTGGCGATTCTTGGATCATATGAACGATAATCATATCTTCCATCTTCGATGGAATCATCCTGCAAATAGTTGGCTAACGACCAATCCACAAACAAATCATCGGCTGTTACCAATTCACCAGTGGCTGCATCCGTAATCTGAGATGCTGCAAAGACATCATCCATGCTTTCAAATCCATTTTCTTCACTTCTTACCAGTTGTTTGGTAAGTTCCTCGCCAAATCTATCCAGAAAATAAGAGATGAAAAGGAATGAAGAACCATAGTGAGGTGAGGTATCTCCAGAATCCACTGGCCAATCATTAAGTTGTAAATCTGTATTCATCAAGTAAGTTTCATCAAAACCGCCCGTGTCATAACCGTTTAATTGGGTGGCTAATTCCGAGAAACCTTCATTCATCCAGGATTCTTCATTGGAATCCAAATTCCAATGGATCATATGCTGAAATTCATGGGCTAAAACGCCATATATATAATCTTCCCATAATTCAACAGTATCCGCATTCATGAAAAACATTTCATGGGCATTGGAATATTTGGCTGCCAACGGGTTGATGGAATCGTTCGAAGAAAAATAGCCCGCCAAATTGGAACCCAGATCTCTTCCATAGAGAATATAGATATGTTTGTCTCCATCAACGCCTGGCATCCATTCTGTGCCAAAAAATTCGTGATTCGTGGGATAAATTTCATTTTCAAAGGTATCCACCAGCTTCTCAAGATCACCCTGGTCATATTCCACATCATTATCAACCCAGAAATAAACATGCGGCGTGGCATATTGCAGCGTTGCCCCAATTTGACGGCTGATATTGGTATCTGTATTGGTTACCCAAAAATCGGATTGAGCACCCAAAGATAACGGTTCAGCGCTTTCAGCCAGTACTTCAGGAATGTCACCCAACCCTTGAAGTCTTTTAGCGATATCCCGGGCATCTTGTTTGGAAATTAATATCGCATTCAGGTCATCCAATTGTTGTTGAACTGAAGTTGAAACCGGTTCTTCAATGATTTCTTCCAAGGGAACAACCTGTTCTTCAACAAATTCTCCATTGGCTTGATCTTCACTGCCGAAATTATATGAATAGGAAAAATCAGAATCCGTATCAACTTTACTGATGCCGTATAATGCGGCACCGGCAACTCCCACACAACAAATCCCAATACAGCACAATAGGATAATCAGGATCAATACCAGTAAACCTATTTTATTTGATTGCATAAACCCTCCAATTCTTTAATGGTTGGTATTTCTTCTAACATTAACGAATGGGATTATCCAAATACCTAAGATAAACCCAATACTGCCACCCGATAGCAGATACCAGCTTCGCGAACCGGTAGCACTACTCGGTGCGGGTCCTGATTCCGGAAAAGCTGAGATAGCGATCGCTGGGCTAATACCGTTGCTTAAAATTAATTCTTGTTGGATTATTTCAGCGGTCTGGGTAATTTGCTCCTGTAAAGCAGAAACGGAAGATGAATCACAGCCTGTATTCACTGGTACCTGAGGCACAGATTGTTCAAGGCAGCCTGTGAGTGTATCTAAATAATCTGAAAGATGGTCCGCGACCAACGCATGCTCCTGAGCGGTATTGATCGCATTATATGCGGTCTTCTGCCAAACCGAGACAACTTCATTTGCAAAAGTTGAATCAGCATGACGGATTTTGAGAATCCATTGCATGTTTCTTCGTTCCAGTGAAGCTATTTGCCAAAATATTTCCGGGGTTATGGATGGGATTTGTGAACTAACCTCATTTATGACGATGCTGGATTTGCATAAATCCCCAACCAATTCAATAAATTGGTCCTGTTCAATATCCGTTACCAAACCGATCTTGGAAAAATCTACGGCGAGATGAATTTCAGCTACAGCTTCATACACAGGTGGTTTCAGGGAGTAAATTCCCCACCCGATGAGTGCACTAAACAAGGCAAGCCCGATGGGCAGCCACCAATAGTGTAGTTTTTCGTACAAAAGCTGCCTGGGAGAAAATTCTTCCTGCATCCAAGCCTCCGTATGGGATCAAGTAATTTGAGCTTCATTATACCTTATGGGAAAAAAAATACCCACCAGACACAATCGGTCTGATGGGTTCAGGTTCAAGGATTGAACTTTACTTTTCTTTAAAGTTGGCGATAATCAAATTCTTTTCACAATCCGTAAAAGTTTCCAGAGCCAGCGGATTGCTCAACAGATTTCCATCCAAATCATAAACAGAAAGATAAACCGCATTCTTGCTGGCAATCGTTTTTAATGCCAGAGGAAGTTCAAATCCCCCCGGTCCGTATGCACTGGCAAGACTGGTCAGACTTATTAACTCCAACGGTTTGCCGTCCAGGTATCCTTCAGCCACGACAACAACATTAGGCATCGGGCTGCCTGCTTTGTTGAATACCTGTCCGGCGATTCCCATCCAATTGCAAGCTTCAGTAGGATGAGCGAAATTTGGAATATAGACAGGAGAACTGTCCTGCACGGTAAATTTCAAATTGGCTGGAACAACAGTCGGCATCGCCGGAATCGTTGTTGGATTGGCAGTAGGACTAGCCGTTTGAGTCGCTACCAGGGTTATGATTTGTGCAGTTGCCGTCGCTGGCGCACCAGCAGTGGCTTGCGGGAGTTCCGTACTGACCTGGGTTTCTTCAGGGGTGACAACAACCTCGGTCGCAGTCATTATTGGTGCTTCCGGTGTTGCACTGCTAATCAAATCGATAGTCTCAATGGGTTGAATCGCCGTGGCAGTCCAAACCATAACGGTTGGTGTTGAATCGCTGATAATAATCTGACCTGGCAGTATCGAACAAGCCGACAATATTAAAATCAGAAAAATCCATAATTGTTTAATTTTCATCTGTTTACTCCCGTAATCTGTTATCCATGGAGGATAGTTGCAATTATAATGCCAATTAAAATGCACCTTTGCGTCTGAGGACAACAAATAGCGTTTTGACCAGGATTTGTAAATCCAGCCAAATGGAGTAATGCTGAACATAATACAAATCATCTTCCGTATGTAAATGCATGGGTTTATCACTGCGGCCATTAATTTGCCACCAACCGGTCAAGCCCTGCGGTACTGTAAACCGAATCCGCTGCCAGGTGGCATAATTTTTCACCAGATTGGGCATCTCGGGTCTCGGTCCAACAAAACTCATCTCCCCCTTCATAATATTAAAATACTGGGGAAGTTCATCCATGCTGGTCTGACGCAATATTCTACCGATCTTCGTTATCCGAGGATCATTGGGAGTTTTATAAATCTTTTGCCCCTGTTCATTGACGGTTTCTACAACCTGCTGCAAATTTTCGGCATCCACAACCATGGTACGGAATTTGAGTATGCGAAACAGTTTTCCATTCTCACCAACGCGCAGTTGTCGGTAAAGAACCGGCTTCCCATCGAATATATAAATTAAAAGGGATACCAAACCGATGAGCAGCATTACAACGGGAAAGATACAAATGCCAAATACAATATCAAATATGCGCTTGTTCATGCGCTGCACCTCACTCAAGGCAGGAGCTCGCAAATCCAGCATGGGGATACCGCCAAATTCTTCCACGTTGGCCTTGTGCAGGGTTAAGGAGAAATAATCAGGAATCACCCAAACTTTTACCGGCATTTCGTGCAATTGATTCACAATATCACTTAATCGTTGATGAGCCGATCGCGGCAAAGCCAAGACGACGTCATCTATATGATGCATGGAAATCATTTTCTGTACATCGTCCAAAGACCCTAATACATCAGGGTTTTCACGCTGTTTGAGTTTGTCATCATCCAGATATCCGACAACCCGGATGCCAAGATCCCGTTGAGTAAATAATTGATCAAAAAAATTTCTGCCGGTAGTTCCCGCGCCTAATATAATCACCCTTCGGATCGCCTGACTGCCAAACCAGTTTTGACGATAGGCTATTCGATAAAATATCCGCCAGCTTAATAAGAAAATAAAAGCCAGCAGGACAAAGATTAAGAAAAGGAAGCGGGATAGGTCACGGTAGGTAAAGAATAATATACCTGCCAATGAAATCCAGGCCACGGTAGAGGCCCAAAAAAGACTGGCAGCTTCATCCAGAAATTTGAAATTCTTCCTGCCGTCATAGATCGAAAAAGAGAGTAATATGCCTACCCAAAACAAAGGAAATACAATGTAAATCCAGATTGGCAGGCCAAAATTCACGTCTATTTTTTGAACAAAGTCCAGCCTGTTGGCAGGTACACGTAAAAATACTGCAGTATGAATCGCCAGTTCAATTAAAAGCAAATCCGTAATTATCGAAAATATTGCAAAATTAGTGGAGAATCTACGAAACATGATTGCCTTCTTTAATCCATCGGATAGCTGCGTAAGCCAATTTTTTGTAAGAGTACCAGCCAAACAAATCTTGGATATTGAATATACCTGTGCCAAAGTCTTCCGGGTTCGGAACACAAGCGAAAAAACCATTCCAACCCACTGCGCTGAATCCAACGGGGGGCTTGTTTTTTGTGTCCGGAAAGAAAATCAAACGCAGCACCCACCCCGACCATCACTGTATTGACAGAACCAATATGCTCCGCCATCCACATTTCCTGATAGGGTGAACCCAAACCTACCCAGATGATATCCGCCGCCGACTCTTCGAATCTGTTCAAAACCTGGACCTCTTCTTCCCGGGAGAGTTTCCTGAATGGGGGTGAGTAAATCCCAGACACCTGAAGATCAGGTGTCTCTTTTTTTAAAAAAGTGACCAAATCTTCAGCCACCCCTTCTGCCCCGCCGTAAAAAAAGTGTCTGATTTTTTGATCCGCCAAGTCTTTACAAACTCTCTGTAACAAATCCGGGCCGTAAACTCTGCCAACTTGATCATGCCCAGCCATCTTAAGCAGCCAAACGATTGCCATCCCGTCAGGCGTGGTTAACCCACTTTCATTATAAATAGGTTTCAGTTCAGGTTGGTTAACACATTCCATGACCGCATGAGCGGGCGTCACACAAACATAAGCTGGTTGTTTTTTTGAAACCCATTCAGCTATCTGTAGAACGGCGTCCTCCATACGGATGACGCTGACTCCGACACCGAGTATATTTTCTCTGATAAATTTCATACCGCTTTTTCTACCACTTGATTTATTTTTACAATATCCATAAAGTATCTAGCGGATTTCCGGGCAACGATAAATCAAAGTCAATCGGGGTTCAAATGAATCATGCAATTTAACCCTATGGTTGGCTCTGCCAACTTGATTAATCATGGTTATCACATAATCATTATATGATAAAGTTGCAAGCGCAATCCGGTTGATTTTTTTAAAACACAAACTTCAAATTTAGTTTTTGCAAATAAGGTTTGTATTGTGCTTATCTGCAAGACATATCCTTATGATCCCATGGCATCCAGTTTACTACGTTGAGTTTTCCAGTAACTGGTCTTTTCCTCATTGCCGCTTTGTTCATACCATTGAATCAGCCGATCCATTCTTTGGCTCCACTCCATATTAATTGGCAGAGAATGGACTTGCGGGACAAAATAATCCGGCAGTTCATGCCGTCGATAAACCACAGGGCCAAAGGTTGGTTGACCATAAGATCCTACACCATATAAACCGGGACTCATCACAGCCTGCAAGGCCATATCGCCCCAAATTGCTGCTTGCTCCCAATCCTGACGGGCAGCGTAGATCTCACCTTCCAACCACATGGTTTGTAAATTGCTCTCCGGGAAATTTGTGTAAGCCAGTTGACCTTCATCCAACAAGTGTTGTGCATCTTGCAAACGATTTTCTCGAATAGCTATTGCTGCCTGTTCAATATGATGAAGGGTATAGGCAGGTTTCTTCACATGGGAAGGGTATCGGATCCCCATAAAACCGCCGGTTGTGCTGGATAATGTCTGCTCATATTGAGCCACCAACTGCTGGTTTTTTGCCTTCCATTCCATCGAAAAACTCTCACGGAATGGGTTTTGCTGCCAAACATTCGAAAAAATCAAGCGGCTGTCTAATGTTAATACCTGCTCAAAGGCCTGGGCCGCTTTTTCTTGCTGACCCATTGACTCATAAAACACACCCAGATTCCAGAAATTCAATTCGGATCTCGGTGCAAGTTCAACCGCTCTTAACAAATAGGTTTCTGCGGCATCATTTTCCCCTAACTCCGCACTAACCACCCCGAGATTCAGATCACTGGCCGCCCAGCTATCTTCCATAACCACACTGTCTTCAAATGCCTGCCGGGCTAATTTCAAATCTTCCAAATTGCCATTTTGATCAGCCAATTGGGCGTATAAAATCCCCTTCTGTTGGGAAAGCAGCGGCAAGGTTGAATCTATCTTTTTCGCTTTTTCGATCTGGGAGATTGCCAGCGGCAAATTCCCCTCTTGAGCATAGGTCAATCCTTTCTCAAAGACTGTCCCGCTGTAAATAAACCAACCTATAGACGGTAATAACAGAATGCCAAGGATCAAAGGCAGATAACTTTTTTTGACAGCAGTCCGCGAACCCATGCCAACTGGAATCCCCAGTAAAACACATAAATTCCAAAGGCTTACCGGTACGGTATGGTGCACACTATCAAACAATCCATGGAATAAAAAGGCAGCTAAACCGCCGATTACCCCTAATGTCAATGTAAATAGATAGGGATCGGGCTGATTCAATACTTTGATCAAAGTCTTTAGGAGCACAAACAATAGAATTGCAAAGGCAATTAATCCCAAAACGCCGCTGCTGATCAAAATATCAAGATATATATTATGAGCATAATCATAAAGCAGGGTGGGCGGTACCGAATTTACTCTTAAAAAGTAAAATATATAAGCATAGGGTCCATGACCAATCCATGGAGAATCAGCAACCGCCTTAAAGGCAGGTTTCCAAAGTAAATCCCGGGATTGAAGAATAGGTCCGTGAGTCGGCTGGCTATTTTGCTGCAAAAAGAGATAGCCGATCGCTAGCAGAACCAACATCCCCAAAAGGATTAAAGGGATCAAGTATTTAGGCTGGCGAATCTTTTTCCAGGTATCTTTCAGCCACACAGATTGCTGTTTGAGAACATAGATAATGAAAAAAACAGCCAAGCCGCCTGCCAAGCCAAGCCATCCGCCGCGGGAAGAAGTCAGATAAATGATGCCAAGCGCCGAGAGCAGATAGGCTCCCAATAGGAAACGTGCCAATTTTTCCTTCACGTGGAGAAAATGGGCCAGTGTAAAAAGGAACCAGATATTCATAATTACACAAATAAAATTTGGGGCTGGCAGTCTGTAATCAAAAGGAGGTTGAAAAGCTCCTGTTCCAAGCTGCCACCAGGCAAGAAGCCACCTGAAAAATTCCATCCAGGAAAGGATCATAAAAACGCCGCCGACAATCAGGATGGCTTTACTTATTATTCTGGGATTCCAACTGCGCTGCATTACCCCAGCCACAAAATAAAATAACATCACCGCAATAAGGATGTAACCCACTTCCACCAACGCTTGTCGAGGTAAAATCCCGGTGAATGAGGTCAGCAGCATTACCAGAATCACCCCCACTATGGGTGCATCGACCGGGGTTTGTCGGGTTTTTCCTACCAACAGCAGGGCAAGCCAGATACCAGCCAGAAGAATACCAGTTTTGGACACCGCACTTAAATCAATTAGATTAAATTTTGTCCCTCCATAGAAATAGAAATAGGAGAGCAAGGCAACCGCCAGGATCAATTTAAAATAATCGCGCAGAAATTCTTTATCAATTTGCATTTTGTATTCCCCAACCTTTAGACAAATAATTTATCCCGTTATTAAATTACTCCAGAGAAGGAGCCAATGCACCGGCATGGTTTGCACGAAACAGAATGGTTTCAAGCCGCGCATTTTCCTCGGGGGTCAATGTATCTTTTTCTGTTTGAAAATATGCATATACAATGTCGAATTGTCCATAATCTGGACTTACCTGCAAATATCCGGGAACAAGGATGAAATCCAACCCCTTGGTATGATACAACCATCGGCTGAAAACCAGGTGATAAAGCGCATTGTTTTGATAATTATTAAAAAGGATGTCTTCCTTTATTAATTTTTCAGCTATCTGTTTTTGTGCAGCAGAATCATTTTTTACTTCTGCCAAACGATAAGCAAAAGTATCCACCGCAAATCGATTTTCTCCCATCCAGCGTGCCTGCTGATATGCAACCTGCGCTTGTAGAAGATCTCCTTCTCTTAAATAGGAGGCAGCTTTCTGCAAATAGGGCAAGGCTATTTGTTGCATCTGAAAATCCAGTGGGATCTCGCAGGCATAATTTTTCCTTAAATAAGTCTGCTGCCAAAATGGATGTGAACAGGAATCGGGGACAAGATCCAGTACCTTTTGATAAGCCAAATTTGCATCTTCATTCTTGTTCAATAATTCCAATAAATTACCATAAATCAAATAATGGCTTGGTTCATGATCAGAGATCTCAATCGCATGGCGGATATGTTCCACTGCAATCATGTGATCCCCCAGATACCAATCCATAATTGCAAGGTCCGCCCAAAGAAAGGATGGCGAGTCTTCTAAAGATATACTATCTCGAAAATACTGCCTGGCTTTATACAATGCATCCTCATTACCTGTTTCATCCCAAACCACAGACCAGGCCAAAGCTGCCTGGGTTGAAAGATAGGAAGATTTTGGATCCTTTTGAATGCTTTTGGTTAATGTTTGGGCAGCCTGAGAATGTTCTCCTGCTTGAAATAATAAAACGCCCTGACGGAAAGGAATTTGTGACCATAATGAAAAAGCACCAGCCAGAAGCAAAATGCCCAAAGGCAAAAATATTGCCCGGAGGTTAATTTCCCGCCATTTAGCCATTTTCTCCGGCATCAGGGAAAAATACATGGCCAGTAGACTGATGAAAAGTCCCGTCACGAACAGCCAACCCGAAAAATCATCCAATATACTATGAATGAAATAACCAGCAAATGACGCCAGAAAGGCAATCCCAATGGACTTCTTCTCTTGCGATAACAATTTCCAATTCCCCAGTAAAGCTGTAATCCCCTGCAAATTGATGAAAAGAAAACATAAGAAGCCGGTCAGACCAAACTCGGCAAATATCTGCAGCCAGGTACTATGAACGTGATTAGGAAAATACCGGGGCGGAATCATCGAATCCACATTTAACATCTCAAATGGAACTCTGCCAGGACCAGCGCCAAACCAGGGTGCGTTCTTCCAGATTTTCAAAGCATCCAACCACATAATCTCACGGGTGGAAAGCAGCTTGGTGCCGTGCGACGGATGGGTGGTTAAATAACCACCAAAAAGAATAACCAGCAGCACCGCAATGAATCCGAAAAAGATCAAACCACGAATTATCCATTTTTTATTTTTAAGAAGAATTTCACTTTTTGACAAAAAGAGGAAATAAGCCAGCAGAACAGACACCCAGCCTAATAATCCCAAATACCCCCCACGCGAAGATGAAAACAGCAAGCATAGACCATAGAGCAGAAACCACAGCAGATAAGAAAACTTCCCCAGGAATTTTTTTTGCTTTATAAAATTAATCACGCCAATGGGTGCGAGTAAATTTACAGCCGCAATTAGCGCATTCGAATGACCCAATAGCGAACTAAAACGATAAATGGTTGGCGGCAAAATCTTCAATGGCTGAATGGACTCAAACCAATTCTGATATGCCATTGACGTTTCAAGGACTGCGGAAAATAGATAGAATCCTACGATAATAAAAAACATATTCAGAATTAAGCGGGGTTCCAAGCCATGGACGAATAAATCCACTAAAAGATATAACAAGGCAAAATAACCGATAATTGTGCTCATACGCCAGATTCCCTGGCGGGGTAGTGGAGATAAAATCCACGAAGAAATAATTACCAGTAAAGAAACCGCAACCGCCCATTCAATCCCTAATTTTGGCAGTTTTGCGTAAATATCACTGCGACGATAGAGATATGCAAAAATGACAAACGAAAGACCGGCAAAAAAGAAACTGATTTGTACGCCATAAGTGCCGTTCCAGATTGCTCCACCATACAAGGACAGGATGCCAATCATTAAAAATGCACCTAGCGGATAGAATACCTTTACTTGAAAAGCCTTCCAGATATTATTGTTCTGAATAAACATTTATTAGCCTGCTTGATCGTGAGGTATAAATTCTTTAAACACAAACTTCGCCCCTGACATTTCGATATATGCACCTTCGTATCCCGGATACGCTGCAGCTCGAATTCTACGGCGAATTTCAGCTTCGTCCATATCCAGTGTAATTTTCCGCAAAGCGTGAAAATCCTTCAGGCGATATGCATTCCGGCTCCACTGTTCCCCTGCATCAGGCAAGGGTTCATCACCTTTAATTAATGACATGATTTCAAGAAATAAAGTCAGCATATGCTCATAACAATGTTGCGTAACGGAAAAAACACTCTCGTCCGATAACACAGGGAATCGCCGAACCGCAATAATTTTTCCTGCATCAACTTTTTCGGACATATAATGACAGGTCACCCCATATTCTCTCACCTCATGATAAACCGCAAAATTTGTACATCCGCTGCCGGGATACTGAGGAGGACCAGGATGAAAATTAATCGCCCCTTTAGATAAGTTATGCAGTAATTTTGCCGGAATCACCCAGGGGCATAAATACGAAATCAGGTAATCCCCTTTCCAATCGACATATTCCGCTGGCATTCTGGAACCTGGAGTGGCTAATAATATTTCCAGTTCAGGGAAATTTTGTACCATAAATTCTTTCGCTTGTTCAAAATACAAATCATCACGATCTTTTCCGATGAAGAGAATTCGCATGATGCCTCCCAGCTGAATGTAGTCCAGACATTGAGATTATATCATTCGTATTCAATCTGTAATATAATGAAGTCGCTTCAATAGGAATAACCCGAAAATTTAAACCTCAGGTGATTCATTTATGAAACAATTATTGCAAAATATGAAAGATGGCAAAGCGGTTATTGAAGAAGTACCGATTCCAACTCCAAAAGAAAAAACAGCGCGCATTAGAACTGGCGCTTCACTCGTCTCTGCAGGAACCGAACGAATGGTGGTTTCCTTTGCAGAAAAAAACCTGATTGGAAAAGCAGCCTCCAGGCCGGACCTGGTGAGACAGGTATTGGATAAAGCCCGCAGAGAAGGGGTGCTTTCGACCATTGAAGCTGCATTCACTAAACTTGAAGAACCCATGGCGCTTGGCTATTCTTCAGCCGGCGTGATTGATGCCTTGGGTCCTGGTCTTGAAGGTTTCAAAATTGGCGATCGCGTCGCTTGTGCAGGCAGTGGGTATGCGGTTCATGCTGAATACGCCATCGTCCCTCAAAATTTAATGGTCAAAATTCCTGATCATGTCAGCTTTGAAAATGCTGCCTTTGCAACCGTCGGAGCCATTGCATTACAAGGATTCCGTCTGGCTGCCCCTCAAATTGGTGAGAGCGTGGCTATCATCGGCACCGGATTACTCGGCATGCTGACAGCTGAAATCAGCCGGGCCGCAGGCTGTCAGGTCCTATGCATTGATCTGGATCCTGCACGGATTCAATTTGCCAGCGAACAAAAATTTCATGCCGTCATTCGTGCAGAAGCTGAAGCCGCCGCAGCCGCATTCACCCACGGTCATGGTTTTGATCACGTGCTGATCTGTGCGGATACCCCATCCAATGATCCTGTGGAACTGGCCGGAAATATTGCCCGCGAAAAAGGCAATATTGTTGCCGTTGGCGCGGTTGGCATGAATATCCCCCGAAAAATGTATTATGCCAAAGAGCTGAATTTTCTTGTCTCGCGTTCCTATGGCCCCGGCAGGTACGATCCCCAATATGAAGAATACGGGCATGATTACCCCTTCGGTTATGTCCGCTGGACTGAGAGCAGAAATATAGCCGCCATCGTGGATTTATTAGCCGCCGACAAAATTAACATCGCCCCATTGATCACCCATCGCTTTCCCATTGAGGATGCGACAGATGCTTACGAATTGATTACCGGCAAAACCGGAACTCCCTTCACCGGCGTTTTGTTAACCTATCCAATACAGGAACATATCAGTCTGGCAAAAAGCGGCAGACCTGCAACGATTTCACCCGCGACCCAGATACATCCCCGAAAACTAATCTCGGTTGGCGTTTTGGGCGCCGGGAACTATGCCAATGCCATGTTTCTGCCGGCCATTCAAAAAGTTGGCGGGATCCAAAAAGTTGCCATCGCTTCCTCCACCGGATTGAAGGCCGCCCATGCCGCCAAGAAATACCAATTTGGCATGGCAACTTCCAATGAAGCGGACATTTTGCAAAGCCCCGATATTGACCTGGTGGCTATCCTTACCCGACACAATTTGCATGCCGCACAGATCATTGAAGCCATTCAGCACCATAAACACGTTTTTTGCGAGAAACCCCTGGCAATTTCCATCGATGAACTGATCCAAATTGCAAAGGTAATGGAAAAAAATACGGATCTAAAATTAACTGTTGGATTTAACCGCCGGTTTGCTCCGCTTGCCCAAGTGATGAAGCGATTTTTTCAGTCTCATGATGAGCCATTCGCCATCCATTATCGCATTAATGCCGGTGCCCTTCCGGATACCCATTGGTTGAACGACCCGGCCATCGGAGGGGGAAGAATTGTTGGAGAAGGATGCCACTTCATCGATTTTATGACCTTTATGATTGGCATGCCCCCCACCAGCGTATCTGCTTCGGGGCTGCAGGGCAGTGAATCCGCTTCACACAGTAATGTAATTGCTACCTACACCTATCCGGATGGTTCTGTGGGGACGATGTCCTATCTGGCCAACGGGGATAAATCCCTACCCAAAGAGTATATTGAAGTTTTCATGGGCGGCAAAACCGCCATTTTAAATGATTTCCGAAGTTTGCAGCTTTATCAAAAAGGACATATCAAAAACTACAAATCGTATTTTCGACAGGATAAGGGACAAAAAAATATGTGGAAGGCCATGTTGGAAAGTATCATGCAAAAAAAAGCCGCTCCCATCCCCTATCATGATCTGTATCAAGACGCCCTGGCTGCTTTTTACACCATTAATTCATTACAAAATGGCACCAGTCTTGAGATACCATCCTTGAAAGAACTGATGACTAAGCAAAATAGTTCTGATTAATGTGATGACTGTTCGGACTTCGATCATCCGTTTCGTTAAATCAACCAAATTGCTCGGAATAAAAAAATCCGCTTATTTTGCTTTGTATCAAGCAGCAAGAAGAAGCGGATTTTATCGGATCCACGAATCTTGGCAAGCGCCGATTCCGCCAGTCTTCCAAACGCCAGACTGGATAGATGCTTTGCTGGCAAAACCTCAAACAATATCAAACCAACTCAGCGAAGATCAAAAAAGAAAAATCATGATGAAGGCAGGGGTAATTCTTTCCGGTCAATTTTCTGCTTTTGAAGCCTATCCCCAAGCCATCAATTTTAACCATGCATCCAGAACCCAACATTGGTCTGTCCTTTCCGATAACTTTACTGATGGAGAGGACATTAAATTGTATTGGGAAGCCGCCCGCTTTTCCTGGGTGTTTCCATTAATTCAGGCGGCCATTCTGGAAAACAATCCTGCCTATTTCTATGCATTTCAGAATAATTTCCACAGTTTTACGCAACAAAATCCACCAGGCATGGGTATTCACTGGACCTCGGGTCAGGAAGTGGCTTTAAGGATGATCGCCATGATCTGTGCGTATGCCGTATTTTCAAAGGAAGCGAGTTGGAATCCGAGCATTGAGATGGAATTACGCACCAGCATTTGGCAGCACGCCCAGCGTATACCCGCGACGATTATTTATGCTCGTGCTCAAAATAATAATCACTTGCTTTCCGAAGCGCTTGGCTTATATTTTGCAGGCAACTTTTTTGCTCAAAGTGCGGCAGGAAAAAGATATATAAAGATGGGTTGGCGAATCTTCAACGCCACTCTCCAATCCCAAATTTCGGCTGACGGAACGTATATCCAGCAGAGCATGAACTATCATCGTCTTATGCTCACCGAAGCGGTATGGTTCTACAAACTCGCCACTCTTTCAGGCAAATCAATCCCCGCAAAAACTTTGAAAAAGCTCCAGGCGGCCACCCATTGGCTGGACCAATTTGTGCAGCCTGAAAATGGGAAAACACCCAATTTGGGGCATAATGACGGCTCATTGATTTTTCCGCTCAGTGCCTCCCCCTATGAGGATTACCGCCCCACCGTAAATGTCTGTCAGCATTGTTTTCTGCCGCAAACCAAGTTATCCAATCTGGATTATACATCCTGGTTGTCATTAGCTGAGACAGAACAAAAAGAAAACATTACTTCCGGGGATCAATTCACCAGCCTGCCGATTCTGAAAAATGGCCCGCTGCAAGCCTATCTTCGCGCTGAAACCTTTAAAGACAGGCCGGCTCATGCCGATCAAAATCATCTGGACTTATGGTTTTACGGCAAGAATATTGCCATGGATGCCGGGACTTATCGATACACGGATCTCCCCCCGTGGAATAACGGGCTGGCACACACAATTAATCATAATACGCTCACCATTAATGATCAGGATCAAATGACCTGGGCAAGCCGCTTCCTGTGGCTGGATTGGTCCAATGGGCAATATCTTGACCGTGGCTCAAATCCAAATTGCGTCTCCGCACAACACGACGGATATAAGAAACTGGGCATCCGCCATTATCGCCAGGTCTATTTTGAAACGCCAGGAAGCTGCCGGGTGGAAGACAAAGTAGAAGCGACAAAGAGCAATGCAAAAATTCAAAGCTGTATTTTACATTGGCTGCTGCCGGATGGGGAATGGAAAATTAAACACAATCAATTTGAACTTCAAATTGAAAATATTTCAATACATCTCTTGCTTTTATGGAATAACACAGATCAGATGGAAAGTGCATCATTTAACGTGTTCCGCTGCGGCAAACTTCTTCACGGTTCAACAAAGCGATCCTGCCCCACCCTGGGTTGGTATTCCCCAAGTTATAATGTCAAATTCCCTGCACTCTCCATTTTGGCTGAGTTTGATAATCCGCAACTTCCATTCCTTGTCCACTCCGATTGGAAATTATCAAAATACACCGCACCGCTGGTTTAAGGATAAAATTCACTTATGCATATCTTAATCATTCATCAGGCGTTTGCTTCCTTAAAAGAAGGCGGTGGCACCCGACATTATGAACTCTCCCATTACCTGGTTGAAAAAGGTCATCAAGTGACTATTGTCACCAGCCCCATCAGTTACCTGACCGGCAGCTCTGATCAGCAATTATCCCGGCATAAAACCATTGAAACGCCTGAGCCGGGCATTACCGTGATCAAAACCTACACCTACCCGGCTTTACATAAAAGTTTTTTGCACCGGGTGATTAATTTCATCAGTTTCATGGGTTCCTCCTTCCTCGCCGGTATGGCTGTTGAGCAGGTTGATCTGGTCTGGGGTACTTCTCCTCCCATTTTTCAATCCGCTTCGGCGTGGCTGATTGCAAAATTCAAACGAATCCCTTTTCTTTTTGAAGTCAGAGACTTATGGCCCGCATTCGCTATCCAAATGAGGGTTTTAACCAACCCCTTATTAATCTGGCCTGCCCAATGGTTTGAAAAATTTATGGTTCATCAGGCAGATCAGGTGATGGTTAATTCACCAGGGTATATCGATCATGTAACGGCAAAAGGCGCAAAAAGAGTTGCCTTAATTCCCAACGGCGGTGAACCGGATATGTTCTCAAGCCAGGTGGACGGTCTTCAATTCCGAAAGAAACATCGCCTGGAAGGCAAGTTCATCGTCCTTTATGCAGGCGCCCATGGTTTGGCAAATGATCTGGGAACCGTGATCAAGGCAGCTAATCTCTTGCGGGAAGAGGATCAAATTCATTTTGTTTTTATCGGGGACGGCAAAGAAAAACAAAAACTGATTGACCTGGCGGTATCCTTTAGCCTGACAAACATTAGCTTCCTGCCAACCTGCCCCAAGGCTGAGATGGCCGAAGTAATTGCCGCAGCGGACATTTGCACTGCAATATTACAACCCATCCCACTGTTCCAGACTACTTTCCCAAACAAAGTGTTTGATTATCTGGTGGCCGAAAAACCTGTTCTGTTGGCTATAGATGGTGTTATTCGAAAAGTAGTGGAAGATGCCGGGGGGGGCGTTTTTGTGCCGCCAGGTCAATCCGAAGCGATGGCCAATACTATTTTTGATTTATCCAGAACACCTGATAAACTTAAAGAAATGGGTAAGTCCGGCCGTGCCTACATTTCAGCACATTTCAATCGCAAAGACCTGGCAGATCAATTGGAACTACTTCTTGAGGAAATGGTAAAACATGAGCGCTAAAAGAATATTAATCGTGGAAGATGAAATCGCCCTGCAAGAGACTCTAAAATATAATCTGGTCAAGCAGGGATATGAAGTGGAAGTCGTAGGAGACGGTGCTAAAGCAGTCGAATTGGCTACTAAAAACCACCCTGATCTGATCATCCTGGATCTGATGCTGCCGGGCATGGATGGATTGGATGTCTGTAAAACCATTCGCCTTACCCAATCCACCCCCATTATGATGGTGACGGCAAAAGACGAGGAGATTGATCGAATTTTAGGGCTGGAAATCGGAGCGGATGATTATATTACCAAACCCTATTCGATGAGAGAACTGCTTGCCCGCATAAAGGCCTTACTTCGTAGAGTTCGTTTGACGGAAGATGATGTGAAACACTCTTTGGAAGGAAACGGTCAGCAAACCATTCTTGTTTACAATAATCTGTCCATAGACCCTATGCGCCGTGAAATTCTGATTGACAATCAGCCCCGAGCGTTTAAACCCAAAGAGTATGAATTACTGGTTTTTCTTGCAGAACATCAAAGGCAAGTATTAACCCGTGAACACATTCTAGAAAGAGTTTGGGGATGGGATTACATCGGGGATAGCCGCACTGTCGATGTTCATATCCGCTGGCTGCGCGGTAAGATTGAAAAGGACCCCTCTGATCCAAAACGGATCATCACAGTTCGCGGCGCTGGGTATCGCTTCGAAGGATAAACCACATGCAATTCATCAAAAATCGATATCTGCGTGTGATTCTCCTCCATCTCATCCTCCTTGCAGGGGGTCTAATTTGCCTTGATTCCAACTGGATGCAGTCAGTCCAAGTAGGTGCTTTGAAAACCCACTTCCTTGACCAGGCAGTTTCAAGGAGTCAAGAGCTTAGTACTGGATTTGAAGACGAAAACGATCAGCAGAATTTTGTTCCGTGGTTGGAAACCTTGGAAAAGGAATCAACTTACCACGCCGCCATATTCCTGGCGGACAATAGATTAATAACAACTGCTGCTTCTGCATCCCTGATTGATGACCAGAATACGAATATTTCCTCTGTCTTCACAGCAAACAAGCCGCTGCTCATTGAACCAAATGCGGAAACATCCGGAAAGGTGGTAAATGCTTGCGCTCCAGTGCCAGGAGAGCATCAAAAAATATCGGCGGTTCTCTGTTTGTCACAACCCTTGGCAAGAATACAACAAGCCGCCGAGGCGATCAGCGCTCAATTGGTAAACGGTTGGTTCATGCTGATCGGCATCATCCTGCTCTTCAACCTCTTTCTTCTATATCAAGCCATCCATCCTATTCAGAAGTTAACCCGTCAATTGGATACCCTGCCCATCACCATGAATTACCGACCCTTTCAAAGCAGCCGCCATGATGGCATTGAAAAATTGGTTGGTTCTTTAAATAGACTCATTGCACATTTCAATCATCAAACCAGTATCCTGACCAACGAGACAATCAAACGGAATAGTATTTTAAAACACATGTCCGATGGGATTATCATCGTTAATAAAGACGATAATGTCGAAGAATTTAATCTGGAAGCTCAGCGGATTTTCCAAATCGATGAAACAAATGCGCTTGGCTTAACCCTCATTGAAGTGGCCAGACACCATAAAATTGTTGAATTGCACCGTACCTGCAAAAATAGCCATAAACAGGAAAGCATCACATTTGAGACCGTACCCAATAAGTTATTCTTGAATGCCATAGCCAGCCCCCTGCAACCCCCGCTGCAAGGATATACTTTGCTGGTCATTCAAGACTTAACGCGCTTACGGCATCTGGAGATGGTCCGAAAAGATTTTGTCAGCAATGTTTCTCATGAATTAAGAACCCCTATTGCCTCAATTAAGGCGCTTGCAGAAACCTTGTCCGAAGGGGCGATCGATGATCCGCAAAATGCACGCAGATTTTTGGGGATGATGGAAAACGAAATCGATAATATCACTCAGATGGTCCAGGAATTACTGGAGTTATCACGGATCGAAGCAGGCAAGGCGATTCTAGATCGATCAGCTGTCCACCCCAAGGATCTACTTCTCAAAGGGTATGAACGCATGCAAATTCAAGCCGAACGAGCGGGTCTGATCATGGAATGGGATTGTTCGGATCAACTGCCGCAGGTTTTTGCTGACGCAGCAAAAATCGGTCAAGTGATGATAAATTTGATCCATAACGCCATTAAATTTTCCTCACCAGGCAGCAGCATAACGCTCAAGGCAATCGACAACAATAGTACGGTTTTATTTTCAATCAGCGATAAAGGTATTGGCATTGAACCCCACAACATAAATCGTATTTTTGAACGATTCTATAAAGAAGACCAGGCCAGATCGGGACAGGGAACCGGGCTGGGATTGGCCATTGCCAAACATATTGTTGAATCACATGGCGGAAGGATTTGGGCGGAAAACAATAGCCCACAAGGATCCATTTTTCTCTTCACCTTACCAATTTTGTAACCAGCGTCTGAAATAAAATAAACTATTAACCTTCAGATCAATTTTTCTTAATCTTGTAGTTGTATAATAAATCATACGCTCATAGATTAGGACGATGCTCTAAGGATTCCTACTTATCAAGAATCCGCTTGATTGGTACAATTAAGTACAAGTCGAATTTATGGTATATCAACAAAATGGCTGAAACCGAAAATCAATTTGATAAAGACATTATTGCCACCAAAAACGCAGACATTTTTTATGGATCTTTTCGTGCAGTAAAAAATGTGACACTGGACATTCCTCAACATGAAATTACCGCTATTATCGGTTCTTCGGGTTGTGGGAAAAGCACATACTTGCGGGCGCTTAACCGGATGAATGATTTGATCCCTGGAACGCATGTGAATGGCGAATTCTTATTCAGAGGTGTGAACATCTATGATCCGGAAATCGAACCGGTTGCCATTCGCTCAAAAATCGGTATGGTATTCCAGAAACCAAATCCATTCCCCAAAAGTATTTTTGAAAACATTGCCTGGGGTTTAAAAATGAGCGGCAACGCTGAAAATTTGAATGAATCGGTTGAGCATGCTTTAGTGCAGGCTGCTTTATGGGATGAAGTCAAAGACCACTTGAATGAAAGCGCCATGTCTCTTTCCGGTGGGCAGCAACAACGTTTATGTATCGCCAGAACCATCTCCGTAAAACCAGATGTCATCCTGATGGATGAACCCTGCTCCGCATTAGATCCAATTGCCACTTTAAAAGTTGAGGAATTAATGCGTGAGCTCTCAAAAGAATATACAATCATCATAGTAACGCATAACATGCAACAAGCCGCTCGGGTTTCCGATTTTACCGCTTTCTTCTCCATGGATACCGATCGAGCAGGGATTATGGTGGAATACGATATTACAAGTAAAATATTCACCAATCCCAAGCAGCAGGAAACAGAGGATTATATTACTGGGCGTTTTGGATAATCATAATAGAGTTGATAGAGGGATCTTATGCCAAGAATTACATTGGATAGACAAATTGGGAATCTAAAGGATGAAATCCTTTTACTGGGTAGCCTTGTTGAGCAAGCCATGTTAAACGCGGTCACAACGATGCGAACGGCTGATCTGCACGCGGCCCGAAAAATATATGAAGATGACAGCATTATCAATGACAAACGATTTGCTATTGAAAATGCCATTCTAATCATCATGGCCACCCAACATCCCATGGCCCGTGATCTGCGCCTGCTTGCAGCCATGTTGGAAATCATCAATGAGTTGGAACGGATGGGTGATTACGCAAAAGGCCTGGCAAAAATCACCATGAAGCTTCATGGCAATACTTTTCCCATCTCCTATTCAAAATATGAGCAAATGGCTGCTCAAGGTTTGAAGATGCTGCATAATGCCCTGACTGCCTTTGTTGAGTGCAATCCCAATAAGGCCAGTTTGATTCCCCTGGAAGATGATGTAGTAGATAATCTATATAGTGAAATCTATCGCGAATTGATGGAAGCCATGATTAAAGATCCGACATTGATTGATCATGCAAATCTCGGTATGTGGGCTGCTCATAATCTGGAACGGCTGGCAGATCGCGTGACCAACATTTGTGAACGTACTATTTTCATCTCAACCGGTGAAATGATGGAGTTTGACCACACCGATGATGAAGATGATCTTGAACTAGACGGCGATTCATGATTTAGGGATGTCTGACTGAGAATGATTGGTTTCACAAAGCTCCCGATGTTTACGGGAGCTTTGTTTAAAAAGTCGAGGGTACTGTGTTAAAAAATGGAAATTACAAAGGAAAACTGATTGTTGTTGAAGGCATTGATGGCAGCGGCAAGTCAACTCAAATTGATTTGTTATATAAATGGCTGAAATCAAAAGGACATTCGGTTTTTTTTACGGAATGGAATTCGTCCAACCTGGTAAGCAGCACCACCAAGCTGGCAAAAGATGAACGTCTGTTCACGCCCACCACATTTAGTTTGCTGTTCGCTACCGACTTTGCCGATCGTTGGGAAAATTCAATTTTACCTCTTCTAAAAGCAGGCGTAATTGTCTTGGCAGACCGCTATGCCTTTACTGCTTTCGCCAGGGATGTTGCACGAGGTGTTGATCCTCAATGGGTGCGCAACCTATACTCATTTGCCCCAC
This sequence comes from uncultured Chloroflexia bacterium, assembly GCA_963747325.1. Classification (GTDB taxonomy): domain Bacteria; phylum Chloroflexota; class Anaerolineae; order Anaerolineales; family Anaerolineaceae; genus UBA5203. The sequence goes on along the minus strand of CAVVEM010000005.1, from coordinate 257,993 downwards.
AACCGGATCTGGTCCTCTATTATCGCGTGCCCATCAGCCTTGCAGTAGAACGTATTCTCAGCGGGCGATCAAAAATTAAATACTATGAAGCCGGCCTGGATTTGGGGTTGGCGGATAATCGAGTGAAAAGTTTCAAGTTGTTTCAAGAGCTGATTCAAAATCAATATGACAGTATGGTAGAGGAATTTGCTTTTACCGTTTTTGATGGCACACAGCCTGTTGAACTGCAACAAAAAGAACTGAGAAAAATTGTGAAATCATTTTTAAAAAATTGGGATGGACTGCCAAATCCAAATAAAAAGATATCGGCGGGACTTGACGCAGGTTCAGGCGGTGAAGAATGACGAGCATGAAATATTACGGAGCTGGCTTTCCATACATCAAAGCCGAAGAGCTTCCGGGTAAACTGATTGTTCTCGAAGGCAATGATGGCGTTGGTCGTTCCACACAAACCCAATTACTTCGTGCGTATCTGGAAGAACATGGTTTTGGCGTTTCCGATACGGGTCTCAAACGCTCTCCGATGACCCAGCCAGGCCTGGATGCAGCGAAGGAAGGGCATACTTTGGGACCCTTGACGATGAGCTTATTTTACGCCACTGATTTTGCGGACCGCCTGGAAAATCAAATCATTCCTGCACTCAAGGCTGGCTTCATCGTCCTTTCGGATCGATACTTTTTCTCCACCATTGCGAGGGATATTGTCCGCGGGGCAAGCCCTGAATGGGCAAAGAAATTATATGGCTTTGCTCTTATTCCGGATATGATTTTTTATTTGAAGGCGGATACGGATACGCTTGTCTCCAGAATTATCAATGGCAGGGGATTTAACTACTGGGAATGCGGTATGGATGTTAAAAAATCCGGTAATCTCTACGATAATTTCCTCGAGTATCAAACAAGTTTAACCGAGCAATTTAATCTGATGGTTAAAGAATATAATATGATCGAAATAGATGCCAATCGATCCGTTGATGAAGTCTTTGAGGCCCTAAAACAACACATTGCCCCTCTATTCAAACATGGAAAAAATGACTAACAATCCATTGGATAAAAAATTGTTGGCAGAGTTTATTAACAAGACCATCCAACAAAATCTGGCTGATATTCTCGCCGAAATAGAGGGTGTCAAAGACAACAAGGATATCGAATATGTACACCGGCAGCGAATCTCCCTCCGCCGGTTGCGTAATAATTTGCAAGTCTTTCGCCCCTTTGGCAATGAGACCTATAAAAGCTTCTTGTTGGAATTGCTAAACCATACCAGTCCTTTGGCTTTTATCTTGGCGGATGCAAGAGACCTGGATATTCAACTTGCCTTGACCGGCCAATTTTTTCAGGAAGCCAACATCTCCGGTTTAACTCAATTCACTGATACGCTAGCGAAACAACGGCTTGAACGACATTCCAACCTGCTGGAACACTTTAATGAATTGAATCACTCTCAAATTTTCGATGATTTTCTACAAAACCTGCCTGATTATTTATCCAAACATCTTCTGCCGGATACACCGGTTCTCTCCACAATTCCTTCAAGGACAATTTGCAGTATTTGTTCCCAGGCGCTGGCACAGCTTTATCTGCTTAATCCATACTCCGGATTTCTTGAATTGCATCAATTTCGTAAAACGATTCGCCGCCTGCGATATACACTGGAATGTTATGCAGCCTGGTTTCCAATTTTGCTGATTGATTTCATTGAAATCACCCATCAGATGCAGGATCACTTGGGTGATCTGCATGATCTTGACATGCTGCTGCTCAGCGTAAAACATGCCCACCCTACGTTAATGAAGGATAGCGAAGCTTTTGTACAAATCATAGAAGGTGCGCGGCTCCCCTCTCATACGGCAATCATACATGCCATCCAAACCAATGAATACAGGGTATTTCTGCAAGCCATACTAAATCATTTTCATCAGCAGCTTACGCTGGAAACGGAACAATAAACCATATGAAAATTGCTCTCCTAGGGGATATTCATGCCAACCTTCCTGCCCTGGAAGCCGTGTTGGAACATACAGATGAAATAAAAGTGGATCAGATCTGGAATATTGGCGATATGGTCGGATTCAATGCCTATCCAAATGAAGTGCTTGACCTTCTAAAACGTCGGGATGTGATCAGTATTTCTGGTAATTTTGAAATTAAAACCTTGAAGGCAAAGAAAAAAGAAAAAGTTCTCAGCCATCATGCCTTAAAACAATTGACCTTTGAATGGACGTATGAACAACTCAGCAAGGAAAATCGTCATTATTTAAAAGCATTACCGCGGGAGATAAGGTATTTACTCTATGGAAAAAGAATTTTAATCACACATGCCAGTCCGTTATCCAAAAAGGAACATCTCAATTTAAATACGCCGGATGAGCGATTGGAAGCCATCGCCGTTCATGCAGACACCAATGCCGATATTGTCATCGTGGGTCATTCACATGATCCTTTCGTCAGGCAAGTAGCCGGGACAACGTTTATCAATACCGGCAGTATCGGCCGTCCGGATGATGGGGATCAGCGAGCCTGTTATGCCACACTGGAAATCAACAAAAACAAGGTCAGGACCATCCACTATCGCATCCCGTATGATGTGGATCGAGCTGTCCAGGCTATCCATGAAGCAAAATTGCCCCCTGAGTTTGCCAATATGCTTTCCACCGGTCGAGGGCTGACCGGTCACGCCAAGTTCCTCCAGAAAAATCAAAACAATGAGCAGGCTGAAGAGGAGCTGTAACTATTTTTGCGACTGAGGATAAACCAGACGATCCGGTTGATGATCAAATTCCTCGACTTCCCCAGTATGAATGAAAACGGTTCTTTCACAAATATTCATCACCCTATCTGCCAGCCGTTCCAAATCATGGGCAGCCCAGAGGGTGTAATTGACTCGATCAAAAGAAGCGGGATCCTTGATGATTTCATCAATCAATTCACGATACACCTGGTTGTATAAGTCATCTACCAGGTCATCTTCCTCTGTGATCTCTTCAGCCAAACGGATATCCACATTCATAAAAGCATCCAGTGATCTTGCCAGCATGTTTAAGCCAATATTAGCCATTCGGGGCAGCATTTTTGCGGCTGGTAGTAAGGCATCCTGCCCCAATAGTAAATTAATTTTCCCAATCCCTTTGGCATAATCCCCCATGCGCTCCAGCTCCATGATGATCTCCAGCACGGAAGCCAAGACGCGTAAATCGCTGGCCAGGGGCTGCTGAGTAGCAATCAGGGTCAAACACTTGTGTTCAATCGCATACCGCCGGTTGTTAATCACCTGATCTTCAGTAATGATGGTTTTTGAGATGGGAAGGTTGCGCTCCAATAGCGCTTCCACGGAGTTCAATACAGCATTGGAAACCATGCCGCCCAAGGTCATTACATCCTGTTTAATTTCATTCAATCCACGATCGAGTATTTCTCTAGCCATAAAATCCTCTGCTATGTTTATCCAAAGCGACCAGTAATATACTGCTCGGTTAATTCCATTTCTGGCTTGGTAAATACCTTTTCCGTTGGTCCAAATTCAACCAGATACCCGGATCGATTTTCATCCACATTGAAAAAGGCTGTATAATCGGATGCCCGGGCTGCCTGCTGCATATTGTGGGTAACAATAATAATGGTATATCGTTCAGCCAAGACACGAATCAATTCCTCAATCTTCAAAGTAGCGATGGGATCCAATGCAGAAGCGGGTTCATCCATCAAGATAATTTCAGGGCGAATGGCTATCGCTCGCGCGATACACAGCCTTTGCTGCTGGCCGCCGGAAATGGATAGGCCGCTTTCTTTCAATTTATCTTTTACTTCGTCCCACAAAGCTGCCTGACGCAACGATTCTTCTACTAATTCATCCATGTTTCCCTGATACCCATTAATCCGGGCACCCCAAGCCACATTCTCATAAATGGTTTTTGGGAATGGATTTGGTTTTTGAAAGACAATGCCGATTTTTCTTCGAACTTCAACGGCGTCAATATCGCTTTCGTACAGATTAACCCCGTGGTACAAAATCTCCCCTTCTGTGCGGGAAACAGGGATGAAATCATTCATGCGATTGAAAGATCGTAAAAGTGTGCTTTTTCCACAGCCTGATGGCCCAATGAAGGAGGTTATCTTCCGAGCCTCAATTTTCATATTATTTTGCTTGATCGCCAAAAAATTGCCATAATATATATTTAGGTCTTTGGTTTCAATGGCAATTTCTTTCGGTTTATCTGATTCTGATACAAGTAGTTTATTCATTCTGGCTATTTCGATATTCATCTTAACTTATTCTCCTGCTATAACGGTTCCTCAGCAAAATTGCAGTGGTATTCAAGGAGAGCAGCAACAAAAGCAAAACCAAAATAGCAGCCGCTGCAATGCTACGGAATTCCGCCTGCGGTCGGGACGTCCATTGATATATTTGAATCGGTAGCGTTGTAAATTTTGAAAATGGACTTGTGGGATCATTGGAAATAAATGTGGAAGCCCCGACAACAACAAGAGGGGCAGTTTCACCAAATGCCCGGGAGATTGCCAGAATTGTACCCGTTAAAATGCCTGGCAGTGCGCTGGGTAAAACATGATGCCAGATCGTTTGCCACCGCGTTCCACCCAGACCAAAACTTGCTAGTCGCAGTGAATTTGGGACTGCCTTGATGGCTTCCTGTGCGTTAATAATAATCATGGGCAAAATCAAAATGCCAAGAGTCATTCCTGCTGATAGAATGGTGCGTCCATTACTGTTCATCGGATCCACTACGCCGAACACCGCTCCGCTGGTTAATTGATTGAGCGTGCGTACAAAAATCGCCAACCCTAACATCCCGTAAATAATGGAAGGAACACCACTCAGATTATAGATGTTGGTACGGATGATTCTGTTAAGGCGGTTATCTTCAGCATATTCTTCCAGATATATAGCCGCGCCAACACCAATTGGAAATGCAAACAAAATGGCAACCAAAATCGTCCATAAGGAGCCTAGAATGGCTGTCCGGATCCCTGCCCGAATTACCGTGCTCGATTGAGGGGAGGTCGAGGAATTGGACATCCAGCCAACTCATCAATTCGATTCGGGCATTTGGATGTGATTCAATGATCTGAGCCAATGCCTCACCTTTATTGATTTTTAGACTATCCAATAGATTCCAAACCTGAACAATATCAGATTCGATCACCCGCTCCTCAATCAACGCGAGAACATCCTCGCGGGTTCTTGTTCGAAAGGCACTTGATGCTCTAGATTACGAAATAAGCCTTTAGAGATATTTTCTTGCAGAACCAGCACCAAATCATCTTTGCTCAACTCTTCCAATGTAATTCCATTTTTGGCGAGCGATACAGGATCGACTGCGAATTCATAGGCTACATACCCAAACGCATTATTGATAACAGTTAGGAGGAGAATCACCAACACAATAATGCCAACAGTAGTGGATGCCCTAAACAGGGCTTTCCAGACTTTCCCATTTCGATGCCGTGTTGGAAGGTCAACATTAAAATAATCACTCATTCGTACACCTCCCTAAAACGTTTTACGATGGATTGGCTGAAAATATTAAGTACCAGGGTCATCAGGAATAGCATCAAACCAATAGCGAAAATACTGTTGTAATCAATGGAGTCATAACTAATATCTCCGCCGCTAATGCGTACGATGTGTCCGGTCATTGTTTCAGCTGATTTGAAGGGGTTAAACGTAAAGGCAGGACCAGCGCCAGCAGCGATGGCAACCACCATGGTCTCACCGATGGCCCGCGAAATGGAGACAATGAACGCCGCCATGATGCCGGAGAATGCCGCCGGTACAACGACTTTTAAAGCGGTTTCCAGTTTTGTTGCGCCTAAACTATATGCTGCTTCCCTCAAGGAACGGGGAACCGCTGTAAGGGCGTCCTCACTCATCGAAGCCATCAAAGGCAGAATTAATATGCCAATTACAATGCCAGCAGAAGCCGTATTATAAATTTCGACAGTTTCCACGCCAAAAATCGTGCGCAATACAGGAGTCATGAAAGTCAGGGCGAAATACCCAAAAACAACCGTAGGAATACCAGCCAATATTTCCAGGATGGGTTTCAGTGTACTACGTACCTTTAATGAAGCATATTCACTCAAGTAAATCGCAGTACTCAGGCCTAGCGGTAAAGCTACTAAAATAGCTATCAAGGAGGTCATCATGGTAGCATTAATCAGCGACCAGATGCCAAACTTGCCAATTTGCGGATTCCAATCCTTCTTTAAGAAAAATTCTTTCAGAGTCACACTCTGCTCCAACAATACATCCAGACCAATTGGATGGGCAGTAGCAGTCGTTCCTTGAATCCCGCGTTCTACAATAATCTCAACCTCCGAGACGGCAACGACTTGCATAATCTCATCCTGCAACCGTATGATTTCTTCAACTTGGAAGGGTCTACCACCTGAGTTGAGTAAAATACTAGTTTGACTAGCATCCACAGGGGCCGTCAATGTTTTATTGACTTCTTCCCACTGTTGGCGAGTGAAGAAAAGCATGGCCTCACTTCCCAGAGAATAAATGATGCCAGCCGTAATAAGGATGGATAAAGCGCCGCACAGAAATAGAAATCCTTGAATGAAAATTTCCGTGGGACGAACTTTTTTTTGTAAGGATGTTTTCACTGGTTCAACAGACTCAAGCTTGATAGTACTTTCCATATCCAATTCCAGTTTTCACATTTTTGATTTTATTATTATTTATAACAACCAGATTTCTGGCACAAACGTCTTGAGTAGTGTAGAGGTTAGCATTGAAGAATCTCAATGCTAACCTCTTTAAGATTTTAGGAGTTCAATCCTATTTCATTGCCTCAAGCCATTTCATTTGAGCTTCTTCTAAAGCAGCTTCACTGGCAGGGAAGTAACCTACAGCATCAATCTCTTCATTGACATAGGACAGGAAGAAGTTGATGAATCCTGCAACCTGGGGTTTTTCCTGCATAATTTTGGCATCGGAGTAGATGAACAGGGGGCGAGCCAAAGGATAAGAACCATCTTCTACGGTTACTACATCAGGGGTCACGTCTTCGATAGAGAGAATATTCATCTTGTCGGCATTTTCCTGATAGTAGGCATAACCAAAGTAACCAATGGCGTAGGGGCTGCCCAGGATACCTTGCACAAGCACGTTGTCATCTTCGCTGAGCTGGGTGTTGCTGGCATTCAAATGGCCTTCTTTTTCTTTGTCAAAAACTTCTTCTACAAAGAAATCGAATGTGCCGCTGTCGGTGCCGGGGATGAAGCGCAGGATGGCTTCTTCTGGCCATTCGGCATTCACATCGGACCATTTCTCGGTTTGATCAGAGAAGATCAAAGCCAGTTCTTCCATGGTAGCGTTGGTGATAAAGGTGTTCTCTTTGCTGACAACAATGGCCAGGGCATCGGTACCCACACGGAATTCGATGGGTTCAAGACCAATCGCACGGCAGGCTTCCACTTCGGAATCTTTGATGCCGCGAGAAGCGTTAGCAATGTCGGTTTCGCCATTCACACAAAAACGTTCGTAGCCTGCACCGGAACCAATGCTGTCGATGGTTAAGTTTCCAGCGAAACCTTCATCGATGAAGCGGTTGGCCATAGCTTCTTCCAGGGGGAAGACAGTGGAACTACCGGCAGCAACAATATCGCCCGATAATTCGATGGGATTGACTTCGGGGAGTAAGCCAGCGGGAGCGGCTTCTTCAACAGTAGGTTCAACAACAGTAGGCTCTACAACAGGGGCATCCGTAGCTGCAGGAACTGCAGTGGCTGCTTCAACAACCGGGGCAGCAGTAGGCGCTGCAGCAGGGGCACAAGCGGTTAGAACAATGCCCAGTACAAATAAAACAGCAATTAAAGCATAAAAATTACGACGCATTTTTTTCTCCTCAATATTCATTCTTTGTGTTAGATTATTTTTCATGTCCTTATCTTATCCAACCAAGCTTAACGTCAATCACCACCAGGCTTAACTTTTTGTCAAGGATTTGTTAACGATTTTTTTAACCTACCCACTCAAATACAGAAAACATGAAAAATGGTTAGACTTATCACACCAAGATTTTCCAGCATTCAATTATCGAAATATTAAAAATTGTGTGAATTTTGAGCAACCCCGTCTTTTTGCGCAATACGGGCTAGATCGGATATCCTTCAATGTTTTGTATTAGCCCATGTGTAAAAACAATTAAAACTGACACATATAATCGTAAGTGATCTTCCAGAGTTGTGATTACTCTAGATAAATCATTGGAGGAATTGAAATAAATAAGGGCCATTCATGCTGCTAAATTCATTAGGAAAGATCCTTTTGTTAAAAACCCACCCTCAATAATCTGATTGATATAAATTCTTAATAAAATTTATCGCATACCCCTATCGAAACTGCTATACTAAAAAAGGGTGTTAGTAAATATTTTTCGGATTTTTTTGTACGACTTGTCCATATTCACTTCCATTATTTCTTTGTCAGATAATAATTATTAGATCGTTTTTTTATGACATGATATTCTGGACTGAAGTTTTTCTAAATAAAATCAAAGGAATATTATGTCCAATAAATTAATAACCCGCCGAAATTTCTTAAAAAACTCCATTGCTGTCGGTACAAGCTTGACTTTCGCTGGATTTTTGCCTGATCAATGGATCAAACCAGTTGTAAAATCTGTTTTTCTTCCCGAACATGCCCAAGCCTCGATGCCGTTATCGGCTTGTCCAGTGGGTCTTGCATTAATTCCTTCCTATACTGATAATTACCTTGGACTGGTGAACAACATCAGGATCCAGGTTAATCCAATCCCTGAGACAGGTACACAGGTTACCTACTCGTTGCTCAATATCGTCCCCGTTAATAAATTATCCGGAGCTCTTACAGGTAGCGCCACAACAGATTCAAGTGGATACGCCGTTTTTTCTGGTACTATCACTTACTTGGGCACACCATCATATAGCTTTACAATCCGTATCGAGACCTTAGGATGTTATCGGGAAATTCCGATTGTATTCGGTCTATAATCATTTCAATATCTATGCCTTATGATGAGAATTGCTGCAACATCGAGTGTTTAGCGTTTGAAGATATATATATACATCTCACCAGGCCATATGATTTTGTCCATCATGAAAGTTAAATACGATCAGAAAAATGAAAGAAAGTGGAAATCACTTTCTTTCATTCATTTTTTCTCACTTACATGACACGTTTACCATACCAGCGATGAACCTGCCGTGATAAAATCTTTTTTAGAATCTATTCCGGTCCAACATCAGGTGCAGCATGATCAAAAACCTCACAGACAAAATTCGGGACAATATTCAAAAGGTAATAGTCGGCAAAGACGAAGCCATCGATTTAGTTTTGACGGCTTTATTATGTAATGGACACATTCTATTGGAAGATGTCCCTGGCACTGGAAAAACCATGTTGGTTAAAGCCCTGGCCGCTTCCCTGAATTGTTCCTTCCGCCGCATCCAATTCACCCCAGATTTACTGCCCTCCGATATCACGGGCATCCGTTGGTTTAATCCACAGGAGCAGGCGTTTCAGACCATGCTTGGACCCATTTTTAGCCAGGTCGTCCTTGCGGATGAGATTAACCGTGCCACACCCCGCACCCAATCCGCGCTGCTGGAAGCCATGCAAGAACAGCAGGTGACGATTGATGGTGTCACCTATGAACTTCAACAGCCGTTCATTGTGATTGCTACACAAAACCCCATTGAATTAGAAGGCACTTTTCCCTTGCCTGAAGCGCAATTGGATCGTTTTTTAATGAAAGTGGATATGGGCTATCCGGAACCAGATGAAGAAGATAATATTCTGCTGCGTTTTTTCAAAGACAGCCCATTGATAAATTTGGAACAAATAAGTTCCCCAGAGGATATCCATGCCCTTCAGGAAGCCAGAAAAGATATCCGTGTAGATGACAGTCTGCGCGATTACATCATCCGGATTGCACGGGAAACCCGCCAGCATCAGGACATCCAATTAGGGGCCAGTCCTCGGGCAACTCTCGCTCTCTTCCAATGTGCTCAAGCCTATGCGGGAATCCAAGGTCGAGCATATGTATTACCCGATGACATTAAACATCTGGCGCCGTATGTCCTCCTGCACCGGTTGATCATTTCTCCCCAAGCGCAGCTTCGCGGCAGAAAACCCCGGCAACTGATAGAAGATATCATCAACGCCGTCCCCGTTCCTGTTGAATCATAGCATGAGCCTGCTTCCACTCCTGGCAATTTTTATCACCGTCTTTTTAATGGGCGGTTTATTGGAAAATGCCTTCGTTAGTCGGGTGGCTGTAATGGTTTTTGTACCTGTCTTTGCATCCTGGCTGTGGGTTCGGGCATCATTGGAATCGATCCAATACACTAGAAAAATCGTTTACCCCAATGGGTTCCCCGGCGATCAAACCGATATCACCCTGCGCATTAAAAATAACAAATGGCTGCCGCTTTCCTGGATCCGCATGACAGATCTGTGGCCCAAAGAAATTAAACCCATTTACGGCTCTACGGATGATGGTTATCGTTACTCGGAAGAAGGTAAACTGACCAATATCTTCAATTTGCGCTGGCATGAGACCGTTGAACGGAAGTTCACCGTACAATTTAACCAACGGGGAGTGTATCATCTCGGGCCGATTCAGGCAGAAAGTGGGGACTTTTTTGGGCTTTTTTCCCGATCGGAAAACATGGAAGTAAAAGATTCGATAACTGTTTATCCCGCGCTCTTACCCATGGAAACCATCCGTTGGGATACGGATGATCCTTTTGGCGAAACCACTGCCCGGCAAAAACTTTTTGTGGATCCCAACATCATCTCCGGCATCCGTCCTTATCAGCCAGGCGACCGTTTCCGCAATATCCATTGGCCGGCCAGTGTGAAGAAAGGTGATCTGCAGGTAAAAGTTTTTCAACCCGTGACCGCCAAATCGATCATGATCGCCTTGAATAGTTCCACAACGGAGCATCCCTGGATGGGCTTTTCCTCCGAATTATTGGAATTTGCCATCCAAGTCAGCGCTTCCATTGCTTATCAGGCCATTCAGGCAGGCTACGCCGTGGGACTGATCTCAAACGGCTATTTGACGCGCAGCGACCATCCCTTTTTCCTTTCCCCTGGGTCCTCCCCTGAACAATTGATTCAAATTCTCACCTACCTTGCCATGGTAAGTTCTTATACCAATGTGAAATTTGAACAGTATCTAATGCAAACCACATCAAAAATTCCCTACGGCACCAGTCTGGTTGTGGTTTCTGGGATGACCTCTGATTTGCTTAGCGAAACTTTGCTCCATCTCGCCGGATACCGCCGTAATTTAAGTTTCTACAATCTCACCGATGCGCCAATCTCGATTCCGGGCATTCGACATATCCATGTTCCGTACTCGACCACAAACGATGAGGACAGTCATGGAGCTTAATCTTCAGTCTCAATTCCGGAAATTTGAACCGGTTCTCTGGCAGGAAACCAGCCGCATCTCATGCATCCTTTTGTTTACTGGGTGGATATCCCTCTACTATATACGCCTGACGGATGCGCCTGCGTCCTATGCCATGGTGTGGTTTGTCAGCAGTCTGGTTGTACTGGCATCCGCCGTATTTGGCGCACATTACCGCCAAACCGTAGAAAACCAGCAAAAAATTTATAGCATGCTGCTGCCCGGATTTCTGATCGGTTTACTGATCAGTTTGCAATTATTGCGCTATCCGCACGACTGGCCGTTTTTTGCAGCCATGCTGGAGAATTTCATCACCAGCCTCACCCTGCATAATCAATTGACCGTTGATTTCTGGCACTTTTTGTATCTTCTCTACCTCACCTGGCGTGGATTGGTCATTGGCAGAACACCTCCTGATAGTCAGGTGCAGCAGAAAGCCTTCCTGGGCTTCATCCTCGGCTTCCTGTTCTATCAAATGCTTTTGTCGCCGCAGGATCAAACCTCCCTTCTACCCGGTTTTTGCGGTTTATTTCTCCTGGGAATGATCGGCTTACCTGCAGGCAGAATTGTAACCGTGAGCATGTTTCGCGGCGGCAGGCTGCCCAAGATCCGCCAATCCTGGGTTCTATCCATTCTGGCTCTGGCCGTCTTGGCCCTTGTTGCCGGATTAGGATTCAGCCTTATTTTTAACATTACCCTGGCGAGTGTGGCTGCCAGTTTATTTCTCAGTACCTTCAGCGGATTAATCTATCTGCTGTTTCTGGCACTCTCCCCCTTTGCCTATGTGATCATGCTGGCGTTAAGTCGATTCCTTGAAAACATCCTCTCCGGGACGGAAATGGAACTGCCGGACACCCTCACTGGGCAGGAGATGTTGAATCCCCTGCAGCAGGAATCTCAGGAAGCTTTTCGGCACACCTTATTGTCGATGCAGAATGTTCTGCTCATCGGGGTCGCGCTTCTTCTGCTATTCATTATCTGGAGAACCTTGAAACGCAAACCTTGGGAAAGCAGGAAAATTCTTTCCATCGAAGAAGGCAAGATCAATAAGGAAAACTTGCCAAAGTTTAAATTACCTCTGGACCTTCAACTCCTCCGCGAAAGACTCAATCTGCGTCCGGGAAAAGGTTTATCCGCCATCCAGATCCGCTGGATTTATGCCACGCTGTGTTATTACGGAAAATTATTGGGGGCGCCGCGCAAACCGGCCGTCACCCCATTGGAATACCAACATTCTTTAAATCTGCTCTTTCCTGAAAACCCAACCGATGTGCAGAACCTGACTTCGGCATATATTGCCGTCCGTTATGGAAACATCCCTGAAGATCCGCAGGAATTTAAAAAAATACAGGCTTCCTGGGCTGCATTGGAAATGAAAGCCAAGGAAAGCCTGCGTACTTTCAAGAAACAGCAAAGACAAAAGCGGAAATAGTTCTATTCCATTTCGGAAAATTCCTTCATTATACGCACAATATGCTTGGTGCCTTTAATATACAAATCCACAAGGATATTTTCATTGGGTGAATGTACTTGTGCGCCTTCATAACCAATTCCGGATGTCACAATGGGGAGTTTCAAAGCATCCAGAATCATGGCATTCGGACCGGATCCCCCGATCATGGGGACAATTTGCATGGGATATCCATAAATCTCTTTTGTACTTTGCACTACCTGCTGAACAAAGGGATGGTTTAAGTCTGTTTTTGCCCCTTTTTCGGCACCCATTATTTCCATCTTTATGTCAGAGAATCCTTGATCATCCAGGTATTTCCGCAAAGCTTTAATAATTTTTTGCGGATCCTGATCCGGAACCAGGCGAAACTCCAACTTGGCGCTGGCTTCAGCCGGGATGATCGTCTTTGAGCCGGGTCCCTGGTATCCGCTGGTAATCCCGTCAATGGTGCAGGTCGGACGAAAGACGCCTGCTATGCGCAAATCTTCAGCCCCTGATTCGATATAATGCAAAAATCCTGGCAGTTCAAAGAGTTGCTGATACTTGGCACGAGGTTCAGACTGCTGCATCAAGTAATATAAATCTTCCTCTGTGGGAGGTAAAATATCATCGTAAAATCCCGGAATCTGTATCCGTTCATCCTTTCCTTTGATCGAGGCCAGCGCCCAGGTCAGGCGCCAGGCAGCATTGGGGAAGATCGAACCGCCCAGGCCGGAATGGATATCCCGATTGGCCGTCTTGACCGATAGCTGTAAATAAATGATCCCGCGCATGCCCAGATATTGGATCGGTACGCCGTTCTCATCAATCCCGCCGCCTTCCCAAACGCAGGCATCCGCGCGGATGCGATCCAAATGGCTTTTAATAAATTCCGGCAAATGAGGGCTGCTGATTTCCTCTTCACCCTCGACAATGAATTTTACATTGCAGGGAACTTCTCCATCCGCACTCAAGATGGCATCCAGAGCGAACAAGCGGCTGACAATATTGCCTTTATCATCATCCACACCACGCCCGTAAAGTTTCCCGGATTTTAAGGTCGGGGTAAAGGGAGGGGTATGCCACAGCTCCAACGGTTCCGCAGGTTGTACATCATAATGGTTATAAAATAATAAAGTTTTATTCGTGTTTATTCCTTTTCGTTCCGCAAAGACCACCGGTGCTCCGCCGGTATTTACCAGCTCAACCTGGAAACCTCTCATCCGCAGCATCTCCCCTAAAAGTACGGCGCATTCCTCCAATCCTTCGCCTTTGGCAGAGACGCTCGGTTGCGCACAAAAACGGGATAATTCAACAATACTTTCTGAAGAATGCTTCTCAATATACTGGTCATAGGCTTGATAGTTCATGGGATCCATCCTTTGAATTGGGGGAGAATTTACAGATACGGAAAAAATTCAAAAATTTTTGCGCCGCTATAAGCAAAGACAAGCATTTTTAGTATTTTTCCTAGCGTGCACCAAAATAGAAAACGTCTGATTGGCACTTTCAGCCCACCCGCGGTTATGCCTGCCATATCAAAAGCCGGATTGGGGAAGAAAGCCAACAAAAAAATGGTGATGTCGCCGTATTTTTGCATCCAGCCTATTAATTTTTCGTATTTACTGACTCTTTGAATCACCGTACGGCCGCTGAATCCCGCCAAATATCCGGATAGTTCACCAATGGCGGCGCCGCAGCCAGCGGCTATCGCCACCCAAAATGGATGAAAAACCGCGCCCATCGCCGAGGTGAGCAAAATACCGGGTATCGGAATGATGACGGTAGCATTCGCCAATAAGGAAAGAACAAAAATACCTGGATAACCGTAGGCTTCCAATCCTTCCAGACGATCACGAATTGAAATCAGATAAATCGTAAGGGCAAGAAGCGCCAATAAAAGGACAACTCTGGCTATATTTTGTAATTTCTCTTTCCGTATCAAGTGATTTCCTACTTATAAGAGGGTTTCCAGTTTGGCAATCACCATATCCAACGCAACCCAGTTCCTTCCCCCTTCAGGGATGATTACATCAGCATAGCGCTTGGATGGCTCGACAAATTCCAGGTGCATGGGCCTAACTGTCGCTTGATATTGTTTGATCACGGAGGATACCGTCCTTCCGCGTTCAGCGATATCCCGTTCAAGACGACGCATGAAACGAATATCAGCATCCGTGTCCACAAATATTTTCACGTCAAACAAATCTCGTAAAACGGGTTCGGCAAAAATCAGTATTCCTTCAACCATAATAATATTTTTGGGGTCGACATGGATCGATTTTCCGGTCCGGGAGTGTGTTGTAAAATCATACACCGGCATTTCAATGGATTCTCCATTAAGCAGGGTTTTTACATGTTCAATTAATAATTCGGTTTCCATGGAATTAGGATGGTCAAAATTAACCTGTTCCCGCTGCACTTGGGGTAAGTGGCCTAATTCCCGATAATATGCATCATGAGGTAAAAAGGCAATTTGATGAGCTCCAACTTTATTCAGAATTTCATTCGCGACTGTTGTTTTTCCTGATCCTGAGCCGCCGGCAATTCCGATCACGATAGGTTTGCGTTTGAATTGTACGGGATTTATCATAGGATTATTATAATCTTTCATCGGAAATAATTGTCAAAATCATCGTTACTTTTTAATTGAGATTTTCACTTATTGATTGATACCCTGGGTGCCCCAAACAAAGACAATGAATGTGTCATTGCGAATAAATCCACAGCGCTAACGCACTTCATTCCATAGGAAACTGGGCAGATATGAGAAGAAAACTGACTGCCTCGCTTGTTTCATAAGAATGTGGAAATTTCAACGTCCTGCCACAAACCACCCCCTCCTGCACCTCCCCCAAAAATCCATCGATTTGGTTTTTCATCTTATTTTGTCTTGGATTTTTAGGGGAGGAAGACAATCAGTTCAAATATTACTTCAAAATCACCAGTGTAAACGCCATTTATTCTAAAGGAATCAAAATAACTGTAGGGGCGCGAGGCTCGCGCCCTTATGCTGAGTGGATACAGCTTCTGCTCTTGCCGGTGATTTTTCAGAGATACACTGAAAGTTCAGTCGGGGGCGTTCCCCCACATTTCTGATGTGTAAAATGAAGCGCCGTTCATAATATCGCAAGCAAAGTTATTATTTTGCTAATTTTAGTGATATTCCAACCTCAATTCAGAGAGCATAAGCAAAATTTCAGTAGGCAATTCTCGTTTTGATAAAGAGGGCGAAGGGGTGTATAATTATACGTTCTCTTTATAAGGTGTTCAACCATGCGCGTCTGACGCGATGAATTAGCGGATTGATAGGAAAAATATGATACGTACAGATTTACGAAATATTGCAATTATTGCCCATGTTGATCACGGCAAAACAACGTTGGTAGATGGAATGTTAAAACAAGCCCGGGTTTTTCGGGAAAATCAACACGTTATGGAACGTGTGATGGATTCCAATGACCTGGAACGTGAACGGGGAATCACCATTCTTTCAAAAAATACAGCGATTCATATCCCGGATCCTCAGACAAACGAAATTGTAAAAATTAATATTGTCGATACGCCCGGCCATGCCGATTTTGGCGGCGAAGTAGAACGGGTGATGAACCTGGTGGATGGTGTACTGCTCCTGGTTGATGCGGCTGAAGGCGTAAAACCTCAAACTCGTTTTGTCCTTAAAAAAAGCCCTGCAAATTGGCCACCGCGTCATCGTGGTGATTAACAAAATGGACCGCCGCGATGCTGACCCTGATCGCGCTTTGAATCAGACCTTTGATTTGTTCATCGAACTGGGTGCCACGGAAGTACAGGCAGACTTTCCGGTTGTCTATGCGAATGGCATCGAAGGCCGCGCAGGCAAGGGCCGTGAGCTCTCCCCCAACCTGGAGCCTCTCTTTGAAACCATCCTGCGGGAAATCCCCGCCCCGGATGTGGATGTGGATAAACCCTTCCAGATGCTGGTTGCCAACCTGGGCTATGATGAATACCGCGGTACAACTGCCGTGGGCCGCATCACCGCCGGCACCATCTCCGAAAAACAGCGCGTCGCCCGCATGAAACTGGACGGCACGATGGTTTTCGACCATGCCAATTATCTTTATAAATATCAGGGCCTGGAAAAAATCGAAACCGATCAGGCCATGGCTGGGGATATTATCTGTCTGGCAGGTCTGGAAAATATCGAAATCGGCGAAACCCTCGCGGATGTGGATAATCCGGTTGCCTTACCGCCCATCATTGTTGAAGAACCCACCGTCCGTATGACCTTCAGTGTCAATACCTCGCCCTTGACCGGCGAAGAAGGTAAATGGGGCACCTCCCGCAAGCTGCGCGAACGCTTGTTCAATGAATTACGAAATAACGTCGCCCTGCGTGTGGCTGAGACCGATTCCGCAGAATCCTTCTCTGTCTCCGGACGCGGCGAATTGCATCTTGCCATCCTCATCGAAACCATGCGCCGCGAAGGGTATGAATTTCAGGTCTCCCGACCGGAAGCCATTTTCATTCAGGGCAGCGACGGTGAAATGCTTGAACCGTATGAAGAAGTCCACGTCGATACCCCCTCGGAATCAGTCGGCGTTGTGGTTGAAATGCTCGGGTCCCGCCGTGGTATTATGTTGAATATGATCAACAACCCGGATAACACCGTGCATATCACCTATCGCATCCCCACCCGTGGATTGCTCGGTTTCCGCTATCAGTTCCTCACCGCCACCCGCGGCATGGGTATCATGAATACCATCTTTGACGGCTATGACAAAATCGCCCAAAATATCATTGGCCGCTCCTCCGGTTCCCTGGTTGCCAGAGAAACGGGCGAAACCACCACTTTTGGCTTAAAAAACGCAGAAGAACGCGGCATTCTCTTTATCGCCTGCCGGTGTTCGTGTCTACGAAGGCATGGTGATCGGTGAATATCAACGCGCCGGAGATATCTCCATCAACGTCTGTAAGAAAAAACATTTGACCAATATGCGTCAATCCAACAAGGATATTGAGGTTCGCCTCACTTCCCCGCGTACGATGAGTCTGGATGAATCCATCGAATACCTGGCGGAAGACGAATTGCTCGAAGTCACGCCCCAGAGCATCCGCATTCGCAAGAAAATCTTGGTTACTGATGAACGCGGTAAAAGCGAAAAGAAATCCAAAGAGTTATTGGGCATTTAGTCAGTCAAACATCCTGTCAGATTCTATGACAGGATGTTTTTATTTAATACCAATCGACAGGATGAAGATATCGCCTGCCAATGCTACAATAGACAAATACCCTGAACATCCCGGAGGAACCCGCCAACAATGAGCCAACCTACTCCTGCACCAGAAACCCCTGAGAAAGAAAAGACGCCCCCTGTAAATGAAGAATTCAAACAAACCCAGCACAGCATGCAGGTGGATGGAAAAACAATAAAGTATACCGTCACGGCTGGAACCATTTTGCTTAAAGATGAAGATGTGGAAGAAGGCGAAAAAGCCAAAGCCTCGATTTTTTATGTTGCCTACACTTTGGATGATGTCGCCGACCCGGCCAGCCGTCCGCTGACTTTTTCCTTCAATGGCGGACCCGGCTCCTCCTCGGTCTGGATGCATATGGGGCTTTTAGGTCCAAAACGCGTCCTGATGCAGGATGACGGCTCGGCCACCCCGCCGCCTTACAAACTGGTAGAAAATCCCTACACCCTGCTCACCCATTCCGATCTGGTCTTTATTGACCCGGTCAGCACAGGATACAGCCGCACGGTTCCCAAAGAGAAACCGGAGCAATTCCACAACGTCAAAAAAGATGTCGAATCCGTGGGTGAATTCATCCGCCTATGGACAACCCGCAACAACCGTTGGACATCCGCAAAGTACCTGATCGGTGAAAGTTACGGCACCACCCGGGCTGCCGCCCTTTCCGATTATCTTCAGGAACGCTACGGGATGAATCTGAACGGCATTATGCTGGTATCTTCCATTTTGAACTTCATGACCGCCCGCTTTGACCCCGGCAACGACCTGCCCTATATCCTCTTCCTGCCCACCTACACCGCCAGCGCCTGGTACCATCACAAACTGCCCTCGGATTTGCAGGCAGACCTGCGCAAGACCCTGGCCGAAGTGGAAGAGTTCGCTCTAACAGAATATACCCTGGCCTTGATGAAAGGCGCTCGCCTGCAGGGCAAGGAGCGCCAGCGTGTGGTCAAGAAATTAGCCCGCTACACCGGCCTATCCGAAACCTACATTGAGCAAACCAACCTGCGCATCGAAATCAACCGTTTCTGTAAAGAACTGCGCCGCTCGGAAGGCCTGACCATCGGACGATTGGACAGCCGCTTCATCGGCTTTGACCGGGACGCGGTGGGCGAATTTCCGGAAGTGGACCCCGCCTTCGGGGTCATCACCGGACCGTATACCGCCACTTTCTATGATTACATCCGCCGTGACCTGGGTTTTGAATTGGACCGCCATTATGAAATTCTCTCTAATGTCCATGAGACCTGGACCTACAGCACCTACCAAAATCAATACGTCAATACCGCCGAAAAGCTGCGCAAAGCCTTGCAGGCCAACCAGGCCATGAAAGTGCTGGTTTGCAACGGGTACTATGACCTGGCCACCCCCTATCTGGCCACCCAATATACCCTGGATCACATCGAACTCCCGGATGCCTTGCGCCAGAACATTCAAATGACCTATTATGAATCCGGCCATATGATGTACGTCCACCTGCCCTCCTTGCAGCAGCAATCTGTCGATTTGCGTAGGTTTGTTAAAGAGACAAGCAAATAGCTGGTTCAACGATATGGCGAACTTCTCACTTTTGAGTTTAAGAATGGCAGGCAAAAATTTATACAAGAGTTATTGACCATCTTGCAAGCAAACAACCTGTCAATTTTCTGGCACGTTGTTCTATAAATTTCATATTTTTACTTACGATATATAAACACTATAAGCTTTTTTACCAATCCCTGTTTCCAGATCATTTAGATCGAGTGTCAACCGTAAGCGTGCCCCTACCGACTTTGCTGCCTTGTCCATTGTGATCAGAGTAACCGAACAATTTTCGGGATCGAGCAGCCTTTCAAGGGATGCCCGGCTTGTTTTCATGCGGCGTGCCATTTCTGCTTTATTGATTTTTTGCGCCTTCATCAGCTCAGCGATTTTAAAAGCGAGAACGCGCTTTAAGGCCACAGTCTCAGTCTGTTCAAGTAAATTATTTTCAACAAGAAAATCATCGAAATCACTTCCAATAAAGTTTGTATTTGTTATTTCTGCAGATGTTTCTTTCATAACCAAATCGTATCTATTTTGGTACACTTTTTCAAGTTTAAATTATTGCTTTGGTAAAATACAAGCTGGTTTAAAATGCGGACAGCTCAACAAACGAGTAGATGAAGGAATGTATGATTGTGTAGGAACCAAAGCAATTGAAATTTCTGTTCTTGTTCTGAACTTTAATTACATTTAATTAGACAATTCTAGTTAGTGCTTATGTCACGTATAGATTTCTTTTTTTTAATTACATCAATGAGCCTACTTCGAGCTAAACGGATAAAAGATCTCTCATCTAAAGTGTTTAATATACTATATAGGTTAGGTAAATCATTAGCTTTTTCATTAAGAACGCTGAAGAATTCCTTCGGACTTAGTTCAGAAAATACTTTCAATTCTTCATCAGTAAATGATTGGAACATACTTTCCAGATATGAGTCCATAGTGTAATTATAGGAATAAAATCTATTCTGTGTATTGGTAGTATTTCCAGAAGATATTGCTAATAAATTGATTATATAATCAAGTTTGTCTCCCTCTGTGGTGCTTTCAGGATTATAAATTGCGGTTTGTGCAATTCTAAAACGTTTCCACAAAGTATTTTCCCCCCCTGATCTTTTGACCGTTTCCTCAATATGCTTGGCAATTTTATCAATCTCTTCATTAACTTTAAATTCTGGCTTACTTTTATAAGTATGACGATTAATCATACCTGTATCAAATGGTATCTTTTCAGTCCTATCATCAACCACTAATGCAACAGGTTTATTTAATGCACATCGAATACCAAATTCAAAAAACACATTCGGATTCAAACCAGACATATCACAAAGTACAAGATCACTATTTGATATATTATGAATGATATCAGCATGAATAAGCTCAGATCCTGTTGAAATTGGAGAGACCACTTTATAACCTGCTTTTTCAATAGCGGGTGTATGTAAATAGTCTAATATATCCTTAAAATGATTAGGATTTTCTAATTCTTTAATATATGCTTCTGGTGTTGATATAGGCATCATCACAAAACATGTTGGTTTATCAGTCATTCTTCCTCCCTCTTTTCGATTATTTCATTTTGTTGTCTAACTTAATTGATTCAAAAACACAGATTTACTATATCTTCAATTATAAATAGTATACTGAAAAGTATTTTTAATACCTTCAAAACCTAGGTCAGTAATCAAAAAGAGACCATCATCTCAATCTATATCCGAATTAATATGTATAGAATACCTAAGTACATAATCTATTTAAAGGATTTTTAATAATATTTGCTGATCATAAAATACATGGAGCCAATAGTTTTGCCTATTGACTCCAGGATGCTATCAGGTTACTATCTAATTGAGTTTAGTAATCTTATTTTTCCGTTTCTCATCCAGATCTACGAAATCTGAATGAGAATTTTTTTTAATCCATGACAAAACATTAATATTTCTCGCTTTTATCAGTGGATTATTATCACGTGTAAGCAATATCCCTACAATCAAGCCAATAAAAAAAGATGTGTCGATCATAATTCTTCCTGTTGTTCATAAAATATATGCTCAATATTTCTTCCTCCATTGAACTTTTTTCTCGATTCCTGATCTAACGACCTGGTTCCAATCCAATAACAATCATTCATAGGCTAATTTTCTCCTTTTTGAACATCTGTTCTTCTATTATACAACTTTTTAAATCTATTATTGGCAGGTAGCGACCATGGTTCACTGACAGTCCATTCTTCTAAAAACTACACAATGGAGCCTAATTATCCTGGTTGATCTTATATCTCCTCAACCCTATAATAAAACCAGTGCAAATGCAATTCCAACACGGTTGTTGTTTGGTTTCCAGGAAAGGAGGGCGAAATGAATGATAAACATTATCAGAAAAAGGTGATTTTATGTGTTTTATCCGCCATGCTTGTCGTGGCTTGCATGTGCAGCCCAACGACCCTGCTGCCTGCAAACACGCCACCCCCTGAGGTTTCCGCTCCCAAAACCGAACCTACACAAGCGGGTATCTCCCCAACCCAGACAGATGCCCCACCTGCTGAAGCGTTAATTCCCAGCCCCATCGCATCCGAGGCGCAGGGTTTGCAGGCGGAGGTTCCCTGGTTAATCGTCTCCACAGACGATGCCCTCTGGGCGGCCAATATGGATGGGTCCAACCTGGTCAAGCTGACAGAAAAGACCACTACGGCAATCGACCTGCAGCGAGCCATATCCTCCTCGGCGCATAAAATCGCTGTCCTGACTTCAGCGCAGGATGCTTATCATATGCTTACATTGCTTATTATTTCTCTGCCGGATGGGAACGTGATCGAGCGCATCAATCTTACCACACCGGAAACGGAGCCGTCAGCAGAGGCCAGCCCGGGTGATTCCAGCCTGGAGGCGATGCGGGCCGTATCAGAACAATCCTCGTACGCCTGGTCAGCGGATGGCACCCAACTGGCCTTCACCGCCGCACTGGATAACCCCAATGCGGATATTTACGTCTACGATCTGCAAAGCCAGGAAATCCGCAAGGTTTCCGAGGATGATGGGCAGGATTACCTACCGACCTGGTCCCCGGACGGCAAGTTCATCCTCTTCTTTGAGGCGGAAGGCTTCGGCACAGGGGCCGGGTATGCCATGTCTGGCATCTGGCTGGCGGCTGCCGATGGTTCCAACACACAGAAGCTGGCAACGCCCACCAGCAGCGGTGAACAGCTCATCGGATGGCGGGACAATGAAACCGTAGTGCTGACGAGCTGGAGTCCTGCATTCGGCCCCAGTCAACTGCGCTTGGTCAATATCCGCACTCAAGAACAAACTATCCTGGTAGAAGGCGCGGTATCGGGTGCAGCCGTTGCCAGCGGCATCGAAGCGGATTCCGGGGCGGTTCTGTACGGCACAGAGGACGGTCTTTTCGTGCTTCCCCCGGCAGCCGCAGCGCCGCAAAAGCTCAGCGATGAGCTGGTTTCCAGTTACGGGTATCCGGCGGCCATCCGCTGGCAGGAAGAGGGCAGAATCTTCATCCTCCATTTTGAGAATGGCGGCATAGCCACGTACATGGCGGATGGATCGCAAAGGACCGACCCTCCGATCAATTTATCAGGCGGCACGCTGGAGGTGAGTTCCTTTGGCTTGATCTGGGGTTGGACAAACCAGGGCGCTGAGAATGAAGGCGCCTGGATCAGTGGACAGGGAATGACCGATGCGCAGGTATGGTCCGGACCGGCATCCAACCCGAACTGGAACATCGACAACGATCTGCTCTTTTTTGTCGGGCAGGAGCTCTACCGGGCAACTTTCAACAGTACTTATTCCGACGCAGCCCCGGTCGGCTCGCTGAGTGGGACTATCCGGGATACAGCCTGGATGGGATTCAATGAGGCGTTGGACAAGAAATACCGGCAATGATCCTTGGGAATGGCAGGAGAAAGTTAAGGTTGTAGATGGGTTCCCATTTGAACCCGCATTTTCCCCTTGCAGGAAGGATACTAGCCTGTCGAAGTATCATCCCATATTTTGATTGCCAAAACGGTTTGCAGGTTTTTAAGGATGATTGTAGAATTAACCTTAGTAACAATTGCTTTAATATTTGTTCGATATGAGTTATCTTGATATTTTTGGGCAAAGGGAGTTCCTTTAAATTGGTAATTACTCCTCGCCCATTATAAGATAACTCATTGTTTATCTTACTCAAGTTAATCATTCCTTTTTCGCATGTAAAGAAAACAGCAGAAAAAACCAACGAAAACAAACCGGGGTTTCTAATTTTTCTCAAAGCCAAAGAGGCTATTGATGAAGACAGCAACATTGCGATTGTTCAATGCGATCCAAATCGATCGTCAAGAAGCCTGTATTCACCTTCCGGCGACCCTCGAACGTACCATCCGGAATGGCTATGTTCTCGATCCAGCCATACAAGGCGAGGACGGTTTATTGGACACCATCGAAAGCGTCATTGGAATTTCTGGCGAAAAAGCTAATGCGGCGTTTCACAAATCCTGGTCAGTGGTTCGGGATTCATCCATGGAATTTTTGGTGATTCAGCAAATCATCCATTATTTGACAACCTATGGATTTGAGCAACTTGGGATTTATCAAAAAGACGCAGTATATATTCCATCTGAAATATTGGAAATACCCTCCATCCAGGAGAATATCCCCTTGGTCGTGATCCGAGCTATGGATGCGCAGGAAATTCTCGCCGGCATCCTTCACCTGGCATCCGGCATCGCTTTATCCCAACAGACCATAGAAGATCTGTTGACCATAATCAAAGCCAATGGCTATGACAGTAGCTTAATTCAACAAGTTGGAAATCGGGAATTGAAGGGGTTGCTCTATGACTATTATCATCTCGTACCCTATGAACCTGTTGAGTTCCTGCGTTATCTGATCAGCAAGTTGACCAATGAATCCTTGTTGATCAAGAATGAATATATGATCGAAAAAATTAAACAATCCGATGGCAAGATTTTAGATGCCATAATCTTGGATTCGCCGGATGATCTGGCTTCCATTTTTTTACGCTTCAAACCGTTATTTTTAGCCATGAAGACCATTTCCACAAACAAAAATTATTTCAATCAATTGCGAAAGAAAGCCAATAAAATGCACAAACCCATATCCGGGGATTATTTATCGGGTATTACCGCGCAGCTTAAATCAAACGATTTGGATTTGACCGCCTTTCAAAATTGCATGAGTAAAACCAGCATCTTTCGTAAAATCCGTCTGGCGTATGCACTCAAACATCGGATCCATGCTAGCGATTCAATCGTCTATCGGATCCGGAATGGTAGCGGCTGGGCATGCAGCTTTGAATGGCCAGTAGGCCTGGAAAACAAGATCCAACAGGCCTTGGATATCGTACTTAGTTCGATCGTTAGTGATATTCGAAAAAATGTGGAGGGAAAAACAATCTACATCCCATCCAATATTCATTATGCTTTGCCCGCCACAGAAAAACAATTTACCGGGAACCTACCGAGCGGCACTTACTTCTCAGTCCCTGAGGATATAATTGTAGGGATCCATTGGATGAATAAGAACAAACGCATTGATTTGGATTTATCGGTAATTAGTGAAAGCGGCAAAATAGGCTGGGATTCTGTTTATCGTTCAGCTGGCAATGATGTTCTATTCTCCGGGGATGTTACCGATGCCCCGGAACCTAATGGTGCCTCTGAATTTTTCTACATCCAGCGGCTTGAGCGGGAAGCCATGGTATTAATGACGAATTATTATAATTTTCAAAAAGGGGATGAAATAGACGCCAAAATCATCATAGCACATGAGAAACCAATGATTTTTTCAAAGAATTATTTGGTGGATGTGAACAATCTCCTTGCTTCAGCGAATATTAAGATAACAAAAAAACAGAATATATTAGGTCTTCTGGTGAATATCGATGGAGAAAACCGGATGTATTTTGCAAATGTCAGCATTGGCAATTCGATAACTTCATCTGGTAATGAACATTCCACCCATGCAAGAAAGTACCTGGTCAGTAGATTTTTGAACTCCCTGGAATTAAGAGCTGTTTTGAGTGCAGCCGGAGCAAACGTGGTTGAGGTACTTCCGGATGGAGATGTCATCAATCTTTCTCCTGCAAGTCTGGATAAAACCACGCTCATCGAGTTAATCAAACCGCACCCGGATGCATAGTAAGTGCGGATAATCAACTAGTTAGAGGCAGAATTTTTTTCTCCTGAACTAAAATCGGCTGGAATTTCGTTCATGGGTCATCGCCAACCATAGCCTAAATGATCACCTCGGAGTTAAAGATGAAAATCAACAAAATTGCTATTCTCATCATTTCAACATTCCTCATCATGGGTTGTGCCCAAATGGCTTTGCTGCAGCCGGCGCCGGCTGTTCAGCCTGCCCCCACCATTGACCCTTTGCTGCCCACCAAAACACTGTGGGTATTTCTGACGCCCACCCCCGAGATCACCGAGACACCCGAAACAGCCGAAACAACCGAAACAACCGAGCCCCCGGAAATGGTGAACCCAACCGCTGCGCCGATTCCCGGATGGCAGAAAATTGAGGATGCGAAGTATGAGATCTACCTGCCGGAAAGTTATGTCGGCGGAAACACAAGTCAAAATCTGGCACAAATTGTTTCCACCCTGCGCACCATGGGAGGCAATTTCAAGTGGGCGGCCGATACGATTGAACAAAATCCGGATATCTATGAGCTGTACGCCTCGGATGCCAATCCAGGACCGTCCGGTTTTATTACCAATTTGAATATCACCACAGAATCCATCCTTCCAACCTTTTCTCTTGAAGCCTATATGTCCTCGGCATCGGCCGGACTGCCGCCGCAATTTAAAATCGTCGATAAAAAAGCCATGGCGATCAACGGGTATGAGGTGGGTCAGATCATAGTGGAATTTGAAATGAATGGGGTTAGTGGGAAGGAGCTCTTATACATCTTTAGAGGGAAATCCTCTGTTTGGGTTTTGACCTTTGCAACCGGAGCGAATGAATATGATTCACGGCTGCTGGAGTTTGTTCAAATCGCGGACAGCTTCAGAATTAAAGAGGACTAATTCTTTTAATGAAATGTCTTCCCAATGGTTATTCTGTCTGCACCCTGCCAGTCGAATGATTTGTAGGGGTTTAGCATCCGCTAGAAGCGTTCACAAGCCAACCAGTTTACCGGATGCTAAACCCCTACAGTGAACAGATGGCTGGCTAACCATACCATGGACGGAAAAAAATAATGCTTTCTTGCCCAAAGCACGGATTTACAGCCAGTAAAGGTATCGCATACAATCTCTTTTAGTTAACTGCGCTGTCTACCCTGTCGTGGCAATTCATGATTTGTCCCATTGGCATCAATTTAAGAAATATATGATAAATCAACCAAACCAAAAATATTTTTTGTAATCCGTGGGCCAGGGTATTGCCCGCCAAATGTTAGGGTAGGTTTTATAAACCAAGCCTATCAAAGCTGCTTTCATAAACCTACCCCTACAGGCATTTATTGGGAAACAGTGATATTCATTTCACATTCTTCATGTTTAAAGGAAATTCCAGGATTAAAGTAGAATTTTCCTCATTCGTCGTAGGGGCCAAGCATTCGGAACGGCTTCAATATCCAGTCCTTTCGATCGAATGCTTTGCCCTGCCCGCCAAACAGGATTTTTCACTTTCCTGTGATAATTCCATCCCAGAAAGTCAATGATGCCGTAATTCGCCAGCCACTTTTTGAAATGCTTTGCCCCTACTGGTAATTCTCGGGAAAAAAGGTTGTTCTGAAATTTATTCCCTTAACTTGGTGCGCATGGGACAATTTATGAATTGCCGCTACAAAATAGACAGCGTTTAATTGCTGGTAACAAAAACCCCGTCCAATTGGACGAGGTCATGTCTAAAGAATGGAGCCATCGAAGAGGATCGAACTCTTGACCTGACGATTACAAGTCGCCTGCTCTACCAGCTGAGCTACGATGGCGCTTTTTCATTACGGTCATCATTTTACCATAACCTTAATAAAAGTGTAAATATTGACCGTTGCTTAAATTGAATATCTCCTATATAGTATCTTGAATTGAAATCATAGGATATGGATTGGTGAACTTATGGAACATATGGAAGAAATCATCAGTACGATAAAACGAATAAAATCAACGCTTTTAAACGATCTAAAGAGTATTGAAGATCAAATTGAAGAAATAAAAAACGAGATGTTAAAGGATTTTTTACTTTCGCGCGTTCAAAATTCGAAATTAAATGGCAGCCAAATCAATGACTTTAATACGCAGCTCTCGTTGTTATATGAGAAAAAAAATGTTTTAAATACCGCCTTGCTGAAATTGGATATTCAGCACGAGGATCCAATCTTAAAAGAGTTGATTGAAATGATTCAAAAATTTCAAAAAGATGATTTTCTTTTTGAATAAGGAAATTTATCATCAGGAGGTTGGCAAAATACTGCCAGCCTCTTTTTATATCCGGCTTCATTCTATCCCGCCAGGCATCAATCTGATCGTTCAACCCCGAGACGATCATTCCATACTATAATTAATCTTTGAGTTTTGCCATGGACACATAATTAATCGTGCTAGTCCCACATTCAAGGAGACTGAATGGATAACGGAAATTGGTTGGTCTTGATTTTTGCAGGTGCATTTTTTATCTTCTTTGCCTATAAACTCGGCAAAAATGCGGGCAAAGCCATTCTCTTTGTCCGCGACCTGATCAAACAAATTACAGAAATGAACCGTCCGGAGAAACCTTGACTCTTTCCTCCCAGCCAAACAATTTATGGGATCAACGCTACAGCCAGGATACGTATGCCTACGGCCGGCAGCCCAACGAATTTTTAGTCAGTCAAATCCACCGGCTGCCAAAAGGGAAGGTGCTCTCCCTGGCGGAAGGTCAGGGACGCAACGCGATTTATCTGGCCGAGCTAGGTTACCAGGTCACCGCAGTGGATTCATCAGCCGTCGCCATGCGCCATACGGGTGAGTTTGCACAGCAGGCCGGTGTTTCGGTTGCCACCATCACCGCGGATCTGGCTGATTTCAGCATTGAAAAAAATCAATGGGACGTCATTCTTTCCATTTACTGCCACCTGCCCTCAATTTTGAGAAAAAAAATCCATCGGCAGGTTATTCAGGGTCTGCACCCAGGCGGCATATTCCTGCTGGAATCTTTTACGCCGCAGCAGATTGAACATCAAACCGGCGGACCGAAAAATGTGGACATGCTGCCGTCCCTCGCCATTCTGCAGGATGAATTGGCCGGTCTGCATTTTCTTCACGGGCAGGAGCTGGAACGGGATGTACAGGAAGGGCTGCATCACACCGGCATTGCGGCAGTGGTCCAGGTATTGGCAATCAAGGACGAATCGCCATAAAATTTCAATACACTAAACGTGCTTTTATCAGCAAAATTTTGCTTTCCTTACAGGATATTAATGAGCGAATTAATTGAAAAAGAGATAATCTATAAATCAGATTTAGCCCTGGAAGGACGCTGTGTATTCAGAGACGCGGTTCGCGGCATTATCCAGCAGGACAACCTGCTCTTGATGGTCTATTCGGATCAAAATGGGGATTACAAATTTCCGGGCGGAGGGGTCCAACCGGATGAAACGCATGCTGCTGCCCTCGCCAGGGAGTTGCAGGAAGAGTGCGGTGCCAAATTGACCGTCTTTGGACACCCCTTTGCCAGAATCTCGGAATTGGACAGCGCCTATGATGACGATGCGGAACTTTTTCACATGGTCTCAACGTACTATCTCTGTCAGGTTGCACCGGAATTGGGTGTCCAGAATCCGGATGCGTATGAAATAGCGCTGGGGTTTCGTCCGGTATGGGTGGATCTTCTAAAGGCCATTCAGACAAATGAGGCCGTTGTGCAGCAAATCTCGCCCCCTTCTCCGCGCTGGACCCACCGGGACCTTTATGTGCTGCAGGAAATCAAAAAGGGCATTCCGTCAGGCAACCAATAATTACTATGATCAGGGAACATTCGCCTCATTCCACTCATCTCGGTATCAGATTAATGGACAATTTTTGTAATTCCAGTCTATAATTAAAGGAACAATTCAAGGTAATCGGTTTACCTTGCAAACGCTTTGATCTTCGATCAATTTACTAGCTATGGGGAACTATGAAAAAGCTTACCCAGATTGATAATCAGCAAGAAAAAGATCTTGAACAACGTTTCCTTGCCTATCTGGAATCCTATTTAGTGCAGCGTGATTTAGCTGCAACAGTAGCATTCTTCAGTCCAACCTTCTCAGGTTTCGGCACAGGCTCAGATGAAGCAGGGTATACAGTCGAGGATTTTTTAACCATCTACAAAAGGGATTTTGATCAAGCGCCCAATCCAATCAGTTATCAATTGAAAAGAATTGAGGTTCGTCCCCTTGACGAGGCAAACGGAATTCTGTTTGGCGAATTAAATATTCATACCGAAATCATGGATCAGAAACTGACCTTTAATCGACTGCGCATTAGTATTGTCTATCATCGTATTGAGAACAAATGGCTGATGGAACATATGCATATTTCCCTGCCAACTCATGCGCATGCAGCGGATGAATCCTATCCGATCAAAGAAATTGAAGAACGCGCCTCCATTCTGGAAAAACTGGTCCAGGAAAGGACCAGGGAACTGGAGATTGCACGAAAGGAATTGGAATTATTGGCAGAAACCGATGCCATGACCGGAATCTATAATCGGATTAAGCTGGATCAAATACTTCTTACAGAAATCCAGCGGGCAAATCGTTATAAAAGCTCCTTTTCTGTAATCCTTTTTGATCTGGATAATTTCAAAGAGATTAATGATAACTATGGACATCAGGTCGGAGACCAGGTACTATCAGAATTAGCCAGAGTTATTCATCAAAGGGTTAGGAACACGGATATTCTCGGCCGCTGGGGTGGGGATGAGTTTATGATCATCTCGCCGGAAATCACCTTGGATGACGCCACCTTGTTGGCAGAAACCATACGCATTACTCTTGCATCCCATGATTTTGGCGTTAATATGTCGGTCACTTCCAGTTTTGGGGTGACAATCTGGCAATTAAAAGATTCTTACAATGCCCTTATTGATAGAGTGGATAAATCGTTATACAAAGCAAAACGAAATGGAAAAAATCAAGTCGTCGCCTGACCAGGGTTGATAAACAAAATCCAAAATAAATGATTAAACAATAGGACAGAAAACCATGAATATTCTGATTGTCTACGATACTGTTTTTGGAAACACGGAAAAAATTGCACAGGCCATGGGGAATGCAGTAAAAAGCAAAAGCTTTGTGCGCGTCATTCCTGCTGCGGAGTTCACAGCAGCACAGCTTGCCGAAACCGATTTGCTGATCATCGGATCCCCTACCCGTCAATTTCGCGCCACACCTGCCATTATGGCATCCATAGCTGCCATGCCTTTGGAAGGTATAATGGGAAAGAAAGCAGCCGTATTTGATACCCGAATTAACCTCGAGGATATCAAATCTCCGGTCTTTCGTTTTATTGTCAAAACCGGCGGCTTTGCAACTAAAAAGATTGCCGATGCGCTCAAGAAAAAACAAGCTGCCATCGTCAATGAACCTGAAGGCTTCTTTATCAGCGGAGACCAGGAAAATACCGTCCTTAAAGAGGGTGAACTGGATCGAGCAGCAAAGTGGGCAGAGCAATTGATCTCATTGACCGCATAACTCATTTTCAAAATTCTTTTGTTTAATTCATCCAACCATAATGCCGGTTTTGTCCATTGGTGCATACCCGGCCTATTCCTGTTTGCTATTCCTGGGAGATAGGTTTAAAGGATCCAATAAATAAAGTATGTGAACTTTTGTTGTACTGTTATCGTTTAAACCATAAATAAACAAAGGCCATCTTGCTATGATGATCATTAGACAATTTTTTCTCATAACCACAATTCTGATCATGAGTCTGAACCAGCCGACAGCAGGTCTGGTTCAAGCCGAGACCCCTACGCCTATGACCCAAAATGCCACCGCCGATGAATTGGTCTACTTTACCAATCTGCGGCGCACCCAGTACGGTTTGTCCGCTTTGACCGTCAATAGTATTCTCATGGCATCCGCACAGCAAACCGCTGAAATCATGGCGGGTCTTAAGCAGCCCGGACATCTTGGCGGAGCGACAACCAATATCAGTGAAATGGGCTACCAATCAGGCCTAACCATCTATTCAACAGAGAATGTTGCCAACGGCACGGATTTGTCGGCTGAATATATTGTGTATACCATCTGGAATGATGATCTTCATAATATTCCGGTGATGAATCCAATCTATTGTGATATCGGTGCCGGGGTTGCGATCGATTCTGAGGGCACGTCCTATTATGTTCTTCGCGCAGCCTATAGCGAAAAACGATACTGCGGTGAATATCGCGCACCGGATGGGACCACATTGGAAACTCTTTATGCCGGTACCAACACGACGGACGAGAGTGCTGTTGTCTCGACAGGTTCACAGTGGATGCAGCCCGTCAGCAGAGTCACACCAAACGCGGAGGGAATCCTCATCCATACGGTAGATTATGGCCAAACCCTGTGGAGTATCGCTATCACCTACAACACCACCATCAAACAAATTCAAGCCCTTAATGGGTATACGGTCGAGGATCAGACCGTGTATGTTGGGCAAGAATTAATCATCCCCACTTCCCTCACCTCTTTTCCAACACAGGCGACCACGATAACGCCCACTGTTTTGAAAAGCAACACGCCAAATTATCTCCTCTTTGAAGAAACTGTGACGCCCAGCCCGGAAATTATAATCACTCCGACGGCGACTTTTGAGCAAAAAGAAGACCCCTCTGTTTCCACGGCTTTCTTTTGGGCTGCCATGCTGGGGTTGCTCTTAATCCTATTTGGCATCCTGATGAAATATCTGCCAAGTTCTCAATAAAATTGTTCCGTTCAATCCATTGCACAGGGTTTGTCTTCCATAAAACTTTGCCAAGGCATGTCCGAATGATGGAAAGTCTGATAATCAGGTTTTCTAAAATTGCTTCTACCCTTCCATCGGCGCGATGTAAATTGCAGAAAGCGGTTGAAATCAACCAGCCTTTCAATTGCAAGTCTAAATCCATTAATATGAATTGTTTTCATGCTAAAGCCAATGATATTGTCCCCTATAATATAAACGGTTGCCAATCCAATGATTCGGATTGGCAGCCATTTTTAGTTACCTAATTTATATTGTCAGTTTACCCCTTTTTTGGGAATTCTTTTTCAATTTTCCGCTTTGCAGAAAACTGCCATTGAACCCTGCCAACTTCCTCATCCTTGAAGATTTGCCGGATGGCAACGCCATGTCCTGGCAGGATTTTTGATTTTCCGGGGATGACTTTCAATTCACAAGGCAGCCGACTGCCCTTGGGAATACGAATCTGGTCAAATTTAATCCGCGGTAAGGCTGGCAGCAATAATCGAACTTCTTCGCGTTTCTTTCCCTGGACCAGTCTCCATTGATTTTCACCTCGCAATCCATTTAAAATGCCTAAAGGAGCTTTTAATTCCAGTGTGGCATCAATGGGCAGCCTGCGTTCGATCTCAAATCCAAATTGCAGTGTGTTTTCCTCAGCACCAACCAGGTTGAATGTGAAAGCTGGAGGATCTACAAGTTCTTCCACCATATTGAAGTTGTCCCAGGTTATATTATTGTTATTTCGAATCAGATCGTAAAATTCTGTCCATGACAACGCCGCAGGAATAATGGGTGCCGGATCAGTTGAGTGACTCAAGACAACCACAAAACAGGCATGAGGAACGGTCGGTAAGTTAGCCTTTAGCCAGGTGATGGCAGGAGAGACGGTTAGAATATCCCCTACCGGCACATTGGGTATGGTTGTGCTTCCGATCAAGTGCCATCCGCTTGGTGTGATTAACGTGCCCACTTCATCCCAGTAGACTGTGACAGTTACATTTGTGGCAGCCACACCGCCGCGGTTGCGAACGCGAATATAAATGGTGTTATTCTGACCCAGCTCTACTTTATCACCCAATGCGGCAATGTTTTCCGTACCGCTGCCCTCGCCATACATTAACTGTGGATCTGCCACAGGGTTGGGCAAGACAATTACATCCGGGCTGATAGTTATGGGTCCTGTCCATGGAATGGCGCCTGTATCGCCGACTGCATCCCGCAGATAAACATCCGGCATTAACCCCATACTTGGGACAATCAACGCCAAGTTGGGCATTACGCCAATAGCGCCAGCTACGCCCGCGCCTTGTGCTGTCCCAGTGGCGGGATTCGAGAGCAATTGCCGCATCTGCATGGGCGAGAGAATGGATCCGCTGATTGACATATATCGTGACTGTACCAGGGCAGCCGCGCTGACGATGATGGGTGAGGCGCTGCTGGTGCCCTGGAAGGTGTTGGTATATTCCAAATCCGCATTCCCACCGCCGTCATCCAGGTCACCATAACCTGTGGAGGTGACATTTTCGCCCCAGGCAAAACAATCAATCCTGCTGCCATAGTTGGAATATGCCCAGCGATCATGCGGAACAGAGGATACCGCTGCGCCCACCATAATGGAACCGGAATCGACAAAATCAGCAGAAGTGCGATTCAAACGGTGCAGCCCGCCAGCCGTTGTCCAGGCATCCAGATCGGTATTACCATTTCCTGCGGCTTCCACCACGATGATGCCCAAGGCAGAAGCCAGTCGGATCGCATCCAGGTTCGCATCTGTGATTTCAATGGGTTTGAATCCGGTTTGCAGCTCAATCAGTAAAATTTCCCCTGCCGACATGGCCGCAATGGCGGCAACCAGGGCATCCGTAACATGCTGCACACCCATGGCATCATAAATGGAACTCATTCTCACCGAAGAAACGGAAGGCGCAGAACCAACCACGCCAACCGTATTATCACTGGCAGCAATTTCACCCAGCACAGCCGTTCCATGATCCATCCAGCTGGCATATTGAGTACCGTAGATTAAAGTAGGCGATTTCGCAACCAGATCTTCGTGGGTTACCCGCCACCCGCCTTCCAGGTCCACAATACCCACACCTGCGCCCTCACCGCTGGGTTGAGTCCACATCCACCGGGCATCAATGCCATCCGGAGCGCTGTCCTGATAGCCCTGGGTAACGTTATATGGGTCATTGGCAGCATTAACGGCAGGCAATGTGTAGACAGGTTCCAACCAGGCATGATCAATTTCCTGCAAATCATTCAGCAGCTCAAGCGCCTGATTGATTTGAGTTTTTGTCAATTCACGCAGGTCAATTCTCCAGTACTGGTTTAAACTATGCAGGGGTGCAAAACGTGAGCGTGATGCCTGTCGTTCCAGATCTGCAATTTTACTTACCGGGGTCGAATGAGCCAGTCGAGTAACTTTTGGCCATTTGTTCTCTTCGAGCACACGACGTAAGCCTTTAATATCAAATGCCTTTGCAAATTCCTCCAGCGATTCAAATGATTTTTCAATTAATTTGTCCCTGAATTCAGATACTAAACGAAGAATAACCATACCCGACGGCCGCTCAGATGAATTTCGCCCGCCAATCACCGGACGAGTTTGCAGCCCGCGATGAATGAGATTGTCTTTTGAAAAATCTGATTGCTTATCCATCTAAAATTCTCCCTGTGGTTGAATAAAGAATGCATCACATACCGGCAATGAGAAACCCTGTCACTGCATTGCGGATAAACAGGCATAGCGAACAACTTCCCTACCTGGATGGGTATTCTATTGAAAATAAAGTTCTTCGAGGGAGTCTATAGCGTCGCTGAAAACCGACAAGATTTCTTGTCTATACAAATATTATAATAGGATTTTGACGAGTTTCAAGTCGTGTAGCTTCATTTATTGAGCAGATTCTAGGCTTTTACATCTTGATCGTGAAATTGGTAAAGCACGGAAATTTATACTTTTTTTGAATCAAGGAGTTTTTTCGCATCCGTCAAACTTGCACCGGTTTCTTCAATCAATGCACGTACCGCATCCTTTTTCTTTCCTTTTTGGAGTAGAGCCAAAATGATTGGTGAAATAGTCCACTCCGGTTTATCTTCTGAGGTAATCCCAATTTTCCTTATAATAAATCCAACCGGGCTTCTATTTTCTTTATTCCAACGCTCAAATCGCGAATCTCATTTTCCATACAGTTGCTCTTCATTATAAAAACCTGCGCCCGGAAAAAGTAAAGGAGTTTACTCAACATTTCTCTTGCTAAATTTAGTATACAGTTTTTATATATCGTCATTCCCAATCTGTTGAAAGAGCTGTTGGCTGTCCGCCCTTTGGACTCTGGTACATCATCCCCATATACGACTTCCATCAATCGCCTCTATGGGATAAATCACAAATGAATGGGGCAAATAAGTTTCACCTAGTGATTAGGAAGGGTGCTGACATCATTATTTACTCTCAAAAGAACCAATTTCACCATGATTTCTCTAATTAACTTGAATTTTATTTAAATTTCATCGTTTCTTACTATACAAATTTGTAACAAATCAGTACAACTAATTTATACAACTATCGTTCCTATCATGACAAAAAATATGGGTTTACTATTTGGATAACCAATTCAAAAGGACAGTTCTTTTTTCTTCAGTTTTTATTCCAAAGTATATTGTTTATGTCTTTAATTTATTGAATTTTTTTAAACAAGTTAATCCAATAAAACCAAAGCCTTGATTATTATTTGAAAAGGAAATTTATAAATATGAAAAAGAATAATTCCTTAAACAAAATCGCATTTAGAGATTCATTACAAGCCCGACTGCTCACAATCATTCTGGCTGTCACGATCATTCCAATCACAATTTTACTGTTGTACACAATGACTGCAACAAACCTGGAAATTCATAACCAAAATATTAACCGGTTTGAAAAAATGGCCGCAGACGAAACCCAATATATTGAAGAGTGGGCGAATGAACGGCTCATGGATTCAAGAACCCTGGCAAGTATGGATGCCATGCAAAATTTTGATACAGAGGAAGGCAACAAGCTCATTACAAAATTCAGGGATATGTGGGGGCAAGCAGAATCGATTGCGCTGATTGAAGCAAGTGGTTATACAGAAATCAATACGGACATGAAGAGAATTGATGTGCGTGATCGTGTTTATTTTATAGAAGGTATCACCGGAAAGGAGGTAATCTCGAATCCGGTGGTTTCACGAGGCACTGGCAATGTGATTGTCGTTTTTGCGGTTCCTGTGACAGTGGCCGATAAAACCGTTGGCATTGTCATTCAAAATCTTCCCGTTTCCAAGATTACTGATTTGCTATCCAAACTTAGTCTTGGAGAAACAGGCGAAGCCTACCTGATCAATAAAGACGGATTGATGTTTACAACCCCAAAATATGAAAAAGAACTTATCGCCAAGGGTCTGTTAGAAACGGACACTGCGGTTTTAAATTACAAAGTTGATACCCTTGCAAGTCAAAAAATTATGGCAGGTGAGAGCGGCACGGGTGAATATCTCAATTATGTTGGTGATAAAGTGATGGGTTCTTACACCTGGATTCCATCGCTTCAATGGGGTTTAATCATTGAGCAGCGTTTGAGTGAAACCAACGCAACCATCACCATGATGTCGATAACTTCACTCGTTATTTTTATAATTAGCATTTTAATCGTTACTCTGATTGTCTTCTATGTAACACGTTCCCTTACCCGCTCGATCCGCACTCTGTCAGGTATTTCGGATAAATTAGCCGAAGGCAACTTGCAACAAGAAGTGGTAATCAAGGGCAAAGATGAACTGGCTGTTCTCGGAAAATCATTCCAGCGGATTATCGACTATCAAACTGGTATGGCTGAAACTGCCATACAGATTGCAAATAATGATTTAACCGGAAATGTCGTTCCTCTTTCCGATCAAGATGAGTTGGGAAATGCTTTTGCCACCATGCTGGTTAAACTCCGCGAAACCATCAAGCACGTTACCGATAGTGCGAACGACCTGGGTGATGCCGCCGAACAGTTGTCCAATGCAGCTGCTCAGGCTGGTCAGGCTACTAACCAAATTTCATTGACGATTCAACAAGTGGCAGCAGGAACCCAGGATCAGGCTACAACCGTCAGCAGGACGGCAGCTTCCATTGAGCAAATGTCCATGGCTATTAATGGTGTCGCCAAGGGTGCCCAGGAACAAAGCACATCGGTCATGAAAGCATCCGAGGTAACCGAACAGATTAATTTAGCCATTCAACAAGTAGCTGAAAACATAGCGACCGTGACTAACGATTCCAACATTGCGGCAGAAGCAGCCCGTAAAGGGTCTATGACCGTAGAGCAGACCCTGAGCGGAATGCAAAGTATCAAAGAGAAAGTTGGTGTTTCGGCTGAGAAAGTTGCAGAGATGGGTAAACGATCTGAAGAGATCGGTGCAATTGTGGAAACAATCGAAGATATCGCCTCACAGACGAATTTGTTGGCATTAAACGCCGCAATTGAAGCTGCACGCGCCGGGGAACATGGAAAAGGATTTGCTGTAGTTGCAGACGAAGTTCGCAAACTTGCCGAACGTTCAACCATCTCTACCAAAGAAATTGGCGGGATGATTCAAGCCATTGTGAAAACAGTCAATGAAGCTGTCAAAGCCATGCAAGAAGGGACGCAAGAGGTTGAAAATGGTGTTATCAGCGCCAACCAGGCAGGAAATGCTCTATCGGATATTCTCAATGCCGCTGAAGCAGTCAGTAGACAAGCCTTGCTGGCCGCCAAAGCCAGTGATAGCATGAAACTCGCATCTGAGGAACTGGTCTCTGCTGTAGATTCTGTTTCCGCAGTTGTGGAAGAGAATACAGCCTCTACTGAAGAAATGTCTGCCAATTCTGGTGAGATCACACTGGCAATTGAGAATATCGCCAGTGTGAGCGAAGAAAATAGTGCTGCGGTTGAAGAAGTCAGCGCCAGTACTGAAGAAATGACCGCCCAAGTTGAGGAAGTTACAGCTTCTGCCAGTGCCCTTTCCATGATGGCTCAGACACTAAAAGAGGTTGTCAACCAGTTCAAGCTATAAAAGGGTTTAGTAGTTTAGAACAGGAGCCGGAAAATTCCGGCTCCTGTTCTAATTTAAATTTCAGATAGAATCAATAAAGATGTATTGATATCACACTATATGCAGGACTTTCAATATCTTGGTTATCGGTCATAGGGTCTGGTTTACTGAACTGACAAACATTCCTGAAACCATGTTATGCTAATGCACTGACAAGGCACATCGTATCAAAACCCTCCCATTGTTTACCGAAACTTCATACCATTGACCAGGGAATCTTTGGCTGACCTCAGGTATACTCAGCAAAGTAAATAATAAGAACAAAAGGGGTTGCCATGAGTACACTATTTCTGATCATCATTGCCTTTTCGGTGCTTACCATCCTGATGAGTTTGATCAGTCTGCGCTATCGACAACGGTATTGAACATACCTGATGATTTTGCCTTCCTTCCAGGCTTTGAAGCAATCATCCATTAACTAAAAACTCGCCCAATTTGATGGACGAGTTTATGTTATTCTGTGAGCCACAGAAGAGGATCGAACTCTTGACCTGACGATTACGAATCGTCTGCTCTACCAACTGAGCCACTGTGGCTGACGTCCCGATTATATCAGGATTGCCCCAAAATCTGCAAGAGATATGGAATATAATAACAGGCAGACACATCCCTCCGGGAGGAGATTCCTTTTGAAAAATATCGCCATGCTTTCTTATCATACCTGTCCCCTGGCCACCCTTGGCGGCAAGGACACCGGCGGCATGAATGTATACGTCCGTGAATTGACTTATCACCTGGGTAAAATGGGTGTGCATGTGGATGTCTTTACCCGCTCCCAGGACGAACATGTGCCGCAGGTCTTGCATCAACTTTGCTACGGCAACCGCGTGGTGCATGTGCCTGCAGGCCCGGAGACTTACCTGCCCAAACAGCAATTAAGCACTTACCTGCCTCAATTCGCCGAAGGAATTCTGCAATTCGCAGCGGAAAAAGGGATTGAATATGACCTCATTCACAGTCATTATTGGATGTCCGGTATTGCAGGTAAGCAGCTCAAAACAAGCTGGAATATCCCCATGGTGCAGATGTTTCATACCCTGGGAAAAATGAAAAACCGCATCGCGCAAAGCCCCGCCGAAATGGAAGGGGAATATCGCTTGAATGGCGAGCAGGAAGTGATCGATGCTGCCGATAAAATCGTCATCGCCACACCGGCAGAACGCAGCCAGTTGGAATTCCTTTATCAGACACCCAGTACAAAAATGGAAATCATTCCACCGGGAGTCGACACGAGCAAGTTTTACCCCATCCCGGCGGATGAAGCCAAAGCCGCCATCGGGATCTCCCCCAAGGACCGTATGCTGCTCTTTGTGGGCCGCATTGAACCCCTCAAGGGCATTGATGTACTCATGGAGGCCATCGCCCAACTGCATAAAAACAATGAGATTGACGGCTGTCCGCATTATCTGGTCATTATTGGTGGCAATCCGGATGCTGAAGGGACCGATATGGACGGCGAGATGAACCGACTGATGCAGCTGCGCCGCGATTTGGACTTGAAGGATATGGTTGTATTTCTGGGCAAACGCGACCAGGATACCCTGCCCTATTATTACTCCGCTGCAGAAATCGTGATCATGCCTTCGCACTACGAATCCTTTGGCATGGTGGCACTCGAAGCCATGGCATGCGGAACCCCCGTTGTCGCCAGTCAGGTGGGCGGTCTGGGATTCCTGGTTCAGGACGGTATAACCGGATTTGTTGTTCCCAATGCTGACCCGGCTTTATTGGCAGAAAAGATTAAATTGCTGGTCTGTGATGGGGAGCTGCGCGCACAAATGGGCAAGAACGCCAACGCCTATGCGCAGGATTACGACTGGCACAAAATTACCGAACGAACCATTGATTTATATGAACGGGTAACCCAAACTGAGGCCGTTCATAAGCCCTGGTAAGAAATTTTTCAACTTCCCCCCATTGGATTTTTTCCAAGATGCGTCACCTATCCTGAAATTCAATGAAAAGCAAAACCTCCCCATCGAAATCTCGTTGAGGAGGTTTTATTTCTTCTTCAAGGTATTCGCCCGCTGGAGCAGGTCTTTCCCGAATCTGGCCCGTACTTCATCCACCGCAGTCAACAGACGGCGTTCCTTTTCATCCTGGGTTTCCCACAGCGGCAGTTGATGCAGGGCATTGGTCAGACCGCTGACCCCCACTCCAATCAATCGGACGGGTTGATGAAAAGGATAAAATGCCATCATTTGTTCGTAGGCCTGCTCGTAGATCACACGATCCTGATCAACCGGACTGTTCAATTTCTTCTGACGGGTATGTGTATCAAAATTTGCCCAGCGAATTTTCAAACGAATGGTCGTGCCGCACAGTCCGCTTTTGCGCAGGCGATACCCCACCTGCTCGGACAAATCCAGCAGCTGTTTGCGCAGGACCTCCGGATCGGAGACGTCCTTATTAAAAGTCACTTCCTGGCTGATGGATTT
This sequence comes from uncultured Chloroflexia bacterium, assembly GCA_963747325.1. Lineage (GTDB taxonomy): Bacteria > Chloroflexota > Anaerolineae > Anaerolineales > Anaerolineaceae > UBA5203. Next base: position 216,912 of record CAVVEM010000005.1, on the reverse strand, counting down.
AATGGAATGGTCTTCCGCCACCGGGCGATCATCCAGCCCTTGCGCTCGTTCCCATAAATCCCGGCCGCTTTTACCAAACACTTTTTCCAATTGACTGACCGGCATGGCGGCTATCTGTCCAATGGTTTTAAATCCCATCCTGTTAAACCGTTCAGCCATCTTGGGTCCCACACCCCACAGCTCTCGGACCGGCAAATCAGCTAAGAAAGCAGCTTCCTCACCTGGCTTGACCTCGGTAATCGCCATCGGTGGTGTGGGTTTCTTGTGAGCTGATTTGCCGATATTATTGGCAATCTTGGCTACCAATTTATTACTGGCCACTCCCAGTGAAGTGGGCAATTGAGTACGAGCAAAAATATCGGATTGCAGGCGCCTAGCGATCTGCACACCGGTTTGCGGTAAATCGCTGACATCCAAAAAAGCCTCGTCAATGGAGATCTGCTGTACCAGCGGAGTCAAATCTCGAATGATGGCCATCACCTTTTCGGATTCACGCGTGTAAGAACCAAATCCAGAATGAACAAAGATCAACTCCGGACAAAGACGCAAGGCTTGCGCGCAGGGCATGGCGGAATGAACGCCAAACTGCCTTGCCGCGTAGGAGCAGGAGGAAACCACACTGCGTCCGCTCGGATCGCCGCCTACGGCAAAAGGTTTCCCGCGCAGCTGTGGTTGAGTCAGCTCTTCTACAGAGCAAAAGAACGCATCCAGATCAATGTGTAGAATCTTTCTTGGTCCCATATCTTCCCGCTAGAACTTTTGTTCTTTTATTATAACACGTCCTGATTCGATCGGGTGCAACGCATTGAAAACACACCTTCTGGGAATAAAAAAGCACGAGCGTGATGAAATAGACCCTAAGATTTTTTGAAAACCTCAGGGTCTGACATATTTTCTTGTTTTCCAACATCCTCAGCCCAACCAGGGGGCTGTTAGTATGTTTATTGGGTTAAGATCAGCTGCCCCCAGGTAGTAGGATCCAATAAATGTCTTCCCGGAACACAGGAGATCATACTTTGTTGGATGTTTTCACTGGTGTTGTCGTTGTCGGATACTGAAAAAGCAAATCCATAAGTCGCCCATGCATAGGGTGAAACACCCAGCACGCTCCAGGGGATGGCGGCCTCCACTCGGGTGATACCGTCAGCACGGACGGAACCGATCACGATGCTGTTCCGAGCACCATTGCCGCTGCGCGGGAACCAGGCAACCGCCTCTTTGGAGCCATTGACATCCGGCATGCCGGGAGAAATGCCGATTTGATAATCATCCCCGGACATTTCCGCCCAATAAAAATCGTCATATAGATAGGAATCAAAAAGCAGTTCCAGACTGTCCCCTTTATACAGGTCTTGCCCGGAAGCGTTTTGGGCATAAACATCATCGCCAATTTTGGTCGCCAGGTAGAGATTGTTCCAATCCCAGCCGATACGCAAGGAGGCGCCTAAATCTGCTTCACTGCTTCGCTCCCCAGCACCGTAAATAACGGCGTTGCAGTTGTAAGCTGTGTTGCTCCATTCATCCCAAACGCCGTCAATGACCGGAGGAGAGTTGAGATAAGTAGCAAAGAAAGTCCCCCCACCCCGGTTTGGCAAAGGCGTTCCCGTCAGGGTGTTTGTTGGCGTAACCGTAATTGTGGATGTTATGCTTGGCTCAGGTGTGGCAGTCAGCGGTTCAGGTGTGGCAAGCGCCGGTTCCGGGGTTGCTTCTGCGGGCAATTCCATGGTCGCAATCAGGATTATCGGGGTCTGGGTTGCCAAGGAAACAGTACCCCCGGTTAGTTGACACGCACTAATACCCATTGCAAGACCCAAGAATAAAAGCATCAATGTACTTCGTTTACTCATCCTATTAACCCTTCCTTTCTAGATTCTCTATGATTATAGCGTGAATAACAGGCGAATGAAAGAAGGCTTACTTCCCAATTCGAAAACCATAATCGTAGGATGGGTGGCTAAGAACTATTGTTTGGATATACAGCATTGCCACCCATCGGATACATATCTATTGGGGAATTTTCTCACGGAACAAGCTTTAACGGTATACCGTTCTTGATTAGGTTAATTTATTGAAAACAATGAATGTTGGGTTACGGGGCAGATTACTTATAAACTTATCTTTGTTCGTACCCACCTAGCCCACCCTGGAGACACCGAAAAAAAATCCGGATGTCAATAAATAAAATTAAATCACATAATAATTCGAAAATTACAGGTATAATTTTTAGACCAATGGAAAACACAATTCCTCTGATCACCGAGATCAAAGTCATCCTCTTTTGCCTAAAAGAAAAGGCCCTGCAAGTCCTGGTGCATCCTTCAGGAACCCAGAATCGGGTGTCTTTTCCTACCGGTTTGATTGAAGCCGGGTATTCCCTGGAAGTGAACGCCCAAAATTGCCTTCACAAACTGCTGCCCGCCGATGAAATATACCTTGAACAGCTTTATACCTATGGGGATACGCTGGATGAACAAGGGCAGCGCCACCTCTCCGTGGTCTATTTTGCTCTGCTGCCGAATAATAAGAGCGATTTGAAAAATCATCAGGTGATCTGGATGCCGGTTCTGGAACGCACCAGTTTTACTGATTCGGAACTCGAAGTGCTGAATTATGCCCTGCACCGTCTGCGCTATAAATTGGAATACACTGCCGTAGGATTTGAACTTCTGCCGGATACGTTCAGCCTGTCAGAATTACAACGCACCTATGAAATTATTCTGGATGAATCCCTGGATAAACGCAATTTCCGCCGGCGCATCCTGCAAGCCAACATCATCGAACCGACAACCTATCGAAAAACCGGCGAAGGCCGCCCGGCAACCCTTTACCGATATCGCTCGGATGCCGTGGCAGAAATCAAGGCCCGCCGTCTTTTTCCCTAGGCAGATCAATTTCAATTTCCATGCACACAATTTTCCTCTAACGATTTCTGGATTAGGGTTTGATTAGCCCCCCCCAATAATATATCCATGGAATTATCGATCTCCCGAAAAACATCCTCAGAACGGATACTATCATTTTCCGCAAACTGCAAGGATAATATACCATGGATGACATAAATCAAGGCTTTGCCCACATCCCCCACTTTTTCAGGCGAACAGTATCCAGCTCGAATTAGAAATTCAAATCCTTTAGCAAATTGTCCCTGATATTCCTCTGTCTCTACCAAACTGGAGCTCTTCTTTTGAGATTTATCCAGAGAGCGAAAATAGAAAAAGCGGTATACAGCTGGATGGGTTATGAAGTAATTTGTATAAGCATGAAATAAATTTTTCAGATCATCCACATTGTTGATCGGTCCATTTACCGAAGCTTTCAGATGATTCGCGACATCCTGAATCAACAGATTTCTGGCATACCACAACATCTCATCCAGATTGTCAAAATGATTGTAAATGGTGGCAAAAGAGTATCCGGCCTTCTCTGCCACTCTACGGATGGAAACAACCTCTTCTCCCTCTTCCAGAATGATTTGGCGGGTGATCTCGGCAAAATATTGTTTCACTCGTTCAGATTTTTTTTGATCACTGACTTTAACCATGAGCAGCTTCCTGCAGTGGTTTCGATGAGGATTGCATATCACGATAAATACGCAGGGCATCCACTAACATGCCAGCAAACCAAAGGATATAGATGGGACCTGCAATGATGAGAATCATGTCCGGAACGGGGAAACGGAAATGACCCAGAAGATGTTGACCCAAATCCAAACCATTGGCTATCAATCCGGAGATGGCAGTCACCTTGCCGAACTGTGGACTACGCAGCATCACCAGGCTGACCAGGAAACCACCACCTTGTAAAAATAAACCGGTAAAAAAGCCTGAAGTACTGTTCCACAAATTACGTGAAATAACGGCTTCCCCGGCAGCCAGCAATTGCTGACGCATCTCAGGGTCGGTGGTTTCCCAATACTTCTCTCCAAGATGCAGCATGGAAAAACCGGAATGCGCACTTACACAAAGAATTACGGCAGTAAAAATCATCAATGCCCCAACCAGCGATAGCGTGAGATGTTTCCGGGCTAGGAAATAGAAGATACCTAGAAAGGTAAATAGATATAACACAACCAGGGTAACGGAGAAGATGTCATCCATCAGAAAACCAATCCATTTGTTTTCCTGCATGGTTTGGAAAAAAGAAAGTGCATTATCGGCTTGAATGCCCCACTTAATCATGACGACTGCCCCAGCAAAGATGCTCACTAATTGAAGGATCAATGATCCAATACTGACCCGTAACAAAGAACTAAGTTGTGAAGAATGGATTTCCAATGGTTGTGAATTCACGGTACGACTCCTTGAGATTACTGCTCTAGTATTTACATATGTTTTATTTTTTATAACACTGTTATATTATTTCATTTTTCTCGGTCTGTCAATCCCCAAACTTACAGTCTGTCCATGAATCGTAGATCTCAAGTACACACACAAAAAAAATAGGAAAGACACTTGCCTTTCCTTTTCAAAATACTATATTTGAATAAGCTGTTCAGACTGACTTTATCACCGGTTCAGGAAATGTGATCCGAAATGGGTCAACCTTGATCACAGCGATCGGCCTGCACTGGGAAATGTCCGGGAATCCGACTGGGTCAATGTGAATTTGCTCAATCTTCGCCAATCGGCCTTTGCCGCTGCCAGAGAATTTTGTATAGAAATACTGGTCATCCTGCAATTGCACCAGCGGAAAGGGCATCAACTGAGTATCGACTGGAAAAGCCGGTCCACCGGATTTTATGATGAAATCGGCAAGGACCGTCTCACCCAGATTAATTTGAATATGCTCCCTTTGATTATCAAGCTTTTCAAAATGAAAATCCGCCTGCTGTTTGGGAATGCCCCAATTCCTGCGGCCGTTTTCCACGCTTGCCAGGCTGGAGACATAAATCTTGCTAATCGTATTGCGTTTCTGTCCCAAATGGTTGAATTTTCCAGGGATGAAGAGCAGTTCGCCGTACGGGCCGGCGTTCGAGGTTTCGTAATCGACCAGCATCACACTGCCAAATCCTCCGGCAAATTTGCCTTTGAGAAAATCCGGTATATGGACAGATTGATTTACAAACGCCTCTGAAAATCTGTACAGTAGAATGTAACCATAGCCTTTTAGCTGCCAGGGTGCGGGGAATATCTTATCCATAGCTTTGCTCCACGGATGCACGGTTGCTTACCCAAATTTGAAATTTGCGATTTTCTATACTGGCGTAGATCGGACCCACAAAGGGAAAAAGTCGAATCAAGAGCATCATCAACTGAAACAGGACCGATGGATGGATAGCCTTTGCATTACGTCGGATGCCTTTGAGAATCGACTGGGCGACGATCTCCACACTTTGGGAAGGCCAGGGCACCGGGCTGTCCCCGGCGACTTTGAAGAAATTGGTCCGTGTGGCAATCGGATAAACCACCTGGAAAAACTGCCCGGCAGCAAGTTCATACTGATAGGCGTCGCCGAATCCACGCACGGCGGCCTTGGTCCCGCTGTACAGGGCATAGCCTGGCAGGGAAAGAAAGCTCATTGCGCTGGCCACACTGACAAAATTATAGGCACGGCTGCCCTGCATCTGCTTCATTTTCTCAGCACAATACATCATGCTGACTACATTGGTGTCAAAGATGGACTGAATATGCGGCCAGTCCGGCTTTTCCAACAACTCAAAATAAGCAAATCCGGCATTGGCAATAAACAGATCAATCCCGCCGAATTCTGCCTTTGCGAAGGTGAATAACTCGTCCACCTCTGCCTGAACGGAAACATCGCATTTCTTCAAGATGAGTCGTGGATGCGTTATCCCAATCTTCTCGATATTCCGTGAAACACCTAACACCGTACAATCCTGTTCCAACAACAGCCGGACTACTTCGCGCCCAATCCCTGAGGAAGCGCCGGTAACAATGACTTTTTTTGCGTTTATTTCCATGCTGATTCCTTTTCGGTTGGGGCATTAAGCCCCAAGAATTCGTTCAGGTTCCCGATTGATTGCATCAACACTTCAATCTCCTGATCACCCAGCCGCGGCAATTGGGCAGAAACAGTTTGATAATTGAATTGCTCAATAGCTTCGACCTTCGCCTTACCAGCTTCGGTGATATACACTTGAACCACCCGTTTATCCACTTTGGAGGATTCCCTGCGTACCAGCCCGGATTTTGCCAACCTGGTGATCATGCGGCTGACCACAAAATCCACCAACTTCATCTGTCGGGATAAAACTGATACCGGCATTCCGGGTTGACGAATCAGCAATTGCAGCAGGTACACTTCATCCCAGGTCACGTCAAATAGCGAAGCCTCTCGCCGTTCAAACAAATAAATGCTTTGCAAGAACTTGAACAGGATCTGATCGATTTCTTCTTTATCCATTGCATACAAGGCATTTTCTCCTGAAAGGTTTTATTCGCCCCTTAAAAATACCATATATATTTGCATATTGCAAATATATATGGTGAACCAATAGGATACCCCGTGATAACAAACCCGGCCTGTTGGGATTACAGGCCGGACTGTAAAGCTCTTTATTTAGGAAAATTCGGTTTTATTCATTCATACGAGAGAGAATTCGTTGGGCCAGATATGTAATCCAAACAGAGGGTAGCTTTTTCTGTCCGAATTCCCAATCCGCCCAAGGACGATAAATTGATTGCGCCGTATACTGCCCAGCCTCATCCTGCTTGGAACGCAGAATTTCAACCAGCTCTTTAAGCTGCGGCGTAGATCTGGCCCACGCAAAGCGGGTCATCACGTCCAGAAAATGCAGCAAATCGTACCAAATGAGGGGCGCCTTCAATTTTAGAAAATCGGTGCCCATGGCAAACAGATAGGGCTTATGCACTTTGCGTTGATCCCATAAGGACAATAAACCCTCAATCGCATGATGGGGCACTTCATGATCCTGATACTGCGGAATCATCGCCAGCAGTTTTAACATCAGTAAGGTAGCATAGGGGCACGGGTCGCTGGCCTTTCCCGGTCCGCGGAATTTTCCCAACTGCGGATCAATCCTGCACGGCCAACCGTCCTCTTTATGAAGATCCACCAGGAAGTTAATCCCTTCCTCCGCTTCCTTCACAGACAACGCACCCGATTGAATGGCCAGTAAATAAACCATGGGGGCATCGCACAACATCCAGTGCCAATCCGCCTCACCGCTGCCGCCATATGCTCCCTGGATTTGAATACGGGTTTGTATTATTCCTTCGTTGGATACATGTCTCAAAACCGTTTCCATAAAGTTTTGCATTTCCGGTACTGTAACACTCAGACCAATATCAGTTAAAAACACAGCCTGATGCAGAATATGATCCGATGTTTTGTGGCTTTTCAGAACAGCGCTTTCCCATCCGGAAAGCCCGTTTAAAAGTTGACTGACTGCCGGCGTTTTAACCACCGCAGCATATCGCTCTTCTTCAGGCCGCGAATCGGGTATCACAAGTCTCATCCATTCTGGGATAATGATTCCATCCATAAGTCACCCCATAAAATTATATTTATAGAATTTATATTCTATTTTATTTTACGGGTTTTCAGTCTGCTTTACAATCCCCCGTTCTAAATCTGTCTGCTTAGCGAAGCAGCGGCAGATTGCCGGTCAGTTTATTGATCTTTTTCTTGCTGCCGTAAATCGCCAGGCCCAAATAAACATGCTCTCCTTCCGTGGTTACACTGGCCTTCTGCATATACTCGCTGTATAGTTTGCAGCTCTGGGCGACATCGGAAAAGTCAACCACCAGCAGATCTGCATTACCTTCTTCAAACAACCTACCCCGCAAGTCCCGCAAGAGATCCTTGTTGCCCTTGAGGATCGGCACCGGGATGGAGATTATGCCTGCATGCCGATGCCCTGAACCGTCCAACACATCCTGCCCGACACACTCGGGCACCTGCTTACCCAGGGAAATCCCCAGAATGGCGGCCGTATTCGCCAGAATACCACAAGGCATCTCCTCGTCAGCGACAATGACACATTTCGTCTCTTCCGACATCATGCTTCAGCCAGATGTTCTTTCTTCTGAAAATTCAACTTTCCTTCCGACAAATACAACCCAAGCAATGTCAATAACGATCCGCTCAAGGCCACCCAGGTGATTTCTTCATGCAGGATGATGGCGGATGCCACCACGGCAATTACCGGAATCAAGTAAATATAGACACTGGTCTTAACTGCTCCCAGAATTCCCACCGACCAATTCCAAGTGACGTAACAAATAGCCGAAGCACCCATGCCAAGAAAGATTAAATTCAACAAATTGGTAAGATTGAAGAATTGTGCTGTTGTCACTTCAAAACCTGTCAGCAGTCCCACAGGAATCATAAAGGCTAACCCGTAAAAGAAGATTTTCCGTGTAACCGCAATAGTATTAAGCTGCAAGCGGCTTATTTTGCGCATAATGATGGAATATGCAGCCCACACCAATGCGGCAGACACTGCAAGCAAATCACCCAGGGGATTGAGTTTCAGATAAAAGCTGCCATTGAAACTGATCAGGATAATACCGGTGATGGATAGCAAAAAGCCGGTCACAAACTGCGGCGAAAGCTGGTCTTCTTTTAAGAAGATGGCTGATAAAATGGCGGTAAACAGAGGCGCTATGGCGACGATCACCCCCACGTTGGACGCCAGGGAATAGTCCAGGGCATAGTTTTCACAAAGAAAATAGAGGGTCACACCGCATAATCCGGCGCCAACGAATAACAATTCATCTTTAAGAACATGGAATTTTGTTTTTCGGGGGTAGACCAGCCATAAACATAAATATCCAATTAAAAATCGAATCACCAGGATTTCTACCGGAGAGAAATCGGTGAGTAAAACTTTTGTGGAGATAAAAGTCGTTCCCCACAAGAGGATGGTGCCAAAGGCAGAGAGATGCCCCAAGGTTGTTTTTTCTTTCATTCAGAATCCTGATCCTTTAATGTCCTCGAATTAGTATCATCTTTGAAAATTTTCATATATTGCCTGGGTGTAAGCCCGATTTGTTTCTTAAAATAATTTGTAAAATGGCTCTGATCATGAAATCCTGTTTGAAAGGCAACTTCCAAAGGAGGTACGCCATTTTCCAACAGTTTTTTCGCATTTCCAATGCGGATCGTCTCAAGGTAACTGTAGGGAGAAATGCCCATCTGTTGGGTAAAGGAACGCAATAAATGAAATTTACTCAACCCAACCAGCGTGCCTAAATCATTGAGCGATACGGGATTGTTATAATTTAACTGGAGATAATCGGAAATTTTTGTCATCGCAGCATCCGGCTTCGGCAAAAAAGAAGTCGGCGCTGCATCCGAATGTTCGCGAATCAATTGTTCAATCAGAAATAGAAAAACCTCTTCCTTTTTAAAATCGCTCTGTTCCTCAAAGATCATGCGATGGAGATCATGGATGGAGCTTGCCAATTCACTATGGAAATGAACAGTTGGGGAAAAACGCGGCAGGCTGTCCTGCCCCATGATATCCATCACCGCCTGCTGCATTATTTCCGTTTTGATGTTGATGCTGCGATAATCCATCGGTTTATCATCAACCGCTTGACAGGCATGCGGATCTCCGGGGTTAAAAACGGTTACATCTCCAGACTCCAGAAAATATTCCTGGTGGTTGCAGATCAGATGGCGTTTTCCCTTCTCGATGAAACCAATTACATAGTAATCATGAAAATGGTTGGGGAATTTGTGCATTACGCCTTTTAAGCGATAGGCTTCAATATTAAGTTGGGCATCATAACGGATGGTACGAAGTTCGTCGGTCATCTTCTCACACTCAAAATTCCAGATATGCAATAGGATATCACGATCGGAACTTTATTTCTTGTATGATGTTGCGCAATCCGTCAATCAGGTAGTCAGGTGCATCAGCTCAAAAAAGAAGCGTGGATCCCGGGTCAGGTACAGCTGATACCAGGCATCCACCACCCGCGGCGCGAAGACATCCATGCGAATTTACAACTGATAGGTCCCTACAATACGATCCGTAGCCCTGCCGCCAAACAACACTTTTTGGCCTTCACTGATCAAGCGTACTGAATTGTACGCCATACCTGCCCCGCCCTGTTCAATCGAGATCGGCTCCCCCTGCCAGAGCTTATTTTTCAAGGCGTAGGAACCGAAAGCGCTGTTGCCTGATCCGGTAGCGGGATCTTCCAGATATCCGAATTTGGGCGCAAAGACACGGGTATGCGCAAAATGGTTTGCATCAGCCGTTTCCATGCAAAAGACCACAACAATATCCAGCCCTTGCTGCAGGCAAAGTTGCTTTAATCCGGCTTCATCTGGCACAATCTGAATTTCATCCGCCAGAGAAAAGATGGGCACAAGCAGGGTTACCAGTCCGGCGTCCATTACATCCAGAGGCAGCTGCTCGGCTATCTGTTCAGGCTGGATGCATAACGCTGCGGCAATCGCGCCGGCCGTGAGCCGGGTGCCAACTTGCTTGACTTCCGGAGCAGTGATAAATACCGCATCCTGTTCCATTACTTTGTTAATTAAAGTAAGCGTCCCCTTTTTTCGCGTTTGAATAAATAATTCCGGCTGCGCCAATAATTCAGGGGAATCCTTGATCAGGCTGTACATACAGGCAATCGTCCCATGTCCGCAGAAATCCACTTCACATTCGGAAGAGTAATAGACCAAATTGAACGCAAACGTATCCTCCGCTTTACAATACACCACCTCCGAGACAAACCCCTTATGTTGTTTGGCAATGGAGAGCATTTCTATATCACTCATACTTTCATCCTCCTGCAGGTAGATACAGGCAGCGGGATTGCCCAATGAGTTTTCAGAGGTAAAAGCGTCGATTTTCTTATAATTTAATTGTTTCATTCGTCCCTCCTTGCGTAAAACCATAGGGCATGATTTTAAACGTCTCGATTCCAGTTTTGAATCTCAATCAAGTTCCCTTCCGGATCAGCAACATACACGGTGGTTAACCGCCCAAGCTCCGGATAATCATTCTGGACTAGCGCCCCATATTGGCTGCCGCCATGCGCCAGCACGGCCTGCAGCACGGCGTCCACATCGTCCACATGGAAGGCTAAATGACCATATCCCATATGATTGACCCTTTTATGCTCTGTGAACTGACCCTCCGGCTGATAGGAAAAGATTTCCAGGGTGGGGCCATGTTCATACCCCGGCAGCGCCAAATGTACACCGCGCAGATGGACTGATTCCAGCAGGGTCATCTTATCCAGCCAGGCTCCAGTGAGATCCCGTTCCGGCGGCACAGGTACGCAGCCAAAGACATGAATATAAAAATCGGCCAGGCGTTTCCAATCCCGGGCAATGATGTTGGTGTGTACGTAGCGAATGGACATAGCTTGTCCTCCCTTTCTCTGGGTATAATTGGGTGTATTTATCAACGGTCCCTTTAAAATGAAAATACTACCCTAGTTTATCACTATCTTTTCAGTTTATCCTTGAAATGGAGATCAATTCGCATGAACATTGCCAACAATTTTGATAACGGAAAAATCTATACAAAAACGGAATTCTTCGATGCCCAGGATCTGGATTTTATCCCCCATGCCAAATTCAAGGGCATCTCGCTGAAACATCTGGTGACTGGCGCCATGACCGGCGGACTGGTCAGTAGCCACCTGGTGCGGGTGGAGCCCGGCTGTGTGTTGGATACGCATATCCATGAAAACAATCTGGAAATTCACGAAGTGATTGCCGGCAGCGCCAAAGCCATGGTTGGCGACAAAGAAGTCGATTACCTCCCCGGCGTCATCGGCGTCCTGCCCGCCGGCGTGCCGCATCGCATTGCGGCTGGTGAGCAAGGAATTTATATCCTGGCCAAGTTCACCCCGGCGTTGGTGTAATCAATCCAGACCTGCCAGGTTTTTGGAAAGATTTGCTATTCCATAAAACGACAAACCTGGCAGGTTTGGTGGGGTGGACAAATAGACCTGCCAGGTTTTGAATCCCGGCACAATTGGTTAGCAGCAAACCTGGCAGGTCGGGATGAAGTAAAAATATCTACTTAATTGTAAAATATTAATCTCTTTGTATTTATGGGGCTGGATTGATATAAAGGAGATTCTATAATGAGTCACGTGGATGTTTTGGAACCTGAACCTAGCAGGTCTGGTGGGGTGAATAAGTAGACCTGCCAGGTTTGCAGTATATTCAACTAAGTGGGATTTCAAACCCTGGCAGGTCGGGATGAAATAAATATGTCATTTTAATTGTAAAATATTAATCTCTTTTTATGTATGGGGCTGGATTGATATAATGGAGATTCTATAATGAGTCACGTGGATGTTTTGGAACCGGGGCAAACGTATCATATTTTCAATCGGGGAAACAATCGAGAAAATCTCTTTTACTCTGATAGGCATTATAAGTATTTCCTGAAATTATATTCTCGCTACATTTTGCCAGCAGCGGATACCTATGCTAATTGTTTAATGGGTAATCACTTTCATTTATTGGTGAGGATTAAAGAGGCAGAAGAAATCGTGTCTATGAAAAGTCAGGTGGAATTGCCAAATCCTAGTACGTCGTCGGCATCAAAAAACTTCTCAAATCTGTTTAATGCTTATACAAAATCAATTAATATTGAACGTAATAGGACAGGGAGTTTGTTTGAAAAAAGCTTCAAACGCAAACTCATAAAAAATGATGCCTATTTCCAACAATTGATTATTTACATCCATACAAATCCACAGAAACACGGTTTTGTGGAGGATTTTCGAGAATGGGATTGGTCGTCCTACCATGCGATCAGCGAAGTTGTGGACACCAAATTGCATAGAGAAGAAGTTTTAGCCTGGTTTGGTGGTGTGAATGAGCTTATATCATGTCATCTTGAAAAATTGGATGAGAGTAAAATAGCAAATTTAATCGATGACGATTATTAATTTAAAATAGACCTGGCTGGTTTGCAGCGTGCAGACCTGCCAGGTTTTGAATTTCAGTCAAGGTGGAGTGGCAGGAAACCTGGCAGGTCTATGTTTAGTAAACCAGGCAGGTCTAGGTAATAATTATAAAAAAATCAGCCTGTGCGGCGTACACAGGCTGATGCAACATTGTCTACCTACTTAATTTAGCACTCGCTGTAACCGCAGGCGTAGCACTTGCGGCAGCCTTCTTCATTAATCACCGCGGCTTCACCGCATTCCGGGCACAGATCCCCGATGGTGAATTGTTTGCTATTGACGGGTTCCAGCGGCAGGGGAATATCGGTGATGGCGGGGTGAGCCCCGTTATGGCCGTTGCTGTTGCTGCCCAATCTTTCTTCGCGATCCAGCAGGTAATTATCAATTACTTGCGCCAGACCGTCGGGCAGGGAGCGCACGCGGTTGGGACCAAATCCCAGGGAGCGTCCGCCGCCGATACCGGAAAGCTGGCGATACACATGGCGCAGTCGTTTGCTGGGTTCCAGCGGGGAGGAGAGGCGCAAAATATAGGAGATAAGACGCCCAATGGCCTCGGAGACGGCCGCTGTCTCTGAACCGGCCTTGGCCGTATTGATGAAGATTTCAAAGGGCTGGCTGCCGCCGTTTTCGTTGACGGTCATAAAAGCCTTGCCCAGCGGAGTGGTGATGGAATAGGTATAACCGGGAAGGAGACGTGGGCGGGGTTTCTTTGAATCCACCCACAGTTTCATTTGTTCCGTTTCCGGGGCGGCTGGAATAATAATATCCTCGCCGGCAGGGAGTTTTTCTTTGGCAGTGGCGTGGGTTTCCAGCACGACAACTTCGCGGGAACCGGTGACATAAACCGTAATGCCCTTGCAGCCCAGTTTCCAGGCTAACAAATAGGCGTCCGCCACGTCGGCTTCGGTGGCACTGGAGGGGAAGTTGATCGTCTTGGAAAGACTGTTATCTACAAAAGCTTGCAGGGCAGCTTGTAATTTTACATGCTCTTCTGCGGTGGTATCCGAGGAGACAACAAATACATCCCGTAAATCGGCTGGCAGACTTTCCACATTGCGGCAGGAACCGGCTTTCATCACTTCATCAATGATATGCTGTTGTTGTGCTTCGGTCATGCCGGCTTGTTGTAATGCCAGTGCAAATGCCGGGCTGGTGTAGGTCAATTTCAAGTCTGTGCCATTATCGTTGACGTGGCGGATGTAGGCCAGGGCAAAGACAGGTTCACAGCCATAGCCTTCACAACCGGTGACGGTGGCAATGGTACCGGTGGGGGCGATGGTAGTTTGAGCTGCATTACGAATACCGTATTTTTTAATGCCCTTGACCACCAGATCCCAATCCACAGCTGGACGGCCGAAACTGGATTTATACGGAATCGTAGGAACGGGGGTTTCCCAGGTCAAATTTTTAGGATCGTAGATGCTGCCGTCGATGGCCAGGAATGGTCCGCGTGATTTGGAAAGACTGATGGAAGTTAACATAGCGTGATACCGCACAAATTCCATCACCTGGCCGGAAAATTCCAGACTTTTTTCCGATCCGTAGCGGATGCGGGTGTGATACATCAAATCCGCCAGGCCCATAATACCCAGGCCGATACGGCGGGCATTCATGGCCGCTTCACGAATACGAGGAACGGATGGGACGTATTGGTTGGCATCTACCACATCATCCAGGAAGCGGACGGATAGTTCCACACTTTGCTGCAATTTTTGCCAATCTACCTGACCATTTTCACCCAGGTGTTGGGCAAGATTAATGGATCCCAGGCAGCAATTTTCATAAGGTCCAAGCCATTGTTCCCCGCAAGGATTGGTGGCTTCGAGTTGATATAGGTGGGGTACCGGGTTTTGACGATTAGCCGCATCCAGGAAGAGCATACCAGGTTCGCCATTATGGTGCGCTTGTTTCACGATGCGATTGAATAAATCGCGTGCTCGCAAACGTTTGTATACTTTAATAGGGATACCTGCATCCCTGGCTTGTTCAAGGGTACCGCTGAATTGTTTGTAATCCGGGTGCAAAACATCCGGGAAAACAAGTTCCCAGTCCTCATCATTTTCGACGGCCTGCATAAAGGCATCGGTAATGCCTACGGAAATATTAAAATTGGTGATGGCGTGTTCACTGCTTTTACAAGCAATAAAATCTTCCACATCCGGATGATCCACACGCAGTACGGCCATGTTTGCACCACGACGGGTTCCACCCTGGGCAACTTCACCGAAAGCCTGATCGTAAACGCGCAAAAAACCAACGGGGCCGGTGGCTTTTCCGGCAGAGGAATTCACCATACAACCGCTGGGGCGCAGGCGCGAGAAGGCAAAGCCATTACCGCCGCCCGTCTGCTGGATTAACGCAGCATCCCGCAAGGTCTGGAAAATTCCGCTGGGTTTTTTGCCCATGTCATCGGCTATCTCCAGTACGAAACAAGCTGCCAATTGACCCAAAGGCGTTCCGGCACCGGTGAAAGTGGGCGAATTCGGAAAGAAGCGTTTCTCCACCAGCAGGTTGTAATAGGACTTGGCAAGCGAAATTACGTCGCTTTCCGGCCATTGATCTTCTACTACGGCGATCTGGTAAGCCACACGCCAGAACATTTCTTCAACAGTTTCGATAGCCTGGCCATTTTCATCCCGGCGCAGGTATCTTTTTTGCAGCACTTTCAGGGAATTTTCGGTCAGGTCAATCTTCGCTAAATCTACCGGTAAGGGGGGAGTCGGTCGTACGCAGGGGGTTGCAAGTGTTTCGAGTGTTTCCATCCTGATTTATCCTTCTGTTAATAAGTGGTCAATTTCCTTCTTTATTTCACCTAAATCATCCATATGTAAATATACGATGGCATACCGGATATATGCGATTTGATCCATTTCTTTTAATCCTGCAATGACCATGTCCCCGATATAACGGGATGGAGCTTCAGCCCTTCCCAGCCGTTGCAGGGAAGATTCCACCTCACCAATCAAACGGTCAATATCTGCCGCTGATACAGGGCGTTTAGCGCAGGCAATACGTATACCGTGCATTAGTTTGTCACGGTTAAATTCTTCCCGAGTTCCGTCTTTTTTGATAATCAAAGGCGTGCTCAGGATGGCTCTCTCAATTGTGGTGAAGCGTTGTTGACAAAGATCGCATTCTCTGCGACGTCTAACTCCCCCTTTACTGTCGTGGGAGGTGTCTATGACGCTCGACTTTTCGGATTGACAATAAGGACAGCGCAAAGCTCAGCTCCTGATGATTATTATTCATTTAAACCAGTGATAAGGATCAAAGAAAAACGAATCCCCCATATGTAGGGGGTGATAGTTTCTTATGGTGTATATCTGCCAGTGATTAAGATTTTAACATAGAACCAGATCAGATTCAAGTAGAAACAAGAACCTTTAATCTTAAAATTTTATTGGAGTAAAAAACGAACTTGTTCATACAAGAGTTGTTAAGAATTCGTTTAGATGCAATTCTATCAATTGGGTATGACTGGCAAAACATCCTTGGTGACGGTATAATCATTACAATGAAAACTAGGAATGCAATAGAAAAATACATTTTCGCCTGGATTGGTATTGTCCTATTTGTGGGGGTTAGTAGCTGTTCCTCTGGCCTTTCATTAGGATCAGACCCTATATCTGGGACACAAACAATGGAAGCCTTGCTGCCTACGGTAACTGCTTCAGCAACTCCCATCCCGATGGCTTTTTCCATAAATGGTCAGGGATTTCCCTTGGCAGTTTATCAACGTGAATTACAGAGATATGGAATTGTTAAAGAAGCGCTTGGTCAAAACGAACAGCAGGAAGTTCCTAAAACATTTGTTCTGGATAATTTGATTGATCAACAGCTTCTAGTACAGGCTGCACTGAATAATGGATGCACTGCAGACCCGGAATTAATTCAACAAGATTGGGCTCAATGGATGAGTAATTTGCCTGAAGGAATGACACCAGAAACCTGGTTGGAATCCAATGGCTATACGGAAGAAGAATTCAGGACAGCAATCGCCACCTCCTTCTTGGAGAGTTGTCAGATGACGGCCATTACAGATAGCGTGCCTTATGAAGCAGAACAAATTCGAGCCAGTCAGATTCTGGTTAAAAATCGAGCTTTGACAGATGGAATTTTAAATCAATTAAATGTTGGCGCGGAATTTGCAACACTTGCATATCAATATGATCCACTTACTGGTGGCGATTTAGGCTGGTTTCCTCAGGGGTATTTATTACAGCCCGCTGTGGATGAAGCCGCGTTTGCTCTGCAGCCCGGGCAATTCTCTCCGGTCATCGAGACTGAGTTAGGTTTTCATGTGGTGTATGTTTATGAACGGGAAATTCATCCTTTATCCGTGGATGCCCGGAAGAAACTACAGCAAAAAGCCTTGCAGGATTGGCTTAAAGCAGAACGTGAAAAATCACAGATTGTAATCAATCTGCCTGAATAGCAGATGGCAATCACCTGAGTGTGATTCAACGGGAAGGATATGCAGATGACTCAACAAAATAAAAAAAGAAAATTGGATACTGTATGGAACTTCTTTAGTTTTCTGGGAGTTGTGGGGATCCTTGGAATTTTTGCAGTGGTGTTGATGATCTTCACAAACCCGGCTGCCTCATATAATCCATTTCCGCCTCCTACCATGCCAGTGCCGATCCTTTTACCCAGCAGTACAGCTACTGCTTACAGTTTACCCGCCACTTGGACACCAACAACCACAGCTACTCCCTACCATCTACCTGCCACTTGGACGCCAACGGCTATCATGGCGACACAATTACCAGACGGCGAATTAATATTGGAAACCCCCATGGGTGAAAGTACGGCAGCTGCCAACGGGTATTATGAATTTGCCCTTCAAAGCGCACCGGCACCCATTGATGCTTCCATTCTCAAACCCGATTTGCAAAGTCCTGACGGCATCTGTACCTGGATGGGTGTGGGCGGGCAGGTGTTGGATATTCAGGGCAGTCCTTATACCGGTGTTGGCATCCAACTGGGTGGGCAACAAGATGGCCGGACTATATTATTGACCAGCCTGACAGGCACTTCGTTGCAATATGGCCCTGCTGGTTATGAATTCAAAATTAGTGACGCGCCGGATGCGACGATCCATAATTATTGGCTGCGATTGGTGGATCAAGCAAATCTGCCGCTTTCAGATCGGATTTACTTTGATACTTATGATACCTGTGATAAAAATCTGGTGATCATCAATCTGAAACAAGTCAGGCAATAAAAAAACGGAAACATTTGTTTCCATCTTCCTAAAGAAGAATAATTCAAAGCCGTTGCGCTCAACGGCTTTTTGTTTGCCAATTTGGGGAATAATTGGCCCGCGGCTGAAGCTGCAAGTTTTCTGAACCAGTCATGAAATTTTCCAGGGGTTCAGAGGAGACAGCCAAAGCAGCACCATTCGCAAAGAATTCAAAATCAAAATGAGTATTTTCTCCAGCGGATAATCCCGGAACGGGCATCAAACGGGCGGTCAGCGGTTTGTGAAGACGGGTGGATAGGGCGGCTACATCCAACAGGATGGCGTACAGGGCCTCCTGGGTGATATCTCCCGCCAGCGGGACAGTATCCAATCCTACGCCGCAAACCGCTGAATATAGCAAAAGATCTTTCAAGGTTAATACCTGCTCAATGGAGCGTTTTGCCAGGACGGCATCCTCCAGGACGGGCAGCATCAGACCGTTGAAGCCACTGCGCAGCCAGGTGCCTTGATCCAGCGTATCGGCGATAAAAGCTGCTGCAGCCAGGGAGCCGGCTTGTCCGATACGCGGTACCCCCAATACTTCCAGGGCATGCCCCAGAGAGGTTTCCACTTCCGGAAAGGGAGCCAATGAAAAATCAAAACCCAGGAAGGGGATGGCTAATTTTCCAGGATTCCGGGCAATTATATTTTCAATCATCACGGCAGCAGACTCCAGCTCAGAAAGAAGGGAAACACGGGCATCCTGCAGCGTGTGAGCCGTCTGAAAGGCTTTGACGGCTGTATCCGCACACTCCATGGCGATGGCAAAAGCAGGCGAATTTCCGGAATGGTACGCTGCAGGAAAGAAGGGTATTCCAGCCGGTACATTTGCCAAAGCAGCAAAACGTAAATTAGTGAAGCCGTCCGGTGTGAGTGTGGTGGCTTGTTTGATAATCTTGGCAGCCCGCTTGATGGCAGGAAAAGAAACTCCTGAGATTTGATCAGCGATATTCGCGGTGACAAAAACGTTCTTTGTGGCGTGAAGAATGGCAGGAATCTCATCTGCACTGGCTTCGTCGCCAATTTTCGCTGGTCCGATGGAGAGATAGCGAAATCCGAATCTCTCGGCCTGTTTTTCTAATGCCTGAATGGTTTGAATTTTAGCATTCGATTCAAGCGGAAGCCATTCGGCATAAGGCGGCGTGGCCAGGCGGATGGTTTGCACCTCCATGCCTTGCTGAATTAATGCATCTTTGAGTTGGTGAACATCTGCTGCCATAACCGCCAGGGGAGTATTGGGATCGCCGGGATGGAAGAAAGTAGTGATGGAGCGAATTTTCATGTTTGCCTCTGCCGTACAACTTCGAATAGGAGAACACCTGCTGCTACAGCGGCGTTTAAGGATTCAAATCCGCCGGGCATGGGTATTTTTGTGTTTTGTGTGTGCGGGGATTGAAATGCCACAGAAGGTCCGTTGGCCTCATTACCAATGACCAAGGCTAATGGCGCTTGGTAATTTTGTTTCCAACAGGATTCACCGTTGTTTGAATCGGCGATAAAAATCTGAATTCGATGACTATCACAGTACCCTATAATTTCCGGAATACTTAGAGCGGAGATGGGTAGGTGAAATTGCGCACCCATCCC
Source organism: uncultured Chloroflexia bacterium (assembly GCA_963747325.1). Taxonomy (GTDB): domain Bacteria; phylum Chloroflexota; class Anaerolineae; order Anaerolineales; family Anaerolineaceae; genus UBA5203. The sequence continues at coordinate 197,205 of CAVVEM010000005.1, read as the reverse complement.
GGAACGAAGCACTTTGGGAGAAAACGGATCCGCGCAGTCCTCGGTGAGAATTACCAAATTTACGCCAGCAGCCGCAGCACTGCGGAGGGTGGTACCAAGATTTCCCGGGTCCCGGATGGCATCCAGAATTAGAATAAAATCAGGATCAGCAGGCAGAGGGAGAGATTGTTGCCTGAAAACAACGATTACACCCTGAGGGTTGCTGGTATCGGCAACGTAGCTGAGCAGCTCCAAAGGCACTTCTTCCATCTCAGCACCCATAGCAGAGAGCTGTTGAACGATTTCACTGATCCGTTCCTGCTGACCGGTGCAATAAAACCCAAATTCGGGCTGCCAGGCGGCTTGAATAGCCTCTTCCAATAAACGTGTACCTTCCAGGACGCAAAGTTTCCTTTGATCGCGAAGGGATTTTTTTGCCACCAGGTTGCGTAGCTCTTGAATTTTTGGGTTTTTTCTGGAGGTAATCATAGGCTGGATTCCCAGGGGTAGGTTGAACAGTGGTGTACGAAGAGATCCAAAGTGGATTGATCAAACAATACCAGACGAATTTCCTGCATTCCAGTGAGTGGGTGCTCAGTGGCATAGTGTCGGAAAGTCTGGATAAATATTTTGGCCGCCAGATCAATAGGGAAGGCGTAGATGCCCGTAGAGAGGGCAGGAAAAGCAATGGTTTGCAGCTGCAGGACGTCCATTTTTAGCAAACAGCCTTGGATGGCCTGGTGGAGTTTGTTTTCTTCATCACCGGATCCCCAGATGGGTCCGACTGCATGAAAAATGTATCTGCAGGATAATACCCCGCACCCAGTGACAGCCGGGCTGTGGTGATCCACCAATCCATGCTGCTGGATCCATTGATCGCTTTCCTGTTGGATGATACTGCCGCCCCGGCGTACAATTGCTCCGGCGATCCCGCCGCCGTGCTGCAAATGGCGATTAGCGGCATTGACGATGATATCCACCTTTTCCAGGGTTAAGTCGCCTTGCTTCAGAATCAGGCTTATGGTGTGGGGAAGGGAATAATGGATCTCTTTCATGATGGATATTATTGTATTGCATTTTAATAAAAAATGGGATGAAACGAGTTCATCCCATTTTGTCTGTATCATGTGTATGGATTATGCAGCTTTTGCTTGTTCAACCACAGCGGTGAAAGCTTTTGGATCACGAACAGCCAGATCAGCCAGCATTTTGCGATTAATGATGATATTCGCTTTTTTCATGGCAAAGATGAACTTGCTGTAAGAAATGCCGTTGATACGTGCAGCAGCGTTAATACGAGTGATCCACAACTTGCGCAGGTCACGTTTACGAACACGGCGGTCACGGAAGGCATACCATAAACTTTTCAGCATGGCCTCATTCGCGCGTCGGAATAGGCGGTGCTTGGTACCGTACTGACCCTTGGTCATCTTTAAAATTTTCTTGTGTCGCCGATTACCGGTTGGGCCACTTTTTACTCGAGCCATAAATTTACTCCTTGCGAACCCCTGAGCGTCGGTCTAAACCAGTTATGCACACTCAACAGCCGCTCTAAAAATTGAAAAGGTACGAAGAAACTATTTCGCCTTGGTCATGTAGGGGGCGAGTCGTTTAATTCGTTTTACGAAGCTTTTTCCCTGTACGGGAATCATCTCGGACAATAATGCTTTGGTACGCTTTGCTGTGCGGCGACGAAGGTGACTTTTGCCGCCTTTTGTGCGCACAAGCATACCAGCACCCGTCAAGCGAAATCGTTTGGAAGTCGCTTTGTGGGTCTTCAGTTTGTACTTTGTTGATTTTTGCTTTGTAGGCACTGCTACTACTCCTATTCATACGGTTTAACTGTAATCCATATACAGTACATGCTAAATAAAATTAGAATTGTAAAACCTTATTCTTCCGTCTCAGCTTCTACTTCTACTGTTACTTCTGCTTTGGCTTCAGCTTTGGCTTTAGCTTTCGTTTCTACTTTTACATCAGCTTTTGCTTCTGCTTTTGCTTTTGCCGGTGCAGCAGCAACTGGGGCTGCTTTTTTCTTGGGTTTGGCAGCAGTGACGGGTCCCAGGACCATGGTCATCACGCGACCTTCAAGATTCGGTTTTTGTTCGATGACAGAGACATCCGCCAGTTCTTCAGCGATTTCCTTCAAATCATTTAAAGCAATTTCCGGGTAGGTGATTTCACGACCACGGAATCGGATGGTGACTTTCACTTTCATGCCGGCCAATAACCATTTGCGCGCATCTCTTGTTTTGAAGGATCGGTGATGCTCATTGGTTTTTGGTCGTAAGCGAATTTCCTTTATTTCAATTTTTACCTGGGTTTTGCGAGCTTCTCGTTCCTTTTTGGTTTTCTCATAGAGGAACTTGCCGTAATCCATTACCCGACATACTGGTGGCGATACATTCGGAGAGACTTCGACCAGGTCAAGATCTGCTTCCGTAGCAAGTGCCAATGCTTTATCAATGGGCACTTCACCCAAATTAATTCCATCAGGGCCGATCAAGCGTACAACGGGCTCACGGATGGCAGTGTTCACACGAAATTCTGAAGTACTGATAGTAGACTCCTTTCCATCAGGATAACTAGTTGACAAGGTTTTTAATTCCAATAACAATTAATCATTAGAAATATACCACAGTACGGGATAAACCGTCAACTTTGGTCGCAAATCCACACGATTCAACTCAACGCAGATAATTGCAGTCTGGTTGAGTTGAATCTGTTATTTGATTTATATTTTTTGAACAATCTCTGTCTTGGACAAGGTAATAAATTCCTCGACCGTCATGGCACCAGGATTTTCGCCGCCACGTTTTCGTAGGGCAACCTTGCCTTCTTCCGCTTCCTGATCACCCACCACCAACATATATGGAATTTTCAGATTCTGGGCATCCCGGATTTTGGCATTCATGCGCTCACTGCGTTCATCCACATATACCCGCAGACCGGCTTCCTTGAGTTTCTTCTGCACTTCAAAGGCATAATCCATGTGTCTGTCGGCAATTGGGATTAATACGGCTTGCTTGGGGGACAACCATACAGGGAAGGAACCGGCGTAATGTTCAATCAGCACGCCAAAGAAACGTTCCAAACTGCCCAGCAAGGCGCGGTGAATCATGTAGGGTTGGTGCTGTTGACCATCTTCCCCAACGTAGCTCAGATCAAAACGTTCCGGCAGATTGAAGTCAAATTGGATGGTGGAAAGCTGCCATTCGCGGCCGATGGCATCCTTGATTTTCAAGTCAATCTTGGGACCGTAAAAGGCACCGCCGCCGGCATCCACTTTGTAGGGTATGCTGGCTCGTTTCAAGGCTTCTTCGAGTGCGCCTTCGGCTGCCTGCCATTTTTCCATCGGGCCGACTGATTTCTCCGGTTTGGTGCTTAAATAAGCAGTAAATTCCGTAAAACCAAAAGAGCGTAAAATATGCAGGCAGAAATTCAGCACAAAATCAATTTCAGCGGGCATTTGATCCGGACGACAGAAGTGATGCGCATCATCCTGAGTAAAGCCGCGCACACGCATCAATCCATGCAAGACGCCGCTGCGTTCGAAGCGATAAACGGTACCCTCTTCAGCATAGCGGATGGGGAGTTCCCGATAGGAATGGCTGCGATTTTTATAGATATGTAAGTGGAAGGGGCAGTTCATCGGTTTGATATAATAATCCTGTTCGTCCACCACGATGGGAGCATACATGTTTTCTTTATAAAAACCGAGATGTCCACTGGTTTCCCAGAGTTGAGCCTTGCCAATGTGGGGGGTATAAACAAAATCATAACCGGCTTTCTCATGTTCTTCCGACCAGAATGTTTCAGTGATTTTGCGGATTTTTGCGCCGTTGGGATGCCATAAAATCAAACCAGCCCCTACTTCTTCATTAACGCTGTATAGATCCAACTGTTTGGCAATGATGCGATGATCGCGCTTTTTGGCTTCTTCTACTTTCCACAGGTAATCCTGCAATTCTTCCGGGGTTTCAAAAACAGTCCCGTAGATGCGCTGCAGCATGGGGCGTTTCTCATCACCGCGCCAGTAGGCACCGGCTACATTTAACAGTTTTACGGCTTTGGGGTTGATCTCTTTTGTATTTTCCACATGAGGACCGCGGCAAAGATCGGTAAACGTATGGCTGGTAAAAGTAGAGATTTCAAGGGCGTCTTCAACGGGTTCACCGTTATCATCCAGGTTTCCATTCTGCAGGCCGTCAATTAATTCAATTTTGTAAACTTGGTCCTTGAATACCTTGCGGGCATCGTCTGCACTGACCACATTCTTGACAAAGGGAAAATTGCCCTTGATGATATGTTTCATGCGCTTCTCAATCTCAGTAAGATCATCCGGGGTTAAGGAGCGGGGTAAATCAAAATCATAATAAAACCCTTCATCAATTGCAGGACCGATGGCAATTTGAGCGTCCGGGAAAATATCCAGGACGGCTTCGGCCATGATATGTGCAGTTGAATGGCGGATCCGATATAGTTTTGATTTTGCGTATTCAGTGTCGTTCGCCATAATTTCCTCCAATAGGTAATTTAAATAATAAACTCTCGCCCTACTGGGGCGAGAGGTCAATTCCTCACACGGTTCCACCCAATTTAAACAACAACTTAATTGTTTATCTCATTTCGCCAATAACGGAGCGATCCGTTTCCCTTACTCTGGCAAACCATTTAAGGGTCAAGTTCACGGGGGGTTTTCTCTAGTAAGTATCTGAAGGATTCTCAGCTAATTCCTTCTCTCTGATAGATCTTGGGCCAGGTACTCTTCCCGATCATTACTGCTGCAGTATGAAATTGTAGCAATATTATAAACGTCTTTATTAAAAATTTCAAATTTTCAAATATGCGTATTCTTAATAAATGATCCACAATTTATCGATTCTCTCCACACGCGGCTGTCCGTGAATAGCCTGGGGATAAACCGGCTGCGGAATCGGAATCGGTACTAATAAGCGGGACAGATCCGGGAAAACATCTTCCCGTAAAGGAAAATAGATCAGGCTGTTTCTTTCATTGCGGGTTTTAATCAAGGATCGCAAATGGTACAAGCGAACCAGAGAGTATTGAAAAGCCAGGTTCACTTTACCAACAATATTCTTCAAGCCTTGAGTAAATAATTGATTGTTTTTCATAAGTTCCTCAGACTGCATTTCTGCATTCATTGATTATACACTGAATCCATTATGATCCATAGATATCGAATTGACTCATAATTAATCTTACTAAAGGAAAGAACGATGACTCGAAATAAATGTTACTCTAATGTGGATCAAAGTGCCACAGAGGAAGTATATGATGAGTCATCAAAGCAAAAGAGAAATGATCGAGGCAATTCAACCTAGATATCTGAAGGCAAACAAAGCAGGCAAGCAACAGATATTGGATGAATTCATAGCCACTACTGGATACCATCGGAAGCATGCCATACGAGTTTTAAGGCCCGATCGAAAACCAAAAAACTTGAAGAAAGCGGGGTGAAAAAAGATTTATCAAGGCGTAGTTATCGAAGCATTAGAACAAATCTGGGAGATTTGTGGCCGTATCTGTTCCAAACGTTTACACCCGTTCCTGCCTGAAATGGTTGCTATCCTAGAGCGTCATAAGGAACTGATCCTGGCCCCGGAGATAAAATCATTATTACTAAGCATGAGCCGAGCTACCATCGACCGCTGTTTGAAAAAGGTTCGCTTTAATCATCCCCTGCATGGGATTTCTACTACAAAGCCCGGCACACTCCTAAAACGTGCCATTCCTGTTCGCACTTTTACACGTTGGGAGGATGAACGCCCTGGGTTTATGGAGATTGATTTAGTAGCCCATTGTGGGCTTTCTGCGGAGGGTCCTTTTCTCTATACCCTCACCAGTAATGATCTTGCTACTGGATGGACGGATACGAGAGCAATTGCCAATAAAACCCAGGCTTCTGTCTCTCAAGCCATTATTGACATGCGTCTCGCGCTTCCTTTTCCCCTCCTTGGAATTGATTCTGATAATGGCTCTGAATTCATCAATGACACTCTTTACCGCTATTGCATTTCTGAACAAATCACCTTTACTCGTTCTCGTCCCTATCAAAAAAATGACCAGGCACATGTCGAACAAAAGAATTGGTCGGTTGTGCGCCATACCATTGGCTATGATCGTTTTGACTCTATGGATCAACTTCTTTTATTGAATTCGATTTATGATGATCTTCGGCTTTATGTCAATTTCTTCCAACCGGTTCTAAAGTTGGTAGATAAGCAGCGGGTTGACGATAGAACCATCCGAACGTATGATAAAGCCATGACCCCCTATCGCCGTGTTTTATTGCAGAATTCTATTCCTGTTGAGATTAAAGCTAGTCTATTAAATCTTTGTTTACACTTGAATCCTGTTCATCTTCGTAAATCTATTGTCAAAAAGATTGCTGTATTATGGAAAATCTCTCGGTAACATTCTTATTTGAGTCATTGTATCTTAGTTGGTAACATTTTCTTTTGAGTCACTACGGATATTCAATTCGTGTTCAGAGGATGTGTGACTTGTTTGTTAATCTTCCCCCATTGGATTCCGTTTCCCTGCTCAGCTTTTTTGCATATCCTTGTGATAAATCAAGCCAGACCAATTGAGGGTACATGAACCGATTTTCTACCTGGTAATTATTCGTCCACGCCCTTTGTACTATATAATGTTCTTCAGTGCCGTGCTATACTCGATGACCAATCGATAAATCTCGATGACGCGTTGATAATTCCTCAAAACCAAAACCTTATATTTGGAGAGCAACATTTTATGAGACGTGAAAAATATGTGTCTCTTTTATCATATTTTGTGCCATTTATCGCCATAATAACTGGTTTTTATCTTGTCAGGAATATATGGGTTGCCATGTTGGGATATCATTTCCTGGCGATATTAATGCTTATTGTAAATAGACAAGAAGGTCTGAGAAAACGATTATTTGTGGGTGGTACATTAAGGTCAATTCTGTTTTTTTGCATACTGGCAGCGCTTTCTGGTGTACTTCTGTATTTATCCAACCGATACATCCAAGTACCACTAAATTTTGGCTCAATGCTTGAAAGTATGGGGTTGAAGCCAGCAAACTGGCTGCTTTTCATCCTTTATTATTCCTTCATAAATCCACTTATTGAAGAATTATACTGGCGGGGATATTTGGGAAGCCAAGTAAAAAACCTTACTTGGAGCGATGTTTGCTATGCTGGCTATCACCCCCTGGTGTTTCTCAGGTTTGTCTCCTGGCCCTGGGCACTGCTGGAATTTGCCATTCTACTAGGCGTGGCATGGATGTGGCGCAGGTTAATACGTAAGTATCACGGGCTTTTACTGCCTGTTCTCATGCATTTATTTGCTGACCTATCGATTGGTATTGCAATATATTTGTTTGCCCGAAACATCCCTTAGCTTCAATAAGACCATCCGGTCGTGTTGTATGCGACTGCATATGCATCAATTTAAGGGAATAAATTTCCAAATAAACAAAGTTTCTCGACAATTGCCTGTAGGGGCAAAGCATTTCAATGATGTCGTGATTTTCCAGCCTTATTATGAAATGCTTTGCCCTTTCTTCGATGGAATTGCCACATGAATGTGGAAAATCCTGTTTGGCAAGCAGGGCAAAGCATTCGACGGAAAGGGCTGATATTGAAGCCGTTCCGAATGCTTTGCCCCTACGGCGAATGAGGAAATTCCAATTTAATGCTGGAATTTCCTTAAAACGAGAAAAATATGATATAAAATTCAATATTTCCTTATAAAAATCTGTAGGGGTAACCCTCACATTTACTGAATTGTATGTGGGTTATTGGAATGCAACTATTACGCTTAACTTGATAGGCTTGGAATATTCGTTTTTCATAAATTGATTCATATGGTGCTTTTGTATGCCCCCCCGGTCCTCCCTACCTAAAGGTATGCTTCGCGACCATTTTTCTACGAAAATTGAGGAAGGAATTCCGGAACAAAAATTGATCTACGAAAAAAAAGGGAAAGGTTTTATGCCACCGACCTTAGGATAAAAAAAGACACCTTTTCAGGTGTCTTAATCTGGTGGGCGGTATAGGACACGGATTATACCTCGATGGTGCCACCGACCTTGGGATAAAAAAAGACACCTTTTCAGGTGTCTTAATCTGGTGGGCGGTATAGGACACGGATTATACCTCGATGGTGCCACCGACCTTGCGATAAAAAAAGACACCTTTTCAGGTGTCTTAATCTGGTGGGCGGTATAGGACACGGATTATACCTCGATGGTGCCACCGACCTTGGGACAAAAAAAGACACCCTTTCAGGTGTCTTATCTGGTGGGCGGTATAGGACACGGATTATACCTCGATGGTGCCACCGACCTTGGGACAAAAAAAGACACCCTTTCAGGTGTCTTATCTGGTGGGCGGTATAGGACTCGAACCTACGACCTTTGCGATGTCAACGCAACGCTCTAACCAGCTGAGCTAACCGCCCATGCGCTGATTATTATAATAGGGTCTTGTAAAATAGGCAATGGTTTTCCTATTATCAATCAACGCGGATATCATCTATTCTTTGAAGTAGGTTCCAGGAACCCATATTCGCTCTTCATATACTTTTTCATCAGTTGATTTTTCAAAGACTTCATAGCGCACAAAATCCATAAAAGCTGCCTGCGGGCCGTGGCAATACAGTCGATTGGGATACATGGCCAGAATTTCGCATTTGTAGTCTTTGTTTTTATCGACTACAGCATAATATTCGCCGGTCAAATTGCCGTCAAATTGCAGGGCAATAAAATACTGCCAATCGGCTAACGCACCGCCGGTGAAGAATTTTGCTGAACTCCAATCGGCAATTTTTACTTCTGTTGGGGTCATGGTGACCGCGAGTGTAGGTGCCGATGTGTCTTCTAAAGTTAATTCCACCGTTGCAGTTTCGGATCCATCCAATGCCTGGGTAGGCTTGGCAGTGGGTTTAAGGGTGGGGCGTTTGGTAGCGGTTGCAGATGGCAAAACCACCGTCTCGGTTGGCTGGATAACAAGTGTGACGCTGGTAGCAGCTGTTTTTTCTATTTGATCGGCTGCATTGTCTTTGGCCTGACAGCCGCTGGCTATTAAGATTGAAAGGATGATAAGACTGACGAGTGTGATTTTATATGTTGTTTTCATGATGTATTTACCCTATAGGATTGCTGAAAGTTTACAAACTCAGCTATGCCATTTCTAAGAAACAAGCTGACTATATTATATACGCAAATAATGGCATTTTGATTGCAGCCTTGAAACAATTAACGAAACTCTAATTCTGTCACTGTCAAACCGTCAGGCAAAATAATGAGCTGGAATTAACTGTTTTCTCTATACGGATTTGAAACTATGGTATAATTTTCGACGCACAAAAAAATAGTTGTCTATGGAGAGGTAGCGTAGTTGGCCTAACGCGCTCGCCTGGAAAGCGGGTATACCGCAAGGTATCGAGGGTTCGAATCCCTCTCTCTCCGCCTGAAGACCTGTGAATTCGCAGGTCTTTTTTTATGTCTATAGCTTCATGTCATAACACAAATTGTGACGGATTATGCATTTCTTTCTCAAGGATGTTCCGTCCAAGAGTATAATCAAGGTATCTTTAACGAATGATTTTTTAAATAGTAGGATGAAAATGGAAATTACAATTGATAAATTAGTCTATGGCGGATTTGGTCTGGGACGTAATGAAGAGGGAAAAGCCGTCTTTGTGCCTTTTGTACTACCTGGTGAACGGGTGATTGTCAATCCGATACAGGAGAAAAAAGGGCATATGCATGCAGAGCTGGTTGAGATTTTAAAGGCTTCAGAAAAACGGGTACAGCCTTTTTGTAAACACTTTGGGGTGTGCGGGGGATGCAGTTACCAAAACTTAACCTATCCTGAACAGTTAAAGGCCAAGCAAGCCATCGTTATGGAGACTTTGACCCGTTCCACCGGATTGGAAAACCCGCCCGTACGGGAAATTTTGGCTTCCCCGGATGAAAAGCATTATCGCAACCAAATGGCATTTCAAATTCTTGAGTCGGGCAAAACCGGCTTTTATCAAACCCAATCCCGCGGTCTGATGGAAATTGAGGAATGTTTCCTGCCCCAGGAATCCCTGATGATCCTGCGTGAAGCCCTGATGCTGGAAGATCCCTCCGGACTGGAGTGGGTGGATTTCCGCAGCGGGGATGACGATCCGCTGGTCTATTTCCACGGCGATGATGCGCCGCCGGAATTGGAGGTGGACTTCCCGATCAACCTTTTGTTTGAGCAGGACGGCACGCCAATGATCCTTTCCGGGGATGAATGTATACTGAAAACTCTGGCTGGACGCACCTTCCGGGTTTCAGGGGATGCCCATTTTCAGGTGAATGATTCACAAACCGAACGCTTGATCAAGCTTGTCATGCAGGCCCTCACACCTGAAGCCGGTGGGGTTCTGTTGGATGTATACTGCGGGGTGGGGTTGTTGAGTGCTTTCGTAGCACCGCTGTTTAGCGAAGTGATCGGTATTGAAGCGCATCCACTGGCTTGCGAGGATTACGCGGTTAATCTGGATGAATTCGAAAACGTTTCGCTATATCAGGGAGCGCCCGAAGCTGTTTTACCGACCTTGAAAATTAAACCGGATGTAATGATTATCACGCCGCCGCGTTCCGGTATTGATCGTTTTGCGCTGGATGCCATTTTACCCATGGGGCCCAAGCGGGTGATTTATGTCTCTGCAGATTTGGCGACCCTGGCGCGGGATTTGAAACGCTTTATGCAGGCCGGTTATACCCTGGAATCCGTTCAGCCCATGGATATGCTCCCGCATACCCAGCATATCGAGTGCGTGGTTATCCTAAACAAGTAAACAAGTGGTCCAACGAAACAAAAAAGCCCAAGGCAGAACTTGCTTTGGGCTTTCCTTTTCATCGATGATGATGAACTAACCCCATTGGTTTATTGAACACGATAAACCGTGCTTAAAATTTGAATCATGGTCTTTACGCTGCTGACCGTGGCAGCCGAGGATCCGAAGCTGGAAACATAAACCATGTCCGTTTCCTGATCATAAAAGAGTTGGGTGCCCAGAACACCCATGTGGCCTGTCATTTGCGGCAGAAACCCCAGCATGGGGGAAAATTTATCAAATTCCATACGCATAAAGCCATTTCCGTATTGAATGCCGGACATGAATTCATAATCAAATTGATTCAGGGCATCCAGGGTTTCCTTGCTGATGATCTCGCCATGGTAGAGTGCACGGATATAAACCGCCAGGTCATCCAGGGTGGAAACAATGCCCCCGCCTGCCCAGTCAATGCTGACGCTCTTAAATCGGCTCACTTCATGACCATCAATCCATACTTCTGCAATTTGCAGCTTTTCATTTTTGGGTTCGGAATAAAACATCAGGTAACTATTGTCCATTGCCAGGGGATCAAAGATGACTTCGTGCAGCATCTCATCAAATGATTTTCCGGAGACGGATTCAATGATCAGGCCCAGCAAAACGTATCCAGTGTCCGAATAGTGGTAGCCGGTTCCTGGAGGAAAATACGCGGATTGATGCTCTCGGGTGTACTGAACCAGGGATTGGGGGGTGTAAAGGGTATCCGGTGATTGATAAAGGGACTCGACCAATCCACCGTCTTCTTTGGCGAAGTAATCCGCCACACCGCTGGAATGGGAGAGGAGATTTTGGATGGTTACCTGATCCTTATAATCCACGCCTTCATAGACAAATAAGCCTGATAATAGCTCGTCATTCAAATAAAGGTTAATCGGATCATTGAGTTTAAGCTGTCCTTGATCAACCAGATATCCAATTAGGGTTGCCGTAAATAATTTGCCGACACTGGCGATATGGAAGGGTTGATCGGTGTCAATCGGTTGCCCATTCAGTGTACCGGCAGCATAGCGCATCTCCACTCCTTTTTGCGGCGCATCCAAATAGACCAATGCCGAATAAATGGACTGCTTTTTGTTTAAACTACCATCACCGACATTTTGTATGTCTTTAATCGCCTGTTCTATAGTTAATGGTTTTGTGCTAGCCCAAATGACGATACCCAATAGAACGATTATTGTTACCAGGGCAATGAGTAGGATCTTCCATAGTTTCATATTGTTTCTCCAGAATTATATATTACTATTAGTGATATATTCAATAGTAATATAAAAAAATTCCTTTGTCAATCCATTGTTGCATATTTCTATAAGGTATATTACGATTAGAAAAAATTGCCATTTGGAGTCTGCCTTGGAATTTATCGTACTGGGTTTGCTGATGACACAGGATATGACCATTTATCAACTCAATCAGGCTTTTTCCTCCGGATTATCTCTGATTTATAGCGCTAGTTATGGCAGCATCCAGAATGCGATCAAGAAACTACTGATGGGGGAGGAGATTGGTTTTATTGAGACAGTCGAAAATGGCAGGAACAAGAAGATTTATCATTTAACGGAAAAGGGAAAGAATAGTTTCTTTCACTGGATGCATGCTGAACTTCCCATGAACAAATTGGAAGTGATTGTCTTATCAAAAGTGTTCTTTCTCGGTCTTATTGTTTCAACCGAGGAGAAGAAACAAATACTAGAGAAAATATTGATTGCCATCAAGAGCGTGGAATCTGAATTAACTGACCTTGCTAAAACTTTAGCCCAACTGGAATTGCCGGAAGATGCCATGAAAATTTATCGCTTTCAATTTAAGACTCTTGACTATGGAATTCTCACCCACGGCGTAGCCAGGGAGTGGGTTCAAAGAATCATCGATGATCTCTGATCCTTCCAGGTGCCGCGAACGCAGGACGAGTGTAGCCGGATGGAAGCGAAGGATGTTCCGTTCAAGCAAAAAAACGAACTGCTACAATCCGAATCTGTGGATTGAGTGGTGAAGTTGAAGAAAAGGTATCCGGCAATGATGGGAAAAAGTGAATCGAGCATTACACTTAATTACGACATAAAAATATTCCGCAAAACCCATTTTCCTTGGGTGGCTGGGGCTTTTTTCTTATCCTTTGTCTTTGAGTTGATTTTTCTCTGGCAGGTTGTCATTGCGCCTCCCCCGACGGTACTGGCTGGCAATACAGCCCGCAATGCCTGGATGTACGCATGGGTGGTTCTGCTGCTGATCAGTGAAGGGCTGTTTAAAGGAGTGAGTTTATACTGGTATTTAACCAGGCAACAACTTGCTCAAAGGAGTTTGATTACCCTGAAGCCGAATGAGATTTATTACCAGGATGTGGTATCCCGTATGTCCCGCAGCAAGGTGCTGCTGGCACTGGAAGGCAGCGAGCCTGGCGCAGGATGATAAGTCGGAATACTTGCAGCAGGTCACCCATCACATTCGGAAAGTAACATCTTTGAACAAACGTTGGAATGGCAGTCTGGCTGTTCGAGGTGAAATAGACTGTGAAATACTGGATGAGATCGTATCCTCGTTTTATGGTGGCAACGAAGATGGAACATGGAGAAAAACCATCCATCACTGTGTGATTCCGGCTGTTTTTAACGATATGGAGATGATTGAGGCGAAGTTGAGGCAGATGTTTTAGTAAGTTGGTTTTTATTTGTGAACCAAGAGAAGACAGATCAAACCACAGCAAAAACCTTCCCCTGCATAGGATGCTGCGAGAAGTGAAAATGAAAGCAAGCATCGATAGGAAAACCAAACATGAGCAAATATGACATCCACAATGACTTTAAAAAATACGAAAAAACCTCCATCCCCTTATCCCCATGGATCTTGCCGCTCATTAATGCCTTCCTAACGATGGGTCTGAAAGCCATGAAACCCGCTGAGGGTTTGCGGACAAGAAAAATAAAAATCCCGGGCTATCAAAACGGGATGATTGAGTTGACCCTCTATGAGCCGATAAATATCAAAAAAAATGCTCCTTGCCTGGTTTTTTTTCACGGCGGAGCCTTTGTCCTCAAACCCGCACCGCATCATATGAGGCTTGTGAGTGAGTATGCCCTGAAGACGCCCTGTAAAGTGGTTTTCGTGGATTATCGATTGGCTCCCCGCCATGCCTTCCCCACGGGTGTTGAGGATTGTTATGCCGCCTTTGACTGGGTTTGCCTGCATGCCAATGATCTGGGCATTGATATCAACCGAATTGCAATCGGCGGCGACAGCGCAGGCGGTGCGTTGACTGCGGCGATCAGTCTCATGGTCAGGGATCGAATGGCCCAGCGGATTTGTTATCAGATGTTGATTTATCCGGTAACGGACGCCAGGAGATCACCGAATCCATAAAGAATTATTGGGATACCCCGATGTGGAATTCCATTCTTACTGAAAAAATGTGGAAGCTTTACCTCAAGGATGGCGTCCGGAGCCATAAAGAATATGCCTCGCCCATGGAGGCGGCTTCCTTTGAAAATTTACCCGATGCCTACGTTGAAGTTTCGGAGTTTGACTGTCTGCGCGATGAGGGCATTGCCTATGCGGAAGCCCTGCAAAAAAGCGGTGTTAACATCGAATTGAATAAAACCACCGGCACCGTACATGGCTTCGAAATTGCCGAGAAAAGTGAGATTGTGCGTGAAAGTGTGGACAGAAGAATTGGGGCGTTGAAGAAGGCTTTTTATCCAGTAAATTGATTCACTAACAATAGGGTACATATCCAATGATTCATTGTTACTAACATTCGCCACAGAACTATTCGCCAAACATATCGAATGACTTATCAATTGAACATGAACCCCGGTCCAATTGATAAAACCCCTCTCAAAAAGGACCATGAAAACGCGATCACAGACACGGATTTATTTGACTTACTAGTTTATGCTCTTTAGCTAATAAAACAACCTACACAAGCTGACTTGAATATTTGGCAAAGAAGCAAGTTTCACATGGTAGATTAGCTTGTCATCATTCAGGCATATAAAAAAATTTTTTAATTAAATAAGAAACAATAAATTCGTAACATAATAGTACGATTTAATAGTCTCCTGCTTTCTTCATCCGAAACGGCGAGGTCTGCTGAATATCTAATTGTGCCGGGTTTCTAAACCTAGAAAGACTAATCAATAGGATCCCTTTATCAACAACTACATCCACAAACTAAAATCCAACAATCGCCATATGTGTATTTACAAAACCACTTGAGTTGACTTTGCCGGAATACCCTTTCTTTATCGGCGATAATTCGATGCATGCGTGCACCCCGCACATAATCAACAATCTGGTTAGAGACCATCCACACTCGTTCCAATGATTAATAAATACTTATTGTTTCCCAAGAAATAAAATATTGTTTTAGAAACAATTTTTGCCGACGCTCATCATAGGCAGACTAAATAATTTATCTCCGAATTTTTTTACGGGGCAATCTAAAAATGACTGTATAATGTTTTTATTTAGGCATGCTTATAACCTATTGTTGCGCAATTGCACCTCATTGGTAAACATAAAAATTCTAGCCTGATACCTCTCACCTGAACATAGGGAGTTTTTATGATCGAAAAAATTAAATATTTCTTTATCGGTCCCCCTTTACCCAGCCAAATGATGGAAGAGAAAAAACTTAACAAGGTTAGAGCTCTGGCGGCTTTCTCACCGGACGCGCTTTCATCGCTGGCGTATGCCAATCAGGAAATTTTCCTCGGGTTGGTGGTAGCCGGTACGGCTGGTTTATCCTTGCAGTTTCCCATCGCACTGGCAATTACCGTCCTGTTGTGTGTGGTGGCTCTATCCTATGCACAAACCATTCGTGGATATCCAAACGGTGGTGGTTCATATGTCGTTGCCCGGGAGAACCTTGGATTATATCCGGGGTTAATTGCCGGCAGTGCATTGCTCCTCGATTACATTCTTACCGCTGCAGTCAGTTTGACGGCTGGTGTGGCGGCCATCTCTTCCGCTTTTCCGGAACTTTGGTCATATCGCATCTGGATTGCATTGGGAATATTAATCATTATTGGTTTGCTTAATCTGAGGGGATTACAGGAATCAGGCAGCTTTATGGCAATACCCGTTTATTTGTTTCTATTTTCCTTCATTGGTATGCTGATCTACGGCCTGATTAAAGCCATTTTCAATCCACAACCAGCTCCAATTAATCCAGTCAAGGTTCCCGTGTTTGAACCGTTGAGTCTTTTATTAATTCTGCATGCCTTCTCCGCCGGTTGCACCGCTCTGACAGGCATTGAGGCTATCAGCAACGGCGTAACCGCCTTTAAGACACCAGAATGGGTAAATGCCAGGAAAACACTCATCATCATGGCTTTGTTAATGGCCTTCCTCTTCTTAGGCAGTATGGGACTTACCCAATATTTCGGTATTCTTCCGCGTGAACAGGAAACCGTTCTCTCCGCCCTTGCCCGCTATATCCTTGGTACAGGACCTTTGTACTACCTCGTACAGTTTACCACCCTGGGCGTTCTGGCAGTTGCTGCCAATACGAGTTTTGCCGGCTTCCCCAGAGTGACTGCAATCCTGGCAAAAGACAAGTTCATGCCTCGCCAATTGTTTAATGTCGGAGACCGCCTGGTTTTCAATAATGGGATCCTCCTGTTGATCTTCCTCACTGCCATGCTCATTATTGGTTTTAAAGGAGATTCTCATACCCTCGTGCCCCTTTTTGCTGTTGGAGCTTTTACAGCTTTTACCCTGTCTCAGGCAGGTATGGTTGTACATTGGTTTCGCTTAAATGAAAAAGGCTGGCAGCTTAAAGCGATCATTAATGGATTTGGCGCTTTTATAACCGCTATCAGTTTAATTGTCATCGGAATTAGCAAATTTAAGGGAGGTGCTTGGATTTCCATATTGGTCATCCCGGCAATGGTTTATATGTTTGTCCAGATTCGCCAACATTACAAACTGGTATCGAAACAACTTGTCATGCATAGGTTACCCAAAGCAGCTCTCAATCCAGTGAGTAAACCTCGTGTCGTCATCCCTGTTTCAGGGGTTCATCGTGGCATGGTGGATGCAGTAGTATTTGCCCGTTCAATTTCAGATAATGTAACCGCTGTATTTATCGATATTGATCCCGGACCAGAAGAAAAAGTTTTACTCGAACGTTGGAACAAATGGTTTCCTGATGTACGATTCGTTGTTGTCACATCCCCCTATCGCTCCCTGGTAGAACCCTTAATAACCTATTTAGATCAAACGGATGCCGAGCACGCAGATGGACAGCAAGCGATCCTGGTTCTGCCAGAGTTGATAACCGCCTCCGGTTGGCAGGGAATCCTTCATAATCAATCTGCCAATCAAATTAAAAAAGCCCTTCTTTATCAGCGCAGAACTATTGGTTTACAAAGAATCATTATTGATGTTCCCTATCACCTGGAAAAATAAGAACACGAATACTTCACCCGCAGAATAGTACCGGCTGTGAAATCTTAATGAATTGCTTAAACATTTTGTCTGGATTTGTTTTTGCAGAAACACCAGCCAGTGCAGAAATGCCTGGCTGGTTTAAAACATCAGGCTTTATTTTGCCATGCCGGCATTTTTGACATACCTTCCTGGGCGATTTTTATTGCTTCACTCTCTACTATTCCCATGGTATGGATGGCAAACTCCTTTATATTCTCAAACACCACATCATATGGTTTTAAAACTCCCTGGGAATCAGTACAATGAACACAATATGGATTATCCATTTTTTTTCCGCCAAAGTCCTCAAGAAATTGCATGGGCATGCCACAGCTTTCACAATACTTCACATCTTCCATTTTTTGCCTCGCTAAAGCAATTAAGGTTTTTCCATTTCATTCATATGAATTTTTATCTTTCCTACCATACGTATGACGATTTTCTTATTAAATATAATACATGAAATTTATTTTATGAATTTTTCCCATTAAATAAATTTATACATGACAAATAAATAGATCACACGAAAAGCATTTCTGATTATTTGATTTCCAGTTCATTATCTCTCGGGTTATAAAAGGTTTTTCAACCGCTGCATCACTACCCAGGACCACCTACATACTTCCGATGGATGGACTTGCATCTTTAATGATTTCTTCCGGGCAAGTTTATAAACATACAATCCATGCAATAATGGAAAAACAACTATTCAGGAATAATTAATATGTGCCCAGAACCCATACCATCAAATAAATTGTTCAAAATAGGAGATGCCTTTCCTCTAATTACCGCACAAATGTGCTTGTTTTGAAATTATTAATCGGGATTTTATAGGTCAAAGGAGAGAAAATATTTATGATTGATTAAATTATAACAACAGGTTCGGGAGATATTTCACGTCATGAATTCATGTCTAACTATTCCTTACAAACAAAAAAAAATCACCTATTTGGATCTCTCCGGAGCAAACCAGGATCAGATTTTACCATTATTAAAAGATGCTCAGGAGATGATTGCCAAATTACCTGCCAAAAGTGCATTGGTACTTACCAATGTAAAAGACACCACCTATAACTCCACCATCTCAAACGCGATAAAGGAATTCACAAATAAAAACACGCCTTACGTAAAAGCGTCTGCTGTGATTGGTGCTGAAGGGCTTCGTAAAGTATTGCTGCAAACAGTGTGCATGTTAACAAAACGGGAAATCCATGCCTTTGACACGCAAGAAACAGCCATGGATTGGTTAATTAACCAATCATAATTTCTAGACAGCAATTATTTGAGCATAAATTCATGAGGGCAACTTGTTTCACTTTTTTGATTCCAATATATTCCAGAACATAGTATCCTGGAATTTCCTATTCTGCCGCTCTCTTTAATAAGTTCTGCTTCAGGCAATGCTTGGATAGCAGTGAAAAGGTAGATCAATGGGATTCACAATACAAAGAAAATCAAACCAATTTGAAAATTTTCAAATCCTGGATTTCTTTTTTTATTAAATTAGAACCGTCAAGCAACATCCGAGCTTGCCACTTGCATACCTGTTTCCCCGGCATCTATTCTTCCAAAAATCCAATCCATTTGTATACCCTGTATACCAGTTCCTGGGATAAAATATCTGCATAGTTGCCGTAGTATCCGAGGAAAGGTGTCATGAAAACAAACGCCGCCCCACAAACGAAAATAATCACATACTTGCTGATTTTACTCTCCCTCTCGGCTGTGTTTTACTACTTCATCCTATCAGCCGGAAGTATGTATGTGCAGGGTGGCATGTATGTCATGGGTTTGATGTGGTGTCCAGGGGTGGCAGGCATAATCACCAAATTAATCCATGAACGTTCACTAAAAGGTATGGGGTTGAAATTTGGTAAGTTTAAGTATCTTGCAGTGGCTTATCTATTGCCATTAGGATATTGTCTCCTTGTTTATGGGTTTACCTGGATTAGCGGGTTGGGAAATTTTCCCAATTTATCCTTTGTGGATGAGCTGCGTGAGAGTTACAACATCACGGCTGCTTCCCCTGCGATGGTCATCATCATTTATACGTCCGCCTTAATGGGTTTGGGTATTTTTGTCGGCATCCTTTCGGGTCTGGGGGAAGAAATTGGCTGGCGTGGTTTCTTTGTTCCGGAACTTTGCAAAATTATGTCATTCACCAAAGCAACTTTCATCAGTGCAATTGTATGGCTTCTCTGGCATATGCCCATTCTTTTGTTTGCGGATTATAATCTCCCGGGTACGCCCAGATGGTATGCTGCATTGATGTTTACCATCATGGTTATGGGAATTAGTTTCCCGTTCAATTGGCTGCGGATTAAATCCGGCAGTCTCTGGCCTGCAGTAGTTTTACATACCAGCCATAATCTCTTTGTGCAAAATCTATTTACGCCACTGACCGTTTCAAAAGCGATCACACCTTATATCATCGATGAATTCGGTATCGGATTAGCCATCCTGGGTTTGCTTATTGGATGGTATTTCTGGCGTAAATCCAGGAAATTATTACCCCAACTGAAGGCATAAATACTATGTGTCCGCTTTCCCTCTATAACACAATCCTCATTTGCGTTCTTCACCCGAACCCTTCCGGTAAGTTGGCAATCGCACCGCACCGGTTTGATACCTATGCGCAATGTCAATGTTCCCTTTGCTAAATCATTTCCTTTCCCAAGGGGACGGATTGTTAGAGACTGTTCAGGATTTCGCAACCTGTTGACTTTCTCCGTGTTGTATTTGCTAATGCTTTACTCGATTCTCAAGTCATAATACTCCCGCCGCTTGACACCCCCAATGTAATCAATTGAGATTCAAAAGTCATCAACCTGTAATTGTTGACCTATCTGTATGATAATATGGTCAATTTGCTGTATAATTGCCAGAAAAATTTTTTGCATATTTCAACCATTTCCATAGGGTTGTTAGAAAAGGAACAGACAAATGGTATTCAACAAATTAAACTTGCCGTCAGAAACGCTGGATATTCTCAAGAACGCAAAAAGTGTGCACTTTCCGAACTCGATTCAGGAAATGATGGATGCTGCTTGTGGTGGAAAAGACAAAAATGAATTCACCGTACTCTATGATGTCCCCAATGCTGGTCCCATTATTGAAGCACATGTTGCCCGCGTTCGGAATGGACTCGCTGTAAATTACACCCAGCCATACATGCGCAGACGGGATCCGGATTGCATGGTGATCGGGGATGATTTTCCATCCGATAAACCGCGCTTCAAAGAACGTTATGGGACAGATTTCAATCCCTTGCGCAAGCAAACCTTTGCCTGGTTAAAACAGCAGGATCTGGCTGTCTTTTGTTTTTATGCCGGCCATCAAGAGATGGGAATGCATGCCATAGCTGTCGCCCCACTTAACGCCTCTTTCTTCGCCATGAGCTTGGCCTTATTGCAGGATTTTGTACCGATTAAAGAATTACCTGCGGATTTTTCACCCTCCGCTGTCATTTATGTAGCCCCCATTTTTCGCCATACCCATTTCAGCGGTAAGCAAGTGGTGGTTCACAACCGCACCCCGGATTTATATGAACTCTTTTCTTATAATCTCTACCCCGGTCCCAGCGCCAAAAAAGGTGTTTATGGCATGTTATTGGATCTGGGCGAGAAACAAGGCTGGACCACCACCCATTGCTCTGCTGTAAAAGTCATCACGCCATATGACAATGAAATTAATATCATGCATGAAGGCGCCAGTGGTGGTGGAAAAAGTGAAATGCTGGAACAGGCACATCGTCTCGAAGACGGCCGTTGGGTAATCGGTGAAAACACGGTTACGGGAGAAATCCGCCATTTACAAATTCCGCGCTCTTGTGAACTGCATCCGGTTACGGATGACATGGCCTTATGTCACCCAACCATTCAAGGCAGCAACGGAAAATTGAGCGTGACGGATGCCGAAAAATCCTGGTTTGTCAGGGTGAATCATATCAATGGTTATGGTGTTGATCCTTATCTGGAAAAATTGACCGCCCAGCCCAAAACACCTATGTTATTTCTGAATATTGATGCGGTCCCTTCCAGCCGGGCTTTAATTTGGGAACACATCGAGGACTCCCCTGGGAAGACCTGCCCAAATCCTCGGGTCATCATTCCAAGGGATGTGGTGCCCAATATTGTCCATGGACCCTTAACCATAGACGTGCGCAGCTTTGGCGTGCGTACACCGCCCTGCACCCGCGAAGTGCCAAGCTATGGCATTATCGGACTCTTTCACGTGCTGCCACCCGCCCTGGCGTGGTTATGGCGGTTGGTATCGCCCCGCGGATATGATAATCCCAGCATTCTGGACGAGGAAGGCATGAGCAGCGAAGGTGTCGGCTCTTACTGGCCCTTTGCCACCGGCAGAAAGGTCAATCAGGCAAATATTCTCCTGGATCAGTTCGTGGATTATCGCCGTACGCGGCATATTTTAACCCCCAATCAATACATAGGCGCCTGGCACGTAGGCTTTATGCCGCAATGGATCACGCGTGAATATTTAGCCCGTCGTGGCAGTTCTCGTTTTCGTCCGGATCAGATTCGTGCTGCCCGCTGCCCCCTTTTGGGATACGCCATGCACCATGTTCAGGTGGAAGGACAGCAAATTGCGCGCTGGTTCCTGCAAGTGAATACCCAGCCGGAGGTAGGCGAGGAGGCTTACGATCAAGGGGCTGGCATTTTGTATGATTTCTTCCGTAATTTCCTGCAAGAATTTGATAGTCCGGATTTGAATCCCTTGGGTCAGCGCATTATACAATGTTGTTTGGATCAGGGCGCCGTCACGGATTACGAATCATTGATCCCAGTCGAATAGAATTTCATTCCTCAGTCACAAAACAGCCTCGGATTACCTTTTCCGGAGGCTGTTTTTATATCCGCCAAAAACCGGAAGAGTGCAGAATCTACATGCGGTCTTCACAAATTCTACACAGGTGAAAGATAAGATAAGACTATTGAAATTCATTTACGTGGAGAAGCTTTGCATGAATAAGTCCAACACTCGCTCAATAAAATCACGCACATGGGTACAGATTTTCTTTTTTGGATTAATTGCTCTGATATCCGTGAATCATACCCTGGTCGAAAATGGCGGCGGCATTCCTTTCTTGACCACCGCGTCTTTGCATGCATTATGCCCCTTTGGCGGGGTTGTAAGTCTGTACCAGTATTTCACCATTGGTACCCTGGTTCAAAAAATTCATGAGTCTGCCTTTGTACTCATGGTTATCGTATTATTCCTCTCAATTCTCTTTGGACCAGTTTTTTGCGGCTGGATATGCCCCTTGGGCACGATACAGGAATGGTTTGGCAAACTAGGGAAGAAAATCTTCAAACGCCGCTACAACCATATGCTTCCATATCGCATCGACCGGGTCCTGCGCTATTTACGCTACGGTGTATTAGCCTGGGTGGTTTTTATGACGGCCTACAGCGGCGTGTTGGTATTCTCCAATATTGATCCCTATTACGCTTTGTTTAACTTCTGGACTGGCGAAGCCGGTGTGGGTGGATTGATCATCCTAGGCGTCACCTTGCTAGGTTCATTTTTCGTGGAACGTCCCTGGTGTAAATATGCCTGCCCCTACGGTGCACTTTTGGGTATCACGAATTTATTCCGCATATTCAGTATTCGCAGGAAGGAAAGCAGCTGTATTCAATGTAAACTTTGCACTCAAAATTGCCCAATGAATATCCCAGTGGATACCCGCAAAACGGTCCGAAATAACCAATGTATCAGCTGTTTGGAATGTACTTCTGAAGCGGTTTGTCCAGTTCCTGCAACCGTAGATTTAAAGATCGGAGGCAAATAAGATGCGCATCAATTCAAAATGGTTAGCTGGAATAATTGTTGTAATTTTATTCGGTGGCATTGCGCTCAGTGCAATCCCCGGTTGGTGGACAACAGAATCTTCGAAGATTCCTAAATCATATGTTTCCGGCGATTTTACTGGTAGCTACAACCCAGCAGATATTCGCGGATCATACACCTTTGGAGAGGTCAGTCAATTGTTTAGTATTCCCCTTGCAGATTTACAGGAAGCTTTTCTTCTGATGGATATAGATCCATCCTTGGTAAAATTGAAAGATTTGGAAACCAAATTCGCAGCTGCTGCCGCCGATGGGATGGAAATAGGAACTGGTTCGGTACAATTGTTTGTGGCTTATTATTTAAACCTGCCTTTTGTCGTGGATGAAGAATTTCTTCCGGAACCCGGAGTAAACCTTTTGAAACAAAAAGGGAATCTGACCCCTGATCAAATCACTTACCTGGATAACCACAGTGTATCTCTGGGAGGTTCAGAAGGCGATTCTGAGGTTGTTATACAAAGTGAAATCGCCCCTAGTGTTGAACCAAATCAGGAGACTTTGGCAGTTGCCGCAGAGACCCATACGGAATCAACCATAGGTACCGTCAAAGGAAACACAACTTTCCGTGAATTGCTGGAATGGGGTGTGCCTGAAAGTAAAATTTCAGAGATCCTGGGGCTCCCCATGCCCAATCCCTTGTTCACCGTAAAAGATTTTTGTCTGGAAAATGGCTTGGAATTTGGCACCATCAAGGTCGAACTGCAAACAGAAATTCCCTGAGTTTAGAATTTTATGGGTGAATATATTTTCCAGCTGCCGTTTTTTCCAGGCAGCTGGTTTATTTTATGGTTTCGTCGGTATGATCCAGTATTGGGTTCCATCCTTGGAGCGCTCCATCCAGCGATATTCAATCAGCGCCCTGCGCAAAGTCGCCGTATCATCATGATATCGTTGTAAATTAGCCTCCACTTCCTGACCGGTATAAACGCGATTCTCCGCAAAAGATTTAAATACATGGGACAGCAGTACCGCAAATTTCTTTTCCTGTTTCGGAAAAGCAAGAATGCGGCCCTCCGAGTCAATGAATGTTTTCAAGACCCTTTCTTCAAAAGATAATGGCTGCTGCTGTTGATGGATGGCCGGGAGGACATCCTTGCGCAAAATCCTTTGTGACATTTCCTGTAAAAAGTCCGTCTGGATGGAATAGCGGTAATAATGCCCCTCCGGTGCAGCGGATACCAACCCAGCCTTGGCAAGCCGGGAAAGATGATGGGACGTTGTGGATACACTTACCCCCAACATTTCCGCCAATTCCTCTACCGTCCGGGATTTATCACTTAAGAATCCAACAATACGCAATCGGTTCTGATCAGCCAGCGCTTTAAAAAAAACAAGTAATTCATCCATGGGTTCCGAAGTATTCATTTCGATTTCCGTATTTTCATTTCGATAGATATAATAACGTTTATACCTAATACAAAGAGTTCTGTCAAGTCATATCTCGCCTATCCTCATCCTGCGAAACCTTTTCCGGGGTTGAGCGTATATTCTATTGAAAATAAAAATCACGGATATTTTTCAAAAAGGAAATTCTCATGGATTGGTTAAAAGTTTTTTTTGAAGTCTATCTCAAAAAGCAAACTTATTTGAATTTGGTTTACTTACTCCTGGCTTTTCCACTGGGATTGGCCTATTTCGTTTTCCTGATCACAGGACTATCTGTCGGGCTGAGTTTATTGATCATCTGGGTGGGGATTTTCATCCTTTTATTCGTCTATGCCGTATGGTACGGCATGCTGGCGCTTGAGAGGGTACTAGCCATTTATTTGCTGAATGAGAACATTCCTCCGATGATCAAACAGGATTTATCCGGCAAATCTCTCTGGGATAAATTTACTGCCACTCTGACCAGTCCAGTCACATGGAAAGGTTTGTTCTTTCTGTTTCTAAAATTCCCCCTGGGGCTAGTCTCATTTGTTGCCTTGACAGTCTTTGGCAGCATTTCGACAACCTTGATGGCGGCTCCTCTTTATTACAACGCCTTCCAACCGGAAATTGATCTCACCATTGAAAACGTACCCGTCAATTCCTTCTGGCTGATTGACACCCTGCCGGAAGCCATGACAGCCTGTTTTGTGGGATTTCTGCTCCTGACCGCCTCGCTGCATCTGTTCAACGCCATGGCAAAAGTCTCTGGCAAGATTGCCTACGGGTTGTTGGGTGATTTTTCCAAAGAGGAAGGTCGAGCTGAAACACCCATGCCAGCTGCGGAGATTGATGGTTCAGTAAGTATGGATGAGTACGACATTGCAACTGCTGAATCCGAGTCAGAAGTCCCGATCACAGAACCAAAAAGCTAAACTTAATAGCCACAACATGAATTTTCCATAAAAACTTGCCTTAGAAGCTGAACTTGAAGGGAAGTTTTTTTGTTTAAGAACAATTATTGTACAATTACTGCGTAATTATTAATAGTCATGATAAATCTGCGTATAATTGTCAAAAATCATATTTAAGGGAGGAAATGAATGCAAAGAGAATTCTCATTAGTCAAAGCAATGTTTTCTGATTCCACATTGTCTGCGTCCTGGTTCTTTCCATTACTTTATGTTATCGGATATGTAATTACCTCAACCAGATTTGTAGAGAACCCATTTAATAAAATATTCTTCACAGTTTGTATTGCCATTATTGGAATAGGGGTCTTTATTTGGAGAGTATGGTTATTTATGGATGTCTTCCGAAACGGTAAAATTGTCGATGGAAAGATCATAGATATATTTCACTATAAATCAACTACTACCATCGGATACGATTATGTTTACCAATCAAAAAAATATAAAAACAAGGATTCTATTATTAGGTACCAATTATCAAAATACCCTTACAAACGTGGTGATCTTATCCAAATCATCTTAAATCCACAAAAACCAGATAGAGCATTTATCCTTCAGTACTACACTGCCGATGAATAACCGGAAAATCTTTTATTACAGATTGTCACAACCCCTGTTCTTCCAACAAAATCGCATCATCCAAAATTTCCGCTGGATTACCATCCGCCACCAGATGACCATGATTCATCAGGATCACACGGGTGAAACTGCGCCGTGCAAAATCCAGATCATGGGTGGCTACGATCAAGGTCTGTGGGAGTTGTTCGATGAGCCGAATTAAATTGCGCCTCGCCCGTGGATCCAGCCCGGCAGTCGGTTCATCAAATACCAGAATTTCCGGCTGCATCGCCAACACCGTGGCGATGGCAATGCGCTTCTTCTCCCCCATGCTGAGATGGAACGTCACGCGATCGGAAAATCCGCTCATTTCCACATCGGCTAATGCCTGGGCAACACGCTCACGAATTTCATTTTCAGGCAGGCCCATATAAATGGGGCCAAAAGCCACATCCTCGAAGACAGTTGGGGAAAACAATTGATCATCCGGTGATTGAAAAACCAGACCGACTTTTGCGCGAATTGGTTTCAGCGATTGCTTTTTTAGCATCATACCGGAGACCGTGATTTCACCGGTCCCCTGTAATATCCCATTCAGGTGCAGTAAAAAAGTTGATTTACCCGCCCCGTTTTGTCCAATGAGGGCAATTTTTTCCCCGCTGTGAACGGAAAGCGAAATATCCTGAAGCACTGAATGCCCATTGGGATATTCAAAAAACAAATTACGAATCGAGATGATTGGGTCTGATTTCAATTTTCTATCCAAAGGTTATGCTCAAGAGAAAGAGGACTAAGCAAAAAAACACCCATCCCAGGAGAACAAGGTTCTGTTTAAACGATAATGAAGATTCCGGAAGCAGGCGCAGCTCCCCATCAAAGCCGCGAGAGAGCATGGCGGAGTATACCCGTTCACTCTGTTCCAGTGATTGAACAAAGAGTGAACCAGCCATACCGCCGGTCCCCCTGGCCCGCCAGGCCAGATGTTTAAGAGAATTAGTTTGGGAACCGCTGCTTTCCACACTTCGTGCTGCGCGTGCCCGCATCATGCGCTGGGCTTTAGTTATCATAATGGATAAATAACGCCACATGAGGCGAAAAATCATCACTAGAATTTTAGGCACATGATAAACCCGCAAGGCATTTAACAGGCTCATCATGCTTGTAGTGGCCGCCAATAAAATAGCCACCTGAACAGAAAGCCAGGATTTTAAAAGAATATAGGTAAAATGACTTATGCCGATTGAAGTAATATACCAGGTCTGTTGGAATCCATGGAATTGATATGCAGGTACACCGCCAGCCATAAACAAAACCGGAATTGCAGCCAGCATAAAAGGAACAACGATCAAAGAACGGCTGTACAATATTAAGAATGGAATTTCTGAAGCTGTTTGCAAACCAATGACTAGAAACATCACAAACATTAAAACAGGCCAGGCACCATACGGAAGGGCACCAATTAATACAATAAATACAAAAGCCGCCGGTACTTTAATTCTCGCATCCAGCAGGTGAAGATTACTCTTTATTTCGTAGTACAAACCCAAAGGTTGGTGTTTTTTCATAAGGTTCCCAGCTCGCTAATTATACTGCAATTGATTGCAATTGCGAATCAAGGCGACAATTATAATATTCATCGGTGTATCTTTTCACGACTAATGCGGATTACTGTTGATGATTAACCTCAGTTTTCTTTTTTATTTGGTAAAATACCCTTAGGTTGTATTCAAAGGAGAATGAATGGCAAAGAGAATTGTCCTGGTCGCTGGTAATATTGGTTCGGGGAAAACCTCCTTAACCGAACGAATTGGAGAACGCATGGGTTGGCAGACCGCTTTCGAATCCGTTGTCGATAATCCTTATCTCTCCAATTTTTACGCAGATATGAAAACCTGGTCCTTTCATTTGCAAGTATTTTTCCTTGGTCACCGGGCAAAGCAATATTTGGAACTATGGGATGACCCACGGTCAGCCATCCTGGATCGAAGCATCTATGAGGATGCCTTATTTTTGCACGGGCCTTGCATCATATGGGCAATCTAAATGAGACTGATTATCGTTCCTACCGCCAATTATTCGATCTGGTTATTGACCGCCTGCCGGCCCCTGCGCTATTGGTCTATCTGAAAGCACCAGTACCAATTCTATTAAAAAGAATCCAACAAAGAGCCCGATCCATGGAAACCGGAATCTCCTCGGATTATTTGGAGCTTTTGGATTCCTACTACGTGGATTGGATGAATAATTTTGATACATGTCCGGTGCTTACCATTCAAAGCGATGATCTTGATTTTGTCAACAAACCCCAACATTTGGACCTGGTTGTCGATAAAATTCAGGAAAAACTGTCCGGTAAAGAGAAAATCGTTTTTTAATGTTAATTTTCACCTAACGAAAGTGTAAATTCTATGAATCGGCTCTTTACAAGCCGATTCTTTTTTCTCATAATATAGTATTAGCTACATGTACGAATCTAAGGAATAACGATGTCAAACGACAATGAACAAGTCCTGAATGAGATAAGTAAGAAAATCGAAAAAATTCCTCCGCTGCCGCGTATTCCTCAGCTAGCAATGCAGTTGATGATGAAACCCGATTTCAACATGAAAGATCTCTCTGATATCATCTCTCAGGATCAGTCCTTAACGATCAAAATTCTACGCTGGGCAAACTCTGCATATTATGGCATTGGCAACCCGGTTAATTCAATTCATCAAGCAGTAACCTACCTGGGTGAGCATGTCATCTGGAGTTTACTGATTAACTTCGGCTATCTCCTCAGTCATGATGGCGCCGCTTCCGGGATATGATCTGGAAATGGGCGCCTTATGGAAACATTCCCTGCATACAGCCATTATCGCCCGTGAATTAATGAAGAATTGGAATGAAAAAATGGCAGAAGAAGCCTATACCGGCGGTTTGCTGTGTGATATCGGAAAAATTGCCATGGACGTAGCCTGGCAAAACTACAATGAAGAAAATTCAGAAAAGCCTAAAGAAGAAAATCCGCTTGATTTCGTCTTTGTTGAACAATCCCTTTTTGGCATCAATCATACAATCATTGGGGCTAAAATTGCTGAGATTTGGGGATTCCCGGTGTCACTTCAGGAAACAATTCGCTATCATCATACCCCCTCACGATCCGAGAAAAACCCAAAAATCACATCAGCGGTTCACATTGCGGATGTGATTGTAAACTGCATGGGAATTGGTATCGGTATTGATGGTCTGCAATATTATTTTGAACCTTCAGCCATGCAGGAATTAGGGCTGGATTTCAAGGATATTGTTCGTTTTATGGATACCATCGTAGATTTGCTGAAGGAAATCGAATTGCTGATCGATTTTCCGTTGACATCTCCATGAGTTTAGCCATTATTTTCCAATAAATAGCTGTTCACCAATCCAACCCCTTGATTGATCGGGTTGGATTTTTAATGCTAGAATTAAATCGATCGAGTTTCACAAATCCCTTCCGTAAGATGCAACCTTCCGCATTCCTTACCGTATATAGTGATGTAAAAGAAACTCAGGAGAAATGTGTGATTAACCTTGAAGCAGAAAAGCTTACTTTAGCCCTCCAAGGCGATGAAGAAGCCTTCAGTGAAGTAGTTGAAACCTTTCAAAACCCAGTCTTTAACTTATGTTATCGTATGCTGGGGAATGCACAGGAAGCAGAAGATGCGGCACAGGAAACCTTCTGGCGAGCCTATCAGGCTTTAAATCGCTATGACACGAATCGTTCCTTTGCCACGTGGCTGCTCTCCATCGCAGCTCATTATTGTATCGACCAACAACGCAAACGCCAACTGCCCAGTTTTTCCATGGAATTAATCCCGGATGGCAACCTTGCAGATTCAATTGATACACCGGAAAGGGCTTTCAATTTATCGGAAGAAGAAAAACAACTTCACAATATGCTTGATGAGTTAAATCCTGAGGATAAGGCGGCTATCGTCTTACGCTATTGGTATGATTTTTCGGAAAAGGAGATTAGTCAAACGTTAAAAATATCTATCAGTGCTGTGAAAAGCAGATTACATCGCTCCAGAAAAAAACTGGCACAAATCATTTCAGAAAACGAGCAAAGCCACTCCTACCAGCAAAGGAGGAAAAAAAATGAGTCACCAGCCTTTTGAACAATGGATCCTTGATGACAGGTCTTTATCTGCGGATGAGACAAAATTGCTCGCAAAGCATGCAGAAAACTGTGTGGATTGTTCCAAACTCCAGGAACAATGGAAAAACGCTGCACAATTTCTCAAAAAGGCTCCCATGTATCCAGCGCCAGAGGGCTTTACTGCTCGCTGGCAGACGTCTTTCATGGCCAGGAAAGCACTTCAGCAAAAACAAAACGGGAAGAAGTTCATTTTCTTCTTGGTTCTCGGATCCTTTTCCTCCCTGCTGATGTACCTGACCCTTACTTTTTTAACTGGCTCCCCCATTAAGGTGTTTATCACCTTTTTGAAAGCCAGCTCCAAGTTGATGATTGGTATTTCCCAAATCAACCTCTTCCTGACATTCGATCCTCTCCTATCTTCCGCCCGCATTACCAATTATTCTGTGGATACTCCTTTCTTGCAGTTTGGTCCTCATGCTTTCTCTGTGGGGACTGACATTCTGGCGTTATTCAATTAAAGGAGTGGTTCCAAATGAAAATTTTCAATAAATCTATACTTTTTCTCAGTATATTCAGTATTTTGTTTATGGGTATTACCCTGCCGGTTTCTGCCAACACATCGCGGGCAGTGGATCATTCCGACAAAGTAATATTTGGTGATTACACCTTGGCGAGTGGCGACACAAATCAGGGAGATTTGGTAATTATTGGTGGCAATGTTCTCATCGAGGATGGCGCAACCATCATGGGCACTTTGGCCGTGATTGGTGGAAACCTGACCATTGATGGAACAGTGAATGGCGATATTGTCAGTGTGGGCGGTTCCGGGGAAATCGGGGATTCTGCTTACGTCTCTGGCAGCATGATCTCCATTGGTTCCAACCTTTCCATCTCAGATGATGCAACCATTCTCGGTGAAACAATCCTCGAAATGGATGATTCTGTTCAAATTGCCCCACTGCCCGACGTTCAGATCGCCCCACTCCCCGACGTTCAAATTGCCCCACTGCCCGACGTTCCCAATCCCCGTACGCCTCCCATTGTTCCTGAAGTAACCTTAAACACGTCACCGGGTCTTGAATTCTTACGTAAGCTTTTTTCCACCAGTTTTATGGTGCTGGCCATTGCTGCTTTGGGTTTATTAATTGGGATTCTATTCCCCAGTCACTTGAAAAAAACCGCGCAATCCATTGTCAATGAACCAGTGAAATCGGGTGTGTTGGGATTTTTAACGGTATTTGTATCACCCATAGTTTTCGTCATTCTCGCTATTACCATCATCCTGCTGCCTGTGAGTCTACTCGCCATGCTGGCGCTTGGCATCCTCATGCTCTATGGCTGGGTGGCCGTAGGCTATGAAATTGGACTCAGGGTCTCTACAGCAGCCAAAGTGAATTGGGAGCCTTCCATTATTGCAGGTATCGGCACCTTGATTCTCTCAAGTCTTGCTGCGTTGGTTGCCATGATTCCCTGTATCGGATTCCTGATTTATCCAATTGTCACATCCGTTGGATTGGGTGGTGTTTTGATCAGCCAATTTGGCCGCAGAGAGGTTACAAATGTACAGGGTACTCTCCCTCAAGAAGTACTAGCGGCAAATTCTGTGGATCCCGCAGCATCTGTTTCTCCGGATGAAAAAGCCGTATAGAATTTTAATCTAATAAAAAAAGATGGCTGATTTTTATTTCAGCCATCTTTTTTATTTCAAATAATATTTCTTTTCGTGGATCAGTTTATACACCATTTCCGGAATAAAAAAACGATAGGTGCGGTTTTCTTTTATGCGCTGCCGAATATCATGAGAAGAGATATCCACCAGGGGGGTATTGAACCAGGTCACCTTTTGTCCAATGTTTGGAAAACTGGATTCCAACTCAAGCAGTACCGCTTCAGAACCTGGCCGTCGCATTATCCCCAGACCGTCACACATGGCTAATAATTTTTCCGGCTCATACCAGCTTGGCAAGTCCCGCAAGGAATCTTCACCCATTAGAAAATAAATCTCGGCATCAGGTTGAGCATCCTTGATTAGAGCCACCGTATCCACCGAATAATGGGGGCCGGGACGATCAATTTCAAGGGTTGACAATTCAAATTGATCAAATTCAGCAATTGCAGCCCGTGTTAACTCAAGACGCTGTTCCAGCGGTGTGATATTGGAGTACTCCTTATGCGGCGGCATTGCCGTCATCATCCACAAAAGATGATCCAGCTTGAGCTGTTCCACTGCTTCACTGGCTAAAATGAGGTGACCCAGATGTGGTGGGTCAAAAGTCCCGCCAAAGATCCCGACCCTGGTCATTAATCCCAGTACTCCAGTTCATAGTTGCCGACGAATACAGTGTCACCTAATTGTGCACCGGCTGCAGCCAGGGCGTCATCCACGCCTATGGTTTCCATAATCCTTTGGAATCGACGCACGGAAGCATCATGTTCCCAATATGTCATGGCAGCGGCACGTTCAATGGATTTTCCACGCACCAGCCAACCATCCTCGGATGCTTCAATGGTAAAGGCTCTTGGATCTGGTTCAGGACGATAAACCGGAATTTCGTCCGGAATGATAATTTCTTCCTGATAAGCAGCTATCATTTCCATTAGCTTCCAGAGCAATGGCTGTACTTCTTCATGGGTCACAGTAGAAATCGGTACAATCTGATAGCCTTTCTTCTCAATCGCCTTCTTAACTGCCGGCCAACGATCTTGGACATCAGGCAAGTCCATTTTATTAAAAGCGACAATTTGAGCCTTATCAGCCAATTTTTCATCGAATAGGGCTAGCTCACTGTTGATTTGTGAAAAATCGGCTACAGGGTCTTCTGAGAGGCCATCCAGCATGTGTAGAATAACCTTTGTGCGCTGAATATGGCGCAAAAACGAATCCCCCAATCCCACGCCTTCGTGCGCCCCTTCCACCAACCCGGGGATATCCGCAGCAACAAATTGATGATCCATATCCATGATGACCACACCCAAATTAGGTTCCAGGGTGGTGAATGGATAATTGGCAATTTTCGGGGTCGCTTTGGAAACGGAAGCCAAAAAGCTGGACTTTCCTGCGTTCGGAACACCGACGATGCCGATATCCGCAATTAATTTCAATTCAAGGCGTAAAAATTTTTCTTCACCGGGTTCCCCTTTCTCAGCAATATGAGGGACCTGGTTACGGGAGGTTGCAAAATGGTGATTACCGCGTCCGCCCCGTCCACCTTTGCAGACAAGGAACTGCTGTCCATCAGCGGTTAAATCAACCAGTAACTGGTCGGTCAATTTATCATAAACCAGAGTGCCAATGGGCACTTTGATTACCAGATTTGGCGCTGAATGACCGGAACTTTTTTGTTTACTGCCGTTCTTGCCATTTGTTGCAATGAATTTCGATTGATAGTGGAATGGATTCAATGTGTTTAAATGGGTTGTAGCTTCGATAATAATATCTCCACCCCGACCACCATCACCACCATCCGGGCCGCCCCGCGGCACAAATTTTTCACGCCGAAAATGGACAACGCCATTACCGCCGATTCCTGATTGCACATAAATTTCTACTTCATCAATAAACATGGGTTAATTCACTGTCCTTCAAATCAATCACATTACGTTGGGAGCGGTAATCCCTAAAATGGATAATGAATTTTCGATGGTCTGCTTCGCAGCGGCCACCATCCGCAATCGAAAATCCCGTACTTCCGGTTCAGCTTTTAATACCGGACAACTACGATAAAAACTATTGAACAAACTGGCTAATTCATAGGCATACGTGGAAATGTATAACGGATGATAGTCAGCAGCAGCCCGTTGGACTTCCATGGGGAAGCGAGTAATACAGTCAATTAATTCCACTTCCGGTAAGGTTAGTTCATAATTCAAGGGAATTGAAGCTGGTATTTCTTCACTAAATTTTCGCAGGATACTATTAGCCCGAACATAAGCATACTGGATATACGGTGCAGCCTGGCCATTGATATCCAGCGCGGTTTTCCAATCAAAGGTAACAATTTTAGTATTATCGCGTGATAACATGGAATAACGAATTCCACCAAGAGCTACGGCCTCCGCAACAGTTTGTTTGTCCGCCGCTGATAATTCCGGATTCTTTTCTTCTACGATCTTCATCGCTTCCGAAGTCGCCTGGTTGATGAGGTCTTCCAGCAATACCACTGTGCCGTCTCGCGAGGACATGGTTACATTGCCCGGTAAATTCACAATTTCATAGGCTAAATGGTAGAGATTCTTTGCCCAGGAATAGCCCAGCAATTCAAGGGTTTTAAAGATCTGCTGCATATATAGGGACTGACGCACATCAATCACATAAATGGATTTATCCAATTTATATTCTTCCACTTTATTGATCGCTAAAGGCAGATCCTTTGTTGCATATAGTGAGGTGCCATCTGAACGAAGGATGACCATCACTCTGTATTTCTCTTTTTCACCCAGAATTTCATCCAGAGGGATAATGACAGCTCCTTCCGGGCGTTCATCTCTGGCGATTCCTTTTTCGATCAGGATTTTTACAATATCCTTGCCCGAATCTTCCACTTCACTTTCATAATAAATCCGGTCGAATTTCACACCCAAAGTTTCATAGACCTGTGAAAATCCCTGCATGGACCATTCACGAGTCTTTTTCCATAATTCAATCAATTCCGGATCGCGGCGATCCCAACGGGCAAACAACTCACGGACTTCTTTTTCCACTTCCGGTGAACCGGTATAATGGGAATCTGCTTCTGCGTAGATTGTCCCCATCCATTGGGTAATATTACCGCTGGGTTCTTCACCCTGATGATATTTTAAATAAGTCCACATCCACTTGATCACATGCAGACCAATATCCCCGATATAGTTCGCACGAATGACTTCATTACCGGCAAACTCAAGAATATTGCAAACGGCGGATCCTAAAATTACATTACGCAAATGGCCGACATGAAAAGCCTTATGCGTATTTGGCTGCGAAAATTCCACCATCACGCGTTGATTTTTCGCATCCCCCTGTCCAAAAGTTTTTCCGTCCTGGATTACGGTGTCCAATACTCTGGCAACATAGGTGGAAGTAGAGAAATAACAATTTAAATAACCACGCACAGCTTCTATTTGATCAAATCCGGGAAATGTACCGATCCTTGCTGCAACTGCTTCGGCATGTTCCTGAGCACGCTGCGGAACAATAACTTGTTTACCGGTTTTTGCTTCAGCGGATGCCAATTGAAAAAACGACGTGGAAATTCCCCAGTGTCCGCTAAAAGGAATCCCTTTCCATTGTATGTCGATCTCGGGCAAATCGTTTTCTCGACAATATTGATGGATGATCGAAATAAAGGCTTGCTGGTCTTTTCTAAACATAACACCATTCCAGATGAATAGAATATTGAATACAGCTCGGATTATATCACATGCCCGAGCCCTGCTAAAACGCAAAAGCGGGAGAAAACTCCCGCTCAAGACAACCTATTGAAAAAAGCTAATGCGGTACTAAAATCAGGTAGCTGCCTAGCTGAACTAGATCGCAGCCAACTTCTTCATTAACCGGCTTTTTCTGCGAGCAGCATTGTTTTTGTGAATAATGCCTTTCTGGGCAGCAACATCCAATGCTTTAATGGCACGCATAGTAGTTTCGATAGCAGTTTCTTTTTCCCCGCCATCGATAGCTACACGAGCTTTTGCAACATACGTTCGTGCAGAACCACGATAAACGCGGTTAAGAAGGCGACGTTTTTCATTTTGTTTGTTTCGCTTGATAGCAGACTTAATGTTTGCCAAATCTTCCTCCGGTGAAGGTAACTAAAATAATAGATGTGTATTGTACATGATGGCGCTCATTTTGTCCAGACTATCAACCGTCATCCAACACATTCATTTGGGGTAAAAACTGTCTATTTATCCAGTAAGACGGCAACACCAGGCAGAACTTTCCCTTCCAGCATCTCCAGGGAAGCGCCGCCGCCGGTGGAGATATGGGTGATTTTCTCAGCCAAACCGGATTGATTAACCGCTGCTACGGATTCGCCGCCGCCAATGATACTTACTGCACTGCTGTCGGCAACCGCCTGAGCAACACCAAAGGTACCCTTGGCAAATTCAGGAAATTCAAATACGCCCATGGGACCATTCCAAACGACAGTTTTGGCGTCTTTCAAGAATCCGGAAAAATTCTTGATCGTCTCAGGTCCAATATCCAGCATGCGCCAACCGGCAGGAACATTCCCAGCAGGCATGGTTTTCTTCTGGGCATTGGCATCAAATTGATCAGCTAGTACCATGTCCACAGGCAGTTTAATTTTTGCGCCGCCTTGAGAGATCAAATCCTTCGCCAAAGCAACAGATTCTTCTTCCACAAGGGAATCGGCCATATCAAAACCTTGAGCTTTCAGGAAGGTATTAGCCATACCGCCGCCAATTAAAATAGCATCGGCTTTGCCCAATAAATTCTGAATAACACCAATTTTGTCACTGATTTTGGCGCCGCCTAAAATGGCAATAAATGGACGTGCGGGTTCGGCAACAGCCTGTCCTAAATATTGAATTTCCTTTTCAAGCAGGAAACCAGCCACGGCAGGCAAATAATCCGCTACGCCGGCCGTTGAGGAATGTGCTCGATGCGCACTGCCAAAAGCATCATTGACGAAGATATCCGCCAGAGAGGCCAGTTTTTTGGCCATGCCGGGATCATTTTTGGATTCGCCGGCATAGAAGCGGGTATTTTCCAAAACAAGAATGTCGCCAGGTTTTAAAGCAGCTGCTTTATCCACGGCTTCCTTGCCAATGCAATCATCTGCAAATTGGACATCTTTTCCCATGATTTGCCCAAATAAGCGGCAACAGGACGCAGGGAATATTGTTCTTCAGGGGCATCCTTGGGGCGACCCAGATGGGAACATAAAATGACAGCGGCTTGTTGCTCCAGCAAATACTCAATTGTAGGCAGGGCAGCCCGAATCCGGGTATCATCCTTAACCTTGCCCTCTTTGATCGGCACATTAAAATCAACCCGAACCAAAACTTTCGTCTGCTTTACATCAATATCACGAATTGTTTTTTTCTGAAACATAATTCCCTCTATGAAATGAATGCGTAACCCCCTGATCAAACAGACCAGAATGATTACGCATTATTGTTTCACTATGGATGGAGACTAGAGCAGTTGAGCCATCTTGGCAGCCAAATCGGCTGTGCGGCAAGAGTAACCCCATTCATTGTCGTACCACGTGACGATCTTGGCCATGGTGCCTTCGATAACCATGGTGGACTGACCATCAACGATGGAAGAGCGGGAATCGCCCTTGAAGTCCATGGAGACCAGTGGCTCATCGGTGTAACCAAGAATACCTTTCAAGCTGCCTTCTGAAGCATCCTTGAAGGCTTTGTTAATGGCTTCCACGGAAGCGGGTTTTTCCAATTCCACAACGAAATCAACAATAGAAACGGTGGGGGTTGGGACGCGCAGGGAGAAACCATCAAATTTGCCCTTCAATTCGGGGATAACCAGGGCCAATGCTTTTGCAGCACCGGTGGTGGTTGGGATGATATTCATGGCGGCGGCGCGAGCGCGGCGCAGATCAGAATGGGCTACGTCCAGAATACGCTGATCGTTGGTGTATGAGTGAACTGTAGTCATCATACCGTGTTTGATGGTGTACAACTCATGGATAATCTTGGCGGCTGGGGCCAAGCAGTTGGTTGTACAGGAAGCATTGGAGACCACATGATGAATTTTGGTGTCATACTTGTCATAGTTGACACCCAAAACAATGGTCAGGTCCTCATTCTTGGCAGGGGAGGTGATAATAACTTTCTTAGCGCCACCCTTTTCAATATGAGCAATAACGCCAGCTTTTCCTTTTTCAGGATCGCCGATTTTATCACGGAACACGCCGGTACCTTCAATAACAATATCCACGCCCTAGATCGCTCCAACGTAAATTGTTGGGATCTTTTTCAGCGGTAACTTTGATATGTTTCCCATCAACAACCAGGTCATTCCCTTCAGCAGTTACGGTTCCGGGATAAATACCAAAATTTGAATCATATTTGAAAAGATGGGCATTTGTTGCTGTATCAAACAAATCATTAATCGCAACGACTTCCAAAACGTCACCACAGCGTTCATTGATCGCTTTTAATACCTGCCGGCCAATGCGGCCAAAACCATTGATACCAACTTTAACTGTCATACAAAATCCTCCTTGGCAACCCTGTCTTTTCCCTGTTCTTTAGTGTCAGGGTGGGTTGAGATTTTAGATTTCGTCCCGAGTATTCAACGGGCCCGTTCTCTCATTATACAAATCAATAATGACTTGTGCCAGTCTGGCTGAATGATGTCTCCAGGGTTTCTCCTGATCGACCAGATTGGATGCATATGTCATGAAAGGCAATCCCTCGGTTTCGCTGAAGTTTTACCCATTCCACACCTTCGGGTAACTGCCCTACAAAAGTATTATTTGAAATAATAACATCAAATATTTCACTACTCAAGTGTTTATAGATGGTCATTACATGATCATTACAATTGTACCCGTCAGTCTCACCTGGTTGGGTAGCAACATTGCATACAAAGAATTTTAAGGCTCTGGAGGATCGAATCGCATCCGCAATATCCGGTACAAGCAAATTAGGCAGCAAGCTGGTATATAGACTGCCAGGACCGACAATAATCAAGTCAGCCGATAGTATGGATTGGATTGCAGGAGGAAAGGCTTTTGCATTATCGGGTTCCAATCGTACCCTGCGCACCTGTCCTGCGGCTTCTGGAATTTTACTTTCACCACGTATTTGTTTGATTCTTGATTTAAAAGGAACCCGGACATCTGCAATTAATCGAACATCATGCAGGGTAGCTGGAATTACCCGGCCTTTTACTGCCAATACGCGGCCGGATTCCGTAACGGCTTTTTCAAAACTTCCGGTCAAATCGGTTAATGCCGTGATCAGCAAATTACCCAGGGTGTGCCCATCCAGCCCAGTTCCAGTGGAAAATCTGTACTGAAACAATTGGGTTAACATAGCTTCATCATCCGATAAAGCAGCCAGACAGTTGCGGATATCACCGGGAGGCAGAACACCCATATTTCGTCGTAATTCGCCGGAAGATCCACCATCATCAGCAACAGTTACGATGGCAGTGAGATTATTGGTAAAACTTTTCAACCCGCGCAGCATTGCAGAGAGACCTGTCCCCCCACCCAATACTACGATGCGTGGGCCGCGTTCCTTTTTTCGATACGCGCTTACAGCATCCAGAATTGGCTTACCGGGTTCAATAAACGGTCGGAGTAACGCTTTATTCAGCCCCCAAACCCCAAACAAAACCAAACCAAGACCAATACTGCCAAAAATCAAAGCTCGTAAAAGCCTGTCTAATGTTCGCAGAGAGACATACGCAAGCAGCGAAGCCCACCAAACATCCGGAGCATTTCGATAAATATCGAGAATGATTACAGCGAACCCAACACCAATAAAGGTTGTACCAATCAAAATCACCCCGATCCAACGTTTTATACCAATGCCAGGCATAAACCAGCGTAAATCAGGGTGAAATAAACTTGAGAAAAAGCTATTTCTTTTTTGCATATATGCAAATCTTAACAGGGTTTGCAACTCTCGTCAACAAGATTTAACCAGACGATTAACCTACTCTTAATCAACCTGAATATTAAAATTGACCTGGCCCGGGGTGTTTCTTCATCTTCAATGGAAACAAAGAGTACATGGATATTGAATTATTTCGTTTCCACCTCTGTGACAACAAAAACGAGATTACAAATAACTAGAGACTTCATTTTCAGACTAAAAGTTTCTGCATTCTATTTTATTAGTTATCCAAGTCCCTTACCCAAAGGGGAAATTGCCAGATCTTTTCGAAAGCGTGTTAATAAAACTTTTATCTGCGGCAGCCCGCTTTGAGCAGGATTTGATCTTTGAACATGGTATACTGACATTAATCTTTCAGGCAACGATATGCCACTTTAACAGATAATTATTTAATCCCTATCAACGGAATTGGCAGAGCTGGGTAAATATGTTAGGACCTTTATTACCAGATTATCGCGTATGGCAGAGAGACTACCTGCTGGAAATTTCCAGGGCATTAACCCAGGAATTGGATTTAGACAAACTGCTAGGTAGAATTTTACGAATTTCCATCGAGGTACTGGATGGATTAGCCGGTTTCATTGCCTTGCGCAGTGAAGAGGGAGGGTGGAAAATCCGGGCTTCTCATGGTTTAACGACAGAGGTATTATCCGGAATAGAACATCAACTCTACAATATTACGACTCAGACCGGTGATGTCATTGAATCAGAAATACACACCATTTACGCTCAACTAAATGATTATTTTATGAATTTTGAACAGAGTCAGTTGGCCAGCGTGGGTCTACCTTTAATTACCCGCGAAAAACTGGTCGGGGTTACTTACATATTCCGCAATTATCCTAATTCCTTTTCCTTAAATGATCAAAAACTGTTGAGTAACTTTGCCAACCAGGCAGCCATTGCGGTTCAAAATGCGCAATTATATCGCCAAATCAATCGCGAAAAATTACGTATGACCGCTCTGCTGGATTCCGCCGCGGATGGCATTCTCATCCTTTCCAACAATTTACGCATCGAACGCTGTAATCAGGCATTCGCTCGACTACTCGATTTACCCGCTGAGAGCATTGTAAATAAATCCCATGACGAAATCATCCGATGGGCTTCCCCACCCCTGGGGTTGACATTGGATAAAGCCGTTGCCGGGGGTTGGCCTCTGACAGCGCATGCTCATTTATATATTGAAGGTGATTTAATTTGCACCAATAACCGTCCGGCATTGCCTGTTGGCATCACCTATGCCCCACTGGTTGGCGAAGACGGAATCCTTACCAATATCATCACCACCATCCGCGATATTACCCGCTTCCGCCAGGCGGAGGAATTGAAAAGCACCTTCATTTCCGTTATCAGCCATGAACTTAAAACTCCGGTTGCCCTGATCAAGGGATACGTGAGTACTTTGCGGCGAGAAGACGCTTCCTGGGATCGGGAGATTATTGCGGATTCTCTTGCAGTCATCGAGGATGAATCCGATCGTCTGACTGATTTGATTGAAAACCTGTTGGATGCTTCCCGACTGCAAGCCGGAGGCTTGCGCATTAACCCTTCCGAGTTATATCTGCCGAATTTGGTCAAACGTACCGTTGAGCGTCTGCAAACTCAAACGCAAAAGCATGCCATCGTGGTTGAATTCCCGGAAGATTATCCGCTTGTCTTCGCTGATGAGAAACGAATTGCACAGGTACTCTCCAATTTAATTTCCAATTCAATCAAATATGCACCCAAAGGCGAAATTAAAATTCGCAGCCAGGTATTATCCGATCAGGTAATAATCTGTATCAGCGACCAAGGTCCCGGCATCGCAGTAGATGATTTGCCTCACATCTTTGACCGCTTCTATCGGGCACCGGATGCTGCTAAATTAACAAAAGGCGCTGGTCTGGGCTTGTTTCTTTCAAAATCCATTATTGAATCACACAATGGAAGAATGTGGGCTGATCCAGAAGCCGGCAAAGGTGCAAAAATTTGTTTTTCCTTACCCCGGGCAACGGAAGAATGATCGTATATTTCTTAAGGTTGATTAAGGGATGTTATAATTCCCGTTTACACACAATTCCAGCATATTAGAAGGTATAGATATGGCCCATAAAACCGTAGCTTGTCCCCGCTGTCGACAGCCGATTGTCGCAGAAATCATACAATTATTTGATGTTAGTGCTGACCCGCGTATGAAGCAGATTCTTCTAGGGGGCGGAGCTAATCTTGTCCAATGTCCGCAATGTGGATATCAAGGACCTCTGAATATTCCTGTTGTTTACCACGATCATGCCAAAGAACTCCTCCTGACATATTTTCCGCCAGAGACCGCGGTTCCGTTGCATGAGCAGGAAAAAACTTTTGGTCCGTTGATCACCCAGGTTGTGAATCGACTTCCTGCAGACCAGCGGAAAGCATATTTGTTTCAGCCCAAAACCATGTTTAGCTTTCAAAGCATGTTGGATCTAATCCTGGAATCCGATGGCATTACCAAAGAAATGCGTCAAGCACAGGAAATGCGCTTTAACACGCTAAAACTTTTCCTTGAAAAATCAGATGGTGATATTACTGATTTGATTGAAGAAAACAAGGAACTGATTGACGAAAACTTCTTTGGCTTACTCACCCAAATCATACAAATGACCGCCACCCAGGGTGATCAGGAAACAACCAACAAACTGATTGGCATTCAAAATCAGTTAACCGAAAAGACTGAATTGGGTAAATCCTTAAAACTCCAGGCAGATACAGTTCAAAAAACTTTACTCGGCTTGCAAGAATTTAACCAAGTCTGATCTTACCCGTGAAAAATTATTGGATTATGTGATCCAAAACTCCACCGATATTCAACTCAATGCGATTGTGAGTTCCATTCGTCCCGCTCTGGATTATCTATTCTTCCAAATTTTGAGCGATAAAATTGAAAAAAGCAAATCTGGTGAAAAAGAGATTCTGGAAGCCTTACGGGATAAATTGCTTATTTTGACCAGTACGCTGGATCAGGCCATGGAAAAACAGCTGCAAAAAGGCAAACATACCCTGGATAGAATCCTGAATGCAAATGATATAAAACAAGAAGTGATGAATTCATTGCAGGAAATCGATGATCTTTTTGTGGAAGTATTGCAAGCCGAAATTCAAGCTGCAACTGAAAACCAACAGATGGATCATTTGACAAAACTAAATCAGATTGTGGAAGTTTTACAGAGTCTCAATCCACCCTCTCCTGAAGTTGAATTGATCGAACAGATGCTTGAAATGCAGACAGAAGCTGAACAAGTGGAATTTCTTGCCAAGAACCAAAATGCCATCAGTGAAAATTTGATCAATATGCTCAGCAATGTAATTACTCAGGCAGAAAACAGCGGACAACAATCC
This sequence comes from uncultured Chloroflexia bacterium, assembly GCA_963747325.1. GTDB lineage: Bacteria > Chloroflexota > Anaerolineae > Anaerolineales > Anaerolineaceae > UBA5203. The sequence goes on along the minus strand of CAVVEM010000005.1, from coordinate 154,075 downwards.
CCGGAGTTGGACAAAATCCGCAGTATTTTTAAATTGGTGTTAAAAACATCCATGCAAAAGCAAATGGGCGGCCAATAGCCGCCCATTGAATTCTTATGAAAAAGGATTATCCAGTCTAAGTCCATGCCCCCTGACCGTAATAATGTACGGGAAATCCGATTCCAGCTCACTAAGGCGTTCTCTGAGTCTGCGAACCAGGGCATCAAAAGCCTGTTCTGAGACCCCTTCTTCAGTACCACTGCCCCAAATAGCCTGAATTAAATCATGTCTGGCAATCACTTTTCCCTGCTGGTCGTAAATTGAACTCAATAACCTGAATTGCGGAGCAGATAAAGGGGGAATTACTTCTGCCTGACCGATCCAAACCCTTTTGGATCGTTTATCCAGAAATATTCTGCGGGTGGAGGCACCCAATGGCAGACCCTCCCCCTGCATGGGTACAGTTGCATCGGAACTTAAATACACCAGGCTTTGAACCAGCGCAATTTGAATGGAATCTCCATCTTGTAAATAGAGGTTTGCTGAAATCAAGTCTCCATTGATATAGGTACCATTTTTACTCCCCATATCTTCCATTAATGTCCCGGTTTCAGTAAAAGTGATCCGGGTATGAAATCGGGAAACTTGACGATCAGCAATGACAATATCACAGGTTGGATCCCGGCCAATGAGGATTTCATCCTCAATTACCCAACGTTGACCATTCAATGGTCCGCTTTGTCCAATAAGGACCGGAAAATCTATGATTGACTTATCCAAACTGACCCTCCTGAGAAGTAATCGGCTACCAGCCTATAAAAATTTCGAACTTTACAATATAATCATTATCAGGATAATTATACTCCACCCGCTGAGAACATACGCCGATTAACCATGCGGGTAGAATCATTAAAGGGAAACAAAATGCCGTTACCGCTAAAAGCTGGGGAAGTATTACGCGGTAGATATCAAACCATTCGGATCATCGGTCAAGGTGGAATGGGGAGTATCTATTTAGCGGAAGACTTGAGGTTAAAAGGCAGGCAATGTGCCCTCAAGGAAGTTGAATACGACCTGAAGCTCTCACCAGAATTAATCCAGGAAGCTCGCGATCAATTTATGCGTGAAGCCACTGTTTTAGCACGTTTGGATCATCCCAATTTACCTAAAGTTTCCGACTTTTTCTCCATCGAATCCCGGGACTATCTTGTGATGGATTTTGTTCCAGGTAAGGATCTTCGCACCATCATGGTCGAAAAACGTCAGGAGAATGAGTTTCTGGCTGAATCAGCCGTTTTGGATTGGGCTTCTCAATTGTGTGACGCGCTTGAGTTTCTACATAGCCAAAATCCTCCGATTCTACATCGAGATGTAAAACCCAGCAACTTAAAATTAACTCCTAACGGTTTATTGAAATTAGTGGACTTCGGTTTGGTGAAAGTCCTGGCCCCAGGGGAGATTACCATCACCATTCTCCAAGGGCAGGGAACTGCATTATATACGCCGCTGGAACAATATGGCGGTGACAGCGGGCATACCGGTATTCCAACCGATATCTACGCCTTTGGAGCCACCCTGTATCATTTATTAACCAATCATCCTCCATCTGATGCCCGGGAACGATTCCTCGATCCTGAGTCGCTGATTCCAATCCGTGAGATCAATCCAAACATCAGCTTAAAAACCGAAAAAGCCATCCTGTGGGCAATGGGAATTCATCCTTTTGATCGTCCGCAAACCATACAAGATTTTCGCCAGACCTTATTTGGCAGTCGACAGCCATTAAGTCGAACCCGTTATACGGTTACACCGATAGTAAAATACCTCCCCGGTATTCCCGAAAAGGTACTCTTTGGCACTGCGCTCTTAATTTCCGTGCTGGGGTTACTGATCCACCTACTTATGTAATCGGCTTGTTCTTTTCTTTCTGTCCCCGTTGAGTCTCATATCGCCAGGTGAAGCCGGTTGCCAAGCCAATGCCTATGCCAATCGTTATAGGGATGAATATTTTCCAGACGTTCGTATCAATGCTGGTAAACTCTCCACCTGCTATACGCATCAACCAGAAATAATACCCCCCCAAACCACCCAACAACATGGATAATCCGATCCTCAACCCCCATAAATAAGATGTATACTTTTGTACCAATATCATAAATAATCCCGATACGCCCCATAAAAAGACCATTGAAAGTATCCATTGTAATAATCTCGTATTCCAATTATTTCCAGTCGCTGGCACCTCGGGTGCCTCACTGGTTTCGATAGGCGTTGTGATCAAAAAAACTGGCGTTGTTGGAATTAAAGTGGGTAATATTGTTGTGATTTCTCCCCCGTTTTCCCCTCCAATATCCAGGACAACAATCTGGGATACATTTGCAGGCTCACTTTGTACTTTTATCTCGGTGAGACCAGTAAATTGAATTTGATATGCCAATTGTGCGATGCCGCTTTTTGTAGTGGCGGTATTATTCTGTGAAACTGCTGGGTCCCCACTGGTAAATTGAAACTGAACGATCGTGTCATCCGGAACAGGATTACCATTCCGATCCACGATCACACCTGTTTTGAGATTGATGATGTCCCCTTGAAGCAGGTTGATTGATTCGTTGGTAATAATTTCTTCTGCTCCATATTCTGTTCCTTTGAAACCAATGTAGAGAGGAATCACTTGTGAAGGTTCCGGGGAAGTGACTTCAATCAGATCGTATCCAATACCCGGAATTGAGATTGGCGAAGCGCCGACAGGAACTATTTCCTGAAATAATAATCGAGCAGCCACTTCTATTGCAGCATTGGATTTTCCATACAAAGAATACATGGCTGTGATTTTTGAAAGTTCAGTGGCATCTAGAAAATAAGGCGCGGTAAAGGCAAAGACAATAATTCGCTTATCCCGAATTACCCCGGGTTGTTCCGCCAAAAACCGACGCAACACCTGTCCTATAGATTTAGTTGGATCAATATTCAAGACTGAAAAAACAATCCAATCGGCGGATTTAAAATCTTCTCCAATCAGGGAAGGTTCTTCCTGTTCCTGATTGATTCTATCCATATACGTGGTCAGCGCCGAAAATGAATAGGATTTTAATTTATGACTGAGAATTTGCCCACTCGCCAAGGGACCATATAAACGAACCACGGCATTTTTAAATGCATCCACGGAGAACACATCGCTGATTTCGCATTGACTACACTGTCTCTCAGAGTACGTCTCACTAATAAAAACAATATTGTCAAATCGTCCAGGTGGATCGGGTAATACTTCATTCAACCCAATAATATCTGGACTGATCAGGGTAGCTGCTTTTTGGGCAATTTCAAAGGTAACGGTATTATCCTTTCCAATGCTATCAAAACTATTGGGTGTATTTAAAACCGTATTGACAACAAAACTGCCATATATATTCAATTTCAATTTAATAATTCGCTCTACCGATAAATCAACTCTGGCAGCGAAAGCGGAATCTTCGCGATATTTTTGAGTAAAATACATAAGTATCTTGGTAATCGTGGTGAAGGAATCCACATCCTCCGTACTTCGAATCTGATTAAGATACAACATATCATTGCCCGCCAGGAACGCATTGCGGGCAATTTGTTTGCCGTCAAAAGTTTGTCCGGTAGGATCATAAAAACGATGGATGGCTTCGCTATTTAAATCATCGCTGATAATTATGCCACCATCGTTGCGCCAAGTGGAAAATGGATTAATGGATAATAATTGCTCTAAGGCAGCCTGATCAAAGCTTACCGGACGCGTTGTCTCGCGGATATTTCCTTGAAACCCTTGATAACGTATATGGGAAACCAGCAGGCCATCGGCTATGGCATTGGGTTGTGCACTGTTTGCAGTGACTTTTATAAATGGAGCCAATTCAATTTGTTTGAGTTGTTCCAAAGATTTTCGAACTGTTGATACTTCTTCTGATGGAGGTCTGTCTGCTCCCCCGCTGCCGGGGAAATGTTTGGCAATCACGGCCATCCTATTTTCACTGCCTTCATGCAGCCCTTGAATATAAGCCTTTCCAAATTCGCCGGTCCAGAATGGATCGCCACTAAATGCTCTTGAACCTAGATTTTTGGAAATATCGGAGTTTACGATATCCAATACATCCAAAGAAGGACCAATAATCAGGTTGAAACCAAGCGCCTGCAGCTCATCCCCCATGATCGTACCTACCTTTAAAGCATTTTCGGGATTCCATGTAGCGCCAATAGACATCAAGTTAGGTAATTCAGTAACCCCGCTTAATAATTGATCCGTTGGAAATCCATCTCCTTCCTGAGAAACGCCAATAAACAGCGGCACATACTGCGGAGAAAACACATCCCCACTTATTACACTGGTTCGTAATCCAGTTGAAGCATTCCAGGCTAATTCTTGTAAATTGGACGTCAAGGTGGCAGTATCTTGTAAGATCGACTCTGCCCCTGAAAAATTATCATTCGCCCGGCTTAAGATGACCCCGCCAACATGATAATCCTGAATCAATTGTGATATTTGGGACGTATTGATTACACTTTGACCAGTAAATGAAACTAAAAACAATTGACCGACTTTCTCCTCGGGCGTCATTTTTGCTAGTAGTGATTTTGCCTGTTGTTGATGATCTGATTGTTGTTTTTGAGATGCAGCAATTACCGGTGAAATGGGTGACAAAACGATACTGAGAATCATCAGCAGATGAGAAAAGGTAGGTGGTATTTTTTGGCTTCATTCTACCCCTTTGGCAAGCCTTATCGAATCAAGCATTAACAAGGCAACAGCAGGATGATCTGTAAATATCCCGTCAATACCCCATTGCATCAATCGGCGCATATCCGATTCCTGATTGACTGTCCAGGCATGCAATCGAATGCCTTTTTGATGGGCATGTTGCAGGCGCTCTTTGGTAATATCTGTCAGGTAGGGATGCTGAATTTTAGGGGAGGTTATTTTAGCCAGTCCGGTTAGGGAAACCAGTGAGTATAGATGCGGTTCGGTCAGAAGTGCTGTGTGCGCACTCGGAATCAAGCTGCGGATTTTCCATAATTGTCTTGGATAAAAAGAGGAGAAAATAACAGAGTCCGCAAGTCGAAATTGCTTCACCAATGCTGCAATTTTTTCCGGCAAATCATCCCACCAGGTACGGTAATTCGTCACCTCAATATTGATGAGCATCTTATCCCCTATACTCTCAAGTACTTCACCCAATAATGGGACTCTTTCATTGGCAAAAGTGGGTGAAAACCAACTGCCTGCATCCAATGATTTTATAGTGGAAAAAGGCGTTTGATGGACCAAACCAGAACCTGATGTCGTTCGATCAAGTGTTTGATCATGAATCACCATGATCTTCCCATCAGAGGAAAGTTTGGCATCCAGTTCAATCGCATGTGCCCCTAGCTTAAGAGCCAGATTCAAAAGCTGAAAGGGTATTTTCCGGTGCAGAACCACTTGCTCCACGATGGGCAAAAATGCAGGGAGTAGGAAGGTTCATCATAATTCAACGAAATACGCTAAAGCGGCTTGATCCAGAATTTCCTTGGACATCACAGGCTCTGTTGAATAATAGCGCGAGATATCAATAATCTGATCGCAAAGATCCCTTGGATGGGAAGCACGCAAGCGGCGTTTGGCTTTAATGTAATATTCCTGAAGTAGATAGGCCAGCGCTTTGTCGTCATATTGGACACCTTTGGCAACGGCGACCCGTTTAAAGATCTCACGATACTGTTCAAAGGTTGGGTCACCGATTTCAATCTTATGCCGTAAACGACGTAAGAAGGCTTCGTCTACCAAATCCTTGGGAGGTAAATTCGTTGAGAAAATAATCAATACATCAAATGGCACTTCAATTTTACGGCCGGTGTGCATGGATAAGATAATCAATCCGGTTTTCCAGGGGGACAATCCACCGGTTCAGCAAATCCCGCGGTCTGACTTGTTGTCGCCCAAAATCGTCAATCAGTAAAATGCCGCCATTGGCTTTAACTTGAAATGGCGCTTCATAAAATTTATGGACATCATCAAAAACCAGATCCAAACCAGCCAGGGTTAACTCCCCACCGACCATAATATATGGACGATGAATTTTCACCCAGCGCGGATCGCGGGTTTGTCCGCTGCGCAGACTGCCCTGTTCCGTGGGAAGTTACATTATCTTCATGGGCCAGGGTATGGTTAACTGAGTCATAGAGTTTGATTACCTGTCCGGCTACATGAATGGCATAGGGTATATACATCGTTTGGCTAAGAATTAAATTTCCAATCGCACGCGCAATACTGGTTTTACCGTTTCCTGGAGGTCCGTACAGAAAAATGGACGAACCGGAATTAATGGCCGGACCAACCTGATGATATACCTGTTCCGAGACGACCAAAGAGGAAAGCACTTTACGCATGGTTCTCGGAGTCACCAGCATCTTGCGCCGGCTTTGTTTGTGGCAGGCTTCGGTGTAAGCCTGGATGGGTACCGGAACCGGACCTGAATATTGGCTTCGTTCAAGCGCTTCACGGGCACGGGCAATCCCTGCGCCGGTGATGGCATATTGGTATGAGCCTTCTCCTAAACCCATCGTGGATGTTCTAACTTCAAGTAATTTTTCACGCTTTAAACTTTCCAACAATTGATCCACCACATTGGTGAATGGTAGGGAAATCTCCTCTGCTACCTTAAATCCAGTCATGTATCCTTGAAAATACATCACTTTCAATACATGATCCTGGAGCCATAAAGCAGATAAACCAGTGTCTTCAATGCTTTGGATGGGCGCAGGAATAAATTCATCTGCTGCTTCTTTGGCCTGTACCTGGGAAATTGGTGGTTTTTTAAGCATGTCAAATCCCTCTATAAAAGAAATGAAAATCTAAGCTAGGTCAATTATAGCATGTGTATATAATACAAGATAAGCCTTGCAAGAATGCAAACCCTGCCCTATAATCACACGCATGAGAGTTACTGTAATTATTCCAGTCTACAATGAAAAAGACACTATCGTTGAAGTGGTTGATTGGGTAAAGAAAACAAATTTAATAGACGAAATCATGATCGTTGATGATGGCTCTATTGATGGTACCCGCGATATTCTTAATCAATACGCATCCGATGCACAGGTCCGGGTCATTCTGCAAGACAAAAACCAGGGCAAAGGCTCGGCTGTTGTTTCCGGTATCCACCATGCTACTGGGGATATTATCATTATTCAAGATGCCGACCTGGAATATGACCCCAACGATTATGGCGTCCTGCTCCAGCCCTTCAGAGAGAATCCTGCCACCCAGGTGGTTTACGGTACCCGCTTTTCTAACAAGCGCAAAAATGATTTCCTGTTCATGAATAAAGTAGCAAATCGTGTGCTTACATTGATCACGAACATCCTCTATTTTTCACGCCTATCGGATATGGAAACCTGTTACAAAGTTTTTCGCCGTGAATTAACCCATGATATGGTACTTCATGCGCGCGGTTTTGAACTTGAGCCAGAACTCACTGCGAAACTCATCAAACGGAAGATCCGTATTCAGGAAATTCCGATCAGCTTTAAACCCCGCGATTACACCCAGGGAAAGAAAATCAAACCCTCCGATGCCTTTAAAGCCATCTGGGCGCTGATCAAATACCGCTTTGTAGATTAAGATAATAAAGAAGGTTTCAAATCAAGGACGTGCAGTTGTAATTGCGTGCGTCCATTGTAGCTATTCTTCTCGAAAGCATATAACAGATCGACTTTCGCCGGCATATCTTTCGCCCACTCCCCTTTACCAAAAGCCACAGCATCATAGGTAATTTTTCCATCAGAAATAGTTAATTTAAGATGGGTCTGATCCCGTCCGATGACGCGGAATCCCTTGACAAGCAAATTTCTGGAGACAAAATAAACCGGTGGGTTCTCCTGGCCAAATGGTTCCAGGTAGGCAATATCCTCCAACACGGAGGGATGCAGATCCGAGAGCTCAATTTCCATATCCGCATGCAGGACAGGTTTTAACACCTTTTCTTCCAATTGCATCTTGATGACTTCACTTAAGCGGGCATATAAAAGATCAATATTGGAATTCTTCACGGTAAATCCAGCGGCCATGGCATGTCCGCCATGCCGCTCTAATAAATCTGAAACCTGATCCAGTGCCCAGGTAATATGCAATTCAGGGATACTGCGGCATGAAGCCCGGGTAAATTCCTCGCCAATGGCGCCGACAATGGCAGGACGATAATGTGTATCCACCAATCGTGAAGCGGCCAGCCCGACAATGCCCATATTAAACTCTTCACTCATCGCAAAAAGTAAATTCTCGTTCTTTTCTTCATCAGCCAGGGACTCAGCATTCTCTTGAATTAATTTGGTCATGGACTGCCGTTGGCGATTTAAATCATCCAGATGTTGTGCGAGTTGTGCTGCTTGATCGATATCATCACTGAGCAGTAAATCCAGCGCCAGGGAGGCACTTTCCAGTCGTCCCGCTGCATTGATCCTCGGAGCGATCATAAAACCAATATCACGCGCCGTTAGCACCTGAATATCTTGCAAGCCGGCAGCTCCACACAAGGCTCGTAAACCCATCCGTTTCCCTTTATGGATTTCTTTTAATCCAAGGGCAACAAATTTTCTATTCTCGCCCAACAGCGGCACGATATCCGCCACAGTTCCCAAAGCCACGAGATCAAGCCAGCGATTCAAATCCAGCACTAATCCTGTATGGGCAGTTAACGCTTCCACCAGTTTATAGGCCAAACCCACACCGGATAGCATTTTTTCAGGATAAGGATCTGCGATTCGTTTGGGACAAATAATCGCATCCGCGGGGGGCAAAATATCGGTAGGATCATGATGATCAGTAATTATTAAATCCAGATTCAATGCTTTGGCATGCTCCACTTCCTGCACGGAGCGAATACCGCAGTCAACGGTCACTACAAGCTGGATATCGTTGGTTGCAAGCATGTCCAGGGCTTCGATATTCAGTCCGTATCCCTCATCAAATCGGTTGGGAATATAGGGGACAACATGAGCGCCAAATTCAATCAGGGCTTCTGTTAATAAAACTGTCGCAGTCACACCGTCGGCATCATAATCCCCATATACGGCAATCGTTTGGGATGTACGCACGGCATGCAATATACGATCGACCGCTTTTTTCATGTCCAATAACAAGAATGGATCCGGGGAAGTCAGGGCAGGATGGATGAATTTCTCAGCATCTGCATCATTAAAAATGTTGCGATTATAAAGTAATTGCCGTAGAACCGGAGAATATGCGCTTAATGAATTGGAAACAGAATCGGGAATTGGATTACCTATTTGCCAGATCTTATCATTTTGTCGGATCATTCGGCTTCATTTCCCTGTGCATCTTTTGAATCCGGATAGATACGCGGCACACGAGTTGCCAGATTGGTCACCACTTCATAATTACAAGTACCCCAATCTGCGGCCAGATCATCCATGGTTATCTGATTCCCATTCTGAGATCCGATCAGGATAACTTCATCCCCAATTCTGGCTTCCGGTACTTCATCCAGTGCCAGCATACTTTGATCCATGCATACTTTTCCCAGAATGGAAACTTTCTTTCCATGAATTAAGGCATAATTCCCCGGATGCCGCCGAAAACCGTCTGCGTATCCTACCGGAACAACACCAATTCTTTCCTGTTTTTTTGTATGGTAGATATGCCCGTAGCTAATGCCATGGCCGGCTGGAAAATCTTTTATCGAAATAAGCCGTGCCTTTAGGGTCAGTGCCGGTAAAAAACCTTCCGGCAGGGGACTTTGTTCTGATGGATTCAATCCGTAAATGGCAATCCCGGCACGTACCATATCATATCGTGCCCGTGAGTAATTGATGGCACCCGCTGAATTACAGGCATGAATCCAGGGAGGACGAATACCTGCTGCAGCTAATTCTTGAATTAAAATCTCAAATCGGTCAATTTGCTTATCGGTTTCATCGGAGTCCGGTTCATCCGCTTTGGCGAAATGGGTAAAAATACCTTCCAATTCCAAACCGGGATGCTCATGCAGCCACTTGGCAAAAGCAACGCCTTCATCGGGAAAGAAACCCAGCCGGCCCATGCCCGTATCGAACTTGGCGTGCACATGCAAGCGGAAACCATATTTCTCCGCTTCCAGCGCATATGCCGTTGCCAACTCCGGCGTATAAACCGTCAGACTGATGTTCTCCGCCACAGCTTCAGGAACGCGTTTGGGGGGCGTGTACCCCAGCACCATGATCCGGCAGGTAATACCTGCCTGGCGCAGGGTTTTTGCTTCTTCAATTCGGGATACGCCGCACCAGATCGCACCAGCAGCCTGTGCCGTTCGGGCAACCTCAACCAGGCCGTGTCCGTAGCCGTTGGCTTTGACTACGGCCATTACTGCAGTTTGGGTCAATTCCTGGATGCGCTGTATATTGTTTGTAATCGCATCCAAATCTATTTCCAACCAGGTCGAATAAATATCAGTTTCTGTATCCATAGAGAAGTAGTATATCCCTAGAAATTTTTCTTTACAAGTAAAATCTCAAGATTCCTGCCTCAAAGATGACGGTATAATCAGAACCATGAGTACAAATGCCTGGATCGCTCTGATCATTACAGTAACCGCAGCCATCTGCCTGATTTTCGAAATTCTACGGCCGGATATTGTTGCTTTGCTGTCATTGGTTTTAATCGGAGTATTCCAATTGATCCCTATCAATGAGGTTTTCTCCGGGTTTAGCAGTTCGGTTGTGATTACCCTCATCGGCATCTATATCCTTTCTGCTGCATTACAAGCTACGGGAGCCGCCTATTGGCTGGGAACTCAATTATACCGCTTTAGCGGAGCCTCCAATACCCGACTGATTCTGGCAACCATGCTGGCTTCCGCCAGTCTTTCTTTGTTTATGAATAACGTCGCGGTAATCGGGATTCTCCTGCCGGCTGTACTCACCCTGGCAGGGAAAGCAAACGTGCCGCTTCGACGATTATTGCTACCTCTTGCTTACGGCACAATTTTGGGCGGAATGGCTACCCTATTAACAACGTCAAATCTAATTGTCAGCAGTGCTTTGGAACATGCTGGCTATGTACCCTACACCATCGCTGATTTTTTCCCCATCGGCTTTCCTGCCATCGCTTTGGGTGTACTGTATATGATTCTTGTTGATCAAATTGACCGCAGGAAGTCCATCGACAATCTGGCTCATAATAAAGAGGTTTCCTACATTCAACGCTTGACACTGCAATATCATCTACAGGGAAAGTTTCATCTGCTGCAGTTAAAACCTTCGGCTTCAAATCAATTCGAGAATTGTGCTTCTCTGACCGATAATTTGCCGTTAGGACAAAGCCCATTGGCAATACTCCGCAAGACAAAACTCATTCCTTTTGCCTCCAGTTCAAGCTCTGAATTAATGGCAGAGGATAAAGTATTACTGTTGGGAGATCAACCGCCACTTTTATCTCAGGACGCTTGCTTTCGTCTCATTCAAGAACCCGTAGATATTCAGCAGATTTTTAATGGGATCTGTTCCCTGCACGAAATCAGTGTTCCTGCTCATATGCGGCATGATAAATTTGCCAACTGGCAGGATGTCCCCACCATTAAGGATGGTCAGCTTATCCCCCTGGCAATCAGCCGTCAGGAAAAAATTATCAAGGATGATCCACTTTGCTTTGCTCTCATGGAAGGGGATACCATTCTATGCTTTGGTAATTATGCCGGCTTGATGAATTTTAAAGAACAAACCAATTGGCAAATCAATCAAATGGATCCCAATACCATCCAAAAGCCGGGCAAAGGCTTGCTGGCATTCTTTATCACCGCACTGACCGTTCTGGTGGCTGTTTTCAATTTACTCCCCATTCACCTTGCAATTCTCAGCGGGGCAACCGTATTAATTTTAACGGGCTGCGTTGATCAAAAGAAAATTTATCAGGCCATTGATTGGCAAACTGTTTTTCTGATCACCGGATTATGGCCGCTGGGACTGGCAATCAAAGGCAGTGGATTAGCCGAGTACCTCATCCAAATCCTGAATTTAGATCAGTTTTTCGCCACACCCTGGGTAATCGGTGGAGCAATTTTATTAATATCCATGTTGTTTACCCAGCTCATTGGAGGGCAAGTGGCCGGCATCATCAGCATCCCGATTACGATCTCCATTGCCCAGGGTGCTCATCTGGATCCCAGAAGTTTGGGAATGGCAGCCGCACTGGGGTGCTCCTTCGTATTTTTGATGCCTTTTAGTCATCCGGTCAATCTGATGATCACACGTAGTGGGAATATAGGCGTAAGGGAATTTCTAAAAATCGGTCTGCCCTTTTTTGTGCTCCTTTTCATATGGGTCCTGCTTGGTCTGCACTTTTTCTGGGGATTATAAGTCCCAAGCTGGATTAAATCGGAAAAACAAGCGATAATTACGCTCTTGAATTTTTATGAGGTAATTTACAACATATGACAGATTCTTTTCAATATACCTGTGCAGCACAGGATGGCAAGGCTCGTGCAGGAACATTTACAACCCCGCACGGCATCATTGAAACCCCGGTTTTTATGCCAGTGGGGACACAGGCAACCGTCAAATCCCTGACCCCGGATCATCTCAATGATCTGGGCGCTCAGATTATCCTTTCCAATACTTATCACTTATATCTTCGCCCGGGAGATGACCTAGTTGCCGAGTTGGGCGGCCTGCATCAGTTCATGCATTGGGATAAACCCATCCTGACTGATTCCGGCGGGTTTCAAGTTTTTTCCCTCTCAGAAACCAGAAAGATTTCTGAAGAAGGTGTGCTCTTTAAGAGTCATATTGATGGCTCCTCCCATGAGTTCACTCCTGAAAAATCGATCGCCATTCAGGAAAATCTGGGCGCGGATATCATCATGGCTTTTGATGAATGTGCTCCCCCCTATGACAAAGTCTATAATCAAAAATCGATGCAGCGTACCCATCGTTGGGCGGAACGCTGTTTAAATGCAAAAACACGCAAGGATCAAGCCCTCTTTGGCATCGTTCAGGGTGGCGTGTTCCCGGATTTGCGCGCCCTGTCTGCTGAGACAATCGTTGGGTTAGATTTCCCCGGCTACGGCATCGGCGGTCTATCTGTTGGGGAAACCAAGGATGAGATGAACGCCATGCTTGAGGTTGTCAATGAGGTTCTGCCTGCTAATAAACCCCGCTATTTGATGGGCGTTGGTTCACCAGAAGATTTGATCAACGGCGTCTTGCGTGGGGTGGATATGTTTGACTGCGTGTTGCCCACCCGCCTGGCCAGGCATCACAATGCGATGATACCCACTGGCCGGATCAATTTAAAAAACAATCAGTTCGCCCGGGATCCCAATCCCATTGACGCAGCCTGTGAATGTTATACCTGCCAAAATTTCTCACGCGCATATTTGCGCCATTTGATTGCAGCGAAAGAGCTGTTGGCATCAACTTTAATCTCAATTCATAACTTGCAGTTTCTGATTACTTTGATGAAACAATCTCGTCAGGCCATACTGGATCATCAATTCCAGTCCTTTGCATCATCCTTTCTCGAAAACTATAAAGGTAATTAAATGACTTTTATCCAAGCAATAATTCTGGGTGTAATACAGGGATTCACTGAGTTTTTACCCATCTCCAGCTCAGCTCATTTAGTGCTGATTCCATTTATTTTCCATTGGGATGCCCAGGATGGGACTGGTTTCGTTTTTAATGTGTTAATTCAGCTTGGAACCCTGGTAGCTGTAATGATCTATTTCAAAGATGACGTGATTTCCATTTGCAAAGCCTGGATTGAATCCGTTGTTAAACCCAGTGAAGCCAACCGGGAAGACTTTCGCTTTGGATTACATATCATCATCGCGACCTTGCCAGCAGCCGTGGTTGGATTATTCTTAAAACCTCGTATTGAATCCGCGTTTGAATCTCCAATTATGGCTGGTGCTTTTCTCATTGTGACCGCCATCCTGCTGTTTTTTGCCGAGAAATTAAAACCCGGCAAACTGGATATCAAGGCTCTTACCTGGAAGGCTGTTGTAATCATCGGCTTGTTTCAGGCTCTTGCCTTGCTTCCTGGGATTTCACGGTCCGGAGCAACGATTTTTGCCGGTTTATTGGTTGGCTTGAAAAGCAAAGAAGCGGGACGTTTTTCATTCCTGATGTCCATTCCTGTTATGTTGGGTGCCGGTATTCTAAGTATTGGTGATTTGCTGCAAATTACAGATTTAGCGGCCTTTATTCCCCTTCTCCTGATTGGTTTCACCACGGCGATGATCATTGGTTACTTTTCCATTGCCGTCTTGATGCGCTTTTTACATAAATATTCGCTACTTTATTTCAGCGCATATTGCGTAGTGCTAGGCAGTATAATCATTTTGATGGCTTATGCGGCATAATATCAGCTTTTTTCTGCTCCTATTACTTCTTGCAAGTCTTCTCAGTGCTTGTGAGGGATCTGCCACGCCTGCAGTGCCGTTGAATCCCCCTCAGGTGATAAAAATTGGCTTGCCGCCTACCCTGGCTTATCTCAAGGACCAGCTCTCAAGCTGCGCTACGGTCGATCCAGCCTATGATATTCTCCTGCTTGAAAAGAATAGCTCAGATTGGATTCGCGAGCCGGTGGAAATGATGCTCACTCTTCAGGAAGCCGTTCCCGAGAGTACCAACACTTTTCTACTTCAGGAAATTGGGGTGGTGATCATCAGCAGCAATGATTTTCCACAAAAAGAGTTAACCATCGACCAACTGAAAAATATTTATAATGCTGATTCTTCAGACGATCCACAGGTTGGGCTTCCGGGTGAATTTGTGCCCGTTATTTGGGGATTCGAATCCCATTCCGATATGGCTGATTTATTCAGAGATCAATATGAGTTTACTCCGCAATTACCGGATGATGGCCAATTGGCGGTCAGTCCGCAATCCATCCTGGAAAGTATAGCCCAAGCCCAAAACGCAATTGGCTACACGCTGTCCCCTGTGCTGACAGACCAGGTCACTCTCCTGACCATTCCCGATAAAATCGATTCACTCCCCATTCCCGTCATTGCTTCCTTCAAACTTCCGCCCTCCCCTGTTCAAGAAGCCCTTCTGCGCTGCCTGCAAACCTCAGCCCAATAAATCAAAATTTTCCAACCAACTGCCATTCGTTTATTTTAAATAAAATAAGGACCCAGGCTACCTGAGTCCTTGTTTCTTATTTATCAATTGTTCACTTCCCCTGAAACCTCAGCCGTTTGCCCGTCGGATTCGTTTCAGGAAAGGATCCAAACCATTTAGAAATTCCCGGTAACTCTCCCGATGAATGTTGTGTCCGGCTTCCGGGAAATACAGAGTTTCCATTTTTTTCCAAATCTGTCGGATCTCTTCCACAAGTTCAGGCGTGATCAGCGCACCTTTCTCGGGATTGCCGGTCACTAACAAACCCGGACATTTTAATTTTTGCCACGAGTTCCTGCCAGGGCTGGCCTTCTTTTTCAATCGCCAGGAAGGCTTTCTCCTGCATCTGGAATTTGGATTGAGCCCATTGAAAGAGTTCCGAATCATCCCAGGTGGGGTTGGTTTCCTTTCCCAGCCGGATCAACTCATCATGGGATAATGCCTTCATTTTTCGTATACCGGCACGCCATTCATCAGCTCGCGCTTGGCGTTCAACTTCTGTTTGCCTGGCAAAGCGATCTCCCCAGGGAGGATCAATCAATACCACGCCGGCGAAAAGGTCCGCGTAATGAGCGGCGGCAGATGCGGCAATACTGGCACCATGAGAATGCCCCATGATGACCGGTTTACGCAGATTCAATTCTTTTACCAGGGTGACCATATCTCTAGCTTCGTCTTCAGGGGTAAAGGGTTCGTCGCCACACCCTGAAAAACCATGCCCTCGGGTGTCCATCACCACTACATTATAGATTCTAGCCAGATGAATCGGAATTCGATTCCAGCAAAAGCCGTTATCGGAGAAGCCGTGCACTAGAAGAATGGGCGGTTTTTCTTCCCCGGTCATGTAATACTGAATACGAATGCCATCCGAACTTACACTGCCATAATGTAATTTTGTCATCGGTTCCCTCGAGAGTTTAGGATTTCATTTTCTTTTCGACAGCTGCCAATAATTGATCAAAGGCTTTGGAGAATTTATCCACACCCTCTTCCAATAATTGGGCAGTAACCTGGTCAATGCTCACACCAAAACGGTTGAATGAAGCCAGGATGGCGGCATCATCGGCAGGGACGGCCAATGCATTTTGAACCACACCATGATCCCGGAAAGCATCCAACGCCGCCGGTGGGACGGTATTGACGGATTCGAGGGCAATTAAATCCTGAACATATTTTACATCTGCAAAGGCGGGATTCTTGGTACTGGTGCTCGCCCATAAGACACGTTGTTTTCTGGCACCCAAGGCAGCCAATTTTATAAATCGATCCGAGTTAAAGACTTCCGTATATGCCTGGTAGGCCAGTCGGGCATTGGAAACAGCTGAGGTTCCCAAACCCGCCTGCATTTCTTTTTTTGTTTTCTCATCGGATTCGCCGGCAATTTTCTTTTCCAACAGCTCATCAGCCAGGGTATCCACCCTGACTGACAAAGAAACTGGCTACCGAAACACTCCCTGGGAAAGGTCAGATTTCTGTGCGCGCTGTTCCAATCCAGATAGATAGGCTTCCATCACCTTGCGATACATCTCCACACTAAACAGCAGCGTCACATTGACATTTATGCCGTCCGCAATCAGGGTCTGCACGGCAGGAATCCCTTCCAGCGTAGCAGGCACTTTAATCATTACATTCGGGCGGTTTATCGTACGGTATAAACGGCGAGCTTCTTCGATGGTTTCTTCTGTCTTTCTGGCAAGATAAGGTGATACTTCCATGCTGACATAGCCGTCATCCCCATGGGTGGCATCAAATACCGGACGCATAATGTCACAGGCTTTTTGAATATCGGCGATAGCCAGTGTTTCATACGTCTCCATCACTGATTTGCCTTCTGCGGCAGCCTTGCAAATATCCTGTAGATATTCATCGCCATCAGTAATGGCAGCCTGGAAAATCGAATGGATTGGAGGTCACGCCTCGAATACCATCCACTTCTATCATTCTGGCTAATTCCCCTGAAACCAACATATCACGACGGATATAATCAAACCAGATACTCTGGCCAAATTCACTCAATGCCTTTACTTTATTCATATTAAATCAAGCTCCTTTTGAACACCTATTTATAAGTGTATTTTAATTGTTCTGGTGAAATAATTCCTGTTGGGGTAATGAAACCGGTAATCAAAGCTGCCGGTGTAATATCAAAAGCCGGATTGCGGGCGATGGCGGCATCATGGGTTATCCGCACGTCTGTAAAATGGTCATCAGCCGTTTTTCCGTAGATGGTCAATACTTCGTCCTGATCTCGCTCTTCAATCGTGATTTGAGAACCATCCACGCAGTTCATATCCACGGTTGAGGGTGGAATAGCCACGTAGAATGGAATATTGAAATAATTCGCCAACAGCGCTTTTTCAAAGGTGCCAATCTTATTTGCCGTATCACCATTAGCCGCAACCCGATCCGCCCCCACAATGACCAGGTCCACTTCGCCGCGCTGCATAAAATAGCCCGCCGCATTATCCGCGATGATGGCATGCGGTACTCCTTCATTAGCCAGTTCCCAGGAAGTTAAGCGTGCACCCTGCAGTCTGGGGCGGGTTTCATCTACCCAGACAAAGAGATTCTTGCCCTCGCGTTTGGCTGTATAAATGGGCGCCAGCGCGGAACCCCAATCCACGAAGGCGAGCCAACCGGCGTTGCAGTGAGTCAGAATGCGCATATGATCCGTAATCAGCGTTGCCCCAACTTTCCCAATAGCCTGTCCATCCTGTACATCCTCATCAGCAATTTGTTGGGCAACTTGGTCCGCAACCGTCATCCACTTTATTTAATCTTTAACGTCTTCAAGCGCAGCGTTCACCCGATCAACCGCATAAAACAAATTGTGGGCTGTTGGGCGAGTTTGCTGAATCCTGGTCGATAATGTCTCCAATGCCTGGAGAGGATCCTTGCTGGACTGCACTTCCCGAACTGCCTGTGCCATGGCATACCCTGCAGCAGCGCCAATCGCTCCCGCGCCGCGAACTACCATGCTGCGAATAGCTTCACAGGTGCCTGCGCAGGTCGGAAAGGAAATGATCTCGAATTGATGAGGCAGCAAGGGTTGATTGATCATTTTCACAATCCCTTCTTCCATCCACACCGTTCGATACTGTTTATTGTTTACAAACAAGGTCTATCCTCCGGAAAGGCTGCAAATAAAAAAATCAAGCAAAAGCGGCGAAGATTATGCTCAAAAGGTATAAAATTATTAAGGGTGCCATAAATAATGCCATGTTGATCGGATCACCTGTCGGGGTTATCACAGCCGATAAAATGGCAATCACGACAATGGCAATTTTCCAGTTTTTTAATAATTGTTTGGCTGTGATAATTTTTAATTTTGCTAAAAGAAGAATCAATAACGGCGATTCAAAACTGATCCCCAGCCAGAAAATCAAGCTTAATACGAAAGAGAAATAATCATCCAAACGAGGCATGGTTTGAACAGCCAGAATTCCCACCAAAAACGGGATGGCGGATGGCAGCATGATGAAATAGGCAAATGCAACACCTGCCAGGAAAAATATGGTACCCACGGGTAAAAAGAACAGTAAAGTACGTTTCTCTTTTGATTTTAAAGCAGGAAAAATAAAGGACAGGATCTGGAACAAAGTATAGGGGAACGAAAACACAAAACCGGTCAGGAAGGTGGCCTTCATCACAATGGTGATATTTTCCGTCACCGCAATGGATTGCAAATTTTGCAGGCCGCCTATCGGTTTTGCCAATAGCTCAAGGATTGGTTCTGCAATGAGAAAGCTGATCATGGAAAAAACGAGGATGCCAACAATTGCCTTAAGGAGATGCTTGCGCAAATCATCCAGGTGTTCCATTAAACTCATTTGCAGTTCATTTTCTTTTCGCATTATTCACCAAATATTCAGATGATTCTTCACTCAGATTCTCATTATAGTATAGAAATACTGCCTGAAATTATTCCGCAGGAATCGATAATTTCTTCAATAACGCGGGCAATGGAATACCGTTTGCATCATAACCGCGCAAGTGATAATATTTTTCCAACATCGGCCGCAAAGGGACGACTTTTTGATCCGGATCTGATTTTCGTCCTTCCTTAAGAAAACGATCCGGCAGGATATCCTGCTCGCGATCCACACCTTCCAGCGTATTGAGGTAGCGTTCCAAAACATGGATGCGCTCGCCTGCCTTTAAAAATTCCTTGGATGAGAGTTTGAATCCACTCATGTAGCTATATAAAGATGGAAAAATGCTGATATCCATCAGCTTTAAAGCTAACCATGGTGTGAATTGCATCACCAGAGCTAGTAATTTATCCCAGGTGTAATGCACTAAAGGCGGCTCCAGGACATAAGCAAAGGAAGTAAATAGACAGGTCGGGATGGAGTTCACTGCAGCATACAGATTTTCGAAAAACACGACAAATTCGGCCTTGGCACGGATACTATGCGGTTTTAATAAATGAAAGAAATTTTCAAGTGGAAAGATGCTGGCAGAGAGATGACATCCTCCCCGATTAGCCACAGCATAAGCCAGCCCCTGGCCCCAGGCTCCGCGCGGATCATAGGCCGGTAATTCCATACCTTTGACATGATTGGCAAATTCAGTACCACCAACTTTTTGAGACAGCCAGCGAGAGCCATTTGCCAGCCAATCCCCAATACCGCGTCGATTGGCAATTTCGTACAACATATCCGTAACACTTTTAATACAACCAAACTTCAAATCCGATTGCATCAATCCTTTTTCGGTGGCTTCCATGGCAAACGCGATGGTTGATGCAGCGGAGATTGTATCTATACCCAGTTCGCCGCAGAGGTCATTCCAGTCCATAATGGCTTTGGGGTCAAACACTTCCAGATTGGAACCAAACATGCCAATTGTCTCATACTCCGGTATATGAACTTTTTCATTTTCCAGGGTGCCTTTATGACCGCAAAGAATAACACAGCGTTGACAAGCATCCGGCTTGGTATGAAACAATCGCTGGTACTCTTCCCCGGATATTTTTCCAGCTTTTGGATGGGTACCGTCCGCAAAATTCCGCACGGGCAGGATGCCTTCTTTATTGGTGTATTTCAAATTGGAAGCTGTGCCAAAATAGCGGTAATCCTCACCCGTGGTATGGTTGCGATTGATATATTTGATAGCCAGTTTCTTTGCTTTTAGAAATTCTTTCTCATGCACCGGAAGATACTCATAGGTATTGCCGTAGACAACCACTACCTTCAAGTTCTTGCTGCCCATCACAGCGCCAAGTCCTCCCCGACCAAGAAAACGATCCCCAGAGGCAATATTGGCATAAGCTACCCCATTTTCCCCTGCCGGTCCAATTACCAGCGCCCCGTCATTTTTTCCAATCACAAATTGTTTTTGAGTTTGGGGAATGGTTAATTGCTGTAGATGTGGTGAAGATTCAATTTTGACCGTTTGGCTGTCAATGGTTAGAACGGAAAGCTCAGGCAGCTTGCCCCGCAGTATGAGTCCTTCATAGCCGGCTGTTTTTAATGCATTTCCAAAGCTGCCGCCGCAGGTGGATGTCACAATCAACTCAGTTAATGGAGACTTTGTCACCCCAGCAAATCGGCTGGAACTGGGCGCCCCTGTTCCCGTCAAGGGACCGCTCATGATAATCAATACATTATCCGGAGATAAAGCATCCGTCCCTGGGATTAATCGTTCAGCCAATAAACTAAGCGCCAATCCCTTTCCACCCAGATAAAGTTTGCGTTCTTGGGCTGTGATTTCAAAAACTCTATTGGTCTGAAGTGTAAGGTCTATCTCGAGAATCCGATTCGGTGTACCCACAACTTTCTGCATGTTAATTCCTGCCAATGGTAGACTTCCAGCCAATTATACACTGGTCTATTGACCAATATGGCAATCCGTTATTCCCAGCTATAATAGGATTGCAGCTGAGAATGAAATTCTTTTTCCATTCATCTGGACACTCATTACTCACTTACGTTATAACCTACTCCAGGACAATATGCATGCATACTATAAAAGATTTTCCTTACGATATAAAAAAAGCCAACACAAAAAACCGATTATTGGGTTTATGGCGCATAATTTCAGGATATCAATTCATCTATGTGATAGCCACTTTAAGCCTTGGTATTGCCGCATTATCCAAGACAGCCACTTATATTCTATTGAAGAATTTTATCGATCAGTATTTTGTCGAGAAGAATCCAATCCTCTCCCTGCCCCTGATAGCGGGCGGATTTATCCTGCTTGCCGTTTTTCAAGGTGGTTTTTCCTTTCTTGCCGGAACCCTGGCAGCCAAAACAACTGAAGGTTCGATCAAGAGACTGCGTGATTATTTGTTTGACCATCTGCAGCGGCTTGAGTTTTCCTACCATGATAAAACACAAACCGGTGAACAAATTCAACGCGTCACATCTGATGTGGATGCCTTACGACGTTTCTACCAAAATCAGGCGATTGAATTTGGCCGGATTGTTTTATTGTTTGTGGTTAATTTCATTGCCCTCTTAACCCTGAATGTAAAATTGGCATTCATATCGGTCGCCATTGTGCCGCTGATTATGATTATTTCGATGCAGTTTTTCAAACGTATTTCAACAGCTTATGAGCAATATCAAGAACAGGAAGCAATACTCTCCACCACCCTTCAGGAAAATTTAAGCGGGGTTCGCGTGGTTAAAGCATTTGCGCGTCAAGATTTCGAAATTGATAAATTTAACCGGGACAACTGGGAGAAATTTGTCCGCGGAAAAAAATTATTAACCATCGAAGCCCTCTTCTGGCCAATCACAGACGTTTTATGTGCCATCCAATTACTCACTGGTTACTATGTGGGCGCCATGATGGCCATCAACCATACCATCTCGGTAGGATCGTATCTGGCTTTCGCCGGGATGATCATCTGGATCATTTTCCCCATGCGTAATTTGGGGCGCATTATCATTCAAATCTCCACCGGACTGGTTTCCTTTGATCGTGTGATGGAAATTGTCAAGCAGGAAAGGGAGGCGTTGGATGCGGGGGATGTCCTCCCCACCCAACGCCCAGCCGGTAAAGTGGAATTCAAGCAGGTAGTATTCAAATACGAATCCGGAAAAAATGCCCTGGACAAAGTCAGTTTCATCTGCCATCCCGGCCAGAGCATTGCATTACTGGGACTGACCGGCTCCGGTAAAACCACGCTGGTCAATCTCCTGCCGCGATTTTATGATCCTTCTTCCGGCCAAATTCTTTTGGATGACGTCGATATCACCCGCATCTCACGGCGCTACCTGCGCCAACACATCGGCATTGTCGAGCAAGAACCCTTTTTATTCTCCATGAGTATCCGCAAGAATATTACTTACGGGATCACGCGTGAAATCACCGATGAAGAAATCTTTGAAGCCGCAAAAGCTGCTGCCATTCATGATGTCATTCTAAGCTTTCCTGCCGGCTATGACACTCTGGTGGGTGAACGCGGGGTAACACTTTCCGGTGGTCAAAAACAACGAGTGGCTATCGCCAGGACATTGCTTAAAAATCCGGCATTTTAATCCTCGATGATTCCACCGCCTCCGTGGATCTGGATACGGAATCAATCATCCGAGATGCACTGGTTAAATTAATGGAAAATCGGACAACATTCATTATCGCCCATCGTATTCAAAGCATCATGAATGCCGACCAGATTCTTATCCTGGAAGACGGTAAAATTATTCAATATGGCACCCACCAATCGCTTCTCTCACAACCAGGAATCTATCAGGATATTTACTTGATGCAAACAGAGATGGAAATGCATATAACTGAGGAAATCACCCATGGCAGCTGATGCATACTACGAAGAGGAAGATTTCGCCGCAAAAGGAAATGGACGCATCCTTCTGCGCATTGCAGGATTGATGAAGCCGCACTACAAATGGGTGATTGGTTTTCTCCTGGCAATTAGTGTCGTTTCAGGGCTTGAAGCTGTTTTTACATTTATTAGTAAATTGATTATTGATAATGCAATCCTGGCAGAAAACCCTGCTGAACTGACCCGTTTGATCACCATTTATGGCGGGTGTATTCTTTTTCAAGCAGCGGGTATTTTCAGTTTTATCTACCTGGCAGGCATCCTTGGTGAAAGAATCCGCTATGATCTGCGAAAAATGATGTTTAATCATCTACAAGAACTTTCCCTGGCCTACTACAGTAAAACCCCGGTAGGCTGGATTATCTCCCGAGTTACTTCCGATTCCGATCGAGTCGCGGAGTTGATGACCTGGGGTTTGCTGGATATGACCTGGGCGGTATTTAATATTGTCTCTTCGATGGTTTTTATGATGATCATTAATTGGAAACTGGCCATCTTCATCCTGCTGCTCCTGCCAATCCTGGCAACAATCGGCATACAATTTCGCATCCGCATCCTGAAAGAATTTAGAAACGTCCGCAAAATCAATTCCAAAATCACGGCATCCTTTAACGAAACCATCACAGGAGTGCGTGTGATCAAAGCCCTGGTTAGAGAAGAAGAAAACACCCAGGAATTCAAACTATTAACCACTGAAATGTTCCATTCAGGGTATCGTGCCTCCTGGTTGAGTGCGCTCTTTTTGCCCACCGTACAGCTGATCACGGCTATAGGATTGGGCGGTATTATCTGGTATGGAGGATATCAAACGTCCGTGGGTGGCATTACCATCGGGGGTATTCAAGCCTTCATCACCTATATCACCTTCATGATGTGGCCAATCAGTGATATTGCCAGAGTTTTTGCCGAAATGCAGCACGCCATCGCTTCGGCAGAACGAATTTTTGGGCTTGTGGATTCCAAAGCGGATATCGTAGATCGAGCCGATGTTGAACACCCGGAAACCATTCAAGGAGATGTTATCTTTGAAAACGTATCCTTCTCCTATGAAAACGAAGACAATATTCTGGATGAATTTAATTTACATGTAAAACGCGGTGAAACCATCGCACTGGTAGGTTCAACCGGCGGTGGAAAATCCACCATTGTCAATTTATTGTGCCGTTTTTATGAACCTCAGGAAGGACGCATCATTATAGGAGGCAAAGAATATACCGCCATTAGCCAGAAAGCCTTGCAATCCAAAATTGGAATGGTGCCCCAAACACCCCACCTATTTTCAGGAACCATTCTCGAAAACCTGCAATATGGGAATTTAATCGCAACCGAGGATGAAATCATCCAGGCAGCCAAACAAACAGGCGCTCATGATTTTATTCAAAACTTTCCCAAAAAATATCAACAGGAAGTTGGGGAAGGCGGCAATTCACTCTCTGTAGGGCAAAAACAATTAATCAGCCTTACGCGGGCAGTATTGGCCAATCCCGAGATTTTTGTCATGGATGAAGCCACCAGCTCCATTGATACCCTTACTGAAGCCCTGATTCAAAAAGGGATTGAGAAACTAATGGAAAACAGGACCAGTTTTATCATCGCCCACCGACTTTCCACTATTAAACATGCCCATCGAATTCTGGTCATTGAACAAGGAAAAATTGCTGAATCCGGAAGTCATGCGGAGTTAATCAAACTGGGCGGAAAATATCACCAGCTCTACACCCGGCAATTCAGACGCAGCTTGGAAAGTCAAATTGGTGAGTTACAATCTACGCTACCCGCTTGAGTATGAAAAGACCCGCCACAATGTGACGGGTCTTTTAGTTTTACTTGATTCCGCGAATCAATTCGAGGAATTCTTGCCATTCTTCGGCAAAGAAATGCAGGGTAACATTATTTAATTCCAAATGATAAGTGGTTTCACCATCCGGTTCTTCCGCCAGCCAAGCAATATAGCTGTCAGTTTCAGCAAGGGTTTTGGTTTTAGGTTCTGGAGCTTTATCCATTTCGTACTCCTTTATATAAGAATAAAATTTTCATCCGCAGTCTATTTCTGTTTTTTAAAAACTCGTTTAAACCATTTGAGGATGTTTGCATAATATTTGTTCAACCATGATTTTACTTTGTTTATCACCGGAGGTACAGGTTCAGGAGGAGGAATCGTGACCATATTTTCCCAGGGATCCATATCCAGCATTTTGTGGGATGCATAATCAACAAACAATTTAATGGTTGCGACCACTGGAGCGGCCAATAAAACGCCAACAACGCCCAAAATTGAGATTCCGATTAAGGCACCCAACATCACCGCCGCTGGATGAACCAGTAAGGCATCCGCCAAAACACGGGGGACAATCACATTATCCATGATGGCATCTATAAGCCAGGCAATTCCAACCACCAGCAAGACATATAACCAGGGATTCATCCCAAAGATGTGACTTTCCTGAAAATATGCCACGAGACCATATGTTGTCCAGGCGACCGCAGGTCCGACATAAGGCACAAACCTGGCTAAACCAGCCAGAATTGCCAATCCGATGAAATAGTTAACCTGCATGCCGCCGAGAAAGGCAATATAGATCACAATTGTCAGTGCAATAATTAATAATTGCCCGCGCAAGAATGCATTCCAAATCCGCGACAATTCCCGTCCCATACGGGTAATATCCACCTGATAACCAGGGATGGTAATATTGATAATCCGATCCGGGATGCCTTTGGTTTCCGAAAGAATAAAATAAGAAATCAGAAGAATAAAGAATAACCAGGCGAACAAGGATGCAGCCCCGGAGGCAAATCCGGTAAGCAAATTTCCAAGCTTCCCTAAAGTAGGCTGAATTAAACCACGCAATTCCACACCGATGTTCTCATAAAGAACGGTTTTTAGTTCAAAGGAATAGGACCCGAGGGTAATGGTTTGGTGGCTGAGTTGATCCAGATAGGTGGGCAAGTCTGACACAGCCGTGTTGAGGAATTTCACCAGGCTGCTTGCTTGTTCTACAAGGCTGAACCCGCCCCAAGTCGCCAGACCAAGAAAACTAATGACAATTAACAGATATACAATGGTGACCGATAATCTCCATGGAATTTTTAGATGGAATCGTATTTTGTCAATAACCGGATATAACAGATACGAAAAAATGAAGGAGAGTAAAATAGGTCCTAGAAATTGCTGAAAACGGATTAACAATCCTGCGAGGATTGCGACGAAGGTCAGCCCTACTACTAATTTTGTTGTGCTGCTCCATCCAGGGGACAAAATATTTTTATTATTTTCCATTTTATTTTCCATCATCCAATGTTAATCTGCCAGTTTGAAAAGTTCAAACTGGCAGATTTGATATTCAACCTATATACGTATAAAGCGGGATTATGGTTGTGGACAGGCTGCTGGATCAAATAACCAGGGTACCACATCACACCACATGGAGTTGGCATCAACGTACCACAAAGCCAATAAACCACAAATACACATCAAAATTAAAACAATCAGGATAATTATCAATACAGTAGGAGTTTTTTTCTTTGCTTTGGGTGGAACATATGGTGAATCGGGAATCTGACCTGAGTATGACGGCATAGGGGTTGGAACCGCCGGTTGAGCACTCACTTTTTGAGTAGGTGGAGTCGGAAGGCTAAACCCACCGCCAGAGACTACCGTGGCATCGCTATCCACCACACCTTCAAACACCAGGGACAGGGTCTCTCCAAAGGTTACAATCTCACCAGGTCGTAAAACATAAGATCCCATGAGACGTTGGCCATTCACAAAGGTACCATTTGTGGATCCTAAATCCTCGATTACATAATTTGCTCCCTGTAAAAATAATCGAGCTTGTCTCCTGGATACCTCGGAATCGCTAATTACGATATCATTTGTTAGGTCACGGCCAATGATCATCTCATTTTTATCCAATGGATAAATCTGGCCGATTGAAGGACCTGAACGCATCACCAAACGGTATTTTGAACTCA
Organism: uncultured Chloroflexia bacterium; assembly: GCA_963747325.1. GTDB lineage: Bacteria > Chloroflexota > Anaerolineae > Anaerolineales > Anaerolineaceae > UBA5203. Next base: position 127,209 of record CAVVEM010000005.1, on the reverse strand, counting down.
TCTGTTTGCCCTCCAGTGTAGTTAATCATTACTAGTTTAACCGATTTGACAGAACAGTGTCAACACAAAGGGGAACTTCAGTGGAATGGAAAGTATGTTAAAATAACCAACAAGGAATCGGTAGAATCAAAGATCAAAAGGAATAAAATGCACATAATTCTTCGTTTGCGGGAAAAAGAATATATAGTAGAAGAACGTATGACTTTGAAAAAGGCATTTAAAACCCTGGAACTTTCCGGCGAATCTCATTTGGCTTTACGGAATGGGGAACTGATGCAGGAAGATGAGATCCTCAAAGAAGGTGATCGGATCACCATTATTCCTGTAATCTCAGGGGGATAAGCATGTCCGTCTATACTTGTCGAAAATGCAAAGCAAAAGCGGTGATCAACATGAAACAACACCGTCTGGCTTTTTGTCGCGAGCATTATTTGGAATGGATGGTTGAATCCACGGTAAAAACCATAGAAAAATACCACATGTTCAAACCCAGTGAAAAGGTCCTTGTTGCCGTTTCCGGTGGAAAGGATTCCCTTGCCCTGTGGGATATTTTGTGGAAATCCGGCTATCAGGCTGACGGCATTTACATCAGCCTGGGTATCGATGACGGCATCCAATATTCTCATCATTCCCAGGAATTGACGGAAAAATTTGCGCTAGCCCGTGGGTTAAAATTACATGTCGTTAACGTCCCGGAGACCTACGGGGAGACCATCCCTCAAATGGCGGAACGCAGTAAACGCGGACAGGGCAAACCCTGTGCAGTCTGCGGACTGGTCAAACGGCAGATCATGAATCGCGTGGCCGTAGAAAACGATTACCCTGTGCTCGCTACCGGTCATAACCTGGATGATGAAGTAGCCGTCCTATTGGGCAACACCCTCACCTGGAGTCTGGATATGATGCAGCGCCAGGCCCCCGTCCTGCCTTCCACCGGTGGTTTCGCCCGAAAAGTAAAACCATTGTGCCGCTTTACTGAACGGGAAATGGCCGCTTATACCATCCTCAGCCAGATTGAATATATCTTTGATGAATGTCCCTATGCTGTCGGCAGCAAGTCGGCTTCTTACAAGGAATTACTCAATAAATTGGAAGAAGAGATGCCAGGCAAGAAATTAAAATTCTATACGGATTTTCTGCAGGCAAAAAAGAATGGTATGCTGGCAAACATCAATGATGAAAAACCGGATTACAACCAAACCTGCCCTATATGTCATCAACCCACCACGATGGACGGCCCCTGTACCTTTTGCCGTCTGGTTGGCGCAGCGTATTAATACTAGATCCTAAGGGTTTTGAAAACCCTTAGGGTCTGTCTTTTATTGGCTGCCTTTTTATCGTTTTATGTGTCCCGACTTGACAATTCGAACATTTGTACTAAAATAGATTTATAGGCTTGTTCGTATATATTTTTATTGTTTCAGCTATAATTAATGCATTGTAGAATGCAATTCCAGCTACGAGGAGTTTTCAATGGCCCGAAAATCAGCATTACCATCCAAGGGATTTCCGCTTGAAGAAGGTGGTATGGGAGAGGGAAAAAAAGCAGTGCTTGATAAAGCACTGAATGACATTATCAAGCGTTATGGAGAAGGTTCCATCATGCGATTGGGAGAAAACACCACCCTGTCAGTGGATGTCATCCCAACCGGATCCATTGCCGTGGATATTGCCCTGGGTGTGGGCGGCATTCCCCGCGGCCGCGTGACTGAAATTTACGGACCGGAAGGTTCCGGTAAAACCACATTATGTTTGCACATTGTCGCTGAAGCTCAAAAAATGGGTTATACAGCTGCCTTTATTGATATGGAACACGCCCTCGATCCGGCTTACTCCGCCAAATTAGGCGTCAATGTGGAACAATTGCTTGTATCTCAACCGGATACCGGCGAGCAGGCCCTTGAAATCACGGAAACGCTGGTGCGTTCCGGGGCTGTGGAAGTGGTTGTGATTGACTCCGTAGCCGCCCTGGTTCCCCGCAGTGAAATTGAAGGCGATATGGGCGATGCTTCCATGGGTATGCAGGCTCGATTGATGTCCCAGGCCCTGCGTAAACTTTCCGGCGCCATCAATCAGACCAAAACCGCCGTCATCTTCACCAATCAATTGCGCCAAAAAATCGGCATCATGTTTGGCAATCCGGAGACCACCCCGGGTGGCTTGGCCCTGAAATTCTACGCTTCCGTCCGTCTGGATGTGCGCAGAATTCAATCCATTAAAGTGGGCAATGAAGTCACCGGCAACCGTGTGCGGGTTCGTGTGGTGAAGAACAAAGTCGCGGCTCCTTTCCGCACCGCAGAATTTGATATCATGTACAATGAAGGTATATCCAAGGTCGGCGATCTGGTGGACCTGGGTTCGGAATTTGAAATTGTCACCAAACGCGGCGCATTTTACTCCTTTGGAGATGTGCGTTTGGGCCAGGGTCGGGAGAATGCGAAAGAATTCCTGCGCCAAAATCAGGATCTGGCCAAAGAAATTGAAATGGCCATCCGCCAGCGCACCATGGACCCTGATGTGGCAACCCTGTCCTTGTTTGCTGATGACGATGACACCATGACTCACGAAGAAGAATAGTCGGATTATTTAATGAAGCGAAAACTTATTCTGTTGTTGACCCTGTTCCTGCTGCTCAGCCTTTTGGCTAGCGGTTGTGTAATCCGTGCCAAAAAAGGATTTATTCTGGGGTCACAACAGGGTGCGTATTTGCCGCCCACCATGCAGCCTACCGTGATTCCAACCATCACCCCTACCCCAACGCCCATTGTACCCACCCAACCCGCGAACTGTATGAACTTATTAACCTTCCTTGCCGATAATACCGTTCCGGATGGGTCAAGTTATAAACCTGGGGCAACCATTGATAAACGCTGGCTGGTGGAAAACAGTGGTACCTGTCATTGGAATGAGACCTATGAGGTACGCCTGGTCACTGGGGATGCCATGGGTGTGGAGCCATCTCAACCCATGCCGCAGACTCCCAGTGGGGATCAGGCTGAAATTGCCATCCTTTTCACCGCACCATCCAGTGCAGGCGGATATCAAAGCGCCTGGCAGGCCTATACCGGCTCCGGCATGCCTTTCGGGGATGTATTCTACATCGACATCGTTGTGGAGTAGCATTAACAGATTCATCCATCATACATGCAAAACGAGGTTGTCAAATCAAGGATAACCTCGTTCGTTTTTAACAATCGAGTAGGGTGGTTTTTTTTTACCGTCGCTTTTGGCCTGAGGTGGAAATTCCATAATTAATCGCTTGCCAAACCAGCATTCGGCGGGGTCTATCGCACCCTACGGGCACATACCACCGCCCTACGTTATGGGGAATAGCTCCGTAGGGGCAGGTTTGATCAATTGCGCCGGTCCATCCAATACCTTGTAAACCTGCCCGTGCCATAAACAAATTGGGCAGAAGATTTGCGAAAATACTTTGCCATCTCCAAGACAGGATTCCATTTTCGTCCTGCGTTGGGGGCGAGTTTTTCGTACCACTGATAGATCAACACATTTTCTCAAACCCTCCCCTACAATTTGCTTGTGTTGATCTACGAAATCTTTGCTTTCTGGGAAGGCATTTCCCGTATAATATCCCGTATACCTTCATAAAATTTTCCCCCGGAGAACCCCCATGCGTCACACCCGATTCCTTATCCTGCTTGCCCTGCTTATCACCCTGACCGCCTGCGCGCCAGCGCCAGCGCCGGCACCGGTACCCACAGCTACTGCCCTACCCCCCACCGACACGCCCACCCTAGCTCCCACAGCCACCCCCGAACCAACCCAAGTTCCCAAGCCTGCTGGCTGGCAAGAGGGATGGCTGGAAGTTCAAGGCTTCTGGCTTTCCCCTGAGATGGCAGCCTATGTGGAAAAACACAATGGAATGGCGGAGGAAATCGATGGGGTGAACTACTTCACCAACACGGTAACGGAAACTATCGATGATCAATCCCAGGATGTAAAGATCAAGCTGCTGGAAGAATCTGAAGAAGGAGTGATGATACCCAGCTATGAAACGGTGCAGGAATTATTTGGCGCCAATAATGCCAGGGTTGTTCTGGAACTGAACCGGATGAAAAATGCTGAAGACGCACTGTTTGTAGTGAGGTCAGGGGAATATTTGCAAGTAGATGTGTTACGGGTCAATGCGGTGATTCAAGGGTTTGTGGATAGAGTGAATACAGAACGAGGAGATAATGTTTGGCCAATGTTTGTTCTAATTCCTGTTGCGATGTCAAAAACTGAAAAATCAATTCGTCCAAGTATGCTGTATTCTTGTGATTTTATGCCAAATGAGGATGTAGCGCAAGAAAAAAATATGTTATTTTTTGGAACTGACCCACGTCGGACAAAGTCTTTGTTGTTTACTCATATTTTGGGAACTGATGAGATTATTGGTTACATCCCCACATCAGATGATGGAGTAATTAATCTAGCAATGGACCAAAGTGTCTTTCTTGAAACAGTTTTTAAAGTGTATAGCCCGTATCCTAGTTACAATTCCTTTTCGTCTATGATTGATAATCTGTTAAATTTCACCGAGGAAAGGGAGGGTGTTTATGCTGAATTACCGGTATTTCAAGATAATCCATTTATAAATCTACCTACGGTGGTGCAAGATGAATGGGCAAATGGTCCAGTGATGTATTTTAATGAGTTGCCGGAATCTGAGCAATCATATCTTCAGAATGCTCTTCAAAGTCAATGGGCAGGGACAGGATTGAGTGCTTTGAGAGGTAAAATTCTATGGATAAGTGATTATCGGGTTACAGATAACAAATATTATAAATAGATTGTAATATTTTTTACCTGAAAGATATATACCTAAGATTTTACACGCAAGAAATGGGTGATGGTTTCATTATTGGTATTCCTGGTAGTTTTGGTGAGAGTGGGGGCATGGTTAGTTTTCCCTTGCAGTTTTCCCTTGCATGTATCCTGAGAGACAGCGTCCTTTTTGTGTGGCCGGCCAGTGCATCTTTTCTAGACTGAATGAAATTTCCATGCTGGTCGAGGTGTGATTTTGATGAATTATACTGGCATATCCTACATCTCGTAGTCCTACCTTGGAGGCGTTTTTTTTAGTTTCGGTAGGCAAGGGAATAACCCCCGCCGCTTTTGGCTATAGTTGGAATTCGCCGAATTCTGTTAGTACCCTATCAGCATTCGGCGGGGTCTACGACCACCACCCTACGATCGGTGAAATACCAAATAACAAATTCATCCAACCATAATAAATACAGAACGAGGTTGCCAATGAACTGACAACCTCGTTCTTTTTATTCTTTCGGGACTAAATCTCAGGTGCCTTCTTCCCATGAATTGAGATAATGCACCTGATCGGCGGTGAGGACATCCAACGAAACACCCATGGCCATTAATTTCAGGCGGGCAATTTCACGATCAATCACATCCGGCACGCTGTATACCTTGTGCTCAAGGCTCTTGTAATTCTGATATAAATATTCGGTGGACAATGCCTGGTTGGCAAAGGACATATCCATCACGCTTGCTGGGTGACCTTCTGCGGCAGCCAGGTTGATCAAACGGCCTTCACCCAGAATGTGCAGGCGGCGTCCGTCAGGAAGTTGATATTCTTCCACGAAGGGGCGTACCAGACGTTTGGTTTTTGCCATGGCTTCCAGCGCAGGAATGTTGATCTCCACATTGAAATGGCCGGAGTTGGCAATCAAGGCACCGTCTTTCATTACGGCAAAATGATGGGCGTCCAAAACATTGATATCGCCGGTTAGGGTACAGAAGATATCGCCAACTTTGGCAGCTTCGAGCATGGGCATGACACGGAAACCATCCATCACGGCTTCCAAAGCAACCATCGGGTCAATTTCGGTCACGATGACATTGGCGCCCATCCCGCGGGCACGATCAGCCAGCCCACGTCCGCACCAGCCATAGCCGGCGACGACGAAGTTTCGGCCAGCCAACAAAATGTTGGTCGATCGAATAATGCCATCCAGGGTGGATTGTCCGGTGCCATAACGATTATCAAACAAATGTTTGGTCATGGCATCATTCACCGCGATCACGGGAATTTTCAAGGCCTTGTCTTTTTCCATGGCGCGCAATCGAATCACACCAGTGGTGGTTTCTTCCATACTGCCGACCACATTCGGAAGTAAATCAGAGCGCTCTTTGTGCATGACACTCAATAAATCTGCGCCGTCATCCATGGTGATATTGGGTTTGTGGTCCAATGCGGCGTGTAAATGTTTGTAATAAGTCGCATTGTCTTCGCCTTTGATGGCATAGACAGGGATTTCATAATGAGTCACCAAGGAAGCGGCAACATCATCCTGCGTGGATAAGGGATTAGAAGCAACCAATACCACATCGGCACCACCCGCCTGCAGCGTGCGCATCAGGTTGGCGGTTTCGGTGGTAACATGTAAACAAGCGGAAGCTCGAATACCTTTTAAGGGTAAGTTCTTTGGCAAATCGTTCTCGAATCTGCCGTAAAACAGGCATTTCCCGTTCTGCCCATTCAATTCGCCTTCGGCCGCCTTCTGCCAGTCCAAGGTCTTTCACATCATAATTCGTCATTCCATTTCCTCCAGGAATAAATAGCAATCATCCTACAACAAAATATCCAATTTTCCTTGATCGTCAAAATGCAATCGATATCTTGTAATAAACTCTTTGGGGGTATAGTGGTGCGATTGGGTGCCTTTTTGTTCAATAACAGTACGTGGCAGCCAAGGCGCCCATTTGGCCGCAAGTTTGTAAATCAAAATCCAATTGATATCCACGCATAAAACCGGCGCGGAAGGCATCGCCTACACCGGTTGGATCAACAATCTTTTCGGGCGGCACAACGGGTACGTGGATTTCCCCATCTTTGGTGCGAATGATGGAACCGGTATTCCCGCAGGTGATGACCCACAACTTCACCTTGCTCATGATCTGAGCTTCCGTCAATCCAGTGTGCTTCATTAACAATTCATTTTCATATTCATTGACGAACAAACTGTGCGCGCCATCCACACCGGCAAGCAGATCTTCCGCACTGAGGCGTACAATTTGCTGACTGGGATCATAGAGATAGTCAATGCCCATTTCCTTGCACTCCTGAACGGAGCGGGACATGGCGCCCGGATCATCGGGTGAGATGATCACAAAATCCGGTTTGGGCTGCACATCGTGAATGGATAAATCTTTGGCGAAGGTCATCGCTCCAGGGTAAAAGGAAGCAATCTGAGCATTCGCTAAATCGGTGTTTACAAAGAAGGACGCGGTATAATCGCCTTCAATTACTTTGATGTATTGCGTGTCCACCCCGTGACTCTCAAGCCAGCTGCGATAAGATTCAAAATCTTCACCGACTGTACCAATCACCCGAGGGTGATCCCCAAGCAAAGCCATCGAATAAGCGATATTTGGTGCCGTTCCACCCCGCTGGCGGACCATGGAATCTACAAGAAACGATAAACTAATGGTTTCAAGTCGTTCTTGCAGGATATGATCCTTAAAATGACCTGGAAATGTCATCAAATAATCAAAGGCGATGGAACCCGAACATAATACGGTCATAAATTTTATTGACTCCCATGATTGATCTTGCCTGCATTATCTGGTAAGATTAGTGGCGATGATTAAATCCTAACAGGAAAAAAGCTCTCATCAAAGAGAGCTGCTGTGATAGAAAAGTTTAACATGCTATGACATGTTTGTCAAAGATTTTAAATTTGGAGAATCCACGGATGAAACCAATAAAAAGAAAATTTCTTTCCAGCACACGCACTGGTATATTTTTGATCAGTTTCTTGTTTATGCAAGGATGCGGGGTTCAATTACCCGGAACTCAAACAGATTCCCGGACAGGCGCAAATTCTGAAACGACAAATGTTGCAGCCACACCCGAAGTTACACCTTCACCCACCCCTTTGCCGAAAATTCGCATTGAAAATGCAGAATACAAAATCTTTATCGGCGATTATTTACAGGCAAAGATAGAATATGAAAAAGCTACTGACCCAATCCACCGATCCTTGGAGAAAGCCATCGCCAATGTCGGTATTGGCCGAGTACATTACCTGTTGAAAGATTACCCTAATGCAATTGAAACCCTCGAACAATTAATTATTAATTATCCGGATAGTTTCCAATTGCAAATGCCTATTACTTTCTGGCTTGTGTTATCGGGATACCCAACGATACGCAGAATCAGCCGCAGCGCTGTATATCTTTAATACACTGCGACCGGGCATTATGGATGCCACCATCCAAACCATGCGCGGTGATTTGCTGCGCAAAGGTGGCCTCTATACTGAAGCCATTGAGGCCTATCAAAAAGCCATTGAAGCATCTCCCAATGAAGATACTACTGCGTTGCAAATCAATATTGGTAGCGCCTACACCGAAATGGGTGATCACATTAATGCTGTACGTACCTTTATGGGAATTTACGAAACCACCACCAATGATTACACCAAGGCCCAGATGAATTTCCTAAGCGGCAAATCCTATATGGCGCTAGGTCTCCCTGACCAGGCCTACGCACGGTATCAGGATTCGGTGGAAAATTATCCCAAATCGTATGATACCTATACTGGATTGGTTGAATTGGTTAATAACAATATTCCGGTCAATAATTTATACCGGGGCATGGTAGATTACTACGCAGGCCAATATGGTCTGGCCATAGATATCCTCGATCGCTACATCGATGAAAATCCGGGACACGATGGCACGCCCCTCTTTTATAAAGCCCTGTGTTTGGTGGAGACCGGGCAACAGACGGCCGCCATCGTAGTGTATGATCAGATCATCACCCAGTACCCGGATTCCCGTTTTTGGGAAAATGCCTGGGACGAAAAATCCTATACGCAGTGGGTTTATCTGGATCAATACAGTCAGGGGGCCAATACCCTGATTGAATATGTCAACCTGAGACCGGAATCCACGAACGCACCGTCCTACCTCTTTCAAGCAGGACGAATCTTTGAGCGCAGCGATCTACTAGATCAAGCTGTTGTGGTTTGGGGCTCGATGATTGACCGGTACCCCTCGGCTGCTGAAAGCTACCGGGCTTTATTCCTTACCGGGATTGTCCATTACCGGCAAGAAAATTACGCGGCGGCTAAACTAGATTTTCAACGATATCTGGTTTTAGCGGGTAATTCTGAAGATATTTCAGCAGCGCATTTCTGGATTGCAAAATGTGAACAAAAACTCGGCTATCCGGATGCTGCCCAGCAAGCCTGGTTGCAGAGCGCACAAAGCGATCCAACAGGGTATTACAGTGAACGTGCTTTGGAAATCATGGATGGCAAACTTCCCTTCACGCCTTCCGGCAATCTTAACTATGATATCAATCTTGATGCTGAACGAGCCATTGCCGAAAGCTGGTTACGATCTACATTCACCATTGATGCTGCGGTGGATCTTTCTCAAATAGCGGACCTGGCATATGATGATCATTTACGCAAAGGGAATTTATTCTGGGAATTGGGTCTTTATGAACAGGCAGTGGAACAATTCAACTTGCTCTATGAAAAAGTAAAAACAGACCCTGTTCAGAATTTTCGTTTGATGAATCACCTGCTGGAATTACACCTCTACCGACCGGCAATTTTTATCAGCCGCAATATTTTGGATTTGGCAAATATCAGCGAAGTGGACACATTAACCGCCCCACCCTACTTCAATCACATCCGTTTTGGTATGTTCTACAAGGAGATGGCCCTGGCTTCCGCTCACAAGTATCAGCTTGACCCCATATTTTTGTTTAGTGCCATGCGGCAGGAAAGTATGTTTGAAGGATTCATTCAATCCTCAGCGGGTGCGGCTGGTTTAATGCAAATCATGCCAGCCACCGGTGATGAAATTTTCACTCAATTAAACTGGCCAGCTTCCTATACCACTCAGGATCTTTACCGCCCAGTGATTAACATTCCCTTTGGCGCTTATTATCTTAGTCGTCAGATTGATCTTTTTGATGGCAATATGATTGCTGCGCTGGCCTCGTATAATGGCGGTCCCGGCAATACATTAGCCTGGAACGAACAGGCGAAGGATGATCCGGATCTCCTTTTGGAAATCATCCGTTTTGATGAAACTCGAACGTACATATTTCACATCGCTGAAAACTTCCATATTTACGAACGGCTGTATCAAAGCGCATCACCAAATTAAACAAAACAAGCCCAACGGAAACCAGTGGGCTTGTTTATTCTTATTCTTTCTTACACAAGCAGCAGTAAGGGGTTTTGAATATAATACTCCAGGCGCAGCATGAATTCGGCGGCTTCAGCGCCGTCTGTGATGCGATGATCAGCCGAAAGGGTCATATTCATCATCCAGGCAATACCCAACGCATTCTCCTGAACGACAGGCACCTGCTGAGCAGCGCCAACCGCCAGAATGGCAGCTTCGGGGGGATTAATAATCGCTGAGAAGTGATCAATTTTATACATTCCAAGATTGCTGATGGAAAATGATGAGCCTTCAATATCCTCGGTTTTCACTTTTCCATCGCGCGCCCGCTGCACCATGCTTTTGGTTTCAATTGAAATGGAACGAATCGGTTTTAGATGGGCGTCGCGGGTGACGACGGTCATCAAGCCGCCTTCCACCGCCACGGCATTGCCAATATTGATACTTGCATGCTGCACAATTTCATTGCCGACAAGCGAGGCATTGAGATTGGGAAATTCACCCAAAGTTAATGCCACGGCTTTGACGATAAAATCGTTCACCGATAGTTTTTCATCAGCCGGGAGGAGTTGATTGATTTCAGCACGCATCTTCATCAATCCATCCACCTGATAAGCTCTAGATAAATAAAAATGCGGTATCTGTTGTTTTGATTCCACCAATCGCCGCCCAATAATCTGGCGCAATTTATTGACGGGAATTTTCCTATCCAACCGATCCTGGATTGGGGCAGAAGTTGTCATTAGGCGAGCAACAGGTATCCCCTGTGCCAACATTTTCTCCACATCCGCTTTCACAATGCGTCCACCAGGACCGGTACCGTTCAAACCTGTCAGGGGAAGTTTGCTCTCATCAGCTATTTTCTTTGCCAAAGGAGAGATTTTAATTCTCTCACCCTCCAGAAACGCCGGTTCAGCAGTTGCTTCAACGGTCTTGATCTCAGTTTTTTCCACCTGTTTCACTTGAGCAGGTGCGTTTTCAACTCCAGCCGAATCCGGAACCTCAATAGCCTCTCCGGGTTGTCCAATCACGGCGATCGGTGCTCCAACAGGAACAATGGATTCCTGAGCCACCAAATGCTTAAGCAGCTGACCATCCAGCTGGCTTTCCACTTCAACCGTGGCTTTATCTGTTTCTATTTCAGCCAGCACATCCCCTTTTGCCACCGGATCACCTTCGAATTTTATCCAACGGACCAGTACGCCTTCCGCCATATCAAAACCCAATTTGGGCATCAGTACTTTTTCAGCCATTACAGCACCTCCTTGACAGCCCGAATCACATCGCTTGCATTTGGAATGGCCATCTGCTCCAACGCCTGGTTATAAGGCAAAGGCACCTCTTTTTGGGCTACCCGTTTTATGGGGGCATCCACATAATCAAAAGCTTCTTCATAAATTCTGGCGGATATTTCCGCACCCACGCCGTAGGATTTCCAACCTTCTTCTACGATAACTGCCCGATTCGTCTTGCGGAAGGATTCCAATACAGGTTCCATATCCAGGGGACGCAGGGTGCGTAAATCAACCACTTCCGCTTCAATTCCTTCACTGGCTAATGTCTCTGCCGCTTTCATGGATATTTCCAGCATCTTGCTGTAAGTGACGATGGTTACATGCTTGCCGGGTCGTTTAACCTCGGATTTACCAATCGGAACGATGTAATCGCCTTCCGGCACTTCACCTCGGGTTTGATATAAGGTGGCATGTTCAATAAATAAAATCGGGTTATCACTGCGAATGGCCGCTTTTAGCAATCCTTTGGCATCAGCCGGTGTTCCGGGAGCTACAACTTTCAAACCCGGAAAATGGGCAAAGATGGCGTCCGGTGTTTGGGAATGAGTCGCCCCGAGCTGTCTGCCGCCCCCGCCTGCAGTACGGATCACCATGGGGATTTTCATTTGACCGCCAAACATATAATGGAATTTGGCAGCTTCATTGACAATGTGGTCCATGGCTGAAAAGGCAAAATTAATCGTCATAATCTCGGCAATCGGACGCAAACCAGTCAAAGCAGCACCAATAGCAGCGCCTACAATGGCCGATTCCGCAATTGGGGTATCTCTTACCCTTTTCTCTCCAAAATGGTCATAGAAGCCTTTGGTGACCGCATAGGTACCTCCCCAAACCCCAATCTCTTCGCCGAGCATGAAGACTTTCTCATCTCGTTCCATTTCTTCCCAGAGGGCGTCTGTAATCGCTTGTCTCATCGTGATCATAGCCATGATCCTATTCCTCCCAGGTTTCTTTAACATAGATATCAGAAAACAATTCCGCTGGAGCCGGATCCGGACTGCTGATGGCAAAAGCAATCGCTTCTTTTACTTCCTCTTCAATTCGGGCATCTTCCTTATCCAATTGTTTTTCAGTAAATATCTTTTCTTCGATCAGATATTTTCTAAATCGACCAATAGGATCGTTCTCCTGCCAGCGTTTTACTTCAGCCGCTTCACGATAGCGTTCCGGATCTCCCATGGAATGTCCTTTAAAGCGATAGGTGTTCACCTCTAAAAACTGAGGGCCGCTACCAGCGCGAATTTCAGCCAATAATGTCTCGCTAATTTCATGGACAGCCAGAATATCCATGCCATCCACAGCCTGATTTTTCATACCGTACCCATCGGCTTTCCTGCGGATATCCGAAACCGCCGATGCACGATTAATAGCCGTTCCCATACCATATTGATTATTTTCACAAACCCACAAAACAGGAAGATTCCAAACCTTGGAGAGATTTAGGGCCTCATGGAAATAGCCAATATTTGAGGCTCCGTCCCCAAAGAAACAAACGGTGACGCCAGCATTCTCCTGGTAGAGATCTCCTAATGCTAATCCAGCTGCGATCGGAAGATGTGCGCCGACGATGGCATGACCACCCCAGAAATTCTTGGTCACATCAGCCATATGCATGGAACCGCCTTTTCCTTTCGAAATGCCGGTGGCTTTGCCCAATAATTCCGAAAGTACTTCTTTTGCGGAAAGTCCGCAATTAAGCGCAATACCGTGATCCCGATAAGCTGTGATTATGCGGTCTTCCGGCTGTCTTGCTGAGATAATTCCTGTACTGACTGCTTCCTGACCAATATACAAATGTAAAAAACCACCAATCCTTCCTTGCTGATATTGCACAGCAGATTCTTCTTCCACAAGTCGGATTAATACCATCTCGTGATACATTTGCAACAGTTTCTCTTTTTCCATGATCTGTCCTCCTGATAAATGGATAATTCCACCTTTAATATACGTTATTCTATATTATCTATTCTAGCTTATCTTATTATTTATATCAAATTCATCTACTATATCTTAATAATATTCATATAATTCATATCATTAATAGCGAAAAAAGGGCAATTTCATCTTCAAGGGCAGGCGATGGAAGTTGCTAACTTCATTTAGGCATGTGCTTATATTCCTGTTATTGTGGATGTTGAATAACCGTGCAATTGTAGGGTCGCGAGGCTCGCGCCCAAACTCTGATTGGATACGGCGTTCGCTCTGACAATGAGGCAAACGGGATCATTGTGAGAAAGTCTATAGCATTTTCACATTTCATCCCAAAGAAAAAAGAATAAATAGGATGAAAATATCCTATACCTTGGGGAGTTGCCCCTGATGTAAAGCAAAAGAGGTTGTTCATTTCTGAACAACCTCTCATGATTCAAAAGAGATAAAGCTTATTTCTTGGGGGCGTATTTTAAAGCGGCGTGAGCTGCGGCCAATCGGGCAATCGGCACACGGAATGGGGAACAGCTGACGTAGTTGTTGCCCAAGCGATGACAGAAGTCGATGGATTCAGGATCGCCACCGTGCTCACCGCAGATACCTACTTCCAGGTCTTTGCGGGTGCTGCGGCCATCGGTTACGGCAAGCTCCATAATCCGACCCACACCATCCTGATCGATGGTTTGGAAAGGATTGCTGGGCAGGATACCATCTTCCACGTACTGAACCAGGAAGTTACGCTCGGCATCGTCACGGCTGTAACCAAAGGTCATCTGGGTCAGGTCATTGGTACCGAAAGAGAAGAACTCAGCCACGGTAGCAATTTCAGCAGCGGTTAAGGCTGCACGAGGAATCTCGATCATGGTACCAAATTTGTAAGCAAAGGAAATTTTCTTTGCAGCCATGATTTCTTTGGCCAGTTCAATCAAACGAGGCTGAATGGCTTTCAACTCATTGATATGACCGGTTAAGGGGATCATGATTTCGGGTTTTACATTGATACCCTTGAGGGCAACATTGGAAGCTGCTTCAAAGATGGCACGAACCTGCATTTCAACGATTTGGGGAATGGTGATGCTCAAACGAACACCACGCAGGCCCATCATGGGGTTGGATTCGTGCAGGCTGGTAACGTTCTCCAGCAGGTCTTCTTTTTCAGCCAAGCCCTTGGTGATACCCTTCACTCGCATGGTGATGACCTCTTCCAGAAGTTCTTCCTGGGAGGGCAGGAACTCATGCAGGGGGGGATCAATCAAACGGATGATGACAGGTAGGCCATCCATGGCAGTGAACAAGCCTTCAAAATCGGAGCGCTGTGAGGGCAATAATTCATCCAGGGCTGCCACGCGGTCGGTAACATTCTTGGCTAAAATCATGCGCTGTACGATGGGCAAGCGGGTGGTTTCGAAGAACATATGCTCGGTACGGCATAGGCCAATACCCTTGGCACCGTAGGTGCGGGCACGAACTGCGTCCGCAGGATAATCTGCGTTAGCCCAAACCTGTAAACCGGTGGTAGGCCAGCCTTCTGGTCCAACACGGGTACCGGGGCGGGCACAAATTTCGTCGGCCCAGTTCAAGATGGTCAAAAGTTCAGTCTGCTCATCCAGGTTGGGAACAACCACGGCCACTTTGCCTAAATAGGCATTACCGGTGGTGCCGTTGATGGAAATCCATTCGCCTTCTTTGACGACGATGTTATCGATGGTCATTTCGCGTTTTTCAAGGTCAACACGCACGGTGGAAGCACCCACGATACAGGGTACACCGAACTGGCGGGCGACAACAGCGGCGTGGGAGGTAGCACCACCTTCGCTGGTTAAAATACCGCGGGCGGCCAACATACCATGAACATCATCCGGTTTGGTGAAGGGGCGAACCATGATAACTTCCTGGTGCTCTTCTTTGGCCATCTTCTCAGCCAAATCGGCATCGAAATAAACCTGACCCACAGCGGCGCCGGGAGAGGCGTTTACACCATTGGCAAATAATCGGCCTTCCTTGCGGGCAGCGTCCAGAGCGGCAACATCAAACTGAGGATGAAGCATGGTGTCTACGTCAGCGGGAGTGACACGTTTTACTGCCTGGTCTTTTGTGATCAAGCCTTCATTGGCCATGTCAAAAGCAGCCTTGATGGTTGCAGCAGCGGTACGTTTGCCATTACGGGTTTGCAGCATCCATAATTTACCACGTTCAATGGTAAATTCCATATCCTGCATGTCTTGATAATGACTTTCTAGTTTGTCACAAATAGCCAGGAATTCTTTGTAGGCTTCCGGGAAAATTGTGCCGAGTTTTGCAATCGGTTCGGTATTACGTATACCGGCAACTACATCCTCACCCTGCGCATTGAGTAAATAATCACCATATAATTTTTTCTCGCCGGTGGCAGGATTGCGGGTAAATGCCACACCGGTACCGGAATCATTGCCCATATTACCGAAGACCATGGTAACAATATTGACTGCAGTACCTAAATCATCCGCGATATTTGTTGCGCGGCGATAATCGATGGCACGTTTGCCGTTCCAGGATTTAAACACGGCTTCAATCGCAAAGCGCATTTGTTCCATCGGATCAGTCGGGAAGTCAAATCCTTTTTGTTCGCGAACTACTTTCTTGAACAAACCGGTTAATTCTTTCAATTGTTCTGCGGTTAAATCGGTATCTGATTTTGCACCAGCTTTTTCTTTATAACCGTCGAGTACTTTTTCAAAATGTTCATCATCCACATTTAATACTACAGACCCAAACATCTGAATCAAACGACGATAGGAATCATAAACAAAACGCTCGTTATCGGTCAATTTAACCATTCCGAGCGCTGTATCATCATTCAAACCAATATTGAGAACTGTATCCATCATACCTGGCATGGAGAACTTTGCACCAGATCGGCAGGAGACCAGAAGAGGATTGGTGGGATCACCAAATTTCTTTCCTGACTGTCGTTCTACTTCTTTCAAAGCAACCAATACCTGATCCCACGTTTTTTCGGGGAATTTGTTTCCGGCTGCCAGGTAAGCATTACATGTTTCAGTTGTTACGGTAAATCCGGGGGGGACCGGAACTCCGATACGTGTCATATCGGCCAGGTTTGCGCCTTTACCACCGAGAAGGCCTCGTACTCCGTCCCAATCGTTGCCAACATAAGCTTCAGCTTCTTTGACCTCGCTATATAAATATACCCACTTCTTGTCTGCCATTGTTCCTCCAAAATTTAATTTCACCACTCCCAAGTCGGGAGTGAGTACTGTTTCTGCACAATAAAGGATTTTACCATAAAGCGCGAATTAATTAAGTCATAAACAATTTTTCCGGAAAATAAACTCGCATAAAATTTACGTAAATATCATTTTTTGGGTAATTAACTGTTGTAAACTAGATGAAAGGTAATTTTATGGCAAACGATTTCCGCATCATATTACAATAGAATATATCTTGGAGGAACCTTTACTGATGAAAATTATCGTAATTGACGACGATCCTGCAATGACTGAGTTATTACAATTATTGTTACAGACGGCATCATCTGAAATATTCACAGCCAATTCCGGACCCGTTGGAATTGATTTAATTCGAAGCAAGAACCCTGATGTTGTAATTCTGGATTTGATGATGCCTGATATGGACGGATGGCAGGTTTGTAAACGCGTCCGGGAATTCAGCGACATCCCCATCCTCGTTCTCTCTGCATTAGACAATCCTGGAATCGTAGCTGAAGCATTGGATGCAGGTGCAGATGACTACCTGATTAAACCTGTAGCAAGCGGTGTGTTAATTGCGCACATTAATAAACTGCTTCGTCGTCCCCATAATTCACTGAATGTTGCAACGGCATTATCCTGGTAGCCAGCTTGGTATTGGATTTATTACAGCACTTCAGGTAAAATTTCATAAAAGGGTATGGGAGATAACGAGTGCAAATCTGTTCTAAATGCAATTCCAATGCAAACGATGAAGAAAGTCTTTGTCCTACTTGCCAGGCTGATTTAAAACAGTATTCTATTTCAGCCGTAAATCTTTCCACCCTAAAAGGAAATCCCAGGGTCAAAGCCATAACTTTATCGGTTTCCAACAATGCCTGCCCTGTGTGCAAATCCATGCAAGGTACCTATGAAAAAAATCTGGTTCCCGAACTTCCCGTCCATGGTTGCTCAGAGCCACAAGGGTGCACCTGCACCTACCAACCGGTTTTAACCGAAATTTTCCCCTAAACACATAAACACATAAACACATAAACACATAAACAGAGTTTAAGATAAAAAACCGCCGAATCGGCGGTTTTTTTGCATCTTTTTTCGAAGCCGGATTGAGCGTTACTTCAAGCAGCTTTTATGCTGGCGCGGATGTAAGAGATTGCCTCAGATTTATTGGATATTTTTCCTTCCGCCTGCGCCGCTTGAATTTCTTCCAAATATTCACCAACCTGTTTTCCGGGCAGTAGGTTAAATTGTTTCATAATTTCCGAACCGGAAATTATCTTGGGCGGATTTACCACCTGCTCATATTTTTCAAAATATGCTTCCATTAATACCCTGGCGAGGTTCACGTTTTCCAACCAAACATCCTGATCCAGCGCATGTTGATAAGTACCAATGGTATTCGCCAAAGCCAGAAAACAAAGATCAATCCCATAGGAACGGTTTTTCTTATAATAAGAATGGATTTCGCGATTATCTGGCAGCACGCCGTTCTTGCTTAATTGACTGAACCGCATATGTTCTTTGACCATCAGGGTAACAGCGCCTACTTCATTTTCACTCAGTCTGATCTTTCTGGCTGCATCCCTTACAATGGTCTCGGCTGCGGAATCATGCCCCAGATAGGACACCTGCCCGGATTCAGTAGAAATCTGTACCGCCGGTTTTCCGCAATCATGGAATAAGGCAGTATAGAACAATTGTGCTTTCCGGGAGCGTAATGGATTTACAGATAACTGAAAATGGTGATCAAAATCCGTGCGATACCGTCCCAGGCGGCCAACCAGTGTCCCCAGCCACAAATTTGCACCTTTTTCTTCTGTGTACTCGCCCACCAATACACGCCAGATATCTTCCAGGCCTTGCACCGTGGCAAGTGTATGCTGCCAAACATTTTGATTGGCCATATTCTCATATTCAACAGATTTCAACGCCGAAAGCTCCGGCCAAAGGGTATCTACAATACCCAATTGATCCAATAAGCGTAGCGCAGAAGCCGTTTTTTCACTTTCCAGGATGCGGAAAAGCTCATCCCGAATACGTTCCTGACTGATTGAATCTAGACTGCTCACCTGCTCTTTGAGAGCATGCAAGGTGTTTTCGGTAATTTTTAAATCAAATTGGATTGCCATGCGTACCGCACGAACCACCCGTATTGGATCATTGCGAAATGAATTAGGATTACAAATCTGCAAAAAGCCGGCTTTAATATCGTCAATCCCTTTTAAGGGATCAATCAGTAATTCGGGTTGGGCAACATTAACTGCCATCGCATTGATAGTAAAATCACGGGAGCGAAGGTCCTTAAATAAATTCTCTTCTCTCAAAGCAGAAAAATCGAGGTAGAACTTTTTGCCGTTCGGTTGATCGATGACTACACGGGCAATATCGCGCTCCTCATCCAGCATATAAAAACCACCCTTTAAGTCATCCGCAAGTTTCTTGGCTACTTTTCCGGCATCTTTGAGTACCACAAAATCCATATCATGGATTGGCCGAGAAAGGAGTACATCTCGAATGGCGCCACCAACTAGGTACACATTGGCCGTATTTTGCAGCTTTTCTTGAATAATGGTGAATATTTCACTGGTAAGTAAATCAGATGCTTGGTCCATGGTCTATCCTATACGCCTGAATATTTTTCTAAATTAATGACCCCGATAAACGGTAAATTTCGATAATAATCGTCTACATCCAATCCATAACCGAAAACGAATTTGTCTGGAATTTCAAAACCACTATATTTTATCGCCACATCCACTTCCCGACGTTCTGCCTTATTTAATAAGGTACACACTTCAAGGGATTGGGGTTTACGAAGACGAAGAATATCCAGAACGGAAGAAAGTGTATTTCCACTGTCGATAATATCTTCCACTAAAACAATATGTCGGCCGGTAATATTGCTCTTCAAGTCATAATTAACACGGACAACACCGGAAGTTTCCCGGTTGCCAACGCCATAGGAGGATACCGCCATAAATTCAATCGCATGAGGGATGGAAATGCAGCGCATTAAATCAGTTAAAAAAACAACCCCGCCTCTTAAAATACAAACCAGTAATAAATCTTCCCCCTGATAATCCCGGCTTATCTGTTCCCCAAGCTCTTTAACCCGATTATGCAACATATCTGTTGGGATTAAGATTTCCTCAAGAAAATCATGATAGTCTTGAATCAAGAGAGGCTCCTTTATTAGTAGGCTCTACCCGGCACAACATGGTGTTTCCGGCATCGTGCTTCGTATAACTCCGAGGCACCGACAATAACTATTGGATCATCATATTGGGCTGGAAGACCATTAACCAATCGTTGAGTCCGGCATGCTGGTTCCCCACAATCCATACAAATGGCTTGTAGTTTATCCACTCGCTCTGCCTGGGCCATCAAATAAGGGATACAGCCAAAGGGTTCTCCCCGGAAATCCGTATCCAGACCGGCAATGATAATTCGAATGTCTTTTGCGGCTAATTGATTGACAATAGCAATGACATCATTATCTAAAAATTGTACTTCGTCAATTCCAACCACCGTAGTCTCGGCATCTAAGAGTTCCAAAATATCTTTTGCCTGGGTGATTGGAATGGCATCAAACATTAATCCGCCATGAGAAGTAACCTTGACTTCATCATATCGATTATCAATAGCAGGTTTGAAGACTTGCACCTTTTGTTTGGCAATCACTGCTCTTTTTAAGCGGCGAATCAGTTCTTCGGTCTTGCCACAAAACATCGATCCACAAATTACTTCAATAGATCCGGCGTGATGCTTCATGAGCCATCTCCTTAACAGTAGTATGGTTTGATTCTACCCCAGACTAGTACATTTGTGAGAAGGAAAAATGAAAAAGCGAGTGAATTTCCACTCGCTTTTTTGTTAGGTATATTTTATTTCAACCCAGCATCCAAATGTTTTTGACAAATCTCATCCGCAAGGCGATCCAATTCCTTGAAGTCTTCCTCGCCGGGTACGCCTCGTGAACCTACCGACTTTAAGAAGCGATCCTTGAACGCGGGCATCAGAGCTTCCATTTTGTCGGCAGCCCCCCCGCCCCAACCATTGGACCCGATAATGGCAGCATTTTGAATTTTTGGTTTCAAGGCGGCAACCAACAAAGCTCCATATGCAGCATTGGGATGAGGCCCACCCAAAACGGTCGGCGTACCCAGTACAATCGTTGCGGCATCCACCAAGGCCATGGCAAATTTGCCAATATCAGCAGTCTCAAGATTGAAGTATTTCACCGAAACACCGCGATTTGCCAGCGCTGAGAGTAAATATTCAGACATAATTTTTGTACTTTCGTGCATGGAGATAAAGCCAAGAACCACTTCATTCTTGGGAGGTGCAAAAACCCAATCGTTATAGGCATCCAGAATAAATTTTGGATTGTCATAAACGGGGCCATGACTGGGGGCAATCATCTCAATATCATAGGCTTCGAGTCGTTTCAAATTCTTTTCAATGGGCTTGCGGAAAGGCATCATAATTTCCGCATAATAGCGTTTTGCTGCTTCATAAATGGTAGCCTCTTCATGGGCATAGAGATCTGTCGTTGCCAGGTGGGAGCCAAAGAAATCACAAGCAAAAAGAATCTTTTCTTCGCGCAGATAGGTGGACATGGTCTCAGGCCAATGAACCCAGGGAGTGTAAATAAACTCAAGGGTTAAATTTCCCAAAGAAAGCGTTTCCCCATCCGCTACCACTCGAAATTGAGATTCCGGCAACCCAATTAAATCCGCCAGCATGCCTTTTTCTTTTTCCGAGCCGAGTACTATTGCATCCGGGTACTTGTTCAAGACCATTGGGATGGATCCGGAATGATCCTGCTCGGCATGATTGGAAATGATGTAGTCCAATTGGGCAACATCCGCCAGCTGATTCATCAATTCGTCCACTTTGTGCGGTTCAACCGTATCAATCAGAATCGTTTTTTCCGTTCCTTTTACAAGGTAGGCATTATAGCTTGTTCCGTCAGGCAGCGGTATTAATGCGTCGAATAAGCGCCGATCCCAATCAATGGCACCCATCCAGTCAACGTGTTCAGTAATCTTTCTCGCTTTCACAGTGTAATCTCCCAGCTTTCGGATTGATTGTCAATCAATCAATATATTTTATTTTTATACTATTTCCATCTAGATTGTGTGTATTATATCGAATGTACTTTTAGAAGTATAGTATTTTTTATTAATACAGATTAAAAATATTGGTTAATTTTACCGCTCAAAATAAAAAATTGTATCTTTCTACCATACCAGATTCGCATAAAAAAAACCAGGACAGTTGTAACCATCCTGGTTGGTGATTCTAAAAAGATGTGTCAAGAAAAAATGAAAATTGGATCAAACAACAATTTCATCAGCAGCGGCGGGTAAATCATAACCCAACTGTCGGAGTTGTTTTTTCATGTCGATCAAGGACTTGCGGCCAAAACCTTCAATGTCCAATAAAGCTTTTTCACCTTCTTCCAGTTTGTCCAAGATCTGACCGCAAGTGGTGATTCCCACGGCAGCCAAGGCTTCCACTGATCGTTTGGGGAGTTTCAGTTCAATGATCGGACGATCGGGTGAGGTTCGTTCAGACTGACGTGCTGACGTTTGATCCACATACTCTTTACGAGCCTGCAGACGGCGATAGAAGCGGTCAACCTGACCTTCGATGTCAATCAAGCGTTGCTGTTGTCCAGTAAAGAATGGGTGACATTTTGAACAAATTTCAGTGCGGATTGCTTTACGGGTAGAACCAGTTGTCCATGTGTTTCCGCAAGCACAAGTTACAACTGCATCAAAATAATATTCTGGATGAATATCTTTCTTCATTACGAACCATCCTTGGTCCTGTTTTCGTTTGTTCCTGTGGGCTCAAACGAGACAGAACGAACTATTAGCTATTTACAACTGGACGGATATTAACCCGTTTGCGTCCATTGGGTAAAGTATCAAACTCGACCACGCCATCTGCAACTGCAAACAATGTATCGTCGCTGCCGACTTTGACATTTTCACCAGGTTTGATCTTGGTGCCACGTTGACGAACCAGAATGTTTCCAGAAAGCACATACTGGCCGGCAAATCGCTTTACACCTAATCGTTGTGCATTGCTATCGCGTCCATTACGACTGGACCCACCACCTTTTTTATGTGCCATGATTACTTCTCCATCTCAATCGCTTCAATGAGCAAGCGAGTATATTGTTGCCGATGACCGGTTTTAACACGGTAGTGTTTCTTTGCTCGGTATTTGAAAATTATAAGTTTCGGTCCCTTAAAATGGGTGACGACTTTAGCAATAACTTTGACACCTTTAACAGTGGGAGTTCCTACCGCTATTGAATCACCATCGGAGACCAAATAGACATTTTCGAGAACGATTTTGTCGCCCTCATTGTTCTTTGGAAGTAAATCAACTTCAATCGTTGATCCTTCTTCCGCGTGGTATTGTTTACCACCGCTTTCTACAATAGCATACTTCATTTATATCGACTCCAATCTTCACTTCTCCAATCCATTTGCAGTTCATCTGCACACGATCGGGAAAGTTGGGGTTATCTTGATTTTCCGGACGTTATCCAGATTTCAAGTTGCATGCAATTATAATCGGGCGCGGATGGTATTGTCAACCGCGAATATCCCAAATAGGACCATTATTTTACCTCAAAATAGGTGGCGTCTCTTGGTGATTGAACCACCACCTGAGATAAATCGACACTGTCCAATATCTGTTTCACCTTCTCGATATTAAAACTATCCGTCTTTTTGAAAATCCAAACCGGAGGATGATCGTAAACACTGAAAGCTTCCTCGGCTGCCAGGATATTATAGTTAAATACCGGCAAAGCAGGAGTCTTCCCAATTGCCCAGGTTCCTCCCACATCCGAAACTTGAAGAGGTCCCAGAATCATCGGCGCTTGAAATTCTGCAACCAGCTCGAACCCCAAATCCCCATTAAATAAGGATCGGTAATAAGCCATGGTCATGGGATACATCAGGGGCATGCGGCAGGAAGCCCAAATAGCCCTTTGGCTTGGAACAATTACATAATCACTGGCATTCAGGGTTTCCAAAAACATGGTCTTTTTGTTTTCATCATCCATCCAGCGGACTTCCATGCTATTCCCCAAATACAATTGGCTGAACGGATCCCACAAATTTAATCGCACAGGCAAGCCTTCATCCCAACTTTCATTGGATAGAACTATTTTTTTAAGAGTTACAGGATCATTTGAATTGCTCGTGAGCTCCACGGAAAGCGGCTGCCCCTCTTCCACTTCCAATGCCTCCCCCGGATCTATAATGTCCAAGCGAATATTCTCTTGTTGACCAGTATCCACTAAAGAAACAGGAAGGGTGATGATATGATTTTCGAGATCATAAAATTTGACTTGCAGGGCAGATTGATTGTCCGAGGTAATGCCATCCAGTCGAGGGATGAACACCCCCACAATCCTGCCTTTCACCGGTGAGCGTGTTGACTGGGAGAAAACCAAGTCCTTTGAAATTGTAAAATTATCAGGGACAGCAACGGGAACAAAAATTTCTCCCTCTGGCGTATCAAGAATAAAATTAACCGCCCCAGGGATATGTGCAAACATCCACTCCGTGGTCAAAATTCGGGTATGGCGATTGACATATACGGCTTTTGTGAACGCAGAAGCCCACAACCCAGTTCCAAGCATCACTACCACCAGACCAACCGCGGAAAGTCCCTGCAGGAATGGCTTCCAGGAATTTTGCAGCATCTTGGATTTTCGGATGAAATAGAATAAAATCCAGGACGCATACAGGCAGAGCAGTGGATAAATGGGCAGGAAATAACGCATGGATTTCACCCAGCGGGTACCCATGAAGAGGAAGAAAACACTTGCCCAGACCAGCGGCACCAGATGAACGCGCCAATTCAAACGTTGTTTATATAGAAGCCAAAAAGAGGTCAGCACACCGAGCCAAGCAGTTATACCCAGAGGCAGGCCCATACCCCAAAATACCATATTAATCAAAGGAAACACAATTGCAGTGCGGTGGGTCCATTGCTCAGCCGGCGGTCCGCCGCCAACACCGCTGGATTCACTCTGCGCAACCGCCATGCTGTCCGTCCAATCCGGATTAAGGTGAAAGGTAAGCAGGTTTGTATCGCCGGAGACGGCGCGAAAACTCATCGGCTGGGTTAGACGAAAAACAAAAAATGTCACAGCAACAGCAAACAGCGCTAGCAATCCTATTTTATAAACAATCGTGGTGATATCCTGTCTGTATCGCAACTGAATTTCCGCAATACTGATAAACACAGCCAGCGGCAATAATCCGCCGAGTAAAGCCAGATTAACTTTTGAAGCTACGGCCATACCATACCCAAGACTAAACAGAAGCAGCCAAACCCAAATTGAGTGATTGATTTGAAGTTTTTGGGAGGAAAGTGACCCTGTCTCTAAACGGATTAATGCCGGTGTCTGAGCAATTCGTACACACGCATAAATGGTTATCATCGAAAACAGGAGGGCAAAGGTATCCACGGTCATAAAATGGGATTGTTGGAGTTGCAAAACACATAGTGCGCTCAATGAAACCGCTAAAAGTGCCGGCTTCCAATCCATTAATCGCAGCGCCAGGAAGAACAATACAATCAAGGATAGACTATCCGCAAGAGCAGATAAGCTCCTACCCAATAAACGAATTTCATCATAGCCAGTATTGTCGGTAAGTTCACCTACACTACGAATGATGATAATCGGCCATTGTCCCCAGCGCATGCGGTTATCGGGTCCATTGCCATTTTGGCTGCCCATTAAATCATAGCGGTGATACGGGCTGATCGCAGACAGGCGGGTATTAATATA
This sequence comes from uncultured Chloroflexia bacterium, assembly GCA_963747325.1. GTDB lineage: Bacteria > Chloroflexota > Anaerolineae > Anaerolineales > Anaerolineaceae > UBA5203. The sequence goes on along the minus strand of CAVVEM010000005.1, from coordinate 101,776 downwards.
ATCGGAAAATGTTTCCGGGATGTGTAGTTGGGTTAATGTATTGGTTAAACCATATTCATCCGGATGCAGGTTTGCACCTTCACTCCAGTTATTCCAGGCGAAGCGATAATTGATGCCCAAATAAACCATGCTCAGGCAGGCCAAGATAAACAGGATTTGTGCTACCAGGGACAGGTTCCATTTTCGTTGTTTCTTTTCTTCAGTCATTGGTTTCCTCATCTGATGATAAAAATAATTATTTCTATTCTGTACTATTCAGCAGGAGACCAAAACATTCGAAATTGCCTCATATACAGAGAAACCTTAATTATCCTTTTTTGTAAAGTTTTCGGCCCTCTTCAAAACGTTCTGTTAGATGGGCGCGGTCAAAGTATTCCAACACAGCCAGAGAGAATTTTCGACTGGTATTAAATGCATCTTTGAAATCACTGAGCGGCAATACCTCATGGGTGGAAAAATAGCTGTGCAGCCAATTTTCATACTCCTGAATTTGATCTGGCAGGTAGACCAGGTCATCGGATATTTTGAGAACCAATCCGCCATCCAAAAAAGATTTCAGCGTATCTTCCCCAACCAAACTGCCCAACTCCCGTAAACCGGGCGGCGAATGGGGCGTTTTCTTTAACGCCTGCACCAATACATCCCATGATTTTTGCTGCCGCGCGGACAATCGGATTTTAAATCCCTGAAGAGCATACACTTGATTCTGAACCAGAGTGATCAAATGATCCGCTTCTAAACCCTGGAGCAATGAATTAAGAATCTTGGCCTCTTTTGAAAACCTATCGCGGATTTGCAGCAGCGAAGGACCGGGTTTTAATGGATACTGATCATGAAAACCACCAAACCAGGTGAGTAGTTCTTCCCGTTTTGCCCGCCAATAATTCTGATGTACCAGCAACGGTTCAGCAGCCTGATTGGATTTTCCCTCGGACACTTGAAACAAAACTCCCTTTTCCAGCAAGCTTTGAACCATTCTTTCGGTCTGTTCGCTTGTAAAATTCAATTTCGCAGATAATGAGTTTAGTGTAAATGCACCTTGAGCTTCAAGCACCTGTTCCAGCAGCGCTGCAGGGTCGTGTTGATGCAGCATGGTTAATTCAGCCAAAACAGCATCTGAAAATCGCTTATGTCTTCCTGCGGGAAGCGGATTAACCACCGTGCCGCCGCCCAGGGTTTCTCCAGGTGAAAATTTTCGCAGGATCAGCCGATCTCCCTTCACTGCAATGACCGGCTCTTCACATTCAAGCTGCAGAAAACCGCTTTCACCGCCCAAAAGTTGGGATTCACCAAGAACCCGGATACGAGCGGTGACGGATTTTGAACCCAGGTAAAACCTCACCTTGCTATTGTGAGTTAATGGCTTTGCAATGCCGCGCAGGAGCTGAACCCATACATCCAGCCGCTGGGTGTGCTGATAGGTGTCAGGCCAGGCAATGATATCTCCACGATCAATCTCATCTTTGGAGACTCCGGTAATATTAATCGCTGTTCGATTTCCGGGCAATATACGCTGGACTTTTTTTTGATGAATTTGCAGCTCTCGAATGCGGCCGTTCTTTTTGGATGGAAGAATTTCAACCTGTTCTCCAACACGAAATTCTCCATCTAACAAAGTACCCGTTACCACGGTCCCAATGCCGGGCAGCTGAAACACCCTGTCAACCGGCAATCGAGGACGATTATAATCAGGTTTCACAGGCAGGGAATGAACCATCTTATCAATTTCATTCCGCAGCTCAGCCATGCCCTGACCGGTACGTGCAGAGACCCCCAAGATGGGCGCATCCGCCAACATTGAACCAGTAAATAAATTGCGAATTTCTTCTTTGAGATAATTAACCCATTCTGCATCCGGCGCCAAATCAATTTTCGTCAGAATCAGGATTCCTCGTGAAATTTGCAGCAGCCGCAGGATGGCTTCGTGTTCCCGGGTTTGCGGCATAATGCCCTCATCGGCGGCAATGACAAACAACACGGCATCCATACCGCCCACACCGCTCAATAAATTCCCGATGAAATCAATATGGCCTGGTACATCCACCAGGCCAACCTCGGTACCGTCCTGAAGGGAAAGCCAACCAAAACCTAACTCGATGGTCATTTCCCTTATTTGTTCTTCTTTAAGCCGATCCGGATGAACACCGGTGAGCGCTTCGATGAGCGTTGATTTTCCGTGATCCACATGCCCGGCAGTCCCAATTACATACATGGCAGTTTAATCCGCTTACTTAAGTTGCAATTGTTCTTGGGTCTCTTTCCATTCCTGCAGAAAATCAATCAAGAGCTGCAGCCGTTTTTCAGTATCATTGGTCGTCTGATTCAGGATTTCCGAAATCTCTTGGGACATGTCTTCCAATTTCACCAAGCGTTGATTGACCGTGTCGTGCTTTCTGCTGTTTTCATTTTGCATTTCATTTTGTGAAAGCAAATAATTGGTCCACCGTTTTTGATCATCTGCCTGGAACGTCAGCCACTCCTGACGGAATCGTTCTTCAATCAAACGCTGCATCTCGGAGATTTCATTGACCCGGCGATCGAATTTTTTCGTCACCTCTTCGAATTCGGTCTGAGATCGTTTTACTGCTCTGTTGGTGGCATCCAAGGATTGAATCTGACCGTCCAAATTAGCCGTCTGGCGGAGAATGGCATCATACCGTTGCTCCCATTCTTTCCAAATACGCTCACGGTCCACCAAAACGCGATTCTGAGTTTCAATAAATTTGGTCTGTGCCTGGCGCCGATCCAGTTCAGTATCCTGAATTTCTTTAACCTGCAGCTCCATTTTTCGCACGGTTTCCGAGCTCATATCATTTTTTGCCCGTGTTTCTTCCAGACGTTTTTTGTAAGCCGAAAGCTCACCTTGAATTTCTGTAATCCGTTTCATGTCCTGACGGCGACTATCCTCAATGATCCGTACTGCGCGTTGATTCTCTTCCCGGGTGTGTAAAACTTCCTCGAATTTATGGGAAAGCTCTTCAATCAACTTGCCAATGCGATGCTCTTCTTCTTTTCTTACATCCAATACGCGTTTAATTTCTTGAATTTGTTCAAGATCAACACGTACTTTTTGTGAAGTATTCTCCAAGGTATCCAAATCGGTACGAAATTGTTTTTCAAACGCTTTCTCACGATTTTGGACATCCTTTTCAAAAGTATCCAGGCGTTTGGCAGAATCAGTCCGAATGGCAGTCATCGCAGATTCCATGCGGTCAAATTTGGACAAAAGCGTATCAATCCGCGTGATTTCCCCTTCAATTTTATTTATGGATTGCAAGTATTGCCGGTCATCGCCTTCAAGTCCAGTCAGTCTCTCTTCCAATTGTTTAATCGTTTTCTTGTCTTTGCGGCGTTCATCTTCCAACCAATCAATACGTTTCAGAATCTCTTCAAGATCCATAAATCTATCCTCAACTTTGTAACCATAAATGCGATATGAAAATCGTTTTCAGATTATACCAGATGGTATTCCTATGCGATTAATTTATCATAGATTTGAATTAATATATTTGAGGCAGGAGCAAATATATTGGGAAATAAGCCAAACAGCAGGATTGTCAGCAATCCGGTTATCAATAACACAGATTCCACTCGAAAGAAAAAACTCAATTTGATATTGCGGATAGAGCCAATATACGAAGCGATCAGCTCGTTCACAGTTCTTAAAATGCCAAATCCATAACCCAGTATCCCTAAGAAGATGAATCTCATTTGCGCGGATTGTCCGGATAGGTGGGTAATTACCTGCACTCGCAGAGGGCCACTACCTATAAGAGGTAAACCTATGGAGGCTAACAAGGTAAGAAAAAGAAATAATTGATAGAGTCCCTGCTGCCCAAAACCAGCGGAAGGAGTCTTATTTTGTTCCGATATTTTTGTTGCCGTATACGCCCATAAAGCATAGATGATCAATCTTGGAAACATGGCTGCAAAATATATCTGAAACCCCAATTGGGAATTTAACGAAATTGCCAATAGAGAAAATCCATTTTCCATGGCGACCAAATAACCGAAGAGTCTTCTGATATCCCTTTGAAAGAGGGATAAAATCCCGCTCGTCAGGATCAAGACAATACCAGCCCCCTGGATGACATCCTGCAGCAGAATACTTTCCCGCAACCAGCTATATGTATTAAGGAAATTCAAGCCGAGATGCAAGGTGGTCATTGGGTAAAACAAGAGGAAAAAGCCGACCGTATAAGGTTCACTCTCGGTGGTTAACAGCGGGATCCAGGAATAAAATGGAAAAACAGCCAGCCATAAGGCGAATCCCAACCCAAGTGCGATGATGGTCTGCTGGATCATTAATTCATTCGAACGGTTAGCTTCCACCCCTAAAATCGTCCATCCGGCATACAGAATAAACGGCATAGCCAAGGTCTGAAATTGGAGAAACCGAATAACTCCCTTCCCTATCGGCTTACCGGGCTGAATAAACAAAGGTATGGTTACCAGAACAACCAATTCAATTATTAATGCGGCATATAAAAAAGGGTCAACCGAAATGGCTGCGATCATCAACCCCAAAATAATGAGGGATATTGCCGGAAAATGGTGGTTGATTTTTAGAAAAAGGCTGCCGATAAACCAAAAAATTGCAAATCCAAAAATTAATGATAAAAATGGCAAATCAACACTGCTGATTCGTAAACTCCTGCCCAGGATACTCATTTCGGATGGAATTTGAAAAGTAAGTACCCCGACATTAATCAATGTATCCAGCGGCACAAGAAAAGTGAGGAGAAATAAGAAGACAGACACACCAATCCCCGCTGCTTTGGCTGCAGTTTCCCTTTCGCGAAGCAGCCAGATGAGCACGCCGGAAAAGATAGGCAGAAAAACCCAGATAATGGGAGCGCTCATACGCTCTCCAGGTGTTGATTATGATTCAACATATACCATCCCATGAAACCGAAAATAATGTAGATGATGGCCAGCAAGCCGGTAACCAGCACTGATTGTTCTAATCCAGCGTATAGTACTTCAAATCCGCTTAAGACGGTCATCAGTCCAAAAAGAATGCGCAATAAATTCGTGGTGCTGCCCAACTGCAAAATACCCATCCCGATCAAAATACCGGCTGCAATAATATAAGGACGGGCTAAAGGTATGAACGAAATCCCCTGGGAAGCGATGGTAAACACAATCAGCCAGATGACAATAGCGCTAAGCGCTGAAAATATATTTTTTGCATTATTGGAGGCTCCATCCCGGGCAGATTCACCATGTAAATAGGCTGATCCAATCAAGGAACATACAATCCAGCCTACAATCAATTTGACCACCGCCAATCCGATCGGCCATAAAGAGCTGACCAAAAAAAAGACAAACAAATATTGTAAAACCATACTGCCCAATAAAAAGCGCGGATTATCCAACACCAATAAACCAAGTGAGGTGATCACAACGCCGATCGCTGCCAATAAAACGAGAAAATCCATTCGATGGGTGTTCCTTATTGCCGTACAATCGAAAGAAAGAGGATCAGTAAAACAATTGCCCATAATAAGGCACCATCCCCTTCCATAATGTTATTCAAAAAATCAAGGACGCGTTTCGTCAGACCTGAAATGATTTGAAATAATTGTTCAATCCAGCGACGATTGACAAGATTCATGATTCTCGACCAGATTAATTCCATTACAGGTTTGATCCACTGCAGGGATTCGTTTTCGGGGAATATATTCTTTCTGCGCAATTCACGATAAATAAAGAGAAAGAGCAACAAGACCCCCAACCCACCACTGAGGAGATAAGCACCCAGTTGGACAGGCAGCTCCCGCAGGAGTACCAAATAGATTAACCCGCTAATAAAAGGCAAATACCCAATTGGGTATAAAACCTTCATCCAGCGCTCAAAATTAGAAGGGGCTGGCTGATTTTTTTCATAGGATTTCCAAACACCTAATAAATACAGGAAATAAAAAATGAAAATCCCATTATACTGTGAATCCTGGAGCGTCAGAATACTTGATGTTGGCAAAAAAGGCAACCCAACCAGAAGGGCAAAGAGCGGAAAAGCGAACCACAGGTAAAAACTGTGCGGTATGGGACGATAATATAATATTACGGTGCTAAGCAAAAAGCAAAAGAGCATGCCAATCATGCCGGGTATGGTGCCCGCACGAATGTAAACAAGCAGAAAAAGAATTTGAAAAGTATAAAAATGATTTATGGATGTGCTTCTATCGGTGGATCGTAACCACTGAATAAGGTGGAAAAGGCTCAACACAATCCCAATAACCAAAAGATACTGCATCCATGTTGCTAACACTGGGCCGATCGGAAATCGCATAAAAAAAGTGAGTGGAGGTATGAGGAAGAAAATAATTTCTTCTAAAGTTTCGTTTTCTCTTTTCTCACTCTGTTTCTCCAACCGATAAAAGCTGCCCCACATGTGAAGAAGCAAACCAGTGTAAAGGAGTTCCTGGCTGGCAACTGAAGCAGCACTGTTGCTCTTGGTAAGCAGCCAGCCCAGAGAAAATATCAAAGTGCCGGCTAAACTGATTAATAAGGATGAGAAATGACGCTTTTGGGATTCATTCTCTCGAAGTTGAGCAAATAATCGAAACAGGTCCAATAAATCAAAAGCAATCAATACCGCTACCCAGGTAAATAGAGTATTGGCGGAAATAAAGCAAAGACTGATGGCAGATAAAATAAAAATATTTTTGATTCGCCGGAAAATATTCCGCTCCTCCAATTTTGCCATCCAGGAGTTCACCACAAATATCAGATAGGCCAGAAGGATAACCCCCATTCCACGCGAGACGGGATCCATGGATAAGGAAATACTATCCGGGATACCAAATGGCAGTTTTGCCAGGTCAATAAGGAGCGGCGTTATCTCAAAAAAACCCAAAACGCCCCAGCCAATAAAACAAAGTAGACTCACCACCAAGGAGATGAGCCATTGAACACCACTTCTCTTATTTAGCCGATGCACAAGCAAGATCACCCAGCCGGTTAGGACCAGGCATAAAGGCACACTTAATATCAACATAGCAACCTGAACACCATTATTAGACAATGAAAGATTTGCGCACCTGGTATTCACCATACCCGGCATGTCCCAGCCACTGCCCTTGATCAACAATCATTTTACCGCGTAAGAATACTTTTTCCGGATACCCTTTCAGCATCCAGCCTTCGTAAAGATTATAATCGGTTCTATGCTGTGCCACGGCTACCCCGTATGTTAATTCCTTATTCGGATCCCAAATAACCAGATCTGCATCTGATCCTGTTTGTAATACGCCTTTTTTGGGATATAAGCCAAAAAGTTTAGCTGGATTGGTGCAATTAAGCGCTACAAATTGACTAGGGCTCAGCATGCCGCTGTTAACCATCTTGGTCCAAAGAATCGGCAGGCGATCCCCCACCCCCGGCAGTCCATTGGGGATTTTTGTAAAATCATCGCTGCCCAATTCCTTCCCTGGAATGGCAATCGGTTTACCTTCATACAAAATAGGTTTGGAACCATCAAAATAAAATGCGCAATGATCGGTAGCAATGACTTCAATCGTTCCATCCAATAAACCGGAAATCAATCGATCCGCATCGGATTTCAAACGCATCGGCGGGGAGCAAATCCATTTTGCGCCATCCGGTTTCTTTAGATCCTCTGTGGAAAAATAGAGATATTGCGGACAGGTTTCCCCATACACAGGCAGACCATGTGCCCTGGCATATGCTAATTGATCCACTTCCCCAGCTGCATTCATATGCACCAAATAAAGGGGCGTATCAGCCATGGCGGATAATGCCACAGCACGTAAAGCAGATTCGACTGCGCCCCAGGTCGGCCGTGTTTCAGCATGAAATATGGGAGCCATTTTCCCGGCCGCCAGTGCCTCTCGAACCAGCAATTCAATCACATCCCCATTTTCGACATGCGCCATCGTCAGCAGGTGATGTTTTGCTGCCACCCGCATGACTTGAAATATCTCATCATCCTGCAGGCGCATATTATTATTGTAGGCTGTAAAAACTTTAATACTGCTAATCCCTTCTTCCACCAATAATGGAATCTGTTGTAAGATTTCGGGACTAAACTTGGTAATGTTCATATGAAAACCGAAATCAATGGCCGCTTTCTCTGCTTTTTGATGCCACAGATCAATATTTTCACGTAAAGAAGGAGAACCCATGGGTACAAAATCCAGAACGGTGGTGGTGCCCCCAAAGGCAGCTGCTTTGTGTCCCGTATAATGATCATCCGATGAGACGGTCCTAAACATGGGTAAGTCAAAATGGGTATGGACATCCACGCCACCTGGCAGGACATATTTTCCTGCCGCATCAATCATCTGCATATCTGATGTCAGTTGAATTGAATCGCCAATCTCTACTATCGTTTCCCCATCCACTAAGATATCCGCACTTAGCATTTCAGTTGCAGTGACCACGGTTCCGGACTTAATTAGTTGTTTCATTGTGTATTCCTCATCAGCAATAAGTAAGTAACAGGCATATTAAAGTGAGCCAGTAAACAACCGTAAAATCTCCGCATCCAAAGATAAATCAGTCGGGAGATCCGTTTTATATTCATGGACTGCCATGGCTTTCTCACGCAATGACCGCCATAGAATATTTCGCTCTTCATCCCTTACAACCAGATCCTTTAGTTCATTTGCTTGCTGCAATCGTTCGCCAGTGGTGTACAAAAAAGTAAAGCGCTGCCAGCTGCCGGCGCGGATCACTTTCGGCAGCATCAACAAAGGTCCTAATTGAACTTTATAATACTCGTCATTGGCACGTGGATGATTTATCTCATCCTTGAATAAATCTTTGCGCCGAACCAATTCCGTTCCGCTTACAGCAGCAAAAGTTTCCACCCACCACTTTCCTGAAGCGCCGAATGAAGCCGGTTGGTAAAAAGATAAATAATCCACCTGGATGATCTTTGGCGCCGTACGAATTGGAATGCGATACCAACCTAATACCCGTGCTATTTCCAAGTCTTTTCGGGTTGGCATAATGGCGACCAAGATGATGGATGAGTTTTCCGGATAGGATTGCATCATCAAATTTCTCCACCGCTGATAGAAGTTTAATTACCTCTATTATTCCATAAAACAAGGAGAAACAAAACTGCCTCGATGAACAATCCATCGAGGCAGGGCTGATTCATTCATGGACTAAACGGATTTATGCAATGCCGACCCGTTTATTGAATTCAACAATCAGATTGTCAATTTCTTCCACCTGACTGTGACTTTCAGTCCAATAATCGGGATCATACCATTGATCCTGAATCTCTGCATATGTCCTTCCTTGCTGTTCCACCCAGGTGAAGTATTTTAAGTTATGAACCCGTCGGCGGTCTGCATAAGTTAATTCCTGAAGATTATCTGTGGTCACACCTTTGAGATAACGGGCATCATCGGCAGCAGCATTCAATTCGGTGTATTCACCAAATTCGTCATGCATTTCATTCTTACGGCTTTCATATAGTTCCATGGAATCGGTTAAAACGGTTAATACGACATCATTTTCACCCATTTCATAATATTTTGCCATCTTGATTGCTGATAGCATATTGGCAATACCGGAGAAACCGAACAAGTCAAGTTTATTGATCATTTCTTCAGGAACACCTTGTTTCGCCAAATACTTATGTCCCTCAGGTTCATTGAATAAACGGGCAATATTGACAACTGCATTATCATCAATTGCAACCAGCATATCCGTATTTTTGACATTGTGAATCCAGGGAACATGTTTGTCGCCAATACCTTCAATGCGGTGAGCACCAAAACCATTTTCCAATAAGGTTGGGCATTGTAAGGCTTCACTGGCACAGATTTTGCTGGAAGGGAATAGTTCCTTGAGATAATCGCCGCAAGCAATCGTGCCAGCCGAACCAGTGGTCAGCGCCACACCGCGATAATTGTCCCGTGGGCCAAGTTCTTTTTGCAGAACTTCTTCCATGGCATGACCAGTGACATCATAATGCCAGAGGTAATTTCCAAATTCCTCAAATTGGTTGAAGATATACAAGATCCTGACCGGAACCCCGCAATTCCCAACATTTATCAAAAATTTCCTTGACGTTGGATTCCGAACCAGGGGTTGCAATCACTTCACCGGCTACTTTGGCCAAGCCAGGCAAAGCGTTCCTTGCTCATCCCTTCCGGTAAAATAGCAATGGATTGACATGCCAGAAGAGTGGAATTATAGGCCCCGCCGCGGCAATAATTGCCTGTGGAAGGCCAGACTGCTTTTTGGGTTTCAGGGTCAAATTGACCGGTTACAAGACGGGGTACCAAACAACCAAAAGTTGCTCCAACTTTATGCGCACCGGTTGGGAACCATTTACCCACCAGCACAATAATCTTGGCATCCACGCCGGTCAAGCTTTTGGGTAAAACCATATAATTTACCCCGCCATAACCGCCACCTTTGGCTACGGGCTCATTTTTCCAGGTGATGCGGAACAAGTTGCGTGCAGTAATATCCCATAGTCCGATAGAAGCCAGTTCGTTCTTGATCAGACTGCGGTATCAACTCAGGATTTTTCTGCTGGGCAAAGGTAGGAATGATAATATTCTTTGCTTTGGCACGTTTTACCGCACTTTTTAATCGATCTTCGAACACAGTTAAGTCAATTTTTGCCATAATTTATAATCCTTTCCCTTTATGAAGATCTTGTTCATTGACAATATATAACGGGCGTCCTTTTGCTTCGTCGTAAATTCTGCCAATATATTCGCCCAAAATTCCCAGAGAAATCAACTGCACGCCACCCAGGAATAGTACAGCTATTAAGGTGGAGGCTTGTCCCAAAAACACTTCTTCTGAGACAGCCCGAAGAATGATAACTATCGGAATGGATAAGATACTGATGCCCGCGCATATAAAACCGACATAGGTTGCCAATTGCAGCGGAAAATACGAAAAACTGGTCACAGCAGTCAGGGCCAGTTTAATCATTTTATTTAATGGATATTTTGTCTCACCGGCAAACCTGGCGGATCGTTTATAAGGCAAACCAATCTGTCGAAAACCAACCCAGGCTGCCATGCCCCGCAAGAAACGATGACGTTCCCGCATGGTGCCCATAACATCCACAATCTTGCGGTCCAACAAGCGAAAATCACCGGTATCCAGAGGAATATTGACATCCGTGATTTTAAAAATCACACGATAAAATAACGCAGCTGTGGTGCGTTTAAACCAGGTTTCTCCTTCCCGTTCTGTTCGTACTGCATATACAACCTGGTACCCTTCCTTCCATTTTTCAATCATATCCAAAATAAGTTCAGGTGGATCCTGTAAATCAGCATCAATGATGACCACAGCTTCCCCTTGTGCGTAATCCAATCCAGCTGTGACTGCAATCTGATGCCCAAAATTTCGCGCAAAGATTACCGGACGAATAAAGTCATACTCCAGTGCCAGCTGCACGGATTTGATCGGTCGAACCATCTGTGGAGCCGTCATCAACAAGAATCAATTCCCATTTTTCATCAGCCTTATTCCATTACTTCTGTTAAACGATGAATTAATTCCTGCAGATTATCGATTTCGTTATAAATTGGTGCAATAATGCTGTATTTCACTTTCATATTTCATATCACCAATTGAGGATTTATTGTTTCAATAATTTTTTTAACGCAGCAAAGGTGGGTTCAATGATAGGCGCAGCTTGAACCGCTTTCATCGCCGCTTGCACGTCTTTAAGACCATTTCCTGTGTTCAAGACTAAAACAGGTTGTTCAGGTGAAATAATCTGCTCTTTAATGGCTTTAATTAATCCGGCATATGCAGTTGCACCTGCCGGTTCCGCAAAGATACCCACCTTGCCCAAACCGCCAATGGCATGAATGATTTCATCATCTTCAACTATGATGTAACCGCCATTCGTTTCGTGTGCTGCCCGTACCGCACGAACGCCGTCCCTGGGTAAATCAACGGAGATGCTATCTGCAATGGTATTCGCTGCTACAGGGGTAATAATTTCGGTATTGGCAAAAAAAGCATTAGCCACGGCAGCAGAACCTGATGCCTGGACGCCGTACAAACGGGGCATGTGATCCAACCAACCCAGTTTCAGCAAGTCTTTAAATCCTTTATGTAAGCCGGAAATGATATTGCCATCACCCACGGAAACAAAGATATTTAGCGGCTGCAGTTTCGGCGCAATATCCAGAATGACTTGCTCCCAGATTTCAAAAGCAGCGGTCTTTTTTCCTTCTACTGTGAATGGATTGTAGCCTGTGTTACGACAATACCAACCAAATTCTTCTGAAGCCAGGATGGTCAAATCAAAGGCTTCATCATAGGTTCCATCTACCAAAATAACCTGGGCGCCGAAGATGAGTAGTTGCGCCACTTTTGCCTGAGGGGCAGTTTTGGGAGCAAATATAACCGCTTTTTGTCCAACTGCAGCAGACATTCCCGCCAGAGCAGCGCCCGCATTTCCTGTGGAAGCAGTAACAATTACATCCGCATTTATTTCCCGACCCCTGGCAACCACGACAGCACTTGCCCTGTCTTTGAAGGAAGCAGTCGGATTACGGCCTTCATCTTTGATCCATAAAGATTTCAATCCCAATTGATCCGATAATTGAGGGGGTTGATAAACTGGAGTTCCGCCTGCCATACGCAGTGGTGTGCCTGTTCCACCCGGATCCTTCACCGGTAGAAGCGGTAAAAACCGCCATAAAGATGGTTCCCGTTGAGCACGAATATCCTCAAATGTATATCTGGCCTTAATCCCCTCATAATCCAGAACTACATCCAGATTTCCACCATCCACTGGACACGTATAGGTTACTTCGTTTGGGGTATAAGTTGCACCACAAATTGAGCATTGGTAGGCATTGAAATTTCCACTCATCTGCATCTCCTCAGAGACTGTTATAGTCCACGTTGACCACGGATATAGGGTAACCCTAAAGCAGCCGGGGAACCAATCCGCTTGCGCATCGCCTCTCGTGATCCAATGACTAATACCACAATCGTAAAGGCATAGGGAAGCATCTGTAAGAAAAAGCCATAGTAAGGATTATAAAAGAAGGGGTTTGCAATCCCAAAAATGACCAGCGGTCCTTGAATATCCAAAATCAAACGCCGCAAGGCACCAAATATGTAGGCGCCGAAGGCTGCTCGGATAGGATTCCACTGAGCAAAGATCACCAGACCAACAGCGATCCAACCCTGACCGCCGGTGGTTAATTCGCTAAACCAACCCGGGGAAGTTGCCAGACTGATGGTTGCACCAGCCAACCCGCAAAGTAAGCCACCTACGAAAACGTAAAAATAGCGCAGGCGATAGACATTAATCCCCAATGCATCCGCTGCTGCCGGGTATTCCCCGATAGCACGTAAATGCAGTCCTGGTCGTGTGCGGTTTATAAAGTACCAGCACAAGGGAAAAAGAATATATCCCACATAGACCATAATATTATGATTATTAAAGAAAATGGCACCCAGGACTGGAATTGATTTCAAGAGGGGAATGCTCAACGTTGGCAGTAAGGAAACCGTACCGGCAGAAGATAAACCTTCCCCCAGCACCAGACTGATACCAACGCCTAGAAAAGTTAACGATAAACCACTGACCACCTGATCCGCTTGCAAAGTAATGGAAATAAACCCATGAATCTGGCTAATCAAGCCAGCCGCTAACATGGCAGCCAGCACACCAAGCCAGGGATTTCCGGTTTTTGAAGCGACGCTAAATGCACTCATCGCGCCAATCAACATCATACCCTCAACACCAAGGTTAAGGATGCCGGCTCGCTCGGTAAATATCTCGCCTAAAGTTGCAAATAAAAGTACAGTACCCGTAGCAACTCCAGCTTGTAAAACGACGATTAGGAAATCCATACTTTACTCCTCATCTCGGCGGACCAGATAAACCCGGTAGCGAAGGAAAAAATCACTTGTAATTAAACAAACCAGAATGATACCCTGGATCATTTTGGGAACGCCAGAGGGTTGAATTTCTCTGCCTGCCAGTAATAATCCCCCAAATAATATTGAGACAGGAATAATAACAATCGGGTTCAACTTGGCTAACCAGGCAACAATAATGCCTGTAAAACCGTATCCGGGTGAAATGGAGCCCTGCAGCCGATGGACAACGCCGCTGATTTCAGACATGCCAGCCAAACCAGCAATGGCACCGGATAACATCATCACCAGAATGGTGTTTTTTGCGATGGAGATACCCGCATAGCGCGCTGCTTTTGGATTATCACCAATCAAGCGAATTTCATACCCCCATTGACTGCGATATAAAATAAACCAGACAATTACCGCAACAATAAGCGCCAGAATTAATCCAAAATGGGTGGTCAACCCCCGAAAAAATGGGAATTCCGCAGCAAGATCGGTTAAGCGTGGCAACCAGGCATTTTTGGTAAACATCGGGCTCATCTGAAAACCGCCCTCGGACCACACGGAAAAAATAAAGTAATTATTCCATGCCACAGCGATGTAATTTAGCATCAGGGTGGAGATAATTTCATTGACATTGAACTTGGCCTTCAAGTAGCCAGGTACAAAGCCCCATAAAGCACCAAACATCATCCCAGAAATAATCATCACCACAATGAATAACCACTTGGGAGCAGTTTCCGGTAGGATAGGCAATAACACAATCATGCTGGCGCCAAAGGCGCCCATATAAAATTGGCCTTCCGCGCCAATATTCCATAAACGCATCTGAAAAGCCAAGGCACAAGCCACACCAACCAACATCAAAGGAATGGCTTTCACCAGGGTATCGGAGAAAACGCCAACATTACCAAAGGATGCCTTTGCGATATGCGCATAAGCCAGAATTGGGTTTCCACCAACAAATAGTAAAACAAGGCCGCCCAACAGTAAGGCTACAACTACAGCACCTAAAGACAGGAGGAGGGAATCCCGTCTGGATACTTCATGCAATCTCGGTTCCAGTTTTACCTGATAAGGAAACAACGGGCGGCGTTTTTTGATTAACTCGGTCTCATCACCCATGTTGAATTTCTCCTTGTATTCCAATATCCTCAGCTCTGGTGCCGGTCATCATCAAACCGATTTTATCCAGGTCAAACTCTGTCAGTTCCCCCATCAATTCTCCTTCATAAATCACATAAAGCCGATCAGCGATGGAGAACAATTCTTCCAATTCTTCCGAAATTAACAAAATGGCCGCTCCGGCATCCCGCTGTGCGAGCAGCAGACGATGAACACCTTCGATGGCGCCAACATCCAGTCCACGGGTGGGTTGTACAGCCACCATCAGTTGCGGTTCACTGGAAATCTCCCGAGCTAAAATCACACGTTGGAGATTGCCACCGGAGAGTAATCGTACCGAAGTTTCCAAGGTGGGTACAACGATTTCATATACATCTTTTAACTGGCCGGCATATTTTGTCGCAGCGGACATATTAATCATCATGCCTTTGCCAATCGGGGCATGACGGTAATTTTTCATAATGATATTATCGGTTACGCTCAAATTCGGGGCTGTCCCCACACTCGTTCGATCGGATGGAACATGAGAGATCCCCTGCTTGATGCCTTTTAATACCGATTGATTGGTCAAATCCTGCTTGTTGACCATAATCTTGCCGCTGACCACTTTACGTAAACCGGTGATGACTTCAGCCAATTCAGCCTGACCATTTCCAGCCACCCCAGCCAAACCGACAATTTCACCTTTACGTACATTCAAGCTGATATCGCAGAGAGATCGGAAACCTTTATCATTATCGGCTACAATATTCTGCACATCCAGGACTACTTCCCCAGGAGTACTGTTCTTCTTTTCCACTTTGAACAAAACATCACGGCCAACCATTAACCGTGCCAATTCTTCACGCGAGGTATTCTTAATTTCAATTCCGGTGGATGTCACCTTGCCTTTTCGCAAGACGGTTACCCGGTCAGAAATTTGCATTACTTCCTGTAATTTGTGACTGATAAAAATAATGGATTTTCCATCATCAGTCATTTTTCGCAAGGTGATGAATAAATCATCCACCTCACTTGGAGCTAATACCGCAGTGGGTTCATCCATAATCAGAACCTCAGCGCCGCGGTAAAGCATTTTGAGAATTTCAACTCGTTGTTGTTCCCCAACAGTTAATTGCCAAATTTTTGCAGAAGGCGAAACTTGCAGCCCAAACTGTTCGCTCATTTCAGCAATTTCCTGATCATAACGATTCAGATTCAAGCGAAAACGAGGTTTATCCAAACCTAATAAAATATTTTCAGTAACACTTTGGGAAGGGACAAGCATAAAATGCTGATGAACCATGCCGATACCAGTAATGATGGCATCTTTCGGGGAATGAAAATCTACTGATTTGCCATGAAACTTAATTTTTCCTTCTTCCTGACGATACATGCCAGCCAGGATATTCATTAATGTACTTTTCCCAGCGCCATTTTCACCCAATAGAGCATGGATTTCCCCTTTATGCAATGAAAAATCAACCTGGTCATTGGCTAGTACCCCAGGAAATCGCTTAACTATCCCCTTCATCTCGACCACATTTTCAGTGGAAAGTTCCCGCTCCATATGCCCTCGATTTTAACGCAAATTTTTTGAGATTTGGTAAGGAAGGTAAGAACGGGGTCAGGCATTTATATACCTGACCCCATCTATCAGAAAGGTTTAGAGATCCGGCAGTTCAGCAACTACGCCATCTGCCCACCAGTACATGCAGTATTTACATTCCAATCCGGGAGCTCCTGGAGGGAATTGATCGATATCAGCATATTCAAACTTCTCGCCTTCAGGAACAATCACATTACCTTGATTGTCAATAATCGGTCCGGAGAAGAGATCAAAACGAGTGAACTCGCCAGCTAAAATTGCATCCAATTTATCATTAACCATTTGGAGAACATCAGCAGGCAATTCTGCTACACCAGGCTGCATTGTTTGGCCGTCCATGAAACCATACAAGCCCATACCATTTTCGTTCCCTTCAAAATATTGGAAACCGGCAACATAGGTTCCGGCAATAATTTGTTCGGTGATTTGAGAATAGATAGGACCCCAGTTCCAATAAGGAGCTGTCAAACAGCGGGCAGCAGTACAAGAACCTGACCAGTCATAGGTAATACCCCAGACATCGCCACGTTGGGTGGCTACATCGGCAGGAGCAGGCGTATCGGCACCGGTGATGACAACCTGAGCACCTGCATCGAATAAGGAGGCAGCGCCTTCCTTTTCAACTACGGGATCATG
This sequence comes from uncultured Chloroflexia bacterium, assembly GCA_963747325.1. GTDB lineage: Bacteria > Chloroflexota > Anaerolineae > Anaerolineales > Anaerolineaceae > UBA5203. The sequence goes on along the minus strand of CAVVEM010000005.1, from coordinate 84,579 downwards.
CCAGGTATTAATCCAGCGCACGTCCATGGTGCATTCGGGGCAGGTCACTTTCATACCCAGAGCCAAAGCATTGCCTAAGCGCAGTTCTTCGGGAATCGGGAAAGTAGCCATGTAACCAATTTTGGGATTGCCATCCATTTTTGCACGAGCACCGGCCAGCATGCCAGCCAGGTACTTCATTTCTTCCATGGCGCCCATCAAGTTACCAAAGTTTTTCAGGTTGGATTTGTAACCGGTCAGATGAACATAATAAATGTCCGGGAATTCTTCCGCCACAACTTCCATACCATCCATATATCCGAAGGAGGTACCCAGAATCAGATCGAATCCCTTGCGAGATAATGCACGGAAAATCTGTTCGGCGTCTGCACCTTCAGGAACATTTTCAATGTAGGCTACGTGTACATTGGGAACATTTTCTTCAATGTACTGCAGACCTTCATAATGAGCCTGGGACCAACCACCATCATCATGGGGTCCGATCAGAACTGCCGCTACATTTGTTTTCCCTTTTACAATATCGGGAATTTCAAAACCGCCAACTTCCGTTGGGCCACATGCACTTAAAACCAGTGCAGCCATGAGTACAACTGTGGTTAATAACCAGAGTGTCTTTTGTTTCATCATACTCCTCCGTTTCAATATAAGTTGAATTGAAAAATCACCTTCTGAAAAGACCTTACAAGAATCTGCCAATCACCTCCTGCTCTTGATTTACCTTCGAATCCGTTAGTACTTAATTACTTGTCATACAATTGCTGCTACATTTTATTATTGTCTATCTTGATGAATTATTCAACTGTTTTTTGTGAATGGGCTCACCAAAATTTGCAGCCGGATTATTATAACCCGGCTGCAAATTTTAAATGCTTATTTCAGAACAATTCGTGTTCCGGTTTCGCCTTTCAAGGCACGGCCAATATTTTCAGGATTGGTAATCAAGGCTTCTTTACCACCATTCTCAAGGAACCAAATAATTGCCTGAATCTTGGGAGCCATGGAACCTTTGGCAAAGTGGATGCCTTCGGCCAGGTATTGTTTGGCTTCGGCTAAAGTAATTTTATCCAGCCATTTTTGATCCGGCTTGCCAAAGTTGATGGCAACTTTTTCAACCGCAGTGGAGATCAACAACAGGTCCGCATTCATTTTCTGAGCCAATAAACTGCTTGCATAATCTTTATCGATCACAGCTGCGGTACCGATCAGATCACCAGCATCATTCATAATAACAGGAATACCGCCGCCACCGACAGAAATAACGGTCACACCAGCATCAACCAGAGTTTTTACGGCTTCCAATTCAACAACACGCATAGGAAGGGGAGAAGCAACAACCCGTCTCCAACCACGGCCGGCATCTTCAACAACATTCCAGCCTTGTTCGTTCTGACGTTTTTTAGCTTCTTCTTCATCCATGAAACCGCCAATGGGTTTGGACGGAGATTTGAATGCTTCGTCTTTTACATCCACTTCCACTTGAGTGATCACAGTGGCAACATTTTTCTTAATGCCACGGCGTTTCAACTCATTCTGCAAGGTCTGCTGCAATGCATAACCAATAAAACCTTGTGTATCGGCACCGCAAACATCCAGGGGTATCTCATGCATGTTCTCCACTTTGTGGGCAATCTCTGACCGTTGCAATAAAAATCCAACTTGCGGACCATTGCCATGACCAATTACTACGTCCCAACCTGATTCAATCATGTCAGCGATATGCAAAGTTGTTTCTTTGGCCGCCAGATACTGGTCTTCGATTGTTTGGTGCTGCTTATCCCGAATAAGGGAATTACCACCAATTGCGACAACTGCTACTTTCTTTGCCATACTCTCTCTCCATTTTATCTAACAATATTTTGAGCTAATTCATGGTCAATGCCATGACTGCTTCCTGTACATGCATTCGATTTTCTGCTTCGTCAAACACCACCGATTGCGGTCCATCGAGAACTTCATCCGTTACTTCAATATTGCGGTCTGCGGGTAAGGGGTGCATATAGATGGCATCCGGTTTTGCCAGGGCCATTTTCCGCGCATCCGTAATCCAGTGTTCGTATTTACTAATAATTTTTGCACCTTCTTCCGGATCAGGGGTGTGAACCATGGCGCCCCAGGATTTTGCGTAAACGATGTCAGCATCCTTGAAAGCAGCTTCCATATCGTCGGTTACATCAAAACCAACGCCAGCTTTCTTGGCTTCGTCTTTTGCCATGGCCATTATTTCCGGCATCAGCTTAAATTCTGGGGGATGAGCCAGGACTACATCCAGGCCAAAGCGCGGCATTTGCAGGATTAAACTCTGCGGTACGGACATGGGTTTTTGATATGAGGCAGCATAAGCCCAGGAGACAACCATTTTCTTCTTACGCAGATCCCGACCCTTCTTCTCCACGATAGTCATTAAATCGGCAAGAATCTGGAATGGGTGGTAAATATCACATTGCATATTTAAAACAGGGGTACGGGAATTTTTTGCTACGGCATTCAGGTATTGATTGCCAACGCCCCAATCCACATTGCGAATCGCAATACCATCAAAATAGCGGCCAAAAATTTCACCAATTTCTCTGGGGGTATCCCCATGGGAGATCTGGGTAGTTTTGCTTTCAATAAAAGCAGCATGTCCACCAAGATGAGCCATGCCCGCTTCAAATGAGCCACGTGTGCGAGTACTGCTAAAGAAAAACAACATGGCCAAGACCTTATCCCGCAGGTAAGGGGTTAATTCATTGAGAGCCCGCTTTCGTTTTAGATCGAAAGCCACATCGAGAACGGTTTCAACTTCTTCCTTGGTAAAATCAAGATCACTGATTAAGTCGCGTCCACGAAGATAAGTTTGCATTTTTATCTCCTTATGATAAAAAATATGACCCTCGAAAATCCAATAGATTACAGGATTTCAAGGGTTGCAGTTAAACTCGTTTTGTATTCTATTAATTATTGACTCTGAATTTAAATTGAGCGCGTTTGGTTCAATTTTACTCCAGATGTTACACACATCTACTATATAATCAGCATTATTTTGGATTTTTTTTGATACTTTATAAGCTTGTTCATACTCACCAGTTTGAACATAGGCTTCAAGAAATGGCAGATACTCAAATTCATTATTGGCTGAAAATCCTTGCAATTCTGCTTCTTCAGCTAACCGGTTCACCTCCTTCCAATTGTTGGACTGTCGTGCATATTCCGCTTTTTGATAAAAATAACACCATCCCTTGGCAGGTTCATTTGCAAATACAGCTGGTGGGGTACGGCTTTGTTCCTTTTGCGGTAGTATTTGGTCCGCTTCAGAAAGACCAATATACTCCCGCAAGGGCGCAGGTATACCACTGGGCTGAACTTCATCCTTCAATAACACCCAAACACAGTCACTTTCATTCCAATAAACAGTCAAAATATCAGATGTCGTACTTTCGAACTGTAAACTTCGAATGGCATGCTTAACCGGAAGTCCCGCCTCAATGACCGGAAGAACGGAACTATCCCGGCTGGTAAAATCGTACATCAAATAAGGCAGATTCACAGAGCGGTGATCCGGTGCAAACATCCAGTTAATTGCGCCGGCTAAATCATTATCACTTTCCCGATAGAGAGGTAAATCCTGGGTCACAAAAAGCGTACCTGGTTTCAATTCCGGGATGCGCCAGGAAAGCTGCCAAAAATATTGCTGAATGGATTTGAACTCGTTTTCATACACGCGGGCATTGAAGTAATGAAATCCCACACAAATGGAAAGAAAGACGGCCAGGATAATGGGCTGCACTTTTGGTCGAAAAAGGAGATCAATCAATCCTACAATCCAAAAAGAAGATGCCAGCAGAAAGGCCAGCATGGTGCGATCCCAAGGGAAGGCCAACTCCAAGGGTACCTTGGTAACCCAGAAAGGGCCGCCATTGATAAAAAACAAAAAGAATCCGGTCAGGATAGCTGCCAGGGACCAGTGATCGCGCTTCATGGCCATCTTCTCAGCATTCTTTTTTCCACTCCGCAGAAGGATCAACGTTATCAGGGAAACCGCAAAGGTGACAGCCAGCAGGACCCAAAAGAGTTTGGATACTTTCATGGGAATTGGTTGGAAAATTTGACTCCAGGAGGAAAAGAATACAATTTGCGCATCGGTAAGAATTCGATTAATCAATTCCCGTATAGCTTCGCCGGGAGTTGCCATAAAATCTTGAAAGAAGTGCGGCCGATAGGAAGGGAATTTAAAGATAAATACACGCCAGATCATAAACACAACCAACATACCTAAATACGGCAGCCAGGTTTTTATTAAGCGAAAATAAGGGAATTTCTGATCTTTATTCAGCGTCCGCTGAATTAAAACAACCAAAATAAGAGGGCGGACTAACTCCAACCCTACAAAATATTCAAGGGAAAAATGACAACTTACCAAAGCTACCCCAGCCAAGGTGAACCAGACCATCCATTTGGGGTGTTGAAAAGACAACATCATACAATAGATGGAAAGTAGAAAAACATCCAAAGTTGTGAAATGAAGGATGAATTCAAGGGGAATTGCTTGCTGAAGAAAAGCAGGGTAGATGGTAAATAAGATGGCGATGGAAAGAATTTGTCGTGGTTTCTTTGGCCAAACAACTTTTAAAATTAACCAAAGCAGAACACCACTCAACCAACGCAGAAAAAACAGAAAGGTATGGTATGCCCACACCCGCTCAGAAAATAATGTAGAGGTAAGCTGATAGATCCAGGCTGAAAATGGCCGATCGTAGGCAACAAAAGCAGGATAACCGGCTGATCCAGCGACATGATAACTATACAAATAAATCCAATCATCGCCGAATAATCCCAGGCGCGGTATATAGATCCCAAAACTGATCAGGGCAAAGAAGAAAAGGATGGCAGGCGGCAGCCAGTTTGATTTCGATATTTTTTTAAGCATCAGCATACCTTATAAGATGTTGATGGGCGGGAATTAACGCATTCCCACCCCTCGGATTTTAATGGTTGAATTTTACTCCATCGCACCTAATATTAACGCCAATAATGCCATTCTCATCACCACTCCGTTATAAGCTTCTTCCCAATAGCGTGAATGCTTGGTGCTATCCACATCTGTGGGCAGCTCATCCTGGCGAGGCAGTGAATGTAATATGATCGCATCAGAACGGGCTTTCTCAGCCAGCAATTTGCGGGTAACTTTATAATTCTCAGGAGTTAATCCTTTTGCGTCTGTCTTTTCTTCACGGGCCTTGGTATAGTCCGGCTGAACAACCGGTTCCATATAAATTACATCGGCTTCATGAATGACATCAGCTACGTGCTCTGCAACGCGAATGTTCAGATTGTACTCGGCAATTTCTTTCTTAAATTCTTCCGTCAGAGCCATTTCTGGAGGAGCGATCGAGATCATCTCAACATCAAATTGAGTAAGTGCATAGGCCATGGAATGCATGGTACGCATCCGCATGTCGCCAATACACAGGAAAGTCAGTCCATCAATACTTCCTTTTTCTTGTAAAACCGTGTAAAGGTCCGTTAAAATCTGGGTGGGATGTTCTCCCCAACCATCTCCGGCGTTGATCACCGGTATACTGGCCCATTTGGCAGCCTCGTGAGGTGCCCCCTGTTGAAAGTGGCGCATAACCAGAACATCCCCGTAATATTCCAGCATTTTCACCGTGTCCTTGATGGATTCCTGGTAAAAATCACCGGCACGGGTCATTTTGGCATCGGCAAAACCAGTAACATGCCCTCCGAGACGGTGCATAGCCGCTTCATGGGCCAGCCGCGTTCGCGTACTGGGCTGGTAGAAGGCGGTAACCAGGGTTTTCTCCGCTAACAAATCGGTATTTTTGCGACTGCGCGCAATGGGTTCCAATTCATTCGCGACCTCAAAAACATGGAAAAATTCCTCTCGCTCAAAATCTTTCAGGGACAAAACATCACGACCTAAAAAGCTACGCATATGGAAGTCTCCTTTGGCAAATAGATTCAACTTGTTAATTGGGTTTCATCGACTTTCGAGAACTATAACGCCTCCACGCGTCGGACAACATGAAAGCGAAAATACCCGGGAAGAAAATAACTCATTGAATAATCTACAACACGACCAGCATCATCATACAAATAAGCATTAAAAAACATTAATACGTCCCCACGCTGTATCTCCAAGCTTTTTGCAACTGAGGTCGGTGCTGGCACAGATCCAATCTCGGTATACGAGTTGGATAAGGCCGGAGTTCCACGCTTCAACAAACAATCCAATACCGAGCCGGTAAAGCCTTGATTAAGGTCAGCTTCGGATAATAATTCTGCAGGCAGGATATCAATCAAATACGCAACTGGACGATCTTTTACCTGAATAACCCGCTCAACTTGCAATAACTCGGAGCCGAGAGCAATTTTTAGTTTCTCGGCAGTATCTGCATCCGCTTCGCGACGGACGAAATTTAATGCTCCCATCGAAACCTGTAAATTGCTTTTTCTGGCGATGCTCTCAATACTTTCCAATACCTCAAGGCCGGTTTCAAGAACCTGTGGATTCCCTACCAAAAATGTGCCAACACCCTGTCGGCGGCGGATAAGGCCCTGTCCCTCAAATTTCCGCATAGCTTCCCGCAAGGTTGCCCTGGATACACCTAACTTTTTGGCAAGGTCTGGTTCAGAGGGTAGACGATCACCAGGGGTAAGGGAAGCTAATAATTCACCCAGATCTGTCTGTAATTGATAGAAAGTATTCCGAATAGGTCCTTCCAAGGTGCTATTCCTCCATTGTAATTCGATTGTGTTACCGCTAGAAAAATTGAAGTAAAGATTATTCCTGAGGGAAATTAGTCAGATAATAATCGTGTCGCCGCTTTATTATGTTGTCGAACAATTTCTTCCTGATCCTGTGTGATTAATTGTCCATTCTCTACAACAACATTTCCATGCACGATGTTCCAGTCCACCCTGTGTGTCTGACAAAATAATAATGCCGACACGGGATCATGCAGTGCGCCTGCATAATCCAATTTATCCATATTAACAGCTATCAAATCGGCACATTTTCCGACTTCCAAACTTCCAATATCATGCCTGCCCAAAACTTCTGCGCCGCCTTTGGAAGCAATTTTCAAGAATTGTCTGGCGGTTAAGATGGGTGGCGTGTCATTTCCGGATAAAGAAGCGCCTTCCAAGCCGGCGCGAACCCGGCTGAGCAACATGCCTGTCCGGGCTTCTGCAAACAAATTGGAGCTGTCGTTACTTGCAGAACCGTCCACACCCAAGCCAACTTTAACTCCAGCTTGGAGATATTCAACAATAGGCGCAATACCGGATGCCAGACGCATATTGGACGATGGGCAGTGGGCTACCCCACATCCATGGCTGGCGTAGAGGGCTATCTCATCAGGATTGATATATACAGAGTGAGCAAACCAGACGTCCCGACCAATCCAATCCACGGATTGCATATAGGCAGCCGGACGCAGTCCAAAGCGTTCCACACAGAACGCTTCTTCATCTTTTGTTTCGGCCAGATGGGTGTGCAATTGCACCCCATATTGACGAGCCAAAATTGCACTTTCGCGCATCAGCTCGGTGGTTACGCTGAAGGGAGAACAGGGAGCCAGGACAATCTGCAGCATGGAACCAGGTGCAGGGTCATGGTATGTTTCAATTAATCGGACGCTATCCTTCAGAATATGTTCTTCAGTATCTACTACATGATCAGGCGGTAAACCACCCTTGCTCTCTCCCAAACTCATTGACCCGCGGCTGGCATGCAATCGCAGACCAACTTCTTTGGCAGCTGCAATTTCATCGTCAAGACGGCTGCCATTTGGGAAAAGATAAAGATGATCAGACGCAGTGGTACAACCGGAAAGTGCTAATTCACTTAAAGCAGTTTTGGTGGAAATATAAATGTCATCAGGGGTCATTCTGCCCCAGATGGGATACAAAGTTTTTAACCAGTTGAATAAATTACAATCCTGAGCGGCGGGAACAACACGAGTGAGCGTTTGATAAAAATGATGATGGGTATTTACCAGACCTGGTAAAACAACATGACCGCGCAAATCAATTACGCGGTCAGCTGTTTGTGGTAATTCTTGGCTGGGTCCAACTTCTTCGATAAAGCCATCTCGGATAAATAATCCGGCATTCGGGATTTCCCGATCCGCTGAATCGAATGTGATAAGAATTCTTGCATTCTTTACTAGAAGTGTACCCATTTTTGTTTTCAACTTATATTGAAACGGATGATGATGAAGGTTAAAGCAAGTTTAACCCCAAGAATACAAAATGTCAATTGTCAGACAATATTGTCTGACATATTTTAAGGTTCAATCCATTAACTGGGCAGCCAACAAGGTATTATTCATTAACATGGCAATGGTCATCGGCCCCACGCCGCCTGGCGAAGGAGAAATTGCCCCTGCGATATCTTTAACCTCTTCAAAGGCAACATCCCCTATCAAACGATACCCTCGTTTGGCGGAAGGATCATCCACACGGTTGGTGCCGACATCAATCACCACTGCCCCCGGTTTTACCCACTCTTTTTTTACAATCTCGCGCCTGCCCACTGCTGCCACTAAAATATCCGCCTGGGCACAGGTTTCAGCCAGGTCCTTCGTCTTGGAATGACAGACCGTGACGGTTGCATTCTCCCCAATCAAGAGTAAAGCCACCGGCATGCCGACGATGTTCGAACGACCCAAGACCACAGCATTCAAACCTGTAATGTCGCCCAATACATTGTGAATTAAAACCATAATTCCTGCCGGCGTACAGGCGACAAATCGAGGTTCACGTCCTTTTTGGGCCAATTGACCAATATTTACTGGATGAATCCCGTCCACATCCTTTTCTACCGCGATCAGATCCAGGATTTTCTCTTCGTTGAATTTCTTTGGCATGGGCAGCTGGACCAGGATGCCGTGCACTTTGGGATCGGCATTTAAGGTTCGAACCAATTGCTCCACTTCTTCCTGGGATACCTGTTCAGAAAGTTGATACCCAAAGGAGTTCATGCCGGCTTCTTCACACGCTCGATGTTTCATGCGCACATAGGATTCTGAAGCAGCGTCATTTCCAACCAGCACCGTTGCCAGGCCTGGTTGAGATTTATTATTTTTTATTCTGTCCGCGATCTTTACTCGCAGCTCTTCTCGAATCTGAGCGGCAATCGCTTTCCCATCAATAATTTTTGCCGTCATGGAAATCTCCTTTTTTAAAAGCCTTAGAAATTTATTATTTTTCCATCCTACACCTCCAATTATACTTAAGATATCTTGTATATACAGGAAGATTTTGTAAGTACAAGATGAAGACCAAAAGTCACAATAAATCCGGATGACATGGTACTGCAAAATTATCAAAAACAGGATAGAATAATCATAAAATGAGCACCTATCTCTACTCTTAGAGGAGACTTTGGATGAGTAAAATCTGCGTGATTGGAACAGGCTATGTTGGATTAGTGACAGGAACCTGTTTTGCTGATCTTGGCAATGATGTAACCTGTTTGGATGTGGATGAAACCCGCATCGGCAATTTAAAGAAAGGCATCATGCCCATCTATGAACCCGGGTTGGAAGAATTGGTAACCCGCAATGTGGAATCTGGCCGGCTTGTATTTACAACAAATTATGCGGATGCGGTAAAAGGGGCGGAATTTGCCTTTATCGCGGTGGGTACACCCTCCGGTGGGGACGGTGAAGCTGATTTACAATATGTTCGATCGGCAGCAGAATCCATTGCCGATCTGGTCAATGATCCCATTGTTGTGGTCAATAAATCCACGGTGCCTGTCGGAACCGGAGATTGGGTAACCGAAATTATCACCAAACGCCGTGCCGGCAAACCGCTGGATTTCATGGTGGTCTCCAATCCGGAATTTTTGCGTGAAGGTTCTGCAATTAACGATTTCATGTTCCCGGACCGTGTAGTGTTGGGTTCCAGCAAACCCGAACCTGCCAACGCCGTAGCCCAACTCTATGAGCCCCTGCGCTGCCCGATCATGGTCACCGATATCCGAACTGCTGAGATGATCAAGTACGCCTCCAATGCTTTCCTGGCCACAAAGATTTCCTTTATTAATGAAATTGCGAACATGTGTGAGGAAATGGGCGCTAATGTCAGCGAGGTTTCCCGCGGTATGGGTTATGACCACCGCATCGGAACGCATTTCATTGATGCAGGGTTGGGTTGGGGAGGCAGCTGCTTCCCTAAAGATGTCAAAGCATTGGCGCATATGGCCGTACTGCACGGTACCCATCCTCAATTATTGCAGGCAGTGATCGAAATTAATCGTAATCAACGTCGACGCGTGGTCTTAAAATTCCGCAGAGCGCTGGGCAGTCTGGATGATAAAGTCATCGGCATTTTGGGCATTTCCTTCAAACCCAACACTGATGACATCCGCGATGCGCCGTCCTTGGAAGTCATTCATTTATTACAAAACGAGGGAGCCGTCATCCAGGCCTATGATCCCCAGGCCATGGAGAATGCCAAAAAAGAGGTCAAACGAGTTAAATTCTGCGAGAATCCCTATCAGGTGGCAGAAGGCGCTGATGCTTTGATTCTGGCAACCGAGTGGAACGAATTCAAACAAATTGATTTCAAAAAAATTCACACCTTGATGCGTCAACACATCATTCTGGATGGACGCAATTTATGGAATCCTGAAATCGTGCGTTCTCAGGGATTTAAATACTACGACATCGGCCGGGGCACCAACGGCGATAACGAATAATCTCCTGAATACATAAAACAACTTGCGTGGCTCACTTTGATCCACGCAAGGTTTTTTTCAGAGGGAAAAACTTATGTCCACAAACCTTGAAACACCCCACAAAAACACAATTACCATATTTAGAAACAAAAAACAGAATCAAAACCCCATCACTATGGTTACGGCATATGATTTCACCAGCGCCGTGATCGCAGATAAGGCTGGACTGGATGCCATACTCGTCGGGGATTCCCTTGGTATGGTGATGATGGGGCATGAGAACACCCTGCAGGTGAGCATGGATATCATGGTTTATCACTGCCAATGTGTCTCCAGAGCCGTAAAACACGCCTTTGTCATCGCCGATATGCCCTTTCTCTCTTATCAAATTTCCATTGAAGAAGCAGTGCGCAATGCCGGTAGATTGATCTCGGAAGGCGGGGCTAGTGCTGTTAAACTGGAAGGCGGTATGGAGTTTGCGCCTGTGATTAAAGCAATCATTCAGGCAGGCATGCCTGTGATGGGACATTTAGGCCTGACCCCGCAATCCATCAATCAGATGGGGGGATTTCTTATGCAGGCACGTCTTTCTGATCAAGCCCTCAAACTCATGGATGATGCCCACTGTTTACAGGAAACCGGCTGCTTCAGCCTGGTTTTGGAATCCATTCCGGCAAACCTGGCAACTTATGTCAGTGAGCATCTGCAAATTCCAACCATTGGCATCGGTGCAGGAAATGGCTGTGATGGACAGGTATTGGTCTGGCAGGATATCCTGGGCATGAATGCTTCTTTCCAACCAAAATTTGTTAAAACTTACGCCAATTTAGATCAGACCATCACGGATGCCCTCACTCAGTATCAAAAGGATGTGCAGACAAGAGCCTTCCCATCCAGCGAACACAGCCGAGAAATGGATGAGACGGAATGGAAGCATTTTATAAGCAGCATGCCGCCTAAGGAGAATTGATGACCTCCATCCTCATTATTGGTAGTGGCGCCATGGCAAATACCTTTGCAGCCAGGTTTGCTCAAAACAAAAACTGCTCAATTCAACTTTACAGTGATTGGAAGCAGGGAAATCAATCCATCCGCGAGCGTGGCATTCATTTCACCCAATCCGGAACCACAATGCGGATTCCGCCTCTTTTTGCTACTGATCAAATTGAGAAAATTGAGCCGGCCGCTTTAATCCTGGTTTTTGTAAAATCATGGCAAACCCTACAAATAGTCAGTCAGGTAAGAGAGAAACTACTCCCCGAAGGGGTATGTTTAACCTTGCAAAATGGGCTTGGAAATTATGAAATTCTCAGCGAATTGTTTGGTACTGGGGATGTTAATACTCGGGACTACAACACTGGGCGCCACATTGGCAGGTCCAGGCAATGTGCAGGTTCATATGGAAGGCACAATTACCATTGGACAACATGCCAGCAACACCTGGATAATCCCTTTGTTTCAAGCTGCAGGGTTTACCACTGAAAGTGTAACGGACCTGAACAGTGTGATTTGGGGAAAACTAATCATTAATGCTGTCATCAATCCATTAACCGCATTACTTCAAGTGCCTAACGGCGGTTTGGATGATGACCCATACAGCCTCGCCCTGGCAGATGCTATCATTGATGAAATTCAACTGTTAATGAAGCGGAAAAATATTTCCCTTCCCTACGCTGACCCGCATCTACGGATTCGAGAAATCATTGCTCAATCCGAAACCAATCATTCTTCCATGTTTCAGGATTGGCAGCGCGATGCGCCAACTGAAATCGAAAGCATCACGGGGGCTATCCTCAAAGAAGCCGCAGCTTACGATCTAATAATGCCAGTCAACCGCACAATTTACCATTTAGTCAAAACTGAATTGGCCAGAAAACTTAAAAAACCATGCTAACAAACAAGGCATAACAATGAAAACTGCAAAAAGCATACAAGAAATTCGACAAATACGCAGCGAGATGAAAGGCAGTGTGGGGTTTGTACCTACCATGGGATTTTTACATGCCGGACACCTCTCTCTCGTACAGGCGGCACGCGCAAGCTGTGACCATGTGATTGTTTCCATTTACGTTAATCCAACTCAATTCGCCCCTACCGAAGATCTGGCGGCATATCCCAGAGATTTGGACCACGATTTGCTCCTGTTAAAAGATGCAGGCGTGGATTTAGTCTGGATGCCGGATAATGAAATTATGTACCCGGAAGGTTTTCAAACCTGGGTAAGTGTGGACCAACTAACCAAACCGCTGGAAGGGCAATATCGACCAGAGCATTTTCGCGGGGTGACCACCATTGTCGCAAAATTATTTAACGTTGTACAACCAGAGCGGGCCTTTTTCGGCCAAAAGGACGCACAGCAAGCGGCGGTTTTACAGCGTATGGTCTTGGATTTGAATTTCCCCATTGAGATGGTCATCTGCCCCATCGTCCGCGAAGCGGATAACCTGGCTTTATCCAGTCGTAACACCTATCTCACCCCGGCTGAGCGACAGGCAAGTACTGTTTTATCCAGAGCCCTCTTTGCTGCCCGGGATTTATTTCAGAAAGGCGAAACCCGTTCCGCTGCTTTAATTGCTTGCATGCAGGAAATCATCCAGAGTGAACCATTGGCAAAGATTCAATATCTCTCCTGTGCAGATCCACTTAGCTTGCAAGAAATTGATACTATTCAAAACCAAGCATTGCTTTCCATGGCTGTTTATTTTGGCAAAACACGCTTAATTGATAATCTGTTATTAAAACATGTTGATTAATAAACCATTAACCACCATAATAAGAATGGATGGCTTTTAGAAACTCAATATGGAGGATACTATTAACGATGAATGTAGAAATCAAGAATCTTAAACGTTGCGATCTGGTCACCCTCTCAGGCAGAATAGACAGTGAGACTTCTCCAAAAGTAGAAAAAGAATTGGCGGCATTAACTGCAGCCGATCGATATAAATTTGTTTTAGATTTGGACCAGGTTGAATTTATGTCCAGTGCAGGATTACGCGTCCTGGTAAATGTACAGAAGCTCTGCAAACGATATAATCGGGGCGAAATCGTCCTGGCTAGAGTGCCCAAAAACATCTATAACGCATTAGATCTGGCTGGTTTCACATCCATCATCAAAATCTTTGATGATACCGCCAGCGCTGTTGGACATTTCTAATTTCCATATGAAACAAATCAGCCAATCCTTTCCAGGCAGATATTGTCAATTAAAAAATATTTGTGATTTTATTAAACCTTTTGTTGAAGAATCCGGTTTTTCGGAAAACGAAACGTATGAAATCATGATGGCCATTGATGAAGCGTGTTCGAATATTATCGAACACGCTTACGGTGCAGAAGGGATTGGAGATATTGATTGCAGTTGTTCCTTTGAAACGCCAATTCTGACGATCACCTTGCGAGATGATGGACAAGCTTTTTCCCCCAGAGACATCCCCAAACCCAATATTCACGCTTCCTTAAAAAACAGAAAAAACCATGGCCTGGGTTATTTCATCATGCAGAAAATCATGAATGAGGTTGATTATTCTCCCAATACAGGGGATGGCAATCTATTAATATTACGCAAATACCTGGATAAATGACTAGTGAGTAAGAATATCGATGCGCTCAATTGGAATTTCTTTCTTCAGTTTGGGGAAGAGCTCCTAAAACAATCTTCAATCATCGATGAAATACGCCTGATACGCAAAACCATTGAAGGAATGCAGCATGGCACCTGTACAATCTGGCTTTCACCGGATTATTTTCCGTTGCCTGGTGAAGACGATCCATTGCAGATTATTAATGAAAAAGCACCTGATTTAATCTCAGAGGTATTTTTAAGCTTAAAAAAAGAGCATCCTCAGCCGGGCACAAAAATTGAACATCAAGACGAACTGATCATACCTTTAATTGCACAGGAATGCTTGCTTGGTCTGGTTCTCATTCAAAAAGACAGCGCAAATCCCATCGATGATCAACAAATGGATAATCTTGCCTGGATCGCCGCCCATAGTGCATTGGGCATCCAGATTAATCGTCAGGTCACTCTGAAAAATTGGCGTTTTCAACAATTGGCCTTGGTTCGTTCTGTTGCCAAACAAATCTCCACCGTAATGAATTTGGACGAACTATCCGCCCGAGTGACGCAATTAATACAGCAAACTTTTAATTACTACCATGTTGCGATCTTCACCCAGGAAGAGAACCCTGATTTGTTGCGTTTTCGTTCATCCTTTCCCGTAAATAACCGTCTCTCTTCGGTTCCCGTCATCGCCAAATCAATTCATAAAGGCATGATTGGGTATGTTGGTAAAACCAACACTTCACTGCTCGCCCGGGACGTTTCTGCTGAAACCAAATATCAATATTTTGATGACCTGGCAGAGACACGGTCAGAATTTGTATTGCCTTTAATTATTGAAGATCATTTGCTGGGGATCCTGGATATACAAAGTAAAAAAATCAATGATTTTCATGAGATTGACTGCATGGCATTGGAAGCGCTGGCAGATCAAATTGCCATCGCCATTAGTGGGATCTTGCATTACACAGACCTGAATCGAAACGCTGAACAGATGAGGGTTGTATATGAAGTCAGTCATGCTTTAAATTCCATTCTGGATTTTGATAAATTATTGGATGAAATCATCCAGTTGATCCATCACCGATTTCAATATCCGTTTGTACAAATCTACACTGTATCTTCAAGCACACAAAAAATTATTTATCGAAAAGGAAACCTGCCTTGTGAGAAACCGGATCTATTGGAGAATTTGGCCTACGATCTGGATGATCCGCATGGCATCATTCCTTGGGTTGCGAGAGAGGGAAAGACAAAGCTGGTCAATAACATTGTCAATGAACCGCTCTATCAATCCCGTGGTTTTGATTATCTGGGTACACAGTCAGAATTAGCCATTCCGCTCTCCTTTGCCGGTGAAATCCTTGGAGTCCTGGACATTCAAAGTACTTTACAGGATGCCTTTGATGCCAAACATAATCTGGCCTTGCTTGAATCGCTGGCCGCAAGTGTCTCGCTGGCTATGCGCAATGCAAGGCTTTTCCGCTCCGAACAGTGGCGCCGTATGGTGGCGGACAGCTTTCAAGATGTGGCCACCTTATTACCCAGATCGGTGGAACTGCACACCCTGTTGGATGAAATATTAAATAAAATCGAGCAGGTTCTGCCAGCCGAAGCCTCTGCCATCTGGCTGCTGGATTCTGCAGATGTTCCGGATTTACGCCTCGCGGCTGCGCATTGTGTGGATCCAACACGATTAATCCAAATCCATCAGGAATCCCGCTCCGTTCGGGAATGGCTAAGTAGATCGATGGAGACGCAGGAAACTACCATTCGTCTGCCGGAAGATCCGTTTGGCCCCTTAGGACAGGCTTTGGAATTGCCTCAGGATTATTCCTCCATTGCTGCCCCTCTCTATGCAAACGATCAACCCCTGGGGTTAATCACCATCGCCCATCCCGAACCTGGACGCTATGGCAATGAAGCTCGTGCGATTACGGGTACATTTGCCAATTATGCCTCTATTGCGATCAAGAACGCGGAATACTTTGCCGAGAGTCAGACCAACGCCTGGGTAGCCACTACCCTGCTGCAAGTTGCCGAAGCCTGCCAGAATGCGGAAAATGTGGATGATCTTCTTGAAATGCTGGTCCGTATCACCCCGATGCTGGCTGGGGTCAACAAAACCGCTGCTTTTATATATGATCCTCATTTCCGAGGAATGAGTTTTAAAGCAGAATACGGCATCAATGCAACAATAGAGAAGAGACTGGTTTTGTTATCCGAAGCCAAGGTCTTCCACCAGGTGCTGGGTCAATCCAATGCGATCCTCGTGGATCAGGCTAATCAAGCATTTCAATGGTTGACAAATCAGTTATGCAGCCCGGGTGAGGATGCCTTTCTGGTACCTCTCTCCACCCGGCAGGAAACTCATGGGGCGTTATTAATCACAGTAAATCATGGCATAAATGACACAACGCATCAGGATGAATTTGAAAAAATCATCCGCATTATAGAGGGAATCGCGCGCCATACGGCGACAGCACTGGATAATCTAATCCATTTGGAGAACCGCCAGCAGGAATCGTATGTTACCGAAGTATTATTACAGGTTGCCCAAACGGTCTCCTCCAATAATGACATCCAGGAAATGTTAACGAATATTACGTATCTCCTCAATCTGCTGGCTGGCATCAACACGAGTCAGATCTTTACCTGGGAACCAGAGAAACGATGTTTTCTGCCGCTTTTAAACGACATCTCTGCTGAAAAGTCCCGTGATTTCGATTTCCTGCAGCATGCTTACCCCCATGGAAGTTTTCGGGCATTCTCCCAAACCATGGTGATGGAAGAACCCCTTTGGTTGATCCTACCCCAGAATAGCGATAAAATCCCAGCGTTATTGGAGAATCATGGCTTTCCGTTGAGTGAACTTAACCATCATCCGGAAAGTTTTAATACTCCCCTGCTGCTGGTAGTACCATTAGTGGTGAAAGGGGAATTATATGGTATGCTGACCGCCATCGATGATGGATTAACTCCCCGTTACCGCGAAAAACGGCTGGAAATAATTACGGGCGTCAGCCAACAAATCGCCATTGCCATGCAAAATGAAAAATTGCGCATGGAAATGATTCGCAGCGAGCGTATTCAACAGGAATTCAAATTAGCCAAGAAAATTCAACAAACCTTTTTACCAGATCACCTGCCTGAACTGGAACACTGGTCCATTCAAGCCATTTGGAATCCAGCCCTGGAGATCGGGGGAGATTTTTATGATGTCTTCCATGTGGATGCCAAGCACATCGGTTTGGTGATTGCGGATGTTTCGGATAAAGGGATGGGCGCTGCATTGTACATGACAGTCACCCGCACCCTGATCCGGGCAAGTGCGCATAATGTGCTTTCCCCAGGGAAGGTCCTTGCCAGGGTCAATCAGCAATTGTTGCGGGATACTCAAAATGGCATGTTCGTAACTGCGGTTTATATCATCTTGAATATTGAGACGGGTGCTTTTGAGTATGCTAACGCCGGCCATAATTATCCTCTTCTATACCAACCGAATTGTGAACAAATCATTAAACTGCCCAAGGGGAATTTGGCACTGGGGGTTATGGAAAAAATCGTCTATCAGGATCATCATTTTATAACTGAACCTGGAGATACCTTGTTCCTCTATACCGACGGCATCACGGAGAATTTCTCGCCCAATGGGGAAGATTTTGGCGAAGAACGTTACCACAGCTTGATTAGGCAGTATAATACCGGAACATTAATTGACTTTATGGAAACCATTAAAAAAGAAATCGCAGCGTTTCATGGTGATTCTCCCCCATCGGATGACATCACCCTTTTAGCCATACAATACATTTATAAATGGAAGCATAAGACACAATGATAAATCAACAATACGCTATCCTCTGGGATATGGATGGAACATTAATTGACACCACCGATATGCACATGGAATCCTGGGTAAAAGCCCTTGCTCGATACGGAAAAAAGATTCAGAAAACGGAAACGCTGGAACATTTTGGGAAAAATAATCGCTCCATCACTCCTCTTTTTTTTCCGGATGCTTCCCCCGAACTGGTTGCGGAAATTTCCGACCAAAAAGAAGTGGATTTTCGCGACCTGGTACCTGGAAATACTACGGTATATCCGGGTGTGCTGGAATGGCTAAAATATTTTCAATCCAAGGGAATTATACAGAGCATCGCTTCTTCTGCTCCGATGGAAAATATTGATGTTCTTCTGGATGAAACCGGCATTCGTGAGTATTTTGATTACATCGGCTCAGGTGCCTACATCCCCGGAAAACCGGATCCGACCCTTTTTCTCAATGTATCGGATGCGCTGAAAATATCCCCACAAAATTGTCTGGTTATTGAAGATGCCCCCGCAGGGATAATGGCGGCGATGCGTGCAAAGATGCCATGCGTGGCAATCACCAATTCCAGGCCCGCCAGTGATTTAACAGAAGCGAAGTTAATTATCAGGGAGTTTTCTCCCGCTGCGCTGCAGCAGGTCGAAACGATGTTTCTGGTCTAGCGGCCGAAAAATAATTCGTACCAGATATCGATATTTCGTACCGGGGTGGGAGAGGAAAAAACAAAAGGTTCCAAGGTAGCTTCCCCTTCCGCCGGAGCCACAGGAACAATGGGATGATCCCCTTGTTGAATCATATGGCCATCTTCACGAGCCCATTCCTGTACTGCATTAACTGAGGTTGCATAAGCTTGTTTTGTAATCAGGTATTGTTTGGTTGCAAACATATCTGTAACCTGCAGCTCAATCATACCGTGTTGTTCACGCAGATTGAATAACTCAGCCAGGCGATTATTCAAATCCAACATTAAGAAAGCAACCACAATAATAATAATGATGGTTAGAGCCTTCTTTTTCGGTAATTTTCTTTTATTTTCCCTAACTTCCATGTTTTAATCTTACCTCATGGGGAAAACCATTACAAGGTAAAAAAAATCCCTTCATAAAGGAAGGGATTCTCTGGTGCCGGAGGAGGGATTTGAACCCTCACGGGCGTATGCCCACTACGCCCTGAACGTAGCGCGTCTGCCAATTCCGCCACTTCGGCTCTTGACTGGTTAGAATTTTACCGTTAAACGACAATTTGTCAATCCTTGGACGACAATTTTTAGGGTGAAAGCCAATATCCCTCATTTAAAATGGATCAGGCAATTCCGGGATGCATTGGCACATTCCTTGTACATCTTTTATAAGAGAGAGTAAAATCTAGTATGGACGGATTTTCTCCCGTACCACAAACAAATGAGTAGGATTGCACATGAATGAACCCATCATAAAGCTGACCAATATACTCACAGGTGAGAGTGGCACATTCTTAATCCACTTATTCTTGTTCCTACCCATCCTACTCGCAGCTCAATTGGTATGGTTGAATCGAAAAGTACTTACTCCCTCCGTTGGCAAAAAATTCTTTGTTGGCTTCGGCGGGCTAATTCTGATTCAATCAATCAGTGTGTTTATTGCGATCTTATATTTGCCCGTTTTGGTTCAAGCCCAATTATTTCCAGCAATTTTAGAACGAACTACCGCCATCGCCAGTCTGCTCATTTTGATTTGGTTGTGGTTTTCCGACAAAACAAAACGATTTATTGATCCCTTCTTTGGGCTTCTGTTGTTGGTAAGTTTCATTTACTTCCTCTATACCCTTTTCAGTCAAAACCAAACGACAATCGGGACAAACTTTAACGCCGGTTGGTATGATATTGGCTGGCAAGTTTTTTCCAGTTTGGCTGCTCTAACAGGCATTTTACTGCTCATATTCCTAAAACCAAAAAATTGGGGCTTGATGTTAATTTTTGTCGGTGCGCATTTGGCAGCTTTTATGCTGCATGTGACCCTCAATGATGGTTCTGGCAACTATTCCTTCCTGGTGCGTCTTGCTCAAGTTTTCACCTATCCCCTTATCCCATTAATGTTTCAGACCATTCTTCCCGCAAAGGTTGAGGTGAAATCTGTATCATTGGATGTGCCAGCCCTGCCAATTGTTGAAGAACCCGACCTGCCCATTGTAGAAAGCAAAAGCAGCAGCAAAGTTGATTATCCAGTTCTGCATACCTGGACCAGTATCCTCGAAGAAGAGAAACCGGACAAAATCCTGATTTCTGTTTGCCGGGCCCTGGCCACAACATTAAAAGCGGATTTGTGCTACATCATCTCCAGTGAAATCAGTCAAAAAGACCTGCTTCTTCAGGGCGGGTTTGATCTGATCCGTGAAGTTGAAAAGACCGGGGGAAGCATCAAGAAAAATAAACTTCCGCTCATAACCAGGGCCTTGGAAAATAGTGAAACATTACAGCTAACCCTTGATGGCGACAAAGCCGGTGATATTTCAGCACTCACCAATCTATTGAATCTTGAGACTGACGCTAATATTCTGATCCTGCCAATGGGAAGTTATTCCACCGTAAAAAGCGCCGTATTATTGCTTTCCCCCTATTCAAAACGTACCTGGTCTGAAGAAGAACAACATCAAATTGAACCAATTAATCGAAGTATCAACAAACTCTTTGAAAACATCTCCCATCGCACCCAATTAACCCTCGATAATGAACATTTTGCTGAGCAAGTGACGCAGTTGGAGATTGCAAACCAGGAATGGCAGGAGCAAAACAAAACCAAAGAGGACCAATTAGAAGCTGAAAAATTAGAAAATGAACGCCTTCATCATGAAATTGAAGCTCATCTGGCACGGATGCATAATATGGTTGAAAAATCTCAGTATGACGGTATCGTGAGCCGTCATCAACAGAATCAATCGGTTATTGAGCAATTAAATAATAATAATGAAGAATTGAAGATGCAGCTGGATGAACTCAAAACTGCTCTGTTTGAAATTGATTCTCTGCAGCCGGTGAATGGTGTGGCGAAATTTGACGGCTCAACTGAATTGGAATCCATGCTTGCCATTCAATTGGAATCGCAGGAAGTGATTTCCCGCCTTTATCGAGAGAACCAGAGCATGCAAAGCGAATTGGAACAGCTTTCAACAAACACCTCTGCTGCAAAAGGAAAAGGACTGATTCAAGATAAAACCACGATTGCTTCCCTCTTTGAAAGCAAAAAATCTGCCTGGTTTGAACAAATTGCATTAGCCAAAATGCAGGAAAATCAACAGAAAATTTCCGCGCTTAATGAACAATTGGAAGATCTGGCAGAGCAAATTTCTGAGTTGAAAATCTCCCATGAGAATAAAGAAGCTAATAAACAAATCTCCGAACTTCAGCAGCTTGCCAGACAATTAAAAAATGGTTTGATGGAGATTACCCTCGATGAAAAACAAATCACTTTTCCCCAACTGCTGGATGATATCTTTGAGAGCCTCAACCCCTATGTGATCCTTCAGGATTTAACTTTGCGCGTGGATATTCCGGAAGGCATGAATGACCTCCCAATTCATGACCATAAAATTTCTCATTTGATGAAAACACTCCTTCAGGATCTGGTGCAGTCACTTCATCAGGATGAATGGCTCAGCATAAAAATTGAAAAGCAAAATAAAAATCTAATTATTCATATTTCCATGGGCTGTTCCGCAGAACTGCAGAGTATAATTCTCGATATGTTGTCCGCTACCATGATCACCGCTCAGGATTTGGATACTCACTTTGGGCTGATTTTGACCAAAAACCTTGTCGAAACCATGCAAGGTATGATTGAATCAACACAGAACACCTTGGAACAAACGAATCTTTTTATTCGTTTACCAATGGATTAAGCAGAATAATCAGGACAAAATCCTATGCAAAAAAAACATCCTATCGCTCTCACGCTCTTCTTCACGGTCATAATCCTTTCGCTGCTTTTGTCCAGCTGTTCCGGCATAGCGACCTATTTTACCGGAAATTCTAGAGCAATGCAGCTGGTTACCGCTCCGCTTGACTCCACCGCAACCCTGACCCCTTTTTTGCCAGTTGCATCAACACCCACCTCAAATTCAACACCTACGCCGTTGATTTCCAACACCCCAACCTTGACGCCGACTTATTTCACGCCAACCCCACTTCCCTGGAATTATGGACTCAAAGAACCTGAAGGCCAGATCAGAATAGCCTTATTGGGTTCGGATTATCGACCTTCCGGTGGTTTTCGTACCGATGTCATCATGATCGTCTCCATTAATCCGGAGAGTAAGACAGCTACTGTGGTCTCCTTCCCGCGGGATTTGTATGTGCGTATGCCAGGACATGATCAGGAAAGAATTAATACAGCCTTCACATACGGCGGATTTGATCTGTTTAACGCCACCCTTCAGGAAAACTTTGGATTCCAGGCGGATTATTACGTCATGACCAATTTCACCGGCTTCGTAAACATTATCGACAATCTTGGCGGCATTGATGTAAACTCCGGCCAGGCCTTTTCTGATAAATGTGATCTGCCTGGCTCCTCCAATGGTTATTGCAGTGTAGGCGTCGGTAATGTACACATGAATGGCGCCAAGGCCTTATGGTATGCTCGTGCACGGTATACATCCAGCGACTTTGATCGCACCCGTCGTGCACAGGAAATTATCCTGGCCATCTTTAACCGCCTGCTGCGGTTTGATGTCATCACCAAAATACCATCGTTGTACAATATTTACTCTGCCAACGTGGAAACTAATTTGGATCTGGCCACCGTGGTCAAATTGGCTCCCCTGGCACCTTCTATTGCGCAAGGCAGTAATACCCGCAGTTACGCGGTAAGTTCCGGAGAAGTCACCCCCTACACCACACCCGGCGGTGGAGCCGTCCTTCTGCCAAATTATGAAAAAATCTATGCCATCCTCAAAAATGCCCTCTTTACCCCCTGATAACCGATGGCTTTACTCATAGGGATCAAAAGCAGCTTGAAATTTCAGGCTGCTTTTATTTTGGAAAACAACCTCATTTCCATTTGATTTTCTTAACCCTACAAAGCTTGACAGCCGCGTAAAAAACGCATAAACTTTTAAATAGTACACAACACAGCCGGGGGCTAATCGAGCTGAACCGCCCAATGAAAAAAAGCATGTAAAAACCATCGGCACCAGAACCGAAAATATATTGGTAGTTACAGGTAGGGGAAACACCAAATTTACTCCGAACTTACGGACAGGTTTTTGCGTTGCTTAAACCAGAGGGGATGCGTGCATGCTTGAAAAAAGGAGTCGAGAAATAAAAAATCATTCCTTTGTAACGAAACCGGAAAAATGGTTTGCCCGATTAATTATCTTTTTCCTGATTGGCCTGGGGTTTGGCAGTGGCGTGGTTTCAGCCGAATACCTGGGCCCGGACCGGGTGCATCAGATCACGACTTATGATACTTGTGGTTATGGTGTTTGGGCCGATGAAAACTCAACTTGTACAAATGCTGCCAATCAGCAAGTACACTGTACAATCTGTACTTGGGAGTGTAACCATGGATCAGCTTGTGGCTCTGCTACCTACTGGTATACCCTTGGAACGCGATTGTCTCCCATACTGTCACCGTCACCGATCCTGAAGCCACGGTCAGCAGTGCTACCAACTGCGCTGTCTGGGGCGACGCCAGTTGGTGTACCCAGCCAGCCTCCGTGAGCATAACCGCTACGGAACCCATGCCGGAGGATCAGATTATCCTCATCGAAGGCACCCGAAACGGGGAGCAATTTGCCTGCCCCGCTGTTACCTGCACTGTTCCCATGTTGGAAGGCAGCAACGCCCTTACCTTTTGGGCGATTTCCACGTATGGCGATTCCTCCAGAATGGGTACCCTGACCGTCTTGCAGGATACCCAGGCGCCGCAAATCAGTGCTGGCATCAGCGGCACGATGGGTGATAACAACTGGTTTGTCTCGGATGCCGTCTTGAGTGTGGCTTACAGCGACGCCGTACCCGGATCGGGTATTTCCAGCACAAGCGCTTTGATCAATGGAACACTGACCGATGTAAGTACTCCGGTAACCCTGCCGGAAGGGGTGTATACCATTCAACTGGATGTACGAGACGGCGCAGGTCTGACGGCTCAGGTTATCCAGACCGCCTGGGTGGATACGACAGCCCCTGCCTTATCCGCCAACCAGCCGCCGCCGGAATCCGGGGTTTATATGAACGGCAATGTGGCCTTTACTGGTACAACCAGCGACGTCACTTCAGGAGTCAACCGGATTGAGGTTGCGCCGGATGGGGTTAATTGGGCGCCTGCCACCCTCAACCCGGACGGTAGTTGGAACCTGAATTGGGACTCCTCGGTTAAACCAGATGACACTTATACCCCACGGGTTGCATCCACGGATAATGCCGGTAACCGCACGGAGATCAGTTTACAGCCCATTACTCTGGACAATTCCGCCCCGGCTATGAGTCTAACTAGTTCCTGGTACATCTGGGAAACCGGACATGCTTCCGTGCGCGACACCCGCTCCGGGATTGAGCGTATTGAACTCTCCGTACGCGATGAACAAAACCGCTGGCCGGCTACCGGCTGGCAATTTGAAACCGATCATCTGGAATATGATATCAACTGGAATAGGCAGTTTGAGGACGGCACCTGGGCGCCGACTGGCAGCTATCAGGTGCTGCTGCAAGCCTGGGACCGATTGGGCAACGAGCGCTATATCACGGGTCGAATTTACATTCCTGGTGCCGGAGAGACCCCAGTGATCACCAGCCAGGGCATTGTCAGTGCAGGCGTGATGGAAGAAACACCGCAGCCAACGCTTGAAGGTACTCCGGCAGTAATTCTGCCGAAGGTTGAACCATTAACACCAAGTCCTGAAGCAAGTAAAACCCCGGCAAGCTTGAGTTTTTCAAGCGTTCCTGTCGTACCCATCACGAGTAGTACGGATAGTAGTACAACACCTCCCATTGTGGATTCCAACCTGTTGTGGGGAGCCTCCGCTGCGGCAGCCGCCCTGGCTGCGACTGCTTATGCCCTTTCCAGAAAGGAAGAAAAGGAAGCGGAGCGCAAACGTCAGGAGGAACAATCCCTGGCCGAAGCAAATGCCAAAGTGGGCGCTTCGGAAGCAACAAAGACCGCAAACTATATCGCCAAACGCACGCTTGAGGATAAACTTGGTATACCAATTACATCAGATATTGTTGCCTGTAGCGCAGGATTGAAAGGCCTTTATCAAAATATCGTCAATACTATTCTTGGGAATCCAACAGAAGAAATAGACGAAGACCTGCTTTCGGAAATTGGAAATGATCTGACTAGATATTTTAATGATCAACCCATAGAAAATGGAGGGCAAACTGCTCCGGCCTCTGTTAGTTGGAGTGAGTTTGTCTCCACTCCCGTCGGCCCGACATTGGATGATGTGCCGGCTGCGGTTGATTATTCCAATCTGGTTAGCTTATTCAATCAAGGGGAAGCGGGAAGTAATGCAGATTATGACGAATATCAAGCCTATCATGACAAGATGGACAATGTTGAAGAACAAACAGAAATTGTAAGTGTGCCCCGTGCAAAGAATTTGTTCACGAATATTGCTACATTGATAAGTAACGGGTGGACATCAGTTACATCGTTTGTAACCAATTTTGGGAAATCAGATAAAAGTGTCATTCAGCAAGGTAATACGATTCTTGTACCTGATTACCTAAAAAATATATCCGAATCATCAACCAATACAGGAAAAAGTGTGTTTACGCCTGATGAAGAGTTGCAAGCTACAATTGATGACTCCATTCAGCGTCAGGTCAATGAATGGAATTCTCGAGAAAAGCCATCTGTTTATACAGCTCCGGAAGATGTTCCTGGTATGATGCCAAAAGGGCCCGTTCTCGGGGGAATGGAACATTATGAAATAAATATTGATCCTGTAATAAATGTTCCACTAATTCCTGATTTAAGCGAAGATGACAAAAATCATATCAACTTTATTCTACATGAAGCTAAAGCTATTTTATTATTGGACGATCGAGATAGTCCTGAAGAGATTTTAGTTGATACCGGTGTTGATGCATCAACAGATATGGTGTTAGATAAGTTAACTTTGAATTATATAAAAAATATCGAGACAAAATGGGAATTTAAAATTATTGGACCAATGCTAAGTGGTTTTGGTTATGATTGGTTATCGGACTCATACAATATTGTTGGCCCTCTTGTAAAATCAATTCCCATGGATAAATACTTAAGAGCGGGGGCAAGGGCTATTGATAATTTATCAGGTGGAGCCCTTTTCGCAATTTCAACAGTAATTTCTGTTTTGCCTAATTATTTTAGAAATAGATATGGAGGAGCGTCGAATGAACGTATTATTGGTGATTTAATAATCGATGCAGGTGGTTGTGTTGTAACTGAACTACTATCCATTATTCCAGCAGCTCCATTTTTCTTAATATTTGGTCCAATTGGTTACGCAATAGCAAAAACATTATTTGAAGGATGGTTTAGTATGGCTTGGGACTCGGCTATGAACAGATACAAACTGAGAGGAAAATTTGAAAACGAATTAGGGAATTAATTTATGTAGTTAATGTATAAATAATATTTTTGGAGAAAATTTTTTTTCGGAGAAAACATATAACAATGAAAAAAACCCATGAAGGATTTGAGGTTAATATTAATTTTATTTTCATTGTTCCAACAATATGGATATTTGCGTATATTGGCATACAAAATCTAGAATCATCAATTACTATGAGTTTATTAAAAATTGGATTTTATATCTGTATGATCGATACGTTGTTTACATGGTTTTTAGGGCTTCAAACTAGAAAAAATCGTGCAATATTTTATACTTTGGCTTGGTCGATTCCTGCTCTTGTTACTGGAATAATTTACTTCTCAAAAATCAGTGAGTATGTATGTGGATTAGTCGAGATTAATAATGAAACCACCGTAATAATTACAATAATATGGTTGTTAGCCATATTAATTATTGGTGTTGTATTATTCAGGTTGGAAAGTAGAAGATTTATCAATTTGTACCGGTTAGGTTATTTAGATAAATATAATATATTAAAAATTGATGAAGGTGTCTATAATCCAACTTTTACATTACCAGGCATAGATGGTTCTAGCCTTGAAGAGGCACAAAAAAAAGAAACGCGATTAGCAAAAATAATTACTCTTTTGCCAATCAGTGCAGTAACTTTTGTTTTAATTAGAACAGGATCAAATTTGATTATATATTTGTTACTGTTTTTTTATTTTTTGCCTGCAATATTTTTCTTTTTTTTTGGAATTAGGATAATTGCAATGATGCTCGCAATTCTACATTTAGAAAAAGAGAATGATATAAAAATTTTTGTAAACAATGATGATAAATAAAAGTTAATTTAGGAAAATTAAATGACCACAATCTTCTTACAACATTGCTCCCTGATCGGTGCTAGCACGACACTGATGCTTCGTTTCGTTTTCCTGCTAATACAGAAACAACCATACAGCACCTGGCTGAAACCCTTATTGAAGGCCGACATTAGTGGGGTATTGCTCGGGATAGCTGGCGGATATTCAGGTTGCCTTGTTTCTACCTGGATGTCCGGATTCAGTCAGCAGTGGCTGGTAATATTGCTCAGCGCCTGTCTGGGAGCGTTTTTGGTGGGGTGGATTTTGCAAATGGTGCTTGAGCGCCTGGTATGGCGTCGGTTGGGGTGGGCATAAGAACCACCAGCATACACAAGCAGATTATGATTGTTCCTCCGTAAACATCGCCGTGGAATGTGGCGATCTGCCTGATCGGGTGGTGGACTATAACCTCAACCGCGGTATGTTTACCTATCAATAGGACCGTCCCTCGACAGGCTTAAGGTGGGGGTATAAGATATAAAGAAGAAAATTTGGAGAATTTTGGTGGGATCAAAAGCGATCCCACCCTACGTACTATGCCCTTTCCAGAAAAGAAGAGAAAGAAGCGGAACGCAAACAAAAAGAGGAACAATCCCTGGCGGAAGCCAATGCCAAAGTGGGCGCTTCGGAAGCAACAAAGACCGCAAACTATATCGCCAAGTGCACGCTTGAGGATAAACTTGGCATACCGATTACTGTAGATATTGTTGCCTGTAGCCCAGGATTGAAAGGCCTTTATCAAAATATCGTCAATACTATTCTTGGGAATCCAACAGAAGAAATAGACGAAGACCTGCTTTCGGAAATTGGAAATGATCTGGCTAGATATTTTAATGATCAACCCATAGGAAATGGAGGACAATCTGCTCCAACGCCTGTTAGTTGGAGAGAGTTTGTCTCCACTCCCGTCAGCCCGACATTGGATGATGCGCCACCTGCGCTTGATTATTCCAATCTGGTTAGCTTATTCAATCAAGGGGAAGCGGCGAGTTTTGCAGATTATGAGACATATAATCAAAATACGGGAAACTGGTTTACGAATGGAGTAGCTTCGGTATTGAATTCTGCAAGTAGTGCTTTAGGAAATCTTCATGATTCTCTTGAAGAAAAAGCCGCTGGGGGTGATCTAGCGGAGAAAACTAATTTTGATTTGGAAATGGGTGTAACAATGGTAGAAACTCTACAAGTTAGCGGAGTGACATTCACAACTTTAGATTCTGGAAAGGTCAGTGTTAGTGCATGTAATCTTCCAGAAGGTATGAGGGCTGATTATTTTAATAATATTATTCCGGATGAATTTAATTTACATCCAGGTGGTAATTATCTTCCTGAGACGATTACAGCAAGGGTTAATCAAGGGTTACTCCAAAGTGCAACTGATGGTATGGCATGGGGTACAGCTGGATTAATTAGTGTAGCTACAAACTTAATAAAATTTGGAACAGATCCAACCCAAGGTGATAATTTTAATGAACGAATACTCACTAATCAAGAGTTTTATGTTTCAACTGCAGTTGACACCGTATTATCTGTTGCAATTGGTTATGGTTTAACTTTGGCAGCAACTGCAGCTCTTGCTGCGATAGGCGCAGCCACAGTGCCACTTCTCCTGCCAGTCCTAGCAATCGGTGCTGCTGGTATAGTAATTGGGATGGGCCTGGATGCACTTGATGTACCCGACACAATTAAAGGTGGAATTAATAGTTTGATTGATAAAATACAAGGGGAGACATGATTCTGGTAAAGTTATTATGGTAGATATTATCATTACTATTCGAAAAAAAGGGATTAGATAATGAAGGTAAGAAATACTTTTGGCATTTTTTGGAATTTTTGTATTTGTTCTTGGGCCAGAAATTATATTCCCGGCCATGGAATTAACAATAATTGCTTTTGGTTTGTCAATAGCAACCGTTGTATTTGGATTATTAGCTAAACATTATAAAAGCCGAGAATTAAAATTAATTATGTTGCTTTTAGTTTTTTTAATAATGTTTATCTGGTCATTACATGCAGTAAAGTATCTTCTTGATAGTTTCTGGTTAATTGCATTTTTATTATTTGCAGGATTAATACTAATTGGTTTATTCCCAAAATTGTATAAAGAGTTGGCGACAAGAGCCTTTGATGAAACAATGTCACCAAAAACAGTAGTTGGAAAGTTATTAATGAAAGTAATATTACCAGTTATATTAATTGTCACATTGATTGGTGTTCCACTTGATGTTTTTGGAAAAGAACCACCAGCTTCTAATAGATCTTTACAATGGTTTATGGCAATTATTATGTATTTGTGTACTGCTGGTTTTATTTTTTATATTATGCATGATTTCTACAAGAATAAACCATTTGTCTGGAGTTATGGGGAAATAAAGAAAAATGGAAATATCAAATCGGATAAAAGGAATGGAAAAATGTTCCAAAAAATGAGAGATAAGCGAATCATCGAAAATAGCTATCGTAAAGGTGTTTCAAATATGCAATCTGGAAGACCAGATTTAGCCGTTGATGAGTTTTCGAAAGTCCTTGATATACAACCTGATTTCATGGAAGCAAGACTTGCTAGAGGGATATGTTTAGCTACGGTTGCGAGTAATGACAAAGCATTAGAAGATTTGAATGTTTCTCTTAAGGTTGATCCATCAATAAAAGCTGCATATTATTGGTTGGGTGTGATTTATTTACGAAAGAGGGAATTAGATTTGGCATTGGAGAATGCTGATAAAGCAATTGAGTTAAATCCGGGCGAACCAGCAAATTATTTACTCCGTGGAGGCATATATTTGGAGAAAGGAAATTTCCAAACGGCAATTGATAATATGAATGCTGCTATTGAGCATGGGTTTGAGAAAGATGGTTATAACAATCGAGCTCTTGTGTATGAAAAAATGGGTAAAGAGGATTTAGCAATTGCAGATTGGTCAGAGGTAATTCGTTTAGCACCAAAACAGCCAAAAGCATATTTAAAAAGAGGCTTATTGTATACGAAAACAGGAAATAAAAAAGATGCTGTAAGTGATTTGCAGATCGGATTAAAGGATCACCGGTTAGTAGAAAATGGTTTATACATTGAAGCATCTGAAGCATTAAAATCCATAAAAGAAGTAATTGGGAGTAAATAATGGATGCTTCATTCGGTATTTTGTGGATTGCTGGAATCATTGGCTCATTATTGGGAATGATCCTTTGGAGAGTATTAAAAAAAAGGAAAAATAGGTATTAATTAGTGATATTATGACCCCAACCATTCTCCTCTATTCAGCCCTGATCGGTGCCTGCACGGCGCTGATCCTTCGATTCGTTTTTCTGCTTATACAGAAGCAGCCGCGCAATACCTGGTTCAAGCCCTTGCTGAAAACAGGGCTCAGCGGAGCTATGCTTGGCTGCGTCGGCGGATATGTCGGTTACTTGACAGCCAATTGGGTGTCAGGATTTAACCAGCAGTGGCTGGTAATATTGCTCAGTGCCTGTTTGGCGGCGTTTATGGTGGGGTGGATTTGGCAAAACCTGCTTGAGCGCCTGGTATGGCGTCGCTTGAGCTGGGAGTAAAAATCGCCAGTTCGAGGACGGCACCACCTAACAAGTAAAGGTGATTGTGAATACTGTCCGCCATTCGTGAGCATTACCCCCTCCTGGTGGATTTGGGAGACGGCGCAGGCTGCGGTATATGAACAAATCATCCCGCTGGGCAGCATCAGCATCACCGTGGAATGCGGTGATTTACTAGACTGAATTTTCAATATTTTTCTCAGCGGGGAATTGACAGTTGATTCAAAATCCAGTACACTTTCAATATCTACACGAAATACTTTCGGAGGGAAATGACTATGGCTGCACCTGCCCATCTGACATCGGAGACCACCCTGCTTCCAAGCATTAAGGGTTGGGAACTTTACTTGCAGGATCAAGCAAAATCGATCTATACGATTAAAGCGTTTGTTGGGGATTTAAATTTGGTTGCGTCATATCTCCCTGCGGATGTCACTTTGGGGAAAATCACCACCACCGATTTGAATCATTTCCTTAACTGGCTGCAAAATGGCAGAGGAATTCCCTGCAGTCCCAAATCCTATGCCCGCCGAATTACCTCGCTAAAATCGTTTTTTCGCTGGCTGTTCAATAATGCCGTGATTTCAACAGATCCGGCTGAGAAAATTGTCCAGAAATCCGTCATCAGCCCCCTGCCTGTGATCCTTACCGAGGAAGAAATTGCCAAGGTCATGCTGGTGGCAAAAGAATTGCGCACTGCCAAAAAACGAGACGCCCGTCCCTTCACTTTGCTGTTTCTCCTGCTCTCTACCGGAATAAAAAAGGGCGAATGTCTGGGCATCAGTTTAAATCATGTTGAGCTGGATGATCCCGATGGGCCCTATGTTTACATCCGCTACAGTGGATCACAAAATCGCTATAAAGAACGAAAAATTGATCTGTCCGGTGAGTGGGTGGAAGCTTATCAGGAATACCTCCAGCAATACCAGCCCATGGATCAGCTCTTTCCATGGTCACCCCGCAGATTGGAATATATCCTCGAAGAAATTGGCAATCTGGCCGGTCTGGAGAAACATCTCTCCTTCGATATGTGCCGCTGGACAGCCGTGGTAAGCGACTGGCAGGATGGTGTTGATCAGGATTTGATTCGTCAAAAATTAGGCATTTCTAAAATTCAATGGCGTGAGATCAGCCAGAAACTGGGCAAGCTGGATCAGCTTCACCCCCGTACCCTTTAGAAATCGGATATCCCCCAGCTTTCTTTTTACTTTTTGAAAAACTTCAGAATTAACACCTGCCTGGTTGCAGGTGTTTTTTTTACCGACTCAGCAATCCGGTAACCTGGCACCCAGATGATCTCCTGTTCATTCCAAACCATGGGATAGATCGGCCGAATCCAGCGGGATATTTTTTGATTAATTAAAAATATCGGATAATTTCTGGCTGTGCCCGCATAACCCAATGGCCGCCATACGGTCACCTTTTTGCATCGGACGAAGCCATATCATTGATCCACAAAGTGATGCATCCACAATCGCAGAAAAACCATTAGGATCAATCGGCAGATCTTGCTCCGCATCCTCTATTTCCATTCGCTGCACTTCAAACCACCAATTGTCATTTAGCGGCATGCACTCTCCTATTAAAACGGGAGATGAAATCGGTTTTGCCAGCAAGGGATACGCGTCACAAGCATAGGGCTTATCCTTTTCCATGATAATGCAGCGATCCTGATCCTTGAACAAAACTAGATTTTTTAACAAATCTGCCTGCCCGGAAGAATGCTCGGTTTTAATAAAATTGATACTGCGCTCGATCACCTCAAAGCTAATATCTCGAAGCGTGGGCTGAAGAAACGCAATTGCTTTGCGCAAAATCATACGTTGGATTCCGGGCAAGAGGTGACTAAAGCTTTCCCCCAGAAACGAGGCTTGCCCATGTTCAAAAGTCAGGTTGACCTGATCAGCATGCATTTCCGTGAGATTTTCTAAAACCGTGTAATCATCCTTCAAAATAGTGGAAAGCCGTACAAGCCCCGTCTTGAAATCCGGATTGAATGTTAATAATTCGGGAATCAGATGATGACGGATACGATTGCGATAAAAGGAGGTATCCAGATTGCTCTCATCCTGAACGGCTACAATATGATGAATTCGGCAGTATTCTTCAATTTCCACCCGCCACAAACTTAAAAGGGGTCGGATTAAAGGAATAGCATCATGCCAGGCATGATTTTCCATGCGAAAAGGCATGCCCCGTAACCCGGACATCCCGGATCCGCGAAGCAGATGCATCAGGACAGTCTCCACCTGATCATCCGCGTGATGAGCAACCGCAACCGCCTGCACACCAAGCCTGGATGCGATCTCAAACAAACCCTTATACCTTAATTCCCGGGCTGCTTCTTCAATGGAAAGCTTCTGATTTAATGCATGGGTTTTTACATCCACCGTCTCGCTAAGGAAAGGGATATTCCAAGTTTCACACAGGGAACGGACATGCAATCCGTCTTGAGAGGAAGTGGGGCGTAAAGCATGATCAATGTACACTGCTGTCAGATCATAATCCAATTGATTTAAAAAATGAAGAAGCATCAAGCTATCTGCACCGCCAGAGACCCCCACAAGGATCACCGCACCAGGCTGCAATTTACAGGCAGGATTAATTTGAAATTCAAGGCTTTTTTGACTCATTATTTTTCCTGTTTTTTAGTAAAATAACTTGTGAAATTCATTATAAATCAAAAGGGAGTTTCATTAACTAATAGGGCTTATATGATTTACCTAAAAACAGATTAAATTTTCCGTAAAGAAAAAGTCCTTCCCTTGCAACAATGTGGTTAATTATGCTAGACTGAAGCAAAGTTCACTTTAACTGGTGTAAAAATGTCTGAAAAAATCCTTATTGTTGATGACGATCTTGAAACATTGCGCCTTGTTGGATTAATGCTCCAACGCCAGGGATATGACATCGTGGCGGCAAATAATGGTTCCCAGGCACTGAACCAGGTCAGCAAGGAAAAACCAGACCTGATTATTCTTGATGTGATGATGCCGGATATTGACGGCTATCAGGTTACTCGACAATTGCGAAGTAACCCCGTCACACAATATATTCCAATTTTAATGTTTACAGCCAAAAACCAGGTGGATGATAAAGTAGCCGGATATGAGGCAGGCGTGGATGATTTCGTCTCCAAGCCCATTCATCCTGCTGAATTGGGCGCTCATGTCAAAGCCTTAATCGCCAGAAACAAGTCGCGCGCAACCCCCACTGCAAAAGGATACGTTCTTGGGGTCATCAGCCCAAGGGGCGGACTGGGCGTCTCCACCGTTGTGCTGAATTTATGCATCAGCCTCTATGATCGCTACAAAATAGAATCCATAGCCATGGAAGTCCATTCCGGCAAGGGTACCTGGGCGTATGAATTAAATCAGGAAAAACAAGCTGGATTGCAGAATTTATTAGCCATGCCCGCTGGGGAAATCAAACCGAGCAGCATAGAAAAACAACTTTACTACACCTCCTACGGTGTCCGGCTTTTAATGGCATCGAATCTACATACTGACTTGAAATACATGAAATCCGAACAGCAAATGGAGACCATTCTTCAAAATTTACCCTCCTTGGCAAAATTCAGCGTGCTTGATCTTGGTTCAGGTTATCTACCCAATCTACTCAAAGCGCTTACTTTCTGTAATGAAATCCTCATCGTAACAGAACCTTACCCCGCCAGTGTGGGACAGGTGGTTCAACTTCTGAAAGAATTTGCCCAGCTTGGTTTTGGCAAATCAAAACCAATAAACATCTTATCGGTAAACCGTGTTCGCGCTGATATGCAAATTTCCGTAGCTCAAATGCAGGAATCCTTTGGACAAAGTGTCATGGAAGTGATTCCGCCGGCTCCAGAAATTGCTTATCAATCAGCTGTCAGGAATATTCCGATCATAAAAATACAACCAGATAGTCTCATTGCCCATCAAATAAGTCGGGTTGCAGATGTCATTGTGAAACATATTGCAGTATGAGCATAGTTCTTGACAAATCAAGCTTGACCTACTGTGCTGAACTCATTCAGTCCTCCAAAAACACTGTAGTATTAAGCGGGGCAGGTGTATCCACAGCTTCAGGTATCCCGGATTTTCGTTCAACCCATTCGGGACTCTGGCAGAATATGGATCCATCCCAGGTGGCATCATACTCTACATTCTCCAATAACCCGGATACTTTTTTTGAATGGTTGTATCCGTTGGCAAATAAAATCCAGAATGCCAAACCAAATCCAGCGCACCTTGCCCTGGCAAAATTGCAGGCCGATAAATTTGTATCAACAATCGTTACTCAAAATATTGATGGACTGCACACGCTTGCCGGTAATACAGACGTCCTGGAATTGCATGGGAACCTTCGGTACTGGGAATGCCTTCGATGCCATCAAGTGCCAGATGACAATGAAACATTTTTACATTTTTGCAAATCTGGAATTCCACCGGCATGTACGGCTTGTAATGAAATACTAAAACCCGGCATCATTCTTTATGAAGAGGCACTTCCTGTTCAGATATGGAATAATGCTGTGGAAGCAGTTGATAAAGCTGAGTTAATGATTGTGATGGGTTCATCCCTGACTGTTGGGCCTGCAAATCAATTGCCTTATATTGCGATAAAAAATAAGATCAAATTGATAATTTTTACCAATTCATCCACCACAATGGATTCATTTGCTGAAATTGTCATCCATGAAAATGTGGAAACTGTCCTGCCATCTTTAGTTCAATTACTGGGAGTTTAATGGAAGCAGCGAACGAACTTACAGTAGAAAAATATAAAACAATATTTCAGATATCCAATGATCTTGCTTCAACACTGGATATTGACAGCATTCTGGAACACATAACGCACAGTGCGACAGAGTTGTTGGACGCAGAAGTCGCCTCAATTTTGCTTTACGATCCGAATAAGGAGCAATTGTACTTCCGCTCAGCGACGAATATGAAATATCATACAGGGCTGTCCCAAATTCTGGTTCAAAAAGAAAGTCTGGCCGGTTGGGTAGCTGAACACCGTGAAGCGCTGATTATTGATGATGCCCATGAAGATGGTCGGTTTTCCAATGATGTGGAAAAGAAGCTCAAATATCAAACGCGGAATTTATGTATCGTCCCCATGATCGTTAAAACCAAACTAATCGGTGTATTGGAAGTGCTCAATAAAAGAAATTCCAACTTTACACCGGTTGATAAAGATATTCTCTCCGCCTTGGGTACTCAGGCAGCCATTGCAATTGAAAATGCCCGTCTCTTCCATCAATCGGATACCATCGCCGATTTAGTCCACGAACTTCGCACCCCGCTTAATGCGATCAATACAATTTCTTATCTTTTGCTCCGTTCAGAATTATCCACTGAGCAAAGAAACACCTTTGTTTCAACCATCCAAGCAGAAACAAACCGACTGAGCGAATTGGTATCCAATTTTTTGGATTTCTCCCGTCTTGAATCAGGACGCGAACAATTTATCATGGAATCCTTTGATCTCCATGCTTTATGCAAGGAGTGCCTGGATATCGTATCCATCAAAGCACTGGATAAGCATGTTAACATTCAAATTCAAGACATAAATTCCAATACAATCATGGCTTATGCGGACAGAAATAAAATCAAACAAGTCCTGCTTAATTTATTAAGTAATGGAATAAAATATAATAAAGAATACGGTACAGTTCAAGTAATCATTCAGGAACAGGCAGAGATAATTTCCTTAATAGTCACTGACAGTGGAATGGGGATTTCTGAGAAAGATCTTCCTGAATTATTCCACAAGTATTATCGGGGAAGAGAAATTCATCAATCTATTCAAGGCACAGGTCTTGGCCTCGCTATTTGCAAAAAGATTATTGACCATCTGAATGGATCAATAGAAATTCAGAGTCAAGAAAATCAAGGTACATCGATAAAAATTACTCTCCCCAAAAAGGCAAAAATACTATGATATTGCGTAAATATTTACACCGCGTATTGCTTTTTTCTTTGCTTCTTCTCGCCATAGGAAGCATGCTCCTTACTGGCTGTGCAGAGAAAAAAACCACTTATCGCTATGCAGAAGTTTATCTTGACTGTGAAAATTACA
Organism: uncultured Chloroflexia bacterium; assembly: GCA_963747325.1. Taxonomy (GTDB): domain Bacteria; phylum Chloroflexota; class Anaerolineae; order Anaerolineales; family Anaerolineaceae; genus UBA5203. Next base: position 47,479 of record CAVVEM010000005.1, on the reverse strand, counting down.
GCATTATCCAAAATGATCCAGGAAATTGTCAGGTAGTTCCGGGCACAACGAGCGGGCTGCGAATTCAGGAAGGAATGGTAGTAACAAAGGAATATGTAGGCCAGATTATGGATGACCTCGGTTGGACAAAAGTCAGTCAAACCCAAAAATATACCGATGTAAATGGCTCTTCTTATCGAATGGAAGTGATCCGTTTTAAACGGGCAATCGTCAAATAAGAGGTTTTCAATGACAAAGGATGCAAATCACTATCGGATTAACACCCCGGCAACTTTTCAACTTGATGATTTTAATCCGGATGCCAATGAATTTAAAAAAGACGAGAAAAACAGCACACAAGATTTAATGAAGTCCTTAACTAAAGAACTTGAAGTGCTGCAAGAGAAACTTTATGCTGAAGGAAAACATAAACTGCTGATCATCTTACAGGGTATGGATGCCAGCGGGAAAGATGGTACAGTTCGACATGTTTTTGAAGGGGTAAATCCTCAGGGGGTAGCCGTAATCAGCTTTAAAAAACCATCCGAGGATGAGCTTGCCCATGATTATCTCTGGCGAATTCACAAAAGTGTGCCAAAAACGGGGCAGATTGTAATCTTCAACCGCAGTCAGTATGAAGATGTCCTCATTGCCAGAGTCAAACACCTTGTTCCTGATCCAGTCTGGCAAAAAAGATTTGAACATATCAATGCATTTGAAAAAATGCTTGCCGATGAAGGTATGAGCATCTTAAAATTCTTCTTGCATATCTCGAAAGAGGAACAAAAAGTACGCCTTCTGGAACGTTTGAATGACAAGGAAAAACATTGGAAATTCAACCCAGCAGATCTTAAAGAAAGGGAACACTGGCCGGAATATCAGCGCGCCTATCAGGATGCAATTCAAAAAACAAGCACTCCCTGGGCGCCGTGGATTGTTGTTCCAGCCAATCGAAAATGGGTGCGGAATTATATCGTGGCTTTTCATATTGTTAATTCACTGCGAGCCATGCAAATTGAATTACCCAACATTGATTTTGGACCGGAGATGAGTAAGTTCGAGTAGGATTAAAGTAAATCAGCAACATTTATGCTTCATAACAGATGCACAAACCAGGGGAGACATGCTCGCAAAAGTATCTGCCTGTGGAATTTGGGGACTGGATGGCGTCATAGTCGATGTTGAGGTGGACACCTCACAGGGGCTGCCAAATATGACCATCGTAGGATTACCAGATACTGCCGTTCAGGAAAGTCGTGAACGGGTCCACTCTGCCATTAAAAACTCCTCTCTTGAATACCCCCGTAAAAGTATCACTGTTAATTTAGCCCCTGCCTCTCTGCGAAAAGAAGGCCCTGCATACGATTTGCCCATTGCTGTGGGTATCCTGGCGGCCACGGGTCAAATTCCCCTCCAGTCGCTGGAGACAGCATCTTTGTCGGTGAACTCTCCCTGGATGGCTCAGTACGGCACATCCGTGGAATTTTGCCTGTTACAGTTGCTGCCAAAGAATCATGGTTTTAAGCGCATCTTTGTCCCGGCTGAAGACGCCAGCGAAGCAGCCTTAATTCCCGGCATTGAAGTTATGCCCATTGAAGATCTAATGGATACTGGAATTATTCCTACCAGGCGGAAAGAAATTACGCCCTGCCCCACCCCGCACTTTGAAACCAAACAGATTATACCACCACCAATTTCCGCGACATCAAAGGTCAGGAACAAGTAAAGCGAGCGTTGGAAATTGCGGCCGCGGGTGGACATAATGTCCTCATGATCGGTTCACCCGGCAGCGGGAAAACCCTGCTGGCCAGGGCGTTGCCATCCGTTTTACCCAGCCTTTCCATTCGAGGAAGCCCTGGATGTCACCCGAATCTATTCCGTGGCTGATCTGCTGCCTGCTGGGACGCCTTTGATTCAGGAGCGACCATTTCGTGCGCCGCATCATACCATTTCACATGCCGGGTCTGGTGGGTGGCGGAAATTGGCCGCATCCGGGCGAAATTTCCCTGGCCCATCTCGGCATTCTCTTTTTGGATGAGTTTCCGGAATTCGGTTCCCGCGTGCTGGAAGTCCTGCGCCAACCCATGGAAGATAAAGCGGTCACCATCAGCCGGGCTCAGGGTTCGCTTACCTTTCCAGCCAGTTTCCAATTGATTGCTGCCATGAATCCCTGTCCGTGCGGTTATTATGGCGACCCAGTAAAATCCTGTAGTTGTTCTTCCTCCATGATCGCCAAATATCAGAAGCGGATTTCCGGTCCCATTGCTGGATCGTATGGATATCTGTGTTCAGGTACCACGTGTGGAATACGAAAAACTGAGCGACACCCGTCTGGGAGAGGATTCGTCCCTGTGCAAGCACGGGTTCAAGCCGCGCGTGGTATTCAACACAGCCGCTTTCATTGCCCTTGAGGATCCTTCCCATCCCTATCCACCACAACGCCGATATGGGCATTGGTGAAATTCGAAAATTCTGTGCACTTATCCGCTGAATGTAAAAATCTGCTGCAGTCCGCGGTCAACCGCTTGCAGCTTTCCGCCAGAGGCTACCACCGCATCCTGAAAATCTCGCGCACCATCGCCGATTTGGCCGGCGAAGAACAAATCAACCCCACGTTCATCGCCGAGGCGCTGCAGTATCGATCTAAATTGTCCGTAATGATGTGATTTTACTTATCTCCGATTTTGATGCCAGCAATTGATAGGCTTCGCGAATCTCACGGATAATCTCCGCCTGGCGCATGGAAATAAAACTGGAGAACACTTTTCTGGAGGGATCTTTCATCGCTACTTTTAACCCCGACCCGATAGCGTCCATTCCAGTTATCCGAATGAATATTGACAATCGTACCGATCAATTCAACTTCCGGATCTAATTTTTCGCGTTTTTCTTCAACAGGTTCCGATTCCGAGGAGGCATCGATCAAAGGTGGGAGACTAGATTTGTTATAGCGTGGGCTGACTTCTATGTTCCGGCATCTGTAATTTAGCAGTTTGTCTGAGAGGCAGGGGAAACTTTAAGAAGATATTGATTCGCACACCCGGTTTGTACACCACCGGTGAGAAATCCTCACTGCGGATGATAAATCGCCAATCCGTTTTGTGAAATATCCGCCAAGTTCCCTGGTTAATGGTGCGGATTTCACTCGTTTTAACCAAACTGCGGATCGGATCGGCAGGAACGACGCGTACCTGTGTTCTTTTTCCGATCTGATCGTCAGCCGCTTCAAAATTGGTTAAAACAGCATTGACATTTTTAAAATCCAGCGATTCGACAGTGGCACGGTAAATCAGTATTTCAATTGATCCGTTTGGATAAAAGTTTGTTGATCATGGTACATACTGACTACCTGGCTTTTTTCCGTATGCACAGTAATCGATTCCGGATCAACTGCCAAAATCATCCCCGTCGTGGAAATGGGAATTCCCTTATAAACATTCATCAAGCGAATTGACCCTTTGTCCTGATAGATCTGTCGGAAAATGCCTAGTTGTGTCATATCATCCTCAAACACTACGTATTATAAATCCCAATAATATTATTTTCTGATAATACTTTTATTATGTCACATTCAAACCTCGTACGTCAATACGCTCAAAATAAAGTTTCTATTAATTTCAAAGTCATCGGATCAGTTTTTCAGGTTTTCTTTTATGATATACTTTCAATGAAACAAACCAACTTAGCTTGAGGGTATTCCGTGGTATTAGAACAAATGCAACTCCAGGAGCATGTGGAAATTGGTTTTAAAGAACTTGAGTACAAAGGACCAACCACAATTCTCGAAAATGCAATACCTGCAATTATTGAGCAAAAAGATGTTCTGGTAATTGGAGAGGAAAATGAGGAAAGGAGATTAGCGTATTTACTGCCCCTCTTATCCAAAATTGTTGCAGGTCCGCATGGACATCTCAGAGTATTAATCCTCTCTGCAACCCAACAATCAGCAGTTTCTATCATTGAGCTACTAAGAAAAATAGGCGAAAAATCCCGTTTACGTAGCGTATTGTTGGTTTCACGCGAAGAGATATCGGAACAAATCCAAGCACTACGCCAAGGAGTAGAAATTGTTGTCGCCTGTCCTACCCGTCTATTGGAAGTCCTTGATCGCGGTGCATTGACGCTGACGCATGTTGAAACGCTGGTGATGGATGAAGCAGACCAATTGATTCTCCAAGGAATGCAGGTTCAAGTAAAGCAAATTATGCGGCGTCTGCCTGTCCAACGTCAAAATCTGCTCTTCTCGAATTCATTATCCGGAAAACTACAAAGTTTTTCCAAAGATAATACGGTGCAAGCCGTTGTGATTAATCCGGGCAATGTAAAGAGCACCACCACCACTTCCCATATGCTGTACCCTACCAGCCCAACGACAAAAGATATGCAGTTGGCTGAGATCATCACCAAACGCCCAAACCTGAATTTTCTGATTATCACATCTAGCATCCAACGAGCCTCACAGATTATCTCCACTTTAAAAGAAAACAGGTTAAAAGGCACATTTTTTGATCCAAATCGCAAAAAGTCCGGTTTTTCCGAGTCCGAGCCTGATTTATCAGAAAAAATATTTATCACTTGCGAACCCATTCTGCAAGCAAACTATCGGGAATATTTTGATATTGTAATTTTCTATGATTTACCGAAAAGTCCGCAGCAGTATATCCGCCATACCCGTTCGCATGCTGAAGTCAGGCAGTCCATTCAATTTATCTCATTGGTGACCAATGAGGAAACTGCTTCGGTACGAAAAATTGAACGGATTCTGGGCAAGAAATTTGAAAAAGCAAATGCAGGTGTTCAACCGAAAAAACCACATAATCAAGGTTCCGGTAGAAACTCGAATTTCAGAGGAAAACCCAATCACCCGCGAGGTCAAACGCGCAACCCAAACAACAGCGCGCCTGATTCCACAGGTGAATCTTCCCCAACAGTTCCCAAGCACCAGAATATAAATCGACAATTCAAAAAAACAATAAAGTGACTCCTGCGGGGGTCATTTTTTTTCGCTCTGCTTGCCAATTGCATTTCAGGGTATTTTTTTAATGGTTTAGGAAGATTATTGAATGTAAATGAACAAAACCCAATTTGAGGTGGATAAATGACTTGCAAATGGTGCTCATTTCGTTTATACTGTGGACAAAAGTGGTTAATAGTGGGTGAAAGTGGAACGCCGGAAATCCGGCGTTTTGTCCTATTAGCGAGGATTAGAACTTATGTTCTTGGGTTACTACGAGCACAGCATAGATGAAAAAGGACGTCTGACAATTCCGGCACGATACCGTGAATTGCTATTCGACGGCGCTTTCATCACCCAGGGATTTGATCAAAACCTTGTCGTAATGCCTTCTACCCAATTTTGAAAAAATGTATGCCAAAGTAAACACCATGAGCATGACGAATCCTGCTGCTCGACAATTAAAGCGCTTGATTTTTGCTCATGCAGATCGCGTTGAGCTGGATAAAGCGGGCGGCTTTTGATTCCGCAGTTCCTGCGTGATTCAGGCAAATTGGAAAACATGGCGATTATCGTCGGTGTAGGTGACAATTTCGAGATCTGGAATCCTGAATTATGGGAGAAGAAGGATCAATCGTTACAAAATCCGGAAGATAATCCGGAAATATTTGCTAATTTAGATCTGTCCATGGATCTGGCATGAGCAAGTAAAACACCTTTAGAAAATACCCCTGCCCATGTTCCTGTACTTTACCATGAAGTTTTACAATATTTGCAGCCAATATCCGCCGGGAAATATGTGGATGGCACCCTGGGTGCCGGAGGTCATGCCTTTGGTATCCTGGAAAAATCCACACCTCAGGGTCAATTGTTGGGATTGGATCTGGATCCATCTGCGATTGCCCTCGCGCACGAAAAGTTGCGGCCCTTTGAGGGTAGAACTCATCTGATCCAGACATCTTACCAAAACATTGACCTGGAAATTTCAAAATTAGGTTGGAAAGATGTAGATGGCATTCTGGTAGATCTGGGTGTATCGTCCATGCAATTGGATACACCGGAGAAAGGTTTCTCATTCCAAAGTGATGGTCCATTGGACATGCGTTTTGATCCAACTCGTGAGCGTTCCGCCTGGCATCTGGTTAATCAGGCTACCCAAAAGGAACTGGCTGCCATTTTGAGAATGTATGGAGAAATGCCGGGCTCGGAAAGAATCGCTGCGGCCATCATTGAAGCCAGACCGCTGGAAACGACAGCCGAACTTACCAGGATAATCAACACAGTAGTCAAGGTAAATCCGCGGAAAGTCCATCCAGCTACTTTGATCTTCCAGGCACTTCGAATTGCTGTCAATGAGGAACTTGCTGGAATTGAACTTTTTTTACCAAAAGCAATTGCATCCTTAAAAAAAGGTGGAAGACTGGCCGTCATTTCCTTCCACTCTTTGGAAGATCGTATTGTAAAACAGTATTTTCGGTTAGAGAGTCGTGATTGTATCTGTCCACCAAAACAGCCTATTTGCACTTGTGGCCATATCGCATCGGTCGCTATTCTGACAAAAAAAAGCATCCAGGCAGCAGCGGATGAAATGCATCAGAATCCCAGAGCCAGAAGTGCAAGGCTAAGAGTTGTTGAGAAATTATGATCAAATGGCACATTTTCTGCACGTTATCGGTTGAATACTTTAAGGAAAATGATGGAAAGAAATGGCACACAAACTGGTTAACGCATACAGACAAGCCCCTTGGCGTAAACATATTCAACGACTGGGTGTCTATCTTGTAATATTGGTAGGATTAGCCCTTGTTGCTGGCTTTTATTTGTATGTAACGGAAAAAGCAGCCGCTGCAGGGGTTGCCATTCAGGATCTTGAATGGGAGAAAGGTCGTATTGACAGGGAGATTGCGACCATGAATACCAATATCGCATATCTCACTTCCAATAAAATCATGAAACAACGCGCGGTTGAGTTGGGTTTCAAATCATCCGAACCCAGTAATGCCGTCTATATTCCCGTTATGGGCTACCAGAAAAGAGGATTAACCGATTTACCCACCAGTACAGCCGCAATCGGGTTGCCCAATAATATTCTTCAACCCATGTATACCCAATCCCTTTGGGATATGATCACAAATAATATCAATTTCTCCAAATTTACCTGGAAGGAATTAATCAAATGAAGTTTGCATTACCGACCAGATTCCAAATTATAGGTGTAGCCCTGACTTTGTTTGGGTTAACTGTAATATTGCAAATGGTCAATATCCAGGGGAATGCAAATGTGATGAGGATCCGGGATGAATCCAACCTCATTTATGAATATAACGTGGAAAAAATCACCCCGGAAAGGGGAACCATTTATGATCGTTGGGGAAATCTGCTCGTAGGAAATAAAGAAGTCTATGAAGTGGGTGTGGAACTAAAAACGGTCAATTCCATCGGAAATGAAGAAGCCATTGCCAGTGTTTTCGCCAATGTATTAGGATTGGATTACCAGGACACATTAACCCGCATCAGCACTCCCTATGACCCGGCTAACGGTCAAGTCTATGTTGTCGTTGCCGATTTCGTTTCCCCTTCAAAAATTGAGCAATTACGGTCCATCAAGGATGAGTATCAAAAAAGCTATGCCAATCGGCAGAAGGGCAACGGCCCCGCGCAGTTACTCAGCGGAGTAAACTGGAACCCCCACTTGCAACGCACATATCCCGAAAATTACCTGGCGGCCAATATCCTTGGCTTCTATTCCATGCTGGATATTGAAAAGGGTGTGGCTCATTTGGGCGTTGAAGAGCAGTACAATGCATTGCTCAGAGGAACCCCTCTGGAAGTAGCCTCTCCGGTTGATCCCAATAAAATTAAGGAATTTGTCGATGTTCCGCCAGGTTCAAGCCTGGTATTGACCATTGACCGAGAAATTCAAGCCAATATCGAAGAAATCCTGGACAACGCTGTGGCAAATAATGGCGCTCAATCCGGATCAATCATCGTCATGGATCCGAAAACCGGTGAAATTCTTGCCATGGCATCCAATCCTCGTATGAATCCAAACGTTTATTGGGAATACAAGGACAATTATTTCAACCGTCCTATTGATATTCCCTATGAACCCGGATCAGTTTTCAAAGTACTGACCATGGCAATCGGTCTGGAAACTGAAGCTGTAAAACCTGATACGGAGTATATTGATACCGGTTCCATCAATATTGGCGGTATCACCATTTATAACTGGGACCGTGCGGCCTGGGGCCCTCAAGACATGACCGGTTGTTTGCAGCACTCCTTGAACGTCTGTCTGGCATGGGTTGCCACCGAAATTGGTCCGGATGATTATTATAAATATCTGCTCGATTTTGGCATGGGACGCAGAACCAATATTGATCTGGCAGGCGAAGTATCCTGGCCTTTAAGCTTACCCGGTGATACCTGGGTGGATGCTGATATCGGCGCGAATTCCTTCGGCCAAGGCCTTGCTGTTACTCCCATTCAAATGATTACAGCCATCTCGGCAGTTGCTAATGACGGCAAAATGATGTCCCCACATATTTTAAAATCGGTTTTGGACAATGGACAACGCCGGGATTCTTCGCCCATGGTCAGTGGAAAACCCATCTCTGAAAAAACCGCTGACACGCTTTCAGAAATGTTGGCTGTTTCCCTGGAGCGTGAAGCCTCCAGTGCATTGGTAGATGGATATCGACTGGCGGGCAAGACAGGAACTGCAGAGATCCCGGGACCGCAAGGATATACCAGTGATACCACCAATGCCTCGTTTGTCGGTTGGGGACCGGTGGATGATCCTCAATTTATCGTTTATATTTGGATAGAAAAACCCACCTCCTCAATTTGGGGATCCGTGGTTGCAGCACCCGTTTTCCATGATGTGGTCTCCCAATTAGTGGTTTTAATGGGTATACCGCCGGATGATGTTAGACATCAATTGAATCAGAAAGTTGCAAAGGAATAACCCGTGTTAACGATTGGAAAATGTTTGAATGCATTAACAGGACAAACCCCGGAATTTTCCGGACCTATTGTCACAGGTGCCAAGGTAGATTCCCGGAAAATATCCCCTGGCAATATTTTTGTTGCCATGGCCGGTGATAAAACGGATGGGCATCTGTATATTGAAAATGCATTCCGAAATGGTGCTGTTGCTGCACTAATCGACCATGACATTGAGGCCGGTTATCAGGTTATTGATTTAACCAGCTCCTCCGATATTTCGGCAGCTATCGATTTCTCCTCCCCAGTTTGTATAAAAACAAGAGACAGTGTTCAGGCCCTGCAGATTATAGCCAAATTCTGGAGAAACCAATTAACTTTGGATGTTATTGGCATCACCGGCAGTGTTGGAAAATCAACCACCAAAGAATTAACGGCAGATGTGCTCCAAAGTCAGTTTAAAACCTTAAAGAACCCAGGGAATTTAAACAATGAAATCGGCCTTCCGCTCACTTTATTGGAATTGACCGAAGAGCATCAGGTAGCTGTGTTGGAAATGGGGCTGTACGTACCTGGAGAGATTAAATTCTTGTGTAATATTGCCTCCCCAAGAATTGGCGTGATCACCAACATTGGAACTGTACATGCAGAACGAGCTGGTTCACAGGCTGCCCTTGCAGCAGGTAAAGCGGAATTAGTGCAAGCCTTACCGCCTGCACCGCAGGGTTATGCCATTCTTAACTATGATGATCCTTTTGTAAACCCCATGGCAGAGCTTACCAAGGCGCAGGTCTTCTATTATGGTCTTTCCAATAAAGCGGATTTATGGGCAGATCAAATTGAGGGTATGGGACTGGAAGGCATTCGTTTTCGGCTGCATCATAAAAATGATGTACTGCATCTACGGGTTCCTCAAATCGGCAGGCATTCGGTCCATACCGTTTTACGAGCGGTTTCTGTTGGATTGGTATTCAACCTTTCCTGGAATGAGATAATTCACAACTTACAAACCAGTAAAAATCAGATCCGGCTCAACACAGTTTACAGCAGCAAAGGAGCTTTGATTTTAGATGATACCTATAACGCCAGCCCGGAATCTACCCTGGCAGCATTAAATTTATTGCATGAGTTGGAAGGGCGCAAGATCGCCATTCTGGGTGATATGAAAGAATTAGGTCCCTATGAAAAACAAGGCCATGAAAAAGTGGGCTTTCGTGCAGCGGATGTGTGTGACACATTAATAACCTATGGCGAACTAAGTGCCATGATCGCCGGCGCTGCTCTTCAGGCTGGCTTGAGTGCCCGTCATATTCATCATTTTACGGACATGGACGAATTAATCGCTTTTGTAAACGACATCACCACCGGAAAAGAGGTCATTCTGGTCAAAGGATCCAATAGTCTAAAAATGGATCGGATTGTTTCAACACTGGAGACCGGACTATGAAAGAAACCTCTCTTGCCTTATCGCTCAGTTTATTGGGCTTCATGATGGCGGTCATTTGGGGCGGGCCGTTTATTCGCATGTTAAAACACTTCAAAATCGGAAAATTAATCCGGGTTGAAGGACCACAAAGACACATGACCAAAATGGGCACCCCCACCATGGGCGGCCTGATGATCATCTTTCCGGTGCTATTTATCACCATCCTGCTCAATTTTGTCTCACTGGTCGGCGTGAATTTAATTGGCAATAATGTTTTTCTTCCCTTATTAACCTTGGTCCTCTTTGGGATTCTGGGTGGAATTGATGATTGGGAAGGCATACGGGGACCCCGCAAACAACTGGGGATGCGGGCCCGAACAAAATTCATCATTCAAGTTTTGCTGGCAGTCGCCATCGCTTTTGTCCTGCGATATTATCTCAATGTGCCGCAATTAATTTGGCCCGGTGTCAATGAAGTTATTAATCTCGATCCATTCTACATTCCCATCGCCGCCTTCATGATTGTCGGCATGTCCAACGCCGTAAATTTTACCGATGGTCTGGATGGTCTGGCGGGATTGATCACGGCCACCGCCTTGACAGCCTATGGCGCCATCGCCATCATGCAGGGACAGGACACCATCGCCCGTTTTTGTTTTACCCTGGTTGGTGCAATCTTTGGTTTTCTCTGGTTCAATGTTCATCCTGCAAATCTTTTCATGGGTGATACTGGTTCCCTTTCACTGGGCGCCGTACTGGCCGTGGTTGCTTTAATGACGGGACAATGGATTTTGCTACCGATCATTGCCATCATCCCCGTTAGCATTGCCGTCAGCGTGATTCTTCAAATCGGATATTTCAAACTTACCAAAGGTAAACGCCTCTTTAAAATGGCCCCCTTGCAGCACCATTTTGAATTATTAGGTTGGAGTGAAACCCAGGTTGTGCAGCGATTCTGGTTGATTGGTTTACTATTTGCAATTATTGGCATAGCGGTGACATTGGCATGATGATAAAAGATTGGAGCGGAAAACCGGTTTTGATTTTGGGCGCTGCCCGACAGGGATTGGCATTAGCCCAATTTCTTGTCATGCATGGTGCCCGCGTTACATTAAACGATAGTCACTCATTGGACAAAATGAGCGAAGAAATGGCGTTATTAAAAAACTACCCGATCAAATGGGTTTTAGGCTCTCACCCTCTTGAAATACTGGATACGCAAGAACTTGTCTGTGTTTCAGGCGGTGTTCCATTGACACTGCCGATCATTGAAGAAGCAGTCCACCGTGGAATCCCCATCACCAATGATTCTCAAATATTTTTGGAAAATATAACCGCGAAAACCATCGGCATTACTGGTTCTGCCGGAAAAACCACCACTACAACCTTGGTGGGACGCATGGCTACTCATGCCTATGCTGAAAAAGCATGGATCGGTGGCAATATTGGCAATCCCTTAATCCTGCAGGCAGATCAAATTGCCGCTGATGACCTTGTGATCCTCGAACTATCCAGCTTTCAACTGGAACAAATGACCTTGTCCCCAAAAATTGCTGCGGTTTTGAATATCACCCCAAATCATCTGGATCGTCATGTAACCATACAGGCCTACACCGCCGCAAAACGGCATATTTTGGATTACCAACAGAAGGACGATATTACCATTCTTAACCGGGATGACGCTGGTTCATGGGCATTAAAAGAAGCCGTCATAGGCAAATTGATCAGTTTTGGTTTGGAAAAACCTGAATCATCAGATTGGATTGGCACATACGCCAACGAAAATTTTGTCTTTTACCATACGGCAGATTCAGATACACCTGTATTACATATCAATGAAATTGCTTTACGCGGACAACATAACTTAACCAATGTACTGGCAGCATCTGCGATTGGTTTTGCCGCCGGCATTCCCCTGGTAAGTATTCAGGCTGGCATCCGTGATTTTGCCGGCGTAGCTCATCGCCTGGAATTTGTGCGTCATTGGAAGGGTGCCAGCTGGTATAACGACTCAATTGCCACAGCTCCGGAACGAACCATGGCCGCCATTAATGCCTTTAATGAACCGCTTGTTTTACTGCTTGGCGGTCGGGATAAGAACCTGCCATGGGAAATTTTGGCAAGGAAAATCCACGAAAGAGTGGATCATGTTGTTCTTTTTGGCGAGGCCGGCGATTTGATTTTAAATGCCATTGGGACAGCCAAGACCGGTGAAAGACCCTATTCCGTAGATCAATGTATCAACCTAAAAGATGCAGTATTAAAAGCGGCTGACAGGGTTGAAGATGGAGATGTCGTATTGCTCTCACCGGGCGGTACCAGTTATGACGCCTATAAAGATTTTGCGGAACGTGGCGAGTGGTTTCGAAGATGGGTGAATGAACTATGATACACACAAACAAACCTGCTACCCAACAACCCAAACGTGGACTGTTCAGACTGACGTTTGATACACCCATGCTGATTATTGTCCTCTGCCTCTCGGTTATTGGCTTGTTGGCGGTCTACTCTGCCAGTTGGAGCCACTCCCTGCGAGTTGGTTTACCTGCAGCTTATTTCCTGACCAATCAGATCAAATGGTTGTTTGTTGGCGGTTTGATTGCTTCTGTCATAAGTCTTTTTGATTACAAACTGCTCATGCGCAAAGAAATTTTACTGCTTATGATGGGCATTACTGTTGTGATGTTGATCGCCGTTATGTTTGTCACTGATGACCCCTCCGGTCTAAACCGCGGCTTATTCCGAGGCTCGGTACAGCCTTCTGAGCTGGCAAAATTAGCTGTCATCATTTATTTGGCTGCCTGGCTGACTTCCCGTCAGGAGCAATTAAATAAATTTACCTTTGGTTTGGTGCCCGTCAGTATCATTGTGGGCTTTATTGGTGGTTTGATCGCCATTCAGCCCGATGTAAGCGCTACGATCACTGTATTTGCCCTGGGAGGCATGCTTTTCTTCTTGAGTGGAGGCAGCATTCGGCATATCTTGTTAATGTTGGTGCTGATTATCTTCGTCGGTGGAGCAGTTATTCTAATCAGCGACCGAGCCGAGCGTATTCTGACTTTTAATCCCAATCTTCAAAATATTGACAGCATTTCGTATCATATTCAACGCTCGCTTGAAGCCGTAATTCGCGGGGGATGGTTCGGCGTTGGCATCGGAAAATCAACTACAAAATCCACCGGCTTGCCTGTACCTTGGACAGACAGTATTTTTTCTGTCCTCGTGGAAGAGACTGGTATTTTTGGCGGCGCCATCATCATTGGATTATTTATCCTCCTCCTGTGGCGGGGGATCATCATAGCTCAACGAGCGCCTGATTTATTTGGAAAATTACTGGTTGGAGGGGTTACCTTCTGGATCGTAATTGAAGCCTTTATTAATATCGGGGTTCTGGTCAATTTGATACCCTTTGCAGGCAACGCATTACCATTTCTCAGCTCCGGCGGCTCCAGCCTGGTGACCACCATGGTAGGCATCGGCATTTTAATGAGTGTTGCCCGGGTAAGCAAAGATGAAAATAACAAGGAAAATAGGAATTCAAATGCTGCGATTATTGATTTGCGCTGGCGGAACGGGCGGCGGGATTTACCCCGCTATCGCCGTTCTTGAAGCCCTCGATCAGAACGAAATAGAAGTGTTGTGGGTCGGCAGCCAGAATGGTCTGGATGCGAATCTCGTCCGCAATGCCTTGCCGGTTGCTTTCAGGGAAATCCCTGCCGCCGGTTTGCATGGTATCGGCATTCGTGATCTGCCCCGGAACCTCTTCAAACTGATCAAGGGATTCATCGCCTCACGAGAAATCCTAAAATCCTTCCGTCCGGATGTTATCTTTTTCACCGGAGGGTATTTGGCTGTACCGATGGCCCTTGCAGCCCGCAGCTGCCCTAAAATTGTTTTTGTTCCGGATGTTGAACCCGGATTGGCCCTAAAAGTTATCTCCAAATTGGCGAATAAAATCGCCTTATCCATTCCTGCATCAAAGCAGTATTTTGCTGACCAAAGCAAGCTCATCGTGACAGGCTACCCCACCCGTGCCCGCTTTGCGAATATTGAAATTGAAGAAGCGCTGCGGGTATTCCGCATCACGGGTCAGCGTCCAACCCTATTGGTCTTTGGCGGTAGTCGAGGTGCGAGATCCATAAACTTCGCCTTATTGTCCATCATCCCGGAACTGGTTAACTTTGCGCAAATTATTCATATCTCCGGCGAGTTGGATTGGCCAACAATTTCTTCCTACTATGAGGGTTTATCTCCATCTGCCCGACAAAACTATTTCCCCTATCCCTATCTGCATGAAAATATGCCGCATGCGATGTGTGCAGCGGATCTGGTTGTTTCCCGTGCCGGTGCATCTACCATGGGTGAATATCCCATGCTTGGCTTGCCGGCAATCCTGGTTCCCTATCCACATGCCTGGAAATATCAAAAACAAAATGCGGATTATATGGTGGAGCACGGGGCAGCAATTTTGTTACAGGATGAAACCCTTAATGAAACAATGCTGGATACACTTAAAGATCTGCTGACAAATCCGGACAAGCTTGCTCAAATGAAAATTAATATGCTTTCATTGGCAACCCCTCAAGCAGCTGCCGATATTGCACATCTCCTCATGGACTACAAAAAAGAAAAGGAGGTGGCTCAATGATCGGATTGAATATCCTCTTTGTGATTTTTGTCCTCCTTTTTGCCATCATCGGCTTAATGCGTGGGTGGGCAAAGGAATTATTGGTCATCTTCTCTGTCATCCTTTCTTTGTTTGTGATGACCGTGATGGAAAAGTTCTTACCCTTCATTCAAAATCTTGCCGCGAGTGGTGATCTTACCACCATGTTTTGGGTACGCTTTGGCATCTTGATTGGTTTGGTTATATTTGGCTACCAGACTCCCAATTTTGGCAGGCTGGCTGAAAGTGGCAAATTCGTCCGCGAGCGATTGCAGGATTCTTTATTGGGTTTATTCCTTGGCGCTTTAAATGGATATTTCATTTTCGGCTCCATCTGGTTCTTTCTGGATAAAGCTGGTTACCCCTTCGATTTTATTACAGCACCGGCTGCCGGCACTCCCCTTGGGGATGCTGCCCTGCGTTTACTGCAAACTTTGCCGCCGCAATGGTTGGGTGACCCAACCATCTATTTTGCAGTGGCGATTGCCTTTGGTTTTGTTTTGGTGGTATTTATTTGATGAAAAAAGTGCATTTGATTGGAATCGGTGGAACAGGCCTCTCTGCAATTGCCAGAGTGCTGCTGGAAAATGGGTATACCATCAGCGGCTCTGACCGGCAAAATTCTGCTGTTTTGCAGCAATTAGCCCATCTTGGCGCACGGATTTTTATCGGTCACCAGACTGAAAATATCGGACTGGTGGATCTGGTTGTGCGCTCTTCTGCCATCCCGGATTCCAACCCGGAAGTTATTGCTGCCATAGAAAAAGGAATTCCGGTTCTGAAACGGTCTGATTTCTTAAACCAACTTCTGGCGGATAAAAAGTGTATTGCCATTGCCGGAACGCATGGAAAAACAACCACCACAGCCATGGTCGCCTGGATGCTGCATGTATTGGCATTGGACCCTTCTTATATCATCGGAAGTGATTCCAAAGACCTGGGCTGCAATGCTCATTCTGGCAGCAGCATTTATTTTGTCATTGAAGCGGATGAATATGACCGCATGTTCCACGGCTTGACCCCTTATCTTGCTGTCCTGACCAATCTGGAACATGATCACCCGGATTGTTATCCAACCATGGAAGATTACGAGCAGGCATTTTTAACCTTCATCGATAATATTGTTCCCCTGGGCAAACTGATCCTCAATTGGGATGATGCAGGGAATCGTCAATTGGCAAAAAGTTTAGCCCCGCAAACCAAAGTGATCACATATGGTCTGCAGGATTCCAGTGCAAACAAATTTGCTGTTCAAATGAAACTTCAGGCAAATGGTTGCTATGGCTTTGGTTTCACCACCGAAAGCGGTGTCGTGGTTCCTTGTACCCTACAGGTGCCAGGCAAACATAATGTAAAAAACGCAATGTCAGCTTTGATTATCGCAGAACAGTTGGGGTTATCGGTGGAAACTGCTGCCGAAGCCCTTAGCCGTTTTAGCGGAACCGGCCGCCGTATGGAGATTGTAGGTGTTGCAGCCGGTGTTACCATCATCGATGATTATGCCCACCACCCCACCGAAATCCGCGCCACCTTAAGTGCCCTGCGGGACCTTTACCCGCAGCAAAGAATCTGGACAGTCTGGCAGCCGCATACTTATTCGCGCACCATGACTCTTTTCGATGATTATAAAAATGCCTTCACCGATACGGATTTCTTGATCATTACTGCCATCTACGCCGCCAGGGAAACCAATCCGGGATTTGATATTCAAACTCTGGCAGATCAGATTGTTGGAGCGCAAACGCAGCATTTTGACAATTTCAACGCCATTACGGAATATTTATTACACGAACTCCAGCCAAAAGATGTATTGATTGTCCTCTCAGCCGGAGATGCCGTATTGATCAATCAAACCGTATTTGAATCATTAGCTTCCTCAAACCAATCAGAATTGGTAAAGTGAGTCATAGCATGAAATCGGTGCTCAATCAACAGCAGATAACAACCCTGCAGGAACTCCTGGGCCGTGGATTCGAAGAATTCGCGCGATTGGGAAAATACACTACCGCCCATGTGGGTGGTCCTGCCGATGCTGTTTGTATTGTCAATGACAGTGATCAATTGGAAAAACTATGTACCACGCTGTGGCAATGGAAGACTCCATTCCGTGTCCTGGGAAAAGGATCCAATATTTTGGTCGCCGATGCCGGATTGCATGAAGTGGCAATCATCAATCGATCAAAAACGATTCGTTTTGATAAAGATAGCACCCCGCCAACCGTATTTGCTGAATCCGGTGTAAATTTCGGCGGCCTGTCTCGCCAGGCCGCCATCCACGGCCTCAGCGGGTTGGAATGGGTAAATTCCGTACCGGGTACCGTAGGCGGCGGCGTATATGGCAATGCAGGAGCACACGGCTCCGATACCGAGCATTCCTTGATTATGGCAGAGATCTTGCACCCTATTTACGGCAGAAAGAGAATCCTTGTTGATGAAATGCTATACGCATATCGCAGCAGTGGATTTAAACGCACTAAGGAACAGGTCATCATTCTCAACGCGACCTTTAAATTGGAATACAGTACCCGGGAATTCGTTGAAGCTCGTATGGCTGCATTCAGTGAGCATCGCCAGAACACCCAACCTCCTGGTGCCAGTCTGGGTTCTATGTTTAAGAATCCAGCAGGCGATTATGCAGGAAGATTGATTGAAGCAGCCGGTTTGAAAGGAAAAAGAATTGGCGGGGCTGAAATTAGCAGCAAACATGCAAATTTTTTTCTCAACGATGAAAGCGCCACTGCCAGCGATATCTATCATCTGATTGATTTGGCTAAAACTACGGTGAAACAAGAATTTGCTTGTGACCTGGAACTTGAAATTGAACTTATCGGAGACTGGAAACAATCCATATCCGATTCATTGGAGAATAAGGCATGAATACAAATAAAATTCAACTGGCAGTCTTGTTTGGTGGAAGATCTGGTGAGCATCAAGTATCACTCATGTCAGCTATGTCCGTGTTATCTGTTTTAGATCAAGACCGATACGATATTACTCCTATTGGTATTTCTCAAGATGGTAATTGGTACGTTGGTGAGGATATCTTCCAAAAGCTGCAAGAACAAGATTTTTCTTCTCTGCATCGGGTTACTTTGTTGCCAAATCCCGAAGACGCAACATTGTATCAAATTGAAACCAGTGAGGGAAAACAATCCCTGAACCCTCTGGCCAAACTGGATGTTGTTTTCCCGCTGCTTCACGGCACCTTTGGCGAAGACGGTACTATGCAGGGATATCTGGAAATATGTGATATCGCTTATGTTGGAGCCGGTGTTTTGGGTTCCTCAGTCGCAATGGATAAAGGATTATTCAAGGACATGATGCGTCAGTATCATTTTCCTGTCCTGAATTCGACCATTATCACCCGTACCTCTATCCAGGAAAATATATCGGAGGCCATCCAGAATGCTGAAGCCGTATCCAACTATCCCCTGTTTGTAAAACCTGCCAATCTTGGTTCATCGGTCGGTGTGACAAAATGTCACAATCGCCAGGAATTGATTCAAGGTTTAACCTTTGCCGCACTTTATGATCGCCGCATTATTGTGGAAAGAGGTATCAACGCTCGAGAGATTGAAATTAGCGTTTTGGGCAACGAAACTCCTGAGGCTTCCATTCCGGGCGAGATCATCCCAGCGGAAGAGTTTTATTCCTATGATGCAAAGTATCTCAATGACAACTCGGAATTGGTTATCCCTGCTCGCATCAGTGAAGAAACAATTGAAGAATTACGTCTTTTAGCGGTTGAAATTTACAAATCCGTTGATTGTGCCGGTATGGCCCGCGTGGATTTCCTCTTTGATAAGGATTCCAGCCGTTATTACGTTTGTGAAATCAATACCATCCCTGGGTTCACGAAAATAAGCATGTATCCCAAATTATGGGAAGCCAGTGGATTGCCATATGCAAAATTAATTGATCGTTTGATTGAATTGGCATTGGAGCGGAAGGCAGAAAAAGATAAAACCGAACGAAAGTTCAGGAGCAAGGCATGACAACTCGTGATGCTGCTCAATCCTTAACCAGGGCAGAAAAAATACGACTGCAGCGCGCGGATATTGATCGAGCACGGGATCAAGCTGCGGCGGCAAATAACCCACGCATACACGTTGAATCCCCACCGGTTTTATTACGGGGAAATACACGTACGCCTGTTGCCCAGCGCCTGCAACAACCGCGTGTTCGTAAAAAATACTCACTACCCATGGGCAACTTTGGTGCCGAATTAGTCATTCCCAGCATACCGGAATTCAAACTTGGTTGGCGGTTGGTTTCTGGCCTGATATTTGCAACTATGATCTTTATGTTATTCAATATGAGTGCCGGCAGTCAATATCGCATCAAGCAGGCGTCCATAACCGGAAATAACCGGGTTTCTTCAACGGATATGAATCTGGTGATGGGTGTGATCGGAAAACCGATCTTCATGATTAACCTGCATGATGTAAAAAATACGCTGGCTGCAGCTTATCCCGAATTCTCAGAAGTGAACGTTTCGGTAAAATTTCCGGATCAGCTGAGTATTACTGTTGTGGAACGGGAACCGATGATTGCCTGGCAGATGGAAGGTCAGACTGTATGGATTGATCCCGAAGGTGTTGTGTTCCAGGCTCGAGGCGAGGTAACACCGAATGTCATCATCCAGTCCAAATCCATACCACCTGTTCAAGCAATTCAGCAGGAACAACTGGAAACAAGTGCTGCTCTTCTGCCTTCACAATTGATTCAGCACAATGGGACCATCAATATTATCAATGTGCATATGTTGGACAAGAACTTATTGGATGCAATTATCAGCCTGAGTCAGGTTGTCCCGGCCGGTGTTCCCCTGGTTTATACTACAGATCATGGATTGGGATGGCAGGCAGAACAAGGCTGGCAGACTTTTATAGGTATAGATTTGAGTGAGATTGACGCCAAGATGGCGATGTACGAGAGCATAGTGGAAAATTTATCCGCTCAAGGATATCACGCCAGGTATGGTCAGTGTTGAATACTTCCATGCACCATATTACCGGATGGAGCGAAAAGAATGGTAGATGAACCGATTATTGTAGGAATAGATATAGGTACCACAAAAATTTGCACACTGGTTGCCCGCGTGGATGGTGAGCGGAATTTTCGCATTCTAGGCGTGGGCATAGAACCCTCCCAGGGTATTAAAAAAGGAACCATTGTAGATATCAATGCTGCAGCACGTTCCATCTCAAATCGGTCGAAAAAGCGCAACGAACATCCGGCTTTGAAATCACCTCCGCCCTGGTCAGTCTGGCAGGTTCCCACGTTTCTTCCATCAACAGCCGGGGAGTTGTGGGTATTTCCGGTCGAATAATCGATCAGCATGATATTGACAGGACACTGGATGCTGCACAGGCAGTGGCCATCCCCCACAATCGAGAAGTCATTCACGTTATTCAACGCGGCTTTGTTGTGGACGGACAGGATGGGATCCGCATGCCTGTGGGTATGCACGGCTATCGGCTGGAAGTGGAAGCGCACATCATCACCGCAGCAGCCGCAACTGTTGAGAATTTGCGGGAATGCGTACAAAGTTCTGGCATATCTGTCAGTCAGTTTGTGCTTAATCCATTGGCATCTGCTGAAGTAGTCCTCACTGAAACAGAACGACAGATGGGTGCAGTAGTTTGTGATATCGGGGGTGGTACCACGGACATGGCCATTTATATCGATGGGGATGTCTGGCATACCATGGTCCTTGCGATTGGCGGCAATCACATCACCTCAGATATCGCTCACGGCCTTCGGTTGCCGACAGAAGAGGCTGAAGAAGTCAAGAAAAAATATGCCTATGCGATTGAAAATAAAATCGCAGAAGACGAAGCCTTCCCGGTAAAATCATTTGGGCAGGATGGTCAATCCCACATTTTGCGCAAAGATTTGGCTCATATCACTGAGGCTCGTGTGGAAGAGATTTTCCAGCTAGTTCTTCAGGAGATCAAACGTTCCGGCT
This sequence comes from uncultured Chloroflexia bacterium, assembly GCA_963747325.1. Taxonomy (GTDB): domain Bacteria; phylum Chloroflexota; class Anaerolineae; order Anaerolineales; family Anaerolineaceae; genus UBA5203. The sequence goes on along the minus strand of CAVVEM010000005.1, from coordinate 26,538 downwards.
ATGATGGATTATTACCGGCAGGGATGATCTTGACCGGTGGAACAAGTCAATTGCCAGGCATAAAAGAGTTGGCAAGTCAAATTCTGGGCCTGCCGGTTCGGGTAGCTCGCCCTGAAAACCTGGTTGGTATGGTAGATCAATTACACTCCCCCGCCTATGCCACCAGCGTTGGTTTATTAAATTGGGCTTTACTGATGAATGATGCAGTACAACCACTGCAAAGTCATCGATACAATTCCAAGAAATTGGATCTCGAAAGTATTAAGGATTTTCTTTATCGTTTATTACCATAACCTAACACATAATTGCATTATGGATTAAAATTGTAAAAGCGGAGGAACAAAATGGATCAGAATACACAAAAACCACAGGTAGAATCATTTGCCAGAATCAAGGTTGTAGGCGTTGGTGGTGGCGGATGTAACGCTGTAAACCGCATGATCGCAGAAGGCATACAAGGCATTGAATTTATTACTGTCAATACCGATGCTCAAGCATTATTACTTTCTTCTGCTCCTACCCGCGTTAGAATTGGCGACAAAGCTACACGCGGATTGGGCGCCGGCGGCAACCCGGAAATGGGACAAAAAGCTGCAGAGGAATCTGCTGATGAATTGTATGAGGTACTCAAAGGTAGTGACATGGTCTTCGTCACTGCTGGTTTGGGTGGTGGAACAGGTACCGGTGCTGCACCAGTTATCGCTCAAATTGCGAAGGATGTAGGTGCCTTAACCATCGGTGTTGTAACACGCCCCTTCACATTTGAAGGCTCCAAACGTCAAAAAGGCGCCGAATTGGGTATCGAAAAATTAAAAGAACAAGCTGACACTCTTATCGTTATCCCTAATGATCGCCTGCTTCAAATCGTGGACAAAAAATCCAGTTTGCAGGATGCCTTCCAAGTAGCCGACGATGTTCTGCTGCAGGGTATACAAGGTATCTCGGAACTGATCACCATTCCAGGGTTAATTCAACTTGGACTTTGCCGACGTACGTACCATTATGTCCGAAGGCGGCGCAGCGCTCATGGCTGTTGGTCGTGCCAGCGGTGAAGACCGTGCACGTGTTGCAGCTGAGATGGCCATTTCCAGCGAATTGCTGGATATCACCATTGATGGCGCACGCGGTATTCTCTTTAATGTCACCGGCGGCCCTGGCCTTACCCTCTTCGAAGTCAATCAGGCTGCTGCCATCATTAAAGAAACCGCTCACCCGGATGTCAACCTCATCTTCGGTGCAGTTATTGACCCCACCATGACCGATGAACTTCGTGTCACGGTGATCGCCACGGGTTTTGATCACACCGGCAGCCGTCGCTTCCCGGAGCGCCCTGCCCGTGAAAATCAACAGAACACGAATTCCATTGAAAACAAACGTCCTGCACGGGTTATGGAATACTCCAATGCCCCGCATAACGTTTCTGCCAATTCTGATTTTCAACCCCGTATGCTGAATACGGACGATCTGGATATACCAGCCTTTTTACGTAATCGGAAATAGGCTTGAATCCATTACTTATTGGTTTTTTCTCTGAATTAAGGTGCAAATCAGTACCCTCCGCAGACTGATCCACCTTGATTCAATATGTTTGGTACGCACTTTACCCACCCCACACCCTCTCCCCTACAGGAGAGGGTGTGTTTTATATCAAATCAGAGATCGATTTTCCATCATTCACATTTTCCATCCTGGTGTAAAATGATTCAAAGCGTTTTGGAAAATATTAATCGTTGACTACCTCATTGGATTTTATGGCAAACTCACCTTCTCTGTGGTTCTTTCTTCTCATTCTACCGGCCGCTCTGCTGGATTTTTTCCTTATCCGTCAGTGGCAAAAAAAACGCGCCAAACAGAACTTACCGAATAATAAAATTTTCCTCTTTTTATTAATTTCCTCATGGGCGAAATTCGTCAAATCTTTTTTCACTATGCCAGTTCCAGATCCTCAACATCCGGAAATCATTCCCTGGACCATCTTTACCTTTAAAACAAAATTAATGGCTGAAGTTGATGATGACAAATTCCCCGATGATATTCATCATCAAAACGTCATTAAAAATATCTTCCTCAAAAATCGCAAACTTACCGTCCAAACAATATTACTTATATCTTTTAATGGTACCGCTGTCCTGGGACAATATCATTTTCTAAATTACCCGGCAGGTGAAAAAATGGGGCTGATCGCCTATGTCCTTGCATCTCTCCTGTTGATCATTCTTATCTGGCTAAATCAAAGTCAGACCAAAGATACCATTCCAGACAACACATCAAAAAATGCCCTCCTGTTCATTCACTGGAAAGAGATTCAATCCTTTGCCAAAACACATCCTGTTAAAACCGGAGTACTTATCACTTCGTTTTTACTGACAGTTGTGATGGTGATTTCATTGTTCACCCATTCTACGGAACAATCCTATTGGGATATTTTTCTTCTCTGGCTGGGGAGTTGGCTGATCTACACCGCAGTTTTTATAAGTTTTCCACGAATCAAATTTCGAAGTTGGTTTGAGAATAACAAAACCGATCTTTTGATTATCTTTGGATTCTTCCTGATAGGTGGTTTTTGCCGTTTTTACGCATTAGGAAAAATCCCAAACATCATTGACGGTGACGAAGGCAGATTTGGCACGATTATTCTGGATATAATGAACGGCAAGAGTAAGAATATGTTTGGCACTGTTTTTGGTAATAGCAGCCTTTATTTTTTCTTCCTTGCAGGTTTGATGAAGCTGTTCGGTGCCAATACTACCATCTTGCGTCTTGGCTCGGCCATCGGTGGCACGCTATTAATCCCCTTTCTATATCTATTCGCAAAAAACTTTTTCAATCGCCGTGTCGCCTTGATTAGTACAGCTCTTTTGACCGTCTCCAATTTTCATATCCACTTCAGCCGTATTATGTCAGTGACCAGTATTCAAGATGCCTTCTTTGCCACAACAACCTTGTTTTGGTTCTATTCAGGACTAAAGTACCAATCCAGAAATCGGATGCTCCTTGCTGGATTAACCCTGGGATTGTGGCTTTATGTTTATATGGGCGCACGCTTAATTATCCTGTTAATTCCACTTTATCTCCTCTGTCTTTATTGGTTTGATCCAGCCCTACTACGCAACAATATCAAAAATCTGGGCTTCTTCGCAGGCGAATTTGGATTAATGGCTCTTCCCATGATGGTTTGGGGCATCCAAAACCCAGAGATGTTCAACATCCGGGCAAATCAAGTCGGAATTCTCCAATCAGGATGGCTAGCAAAAGAAGCTTTATTTACCGGATTACCTCAATGGCAAATCTTTCTGACTCAATTTAAACAAGCCTTTCTAACCACAATTTATTACCCTTCCTATGGTTTTCATTTTTCTTCCTGGCCAATGTTGGATCCTTTCAGCGCTATTTTCTTTGTCACAGGCATGATATTCATGCTCATGCACACCCGAGATTCCAAATATTTACTAATCAATGGATGGTTTTGGTCGGGCGTTCTGGTTGGGGGTGCTTTAGTTCTATTGCCCTCCTCTAATACATACCGAATTTTAATTGTTTTTCCAGCGGTTTGCCTCATGGTTGGCGTAGGGTTTAACCAGCTTTCCCTTTTTTTGGAAGATATTCTCCCAATGACAAAAATGAACTTGATTAACTCATTGGGTAGTATAGTTTTCATTATAATAATTTCCATCTTCAATCTGAAAACATATTATTTCTCAGCGCTATACTGTAAATACGAAAACCCAAATACTCGCCTTGCCTCCTTGATCGGTACCTATACAGGCAATCTGGATCCTGAAGTAGTACCCTATCTGCTAACCGCTCCCCGGTTGCAATCTACAACCCACCTTTCACTATCATTTCTCAGTCACGGTCATGAGTATAAGCAATATGAAGAGCCCCTGAGGGCACCACCAAAAAGTATTAATCCCGAACAACCCGCAGTATTTTTCTTTATTCCAGAACGCGAGAGTGAAATACGATGGATTAAACAAGTGTTACCAGGTGGTATAACGGATCAAATCCTGGATTGTAAGATCAAGGTGGCCGATGTTTATTTATGGGTTCCGCCCGATTGAATTTTGAGTTATTAGTCCAGCTATTCCCTCATCAATGGATGAATTTGTAGATACAACTTGCCTTTCTCCTCCACTTTGTTTATAGTATTAATACTAAATCATATGAATAAAAAATCGCCTACTTTATTTTATTAAACGAGCTTTCAGAGTATTCTGAAACCTGGTAGTCTTCCGCAGCAGCTGCTCATTCATGATCAGCTGCTGTGCATTTATAGGTTAGGTAGAGGGTAAAATCATGATTCATCATATACTTGTACCGATCGATGGATCGAAACTTGCTGAGTGCGTCTTACCACATGCCATTAGTTTTGCAAATGCTTATCACGCGAAGATCACACTGCTAAGAGTAATGGATCCAGTATTGGAAGTTGCAGGAAAACGGATCCCCATCAAGCCCTTTGATTGGCGAATGTATCAAACAGAAGCTGAAGTTTATTTAGGTTCGATTCAGCAGAAATTACTGGAACAACAAATTGAAACAGAATACCATATCCTCGAAGGAGCTTTTTCTGACCGTATCATTGATTATGTAAAGCAAAATGATATCGATTTTGTCATTATCTCCAGTCATGGACAATCCGGCCATAGTGGATGGAATGTGAGCAGTAACGTACAAAGAATATTAATCAATGTATTTAAGCCAATTTTGATCATCAGGGCAACTTTATTTGAAATTGATTTAAACGTTACCCAATCCTACAAGAATATTGTCATTCCATTGGATTTATCCCAAAGAGCGGAGTGTGCGCTTTCAGCAGTGACTTCTATTGCCAGACATTTCCATTCCAAACTTATCCCTTTATATTTAGTGAACAAACCTGATATGCCCAGTAGAATGCCGCTCTCCGATACCGATCGTTTGCTCTTGGATTCGATTATCGAGCGAAACCGACAGGAAGCTGAATCCTACCTCACTCAATTAAAAAACCGAATGGATAGTAGTGAATATACATTTACACCTCACATCATCACCTGTGAGAGCATTGCCACCTCATTACATGATTATGTCGGTAAAACGAAAGTTGATTTAGTTGCACTATGTGCACACGGATTTTCAGGGAATAGTCATTTACCTTTCTCGAGTCTGGTTACCAATTTCATTGCATTTGGCACCACGCCTCTACTCATCATCCAAGATATGACACCTGAGCAAGTTGAAAAAACCATGGGGAACCTAAGCAAATTGCAACAAAAAGGGCATTAGATGTATGGGGAACAATCTACCCGCTTCAGACAGCGATCCATATGGTTGGTTTGATGAAGATTCGGACTTCGATCTAACTCAAGTTCTTGATACGCTGGCAGCTCAAACCACAAACCAAAACAAAAAAAAGGTTGCGTCAACTACATATGCTGATCTCAGCAATTTTGAAATCATCATAAAAACCGGCTATCAACAATATCAAAAATCTTCCGAGTTATTAGTCAATTTATCGCCTTCGGCAGAATGGATGCTGGATAATTATATTATTATTGAACAAGCCTTTCGTTTAATTCGCGATAATTTTCCCCTAACCTATGAAAAGCAGCTTCCCAAACTGACAGACTCCCCATATAGGCATCGAATTCGCCTTCTGATTCTTACCCTGATCATCTTGAGAAAAACAAACTTTCTGATTGCCGAGGACCAATTTCAAGAAATTTTGTTGGAATTTCAAAAAATCCAATCCTTAAGTACAGGGGAATTATGGGCATTCCCTACCATGGTACGCTTTGGATTATTGGCAGCATTAGCTTTTTGCATCCATTCTTCCCCTGAACTTTCCATACCACATTCGCTACCTGCTCATATTCTGATATATTTTGAAAAAATAGCCCTTCGTCCGGAAGAATTGATTGCCAGAATCATCCCTGGTTTGCGTCAAATATCCGCCATTAATTGGCAGAATTTTTTTGAATCTTGCAGCCCAGTGGAAAATTATTTAAATTCAGATCCCAGTCATACCTATCCACACATGGACTTTGATACCAGGGATCACTACCGCCGCTCTTTAGAGGATCTATCCATAAATTCAAAAAAAAGTGAAGCTCATGTGGCGCAAATGATTTTGCAGTTTTGCGAAAATAATAAGCAATTGCTTCTATCCAATTCTACCAATTCGGATACTGATAAAAAAATTCTTGAGCGAAAAACTCATATTGGGTACTATTTATTGGATGAGGGTTTTGATATCCTTGCCAAATCAATTAATTATCATCCACCGCTAAAAAAATGGTTTGTGCTCTGGATAACCCACCACCCCGCGATAAGCTATATGGGGGCAATCCTGTTTTTTACCGGTCTAATCATGACGTGGCTGTCAATATGGATACTGCCCAGATTACAACCCTGGATAAACTGGATTTACCTGCTTGCATTGTTCCCCCCGGTTTTATCGTTATCAATCGGCACAATAAATTTCCTCTTTTCCAAATCACTTCCTGCTCGACATTTACCAAAAATGGATTTTTCAACTGGAATTCCGCAGGATTTTCAAACTGCCGTTGTGGTACCATCTCTTCTGGGTTCAAAAATGGAAATCGAGTCCCTGCTGAACCAGATCGAAAAGCATTACTTGTCCAACACAGATCCTAATCTTTTTTTCGTCTTGTTAACAGATTTCATAGATGCCCCGCAGGAAACCATGCCTGAGGATGATCATCTCCTTCAAATCATAATCGATGGTATTGAATCTCTGAACAAGAAATATGAGCCGGTCTTTTTCCTTTTCCATCGTCAGCGATTGTGGAATGCCTTCGAAAACTCCTGGATGGGCTGGGAGAGGAAAAGAGGAAAGCTGTTTGAATTCAACCAATATTTGCTTGATCCCCAAAATAACTCATTCCATACTATTCTTGGGAACGTTTCCCTGCTTAAAAACACCAGGTATGTAATTACCCTGGATTCGGATACGGATCTCCCGTTTCACACTGCACGAAAAATGATTGCTGGCATGGCCCACCCCCTAAATCAGGCAGTCTTTGACGCAGAGAAAGGGAAAGTCACCCATGGATACGCTATCCTCCAGCCTCGTGTGCAGATTAATCCTGCTTTTGGGACCTCAACCTGGTTTTCGAAAATCTATCTTGAGGATACCTATTTTGATCTTTACACCCTGGCTGTATCCGATTCCTATATGGATATCTTTGGCGAAGGCATATTTATCGGTAAAGGGATTTATGATATTCGGGCATTTACCAACAGTATGCAGCAGCGTATTCCGGAAAACACTTTGCTGAGTCATGATTTGTTTGAAGGCATATTCTCCCGCGTTGCTTTGGCTTCCGACATTGTGATCTATGAAGATTATCCCACCGATCTGATTTCGTTTTTAAGCCGTCAACATCGTTGGATTCGTGGAGATTGGCAATTAACTCCCTGGCTTTTACCGGTCATTCCGAACCGTTTTACAGGTAATGTGGTTAATGGATTTTCAATCTTGGGACGTTGGAAAATATGGGATAATTTACGCCGCAGTTTACTTCCCCCCAGCATGGTTGTACTATTATTCCTTACCTGGCTTTTTTTTCCTGATTATTGGACATTGAGCGGAACACTGGTCGCTTTGACATACTATTTGCCAGTCATATTAAAATTCCTTAATCTTGGGGTTCGTGCCATTAAGGGCAAAGATACCTTATATTTGCTGGCTAGATGCAGCCTTGGTGCAGTTATGCTTGCAGCAGAAACTGCCGTTAATTTGGATGCAATTATCAGTGTTTTATACCGAATCTATGTATCCAGAAAACGTTTATTGCAATGGGTGACATCTGCACATACAATCCATCTTTCCAAGAGTGAACCAAAACATAATTTGGCATGGCGGCGAATGAAAAAAGCCAATGTGACCATTATCTTGGGGCTCATCGCTATTTTTCTTTTTCAATATAAGTCAATTTGGCCGGCGCTTCCCTGGTTTTTTGGTTGGTTGCTGGCACCCAGAATAGCGCTCATCCTTAGCCGTCCGGTGATTAAAAAGGAGATCGAACTTCCGTCCTGGGCGAATCAAATTTTTCGCAATCTTGCCATTCGCACCTGGATGTTTTTTGAAACCTATGTTGGCCCTGAGGATTCCTGGTTGCCGCCTGATCATTTTCAAGAATCCCCCAAAGGTGTGGTAGCCCACCGAACCTCACCAACAAATATAGGGCTGTATCTCCTTGCCGCTGCGGCAGGACATGAATTTGGCTATATCACCACCGTTGATCTCATCTACCGTCTTCAACGCACCTTGGAGACTATCGCCAAGATGGGGTCTTACCGGGGGCATTTATATAATTGGTACGATACTCAAAACTTGCTTCCCCTCCCCCCAAGATATATATCCACAGTGGATAGCGGAAATCTAATTGCCTGTTATCTAACCCTAAATCATTATCTAAAAAGTTTAAAGAACATCCCAATTTTACAGTGGCAGCAGTTTGACGCTTTGGTGGATTGTTTTTCGGTAATTCAGGAAATTATTGATGATATTCCACTGGAAAATGAAAAACAGGCCGTGAGATTTCAAATCAGCAAAATGAGCAAGGAAATTCTTGCCTGGAAAGATGATCCCTCATCCTGGATTTCAAATCTGAGAGATTTTATTGAAAATCGCTTAAGCAGCCTGGAAGATACGATTATTACCATGGTTGGAGAAAATGCAAGCAGGATGGAAAGCGAAACCATTAATGCTATACGCGTTTGGGTAGGCCGTACCCATTACCAGGCGGATAATATCCTCGCTGATTTTCTCTATTTGGCACCCTGGGTATTGGATACTTATACATTAATTTCAAGGATAGAGTCTGAAAATAATCAGGAAAGCGGCGCCATTCGTTTTCTTGCAATTCTCAAAGAAACCCTGGCCTTTCCTGCTACCGGTTCTCCCTTGGAAGTCATTGATCTCCTGATCCAAAAACAACGTTTTGTAAAAACCAACCTCTTTTATCAGGCTTCAGTACCCTTACGATTACTGCTCGAAGCCTGGTGCGAAAACCTGGATGAGTATATTGAAAAAGGCAGAAAATCTTTGCAGTTACAGGCACATAACTTGGATTCGCTATGCAAGAAATTGGAAAGACTGTACAAAGCCACAGAATTTGGCTTTCTCTTTCATAAGGAACGTGAAGTCTTCCATATCGGCTACAATTTGGAAACTGGTTTGCTAGACAATAATTTCTATGACCTGCTCGCTTCAGAATCCAGGATTGCCAGCTTCATCGCCATCGCCAAAGGTGATATTCCCCAAAGTCACTGGAAACATCTGGCACGTCCTATCACTTGCATAGATACCCATTGGATACTCCTTTCCTGGAGTGCCACCATGTTTGAATATTTAATGCCAACGGCAATTATGAAAACTCCTCCCACTTCGCTTTTAGGAGTCAGCATCCAGAATGTGATCTCACACCAAATAAAATATGCTGCTCAACATAAAGTTCCATGGGGAATTTCAGAATCCGGGTATTATCATTTTGATGCGCAAATGAATTACCAATACCGGGCTTTTGGAACCCCTGGTTTAGGTCTTAAACGAGGCCTGGGGGATGATTTGGTGATATCCCCGTATGCGTCCTTGATGTGTATTAATCAGGCACCTGAAATGGTGTTCCAAAACATAGAAGCCCTCAATAAACTCAAAGCGCGTGGTGTATATGGTTATTATGAAGCCATTGATTTTACCTCCAAAAGGGCACCCGAAAAAGAAGGACGGCTTGTCAAATCCTACATGGCCCATCATCAAGGCATGGTATTGGTGGCGATCTGCAATTATCTCAAATCAGACTGCCTGGTAAAATCGTTTCATCAGGACCCTCAAATCAATGCCCAGGAGATCCTTTTATATGAGACCATCGGTGGGGATATGCCTGTCGATTTTCCGCACAGGTTGGAGTCTGAAACACATATCAGTCAAAGAAAAAGAATAGTTTATGATCCCTGGCATCCTGCTCCTCTATCGGACCCGCCTGTCCTTCATATTCTTTCCAATGGAAAATTTCATGTCACAATCAATAGTGATGGCGGTGGTTTCTCCTGCTTTGAAGAAAGGGAACTCACCCGCTGGCGAAGGGATGCGTCGTTAAATCAATACGGCACCTGGTATTACCTGTATGATCATGAAAGGCAAAAACTCTGGTCAATTTCAGAAATGCCCCAACCGGAATTGCCTGACTATCAGGAAACAGCTTTTTACCCTCATATGGTCGAGTTCACCAAAAGTGTTCATGAGATTGCAGCCCGAATGGATGTTCTTGTTCCCAGTGATGATAATTTGGAAATTCGCCGTATCCGCATCAGTAATCAATCAGCTCAATCCCGTTCGATCACGATCGCCAGCTATACTGAGATCATTCTCTCAGCTCAAAGTGAAGACCAACGACATCCGGCATTCAACAAATTGTTCATTGATAATGAAATTGATCCGGACCTGCAATGCGAGTTCTTTTCTCGACGTCTGCGCTCGGATGGCGAAAAAAAGCTTCATTATGGACATACCTGGTTTGCTGAATCGGATTTTCCACACAAGGCAGGCTATTGTACTGACCGGGAGAGATTTATCGGCCGGACCGGCGATATCCATACCCCAGCGTTCTTCCTTGAGTCCTCCCATAACCCACCGATGATACTTGAAGGGGCGCTGGATCCGATAGCTTCCATTAATGTAAGATGTGAAATACCCGCCCATGAAACCATCAACCTTTTTTTTCTTTCCATCGCGGGAAGTTGTAAATCGGAAATTATAAATATGCTAAACAAATATCGCAACAGCTCATTTATTGACCGCTGCTTTGAAGCAGAAAAAATAAAAGTAGAGCATAATCTGCAGCAATTAGCCATTGAACCTGGAGATCTGGAACTTTTCAGCAAACTATTATCCATGATTCTCCTGCCGACAAACAAGATGCGTACGTCACATGACATCCTGCAACGAAATGTGATGGGGCAGCCAGGCCTTTGGCCGTATGGCATATCCGGTGATTATCCGATTTGCTTAATAAAAATTGATAAACTTGAACAAGTTAACCATCTATCCAGAATTCTTAAAGGTTACATGTATTGGCGATCCAGAAATATTAAAATAGATCTGGTAATACTTAACGAGAAAGATTCAACGTATGATCAGGAATTAAATACTTTGTTACAGCGTTTGATTTCAAAACTTGGCGCATCACCCTGGGTGGGATTGAAAGGCGGCATCTACATCCTCAGAGCGGATCAACTCCCAATGGATTCCACTATTGCGCTTGAAACAAGTTCAAACTGCATCTTAATTCCAGGCGATGATGAAATTACCGATCTGCTCACCCAAAAATTTAAACCAATAGAGTATCTGCCCAAATTTTATGCATCTTTACCTAAAATTGAGGAAACCCTGGGAAATACCACGTTATCGCCGGAGAAAAATCTTCTCTTCCAAAACCACTTGGGCGGTTTTAGTGAAAGTGGTCATGAATATCACCTGCATTTGGATTCGGAACACACTACGCCAACACCCTGGATCAATGTAATCAGCAATCCAAATTTTGGATTCATCATCTCCGAAAGTGGAATTAGCTGGTCATGGGCTGGCAATAGTGGGGAAAACCGGCTGACGACCTGGAGCAATGACCCGATTCAGGATCAGCCGGGGGAAGCCATTTATTTGCGCGATGAAGAAACTGGCCAATTCTGGTCACCCACATTATTACCGGCAGGAACCAATCAGCCATATCATGTCACCCATGGAATGGGTTATTCCATCTTTCGTCACTGCAGTCATGGGATTTCTTCAGAAGCAACTGTGTTTACTGATAAATCAGATCCGGTAAAATTTGTTCGTTTAAAAATTCAGAACATGCGGGATCGAATCAGTCGTATTTCTACTACCTATTATGCCGATTGGGTATTAGGCAGCATAAGAAATCAAAACCAGCTTTTCATCCAACAAAGTTTTGATACCTATTTGACGGCTATCTTTGCCCGCAACCTCTTCAACCCGGATTTCTCTCATCAAACAGCTTTTCTGGCAGCCACCCGTGAGCCTCAAGGCATCACCACCAATCGGGCAGAGTTTCTTGGTCGGAACGGCAGTTTCCGCAACCCGGAAATATTCAGTCGGGTAGCCCTTTCGGGAAATATTTCCTCCACTCATGATCCTTGCGCTGTGCTTAGCCATATCTTATGGCTTTCTCCCGGAGAAAATAAAGAAATTACCTATCTGCTGGGACAGGGGAAAGATGAAGCTGACGCCAAACGTCTGGTTAATAAATATCAACGCATCGAACAGGTGGAATCTGCTTTTTCGCGTAGTACACGCTTCTGGAACGGGGTTACATCATCGGTAAAGGTAAAAACCCCCGAACCATCCTTTGACCTGCTTCTCAATCAATGGCTGCTTCATCAATCCATCTCCAGCCGATTTTATGGAAGATCAGCTTTTTACCAATCCAGCGGCGCATTTGGCTTTCGTGATCAGCTGCAAGACACCCTGGCCTATCTCCCTTCCCATCCGGAATGGACAAGAGAATACATTTTGGAAGCCGCAAAACATCAATTCAAAGAAGGTGATGTTTTGCATTGGTGGCATCCTCCCGGAAACCGCGGGGTTCGTACCCGCTGTTCAGATGACATGGCCTGGCTGCCATATGTCGTGGCGGAATATATCCAGCAGACCGGAGATGAGGGCATTCTTGAGGAACGCGTACCTTTTTTGGAAGCCCCGGAATTAAAAAGAAAAAGAACATGAGCGTTATGACCTTTATCCGTATGAAGACATGCAATACAGTATCATGGAACACTGTTTACGGGCCATTCACCGCAGCGCGACGGAAGGTCCCCACGGCTTGCCGCTCATCGGCAGCCATGATTGGAATGATGGTTTCAGCCGCATCGGTTTCCAGGGTAAGGGAGAAAGCGTATGGCTGGGTTGGTTCCTGGCAGTAGTAGCCGAAAAATTTGCAGTGTTTTGTACTCAACAACACAAACCCATTTTAGCCAATGAATTAAATCAAATTAGAGACACCTATATACACAACATTCTCACTCAAGCCTGGGATGGAAAATGGTTTGTACGGGCTTTTTTTGATGACGGTACCCCTTTGGGTTCAGCATCAAACACGGAATGCAAGATCGATGCAATTGCGCAATCTTGGGCGTTTTTTGCCGGTATGAAAAGCGAGCCAAAGGTAAAGGCCGCATTGGAAGCAGTAAAAGAACTGTTGATATTGGAGAAGGATCAACTCATTCTTCTCTTCACCCCCCCGCTGGATACTTCCGCAGTGGACCCTGGCTATATTAAAGGATATCGTCCCGGCATCCGGGAAAATGGCGGCCAGTATACACATGCGGCCATATGGACCATCTGGGCATTTGTAGAGAGCGGCCAGGCGGAATTGGCCTTCAAACTCTTTCAATTGGCCAACCCTATTCATCATAGTGACAGTGAAGAAAAAGCCAAACGATATGCCGTTGAACCCTATGTAGTCGCCGCAGATATCTATAATGCCCCCTCGCTGGTAGGACGCGGCGGTTGGACCTGGTATACCGGCTCAGCAAGTTGGATGTACCGCCTGGGTATTGAACGAATTTTGGGGCTGCGTCTGGAAAAGGACGGCTTCACAATAGACCCATCCATTCCCGCTGCCTGGGAAGAATACCACCTCAGTCTGCGGTTGCCGAAAGGAAATTATGAAGTGACCATCCGAAATCCGATGCGGGTTAATACCGGAATTGCTTCAGTGAATGTTGACGGTCAAAAAATCCGCAGCCAGAGGGTTCCCTGGATGGAGGATGGGCAGATTCACAACGTCACAGTTCGCATGGGCAGTGAATCGAAAGCAGATTAGATTTGTGCAATATTTTCCGCTGAAAGTATTAGCTGCTATTTTTCCACCTCAGATTATGCAAATTCGTCAAATTACACTGTCTTTTGATACAATTGAAACAACTTAGATATACGAGGAAGCGCAAATGTCTTACAGTACTCAAACAACCACCACAAAATCACAAACAGAAAGTTATGAGATTGTTTTAAAAACATTACCCATACAGGGATTTAAAATTGTCCGTACCCGGGATTTTGCCGGCCTGGTGCAAGCTAGCAAAGATATTGACGGATTAAGCATCACTTTTAATGTTTCCTGTTTAATGGGCAAAGAAACAAAAGTACATGTAGCCTGTTTAACCAGCGGGGATTCCGCCAGCGATGCCGAAAAAGCCGCCGTGGATGGATTATTGGAAGCCTTGAATCAAGCCCTGGCATAAGCTCAAAATCATCACTTTATTCAAATCTATCATAATATATTCAAGAGCAGGGTGCATTGCCATGTACCCTGCTCTTGTTATACAATCCTTGTAGGTATTCACACGATTCATTCCTATACTAATTTGCTTATTGAATCCTCACATGAATTCCTGGATCAGTCACCTCAAGATCAACCCTATTCCTCGGCTGCTCACGGGGTCAGATGAAGCGCTGATATATTTTGCTCGCCTTGATCTTCTGGAAGAGCCTGCAGGACCTGTAAATCGCTTGTGGGGCCAATCCCCCGCACTTCGTCTGCTGCGCAAACAATTACCGGATGGTTCCTGGCCGCGCGGCGGCGTACAGCAACATACCGCGGTCAATGTCCGCCTCATTGAAACCTGGCGCAACTGCCGTTTCCTGGTGGAGATGTACGGCCTCACACGCGAACACCCTCAGATGGAAAAAGCTGCGGAATATATCTTCTCCTGCCAATCTCCCGATGGCGACATCCGCGGCATCCTTGCCAATCAATATGCCACCTATTACACCGGTGCTATTCTCTCGCTGCTCATTAAAGCCGGTTACCAGGATGATCCGCGTATAGAATACGGTCTGCAGTGGCTGCTTTCCATGCGTCAGAACGATCAGGGCTGGAGTATTCCCATGATCACCCACAAGTTTGATAGGGAAACCCAATACCGTCTGACAACTGAATATTTGCCGCCCATTGAGCCGGATCGCAGCAAACCCTTTTCGCATCATTGGACCGGTATGGTCCTGCGGTCTTTTGCAGCCCATCCTGTTTATCGATACTCCCCTGCTGCGTTGACTGCTGCAGCATTATTAAAATCCAGATTCTTTCAAGCGGATACCTACACCTCGCATCAATCCGCGGATTACTGGGTCTGGTTTGAATATCCCTTCTGGTGGAATACACTCATTTCTGCCATGGATTCGATTTCGATCATCCTCCCAACCCCGCAAGACGAGCAAATACAGCTGGCAGTCTCATGGCTGGTTGAAAATCAACAGGAGGACGGTTTCTGGAATATCAATTATGCAGGCAAACCGGTCAAGGATAATTTCAAAACCAGGACAACCCGTGGGTGGATCAGCCTGGCAATCTGCAGGATTTTTAAAAGGTTGTTTGCTTGATTTGTTCCTTTCCGGCAATGGTACCAATTGAGAATCTTCATATCTTCTGTCCGGCAAACACTCAACTGCATAATTGGAATCAAGATTTTTATTATGTTTTCATTACCAAAAACTATCAAGCAAAATCCATTTGACTATATAATGATATTCATAGACAACAACCCTTTACCAACTATATATCAGTCCTATTCAAAACAGCGAATGTGTTAACCAAAATTCCACTAAACACAGGTTCAAGAACTGGTTGTTATCAATTGTCCTCTGAGGAAACACTGATGAATGAAGAATTATGGCACATGGATGACACATGGTTACTGAATGCCATCATGGATAATGTAGCTGATAGTATTTATTTCAAAGATCGACAGTGCCGCATCATACGCGCCAGTAGAAAAATGGCACAAAACTGTGGTTTCGATGATCCTGCGAAATTGATCGGCCAAACGGATAGTACCATTTTTGGACAGGAGTTTGGCGAGAAAACCGCCATTGATGATTTACACATCATGGAATCCGGCCAGCCCCTCATCGGTTTGGTGGAAAATCATGTGTTGAGAACTGGTGAAACGAATTGGACATCCACAACCAAAATGCCATTGCGCAACAAGCAGGGCGAGATCCTTGGGTTGCTTGGGATCACACGCGAAATTAATGAGCTGAAACGTACTGAGTTGGATTTGCAGCATATCGCCACCCATGATATTCTGACCTCATTGCCCAATCGCTATTTATTTTTCAACCGCCTGGAACACGCCATCTGCCGGGCAAAACGCCAGGATTGTGTTTTTGCCGTTTTATTTATTGATCTCGACCGTTTCAAAATGATCAATGATCAATTGGGACATGAAAGCGGGGATCGCATTCTGAAAGAGATTGCCATATCCTTGAAAACCTTGCTGCGCGAATCAGATACCGTTGCCCGCATCGGCGGTGATGAGTTTGTACTCCTCATCGAAAACGTCCAAAATCATGAAGAACCCGCCGTAGTCGCCATGAGGATATTAACTGAATTGATCCTCATCATGAACAGTATGTCTTTGAATGCTAAACTTGGCGCATCCATTGGAATCAGCTTATATCCACAGGACAGCAAGGATGCATCCGGATTGATCAAAGCCGCGGATTATGCCATGTATCAGGCAAAAGAGGAAGGAAACACCTTCCGTTTCTATACTTTTCCCCAAATACCGGAATAATCAGGCTTCGGTACCACCTGGGTTGGATTAAAATGAACTCTTTTACCTATATACTTTTTCCCCGCGTTCATATTTTTTTGTGGAAAACAAGGAACTGAAAAGAGATGAACCAAAAACTCCTATTATATCCCGAAACCATACCCTGGTTATTGGAAAATGAATCGCCCGTTATCCGCTATCTTACTATGCGGGACTTAATGCATCTCCCTGAAATCGATGATGAGCTAATCCGGGCACAAAAAGAAGCTTACGAAGCTGGACCCATCGCCGCGATTTTGGATCAAATGCATCCGGATGGCTGGTGGGTGGAACCTGGCGCGGGGTATTTGCCGAAATACCGCAGTACGGTATGGTCGCTCATCCTGCTGGCACAGTTGGGTGCATCCGCTGCGCTGGATGAAAGAATCACGACTGCCTGCAATTACTACCTGAATCAGGCGTTTTGTGAGCAAGGTCAACTTGGCACTTCAGCAAGCCCCTCCAGTACCGCGGATTGTCTGCAAGGCAACATGCTTTCTGCGCTGTTGGATTTGGGATTCTACGACCCGCGCATGGACCAGGCCTTTGACTGGATGGCGCGCAGCGTTACCGGGGAAGGTGTGGGGGCGTTGGGCGATAAGAAAGCCGCGCTGCGATATTATGCCGGTAAATGCGGACCAAATTTTGCTTGCGGGGCAAACAACAAACAACCCTGTGCCTGGGGTGCAAGCAAAGTCATGCTGGCTTTTGGCAAACTACCCAAAGCCAAACGCAACCCGCTCATCGAAAGAGCTATCCAGCAAGGGGCAGATTTCCTGCTGGGTGTGGACCCGGCCACAGCCGACTACCCCAACGGATGGGCCGAGAAACCCAGCGGTAATTGGTGGAAATTCGGCTTCCCGGTCTTTTACGTCACGGATCTGCTGCAAGTCGTGGAAGCTCTGATCCGCACGGGATACGGGCAGGATGCAAGATTAGCCAATGTGTTAAGACTAATTGATGAGAAACAGGATGCCCACGGCCGCTGGATGCTGGAATACGACTACAGCGGAAAAACCTGGCTGGATTTTGGGGAAAAGAAACAGCCTAATGCCTGGGTGACTTATCGAGCGGCATGGGTGTTGATGAGGAGTTAGGTGAAATTGGAAACCATTTTTACCCCATGCAGAAAAACATTCATGCTAGAATATTTTTTATATAGCAAACCAAAATGCATAATAAACTCCTTACAGTCCATCAAGGGGAAAACATTTCGTAAAACTGGGTTTATCTAATTCATTGGCAGTAATTTCAAAAAATAACAAAAAAATATCATTTGCTTTGATAAGTTTAACCAACGTTCTGAGAGGCCAAAATCAGAATGAGGGCAAACCGATTACCAAATTGATCTGAGTCGTCTATTGTTATGTAAAAAAAAATTGAATTCAAAGGAAATTATTAAATGAAAATTAGAGCTATATTATTAATTCTCCTAGGATTATCCTGTATTTTATCAGCCTGTCAACCAGCCCCGATCATCCCAACCGCAACCGCAACAGCCCTTCCACCAACAAGTACCCCTGTACCAACCGATACACCTGAACCGACGGCTACCCTTGAGCCATCCCCTACCCCTATTGTCTATCCTGATGTTTTGGATCAGACGTTCCTGAATGTTCAGATTGTTTTTAGGGACAATTTTGATTTTAAAATGCAGGGCATCGCTCCCGATGGCTGGAAAAGTATTAATGATGAGATCGTCCCACGTGTCACAAAAAGTAATACTGCCGGATTTACTCCACGCTCAAATGGAGGAATCATTTATTATGGAGCAGAAGTCATAAATCCTGGGGAAGGCGTCTTTTTCAATTTCCAATATGACGGCACCATCAATGACATTACCTTGGGGTTGGACAATATCGATACGCAGGGGAATTTTTTCCAGCATAAAACGGAAGGGTATTATTCATTTGCCGCTCAGATGCACAACCAAACGCTATACGGCCATGTCATTGAAGGCCCATATCAGAAGGCGTTCAATTTCACTGGAGCAATTAAGTTCATCCAGGGAACCTGGTATTCCTGCATGATAGCCCTGGATAAAGAGAATAATTACATTCTCAAAATTTGGGAAACCGATTCCCCTGAAAACCAAATGTCGTATGTCCGTAATTGGCCGGATACCCCTAAAGCCTATTACTTTGTCAGTTGGATTGGCGCAAAACGCGGCCTGTTAATGGATGAGTTTACCATCTTTAGTTTTGACAAGATGATTCTGGAATAATATCTAATCTTTACAAACGAACGATTTATGAAAAATGGCAGGGTGTTTCAGTTGCGCCCTGCCTTTTGTAGAATTCAATAAACCTGGCAGGATTGCGAGTAAAAGAAACAGACCAATGCCTGGGTGTTGATGAGGAGCTAGATTAAATTGCAACATTATTTTGACCCACGCAAAATAAATATATATCATGCTAGACTATTTGAAATATAGGTAATCCAAATTAAGAAAAGAGCTCTTACAGTACATGAAGGGGAATACATCTCATTGTACTGGGATTAATAATCCATAAGAATTATTCATCTAACGTAAAAAACATTCCAAAAAAATATTTACTTTGCTTTAGATTCTTCAATAATTTTCGCTACATCCCAGACATCGATAACTGTCGCTTCAATTAATAGATTTTTTCCCTCACGAATAAAAAATGGTTTATCCAGCGTATAAATATTAAAATCATATCCAAATGAAAATAATTGTTTTCCGGTATTGAGATCATAGAACGAAACATTGTTGGGAATCTCTGAAGGGAAGCTAATAGCACACCCTAAAGCAAGCAAGTTATTCTCAATTGATATACTTCCTTCAGATGGGTAACAAATAGGTGCTATTTCAATGTGTGATATTTCATTTCCGGTTTGCAAATCAATTGTAATGATACCAGAATCATATAAATCACCATTAATATAAAATATTTTAACATAATTATTTACGGAATCAATTTTGTACCCCTTAACGTCCTTACCAGGAACCATGAATTCAGTTGTTGAAAAATCATCCAAATTCACCTGAATAAGAGAATTATGATTGTTATTGCATTCCGCAATTATATATGCAAAATTCCCTGAATCCGAAAGAAATAATCTGCCCAACTCACATTGATAATTCGAATAAACAGCCTGAACTTCATCGGTCTCGAGATTCGTCATAACTAATTTTGAATTTGAGAGAGAAAATAAATGATAATTATTATCTTTTGAGAATGCAAGTCCACCAAAACCAGTTTTTCCCTCATATGCAAGCATGTCTTTGATGTGAATAATCTCGCCTGATTTTACATTCCAATAATAAACCTTATTGGATGTTCTACCTTTTTCGTACAACCGTGCAGCGACCACCTGATTATCCCCAGAAATGGCTACACTCGTCCAGTATCTTACTGAATTTGGATCTTCTTCAGGATTTAATTGTTGAAAAAAAACGCCAGAATCTATATCCCAAAGAAACACGCTATCAGTAAGATTGTTTGTAGTTAGTAAAATTGACTCATCAGATGATAATGATTTTATATTTGGCGACCCAATAAATCCTTTTGTTATGCTTTTTTCTGACCCGATACTTTTATTATATACAACCAGATCCCCGTCTTGATCAATGCAAGCTGTTCCAATTTCACCATTTGAATATGAGAAATAGGTTTCATTACTTATGCATCCATCCTCAACAACACCTATGGTTAGTCCATTATTGTCGAGATCCAGAATCCTTTTTTCAGTTATCGCATCATTAATGGCGTAATCCACGACAAGCTGGTTTGTATCCCCTATAAAACCCATTGGGCCATCACCTGATGTAGTAAAAACAAAATTGTATGCTCCTTTTTCATTAATGCGGTAGATTTTGCTGTCAATGAATAAATATGAATCATCTGGAGATAAACCATAATTGTGTATTGATTCTCTCCCCCTTGAAGATTTTGCAATCATTTTATGTGTTAGGTTATCAAAACTGATGATTTCATTACCAATATAAATCAATTGTTTGCCATCAGATGTGTATGTTATTAATCCGGCTATTTCAGTGTTTAGTTGTTTTGAATAAAATTCCTTCCCGGTTTCAATTTCATAAAAGTGGATACGCCCGCTATTATCTGGGTTTCGGAAACTAAATGCAACTGTTTTTCCATCTGGATGAAAAGCAAACGCTATGGGTTTCCTTGGATCATCATATTCCCATAACTTTTCGCCCGAACTCACCTCCCATAGAGAAAACCTTCTCTGGTAGGAAGGCTCTTTCACATAAGAGCTAATCATAATATATTTTCCGTCTGGAGAAAGTTTCAAATCCAGAACATGGAAACGAAATATTAACCTCGATAGCTCTTCATTCGTTTCAATGTCATAAGTATCAACCCCAAAAGGTGTATAAATTGCCAGTGTATCATTTTCAACAAACATACCCCATATGACACCTTTGTTTAATCTCCTTACTACTCTCGAATCGGTAAAAAGACCGTTATACTCGTACCCTGGTTGTGTGACTTTGATTTTTTGTATGGCTTCTTCAAAAGCAACTATCTGTTCTCCTGTTAAATCTTCCGGATATTCTAATTCACCTTCTAAACAATTTTTCGCAAGATATTCCATAACCACTGGGTCACTTTTCATTAAACCAGGGTCGGAAACATCAGTAACAAACAGAGATCCGCTGTCTTCCCATTGCATGGTATTCACATTTACTACAATATTTGTATAATGGTAAGTCTTGATTTCAACTAAAACAACTATCTGACCTTTGTTGCTTTCTGTCGATAAAACAAAATCTTCATCTGTTTTCCCTTCTGTAGCAGATGGGTTACTCTGAGCATATTTAGCAAATCCATCCATCCTATTTACAATTAAATAATCCCCACTATCACTTAGTATGTTAAATATTAGTTGACGCCCATCACTGCTTTTGAAAAACAAGATACCGTATTGATTAATATCAAATTTTCCATTTGTTTCATCTACGATATTCTTCCCGTTTTTGCCAATATCATTTTTAAAATCTATCAATGCCTGCGAAATTGGTCCACTAATCTCTTCAAGACTTTTTACGTATGAAAGCAAATAATTAGGATTTGCTTCTAATTCCTGGATTAATTCTTCATCGAATGCGTGAGTACTTTTTGCTATTTCGGTTTGTAGAGCACTTTCTGTTTCAGCAACGAACAACGCATCAGTTATCGTTATAGATGTAGGCCTACTCTCCACTGGTGTACATGCTGGGATTAATATAGCCAGAATTACAATCAAAGAAAATACTTTAGGGAATATTCGCACATTATCCTCCAGGATGAAGCTTCAAGTATAAGAGTAATTATATGGGATAAAACTAAAATAATAGTTCGAAACTGCATCTGATTTTTTTTCCAATATATTCACCTTTCATACACCAACCCAAATATCGGATCCGCCAGATACCCATCCAAAGACAGCGCCCAGGATCCTTTGATGGCAGCACATCAGATACCCCTGTCATAGTGCGATCCGCTAGGGATTTTGCCATGTTTAATACCAGGTAAAATGGTGCACAGATTTCGCTAACCAATCGGATTTGCCTGCATGAGCCCATCCTATCGATTCTTGATACTACTAATCTCTTCTTTGAATTCAGGTATCAGTTGGGTCTATAAACCCACACCTTGCTATCCAAAACCGCGTTGTATTTCCCAATGCCAAAAACGCTCAACATGATGAAATTGTTGAATACGTAAGGTTGTTCCAACATTTCTGTTAGGGCAATACCCCAACACCTCCTTGAAGAAAAGCATGGGTAAACAAATAAAATAAAGGTGAATAATAACCATCAGGGAACTTAATAAACTCTCACAAGATGACTATATAAGGACCACCAGACGATTTCATATCAACAAATCAGTCATTAGATTTATATATTAAGTGTGAAAAATTCACTTGATCTGCTCAATGTGTTTATTGCCCACCCCCACCCCAACAAAAAACCGGTCACAGGCAATCCTGCAACCGGTTATTCCTTACTCCAAAAATCTCTTACGCACGGGGGCCGGCGGCGATAATCTCGTCAGTGGCGTTAGCCTTGAACTGTTCAAAATTCTTCTGGAACATGCCGGCCAATTTCTTGGCGGTCTCATCGTAAGCGGCTTTGTCCGTCCAGGTGTTGCGGGGTTTCAGCACTTCATTGGGCACGTTGGGGCAGGTATCCGGCACCATCACGCCGAAAATGGCATCTTCGGTGTAGGCCACGGCATCCAGATCACCAGACAAAGCAGCCTGAACCATGGCGCGGGTGTAGGAGATTTTCATCCGTTTACCAACGCCGTAGGAGCCGCCGCTCCAGCCGGTATTCACCAGCCAGCAATTCACCTGATGTTTGGCAATTTTCTCGCCCAACATTTTGGCATAAACAGTGGGGCGATGCACCATGAAAGGCGCGCCAAAACAGGTACTGAAAGTGGCCACCGGTTCGGTGATTCCTTTTTCAGTACCGGCAACTTTGGCCGTGTATCCGGAGAGGAAATGGAACATGGCCTGGGCCGGGGTCAGCTTGGAGATGGGAGGCAGAACGCCAAAGGCATCCGCAGTGAGGAAAATGATGTTTTTGGGATGGGCACCCATACCGCTCATTTCCACATTGTCGATGGAGGTCAACGGGTAGGAGGCACGGGTATTCTCGGTCAGTGAGCCATCATTCAGGTCAATCTTTCGGCTCTTGCCATCATAAACCACATTTTCCAGGATGGTGCCAAATTTATGCGTGGTGGAATAGATTTCCGGCTCTGCTTCAGCGGAAAGGTTAATCACCTTTGCATAACAACCGCCTTCAAAGTTGAAAATTCCGGTATCACTCCAACCATGTTCGTCATCACCAATAAGCAGCCGATTAGGATCAGCTGAAAGGGTTGTTTTTCCGGTTCCACTTAACCCGAATAATACTGCTGAATCCCCTGCTTTACCAATATTGGCAGAGCAATGCATGGACATGATGCCTTTTTTGGGCAGGATGTAATTCAAAACAGTAAAGATTGCTTTTTTGATTTCTCCGCCATAGGAGCTGCCGGCCACGAAGGCCATATTCTTGCCAAAATTAAGTACCACTGCAACTTCAGAATTGGTACCATCAATAGCCGGATCGGCTTTAAAGTCCGGGCAGCCCATCAGGACAAAATCCGGTTTAAAACCTTTTTGTTCTTCCGGTTTGGGTTGAATAAACATATTGCGGGCGAAAAGATTTTGCCAGGCGCTGTTGGTGATGATACGAATGGCCAGGCGGTTTTTTGGATCAGCACCGCCGAATACATCCAGGACAAAGACATCCTGTGTATTGAAGAATTCTAAATAGCGCTTGCTGTATTTCTCAAACCGTTCTTCCGAAAAAGGCTGATTAATTTTTCCCCAATTCACATCGTTTTCACTGGAAGATTCTTTGACAACAAACTTATCGTTGGGAGATCGGCCGGTATGTTTGCCAGTGTGAATCAGTAATGGACCATCCTCAACGATCACGCCTTCTTTCCGTCGAATGGCTTCTTCATATAATTCGCTGGGGGTTAAGTTCCAGTAGACATTGGGGTTTTGGGTAAGACCGTGATTTTCCAGTCCATAGGTACTGAATTTATTGCCAAACTCTTGCATTTCAAGCTCCTGCTTTCATAATGAGTGAGAAAGTGTTTTTCTGTCTATGATTGAATGTCCAGATCTAGTAAAAACAAGTATTGCAGGTCTTGTGAATTGTCAAGTTCAGGAAAGTCAGCACCTACAGGATCAACCTCCTATAGGTGCTGTAGGAAGATTTCAACTCACATCGAAAAGTACTATTCCTGACCGCAAACCAAAGCGAGCAAAGCCATGCGGACTGGGACGCCATTGGCTGCCTGACGGAAATAGGCGGCGCCTTCATAATTATCCACTTCCACTGCAATTTCATTCACACGAGGCAGGGGATGCATAATGATCATGCCTTTTTTGGCTTTCTTCACTGTTTCCATGGTGACAATATAGGCATTGCGATATTTCTCATACTCAGCAGGATCTTCAAAGCGTTCTGCCTGAATACGTGTCATATAGAGGACGTCACAATTTGGGACAGCGGCCATAATGTCTGTCGGTCTCGGTGATATCAACACCCTTGGCGCGTAATTCTTTGGTAATTTCTTCCGGCATAGCCAGTGCTTTAGGGGCTACAAAATAGAATTTCACACCAAAGCGCGACAATAACTGTGACAAGGAATGTACGGTACGGCCATTCTTTAAATCACCAGCCAAAGCAACGGTCAAGCCTTCCACTTTGCCTTTCTCTTTGAGGATTGTGTACATATCCAACAAAGACTGGGTAGGATGCTGTCCGGCACCATCGCCGCCGTTGATCACGGGGACATCGGAACCATCGGCCAATTCCTGAGCGCTGCCTACGGTTGGGTGGCGGATAACCGTCACATCGGAGTAAGCCTGAACCATTTTGCCAGTATCGTAGACGGTCTCGCCTTTCTTAGCGGAGCTGGAGGTTGTGGCGGCTGCCACAGAGACCAACTGGCCGCCCAAGCGTAACATGGCAGTCTCGAAAGAAAGCCGAGTACGGGTGGATGCTTCGTAGAAGAATGTGCAAAGAACTTTTCCGGACATATTCATCAGACGTCCGCCTTCGTCCATGATTTTCTCATAGCGGGTAGCGGTGTCCAAAATGAGGTTGATTTCCTCAACACTCAAGTCCTTGGTATTAATAATATCTTTACCTTTCAATGATGTAGCCATTTAATTTACCTCTCTTAATCTCTTCATTTCTCTGGTTTCAATTGGATTTAACCAGGGATAAGCTAAAATAAACCTTTGTAAACATTGGATGTATCGGTCTGCAGGAATTTTGCCCGGCCGGGTTTGCCAACCAGCTCTTTGCCATCCACAACCACCACGCCGCGAACCATGGTCAGAATGGGTGCGCCAAGAATTTCGGTACCCTCATACAGGGTATAGCCCACATTGGAATGTTGATCCGCAGAAGTCAAGATCTCGCGTTTGGCAGGATCGAAGATCACGATATCGGCATCTGAGCCTTTTTGAATGACGCCCTTCTGGGGATACAAGCCAAAGACTTTGGCAATATTGGTGGACATGATTTGAACCAATCGAGGAACGGTGATTTTACCGGTGTTGACGCCGTTGTTGTAGACCATGCGCAGCATCGTCTCGACCTGGGGCGTGCCGTAGGGGGCATCGAAGAAATCATCATCAATGGTTTTGGCTTTGGCGGCTGAATCGCTGCCGATGGTATTTAATGCACCGCTGATGATGCCATCCCAAAGCATTTCGTTGTCATTTTTGGTACGCAGGGGTGGTCCCATTTTGGCAAGCGCTTTCTTCTTCTTGGTGGTTTCATCTGTCAGGGTAAGATACTGAGGACAGGTTTCGCCTACAATCGGCCAGCCTTCGCGATTGGCTCGTTCGAACAATTCCACACAAACCCCGGCGCTGTTGTGGACGACATACAATGCCGAACCCATCACTCGGGATAAAGCGATGGCGCGATTGGTAGCTTCAGCTTCCAGAAGGTCCGGACGCATTTGAGTGAAAGTTTCAGCGCCGGAGCGGCCTTCGCGGATCAATTTATCTTCAATATAGTCAGTAGCCAGACCATTTTCGGCATGCACCATGACCAGACCTTTATTCTTGGCGGCTACGTCCATGACGGCAGTCAGCCAATAGTCATCGGTCATCCATTTTAATTTGGCATAGGTCATGAAGACTTTGAAGGAAGTAGCGCCGTATTTGAAGGCTTTTTCCAGATCCTTGATCTGGTTTTCGACATCAAACAAACCCAGGTGCAGTGCAAAATCACCAACTGATTTAGCTTCCCCATCATTGCGGAATTGTTCCAAAACAGGAATCACTTCCATACCCGGTTTAACATAAGCAAAATGAATCTGGCTGGTCACACCGCCAAAGGCAGCAGAAATGGACATGTCC
>CAVVEM010000004.1:0-596007 GCA_963747325.1 uncultured Chloroflexia bacterium | reverse complement strand
CGCCACCGCACTCGGCGATGAAATCGCAAGCCTGACAGGCTTCAGGCAAGTCTTGATGATCTCGTAATTTTTTAGCAAGAGGATGATTCCAAATACTTTTCCAGGGGTCTGTGCTCAGGTTCCCCAGGGAATGATAATAAGACTGACAGGGCAGTACATCTCCATTTGGCTCAATGCACATATTGTAACGAGCCGCTGAGCAGCCTTTTACGCCTAGCTCGAAATGTAACGGGTTAAAATGACAATATTGCGTTGGCGTATACCAGATTAATCGCTGGCCTTGCAGCTCAGTAATGGTTCTGGCGATATCCAATAGATGCGGCAGTTCTTCTTCGGGGATCCCTGAATTAATCTCCAGACCGGCCCCGGAATAAATCAGGGCATTTAGACCCACTGTGGGGACGTTTAACGCCCCCAGATACTCCAGGGTTTCCTTGAGGCTGTCAGCGTTGACATGCAACATGGTGGTGTTGGTCATGACATACAGGGAACTTTGCACCGCATTACGGATGCCGGCGACGGTTTCCTGCCAGGCCATCTCGCTGCGAACCATGGCATTGTGAATTTCTGGGAGATGGGATTCAAAAGTAATCTGTACATGGTCCAGACCGGCGTCAACAAGGGTTTTGACGTATTGAGAATCCTTTAATCTGCGCCCGTTGGTGTTTAGACCGGTAATCAATCCTATATTTTGCGCATAGGCAATCAATTCAGGTAAATCTTTGCGAAGCGTTGGTTCCCCGCCGGTGAAGACAACATGGGGTATACCAATTTTCCAAATTTTGTCGAGAATGGCTTTCCATTTATCGGTGGATAATTCTGGAAAGGCGCGGCTGCGGGCATTATAACAATGTGCACAATCATTATTACAGCGATAAGTGATGGCCAGGTCCATGCGGTAGGGAGCCAGAGGTTGGGTGGAGAAGGGCAGTGTCAGTTCCAAATCCAAATCGCAAACCGGACAGAGCCCTTCAGGATTCAGCAATCCTTCCACACGAGCGATCGTTTGATCATAATCCATTTCAAGTGCCGGTAGATCACCGTATAGACCGCGCAGGGTGCGTAAAATTTCTTTTTTGCTTTGTTGATTTAAATATCCATAGGTCATGGATGCCGCAGTAGCATTTAACTGGATAATACTATTGGCATCTACAAACAAAACGGCATGACCGTCTTGTTCGATGCGCAAATGTAAATGGTGATTGTAACCATCAGTGTTCTTAAAAAAATGATACAACCCTGGAGCAGGGACAATAGTATTCGCTTCAGAATGAAATAGATTCTGAAACTTTTTGCCCAACTTATTCAGGGAGTTGACAGCCATTATCTTCCGCCACCTGCACAAGCACAAGCGCAGCCGGCACAGGCACAAGCGCAGGCACAACTGCTTCCGCCGCCTCCCCGTGAACCACCACTGGAGGTGCTGACCGGAATTGGATTGGTCTTGTTGGTGATATTGCTGGTAAAGTCGGTAATGTTGCCTACAACCCCGGCTGAGAAGGACTGCATGCCTGTTACCATGGAGGCAGCAAAATCAGAACCCGGCAAATTGGGAACAGAAAAAGTTTGTCCGGAACTACCCGAGACAGGGGTGGTTGGACGAGCAACGCCGCCAGCCGAACGATAACTCGGATCGAATCGTCCCCACCAGATGGGGTAAAACTGGGGAGTGGAAACAAACACCGTTTGAGTTCGCTTGTCAAAATTACGATCCAGCATAGTCCAATCCATAACCTCGTCATATTTGGCAACTTTCACGTCCGGAGTATCCACAGCTTCCACCATGTTCCAGGCTTTTTCCATGATGGTTTCATAATATTTGACAGTTTCTTTATGGCTGAAGCCTTTCATTTTTGTGGCAACCAATTTGACTAATGACACCATGAGAGCTTGCAGTTCTTTCGTGCGCTCTTTGGGTGTTGCAGCTTTAAAGGCATCAAGAAATTCGATTTCATAGGAACGCATGCCTTCTGGTTTCGGTTCAATGATTTTTATTTCAAGCGGGTCTTTTGTGGTTACTTCGGCTGCGCCTTTCTTAATCACCGAGAATAAAATCATGGTTAACACTTTGTCCATTGGGTTTTCCAATAGAATAGCCGCTTCTACTGCGGTTAATCCTCGTTTTATACCATGACCTTCAATCGCGATTTTAGGTGGCAAATATTTTAGTTTGCGTTTTTTGGCTCCCCAGATGGATTGATAAAATCCCAAACCAAAGATGAGAATGAAGAAAGAAGTAAAGCACAAGCAGATGATGCTGTCTTCACTGATTTGAAGTGGCGCTGCCTTTACGATGGAGGTGTCTGGAACCAGACGCATAGGGAAGCTGGCCCCAAAGGTGTATTCTCTGGATCCTGAAGCTTGTGTGGTTGTCCATCGGTAAAATACACGGCCTGCACTATCAATGCCGCTGGCTGGCGTCTCTTCCCCAGGCCAATTGGTCGGTTTAAACCATCTTGGTTCTTCGCTGGTCATCCCAGCTGGCAGGAAGATCGTGACAGTCATTTTCATTGGACTGCTTTTTACATATTCACTGCCAAAATAATTGGGCGCGAATTGCATACTTGCGTAGGGTTCACTTTCTTTGTTGGTGGCTTCGTAAAGCACATCCCGTACTTGAGGAATACTGACGTGCACCACACCCCGGCTGCCAGGCCGGATGGCATTTGAACCCAACCCCAAGGCAATACCAGGGCTGACATAGGGTGAATTTTCAATATTGGTAATCTGTTTCCCATCAATCTCAGCAGTAACTGCACCCAAGATTGTAAGCGCTGGTAGGGATACCGATATCAACAAAATCAATTGCATCCGCACTGGGATCGTTTACAAAGGTTATGGTGTAATCAATCGCCATGGTTCCGTCATCATTGATGATGACATTAACCTGGGTTTCCTCAACCGAAAATAAATAGGTTTGAGCATTGACCGAGCCGCTTTGTGCAAAGAGCAAAAATGCAATGACGAGAAAACCAAAGAAACGTTTGACCATCTTCATCTCCTGCTGAATTACCACTTTGGCTCTTCTGTAAGTTGATAACTTGAATTGCAATATGGACAGCTGACTACCGGTGCTCCAGCGACCATTTCAATATTGTTTTTAGAAAGGGATCCCCCGCAAGATTTGCATTTGAGTGAATCCAGATTGATATCACCCGAGAGATCAATTTTATAAGTAAATTCTTGTTTGCCTGCTTCAGCAGCCGTGTTTTTTCTGGAAGCCAGGAATATAATGATGAATCCAATGCCGACGCTCAGTAATCCAATGATTACCCAGCCCCAACCACCGCCGCTTGAACTTCCAGCGCCCCACATAAATAAAACTCCGAAGAAAATTAAAATCGCGGCAGCAAGATACGCGATGATTTTACCAGCACCCATGGTTACCTCCAAAAAATGATTAAGTTCATCTCACCTTATTTTACTGTCAATTTTAGTTCTGGAGAATGTTAGAATAACAGAGAAACAATTCAGTATATGTATAATATAACAAAACTCGGTAATAGGTGTGGAAAATGGAAAATAAAATGGATTTTGAACGTTATCTACAACTAAAAGAGGATTTGATTTATTATAGTTATCGCTATCATGTGCTGGATGAGCCGCTGATCAGCGATGGAGAATATGATCGGCTTTATCACGAATTGAAAGCGCTAGAAAATGAACACCCGGAGTGGATCAAGCCGGATTCACCTACCCAGCGAATTGGATCAGCTGCGGTTGGAAAATTTGCAAAAATAACTCACCCAGCGCCAATCCTTAGTCTGGCAAATGCCTTCAATATGGAGGATTTGCGTGCCTGGTTTGATCGTATTGTAAAACTGGATCAAAGAGTACTGAAGGCCGATTTTGTTTTAGAACCCAAATATGATGGATTAACCGTTGTTTTGCAATACGAAAATGGCCTGCTGGTGCGCGCAGCCACGCGCGGGGACGGCGTGATAGGGGAAGACGTCACAGCCAACATCCGAACCATGCAGACTGTTCCTCTGCAAATTCCGGTTCAGAAATCAACGCTCGCTGTCCCTCGATTGTTGGTGATCCGGGGAGAAGTTTTGATTTTCCTGGCTGATTTTGAAGCCCTTAACAAAAAACTCGAAGAAGCGGGCGAGAAAACGTATGTCAATCCGCGTAATACGGCGTCAGGCTCGTTGCGTCAATTGGACCCGGCTATGACGGCGGCACGTCCATTGAAAATATTTTGTTATGATATTGTGGCATCATCGGATGAAGTTGCCTTGCCTGCTACACAATGGGAAACTTTGCAATACTTGAAAGATCTGGGCTTTACCACTTCCGATCTGCCAGAATTTGCCGGGTCCATTGATGAAGCCATCCAACATTGGCCAGGCTGGCTGGAAAGGCGGGATGCGCTGCCCTTTGAAATTGACGGCGTAGTAGTGAAAATCAATCAACATGCCCTGGTCAGGGATTTGGGCTTTGTCGGAAAAGACCCGCGGGGCGCCATTGCGATCAAGTTTCCTGCACGGGAAGTCAGCACAACCCTGGAGGATATTCGCGTTAACGTGGGCCGCACTGGGGTTCTAACTCCCTACGCGGTATTAACTCCGGTGGAGATTGGCGGTGTGGTGGTAAAACAAGCCACGCTGCACAATTTTGATTTTATAGCCGAAAAGGATATCCGTATTGGGGACCGCGTTTTTGTGAAAAGAGCGGGGGATGTGATTCCCTATATTATTGGTCCTATTCCCGATACGCGAACCGGCAAGGAGCAATCGTATCAACCTCCTCAAATTTGTCCGGCCTGCGGTTTGCCTGTGGAACATTTTCCTGGTGAGGTACCCTGGTTCTGCGTCAATGCGGCCTGCCCGGCGCAATTGATCCGTCATCTGGAGCATTTTGTCTCCAGAGGGGCTATGGATATTGTCGGCCTGGGGATTAAAAGTGGTGGAACAACTAATTGCCAACAACTTAATCCATGATGTGGCTGATCTCTATACACTGCAAATTGAAGATTTATTGATATTGGAAGGTTTTGCCCAGAAAAAAGCCGAAAATATTTTGGATGCCATCGCAACATCGAGAGAACAGCCGTTGAATCGTTTGATTACCGCTTGGGGCATTCACGGTGTGGGTGAAGTGATGGCCAATGACCTGGCTCAGCATTACAAGACGATCGATAAGCTGCAACAAGCCACGCTGGCAGATTTGGAAACACTGGAAGGCGTTGGACCAAACATAGCTCAGGCGATTGTGGATTGGTTTGCGAATCCGGTGAATCAACAACTTTTGAAAAAAATTCGAAAAGTAGGGGTTTGGCCGGAAGTAAAATTCTCTGCAGGACCAGCGCATGATATGCCCTTTGCGGATCTGACATTTGTGATTACCGGCACCTTGCCAACCTATGGCCGGGATGAAATGAAAGCGTTGATTCAGGAGCATGGTGGAAAAGTCACCGGCAGCGTCAGTAAGAATACCAGCTATGTGCTGGTTGGCGAAAATGCAGGCTCCAAAGCCGATAAAGCCCAGGAATTAAATATCCCCATGTTAAGCGAAGCTCAATTGTTGGCAATGATAAAATAGAAGTCTTATCGGTTTCCTTTTATTAACCGAAATTCATGTAGTGCAATATACAGGCAAATACTATGGACATCATCATTGAGAAAGATAAAATCAAAAATCTGCAGCAGCGGCATCCCTGGATTTATGCCCGTTCGATAAAAAGTGTACGGGGCACACCGGAAAATGGAAGCGTTGTGCGCGTTATGGACGAAGAAGGCTTGGTTTATGGCTGGGCATCCTACAGCGCTGAATCCGCCATCCGGGCACGTATTCTTTCCTGGGATGCCAATGCGGTGATTGATGCCCAATGGATTCAAACGCAATTGGCACGTGCCATCCAGGCGCGTGAATCCATGTTGGATACTGAGAATACGGCCTGTCGCTTGGTGCATGGGGAGTCTGATTTCTTTCCTGGTTTGATTGTGGATCGTTACGATACGCAGTTGGTGGTGCAATTTCTAACGGCCGGCAGTGAATTTTGGAAAGCGGAAATTGTGGACGCCCTGCGAACGATTACCGGGCTGGAAGACATCTACGAACGGTCGGATGTGGATGTACGCAAGCTGGAAGGTCTGGTACCGGTGAAGGCCGTTTTGAGCGGTAAAACACCGCCAGCTTTGATTCGTATTCTGGAAAATGGGATTGCCTTCAATGTGGATGTGGTCAATGGGCAGAAGACAGGCTTTTTTCTGGACCAGCGCCGCAACAGGCAGGCAATTCAACCTTTCTGTGCGGGCAAGCGGGTGCTGAATGCTTTTTGTTACAGCGGCGGTTTTACCGCCTATGCTTTAAAAGCCGGCGCAGAACAGGTCATTTCCATTGATTCTTCAGCAGATGCCATAACGCTGGGACGCGGCAATATGGCGATTAATCAGCTGCCTGATATTGAATCCGATTGGGTTACAGGGGATGTGTTTCAACTCCTGCGCCGCTATCGCGATTCTCGTGACACGTTTGATGTGATCGTGCTGGACCCGCCTAAATTTGCCCCAACCATTCATCAGGTCTCCCAGGGCGCCAAAGGCTACAAAGATATTAATTTGTTGGCTTTTAAATTATTAAGGCCTGGTGGAATTTTATTCAGTTTTTCCTGTTCTGGTGGGGTGGATAAAGAACTATTCCGCAAAATTCTCAGCGGTGCGGCGGCGGATGCCAAAGTGGATGCCCAGATTTTAGGCACCATGGAACAAAGCCCGGATCATCCGGTGGCTCTCTCTTTTCCGGAAGGATCGTATTTGAAGGGATTAATTTGTCGGGTTAGGTGACAGATATTTTGAAATTTAAGCGGATGGTAAGTGAGTAATTACTTTTTGATGCATTAGCCATAGAATAAAAAAAACTGATCTTGCGAATGAGATCAGTTTTTCTTTTTTGCCTATTTTGTCGTGTTTTTCAAGTATGCTTCCAATAATTTCACCCGTTCCATCCTGCCCCTCTTTCGATTAACCGCGATCTGTAATGCTACAGGCGGTACTTGAATTTGATATCCTTGCCAAACCACTTCTTCCAGATGAGCTTTGGCATAGGGACCGCAGTCCACAGGTTCAGGATCATCCAAAGCGGCAACTGGATCAGATGCGATATCGATGCGGGCATGCGAGAAGATCACGCCAAAATCCCGAGTGAGCCAGCCGCCGGTATCTACAATGGGTTCGATAATCACATCCGCAAAAAGCTGCTGGATCATAGGAATATCCTCATGATCCAGCATGATATCCACATCATGGGGATGGAGAGGGATGCCGCGGATGCAAGCTGCGCAGCTCCCTACCAGCCACCAGTGAAGATCAGCACCGTTCACGCGCTGTAGAAAAAAGAGCAGGGCATCTTGCCATGGGATAGGTGAAAAGTAGCCTAACTGATTGAACATCCTTTCCGCATTTTTAGAATAATGATCCATTATCTGGTCCAGATGCGGTGTGTTTTTGGAAAAGCTTTTGATATAGGCATCTCTATCCGCCTGATAAAAACACATCTGGAAGACCGGTACATATTTGGGATCAAAATCTGAGATTCTAAATATAACTTGTTCTGTATTTTCTAAAAACGATAGTTTCATGATTATTGCTCTCGATTGATTCAAATCCTGGGTTGGAATAAATTCATCTGCGCTTGGAAACAAATTTATACCATATCACTGGAATGAGGAACCCAACCAAGCGAACGGAATTGTTCCTGTACGTTAGAACAGAAAACATGAAATACTATTTATTCTGCTGCTGAGAGACAAGTAGAGAAGAATAGGATGATAGTTATGGTTGGAAAAGGGAGAACATGAGTGGGATGCGACATAAATGATTATGTGGTAACTTTTGTAGAAACCTGATTTCTGCCATTTTGTTTTGC
Organism: uncultured Chloroflexia bacterium; assembly: GCA_963747325.1. Lineage (GTDB taxonomy): Bacteria > Chloroflexota > Anaerolineae > Anaerolineales > Anaerolineaceae > UBA5203. The sequence continues at coordinate 588,138 of CAVVEM010000004.1, read as the reverse complement.
CAAATATAACGCTTCATCACTGGATTGTAGTAAATCTTCAAAGGAGTTCGTGATTGAATCCAGGCAGGCGATGCCTATACTAACGGTTACCTTGATTTGATGTTGTTTATCTTCAAAAATATAATCGGCTATGGTTTTCCGGATTCGTTCGGCCATTATTTCCGCCTCAAATTGATCAGTTTCGGTTAAGGCGAAGACAAACTCTTCCCCCCCATAGCGGCCAAAAATATCCATCTCTCTGGTTGAATTCTGACATAATTTTGCCACTTGTTTGAGGACGCTATCCCCAACGGGATGCCCATAATGGTCATTAACCGATTTGAAATGGTCTATATCCAACATTAAAATGGATAGGTGTTTTTGATACCGTTTTGCACGTGCAAATTCAATTTTTGCCAGATCATAAAAATGACGTCGATTGTAAATGTCCGTCAATCCATCTTTAATGGCCATATCTTTGATTTCTTCAAATAAACGGGCGTTTTCTATTGCGATCGTTGCTTCATTGGCAAACATCTGGATTAATTCCCGCTGTTCATTGACAACGATCGGAATATTGGTGGTAATGGCTAGAAATCCCAGTTGTTTACCCCGGATATTTAAGAAAAAGAGTTCCCAATCCGATTGAACTGCCGAGGAGAGTGCAGTAATAGTTGATAATTCTATCGATGATAAATCGGTTTTTGATTTTTGCTCATCGGTGGTGATGATCTGTTGGCTCGTGGGTGGATCATACGGAGTAATCTTTTTATGTTTATCCACCTGGATTCCACTTCTAAAATGATAATCCATTTCGTTTAACAGGTAGATGGATGCACTGTGAATTGGAACCAATTTTGTCAGGGAGATCAAGGTTTGGTTGAGGACATCATCCAAATCTTGCATAGAAACGAGGTCGCTGAGCAAAGCGCGGAAGGTTTCGGAAATTCCCCGTTCATAAAGCGCTTTTTGTTCCGCTGATTCCAATTGATGGTACATACGCGCATTGGAAATTGACAAAGCGCAAAGCTGGGCTATGGATAGTGCCAAATTCATATAGCGATGTTTGTATTCAGGCAATTTTAAATTTTCAACAATCAGCACACCAATTAATGCATTATAGTATTGCATTTTTAAAGAAAAACCAGCGCTTGTTTCAAGGATTGGAGAATTAAGATTTTCTGACCAGGATTGAATTGCTTCCAGTTCGTGTATCGAAAGTGAGTGATCTCCCCTCTGAACAAGAGTTCCCTCTTGAACCGGTAGATACATGACCTTTTCGGCGGAAAAGAGCATGGTGAATAAATCCACTATTTCGGCTATCGCATCTCCCTCATTGTGAATCTGGGTTAAATTCATGAGAAGATCCATGGCCATGGCATAATCCGCAGAGATTTGATTCGATTCACTCATCATTTTTTTGATTTGAGCTAATGCACTTTTGTGCTGCCATTCCATAATGATCGAGGATAGAACCATCTTCATGAAATCAAGGCCGATAGGCATTCGATCCGTGGGCAGGTCCAGATATTCGCCTAATTTTTGCAACTGTTTGGGGCTTTCCTCTGACACCTGGGTATCAAGCAGTAATAATTTATTGGATGATTCATGAAACATATCCCTGGCCGTTTGTTGATCCAATCCCCAAAGGGATAAATGATGCTCCCAATGATTTAGCCAGCCAGGTGGAATAAGATAAATCCCCTGATTAAAATAATGCGTTGCTTCAGAAGAGGGAATGATCAGGTGAAGACATTGTTCAAAATTTGTGGAATTATACTTCTGATGACCATTTTGACAGCCAATACAATTCGTATAGCAGCCGACAATGTGGAGATCCGTCTCCGGGTCCTGTTCTAATTCATTCAGGTTTTTTTCTGCATCAACTTTCAAATGAGGATGACGGCATACTTCAGGAACAAAAAGATAATCAACTGAGTCCCATTGTTGATTTTTGAATATTTCTTGAATTTCTTTTTGATAACTATTACAAAAAACTAAAAGTAATGTTTTGCTCATAAGTTGTTCTTGCTATCCGATTCAACCCACTCAAGGGGATAATGACCCCACTCTGAAACCGCGTTGGATATTGTAAGCAATGTATCCTCGGAGACCTGAAAAGGAATTTCACCATGATTATCCGATAAAATAAATCCGCCGCCAGGGCCTGCATTTGCGATGGCTTGTTTTACAGCGTGTTCGGCTTCATGAGTGGTCCAACGGCGCATGGTTATACCGTTCAGATTTCCCAAAATAGTCAATCGACCATTAATTTCCTGTTTTAACTTTGTCAAATCTTCTTCGATGCTTACACCGACAATAGCTGTACCGGTGTCCACCAAGGGATCAATAATCTTATGGCAGCGGCCCGATGCAAAGTGTGTGGCGGTTGGACCCTGGATTTGACTGAGGGTGTGCTTTGCAATAGGTTGTGAAAGAAGCGAATAGAGTTCAGGGGTAACAATCGAATTTGAGGATACAGGATCAAAAAAACAGATGGCTGTTGCTCCCGCAGCAAGTTGAGCATTCGCCCAAGCTATACAAAATTCCTGATTAATTTTCATTAAATGCTGGAATAGTTTGGGTTGAAATAACAATAAATCCAGATATGGTTCAAATCCCATCTGCATGACGGGTAAAGAAAATGGCGACATAACCACACCAATAATCGGTATTTCATCTTTGGACACGGTTTTTAATTGTTTCTGTGTTTCCAAAACTTTTTGCAGAACGGGGCAGCGGCTGATATCTGGAACCTCTAATGACATAATATCGTTAGGTTCCTTAATAATGGGTTCGTCTGCGTTGGGCGGACCGTCTTCAATAAAAATAGATTCCCCGCCAAAGGCTTCCACTTCAAGAGATGCATAATGAAAACCATAAAAGCAATCATTGTTATATTTTTTTTGCATTCTGAGCTGAGCTTCAACCACATTTTCCGCTTTGGAAAAGTAAGATTTAATGGATAAACCTAATTCTTTAGCCCCATGTAATGTAAGCAACAAAAACATGGGCACCCGGTCTGGTTCTTTATGTCCCAGGGTGGTGAGGACACGCTGTAAGGAGCTCATGGTATCGGTTTTCATGCTAACTCCTCAATCATTCTGTTGACTAGTTTTACCGTATCCGAAGCGGAGATGCCAAAGGCATCTGCCCCTACTTCTTGCCATAATTGCTCATCAAAATTAAAAGGGGGCGCCGCCAACAATGATTTTTATCTTTTCACCACTTTCCTTAAGTTCAGTGACCACGTTTTTTATGCGCAGGGCGGAGGGAAGCATCAGGGTGGAAATGAGCAATATTTTTATTTTATCCGTAATCACTCGCTCAACTAATTCTTTAGCCTGCATCTGCCCAAAGTTAGAGAGTTCAAATCCGCTGGCACGCAAGGCAGAGTATACGATTCTTTTCCCAAGGATATGATAATCTTCGAAGGTGACGATGGCCATTTTGGGCTGCATGATCCGGGTTGGATCCGAAGGAGGCAGGATGATATCGACCATCTCCTCACAGATTCTGCCGCTCATATAGACTTGGGAAAGGGAGTATTCTCCATTTTCCCAACCGAGCCCTATTTTTTCCAATACCGGGACAATTAATATTTCCACAAGATGGAAGGGGGATTCGTTTTGAAAAGCATTAGTCAAAATTTCTTTGACTTTATTCTTATCGATCATCAATAACGCATTTTCAAGATTAACTTGCAAAGCTACCATTGAATTTGTGTTCATATCTGGTTATCCAGCCATTCCTTGTTTGTATTAGAAGAATCACCAATAAATCAGTAAAAATGTAGAATGGAAAAAAATCATGATTTGGAATTATACCTATTTGATATTATTCCAAATTGTACGTGATCTGTGTACAAATTCCTCGTAAATATTATTGAATTATATGTATAAATTTCAAAAATCATTGAAAATTAACGTCAAATTTAGTATTATTTTTATTCATTTGATCAGGGTGCATTAAAAAAACTAAAAATGACTGCCTATGTTGGGCAGCCATTTTTGTGAATATGGTGGAGATGGCGGGAGTCGAACCCGCGTCCGAAAGAGATAACCCTCGGATGTCTACGAGTGTAGTTAGTTTTCTATTTAGCTTACTGTATTAAAAACCAACCAAAATACAGTTCGCGAGTCACTCAGACCCGAAAGTCCTCTTAAGCACAGTGCGTGACGTAATGTGCAGCACATTGACATTGTGTCGCCCGATTCTGACCCGGTCAATGGACGGCTCAGGCGGACGTGGCCTCTTTTGGAGGCCTCGCTCAGTCACTTACTATGCAGCAAGTGGAAGAGCTTGGAAGTTTGTGCGTTTGGCACTTAAAGTTTTGTGCTGATTTTCCGAGGTCGGCACCTCTCGACTCGCAATCCGGGACCACCTTCCCCCGTCGAAACCGGTCATCCCCATTTACAGTTCTATTATAACAGAAGAATGAATAAGCAGAATTAACTGCAAGCTACGTAGTGCATTTTCAGGGTTGGGGGTACAATTAGCAAGTGTGCCTGGCACACTAGATATCCATTGCGGAGGTGAAACATGATCGAGATTTTTAAGAATACGATCAATGGGCTGGAAAGTCTCCAAAAGGTGGTAGAAGGGTGCTGGATCAACATTTGTGCCCCGACCCCTGCCGAGATTGAACAACTCACATCCCTGGGCATTCCTCAGGATTTTGTAACATACCCCTTGGATATTGATGAACGTCCTCGTATCGAACGTGAGGATGATGGCAGTATGCTGGTGGTGATCCGGATTCCGGAATATCAAGGTCAGGGGGTGGATGTCCCATATACTACCACGCCCCTCGGGGTAATTCTCACTGTCAAATATATTATGACGGTCAGCCGGGAGCCCAATGAAATTATTCATCAGTTCTCTTCAGGGCGAGCCCGTCGATTTTCAACCAGCAAACGAAATCGTTTTTTGTTGCTGATCCTTTTGCAAACCGCGACGACCTACTTAAGTCATCTGCGGGAGATCAATAAAATTGTAGATAATTTGGAAGATCAATTACAGCAATCCATGCGCAACAAAGGGGTGATGGATTTGTTGAAGTATAAGAAAAGTTTGGTGTATTTCACCACGGCTTTGCGATCCAATCAACTGGTATTGGAACGTCTTCAGCGTACGCAATTATTTATGATGTATCCGGATGATATGGATTTGCTGGAAGATGTGATTACTGAAAACCAACAGGCGATCGAAACAACCAGCGTATCGAGCAACATTTTAAGTTCGATGATGGACACTTTTTCGTCCATTATTTCTAACAACCTGAACAGTGTGATGAAATTTCTTGCTTCAGTTACAATTGTATTAAGTGTCCCGACGATTATTACAAGTTATTTTGGTATGAATGTTTCATTCCCTTTTGATGCGCACCCGGCCGCTTACCTTGGGATTATTGGCATAATTTTGATGATTTCTTTAATTGTGATTGCGCTCTTTATGAAAAGGGATTGGTTCTAATTTAATCCACTGCTTTCAGATAGAGATCTAATTTATTCTATCCGGTTCCAGCTGAGGGAAATTTCTTTTAAACAAAAAAAGATGAGTTTGATTCCAAGAAAATCATTGACCCATCTAATCGTTTTTTGGTGTTGTGGGCGGAACAGGACTCGAACCTGCGACCCCATCCTTGTAAGGGATGTGCTCTAACCAACTGAGCTACCCGCCCAACAGAAAAATTATACTGTATTAACGTTGTTTTTGAGAAGGTTCCAATAAATTTCTACCCTCTTCCAAATTGGAGAAATTATGAGATTTGTCCGTTATCAAGAAAACTCCGGAGCCATACGTTTTGGATGGGTTTATCAAGATCAGGTTGGCCCAATTGAGGGAACACCCTTTGGCGAGTATCGTCGTTTGGAAGTAGATACCCCCATCACTTCTGTCAAACTGTTGGCGCCGGTTATACCGGGAAAAGTGATTTGTGTGGGGCGAAATTACGTGGAGCATGCCCGCGAACATGGGGTTGAGGTTCCTCAAATTCCTTTATTATTTTTAAAACCATCCAGTTGTTGCATTGGTCCAGATGAAGCGATTGTCCATCCACCCCAGACCCGTGAGGTGGAACATGAAGCTGAATTGGTAGCTGTGATCGGGAGAAAAGGACGATGGATCCCTGCGGAATCCGCTTTGGATTATGTTTTAGGCTATAGTATTGGTAATGATGTTACCGCACGCGATCTTCAGCGCCAAGATGGACAGTGGACCCGCGCCAAGAGCTTTGATACCTTTTGTCCTCTTGGCCCCTGGATTGATACTGATTTTGACCCATCCGATGCTCTAATTACCTGCAGAGTGAATGACGAACTGCGGCAGATGGCGTCCACGCGTGAGATGGTTTTTACTGTGTCACAATTGATTGCCTTTGCATCAACGGTGATGACACTTGAACCAGGAGATATCCTTTTGACAGGCACACCAGCTGGTGTTGGAAAGCTTTCACCAGGGGACCAGGTTCAGATCGAAATTGAAGGGATTGGCACCTTGAAGAATCCTGTGGTTCGGGAAGTCGGGCATATGTGATTTAACTCAAAAAGTCAGGTTGAGGTTAAGGGTGAATGATATGATAGTTAATGATAGCACTGCCGGTGTTGATTTCGATTCGATGGTAAATGCTGATCGAGAGTTAATCTTGATTGTTGAGGATAACGCGGACACAATTTTTTTATTAAAACAAATTCTCCTCAAAGCAGGATTTAATGTCATCAGTGCATTGAGCGGTGCAGAGGCGATTAGAAAGTTGGGTGAATATTCGCCAGATCTGATCATATTGGATATCATGATGCCTGAAATGGATGGCTGGGAAGCTTTTCAGTATATTCGGAAAATTGGAGATATCCCGGTTATTATTGTCTCCGCGTTGGAAAAGAAAGAAGATGTAGTCAATGGATTCAGAAAAGGCATTGATGATTACATTACCAAGCCCTTCTATAACGCAGAAGTGGTTGAACGAATTAAGGCCGTCTTGCGAAGAAAACCAGCGCAAAAAGTAGTCTCCCATCAGTATTATCCGGCGTCAGGATTGGAAATTGATTTTCTGAACCAGGAAATTATTTTTCAAGGTCAGCATGCCCATTTAACCCCGCGTGAATTTGATATTTTCACCATATTGGCAAAAGAGTCCCCGAATCTAGTCGGTTATTCGACTATCATGCAATCTGTATGGGATGAGGATTCAGCGGATGCCCGAAAACGGATGAAATATTTGATCTACCTGATCAGAAAAAAACTTCAACAGATTGCCCCTGACAAAGATTTTTTAGAGAATATTGACCGTGTAGGGTATCGACTAAGGATTAATCAGTCTTCCTGAAGGAGAAATCAGTCCTTCAAATTGGTATTTCAACTTTATTTGCGTGGAATTGGACCTGGACAAGGACAACATATACCGGGCATGTATGTGAGACATCTTTTGCAGTTGATGGTATAATACCGATAAAATTTGTACACCCGCTTGATAACAGGAGAAATTTATGTCAGGTCATAACAAATGGTCTACAATTAAACGAAAAAAAGGGGCTACTGACGCAAAGCGTGGTCAAATTTTTACCAGACTTGCTAAGGAAATCACCATGGCCGCCCGAGAAGGTGGTGGGGATCCCAATGCCAATTTTCGTTTAAGGTTGGCATTTGAAAAAGCACGTAGTAACAACATGCCTAAAGACAGTATTGATCGTGCAATCAATCGTGGAACTGGCACTGGTAAAGACACTGAACAGTATGAAGAGATCACCTATGAGGGCTATGGTCCGAAAGGCATAGCATTAATCATCAACTGCGTCACTGAAAACCGTAATCGCACCATCTCTGATTTGCGCCATACACTCACCAAAGCTGGTGGAAACATGGCCGATATGGGCTCCGTTGTCTGGCAGTTTACCCGCGGGGCATACTTTGAAATTGATGGAAAAAATGTAGACTTTGATACGGTTTTTGAGCTTGCGGCAGAAGCCGGCGCAGAAGATGTTGAATCCGATGGTGACTCAATTTCCATCAGCGCCCCTGTTGAAGTATTCAAAGATCTCAGCGAGAAATTGCGCGCCGGAAAATATACGATTCAAGAAGCTGGCATGCGCTATACACCCAATCAAGAAACTGAGCTGAGCGCGGAAGATACCATGCAAGTTATGCGCTGCATCGAAGCCCTTGAGGATCTGGATGATGTGCAAAATGTTTATTCCAATATGTCCATCTCCGATGAAGTTTTAGCTTCCTTAGAAAATTAGGACGTGGCATTAATTATTGGGATAGATCCTGGAACGGCAACTACCGGTTTTGGAATTATCTCCGAATTACCGGATAGGGGTATACAGTGCATTCAATACGGTGTTATCCGCACAGCTGCCGCTCTGCCAATGCCGGAAAGATTAGCTCAAATTTATCAAGATATGCAAGAAATCTTACTTCTCCACAAACCGCAATTTGCGGCTGTGGAGAAGTTGTTTTTTCAGAAAAATGTGACCAATGCATTGTCGGTTGGCCAGGCTCGCGGGGTGGTGCTGTTGGCATTGCAGCAGCACTCAATACCAATTGTAGAATTTACCCCCAACGAAGTAAAGCAGGCTGTCTCCGGGTATGGGGGGGCTGGAAAAAAGCAGGTTCAGGCAATGGTGAAAGCGCTGCTTGGATTGGCAGAAATTCCAGAACCGGATGATGCTGCGGACGCTCTCGCAATAGCCATTTGCTATCAACAAGCCAAGGCAATGATGGATTTAACCCAATAAACCCTATGGAAATTAGCAGCTTTTCAAATCCCAGAATCAAACAACTGCGAAAATTGCAGGATAAAAAAGAACGTGCCCGCAGCGGTTTATATTATATTGAGGGTTTGCGAATTATCGGCGATGCAATGCAGCACAAAGCTGTTTTTGAAGCGATCTATTATGCTCCGGAATTATTACGCAGTGAATTCGGCTCAGAGATGGTACAGAGGCTTGCAGAGCAAGGCATTCCGGCTTTCAGTGTATCAGCAGAAGTTTTTAAGAATTTTTCATTGAAAGAGAATCCGCAGGGAATTGCGGCTGTTATGAAAATGCAAACCTTCCCATTGCCTGAAGTAAATGATTCCCGGCGGCAAGTGTGGGTTGGTCTGGATGCGGTTGCTGATCCTGGAAATTTAGGGACAATATTTCGCACCCAGGATGCCACCTCAGGCTCAGGAATTTTTTTATTGGGAAATTGCGTTGATCCCTATGATAGTGCCGTTACCAGGGGGAGCATGGGCGCATTCTATACTCAACCGTTTTATAACCTGGATTTGGAACTATTTACAACCTGGAAAAGCAAAAATCAGGTAATGGTCATTGGCACATCAGATGCAGCCAGTGTGGATTATCAGTCCATTCAATATCCGTCACAAATGGTGCTGTTAATGGGGAGCGAAAGGGAGGGGTTACATCCCGAATATCTTTCACTTTGTGATCAACTGGTTAGCATTCCTATGGGTGGATATTCCGATTCCTTAAATTTGTCCGTTGCTACAGCTGTTGTCTTATATGAAATATTTAATCAACATCGAAGAAATGGTGTGGTCTCAGGAGTGAAAAAATGATTGCTTTTCTCAGTGGCGAAGTAGTGGATACAACTGAAACCGCGGTGGTCTTAAATGTACAGGGGGTCGGCTTTCAGGTGTATACCACGCATGAAGTTTTGGCAAAAACAAAAATTGGCGACATTCTCCAGCTGCATACCTTTTTAGTTGTCCGGGAGGACGCGCTAAGTCTTTATGGATACACCACAAAATCCGAAAAAGAATTATTTCACCGCTTATTGGCAGTAAATGGTGTGGGGCCGCGTTCTGCAAATGCAATTCTCTCGACGTTAAGTGTGGAATCCATTCGTCAAGCCATCCAAAAAGAGGATGCCGCGCTGATCAGCCGGGTACCTGGAATAGGCAAGAAAACCGCGTTGAAAATTATTTTGCAATTACAGGGTAGTTTTGATGGCAGTATCGACGGATTAGATCAACAAACTCTGGTGGATCATCAAATGCTGGTTGATGCATTAACTTCTTTAGGTTTCAGTGTGATAGAAGCACAACGAGCCATTCAGGCATTACCCAAAGAGAAACCTGTGGAAATAGAAGAACAAATCCGGTTATCGCTAAAAATATTATCCGGTGAATAGCATAATGCAAATAGTTTCAACATTTGCGTAGTTTATTCCAAATCTATTGTTTGTATAATAAATCAACATTCTTAAACGAAAAGTACTTCAGGCTGGTTGATCTGTTGATGGATTTATTCTAAATACCTTGCTCCGGTTTTTTAATTCTGAGTGGACAGGAACTGTTCTAATTTTGTCATAATAGGAGACGAAGATATGATTAAGCGCAAAAAAATGGGTGGAATAGTAGGCGGATTGGTGATGATCCTTGCCGGTCTGTTTTCTATCATAGGCGAACTGATTCTTGGATATCGCCTGTCCCTGGGCAATTTTACATTGCCTTTTGGATTCATCATTCTAGGAATTGTTGCTGTATTTTTTGGGTGGAAGATCTTCAATCATGCCATCAAGAATCCAAGGAACATTAGTATCGAACAGGATAATCACGAAAGGGCTATTAATGCCTGGACGATGTATGATTGGGGTAATTCGGCTTTTGCCACGACCATTATGGCGGCAGTGCTGCCTGTCTATTATGCATCTGTAGCAGCCTCTTCCCTGGCTCCTAACGTGGCTACGGCATACTGGGGTTTTACTTCCTCCATTGCGGCTTTTCTCGCTGCCATCATCAGTCCTGTTCTGGGTGCTGTGGCTGATTATAAAGGCTCCAAGAAGCGTTTTCTGACGATCTTCATGCTGATTGGTGTTACTGCGACTGCCTTGCTTTATTTTATCCAATCCGGTGACTGGCTGCTGGCTTCCATCTTTTTCATTTTTGGTAATGTTGGCTTTGCAGGAAGTTTGGTCTACTATGATGCTCTCCTTCCCCATGTCGCTGGTCCTGATGAAATTGACCAGGTCTCCTCAAAGGGGTACGCAATGGGTTACATCGGGGGTGGAATTCTGCTGGCAGTTAATCTGGGCATGATTATGGCCATCCCTGAACTGGTTCCAAGTCTGGATGCCGGCTTAATGACCCGGTTAAGTTTCATTACGGTCGCAATTTGGTGGTTTGTCTTTACCCTGCCTGTTTTACTGCGGGTTAAAGAACCTGTCCGCCGTATTGAAGCCAGCGAAATTGGATTTTCTCCCCTCAAAGCAAGTTTTACCCGTCTCTATAATACCTTCAAGGGGATACGTAAATACCGTGAACTTTCCATGGGTTTATTGGCCTTTTGGGTTTATTCCAATGGTATTGGCACGATCATCGTGATGGCAACCATTTACGGGTCTGAATTGGGATTTTCACAAACCACCCTCATCGGCACTCTTCTAATGGTGCAGTTTCTGGCAGCGCCATTTGCCTTTTTGTTTGGTTGGCTTTCCAAAAAAATTGGTACAAAAAGATCCATTTATCTCAGTCTGGCAATCTATACAATAATTGCCATCGCAGGATATTTCCTTTACAATGAATGGCAGTTCTGGGCATTGGGTGCTGCGGTAGCCACCGTCCAGGGTGGAAGTCAGTCATTGAGCCGCTCACTGATCGGTAAAATGATGCCCAAGAGCAAATCTGCGGAATTCTATGCATTTTTTAGTGTCTTTGAAAAATTCTCCTCCATTCTTGGACCGGCACTCTTTGGTTTGGTTTCAACCATCATGGGGGAATCCCGCTTAAGTATTGTTTCATTGCTGGTTTTCTTCGTCGTTGGTGCCTATCTGTTAACCAAAGTGGATGTTGAAAAAGGTATTGCGGTTGCCGAACAAGAAGAACGTGAAATGGTTGTCGTCTAGAAAAGAGATAATCATCACTACATTGAATAAGAACAAAGAAAGGAGGCTGGCAATTTGTCAGTCTCCTTTTTTTATCTATTTTAATTAAGAAGGATGAATTGTTGCAAGAAAGATATAAATTGAATTCCATTCGGTCTAATTTATGGAAAATATTTTCTAATATCTGGTATAATGAGTACTGTTTAAATTATGAAAACAACTCATTTTTGGTAGTATTGGATTGGATTAAAGCTCATGAAAAATGTAATTAAAGTCATTGGCGCCAGGCAAAATAACCTGAAGAATATCAATGTGGAAATTCCACGGGACCAATTGGTTGTGATTACGGGACTTTCCGGATCGGGAAAATCATCCCTGGCATTTGATACCATTTTCGCAGAAGGACAGCGGCGATATGTGGAATCCCTTTCTGCGTATGCGCGGCAATTTTTGGGTCAATTGGAAAAGCCGGATGTGGATCTAATTGAAGGTCTCTCCCCAGCCGTCTCTATTGACCAAAAAGCAACCTCCAGAAATCCCCGCTCAACCGTTGGTACGGTAACGGAAATTTATGACCATTTGCGTCTTCTCTTTGCCAGAATCGGCATCCCTCATTGTCCGGTCTGCGGGCGAGAAGTCGTTAAACAATCTGCACAGGAAATTGTTGAACGGGTGGAGCAATTACAGGATGACAGCCGGATATTAATTCTGGCCCCGGTGGTTCACGGCAGAAAAGGGACCTACCAGACAGTATTGGATGAGATTCGTAAAGCCGGATTCCTGCGGGTGCGTGTAGATGGCGTTGTTTATAATATTGATGACGACATTCAAATGGACCGCTACAAAAAGCATGACATTGATGCCGTGGTAGATCGGTTCATCATCCGTAAATCTGAGGATAAAGAAACGCAAGATGCGGATCGTACACGGCTGACTGATTCCATCGAAACCGCCTTGAAGATTGGTGAAGGCTTTGTGAAAATTCACATGATGGCGGATGACAAGGGGGAAGATTTGATGTTTTCCGAACATCTGACTTGCCCCGAACACGGCATCAGCATACCGGAGATTGAGCCGCGTACATTTTCATTTAATACCCCTCATGGCGCCTGTCCCGATTGTCAGGGTTTGGGAAGTAAATTGGAAATTGACCCGGAATTATTGGTGCCGGATAAAAGCCTATCTTTGAATAACGGGGCGATCATCGCCATGGAATGGAACCGCAAGGATGAAGGCGGTTATTATTGGCAGATGTTAAAGTCCACCTGTACAGCGTACAACATCGATATGGACGCTCCTTTTGATACCTTAAATCAACACAATCAGAATCTGATATTTTATGGTACCGGCAAAGATGAAATTATCATCCGCCTGGAAGGTAAAAACGGCCGTTATTCCGAATTCAATACAACTTTCGAAGGGGTGATTAATAATCTCGAACGACGATTCCGTGAGACGAACTCAGACTATATCCGCAATAAAATTAATTCCTTCATGAGTGATCGAAAATGTCCCACCTGTCATGGCGATCGATTAAGAGTTGAAGCCATGGCTGTCACCATTGCAGACCAGAATATTATCAAGGTGACCAATTGGCCGGTGTCCAAGGCGCAAGATTGGGTCCAATCAATGATGTCGGATGAGACAATACTCAGTGAACGTCAAAAAATGATTTCTGCCAGAGTTTTTAAGGAAATCGAAAATCGTCTTGGATTTCTGATGGATGTTGGGCTGGAATATCTTACCCTGAATCGCAGCGCAGCTACCCTTTCCGGGGGTGAAGCACAGCGGATTCGTCTGGCTACCCAGGTCGGCAGCCGTCTGATGGGTGTATTATACGTTTTGGATGAACCATCCATTGGTCTTCATCCACGCGATAATGATCGATTATTAAAGACATTAAAGGGATTGCGTGATTTAGGGAACACGGTTTTGGTTGTGGAACATGATGAGGACACCATCTTGGAATCCAATTGGATTATTGACATGGGTCCCGGGGCGGGGGAACATGGCGGATATGTCATTGCCGAAGGTCCAGTGGCTGATATTATTGATAATCCCAATTCGATCACCGGTGCTTACTTATCGCGACGAAAACAGGTGCCTTTACCTGAACATCGCCGACCCGGAAATGGAAAATTTTTAAAGATTCTCGGGGCTCAAGAAAACAATCTAAAAAATATTGATGTTTCCATTCCACTGGGAAGTCTGGTTTGTATTACAGGCGTTTCAGGTTCAGGTAAATCCACTCTGATTGTGGATATCCTTTACCAGGCTTTGGCAAAAACATTAAATCGAGCACAGACCATTGCCGGTAAATATGAACGGATGGAAGGAACAGAATTTCTGGATAAAATTATCGATATTGATCAAAGTCCAATCGGCCGTACCCCGCGCTCCAATCCTGGCACCTACACCGGTGTTTATGATGAAATCCGGAATATCTTTGCTGAATTACCAGATAGTAAAATGCGCGGTTACAAAACCGGGCGTTTCTCTTTCAATGTGCATGGCGGACGATGCGAAGCCTGCCAGGGCCAGGGCCAATTAAAAATTGAAATGCAGTTTTTACCGGATATCTATGTCCCTTGCGATGTTTGTCATGGGGCGCGTTTTAATCGCGAGACCCTTCAGATTCGTTTCAAGGGCATGAATATTGCCGATATTCTGGATACTACCGTGGAAAAAGGACTGGAAGTATTTGCTGCTTTTCCTGCCATTGTCCGAAAATTGGAAACGCTTAATGGACGTTGGACTGGGGTATATCCGTATCGGCCAGCCTGCTCCTACATTATCCGGAGGTGAGGCTCAACGGGTGAAGCTTTCCAAAGAATTATCCCGTAAAGCTACTGGAAAGACCATTTATGTACTGGATGAACCGTCGGTTGGCCTGCATGCTGCAGATGTGCATCGATTGGTATTCGTACTTCAGCGTTTGGTTGACTCAGGCAATTCAGTATTGATTATTGAGCATAATCCAGATATTATTAAGGTCGCCGACTATTTGATTGATTTGGGCCCGGAAGGTGGGGATAAAGGTGGTGAGATTATCGCGGTTGGAACCCCTGAAGAAATATGTGAAATTGAAGGATCCTACACAGGAAAATATCTTAAGCGCTATCTATCCCAGAATCATGAGATATAATTGGCTGTGCATACAAAATAAGAAAAATGAAAAAGGTTTCAATTGAGCCAATATTGGAATCCAATACCATTGAAAAGATAAAGGGTGAAAAATGATAAAAAAAGAGAACCCTCAGAAATTAATGAGTTCCTATAAAAAGCAGCAAAAGTTGCTGCCCTATGTGGCTGCGTTGGCCGTCCTGCTCGTTACCATCGGTTTAATTATTTTGTTTGTCTGGTTAACTGGACCAAATCGAGGGGGAAGTTTGTTCGCTACCGCAACATCCACTCCTACGGAGACTGCTTTACCCACGGACATTCCTCCAACATCTACCAATACTTTGCCACCGACTGAGACCATTGCACCAACAGAGACAATGACCTATACACCCAGTGGACCATTCCAATATCAAGTTCAGGAAGGGGATACCTGTTGGGATATTGCAGTTAAGTTTGAAGTTGGTGTTGATGTCCTTTTAGCCATCAACAGTTTTACAGATTGTCCCATTCAGCCGAATGATACCATCTGGATTCCTGGAAAAGATCAGGAGCTCCCAACGGAGACACCGATTCCATCCGATATGCCGCGCGGAACCATCGTTGAGTACACTGTAAAAACAGGCGATACTCTTCAATCCATTGTGTCACGATTTAACTCAACCAGTGATCAGATTATTGCTTTGAATGATCTGGCAGATGCAAATGCAATTAATGCAGGGCAGTTATTGAAAGTACCAGTCAATATTGCCACACCTACACCTACAGTTGCACCCAGCAGCACGCCTGCCCTTGTCGCGCCAGGCATTTCCACTGCAACACCAGAAGTGACCGCCACAAAGTAATTAAGAACCAGATTGAAATAGAAGGGAGCTTGGTTTTTTCAAGCTCCTTTTTTATTACGGATGCTTCTTTTTTGGGTTAGATCAGCATGATAATGCTGAATCTCTGAATGTGAAAAGCGGGTGATAATTTCATCCATCAATTCATCTGCAGATGCCGTACCGGCATTGAAAAGGCGTATGAGAATATTGCGTAGAAAACCTATTTTTCCAGCCCGACGTACGGCACTATGCTGAAAGAAACGATGAAAGTGTTCTGTCATTTCTGTTATATTGACACGAATATCCAATAGATTTGATAAAGATTCCGGAAACAGGGAATTGATTCGAGGTTCGCTTTTTGCATTTATTGTATAGGGGCAAATCATCACACAAGTATCACATCCAAAAATTCTATCTTCCAAAATTTCGTGATAGATATTCGGAATTTCACCGCGGTGTTCGATGGTCAGATAAGAAAGGCAGCGGTTTGCGTCAATGGTACGGTCTGGATTGATGCAGCGGGTAGGGCAGGCATCCACGCATAAGCTGCAACTTCCACAGAAATCATTAATAAAAGGTTGATCTGAAGGAAGTGCTACGTTTATAAAGATTTCAGATAAAAATAATGCAGAACCAAATTCCAGGGTGTTTAGCATCCCATTTTTACCAATCCATCCGAGTCCAGCCTGAACGGCCAGTTCCCTTTCAGGTATGGGTAGAGTATCCACAGCACTCATCCATTTCCACTCAACCCCAGTTTGACGAGAAACGGTTTCCATCAGTGTAGAGATTTGTTGAGCAATCACCTGGTGATAATCCTCTCCCAGTGCATATGATGCAAGGATGCCACTTGTTGATGGAATTTCTTGTTTGTTCTGAAATTGACACGGATTGGGAAATAATGCGCCTAAGGAAATTATACTTTTGCATTCCGGGAAAAGAATTGCCGGGAATTTTCTTGCAGCAAGCGCTGACTCTGTTGCAAGATAGCTCATGCCTGCATTAAATTTTGCTTGAATCCAGTTTTGGTATTGAGAATAATGGCTTGTTTCCTGTGGTGAGGAAATTCCAACTAAACAAAAGCCGAGGTTGAATGCCTCGGCTTTGATGTGTTGTTTGATGACTTCAGGGTTACTCGACATTGATGACTAAAATAAAGGAAAGGATAGCTGCGCCATTATCATCGACAAGCTCCCAGTTTGTGGTGTGTTTGCCCCCATCTCCTGGTGCAGTGTAGTCCACTGTGAATGTGGTTGATGCACCAATTTCGACATTACCACCAATCATAACCGGGGTTTGTCCAGGAGACAAATCGCCGCCGACTGCACGAATGTAGTATTTTGTATTCCAAACACGTGAGCTGGTGTTTTTAAAGGTAAACACCGCATCAAAGGATTCGCCTGGCCTAAAATTCGTACCGTAATAAGGGGTCTGTGAAACAAGCAGAGCCGGAGCAGGAATTTTGGTGGGTGCTGCAACATTGGAGCTGGCACTCGCTTTAACCGGTGTAAAGGAGGCAACAACTATAGGCGCAGTTGGGGTAGGTTCGAAAGTAGCTGTGATGACATACGGGGTTTGAGTGATGTCCTGAGTGGGTTCAACAGTATGCTGGTTTATAGCCTCTTTGGTATACTCTGCTTGAATTGCAGCGGCTACTTCGGTTCGAATGACAGAAATGTCCATCGTAGGCGCACTGATCTGGGGGCTTGCTTGTGGGGAACAAGCGGATAGCAAAGCTACCAGAGTCAGGCATAGGATGGTAGATACCATAATATTTTTCATAATAAGTTTCCTCCAAGTATGCAACCGATGAATTGGGTTACATCCAGTTGACTGATTTTCATATGGCTGACAAAAAATGTCAAGGACAAAGCAGGATATTTCTAATGTATAAAGGAAAAAAAACAGCCAAGAAGAAATCAAGGCTGATTTTTTTTCCTATACTCAATCTAAGATGAAAAGCAGATTTTACTCACTATCCACGACTTTGATTTCAACCGTAACTACAGAAAAGTTTCCGCCTTCCGGATTGGTTAAAACCCATGTACTGAGATAGGTACCTGCTGCTTTTGGAAGAACAGCGTCAATCGGTAAGTTGGTTGTTTCTCCAGGGAGCACGTTTCTATCCGGAAAATTGAATTCTGTTTTTCCACCAAAGAATTTTGCTCCACTAAAATAACGGAGTTTATAGGATTTGTTCCAGGTTGTTGTTCCGGTATTTTTCATTGTCCAAACTACATCAAATAAATAGTCTGAATCAACTTTTGTCACATATGCAGGGTAATCACTTGAACCTAAATTAAAGACTTTTCCATCTTCAGGTTGTTGAGTGACCCATTCGGCTTTATCTCCTGTGGTTACAGGGGCCAAACCAGATGCAGGAGCTACGGTAGCTACACCGGGCAATGCGACTGCCAGGGTGGCAACACCAGGAAGAGCAACCTGAGTTGCTGCGGTTGCCGTAAAGGTAGGCTCTGGGGTGTTGGTGGGAATAGGCGTCTCAGTTGGAACGGGAGTTGCCGATGGATTCATGATGGCTTCGAGGGTCATCTGAGCAAAGGCAGTTTGAACCGCTTCGGTTTTGATCATATTGGGATCAACAGTCGGTTCCACTGGGGCGCTTGGGCCACAAGCACTTAAACTGAGCGCCAAAATCACGATCGTTAGGCTGATCAGCATTTTTAAATTGGATTTCATATAAACCTCCAGGAGATTATGTTTTATCTTTTAAGTACATAGCTTTTCAACGAACAATTTTACTATATAAATTGATTTCGGTCAGATATTGCTATCAACGCTTCATGGGATAGTTTAGTTCCCCGACTCATCAATAAAGGGAATGGTAACAGATTCATTCGCATCCGGCAGATCAAAGGCAAAACCGTTTTCGCCCTTAAAGGTGCAATAGGTCGTTGCCCCAGGATAAATTGTAACATCCGTTCTTTTCCATTTATCCAGGTAGTTAATTGACAAAGAATACGTTCCGGCTGGAAGGTCAGAAAGGACCATATTCTCACGGTAATACTCATCCTGATTTACAGTATGTTTCCCATAAGTAATAACATCCCAATTTTGCTCTGTTTCAATATTTTTTACAAACACGGTTTGTTTGGTTAACAAGGAACCATTTGTGTTCATAAAGCGACAAACCAACACTCCCCATCCTTGGGGTGGAACCAACCACAATTCGGGATTGCGTGTTGAGAAGAAATTATTTGTATCAAGACGGACTTCAAAATGTAAATGAGGTCCGGTGGTAAATCCTGTCGTGCCTATGGTACCGATCTGATCTCCGGCTTTTACTATTTGACCAACCGTAACATTAATACTTTCCATATGTGCATAGACCGTGGTAAGTTGTCGATTCTGATAACCGAAATCGTGCTGGATAGTCACAGCCAGGCCGTAAGGGTCATTGATATCGTTTCCCCCATAATATAAGCCATAACCCGCGGTGACTACTTTGCCGGAACCCGCTGCCAAAACGGGGGTTCCTTTAGGATTGGGGATGTCAATGCCGGTGTGAACCACATCAGGGCCAAAAAAAATGCCGCCATATCGATAATCCGCTAGAGGCCAATTTACTTCGTCTGCTGCAATGGGACGGATAAAATAATAATGATCATGCGGACTTAATGCCCAGGGAGCCTGATAAAGTGGGGGTCTCCATAAAGATACGGGGTTTAATCCGGGTGTTGGGAATGTAAATGCCAGGGGTGCTTCTTCAAGGATTGAAGATAAATTCTCGTATGCTTCCGGAGTGATACCATTCACTACAGGTTGGGGAGTTGTTTCAAAAACCTGAGCGGATTGCCCGGCGGCTGGATTATTTTCTTGCCCCAGTGATTCTGTGGATTGACAGCTTGAAATCAAGATTATGCCTAAACATCCCCAGAGAATAGCTTTTGGTGTGTGTTGATATCTGATATTCATCAGGGTTTTTCAAATTCCGATATAGGCGTCCAGGTTGGACGAATGTTTGCTTGCCCATTTTGTGTGGGTTCAGCTGATGGGTTAGGGGTAGGGGATAGGATGGGTTTTTCCGGACTTTGGTTTACTGGATAAACAGCTGTTGGAATTAATTCCAAAGGAACGATCTCTTTCATGGCTTGCGACCAATCCAAATTTTGGCGAAATATGAAAATGTTAAAGCGGGCTGCGGGGTAAAATGTCTCCCATTGCAGCATTGCCGGTATTCTCTCCCAATTAAAACGATAAGCAAGATCTGTAAAATCAACCCAATATCCTGCTGGAATTGTAGTCAGCATGCCGCCTAAATCATAAATTTCCGGATCACCTTCCAATCTGGCATCCAAATTGAATCGCCGCTCTGTAAGCGGGCGTCCCTGGGAGCCATCTTGATAGCGACATTTAACATACACTCTCCAATAGGTTTCCCCGAAACTTTCCTCTTTAAGTAAAATAATCCATCCGGCACTGATCGGAGAGGTTGTAAACGCAAAGGCTCGTCCTGTGTAAAACCAATTTTCATGATTCCAAATCTGGGACGGGACAGTAATGGGTATAAAAGCATTTTCCAAACTATTCAGCACATCCCAGCCTGTTTGTTTGGCAAGATTGTATCGTAATCCATCAAAGGATTCATCCGCTAGATCATGAATATAGGGATATGGAGCGGATACATCTGTCAGGGGAACAACAGCAAAACGGCCCAATGGCGGAGCCGGATTCGTGTCAATTATCGATTGATAGAGATTCGCCCGGGACAAATCACTGAACTGATTGTATTGATAATGGATTACATGCTCCACAAAATTCTCCCCTCCCCAGGCCATGCCGTCAACGGATTGTTGTGTAAATTGGGTTGGGTATACAAGATCTCCATCTGTTTGGTAAAAATTCATAGCTGTGCCATTGGGCTGTTCTGTTAGAGAGAATAATACGGATCCATCCGGGGACCAGATGAAGGAGTCGCCAGATGCTTTTGATTTACTGATTATTTTTGTTGCATATTCATATTGATAGATCGCTTTAAAATGTTCAATATCTGCTGACCAGCCAATTCGTGTTCCGTCAGGATTCCAAATGGGGGATTTTTCTTCAATAGTTGTGCTATTTGAAATATTTACAAAGCGTTGGTCTGAATTGTTAAGATCTGCTGTCCAAACATCAATTGATCCATCGGCATCCGATAAATATGCGAGAATTCGGCCGCTTGGTGACCAGGTTGGAGAGAATTCGTTGGAGGATGTTTGCGTTAAATTTATTGGAGGGTCATTGAGTTGATCCAATGCTTGGATATAAATATCGAAATTGTTATTTTCATATTTTTCATAGACCAGCCATTTGCCATCGGGTGACCAGCTTGGGTGACCTTCGAATTCGGGTGTGTCAGTAACTTTTTGTAAACTGGCATCAGCCAGGTTCAGGATGTAGATGTCCCAATAGCCATTCCTGCGGGAACTGAATGCAATTTGATTGCCTTCAGGATTGATGGCTGGTTGAATATCATCACTATTCGGATTTGTAATCCGTTTATAGCTCATATATTGTGGGTGATAGAGGAATAAACTGTTGCTTAACCCATCTGCCATGGAAAAAACAATGATTCCTTCATTGATTACTTTTTCATTAAATAAGTTATCCTCGCTGGATATTTCTTCAGAATTTGCGGACGTTGCGGGTGTTGGCTCAGGATTAGAATCAGTATTAATTAATACGTTGGAAAGTTGACCTGGATCCGCAAGAGTTTGACTAATTGGAGTGCGGAAGAAATTTAATAAAAATGGCCAGCCGGGGATAGCAACAGCAGCGACGCCGATTAAAAGAATCAGGATAAGCAGAATTTTTGAGAAACGGATGTTTTGTTTATGAGTTTTCATTTTTTATCATTGTTTCCACTTTGCCCGCCATTGTAGATTTCAATCATTATACCTTGAAATTCAAGCGCATTCTTTATTATATTTTCCTATACCTGAAAGTGAATATGATATAATCGAAAAGAATTGTCGGTCCCGAGATTGAAACTGGCATATCAGGTGCAGGATATCACATGATAGATTTCGACGAATACTATGATGCATTAATCCAACGATTACAAAAAACCGACAAGAGTATGCAGCCAAAATACCTCTTTATACTTTGGGCTATCTCGGTAAAATTTGTTGGTCTTTTTCTACTTTTAGCTATCATGACAATTATTATTTTCGATGTTTCTATAAAGTACAATTTTCCAAAGATAAAGCTGCCTACGCCAGTTGTGATGGCAACCAAGATAGCTCCTACGGAAGAAATTCGGGATACTCAGGCATTCATTCTCCCTGAACCAATCACAGCGGAACCAGCCACACCTGTACCAGCCACACCAGAGCCCATCGTTCAGGTAACACCGTCAATTGTCCCGACAATATCCAGGTTTGATGCCTCTGATGCTTCACAAAACGTGGAAATTGGAATTCCTCTTAGTGGTCTGATGGCTGATGAGATGCCTTTAGTGGTTTCCCAACAATATTCTGTAATAGATGAACACAGGGATGTTGGTCACCATGGCGTTGATTTTGGATATTATGATTATAAAGGGCAATATATTCTGGGGTTACCGATTAATGCAATTTTTGCAGGACAGGTAGCTGGTATTATCCATGATCGCCCGCCGCTGGGACATGCAGTTATGGTTGAGACGCCATATAATAGTCTACCCGAGGAATACCGTCAGGCTTTAAAAATTCAAAGTGACGAGTCTTTATATATTCTATATGCCCATATGCAGGATGCTCCACGATACGTGGTTGGTTATCCAATTGCCTGGCAACAACAAATTGGAAACGTAGGGAAAAGCCAGACAGCAGAAGCTCACCTGCATCTTGAGACCCGTGTTGGAAAATCCGGTTTCACATTTAACAGCATGGCCTTTTATGATACATCCGCTTCGGATGAAGAAATGAAAACCTATTTATATTGGAGAACGAGTGGAGATTTTCGTCCATTTGATGCTATGAAATTATTTACTGAAATGTATCATGAATAACAATCTGCACCTATTGCGAACGGAGTGACAATGAAACATAAATCCTCAAGTCTATTACTTGTTGCCGTCGGTCTTGGTTTATTCCTGATCATATTTTGCAGTATGTTGATATTTACAGGGGGTTTTGTTGCTGTTGGATATGCGTTTCAGTCTTTTACGGAAGGCACAGCCATATCAGCCAATGCACCTGCTCAAAATAACATTGAACCCTTGGGAACGGAAATGATTGGCGAAACCGAGACTGGTATGGTCGAGACGATTGTGCCCACTGAAGCTGAAGTCGTCATGAATACACCGACTCTGGAAGAACCTACCAGCACACCGACTATTGAGCTAACTCCAACAATTGCTATAACCCCAACCTTTACCGCTACCCCTGTTCCTCCGACCGAGATTCCCACGCCTACAATGGATGCCACAACCCAGGCTTCCGAGATGGTTGGAGAGATCAAGACTTTGTTTGATAGCGGCATTCTAACCTCATTGAACGGCACATACTATAAGCTGCCAAATTTCAACAAAAGTTGGAATCAATTGGGTATGTATGAGCAAACACCAACGGATTTCTATGATTTAAAGAATTTTGTTTTGCGGGCGGATGCTTCCTGGCAGGTGGATTCTAATGGGGGGGATTGGCGTGAATCCGGTTGCGGCATTGTTTTCCGCCAAGATACGGATTTGAATCATTATCTGGCTTACTATAGTCTTGATGGTCGTGCCCGTTTAATGCGTAACCTTCAGGGTGCCCCAGTATTATTGGGGCGAACAACCATCTATGATGTCGACCGCGAAAATGGTTTTGGCAAAATTATGATTGTTGTTCAAGGGGAATATATCAACCTCTATTTTAATGAAAAAGAAATTTTCCGGAAACGAGATACATGGTTGCCATCTGGCAGCTTGGCTTTCACAGTGGTTTCGGGAAATATGAATGGGTATGGAACCCAATGTAACTTGTCCAATATCGAACTTTGGGAAATTACCGATTGAATTTATTCTTAAATTCTTAATCAAAGGAGAAGAAATCTATGACTAGCCGATCCGTACGCGATGGTGTATTTCTTGTAGCAGGATTCCACTACTTTATGGCAGCAATTATTCTGCTCGGTACTGCTGGTATTTTTGCCTATGGTTTGACCCCCCCTATGCAAGCTGCTGCTGATGGATCATCCCGAAATCTGTTTCTGCCTATCTCCGGCAGTCTCTTAGGACTGATCCTTTGTATTGTTTATTTGGTTGTAGGCGTTGGACTTTCCCGCTTGAAGAATAATTCCCGCATGACAGCCATCTTTTTAAGTGGCCTTGGTCTGATGGGTGGTTTTATCGGCGTGTTAGCCAGTATTGGTGCAAGCGCTTTTGGTAATACCAATCCGAATTGGATGGCGGTTGGTTTATGGGGTGTAGGAGCAATTTGTTTCTATTCCTTGTTTGCGATGATGGATATTTTCATTTTGTTCTTTTTGTTCAATAAAAGTGTTCGTGATGTCTTTTATGCCGAAGAATTGGCTACAAGTATTGCTGAACAAGAATTAATGGACATGGATGGAACTTCTCAAACTAATCTAGGAATGGATAAAAAAGATTCTGTCCGTTAGAAAATAAATTCATTTCTCTGTATTGGTAAAAGTTAAAAAAAAGCAGATCGCCAATTCATTTGGCGATCTGTGTTTTATGGATCTGATGCTTTTATTAAGCTTTACTAGATAGCGATATCGGTGGTTTTTTGATCCACAATTCCGATATCTCGGTACAGCACTTCCACAGATAATGTGTATGAACCTGACAAAGTTGTATTATTTTTCCGGATGTGCATTACAAAATTTATTTCATCAAGCACGGTTTCAATCATACTGACTGAAGAGACTTCGACTCCTTCCTGATCGAGGATCGTGAAAGCAAGATCGGGAGGTTGCTTGAAAGGTGATAATTGGATAGTTACCCGTATTTTTTGTGGATCAGATGACGGGGCAGCCATCAAAGATAAAATTCTTACCGCCGCAGGAAGGGCAGCATCTTCGTCAGGTTGAAAGGAATGCAGATATTCGTGCAATGAAAACCTACCTTTAATTATTGTAATAAGTGAACCAGCGTTCCATTTGGTTAGGTCAATAGGATTGGATAAACTATGATTGAATCTTTCTGCTTTCTACATAAAATCGTTTTTCGATAGCCTCACCCATTGAAAAAGTTTTTCTAGGCAGCGCACCATCAAGAATTACAGTTTTAAATAAATCGCTTTTCGGCATAGGGGGCAGAAGTAATCCAAGATTATTGGCTTGTTGTCCAAGACGCATGACCACATCATCCCCATGAACATAATCAACTTCCCTGGCGGCCCCTTCTTTTACCCAGCTATCCAAAAATGGTTGTAATGTACCAACAGGTAAGTTGGATTTGGGATTGGTAAAATGAATTAGACCGAAGCCGGAATCAGAAACGACGCCAATGGTTTGCACTGCACTATTTTGCGCATAGACAGAATCCGTGACTTGCTTGTAGGTACTGCAGGATTCAAAGGTAACAGAGTCTCCAAAAAAGGAATGCATGGCAGTTTTATACTCTGCTTTACAAGAAAACACTACCCGGTGGATAGGTTCAAATTCCAATCCGGTGTCGTGAACATTTTCCAGTTCGATTAATGCATAGCGGGAAGGGTGGTCCATTCCGACAAGAGATTTGTTCTTTTCCCAAATGGCTTTGGCTGTTGCCAGGGAGTGATTTCCATCTCCCATTGCAAAAAGCAGTACACCATGGTTATCATTTACTTGATATTTTTTATAAAATGACTGAGGATCTGCCAATTGCTTTATGGCTGCAATCATTTGATTTTCCATCGCTTCATCCGTAATGGCGAAGCCGGTTAAATGACCACTTCCTTTCATTAAATCAAAATCATAGATTTTTTTCAGGTTTTCTTTTTGAGAAATAATCGGTTCGATAACGGTTCGTTGTGGGTCGTCGATCAAAACCAGGATATGTGGCAGTTCAAGCAGAGCACCTTCTCTAATCTTGATGCGAGGGGGTAGGCGATCCAATACAGTCCCCTCTGTTGCACGGATCAAACTTTGTGATCCGATAGAAAAATCATAGGCTTCCAGATCAAGAGCCATCAAAATGCCGTGACGAGTTTTACCGGCTACCATTCTTTCAACAACAATAAATCCTTCATGTTCGGACAAGAATCCTTCAGATAAATAACACATCATCGCGGAATGGGTTTTTTGAATGATGGCGGATTCTTCACCTTTCCCCAAATAAACTTCAGGAAGGATCATATTCAATGTTGAGGGAGCATCCCCAACAATTTTTTGCACATCCTGCCAATATTCCGGTTCTGAAGTGAATTGATCACAGGCAATCACTGCCCATTTTTGCATATCAATATCTTTATGAGGAAGAAAAACTGATGGTCTGCCTACTGCGATTTCTGGATAGCTTTTCATTTTGATTTCCCTTTATTTGTTAATGGCTGCTGAGTGTATATGATCCCGTTGATCGAAATCAAACCCAAAAATATTGTACCTCAAAGCTGGAGATAAAAAAAATGAGATCGATTTCGATCTCATTTTTAGATGGTGAAGGATAATTATTCAAGAATTTGGTAGCAAATGCCCACAGTACCTGGTCCGGTATGAGTTCCAACGACGGGGCTGACAGCGGTGACAACAGATTCTGCAACCCGATCTTTTCCAAGGGCTTCCAGCGTTCTGTTTAATACTGAAACAGCCTGATCATTGGCGTCGGCATGGACGATACCAATGGCTACTTTTTTGTGATCACCAACGGTTTCGACAATTAAATCAACCATACGATCCAGTGCTTTATTCAAAGTGCGGATTTTTTCTTTGGCTTCAATTTTGCCATTGATTAGCCAGAGGATGGGTTTAAGCTTCAGGGCAGTTCCAAGGAAAGCCGATGCGCCACTGATGCGGCCGCCCCGATGCAGAAATTCCAAATTACTGACGGCAAAGATTGCGCCGCTATTTTCTGGCATTGTTTTTGCCATTTGCACACATTCTGAAAGAGTTGAACCGTTTTTGGCTGCCCTAGCAAGCAACAAAGCATTAAAACCTAAAGCCATAGCTGTAACGCGTGAATCGATAATGGCAATATTCGATTTATTTACCAATTGCTTTGCTTGTTCAGCAGATTGTACGGTACCTGAAAGTGCGGAGGAAATATGAATAGACAAAATATCATATCCTTGATCCAAAAGTTCCTGGAATTTATCCTGGAAAATTTTTGGCGAAGGTTGGGAGGTGGTTGGTGTAATAGGTGATAAAGCGAGTTTTTGATAGAACGCTTCAGGTTCAATATCCACCCCATCTCGAAAGTTTTCCTCACCCCAAATGACCTGTAGGGGTAAGACGTGAATTGGTAAATCCGCTATTAGCTCTTTCGGAAGATAAGCTGTACTATCTGTTACGATTGCAACTTTAGACATCAAGACCACTCCTTGTGGTAAAAATAAAAAGATTTATGAATGATATCCATAATAACCCAGAAATCTGATTACCGTTACGCACTTTTTTAAGGCTGACAAATACAAAAAATTTATTTTATCATTCATTGCTTGGATTGATAAGAATGAAGGCTAAGCCTTGACCATTTATCTCTTACAGAATACAATCTACCAGTGCCTCCCCGAAGAACGGTGAAGCTGTTTCATATTTAAAGACGCTATCGAGGGCCCCTTGTTTGAAAATTTAACCAATCGATTATCCACCATATTTCAGGATCTACGTCGACGTGGAAAACTATCCGCTGATGATGTTGATGCAGTGATGCGCTCAGTACGCATGGCTTTATTGGAGGCGGATGTTCATTACAGTGTGGTAAAGGATTTTACACAACGGGTTCGAGAACGGGCAATTGGTTTTGAAGTATCCAAAGCGCTCAACCCTGCGCAGCAGGTAATTAAAATTGTTCATGAAGAGCTGATCACTACCCTGGGGGAACCAGCACGCCTAAATCTTATTGGCGAAAAGCCCCGTGTTCTGATGATGGTGGGGTTGCAAGGTTCCGGTAAAACGACTGCCAGTGCAAAATTAGGAAAAAGTCTGCGCGCAAAAGGTGAACGGGTTTTATTAGTCGCTGCTGACCCATACCGTCCCGCAGCTGTCGAACAATTAAAAACATTAGGTGAACAAGTTGGCCTGACCGTCTTCCATGAACCGGGTATGAAAGTACCTCAAATGGTACGAAAAGCTTACGAGCATGCCAAAAACGGCGGTTATGGGGTTATGATTGTGGATACCGCAGGTCGGTCACAATTAGATCAAGAATTAATGGTAGAATTAAAAGCCATTGCAAAAAACACACCGATCAGCGAATCATTATTAGTGGTTGATTCCATGATTGGACAGGAAGCCTTACCGATTGCTGAAGGATTCCGTGATGCTATACAAATCAGTGGTCTGATCTTTACCAAAATGGATGGTGATGCACGCGGTGGTGCGGCCATCTCGATACGAAGTGTTACCGGTGTACCGATTAAATTTATTGGTACCGGCGAGGGTTTGGATGCGCTCGAATCATTCGAACCAAGCCGATTAGCTTCCCGTATTTTAGGGATGGGTGATATCCTCGGCCTGATTGAAAAAGCTGAAGCCAATTATTCGCAGGCTGAAGCTGAACAACAGGCAGAAAAAATGATGTCTGGCCGGATGAGTTTTGATGATTATATCGACCAGATTCGTCAGGTACGAAAAATGGGATCCGTCGATCAATTATTATCGATGATGCCTGGTGAGATGAGCCGAATGGCAAAACAGGTGGACCCCAAAGAAGCAGATAAACAATTGAGCCGCACAGAGGCCATTATTCTTTCCATGACTCGTGCGGAAAGACGAATGCCAGAATTACTGAATGCCAGTCGACGTTGTCGTATTGCTTCAGGTTCAGGAACAACCGTGCAGGACGTAAACCGCTTATTGAAGCAGTTTAAGGAAATGCAAAAAGTGATGAAAATGCTTAAGAAAACAGGCGGTAAAGGTTTATCCCGCATGTTCAAATAACTGCTTTTGTCGATCATGAGGTTTCACGCTTCCTTCGGCGTCCCTTAACTTCGTGAAAACAGCAACAGTTAGACTACCGTGAAAATAATACTTGAGATTAGGTTATAGGAGAAATTGCTCAATGGTTCGAATTCGTTTACGTAGAGTTGGTTTAAAACGACAGCCCAGTTATCGTCTGGTGGTTGCAGATAAAGAAAGTCCCCGTGATGGGAAATATTTAGAGATTGTTGGCTTTTATAATCCTCGTACCGAACCTTTCACCTTTGATGTGAAAGAAGATCGGATTTTTGATTGGATGAGCAAAGGTGCCCAACCTACCGATTCAGTTGCCCAATTATTCAAAAGTGTTGGCCTGGATGAACGTTTTAAACGCGTAAAATCCGGTGAAGCAATCGAAGCAGTATTGGCTGAATCCAAAACTTATTATGAAAATCGAAAAGTAGATCTGCGCACTCGTCGCGATTAGACTAATTGATATCGTGTTTGCTCTTCGCTACTAAAAAGGAGAAGCCGTGAAATCCCTAGTAGAGTATATCGTATTATCCTTGGTCGATAATCCTACCGACGTAAAAGTGACCCAAACCAATACTGGTGGACGTGTACATTTAGCCCTAAATGTTGCATCAGAAGATATGGGCCGTGTAATCGGTAAAGGCGGCCGGGTGGCAAATTCCATGCGAATACTGGCCAGAGTTGCTGCAGCTCGCGAGGGTAAACAAGTTACCCTTGATGTTGTTGAACCTCATGAATATTAAGAACACGAAAAATAATCCGGCTTCAAAGAACAATATCCCCGGCTCGCCTGAACAAGGCGAGCCTGTGTTCTTGAGTATTGGGAAGCTACGTCGTGCCCATGGTCTGAAGGGCGAAATATTAATGGATGTGAACACCCATTTTCCGGATCGAATTATAGCGGGGAGAACTTATTTAATTGGAACACAACATCGTCCAATGCAAGTTGAGAGTGTGCGATGGGCAAATAAAAATGTTTTGATTAAATTTGTTGGCATTGATACCCCGGAAGAAATGGCAATTTTTCGCAATCAGATTGTTTTCATTGATAGTCATGAATTACCCCAACTGCCTGAAGGGGAGTATTATCATCATCAACTTCTCGGGCTGCAGGTTTTTAATGAGGCCGGTGAAAAACTCGGAATTATCAATGAAATTTTAGAAACCGGCGCCAATGATGTTTATGTTGTCAAGCAAGAAAATGGCGAAGAGTTGTTACTGCCGGTAATATTTGATGTTGTCCTTTCGTATCATGTAGAAGAAGGAAAGATCATCGTACGGTTGCCTGAATTTCTGTAAGGTTCACAGGGGGAAATGTGGAACAGAAGAAATTTTGGGTAGCATTCAATGCAATTCAAGGTATTGGCTCTGTGAGGCTGCAGAAATTAGCAGCCTTTTTCCCGGATTTATCGACTGCCTGGTATGCGCGCAAAGCAGATTTGCTAGCCAGCGGATTGCCTGAGCGTATCTGTGATGGATTCATTTCAGCCCGAAAAACTATGGATCCGGATCAGGTTTTGCAGGATGTACTTAACTTGGGGATTGAAATCCTGACCCTGGATGATGAATTGTATCCCCGTCGATTGAAAGAAATTAGCAATCCCCCTCCCATTCTTTTCTTTAAAGGCGATTATATTCCAACGGATGAATGGGCAGTAGCCATTGTCGGCACACGAAAGGTCTCCTCTTATGGCAGACAGATTACTCAAGAGCTTACGGAATTTTTGGTCGCCCATGATATTACGATTGTCAGCGGCCTGGCTCGTGGTGTTGATGCAATCGCCCATGAAACGGCGCTGCATGCGCATGGACGGACAATTGCGGTTTTAGGTTGTGGGGTGGATATTGTCTATCCCCCAGAACATCGTGCTTTATCATTAAAAATCTCACAGGAAGGGGTGCTGTTAAGTGATTATTTTCCCGGCACTCCCCCTGAAAGTGTGAACTTTCCTCCTCGAAATCGGATTATCTCCGGCTTAAGTATGGCCACCGTAGTGATTGAGGCGGGAATTAAAAGCGGTGCCTTGATTACGGCTACGTATGCTGCCGAACAGGGACGGGATGTTTATGCGGTGCCAGGCCCCATTTATGCTCAGCAGAGTAAAGGTACAAATCAGTTAATATCCGAAGGGGCCATACCTTTATTGAACTATGAAGCCCTGTTGGATAACCTCAATATTCGCCTGGATTCGGTTTACGAAAAACCCCGCGCAGTTGTACCGGAAAATCAAACAGAAGAACAAATCTTATCGGTTCTCAATGAAGAACCATGTATGCTGGATGAGATTATTCAAAGAACCAATTTACCTGTGCAAATTATCTCTGCTTCATTAAGTATGATGGAACTAAAAGGATACGTCACCCAGGTGGAGGGTGCAAAATATAGGATTTCTCATGGGAAATCCATCCTTAAAAAGGAATATTAAAATGAAACCTAATTATTATGCAGTAATTATGGCAGGCGGCGGTGGTACTCGTTTATGGCCGTTGTCCCGAAAATCTACACCCAAGCAAATGTTGGCGATTACTGGCACAAGAACTTTATATCAAATGGCCTGTGATCGTTTAGAAAATTTATTTACTCCCGATCATATTTATGTAGTAACTGTTGCAGACCAGGTGTCTGCTTTGTCAGAGCAAATCCCCGAAATTCCGCTGGAGAATTTTTTGATTGAACCCTTGCCAAAAGGTACAGCTACCGTGGTTGCCTATGCTGCAAGTGTCATCCAAAAAATTGATCCAAACGCTGTTATGGTTGTATTAACCGCGGACCATCTAATTGAAAATGGAAAACTATTTGAAGAAGTGTTGTCCACCGCATACGATGTGGCAAAAGCCGGTTATTTGGTTACACTGGGTATCGTACCCAAATTTCCATCCACGGGATACGGGTACATCCATCGTTCCAATGAGCGTATTACCGGATTTGGGCATCCGGTATTTCGGGTATTAGAATTCCGCGAGAAGCCGAATTTGGAAACTGCCCAGGTGATGCTTGCTTCCGGGGATTTTGATTGGAATTCCGGAATGTTCATCTGGCGGGTGGATCAAATTCTCAACGCTTTTAGAAATCAAATGCCGGATTTGTTACAAAAAATGCAGTATATGTTTGAAATCGATGAAAAAGATGCGCAGCAGAAGAGGATTAACGAAATTTGGCCTGCGATTCAACCACAGACGATTGATTATGGTATTATGGAACATGCTGAAAATGTTGTAGTCATTCCAGCAGCTGATTTATTGTGGAATGATGTAGGAAGTTGGGATTCTTTGTTCGATGTATTGCATTCCGATGAAAATTGTAATATTATATTGGGCGCAGATCATCTGGGAATCGATACTAAAAATTCTTTAGTGTGTTCAAATCAAGAGGGGCGTTTGATTGTTACCATTGGTGTTGAAGATTTGGTGATTGTCGATACCGGGGATGCGTTATTAATAAGTCACCGAGAAAAAGTGCAAAATGTACGAGAAGTTGTGAAAAAATTACAGGCGCTGGATAAGGAAGCGTATTTATAGGAGTGTCAGTTTGGAAGCATATTGCGTAAAGTGTAGAGAGAAGCGAGAGATTGAAGATCCAATAGCTGACTTTAATGCTGCAGCAGCACCGGTAACTAAAGGGATTTGCACTGTTTGTGGTACAAAGATGTATCGGATCGGAAAAACACCAGCCCATGAAGGTCTCATTCCTCCCAAGAAAAAAGTAGTTGAAAAAGTCCGTAGTGGTAAATTAGTTATTGTGGAATCCCCGGCTAAAGCCAAAACCGTTGGACGCTTTTTAGGCAAAGAATATGCCGTTAAAGCCTCTGTCGGTCATGTAAGGGATTTATTACGCTCAGAATTATCAGTGGATGTTGATAATAATTTTCAACCCAAGTATCGAATTCCCAATGAAAAAAGAAAAATCGTTAAAGAATTAAAAACCATCGCTAAAGATGCCGCTGAAATTTTCCTCGCAACTGACCCTGATCGCGAAGGGGAGGCGATTGCCTGGCATTTACAGGAATCCATAGGGGAAGATGTCAACCTGTATAAACGCGTTGTTTTCCATGAGATTACCAAAACGGCAATCGATGAAGCATTTGATCATCCTCGCGGAATCAATATGGATCTAGTGGATGCTCAACAAGCCCGTCGAGTTTTAGATCGTCTGGTTGGTTATGGTATCAGCCCATTATTATGGGGAAAGGTACGCAGCCGCCTTTCTGCAGGACGGGTACAATCAGTTGCTTTACGGCTAATTGTGGAGCGGGAACGGGCCATTGCTGATTTTGTCCCTGAAGAATACTGGAGTATTGCAGGTGCTTTCTATTCAGCCAATTGTGACGCAACCTATAAAGCAAAATTAGTCAAAGCAGACAACCAGGACCCCAGTTTAAAAGATCAGCAAACGGTGGATCTGGTTGTGAAGGATTTGCTTTCCGCTGCCTACACCGTTAGCAAGATCAAAACTGGTACCCGCAAGAAAAACCCCTTTGCGCCATTTATTACCAGTACTTTACAGCAGGAAGCATCCCGTAGATTAGGTTTTACTGCAAAACGTACCATGACCCTGGCTCAACAATTATATGAAGGTATTGATATCGGCAGTTCAGGTACCGTGGGTTTAATTACCTACATGCGTACCGACTCCACCAATATCTCCGCTGATGCTCAAAATGAAGCACGCAGCTTTGTTGTAAAAAATTATGGAGCCGATTATGTTCCCGAGAAGCCGCCTGTCTATCGAACCCGGGTAAAAGGGGCACAGGAAGCGCATGAGGCGATTCGACCAACTTCAGTGAATCGTCGCCCTGAAGAAATGAAAGCTTTCCTGGGCCGGGATCAATATCGACTATACCAACTTATTTGGAAACGATTTGTGTCCTCACAGATGTCCAGTGCTGTATACGATACGATAACTGTAGAAATTACCGGAAATACTCCTGAGCATGAATATCTATTCCGCACAACTGGCTCAACCATTCGCTTCCAGGGCTATTTGGCGATCTATGAAGAAGCTAAAGATGAAGATACTGTGGATGAAAACGGAGATGCGATTGATATTCCGATTAATTTAAAGGAAAATGAGCCGCAGGTCTTAAAAGAATTATTCCCGGAGCAGCATTTTACTCAACCACCTCCACGGTTTACTGAAGCATCTTTGGTGCAATTGTTGGAAGAACACGGCATTGGCCGGCCTTCCACATATGCGGCCATTCTTTCCACCATTCAGGAGCGTGGATATATCCATCGGGAGAATAAACGATTATTCCCAACGGAAACCGGGGTTACCGTAAATGATTTATTGGTGGATCATTTCCCCAGTATCATTGAGGTTGGTTTTACAGCCAAGATGGAAGAAGATTTGGATGAAGTTGCAGAAGGGGATCGGAATTGGCCGGAATTGATAGGATCCTTTTACAGTCAGTTCAAACCTCTTCTGGATAAAGCAGAAAAAGAAATGCCTGAGAAAAAAGCCGAACTGGAGAAGATAGGCCGTGAATGCCCGGATTGCAGCCATGATTTGGTGATCCGCTGGGGCCGCTTTGGCAAATTTGTCAGCTGCAGCAATTTCCCTGAATGCCGCTATACCGAACCCTGGCTTGAAAAAATTGGCGTGACTTGCCCGAAAGATGGCGGGGACGTTGTACTGCGACGGACACGACGCGGCAGAATATTTTATGGTTGTTCCAATTACCCTGAGTGCGATTTTACCTCCTGGAAACAACCAATCGCTGCGAAGTGTCAAAACTGTCAGGGTACACTGGTTGTCGCCAATAAAAAACAAGTTCAATGCATGGATTGCGAAATGATCTTCACCAGAGATGATGTTGAGAGTGTTGAACAAGAATCGGCATAGTTCTTGCACCAATGGACGTTAGATATCGAAATAATTTGCATCTACATTAAACCTCATCTAAAATACTTGTATGGGTTGGCATAAAAAAGACCCAATCTTTCAGGAGCAGGACAAATGGATACAATTCGTGGACAGCTCAAAAATCCTCTGGTTGCCGCTATTGGCGCTTTGATCCTCGGTTTATTCTTTGGTTTGGTTATTTTAGGTTGGTGGGTTATGGCCGTTGCAATGGAAGGATGCCTCGCCCCAACATCTGCGCGAGGATTTGCAAAAAGATTATGTGCGTATGATTGTAGAATCCTATGCAAAGAATAATGATCGCAATAAAGCATTGGAACGCTGGGGAGAGATGGGCGAGAACAAGAATAGCCTGCTGCAAGCCCTGCAAAGCGACCCCACGATTAATCCTGAAGATGTTGCCATGTTTGCCAATCTGGTTCAATCTCCCATGGTACCCACTGAAATGGGTTTCCCCTCATCTGGACGGGACGCCGGCAGTTGAAAAGGCTACCATTGAACCGGAGAAAAGCAATACCAGCAGTATTTTATTATTAGTAGTTTCCTGCTTATTAATGTTAGCTTTTGCTGGGGCTTTTGCTTATGTGATGCTGGTTCGCAACAAAAAGAAAGGCAGCCGTACTCGGGAACCGGATGTTGCAGAATACAATGTCTCTGCAATGAAAGAAGCCCAAGAGATTTCCAAGAAAACTGAATTTACCGATTATCAGGAAGGTGATATGGGGGCTGCGATTGCCCAATTTATGACCACCTACATGATCGGAGATGATTTATACGATGATTCATTCAGTATTGATTCCCCATCCGGTGAATTTTTAGGTGAATGCGGTGTTGGCATTTCAGATACCATCGGTGTCGGTGATCCGAAAAAAGTTACCGCTTTTGAAGTATGGTTATTTGATAAAAATGACATCCAAACCATCACCAAAGTATTAATGAGTCAACATGCCTATGGTGATCCCACCATCAGTCAACGACTTGCTTCCAAAGGCGAACCGATTTTGCTTTCACCTGGAGAATCCGTTTGGTTAGAAACTGCGACCCTTAAATTAGAAGCTCGTGTGGTCGATATGAATTATGGACAGGGTGCCTTACCTGCAGGCAGTTATTTTGAAAGAATGACTTTGGAGCTTGCAGTCTGGCCGAAATAATAACTGATCGGTGATCGATAAAAAAACAGCCCATTCAATCTGAACGGGCTGTTTTACTTGATAAATCCAGTATTTTCTCTACTCAATTTTTGTGATTTTAAATTTCAATGATCCTGAAGGAGTCTGCACCTCGATGAGGTCGCCAACTTTTTTGCCAATCATGGCTTTACCAATCGGTGAGAGATGTGAGATGCGGTAGTTCGCAGGATCTGCTTCTTTTGGACCAACGATAAAATAGGTTTCTGCTGAAAAACCATCTTCTTCGATTGTTACATGATCCCCAACACCGACTTCTTCAAGATTCTGCTTGATATCATCAATGATGACCATATTGCGCAAGATGCTGTCAAGTTCCTGAATTCTGCCTTCGAGGAAACCCTGTTCTTCTTTTGCCTGAATATAATCCGCATTTTCCGATAAATCACCTTGTTCAATCGCAGCACGAAGCCGTTCTGCCAGTGATTTTCGGGCGGGTCCTTTCAAATATTCCAATTCTTCCTGAATTTTTACAGCGCCATCGGCGGTTAAATAAGAAACATCATTTGACATAAAAATCTCCACAATTCCAGTAAAAATTATTGTATTAAGGTAGGGATTTGGGATCGAATAGTTTTTGATACTCTTCAATGGCAAATCGATCCGTCATACCTGCTATATAATCGCATATCGTTCTTTCCAGTCCTTGTTCAGCGATCAATGGCTGAACATGTTGCGGAAGGATGGTTGGTTCATTCTGATATGCATGAAATATATCGGATAATAAATTCTCTGCTTTGACAGCCATGCGTTGAACCCGATAATGTCGATACAAGTTTTTGAATAGAAAATCTTTTAAAGTACGGATTCTGAGCTGGGTTTGATCAGAAAAACATAGTACATTATACGTCAGGCGTTGTAATTCGTCTACGGACTTTATGCTGCTTTCCAAAATCTTCTTTTCTGTGGCGTTAAGTACATCCGTAACGAGGTAGCCGATGAGTTCACGGTTAATTTGATGGCGGGTCAAATCATCGATTTGAGTGCCTGACCAGCGATAGGGATTGCTTAATATTTCCCATAATTCAATGCCTTCCAACATGCCGGTATGGATCATCCCTGATCGCAGGCCATCATCCAGATCATGGGCAGTGTATGCCAATTCATCTGCTATGTTGCAGATTTGTGCTTCCAAATGGCCGCGCAGTTCAGGATTGAAATTTTTCGCATCAGAAAGATCATATTCTGATTCATGCTTAACAATCCCTTCCAGGACTTCCCAAGTTAAATTGAGTCCGGAAAATTCCGGATATCTCTTTTCGAGGTAAGTCACAATTCGAAAGGTATGTTTATTATGTTCAAATCCGCCATAATCTAGCATGAGCTGGTTTAAAACACGTTCGCCTGAATGTCCAAAAGGGGGATGCCCAATATCATGGGCGAGGCAGATAGTTTCCGTCAGATCTTCGTTAGCCCCAAGCCCCCTGGCAATGGACCGCCCGATTTGCGCAACTTCCAAGGTATGGGTCAAGCGGGTACGATAATAGTCGCCTTCATGATTGATAAATACCTGAGTTTTATATTCCAGGCGGCGAAAAGCAGTGGTGTGGATGATTCGATCACGGTCACGTTGAAAAGCAGTTCGATGAGTAGGTTCCTGCTCAAGAAAGAACCTGCCTTTCGAGTCTTTACTTCTAACTGCATATGGCGCAAGGAATTGATCCTCATTATTTTCAAGATCTTGTCTATGCAAAATCATTTTGCTTCTCCCATTCGCAAACCGGTTATCCGCGGATAATGGTGCCTAAATGTTCTCCGTCCAGCGCCTTGCGAACATTCCCTGCAGCAGTTCCAGAAAAAATTTGTACCCGCGTATCTGTATGATATTGTACCAGATTCAACATCTGGCTCACTTTTTCCACCATGCCGCCAGTTACATCCACTGCATTGGAACCCAAGATGTTTCCTTGTTGCCTGCCCATGATATCCGGGGTTATTTCCTTGTATAATTTTTTGCAGGTTGGAAAATCCTCCCAGACGCCGTCTTCAATTCCGGCGATCAAGATGGATTGGGCTGGAATTTGTTGCACCAGACCCAAAAAGAGTTCTTCGGTGGAGAGGATGGTGCCTTGGAGGCTGCGATCAAAAATTACATCGCCATAAATGACTGGGATCAGACCATGATCCAAGGCAGCTTGAATCGGTGATGTGTCCCAGGAAAGGATCTGTCGATCCTGACTGAGGACTGCACTAACCGGGGGAAAAGCCAGGACAGGCAAACCAACTGCTGTGCAAGCATCCAATACAATTTGATTCAATGCTCTGGCTTGTTTCCATACTTCCAGGAATCCCAGCCAATCCTGCTGAGAATGAACACCATCGCGTGTCCCATATAATTTTGCGGCTTGATGACCAAATGAGCCCGAGCCATGACCCAAAATCAAACAATATGCACCTTTTTGGTAACTGGTTTTAATCTCCTGTACCAGGGATTGTAAACGTGTGTGGTTTGCGGTGAACGCTTGATGTTTTTCAGTTATTAAGGATCCGCCTAATTTTAAATAGATGGTATGCATAGAATTCCTTTTATTGAATGGTAGTCCGGATAATATTATTAAAACCAGCTGCGGCAAATTCCTGCAGGCAGGTAGAGACTGTTGAAGGATCAAAGAGGAGAATCATATTGCCGCCGCCGCCAGAGCCGGAGAGTTTTGCACCTAATGCGCCGCTATCCATGGCTAACTTGACCATCCGGTCCAGACCGGGAGTGGAGACGCCTAATTCTTTCAATAGTTGATGATTCTGCACCATCAAAGAACCTAACAGAGAAATATCACCAAGTTCAACCGCGGAACGCGCTTGTAGTGTGAGGTCCCCAATATTATCTAGAATGGGTTGGATGATCTGTGGCGTCTCGTATAACCTATTCCGAACCGATTCAACCATGCCTTTGGTGGATTTCTTCTCATTGCTGTTAATGATCAGGATATGAATGGGTTGGGCGATTTCAAGCCATTCAATTGGTTTTTCACGTTGGAAAAAGATACCCCGTTCAAAGGCGATGACGGTATTATCAATTCCGGATGGCGTTCCATGGTATCGTTTTTCGGCTTCAAAAGCGATTTCAGAAATCTCTTGGTTTGTAAAGGGAATACCGAAGAAGGAATAAAGAGCCTTTGTCAGAGCTACCGAGACGGATGCCCCTGAACCCAACCCAGCCGCGACGGGTAACATGGAATGAATATGAATCTGCATGGCGGGAAGATGTTGCAGCTCGGCAAACTTTGCTACCAGACTGATGATGAGTGCAAATGGATGCTCAGGAGCTAGTTCAGACAAAGAACAGTTTAAGCCCAATGTCTGGTGCCTGAATTTGAACTATGTTATGCTCATGAAGCAGAGGTTGGATGGTGACGGTTGTGTAACATTGTGTAATCGGAACAGCAATTGCTGGTTTACCATAGACAACCGCATGTTCTCCAAAAAGGATAATTTTACCTGGTGCTTTTTGAATGATTCGAGACATTAGAGGATTAGAAAAAATAGAAAATAATGATGACTGCCAATGCCCATAAACCCATCACAACTTGCAAAGGGCGGTCATGCAGGAAAATTTCTTCCGGGGTATCCCCTTTGCAAAGCACCTGCATGATGTAAAGATATCTGAAGATGCCATAAATAACAAAAGGAATGGTTAACATCATGGTATGATTTTCGGGAACGTTGGGGGCCGAAAATGTATAAAGACAGTAGGAAATGATGGTGGTCGCGGAAATGATATTTATCAGGTTGTCCAAAAAGGGGATGGTGTATCCATCCAAAACCGGACGCTGACCATTGCTTGTACTTTCGAGCAGATTTAATTCTGACCGGCGTTTGCCAAAAACAATGTATAAGGAAATTAAAGTTGCAACCACATACAGCCAGGGTGAAAACCGTTCGACGACAATCAGGCTGACCCCGGCGAGAACACGTAAAAGAAAACCCATGGATAGGGTGATGGCATCCAGAATGGGTTCGTGTTTCAACCATTTGGAATAAATTGTATTGATGATCCAATAGAGGATTGCGATTAATAAGAAGGTTTTTGAGAGAAAATATCCGCTGATAAACACAATCAGCAAAAGGAAAATCGCGATACCGGCTGCAAATTTTACTGGCAGGCGCCCGGCAGCAATTGGACGATATTTTCTTCCGCGGATGTTGTCGATCGGATTCCAAATCCGCGATATCATTTAAAAGATAAATGGCAGATGAGAGAAAACAGAAAAGAATGAATCCAAGTCGGGTTCGGAGAAGTGCAGGAAGATAAAAAAGTTGGCGATCAAAAACCAGGGCTGGAAGGATGAATACATTCTTCAGCCATTGATTGGGACGCATGGATTTCAGAATATCACGCAACATGAAATAATCTTATCATAAGTTTGATATTCATATACGGCAAGGGATGTTAAAATAGGTAAGTATGAAAAATAAAAGTCGATTGGATATTGCCATGATGGAACAGAACCTTGCTGAAAGCCGTAATCAAGCCCAAAATTTATTATGGCCGGTCAGGTTCGTGTGAATGACGTCGTAATTATTAAAGCATCTGAACAAGTGAATCCTGAAGACGATCAACTTTAGATACGGGTCCGCAATTTGTTTCCCGTGGTGGAGAAAAATTGTTGGGCGCTTTGGAAACATTTCGACTGAAAGATTTCTCGGGAAAAGTCTGTGCTGATGTTGGCGCATCAACAGGTGGGTTTACCGATTGTCTACTTGCAGCACGGTGCTAGCAAAAGTATACGCCATTGATGTGGGGTACGGCATTTTGCATTGGAAAATTCGCCAGGATGAACGTGTGGTCTGCATGGAACGGATGAATGCTACGGATATGTTGAAAAATTGCCAGATGAAATTGATTTTGTGTGTATTGACACATCGTTTATTTCTCTGGAGTTATCCTGCCTGTGATCCGTAAACTGGTTTTCAGTCGACCGGTGGAGAGTTGATTGCATTGATTAAACCGCAGTTTGAAGCGGGCAAGAGCGTTCAGCGAAAGCCAAAGGTGTAATTCGTGATCCATCAGTGCATCGAAGTGTGCTTACGGAACGATGACTATGGCTGCCAATAATGGGTATCGGATTAAAGGATTAACCCGTTCACCAATTAAGGTCCAAAGGGAAATAAAGAATTTTTATTTATTGTACAACCCTGCCAGGCGAGCAACCGGACTTTGCAAAGCTCATTCGGCGATCATTGTTACAGCCCATGGTAGCGAGAATGAGTATTAGAGCATACAGGAAAAGTAGGGTATACTTCATACGATTATGGACGAAACAATTCGGAATTTTTGTATTATTGCACATATTGATCATGGAAAATCGACGCTGGCGGATCGTTTGTTGCAAGATGACAGGTACGATCTCGGACCGAGATATGGTCGAGCAAGTTCTAGATAATATGGATTTGGAACGGGAAAAAGGGCGTTACGATCAAGTCCTCGGCAGTTCGCATGGCATATACTGCCAAAAATGGGAATACTTATGAATTAAACCTGATTGATACACCAGGGCATGTTGATTTCAGTTATGAAGT
This sequence comes from uncultured Chloroflexia bacterium, assembly GCA_963747325.1. Taxonomy (GTDB): domain Bacteria; phylum Chloroflexota; class Anaerolineae; order Anaerolineales; family Anaerolineaceae; genus UBA5203. Next base: position 546,799 of record CAVVEM010000004.1, on the reverse strand, counting down.
AAGCCGTGCTCTAGCGGCGTGTGAAGGGGCCATATTGGTAGTCGATGCCACCCAGGGAGTTGAAGCACAAACCCTGGCAAATCTTTATCTGGCAATTGAATCCGGATTAACCATCATTCCGGTGATTAATAAAATCGATTTACCCTCAGCCCAACCTGAAGATGTTGCACAAGAATTGGAAAATCTAATTGGTATCCCCGCCGAATGAAATTCCCTTCATTTCCGCCAAAGAAGGGGTTGAATATTGAACAGGTTTTGGAAGCGGTAATTCATAAAATTCCTCGCGCCAAAAGGGGAATCGTGAAGCCCCAGTTAAAAGCCTTGATTTTTGATTCTCATTATGATTCATATAAAGGTGTAATCGCCTACGTGCGTGTAATGGAAGGAAAAATTAAAGTCAACCAAACCTTGCGATTGATGGCTTACACAAAAAGAATTAAAACCGGTAGAAATCGGTGTTTTTTCTCCAAATATGCGTGTCAAGAATCGAGCTCTTAGCCGGGAAGTTGGTTATATTGCCACCGGGCTGAAGACCGTATCTGAATGCAGAGTGGGTGATACGATCACACTCAGCTCAGAAACCCGCCGAACGCTGCGCTACCTGGCTATCAGATGGTAAACCGATGGTTTTTGCGGGCATTTATCCCGGTAGATGGTGAGGATTTTGAAGAATTTGCGTGAGGCACTCGAAAAACTGCAATTAAATGATGCCTCTCTGGTTTATGAACCTGAAAAATCACAAGCTTTGAATTTTGGTTTCCGCTGCGGCTTTCTGGGCTTGTTCCATATGGAAATTATTCAAGAGCGGATTGAACGAGAATATGATCTGGATATTGTGGTCACTGCACCTTCTGTGGAATATGAAGTAATTCTGAATGATGGTGAGACACTGATGATTGATTCACCGGCTCAATTACCAGAAGAGAGCCATATTCGCGAAATTCGCGAACCCTGGATGGAGTTACAAATATTTCACTCCAACAGAGTTTTACGGTACGGTGATGGATTTGGTGCGTAAACGGCGGGGTACATATCGTGGAACAGGATTATCCGTCTCCGAATCGGGTGCAAATTATTTTTGAAATTCCGCTTTCCGAACTAATTGTAAATTTCTTTGATGAATTAAAATCGAGAACCCGCGGTTATGCTTCCATGGATTATTCCGTTTTAGAATATCGCACCGGGCAATCTGGTGAAGTTGGAATTTTTAGTTGGTGGAGAACCTGTGGATGCGCTTGGCACTATTGTCCATAAGGAAGAGGCTTATCATAAAGGGCAAGCACTGGTAACGCAAATTGAAAGAATTAATTCCACGTCAGCATTTTGATGTTGCATTCAGGCCTTCACGACGGCCGAGTCATCTCGCGTGCCAATGTAAAAGCATTACGAAAAGATGTTCTGGCAAAATGTTACGGTGGGGATATTACACGAAAGAAGAAACTGCTTGAAAAACAGAAAAAAGGGAAGAAACGTATGAAGATGGTGGGTAATGTTGAAATTCCACAGGACGCTTTCTGGCCGTCCTTAAGCTGGAGGATCGTTGAAATTTGATTAAGTCAACTATGGAAAAAATCAAGAAGGTGGTTGCCGGGTTTTTTGATTAGTGCAGTTGCCATCCTGATTCTTTTTAGCGCTGTAAAAGTAGATGATGTTGTATCTGCAATTCAACGATTGATATAAAATTCTTCCTCATCGCGATTGCCATCACGGTACTCTCTTTGGTGTTTCAAAACCTTTGTTTGGCGCTCCAATTAAACTTGAATGTTAGCCTGGTCGATACCTTTTTTATTATCAGTCAGGGATATTTATTAAATAATATTTTGCCATTCAAAGCCGGAGAAGTTGGCCGAGCTGTTTTAATGAATCAGAAAACCGGCAAAGGTGTGATGTATATGTTTTCATCGATTGTGATTGAACGAGCAATCGATATTGGCTTTGCTGCAGGATTATTTCTGGTTACTTTGCCCCTGACAACCCAGATGGAATCTGCAAAACCGTTTGCAATCATGGCTTTAGTGGCGGTGATTAGCGGGTTTATCGCATTATTTTTTATCGCTCATTATCATGAAAAAGTTTCTGCCTGGATAGAAAAAATTCTGATTCGTTGGAATTGGGGATACAAGGCGATTTATCCTCGGATTCAATCATTTCTGGATGGCTTTCAAGTAATTACACGGCCATCCCAATTTTTAAAGGCATTATTTTGGAGTACCGTAACATGGGGAACGTGGGTTATGCTATATTATGTAGTATTACGCGCAATCGCTCCAAATGCGCCATTTTGGTGGGGAGCCTTTATTAATGGTTTATTGGCACTTGGCGCGGCAGTACCATCAGCGCCTGCAGGGTTAGGAATTTATGAAGCCTCAATGGTTGGTGCGTTAAGTATTTTACAGGTAGACCGATCTTTATCTATGGCCTATGCCATATCCATGCATTTTGTTCAGATATTAATTACCGGTGTTTTTGGTGGAATTGGATTTATGCGAAATAAAATATCCATCGCTTCCCTGCTGCGTTATAATAACGAGCAGAAGATAGATCAGGGAGTTATTGTAGAAAATCAAAAACAGATCGAAGATGAAGAAAAGCCAAATCTGATATAGAGGTATCCATGAGAAAACACTATCTCATAACTGGAGGAGCTGGTTTTATTGGCTCCAACTATTGCGCTCATCTATTAGAAAACGGACACAAAGTTACCATTTTTGATAATTTGTCTCGTCAGGGCACCGAGAAAAATCTTGCATGGCTTCAGGAAAAATTTGGAGCAGATGCCTTTACATTTGTAAAGGGAGATGTGTGTGTTTTTTCTCAATTAGAAAAGGTTGTCGCTGATGTTGATGTCATTATTCATCTGGCAGGACAGGTTGCAGTGACTACATCTGTCATTGATCCCCGAACGGATTTTGAAATTAATGCATTGGGTACCTTCAATGTTTTGGAGGCTGCTCGATTATTCGCCAATAACCCAATTATTTTATATGCCTCGACCAATAAAGTGTATGGCGGCATGGAGGAAGTACGGGTTGAGGCGAATGATATTAAATACTATTATCAGGATTTTCCATTAGGCATACCTGAAAGCCAACCATTAGATTTCCATTCCCCTTATGGTTGTTCAAAAGGAACCGGCGATCAATATATGCGAGATTATCATCGCATATATGGCATGCGCACGGTAGTTTTTCGCCAAAGTTGTATCTATGGTACCCGTCAATTTGGGATAGAAGACCAGGGCTGGGTAGCCTGGTTCGTGATTGCAGCCCAGTTTCGGCGTCCGATCACAATATTTGGGGATGGCAAACAAGTGCGTGATATGTTATTTGTAACTGATTTGTGTCGTGCTTATGATGCTGCGATTGCGCATAGTGATGTGTCTGCCGGGCAAATATTTAATATTGGCGGTGGTCCAGAAAATACCTTATCTATTTGGAAGGAATTCTACCCATTATTGGAAGAATTACTTGGTGAAAAAATAAATGTGGCTCGCAGTGATTGGCGGCCTGGTGACCAACCGATTTATGTTTCTGATATTCGCAAAGCAAAAAAGATATTGGAATGGCAGCCTGAAGTTAACACAAGAAACGGAATCGAACAATTATTTGCCTGGGTAAAAGAAAATAAGGGGATATTTGATTAATGACAGAACAAAAGAAACTCCGCATTTTAATCGTGTTAACCTATTACCGCCCGCATACCAGTGGCTTGACCATCTATGCTGAACGGCTGGCGAAAGCATTTGCAAAACGCGGACACCAAGTAACTGTACTTACCTCGCAATTTGATAAAACGCTACCACGCGAAGAAGTTGTGGAGGGGGTGCGGATTGTTCGGGCACCGGTTCTATTCCGGATCAGTAAAGGGGTGATCATGCCCACATTTGGCTGGCTGGCCAGTAAAATGGTGCTGGATCATGATGTTATTCAATTACATTTGCCTCAAGTTGATGCAGCAGGCATTGCTTTCCGGGGACGTTTGCTCAAGAAACCAACCATAATCACTTATCATTGTGACTTAAATCTTCCTACCGGATTTACGAATTATTTTATTAACCGTGTGGTCGATTTCATGAATCATTTGGCAGCCGTATTTACTCATCGCATTGTTACATATACACAAGATTATGCGGAGCATTCCCCCTACATTCGAAATTATTTAAACAAATTACAGGTGATCTCTCCTCCGGTTGAATTACCTGAAGCCAGCCAAGATGATATTAAGAACTTTGACCAAGAGCACAATCCTGAAAAGAAACATCCAGTGATCGGCATGGCAGCACGTTTTGCCACTGAAAAGGGTGTTGAAATTTTATTAGATGCAATGCCGGCTGTGTTGGAAAAATACCCTAATGCTTTGGTGCAATTTGCCGGAGCATATCAGAACATCATGGGTGAGGAGCATTATTTCAAACGTCTTTCCCCACGGATTCGGGATTTTCAACAAAGTGGAAATTGGCAATTTTTGGGCAATCTAAACCCATTGGAAATACGGAAATTTTTTGCTAACATTGATGTACTTGTTTTACCCAGCCTGAATGCAACCGAGGCCTTTGGATTGGTACAAATTGAGGCAATGATAAATGGCTCTCCTTCCGTCGCATCCAATTTGCCAGGCGTGCGACAGCCTGTAAAACGGCATCAGATGGGTGAAATATTCCCGATTGGTGATGCTGATGGATTGTCGAAAGCACTCATTCAAGTCCTCGATCATCACGCACAGTATATCAAGCCGGTTGAGCCGATTATTGAGGAATACTTACCGGATACCATAGCAAAAAAATATGAAGATTTATTTGCTGAAATCCTTCAGGACATTGCATTCATAAATACCGGGGACGGATCGAAGACATGGTGCAAACAAAAGAAACAACCAAAAAAGATTATTTGGAATTAAATATAAACAGCCTACCCTATTTTAGGGGATCATTACGGGCTGTTGAAGCAAAGGTTTACCAGGAATACGAATTACCGCATCCGATTTACGATTTAGGATGTGGTGATGGTCATTTTGAATCGATCACTTTTGATACAAAAATTGATGTTGGGCTTGATCCCTGGTCAGCCCCGTTAAAGGAAGCCGTGAAAACGAATGGATATGATCTGGTGATTCAAGGAAATGGTGACCATGTCCCATTTCCGGATAGAACCTTTAAAAGTGCATTTTCTAATTCCGTGTTGGAACATATCCCGGATGTTGAGGCCGTGTTATTAGAAACCAATCGTATTCTGGAAGTTGGGGCACCTTTTATATTTTGTGTTCCGAACCATCAATTCCTGAAAATCTATCCATTGGAATATTTTTGGATCGGATTGGGTCTCACAGCTGGCAAATGCCTACCGGAATTTCTTCAATAAAATTTCGCGGCATCATCATTGCGATTCAGCTGAAACCTGGCAACACAGGCTAAATGAGAGTGGATTTGAATTGGTAGACTATTGGCATTATTTTTCGCCAAAGGCGTTTCATATTCTGGAATGGGGTCATTATTTAGGATTACCAGCATTAATTTGTAAAAAACTGTTCGGAAAATGGATCATTGTATCCGCTCGCTGGAATTTGTCCTTTACCAGCGGGCTTGTTTTCAGCCTGTACCAAGGAACGAAGACAAGAAGATGGTGCATATACGTTTTACATTACAAAGAAAATCAGCAATATATAATCGATTTGATTGGATATAGGAAATAGAAATGACGGAACCAAGTGTATTGGATTATATTAAATCAATCCTTGATCCCAGACAGCCACGCATCCGGCTAGCGGATTACGAGGAAGATAAATCTGATCAAATTGTAGAGGAACTATTTCCACCTGAACAAGTTCAAGTCCAACGAATTGAAGCTGAGCCATGCAGATCTGAATCACCATTTCGTTGGCGAATAACCGCTTCTGTGCTCAGTCTTCTAATCGGTCAATTCATATTCGAACCGCCCACTCAAAAGTTGTTTTTAGGACTTACTTTTTACGTCATTGGAACAGCCTTTCTGGTTCTTTCGATTCTTTTCAATGATTGGGATTTTTCACAAATTCCCCAAGTTGCCCCTGAAAACGAGTTATCCACATGGCGGGTTAATTGGAAAGCCTTTCTTGTGGGCACCATCTCCATGTTGGTATCTTTCTTTTTTCTCTATGGGAATGTCTTTAATAGTTTTAATCTTGCTATTTTGGATATTTTCCATTGTTTGTTATATTCAGGCTTTCACAGATCATGATTTATTAGTTGAATATGGAGAAAAAGTCCGTGGCTTTTTTAAGCGAAAACTTGATTTTACAAAGTCGATAAAAATAAGTTGGTGGCAAATCCTTCTGGTGCTTGTAACTTTCGTGATTATCTTTTATCGATTTTTTCAACTGAATGATGTCCCTGGAGAAATGTTTAGCGATCAGGCTGAGAAACTGGCAGATGTTACCGATATATCTGAATGGTCAGTATGGTGTTTATTTTCCACGTAACACCGGTCGTGAAGCGTTTTCAAATGTATCTGACCGCGATTATTGCGCACGTATTTGGAACCGGATTATCATTTCTCAGTTTAAAATTAGGTACGGTATTAGCTGGTCTCTTTACTTTACCGTTCATCTACTTACTGGGTAAAGAAATTGCCAATAAGCAAGTCGGTATTTTCGGCTTCATTTTTGACTGGAATCGCTTATTGGCCGAATGTCATTTCCAGTGTTGGTCTGCGTTTTCCCTTATATCCGTTATTTGTGGCTCCAACTCTTGTATTATCTAATTCGTGGATTGCGGCAATCAAGAAAAAACGATTTTGTCTTGGCGGGTATCTTTATAGGGATTGGTCTACATGGCTATAGTCCTATACGTATGTTGCCCATTGTAGTGAGTATCGGTGTTGTGATTTACTGGCTACACATGAAAACAAAAGAAGAAGAAAATGGGGTCTGTGTATGGTCTATTGTCATGGGATTATGGCTTTCGTGATCTTCATGCCGTTGTTGCATTACGTACTTAGGACACATGGACATATTTTCCTACGAGCCATGACGCGTTTGGGAACAACGGAAGCAGAGTATCCCGGTAATCCCATGATCGGATTTTTTTCGTAGAATCTTTTCAAAGCATCGGTGATGTTCTTTTGGAAAAACGGGGATATTTGGGTGCATTCGTTACTGAATCGTCCGGCTTTGGATGTCATTTCGGCAGTTTTCTATTATATTGGCAGTGTTTATGTCTTGATACGCTATATCCAAAAGAGAAACTGGGTGGATTTGTTTCTCTTGGTATCTATACCCTTATTGATGATGCCATCCATTATGTCCCTGGCTTTTCCCGGGGAAAATCCTTCCTTGAACCGAACTGGCGGAGCAATCATCCCGGTTTTCATTCTGGTTGCCATAGGCTTGGAAGGATTTTTACGTACCTTGGTCAACCAGGCGAGACAATTTGGAAGAAAACCATATGTTGCCTTGGCACTTGGCGTGCTATTTTTTAGTTTCGCATTAATTCAGAACTACACCCTCGTTTTCGATCAATATAAAGAACGCTTTTTTCAGAGTGCCTGGAATTCTTCTGATATGGGTGCAGTGATCAGGGAATTTGCGAACACCTATGGGGATTATGAGCATGCCTATGTCGTTCCTTATGACTATTGGGTGGATACCACGCTGGTTGGCATTGCTGCCCGCAAAGATGTTACCAATATTGCCATATGGCCAGAGCAATTTGAATCCACATTGGAATATTCAGGCGCAAAATTATTTATTCTTAAACCAGATGATTTCGCGAACATCGAAACGTTACAGAAGATGTACCCTTATGCCGTCTATTGGCGGCATGTAGATCAATACGAAGGAAAAGATTTTCTGGTATTGTTTGTGCCTCCTGCAAATTCAGTTCCTTTACTTCCCGATCAACCAGTCAATTGATGGAGTCTCCAGCCTTATGAATCAGGAAATTGATGAAACCATGAATCGTGAGCCAAAGAAACGGCGTTCTTTACCCTGGTGGATGTTCATCTTTTTTATTATCCTGGGGTTAGGGGCGTATCTCCGTGTTGTCGGGATTAATTGGGCGGCGGATTATCATATGCATCCGGACGAGCGGTTCCTGACCATGGTTGTTTCTGCACTTGAGACACCTAAATCCACTACGGATTATTTCGATACCAATATATCCCCCTTTAACCCAAGTAATCGCGGGTATACCTTTTATGTGTATGGCACTTTGCCGTTGATTATTGTGCGCCTTGTGAGTGGCATCTTCCAACAAAACGGATATGGGGATGTTTATCTCGTTGGGCGATACCTCTCTGCATTTTTTGATTTGTTAACCCTGGCTTTGGTCTTCTTGATTTCTGATCGTCTGTTTCGGAAAATGTTGCTAAGTTTATTGGCGGCTGCTTTTTATGCTGCTGCGGTTCTCCCCATTCAACTTTCGCATTATTTTACCGTGGATAGTTTTGCAAATTTCTTCACTATTCTGACAGTTTACTTTGCTGTGCGGATCATGACTTCGGCTTTACCTTGGGACATGCAGGAGATGATAGGAACGACCTCTAATTGGTTTTGGAGGCACTCCCATGGAGTATGGGAGTATGTTTTTTTTGGCATGGCATTTGGCATGGCGTTGGCTTCTAAAGTCAGTACTTTTTTGGTGGTCTTCCTGCTACCACTGGCGATTTTAATTCAGCTTAACCAGAAAAAGGGGAGTCATGATCGGGATAAACTAACATTTAATTTTCCGCAATTTATTGATTGCCGCTTTGGTCAGTTTCCTTACTTTCCGCATTTTGCAGCCTTACGCCTTTACCGGTCCCGGATTTTTTAACTTAGGCATCAACGAAAACTGGATCAGTAGTCTGAAAGACCTTGCCTCGCAAAGTACCGGGAATAGTGATGCCCCGCCAGCCCTGCAATGGGCGCGCAGACCGATTACCTTTTCATGGGAAAACATGGTTAAATGGGGTTTCGGTTTGCCCCTCGGAATTTTAGCCTGGGTAGGCTTTTTGTTTATGACCTGGCGGATTTTAAAGCGGGATTGGAAACCTTATCTGATGATCTGGGTTTGGACAGGGGTTTATTTTATTTACCAATCCTTGCAGTTTTCAAGAACGATGCGCTACCAAATCTACATTTACCCAACCCTGGTCATTATGGCAGCATGGTTATTGAGTTTCCTTTGGGATAAATCACAGTTGCAGACTGTTTCCTGGAAACAAATGGCAAGCAAAATTGGTTTCTGGGTTCTCAGTGTGGGTGTGTTATTGAGTACCCTTACATGGGCATTTGCATTTGTTCAGATTTATCTTGATCCTTTTACTAGGGAAGAAGCGAGTGAATGGATTTATCAAAATGTACCCACTGCTATCAATATTCAACTAGAATCAGCAGACGGTATATTCATTCAGCATGTACCGTATTCATTGTTTGAGCAGATTGATGTCAATAATCCATTTAGCATTGCATTTACACCGCAGCATTCACTGCCAGTGCTTTCTATTCAAATTGATCATATTTTGTCTCTGCCACCAACGGATAGTGAACATATGCTGGTTGCGGAAATTCGGGAAAATACTCCGGGTAGCAGCCCAATTCTCAGCGGTCAGCTTTTACAGACCTATCAAAGCAATAACGATCCTCGTGGATCGCGCTACCAGATTGCCATGAATTCCTTGCAATCTTTATCTCCAGATAAAGAGTATTTGCTGACCTTACGAACCACGGATCCAAGCTACGGTTTGCAATTATCTGGGTCCATTGCAATTGGTTATTCCCAAGAGCAAGACATTCTATATCAGTATTTACCCGAAATTGTTAATTCAATATCCGCAGGTGAGGAATATCGCAAGAATTTTGAGCCCCAGAGTAACAGTTTATTCCGGGGGGTAAGCATTACCCATGTTTTAGATTATGAGGGGAATACACAGGTAAAGAGTCTTACCCTGCAATTGTTGGATAAATCGGATAATGGAAAAGTATTAGTCGATCTAATCAGCGACTCTTCATATAGGGCAGAATCTGATCCGCGCGGAGAAAGTATTCATTTTACTGTAAAAGATGTGATTTCCCTTCAAGCCGGTCACGATTATGAGTTGATCTTTAAAAATAATTCCGCTACGGGGAACTTAGCCTTCTTTGGTAGCAAAAAAGCCGATGAAAGCAGTTGGGATGATGTTATTCCACTAAACATGTATGGTTATAATGCCTTTGATTATTTTGATGGTATATATCGTACGGATTTAAATTTTGAAATGTATTGGGCTGATAATCAAGAAAAAAGAGACCGTTTTTACGAAATTCTGGACCAGACGGACTACATTTTTATCACCTCAAACCGTCAATGGGGCACCACGGTCCGTGTTCCTGAACGATATCCTCTGACCATTGCACTTTACCGTTCCTTGATTGGCTGTCCGATTGAAAAGGATATTATTTGGTGTTATCGGGTGGCGCAGCCAGGTATGTTTACGAGTGCGTTAGGATTTGAACTGGTTGAAGTTTTTCAATCTGATCCACATATAGGCAAGCTCCTTTCATTAATACTCAATTTGCTGAAGAAGCTTTCACTGTCTATGATCATCCCAAAGTTCTGATTTTCAGAAAGACAGCAGCCTACCAGCCGGCAGTATCACGTCAGATCTTTGATGCCGTGGATTTAAGCACCGTTATTCATCTGACACCGAAGGAAGCCACGGATGGGAAAATACTAAATATTGGAGCGGGGGATGAAGAAGGAAAACCAAAACTGGACTTGATGCTGCCTGCGGATACCTGGCTGACACAGCAATCTAAAGGAACATGGTCAGAAATCTTTAACCCCGATAGCCTATACAATCAAAAGCCATTTTTCGCTGCGCTGTTATGGTATTTTAGCATTTTAATATTAGGCTGGATTGTATATCCATTTGTTCAATTAGCGTTTCCAAATTTCAGATTTCATGGGTATCCATTTGCCAAACTCATAGGACTGTTAATTTTAGCCCTCAGTAGCTGGCTGCTAAGTTCCAATGGATTGACCTATTCTAAAACCACGATTGGGTTGGTGATTCTGGGCATGGTGATTGTCAATGGGTTGATCCTGGTACTGCGAAGAAAAATTATCTTTGCGGATATTAAAGAAAATTGGAAAGCCTTGTTGATGATAGAAGGGATCACGCTGGGTTTCTTTGTATTTTTTGTGTTGGTGCGCATAGGAAACCCCGATTTGTGGCATCCTGCCAAGGGTGGAGAAAAGCCGATGGACTTCTCTTATTTTAATGCCATCCTTAAAATCAGAAACTTTCCCCCCTTATGATCCATGGTTTGCAGGTGGGTATATTAATTATTACTATTATGGTTTTGTATTGGTAGGTACACTGGTAAAATTCCTCGGGATTATTCCATCCATCGCCTATAACTTGATCTTGCCATCTTTATATAGCATGGCAGCGATTGGTGCATTTTCAATTGGCTGGAATATGACTGAAGGGACTCAGGAAAATGAAACAACCCAGTCAAAACGGAATTTAGTAGCAGGGCTTCTTGCTGCTTTGATGACCATGTTTATTGGAAATTTGGGCACGCTGAGGATGATATGGCATGGTTTCATCCGTTTGGCGGGCGGAACCCTACCGCTGGACGGGGTAAATCTATGGAATAAGTTGGCATGGACTTTTTCCGGATTTTTAAAGTTTATTGGCGGTGAGAATTTAGGTTACGGTTATGGCAACTGGTATTGGGATCCAAGCCGTGCATTTCCGGGTGAACCAATTACTGAATTCCCCATGTTCACCTATCTCTATGCAGATTTACATGCTCATATGATCTCCATCCCATTAACTATCCTTGCATTTGCCGTTGCATTCCACATTCTTCTATCTTCAATTCGACGGCAGGTTCGTTGGACTGAAGTGATAGCTGGATCATTGTTGGGTGGGATAGTAGTTGGTGCACTTCGTCCAACAAACACCTGGGATATGCCTTTATATTTGATTTTGATAAGTCTGGCTTATTTATTTTCTGGCTTAATTCAACCCATGGTTGAATTATCAAAAAATCGTCTCGATTGGAAAATGACGCCAATAATAAAATATGGCCTTGGGTATCTGGTGTTTTTGGTTAGTAGCTTTGCGTTTTATGAACCTTTCACACGCTGGTATGGCGCAAGCTATACCAAGTTCAATCCGTTTACAGGATTAACCACGCCTTTCTGGTCCTACATCACCCATTGGGGCTTTTTTCTCTTCATCCTTATTTCCTGGTATATCTGGGAGACGAGGGACTGGATGGCCAAGACACCTGCTCGTGCATTATTGAAATTAAAAAATGCACTTGGCGGGATTGGCATCCTCGTCGTGGGGTGGATTGCGATTGTTGCCTGGTTATTCTCAAAACAAATTGCCATCGGCTGGTTCGTGATGTTATTACTTGCATGGGCTGGTATTTTGTTGCTGCGAAAGGATTTCATACTACAAAAGAAAGCTGTTTTGTTTTTATTCTCGACCGCACTATTCATTACGCTGTTCGTTGAATTGATGGCTCTGGATGGTGATTTGGGCCGCATGAATACAGTGTTCAAATTTTATATGCAAGCATGGACGCTTATGGCCATCTGCAGCGCTGCAGCATTTGTTTGGTCGCTACCTGCCTTTGGAAGTGTATGGAAAGGCTGGTTGAAGGATACTTGGTTTGCCTTATTTGGATTTCTTGTTGTGTCGGTGGTATTGTTTACCATTTTTGCCACCAGTGGAAAAATTCAGGACCGCATGAGTGATAACGCCCCACATACATTGGATGGCAATGCGTACATGAGCGTTGCTACTCAAGCGGATGCCGGTGTGTTAATGGATTTGTCCGAAGATTATGATGCCATCCGTTGGATGCAGCGCCACGTCATTGGGACACCGGTGATTGTTGAAGGCCATACTTCAGAGTATCGTTGGGGCAGCCGTTTTACAATTAATACGGGTTTGCCTGGTGTGTTAGGATGGAATTGGCATCAACGCCAACAGCGTGCGATTCTGGCAAATAATGATGTTCAATTACGCGAAGATGCCATCAATCAGTTTTATGAAACCAATGACATCAATCAGGCATTGTCTTTTCTAAAAACCTACAATGTGCAATATATTATTGATGGGCAATTGGAATCCGGTCTCTATTCTGCGATTGGCAGGATGAAATTCGCCCAATATGATGGTGTCTATTGGAAAAAGGTTTATGAATATAAAAACACAAAAATCTATAAGGTGATTCCTTAATTGGGAGGAGAGACGGATATGATCCAGTTTATCGTATGGTACGGCTTCATCAGTCTGTTGGGATTTGCGATCTTTCCCATTACTCGACGCCTCTTTAGCAGAGGAGCCACTCAGGGATTTTTCTTTTCCAGAGTAGTCGCCCTCTTTATTTGGGGATTTGTTTATTGGTTTCTTGGCTCTATCAGGTTTATCCCGGTTGATTTTAGTGGGGCTTTACTAACGCTGGTTGGGATAGCCTCAATCTCATTCACCCTGAGCAAAAAGAATTTCCGAGAAGAATTTGTTGAACCATTGCGTAAGCATAAAAATGCCGTTATTACAGCCGAGATTCTATTTTTCCTGGCTTTTCTCTTTATGGCTTTATTGAAATCCAACTATCCTAACCTGGATCACACCGAAAAACCGATGGAAATGGCGTTTATCAATGCCATTTTGCATTCCCCCAATTTTCCTCCTCGTGATCCATGGTTGTCCGGTTATGGCATTTCCTATTACTATTTTGGATACGTGATTGTCTCATTGCTTATCCGCATCAGCGGAGTGGATGCCGGGATTGGTTTTAATCTGTCCATTTCCCTGTGGTATGCCTTATCAGCGCTCTCGCTTTATGGCATTGTTTATCAATTGCTCTTTGATTGGCGGAAAAGAATCCAGAATGAACCAATTGCCATGAGCTGGAGTGCCGCAAAAGGGAGTCTCTTCGCCCTCTTTGCCCCTCTGATAACCCTTTTTAGCGGCAACATTGAAGGACTGCTGGAAATCCTGTACGCTAAAGGATTATTTTGGAAAATCCAAATGGATGGCAGTCTGGCATCGCCATTCTGGCAGTGGTTGGATATTCGAGACTTAAAAATACCGCCGGCGAACATTCCCCAAGAAGTCTCAGACAGATCCTCTTGGTGGTGGTGGCAGGCATCCAGAGTGTTGCAGGATTATGATATACAAGGCATTCAAAAAGAAATTATTGATGAATTTCCGTTTTTCTCCTATCTGCTGGGTGATTTGCATCCCCATGTTCTGACCATGCCATTTGCTCTAACCGCAGTTGCCTTGTGTTATATGCTTTTCCTGCGGCTCAAAGAGTATTCTCCATCGGAAAATCTACTGAATGATGGCCGTGATTTTCTTGCTAATCATTCCAATTTTTGGTTTATCAGCTTTAGTCTAGTCTTTATTGGTGGTATTTCTTTTTTGAACACCTGGGATTTCCCGGTTTATTTTGGTATGTTTCTGCTCGTGATTCTTGTACACAGGATTTCGTCTTTAGGTTGGAATGTGCATAGAATTACAGAGTTATTTTTTCTCGGCGTTGCTTGCGGTATTTTTTCCCTTGCCTGGTATATTCCTTTTTTCAGTTCTTTTGCGTCCCAGGCAGGCGGCATTTTACCCAGCATGGTTTTTTTCACTACCGGAAAGCAACTCTGGATCTTCTTTGGCGGCTTATTGGTTCCAATCTTTTTCTGGTTGGGTTGGCTTAATAAAAAGCATAGTGATGCCCATCAGATGATCAGCGGGATCAGTAAAGCTTTGTTGGGTTGGTTGGGGATTGGATTGTTTTCGATGTTGATTGCCATGATTGGCCTCTTGACCGTCAATTTATTTTTAAGTGATAGTCAATTGTTAAATTTGGGTGGCAAAATCTATAACGCCCAGGGATACGGGGGGACCAGGGATATCCTTTTGGATACTATCATTCGCAGGGCCGGTTCTCCTTTTGGCTGGATAACTCTGGTCATTCTCTTTGGATTGATTCTAAGTTTAGTGCTAAGAGAAAAAGGTGGCGAAAAAACAACCCATGTTATGGCTGATCACGAAACCAGTTTTATTCTGCTGGTTTTGGCCATTGGCGCCGGATTAATCGCCTTTCCAGAGTTTTTCTATTTATTGGATAACTTTGGCTGGCGCATGAACACAATTTTTAAATTCTATTATCAAGCCTGGCTTTTATTGAGCATATGTGCCTCTTTTGGAACAATTGTGGTGATTGATCAAATGAAAGGCATATGGAAAAAAGCAGCCATATTCAGTATCGGACTCATGACTGCCATTATTTTGATATATCCTATCATGGGTAGCTACTATCGATTCTTTAAGGATCATAATCAAACGATGAGTCTGGACGGCGCTTATCACATTCGCACCTATGCGCCATTGGAAGCAGAAGCGATCGATTGGCTGCGCGCTGCGCCGGATGGCGTAATTGTGGAGGCGGTCGGCGGCAGTTATCAAGCCAATTATGGAAGGATCAGTACGCACACGGGATTGCCAACAATTCTTGGCTGGCCAGGCCACGAGGGGCAATGGCGTGGTGGGTATGACGAGATTGGAGGTCGAGAAGAAGACGTACGCCGGATTTATCAAGTACGGGATTGGCAAAGTACGAAGCAACTTCTTGATCTTTATCAGGTACGCTATATCTATGTAGGTCCCATCGAACGAAGCACTTATATCGTGGAAAATGATAAGTTTAATAGTCATCTGGAAGTGGTTTTTCAAAATGCAGATGTAATCATCTACGAGTATCAGCCGGTTCATAACTTGAATTAAAGAAGGACTTTCCAAACAAGCGAATTTTATTAATCGTACCTGTTCTTAGGTCATGGGTAGTATAGGGATGATGATGGAAAAGAAGACAGTAACTTATTTTCATGTTTTATATGCGGGGGTTGTGCTCCTGGCCTTAGGCCTGCGAGTAATTTTCACTGCTGATTGGGTTCTAAGTGAAAAAGAGGCTTCATTAGCCGTTGTAGCGACGAGCTCCTCTCAAACCATCTATCAGGTTTGGACTGGTCTTTTGTTTCAGTTATTTGGAACAAGTAATTTCCTGGCCAGACTTTGGCCGATACTCTTTGGAACCGCCTTTGTTTTTGCGCCGCTACTCTTACGAAAACAATTAGGGGATACGGTTTCATTTCTCATGGCTGTGGGTTTGGCGATTGATCCGGGTTTGCTGGCTTTATCCAAGCAGGCAGGGCCTGAGATAATCGCATTGGCCGCGTTCTTTACTTTGTTATTGTTTATCTGGCAAAAACAGTGGACTTATGCCGGGATAGCCCTGGCGATAGGTTTGCTCTCCGGCGCATATTTCTGGATCGGTTCGTTTATTTTACTCCTCTGTTTAGCGATCTACAGTTTCCCTCTCAGGAGAAGTACAGAGGAGAATCTTCAGGACTTTGATGCTGCCTTTATTAAGCAATTTTTCTCGGAAATTTACTGGAAAGCCGTTTTAACATCATTTGGCTTTACCATTCTTTTGGCCGGCACCTTTTTCCTTACTCAACCCAAAGCGTTGGCAGGATTGACCTCCGGCATCATCGATTTCTTCCAACGGCAAAATCAGGGTATCTATGCAATATCCTTCTCTGTCGAGATGATTGGGTTTTTTGCCGCATATCTTCCCATTCTTGTTTTGGGTTTGATCGGTTTAAGGTCCGTATCGAAAAGTTGGCAATCGTTCATTTTGACATGGATGTTTATTGGTTTTTTGCTGATCATGCTATTACCTGGCCGTCAGTTGGCGGATACTATTTGGCTGATCATCCCGCTTTATATACCTGCCGCCGTTTTTTTATCCAACTTTAAACTCCATTCGACTGAAGAACCCATGCTTATTGGTGTGGTTGTGTCCATTCTTGGTGTTTTTGTGATTTACTTTTTATATTCGTTAACCCAATATTTGCCAAATTCTATGATTATTCAAGAGGATAGCCAGACGAACGTCTACCTACTGAGTGCTGTGATTTCTTTCGTCATTTTATTGCTGATCCTTGTTGTCCTGGCCTGGGGTTGGTCAATAGCTATTTCATTGGACGCTGTTCGTTTATTGAGTCTTGGATTTGTGATTTTTGCCATGTTGATTTCCGGGCTTAAAAGTGCCGGATTCGACAGTGTCCCTTCACAGCTGATGTGGTTCCAAACCCAATATTTTGAAGATAGTGATATTTTCCACAAAAGTATTACACAATTAGATCTGAATCGTTTAGAAAAACTTGCACCGCTGAAAATTGAGTTGCAAAATATTTCTACCAATAGCCTGTTGTGGGAATTGAGAAACTACGATCTGATGATTAAATCATCCATCACAATGAATGAGGAAATCCCTGCGGATGTCATCATTACCGATGCCAATAGTGCGCCATATGTAACTGAGAATAGAACTGGTCAAGATTTTGTCTATCAAAAGTCAGCTGCCTGGTCTTTGATGTCTTTTCCAGAGTGGTTTCGCTGGATTTTATATCAGGAACCTCTGTACAACAATTCCCAGATCGTTATTTGGATGAATCCCTATGTTGGCTCATTGGAAATAATCACAGAACCATAAATGGATAGTCTACTTAAGAACGGTAACTGCCAAGGGATTATCCAAGGCAGTTTTATCCTTAAGCAAGAGAACACGATTTTTGCAAAACACGCTACAATTTATTTAGAGTCCTGAACCTATAAGCTAGTTAGTAACAGGATAGACCACATGTTTAAGAAGTTGATTATTGGAATTGTTGAGTGAAAATTTAAACCATTGGAATTACTTCAGGAAGATTTATTTATGGATGAACCAAGAATGATTGCAATTGATGGACCCGCTGCTTCCGGAAAATCAACCGTCGCTGAGATCCTTGCTAATGAATTAAATTATACTTTTTTTGATACCGGTGTAATGTATCGCGCGGTAACTTTGGTGGCCTTAAAAAGACTCAGTGACTTGAATCAGGAGGCTGATGTTGTTAAATTAGCCGAATCAATCGAGATTGATGTTCGCAAACCATCCCAGCAGGATGGCAGAAAATATGATGTATGGGTAGATGGAAAGGATTTAACCTGGGAAATTCGCCAACCGGAAGTGGAAGCCAATGTATCCAAAGTATCGGCTTATCCAGGGGTACGGGATGCGATGACAATTCAACAGCGCCGGATTGGACAAAAAGGCATGATCGTGATGGTGGGAAGGGATATTGGTACGGTTGTATTGCCGGATGCAGACCTGAAAATATATTTGGATGCCACCGCCGAAGAACGTGCAAAACGGCGTTTTGAGGAGCTGAAAGCTCGTGGCGATAGTGCGGATTATGATGAAATTCTAAATGCCATGATTAAGCGGGATCAGATTGATTCAACAAGGGCGGTTGCACCGCTAAAACCGGCCAAGGATGCCATCATGATCCAATCGGATCATATGACCATTGAAGAAGTAGTGGATGCGATAAAAAAACTGGTTAAATATTAAATAGACACCGCTCAAGCCTGGAGGGAATCATGTGTGATACGTTGGTAGCGCTTGCTTCTGCAACTAAGGATGGAGCAGTTTATTTTGCAAAAAATAGTGATCGGGAGCCAAACGAAGCTCAATCTATTATTCGTGTAGCTGCAAATGAGTTTGCGCCTGGCAGCATTCTGAAATGTACTTATATCAGTATTCCGCAAGTCGAACACACGCATGCCGTATTGCTTTCCAAACCTTTCTGGATTTGGGGCGCAGAGATGGGTGCCAATGATCAGGGTGTGGTGATCGGTAACGAAGCGGTATTTACCAAAGTTCCGCAAGAAAAAGAACCTGGTCTGATCGGTATGGATTTGCTGCGCCTTGGTCTGGAGAGAGCAGGCACGGCATATGATGCATTATTGGTCATCACTGCCTTGCTGGAGCAGTATGGTCAGGCTGGAAATTGTGGGTATCAACACCAAATGGTATATCATAATTCATTTTTGATTTGCGACCGTACTGAAGCCTGGGTGCTGGAAACTGCAGGTAGACAATGGGCAGCTCAAAGGGTAAAGGACGTACGTTCAATTTCTAATTGCCTCAGTATTGGCAAGGAATGGGATCTGGCTTCCGATGATTTGGTGAATTATGCCAAGGATAAGAAATGGTGTGTAAGCCGATCGGATTTTGATTTTGCTGCCTGCTATTCTGAGTTTATCTATACCACCTTCAGCGATTCCCGTTCTAGATATGCTTGCACGATGAGTGAATTGGTCAGCGAAAAAAGGCAGATAGAATTATCCAGTATGATGAATTATTTACGAAGTCATGCCAGGGTTAATGGAGAACATCCGGTCATTAAAGGTCTAACAGGTGCCAGTGTCTGTATGCATGCCGGATGGGGACCTATTCGGGTCAGTCAAACTACTGGATCCTTGATCGCACGGTTCTTACAAGATGCACCGGATACCTACTGGGCTACATACAGCGCGGCTCCCTGTACTGCAATATTCTCACCCCTATGGCTGGATACTTCCTGGGATAAAACTCAGCCGGAACCGATTGGCGAATATCAACCCGGCATGGATTTTTGGGAGCACGAAGTTTTACATCGTTCCATCTTGTTGGATTATGCGGCTCGCATCTCACTGATTCAATCCCGCCGGGATGAAATGGAAGGCCGTTTCCGTAAGCAGGTGAAGGAGGTGATGAACCAATCTGCAGAACAAAGAGAGCAGTTTTCCAGACAGGCGCTACAAGAGATTCGGGAGACAAGACAGCAGTGGATTGAGGCTGTCCAAGCGCAGCCGGCAAGCCTGCCATTAATATCTTTGTATCAATCAGCCTGGAATTCTATTAATCGCAGTGCAAACTTGAAAGACAGGATCCATTAAATCGGTTTGGATTCAAACCGTTTGAATTGAGGCACACCATGCAGAATGTACTGACATTAATTACAAACCCTCCCTACCTGATTTTTTTCCAGAGTTTAACAGAGTGGATTATTTGGGGTGTCTTGTTAGCCGCATTATTGGGTGTTCTAGTCAGGAATTGGCAGGTGAAAAATCCCCTTTCCAGAAATGGGGGGGTGTTTATCTTCCTGTTTTTTGCAATGATCTTTGTTTGCAGCCTATTCTTCGGTTTGCGATTTCCAGGGGAAAATTTACGTCCATTACCCGGGATGTTGATGAACCCTCAAGCTCCTTTGATGATGTTTTTTATTGTATTGCCAATTTTTGTTTGGGCTGGTTATTCCGGAATGTCTTTGGCGATTCTCTCCGGGCTTTTGATAGGATTGCTAAGTGCATTTTGGGAAACCCACTCGCTGGTGACGATTATTGAATATGGAATGATTGGGTTTTTAATTTCTATCCTCATTCGTCAGGACTACCGCACTGGGTTCTATCGCCTGGTTCGTCATCCCCTGGGAGCCGCTCTTTTTGTGGCTTTGCTTTCCAGCCCGATTTATATTTTGTCTACTTTCCTGACTATCCATGGATCGCTGCCGGTGAAAATTGATTTTGCTTTTACCCAAACCTTCTCCTTGATGTTGACCAGGGGAGGGGAAATTCTGCTGGCGGGATTTTTTGCGGAGATTTTGATGTTAAGCCACATAGGAAGCTGGTATCGCCCAGCTAGTTTGCGGCCTTCCCCTTCACAGTCGAGCATCCAGGTGCGTTTTTTCAATCGAATTGCGCCATTTTTGGCTATCTTACTCATCGGTTTAATGGCCGGTGATTGGCTGATCGCCGGAGATGCTGCGCGGATTTTGCTTGAACAACGTCTGCAGAGCACGGCTTCCATTGCAGCAAAGAACTTACCGTACTTCATGGAAACTGGTCAGAATCTGCTGGTGGACCTGGCGGATTCAGATTTAATGAAACTTTCCCAAAGTGAAATGCAAACTGCTTTGGCAGAGAAACTGCGCGTGGTTCCTTATTTCCGTCAATTATTTTTATTTGATGCCCAGGGAAATCCATTAATTGGTTACCCGCTGCGTACTTATACGGAAATACTGCCGGCCAAGGAAGAAGTCTCCGGAATTAATTTTGCCCGAAATGGGGTGCCAATCCAAACGTATACCATATTCCCTTGGCTGGATGGACAAACTGCTCAAGTTTCCATGATAGCGCAAATTACGAATGAAGCCGGTGAGCTTGAGGGCATATTACTGGGCCGGACGGATTTGAGTTCCAATCCTTATACGCAGCCTGCCATTCAGTCACTTGAAGAGATAAATCAATCTGGTGGTGAAGGCATCATTCTTGATGAAAACAACCGTATCATTTATCATCCCATCTCCTCTCTGGTGATGAGTGAATATATTGGTACCATTCCCGAAAGTGCAGGCTTTTATCAGGACGTTTCCCCGGATGGCAGCCGGACATATTTGTATTATTATCCCGTAATTGGGCGTCCATGGAAGGTGCTCTTGACCGTTCCCTTGGAACAATCACAACAGATTGCATTGGATATTGCGATTCCATTGATGATCCTTATCTTGATATTTTCTGTGGTGGTGACCCTTTCCCTGCGCTTTGGTCTGCGCTCAGTAACAATGTCTCTGAATCATATGGCGAAAGAAGCAGCCACCATTGCCTCCGGTGAATTAAACTATACCCTTCAGACTCACGGGGATGATGAGGTAGGTAGATTCAGTCAATCTTTTGAAACCATGCGTATTCGTCTAAAACAACGATTGGAAGAATTAAATGGACTCTTGAAGATCACAGAAGGGGTAGCCCGGCATATTGAGGTTGATCAATCCATTGAGACTATTCTACAAATTGCCCTTGCCCAGGGAGCCGACTCGGTTCGTGTCATCCTGCGCGATGATAATCCCGTACCTGGCAAGATTCACAATGACCGCGTTTTTGCGGCTGGACGATATACAGAGGTCTATTCAGTATTGGACCGCCAAATTGTAGATATGATGGAAAACGAAGACCAGCTGATTATCGGCAACACCACCCGCATGCGACGCTTGAAATTATCGCAGCATAAAGAAAAACCCGGTGCAGTCATCGCCCTGGCTTTACGGATGGAAGAAACTTATTACGGCGTTTTTTGGCTTGGCTTTGAATCTCCGCGAACTTTTGATGTGGAGCAGGTCAACTTCTTAAACGTTCTCAGTTATCACACCTCTATTGCGGCTTCCAATGCTTCGCTTTTCTCTAAAGCAGTGGTAGGCCGTCAACGCCTGGAAGCAGTTCTGCGGGCTACGCCCGAACCGGTACTTGTAATGGACGCGCAGAAACGGGTGCTGTTGATGAATCCGGCAGCCACGAGTATCCCAGGATTGGTCAATGCGGTTGAAGTGGACCAACCGGTAGAAATTGCCATTCTGAATTCATCTTTAAAACGAATCTTGCTGGAAGCACCGGATAATCCTTACGATTTTTCTGAGGAGATTTACCTGCCTAACGGCCATTCATATGACGTGATGATTTCGCCGGTCTGGATTTCCGAGGAATTACCGGCAGGTTTGGTTTGTACCCTGCGCGATATTACCCGATATAAACAGCAGGATTCGATGAAATCTGATTTTGTGGCAACGGTCAGCCATGATTTACGCGTGCCTCTCTCGATGATGCGCGGGTATGTTAACATGCTGCCCATGGTGGGTGAGATCAATGAGCAACAAAAAGAGTATGTGGAGAAAATTCAAACCGGTATTGAGCGCATGATTAAATTGACTCACAATGTTTTGAATGTGGAGCGAATTGAAGCCGGCATTGGATTAAATATAAAATCCGTTGAGCCGGAAAAAATTGTGGATATGGTGAAGCAAACCCTGACGCCCCAGGCAAATCAAAAAAAGATTGAATTGAGCGTCGATATTAACCCTGGGCAGGAAGAAAATCTCCGTTTTATCGAAGTGGACGCGGATCTGCTTCAACAAGCGTTATACAACCTGGTTGAAAATGCAATCAAGTTTACTCAGGTCAAGGGTAAAGTAAGTGTGAGCTGCCGGGAAATGGGGGAGGATGTGTTGTTTGAGGTGAAGGACAACGGAATCGGCATTGCTCCGCTGGATTTAAAAGGTATTTTTGAGCGAAAACCGCAGAAGTCTGCGGTGGAGGGGGATGAGGAAATTAACACCGGTTACGGCCTGATGATAGTCAAGTCCATTGCTGCCCGTCATCATGGTCGGGTGTGGGTGGAAAGTGTGTTGGGCAAAGGCAGTGCCTTTTATTTGCAGGTACCGAGACGGCAGGGTTAATAAGTAAACAATGTAGGGGCATTGACCGCACGCAGGATGATCATTGCATCAATTCCGGAAAAGCCAAATTGGCAGTTCCGCAGCCAATTTCGCAGCCATTCGATAAGTAGGGGTTTAGCATCCGCAAAATGGTTGATAATCATAGTGCAATGGATGCTAAACCCTCACTTATGATAGCAATAGCACCAATTTATGAAACGCCTACTTGGTATGGCATAATACCAATCAATTGGTTAACCATCATATGTTAGGGCAAAGCATCCGGTTTATGAGTTGATAAGATATTTTGGCAAACCGGATGCTTTGCCCCTACATTTGGTTTTTTTCTTTTGAATGTAAGAACAAATTTAAAAATTTTCTTCAAGTTTCCCCTTGAAATTAGTGTGTAAAATATTTGTAAACCCACAAAGGTTGTGGTATACTTTTCTATTGCATGGTTACCATTAGTTAACACACGATGTGACGTAGAAGCGCACGGGCAGAAAAGATCCAGGCGCTTTGTTTCCGTTTTACTCCAAAGTTCCGGTCAGGAGGCGATTTCTTGGAAACGAAAGATTTAATTGCACTTAGAATTAGCTTGGCTTCTCCCGAGACGATCCGTAGTTGGTCGTACGGAGAAGTGTTGAAACCAGAAACCATTAATTACCGTCGGTTACGTCCTGAAAAAGACGGCCTATTTTGTGAAGCTATCTTTGGACCTTCACGAGATTGGCAATGTTATTGTGGAAAATACAAAAACCCGCGTTATAAAGGTATTATTTGCGATAAATGCGGTGTTGAAGTTACCCGTTCTTCGGTTCGCCGCGAACGGATGGGGCATATTGAACTGGCCGCGCCGGTTGCTCATATTTGGTATACACGCCGTATCCCTTCCTATTTGGGACTTTTATTGGATATTTCCAGAAGGAATCTGGATCGTGTGCTTTACTTCGCGCAGTATATTGTCACCTATGTTGACGAAGACGCGCGTGAGAAAGCTTTAAAACGCCTGGATGACGAAATTAATATCAATGAACGTGATGCTGCCACCGGCATCAATGCCAAGATTCTTGAGATTAAAAAATCTCGAGATGCACGCATTGAAGAACTAAAGCAGCAGCGCACCGAAATGCAGACCAGGGCCGATGAACAAATTGCTTCACGGTTGGAACCTGTCATGCAGGAAGGTCAGAGCCTGGAACGAAATTTACAGGACAATACAGGCACTACCTCACGTACTGATTTAACTTTCAGTGCCGCAAATGTTGTGATCGTCAAAGCTGGGGAAGAAATCACCTCAGGTCACCTGAGTCGTGTCCAGAAAGTGGTCAAAGAACGGCTGGATGATATTGAGAGCGAATTCAAAGAACAGCTGCAGCGTGATCTTGAACAGATGGATATGAAGAAAGAGCAGCTCAAAGCGGAAGCCGATGAGCAGATGGAAATGCTACGCAACCAGCTCGAAGACCAATCCTCTGAAACTCAGGATCAGAGTTCCCGTATGCGTGATGAGTTAATGGAACTTCGTCCCTTTACCTTCCTGAGCGAGAGTCGATATCGCGAATTGAAATCCCGCTGGGGCCAGGTATTCCGGGCAGATATGGGTGCTGAATCATTTTATGATATTCTGCGCCGTCTTGATCTGGACAAATTGGCCGAAGATCTCTGGCACGAATTAAAGACCTCCAAATCAAAACAGAAACGCAAAAAAGCAACCACTCGCTTGAAAGTCGTGGAAGATTTCCGCAAGTCAGGCAACCGCCCTGAATGGATGATCTTGACGGTTTTACCCGTCATTCCTCCGGATTTACGTCCCATGGTTCAATTGGACGGCGGACGATTTGCCACCTCTGACTTGAATGACCTTTATCGCCGGGTGATTAACCGTAATAATCGTCTTAAACGTCTCCTTGAATTAGGCGCTCCCGATGTGATCGTACGGAATGAAAAACGTATGCTTCAGGAAGCCGTCGATTCGCTGGTGGATAATTCCCAGCGCGGTAAAGCCTTATCCCGCCGCGGCCGTCGCGAATTGAAATCCCTTAGCGACATGTTGAAGGGTAAGAAAGGGCGATTCCGCCGCAACTTACTCGGTAAACGTGTGGACTATTCCGGCCGTTCCGTTATTGTGGTCGGTCCTAAATTAAAACTTTATCAATGTGGTCTGCCAAAAACGATGGCGCTTGAATTATTCCGCCCCTTCGTTATCTCCCGTCTGGTTTCGCATAATTATGCAGCCAATGTCAAAGGTGCGCGCCGTTTGATTGAGCGCAACAAACCTGAGGTATGGGAAGTATTGGAAGAGGTGATTGGCGAGCGACCAGTTTTGTTGAATCGTGCGCCTACTTTACACCGTTTGGGCATCCAGGCTTTTGAACCAGTATTGATCGAAGGAAGCGCCATTCAATTGCATCCTTTGGTGACGACAGCCTTCAATGCTGACTTTGATGGTGACCAAATGGCTGTTCATGTGCCGCTTTCTGAAAAAGCAGTTTGGGAAGCTCGCAATCTGATGCTTTCTTCAAAGAACCTTTTGAAACCTGCCGACGGTGACCCGATTATTACTCCTTCCAAAGATATGGTTTTAGGTGTTTATTATTTGACCGTTGACGAAACCAGCACCCGTGAAAAACTTGGCGAAGGTTGGATTTTCTCCGACGCCGATGAAGTTGAACTCGCTTATGCTTTGGCAAAAGTTGATATTCACGCCCATATCAAAATTAAAACCAAAACCTGGTATGACGAATCCTTCCAGCGCTTACCCGCTGCACGGGAAGAAATCATCAGTACTACCGTAGGCCGCGTTATTTTCAACCGCATTCTTCCTCCTGAAGTTCAATTCGTTAATACCACACTGGAAAAGGGTGGGGTTAAAGACTTGATCGCTGAAGTGTATGAAGTTTGTGGGCAGGCTGTTACCACCGATGTCGCTGACGGGATTAAAAGCATTGGTTTTGAATATGCAATGAAATCCGGCTCGACGTTGGCTGTGGCTGATATTACCATCCCCTTGGAAAAACCACAGATTGTAAATGATGCGCAAGCTGAAGTGGAAAAAGTGAACCGATCCTGGCGGCGTGGTTTGTTAACCGAACAGGAACGCAACGAACGTACGATCGAAATCTGGCAGAAAACTACCAAGCTGGTAGCTGATGCCGTACGTGCTCACATGGATCCCAACGGCAACCTTTCCACCATGGCCAACTCCGGCGCCACCAAAGGCGGTTTCGGACCAATTTCCCAATTGGCTGGTATGCGTGGTTTGATGGCTGATCCGTCCGGCCGTATTATTCGTCTGCCGATTCTGTCCAACTTCCGTGAAGGCCTGACCGCACTGGAATACTTCATCTCCACGCATGGTGCTCGTAAAGGTCTGGCAGATACTGCGCTGCGTACTGCAGATGCCGGTTATTTGACCCGTCGTCTGGTGGATGTTGCACAGGATATCATCATCAATGAATACGACTGCGGTACATCAGAGGGTATTTATGTTCGTAAAGCCGATGATGTGGCTGGTCAGTCTTATTCTTCCCGCTTGTATGGTCGTGTAGTTGCCCAACGTATTGTCGATCCTTTGACCGGTGAAATCCTGGTTGAGAAAGACGGTAAATTGGATCACACCACGGTTCGTAAAGTGGTTGAATCTACCGTCGATATTGTCAAAGTCCGTTCTCCTTTGACCTGTGAATTGGTACACGGTATTTGCCAATCCTGCTATGGTATTGACCTGGGTCGTGGGGACCTGGTTGATCTGGGTGCAGCTGTCGGTACCGTCGCCGCGCAGTCCATTGGTGAGCCTGGTACTCAGCTTACCCTGCGTACTTTCCATACCGGTGGTGTTGCTGCCGGTGGTGACATTACCACTGGTCTGCCCCGTGTAGAAGAGTTGTTTGAAGCCCGCCGCGCACCAAAAGGTGAAGCCGTCGTTACCACCATTGACGGAGTGGCAAAAGTAATTCAATCTGACCGCTACAGCGAACAGCGCACGGTTCGGGTGGAGCACAGCGAAATTGTGAGTGATGAATATGCCATTCCAATTGAATGGAATATCAAAGTTCACGATGAGCAAACCGTCTCTGTTGGCGATGAAATCGCTGCTTTTGGCGAAGCGCAAGTTACTGCCCAGCATACCGGACGTGTCCGTATTGATGGCGGCAAGGTGATTGTCTCCTATGAACAGAAAGAATCTGAAGATTATGAGATTCCCACCACAGCCCGTTTATTAATCCGTGATGGTGAGCATGTCACCGCTGGTCTGCCCTTAACGGAAGGTTCCTTGAACCCTCATACCGTGCTGAGAATCAACGGCCGGGATGCCTGTATGATGTACCTGATGACTCAAATTCAGCAGGTGTATCGTGCTCAGGGTCAGAATATCAATGACAAACATTTTGAGGTGATCATTCGTAAATTGATTGGTCGGGTACAGGTGGTTCGCTCCGGTGACAGCCATTACCTGCCGATGGATGTGGTTGATCGTCTTGAGATTCAGAGAGTCAATGAAGAATTAATCGATGAAGGCAAACAACCTGCGAAGTATCTTGAAGTGCTGCAGGGTGTGACCAAAGCTTCCTTGAGTACGGATTCCTTCCTCTCTGCTTCTTCCTTCCAGCACACCATCAAAGTGTTGGCCGGTGCAGCCATTGCAGCCTTGGAAGATCCGCTGTATGGTCTGAAAGAGAATGTCATCATTGGTAAACTAATTCCTGCTGGAACCGGTTTTGAGAAAGGAAAATTCAAACAGGCACACGTTGATCCGTTACCATTGGTGTCCCTGGTTGAAGATTCTGAAATGTCTGCTGAAGACATTACACCTGATTTCATGCCTAATTTACCAGGGTAGGTAGCTTTGTAATACGGTTTTAAGTTATAAAAAACCTGTAGGAATAAAATTCTACAGGTTTTTGTTTCTTAATAGAGTTGACGGTTTCCAGATTATTTCATATGATAGGGATGATCGTACGAGAACGAAATATTCCACAACATAGTGGTTACGAACAAAGAGGAGTCATAGATGGAAATTGGATTGATAAAACAAGTAGACATTGATCACGAAATGCAGCAATCCTATCTCGATTACGCCATGAGTGTAATCGTCTCACGGGCTTTGCCCGATGCGCGGGATGGGTTAAAACCGGTTCAACGCCGCATTTTGTATTCCATGTATGACATGGGGATTCGTGCAAATTCTGATTTCAAGAAATCAGCCAGGATCGTCGGTGAAGTGTTGGGTAAATATCACCCTCATGGGGACACAGCGGTTTATGAAGCCATGGCACGTTTGGCCCAGGATTTCTCGGTTCGTTATCCTCTCGTTGATGGACAGGGCAACTTTGGCAGCATTGATGGCGATCCTCCGGCTGCCATGCGTTACACCGAAGCACGCCTGAAGAATTTTGCTGTGGATATGATTGCACAATTGGACCGCAATACGGTTGATTTTACACGCAACTTTGATGATACGCTCAGTGAACCTTCGGTATTACCGGCAGCCATCCCGAATTTATTGGTCAACGGATCCTCAGGTATTGCGGTTGGTATGGCAACAAATGTCCCTCCACACAATTTGAACGAAGTGGTAGATGCCATATTCTACATGCTGGATAATTGGGAAAAGATTGACGAAATAGCAGTGGATGATTTATTGACCTTTGTAAAAGGTCCGGATTTTCCGACCGGCGGAATTATCCTTCAAAATGATGAAGTGATGGAATTACGCAGCGCCTATGCCACTGGGAAAGGGCGGATTACCGTTCGCGGCAGGGTGTCCCTTGAGGAAATTGCACGCGGACGGTATCGAATATTAATTTCCGAGCTGCCTTATCAGACAAATAAAACTACGCTGATTGAGCGGATTGCCGGGCTGGCTCGTGAGGGTAAAATTGAGGGCATCACTGACCTTCGGGATGAATCTGATCGCCACGGCATGCGTATAGTTATAGAGTGTGCCAAGAATACGGATACCGATAAAATACTGCGGGCTTTGTATCAAAAAACTCCATTGCAATCCACGTTTGGCATCAATATGCTGGCGCTGGTCAATGGAGAACCAAAGTTGCTCAGCCTAAAGCAGGCGTTGAAAGTATATATTGAGCATCGTATAGAAATTGTTCGTCGGCGCGCCGAATTTGATTTGGAAAAAGCCAGACAACGCGCTCATATCCTGGAAGGCTTGCACATTGCCATCAATAATCTGGATGAGATAATCGAGATTATTCGAAAATCACCGGATACAGAAAACGCTCGTCTGAAATTGATGAAGAAATTCAAATTGAGTGAACTGCAGGCCAATGCCATTTTGGATATGCCTTTAAAGCGCTTATCCCAATTGGAGCGGAAGAAAATTGAAGAAGAATACAAAGCGCTTCTGGCGACCATTCGTGAGTTGGAAGCCCTTTTAAAATCACCAAAGAAAATGCGCCAGATGATCAAGGATGAACTGGCTGAAATTCAGACAGTGTATGGGGATCGTCGCAGAACACAGATTGTCTCGCTTAAAGAAGGGGAATCAGCGTCTGATAAATTAACAACCTCTGATCTCACCCCCGAACAACCCACCTGGATCGGAATGACAGAAGACGGCATGATTGGCCGCACGTTGACAGATAAATTACCGCGCGTCAGCGGCAATCAGGCGCCCATCAGGCTCTTAAAAACTACGACTCATCATACGCTCTTCCTGGGCGCAATTGACGGCAGGGCAGCTTCGGTGGCTGTGGATTCCCTGCCCACCGTGGAGAATTTTAGTGCCGGAGTTCATTTTTCGAAAATCTCCGGATTTGACAGTGATGTGGATATTGTCTGTTGTGCCACCATTAGCAAGTTAAAAGCCCTGAGGAACCGTATTACATCTTCACGGTGACCCGCAAGGGTATGGTCAAGAAGAGTGATATCAGTGAGCTGCCTGGTCCCTCTTCCGCACCTTTCCAATTGGTAAAAGTCAATGCCCAGGACGAATTAGGCTGGATGTACTTCACCACCGGTACCGATGATATCGGTATGGTTACCGCGGAGGGTATGTCGATTCGCTTTAAAGAAGATGATGTCCGCCCCATGGGCTTGGTTGCGGCAGGCGTCAATGGGATCAAGTTGAAAGCCGATGATTATGTAATTGGATCCGACGTAGTTAAGGATGGCTTATTCAGTATTTGTGTTACTGGTTCGGGGAAACTTTGGAAGATTCCAACGGAGGAGCTGGTTTTGCAGGGTCGTTATGGTCAGGGGACAATTATGGTAAGGTTGGGAGCGGGAGAACAATTGATTGGTTCCTGTATCGTTGATCCGGGAGATAACTTCCTGGCTCACTTCCATCGTTTAGCCAGCAAACTGCTCGCCGTAAAGGGATTCACGAGCAACAGCCGCGCAAAAAGCACCAAACAGAGCATCCCCCTGGCTGACGGCGATTCTGTGATTGAGTTGACTCCATTTTCTGATTATGATTCCTACTGGCAAATTGCCTTGAGTCCGGATAAAGGGAAAAAGAAAAAGAAAAAATCGGATCAACAATCCACCTTGCCAGGAATCTAGTAGCGTCGATAAATAAAAACAGCAGGTCAGAAAATTTGACCTGCTGTTTTATTTTAATTACTATCATGTATATGATTGAATATTGTAGAAACTATAATGGTAGACAATTTTGCCGTTATGGATCCCGATGGTATCATTGCCGTCCACGATATGTCCCAGTGTAGAAGATGCCTGCCAATTAAAATGCTTGGATGTGGCATCGCCGGTGACATTGCTCATGGTGAACGTAGCTTGCGGCATGCGAGTGACAAGAAAATCGAGATACCAGTTCTGTATCGCAGAGGTCCCTTGAATGGTCTTTTCAGCGGTAATATGTACGCCGTTGTCATTATACAAGCTGGCCAACAATGTCGAATTATGGCTATTCAGGGCATTCAGATATTGAGTGGTAATATCCTGCGGTTCAGTGGGGGTAGTTGTACCCCATTTGTAATTGGCAACAGCTGACCAGACCGGCTTCATGATGGTCCGGCCATAATACCATTCAAAGTAATTAACCGAACTCAGGTTCAATTCTTGTGCTTTATCCATGAATTCAATCACATCCGCCGGGGTGGGCTCCCAATCTCCAGCTTTGTAGATAGGTCCGGTAGGCATGATGGGGCGATAAGGCGTGATATTTTTAAATTCCCGTACCGTTCGTTCTAACTGTTCACCGGGGTTATGGGCACCTTGCCAGTAGACCTGGGGCATATTGTAATCGCATTTATTTAGAAAAGTAGTCCAGGGTAATTCAGGATGATAAGTAGGGAAGCGATAAGAACACAAGGCAATCGGGGTATTCGGCAGACCGGCCCTCAAGGTATTCATATAGGTTGCTGCTGCGACTTCTCTTCCAGGTAATTTGTACTCGGCTTCAGCATCGATTACATACCCATCAAGATTGAACTCTTTGGTCCGTTTTATGGCGATCTGCGCCTCGCCTGTTGGATTATAACCATAGACGTAATGCCAACCCCAAACACCTATTCCTTTTGCCCTGAGGGCTGAGACTACAGGCGGGACGAGATCCACACCAGTGGTTTTATCAATATTATAGGGTCCGGTTGCTTCTGCAACCTTGATTAGAACATGGGTCAACCCTGCTTCTTTCGCTGCAAGTGCGATTTTTACAGGATCCCCACCTTCACATCTGGATATCTGCCAGATCATCATTCCTTTGCCTGTTAGTGTCATTGCCCTACTCCCTATCCAAAATTTTATGCTATTCCTGCTAATCCAATTTCCGCTGCAATGGATCGCATCGCGGTAATGACATTGGTTGTATGCTGCCAAAGCTCAATGCCCAATTCCTGAGCACCCTTTTCCATCTCTGCACGATTGGCACCGGCCGCGAAGTTGAAATTATTCCATTTTTTCTTGACCGAGGAGGCTGTTAAATCCATGAGCGACTTGCTGGGACGTACCAGAGCAGACGCAGTGATCAGCCCGGTAATTTCATCACAGGCGTATAATGCTTTTTCCATCAGACTGATGCGTTCCACTCCGGTCTCATCGCCATGTGCCAAAATGGCACGAATGATGGTTTCCGGAACTTGACGTTCCCGTAAAATTTCTGCTCCCAATAAGGGGTGTTCTTCTTTGGTGGGGTGAATTTCCCAATCAAAATCGTGTAATAGGCCCGCTATTTTCCAGGTTTCTGCTTCCTGTGGAGCTAGTTCGGCTGCGTAGAACGCCATGGCAGCTTCTACAGCCAGCATGTGATAACGCAAATTCTGGTTCTGTACAAATTCACACATCAAAAGATAAGCGTCATTCCGGGTAAACGTCATTGTGTTGCGCTCCTGTCAGAGAGGAATCTCCAGTCGGAGAGTATGTTGCAAGAAAAGTACCAGATTATTCCTTGGGCAGGATAGGTTCGTATTCCCCCAGGATAGGCAAGGGCTTGCGCAGGTAGACATCGATAAAGGCAGTAAAGACTGCAGGCATCTCTCGAATATTCCAATAAAGCATGGTTGACTTTCTATAGGTGCGGATATCTGAAGGAAAACCTGCTGCATCAATACCAAAGCTTTCTGCCAGAAACATTGCTCTTGGAAGATGAAATTGTTGGGTAATCAAAATGGCCTCATCGACGCCAAAAATGTACTTGGCACGATAACAGGTATCATAGGTACGGCGCCCGGCATAATCCAGAAATATACGATCTTCGGGGATACCCAATTCCACCGCATAGGTTTTCATTGCCAGCGGTTCGTTATAATCTTCAAAACGATTATCGCCGCTCATCAAAAAGTATTGAATTTTTCCGGCATTGTAGAGTTCCACAGCTGCCATCACCCGATCTTTCAAAACAGCAGTAGGCCTTCCGTCCTTGGTAATCCCGGCTCCAAAAACAATACCGATTTTTCTGGCGGGTATGGATTGCAAATCGTAGGTTTTCGGCGCAGCCATCAGCAGGGTGATCAGACGAGGAAAGCTAAAAAGCAGCAAGGATACGATGCCAAAAGTGGCACATCCGCGAATGATGGATAAGGATTGTTTTTTTAGCATACTGTTCTTTCCTGTGTGCCTGACAAAGAATGCCAAACCGCTTGGTAAATTTCATCTTTTTGGATGAGGTAAAGATTAACAAAAGTATGGATAGAATTTTTACCTAGGTTCGATTATACCAGAAACAAAAAATGGGCTTAATATCATAAAACAGCAATGTGTTCGCTGAATCTGCTATAATTAGTGTCCGAGAAAAAATCAGATTAAATTGGTGAAAAAATGACAGAGATGCCAGAAATTAAACCGGTTATAGCCAGAGAAACCATCGAAATCCATTTGCCGGATGGCAGGGTTTATGAAGGTCCCCGAAATGCAAGTGTGGAAATTTTCTTGAAGAACCTGCCTGAATGGCAGGATCCACCCATTCTTGGAGCAATTATTAATAGTGATTTACGTGAATTGACATTCCGAATCAACATGGATTCGATTGTAAAACCCGTAACGATGGTGGATGCAGATGGAATGCGAATTTATCGTCGTTCTTTGACGTTTTTATTGGAAGCGGCTTTTGATGAGTTATATCCCACGGCTGCCTTGTCTGTGGACCATTCAGTCTCTTCAGGCGGCTATTATTGCGAAGTATTCCGTCGGGGTCCGTTATCTTCGGAGGAAGTGCTTGTTCTGGAAAACAGAATGAAAGAGCTGGTTGGCCAGGATTTACCCTTCAGTCGCCGGGAAGTACCTCTGGAAGAGGCATTGGATATATTTGCCAAACGTAAACAGGATGATAAAGTCAGTCTGATGAAAACCCGCAATAAAGCCCACTTGGTGCTGTATCGGCTGGTAGATCACCAGGATTATCACCACGGCTATATGGTGCCATCAACCGGTTATTTAAAATGGTTTAGATTACAGAAACTTGGAGACGGTTTTGTTTTACAATTTCCAAGAAGACATGCTCCAACTGAAATTCTGCCCTTACCCTACAGTGAGCGTCTGCTTTCCACCTTTCAACAGTATGGCACCTGGTTAAAGAAAATCGGGGTTCCCAATGTGGGAGCTCTGAATGAAGTGATACGAAAAGAGCATATTCGGGAAGTTGTTTTATTATCCGAAGCTTTGCACGAACAAAAAATTTCCGAAATTGCCACGGAAATCGCCAATCACCCCAATCATCCACGGATTGTGCTGATCGCAGGGCCGTCATCTTCCGGAAAAACAACTTTCTCAAGAAGATTAAGTATTCAACTGATGGTGAATGGTCTCTATCCGTATCCCATTGAAATGGATAATTATTTTGTGGATCGTGTTCATACACCGCTGGATGAGAATGGAGAATATGATTTTGAGTCCATTGATGCTTTGAATCGGGAACAATTGTCAGCTCAATTGAAAGACTTGATCGCTGGAAAACAGGTTCAATTACCGCGATATGATTTTCATACCGGTTGTCAGGAATTGGGCGATTTGGTGCAATTGAGACAGGATCAGGTGCTGGTGCTCGAAGGTATTCACGGCCTTAATCCTAACTTGCTATCGGAAATTTCTGCAGAAAATACTTTCCGCATTTATGTATCGGATTTAACGCAATTAAACCTGGATCGACATAATCGTATTTCAACCACCGATACACGGTTAATTCGGCGTATTGTGCGCGATTTTAGAGAACGGGGGTACTCCGCCAAGGATACCATCAGTCGATGGGAATCCGTACGCAGGGGAGAGAAACGTCACATATTTCCTTATCAGGACCATGCTGATGAAATGTTTAACTCTGCGTTGAGTTATGAATTGGCAGCCCTGAAGTCCTTGGCTGTCCCCATTCTGCGCCAGGTTCCCTATGGAACCCAGGAATATATTGAAGCAAAACGCTTATTAACTCTGTTGGAATGGTTTCTGCCGATTGATGCGGAACTAATTCCAGATAACTCCATATTGCGGGAATTTATTGGCAAATCAATTTTGAAAGACATTCACTTTGTATAATAAAAATCGGCTGGTATTCTGTCCCAGCCGATTTTTTGTATAGTTTATGATTTAGCAAGATGTTTTTTTATTACAATGGACAATCTTCTTACTCCTTCTACGATCATTTCCGGCGAGGAATTTGAGAAATTCATGCGCATGGTATTCTTTCCGGAACCATCTGCATGGAAGGATTGACCTGGCACAAAAGCCACTTTTTCTTTGACAGCATCCTCAAAGATTTTTACTGAATCCATCTGTTCAGGCAAAGTGACCCATAAGAATAGACCGCCACTTGGTTTTGTCCAACTAACACCTGCCGGCATATACTCATCAAATGATTCCAGCATAATATCTCTGCGCTGACGATAAACCTCAATGATGGTTTTGATGTGTTCTTCGAGGAAACCGTCTTTTGCCACTTCATAGGCAATGTACTGATTGACTGTGGCTGTATGTAAATCGATGGCTTGTTTAGCCATAACCATTTTTTGGATAACTGCTTCAGGGGCCACTACCCAGGCAATCCGCAAACCAGGTGCGAGCGTTTTGGAAAACGTACTCAAGTAAATCACATTGCTTTCATTGCAGTGAGATCCGCCGCGCATTTTTGTATCGACTACACCTACGGAGGGCAGATGCTCGCCTTCGAAACGCAATTGCATGTAAGGGTCATCTTCAACGATCGGAATGCCGTATTTATCTGCCAGGTGAACCAGTTGTTCCCGACGTTCCATGGACATCGTAACGCCCATAGGATTTTGGAAATTTGGCAGAATATAAATGAATTTTGGCCCGGTCCGTAATTGAGCTTCCAGATCTGCGGTATCCATCCCATCCTGATCCGTTTTTACGGTTACATAATTTGCCCCATAAAGATTCCAAGCTTGTAAAGCGCCCAAATAGGTTGGAGATTCCACCAGAATATGATCACCCTGATTGATAAAGGTCATACCAATCAAATCCAGGGCTTGTTGGGATCCGGAGGTGATTAAAATATTGGCCGCAGATACTTCAAATCCTGGTTGAGTAATTTGATCGGCAATAAATTGCCGCAAGGGGGCATACCCTTCCGTGGTGCCGTATTGGAGCGCTTGCGGACCGTATTCAGAAAGCACTTTCTTGGATGCACGTTGAAAAGCTTCAATTGGAAATACTTCTGGCGCGGGTAGTCCACCAGCAAAAGAGATAATATCTGGTTGTTCTGTGAGTTTTAACAATTCTCGAATAACAGAACTTTTCATTGCCTGTGCACGAGTGGAAAAGCGATACTGCCATGGTGTTTCCATACTTGAACTTTCTCCTAAAATTAGACTTTCAGATGCGGATCTCAAGAGATGACATCCGCATCATGTTTTTGAATGCTTATGGTTTGGGAAAACGGCTGATGATGGTTGCCGCTGTGGGGATCACCTGTTTGTCTCCAATATCGAGTGCGTTCGGTGTTTTTCCAATCTTCTCGGGTGCGCCCTGATAAATTAGAACAGGTGTGTTCTCAGCGGTGTATTTAAGATCAATGAATGTCTGGCCTGTCAAATAGCCCTCAGAATCAATGGCACAGCTGGTGACCTTGCCAATGACCTGTCCTTTGGTATTGAGCACAGGATCGCCATTGTGAGCCATACGCACACCTTTTTCATTGAATCTGAAGCGGGCAACAACGCCTTTACGGGCTGTTTCACGAGCAATAAAAGCATCCCGTCCAATAAACCAGGATTTGTAGGTTTTTACATAGTATGAAAAACCAGCTTCACCAATACCCAGCCCAAGATCGCCGGCCATTTCATGACCATATAAAGGTAATCCGGCTTCTGTACGCAGAGAGTCCCGGGCACCCAAGCCGCAGGGTTTCAAACCTTTGGGGGTTCCTACTTCCATTAATTTATCCCACAAGGTGACGGATTTCTCAGGGTGAACAAAAAGCTCAAATGCCATGCGTTCGCCTGTGTAACCGGTGCGGGAGATGATCAAATCCAATCCACCGACGACACCTTCACAGAGCTGCGTGCGCTCTAATTTCATAATTTTTTGGCGCGTCTCTTCGTTACAGCCCAGAGCCAGCAAGATATCACGGGATTTTGGACCCTGTAACGGGATATCGACGCGCATTTCAGCTCCGGCTTTGGGGTCACGCAGGTTGCGGAAGGTGACGTTGCGTCCAAAGGCTCTGGCATAGGGATGGGTTTCATCCACATGGACTGTACCTTCCAGAACGGCATTCATCCAGGCCCAGTCTTTATCATCATTGCCGGCATTAACCACGACCAGATATTGATTTTCGGAGCGCCGGTAGATGATTAAATCATCCAGCACATTAGCTTGCGTATCCAGTAAATGTGTGTAAACGGATTCGCCAATGCCCACCTGGGAAATATCATTGGCTACCAAACTATCCAGGAAAACGGAGGCATCCGGTCCTTCCACCTGATAAGTACCCATGTGGGAGGCATCAAAGAGACCTGCCGCGGTGCGGGTTGCTGCATGTTCCTCGATGACCGAGGTGTACCAAACAGGCATTTCCCAACCGGCAAAGGGGATAATTTTGGCGCCCAGTTTTTTGTGGGTTTCGTACAGGGCAGTTCGTCTGGGTTTGGGGTTTTCATCCTCTTTCCAGCTAAACTGAGGCAGGGCGGACAGATTCATGGGTTTTTGGCCGATGACATAAGGTTTTAGCGCAGGTTTTCCCTCATTGGCTTCCAAAACCGCCAGTTCAGGCTTTTCCATGACAATAATTGGTCCGGGAAGTTTGCGTGAGAGATCAGCATCGAAAGAGACGTAACCATCCGAGAGATCCCGCATCCAGGTGGCGGCCAGGGTGGCTTTTTCCACACCGGTACTGAATACAAAGCAGCCTGGCTGTCGATATGTCAGAATACCAGATACTTCACCCATGGGGGTATGCAAGGAAGTATTTTGGGATTGACCCGGTTTCAGATCTTCGACGTCAGATGTGAAGATTGCGTTTACAAATTGATACACGCCTCGTCCTGAAAGCTCAAATGCGGTGGACCCGGATTTGACAGCCGGTTGGTCATCCAGATAGAAGAAGTGCGGATAGCCGTTTGTTTGAGGTGTAAGATCAGTGCCTGCTTTTTCAGTCAGTTTACGCACGCGCAGCTTGGCTTCTTCCAGGACTTTAAAATCTACTTTGGCACGTAAGGTGAAACCCTTGCGCGTTTCTTGTTTATAGGGTGTGGTGGCTTGCAGGAGATCTGCGATGATATTGGCAACTTCCACCATATCGGCTTCAACCAAGCCGCGCTGAGTCATCCAGGGCGTACCGTAGCGAACACCGCTGGCACTGAAGGCACTTTTATCACCGGGAATGGTATTGCGATTAGCAACGATACCGGCAACATCCAGTATCCGGGCAGCCATATCACCGGAGAGGGTGGCGCCATCCGGACCGACAATGGATTTGCAGTCAATATTTCCAAGATGCGTGTTCGTACCGCCAAAAGGAACTTTAAAGCCGCGGACTTTCAATTGGTCCGTCATGGCTTTGCAGTTTTTCAAAATCTGAGTCTGCAATTCTTTGAAGGTGGGTGTTTGAGCCAGTTTAAAGGTCAGGGCGTAGGCGGCAAAAACCTGCACATGAGGACCGCCCTGTTCGCCAGGGAAAACAGCCCGATCGATCTTTTTGGAGAGTTGCCCATCCTGGGTCATGATGATGGCGCCGCGCGGTCCGCAAAGGGTTTTATGCGTGGTAAAGGTGATAATATCCGCATAACCAACCGGGGATTCAATCACACCGGCAGCAATCAAGCCTGCAATATGGGAAACATCGGCCAATACTTTTGCGCCGACGGAATCGGCAATTTCGCGATAGCGTTTAAAATCCGGTACCCAGGGGTAGGAAGAGAAGCCAGCAATCAGTACTTTTGGTTTGTTTTGCAGAACCAATTCCTGAAGTACATCGTAATCAATTTTCTCGGTGACGGGATCAATGTTGTAATGGACGATATTATACAATTTGCCGGAGCGGTTGACGGGTGAACCATGGGAAAGGTGGCCGCCGTGCAGCAAATCCATGCCCATTACGGTATCACCAATATTGATCATGGCATGATATGCGGCATTGTTCGCTGCAGCGCCGGAGAGAGCCTGAACATTGACATAGAGTTCATCCGCAGAGACCCCGTTGGCAGCAAAGGCTTCAGCACAACGGCGTCGAGCCAGGGCTTCCAGAGCATCCGCATACTCCACACCCTTGTAATACCGGGGATCGGAATACCGGCGATAATATGGGATGCGGGTGTGGTAATCAAGGATTTCGGCTTCATTCATCCAGCGCGTTTCTTCGTCCGGATATCCTTCAGCGTAAATATTTTGAAAAATGGAACTTAAGGCTTCCCGTACAGCCAGGGGAGCAGAACTTTCACTAGGTATAAGAATTAATCGACGAAATTGTCGTTCAGTTTCCAATTCATTCAATTGGTTAATATCAGGATCCAATTGGGCTAAGCTGCCTCGAAATAAGAAATCCTTCATTGGGTAGGTCTCCTTCGATTGAAATTTGCAGTGGTTCGGTAATTTTTAACTATATAAACATTCTCTTATTTATCAGTACAATCATGAATTTTCAAAATAAATCCTACGCACTTGTATAGACAGATGCGCAATGTTCCATTGTATACTGCTGTCTGGTTAAGGTCAAGCATTCATCCTATTAATGGCGAATGACTGTTCTCTCATTCATCCATTTTAACATATAGTTGAAAATATCTTCTTGTTCGGGTTCATTGTGAAGTTCATGATACATATCCGGCCAGACTTTACAACTCAATGATGGATGATTTTTCGCAAATTCAATCGGTCCACTGGGAGCAACCAGCATGTCTTTTTCACCGACCTGGAGCAGCAGGGGAATCTGAGGATATTCACTGGCATGATCAATTAACCAACGTCCGCGGGAGATGATTTCATGACCCATTTTCATCGAGACCAGAGGATGAACCAATGGATCAGCTTTATAACATTCGACAACTGTGGTATCACGGGATAATCCTTCAAGCGGAAGATTATTATTCATTTGTGTTTTTGGGGAAACAGCCTGTAAAATGCCTGATAGAGTGATCAAAATTTTTGCCGGGGGATTTCCGGGAATCAAACCGGGAGAACTAGAGATCAATCCATCAATTTTGGCGCTGTTTGTAAGTCCATAATCCAAAGCCAGTTCACCCCCCATGCTGTGTCCATAAAGAATCAATGGAAGGTTTGGATACGCTTGATCTAATTCAGAGACAAAATGGTTGGTGATATCATGGATTGCCGCAAAGGATTTGGCATGACCTCGAACCCCATCTGATTTTCCATGGCCTGGCATATCATACGCTTGAACCAGATAATCATGTTTGGTGAACCAGGCAGCAACATGAGCATAACGCCCGATGTGTTCGCCCAGCCCATGCAGGATCAGGATTACGCCTTTTGGTGTGCCATCCGGCTTCCATGTTTGAAAAAAGATAGTTTCCTGATTCGAATTGACCCAACTTCCAGTTAACTGCTCCATATTCAATTCCTTTCCCTTTCATTATAGTGGGTAGTAATATCTTGTTAAGTGTAACTCAGAATGGGGTTCGGATATACTGATTACCCTCCTGAACTTGGATGAATTGTGTAACCCAAATTAATTTCGCGATTGTCTTTAGAACAGGTTGTGGTTACAATCAAAAACGTAACCAATTGTCCAACCATGGGTTATTTATTGAAAGGATCCTGCATTGGAACAAGAATTGACAGACATCACAGATTCAAAGCTGATACAACTGGCATCCGAAGGAGATGGTGACGCTTTCTCAGCGTTATATTCACGGTATGTTGACCGCATCTATAATTATGTTTATTATCGGACCAGCAATACCAATGATGCAGAAGATTTGACTTCCAGAGTTTTTCACCGTGCGTATAATCATATCTCCCACTATACCGAGAAAGGGTATCCATTTTCGGCGTGGTTGTATCGTATTGCGCATAACCTGGTAGCCAACTGGTATCGGGACAATAAACGCAAACAGGAAATTTCCCTGGATGATTCATTGCCGCTAATTTCAACGTCCAATCATCCCGAGAGATCAGTAATCCGTCAGGAAGAACAACAATCCCTGATGAATGCCATCAAGAAATTGCCTTTGGAGCGACAGGAATTATTAATTCTGAAGTTTGTCGAGCCATTAACCAATTCGGAAATCGCCATGATTATGGGACGAAGTGAAGGGGCAATCAAGAGTCTATATCACCGTACTTTGGGTTCGCTGAGGGATATATTAACCGATGATGAAACCATGGATGGTATCAATTAGGATTATTATAAAATTGAAAGATTTTTATTTTATGTCTGTGGGTATAGTCCATGATAAAGGAAGAAATGAAGAAACCTCAGAACGACAGTGATTTGCAACAAGTTCAGCTTTTGGAAGAAAAATTACGTTTAACCTACGGAGCGGTGAAACCTGCGCCAGAATTTATTGAAACTTTGCAACAGCGCTTGATTACTCCGCCCAAAGTTTTCTTAGAGAACCGGCGTAATGGCCTGGTTTTATTAATAAGTGCGATTGGATTGGTGTTAGGTGTAGTTTTGTTTATCCTTATCCGAGCAATCTATCATTTATTTGCTGAGGATGACCATACGAATTAGATTGAAAATTTTGCATCCAATTCCTCGGTAGAGGGTTCAACCAGGATAGTCCCATCGGAAAAAAGGATTGTAGGTACACTACGAACCCCATGATTTGTTTGAAGGACAAAAGCTTCACCTTCTGCATCTTGGTCAATGTTGATATAGTCAAAGGGGATACCTTTTCTTTTCAAATAAAAAAAAGCTCTGCGGCAATCCGAACACCATTCGGTACCATAAAAAATTATTTTTCCAGGTTCATCACTCATGGCACCTCTAAGCGAACAATTTTATAAGCAGCCATTGAAAAGCAATTAATCTTTTATCCAATTGCCAATGATTGCATAATGAAAATGTTTTCCAGCGGAAGTTTCTACTGCTGCAATAACACTGTAAACCATTCCTACGAGGGGAATCAATGTCAGGATGGTTGCGAATGGAATCAGACATATGCCCACCAGGACAATGGATAAAACTCCGGTGACAATCCAGGCGGCGACCGCCAGAAAACCACAAAAAATTACCGTAATCATCTGATAGACGAAAGACTGCATCGCCTGATGACTGACATATTTTGAACGATCGCGATATACAAAATAGATTATGATAGCGATGATGGGGCCTAATACAAAGGTAAACAAGTTAACCAGATTACTCAGATGTGCAATCATTGCCCAGGTTGTTTCATCTTTTGATATATCCATGCTAGGGTAATTCCTCTTCAATTTTTATGGTTGATCATGGTGAAGCGCGAATTCATTTTAAAGGATTGAGAAAATAATTAATCCCAACCTTGATCTTGGATGAAATCAGTGAGAAAGGGAACATGAATTAACTCGCCTTGATACGCTTTGAAGGCAAAATACAGCATCCCAACCCAGAGAATACTTCCGCAGCCCAGGGTGACAGCGACGAGCAGCGCATATAACAAACCCAGAATCAAAGCTTGATGCAGATGAGCATGAATAAAAGGCCTATTCTTTTGTTCGTCCATGAAAAAAAGAATGATCGGCAGTATTGGGGCAAATGCATATGCCATGGCAGCCCATACTCTTTCATTTTGAGAAATCCCATTAATCATGTTGTCCTGATCTGTCATATTGCCTCCAATACATAATCTAAGCTCCATTATAATGGAAAAACCGAAATCAATAAAAAATAAACATCACTGGAAATTATTTGTGTTAAAATCAGAATCATGATAAATCGCGTACTATTTATGGGATCGCCGGAATTCTCTGTTCCAATTCTGGCTGCATTGGCAAAGACATATCCTGTTTGCGGTGTGTTTACACAACCAGACAGACCCTCCGGCAGGGGAATGAAATTAACGCCTCCCCCTGTAAAAAATCTGGCCTTCTCTCTTGGTCTCCCGGTTTTCCAGCCTGACAAAGTGAATCAAGAAACCAGTTTTGAATATATTCAGCAATGGAATCCTGATTTAATTATAGTTGCAGCCTATGGACAGATTCTTAAACCGAAAATCCTGAATTTTCCAACCTATGGTTGTATTAATGTACACGCCTCCTTGTTACCCCGTTGGCGGGGTGCATCTCCCATCCAAACCGCACTGTATGCCGGCGATACGATTACCGGCGTCACCATCATGAAAATGGATGTTGGTATGGATACGGGCGATATTCTGGGTATGATGCAAATACCCATCCTTGCTACGGATACGGGCGGATCTTTAACCGAAAAGTTATCCGTTCTGGGTGCCGAATATCTCCTTGAAGTTTTACCGGCGTATCTTGCTGGCGAATTAAATGCATATCCTCAACCGGAGAGCGGGATTACCTATGCTTCGTTGATCCAAAAAAAGGATGGGCAATTAAATCCTGTGTCAGAGGATGCCGTTACATTGGAAAGAAAAATCCGCGCCTATCAACCTTGGCCGGGGGCTTTTCTGGAATGGGAAGGGGGAAGGTTAAAAGTTTGGAAAGCAACGGTTATTGCTGATGAAACTTCAGCCGATAACAATAAGCGCAGTATTCTAGATGGTTGGCCGACGCTCTCCACAGCTTCAGGAACCTTAAAATTAGACTT
This sequence comes from uncultured Chloroflexia bacterium, assembly GCA_963747325.1. Classification (GTDB taxonomy): domain Bacteria; phylum Chloroflexota; class Anaerolineae; order Anaerolineales; family Anaerolineaceae; genus UBA5203. The sequence continues at coordinate 503,117 of CAVVEM010000004.1, read as the reverse complement.
GGTTCAACCTGCTGGTAAAAACCAAATGACCGGGAAACAATTTTTATGCGGTGCAAAGAATTGGATAACAGGTTCATCCGGCTAACAGGTTATTCAAATAAACCCATGATAAAGGTATGAACAATGATGAATGATCAAACTTATCCGCAATTAAGGGTGCTTTGTTTTGGGGCTGGTGCCATCGGTGGTTATATTGGCGGCTCGCTGGCCTTAAAAAACCATTGTGTAACTTTTTTGGAACGTCCTGAAATGGCTGCCACTGTGGCTGAAAATGGAATCCAAATCACCAGAAATGGAGAAACGCAGCATTTGCTGCATCCCCAGGTAGTCAATAGTATTGATGAAGCCTTAACCCGGGGACCTTATGACATTGCCATTTTGGCAGTGAAATCCTATGATACCGACGCTCTTTTACAAACATTAAAACCCTATGCTGCAGCGCTGCCGGTGATTGTTTGTTTTCAGAACGGCGTCGAGAATGAACAAAAAATAGCGGAAGTACTGGGGCTTCAAAAAGTAATATACGGTACGGTAACGACTGCCATTGGAAAAGCAGGCCCCACACATATTGTTGTGGACAGGCTGCGTGGAATGGGGGTCGCCTCCAATCATGGCATTACACCTGCGTTTGTCAGTGCGTTAAATTCCGCTGGACTTAACGCGGAGCAGATTTATCATGCCGAAGGGATGAAGTGGTCGAAGATGTTGACCAATATCATGAGCAATGCCACCTCGGCTATCCTCCAGATGACTCCTGCGCAGGTATTTTCTGATCCGATGTTGTATCATCTTGAACGCAGACAAATTCTGGAGACCCTGGCAGTGATGAAAAAAGCCCAGATTCCCTTGTGTGATTTACCCGGGGTTCCGGTTCGTTTATTAATGTTTGTGATAAAACACTTACCCGAAAAAATCAGCCGGCTGATTGTTGCCGGAAGTGTCGGCAAAGGCCGCGGAGAGAAAATGCCCTCTTTCTACTTGGATCTGGCCGCAGGGCGTGAGAGAAGTGAAGTGGAGTATTTAAATGGCGCGATTGTGCGCTATGCTAATCGATATCAACTTCGTGCGCCAATCAATCGCGCTCTAACCCATATTTTGGTGGATATCGTTGCCGGAAAACGCAAATGGCAGGATTTCAATCATTTTCCACAAACCTTATTGACAGAAATAGAAAAAGAGACGATCTGAGAAATCAGATCGTTTTTCTTATGCTTGAATTTCGTCCGATAATCTTCTATACTTAAACTGACCGGTCGGTATGGAGATGATATGGAAATAGTAGAAGAAGCAACCCGTGTACAAATTTTAGATGCAGCCAGACAATTAATCATCAAGCAGGGGTATGATGCCACCAGCGTTGCAGAAATCTGTAAGGCTGCGGGCATCAGTAAGGGGGCATTCTATTATCATTTTGAATCCAAACACCAACTGTTTTTAACTTTACTTTCAGAATGGCTATCTTCTCTGGATACTTCATTCGCTACCATCCAAAATACAACCGATTCCGTCATGGAGCAGTTGGAAAAAATGGCCGGAGCTTCTGATGTGATTTTTAACACATTGGAGAATCCCATTCCAACATTTCTTGCTTTTTGGTTAAAGGCATATCAAGATCCCAAAACCTGGCAGGATACCATCGAACCCTTTCGCCATTATCAAGATGGTTTTGAGGCACTTCTCGAAAGTGGAAAAAAGAGCGGTTCATTGAAAACGGATGTCTCTTCGATGGATGGATCCAGAATATTGGTTGGTTTGGCCATCGGTATAATTTTGCAAGGCCTGATTTTTCCTGATGATGCAGATTGGCAGGAAGTTCTCACCCGTGCGGTAAAAGTGTTTAATGCTGGGCTTGAAAGGAGTGAGGTATGATTCTCGTTACTGGTGCAACAGGTCATATCGGAAATGTCTTAGTGCGGCGTCTGGTTGAAATCGGGGAATCCGTTCGAGCTTTCTTATTACCTGAAGAGGACAGCAAGGTTTTATCGGATTTGGATATTGAGTTTGTTAAAGGGAACATCCTCGAATACAGCACACTGAAGACGGCATTTCAGGGCGTGAAAGTTGTTTTCCACCTGGCAGGATTAATCTCCATATTGCCAGGGAAAAACCAACTTGTCCAAATGGTCAATGTGATGGGAACTAAAAATGTCATCTGTGCGGCATTGGAATGTGAGGTGGAACGATTAGTTTACACCAGTTCCATCCATGCATTCGAACCTTTACCTCATGGACAATGGATCACGGAAGAGACAACGATCGATCCAATGAAATCAGTGGCTGCCTATGATCATTCCAAAGCAGAAGCCACACTGGCTGTCCAGCATGCTGTTAAAGAGCACGGATTAAATGCAGTGATTGTTTGCCCAACCGGTGTCATCGGACCTTTTGATTACAATCAATCCGAGATGGGAAACCTGATTCACGGATGGATTAAGAACCCAATTAATTTTATTATTAACGGCAGTTACGATTTTGTGGATGTACGGGATGTTGCTGATGGTTTAATTCTTGCTTATAAATATGGAAAAACGGGGGAACGATACATTTTAAATGGTGAGCAGATTCAAATTCCGAGATTGTTAAAATTGGTCAAACAAGCGGCAAAACATGGTTCTTTGGATTTAATCCTGCCGGCTGCGTTCGCCCGTTTCGCGGTCAAATTTACCCCCTGGTACTACAATATGACTGGGACCATGCCAAAATTGACTTCCTATTCCATTGATACACTGCTAAGTAATTCGGATATCGAACCGGAAAAAACGCGGAAAACCTTGTCATACCAACCACGAAGCTTATTACAGACAATTTCTGATACCGTTCATTGGTGGCAGTTCCACTCGGTACGGGGATAGAAAAAATAAATTACGACTCTTTATAACGGTTTTTCCATTCAAAGAGTTTATTGATCGCATCCAGCGGGGTCAGACTGTTAATATCCAGAATATTTAATTCATCCAGCAGCGGATTGGTTTCTGGGAACAAGACCATTTGCTGTGCAATATCTTTCTGCAAGGGCAGTTTGATCACTGTACCAGCTGAAGATTCCAGATCAGACAGAATTGTGTTCGAACGTTCAATCACCTGGGAAGGCATACCTGCCAGTTGGGCAACATGAATGCCATAGGATTTATCCGCTGCACCCGGAATAATTTTATGCAGGAAAATCACCGTGCCATCCCCTTCGGTAACCGCCACATTATAATTGCGAATACCTGGCAGAAGATTGCTCATCTGGGTTAATTCGTGATAATGGGTGGCGAAAAGGGTACGGGCTCGTAAACGTGGATGGTTGTGAATATATTCTATCACCGACCAGGCAATGGATACACCGTCATACGTGGATGTCCCTCGTCCGATCTCATCCAGGATCAATAGGCTGTTCCTTGTAGCGTGGTTGAGAATATTGGCGGTTTCGACCATCTCCACCATGAAGGTGGATTGACCGGCGTGAATCTCATCCTGAGCACCGATGCGGGTGAAAATCCGATCTACAAGGCCGATTTTCGCGCTCTTGGCGGGCACAAAACTGCCCATTTGAGCCATCAGCACTATGATCGCTACCTGGCGCAGAAACGTGCTTTTTCCGCTCATATTCGGTCCGGTGATGATACGGATGATTTCATCGGCTTCAAAAATGGCATCATTGGCGATATACCGATTATTTTGCTGCAAGATTTCCACCACCGGATGGCGGCCATCCTGAATATGCAATTCTGTGCTTTCAACCAATTCCGGACGGACGTAGCCGTTATGCACCGCAGTTTCTGCGAGGGAAGCCAGTGCGTCCAATTGCGCAATGATGCGCGCGGTTTGCAGAATCTGCTCGGATCCTGCGGCGATGGTTTTGCATATCTGTTTAAACAGCCTTTGCTCAATTTCATGAATGCGATCTTCCGCATTCAAAACAGTGGTTTCGTATTCTTTCATCTCTGGGGTAATGTAGCGTTCCCCGTTGACCAGTGTTTGCTTGCGGATATAGTTTGCGGGCGCGTTTTCCACCTGGCCTTTGGAGATTTCAATGAAATATCCGAAGACCTTGTTGTAGCCTACCTTGAGGGATTTTATACCGGTACGTTCACGTTCCACAGCTTCCAAATCGGCAATCCATTTGCGGGCATAGTCCGAAGCCTGGAATATTTGATCCAATTCTGAGGAGTAACCCGTGCAGAATATGCCCGTATTCTGCAGGGATGCTGGCGGATCTTCGACAATGGCTTGATGTAACAGTTTTACTTGTTCCGTGCAGGGATCCATTTCTTGGAGAAGATCCTTAAGGATTGGGACATTTCCCTGGAAACAAGTCTTGATTTCGGGGATCAATTCCAAATTACTGCGCAGCGTGGCCAGATCCTTGGGATTGGCATGTTCGGCAATGATGCGGTTGACCAGGCGCTCGAGATCACTGATTTGTTGAAAGAGCTGGCGCAGTTCAATTCTTTCGAGGCCGTGTTCGACGAACGATTGAACGGCATCCTGCCGCTGGTTGATTTTCGCAATATCCAGTAGGGGTTTGCTGACCCACTGACGCAGCAGACGTTTCCCCATCGGGGTGATGGTGTGATCCAATACATAGAGTAAAGAACCCCGGGCTTGATTATCGCGCAGGGTTTCAGTCAACTCCAAATTTCTGCGTGTAGCAGAATCCAGCATCATGAATTCATGGGTATGATAGACTGCAACGGTATTGAGCAGTTGCAGGGCATTGGGTTGAGCCTCTTCCAGGTATTGCAGCAGAACACCGGCAGTCCGAACTGCAAGATTTTGATTTTTGAGGCCGTAGCCATCCAACGAAGCTACTTGAAAATGCGATTTTAATTTTTCAAGATTGCGATTGTGATCAAATCGCCAGTCCGCCAATGGGCTGAGATTCAGGGTTAATTCCGGCAAATTGAATGCCTGACTTTCCGGGTGAATCACTTCCGCGGGGTGTAGGCGCATCAATTCTGCACGCAGCTGACTGAGGATATCCTCGCCGCTGAATTGAGTGGCATAAAACTCGCCGGTGGTGATATCCACATAGGCGATACTGCCGCCGTTGCTATCCATGAAAATGGCGGCCAGATAATTATTGCCATCCCCTTTCAATAGACCGGGTTCAACGATGGTGCCGGGTGTGACAATGCGCACAACTTTTCGGTGAAACAACCCATTGATTGGCGCATCGCCAACTTGTTCACAGATGGCAACGTGATACCCTTTTTCTATCAGTCGGGAGAGGTAATTTTCAGCCGCATGGTGCGGAATGCCTGCCATGGGTATCTTTACATCCTTGGCCACTTTCCGCCCGGTCAGTACAATATCCAACTCCCGGGATGTTGTGCGGGCATCCTCATCAAATGTCTCATAAAAATCCCCCAATCGAAAGAAAACGATGGTATTGGGGTATTGTTTTTTGATGTCCAGATATTGCTTTCGGATCGGAGTTACATCATCGGTCATGTCATTTTCCGGTAGGAGGATTTTTTGCTTGTTAATCTTACCTCATTTTTGATTTGGGATAAAAATATTTTGTATGGTTTTTTTCTCTATTTTCTGAAAATCAATACCTGGGGTTTACCGGGCAGAAAACATTCTCCTGTATAATATTGGGGAAGCAGGAGAATACCTTATGGAAACAAATTTTCTGGCACAAACAAAAATGGGCATTGGAACTTGGTCCTGGGGGGACAGACTGTATTGGGGATATGGAAAAGGGTATCAGGAGGATGATCTACGTAAGGTATTTCAGTTTTGCGTGCAAAAAGGGATCAATTTCTTTGATACTGCGGAAGTATATGGGCAGGGTCGTTCGGAAAGATTTGTCGGGCAGTTTGCCGGTGAAATTGAAATACCGATTTTTATTGGAACAAAATTTATGCCGTTTCCCTGGCGTTTGAGCAGCAAAACACTTGAGAAAGCCTGTAAGAATTCACTTCAACGACTGGGCATGGAAAAGATATCTTTATATCAAATGCACATGCCCTTGCCGCCGTTGTCTGTTGAATCCTGGATGGAGGGAATGATCCGTGTTTATGAAGCCGGTTTGGTATCGCACATCGGCGTATCCAATTATTCCCTGGAGCAGACCCAACAGGCATTTGCTGCTCTTAATCGAGAGGGGATAGCTTTAACGTCCAATCAAGTTGAATATCATTTACTCAATCGATCAATCGAAAAAAATGGTCTCTTGAGCAAAGCAAAAGAACTGGGTATAAAAATCATTGCATACAGCCCGATAGCCATGGGCGCACTCAGCGGCAAATATAACGAAGAAAACTTGCCTTCCGGATATCGCAGCCGGCGTTATAACCGGCAGCTCTTTGCCCGAATTCGACCCTTGCTGCTTGAAATGGGCCGAATTGGCGTAATCCATGACGGCAAATCCATTGCTCAGGTGGCGATAAATTGGGTTATGTCTAAAGGGGCTATTCCTATTCCAGGTGCAAAAACGTTGGAGCAGGCAGTACAAAATGTTGAATCGGTTAGCTGGAATCTTACCCGGGATGAGGTAGCCTTGTTGGACGAGTTAAGTGACCGTTATGCTGCCGAAGAATAAGTATTGCAACCAACACCCCAAATTTCCGTATATTGTATTATTGAAGAATAAAGGAGTATTACAATGGATGAAAAACCTCATCGATTAAGAAGATCAAGAAACGATAGAGTTTTATTTGGGGTTTGCGGCGGTATGGGAGAGTTCTTTGGTATTTCTCCATTCTGGTTTCGGTTAGTTTTTTTCCTGCTGTTTTTACCAGGCGGTCTTCCTGGTGTGATCCCTTATTTCATTTTGTGGCTGGTGATTCCCAAAGAATAGGCTGGTTCATACTCAACATGGGGATGATTTGATATAATTATCCCTATGAATACTAAAGAGATTTCCTACCTTCCTTTCCATGTGATCAATGAATTTATGGTGTCCTCTTACCGTTTATCGGTACTGCAATGGGTGTTGGAACGACAGCAAACGATTTCCCCTGAACACAGTAAAGCTATCCACCTCACCTTAAAATCCGCTTTAAAAGTACCTGGTTTCCGTAATGCGGCATTAGCGCCGCTGCCCTTGAAAATCAGGAATTCTGAGGTTGTGTTCGAAAAAAGTCCTGAGTTTGCCAAACATGTTTTGGCTGCCTGGGCAGAGACTCATCCGGAATTAGCTGAAAAAGCCTACAACTTTTTGGTCAAACGGGAATGGAAAGTCCTTCCATTGGAATTTGATCGCTCCCAAGTCAGCGGTTTCTTGCCCACCTGGCCAAAGAATGATGACTTTGAAGTGGTGACAGGCGCATTCCTGGAAGAACATCCTGAATATACCGAGCAAAGCGATGATGCCACCTTGATGCTGGTATGGATTTGCAACCGGTTGCCTGTTGATTTAGTAGATCCGATGGATTGGGAAATGTGGGATCAGGAATAAAAAATAAAACTGGCGTATGCCAGTTTTTTTTTACTCTTCAAATTCAATCTCCAAATTCTCTGTGGTTTCAATGATATCGTTAGTTTCAAGGTTTATTTCACCAAACAGGGTAAGCTGCTGCGCTTGCAAGATATGCCGTTTTACCAGCTCCAATACCGCAAGGAAGGAGACAACAGTTTCCACCCGATTGTTTGAATCAAGCAAGGAGCGAAAGGTGAATTTATTTTGATGCTTAAATCGCTCGATGATTGTTGTGATCCGTTCTCGAATCGTGATACGGGGCATATTTACAACAGAATTCAAACTTTTCATCTGCGGTTTACTTAAGAAAACACGTCGTGCGGCATTCATTAGATCATCAAGAGTTACATGAGAAAGATCAAATTTTGCATCGATTTGAATGGGTGGGGGAGCAACTCGAAGGTAGGAACGCAAGTTCTGATCTTGAAGCATGGTGAAATGCGCTGCAATTTGTTTAAACCTTCGGTATAAAATTAATTGCCGCTCCAAAGCCTCTGCAGGATCTTCTTCGTCTGCGTATAGCTGTACAAGGGTTGGTTTGGGCAGGAGGGCTGATGCTTTGATTTGAATTAATCGCGCCGCAATTACCAAAAAGGCGGATACTTTTGCTGGGTCTTTTTCTTCAAGGCATCGTAAATAGGATAAATACTGATCGGTTACCTGGGCAAGTGCAAGGCGGGTAATATCAAGCTCGGCCTTTTCAATTAACTCAAGCAGAAGGTCCAATGGACCTTCATAAACGTTCGTATTTACCTGATAATCATCAGATTGGTGTTCCGCTATTCGTAAACTCACGAGGAAAATTATAACAGAGATATGCCAAATTGTTGTGCAGCCGCGCAGGCTTCCCCTGCTGCCATCCTGTAAAGCCATGATAAAATATTCAAAAGGAGAGCCATGCTACAAATACAGTGCAACGCATGTCATAGTATTTATCCTGAGTCCGGAATGCCTTATCGATGTCCACAATGCGGTGGAATCTATGATTATGATGGTCCTTTCCCAATTCACTCATCTGATATCAAAAATTCAGGAACTTCGATTTGGCAATATCAAAACAGCTTTGGACCAAGTTCACAATGCGAACCTGTATCCTTGGGGGAAGGCAAAACGCCTCTTTTGAAGCGAACTTTGCATGGACAGCTGCTTGGATTCAAAATGGAGAGCAACAATCCTACGGGTTCTTATAAAGATCGTGGAACTTCGCTATTAACCGCTGAATTAAAAAGACGCAATATTGCCTTTGCAGTCGAAGATTCATCAGGAAATGCAGGAGCCTCATTCGCCACATATTGTTCTTGGGCAGGCATCGATTGCAAAATATTTGTTCCTGAATCTGCCAGCGGTGTAAAACTTGCTCAAATCAGCCGCTCAAATGCCAAGCTGGTCAAAGTACCCGGAGCACGAGCTAACGCCACCAGGGTACTTATGGAGTCAATAATAACTGAAGCAGCGGTATATGCCAGCCATGCCTATCAGCCTTTTTCCCTCCCTGGGATTGCCACCATTGCTTATGAATTGGTTCAGGATTTGGGCAAGGCACCCGGAACAGTCATTGCCCCGGTTGGACACGGCGGCTTGTTTCTTGGTATAATGCGGGGGTTTAACGCCCTGTATCAAGGAAAAATCATACCCCATATGCCTGCGTTTGTGGGAGTCCAGGGATTGGGTTTTCATCCATTGGTTGCTCATTTTCATCCTGAAGGGTTAGGCACTGCGGATACCACTGTCGAAAGCATGGCAGAAGGAGTACGGATTCAGGAACCAGCCCGGTTTGACCAAATTGTAGCCATGTGCAAGACAGTAGATTGCGATTTTGTAGCATGTACCAATGATGAGTTGGAACAGGCGATTGTTGAATTATGGAAAATGGGTATCTACGTAGAAATGACTTCAGCGCTGGTTTGGGCTGCATTTCGAAAAAGTATCAGAAAATTGCCCGAGCCAATTATTTTCATTATGAGCGGTTCTGGGTTAAAATATTAAGAACAAAAAAAATATTAGGAACTGATGGATCGCCAGTTACTGAATGTTTAGTGCTTGAGTGGTTTGCGCTCCCTGAGTTCCGGAGAGAGGTTATATGGTTCATCGGGAACTAATTCCGGATATTGAAACACCTGCACAACTTGCTAAACGTTTGAAATTGCCGTTCAAGGATTTACTCTTACTTAGCCGAGCGTTAACTCATCGTTCGTATTTAAACGAACATCCGGAAGCTTTGGAAGATAACGAGAGACTCGAATTCTTGGGGGATGCGGTATTGGATTTTATGGTGGGCGCCTGGCTTTATAATCGCTATCCCGAAATGCCGGAAGGCGATTTAACCCGCATGCGTTCAGCACTCGTTTATACAGAACAATTGGCACAATTTTCCCGTATTATCGGTTTGGGATCAGCATTAAGATTGGGGAAGGGAGAATCCTATGGCGGGGGTCGGGAACGGTCTGCACTGCTGTGTGATACCTTTGAAGCCATGATCGGTGCTTTGTACCTGGATTCCGGGATGGAAGCCGTGATTGAATTTATCTCGCCACTGCTGGAAGATTCTTCCGAAGATATTTTATTAAATCACAAAACCGAAGATCCGAAATCGAGCTTCCAGGAATGGGCTCAGGCTCAAGGCTATGCTACACCACTCTATGTCACCAAGAAGGCTACAGGTCCGGATCATTCCAAAACATTCGATGTGGATGTTACGGTTAATGGTAAGATATACGGCAGTGGCAGCGGCCCCAGTAAGCAAGCTGCAACAAAATCTGCCGCTATGGATGCCTTAAAGAAGCTCTCCTTAGACTGAAAAATTCACATATTATTATAGATAGGACTGATTTTGCATGGAATCAAAGCTTAAATCTTTGGAATTGCACGGCTATAAAACATTTGCAAATCGCATCCCGTTTGAATTTCCTGTTCCGATCACTGCGATCGTTGGACCAAATGGTTCCGGAAAATCAAATATTGCGGATTCTATCCGTTGGGTGTTGGGCGAACAATCTTATTCCACTCTGCGTGGCAGAAAAACTGAGGACATGATTTTTACCGGATCAGAACAGCGACCTCGTGCCAGTATGGCTTCCGTTACCCTGACTTTTAACAATGATGATGGATGGCTGCCGATCGATTATGCGGAAGTATCCATCACTCGCAGAGCTTATCGAGATGGTCAGAACGAATACATGCTCAATGGCCAAAAAGTTCGCTTGCGGGACATCTCCGAATTATTAGCAAAATCCGGTTTGGCAGAACGTACCTATACCATGATTGGGCAGGGTGTCGTGGATGCCGCGCTGGGACTTTAAACCCGAAGAACGCAGAAAATTCTTTGAAGAAGCTGCAGGCATTGGTTTGTATCGTTCCCGCCGGGATGAATCCTTAAATCGGCTTGAATCAACACGGCGAGACCTAATTCGGGTGGAAGATATTCTCAATGAACTGCTGCCGCGTTTGAAAAGCCTGGAGCGTCAGGCCAAGAAAGCGGAAGAGTATATCCATATCAAGGCAGACCTGCAGGTTTATCTGCGGGATTGGTATGGCTATCACTGGCATCGAAAACAAAAGGAAATTCAAGAAGTCCGTGAAGTGTTAAAGCATCAAGCCAAAAACCTTGATCTTGAAAAATCAAAACAATTTTCGGTTGAAGAAGCCTATAATGCGCAGCGGGAGAAATTGAAGGAGTTGAGAAATCAGCTTAATCAGTGGCATGCCGAATCCGCTGGATTTCACCAGGAAAGAGAAAAACTCAGCCGCAGTTTGGCTGTCCTTGAGGAGCGTACCCGCTCCCTGATTAATCAACAGCAAAGTCTGGAGGCAGATCTTGTTCGTCTAGAAGAAGAACAGAAAATTACCAAGGATAAAATTGATCATGCTGACCAGGATTACGAACACCTGTGGCTGGAATTTCAGGATGCCAAGCAGCAGGCTGAGAATTATCGGAAACAATATGATGCATTAATTGCCAAACGTGATTCGGCTGACCGTGAAATGCGGGATGCCCGCAGAACTTTGGTGCAAAATGAAACCCTGGAAGTCCAATTAAATGCCAGAATTAGTGAAGTTCAATCCAGAATTGACGCATTAACTGTTTCCAATCAGCAAGCGAACGCTGGGCTGTCTGGTGAAGAACATACTGTCACGCAGTTGGAAAAGAACCTGCTGGGTGTGGAACAGCAGATTCGTGAACAGGAAGCCATTCTTTCTTCCATCGATGCAGAAAAAAAATCCCATCAACAGAATGTGGAAAAAATTGAGCAAGATAGAAAACAAGCCGAAAAAGATATTGCCTCCTTGGAAGCAGACCTGGCAAAAATTACCGCTCAATTGGATGTTCTAGAGCAGGCAGAACAAAGCTTCAGTGGTTTGAATCAGGGTGCACAATTTCTGCTGCAGTCCGCAAAAAAAGGTGATTTGCCGGTTGCCTTGCAAGCGCTGAGTCATATTATGGAAGTGCCGGAAAAAGTCGAACTGGCTGTTGCAGCTGTTTTAGGTGAGACTGTGGATGGAATCCTGATTGAGGAACCCGCGCGTCTGGATGCAATTTTAAGTTTGTTATCCAGCGGACAAAATGGCAAGGCAGTTTTACTGCTGCCGGCAACATCCAACGCTAAAAAGAGCACCCTATCTCAAAAACCTGGTATTTTAGGTTGGTTGATCGATCAAATTACTATCCCCCAAGCCTATCGTTCGCGAATTGAACAAATCCTGGGAAATGTAATTCTGGTTGAGAATCGACAGATTGCAACAGAACAATTAGCTTCGCTTGCTGCCGATCAAATCCTGGTAACGCTTGCCGGTGAGGTATTCACACCCAAGGGTGTGGTTATCGCCGGTAAGGATGGTAAAGCCCATACCATTGGCAGAACACGCAAAAAGAATGAACTACAAGACAAAAAGAAGGAAATGCTGGGGCTGGCAAAGAAAAGCCAGGCAACGCTTGCATCTTTGCAATCGGAACAGCAAAAAAGAGTTGCCGAAGCAAAAACCATTCAGACTCGTTTTGATGAAGCGGCTGGCAAGGTTCAGCAATTTAAAGCCACCATTCAGGACGTCAAAATTCAGCTTGAAAAAGCTCGGCAACGGTTGGAATGGCAGCAAAAACAAATCCAGCAGAGCACAATTCAGTTGGAGGAAGCCAAAAAAGGCATTGAATCCTCCCAGGTACAGCTGGTCAAAGTCCAGAGTGAAATTGGTCAGTACCGTACCATAGTGCGGGATAAAAGCCAGCTGCTGCGGGAACTGACCGTGGATGAATTGCAGGCACAAATGAATCACTGGACTACCAATGCAGCCGTTGCAGAACGTGTTGTCAGGGATGCCAAGAACCGTAAAGTGGAAGTAGAACAACGCTATCAGGACTCCATTCGACGGATTAAGGATTATGAAGCGCGTTTGGATGAAGTTCAGGGTATGCTGGAAGCTTTGCAGGAGGAACAACAAACCAACCGCAACAAAGAAATTGGATTAAACCAATCCATTGAAACATTGAAACAAAAAATTGATCCTTCCGAATTGGTGCTGCAGCAAATTGAAGGGGAGAATACGGCTTATCAGGACAAATTTACCTCGGTACAACAGACTGTCTCCATGGCAGAAAGGCACTATACTCAAGCACAATTGGAACTTACCCGTCAGAAGGACGCGCTGGAATCCTTGCGCCGTAAAATTGAAGATGATTTTGGTCTGGTAAACTTTGAATATCAGCCGGATGTTTCCGGACCGACTCCCCTACCTTTTGGTGAAATTGTTGAACAATTGCCCATGCTCACGGAGTTAAATCCGGAGTTGGAAGAGAACATCAACAAAATGCGCGGGATGCTCCGCCGCCTGGGAGCTGTTAATCCTGAAGCCATGACTGAATTTGATTCCATTCAGGAGCGCTACGACTTTCTCTCCCAACAGGTGGAGGATCTTCAAAAGGCGGATTCTGATTTACGGGAAGTTGTCGCTGAATTGGATGAGTTAATGATCAAAGAGTTTAAAAAGACCTTTGATGCGGTTGCCGTGGAATTTCGCCAGATATTTACTAAATTGTTTGGCGGCGGTTCAGCCAAGCTGATCTTGCTGGATGAAAATGATACAGAATCCGGTGTGGATATCGAAGCAAGGTTACCCGGCAGACGGGAACAGGGGCTCTCCTTGCTCTCTGGCGGGGAACGCAGCCTCACTGCCGTTGCCCTGGTCTTTTCGTTGCTGAAAATATCTCCGCCCCCGTTTTGTGTACTGGACGAAGTCGATGCAGCCCTTGATGAGGCAAATGTGGGCCGGTTTTGTGATTTGCTGAAAGAATTGAGCGAGAAAACACAGTTTATCGTGATCACACACAATCGGAATACCGTTCAAACCTCGGATGTGATTTACGGTGTCACCATGGGCCGTGATTCTGCCAGTCAGGTAATCAGTTTGAAACTGGATGAAGTGACCGAAGATATGGTTAAATAAAAAACGAGCTCCGATTTTAGAACGCTTAATTGAATAAAAAAGACGGGAGAATTTCTCCCGTCTTTTAGTTTATAAAAATATCAGATTAATACATCAATTGTAATATGGATGCCGGAATTTCCTGCTGGGAGATGGTGATATCCGTAGGGACATTTTGCATCCAGATGTCATTTGTTTTTACATCTGAGGCATCTTTGATGTTAGTCAGCCAGTAGTTGTAGGCAGTTGTGAGAATATTGGTGTATTGGGTTTCACTTACAGAGCGCTGTTCTTCGCCAAGTTTTTGAATGATGTGATAGCCGAACTTGGTTTCAATGGGTTCACTGATTTCACCAACGGCTAAATTGTCAAAGACAGCTGTTTCAAATTCTTTGACCATGGTATTGCGGGGGAACCAGCCTAAATCGCCGCCGGTTGTGTTGTTCCCCGTATCAATGGAGGCTTCCGCGGCAAGTGCTGCAAAATCTTCTTTACCAGTTGATAATCTTTGATAGAGGATATCCGCAACGGTTTTGTCAGCTACCAGGATGTGACGTGCCCATACCTGATCCTGAACCGGGGTGATATCTTTCGTTACAGCAGCCTGCACTTTTTCCTTGATCAACTCGATACGAACTAAATTCCGGAAGAAGCTCTCGCTAATTTGGTATTCTCCGAGAGTGTCCATATATTTACTGTATTCTGCCTGGAAACCTTCAAGGGTGTAGGCAGTTGGGGTTGGGAAGGGGGTGGGTTCGTCAGTAAGTTCTGCCACTGCAGTAGGTTCAACAACCACGGTAGCTTCTACAGTTGGTGTTGTCGCTTCTTCAACCAGCGTTGGTTCCAGCGTGGGAATGGGAGTGGCTGTAATAAGAGCCAATTGTTCTATACTCATGGGTTGGGTAGGGACCAAAGTTGGAAAAGGTGTAGCGGTGGGCTTATTTTCGATATTGTATTCGAAGATTTCTTCAATTTTTTTGTTGATCTCATCTTCCGTGACGGTTATCCCCATTTCTTTGGCTTGTTGTTCGAGAATTGCATTATCGACCAGCGAGTCTATGATTTGTTGACCAAAGGTGATGGCATTATCAGGTGCGAGATCATTAATAATTTGGATCATATTGGAAGCGAAGGATTGAGCCACTGAGGGATCTTCCCCTAACACCTGAAAGATATAATAATTGTAGTTATACTGTTCTTTCATCTGATAGCGGGAATACATAGCCATTTCTTTAAAATCTTTGAGGGAAACTTTTTGGCTATTGACAGTGGTAACAGTTTTGCTATTGAGAAATACAACCTGATCCAAGACACCATAAAGAATGACGGCCAATGCAAGGGCAGTGACGATAATCGTGCCAATGATCAGTTTTTTCTTCTGATCCATTTCTTTTTGGCTTCTTGCGATATGTTTTTGTGAAACATGTTTGGGTTCTTCAATCTTTGCCATTGATGATTCCTCGTGATTATGAGAAAAAGGCATGGAGTTATAATTCTCCATGCCTTATGAATTTATAACCCCAATTTTATTGATGTCTTAGGGCATCGCCCAAAGATTCGCCAGTGAAAGGTAACAAAGCAATTTGTCTTGAACGTTTGATGGCGGAGGCTAAAGCGCGCTGATGGCGTGCACAGGTCCCGGTCTGGCGACGGGGGCGAATTTTACCATCTTCCGTCACATAACGGCGCAACATATCAACCTCTTTATAGTTGATGACAATATTTTTATCAGAGCAAAAAGCGCATATTTTTGGTCTTGAGACGAATCGACGTGCGCTGAAGGGTCGTTTGCCCATATCATTTTCGTAATTATCACTCATAATTAACTCCGTATCCACTTACATGGAATAATCTGTATCTTCTTCATCAGTTTGAAAAACATCAAATTGTTGAGTGGCATCGCGACGGTTACCAAGGATCATCATTTCATTCGCAACAATCTCAACAGAAGTATGTTTAACGTTATCAGTATCATCCCAACGACGGGTTTGCAAACGGCCTTCGATATAAACTTGTTGTCCCTTGGTCAGGTGTTGCTTACAAATTTCTGCCAGCGCACCCCAAGTGACAATATTAAACCATTCGGTTTCCGTGTGCTTTTCACCATCATT
Organism: uncultured Chloroflexia bacterium; assembly: GCA_963747325.1. Classification (GTDB taxonomy): domain Bacteria; phylum Chloroflexota; class Anaerolineae; order Anaerolineales; family Anaerolineaceae; genus UBA5203. The sequence goes on along the minus strand of CAVVEM010000004.1, from coordinate 487,178 downwards.
CGAATTCCAATTACGGCTAGTTGCGACAGAAAAGGTAGTAACCGGTCGACCTGAGGGCGTATAACGCATTTCAGGGTCTCGCCCGAGGTTACCAATGATCATTACTTTGTTCAACCCTCGACTCATATCACTCTCCTAACCACGTCAAACAGTAAAGAGACTATTTTTTCGTTTTATTCAACTACTGAGATCATGCTGCGCATAACTGGTTCAAGAAATCGCAGATTGTTCGCTAAATCGGTTGTTGCAGCGGGGGGCAACGAACAAGTCAGCATATAATAATTGCCTTCACGTTGTTTCTTGATTTCGTAGGCCATACGTTTTTTACCCCACACATCAGTTTTATCAACTGTTCCACCGGCTGCTGTTATCCAACCATTTACTTTCTCAATTGTTTCGTTAACAACGCCTTCTTCTAAATCTGGATGGATTATTACAATTACTTCATAAGTACGCATAAAGGGATCCTCCTTCCCATGGGATTGCATTTGTGCCATTCAATTTGATAGCCAAATGCGGAAAGGCAGCTTATTAAATTTGCTGCATTTACTTCCTCAAGTTTAACACATTGATTAATTTATGACTAGGTTTATCTTTTATTAAAAGGATTATTTATCCATGATGGCTTTATTTAATAGATCAATTGGCGTACTGTTGAAATAATTTCGTCTGGCTCTGGTTTCTTCTAGGAGCGTTTCTACTTCATTTCGATATTTACTGATCGCCTCTTTATTTTCAGTACCTGGGGATGTGATTTGAATTGCATCATCGGTATCCATAAGGATTTCAACAAATCCTTTGGCTTGAAAATATTTAAAGATGGTAACAATTGTGGCCTTAGGCTGACCGCAATTTTCTTCAAGTTTGGCGTAAGGTATCCATCCATCTTTGTTTTGAAGGGAATATTTCACAATCCCGGCACAATAAGAGATTAATGGATCAAATTGGTCCAGTGGTGAGGAAAGGCTGACGAACGCTACTTCAGATGGATTGACGATTTCAATCACCTGGCGGATTTGGGAAATACTGTAGGGGGTGGATACCAGGATTAATTTCTTTGAAGGCAGCAGTGAACTGCGCGTCTGTGCAATAGAAGCCAGCTCCGGAATGCCTTCGCTCCAGGCTTGATACTCCTCCTGATGGATCAATTCCTTGATTGCATCAAGGGATTGATATTTTCCCCTTAAGTCCAGGAATTTTACTTCTTTCGACTTCCCTATTATTTGCAATTCCGGATGGATTCGGAAATCCTTTAGCGTGCATTGCACTTCAACTTGCCCCCGGAAACTGGCTGCTTTTGCATGATAGAGAATATCCAGGTCTTGATCCATCGGCAGTTGGCTGGCATCGCCATCCCACCAGACGAGCGAAAGGCAATTTCCGGCTTTATCCAGGCATTGGAGTTTCAGATGCTGCTTTTCCTTGGAGAGCCGGATTATTTTTTCGATACGGATACTGGTGGTAAGAAACAAGGGAGCCGGATTGGAGGGACCAAAGGGGGAAAAGGGTTCAATTTTTGCCAACACAGACATGGAAAAATCTGCAAAGGATGCCTGACAAGTGATTTTGGAATAAAATACCAAATCCTGTCCGAGGGCGTTATGGAGGATATATTCTGCAATTCCTTTACGAAACAGGGGGAGTTGGCTGGTTGGTAGGGAAAGTCCTGCTGCCATGGCATGGCCGCCGAAGCCGGTTAACAAACCTGCCTGTGATGCGATGGCCTCTGTGATGTTGATTCCTTCCACCGAGCGGGCTGAACCCCGGGCGGTTCCGTTTTCAGGGGCTGTCAGGACAATACTTGGCTTGTGGTACCGCTCCGTCAATTGGCTGGCGACCAGCCCATTGATGCCGCCCGGCCAGGCAGGATGATGCAAAATCAGCACAGGCTCCCGCAATCGAGCCGGTTCACGCTGCAAGTCCGAGGCAGCCGCCCTGAAAATCGAATCGCAGATCTGTTTGCGTTTTTCATTCAAACCATCCAGACGGTTGGCCATGATGCGAATCTCCGTGGCATCCTGGCTTAGAAAGAAGGAAACAATCGGATTCGGGTCGTCGAGACGACCCAGGGCATTCAACCGCGGGGCAATTTGAAAACCGATGTGTTCTTCCTGAAAAGTGGAGACGGAAATATCGGCAAGGGAGATAAGTTCCTTAAGCGCTGGTCGTGGATTTTCACGAATTTTCATTAATCCCTGGCGTACGATGCGGCGATTTTCCAGGGTCAGTGGCACCAAATCTGCTACAGTGCCGATGGCTGCCAGGTCGATGAACAGCTCTTTTTTTTCTGGAAATCCGGCAGACAAGCATAAGGCTTCAATGAATTTGTATGCGCAGCCGGCACCGCAGAGATTATGAAGCGCATGGTCCGTGCTTAAAAGCTGTCCGGAGATAACCGCCAGGGCAGCAGGAAGCTCGGTATCCGGTGTGTGGTGGTCGGTAATGATGACATCCACGCCGGCGGATTTACAGACATTCACGGCATCAAATTCACGAATGCCGGTATCACAGGTTATCAGGAGGCTGATATGTGCATCAAGCAGCTTTTGCAGATTGGGTATATTGATGCCGTGAGATTCCGGCCCACGCACCGGGATATGATAGATGACTTTTGCGCCCAGTTCTCGCAGCCCTCCGACTAAAATCGTGGTGGAAGTCTGACCATCGACATCAAAATCACCCCAAACGCCAATCGTTTCTTGATTTTTGATAGCCTGCAATACTCTCTTTATCCCCAGTTGAATATTGGGTAATTCAAAAGGAGAAGTAGACTGCTGCAAGCTGAGCAGATATCCCTCCAGTTGCGCTGCTGACCGAATTTGATAATGAGCATAGATGGAAGCAACCAGCGCATCCCCATCTGCCAGGGCTAGAAGTTCTTCCGATAGCGGAGTCTCCGCTGGGAATTTCCATTCCGTAATCGGGAACATTAGAAAGCAACCTCTTGAATTTGGTCCAAATCCAGATCCAGTAAATCATTTTCTGGTGTATCCAACTCATCAGCAGAGGCTTGCCGTGGGTTGAAATCTCCTGCAGAAGTTCCCCGTCCGCATAAAGAACGGTAGATGCAAAATTGACAGGTTTTTGAATCCTGGGTTAAGGCAAACTCACCCGCAGCTTTGTCCACAATTTCTTGCATCAGGGTTTTCAAATCCTGTTCAGCATCCAGATGCTGCTGTTGACTGTACGGCAGTTGAATTTCCTGGGTGGGGAATTCGGGATACCAGTAGACCATTTGGATGTTATCCGGATGGATGGGTTTGTTTTGATTGAGTGGAGCGCCGTAGGCTGCCAGCATGTACCGATACAATTTTGTTTGGATCTTCTTTTCCAGGGTTTGGGCTTTGGGCTGAAAGAAACCGGTTTTCCAGTCATAAATTATGCACTGGTCATCCTGAAACCGAATTGCATCCAATTTGGCAAGTACGGGGAATTTTCCGATATACCCGGCGAAGGAGTATTCGAATCCTGTAAACTCCGATTTTTGGACTGCCGGAAAGGCGGCAAGGAAATTTTGCCACCACTGGATTAAGTTCGGTTCATTAATCAAATTGGTAATCAGTTCCGTGGGAACACCCAGGAAGTATTGTTGAATATACTGGTGAAACAAAGCGCCGTTGCGCATGTGGGCTTCCTGTTCCTGAACCGGCTGGGAAGGCAAGGCAGGCCAGAGCAGCTGCTGGATGGCTTTTAATTCGAAACGCCGCTCGCAAGCCAGATAGTCCTGTAAATTACTGGCTGTAAAGTGGAAATTCTCAGGCAGTTCCATTGGATTGCTCCTTGATATATTCATGCAGGGCGATGAAAGGAAAGGCCGCCTGGCAATCATTTTTCCTGCCGGTATTCCAGGTCATAATCAGTTCTCGCTTGGCGCGGGTGATACCGACATACAGCAGACGCAGCCGTTCCGCAGAGTAATCGATGCGGGCTTGCTGGCTGGCATCCCCCAGTCCCGCGTATAGTGTATCAATTTTTCCGGCAGCCAGGGCACGTAATTGGGCCACAGCCTCTGCCGGTAAATTTAAATGATCGCGAACAAAGTACCTTTCAGAGATGTATTGATCGTAGGGTTGCACGGAGGGGAAATCGTAATTATTAACACTGACCAGGTAGACGCGATCCCATTCCAGGCCTTTAGCTTTGTGCATGGTTGCTACAAGAACTTTTCCTTTGTAATCATCCGGATTGAATCCGGTATCCTCATCACTGAATCCTTCAAATTTCCGTTTGGATTCCGCAATACTGGATAACTCATCCGAAAATTCGGGTAATTCCCACTCCGGATGACTCTTTTGCAGGGATTCCAAGAAGAGGGCAAAATGATGGGAGAGAGCCAAATCGGCCGGCTGACGAAATAAATCCTGGGATATGGTCAGGATCAATTGGTCAATAGGCAGAATGACAGCCTGCAGCCAGCGCAGTAAAAGCCTGCGGAACTCCGATAATAGGGCAATCAATTCAACGGCATTATTCTGCATGGAAGGGGTTTCCTCCAGGAGAGCAGCCAAATCCAGCTTGAGGAAAGTAACCACGGTTTTGGTGGATTGGAGCAGATGAAAGAGTTCTTTTTTTGATACGACCTGCTCATCCAGAGATAAGTAGGGCAGCAAATTCTTAAAACAGGTCAGCAGTTTGCCAAAATTGTGCGGTTCGATGAGGAATTTCAGAAGATTGGCTAAAACCGTTGCCGTTTCGCGGGTTGATTTACTGGTTTTGAGCATTTCCACGGCTTCAATCCCAACTTCTGTCAATTTTTTGACGATATCCGCTCCGCGATCATTGCGCGTGACCAGAACCGCCACTGTTTTATCCGGATTCTCCGGCAGCCAGCGCTGTATGGATTTAACGATAGTGTCAATTTCCTGATCCTTGGTGCCGTCTGAAAGATACCCTTTATTGAAGATATGAATCGCTTCCGGTTGATCAGGTGGATTGGGTTGAGGATCTCCCTGTGGCGTAGGTTCAATCAGGGGTTCAGAGAGGGACTGCCGCAAGGCATATACCGGATGTTTTTGAGTTGTCCACTGGATCAAATGATTGGCCAGATTGATTATGCTGCGCGTAGAGCGTCCGGAATTGGGCAGGGACCAGGCAAGGACATCCGGTTCTTCCAGGAAATTTAATAAATAGCGGGGATTGGCGGTGGTGAAGGTCTCGTAAATGGCTTGATTGGGATCGCCAACTCGAATCCAGTTATTATCCGTTCCACACAGGGTGCGCAGGATTTTTTCCTGCAATTGGCTGCTGTCCTGGGCTTCATCTTCCAGGATGTAGGGCCAACGATATTGAAGTTGCTGCAAATAGTCCGGGTCCATCTGGATGGCACGCAGGGCAAGGCGAATCAAGTCGTCAAAATCTATCGCGCTGCGATAACGCAAAGCTTCCTGATAATCCGAGTATATATCAAAGCCCAATTGAATCAAAGGCAGCGGCACGGAGAGTGACTCCATCTGATCGCGCAATTGATTCGGATTGAGGGTAAGGTCCTTGGCGGTACGAATAAAATCGCCTGCAATGGTAATGATGTTCTTCGGCCATTGCTCGGTCCTTAATTTGCGATCATTGAGATCAAAGGCTTCATCCGTAAATTCGAGAAGAAACTCCGGATGCTGTTTCATCCAAACTTGAGCCGCGCCTTCCAGTATCCGGGTGGATTCTGATTCATCGATGATCTGAAAATGTTCCGATAAACCGGCCAGATCAGGCCGTTCACGCACGATTTCGTGGGCTAAGCCGTGCAGCGTTCGCACGCGGTAACCATAACCTGGCAGCAGACCGCTCTGGCGGATAAATCCTTCAATGCGGGTGGAGAAATTTTCCACGGCGGAACGCACCAGTGTGACAATTAAAATCTCCTGCCCCTCTTTCAAACAATCTTCACGGATCAAACTGGCGGCGAGATAGGAAAGGGTTTGCGTCTTTCCACTGCCGGGAACAGCTGCAATGCCCATTTTCCCGCGGCGGAAGGAGACAACTTTTTGCTGCATGGGGCGAGGTTTAAACATGATGTATTTTCTCCTCAGCAGCTACTGCGCGGAAGATATCCTGCAAAATGCTCAACATCGGTCCGCGCATTTCCTGACCCTGTTCATTCATCCGGCTGATGCAAAAATAGACTTTATCACTGCACTTAAGCAATAAGCCGTTTATGATGCGCTGCAAAGACTCGGTTTGATGGCGTTGTTCATCCAGTTGCGTCCAGGGTTTATTTTCCGGCCAGTTTGGCGATAGAACATAGGGATGGGTAAGCGGCTGGTAAAGCCGTTCCGCCCAGGATGGATTCCCGGGGTCCATCCAGAATTGAATTTTAGACTGAACCTGGCCGGTGAGATAGGTATAAGCCGGCAGGAGCAGGATTTGATCCTGATTTTGCGTTTGATCTTGATAGGAAGAAGCGGCTAAAATTCCACGTTCCACCATTTCAATATAGGCTTTGCCTGTGGCAAGGGGATCCAATTGATCAATGGCTTGATTAGCCCAACGGAAATTTTTGACGGAGGTCATCAATCTGGCAATGATGGCCGAAGCATTGAAGTCCGTATGGAGTGAAAATCCGGATTGCGAGAGCAATTCCCCATAAAGTTTACCTAGAAAGCTATCCAGATAAAGTGGTTCACCTTCTTGATAGGCCAATAACCAGCTTCGCAGCGATTCGATTTTCTCTCCAATCTGATAGGTGATTTGTTCCTGAATCTCTGGCTTAATCGCCGTAAAGGAGTTTAACTGACGGGTACGCGTGTTATACAAAATGCGAGACAATCGGTCGGCATTAAGTAGATCATTGTCGGTAAGGGTTTGCATTAATGCGATGCGCAAGGCGTGCTGGGTGACATGCATTTGCCATTGCGGATGGGCTAATTTGGCCAGGGTAAGCATGGTGCGAGTGGCAGGTTCATCTTTCAGGCTGCGTGAGGGACGGTGGGTGGCAAGGGTATATCCTTTGGCAGACAGCCGGTTGGATAAGGAAAAGAAAAGCGTATCCGATACGAAGGGTGAGAGAATGGCGATCTCGCCGGGTGAAACGAATTGTGTTTCGATTTGTTCTACTACCGTGTCGGCAATCCAGTCCAGCATTTCAGGGATGAATTTTTTGATGGATACGTCATACCCGGAACGAACCGCTTGGATATTGACGGGTATAGGCGCTTGATCTTTGTTTATTTTATTTTGCATCAACTGACGAATACTTTGGATATTCGGGCCTTGATGCAGAGGGCGATCAAATTTGAGTTGATGTTGACACAATTCCTTAAGATCCCCGGCGTGCATTGGATCGGCGCCCATAAACAAGCGAAATCCACCGCTCAGGTCATGGACAAGCGTACAGGCTTGAAAGGACGGCAGCCATTCTTCAACAATCTGGTGAATTACCTTGGGGTCTTCTTCCAGATTATCATAGATCAAATGAGTAAATTGTTCCTGCAGATAGGTACGGCACAGCGGATGCTGCCAAAGATAGTGGGAAAAGATTTCCATCTGCAACGAATAATCCAAGAGATGATGTTCATAACAAAATGTGCGAAAAGCTTCAGCACAAACCTGTGCATCCTGATAGACGCGGATCTGGCTTTCATCGCCAACCCAGGCGTGAATCAGGCGATCCGTGATTTGGGCAAGTGAAAGCCCGGAAAGGGCCCCTTTATTCAAATTATCCAGGATCTGGCTGTACAAACGGTTGCGGTCCACCGTGATGGAGGCAAAGTAGCCTTTATCCAATAAGGGGTCGACGATTTTTGAGAGATAATATAGTGCCGTTTCCAGGGTCAAGAAAGTTGGTTGCTGGATGGGTTGGGCAAAGGAGAAAGCTTCCGGAACCAGGGGCCAAAAGAGTTGACACATCCTTCTTGCCAGGCCGCCCATGGTGATGAAGGTCAATCCGGCAGGATTAAACCCTGCCTGCATGGCAGCTTCTTCATAGGGGCTTGCCCCGGACCGCTGGGGTGTGAGGATAAGAATTTGGTCCGGACGCAGGCCATTTTCCAGCCATTGTTTTAAACGCAATTGGGCTGCCGTTGTTTTTCCGCAGGTAGCATCGCCGGAAAGATAGACCTTGCTTGTTAACGCTAAAGACAACAATTCTTCCTGGGCAGGGAGGAGGGAATCCGGTATGGCCAAGGTTTGCTCCGTTTTGCTTGAAATTTATTCTTTCCCCTGAACTGCAGGAAGTTTATAGTTTGCCATACAAAGATGTACAGCCCGGGCTAATTTTGTGTCATCCAGAGCACGATGTGAATTGGGGATGTTGATTTTGCAGGTCTGCCCGGCCTGTTCCAGGCGAAAATAGCGATAGGATCTGCGGTTTGGATCCCATTGACCAATGAATTGAGCAAATAATTTCATAATACAAAAATTCTGCAAATTTTCACGCCAGGGTTGGTATTTTTGGTGGGTCTGCTGGATCATCTTCATATCAAAGTCAGAATTGTAGATGCCGATCAGCGATCCGGCGAGGTGACTTCTTATGGTCGGCCAGAGCACCGGCCAGCTAGGCGCATTTTGAACCATCTCATTGGTGATGTGATGAATGGCAGTGGCTTCAGCGGGGATCGGTTTTAAAGGTTTAATTAAACTATCCAATAAAACGACACCTGCGTGATCAATGATGGAGATTTCAATAATTTCGGCTGAGCCATCCAATCCGGTGGTTTCCGTATCCAGATAAACCGGTTTTTGTTCAAGATATTCTTTGGCAAAATTGACAGCCTGGGTTCTGCGTTGCAGTTCATTTTGAGGGGAAAACATGAGCCAATTCCTAGGGTAAAGTCCAGTATGAAATTTCATCCATTTTCAAGGTAAACCCTGGTGTATTCACGGCACAAATAAAAGCGCCAAAGGTTCCTTTTTTATAGTCTGACTGAGTGATGGTTTGAAGCTCAGTTCCATTGATGGAAAGGGTAATTTGGTCACCAATGGCTTTAACACCCAGAATATTTTTGGCATTTGTTCCTGTGAGGACTGCACCGGATGGCGTCCACGGGATGATAGTGACAAATTTACTGCCGTTATATAGACTCAGATTGTATTGACCATTACAGCTGACGCCGAAAAAGTAGCCCTGAATGTAATCCGGTGAACGAAAGACCAGGCCATACCGATCCGCCGCGCTGCAGCTTGGCAAGTTGATTTTTCCCTCAAGATAAAAATTTTCCAGCTGGTTATAATGCAAGGACCAACCTGTCCAGGTAGCGGCTTGCAGCGATGTCATCACGAGGGAACCATCCGCTATATCAATGACTGTGTACTCATCGTCTTGCAGATACCAGCTTTTTGAGACGTTAAATTCATCCTTCCAGGTGGGTGTTCCAAGGCTGGATACAACATCGGTAGGTGTAGCGGTAATGGTAGGCGTCTCACTGGGTGTGGCCGTGGCGAGTTCAATTGTCGCTGTTGGTACGGCGGCAGTTTGCTCAGCCGATTGCTGTTGAAATGCAACCATGGTGGCTGCAACCAGAGTACCGACTATATCCGGTGTTGTCGCTTCCGTGGCAATGAGGATAATGGGTGTCGGCATGGTTTCTTTGGCTGAAGATGGCAAGCTACATGCACTAATGATCAATGCAAAGCTTAAGAAAAATAGGAGAAGTACGGATAGTTTTTTCATATGGATTCGTCCAACCATTTTTCTATTTATTATAGACGAAATTTAGCAGATTCTGCTAACCTGGCTTATGCCAGATATGCTATCGGTCTTTCAAGTAGTGGGATCGGGGTGAATCATGTATAATTCGAGTGAACCTCATGAAAACAACAATACTACCTGTCACAAAAAGCGATGATCTATATTCCATTCAGGATAAATTAACCTGGAATAAATCCGGCCGGGTACTCTTAAAACTGGAAGGGGATAATCCTCTTTTCCTGTCCAGAAAAGAGCTGGCCTTGCTGGTTCGATTTGCCAAGAGTCTGGGTTCCCAGGTGGGTGTAATCAGCGCCTCGAGAGCTATTCGGGTTTCCTCTCAACGAAATGGAATACCCGTCTTCAGTTCTTTACGAGAGGCCCAGCAAAAAGGCTGGCAGCAGACAAAACAAAATCCTTTGACAAAGGATGAGCAGCGCAGAATCATTCATCTGTCTGCCATTAAAAAGTTTACCCGTCCAAAACGTAAAGAGCTGCCTTTTCTGGTGCGCATTTTCATTTTCCTGACAGCAGTTTGTGCGGTAATCAGTTTGGTGGTATTTTTTATCCCATCTGTTGAAATTGACATTATCACGGAACAATCCACACAACGTCTTGATGTTCCAATAAAAGCGAAAGTTAAGCTTACTGAAATCGATTTGGCTGGCACGTTGCCCATTCAAATTCATCAGCTGGAACAAACCCTTGATGACCAGATTGATTGTACAGGCACTGTTGAAGTGGCAGTCTCCAAAGCATCAGGGGATTTATTAATCCAGAATCTGACTGAGAATGAATTAACCATTCCGCAAGGCACTTTCTTTTCCTCATCAAAGGCACCTGAGCTTCGCTTCACCTCTTCTGAATCCGCCATTTTACCTGCCGGCATTAACGAAACCATACGCATTTCCGTTGCGGCTGTTTTGCCTGGCGTGGACAGTAATCTTCAAGCCAATCAAATTGACGCAGTTGAAGGGGATTTGGGACTTTTTATCAGCGTATCCAATCCTCAGGCGCTTACCGGTGGCGAGAATTTAGTTTCTCGATCACCCACCCAAAGCGACTTAAGCAAACTGCGCACTCGCGTAATTTCCAAATTGTTAGCCGAGGCAAATAGCGCATTTTCTGCAGATTTTTCAGCTGGGGAAATCTACATTCCCGGTACTGCGAATATCGTTAAGATTTTGGAAGAGTCCAATGATCCACAAATTGGACAACCATCCGAAGTACTGCATTTATCCCAAAAAGTCATACTTGAAGGATGGTTCATCCGTGAATCAGATCTCAGGCAGGTACTTGCCAGTATGTTGGATATTCAACTCACTGAAAATGAGCAAGCATTGGATAATGAGTTGACATTTAATGCGACTAATAAGCCTATCATCCATGATGTTTCGGTGGAATGGAATTACCAGGTTGAAAGAATCACTTTACAGAAAGTGAATATAAATGAAATACGTCAAAACCTGGTTGGGAAGGGTACTGAAGAAATCGGCGCCATTCTTGCCAGTCAAGGTGTGCAACCGGATCAGGCACGCTATCGTGTTTTTCCAGGTTGGTGGAAACGAGTACCGTTTTTGGAAAGCCGAATTGAGGTAAATGTTAACGAGTAACCGTTTTATGGGCGTTGATCCAGGAGACAAACGCATTGGCATTGCCATCAGTGATGAGACCGGTACAATTGCCAATCCACATCAGGTACTCAATCATATTTCCCGAACTGAAAATGCTAGAAGAATCGTAGAAATCGTATCGGAAATAAACGTCGTTGGCATTGTCATCGGGCAAACCTTGACCGATGAAGGCGAGGTGACATTTCAAGGCAGAAAATCTGCCCGTCTTGAAGAAGCTATTCATATGATTTCTGATGTCCCTGTTTATTTATGGAATGAAGATTTCAGTACCAATGCTGCTCAGGAGAGCCGCAGAGCCATGGGGATTAAACAAAAAACCGGCAGGGCCATTTTGATGCCATTGCTGCCACCATTATTTTGCAGGGATATCTGGATTCCAAAGCCAGGGAAGCTGCAATCGAAAAGCAGAGGGACACACTATGAATAATCCTTTGGCGAAAGGGATTTTACTCTTTACCCTGATCTGTTTTATCTCCGCCTGTTTCATCCTTTCAATATTTTTTATGCTGCAAAATGTTGAAAAAAACTTTGGGTCCGCAGATGACTTTTTATCTGACAGCCAGCGGCTCAAATTATCCATGCGTTTGTTTTTTGAGAAAAAATCCCTCTTGGCAGAACGGGACATCCCTGCCAGCAATACGATTTTTACAATTTCTTATGGGGAGTCCTTGAATTCAGTCGCGAATCGATTAGAACAGTTGGGGTATATCGGGAATCAGAAAGCGTTTCTCGATTACCTGCAATATAAAGGATTGGATCAATCGGTTCAAGCAGGGGAATATCAGGTGCCCCAAAAAATCTCTGATATTGTGCTTGCCAATTTATTACAGGATGCCACACCAACGGACGCTATCATCAATATTTTAGCCGGCTGGCGTTTGGAGGAAGTGGCCGATGCACTGCCCACAACCGGTGTAAATATCACGCCTGGAGAATTTCTTGCTGTGGCAAAGCAGCCCAGAACTCTCGGGAGCCCTTTTGATATGCAAGTTCCCTCCATGGAAGGGTTATTATATCCAGGGCGATACCGGGTGTCCCGGGATATTACGGCGGATGAGTTGCTGAATGTCCTCTATGAACAGTTTGAGAAGAATCTATCAGCGGATATAAAAAAGAATATTGAGAAAAACGGCCTTTCCCTCTATCAGGGGATCATCATGGCCTCCATGATCGAACGGGAAGCGGTCAAACATGATGAAATGCAAAAAATTGCCTCCGTTTTTTATAATCGGATCGAAATAGGGATGAAAATGGAAAGTGACCCAACCATCCAATATGGAATTGGGCAGGAATATGCAGGCGGTCCATGGTGGAAAGTACCCTTAACATATGCGGACCTGAATTTTATTTCGTTGTATAATACCTATCAGGTTGAGGGATTACCTCCTGCTCCCATTTGCAGCCCAAGTTCAGATGCCTTGGCAGCTGTTGCCGATCCGGATAAAACAGATTATGTTTTCTTCATGGCAAAATGCGATCACAGTGGATGGCACAATTTTTCAGAGACATTTGAACAACATTTAGAGAATTTATGCAATTAAAGGATTTTTTATGAACTCAAATCTACTTCTTGGTATTGATATTGGCGGCTCTAGCATTAAAGTTGCGCCCATCAACGTCTCCACTGCGGAAATTGCCGAACCTGTGCTTAGCGTAAAATTGCCTGAGATGCCGGGTCCTGATGAAGTGCGGGAGGCCATATTGACCGCAATGGAGCATTTTCATTGGCAGAAAGGCAAGATTGGCTGTACATTCCCGGGCGTGATCCAATTTAAGAAAATTCATACAACTGCCAATGTAGATAGCCGTTGGAAAGGTGTAAATCTGGAAGCGTATTTGCAGGATTTGAGCGGCTGCCCAAGTGCTGCGATCAATGATGCGGATGCGGCTGGCGTTGCTGAGATGCGCTTCGGAGCAGGCAAGGATTACCAACAAAAAGGTGTGGTTTTACTGCTTACTTTGGGAACCGGGATTGGATCTGCAGTTTTCGTCAACGGAAATTTGTTGAATAATACCGAGTTCGGACACATGGAAGTCAAGGGCATGGAAGCTGAAAAATTTGCCAGTGCCGGGATTAAGACCAAAGAGAACATCTCCTATAAAGATTGGGCGGAACGACTTCAAATGTGTTTGGATGCTTATGAAAGATTAATTTATCCGGATTTGTTCATCCTGGGCGGCGGAATCAGCAAGGATATTGCTGAATTTGAAGAATATTTACATGTTGCAGGCAAAATAGTTCCGGCTCATTTCTTTAATCAGGCCGGTGTGATTGGGGCTGCTTTATATGCGGCTGAGCAACTACTGTAGAGGAAAGGTCAAAACAACTCCATTCGTTTTGATAGACTGCTGAGAAATAAACTAATATTTGCCCTGAATTCCTTTCACGGAATAAATGATAATGCATTGTTCCAGGGAATGGACGCCAGGGCAATTTATTTTCTGATAGGTTTCATCGAAAAAAAGCATTTTTGCAATTCTGTATGTTGGGTATTTCGACAGCACTGCAAACGAAAAAACGCCATGATGAGTAAATTTCACATCATGGCGTTCTATTTCAAAAAGATTTTTCGTTCCAACCGGATGGACTGTCTTTATTCGTACATGGATTCGTAGCCGGGACCGTCGCTGAAATACCTGGCATTGAGTTCGATATCTTCAGTGAAATCAACGTTTTCCCCAGGGTCCAAGACACGGGTGGCTTTTAAAACAATAGCATTATTATCCACATCAATACCTTCAAAAGTTTCCGTATAGCCAGGTGTACCTTCCGCTTTGACCAGCCGTTCGTGACCCTCGGCTACAAAGTCGTCCGGCACTTCAGCCAGGGGAAAAATAGCGCCGACCGGACATTCCGGGATACAGGCGCCGCAATCAATACAGGTTTCCGGATCAATATAAAACAACGGCCATTCACTCTGAGGATGCCCCGGTACAATGCATTCGACTGGGCAAACGGTTACACAACCGCCATCGCGTATACATAAACTGGTTATTACATGCGTCATGATTTCCTCCACCAAGTAATCTCTCCGGATTAATAATCCGGATGCTTGTTTTCGTCAGTGTTTTTTGTTTCCCATATGGCATCTTTATACTTTAGATTCGGTTTGGAAGCAAGAGCTAAAAAGATTTATTCGATGGCTTCCTTTCCGCCGGCGCTGCGTTTTGATATAATGCAGCCAACTCAGATATTGGGCAAACAATAAATAAAGGATAAATCGCCAACCATGCAGCTTGAAGAAGACAAAACACCCAAACCATTTCTGTCCCCATATCTGGCCCTTGGCGGCGCCATTTTAGCGGTCTCGGCATCGGCAATTTTCATCCGTCTTGCCCAGGGAGAGGCACCATCGCTGGTGATCGCAGCTTATCGTTTGTCTTTGGCGACCATTATTCTGGCTTTCCCTGCCTGGTTTAGGACAAAAAGGGAAATTCAAATTTAAGTAAAAAAACCTGGGTATTAATTCTTCTCTCCGGACTATTCCTGGCGATCCACTTTGGAAGCTGGATTACCTCCCTTGAATACACGACAATATCCAGTTCTGTGGTGATTGTAACAACCTCTCCATTATGGGTTGCTATTCTTACGCCCTTAATCCTTAAAGAAAAGATTCCGGTTCCCGTTCGATGGGGCCTGGGGATTGCGATGACAGGGGGGATGATTGTTGGAGGGGCGCAAAGCATCTTCAACACTGCTGGCATGGATTTTCAGTCTTTGAGCAGCAGCAGAGCCCTGTGGGGTCAATTTCTGGCTTTGATGGGGGCTGTCTTTGTAGCAGGCTATTTATTAATTGGCCGCTCTTTACGTCAAACCATCTCTTTAGTAAGTTATACTTTTTTGGTTTATGGTTTTGCCGCGATTTTGCTGCTGATTTTGATCGGCATCCTGGGGTATCCTATGATCGGATACCGGCCGCAAACATACCTGTTATTTGCAGCAATGGCTGTTTTCCCTCAATTAATGGGCCATTCCACCTTCAATTGGGCGCTGAAATATCTACCAGCCGTTGTTATTGGCATTGCCACCCTTGGCGAGCCTGTGGGAGCCACCCTGTTGGGTTATCTGGTATTGGGTGAAACTCCTCACTGGCTCGAAGGTATCGGCGGAATCGTGATATTGGCCGGAATCTTGATCGCTTCAATTGGGGCTCAAGGAACCAGGGAATGAGAAATTCGTTACAGTTGATTTCCCCTTTGATGGGTTTGATTAAGTTGAGCTATGACCTGGACTAATGGCTCAATTTGCTGCCAGTCTCTTAATTTCCATTTCCAGTTTCCACCCACTGTGCCGGGCAGGTTCATTCTGGCTTCATTCCCTAATTGCAGAAAATCTTGAATTGGTGCCAGAGTGAGATATGCCCTGGAAGACCAGAGCCGCTCAATACAATTTAATACAAGATTATGGGTGGATTGCTGGTTTAGGTATTCAAGCACTTCACGTTGAACATCCGCGTTCTGTAATTTGAACCAGCCCAGAGTGGTTTCATTGTCATGGGTACCGGTATAAGCCACACAATTTTCGATGTAGGAACTGGGTTTGTGAATACTCTCTTCCATCACGCCAAAGCCAAATTGGAAAATTCGCATGCCGGGGAGATTGAAATTATCCCTCAAGGCGGTTACATCCGGGGTGATAACGCCCAAATCTTCGGCTATAAAAGGCAGAACGTGGAGTTGATCCTGAATGGCCTGTAATAGTTCCTGCCCGGGCGCTGGAATCCAGACACCGTTTTCTGCAGTGGGATAAATTGAGGGAATGCTGTAGTAAGCTGCCAAACCACGGAAATGATCCAGCCGAATTAAATCCACGTAATTAACGGTATGGCGAATGCGTTTAACCCACCAATCGAAATGGCTGGCTTCCAAAACATCCCAGCGGTAAACGGGATTTCCCCAACGCTGTCCGGTTGTAGAAAAATAATCTGGTGGAACGCCGGCAACAAAGGCCGGGATTCGGTCTTGATTCAATTGAAAGAGATCCGGTTGACCCCAGACATCGGCGCTGTCGAAGGCCACATAGAGCGGAATGTCACCGATCAGCTGAATGTTTTTTGATTTGGCATAGCGGCGCATTTCAATACACTGGGTATGGAAAATGTATTGTAAAAATTCCTGGTAAGCAATCTCATCCGACATCTCGATTCTGGCCCGTTGCAAGGCTGCTTCATCTCTGAATCGATATTCTGCCGGCCACATATGCCATGGGTGACGATTGAACTGATTTTTAATGGCCATGAATAGACTGTAATCTCGAAGCCAGAAATTATTCGCGGAAGTAAAAGCAGAAATTTCTTCTGTAAGATCCGGATCAATTTTTGATTTGTAACGTTTATACAACTGACGAAGTTTCTGTTCTTTCCATTGACTGACTTCAAGAAAATGAACTTCTTCATCCTCCACCATATATGGAGGTACCAGTTCGGCTTCCTCAAAGTAACCTTCTTTTACAAAGTCGGAAAGCGAAATCAACATGGGGTTTCCCGCGAAAGCGGAGAAGACTTGGTAGGGGGAATCCCCAAATCCTGTTGGACCCAGAGGGAGAATTTGCCAATAATTGCAGCCGGTAGTTGAAAGAAAATCAAGCCATTCTCTGGAAGACTCACCGAGATTGCCAATGCCGTCCAAAGAAGGCAAACTCGTTACATGACATAAAATTCCGCTGGATCGATTAGAGTTCATTGGGCAGCCTCTTCGTTTCCAGATATTCGCCTGCTTTTACAATATTGGTCGGAAAATCAAAAGGATTTACATCCGTTCCAACCATGGCACCCGCTTCGATAGTAACCCCATCGGGGATTACCGATCCCTTTCCAATCATACTAATTAGTAATTTATTTTTTATCATACTTCCAACCCTGGTTTTACTAGAAACGATAACTTTTTTATCCAGGATGGCTCGTTCAACGATCGCTCCGGGATTGATAACGCTATCCGTAAGAATAATGGCATCGCGTACAACAGCATTGCTTTTAATACGAACTCCGGGGGACAGAATGGAGTGAATAACCTTGGCTCCTTCCTCAATAATGCAGCCATCGCTGATCAGACTATTGGCAATCTCTGCATTGGCATCAATAAAAGCCGGTGGACGTTCCTCGGTTCTGGTATGGATAATCCAGGAGCGATTATAAAGATCTAGCGCCGGTGGATGTTCCAACAGATCCATATGCGCCTGCCAATATGAATTGATGGTTCCGATGTCAACCCAATACCCATCGTAGGGATACGCATATACAGTATGGTCTGAGGCGATCAGTTTGGGGATGATATCTTTTCCAAAATCATGGGTGGATCGGGTATCCTGATGATCCTCCCAGAGCGCATCATCCAAAATGGGGGTATTAAAAATATATACGCCCATATTGGCCATATTACCCGGAGGAATTTGCGGCTTTTCCACGAAGGAGATTACCCGATTATTTTCATCCATCTCCATAATGCCAAACCGGGAAGCATCTTCACGGGGGACCTGGATGGTTGCGATTGTGACGTCGGCGTTTTTTTCCTGGTGGAAACGCAGCATGGCGGCATAATCCATGGTATAGATATGGTCACCGGATAAAATCAGAATCGTATCGGGATTATTATGTTTGATAAATCCAAAATTTTGCTGCACCGCATCTGCAGTACCGTTAAACCAGCCGGAAGTGGGCGCCTTATAAGGGGTATAAATGCGTACGCCACCCGTGAAATCCCGGTTCAGGTCCCAGGGACCGCCTGCACCAATATGTTCGATCAAGGAGTGGGGGCGGTATTGTGCGATAAGCATAATATCAAACAAATTTGAGTTTACACAATTCGATAGGGCAAAGTCAATAATGCGATATTTGCCGGCAAAGGCGACAGCGGGTTTTGTACGTTTAGCCGTCAGAACGCCCAGACGAGTTCCCTCACCGCCAGCCAGGATAACTGCACGAGTTTTCATCAGCGATTCTCCAATAAATTTAAATAGACATCTTTATATTGTTCCGCGGAACGTTCCCAGGAAAAATCTTTTTGCATGGCGTTAAGCTGCATTTTTCGCCAAGTTTGAGGATCAAGGGAGAAGAGCTGTAACGCTTGTTGGATGGATTCTGAACAGGCCTGAATCGTAGGTCCTTCGAATAAGAAGCCATCCGGGTCAGGATTCGCAGCAGGGTCAGAAATGGTATCTTTCAACCCGCCTGTGGCTGTGGCAATCGGCAGGCAGCCGTAGCGCATGGCGAACATCTGTGACAAACCACAGGGTTCATATCGGGAAGGCATGATTATCATGTCTCCGCCAGCATACAATTGGTGTGAGAAGGCATTATCAAACTTCAAGATGCCGTTTATTTTTTCAGGATATTGTTCAGATAAGGTTTTTACTGCCTCCTCTAAAGCAAGATCGCCGGTCCCTAAAATTATACAGCGCCATTCACTATTGATTAACGTTCGTAAAGAATCCAAAAAGACATCCGCACCTTTTTGCCCCTGCAATCTCCCGATCCAGATTAAAAGGGGTAGGGAGGGATTGCTATTGGGAAAGTATTTTCTGAACAGCGCTTTTTTATTTTCCAATCTATTCTCAAGAGTTGATGAATTGAAATGAGCCACAAGATGAGGATCTGTGTCAGGGTTCCATTCCTGCGGGTCAATGCCATTGAGAATACCGCGCACCTGCGCTGATTTGCTTTTTAAAAAACCATCCAAGCCGCAACCGAACTCAGGCGTCATGATTTCTTGCGCGTAGCCATTGGATACTGTACTGATCAAATCACTTCTGCTCATACCCATCGGAAGGGGAATGTCCCGTGCCCAAACCGGCAGGGATTGATTCTGAGAGGGGCGTATCCCAAATTGAGCCAGCACTTTTCGATTTGCCAGCCCCATATAGGGGAGATTATGAACGGAGAGCATGGTCTTGAATGGTTTTATGGTTTGTTGTTTGAATGCCCGGGTTCCAGTTTGGTAAATGGCCAACGCCGTATGCCAGTCATTGGCATGATAAATATCCGGGATCCATTGAAGCGTATCTGCAAATTTATGAATTGCTAGAGAAAATAGGGTGTATTTTGAAAGATCGAAAATCCAATCCTCTGTATATGGCGGTGTTTTTGATAGTGTATCGGATTGAAGAAAATAAACAGGAAATGAAGCAGAAAGATCCTGCCAGGCTGTAATTGTCTCACTTAGAGCCGGAAAATTTACCTCGAACGCGCAAAGTTCTCTGGCAGATTCCGGATCCAGTTTCAGGGTAGCATGATACGGCATTACCATGCGGATATCAATCAGATCCGGGTACATTTTGGCAAGCAATGGGGGTAATGAACCGGACACATCTCCCAATCCACCGACTTTGATATAGGGGCTGGATTCGGCAGTTAGAAATAAAACTTTCGTCAGCTTACGCGTTGCAGGGGTTTTCATTAAATTAATCAGGCCCTTTTCTCAATCATCTCAATATAATCATCGGTAATAATTTGTTCGATGGAAGCGCCCAGCATGGATAACAAGGTAGGAATAAGATGGGATTTTATCTCTGCATCTTTGCGCGACCAGGTTCGGCTTTTAATCTCCAGATAATAACCCAGATCGGGTTTTTCAATCGTGTCGATGTTTACGAAAAATTCAGTATCCTGAAATTGAACCAGGAAACGCAGACGTTCCTTTTCAATTTCAATTTCACTGCAAGGCGTAAAATATTCCCGATAGAAGCGCAGCGATTGTGTAGCAGGTGCAAGATACCGGCTGCGCGAGAGGAGGGCTTTTTGTTCAAATTGATATTCCCTGGACACGCCAATGTGGGTCAGTCGGGAACGAACTTGTGTAAATTCCCCTTTATCTCCGATAAAGTGATCTTCACGGTACCTTAATTTTCCCTGAGATGGATCTTCGAAGGAAAAATAAGTGTCATATTCGCGATAATGGCGTTTGCGAAGTATTTCAATTTGCGGGTCATTTAAAGCGGCCACCACCTTTGCGGGATTCTCAATACGCACTTTGGTTTGCACTTCAAAGGATTCAACCTCAGAGGCACCGCCGATAGCGATTAATTTGGATAGCACGGATTGCTCCCTTTCGATCAAGAAGGCATCAATTTTTTCTGCCAGCAGATTGGCTTCTTTAAGAAGCTCTTGCTCATCCAGCGTGAGCAGACGATGTTCCTGGTATACCCATTTCCCATTAATCATCACGTCACTGACATCGGTAGATTTTGCAGCGTAAACGATTTGTGCGTATACCGAGTCCGGGTCTCTTCGGAAACGGGGAGAATTATGCAGGGAAGAAACATCCACAATAATTAAATCCGCTTTCTTGCCGATTTCCAAGGAGCCAATTTTTGCATCCAAATAGACTGCTTTTGCCCCAATGATGGTTGCCAGCGAAAGAATATCCCTGGCGGGAAGCGAAGTAGGATCTCCACTACTGACTTTAGCCAGGAAGGAAGCCAGACGAATTTCTTCAAACATATCCAGGTCATTATTGGAAGCAGGTCCATCGGTACCAATGCCTACATTTACACCCAGTTCAACCATTCGTTGAACCGGCGCGATGCCCGAAGCCAGTTTCATATTGGAGGATGGATTGTGCGCAACACCCACTTTTGCATTTTTCAGACTGCGAATTTCCCCTTCATCAATGTGGACACAATGGGCTGCTATTAACTTGGTATCGAGAAGAGATTGTTTTTTTACATATGGAACAACGGGCATCCCTCTATCATTACGCATATTTTCTACTTCGAAGGCTGTTTCGGCAATATGAGTATGCAGTGGTACATCAAATTCCAACGCCAGTGCGGCGCAAGCCTGCAATAGTTCATCTGTACAGGTATAGGGAGCGTGTGGAGCAATGGCAGGTGTAATCAGAGGGTGATCCTTCCATTTTTCAATGAAACGTCTGGCATAGGCCAATCCTTCTTCGAAGGATGCTGAATCGGGAGTCGGGAATTTTAAGACGGATTCACCGCAAACAGCGCGCATGCCGGCTTGTACGGTTGCTTCAGCGACATCATCTTCAAAGTAATACATGTCAGCAAAAGTGGTAATTCCGCTTTTGATCATTTCTGCGCAGGCCAAAAGGGTACCCAATTGGACAAATTCTGGAGTGACAAATTCCCGTTCCACGGGCATCATATAACCCAAAAGCCAGACATCCAGACGTAAATCATCGGCCAGTCCGCGCAGGAGGGTCATTGGAACATGCGTGTGTGCATTCACGAAACCGGGCATGACCACTTTTTGTTTGCAGTCAAGGACAAAATCAGCAGTATAGGTGGATAAGATCGTTTTTTCTTCACCTACCATAAGAATTTCATCGTTCTTTATGGCAATTGCTCCTGGAAAAAAGATCTGGTATGTGGGGTCCATAGTCAGGATGCATGCATTGTGCAAAATCGTATCGGCTTTCATATCATTTCCTTTTTACCTGATAAGTATGTTTTTCAAAGGGAGAATAAATAACCTAATTCATTTTGTTGTAACCATTGAGGAAAATCCTCTCTTGGTCCCAAATGAGTACGGATGATATGGGGTGTTTCAGGAGAGGATGTGTTGATGATGTGTAATTCCATTTTATCTGGTTTCTCGAAAATCGCAAAAACTATTTTTTCTGGATGGACGAACTTTTCTTCCTGGGTTAAATGACGCTCAAGATCCTTTTCGCTTTGCAGATTTTCTTCCATCGCATGAACCTTGATCCACGGCGATAGTGTGCTTAAATCTTGGGAGGTATGGTTATAAAAATATAACGATAATTGATTTTCATTCTTGTTAACCAATTCTTCGATGACCTGTAAAAGTGTCACTTCATCTTCACCGAAAATGTAGGTTCCAAGTTTTTCATAAAGCGTAGTAATCATGGGTTTAATTAGTTCGTTTGCCTCTGCTATGGTAAAAGCCTTGGCTGTAATGCGAATATCAATTTGGCCTGCTTTCGCGGAGAGACCGACAGTGGGGTTGTGGAGCACTTCGAGATCACCAATCAGTTGATCAACATAGGATTCACCAATACCAATCAAGTGCACAATTTTTGTGACGATTGAAGCATGTTCCGGGAAGGTATCAAGAATGAGCTGGCTGACACTGTTCTTAAAGAGATATTCCATTTCTTTTGGAACACCTGGCAGACTAACCAACAAATGATTATTTTGTAGGATGAAAAATGCGGGAGCCGTACCCACCGGATTCAAAATAACTTCTGCATTATGGGGCAAGTAAGCCTGACGTTTATTGTTCTCCGTAGCCATCCGCCCATAGTTTTTAAATCGCTCTACGATCAAATCCCATAAGTCGGGATGAAAATCCAAGGATTCACCATAGACGTTGGCAATTGCGCTGCGCGTTGGATCATCCACAGTTGGTCCTAATCCGCCTGTGGTAATCACAATATCGGCTCTGGCAAGGGCTTCTTTTACTAATTGGGTAATGCGTTCTTCATTGTCCCCAATGACAGTGGTGCGGTATAAATCCACACCTATGGCTCTTAATTGATTAGCCAGAAAACAGGTGTTTGTGTCCTGGGTCATCCCTAATAATAATTCAGTGCCGATTGCGATGATTTCTGCAGATGCCATACAATTTGCCTTCCCTGAGTGGTATAAAATCTTTGGTTCGTCTAGTGTAGCATGAAAACAGCGCCTTGCAAAATAGAGAATCAACGGTTATGCTAGGTAGAAATCATGGAATCAAGCTGGATGGTTTGTCGTGAATTCGATGTGGAATCAACAGATTGGAAAAAGAGGAGAAACGCTCACCGCCCAATATTTGGTGGCGCAGAGTGTGGAAATTCTTGAAAAAAATTATCGTACAGAGGTCGGCGAAATTGATTTAATCGGCCTGGATGATGAGGTTCTCGTCTTCTTTGAGGTGAAAACCAGGACGAACAAGAAGTTTGGTGATCCGGAAGTTGCCATTACACCGCAAAAAATAGAAAGAATGATCGAATGTGCTGAGAGCTATGTGCAGGAAAAATCACTCGATATGAATATGCGGATTGATATAATCGCCATCTTACTACAACCGAATAAAAATACGCCCACGATAGAATGGATAAAAAATGTCACTGAAGCAAATTATTAAACCTTTGATTGTTCTCCTTGGCCCAACGGGTGTCGGAAAAACAGAATTTTCCTTACAACTGGCAGAAGCGCTGGATGGTGAAATCATCTCCGCAGATTCACGCTTGTTTTATAAAGGCATGGATATCGGTACCGCGAAACCTTCCCAGGCGGAAATGAACAGGGTAAGGCATCACTTGGTTGATGTTTCCAACCCGAATAAAAATTGGAGTTTGGCATTATATCAGGTTGCAATCAAACAGACCCTGGAGGACATTCACCAACGTGGAAAAGTTCCCATGCTGGTAGGCGGTACAGGACAATACATAAAAGCCATAGTGGAAGGCTGGGATTTGCCTGAACAGGAACCAGATGATCCACTGAGAGAAATACTGGAGCAAATTGCCATTGAGAAAGGCAAAGAGGCTATGTATAAGATTCTGGTTAGGATGGATCCTCAAACGCTTGATTATGTCGAGTATCAAAATACACGCAGAGTGGTGCGCGCACTGGAAGTTATACTCCGTACAGGGAAGCCTTTTTCGGATTTACGCCAACTTAAGCATGTCCCTTATACGATTTTTCAAATCGGAATCAAACGGGATCGAAAGACGCTTTATGAACGCATAGATCAACGGATAGAACTAATGTTTGCTGACGGCCTGGTTGCAGAAGTTCAAACGCTGCTGGATCAGGGATATGATCGAAATTTGCCTGCCATGTCTGCCATCGGCTATCGTGAAGTTTGTGCACATATAAACGGCGAGCTTCCCCTGGAGGAAGCAAAATTGTTGATGAGACGCTATACGCGGCAATATGTTCGTCGACAGGCGAATTGGTTTAAAGAGAGCGACCCAAATATCCATTGGTTCGACGCAAATGAGCTGGAACTCTCAACGGTCTTATCGATGCTGGATAAGGAAAAGAATTGGATTCCTCCAAAAGAATAATTAAAAAAAAGTCCGAGAAAATTAGTTTTCTCGGACTTTTCTGTATCAGGCTTCGGCTAAAATCTGCGGTGTCCCACTTGATTTCGGGAACGGTGGGGGGAAGATTGCTTCGAAGTCTTCACGATTAATGGTTTCAACCTCAAGCAGTTTTTGAGCTACTTCTTCAAGTTTTCCACGATATGTCGTGAGGATTTCTCTGGTTTGTTTGTAGGCTTCATCAACCAGGAGTTTTACTTCCTGATCAATGCGATTGGCAATGGTCTTCTGAATAATCCCGTTGCTCGGAGATTTCACGGCCAAGGAAAACAAGTTCTTCCTTCTTCCCATAAACCATCGGACCCATGGCATCGCTCATACCCAATCGGGTGACCATCTCTCTGGCGATCATGGTAACACGTTCGATGTCATTGGAAGCACCTGCAGTGATGTCATCAAAAATCAGTTCTTCGGCGACACGGCCACCGAGCAAACCTACAATTTCGGCTTTTAATTTCTTACGCGACATCATCGTGCGATCATAATCCGGAAGGGAAAGCGTATAGCCAGCGGCCATACCACGTGCAATGATGGATACTTTATGAACTGGATTGGCATGGGGAATTGCATTCATGACAATTGCATGACCCGCTTCATGATAAGCCACGATTTTCTTTTCTTCTTCACTGATTATGCGGCTCTTTCTTTCAGGGCCGGCAATAACGCGCTCAATAGATTCTTCAAATTCGGATTGGTCAATGGTTTTCTTGTTCCGTCTCGCAGCTAAAATTGCGGCTTCATTAACCAGGTTTTCAATATCAGCACCCACAAAACCAGGTGTACCACGTGCAATGATGGCTAAATTGACTTCAGCGCTAATGGGTTTGCCTTTGACGTGAACCTTGAGAATTGCCTCACGGCCTTTTACATCAGGGCGGTCCAATACAACACGACGATCAAAGCGACCTGGGCGAAGCAAGTGCCGGATCCAGAATATCCGGTCTGTTGGTTGCTGCAATGATAATGATATTGGTATCCGTATCAAAACCATCCATTTCAACCAGCATCTGGTTTAAGGTTTGTTCACGCTCATCATGGCTTCCGCCGAGACCTGCGCCGCGCTGGCGTCCAACAGCATCAATTTCATCTACGAAAACGATACAAGGAGACTGCCGCTTGGCTTGATCAAAAAGATCACGTACACGGCTGGCACCAACGCCGACAAACATTTCCACAAATTCTGAACCAGAGATCGAAAAGAAAGGTACGCCGG
Organism: uncultured Chloroflexia bacterium; assembly: GCA_963747325.1. GTDB lineage: Bacteria > Chloroflexota > Anaerolineae > Anaerolineales > Anaerolineaceae > UBA5203. The sequence continues at coordinate 461,707 of CAVVEM010000004.1, read as the reverse complement.
CTTCACCGGAGACCGCTTTGGCAAGTAATGTCTTACCGGTTCCTGGAGGGCCAACCAACAAAACGCCTTTAGGAATTCTGGCACCCAAAGCGATAAATTTCTGCGGCTCTCGTAAAAATTCGACGATCTCCATTAATTCATCTTTGGATTCTTCCACACCAGCTACATCTGCAAAGGTGACCGTAGGTTGGTCGCCAGAGAACATACGAGCTCGCGATTTTCCAAATGACATGGCAGCATTATTGTTGCCTTGCGCTTGACGGAAAAAGATAAAGAAGAGCACAGCCATAAAAGCAAATGGAAGGATTACTAAAAAGGTATTGAGTACATTCACCCAAACACTTGGTGGCTTTACTCGAATATCGATACTTTTACCAGACAGCTGTTCAGGTGTGACACCCAGCTTGGTTAATTGATCAACCAACGAGGTGCTTGTTTCTTTTATCGCTTGGCGTTCAAGACCTTCTTCTTTATAAATAATGGTTAAATCATTATCATTTTCTATGGTAATTTTGGAAACAGTACCCGCTTGGATATCTGAAGCCAACTGATTAATGGAAATAACCTTATCTTCACCGTTACGCGTATAACCGCCAAAAGCCAGCGCGATGATCACGATGATGATGATGGCATATAAAATGTAGGATTGGTTCCTTGAATTCAACGCATCCTCCCAGGAAATTTTAACAATTCGATAACTATAATCTTTGAAATTATACCAATCTATGATTGACATAACCAGCAATTACAAGTAATTGTGGTTGATATTAAGAAATCTCTTACACTCATCCAAACAAGCAAAAGTGATGGGATTATTATTTTAATAATACATTATGGCTTTGTTGAATATGGTTTCGATCATGGATGGCAATAAATTCAATAATCTCACCAAAGGTTGTGGGGCCAAAAATGGTGTGTACAGCCTGTTTTGATGTAATCTGCGGAGTTGCAGACGTAATCATTTGGATCAATTCAGCTCGTATTGAAAAAAATTGCGATAAAACAAACTGATATTCTTTGATCGGTTCACTGCGGTTATTAGTTAAAATATCAAGATCCAAGCTGGCAATAAACGGTTTGACATCATTGTAAAATTTCCTGACTCTGGCAACATTGAGATGTGTATCGGCATCCAATAAATGCTGTAATATTTCAGTTATATTCCACTCGACGGTGGATTGTTTCTGGTTGAGGCGGGAAGGGGAGAATTGCATGCCAAAGCTATCAAAGACAGCCGGGGTAACTTTTAAAGTTGTAATTGCTTGATCCAGCGTCGCACCCCAAACAATTGGGGTAATTTTATCTTCGATTTCCATTAGCCAGGGAAGAACACCTGATAATGGACCAGCTGCACTTAGCATCCCTTGTTCAGGATGTTTATTATCTTTTTCAGTGATCCAATATGTGCTTAGGCCAAGTTTTTCTGCCGGCAGAATATCATCCGAAAAACTATTGCCAATCATCACAACTGGCATGTTTTGATATCCATGTTTGAACAGGATTTCAGCATAATATTCAGGATTAGGTTTGCAGAAGTGATAATTTTCGAAGCTGGTGACATCCTGGAATAAACCATTTGGATTGGGAAAGCCAGCCCAGGCCAGGCGGTGAAATTGCGCTGCGCTTGGGAAGAGTGGATTGGTGGCAACAACAATGGGAAGACCCGCATGATGAAGTTGATCAATAAGCAAAGCGGCTTCAGGATTGTGGGTAGTAAGGTATTGTAATTTTGGGAATTCATGTTCGCAAAAACAGGTAATTTGATTTTCTAACTCAGTTTTATTTATCCCGATGCCTGAATAAAAATGACTATTAAAAACCTCGGCTAGGGTGTGTTCCGCTGTGGTTTTGGTGATCATTTTTTTTGTTCCTGTCATTAACTCCTTGATCAAGATATTTTCAGGAACGACAGGGATGGATTGAGAGAGCGCATGCAGATAGCCTGGCAGAAAATGATCCATATCATTTCCAAGCAAGGTATCATCCAAATCAATGAGGATGGCTATTTTATTTTTCATTCGGAAATCTGATTGAAGATATTTTGAATCGGATGGCATTCACCACAACCGATTTCAGGGACTGCCACAGCTTTGTGGGACTTGGTACATTCGGCAGTTACTTTTACAACTCTTTTCAAACCAAACATTTTTTTTTGAATGGAGGCATGCAGTACCATCGTTTTACATGAATTGGCGAGTTTTATGCGGGGTACCGGACAGGAAAAACACAGGTCTTTTGTCCATTTTGAGGTAGCAGTATTTGGGCCGAGCAAGCGGCATTCTTCTTCTGATTTTCCCCGAAAATAATTGCCATAGAAAAATACACATTCGGTACCGGCAGGTGTTTTCATGATTATTCCGATGGGGGGGGTACGAGTGCCTCAAAAATGAAGCACTCGTGAAAAATCTATGCTTAGACGCGGGTAATGTAATCTCCAGTACGAGTGTCCACCCGAATGGTGTCCCCTTCATTTACGAAGTTCGGACAATTGACTTCCAGACCGGTTTCAACGGTTACTTTCTTGGTCACACCCGTTGCCGTATCACCCTTCACAGAAATCTCGGCGCGGGTAATTAACAAATCAACGGAGGTGGGTAGTTCAATATCAATGGGGCGATCCTGGTAGAAAGTAATCTTGGCTTCAACACCTTCCTTAAGGAAGCCTGCCATATCACCAATGGTTTTCTTATCCAGAGCTGGTTGATCATAAGTCTGCAGATTCATAAAATAATAGAAATTTTCATCTGCGTAGAGGAATTGCGCATTTTGATAATCCAAACGCACATCTTGAACACGATCACCTGAAATAAAAGTTTTTTCAATCGTTGAGCCAGTTAATAAATTGCGCGCTTTAATGCGAATTGTTGCACTACCGCGTCCAGGTTTATTATGGGCGTATTCTAACACCTTGAATAAGCTGTTATCCAGTTCGAAGGTAATACCTTTGCGAAGTTCATTTACATCTATCATTGTTTTAATAGCCTTTTCTTTTCAATTTCAAACCTGAATTATAGCTTAACGGCGAAGCACTGGCAAGCGTCAAGGCAAAGCAGTATTATCAGGACAGGATAGGAAAAGATCGGAGAATTTATTCAAAATTGTTTCAACTCTTCTTTAACATTTTGATAGATGTTTTTTCGATTAAAATGCTCCTGGACCGGCCCCACAGTTGATAGTCCCAGTTCTACAATTTCACGACCAAACAGAACACTTTCCAATAAAGATCGGTTATCAAGCAAAGAGATCAAAAAACCTGCCCAAAATGCATCACCCGCACCGGTTGCATCAACAACTTTAATTTGCCTTGCCGGGATCAGTGTCTGTTTTCCATTATCTGAAAGGATGATGCCTTTCTCGCCCATCGTAAATATTACAATTCGTGGGCCAAGCTGATGATACTGTTGAATATATTCTGCGGGCGATAATCCATTTCCAAACAATCTCCTTGCATCATCCAACGATGGTTTAGTAATATGCACATTCTTAAATGCTCTGAAAATTACTTCTTTTACATTTGTTTGTCCCTGCCAATCAATAGGGTTATAGTTTGGATCGAATGAAATTAATTTATTTGCTTGACCTGCTAATGAAAAAGCCTTTTCTATTGCGGATCGAGCAGGTTCAACGGATAGTGCAAAAGCGGAAGCGTGAATAACCTTTGCTGAATTAATAACTTCTTCTGTAATCATATCTGGCGATAATTGGTAATCGGCGAAGCGTAAGTGAATTGAATCAGCTGTATTGGGAGTCCGGGATATAATATTTACCGATGTGGGTTTCTCGTTGTCAACAAACAAGAAACGATCATCCACACCACCTTCTCGTAATGATTCCCGTAAAAATCGGCCAAATCCATCATTTCCAATAAAACTAACGATAGCTGCCTTGCCTGCTAATTTGGAGATATTCATAGCGATATTGGTCGGTGAACCACCCTGAAAACGTTCAAATTGCCTGGCAAAAAACAAATCCTCTGTTTCTTCGAGTGATATTAGATCGACAACCGCCTCTCCAATTGTTAATACATCAAATTCTCCATTTGGATAATCAATTCCGAATAATGTTTTCCAATTCATTTATAATAATTCCAACCCTTCTTTAAGGATTTCTATACTTTTTTGCGGGCTGCTTTGACAAATGATGAGCCCCATGTGTTCAAAACAACCGTTTTCTTGGGTGTAAGGTAAAAACTCAAAATATAAACCACTCTCAGGGCCATTGTGGGTTATCACGTTATATGCAATTTCTCGATTTATTCGGGGCATGACCCAGCGCATCAGGCGGATGGCATCCTGCCATCCCCGAGCAATATCCAACAATGCCTGCTCACTTAATTCATGCAGATAGATTTTATGATGATCTTTTGGAACCAGCATCATGGTATACGGCCTTGGCATGAAATATGGCACTATTAACCGTGCTTCTGCGTAGTGACGAAGAGTAAATTCTGCTGGATTTTGTTGAAAGAGATATTCATTGAATCGCCGCTTATGAAGATCATAAAAGCGCCTGTGCTGGCGTATTCGGCCCGGTTCAACCGTACTGACAGTGATTTGTTGATGTCCATGCGCCAGAGAACCGCCTACTAATCTGCCATAATTCTTCCCCATGGAAACATAAACCTCACCTTTATGCGCAGGGAATAAACGTTTTCCCTCTTTCAAACACCAGGATTCCAAAGCGGCCATGCGCTGCAATACTATCGCCAGATCTTCCACAGGCATGTTGTGCCAATCCTGATCGTGTTGGGTGGACGTCCATTGCAGAAAATGCAAACCGGCAACCTTCCTGGCGTGTTTTGGCAGTTCCGCTTCGGGAGAAGCGGGAAACAGTACCGGAAACAGGTTTTTATTTATGAAGGTGTAGCCATCCCTGATCGGCGCAACATCTACGATTCCGGTGGATTGGCCTGTGCAGATCACGCATTCCGGTTCATGAGATACAGAAGTTGTGTCTGCTGATGGCAAGTCATGCGGACGTTTTGCCCTGGCTTGATTGTAGATCACAGGCAGCTCACTGCGTGGGTCAATCTGCATGATGCCATCCGGTAAATTGGGAATCTTTTCCGCATGAAAAAAAGTCAGCATTTCTTCAGCAGTTGCAGCCTGAATATCCCGGCATTGGATTAACTCCTCAAGCTTGTGATAATCTAATTGCATGCTTCCCTTCCTGTCCCATTGATGCTTTCAGGGATTTGCTTTAAGAATTCCATCACTCTTTTCTGCCAGGTAAATTGAGGGATTGTCATAGATAATGCCTGAGCCCCCATTTTTCGGGCTCCTTCCGGGTCCTCAAGTATGATTTCCAATGCCCTGTATAGGGCCGGAATATCATCGGCAGGAAAAACGATGCCGCCTTTTCCAACCAATAATCCGTATTCACTAATCCCAGATGGAGAAGAGCCAAGCAAGTAATGATAAACAAATGGCACCAGATCACTGGCAATTACAGGGCAGGCGCAAGCTGCTGCTTCCTGGGCTGACATGCCGAAACCCTCCATCACGGACGGCGTACAGTAGACGGTACTGAGGTTGTAAATCGTCGGGAGCATTTGTGATACGTTGCCGAGAATAATCACGGCTTCCTGTAGATGCAGCGATTTAATTAAATCCAGCAGGTTTTCTGATACGGGGTCATCGCCGGAAATGGTGATCAACAACAATGTGTCCTGAAATTTTTGATGAATTTGGGCAAAAGCCTTCAGCAGAATATCTTTCCGTTTGGTTTGATCCGTACGGCTGATTTCACTAATGATGCGGGCAGCGCGAATTTTCTCTACTGTCAAAACGGAATGCTTTGCCAGGAAAGACCAGATGGGATCATCTTCAAGAACTGTGAATGGATAAAAGCGCTTCGTATTTATGCAGGGAGGCATATCCATGGGTATCGAACGAAAACCATAATCGTCGCATAACGAGCGGCTGATAAGCGGTGAGGTTGTCCCAATTTGATTCGCCAGATTCACCAGGGTTTGCTCATACGCCTGGCGTTCATCTAATCGGAGGTCTGGCCAGCTTTCGGGCGGCATGTTTCGTCTTTTTATCGCAGCCAGGGAATGTGGAATCCAGATATGAGATATCATGGAGCTGCTCGCCTTGATGAAACCCTCGGCTAGCATTCCACCGTCCCAATAATGAGAAATGATCAGATCCACCGGTTCGTCAAGAAAAATCAATTGTTCCTGAAGGTTTTTGACCAGGGCCGGAATTTGCGCAGCCATGTCTTCTTTTCGGATAAACCTTTTGGTGCCGTCCTCCAGGTATAAAATCCGCTGTCTGTCGTCCAGGTAGTGAACACCGCTGCGCATTTGTCCTGTAACCGGGTGGGGATATCCGCCGCGGTTAACGATAGTCACCCTATAACCAGTATCTGCAAGGGCCTGGCTGAATTGATTAACATATACATTTTGCCCCCCTGTATCAGGTAATCCAGGGATGACATCCCATTGATGCATTCCATGATTGGTAATCATCAAACAATGTGGCAGCTTTGCTATTGAAAACAATTGTGCGTTTGTTAAAGTGTGATTCATAATTTATCCCTTGATACCCGATGATGCCACACTACGCACAAACCACTTTTGGAATAACAAGAATACGATTAATACAGGCAGTGTTATCATGGTTGAAAAAGCCATCAAATCGCCCCATAACCGTGGATCCTGCCCAAAGAAGACTTGCATACCAATAGTCAATGGACGTACCTCAATGCCCCTTGTGACCATTAATGGCCACAGGAAATCTCCCCAATGGGTCAGGAATTGGAGAATAGCAACGGTTGCATATACAGGGCGGCTAAGGGGCAATACAATTTGCCAAAAAATTCGTAAGCGACTGGCGCCATCCACAAGGGCAGCCTCTTCCAGATCCTTGGGCAAGCCGATGAAGAATTGATAAAAAAGGAAAATTGAAAAAGCATCCGCAATAAATGGGATAATTTGTACATGGTAACTGTTCAGCCAGGTAGTCTGTCCGCCAAACCATGGCAGTTTATTTACCAGCATCAGCAATGGTACTGCCACGGACTCAAACGGTACTATGATTAATGCAATAATAATTGCTTTAATAAAATCGCGTCCCTTAAAATTGATACGAGCCAAGGCATATGCCGCCAAACTGTTTACCAGCAATCCAAGCACAACTGTTAGTAATACAATCACCAATGAATTCAGCACTAAACGGCCAAATTCCATTTGTGAAAAAACATCAAAATAATTTTGCAGACCAATATCCCCAATAGGGATGAAAGCTTCGAACCCGCCCATATCTGCAATAACCTGCATCTCATTGTTTTTCAATGATGAAACAATCATAAAAATAATGGGGAATAAGAAGAAGGCTGCCAATATGACAAGCAGAAAATAGGTGGCGGTTAATTTGATACTTTTTTTGATTTTCTTTTTTTCTATACCTGATTTGATGGTCGTCATTATTTCACCACCCTTTCTTCCTGTAAAAATCGGCGCTGAATAAATGAAATTAGCAGCACAATGACAAAGAAGAGAATGCTGATTGCAGCAGCGTATCCTACTTTAAGCTGCCCCCAACCCTGATGCACAAGATAGGTTATTGAAGTAAGCGAGGCGTTTTGAGGGCCGCCTTTTGTCATAACCTCAACCTGTGTAAACAATTTAAAGGCTAATATTGTTGTAGATAAGACAACAAAAATGGTGGTGTTACGTAATTGCGGCAAGGTAATAAACCAGAATTTTTGTAGACCGTTTGCGCCGTCAACCTGGGCGGCTTCGTACAACTCCTGCGGGATATCCTGCAATCCGGCCAGGTAAATAACCATTTGAAAACCAACACCTTGCCAGATGGAAAGGAGCATAATGGCGGGGAAAACTAACCAGGTATCTTCAAGCCAATTAAACGGACCTAAATGACCAAGGGAAATCCAATGCAGAAATGCATTAATCAATCCATTGCCCGGATTATAAAGAAATGTCCAGATGATGGAGACAACCACCATGGTGGTCACCACCGGACTAAAGAAAATGGTCCTGAAAACGTTTATTGCTGGAATTTTTTGGTTAACAAGCATGGCTAAAAGTAAAGCAAACGAAGTTTGAATGGGCACAACCACGGCAACGAAATAAAAATTATTGGCTATTGAGCGAAGAAAGGCCTCATCTTTGAATAAGCGGATAAAGTTCTGAAGAGCGATAAACTGAGTGGGTAAATTAGGATTCGGCACCAGGCGCTGGTTGGTAAACGAAAGATAAAATGCCATGATGAATGGAACGATCAAAAATAAAATCAACAGGATTAATGCAGGGGATAAAAATCCCCAGGCGATGAACTGCTCGGAATTTTTCCTGGGCGTTTTCAACTGCATACCTTCCTCCGGACAAGAATGTTGGATGAAGGGAAGAATACATCGTATTCCTCCCTTCTCCAATGATAGTAAGTTTACTGAGGCGCTTGATATCCGCCGTTGTCGGCAATATCTTGGTCAATTGTAGCAACTGCTTTATCAAGTTCAGTTTTTACATCGGCACCAGTGACGATATTGGCAATTGCTTCGGTGAAAGCAGCGGTGATTACAGGATAAGCTGCGGTCGCAGGGCGTTCAACAGCAACACCGTTTTCCAGTTGTTGGACAAACAAGTTCAATTTTCCATTTTCAGAATAATTTTCGGACTGAGCAATAGCGCTCTTGCGGGCAGGAACTGCACCGTTGGCATTGGTCATCATCAAAATCTGGTCTGGTTGGATCAGATAATCCAGAAAGGCCCATGCCCCATCGGGGGTTTCGCATGAACTGGTGATACCCCAGTTCCAGGAGCCCATCCCGGTAACGGCTTTCTCGCCAAAGTTAGGCATCGGAATTAATACCCAACCATCACCTAAGCCTTCGGTGTGTGGTCCAAGCATCCAGTGGCCAACCAGGGATAATGCAGTAATTTTGCTGCCGTAGAAATCATCATCACCGGCTGGTTGAGAAATGGCATATCCATTCGTAAACAGGTCCTGGAAGAAGGTCATGCCTTCCACAGCTTCGGGACTATTCAACACACCATCGGCACTCTGATAATCAGTGCGATTGATTAAGTCACCACCAAAGGATTCCAAAATGGGTGAGAAGCCATAGGTAAACCATTCACCTGCGCCATAATTGAATTTGAAATCAATGGCATATTCAACTTCTTCGAGTGCTTGCAGTTTTACCAATGCATCCATAAACTCTTCTTTGGTCCAGGCATCTGCAATGCCGGCAGGAATACGGACGCCGGCTTTATCCAGATATGCTTTGTTGCCCCAGATGGCAAGGCCGGAATCAAAAGTACCCAGGCTAAAAAGTTTGCCGGCATAGGAGCCCTGATTGATGATAGAGGGCAGGAAATCGTCCTTTACTTCTGCAGACAGATAATCATCGATAGGCATCAAATAGCCGGCCCAGGCATAGTTGTAAAGGAATGGACCATCAAAATCAAGCAAGCAAGGTAAATCATTCGCCAAGGCAGCCGCGTTCACCTGATCATTGTAGGTGCCTTCCGGCAAAAGAATGGCATCCACGACATATTCGCTCTGACTCTCATTGAAAGCCTTGACTTGTGCGTCCAACACATCCCTTTCTTCACCTTTGCCAGAGTGGAACCAAACAGGGACGGTGATGGGTTCTGACGCAACTTCAGCGGGCTGCTCTTCGCTGGCAGCTTCCTGGGGTGCAGCTGGTGCCTCGGGTGCAGCGGAAGGGGTGCTCTGGGTAGATTGGCAGGCTGCCAAAACCATCGACAACATCAATACGATGGAAAAGTAAAAGCTGATCTTCTTTGAATTCATTTGTATTCCTCCTGAAACAATTATAGATTTGATTTGGTTATTTCTAGCAAACAACAATTTTTCCTTCTTCCTGCCTCCTGTTTGAAAAAATTAGAGTAAATGGAACCGGTTCCATGTAATTGTAAAAAAATCTACTTATGGCATTCCGACGTGGAACCCCGCTGTATTAATTCAATTTTTAGCGTTTCATGAATTGGCTGGAATGGTTTATGATCCAGAATATCTAAAAGCAATTCAATTCCACGGCTGCCGGACTTGAATAACATCTGGCGAATGGTGGTTAATCCCATGATATCTGCCAGGTCAATATCATCAAAGCCAATAACTGATAACTCTTTGGGCACATTAATGGATAACTGGCGGGCTGCTTCTAAAACACCAACTGCCTGAGTATCGCTTGTGGCAAAGATTGCTGTCGGCGGATTAGCAGCTGAAAGCAGGACTTTGGCCATTTCCCTGGCCTCCAGACGGTCATGTTCACCTTCTAGAATGGTTAGCTTCTTATGATCCACGCCATATTCCGACAGCGCTTTACAAAAGCCCTGATAACGGCGGGCAGCAGATTGGAAATTGAAGGGTGTTTCCATATAATCCGATAAAAATGCAATCCGGCGATGTCCAAGATCCAGCAAATGCTTTCCGGCAATATATCCACCCTGAACATCATCAACACGCACTTGATGAAAATGATCCAGGAGCGGATGCTCTGAGTCCACCAGTACTATAGGTTGTTCCATTTTTGCGAGTATTTCAGCTTCATCATCAAACGGGGGTAAGGATAAAAACAAAATTCCATCTACAACATCCTTCCGCGGTAAATTGAGGAAGAAATTTTTTCGTAAAGCAAGTGAATCAACGTTATAGATAATTAAATCATAGGGACTGGAAGAAAGAACACTGACAACGCCATTCAGGCGGATACTAAAACCGGGACGGGTGAAGAAAGGAACTACAACCGCGATGGAAAGTGATTTGCCGGATGAAAGTTTCCTTGCAGCAGGATTTGGACGAAAGTCCAATTCCTCAATCACTTGCATGACCCTGGTGCGGGTTTCTTCACTGACCAAAATGCTCTGGTTTAATACCCTTGATACAGTACCTACACCAACGCCTGCCTTTTTTGCTACATCTCGAATGGTTATCAATGGATAATCCCGCAATATAGTTTAGTGGAAACGGTTCCAGTTAATAATACACAAATTAGGATTCTTTGTCAACATGGAATTCTGATTCGCTGGTTTTGGGAAATTTCACTTGGATGAAAGTGCATTATTTTTTATGGATTATTTGTTTAAGACTTATTATTCTTGATAAAAAAAGACGAGACTGATTTGTCTCGTCTTTGAATTCTAATGAGCCATTGAAAAGGTTATACGACTTTTGGTTCAATCAAACCATAGGAACCATCCCGTCTGGTATACAGAACATTGATTCCATTGGTGTTCACATTGTAGAAGATGAAGAAATTTTCATGCCCAAGTAATTTCATCTGTTCAATTGCTTCCAGTTCATCCATCGGAACCAGATTGAATTGTTTGCGCCGTTCGATAACCGGTTCGTTCTCATCCAATTCTTCCGGAATCGCTTCTTCAAAAGATTCCCCTAATTCTGAAGCAGGAGTACCGTCACCACGACCACGATAATGCTTACCTTTAAATCGCGAAATTTGCCTTTGCATTTTATCAACAGCTTTGTCAATAGCTGCAAAAACATCTTCGGCACGTTCCTCCGTTCGTAAGATGATGCCTTTACCACGAATGGTAATCTGGGCAACATAACGATCCATGGCATTTCTGGCTGATTTATTATGGGAAATATCAATGCGAGTCTCATCAATGGTATTGAGAAACTTTTCTAATTTTGCTACCTTTTTGTTTACGTATTCATCAATTCTGTCATTCGCTTCGATATTTTTTGTGTAGACGTCTATTCTGTTGGTCATAAAAAACCTCCTCTAGGACATCATGTTAGTATTAATGTATCCGAATAAATTCGAATACTATATAAATTAAGTATTAATATTTTAAAGAACCGCTCTTGCGACTGTAATACCCATAATATCTGCTGCGTGTTTTTCGAGTAACTCACTGCTGCAAACATTCATGGTTGAACTGGTTGTAGCAATATCGTCTACCAGAAGTATGCGCTTTCCCTGAACCAATGCTTGATTCGCAAGAAACGCTCCTCTGACATTGGTTATTCTTTTTTCACGTGGCAGGTCAGCCTGTGTTTGGGTATTTATGGTTCGAACTAATCCCATTTCACAAATTGGTTTTGAAAAAGTATAGGAGATGGGAAGGGCAAGTCGATAGGCTTGATTGAAACCACGGATTTTTTGTCGCTTTTTGTTTAATGGAATCGGAATGATGAGATCAAATTTCCAATTCAATGCTTTGAGGAGTTCTGCCAATTTGAAACCAAAATATTCGCTGATCCCAAAATCCTGGTGGAACTTCATTTTCAAAAGGGCTTCACGAATGGCATTCTCATAGATTGCAAATGAGCGTAATGCGTGAAACGAAGGCAAATTCTCCTGACAACTCTTGCATCGATTTTGAGAGTTTCCCGGAATTGGTTGCCCGCAGGTTTCACATAGAGTGGAACTCAAATAGGCGATACTATCTTCACAAGCAGGACAAAATCGGTACCCTTGTTTGCCACAACCGGCACACAGCGGAGGATAGATCCAATCCATAACATGCCAGAATGTTTGATAAAATGTAGCGCTGAATGTAGGAGTGGACCAGTTTGTTGGCTTAGCAGACAAATTTGTCTTATCCAAACATATCCCCAAGTGCAGAATGGAATAATTTTAGCGCAGCGGGAGTGAGGAGTACGATCATCAGGGAGGGGAAGATCAACAATCCCATAGGAACAAGCATCTTAATAGGCGCTTTGTGAGCTTCTTCCTCGGCACGTTGTCGACGTTTCACACGCATCTGATCAGATTGGATACGGAGAACTTTGGCCAGGCTGACGCCAAGCATTTCACTCTGAATAACAGCAGCAGTGAAACTGGTCATCTCAGGGATGCCGACTCTAATCGCCATATCCCTTAGGGCCTCTTTTCTTAATTTTCCGAGTTGAATTTCTTTAATAACCACCCCAAAAGCAAGGGATAGCTCACTTTGCCATTTTTGGGCAACTTTGTTCATGGCAGCATCAAAACCAAGCCCTGCTTCAACGCAAATTGTAAGCAGATCCAGCGCATCTGGAAGGGCACGGCGAATATCTTTTTGCCGTCGTGTGATTTTTGAAGTTAACATCATGGACGGGAAAAAGAAACCTAACAAACCAAAAACAAGGCTCAGGAGAATTCTCTGGCCAAGCGGCATTTTCATGGATCCAATTATAAAAATTAAGAAAACGCCACCACCAAAGATACCCAGAAAAACAAATTGAGCCAATAAAATCATTGAGGGATCTAGTTTTGATGAAACACCTGCTAAATCCAGCTTTTTTTCAATTGAGAGTAATGCGTTCTGCGGCGTGAAACGAACAGCAAAGTTCCCTAAAGCACGTGCAATTGGGAAAATCACCCGTTCGGTGAAAGGTTGAGAAAGTTCAATTTTTTCTAGGTCAAAATCTTCACCACTCTGGCTTAGTTCATCCAACCTGGAGAGTAGTGCTCTTTCATCAATTGTTTCCGGGTTTCTTAAGCCAATAAAAACCAACAAACCTGCGATTAATGCAACAATGCCGACTGCAATCAGAATTCCTGTCATTGCCTGTCTCCTAACAAATTAGACTTCAATATCGCCCAATTTATTCATAGCAAAATAACCAGCCACGATCAAACTAGCGGCAAGTCCCAATGCGATATACCCACAAATGCCGCTTTCTGGATTAAAAAATTCCATAATGTATTCGCGATTAATTAGATACAAAATTCCGATTACAAAAACCGGCAGCATAGAGAGAAAACGTCCTGAATACATAACCTGAGCAACGAGAACACGTATTTCACCTTTAATGCGTACACGTTCGCGAATCGTGTAAGAAATCGTATCCAAAATTTCTGCAAGGTTACCACCAACTTCACGCTGGACATTGATAGCCGTGATAACGAGATCCAGGTCATCGGAGGGAATACGCCTAAGCAGATTATCCAATGACCTTTCCATAGGGATACCCAGCTGCATCTCTTGAACTACCCGATAAAACTCATCCGAGATTGGCGGAGGCAATTCCTTGCTGACAGCTTCCATGGCTTGCATGGTTGAATAACCTGCCCGCAAACCATTGACCATCAAGTTAAGCATATCACCAAGTTGTTCATTAAAACGGATCAATCGTTTACTTTGTTGACTGTTTACATAACCGCGAGGTAAAAATGGGCCGATTATGACACCAATTAAACCGACAATCAGGGATCGGTTCCCAATGAACCATGCCAGTAACCCTAAAACAAAGGAAGCAATAATCATTAAGGCGACAAACTCGCCAGGTTTCATTTTGACGTCGGCACGAGCGAGTGATTTGGAGATATTTTCGCCGATGGAGGAACCTTCAACCCGTTTGTTAATCCAATCTGTTACAGGTGTTGTTTTAATTCTTTTAATTTCATCTACATCAATCTGGCGCTGTTCGACAATATCCCCAAGGCGCTGTTCGACATCCGAGCGGCCGCTGCGGACAGATATGGCAATCCCAACAAATAACATCAGAAAAGATATGACACCACCAGCAATCAGAATGGTAGTTACATCCATAGAGTCCCCATTAATTTACGGATATTTGAGATAAACCGGAATATCATCGTCTTCTTCTGTCTCCGATGCCAAAAATAGAAGGAGGCAAATTGATACCGGCTGCTTCTATTTTATCCATGAATTTTGGTCGTAAACCTGTTGCACGCAACCGGCCAACGACTTTATTATTGTCATACCCTACTTGCTCAAATACAAAAATATCTGTCATGGTGATTACATCCCCTTCCATGCCAGTTACTTCCGTCAAATTAGTTACTTTACGAGAACCATCCCGCATACGCTCTTGATGAACTACTAGATCAATAGCAGAGGAGATCTGTTCGCGGATGGCACGTATTGGCAGATCCATACCAGCCATGAGGGCCATGGTTTCCATACGAGCTACAGTATCACGGGGACTGTTGGAGTGGGCAGTGGTCATGGAACCATCGTGACCGGTGTTCATGGCCTGGAGCATGTCGATTGCGGCTTCGTCACGAATTTCACCGACAATGATGCGATCAGGGCGCATACGCAAGGCATTAATGACCAGCTGCCGAATTGTTACTTCACCGCGTCCTTCAATATTGGAGGGACGTGATTCAAGAGTTACGACATGTTCTTGCCGCAATTGAAGCTCAGCCGCATTTTCTACTGTGATGATTCGTTCGTCTGTAGGAATAAAACTGGAACAGACATTTAGGAGGGTTGTTTTACCAGAACCGGTACCACCTGATATGACAACATTTAGTCGTGCCATTACGCATGCTTTTAAAAAGTCAACAGCTTCAGGTGTAATGGAGCCGTAGCCGACTAACTGTTCAACGGAAATCGGGACTTTTGAGAATTTACGAATTGTAATCGTGGGACCAATTAAAGAGATGGGTGGAATAATGGCATTTACACGGGAACCATCCGGGAGACGAGCATCGACATAGGGACTGGATTCATCAATACGCCGACCTAATGGGGCAACAATTCGATCAATAATACGCATAACATGATCATTGCTTTCAAAAGATACCGGAACCCGATAAAGTTTTCCCAAGCGCTCCACATAGATATTTTTGGGACCATTAACCATGATTTCAGTAATGGACTCATCTTCCAAGAGGATCTGTAGTGGGCCAAACCCAAGAATTTCCGCTGCAATTTGTTCAAATAAACGATTTCTTTCCGGTCTGGAGAGGACCATGTCTTCTTCATTCAAAATTTGTTCAAAAAGCTCTTGAATGGTATTTCGGACCTCTTTGGTTTTTGTGATGTCCATAGTTGGGTCTAGCCCATTAAGGAGTTTGTTTTGAACCCGGTTTTTTAAATCAAAATAGGTATCTTTTCCACCTTTGATCGGTGGAGCAGGTATCCTTTTTGCTTTAAAAGCCGCAGAAGAATCCGAAGTACTGGTAGATTGAACAGGACTCTTGGCGGCTAGCGGATCTCCTTCACTTTGTAATCGTTTTAAAATGGACATTCTTTTCTCCATCCAGGGAAATTAATTTTAATTTCCCTCTTCAGTTAACATTTCCTGCAAAACTTTAAGTTTATCTTTTACCGCGTCGGTAAGTTGGAAAATAGCTTTGCTAATCAATAAGTTTTTATTTTCCAGAATAAAAGGAACACCTCGATTAATGGAGCTGGAAACAACGCGTTCTTCGAAGGGAATCGTCACGGAAATTTCCAGTTTTAAACTTTCCCCCACGCGTTCGGGTGTAATAGCAACTCGTTTATCAAATTGATTCATGATAAACAAAATGCTATTGCGGGATATTCCGGTTGCATCCATCAAAGATAAGAAACTATTTGCACTTTTAATGGCGGAAATATCCTGTGTAGTGATAAGAACGATCAAGTCGGAAAAATCCAGACTTGCTTGAACCACATCTGTTAAGAAGGAATTGGTATCAATGACAATATATTTAAAATGTTTCCGTAAATAGGTGATCAATTTTGTAAATTGTTCAGGGTCAATTTGATACGCCATTTCCGGGCGGGGAGGGGCTGCTAAAATCTTTAAATCCGATGTTGAATGCTGAGTAAGCGCTTCGTTAATTACATCAATATCCAAATCATCGACACGGGGTGTTAAATCGGCCAAAGAATTTTTTACAGGTTCATTGACAAAAACTGTTGTATCGCCAAATTGAAGGCTGCCATCCACAAGGAGAACTTTCTGATTATTGGAAAGCAGTGAAAGGGCCAAGTTTACGGCAATGGTGGTTTTTCCGGTTCCGCCCTTTGGACTGTAAATGGTAATCACTTTGCCAAAGGAAGAAGAACCTTCAACACCACTCTGACTGCCTTCACTTGAAATGGCAAAAGCGGTTGCTACTTTTCCTTTTTCCTGAATGGCCATTTCTCCGGCACGGTTAATGGCACTGGTCAATTCATCAATGGAAGGCGGTTTAGTGAGGAAATCACGAGCACCTGCGAGCATAGCTCGCCGCATGTAACTCGGATCCCCTTGAACCGAGAGAATAATTACTTGTGCATAGGGAACTTTATTCCGAATTGCTTCTGTAGCAGCGATACCATCCATGTCGGGCATGTTAATGTCCATCACGATGACATCGGGTTTTAGTACAGAAGCTTGTTTGATCCCTTCCGCACCATTATTGGCAGTCCCAACGACTTCGATATTCTGATCAAACTGTAATAGTCTGCGAATATTTTCTCTTGTTTCATCAATGTCATCAACGATCAGTACCCGAATTTTTTGTTGAGCGGCCATACTCTCTCCACCTTCATCATAGTGTAAAGAACGGTATTGATTATTTCAGTAATGGACATCAGAATTACTGAGGTAAGGTAGGTGTTTCACCCGGATAAAGCATCTCATCACGCCGTGGTTCCATACCATAGGGTAGTTTGGATGGATAAGGAATGCCGTATTGATCCATAACAAATTGAAGCGTAACAGCTTGGGTGGCATTTTTCTCAGTATCCCCAGCGCCGCGCAGAACGAAATTAAATTTCGCATTGGCAATGAGCAAGTAGTTGAGTGTAACCGCATCCTGAGGTGTCACGATGATGGTAATTAATTCTGGTCTTGCAGGAGGAGCCTGTTCTTCTGTGGTCGTGGCAGCAGCAGCGGTTTCCGTGGTCTGAGAAATATTACCGTCAGATGGAAAATCGCCAACCCATAAAACGATGGCATCATAGACCAAAGTTTGACTGACAAGACGGGGACGTTGATCTTCTGCTGGGACAACATAAATTGGTTGGTTTAACGTCACGTCCAGTTCGGTTCGTCCTTGCGTGGAAACAGGGCCACCGGAAGTAATGGTTGTAGAGGCGGTTGTCCCAGGCGCTTCTGCCGTACCCGGTCCGGGAGCAGTAACACTTGCAGAGAAGTTGGGTAACTTGGATTGAAAATCGGCATCCATATCAACCAACAACAGCGAAGTCAAGACATTTACGTGATCGCCGGGTTGCAAACCATACGCCATGGAGGTGAGCCTGGAAATCGGTACTGTAATTCCCACCATCCCGCGAGGGATCTGAAATGCAGCATATGATCCAGCTTGGCCTTCGGTTAGCACACTTGATGTAACTGGCATGCCTTGTGGTAAATCAAACTTGGCTTTTTTATCGATCACATCCTCGATGCTGGTATAGAACAATCCTTCAACCAGTTTTTCTTGAGGATATGGAATCATCGTTAAAACACTTTCGGTCAAGGCAGTTCCGCGCGTGACCGGTTGTGCAATAACAACGATTTCTGACATTACATTTTGTGGAGCTGGTTCATCCACCACTTGGGTTTGTGGCTTAAGGAGGTTCTGACTCCAGAAGAAAACTGCTGCCAGCGCCAAAATTAAAATCAATACGACAGCGACAAGGATTATTACTCTTCCACTATTTTTTCTATTACTAGCAGCCATGTGCCCCTCTCTCAAAATGAACTTTGGTTAGTTTATCCATATTATACGGCAAAAAGTGATCCGTATATAGGGAAAACTGGTACCTGAATCCTAGTTTTAAAATCTGTATCAATTGTATAGTAAGAAAGGCCCTGAATTTCAGAGCCTTTCTTACTGCATAACTTAGTTTGATTTAAAAGAACTAGATGGACTCAACAATATTGCTGAAGATGGCGCCAATGGCGGGTCCGAGCAATGCAAGAACAACAATTACAACTACTGCAACTAAAACGAGAATTAATGCATACTCAACAAGACCCTGGGCTTTTTCTTTCGGTGCGAATAACATTGTTTTTACCTCCTTTTATTAAAATGATGACAATGTGAAAAAATGTTAATTTCATTATAAGTTCTTTGTCTGAAAAATCAAGGTAAAATGCAGCTAAATTCCTTACAAAGGCCTTACAGGCTTAAAAAACCCATTTGAGATTAAAGTTGTTCACAACTCTAATTCTAGATATAATTAACAAGGATTGTTCTTGTCAGTACCCCATCTTTGGAGGTTTATAATGGGAGATTTATTTCAGCAAGTCAACGATGACCAAGATATTATCAAGAAACTAATTGGAAAAATCCCTGGTTTTAAGGGATATATTGAGAGAGAGAACCGCCGTGCTTCCGATAAAGTATTGCGCGAACTTATTGCAATGCGTTATGAAGAGCAATGGAAACGTGTTTCTTCTCTTCAGCGTGATTTGGTGCGAGAAGGTGAGCTTATGCTCGTTGGAGACTTGGAATCGGCGGCCCTGAAGTTGCGTCAATTTGCTGATCGCGTAAAAACTGCAGCCTATGGCTATTCCTCTTTTTTCGATGCTGTCAAAATTAATGAAGGTGAACTGAAAGCAATTTATGAGTATGATTTACTATTGATGAATTCTGTGGATGTCATCGCGCGTGCCATTGAAAATGTGGAAACATCCATTGGTGGAGATGGCCTGCCAGCTGCAGTTAGAAATCTAATTGTGCAAGCTCAGGATTCAATAGATTTGTATAATCGTCGTTCGGAAGTGTTTTTATCATTTGGTGAGCAACAATAATTGATGCTTCCAACTTTGGAGAAATAAAATGGCTAGAATATTTGATGTAGTTGAATATCCAAATGAGATGCAGGATGAACTTGTTCATCGCTTCCCGGAAACGGGTGTTGCAGATTTACGCATTGGTTCACAGATAATTGTTCGGGAATCTCAACAAGTGGTGTTCTTCCGGGATGGAAAAGCATTGGATGTCTTCGGTCCCGGCAGGCATACCATCGTCACCGCCAACATTCCAAAATTAATTGATCTGGTTGGAAAAGCATTTGGGGATCGAACCCCATTTACCGCAGAAGTTTATTATGTGGCCATGAAGGAATTTGCGGATCGCAAATGGGGTACCTCACAACCGATTTTGGTCAGTAATCCAGGCATGGGACTGGGCGTTGCCTTGTTGCAGGGATTTGGTTCCTATAGTTTTCAAATTAGTGATCCCCAGCAATTTGTAACCCAGTTAGTTGGCGCCCAAGGTGCATATCGAACCGAAGATATTGAAAATCGGTTGCGAAATATGCTGCTTTCAAAATTACAGGATGTGCTTGGTGAGACAGCTGCAACCAAAAGTGTTGTCAATTTAATTGGTCTGACAGAAGAATTGGGCGCAGCCGTGCGCGTTAAAGCGCAAGATGATTTTGCTGCCATCGGTTTAGTCCTTAAGTCATTCTATATCAGCAATCTTAAACCCTCCACAAAATCAGCCGAAGAATTGCGTGCCATGGGTATGCTCGATATGGCTACATATACTCAATTACAGGCTGCGGATGCCATGCGGGATGCTGCTCAAAATCCAAGCGGTGGCGCTGGATTGACAGCGGGTATTGGTGCCGGCATGGGGCTTGGCAATGTAATCTCACAATCCCTCCAAGGTATGACTGGTGCTAATGCAGGGGCAGGCGCCCAGGCAGCAAAAGCTGCACCTGAAGTTGCCAATTCAGTTATGACTCCAGCCGAGGCTGCTGTGGTTCTTCGTGTATCGGAAGAGGATATTTTAGCTGCCATTACAGCAGGAGATTTGAAAGCCAGAAAGATTGGTAATGCATACAGGATCAGCAAAGAAGCACTGGATGCATACCTGGCAGGATAAAATAACCACATAATCGAATGATAGCCCGGCAGCGTTGCAGGGCTATTTTTTCGGTTTATCATCAAGAGGCTTGATGGAGTTCATGCATGAAGCTACATGAATATCAGTCGAAATCCTTATTCTCTACTTTTGGCATTTCAATCCCTAAAGGCAGGGTGGCTACTAATGCCAGCCAGGCAAAGGAAATTGCAGATGAGCTGGGCTGTCCAGTAGTTATAAAATCTCAGGTTCTGGTTGGTGGTCGTGGTAAAGCTGGCGGTATCCGTCTAGCAAAAAGCCCGAAAGAAGCAAAAGAATTTACCACCCTGTTACTAGGAAATGAGATAAAAGGTCTTCCTGTACGGAAAGTTTTAGTGGATGAAGCGATCAATTTTAAACAGGAACTTTACCTAGGTATTGTCATTGATCGTGAAATTAAATGTCCCGTTCTGGTGGTTTCACCGGAAGGCGGGGTGGATATTGAAGATTTAGCATTGCGTTTTCCTGAAAAAATATTTAAGGTTGCAATTAATCCACTGATCGGTCTAAGGGAATTTCAGATCAAAAACCTGGCAATCAGCATTGATATTCCCAAGCAATTTTGGAAAGAATTTGTTAAAACTGCCCTTGGACTGTGGGAGGCTTATTCCACCCTGGATGCTACACTCGTTGAAATCAACCCCCTGGTATTAACCAATGACGATCATATCCTGGCATTAGATGGAAAAATCATCATTGATGATAATGCGCTATTCCGACAACCAGTGTTGTTCGATATGATGGATTTGGATATCGATGAACGAGAAGAAATTGAAGCGCGAAAATTTAGTTTAAGTTATATCAAACTGGATGGAGAAATTGGCTGTTTGGTCAACGGTGCCGGTTTAGCAATGGCCACCATGGATATTATTAAAGAATTTGGTGGCAGTCCCGCTAACTTTTTAGATATCGGTGGTGGTGCAGGTGCGGATAAAGTCTCGGCGGCTTTAAAAATAATTTTATCGGATAAATCAGTACGCGCCGTATTGATAAATATTTTTGGGGGAATCACGCGTTGTGATGAAGTGGCAAAAGGGATTCTAATTGCATTGGAAGGAATCCACACGAAAATTCCGATTGTGGTTCGTTTGACTGGAACAAATGAAAATATTGGAATGGAATTGCTTAAGAAAGCAAAATTGGATGCGGCAGAATCATTAGTTGACTGCGCCCAAAAAGCCATTGCATTAGCAAAAGGAGCCTGATCGATGAGTATTTATGTGGACAAGAACTCCCGTATTCTCATCCAGGGAATTACTGGACATGAAGGATTATTTCATGCCGAACAAATGCGAAAATTTGGCACCAATGTCGTGGCTGGTGTGAGCCCGGGAAAAGGTGGCGAATGGGTACTCGAAGGAAAAATTCCGGTATTTGATACCGTGAAAAAGGCAGTTGATATTACGGGCGCTAATATGTCCGTAATCTTTGTCCCGGCACGCTATGCCTTGGATGCCATGTTTGAGGCCGTTGACGCCGAAATTGAGATCATGGTATGTATCACGGAGGGCATTCCTGTACGGGATATGATTCTTCTTATGACGTACATGAAGGAAAAATCAACCCGTTTGATTGGTCCTAATTGTCCTGGTATCCTCACACCCAACGAATCCAAAGCAGGTATTATCCCGGGCAACATTGCTATTGCAGGGAATATCGGTGTGGTATCCAGATCCGGTACATTGACGTATGAGGTCCTCTATGCCTTAAAAAAAGCCGGATTTGGTGTCAGTACTTGCGTTGGTATTGGAGGGGACCCGGTTTTAGGCACAAACTTCACGGATGTATTGGAAGCGTTTGAAGCAGATCCGCAAACCGATAAAATTGTCATTATCGGAGAGATTGGTGGAAATGAAGAAGAACAGGCAGCCCAGTATATTGCTAAGTATATGACAAAACCAGTAGTTGCTTTTATTGCTGGGCAGACAGCACCTGTTGGAAAAAGAATGGGTCATGCCGGTGCAATTGTCGAAGGGACTTTTGGAAATGCCGTGGATAAAATTAAAGCATTTCAAGAGGTTGGCGTAAAAATCGCCAAATTTCCCACTCAAATCCCGGATTTACTATAGCTTAAAGAAAACCAGGCGTATGATAGGAACTCGTACGCCTGTCTTCTTGTAAGATATGGAAAATTTATTTGTTTGCCAGATAGGCATCAACTTTTGCTACGGCATCACCGACAGTGCGGATATCCCTGGCATCTTCATCCGTAATATTGACATCGAATTTTTCACAAAACCCATCAATCAGGAAAAACTGATCCATGGAATCTGCTTTCAAATCCTCAATAAATCGGGTTTCTAAATTGATATCACTATCATCAATTTTCAAAACATCAATAATGACTTCTTTTACTGTTTCAAATGTATTGGCCATTTGAACCTCCTGGAAGATGTTTAACATGCTTATTGTAAAGAATATCATTTTACCATGTCAAGCATCCTGTGCAAATTGATCATGAGTCATTTATTTACCAAAGATGACAATAATCAATTACAATAAACCTTATGGAAGAAAATCGTCCTCAGAATCGAAAAAGTGATCATATCAGCATTAATTTGCACGAAGATGTTAGTTCAACCCTGACAACGGGATTTGAATGCTGCACTTTACGGCACTCGGCATTACCCGAAATCGACTTCAATAAAATAGACACCAGTATAGGTCTTTTTGGAAAAAAACTAAAAAGCCCAATATTCATTTCTTCTATGACGGGCGGAGTGGAAGGCGCAAAAGAAATTAATAAGAATCTTGCGTCCACTGCCGAACGGATGGGAATCGCCATGGGCGTTGGATCACAACGTCCAATGTTGGAGGACCCGACTCAAAAAGCATCATTTGATATTCGAAAATATGCGCCATCGATCCTGCTGTTTGCCAATATTGGTGCCGTGCAATTAAACTACGGGGTTTCCGGAAAAGAAGTAAACACGTTGATTGAGGAAATTGGTGCAGATGGACTTATCCTGCATTTAAATACCTTGCAGGAAGTGTTTCAACCTGAAGGCGAAGTAAATTTCCAGGGGCTGCTGCCAAAAATTGCAGTATTGGTAAACCAACTAAAGGTCCCTGTAATTGTGAAAGAAGTTGGCTGGGGAATTTCCGGAAAAGTGGCAAAAGCTTTGGAAGATATTGGCGTTGCCGCAGTTGATGTGGCGGGTGCTGGTGGTACTTCCTGGTCTCAAGTTGAAAAATTTCGACTCAGTGATCCGGTGCGGTTTCGTGCTGCCGAGGCTTTTCGAAATTGGGGACTGTCGACGGTTGAGTGTTTGCGGGAAATTAATTCCCAGTCTACTTCAATGAAAATATTTGCATCAGGGGGGCTTTCCAGTGGCGTGGATGTCGTGAAATCGATCGCTTTGGGTGCGCACTTGTGCGGATTTGCAGGAAAGATTTTGCGTGCTGCAACGATATCTGAGGAAGAACTTGATTTGTGCCTTGAGACCCTGTTATTTGAAATGAAGGTTGCCATGTTCGGCATTGGTGCCGGCAGTATAGCTGAAATAAAACCTGAAATGCTATCTTATAAATAATGGTGTGCCATGGATGAATTGACTAACTATTTGCATGATAATTTACCGGTGATTGAGGCTGACCTCCAGTTATTTCTCAAAAAAAATTTACCTGAAGCATACGATGAATTGCATGGCATGCTGCGTTATCATATGGGATGGGAGGGTGCTGGTTCCGGAAAAGCTGCTCAGGGGAAAAGAATTCGGCCAATAATGGCTTTGCTCTCCGGTGAGAATTGCGGTATCCCTGTTGAGGATATGCTCCCATTTTGTTCTGCCATTGAACTTTTGCACAATTTCTCATTGATTCATGACGATATAGAGGACCACGATGAGCGCAGGCGCGGTCGGGAGACAATATGGAAGTTGTGGGGCGTCCCTCAGGCAATCAACAGCGGTGATTTAATGTTCTCTCTGGCTACTCAATCCCTCCTTCGACCCAATGATTCAGTCTCAGATCATCAACTTGTGGCAGCTGTTCAGGCTTTTCAGGAGACTTGTAGAAAATTAACCATTGGCCAATACATGGATATGAAGTTTGAGGAAATGCAAACAGTACCTACCCGCCAATATATTGAGATGATTTCCGGTAAAACCGCTGCGTTATTGGGATTCTGCCTGGCAATCGGACCTATAGCAGCCGGGAAAAGCCTGGAAGATATTGAACTGGCAAAGAAATTTGGTGAAACTGTAGGCCTGGCTTTTCAAATTCAGGACGATTATCTGGGTATATGGGGTGATATAAACGTTACTGGAAAAGCCAGCCGGAGTGATTTGGTATCTCGTAAAAAGAGTCTGCCAATCTTACAAGGATTGGAAAACCATGCTCATTTTTATCAGACTTGGCTGGCGCATGATATCGTTTCTGAGACACTTGCAGAAGAACTGGCCGTTATACTTGAGAATGAAGGCGTCCGTGATTTTGTGGCAGCAGAAGTTGTGCGTTTTACCGATTCAGCTGAGCAGATGTTGCCACTTGTATTCAAAGCGGATAATTTGATAACTAATGCAATGAATCAATTGATTCAACAATTGATGAATCGGGATCATTAATTATTCAGGTGAGACTTATAGAATTGAGGAAATGATAATGGAAACCAATACAGATATGAACAATGATGATGTTTATGCCGCTGCAGATTTATTTAGAGGTACTGAAATCGATCATAAAGCCATAGAAGATGCAATCCGGAATATTTTAATTGCAGTTGGTGATGATCCTGCCAGGGAGGGGATTGAAAGAACGCCAGACAGGGTTTCACGTTCCTATGATGAATTACTGGCAGGTTATCGTGTGGATCCCATTGCCATGGTAAATGATGCTCTTTTTGATGTAACCTATGATGAGATGGTTGTTGTCCGGGATATCGAATTTTTTAGCATGTGTGAACATCATATGCTTCCCATCATGGGGAGAGCCCATGTTGCTTATATTCCAAACGGGAAAGTAATAGGTCTATCAAAAATACCCAGAATAGTGGATATGTTTGCCAGAAGGCTTCAGGTACAGGAGCGGATGACAAGGCAAATTGCGGATTTTCTGCAGACTCTATTAAATCCACGAGGTGTTGCAGTTGTAGTGGAAGGTTTGCATCTTTGTTCCATGATGCGTGGTGTTAAAAAACATGACGCCAGAATGACCACTTCAACGATGTTTGGATACTTTCGAAAGAATCAATCAACACGAATGGAATTTCTTGATAACATCTCCCGAGGCTCAACGCCTTTGCATTTTTAAGAAATTACGCTATTATTTTTTTATTATCATTAAAAACAGTGCATTTTATTTTGCACTGTACTTATATTTGATTGAGGTGCAATTATTATGGATATATTTCAAAAGTGTTATGACTTTACAACCGCAAGAGATGCCATAGCCCAGGGATTCTATCCTTATTTTATCCCGCTGGATGAAAATGAAGGAACAGAGGTAATTTACCAGGGTAAAAGGTTGATCATGTGCGGATCGAATAATTATCTGGGTTTGACCACTCACCCGGATGTAAAACAGTTTGCATGCGAAGCCTTAAACCGTTATGGAACCAGCTGTACCGGCTCAAGGTTTTTGAACGGCACACTTGCCATGCATGAAGAATTGGAACGTCAATTAGCCGAATGGGTTGGAAAAGAAGCTGCTTTAATTTTTTCCACCGGTATGCAAGTCAATTTAGGGGTGGTGAGTTCGATACTATCCCGTGGGGATTATGTGATTCTGGATAAAGATGATCACGCCAGTATTGTGGATGGCGCTCGCCTGGGTTACGGTAAGATTGAACGATATCGCCATAATGACATGGATCACCTGGAACGGGTAATGCAATCCTTGCCTGAAGATGCCGGAAAAATCATCATTGTGGATGGTCTATTCAGCATGGAAGGCGACCTGGCAGATTTACCTGCCATTGTCCCAATTGCCAAGAAATATAGCGCCCGAATCATGGTGGATGATGCACACGGAATGGGCGTAAATGGGAAAGGGCATGGCACTGCAGCTGAATTCGGGGTCACAAACGATGTTGACCTTATAATGTCAACTTTCAGTAAATCCTTTGCGTCCATTGGCGGTTTTGTAGCCGGCAGCGAAGATGTCATTCATTACATCAAGCACACCGCCAGATCCCTGATTTTTAGTGCCAGCATTCCACCATCCTGTACTGCCGCTGCCATGGCTGCTTTAAAAGTTATGAAAGAGGAACCGGAGCGTGTAGCCAGAGTAAATCAAATTGGTGCAAAAATGAGGGAAGGATATAAGAAGCTGGGTTTTAATACTGGGCATTCCGTAACCCCAATTATCCCCATCATCATCGGGGATGATATGAAAACCTTCCTCACCTGGAAAGCTTTATTTGAAAATGGCGTCTTTGTCAATCCGGTCATTTCTCCAGCAGTTTCACCCGGGCATCAGTTACTGCGGACCAGTTATATGGCCACCCATACGGATGAGCAATTGGATGAAGTATTGTATGTTTTTAAAAAAGTTGGCAAACAACTCGAGCTCATATAATTTATACTATACAGCAGATAGCGCCTTGTCTGCTGTATTTATTTAAAATAATAGGAAGAAGCGATAGTGAAGATCTTTTTGTTTGATATTGATGGTGTTTTACTAAAACCGCATGGGTACCGCAAAGCTTTTTTTGATACTTTTTCCCGATGGATAAGTATGTTTGGGTTAAAAGTTAATTTACCCGCCAGAGAAGTGTTATCCCTCTTTGAGTCCTATGGCATTACCAATGAATGGGACATGCTGGCTATATGCATCAGCATAGTTTTGGATAGGGTTGGCACGGAAAATGAACTGAAAATCCAATCAACTACAGTCATGGAGTTAATGGAGGAGTTCTCGGAAATTCAAATCCCTGAAATTGAGATCGATTATCGGGAAGTCATCCAAAAAATGGACACCATCTTTCAACTGCATGAAATCCCATGTGTCTCGGTGTATCAAAACTGTACTGCGGATCATTATCAGTCCCTATATCAGCTTCCTATACTGAAAGATATCTTATGCACCACTCGCAATATGCAGGATAATCTATGCACCAGCCTGTTCCAAAATCATATACTGGGTAGTGAGCTGTATCAAATGACTTATCAAAGACCAGCCCATTTTATCTGTGAATCCTATCTGGGCATCCATGATTTGCCGCTCATATCTTCTGAATGGATAACATGGATCAAAGAAAAGAATCAGGATAAAAATATCAAATTCGTTGGCCTAACGGCTCGTCCTTCCCAGGGTCCGCGTGGTGTTAATCTCCCAGCCAGTGGAGCTTATTCGCCTGAAGCGGAACTGGCTATGAAAGTTTTAGGCTTGACTGAACTTCTATTTGTTGCCTATGGAAAACTGGCGTATCTCGCCGAGCAATTGGGAAACACAGCCGAAGAAATGTTAAAACCCAATTCTTTCCATGCACTGGCTGCCATATTTACCGCTCTTAATGGGGATGAATGGGCCGGCTTGCAAAAAGCCGCCTGTTTTATGCATAAAATGGATCCAACATTCCCTGAAATGAATTCCCCGGTCACTTTATTTGATATCCCTTCTTATCTGGAATTGTCTGTATTTGAAGACTCGCAGGGTGGCATTCGGGCTGTTTTGAAAGCTGCTGATTTATTACGCCGCGCTGGCATAGAGGTTGTTACCGTTCCCTATGGAATTACCCAAAATATAGATAAAACAAATACCCTGGCATCAATGGGTGTCCCTGTTTTCCCAACCATCAATGATGCATTAGATGCATCTGTCACTTCAGGATCATGACAATTAGCATGTGCTAACAAACAGGGTTATATTATAATAACCAAAACTAGTTGGAGAAGGTCATGATTTTAACGGAAGTAGATGCTGGAAAAATAGTAAAAGTTATTCTCATGAATGGTGGTCGTGAGCTTGAAGGAAAATTAAGGCAGCTGGGTATTTACACCGGCGGTACCTTGCAGGTCATTCGCAAAGCTCCATTTCATGGGCCGGTTTTATTGGAATTGGAAGGCAGGGAAATAGCACTGGGTTTTGGTATTGCTAATAAAATCCAGGTGGTAGATATCGAATGAAGATAGCTTTAATTGGACAACCCAATTGTGGCAAAAGTACCTTATTCAATCAGGTGGCGGGCTATCGCGCGGAGACAGGAAATTTTTCCGGCACAACTGTAACCTTCACGGAAACTAATGTAAGAGTTTTAGGGGAAGTGATCCGTTTGGTGGATTTACCCGGAACCTATACATTGAAAGGCACAAACCCGGCTGAACGTGAAGTTTTCAATTATTTGGTCACCCATCCCGTGGATATTATCATTGGTGTGGTGGATGCCACCCGGCTGGCATATGGTTTGGAACTTATTATTGAGTTACTCGAACTGGGAAAACCTCTGGTTTTGGCGCTCAATATGATTGATGAAGCCCAACGTATGGGTTTGAAAATTGACGGCAATCAACTTTCAAGAGAATTAAAAATTCCAGTATTACCTATGGTTGCAAGTCGGGGACGAGGGGTGAAACAGGTTTTTGTAACAGCAGTCCGTGAAGTCCAGCACCAGGCAATTCCGGATCGGTTTTTGTTTGATAAAGAAATCGAATCCTATATTGGTGAGCTAAGCAGTCAAAAAACTATTAAAATTCAGCCTGCGCCAAGAATGGCAGAAATTATAAAAATTCTTGAAGCGGATGAGTACTATGAAAAAAAAATAGTTTCCCAAAATGAGCCATTGTCTGCCTGGCTGGCGGAAATCCGTTTATATTACGAAAAACATTATCAACAGGCACTCGAATGGGCAATCAGCGCGCAACGGCATATCCACTCGGAAAAATTGCTTCGCCAAGTCGTTTCTGAGGGAGAACGAACCTATACCCTTCGCGATCATTTGGATAAATTGTTTTTGCATCCCATTTATGGCTATTTTTTTATGATTGTGATTTTGTATACTTTCTTTCAATTTGTGTATTCATTTGGGAGTTTACTGGAAGGTCCCCTGATTACATTATTTGAGGATATTGAGATCTGGATGATGACTTTTGTCGGTCAAACGACATTGATTGGGAATATAATCTCCGGGATAATCCAGGGAATTGCCGGCGGGGCGGGCATTGTATTGCCTTACCTGACCCCATTTCTACTCGGTCTTGGTTTTTTGGAAGATGTCGGTTATTTGCCCCGCATCGCTTTTTTGATGGATTCAATGATGCATAAATTGGGTTTGCACGGCAAGGCGATTGTTCCTCTTATTCTGGGATACGGCTGTAACGTACCTGCGGTCATGTCCACACGTATTATGGAAGAACCCAGGGACAGGTTTATTACCACGGCTTTATCAACTTTGGTTCCATGTTCTGCCTGTCTGGCGGTTGTTTTTGGGCTGGTGGCTTTTTATCTTGGACCAGGACTTGCTTTGGCGATTTACATCTACAACATCATTTTCATTGGAATGGTGGCTGGATTATTGGCCAAATTTACGCCTGAGGACAGCCCCGGTCTAATTTTGGAAATGCCGCCGTATCGTGTGCCAACCATCAAATCCATTCTGAATCGAGCGTGGTTTCAGATTAAAGAATTCATTTTCATTGCCTGGCCAGTGCTCATTGGGGGCAGCTTGACACTGGCACTGTTAAATTATTATGGCCTGTCCGCGATCTTAAATACTCTGACAAAACCACTTACCTGGCTGCTTGGATTACCGGAAGTGGTAGGCGTGCCGTTGATATTTGGCGTTCTGCGCAAGGAATTGACTTTAATCATGCTGAGGCAGGCATTAAGTACTTCGGATTTATCCGCAGCATTGACGCAGGTTCAGATGATTACTTTTGCCGTTTTTGTGATTTTTTATGTGCCTTGTCTTGCTACCTTGGTTGTTATTCGTAAGGAATTAAGTGGAAAAATGGCAGCTTCGATTGCTTTATTGACGATCGGCGTGGCAACGATTGCAGCCATTCTTGCAAGAGGATTGGCTCTGGTATTGTTATAAAAAAAAGGCCGAAAGGCCTTTTTTTGATCTAGAATAAACCCCATTCCGCCGCGGTTCCACCGTCTTCCATCATTGAAAAATCCCAGGCATCCATGCCCATTTCAATAAAAGTTTCAAGCTCGGATACTTCCTGTGCTTTTTTACGTGTACTTTCCAGCATGGCGGGTCCATAGGGGCAAAACGGTGTGGTCAGGATCATTTTGACAATCAGCGTATTGTCCTCACCCAGGCGTACATCCCTGATCAATCCAAGCTGGATAATATCCATACCAAGTTCAGGGTCTGTGATCTCCCGAAGCCCAATTCGGAGTTTTTGTGAAAGCACGGCATTCTCTTGATCAATAATCCAAGAAACCGTGTTTAATATCTCATCATTTGTTGACATAAGCCGAGCCCTTATTTTATGAGTTGACTACAAAGGTACAATGGTCATCGCCATTTAATACACACTGGATTCGGGTAACCGGCACAGACAGCATGGTTGAAATCAACGTTTGATCCACGACACATACTTCGGGGTGGGATTGACCAATGTGATAGTAAGGACAAGAAATTTCATGGATAAAGAACTGTCCATCCTTTTCTTCCCATTCAATGAGAAATCCTTCTTTGACCAATATGTTTTTTAGAAGATTCAGGCGTTCTTGTATGGGTGTATTCTGAGGAAGCATGGAATGATCAGACGCCAGTGATTTGGCAACATTTTCAAAAATCTTTTTTATATTCTTTTCTGGCAGTGCATCCTTAATTTGACTGAGAATTTGATTTGTCAAACGAAGGTAATGGGTAGGAAAATGCTCCAACCCTTTTTCAGTTAGATAATAGACCAGGCGTGGGCGGCCAACCCCATGCCTTTCCTCTTCGGCACTTACCAGAGCTTCTGCTTGTAAATTTGTCAGATGATGCCGAACTGAGATGGCATTAATCCCAACGGACTTTGCCAGATCATTAATACTGGATCTGGGAAATTTTAATAAATTATTTAGTATTTTTTCTCGTGTGCTTTTCATAAATATTCCATTTATTGTCAGAAATATTAAAAATATTATACGGTGAGTATAACATAGCCAGAATTAATTTGTCAATATATTAGATTATTATGTTAAATATTGATAAAGTAAAGTATTAACAAAAATGTTAAAGGTTAAAAAAAAGCAGTAAAAATTGCGTAAAAAATGGTAGAATGGACGTTATAAGTGGGGAAAAATTTTATTAGTTTACGGAAACCAAAAATATCACAACAACTTCTGGAGGACAATTATGAACAGAAAAATTTTTATTTTGGTAACCTTATTGGTATTTGTCTCAGTGGCGTGTAGTCAGTCGGTATTACAACCAGGTGCATCGGAGGATTTTGAATCAGCCAGTGAGGTTGAAGAAAAATGGTCAGACAATTTCATTGTCACCAGCAAGGATGATAAAGCAATTGATGTATCCTTGAGGGATGGCGGTCTGAGATTCGATGTCAAGGCTAATGATTCCTATGTCTACAAATTTTATGAGAGCGGAACGTTTCAAGATGTTTCCATCGAAGCTGAGGTGGAGAACCTGGGCTTGAGAAACAACGGAATTGCTTTTGTTTGCCGCGCAAATGCCGACCGTACTGAATGGGTAGAGTTTCGCGTAACTAACCAAGGGCGATATGATCTGTATCATTATGATCATGAGCTTGTCTACGAATATAAAAACCCATATCAGGAATTAATCCGTACCGGATCTACTGACTTGTTTAAACCGATCAAAAACAATGTCATCATCGTAACTTGTGATGGAAATAACTATTCTCTGACCGTCAATAATGAATTGGTTTTTGAAGAGGAGATGCAGGTTATTGAGGGTGAAGGGGGCGTTGGTGTCGGCGCCATGGCATTTGATCAGCTACCGGTTAGCATCGTGTATAAATATGTAAAGATTTAACAAACCATAGGAAAATTTCTCCAAAAGGGGCAAAAAACGGGTGTACTTTGTGCCCGTTTTTTGATTTAATCGCCATCTGCAATTGCATTTGTCTGGTCAAAGGAATTGCAAATTGATCGGTGCAAGATTTCACTCTGCTTTCGTTTGATTTATAAGAATATAATATATATTTATGTTAAATATTGACCTTTAATTTTTCGGTATGATATAATTCAATCGTGTTAGAGAATAATAAGAATAATATGATAATAAATATTAAAAACTTAAATATTACCATCGGAATAAGGAGAATATCCTCAATGGCTGAATTAGTCATTAGGAATTTACACGTAAGCGTTGAAGGAAACGAAATTCTGAAGGGATTTAATTTGTCAATCAAACAGGGCGAGGTTCATGCCATCATGGGTCCAAATGGTACCGGCAAATCGACTCTCGCGTATACCTTAATGGGACATCCTGCCTATGAAGTTACGGCAGGTGACATCACGTTTGATGGAAAAGATCTCCTTTCATTCGCAGCTGATGAGAGATCTCGATATAGGTATGTTCCTGGCCTTTCAATATCCAATTTCAATTCCCGGTGTAACCGTTGCTAATTTCCTGCGGGTTGCATTAAATGCCAGGTCGAAAAGAAACTTGATCCAAATGATAAAGGATTTCCAATTCCTGCTTTTCGGAAATTATTAAACGAAAAAATGGCCCTATTAAAAATGGAACCTTCCTTTGCGGCTAGATATTTGAATGATGGATTTTCTGGCGGTGAAAAGAAGCGAACCGAGATATTACAAATGGCCACCCTGGAACCAAAAATTGCGATCCTGGATGAAACAGATTCGGGTCTGGACATTGATGCTTTGCGAATTGTCTCTGAAGGGGTAAACACATTACGGGGTCCTGATTTGGGTGTTCTCGTGATTACCCATTACCAGCGGATCCTCAATTACATCAAACCGGATTTTGTCCATGTCATGTTCAATGGACAGATCGTCGAATCTGGCGGACCTGAATTAGCCTTGAAGCTGGAAGAAGAAGGCTATGATTGGGTCAGACAACGCTTTGGGCAGGAAGTCCAATTATCCTGACCAAGAAAATTCCTGTTTACAGGAGGAAAATATGACGGATCGAGTAAATACCGATTTCCTTGAGAAACTCGGAGAGTATCAATATGGTTTCAAAGATGAAGATGTTTCTGTTTATCGGTCGGAACGTGGACTAAGTGAAGAAGTAGTACGCAAAATCTCATCCATCAAAGGGGAACCTGAATGGATGCTGGAATTCCGCTTAAAAGCACTGAAACATTATCAACAACGTCCCATGCCAACCTGGGGGGCTGATATTGCCAAGTTGGATCTGGATAATATATTTTATTATGTTAAGCCATCCGATAAAGAAGGACGTAATTGGGACGAAGTCCCGGACTACGATTAAGGATACCTTTGAAAAACTGGGCATCCCTGAAGCAGAACAACGTTTTCTGGCAGGTGTCGGCGCACAATATGAATCCGAGATGGTGTATCACAATATCAATGAGCAGCTAAAGAAACAGGGTGTAATTTTCCTGAGCATTGAGGAAGGTCTCCGTCAGTATCCGGATTTATTCCGCGAACACTTCTCCAAAGTAATTCCAATTGAAGATAATAAATTCGCTGCCTTAAACAGTGCTGTTTGGTCTGGCGGCTCTTTTGTTTATATTCCCAAAGGTTTGAAAGTTGAATTGCCTTTGCAGGCCTACTTCCGTTTAAATTCAGCAAGCATTGGCCAATTTGAACGATCCTTGATTATTGCAGATGAAGGTTCACAGGTCCATTATGTAGAAGGGTGTACGGCGCCTCAGTATTCGACGGATTCATTTCATAGTGGTGTCATTGAAATCATTGTCAAGAAAAACGCCAGGGTGCGTTATACAACCATCCAAAATTGGTCCAACAACGTTTACAATCTGGTGACACAAAGAGCGCTGGTTTATGCCGGCGGTACCATGGAATGGGTAGATTCCAACTTGGGATCAAAAGTCACAATGAAATATCCATCCTGCTATTTACTGGAGGATGGCGCCCATGGTGAGATATTATCCATGGCCTTCGCAGGCAAAGGACAGCATCAGGATGCCGGCGGAAAAATTGTTCATTTCGCACCGAATACATCCAGTAAAATTATTTCCAAATCCATCAGTAAAAGCGGCGGACGATCTTCGTATCGGGGTTTACTAAAAGTCTATAAAGGTGCCACAAATGTCAGTTCAAACGTCGTTTGTGATGCTCTTTTATTGGATCCGGAATCCCGATCTGATACCTATCCATATATTGAAATTGATGAACAGGATGTAAATATTGGACATGAAGCTTCGGTATCAAAAGTAGGCGAGGAGCAATTATTTTATTTGAAAAGCCGCGGCTTAACGGATGAAGAGGCAACCACGATGGTGGTTTCAGGGTTTATTGAACCCCTGGTTAAAGAGCTGCCGATGGAATACGCTGTGGAAATGAACCGCTTGATTCAGCTGCAGATGGCTGGGTCCATTGGATAACGCTTGGTTTCGTTATTAGCAATGAATGTGAATGGTAGAAGGATGAGAGAAACCAATGGCAAAAGAAATTAAAATTATTCGTAGTTCACAACGACCTGCGCAATCAAAGGATCGATCCTTTAAGTTCCCTGATTCGGCTGTGCGTTTATCCGTAAGTGAACCGGAAATCAAAAATACGCGAGAAAAAGCACTGAAATTATTTTCTGAAGGGCATATCCCATTACAGACGGAAGAAGCCTGGAGAAGAACTTCGTTGGAGCATCTTGAAGGATCAAAATATGCCCTCTCCGAAAACGGAAAAAGCGAACTTGGCTCAACCATTCCTGCGGAATTAATGAACCCAATGGGTGATGATCTCCATGCAGGGCAAATTCTGTTACATCACAATCTAGTACAAAAGAATTTGAGCGGTGTCTTGACTGAGAAGGGCATCATCTTTACCGATTTACGTGACGCTGAGCTTAATCATGCAGAAAAGCTAAGCAAAATTTTTGGAAAAATCATAAAACCTCAAGATGGTTATTTCGCTGCCATGGCACTTGCCTACGCTCAAACAGGGATTTTTATTTATATTCCCAAAAATGTACAGGTGGAACAGCCCCTGCATAGCGTCTTATGGACCGATCATGCTGGGGAAGCTTTAGTCTCCCATATCCTGGTTTATCTGGATGAAGGCGCATCCCTTACTTATGTCCACGAAGTATCATCCTCAGAAATGAATGGGGATCTATTTCATGACGGAAATGTTGAAATTTTTGTCGGCAAGAATGCCAATCTGAAATTTGTAGAGCTTCAATCCTGGAGCAGCGGAGTCCTTAATTTTACCCATGAGAGAGCCTCTATAGAACAAGACGGCCAATTGGAGTGGGTATTTGGAGCTGTCGGGAGTAAATTAAGCAAGAACTTTACCGATATCGATTTGGTCGGCCGCGGTTCTTCTGCCAAAATATCAGGTTTTTACTTTACGAATGGATCACAACATCTGGATTTGGACACGCAGCAAAATCATTTGGCCCCCGATACAATCAGTGATTTGCTGTACAAAGGTGCATTATTGGATGAGAGTCGTTCGGTTTGGCAGGGCATGATTTATGTATCCCCTGGTGCTGATAAAACGGATGGCTATCAAACCAATCGAAATTTGGTTCTAGGAAAAAATGCCAGAGCCGATGCAATTCCTGGTTTGGAAATCCTAACTGACGATGTACGCTGCAGTCATGCCGCTACCGTGGGTAAAATTGATTCTACCCAGACATTTTATTTGGAAAGTCGCGGTATTCCCAAAATGGATGCCGCTAAACTGGTTGTTGAAGGATTTTTTGATGATATTATGCAACGCATTCCTTTTGAGGGAATTCGTCAACGTTTTCAGGATGCCATTCATGAAAAAATGAAAACCTTTCAACTATAACGGTAGTAATCTAAGATCAAGACATGATAAAATAAAATTTATGAC
This sequence comes from uncultured Chloroflexia bacterium, assembly GCA_963747325.1. Classification (GTDB taxonomy): domain Bacteria; phylum Chloroflexota; class Anaerolineae; order Anaerolineales; family Anaerolineaceae; genus UBA5203. The sequence goes on along the minus strand of CAVVEM010000004.1, from coordinate 425,302 downwards.
AAAAATTCCAAAATGGAGAATAACTGTATGGCATCTGTCCCTTTCATGAGAGAACCTGAACCAAATACCAACTATGAAGTTGGCGACCTTGCTGACGTATTTTGTGATCACGAGGTTGATGGTCAACGTGTGCGAGGTTGGCTGAAGGGCATCGTTGTTCAAGTAGACGCAAAGATGGTCGCTGTCCAATTTCAAGAGAACGTATTTTTAACTGATGGTTGGATGGTACCGGATCAAATTCTTTGGTTCCCGACCAATTCCAGCAATATTCGTCGTGTCGAAGAGGAGTTTGACCTCTAATTATCGTAGCAAGGATAAAGTTATGCTGAAGCTAGATGATGGGAACATACCTAACAACCTTAAAGCTGACTTTCCCATTCTTAACCAGGAAATTTATCCCGGAAAGCCGCTTATTTATTTAGACTCTGCCGCATCTTCGCAAAAACCACAGTCCGTCATTGAAGCAATGATGGATTATTATTTGCATTACAACTCCAATATCCATCGCGGTATTCATGCCTTGGCAGAAAAAGCCACGGCTGCATACGAAGACAGCAGGGAAAAGATTGCTCATCTGATTAATTCTCCCTCTGCAGAGTTATGTATTTTTACCCGCAACACAACCGAATCAATGAATTTGGTCGTATTTTCCTGGGGAAAAAAGCATTTAAAGGCTGGTGACTTGGTTATTCTAACTGAAATGGAACATCATTCCAACCTGGTACCGTGGCACATATTACAAGACGAAATAACATTTCAACTTGAATTCATCCCCGTAACCGAGGATGGAACCCTGGACATGGATGCCTATCGGAAATTATTAAAATTAGAACCCAAGGTTGTTTCATTTACCCAGATGAGCAATGTCTTGGGGACGATTAATCCAGCCAAGGAGATCATTCGTCTGGCACATGAAGCAGGTGCAATTACCATTTTAGATGGGGCACAATCTGTACCTCACATGCCCGTGGATGTGGTCGATCTGGATGTGGATTTTCTGGCCTTTTCCGGTCACAAAATGCTTGGTCCGACCGGCATAGGTATACTGTATGGAAAACGTGCCTTACTGAACGATATGCCACCTTTATTTGGCGGTGGAGACATGATTAAATCCGTAGCGCTGCGATCCTTCGCTGTAAATGATCTGCCATATAAATTTGAAGCAGGAACACCTTCCATTGCTGAAGGGATTGCCATGGGCGCAGCGATTGATTATTTGCAGCAAATCGGCATGGATGTGATAGAAAAACACGAGCAAGACATAGTCACTTACGGGTTGAACAAAATCAAAGAAATTGACGAAGTGAAAATGTTTGGCACTCAACCGCATTACCGTGGGGCCGTATTTCTCATTTGCTCTTGATGGGATTCATCCACATGATGTAGCACAACTACTGGATCGTGAAGGAATTGCCGTTCGGGCCGGGCATCATTGTGCCATGCCATTGCATAAGAAATATGATTTACCCGCGACAACCCGTGCCAGCTTTTATCTGTATAATGACAATTGCAGATTTTGATGCGTTATGTAGCGGTATCAAGAAAGTAATTACGATATTTAAATAAACAGGATTTTCCCGATGGAAGATATGTATCGAGAAATTATTGTAGAACGGTATAAAAATCCGGCTCATTTTGGTGAATTGGACCCGCATGATATATCCTATCAGGATGAAAACCCTCTTTGTGGCGATAATATCAAAATTGATCTGGATTGTAAGGAGAAATAGTCCGTGGATGCCAGATTACATGGACATGGTTGTGCCATCTCCATGGCTTCAGCAGATTTATTGCTGGAAGAAATTATCGGCAAAACACTTGGACGAAGTCAAAGCCTTAACCAAAGAAAACGTTCTGGAGTTGTTGGGTATTGAATTAGGTCCAGTACGCTTAAAATGTGCTTTACTTTCGTTAAAAGTCCTAAAGGGTGGGGTCTATGGACTGGGTGGGGAAGAATTGCAGCTGGATGAGGATTCCTGAGTTTGGAAAACACAGTACACATTTTATGAAATCGGCCCAGCCAATGAATTACCATCCGGGGAACGCTGGTTCCTGGAGGTTGAAGACGTTGCCATTGTGGTCTTCAATATCAATGGGGATTATTACGCCATGGATGATTTGTGTTCACATGACAATGGTCCCCTGGGGGAAGGCGAGTTGGATGGACATGAAATTATTTGTCCACGACATGGAGCCAGGTTTGATGTGATGAACGGCAAATCGCTGACACCGCCTGCGGTGGAAAATATCCAGTCTTATCCAATTCAAATCAAAGATGGACAATTGGAAATCGGAATTCCGGACGAAATATAAAAAAAATGGAGGCTTCAGCCTCCGATTTTTTTTACTTTTGTTTAGCATTCTTCATGATAGGAGCAAACCACCCGAATAATGTCAAAACCTTCAGCATACGGACGTTCCGCTAAAGCACCGTGGCGAATACAAGTAGCCCGGGTAATTTCAGAATTGAAATAATATTTATCCCGGTAAGTTTTATACTCGTTCAGTGCACTAATTTTGGCGTCCACATCTTCCTGTTTTACTTCAACCAAAAAAGAGGGGAAAAATCCATGGGTGGATCGTCAGGACATCAAAACCAAGCACCGTTATTCCTCTGAATGCACGCAAGGCTTCTTCGGTGATTGTCCCGTGGTCCTGATGAATATCCGATTTGGTATGAACGAAAACAATATCTGGTTGAAATTCTTTACGCACTGCCAGCATGTATTCAAGAATTTCCTGCCTTGCTTCCGGGAAACGGCGTGTAGTGAAGGATTCCAAACGAACTTTATCCCTGGAGACTCCCAAAACAGCCATACTGTTGTAGTGTTCCTGAACTAAATTCTGGAGCAGTGGATTTTGCTGGTTATCGGACAGTGTAACGCATAAAAGATCCGAATATTTACGTACATTATGAATCAATGCACCACAGCCCAGTTCAATATCATCCGGGTGAGCTCCAATAAAACACAGTTTTTTGCCGTAAATTTGCATGGAAACTCTCTTCTGAGAAGTTGAAATAATTAAGTGAGGAAAAAGTCGAACCCTAAAGGAAAATAAAGAACTGCTGATATCCTTTAGGGTCTTTTTAGGTAGAAGCTTATTTTGTAGCGACGATGCCGTCGACAACTTTTTCCATCACCAGTTTGCCATCTTGTTGGGCGCGTTTTTCAGCGGCCTTGCCGATTTTTGACATCACCGTTTCGAAATCATCCTCTCCGGAGAAGAAATCCTTCCACAACTTACGATCCTCTGAAAGAGAAGCCCGCGTGTAAGCAAGGAAAGGTGATGCGTCCGTAAACGTCAGGGGGTTTACAAAGCGATTCACTTCCGTTTTGGTAAAGAGTTTTTCGATGGTCTCCCTAATCTCGAAGTTATAACGTGAACTTCCGGGCATGGGAGGAATGGGTTTGTTATTCGTTGCTTCACGAATGACATCATAAAACAGTTGTTTGTTTTCAGGCATCGGGCCTGTGGTAAAGAGTCTGCCGCCTGGTTTGAGGACACGATGGATTTCTTTAATTGTGAAGGGAATATCCTGTGCATAGTAGATTGCAAAGCAGCAGCTAACCAAATCAAACTGATTGTCTTCAATGGGGAAGGGTTTGTTGAAATCCAATTCAATAATTTCGACATTGTTCATATTGCGTTTGGCAGTTTCAACACGTGCCTGGTCCAGCAATTCCTGGGATACATCACCACCTGTGATTTTGCAGTCCCCATTAAGCGCTTCATAAAAACTAATGATCTGTTTACCTGCGCCGCATGCAACATCCAGAATTTTGATTCCTTTTTCAAGTTTCAAAAGGTCCAGCATCCATTCATCGATATTCTTGCCGCCAAATTGATTATGAATATCAATACGGACTTGTAGATCTTTGGTTGTTTCCTGAAAATTAATTTTCATTGATCCCTCTTTGGAATTAGGTTTATGGGTAGAAGTATAGCGAAAACCACATGGCTGTCAAGGATAGTTAGCAGATTCTGGGCAGCATTTCGCCGGCCATGACATCCAACATTCTTGTTCCACCGATGATGGTTTGTAGTAAAACTCGTTTCGGATGTTCACTCGTGACCTCGCCGATCAGCGCAGCATCTTTGCCATAGGGATGAGCGTGTAAGGCCTGTAAAGCCGCCTGACATTCATTTTTGGGCACAATCACGATGACTTTGCCTTCATTGGCAATATACAGGGGGTCAAACCCCAGCATATCACTGGCTGCTTGGACGGATTGTTGGATGGGCATGGTCGATTCATCCAGCAACATGCCGACATTGCTTTGTACGGCGATTTCATTGAGGGTGGTGGCAAGGCCGCCGCGCGTTGGATCACGCAGAACGTGCACATGCGGTGCAGCTTGCAGGATTTGCTCAATCATATGATTCAAGGGTGCCGCATCGGATTCTACGCCGGTTTCAAAGCCTAGGTCACCGCGTGCCGCTAAAACAGCGATTCCGTGATCGCCTAAATTTCCGGAGATGAGGATTTGATCTCCAGGCTGAGCGTTGGCTCCATGGATGGACCGTCCTTGCGGAACAAAGCCAATGCCTGTGGTGGTGATAAAAACACCATCGGCTTTGCCTTTTTCAACCACTTTTGTATCCCCGGCGACAATTTCAACCCCGGCTTCTGTGGCCGTGATTTGCATGGAATGGACAATATCCTGTAATGTGGCGATAGCCAGACCTTCTTCAAGGATAAATGCTGCGGTGATGTATTTTGGAATTGCACCCGATACGGCAACATCATTTACCGTGCCGCAAATAGCCAATTTGCCAATGTCTCCGCCCGGAAAGAAGAGAGGGGAAACAATATGAGCATCCACCGAGGTTACCAATCGGCCGCCATCGCTGGATAAATAGGCAAAATCATTCCCCGCTAATAGAGCTTCGCTGTTGAACTCAGCTTGAAATACCCGCTGAATTAAGTCCTGTGACATTTTTCCGCCGCTGCCGTGGCCCATGACGATCTGGTTCTCATGTTTTAAGGGCATCGGGCATACCGGCCCCTGCATATCTGGATATTGCATAGGAATTAACCGTCCTGTGAATGGGATTTATAGCGATAGTAGGCTGCACAGGCACCTTCAGAGGAGACCATGGTTGCACCCAATGGATTTTGAGGGTTGCATAGCGTTCCAAAGGCGGGACATTCGTTGGGTTTTTTCAAGCCCTGTAAAATTTGCCCCGCAATACAAATGTCAGATTCATGCGTATGAATGTCGCCAACATTGAACTTCTTTTCTGCATTGAAGGCATCAAATTCCGGACGCAGCCCCCAACCTGAGGCTGGAATCATCCCTATGCCGCGCCATTTCATGTCCATCGGTTGATATACCTGATCAATCATGGCCTGGGCGGCTTTGTTGCCTTCGTAGGTCACTACCCGGGTATAAGCATTTTCTACATTGGTTTTCCCTTGCTCGAGTTGTTGAACCAGGACCAGCAGTCCATTGACCAGATCCAGGGGTTCAAATCCTGTTACCGCCATGGGCACGCCGTATTTGGCTGCAATGGCTGGATATTCCGAATAACCCATCACTGCGCAAACATGGCCTGCTGCAAGAAAACCCTGCACCCGATTCTGGGGGGATCCCAAAATGGCATGCATGGCAGGCGGGACTCTCACCTGAGAGACTAACAGGGAGAAATTCTTTAATCCCAGGGCTTTTGCCTGCAAAACACTCATCACATTGTTGGGAGCGGTGGTTTCGAATCCTATGGCAAAGAAAACCACTTCTTTATCAGGGTTTTCCTGGGCAATTTTTACGGCATCCAGGGGAGAGTAAACGATTTTTACCTGACCACCGGAAGCGCGGACTGAAAAAAGATCGGTGTTTGAGCCAGGGACGCGCAGCATGTCACCAAAAGAAGTGAAGATGACGTTCGGTTGGGATGCGATAGCCAGGGCTTTGTCGATCAATTCCAGCGGCGTTACACAAACCGGACACCCCGGACCATGGACAAGTTCAATTTGTTTGGGCAGCATCTCGTCCAGCCCGTAATGCAAAAAGGCATGGGTTTGACCGCCGCAAATTTCCATGATGACCCAATCATGACGAATTAAGCGATGCAGATCATCAATGCCTTTCTTTACCAGCTCTTTATCCCGAAAGGATTCAAGGATTTTCATTGGACTCCTTTTTTTATGAATGGATATTATTCAATTGATCCATTTCATCATTGAGGAAATCGATTTCCTTAAGAATCTCAAGGGTTTCCATGGCGTCCTTCTCACTCAGCAAGTTAAGCGCAAAACCGGCATGAACAATGGTATAATCTCCGACTTTTGCTTCAGGGAGAGTTTGGATGCAGACTTCACGAAGTACACCGCCAAAATCTACTTTTGACATTAAAATTCCATTGGCTTCATAGAGCTCTACTATTTTTCCGGGTATACCTAAACACATAATTTCACCTCAATCCTTGAACATAAGCGGCCGCGGCTGTAGATTGTCCCAGCGATAAGCCACCGTCGTTTGTGGGTATTTGTTGATGTACCAGACAGGTGTATCCTGCCCGGTTGAGTTTATTAACAGTAATTGATAGCAATGACATATTTTGCCATACCCCACCGCTGAGAGCAACTTTTGTGGTTCCCGTTTGTTGGCGAACTTTTTCAGCGATTTCAAGACAAACATTGCCAATGCACTGATGAAATTTCGCAGAAATGCGGGAAACAGGAATTTGAGCCATGTGATCTTGAATTATTTGTTCGAAGAGGCCGCCTAAACGGATCTGATCACCTTCAATCGCTATGTCATACGCAGCTGTTTCAGACGGATCCATGTGATTTTCCAATTCGATGGCCGCCTGACCCTCATAGGTCACTTCTGAGCGAATGCCGATCAGTGCAGATACGGCATCAAACAATCTGCCCATACTGGATGTGGAAGGGGTATTGATGTTATTGAGCAGCATGGATTTAAGCATGGTCTGATCATCGGCGCATAAGGCTTGCATCGGCGGCAGAGAATCAAACCATTCCAGGTTGTTCTGCCACAAATAAGCCAGGGCGATGCGCGCCGGCTTCTTGGTGCCAGCATCCCCGCCAGGCAAGGGCATATATTCCAAATGGTATAATCTTTCGACTTTCGCGGCATTTCCCCAAAGGAACTCGCCGCCCCAGATGGCTTGATCCGTGCCGTAGCCTGTACCATCGAAAATCATACCGAGAATGGGTTCGTGTGCAAGGGGCAAATGATTATCTGCCATCACGGCTGCCAGGTGTGCATGATGATGCTGGATAGATAGAAGGGGAATGGATTCCTCTTCTGCGCGGGAGACGGCATAGCGTGTAGCCAAATAATCGGGGTGGAGATCGGCGGCAATTAACTCAGGTTGGACACGAAACAGGGTCTGGTAGTGGCTTACGGCTTGCTCATAAGACAATAAAGTTTCGTAGTTTTCCATATCACCAATGTGATGACTTAGAAAAGCGTAGTTATCTTTGGTTAAGCAAAAAGTGTTTTTTAGTTCCGCACCCGCACCCAGAATTTGTGGAAGGAAATCTGTGAGGCGAATTGGATTGGGGGCATAACCACGGGCTCGACGCAATGGATACGCTGCTTGATTAAAACTGCGCAGGACGGAATCATCGGTGCGCATGTGAATGGGACGATTATGCGTCAGAATGGCATCGGCAATAGTTTCGAGGCGGGTTTCTGCTTCCTCATCCTGATAGGCGATGGGTTCATCGCTGATATTGCCGCTGGTCATGACCAGAATGTTCGGCATTTCAGCGGAGGGTTCCAAGAGAAGCAGGTGGAGGGGAGAGGTTGGCAGCATAAAACCATAGGTGTTCTGCCCGGGCGCGATCAGATCAGGAAGGTATTTACCAGGCAGTTTCGTCTAAGAGGACAATTGGATTTTGTGGGGATTGCAGGAGTACCTTTTCCTGGTCGGAAATAGATACCAGCGTTTCGATGGTTTGCAGATCATAAGCCATCAAAGCAAACGCTTTATCACTGCGATGTTTTCGACTGCGTAGCATTTGCAATGCCTGTGGATTGCGAGCATCACAGGCGATTTGATAGCCGCCCAGTCCCTTTAGGGCGATAATTTGACCATTGGCCAACAACTTGCGCGCCAGTTGAATAGCGGCGTCTTTTTCCGCGATGACCTTTCCTTTTTGCTTCAAGCTTAGCTGGGGACCACATGCTGCGCAGGCAACCGGTTGGGCATGAAAACGGCGATCCAGGGGATTTTCGTATTCCTTTTGGCAGGCAGGGCAAAGCGGGAAAGCGGCCATGGTAGTCTTGGGGCGATCGTAAGGAATATCCTTAATAATGCTGAAGCGAGGCCCGCAATTGGTGCAATTGATGAATGGATAGCGATACCGTCTGTCCGAAGGGGTAAAGAGCTCCCGTTTGCAATCATCACACGTAGCAACATCCGGAGAGATGGGAATAAAATCTCCATCCTGCGCTTCGCTTTGCAGGATGGCAAAATCGGGATAGTTCGCAATAAGGGATTTCTGAGATATCCAGCTGATCAATGATTGATAAGGGCGGCGGAGTATTGGTGAGGGCATGCAAAAAAGCATCGATATTAGCTTGAAACCCATGGATTTCAATATCCACACTGCCGGAAGTATTGCGAACCCAACCGGTAAGCTGGTTCTGAATAGCTTGCGTGTAGATGAAAGGACGGAAACCGACGCCCTGAACAATTCCCTTTACCACTATTTTGCGTGCAATCATCGTGTTCTCACGCCTTTGATTTCTGCTCCATGATCTTGGCTTTCAACCAGGTTACCCAGGCATCAATACCATCCCCCTTGGTGGCTGTGACAGGGAAGGTAATCAAGCCGGGATTTAAGAGTTCAACACCCTGTCTGAAATAATCCATACGAAAATCAATGTAAGGCAGTAAATCAATTTTATTAATAATTAATACATCCAGTCCGCGATAAATATTGGTGTATTTATAGGGTTTGTCATCACCTTCCGGGATGGAAGCAATCAGCACATTGAGATGAGTTCCCAAATTAAAAGCCGCCGGACAGATTAAGATTGCCCACGTTCTCAACGATAACCAGGTCCAAATTACTTAGATCCAATTGTGCCAATCCCTGGGACATCATCACGGCATCCAGATGGCAATCCCCGCCGGTGTTAATTTGTACCGCTGGCATGCCCAAAGCTGTTACTTTATCCGCATCGATGGTAACCGGGGCAGTATCGCCTTCAATTACACCCACACGAATCTCCGGCATCATCGCTTTGATGGTCGCCAGGATGACGCTTGTTTTTCCCGCGCCAGGGGAGGCCATAATGTTTACCCCTAAAACACCCGCATTATCCAGCTGCTTGCGCACCGTTATGGATAATTGATCATTTGCATCCATTATTTTTTCAATGACCGGAACACGTTGGGTAGCCATGTGCACTTCTCCAATTTATTTTTCTATTTCTATACTGTCCAACCAAAACTCTTCACCACTGAATCACTTTTACTTTGGCACTGCCGCATTTCGGGCATGGAGAAAGGCCGCTCTCAATGGAGTAGGCTTCCCCACAATCAATACATTCTAGCTCGGCAGGTATGCGTTTAAAGTGAAGTTTGGATTGATGACAGATTGTGTCTTCGGTGATGATATCCCAATAAAATGAGATTGAATCATCAATAATACTGGAAAGATTACCGATAACTAGATGGATGTCAGTAACTTTCTTGGCTTCAGCTTGTTTTGGCATGTTTTAACGCGATTTCCAATATGTTTTCTGTTACGACTAATTCATGCATAGCAATAATTATAATCCAAAATAGTAAGATAAATAAAAGAATATTATTAAAAATTATTAATCATATATGCCATTAACATAAATAGAAAATGACAAACGAATTGAAAAATTTATACAAATTATGCGTGTAACCACTCCACTATTTTGAGACTGGCTTGATCTGCAAGTTCCTCAGTGTGTGGCGATAAGCTGCGGTCAAAATTGAACTCGTATCCACGGACAGAGACCAAAATGGCTTCAGGAACACAATGGTAGAGGGTATCCACAAAGCACAACAGGGTCTCCGGCGTCATGTGGTGGGTAAAGGGAGAATTCTGGAAACAGGCATTAACGGGAACGATGTTCAAATCATTCTCAACGCTGCCGGTATGGGCGTCAACAAAACATACCCGCTCATAATCTTTCAGCGTATCCGCATATTCTGGAATGAGCTGCAAATTAAAAAATAAATCAGGGTCTTCACCCAGGTCAAGAAAGCAATCTTCAATTTGATCTGGCAGGGGACGATCGATCAACCTGGCTACTTTTTCGAGAATATGCCAGGCAACCCCATCGTCCTGTCGATCCAGATTGCCATACCCTAAAATGATAGTTTTTTTCATGTTTTGCCTCGAGAAAATAAACAGGGTTAAGGTAAAAAGTATACCCAAACCCTGTTTTATTCACAATCAAAGGGGCAAGTTAATCCCGGCTGATGGTTTTAATAATGTTCCCGTTGTGGTCTTCCACATCAATAATAATGGGCATCTGACCAACAGCATGCGTAGAGCAGGAAAGACAGGGATCGTGTGCACGGACAGCCGCTTCCACTCGATTTAAGAATACCTTCGGTAATATCGGGTCCGGTAATGTAGGTCTTGGCGACGCTATCTACAGCGGTGGACATGGCCCAGTTGTTATGGCCAGTGGCAACAATCAAGTTGACCTTGGTTAATTGACCATTATCTTTTGCCTTGTAATGGTGAATTAACGTACCGCGAGGTGCTTCAATTACGCCAACACCTTCGCCTTTGAAATCGGTTTTCGTGTTGAGAATATCATTTTTCAGGATATCAGGATCATTCAAGTAAAACCCGAACTTTTTCAGCAGCGAAAAGCGTTTCAATCAAGCGGGCGTAATGGAAATATAGGGTTTGATCAATCATCCGACCGCCATTAATCTGACGATAGGCTTTGAATTCTTCATTTGCCATGGGCGTATCCATTTTATCAACGGCATTTAAGCGGCCCAGAGGACCAACACGGTAAACACCCTTGGGATAGCCCAATTTTTTGTAATAGGGGAATTTCAGGTAGGACCAATTTTCCACATGTTCGGCAATATAATCCAGGTAATTCTGGTCATTGAATTTTACAATTTGCTTTCCGGTGGAATCCACCAGGCGGATATCGCCATCATAGAGTTCAAGACCATTATCCGGGGTTACCAAACCGAGATAACCGGATTCGCAGAACTGCAAATTTGTTGATGTCTTCCTGATTCTTGGAAGCCCAATCCTTCATAATTTGCAGGCCGACCTTAATGGTAGCCATAGCGTCATCCCATCCCGCAAGGATAGTTTCACGGGCAGCCGGGTCAAGGGCCTTATTTACACCACCAGGAATGGCAAAAATGGGGTGAATCCGACGACCACCGAGCAGACGGATAATCTCCTGACCGTATTTTCGTAATTGAACAGCTTTTACAGCCAATTCGGGATTGACGCCGAATGAGGCCAACAACATTACGAATGGCGGGATCAGCATCAAAACCAAGCAATAAATCCGGTCCTGCCAAGTTCAAAGAAATGCATACCGTGGCTTTGAATCATTTGTCCCATGTGCATCAATTCGCGCAACAAGGAAGCTGTACGGGGGGGAGGTGTACCCATGACAACATCCGCGGCTTTCGCAGCATGCAAGATGATGGCTGACCGGGCAGATACCGCAGATACGCGGGGTGATCGTGGGCATTTCAAATACCATGCGGCCTTCACAGAATTTTTCGAAGCCGCGAAATTCATTTACATGTAAATAGGCATGATCTACCGTACCATTTTCTTTGAGGTTGATAGTGATTTTTGCATGCCCCTCAATTCTGGTTACAGGTTCAATTGTAATTTTTTGTGTTGCCATTGTTTTCTCTCCAATTAGTTCCAGTGCAAATTATCATTCTTTAAGTTCAGGAATGCGCCCCTGGGCTAATTCACTGAGAACATAGAAGATGGCATCGGCATCCGGAGGACAGCCCGGCAGAAAAATATCTACCGGAACAACTTCATGTAAAGCACGGACACGAGTAGGAACGCCTAATTCAGGGTCATGATGGAATTAATCCACTCAGCATCAGTACTTTCTGTTTCAATATAAGCGCGTCGAAGAGTATTCTTCCAGGGTAAAGAAATTACGCATGGCAGGCACACCACCAAATACAGCACAATCACCAAATGCAACCAATATTTTGCATGCGTTCTCGCATTCTGCGTGGCAACTTCTTCATTAGTGGTATTATTGATGCCGCCTTCCAGAATACCGACATCCACACCTGCTAATATCGGGTTCTTTAAAGTCAGTAATAGGGGTAGCACGAATATCAACCAGTTCGACGATTTGAACAATTCTTTCATCGATATCCAATAAAGACATATGACATCCTGAACAGCCAGCTAACCAATCACTGGCGACGGTTGGTTTTCCCATAGTTTTCTCCTTTAAAGTTCCATACCTTCGATCTTATCATTAAACTTCAAGAATTACTACCGAAGATACGGGTTTTGTGATATTCTCTTTCCAGTTCTTGGTGTTGAGGTTGTAAACCAAGTTTTTCACCAAGTGCAATCAACACATCTTCACTGGATTTCACATCCACTGGAGCAGTAAGGGAACCGGTTGTTTCTGAATCCTGCCTTCCATATTGATGAAATGACCTTCCGTTTCGGCCCACATTTCAACCGGGAAGACGACATCAGCCTGCGCTGACAGTTGGGACACATAACTGGCTTGCACAACCAGGAAAGGTGCTTTTTCAACAAGTTTAATCAACGTTTGTGAAGGTGCTTCATCGGCTAATGGCAAGATAAACAGCCTGATATCCCTTGACGGTAAACTTGGAATTTAGGCCTAATTGATCAGCTGCAACACTATTGGCATTGCCTTTCAAGCTGACCAGACTTTTTTCTGCACCAACTGCTTTGGCAAGGTCAAGAATCGCCAGCAGATCTGCTTCTGTACCAACTGCTTTGCCAACCACGAAAACAGGTTTTTCAGCAGCACCAATCAGATCAGCAGCTTCACAAAGGAGGCATCTTGAGTCTTGTTTGGCAATCGCTGCAGATAATACCCTGAACAGAGGACAGCATACCTGATTTGGAGATCAAGGACACATCCGACAAATCAGATAAGTTTATTGTCTTTCTGATCAATGACAATCAACTTGGTGCCTTTTGGTAAATTGCGTTTGATAAAGAATCCGGCAACCTCATGTTCATCGACAATATCTTCACCGATCAAAACGACACAATCAGCGGTTTTGATGTCTTCCAGAGAACCTTCAAAAGCTCCACCGGAAGTCCGGGCAACCTTGCTTTGTACCGATACTGAATTTACCTTCTTCCAAGGTGGTTACCATATCTGAATCCGCCATTGGCTTTGAATAATTCCGTAAAAGGCAGTCAGACTTTCAGCAGTCATGCGAGTAGAAGCAACAGCGGCAATACCGTTTGCATTTTTACCGATCAGGGATTTTAATTTATCGGCGGTAACTGTTAAAGCTTCTTCCCAGGTGGAGGCTTTTAACTTGCCATCTTTGCGAACCAAGGGGGTAACAATTCGTTCGCGGTCTTCGGTGATGGGCATGGAAACGGCCAACTTTGCAAATCACGCCTTCATTGACCTCAGCATCCCAATCGCCATCAATTTTGATTAAATTGTTATCGCGGGAGAATACTTCAATGCCGCAGCCAACACTGCAACCCGTACAAATGGATTTGACTTCTTTCATATCTTCTACGTGACCGCGGTATGCACTCCAACGATCAATAATGGCACCAGTCGGGCAGACCTGAACACAGGTGCCACAGGAAATACAGGTGCTCTCACCCGAGAGGATTACCAAGATCAGCAACCAGGATGCTTTTTGCGCCGCGTTCTTCAAAACCGAGGGTGAAATTGCCGACCAATTCATCGCAGGCGCGAACACAGCGGCGGCAAAGGATACAGCGGTTATGATCAATGATGATATAGGGGTGGATGCATCCACTTCAAAAGGCTGCCAATTTGGCTGCATAGGCCAGTGGGTCATACCCTCATCATAGGCTGCATTCTGAAGTTCGCAATCACCACCACTTACCTGGCAGAAGGGACAAAAATGATTTCTATCACTGAAAATCATGGTTAAGAACAAATTTGCGCGCTTTTCGTACTTTTTCGGTATTGGTTTTAACGACCATGTTTTCATATACTGGTAAAGTGCAGGAAGTCTGCAAGGTTCGTGCACCTTCAATTTCAACCACGCACAAGCGGCAACCACCGTATGGTGTTAAGTTCTGGATGATCGCATAAGGTTGGAATTTCAATCCCGGCAGATTGTGCTGCTCGTAAAACAGTTGTCCCTTCTGGTACTTCGATCTTCTTTTCGTCAATTGTAATATTGACCATTATGAGCTCCTCTTCAAATAGATACTTTCTATGACAGTGTAAGCTAAATTCGATGTCCACTCATCGGACAAACACCGGTGGGACATACTTTTAAGCGAATATGTGCTTCAACTTCTGCACGGAAATAATTCAGGATATCCCTCAATGGGGTTCCTGCTGTTTGACCAAGGCCACAATTGGACATTTGGTACAAATTGTCACTGATCATCTGAAGATCATCCAGATCCTGCAGTGGTGCCAGTGCCTTCTGAAATATTGTCAAGAATTTCATAAGCGCGCTGATTGCCAATTCGGCAGGGATTGCATTTTCCACAGCTTTCTTTGCGGAAGAAATTCATCAAAACTTTTGCCAGATCAACAACACAAGTGTCTTCATCGCAAATCAGCAGGGCACCTGAACCCAAGGCAACACCGGCATTATTGATAGGAATCAAAATCCATTGGGGTATCCTGCAAACTGGCAGGAATGATTGATCCGCTGGAGCCGCCAGTTTGGGCAAGTTTGAAGGACACTCCCTTCTTTCATTCCTTTACCGTAAATGCGAAATGACTTCGCGCAGGGTAATGCCCATGGGAACTTCAATCAAACCGGTGTTATTGACATTTCCCAGAATGGTATAAACCTTGGTTCCAGGGCTGCTTGTTGTGCCAATGATCTTAAACCAGTCAGCACCATTGCGGATAATGGCGGGAATATTTGCCAGGTTTCAACATTGTTGACCAAGGTGGGTTTATCCCAAAGACCATGTGGTGGTCGGGATATGGTGGACGAGGGCGGGGTTCACCGCGTTTTCCTTCAATGGATTCCAATAATGCAGTTTCTTCACCGCAAATATAGGCGCCGGCACCGCCATGAACATGGATGTTGAAATTGAAATCCTGATCCAAAGATATTTTCACCCAGAATACCAATTTCTTTGGCCTGTTGAATTGCGTTGACGCAGACGTTCTTGGGCCAGGGCGTATTCACCGCGAACATAAACATAACCTTCACTAGCGCCGACTGCATACGCAGCGATTGTCATGGCTTCAATAATGCTGTGAGGATCGCCTTCGAGAATACACGATCTTTGAAAGTTCCTGGTTCGCTTCATCGGCATTGCAAATGACATATTTTTGATCACCTGCTGGCTGTGGCAACAAAACTCCATTTTAGCCCGGTCGGGAAACCTGCGCCACCGCGACCACGTAAGTCCGGATTCTTTGATCAAGTCGATTACATCCGTCGGGTTTCATCTCGGTCAAGAACTTTGCCAAGTGCTTCGTAGCCATCATGGATGATGTAATCATCAATACTGGTCGGGTCAATCAATACCGGCACGTTGCAAGAACGATGCGATTTTCAGCAGGCAGGGTGCCTTTACGGGCAGAAAGCCAGGCAATCTGACCGGAAAGATCTTTTACCGGGCGCCTGAAGTTCAGTGGCGATCCGGCCTTTGTAAAGATGTTCTTCAACAATGAAGGGAACATCTTCCGGTTTAACCGGGCCATAGATAACTGCTTCAGGATAAACAATCACAAGGGGTGCTGCATCATTCCGGCCGACATCACCAACCATGGTAAGAGAAATTTCATCTTCCATGTTAAATTTTTTGATTTCCTGCTGAAAGCGGTTGATATACATCCTGGGCACCCTATTCCATGCTTCGAGGATCACTGGAGACCAATACCATTGAACGATAGGTTTCATGATTCCCTCTCCTAGTTGTATTTCGATAAAATGTCGGGAATTTGATCAGGGGTGACATTGCCATAGATGTCTTCATCTACAACCATAACCGGACCAACACCGCAAACACCCAGACAACTGGTTGTAATCAGTGTCCATTTGCCGTCGGCTGATGTATCGTCTTCAGCGAGGTTAAGATTCTCTTGAAGGGCTTCCCATACTTCTCGTCCACCAACCACATGGCATGGGGCACTTTCACAAAACTGAATTACATGCTTGCCGCGTTTCTTGGTTGATAGCATCCGATAAAAAGTTGTCACCGGAAAAAGCTGGCTTTTGGGAGCTTTAATCATGTGACTTATTTGTTCGAGTGCTTCACTTGGAACATAGCCCAATTCTTTATTGACTTCATTCAGAATTGGAATCAATTCATCTCGGGTTGAACCGTACTTTTTAACGATTGTTTCAACTACCTCAAGTACTTTATGATTATTTCCGTTTTGGTTTGTCATGTATTCACTCCACGTATGGTTTGCAAAACAAGAGAACCTGATATGGATAATCTTGTTATTGTCTAGAAACTAGTTGATTTCGATGGCATTGAAATTACAGACTTGGGTGCAGATTCCACAACGAATACAAATATCAGGATCAATTGTGTGGGTTTGGCGTCGTTCACCAGATATTGCATTGACCGGACAGTTACGTGCGCAAACAGTACATCCAGTACAGGCACCTTCGATAATTTCATATCGAATTAATGAACGGCATGCTTTTGCTGGGCAGCGTTTTTCATGAATATGGGCTTCATATTCATCCCGGAAATGCTTCAGTGTGCTGACAACGGGATTCGGTGCACCTTGTCCGAGACCACACAGACTGGTGGCACTGAATTTCATCGCTCAGACATTTCCAATTTTTCAATATCACCGGCTTCACCCTTGCCTTCGCAAATACGGGTTAAGAATTTCAAGCAGACGGCGATTGCCAACACGGCAAGGAACGCATTTACCGCAGCTTTCATCCTGGGTAAAATCCATGAAGAATCGGGCAATATCGACCATGCAGGTATCTTCGTCCATGACGATCATACCGCCTGAACCCATCATGGAGCCAGCCTGTGTTAGGGATTCATAATCCACTGGCAGATCCAGGTATTTTTTGGGAAGACAGCCGCCCATTGGGCCGCCGGTTTGTACAGCTTTAAAATCCTTGCCATTCTTGATGCCGCCACCGACATCATAAATGATTTCACGCAGGGTGATCCCAAAGGGAACTTCAATCAAACCGGTGTTTTCAACATCACCGGCCAGTGCAAAGGTTTTTGTTCCCTTGCTTTTTTCGGTACCCATGGAGGCAAACCATTCAGCGCCTTTTAGAATAATCTGAGGCACATTGGCATAGGTTTCAACATTGTTATTATTGGTTGGTTTCTTCCAGAGGCCGCTTGTGGCAGGGAAGGGAGGCCGGGTATTGGGTTCACCGCGTTTGCCTTCAATGGAGGCTATCAGGGCAGTTTCTTCACCGCAAACAAAGGCGCCAGCACCCATACGGACTTCAAGATCGAAAGAAAAATCGGTACCCAAAATATTTTTGCCCAACAATCCCATTTCTTTGGCTTGTTTAATGGCAAGACGCATGGTTTTTACTGCAATTGGATACTCAGCACGGCAGTAAATATAACCCTGCTCAGCCCCGATTGCATACGCTGCAATGATCATGCCTTCAAGTACTGAATGGGGATCGCTTTCCAAGACCCGGCGATTCATAAACGCGCCTGGATCACCTTCATCGGCATTACAAAGCAAGAATTTTGGCGAGCCGGCGGCAGAACGGGCAAATTGCCATTTCTTGCCTGCCGGGAAACCTGCGCCGCCACGACCACGTAAACCGGATTTTAGCACTTCGTCGATTACTTGTTCGGGAGTCATCTCAGTCAGCACTTTTCCAAGCGCCATGTAGCCATCTTCGGCAATATACTCTTCAATGTTTTCGGGATCAATTTTGCCGCAGTTACGCAAAACAATCCGTTTTTCCTTGGATTTAGGGGGACCAAGTTCTTCATCGACAACAGCTTGTTGTTCAAGGCGATGTTTTTCAACAATTCGGCCTTTCAAGAAATGTTCTTCAACTAAAAAAGGAATATCCTCAACTTTCAAGTTCGTATAATGAACTCCTTCGGGATAAACCATAAGATCCGGCCCAAATTGGGTCGGATTACCGATGTGGGATGTCTCTAAAACTTGAATTTCGTCGATCAAACCCTGAGCTACAAGTTCATCGTTCAATTTGTCGATGATTTTGTGGGCTCCTTTTTCAATACAAACTGGATCTACTGATACCAATATGTGTGCACGAAAAAATGGCATTTCTTACCTTCTGTTGCGGTCACAATTATTATTACGACCTGAGATTTTAAGTATTATGATTCGATGACAAATTCTTTCAAAATCTTGCCATCAAGAATATGTTCTTTGACGATTCTTTTTGCGATTTCAGGAGTGACTTTGCCATAAGAGACTTTAGGCTGCTCACCAACAACAATCTGGACGATGGGTTCGTAAGAATCCAAGCCAATATTTCCTGTTTGACGAATGACAATACCTTCCAATTTTTGATCTTCAATGATGTTAAGAAACTCTTTCAGAGTCTCTCGCGCACCAGCAGCAATGCCTACAGTGCCCATGCCGATGATGATTTGAGTATTGCCAGCGGTTGATTTAGCTTGTTGTTTTTTTAACGCTTCTTCACGAACTCGTTTCAAATCTTCCAGGGATTTTACTTTCGACATTTTTAAATCTCCAAATTGATAGATTTTATTTTTTATTCGGGTTGAATATCCAGAATGCCTTGTTCAAGATATTCCCGAATGAATTTCAAAACTGATGGATCCGTCAAAGACACGCCTTCGAGTTCTTGTTTTATGGGTTCATCATCAAATTCAAAAACCGAATCGTCGATCTGGTATTTGAAAATCCAATGAATGCTTTGGTAACCAATAAACAAGGTAAAAATTGTATTTGCTAAATCTCCCAAAGGCATGCGGTCAATATGGTTAAGTTGGAAACGTACAAGAACCTTCGTTCCTATTCCTGGTTCGGAGTTGATTTTAAGATAACCGTTACATGCTTCTGCAGCTGCCTTGAAGAGAGGGATTCCCAGACCAACTTTACGGGTAGTGCGGCTGGTTACAAAGGGATCAACGATTTTGGCAACCATTTCCTCGTCCATCCCTTTTCCATTATCTTCAATGCTGATGTCGAGCCAATTCAGCTCGCGATTCTCCAAAATGTTAATGATCATCGTGGTGGCGCCGGCGGCAACACCATTTTCTGCAATATCAAGGATATGTAAAACGAGTTCTCTCAAAAGGAATAGTCCCTTAGTTTTGCAACTCTTTGATGATTTGAGGGATTTTGTTGGGGCGAACGCGCCCGAGCACTTTTTCATCGACCACGATCACGGGCGCTTGACTGCAAGCACCAACGCATCGACAAATTTCTAAACTAATTTCACCATCAGGCGTGGTTTCACCTGGCGCAATGCCCAAAACCTGTTTGGCTTTGTCAATTAACTGTTCTGTGCCGCCTACATAGCAGGCAGTACCCATACAGAATTTGATGACATGTTTTCCAGTTGGTTGGGTGGTAAAAAATGAGTAGAAAGAGATAACCCCATGAACTGCTTTTTGAGGAACTTGTAAACGTTTTGCAACATAGGCCTGCATAGGTTCTGATATGAAGCCAATTTCGGATTGCATTTCATTCAGAACTACCATGGTAGAACCAGGCGTGTCTTTATGTTCATCAATAATGCGGTCAATAGTTTTTAGTTGTTTTGCATTGGCGAGAGGATCGCTGTCAGGGATCCGTTCAAGGATGTCTACCATTGTGACTCCTACTTCCTTCCATTAAGATTGTATTTGTGAAATTTGGCACGTAGTACCGTATAAGTTTACCGCGAAAATACGGAAATGGTCAAATAATAAATGTCATATTATTCATTTAGAATCATCATAATATATAATTCAGATCAAGATTGTGAAATATTGAACGATCTTCCCATCTGGTTTTTTAAAGCCAATGTAATTTCTTTAAAAGATAATGAATTCATGGTTAACTGTAAACTGCCAAGGAAGTCTGCCAAGTAGTGTACATCACCATTTTGAATCAAGGGGAATTGTTTTATTTGAGGAAATAGTTCCCTTGCATGTTCAGGGGTAAGATGACGAGAGATTTCGAGTAAATCCAAAGGCGTATCAGAGGGGACAAAACCCAGATTTGCTAATAAACCATTGGCTTTACGGTTTACATGGGCTGGGATGAATAATCCACCAAGCTGCATGACTGCCTGATAAGCCTCTTCAAAGGATAAATCCGCTGCCGTGAGCAGCAAGCGATCTTCGGTGGCTAGAAAATCACCGGTCTCATCAACGATAAATTGTTCACCAAAGAAATCAGGATTGTTTTTTAAAGAGGGAAGGTGTTGGTCAACCAATGCTTGCCAGCTGAGCGCCTGTTCCAGTTCTTCAAATAAACACAAGACATGAACATCTTCAGCTGTTTGCACTTCCATTCCGGGGATAATGAGCAAGGGGAAGTCGTGAGCTGCTTTTTGAACTGCCGCGATATTGGCTGTGCTGTTGTGATCGGTAATGGCAATAATGTCAATCCCTTGTTGGACAGCTTCCGCGACAATAAGCGGTGGAATCATTTCAACATCGGCACAGGGTGATACCACAGTATGCACATGTAAATCTGCACGATAAGTATGCATTCGGTTTATTGCTGGTACAAACAGACTATTGATTTTGGAGTCCAAGACTCCAGAGTTTCCCGATTATCTCATAATTAGGAAGGGCAGTGCCCAGTAGAATAATATTTTCCTCATTTGCTTTGGCGATAGTACCGCGTTCGGGCAGAGCGCCTTCGGTGATGATGATGGCACTTAACTCGAGTAATGCAGCAACTGCCACAATATTGCTGTGTGCCTGTAACGTGATCCAAATCCCTTTACTTTTTGCCCCTGTCATCACGCAACTCAATAAATCTGAGCAATATCCTGAGGATGGCTCTATCGCTGAAACTTCTCTTGGTTCGGTATAGGTAATTAGGTCAAGTTCTTCAATGATTTGCTGTAAATTCATATAGTCCTCGCAATTTTATGCTGAATGACGATCACCAAAGCCTTCATCGGTATCAAGGAAGATTTTCATTTTTAAGCGTGTTCCTTTTTCACTGCTGGATTCCAGAACAACGCTATCAACACAGCGTGCTATATTGGGCAGGCCCATACCAGCGCCAAAACCAAGTTCCCTGGTCTCTTCTGTTGCGGTTGAAAAGCCAGGTTTCATGGCAAGTTCAACATTTTCAATCCCCGGACCCTCATCAGTGGCGACCATCGAAATGACATGCGGTTGGATTTCTACCCGTAGAGTGCCGCCATTTGTAGTGTGAATAATAAGGTTCATCTCTGCTTCGTATGCCGCAATGCCGCATTGGCGGGCTAATTGCGGACTTGCACCCAAACGCAGCAAAGCACGTTTGATATTTGAGGAGGCTGATCCCCCATGGGTAAAATCTTTCGGTCGGATTGTATAGCGGAGAACAAGGCTGGATTTATCAGAGGCTATATCTTCGAATAAATGGCTTGCTCGATAACGTTTCAATTCTTCAGATGCATAATCCCTTTTTAGCGCACGAAGCACGCCACGGGTGACATCCCCCTTTGTAATGACGCCGATTAAATTTCCATCCGGGTCCAGTACAGGTAAACGCCCAACTCTTGAATTAACAAAGGTCTTAAGGGCTTCGACGACCGGTGATTTTGCCTGCACAGTAATTGGATTGGGGGTCATGTACATTTTTACACTGGCATCGAGATCTGAGTTGCACAGACAATGGATCAGATCTTCCATGCTTAGGACGCCAACCAGTTGATCGTTATAAACAACCGGTGCACCAGATATCCTTTCCTGGCGCAGCATTTCCAAAGCATCACTCATTTTCATATCTGTGGTGAGTTTTCGTAATTTACTGCTCATCACATCTTCAATTTTTAATTCATACGATAATTCTTCAACACGGGTAATTTGCTCAGCAACTTGATCATTTATGACTATTTTGCGATTCTCCGGGTTGGAAACATTCATCAGAAACCTCTGGTACCTATTGTTAAGTTATTCAAGACTGGTTAGGCCGGATTGATAAAGTCTTCCACATAGTTCGTACATGCCATGCGGGGAAGCAATCAGGGCAATGCCTTCTTCAGAAGCAAGATCAATAGTTTCTTGTGGCGGCATTTTTCCCCGCACAAAAACAATTGCAGCTATATCTGCCATTTGGGCAGTCCGAACAACCTGTGGGTTACACAAGCCTGTGAGCAGGACTGCATCTGGCCGAATGGATGCGAGCACATCGCTCATCAGATCAGCTCCAAATGCACCTTTTACTTCTCTATCCAAATTTGCAGATTGGTTGATTAATTCGCCGTTGATTAAAATTGCTAAATCTCTAACTTTCATATTCACCTTTACAGAAAGGGGTTGTTTAACCTATCCCATAATTTTACACTATTGTTTCATCCCGTGGGGCCATTCAGTGGAACAAATGCATAAATCCGGTGTATTTGGATGAATTTATAGATTCATCGGCGAAAAGGGGATAGATTTGAAAGAATATGTTAAAATTTATCATTCTATAGCGAGAAGAGAAAATGAAATGAAGAATAAAGTAGAGTCAGTAAAAGGCACACGTGATTTTTATCCTCAGGATATGGCCTTTCGAAATTGGATTTATGAAAATATTAAAACAATCTCAGAGTCTTTTGGCTACAGTGAATGGGACGGCCCATTCCTTGAAAGGCTAGAATTGTATGCCGCAAAGTCCGGAGAGGAATTAGTTAAGGAACAGTCCTTTGTTTTCAAGGATCGTGGTGGAGACGAGATTGCCTTACGACCGGAATTGACCCCCAGTTTAGCGCGGATGGTGGCACAACGCCAGCGGGAGCTTGTTTATCCATTGCGGTGGTGGGCTTTCAGTCCATTTTGGCGCTACGAACGTCCACAGAAAGGGCGCACACGGGAATTTTTCCAGTGGAATATTGATGTCATTGGGGAGAATAATACCGAAACCGATACCGAGCTGATCTCCATCGCTATCCATTTCTTTAAACGCCTGGGATTGAGTGGTGAGCAGGTAAAGATATTTATTAATGACCGCAGATTAATGGACAATCAATTGAAGAAAATTGGTGTGCCTGCGGATCAAAAATCTTCCGTATTTCGGTTGATTGATCGACGCGACAAAATGCGCAACGATGAATGGAAGCAATATGCACTGGATCTTGGCTTATCTGACGAAATATTTAAAGGAATCAATTCTCTTTTAAAGCACCCCGATCTTTATTTGGAATCACCGGAATTAGTACGTCTGTTTGATATCCTGTCCAAACTTGGCTTGAGCGAGTATGTTTCATTTGATCCAAAAGTCATACGTGGATTGGATTACTATACCGGGATTGTTTTTGAGGCCAGAAAAAATGATAATTCAGGTCGTGCAATTCTTGGCGGCGGGCATTATGACAATTTAGTCAGTGATGTAGGCGGGGAACCATTACCAGGCGTTGGATTTGCTATGGGCGATATTATGATCCGTGTGGTTCTCGAAGAGCTTGGTTTGATTCCTTCATTTTCTGCTTCGCCGGCAGACGTTTTAGTCACAATTTTTGATGAAGAAAGCGTTGACCGAGCTTTTATTCTTGCTCAGGAAATTCGGATAGCCGGTATAAAAGCGGTGTGTATGCCAACGGCACAGAAATTACAGAAGCAAATGAAATATGCAGACCGCTATGGCATCCCCTATGTCATTATTCAGGGTCCCGAAGAACTTGAAGCTGGTACTGTGGTTTTAAAATCGTTGAAAAGCGGCGAACAAGAAATCATTTCAAGCAGCAATTTGGGCGATACGATTAAGAAATTCCTTGCAGAACACCCAGCCCTGTGATAAAATCCTTTTGTTCTTGGTGCCTGTAGCTCAATGGCAGAGCACTGCACTGTGGCTGCAGTGGTTGTGGGTTCGACCCCCATCAGGCACCCCAAAAAAGGCCTTTACGGCCTTTTTTTGTTTAAGCTAATATGGCGGTGGTTTCCAGGGGAATTGCATTGAAGTGGATTTTTGCGGATCAAGCCAGGATAATAGGCCTGATTTACTGCGTGTAGCGACAACTTCCTGGTCAAATGCAATTAATAACAGGCTGCATCCAATGAGTCCGGCTCCAATCCATTGTTCCAAGGAAAGTTTTTCCTGCAGTATTGTAATGGCCAAAAAAACGGTTACAAATTGTTCGCTGAAACCGAGTAATGCCGTTTGCAAACTGCCCAGGTGTTTGACGCCCTTGAATAATGCCAATCTTGAGATCACTGTGGCGATTGCCATGGCAATCAAAGGCCAATAGGGTGTTCCGCTGGAGGGTAATTGAGGGGAGAAAATTGAAAAGGCCAGGCATACCGTAAAACTCATTGAGAGCAGGGTATACAGAGTTACCGTTGGCGCTGGTACTTCAAATAGGATTCTTTGGTTAATGATCAAATGCAGGGCATATAATAATGCAGAAGCGACCATCAACAGGGAGCCAATGGGATCTACATGATTTGTGGCTGATCCTACCAAAAGATAAACGCCAGGCAGCGAAATCAGTAAACGAATAATGGTAATTTTGCTTAACTTTTGTCGATCCATGACCTGCAGAAGCGCAATAAAAATGGGATAGAAAGAATATAGTAATTGCGCAATACTGGCATTCATCCGCATAAGGGCAGAATAATATAGGATCGAGCCAATCCCGTTAATAAAACCGGCAAGAAGGCAGCCCACCAAACCGATGGGGTAAATGGTAAATGCCCCTTTTTTCTTAATTGAAATGAAAAGCATAATCAGCAGAGTAGCCAGTGACGTGCGAAAGGCCACAACAGCCAGAGGTTGGAAACCCAACAGAATGGATTGTTTTCCGAGAATTGGAATAATTCCCAAAAAAAGGGCAGAGGTGAACGCTGCTTGGATCCCCTGGTTTCTCGGTGAATTCATAGCTTATTGGCCTTTAAGTTAACTTTAGTAGTTCGCTGACCTCAGCTTGTAAATCTGTGGTCATAAAATCACCTTTCTGCATCAATCCATGAATATGGTTTTTAAGTCTGACTTTTTCATTTGGGGTTAGTTCTTTTGCTGAGATGATGATAACGGGAATGTCTTTGGTTAGCTCGTCTTTTTGTAATTCATCCAGAACACCAAATCCGTCTAATTCCGGCATCATCAAATCAAGAAGGATCAAATTTGGTTTCTGCTCAATAATCATTTGAATTCCGCTGATGCCATCAGCAGCTTCGTAGAGTTCAAAATTTGCCATACTTTGCAGAATGCGTTTTATCAGGGTTCTGGCATTGATATCATCATCAATGATAATGATTTTTGGATATTTTTCATATTTGATTTTACTCAGCGCTGCCAGGAGACCATCTTGATTAAAGGGTTCCATGTTGGATTCATTCAAATTGATATCTGTCGACCAATCAGTGCCCAGAATATCATTTTGAACCGGCATGGTATGGCCAGTGCAGTTGATGACCACAACATCATCCGATTTAATGATGCCAGCCCTCATCAGTTTAGCTACACCGGCAAAGGAAACAGCCGCCGCTGCTTCAACGGAGAGACCTTCCATTTTACTTAGAAAATGAATCATTTGATAGGCTTCTTCATCCGTGACGGATTCCATCGCACCCTGGGTGACAGTTGTTAGTTTATCGTATAAAATTTCATAGGGTTTACCAGGATCACCCGTGGCCAAAGTCTCAATGTGGGTGGAAGGAAAGAGAACCGGCTCCGCAGTTGGTTTATTATTTTTCCAGGCAGTCACCATGGGGGAGCAGCCTTCCGCCTGGATTATGGCAATATTTGGAATGCGATCGATAATGCCAATTCTTTTGAGTTCTTCAAACCCTTTTATCACACCGACAGGGCCTAAACCGCCACTGACGGCTTGAACATACCAATCCGGTGATACCCATTTTTCACGAATACTTTTTGGATTAAGTTTCAGGGTTAATTGTTCACAAATTTCAAAGGCCAGGGTCTTCATTGATTCAACGCAGGAAATACTTTTCACGCCCAAATCGTGAAATAAATTGCGTTGTTCGGCAAATTTGCTGGCAATCAGCTTGGTTTGATCATAGGAACCAGTAATTTTGATGACTTGTGTTCCATAAATCGCTACTTCCCGCATTTTTTCATAGGGTACCAAACTTGTTAAGAACGCCCAACATTTGATCCCGGCTCTGGAGGCATAAGCGGAATAGGAAATGGCAACATTTCCTGTTGAAGCTAATACCATCTCATTTATTCCGGATTCCTGCAAAGCAGTAATGGTAACCACGGCTTGGCGGTCTTTAAAAGACCCAGTTGGATTTTGTCTTTCATCTTTATAGAAGAGATTCCGATTTCCCAACATAACACCGAGATTGGATGCATGCAGAAGGGGTGTGCCGCCTTCATCCATGGATATTTTCGGTTTGTTGGTTTTTACCGGCAGAAGTTGATGATACCGCCAGAGATCAAACGGCAAATCACGGATTTCATCAAGAAAGGCTTCCTTCATTTCATCATATGGATATACAGCGTCCTGCCAGATATGATCACATGCCGGACAACGTGTTTTGGCAGCCGAAAAGGCAGATTCATTCCCACATTTGATGCAAACAATTTTTATCTGGGATGACATAAATTCCTTCTTTATGCAATTGCTTAAACGTGATTAAGTGTTTCTTCAAGTTTATGCAATAAAGTTTTCTTCGATAAGAAGCTCTTGGAAATGAGCATATTGTTAAACTCGCGTAACTGAGCATATTGGTCTGCTGTCAAATCGGCAGCGGTAAGAATGATGACGGGAATCTCAAAGAGATGTTCATCTGAACGTATCCGTTCCAGAATCGCAAATCCACTTAAATCAGGCAGGAAAAGGTCCAGAATGATGATATCCGGTTGATTATCAAGAATGATATTCCATCCTTCCCGGCCGGTAGTTGCTGCAAAGATCTGATATTCAGAAGAATCTTCAAGCATCCTCTGCACCAATTCCTGATCATTTTCGTTATCTTCAATGATTAATATCTTTTTGATGGTACCGCTATGATTCAATCGATTGAGAGAATTTACCATGTCAGAATCCAGGAAAGGTTTAACCAGGTAATCAGCTGCACCCAGGCTGACGCCTTTCTCCTCTTCCTCCTGAATACTGCAAATAATGATTGGAATTAATTTTGTCTCCGGATTGTTTTTCAACTGATGTAAAACATCCCAGCCATTAATATTGGGCATCATCAAATCAAGGGTGATTGCATAGGGTTGAACTTCGATGGCTTTTTCAACTGCTTGAGAAGGATCAGTCAAGGCGATGATTTCATAATTATGATTTTTCAAGAATCGCTCATAAAGCTCAATGATATTGGCATTATCATCGATACAGAGAACCGTCTTGGGAGCAGGCACTTCTAGTGGAACTTCTGGTGGGATTTCTGGCGAAGTTTCCTGCACAGGCATCGTCTTCTCCAACATGGTTGATAAATTCTGTTCAATGCTGGCAGGATGGAGTTTGAAAATATCATTGTCCATCGTGGCTTCTCTTTGGCGCAGTAAACCGGTATCGGTGTGGAGTGGCAGGGTAAAGTAGAAAGTGCTTCCATGATTTACAACACTATCTAATAAATCAATCTCGCCGCCCTGCATTTGAATCAAATATCTACTAATATTGAGTCCCAGACCTGATCCACCTGTTTTACGGGTCGGCGAATCATCCACCTGTGAGAAGGGCTGGAATAGTTTATCTTTATCTTCAGCCGCAATACCCAAACCTGTATCTGAAACGGAAATAAAGATTTCTTCCACCTTCTTTTCCGGGTTAGTCCACAATTTTGCGGTAATGGTGATGTCGCCTTCAGTAGTAAATTTAGAAGCGTTTGAGAGCAAATTTAATAAGACTTGTCTAATTCTGGTTACATCTGCTTTTACTATAGGCAGATTTTTCTCAACATTTTGTACCAATTTAATGGGTTTGTCTTTAATCAATCCAACAGCGGTAGATAGGACGTTATCAATGAGTTCATTGATATTGACATCCGTGAAGGTAAGCTCCATTTTGCCGGCTTCAATTTTTGAGAGATCCAAAATATCATTGATAAGGTTTAACAAATGGATCCCTGAATTGTAGATGGCATTTAAATCTTGTGTCTGGATATCGTTGATTGGACCGTCTATGCCTTTTAAAATTACCCTTGAGAAGCCGATGATGGAATTTAACGGGGTACGCAGCTCATGACTCATATTCGCCAGGAATTGACTTTTCAGACGGTCTGCTTCCTCCATTTTTGCAAGGGCTAATTGAGTTAATTCATAGGAACGGGCATTTTTAATAGCAACTGCAATCTGGTCCGCCAGGATGGTAAGTACCATTACATTTTCTTCTACGAAGGCATTATGCTCTGTAGCTTGAATATCCAATGCCCCAATAACCTGGTTGTTGCTGATCAACGGAATTCCCATTTCGGAATGTGTGTTCGGTAATAATGGATTGGGAATAAAAAAGTCACTCCTGGTAACATCATTTAGTACCACGGGCTTGCCGCTTGCCGTACATTGACCAATAACGGTATTAGAACCAATCTGTAATCGATAATGGGCGGCTTTTAATTCACGTCCGGCAGTTCCAGTGGATTCCTGAATCACAGCGAATTCATTATTATCATCGACCAAAAAAATGGATGCATGATAATAACCAAAGCGAGAACACAACAGATAGACAATACTGTTGAGCAAGGTATCCAGAGAAAGGGTACTGGCCGAATCCTTGGCGATTTCTGCGGCTGTTTCAAGCTCATTGGCTTTTCTTTCAGCATCGGCCAATAAACGTTGACGTTCGTTATGCAGGGCTGCATTTTCCATCGCCAGGGTCAGCTGGTTCGCGATTTCCTGCACGAAGATTTTTTCATCTTCTGTCCAGCGACGAGTCTCGGATTCATCAACAATTTCCAGTATTCCGCGATTTGTATCTCCAAAAACAAGGGGGACAGCTATGGCAGCCATCTCATTCTCGTCCGAGTTATTCGTGATAAATGTATTCTTTTCCAAAGAATTTCGTCCGGCTTCTGTCCATGGCGTATCTGGCATCAGAAGATTGCCGGTTTCAGCCAGCACATCCGGGGAGAGCATTCGGATAGGATGAACACTCTTGGAAATGGATTTGGAGATTTGAATACGTTCATCAATTGAATAGGCAGCCGTGCTCTGTGGCAAGGCAGGAACCTCAGGTTGATAGAAAAACTCTGAGCCTGGGATTATCTGAACAAATCCTTTCCAATTCAATTTTTTATTTTCAAGCATTTCAGGCATGAAAATCATATGGGCCAGAATATACTCCCCTTGATTTTTCTGAAACGCCACCTCAATTTCAGAAGTGTCTGTGGTGTTCTTCATGGCAGTATTGATTTTGATTCTGGAATCAGGGTGAAGCAAGGTTTGATTCAGGGGTTTTCCAATCAAATCACTGGATTGCGCTAGAAGAACGGAAGAAATTTCTTCAGAACAGTAGGTGTAAATACCCTGATGATTACATTCCCATTGC
This sequence comes from uncultured Chloroflexia bacterium, assembly GCA_963747325.1. Lineage (GTDB taxonomy): Bacteria > Chloroflexota > Anaerolineae > Anaerolineales > Anaerolineaceae > UBA5203. The sequence goes on along the minus strand of CAVVEM010000004.1, from coordinate 395,584 downwards.
CAACCAATTTCCTGCTTGAGACCGGGCTCCTGTTGATGATAGGCAGTTGGCAAGACTTCTTCAATAATATCGGAGAAAAGCTCATTTAATCTATTATTTATTTGTTTCTGAGACATAATCGATGATCTCCTCTCCCAAAGCTAAATACTGTTGAGCAGCACGGCTAGTACTGGCGTGATGCGTTATTGGCAAGCCGGCGATTGGGCATTCACGTAATTTTGTATCGGTATTAATTACCGTATTTAATAAACCATTATTAAATGAAGCCCGCAATTGTTCACTTAAAACCCGATGTATTTTATTACGACGATCAACCATCGTTAATACCAAACGATAAGTCAGATTGCCGTTATATTTTGCGCGAATTGTTTTTATCCAGGCCATCAAACCTTTGAGGGCAAAGACAGAAAAGTATTCAGCTTGTGTGGGAACCAACAGCAAATCTGCGGCGACTAATGCATTTAAGGTAACCGCGCCTAAAAATGGCGGACAATCGATGACAACATAATCGAAATCCTTAAAATTCTTCTTGATTGAATCACGCAGGACATATTCAAAATTTCTTTGAATGGGAAGAAAACGCTCAGAAAGACTCATTTGATGATTTGAGGGGACTAGCCATAGATTATTAATTTTTGTTTGTTGGACAATTTCATAAAAAGTTGTTGTATTTTGCAATAAACCAGCCACAGATTTTTGTGTATGATTGGGATCGAAACCTATTGCCAGGGATAAATTTGCCTGCGCATCTAAATCGATAATGCAAGTTTTATAGCCCTTTGCGGCAAGTACAGATCCCAAGGATAAAGTAGTTGTGGTTTTTGCAACACCACCTTTTTCATTTGCTATTGCTATGACAAACATAGACCCTCAACTGTGAATAATTAGTTTTACCTAATCTATGATTACTCCAAACTACCTGTTGATCGTTCCAGGTTTTTAAATATAACTTGTGTTCTGGTCGTTCTTAGTTCTTTTTGAATCGCTTCAATCGCAATACTTAACATTTGCTGAGTATTGTTAGTAGAACGGAATTGGTTGGCAATTTCCATAACCTTTCTTTCCCGTTCAGCCCTTTTTACAGTTTGTTCAAATAACCTGGCATTCTCAAGCGCGATGGCAATTTGATCAGAGATCTGTCGGACAATATCTGCTTCTGTTTCATTGAATTCGAGACCTTTTTGGACCACATCCTGCATTCGGATTATTCCAATCGGCTCACCACGAACCAAGATCGGAATATCGATGATGGAATGGATCATGCCATCATCATCCGTTTCGGATTTTAGGACAACCGGCACACCAGCTAATATTTCAGCGGGAATTTGCTCAATAGGTGCATTATTCAGGGCAGATACTCCCTGTGGGGTATATTGGTACGCCTGAATATATTTCTTTTCACTTTCTTTTTGCCATTCTTGACGCAAGTAATGTCGGTGAATGGATTCCATATCCCGTAAGGCACTGGCTGTTTCTGTGTAAAGGCGGTTATTGGTGATGGCGATAGCAATCTGGTCAGCTAGTGCGCTGAAAAGTTCTATATCTTCATTGGAAAATGCACTTTCTTTTGTTGATTGCACATCCAACGCGCCAATGATCGTATCGCCAACGATGAGGGGCAAGGCCATTTCTGATCGGGTATCTGGTAAAAATGGATTATTGAAGTAAACTGAGTCTTCGCCTACGTTGGAAGCAATTCTGGGGCGTCCAGTTCCAGTGGTATAACCGACAATACCAACATGGCCCACTTTTAATTTGTGATTATTTTTAAGCATTTCTTCACCGCCCTTGCTATTCGCAGAGCGGAGTACTGCATATTCCCCCTTGTCATCGACAAGGAAAACACCCACATGATAATAATTAAAACGATCACTGATCAAAATGGTTACACGTCGCAGCAACACTTCCAGATCCAATGTCTGGGTAATATTCCGTGCCACTTCAGAAATTGTCTGAATTTGTTGGGAGCGCAATCGTAGCAGTTTGTTCTGATCATTCAAATCGCGTGTACGTGCCAATACACGATCTTCAAGATCTGCAATAAGAGATTGCAGTTGTTTTGTCATTAAGTTGAATACACTACTTAGGGTTCCTAGTTCATCTCTTGATTTTACAAAGGATTTTGCTGTTAAGTCGCCACTGGCAATTTTATCGGCGGTGATGGTTAAATCCGTAACAGGGGCAACAATACTTCTTGAGAGGAGAATTGCTGCGATACTGGCAATTGCGATTAAGAGAGATGACATTAAAATAAGGATCTTTGACTGGCTTTCAACTCGGGCAACCAGGTTTGACTGGTTATAGGCATAGATAATTTTCCAAACCGTACCTTCAATGGGTGTTGTGGTTCCAAGGACCTGTACAGGGCCATTAATATCATTTAGATAGCCGCTAAATCTTGGATATCTATCCGGATCGGATAAGGACCGCAATGCAGCTGAAAAATCACCACTTGGTTTTTCCAGTGTCCCACTTGGCAACCGATTCTCCAGGGTCAGGTAATCAATTTCCAAACCACTGAGATCTCTCAGCAAGGTATATTTTCGATAATAGTTAAGATAATCGGACATGATAATGCCGTAATCATCCACCATTAATGGTGCTGAAAATTCACCGTACGAGCGGTTGTTGAGTTCCAGAAAATAATCAAATATTTTCGCGTCATAACGCATAATGAAGACCCCAAGAGGCGTCTCAGTATCCTCAGCAGAAAAAATTGGAATTGAAAAATCAAAGTAGGGATTTTGAAATTTTTCGAAAAGAATTGGAGAAATATAAATAATTTTTTGATTCATCGGTTGAAGATATGATTCATAGGTATTCATATTCTGACCAATATAAATTTGATCAGTATTGAAAATGATTTTTCCTTTTGCATCAATAATTGATGAACTAAGCAGGTATTCCCTTTCACCGGATGGAATTAAACTTTTTGTTGCGGTGTTTATGGTGTTTTCCATGATCGAATAAAAGCTTTCTTTATCCTCCATACTCATGAAGGACTCAAAGAGAGGAAATGTGGAAAGCCTTTCAATATTGGTTTGATTATTTCTTATGAATGAAGTTATCATCACACCGGTTTTTTGGCCGGCATAGCTCAGTCCATCATAGGTTTGTGTCTGAATGGAGGAGACAAGGAACTGGTATTGAGTGGTGGTAAAGATAACTACCGGCAAAACAACAATGCCTAAAGCAGTGGTAATTAATTTTAATCTTAAAGTTGTTTGGATTTTTCTGGATACCAGAAAATAAATATATAAAGAAAGAAAGATGATCAGCCCAAGCCCAAGGAAAATAACAATCATCAGGTCGGAAATTTGAATAAATGGGGAATAAATGCTCACAAGGGCGGTAACCACGCCACCAATGATGCCGGTAATTAAAATGGTTTCACTTTGCTTATCAAATTCGATGATGGAGGAAAGGATAAGTGAAAAAATTAAGATTAACAATGCATTGATAGGCCCGCTTTGTTTGATTAAAAGCGAGGTGATAATCATGGGAATTTGAATTGCAGCATTAAGAACAAAAGTCCTTAATGTGGGGGTGTCATGGAAAAGAATAGAACTGACAAGAAAACAAGCGATGCCAGAAATTAATGCAAAGCCGCTGATAATCGCATAATACCAAATATCGGTCTGAGTGGCAGCGCGAAAAATTGTAGAAAAAATGGAGTATAAAGTCAATATACCCAGGGTAATGGATGCGATAACAGAAAGCAGGGAGATAATTTGAAGCTGATTTGCTTCACTATCCTGATCAGTGGGAAGGGTGAGTGGTCGGGTATTTAAATTTTTTAATAATGGCGTTGTCATATTCTTTTCCGTATTAATTTCCAGAATTTTGGGTTAATTGAACAATAACCTTTGACAATCCAAACGCATTACCGATTTCTTCTGCTGTTGAACGAAGAATACCATCAATATCGGTTGATGAGCGAACCTTTGAAGCGACCGTGGTAATCAAATGGTCTCTGGCGCTCCTCATTTGAACTTCTTCAAGGAGGCGCGCATTTTCAACTGAAATGGACAACCTTTCCGTAATATTTTCAATTAATTGCTGGATATTCCCTGAAATTTGAAGGGCATCGAATTCCACTTTCATTACACCGAGTACAGCATTACGAACCTTAATGGGAATGATTAACTTGGAAACTTTGGCACCTTTTTTATCTTTTTGGGTTTCCCGGATAAAAATTGGCAAACCCGTATTGCGGATGACATTCATCTCATCGTCTAATTCACCTGGAGGATTGGTAAAAATGCCTTCACTGAATAAGAGATGATGTGATTTTCTGGTAGCCAACATATACTCTCGCCAGGATCTTTCCGTAAATTCCTTGTAACCTTTTTCAATTTCAAAAATATTTCCCTGGTTTTCTTCATAAAACTGTAGTTTTTCAATGGAACTGGATAATTGTTCGGCAATAATTTGAAATTGAATAATATTATCTTGAGTGAAGGCATCCAGATCATTTTGATGGATGGATAGAATGCCAATGATTTGATCACGGCTTCTTAAGGGGATGGCTATTTCAGATAAAGATTCCGGCAATAAAAAGTTTATCGATTGGCCGCCCCGGTTTACGGCAATTCTAGTTTCCTGATGCTGAAATGTTTCCTGTAAAACGCCAATATCGTGCAAATTGACATTTTGATATTGGCGAAGCATTTCATCCACGGATTCACCACTTGCTGAAACGAGTGAAATTCTCCGTTGATTATTGGAGAGTATATAAATTCCAACATGATATAGATTTAAGGCTTTTTGTAATTTATCGACTGCAGTTTGGTACAATCCAGCCAGACTCGGTATTTGGTTGAATTCCCGAACCATAAGGCTTAAAAATTCCATGTTTTTTGTTTTGATATCTATTTGCTGTTCTTGCTGTGATAGTTTTTCTCGAGTAAGTTGTTTCTCAATGAGTGCAGATTCAATGCGTTGATAGTTTTCCAAAATTTCTTTTGCCATATCATTTTTATAACGATAGATAATGATGAGGAACAAAGAAATGATAAAGATCATAACTGATGAAGTAATCGCCCAATAAGTTCCCCCGGTTGTTTGCAAGTACGTATTTAGGACCACCTGGGATTCAGGAAGATAGGAGATAAAAATTCCCAGGATGAGGTGGGTAAATACACTGATTGCTGATACATAGATGCTTGTTCTAAAACTGGAAACAAAGATTGAGCATAAGACCAATGCCAGAAAAAATGGGATATCGATGCCATATTGCACCAAACATTCAAAAGCAACAAAACTCCAATAACGTAAAAGGAAACTAATAATCCCAAAACTCTAAGGTCGTTGGTCAAATCCCTGTAAAGCAACAGGATGCCGGAAAGTATAAAGATTAGAGCAGATATGATGGCTATCGATAGGGAATGATTATTAAGTCCAATCAATAACCCGGCAACGAGAAACAGGGTTGAAAAAGCACTGTTCATTAATATGGAAATCTGAAGGACTTTCTCTCGAGTTACATCAAGGATATTCTGGGGATTAATATCATCCGGTAGATTTCCTGGGTTAATTCGTTGAAAAAAACTCATACCAAGTGCTCCTTGGAAAATTCTTTCCCTTGATCATCATAATCAGAGAACAATTTAATAGTTGAAGCTGTTACAGATGGGATCAAGTTGATTTCCCGAAGTGTTGTTTTAATAATATCTTCCACATTAGCCATTTGAGTGAGTCTGGCGGTTAATTGGCTAATCTTTTCCTCCTGCGCAGTTCTCAAATTGGCTGTCATTAATAATCTGGAAGATTCCAACGCAAGGGCCGATTGAGACAGAACTGAATCAACAAATTCATACTGTTCCGAGCTGATGGTACTTAATAGGGGTGTCAACAAATATTCTTCCAATTTCATGATCACGAAGAATGATGGGGAATTCCAGTGTCTTGATATTTCCATCGACATCATGGATGTTTGGGTCTTCGAAGCTGTAGCTTAACGTTTCTTCATGAGGAATAATATTGCCCCAGGTTCTTTCAAGAAATTGTTTATTCAAGGAAAAGATTTCTTCGAGGTCACGCTGGTTTTGAAGGAATAAACGGCTGTTTTCCAAAGCAGTTGCAATATTATCTGCAATTCCCTGGATAATGAGCACGTCATCATCATCAAACGCAGCCTCTTTTGTGGACTGAATTGAGATGGCTCCCAGAATTGTGTTTTTACTGAGAATCGGAATCGCCAATTCCGAACGGGTTAACGGAAGATGGGGGTTATTAAATCGTACTGCTTCTTCACCAACGTCCAACGCGATTCGAGGACGATGATGGGATGTTGTCCAACCGATCATGGAGGGGCCACCAACACCGAAGCGGTGATTTTCCATAATCATTTTTTGGCCGGCTTCCCCACTGCCAGCGACCAAAACGGCATATTGGCCTGTCGGGTCGATCAAGAAAATTCCGGTGTAATACAGGTTCAATTGATTTGTCATCCGGTCTGCAATGACCGGTAGAACAGCTTCCACATCCTTTGCCGTGGCGATAGACCTGGCAATTTGTGTCGCAGTTCGTATATAAACCAGTTTCTTCTGAAGAACTTCTTTGTTATCGTTTAATTCTAAATGAAGATTTTCATTATCCAATTTTACGTTGGATGAAAGATAATCAAAAAAGTTGATTGAATTTTCTGTTGCTTTTAAATAACTATTAATGGCAACAATGATTACCATGGCAATAATAATAAAATATAGCGCAATGACCATCCAATAGGATTGATATTTGAATTGTTCCACTGTGAGCATTGGATGAAGGGTGGTGAATTGATACATCAGAGCAAATACCACCCAGGTTAATGTACCCAGGGTGATTAGAACAATGTAAATCTCTTTTTGGAAAAACAATGCGCAAAGAATAAAATAGAAAACCAACAAAATCGTGGCATCGCTGACGATTCCAAATAGAATCAAATGCCATATTGAATAAAGATAAACACTTCCAATGAGAATTGCAATTTGAGCCATTGCCGGAAGATTGCGAATTAGTTTCAGGGAAGAAAGGCTCGCGAGCAATAAAAAGGTCAGGATAACATTGAGCAGGGGTGTCACCCCTTGTGTGAGGTATTCAACGATACTGGCAATAAATAAAATCCCAAACCCGGCAATCGTAATGAAGAGGATATTGTCAAATACCTTCTTTTTAAAATCCGATATATTATTGATTGGGTTTGCAGGAGGCGAAGAAAACTGTCCATTTACGGTTTTCAAATTCATGATAATGCCTCCTTAGAATTATCAGGGTAGATTCCAGTATCAGCAGGGTTGAGGGTCAATTCTTTAATTTCCGGATGAATGATAATTCTGGATCGTTGGGCACCTAGATGTCTGCCAATTTCAGTGGCTGATGTCTGCAGGATGGTTTGGAAATCAACTGAACGACGAATTTTCGTTGTTACATCATAAATTTGTTTCTGACGTTCAATCTGGATTCGGATTCTTTGAATTAATTCCGAGTTGGAAATAATGGACCCTAAACTTGAAATTAATGCCTGGAAAAATTCCTGATAGTTTTCTTGAATCGTGGCCGGATTTTCAGTACGTGTATATAAAACACCCAGAAGACGGTTTTGGTAAAGGATGGGTAAAGCAAATTCCGATCGATAACCGATCATTTTATCGGTGTCTTGAATGCTTTCATTGGTAACATTTTCGCGGGTTTGTGCTGCTTTGCCGATCAATCCTTCCCCAAATTGGACAACCGCAATTTTGCGTTCTTCTTCGGTTGATAAACCAACGCTGGCTTTTAATTCAATGGATTTGGAAGAAAGAGGGGTAAGGATGGCGACACTGAAGAATGGCAAAGCGTCGTGTAATTCTGTCACAGTGGTTAACAGTGCTTCTTCCGGACTGCCAGAGCCGGAGACTTTTGAGGTGATCTCCTGTAATAATCGGTATTGAGTAAGATTTCCAGTTGTTTGCGCAAAGAGATTTGCATTTAAAACAGCTGTGGCTAATTGATCTGCTAAAATTTGTAGAATTTGAACATCCTCAGCTTTGAAGGCATTTTTTTCAGTACTTTGAACATCAATGGCCCCTAAAACCAGTGTGCCGATAGATAAGGGAATGGCTAATTCCGATTTGGTTTCCGGCAGTTGGGGATTAGGATAATAATTCTCTGTGGCAGTCACATCATTGATAATTTGGGGTTTATTGGTAATGGTGGCTTGACCTACAACAGAGGAAGAGCCAACCGCCAATTTGTGTTTGGCTTCTTTTAGGATCCTGCCTGCTTCTCCTGTGGATTCTTTCAGTTCGGCATATTCTTTGAAAGCATCCAGCAGGAATACGGAAGCATGATAAAAACCAAATCTTTCTCGAATAAGATTGATGGAGGAACGCAAGAGTTCGTCCAAATCCAGGGAGGCGCTGGTGTCTCTCGCAATCTCAGCGGTGGTCTGCAACTGTTGAGCGCGAAGTTCCAAAGTGGATAGAACGGATAACCGTTCCAAAGCTGATCGGACTACTTCAAAGAGGTTTGAATATGGCTGCAAAGCAGTTTCCGTAATGGGAACGGGATTTCTCGTAGCCAGAACAACAACCATGGTGAGTTTATTATTGATTTGGATTGGATAAATCGCCGAAGATGTACAGTTATATTGGATAAAATATGCCAAAAGCGAGTCAAAGTCCGAACGAACTGAAAGATCACTTGAGATAATTAATGGGGAAGCATTAAGTTGATCAACAAAGCGATCCATATTGATCTGGTCCGAGAATCTAATTTTCCGCCATGGTTCAATTGGATCATATAAATAGTGAGTTAGTAAATGGTCTTCTTGCAGTAAAAATATACCACTCAGATAGGAAGTCTGAGCTAAAGTTTGTTGAATTAATTCGGTAACTTCATCAAATGTTTTTGCCTGCGTAACCTGACGACTGGAGCGATAGAGCAGGGTTGTTTCTTCCAGGTTAATCTGTGCCGATTCAAGCAATAATGTACTTTGAAGACCGGACGCAATCTGATTGGAGACAGTCTGCAGGATGGGCAGAATTTCTTCATCAAAAGGTTGATGTTTGGGACTTTGAAGATAAAGCGAACCCAACACCTGGTTAGCAAAAGTGATTGGAATACAGGATTCATGGCGGGCTGATTGAGGTAACGGATTTTCAGAGCTATCATCTGCCAGATTATTGGTTTCGATCCGATTATTATCTATAGCTTTACTAACCAGCGAGTCAGAGCCTAAACGGATACGAGGACGGACAGGAGCGAAGTAATCTGAATAGTTGCCGGTTTCCCGCTGCAAGACTGCATTTGCGCCTTGAGGATCAACTAGGTAAATACTGACATATGGATAATGGAAACGCTCAGCCAAAAGTGTGGCAGATTGACTGAGAAGATCATCTCTTTGGGTCGACGAAGTCACAATCTGCATGACTTCAGAAGCAATACCTAATTGTTCAGTCCGGTTTTCCACTTTTTGTTCAAGGGAGTAATATAAATCCGTGATTTGTTCAACCATCTGGTTAAAGGAATGAGCCAGAAGGCCAATCTCATCGTTTCGGTTGACGACAGCTCTTTGGTTCCAGTCTCCGAGGGAGAAGTCACGTGCATGTTCAGATAGGCGTACCAATGGCCGGATAATTCGTGAGCTAACGAAAAATACCAGTGCAGAGCTGATGATCAGCGAAACAGCCAATAAAAGGAAGTTAATTGGTCCTAACAAACTTACCTGTCGGTAAATTAAGTCCTCCGGCAATTCAAGAATAATTGCAAGGCCAATATCACCAATATTTCGCAGCGTACCAACAACTTGTACGCTGTCAAAAGAAGGATAAATTGCAAAACCTGCATTATCCAGGTTTTGAACTGCGGTAAGAAGATTTGTTTTATATTCATTTGGAAAGGACACGGTACGTAAAGTTCCCGTTTCCATGGAATCGATACCAACCAGGGTTTGTTCCTGCATCAGGAAGAAAGACCGAGCGTTTGGATAAAATGAATTCGATGTATCAATTGATCGGCTGGAGTTGGGCTCGATATACGTCCCAACAAGAAGGTAATTCTCTTGCGATTCGATTGGAACCGTAAAGAAAAAAACCAATTCATTGCTGTACATTGGGGAAGGATCAAAAAGAGCATATGAATAAGGTTCGGTATGGCCAAGTAATTTGTCGATTTCCGGATTAATGGCAAAGTTCGCATTTTGCCAGGTTGAATCTGAAGAAGCAATAACAACACCGTCTCTTGAAAAAACAGATAATTCAGTAAAGGCAATGTTTTCACCGACACTGAAATTACTTCTCGCATTTTCAAGAAAAACCAGGAAACGCTGATTAGTTAAAATGTCATTCGGATCATCAATGAAGTTATTAAAATTAACCTTGAATTCATCGGAGAAAGATAATAATTGAAGGACCCGATTACCAGAATCGTTAATCGATAAATAATGATTTACATTCTCATCAAGTAATGCATTCATCTGGGTTTCTGCATTTTCCAGAAGAACCTGCCGGGTACGGATAACGGTGGACGAACCGACAAGTAACAATGGAATTAAGGAGATCAGTAATAAAATAAATACTATATTCCTGGCCAGGCTGCCTTTGAATTCATATGCCCGATAAACAGGATGTGTGATGGATGATTTTACCGACATAAGAATGAATACTCCTTAATTTAGATCCCAAACCGGTTGACCAGACAAAATTTTATAAATCTGATCAGGAAATTTATCGGGAGAGAGTGGTTTTCCCAAAAAACCATCAAACCCAGCTGTTTTGGCTCGAATTATTTGTGATTCATTTACTTCAGCAGTCACCGCAATAATGGGTACTTCCCGAAGCGTAGCGGATTCGGATATTTTTTTTAATGCACTGTAGCCATCTTCGTAGGGAAGGCGGATATCCATCAGGATTAGATCAATCTTGGGAAGTGTATCTGCAAATTCTACTACTTCATATCCGGATGTTTTCCATTCACAATGAATGCCCATGTGACCCAGCATGCGAGCAATAAGGACGAAATTAGAAACATTATCTTCTACCACAAGTACAAATGTATCATTGGGTAAACTCTCATTATCCTTTAGAATGAATCTTTTTTCGATAACCATAATCAGCTCTTAGTAATGACTTCCCTTGTGTATCTTATGATATTTGCTCATAAATCCTTGGATTTGATCTATGAAGGAATCTACATTGATTGGTTTGGCGATAAACCCATCACAACCAGCCAGTAAACTTTTTTCCCTATCCCCTTTCATAACATTGGCTGTAATTGCAATAATGGGTACATTTCTGAATTTAATATTTGATTTCAATTGTTTGGTTAATGAATACCCATCAATATCTGGCATGTTGATATCCATGAGGATCATATCCGGTGTATTGGATTCCAATAGCTCTAACCCTTCATAGGCGTTTTCAGCTTCAAGGACTTCATAACCTGAATATTGAAGAATGCGCCGAACAAGGATACGATTTTCAAAATTATCTTCAATATGCAGGATTGTGTGATTGATAGTTGCCATGATCTCCCATGATATTAATAAGGTAAGAAAAAATGAATAATTGCTACTTATACCTTTTAATTGTACATCAATCAAAATAAAAGACTAACGATTATCCCCAACATATTTGTAAATAAGCATTCTTGTAAATTATAACCCTCTGGATAATAGTTATTACCATTATATATCATTAAACAAAATGTAAGCAGATTGAGTAGGTAAATTTAAAATTCCCGGAAAATAAAAAAACCCTTCAACTTAAAAAGAAGGGTTTGGTTTTGGTCGAGAGCGGGTGATCGGATTCGGACCGACGAATGGTAGCTTGGGAAGCTACTGCCTTACCACTTGGCTACACCCGCAACCTGATAAGTATTATATTTTCACCACCGCCTACTGTCAAGTATAATTGAAGGGACTATTAGAACAAAGTTGGGTTGTACTATAAGCTAGGAGGCTATTCAATTCCGCTTTTTTGAAGTATGCTTAAAATATTAAATACGAATTTTTGATATGATATAATGCTATTCGCAAACCAGCGAATTGTTCAGCAGGAGATTTTCATTGGCATTCAATCCAATTAGTTGGCTCATCGGTCTACTATCCCTTGATATTGGAATCGATTTAGGAACAGCAAATACCCTGGTCTATGTAAGTGGGAAGGGTATCATTATTAATGAACCCTCATGGGTTGCAATAAATAAAAGAACAAGAGAACCTTTGCAAATTGGTGCATTGGCAAAAGAGATGGTTGGCCGAACACCGATGAATGTAATCGTCATTCGTCCAATGCGGGATGGGGTGATCTCTGAATTTGATATTACAAAGGAAATGTTGGGCTATTTTATTGGCAAAGCCCATGCTCAAACGGTTGTACCCTTGCCTAAACCGCGCGTGGTCATCGGTATTCCCTCAGGCGCAACCGAAGTAGAGAAACGGGCAGTATTTGATGCTGCCATGAACGCCGGTGCGCGCGAAACCTATTTAATAGAAGAACCCATCGCGGCTGCCATTGGCGCCGGACTGCCTATCATGGAAATTCAAGGCAGCATGATTGTGGATATTGGCGGTGGAACGACTGAGGTGGCATTGTTATCGGTATCCGGTGTTGTCGCATCGCGATCTTTGCGTGTAGCCGGAGATGAATTGGATCAGGATATTGTTACTTATATACGGAATAAGTACAATCTTTTGATTGGCGAACGCATGGCAGAAGAAATCAAAATTACGATTGGTTCTGCTTATCCATTGCCAAGCGAATTAACCATGGCGATCAGAGGCAGGAATTTAGTCACGGGCTTACCGCAGGAGATTGAAATCTCTTCGGTTGAGATTCGTGAGGCGATTTCCTCTTCCCTGAATGTCATTCTTGAAACCGTCAAGGACTCTCTGGATGAGGCACCCCCTGAGATCCTCTCTGATTTACTGGATTCAGGAATCTGTCTGGCTGGCGGTGGCGCTTTGCTCAAAGGTTTAGTCGAGCGATTAACCGATGAAGTCAATATTCGTACCTGGGTTGCTGATGATCCTTTGACCTGTGTTGCGCGGGGTGCCGGCATTGTCCTCGAAGATATCGAGAACTATAAGGCTAATAATTTATTAATCGATACCCAACGGTTACGGCAATAACTTCCAGTATCCAACTTCTAATTGAGTAGTATGAAACCTAAATTCAGCATACGCAATTGGCAAATCGGGGTGATCATGCTTGTCTTCATCGGCATTATCCTGATGGCGGCAGGCGGTTTATTGCGTCCAATGATTAATACTGCCATTTCACCATTTATTGCCATTCAAAAAGGCTTTTCGGAAAGATTTCTGGGGATCTATGAACTGCTGACGCTTCCGAGGGATACCACTGCCTTACTTGAACGTAATAATGAATTAGAAGATGAGATTTCCCGGTTACAAACGGAAAATATCCAATATAAACAGCAATTACGGGAAGCAGACATTTTATACGCTTTATTGGATTTTGCCAGGGAAAAACCTGAAAATAAATATGTCGCAGCCTCTGTCATTGGAAGGGATCCCAGTCCATTTTTACATTACATCATCATAGATCACGGATCGGATGGTGGTCTTCGTAAGGGGATGCCAATTGTGACCAATCAAGGTCTGGTTGGCAGAATTGATGCTGTAACCGCTGTAGCAGCAAGAGTTCAATTGATTAGTGACCCTGATTCAGCAGTCAACATCTGGCTGGCAGAATCACAAACTGATGCAATTCTGACCGGATCAGTTACCGGTGATTTATATTTGGATATGGTCTCTCAGGAGGACAAGCTGGCGGTGGGTGAAGTTCTTTTTACTTCCGGTTTGGGTGGAAATTATCCAAAAGATATTGTAGTTGGAGAGATTACCAATATTAAGAAACGCGAGAATGATCTATTTCAGATTGCGTCTGTTCAGCCTTCGGTAGATTTCACAAGCCTGAGGGCAGTATTGGTGATTACGAATTTTAGCCCAACTGATTTAACCCCGTTAATCCCATGAGGAAAATTCAGGTCAAGTGAGTTATTTCCTGGCGATCCCGGTATTGTTTCTGGCGATGATGTTGCAGATGGTAGTGGTGAATAAACTATCTTTGCTTTATGGTTATGCAGACATCATTTTGTTGATATTAATTGTTTACGGATTACATCCCAGAGCAAAACAGCCATTTTTCTGGGCTATATTTGCCGGATTGATGTTCGGTTTTATCTCAAAATTGCCAACCTTTGTTCCCGTCGTTGTTTTTATTGTAGTTATTTGGGGCGCAAAATTAGTGAGGATGCGAATATGGCAAATGCCGGTTCTGGCTTATTTGTTTATCGTCATTATTGGTACTTTCCTCTATCAATTTGGATCTCTTGTTGCGCTTAAGTTTGGTGGAAGCATTTTACCTGTTGTTGAGTCCATTAATTTAATCATTATCCCCAGCGTATTGCTGAACCTGATATTCGCCATTCCGATTTACTATATATTTAATGATTTTCTTGATGTAGTGTTTACGGAGAAAAAATATGACCAATAATAATAGGCCAGGACGGTTATCTCCTGCCAGGATGAAAATTCTATTATGGATCATGGGATCCGTATTTGTTTTATTTATGGCCCGCTTATTCAGTTTGCAGGTTATACAGGGGGCTGATTATTTAGCCCAAGCTGAAGAAAATAGAATCAGTAATATCAGTGTATCCACCCAGCGGGGTGTGATCTATGACCGCAATGGATATGTGCTGGCCAGAAATATTCCTTCCTTTAATGTGGCGATCACACCGGCAGATTTGCCTGAAGATGAGGCTGCGATTCAGGAAATTTACCGACAACTATCTGCAGTAATTGATATGCCTGTAAACCAGGGCGATCTTGAGGATGAGACATCTGTCATAACGTTTAAACCCTGTGATAACCAATTCGGGATTGAAGAGATCGTTTATATTGCCGATACAAACTGGCCCTTCAGACCTACCTCCATTGTTTGCAATGTTCCCAGAGACCTGGCGCTTATTGTGATGGAAAAAGCCAATGATTGGCCCGGGGTCAGTGTAGAAGTTGAACCTGTGAGGGATTATCCGACTGGCTGGCTGACTTCCGAAATCATTGGCTTTCTTGGACCGATCACCGAAGAAGTACAAGATCAATATCTGGCGGCTGGTTTTTCTGTTGGCACGGATAAAATTGGATTCTCTGGTGTTGAATCCACCTTGAATGATCAACTGATGGGGAAAAATGGTACCCGTGTGGTTGAAGTGGATGTTGGTGGTCGAATTATCAGGGACCTGGAACCACCGGTTGAGCCTGTTCCTGGTGACAATGTAAAACTAACTATCGATACCCGTTTACAAGTTGCTGCAAAGTATGCGCTGATTAATGAGTTACAAGGTTGGAATGCCTACTTAAATGAAGAAAGGATGACAGTGGCAGTTGTGATTGCCATGAATCCGAAAACCGGTGAGATTTTATCCCTGGTTTCCCAGCCGACCTATGAAAATAATCGCATGGCACGTTTTATACCTGCTTATTATTATGAGCAATTATTGGAAGATCAGAAAAAACCATTATTTAACCATGCCATATCAGGAGAACATCCTCCTGGATCGGTCTATAAATTAGCAGCTGCCATTGGTGCTTTAAACGAGGGTGTTGTATCGTTGAATCAAACGTTGGAATGCCCGGATGAAGGCAAAATTTCTGTTATCCAAAAATATAGTGAAAATGAGGTCGGTACACCCATTGATTATGTCTGCTGGTTGAAAACATCAGGGCACGGTATGGTGGATTGGCGGCATGCGATTGCCTATTCCTGCGATGTTTATTTCTATAAAATATCCGGTGGGTTTGAAGAAGAAGTTCCACAGGGCTTGGGTGTATACCGGATGAAGGAATATGCGGAAGCTCTGGGGTATGGCAAAGCGACAGGCATTGAACTGCCAGGCGAGGCAACGGGCTTGGTGCCGGATCCGCAGTGGAAACGGATCAATGCCGGCGAAAACTGGGCTACCGGGGATACGTACATTGCGTCCATGGGTCAGGGATATGTTTTATCCACCCCACTACAAGTTTTGGTTTCCTTTGCAACCTTGGCAAATGATGGCAAAATGATGCAGCCCACCTTGGTTCGTGAAATACTGGATTCTGAAGGCAATGTGATCAAACCTTTTGTGCCAATCCTAAAACAAGATATAACGGTTGATCCTGTGATTCAGGTATTTGATGGAAATGGACAACCGACCGGTGAAACTAAAACTGTAGATCCCACTGTTATCGCCATGGCAAAAGAAGGGATGCGCATGACTGTTCTCCCCGGCGGGACGGTTAATAAAGAATTTGTTGAATTTGATCAAGTGGTTCAATCCGCCGGCAAAACAGGAACCGCTGAATATTGTGATGATATCGCCAATGAAAAAAACTTATGTCAACGCGGCAGTTGGCCAACCCATGCCTGGTATGTCGGCTATGCCCCTTATGATGATCCTGAAATTGTGGTTTTGGCTTTTGTTTATAATGGTGGAGAAGGATCCAGTGTAGCAGGTCCTATCGTTCGCAAGGTGATGGAAGCATATTTTGAGCTGAAAGATATTGATAATCAATCACCCGAATCCTGAGTCGGTTTATTTGATATAATTCTTTGAACTTGATTAAAACAAAAATAGAATCTGGCGGAAGATGAACCATTCGGATATTCAACTTAAGGGAATCAAAGAAGGCATTCTGGTGACCGTTCGTGCTGAGGATTGGCAGAATGGCATTGATGATTTAAATCAAAAAATTGGAGAGCAGAATGCCTTTTTCCAGGGAGCTAAAATTGCTCTGGATATTGGTGATTTGTTGGTATCTGCCTCTCAGTTGGGAAGATTACGGGATGAATTATCTGAACAGGGCATTTCCTTATGGGCGTTACTCTCAACGAGTGATCGCTCCATCGATAATGCAAAATCCCTGGGATTGGCAATCAGTCTTCCAAAGCCAAGTGCTGCCAGCAACCGTAAAACGGAACCGGTCATTCCGGACGGCGAACCGGCTGTGTTTATTCAAAAGACGCTGCGATCCGGTTCGAAAATTACTTTTGAGGGGCATGTTGTTGTTCTGGGTGATGTGAATCCTGGAGCAGAGCTAATTGCAACCGGAAATGTATTAATCTGGGGCAAATTACGCGGTACCGTCCATGCCGGTGCACTGGGAAATACGGAGGCTTGTGTTTGTGCCATGGATTTGAATCCCACGCAATTAAGAATTGCCAATTTGATTTCCATCCCACCGAAACGAAAAGGAAAACCACAACCTGAGATTGCCTCGGTTGAGGGTGAACAAATTATTGCAAAACCTTGGAAAGCTTAACAGGAGAATTTATGGCAGCAAAAGTAGTAACCATAACATCTGGTAAAGGTGGTGTGGGAAAAACAACAACCACAGCAAATCTTGCTGTAGCCTTGGCTGAACAAGGACAAAAAGTCGTCTGTATCGACGGTGATATTGGTTTACGTAATTTAGACGTAGTTTTGGGCTTAGAAAATCGGATCGTTTATGATATTGTGGATGTAGTCGAAGGACGATGCAGGCTGAAACAAGCCATGATCCGCGATAAAAGAAATGAGGATTTATATTTAATCCCAACTGCCCAAACCCGGGATAAATCTGCACTCAGCCCCAGTGACATGAAGCAGATTTGCGATGAATTGAAACCGGATTTTGATTGGATTCTTATTGATTCGCCCGCTGGAATTGAACGGGGTTTCCGCAACGCAATAGCTCCGGCGGATATTGTAATTGTCGTTACCAATCCGGAAGTCTCGGCAGTACGGGATGCAGATCGGATCATTGGGTTAATTGAAGCGGAAGGCAAAGGTCCTGCACGCTTGATCATCAATCGCATTAACATGGATCTGGTAAAGCGTGGTGATATGTTGGATTCTGCAGATGTGCAGGAATTATTAGCCATCAAGATTATTGGCATCATTCCTGAAGATGAGAATGTGATCATCAGTACTAATCGGGGACAGCCTATCGCCCTGGATAAAAAATCCAAGGTTGGGCAGACTTTTGATAACATCAGTAGAAGATTAATGGGACAGGAAGTACCTTTCATATCCCTCAATGGAAAAGATGATATTTTAGGAAAATTAAGTAAAATGTTCAAACCAGGAGGAGACTAATCCATGGAAAAATTTATTGATCGTCTTTCTGGTAATCGAAAAAGTGCGCGATTGGCTAAAGACCGATTGAAGTTGGTATTAATTCATGACCGAATTAACCTTTCGCCAAAACTTGTGGATGAGATGAAAGATGAAATTGTCAGTGTGATTTCTAGATATATAGAAATTGATCCTTCTCTGGTGCAAATTACCGTATCGCATGATGGAAGAGAACAACGGCTGGTTGCGGATATTCCGCTCATCTCCCAGCAAAAGAACAAAATTGGATAACTTAATTAATGCGTAGAGAGTTTTGGCGCCAGTTTGATTTTTTATTACTGGGCACAGTTGTTTTTTTATGTATATTTGGCATTATTCTCATCCGTTCTGCTGTCGCCGGGAACGCTGAGATTGCAGATTATTATGTAAGACAAGCCGTCTTTTTTGGGATTGGGCTGGTCATTATCATGTTCATGGCTGTGATTGATTACCATTATTGGCAATCCCTGTCTGTTTTTATGTATGTGTTTATCATCGCATTTTTGTTGGTCATATACATCATGGGAGCGGCAAGTTTTGGTGCACAGCGTTGGTTGGAATTAGGCCTTATCGCTGTTCAGCCTTCCGAGTTGGCTAAAATTGTCATTATTTTGGTCTTGGCTCATTATTTTTCCAAGAATACCCGAAAAGATCGTATCTGGGTTTGGATAGGCGGAAGTCTGGCGATATCCGTGGGGATTGTAAGTTTGGTCATCATTCAGCCAAACTTAAGTATTTCAATTGTTCTGATGGTAATCTGGTTTACCATGCTCTGGATCAACGGATTACCCACAAAATATATCTTTATCTTCATGATTATTGGCATTGTATTGGCTGCAGCTGTCTTTCCCTTTCTGGAAGACTATCAAAAACTGCGCATCCTTACTTTTTTGTATCCTGATCCGAATGCCCGGCATGGCAATAATTACAATATTGAACAGGCATTGATTTCGATTGGTTCCGGGGGATGGTTTGGACAGGGTTATGATCATGCCACGCAGATTCAATTAAGATTTCAAAAAGTACGTCACACTGACTATATCTTTTCAGTGATGGGTGCCGAATTTGGCTTTATTGGTACTTTTATTATTACACTGCTGGTTTTCTTTGTCATTTATCGAATTTTTAAAGCAGCTCAAAATGCAGGGGATTTGTACGGCAGTCTGATATGTTATGGATTTGGTATTTTGATGCTATTTCAAACCATGGTGAATATCGGAGTGAATTTAAAATTAGTTCCGGTGACAGGGTTAACCCTGCCATTTGTCAGCTACGGCGGTAGTTCCTTAACCACCCTTTGTATTGGTATTGGGCTGGTTGAAAGCATAATTATGCGTAGCAAGTTATATGATACCTAAAGAATTGGAGATTATTAGTGACAACAACAGGACCTGTTCGCGTACGATTTGCACCCTCACCAACCGGCAGAGTTCACCTTGGCTCTGCTCGTACTGCCTTATATGATTTCCTCATTGCCCGCAAAACCGGCGGCCAGTTTATTTTACGCATTGAAGATACAGATCGAAAACGATTTGTGGAAGGCGCCGAAGAAGAATTAATCAAGGGGTTGAACTGGCTTGGCATTCAATGGGATGAAGGTCCGGATGTTGGCGGTCCTTATGGTCCATACCGCCAATCTGAGAGAAAAGAAATTTATCTGGAACATGCCGAGAAATTAATTGATAACGGCAAAGCCTATTATTGTTTTTGCAGCGCTGAACGGTTATCGAAAGTTCGGGAGCAGCAGCAATTAAACAAAGAAAATCCGCATTATGATGGCTTCTGCAGAGATATTCCTTTGACAGAGGCAAAAGCACGGGTAGCGAATGGCGAACCTCATGTTGTCCGATTTAAAACTCCTCGCGACGGTGCCACGATAGTCACAGATTTGCTGCGTGGTGAAATCAGCATTGAGAATAAACAATTGGATGATTCAATCCTGGTAAAAACCGATGGCTGGGCCTTGTATCATCTGGCTGCGATGGTGGATGATCATCTGATGAAGATCACCCATGTTATCCGCGGCTCTGAATGGCTGCCCACTTTTCCGCTCCACAGCATGTTATACCGTGCCTTTGATTGGGAAGAACCGATCTGGGTTCATCTCTCGGTTTTCCTAAAACCAAGCGGTAAGGGAAAGATGAGCAAAAGGGAAGCTGCAGAATTAAATTTAACCGGCCATTCCATTTTCTTAAAAGATATGGAGGAGTTGGGTTATCTTCCCGATGGGATCAATAATTGGATTGCCTTAATGGGTTGGAGCTTTGATGATCATACCGAATACTTTACCATGGAAGATTTGATCAAGGTATTTGATTTAAACCGTTTGAATCCTTCCCCGGCAGCGATAAATTTTTCAAAATTGGATCATTTCAATGGCCTGCATATCCGAAATTTAGCACTTGATGATCTGGCACAGCGATTACTGCCTTATTTCAAGAACGCCGGGTTGAATGCCGATTTGGAGACAATCAAGAAGATTGCTCCCATCATTCAGGAACGATTGGTTACTCTGGATGATTGTGTGGAAAAAGCAGGTTTCTTTTTCCATTCAAGCATTGACTATGACCATGAGCAATTGATTGCCAAAGGACTCACTGCCTCACAATCCTTGGAAATACTATCCGATTGCCAGAAAATCCTTTCCGGGCTGGACGCGATAACACCTCTGACTGCCGAAGAACCCTTGAGGGAATATGTCGAGGGAAGCGGCTACAAACCGGGCCAGGTATTTGGTGTTATTCGCGTAGCCGTAACGGGCCAAACTGTCAGTCCGCCATTATTTGAAAGTATGGAAATTATTGGCAAAAAAGTGGTGATGGAACGCATGGAAACAGCAAAAGTATTCTTACAGGAATTGGTATAAAACATTTCTAAAAATGGGTTTATGAGAACCTGGGCGGTAGAAGATGCAAAATTGCCAATTTTTAATCGGCATCATCTGGCAGAAATATAGAAAAAAATCTGCCAATCTCTATAAGAATTGAATATCGGAACTCCCGAATTGGAGAAATCAAACCAATAATTCGGGAGTTCTACTATTTAAAAAACCATAGACAAAATCAAAAATAGATTTTGTTTATAAATCAAAATTTCTGAAAAGAGAATTATTTATCATACCGTATAGCCATCACTCTCGATAATTATGGTGATATTGCTTTGAAAGAATATCTAAATTCGCTGGAAAGCAGTCCCCATCATATTGCAAAGGTTAAATAGATTCCTCTCTATAGCACTAAAAAACGTTCCCTCGGCAATCGACGTGAACCATTCCAAAGGATAAGGGACTTGTCTATGCTTTCGTCTATTTTAATCCCGCTAAACGACCAGTAGGCAAAGACTTTCACCTGTAATACAATCATGCTCTTGTGATCCGTAGCCGGGTACGCATCGCTTATCCGGTTCTACAATGTTGTTGTTCACAAATTGGTAGGACTGTGAATCCTCTCACTTATCTTTAAACCATCTTTTGGCATTCGCTTTCGGGCAGATGGGAATCCGCTTTGCAGGTTCAAACCTCCGCGGTGCACCGGGGATGCCACGAGATGGAACTATTCACCCAAAAGGGGAAATTGATTATGAACGGTTTGGAAATATTTTTTCTCATATTGCTTATAGTGGTACTTGCCATCACCGGTCGTGCCATCTACCGGCGATTGGTAGGTAAGCTGGTAATTTTTGAATACCAGCAAGGCTTGTTGTTCAAACATGGTAAATTCGTGCGTTTGTTGGCGCCGGGTATGTATCGACTCTACCGTCCGGTTCACAGTGTACAAATGGTGGACATACGTGTGGCAACTGTATCCCTCACCGGACAGGAAGTGTTGACAGCCGATAATGTGGGCATCAAGGTCAGCCTGGCTGCGAGCTTTAAGGTGGCGGATGCCTGCGTGGCGATCAACAAGGTTATGAACTACAGGGAAAGCCTATATCTTTTTTTGCAGTTGAACTTACGCGATATTGTCGGTGCACTGGAAGTGGACGATCTGTTGTCTAAACGGGCCGAGATTGGCAAACAATTATTGGAGCAAACCCAAGCCCAGGCGGCAGAGATCGGTTTAGCCCTGCAGGTTGTGAATATCAAAGATATCATGTTCCCTGGTGAATTAAAAGAGCATTTTTGCCCAGGTCGTGAATGCCCGTAAGGAGGGTCTGGCTGCATTGGAAAGAGCGCGCGGTGAGACTGCTGCACTGCGCAACCTGGCCAACGGTGCAAAAGTACTGGAGAATAATCCGCATTTAATGCAACTGCGCCTGTTGCAGGTATTGGAAAAAAACTCCGGCAACACGATAATCGTTTCTACCGGTGAAAAGCCCTTGTGGGACGCCTTTATGGCGAAAAACACTGGGAAATAATTCCGGATCTTAAGAATAGAGATCATTCAGGTAGTAACTTTATCTGAATGATTTTTTTTATCCGGGGAGTGATACTGAATAGTATTGAAAAAAATCCGATCATGCCCCGTCTGAAATTGAACTTGCCTCGCAATGACGAATGAAATGCGTCACTGCGAGGAGGACGCAGTCCGACGCGGCAGTCTCAACCCAGGTACGAAATTATCCAAATGAAAGGTAATAAAATCCCGCATTGAGATTGCCAAGTTCCAAGAAAACTCTCTGTCGCAATAACAAGAATACTGTGTCACTTGAATAAAACGCTTGTTTGCAATTACATGATCAGTAAAACGCCACTCAACGAGTGCTCAGAAAATTCGGGTAAGTAGATTAATTCCAATTGGGCTTAATCCCGTTATAATGGGACCAATCCCTTTTTTATGGTAACGATCAATGCTATCTCTACAGGAAATACGCTCAATTTTTGAACATCAGCGGGATCACAAACCGACAACTTTCCAGTCTTTTTTTATTGCTTATTATCTGGTTATGGGTCCGGGGTTGATTTTGCTGGCACTTGGTTTCCTCATATTTAAGGCAAATTCTATCTCCTTGCTTTGGGTGCTGGGTGTTATCCATTGCGGGTTGAGTTTTTGGTTCTTGAAAGATTTACGCAACGACAAAGTTTGTGCGAAGTTGATGCTGGAGGCACTGGATCATCAAGGGATACGGTTAGTGTGGATTTACCGTGAACATACTATGACCATGCAGGGCACATTCCAGGCGGTTACACTCCATTTTTGCTTTGAAAATAAGCGCCACGGATCAATTAGCGGAACGTATGACCGTATCACTGAGTTGATGAGCTTCTTTAATGCACGTTACCCGTACATCAGCAGTGGTTACAGTGATGCATTAGGTAAACAATTCAGAAAATCCCCGGCGGCGTTGGCAGAACATCCGCAGCGGCTGGGGGAGATCAAAATTGTCAAAGTGGATAACAGCCAGGCCAACGGCTGGTAAATCGGCTAATAGCACATGTTAATCAGATCGGATGGAAATTCTTTATCCGCCACGAATAGGAACCGTTTGTTGAATCGTAAATGGGATACACCTGATGAGAAAAGCCCGCAAACTTAGGGATGTGTCCCGCTAAATCCATTGGAGAACTGCAAAGTTCTTAGAATTGTGCCAGCAAGAGAGATAATCCTTTTCAATCATTTCACCTGACATTTTTTATGTACTCAGCAAAGATACGATAGCAGGATAAGTATTAAAAATGCGGACAAATTCTAGACATATATTAACATTATGGTATAATTTGATCGTTCAGGAAAAAACAGTGGGGGTTCGTCTAATGGCAGGACAGCGGACTCTGAATCCGTATGTATAGGTTCGACTCCTTTACCCCCAGCTAAAAAAAGCATCTGGAAACAGATGCTTTTTTGGTTAAAAAAACACTGAGCGTTTGCTCAGTGTTTAATGCATGCCTCATTGATTATGGAAATATTTAAAATTCATCTTCCTCATCGTCAACCCATAATTCATCATCTTCATCTTCAACTTCATCCCATTCTTCGAGATCATCTTCCTGATCCCAATCCTCATCGTCCTCTGCAATTACACTTGGGGAAAACGTCAAACAACCAGTATCAGGATCAATCTCAACGGCTGCTGCACTACAATATCCGTCATCAATAAATGCGCAATCAATATAGTGACATTTAATTCTTGGCATTTTTTTCTCCTCTCTCCTACATTGTTTCTTTTAAGCGAAAAATATAAATAATAAATAGCACTGTCATAACTATCGCGGATATCACACAAAAGGGACAAACTGCGTGAATTACAAATAATTCTAAATATGTAAGATATATGCTGAACAGGAAGCCAGCACATGTAATTCCGAATCCAAATTTTACCAATATATTCCGCAGATTGGGTTGTTTAATTTCAATGAAGAGAATTAACAATAAAGCAATATATGCTAATGCTCCAAGGATTGAGACGGGGATACCATAAATTGAAGAATACGAACTCATATTCACTGACCAGCAATCGCCAAGACCAGGAAGGCACATTTCTGGCTTACTTAGAAATTTTATTAATGCAAGGTATATCGCATCAATCAATCCAATTATAGAGAGGACAATAATAAATTTTATTGCTTTTAAATTAGTTTTTTTCATAGTTTTCTCATAAGTTGCTCTTTTGTTCACCAAGAAGGGATTTTACCCTATTGATCCAGATCCGTAAAGTTAATCTTATGCCAAAATGAATCTTATCCTGGGCGAGTCCGATGAGCTTCCTGGACATTTGGCAGATTCTCTATACGGCTCAAGGCGCGGCTTAATTGGTTGATATCACAAATTTCAACCACCAAATTTATAATGGCAAGATTATGGGTTACTTTCAGATTGACATCCAATAAGTTAATGTTTTCATTAAAAAGGACTGCGTAAACATCGCCCATTAACCCCTGTCTGTCATAGGCTTTTACTTCAATGGCGACGGGATAGGTTTTTTGTGGTTCACCCCAGGAGACCATAATCAAGCGTTCTTTATCCCGAACCCTGAGTATGTTGGGACAATCCTGTCTGTGGATGGTGGCGCCCCGACCACGCGTGATGTAACCGATAATCTCATCCCCCGGGACGGGTTTACAACACTTGGCAAAGGAGACTAACAACCCTTTCAAACCCAGCACCGAGATGGCATTACTATCTGTTCTGGTCTTTGTCGAGGCTGGTTTGGGTTCAAGAATTGGGTCTTTTTCTTTATTAATTTCTGATAAGCGATTAATAATGCGACCAAGGGATAAATCACCGCAGCCTAAGGCTACATAGAGCTCCTCAGCGTTCTTAATATCAAAACTCTTTGAAATACCATCCACATCCAGATTCTGAATCCCCAGACGCTTTAATTCCCTTTCGAGGATCAATCTGCCATGCGTAAGATTTTGTTCCCGGTCCTGCTTTTTAAACCAGGCGCGAATCTTGGAACGGGAACGCTGAGTTTTTACCAAACCCAAATTGGTATTTAACCAATCTCGGCTGGGACCGCCTTGTTTGGCGGTGAGAATTTCAACCTGGTCGCCCGTTTTCAAAATATAATCCAGGCTCACCAGTTTTCCGTTTATTTTTGCGCCGCGGCATCGGTGGCCGATTTCCGTATGGACATGATAGGCAAAATCAATCGGCGTGGAGCCGGCTGCCAGATCAATGATATCTCCCCGAGGTGTAAAGACGTACACCTGATCTTCAAAGACATCACTTTTCATTCCGTCAACGAATTCATCGGCATCGTTAACTTCCTGGCGCCAGTCCATGAGTTTACGCAGCCAGCTTATGCGTTGTTCATATACCTCATCCCGTTTTCCGTGCTCTTTATAACGCCAGTGGGCGGCAATACCATATTCCGCGTTTTGGTCCATTTCCATGGTTCGGATTTGAACTTCCAGCGGTTTGCCATCATCATAAATTACCGCAGTATGAAGGGACTGATAAAAGTTGTCTTTTGGAGCAGCGATATAATCGTCAAATTCATTGGGAATGGGACGCCAGTGATTATGGATGAGGCCTAAAACAGCGTAGCATGTCGGGATATCTTGAACAATCACCCGCAGACCGCGCAAGTCACGCACCATTTCAAAGGGTTTGCCCTTGCTGATCATTTTTCGATAGATGGAATAAATATGTTTTGGTCTTCCGGAAATTTCTGAGTTGATATTATTTTCTTTAAGAATTTTGGTGATATCGACCATGATTTGTTCGATCTTTTGTTCACGATCAGTTCGTCGTTCGGAAAGATTTTTTGCAATCTCTTTATATTTGTCAGGATTTACATATCGAAATGCCAGATCTTCCAATTCCCATTTGACGCTCCAGATACCAAGTCGGTTTGCCAATGGAGCAAAAATATCCAACGTCTCTTGGGCAATGCGCTTTCTTTTGGATTCTGGCATATAACCCAGGGTGCGCATATTGTGCAGGCGATCCGCTAATTTGATGAGCACAATGCGGATGTCTTCCCCCATGGCAATAAAAGTTTTTCGCAGCGTTTCATTGCGCAAATCTTTTAGTCTAGACTTTTGTTGAAGCTCCAAATATTCTTCATCGCTGACGGAAAAATCATCTCCGCGGGAAACGCGCGGCAAATGAGTTAATTTTGTGACCCCATCCACCAACTTTGCCGCTTCTTCACCAAAATATTGGGTGATATCTTCAATGGTTACCGGGGTATCTTCCACGGTATCGTGCAGCAGGGCAGAAATTACAACCACCGGTGGGACTCTTAATTCAGCCAGGATGGCCGCAACAGCCACACAATGGGTGATGTAAGGCTCTCCAGAGGCACGTGTTTGACTGCTATGTGCTTCTTCGGCAAATCGGTAGGCACGCATGATGATATCTTTATCAACAACGCTATAAGTTACCGGTAATACTTCCATCAGATCATCAATTTTCATAGATTTGCCATTTCATTCCATTTAGATTGTGCATATTATACAATCGGAAAGATAAAAAGACCGTGAATATTCTATGTAACTTTTGTTAGCAATTCCGGTAAGGGGTGATCATCAATTCTGTTGAGTATCAGATTTGCTTTTGAGAAATCAAGGGCAGCTGTCATGGGATTTGGGATCGCGATCCGGAAAATCCCTGCACGATAGGCAGCAATTATACCATTGGAGGAATCTTCAAAAATGATGGCTTCATCCGCTGCGATTTTCCCCCGCTCAAGCGCCAGTAAAAACAAATCAGGTTCCGGTTTTACCTTTTGCACATCATCGGATGTGCAAAGGTGGGAAAAGTAATGCCGTATTTCTAAACGTTGAAGATGGTTTTCTACCCAGTTAAAATCCGAACTGGAGGCGATGATACAGGTTAAGCCCAGTCTTTTTGCCTGTTCAAGCAAGTTTACCACACCGGGTAATGCGGAAGCTGTATTTATCATTTTTAACATCTTGGTGTTGATCTGTTCGTTTAGGAGCTCGATATCCAACGGTTTTTGAATTTTTGCTTCCAATTTCCGCAAGAAATGATTGGTATCTTCGTAACTACCAATACAATAGGTATATTCGTCCATGGGAAGGTCGAAACCGTATTCTTGGTATACATCACGGATGGCAAAATAAATAGGGGACTCGGTATCGAGAATTAAACCGTCAAAGTCAAAGATCAGGGCTTTTACTGTCATGAAACCTCAGTAGATTCGGATTACCTGTAATTATAATAAAGAAATCAAGGTTAACAGCACTCATTTTACTTCAATATTTCTTCCCTATCAAATGATCTTGTCGGAGAAAGAACCTGTAAAATCATGCGATCCGTATCATTTAGCGTATTCATCACAATGCGTACAAGCAATTCTGCCAATCCTGGTCCCAGCATAAACCCCTGGCCGCACATTCCCACCGCTTGAATGAAGCCCTCTGCTTCTGCTTGAAAACCCACAATGGGAAAGCCATCCGGCGTCATGGGATACAGCCCGCGCCAGGTTCTCCGTACACGGATGTTTTGCAGACGCGGCATGATTTCAACCATACGTTTGGCTACCATGGGGAGGAAGGAACTTGTTTCACGGGTATCAAATCCCCAAATATTTGGGGAAGGCGTGATGCAAAAGACAATTTGGCCGGTGATGTGTTGGTAAAAATAAAAATTGGAAGAGCCGGGTGCAGGTCGTATATCCACCACCATGGGATCCAAAAAGTGCTCCACCGGTTCAGTAATTCCGGATTCATGCGAATCGGGCTTCACAGGAATATCTACATGGATCAGCTGAGAGATTTTTTGTGCATAGGCACCGGCACAATTAATCACAAATTTGCAGGCATACTGCCCCTGATTGGTTTTAACGCCTGCCACACTTCCCTTATTAACGATAATTTCATTCACTTCTTCATTAAAATGAAATACTGCACCTGCATCCATCGCCTGTTTATAAAAGGCATGCGTCGCTAATAAGGGCGAGGCATTGCCATCTTCAGGAGAAAAGGTACCCCCGCGTAAATCTGTTGGATTCAAGTCTGGAATAATGGATAATAGTTCTTGTTTGGGAAGCCAGTCAATAGATAAACCATATGTTTTTTGCGTTTCCAACAAAGATTTTAATTTCTCTTCCTCTTCCCCACGATAGGCTGGATAACTATAACCACCTTTAAACCATTCAATGGAATCCCCATACTCTTCTTCCCAGGTGGAAAATATTTCAATGCTGCGCAAACAGAGGGCAATTTTTGCAGGATCGGAGTGGGTGGCACGAATGCCTCCGATTGCTTTTTTACTGGACCCCTGTCCGACACTGGCAGCTGATTCGCAAACCAGCGTCTTCAAACCGGCTTTGGCCAAATAAAACGCAGTTGGCGTACCGATGGAACCGGCACCGATGAGTATAACGTCATAGACCTTGGTAGATGTCACGTCTATTCTTCCTTTGTAGTGGGAATACCAGCGAAAATTCCCAACGGAACTTCAATAAAAACAGGTCGTTTCGTTTGATCAACAACATCGGTAAGAGCGATGCCCTTTTCCCTGAAAATTCGATGAATCAGGTCGGAGCAGGTTTTTGCACCGCAGGCACCCATGCCGGCACGGCTGACGGTTTTAATCTCATTCATGTCCCTGTAGCCGTCGCTAATCAATTGGCGAATTTCACCGGCTGTTACCCGTTCGCAGCGGCAGACGATGGTGTCATCCGAAATGTGGCTGATATATTGTTCCAACGGCTGCGTAACCGCTGTTTCTTGAAGTCTTATACCTGCAATTTTATGGGCGATCTCATCCGGCGCTTGTACTTGCACAATCAGGGTATGATCGCTGCTTGGGATGCTATGTACGCCCATCACTTCAAAATTACCCAGAGAGTTGCCTTCACGATCCAAAACCGTCACGATATCTTTGCTTTGAATAATATCCTTATTAAATTCATAGGGTATGGAGACAAAGGGGGCTTTCGCATTGCTGCGGTAATCCACAAGGGTAATTGCCAGACCTGGACATCCTGCAACGCATCTTTCGCAGACCAGACAGCTATAGGTGTTCCCAATAAAGGAAGGTGTCACGCGGATATCATTGGAATCGATGATAATTAAACCATTGGGACAAAGATTGGCACATGGGTCACAGGGAATTTCCTGAATGCAGTGGATCATGGGACTGACCCCTGTACGGTTTTCCTGTGTTTCTGTGATGGATATCAGCCCTGGTTTCGATTTTAAAATGTTGCCCATTTTAACCCATTGGGCCGGAACAGGTGCTGTACTAGCTCCTAAAAACCTGGCCACTTCATGCCCTTTGATTTTTCCGGAGAAAATTGCCGCTGAAGCTTCGGCAATTTCTTCTGCATCGCCGGCAATGAAAACCTGCATGCCAAATTCCTCTGCTTTTTCATAAAACTCTCTTACAGGGCTCAGCCCTACTGCGGTAAGGACGCAGTCACACTCAAAGGATTTTTCTGTTCCGGGAATGGGTTTAAATTCTGAATCTATTTTTGCAATGGTGACGGATTCCACATGGTCGCTACCATTCGCACTGAGAATAGTATGGGATGTGTAAATGGGAACGCCCATGCGGATCAATTTATCTTTATGGACTTTATATCCTCCGCATTCCTGCAGGGCTTCCACCAGACCGACTACGGAGATCCCGGCTTGAAGGGCATGATATCCGGCAATTAACCCGACATTGCCGCCGCCCACGATAAAGATTTTCTCGGCAGGTTTGATTAAATCCCGATTGACCAGTGTTTGAAAGGCCCCGGCACCAAAAACACCCGGAAGGCTATTGCCTTTGAAAGCCAGGAACTTTTCCCGGGCGCCGGTAGCGACCAAGATTACATCGGGAATAATGTGAACATAATCTTTTCCATTTTTCAGGACGCCAACAATGCCATCACAATATACGGCGAGTACGGTTGATTCCAACCAGACCTGCACGGAGGGATATTGGTAAATCTTATGATCTAACTTAGTGGCGATATCAATTCCGCGTGTACCGGCATAGACAGCCGAAGTAGAACCAAAGAAACGATGGGTCTGTAAAACCAGTTTGCCGCCCAGGCGGTGCTTGTCATCCACAAGCAGGGCAGATACGCCGAATTTTCCCAGTTCAATGCCCGCCGAAAGCCCTGCGGGGCCGCCGCCCATAATCAATACCGGGATATGGATTTCCTGAATCGGTTCTGTTTGGGGAATATCCGTTGTCCTTGGAAGGATTGGTAAACCATCGGCTGGAAATACATTCATGCCTGCTTGAATTAGTTCCATGCAGGATTTGACTGGTTTCCCATTGGCAATTACCATGCACTGGGAGCATTGCCCATTGGCACAGTAGATACTTTGCGGGGAGTGGTCTTTATGATGATGACCGAATATTTTTATATTATTTGCCATTAAGGCAGCCGCGATTGTTTCATCCGCGTTGGCCGTATAGGATAGATTCATCCAAGTGAACTGGATTTCCGTTTTCGGCTCGATGGGTAATACAGGATGACTTGTAATTCTTTGCATCATGAGTTGATTCCTTTGGTTTTGGACTAAGGTGCAAATACAAGCGCCCCAATAAATCTCCCCTTTTACAACCGGGCAACCTTTTCCTATTTTACGAAATGGCCGATTATTATCCTATATGCATTTATCCTTCGCTGTGGAATGAATATCATATGTTAAAGATGGATTAATATGTCATTTATCAATGAAAGTGATAAAATGTGTATCTGGAAATAATTACATTTGTGCGGAGGCCTAATGAAAAGAATTGCAGTATTGACCAGCGGTGGGGATGCACCAGGAATGAATGCGGCGGTGAGAGCTGTTACACGGACTGCAATCAGTAAAGGTGCTGAGGTTTATGGTGTTCATCTAGGATATCAGGGTTTGATTGACGGGATTATCACTCCCATGAGCGCCAGGGATGTTGCCGGCATTATTCAACGCGGCGGCACAGTACTCGGATCAGCCCGTTGTGAAGAATTTAAAACACCGAATGGTCAACGAGAAGCCATTCGTAACCTGAACAAACATGGAATTGAGGGGTTGGTCGTAATTGGTGGAAATGGCTCTCAAACCGGGGCGTGCAAGCTCTCGGAACAGGGATTTCCGGTGGTCGGTGTTGCCTCAACGATTGATAATGACCTATATGGCTCAGATATTACCATTGGCGTCGATACGGCTTTAAATATCGTTCTGGAGGCTATTGACCGGTTAAAAGTAACAGCTTCCTCTCACCATCGTGCCTTTGTAGTTGAGGTAATGGGTCGTCACTGCGGTTACCTGGCTTTGATGGCAGGTATTGCCGGCGGCGCCGAAACCATTGTTATCCCTGAAGCAGAAATGGAACCGGAAATGATTGCTGAGGATATTGCACATGCCTACAATTTGGGCAAGGCGCATGCCATTATCGTAGTGGCTGAAGGTGCAAAGAGTAATGCCAAGGTTTTGGAAGAATTCTTCGCAAAACATCAGGAAAGACTTGGTTTTCTTGTTCGCACGACAATTTTAGGACATGTCCAACGGGGTGGTACACCCAGTGCTTCTGATAGAATCCTTGCCAGCCGACTCGGTTCATCGGCTGCTAAAGCACTGATGGATGGCGATCATGGAGTACTGATTGGCATGATCCGCAACGAAGTGGTTGCTACGCCTTTGGACGTGGTGGTGAGTAAAAAGAAAGATTTGGATTTATCCTGGTTTGAAATGGCAAATATGCTGGACCGATATACTGGACCTCAGGGATAATCCCAATAATCAAACAAAAAAACTCCCTGAAATATTTCCGGGAGTTTTTTATTCCTAATGATCAGACGGTTGGTATTTCAAATAGGCTTCGATGAAGGCGTCCAAATCGCCATCCAGCACACCCTGGGTATTGCCTACCTCAAAATTGGTGCGATGATCCTTGACCATTTGATATGGATGGAGAACATATGAGCGAATTTGAGATCCCCATTCAGCTTTGGTATATTCTCCTCGCAAATCGGATATTTGCTGCACATGCGCTTCAAGGCTCAAGGCATACAAACGGGCACGCAGCACTTTAAGCGCTGATTCGCGATTCTGAGTTTGGGAACGTTCATTTTGACAGGAAGCCACGATGCCAGTGGGGATGTGCGTAATTCGCACCGCTGTGGAGTTTTTCTGCACGTTTTGTCCGCCAGCACCAGAGGATTTGTAAACTTCTATTTTAATATCTTCAACCGGAATTTGGATGTTCGGGTCTGTATCTTCGATTTCAGGCAGAACTTCCACCATAGCAAAGGAGGTGTGTCTGCGGTGAGCTGAATCAAAAGGTGATAATCGTACCAAACGATGTACGCCCTTTTCTGATTTTAAATACCCGTAGGCATAAGGCCCCGTCACTGAGATGGTGATGCTTTTTAGACCGGCTTCTTCACCCGGTGTAAAATCAATGATTTCCGTTGTATAATGGTGCTTTTCCATCCAGCGAAGGTACTGACGCTGCAGCATGGAAGCCCAGTCCTGGGAATCCACACCGCCGGCTCCGGCATGAATCGCCAGGACGGCATTGCCTTTGTCATACGGGGAAGAAAGCAAGGCATTTAATTCCAATTGATCGAGTTTCTCACTGATCTGAACCATTTCCTGCGCAATTTCATCCCACATACTATCATCGGCCATTTGGGATAAATCGAGCGTATCTTGAATTCGGATTTCAAATTTCTTTAAATCATCCAGCTCCGATTTTAAATCGGCATATTTTTTCATCACTTGTTGTGCTATTTCCGGGTTATTCCAGAGAGCCTGGTCGCCGGATCGATTTTCCAGTACGGCTAGTTCGTCTTCCTTGGAAGGCAGGTCAAAGATGCTCCAAAAGTTCATGGAATTGGGCTTTTGCCCGGACGAGCTTATCAACTATCTCTTGCATAAATTCTCCTAATTCGTGGAAAACAACCCATCAATAAATAAGTCGGGATTGAAAATTTGCAAATCATCCATCTTTTCACCAAGCCCCACAAAATAAATGGGCACACTCAATTCTTCCTGGATGGAGAAGACCATGCCGCCTTTTGAAGAAGAATCCAGTTTGGTTAATATAATGCCGCTGACATTAACTGCTTCTTTAAACGCTCTGGCTTGTTGAATGGCGTTTTGTCCGGTGGTCGCATCCAGCACCAACCAAATATGGTGAGGAGAGCCTTGCAGAGGTTTGCCGGCTACCCGGTATACTTTGCGAAGTTCTTCCATCAGATTGAAACGGGTATGCAAGCGGCCGGCAGTATCGATAAGCGCCAGATCCACATGTTTTGCCACAGCGGATTCAACCGTGTCATACACGACTGCTCCCGGATCACCACCAGATTGGCCGGAAATGACTGGAATATTGAGGCGTTCTCCCCAAAGTTTAAGTTGTTCAACGGCTGCAGCTCGATAGGTATCTGCTGCTCCAAAGAGGACTTTATGGTGTGCCTGTTGAAAATGATATCCCAGTTTTGCAATGGAAGTGGTTTTGCCAGATCCATTCACACCAACTACCAAGATAATGGTCGGGGGAGCGGGTTGGTAGACAAAAGGAGGCGGCACCATCAAGCGGCTCTTTAAATCAGCCTTTAACACTGCGTGTAGCTCTTGCGTTTTAGTGATGCCTTCCGATTTAACTGTAATTTTTATGGATTTTATAATTTTCTCAGTTGTAGCTAACCCAATATCGGCTTGAACGAGAATGGATTCCAATTCTTCCCAGGTATCTGAAGAAATTTCGGATGCACCAAAAACCTCAGCCAGGGTGCCAAATGCCATTTTACGAGTCTTTTCCAGACCCGATTTCCATTTCGATAAGAAGTCACTCATAGCGGGAAATTATATCATGATTGCAATTTTTGGTTTGCTAGCTGACCACAACCGGCATTAATATCAATACCTCGGCGCAGGCGTAAAGATACTGGAATGCCTATGGTTTCGAGGACTTTCATGAAATTGGCTGCTGCTTGTGGAGTGGTTGGTTGATATGGGGAAGCTTCGATGGGGTTAAGATTGATCAAATTTACATGGCAAAGGTTTCCATGTAACAGGGCTGCCAACTCTTTTGCATCTGTCGTGGAATCATTAAAATCCTGGATCAGGGCATATTCGAAGGTGATGCGGCGGTTGGTTTTTTGTAAATAATAGACGCAGGCATCCATGATATCCTTGAGGCGATACCGTTTGTTGGCAGGAACGATCATCGAGCGTTTGGCATCTTGTGCGGCATGCAGGCTGATGGCTAAATTAATCTGCCGACCTTCATCAGCGAATCTCCGAATCATATCCGGTATACCAACGGTGGAGACTGTCATACGCCGTTCACCGATATTAAGACCTTCCACATGATTGAGGATATTGGCAGCTTGAATAAATGCATCATAATTAACAAATGGTTCACCCATCCCCATGAATACTAAATTTGTAATTTTCTTATCCATAAGCTGCAGCAGTTTTACGTAATACATCACCTGCTGTACAATCTCACCCGCGGTCAGGTTTCGAATAAAACCCATCTGTCCTGTTGCGCAAAACCCACAATTCATGGCACAGCCCACCTGGGTGGAAACGCAGATAGTTTCCCGACTACGGTAGGACATCAGGACCGTTTCGATGGATTGATTATCCTCGAGATTAAATAGCACTTTTTCGGTTTCATTGTCCGAGGACATGGAGGTTTGTATGGGTGTTAAAGTTGTAAAAGATAATTTAGATTCCAGTTCCTGGGCGAATGCTTTTGGGAGGGTGCTGATTTCTTTGGGGGAAGATTGGTATTCCTTGTAAATACCCTGCCATAATTGTTTTACCCGAAATTTGGGATAACCCAGGGTTGAAAAATAGGCGGCCATCGCCTCATACTCGTAATCATAAAAGTTATTATCCATGGAGGGTTCCTAAGAGTTCGTGAATATCCTGCAGGACGATTGTTGGATGAATATCCAATTGATCGATTGAGGACAAGGTGGATATACCTGAAAGCACCAGTAAAGTTGGGCAGCCAGCGTGGATGCCGCCGAGGATATCCGTTTCAAGGCGATCCCCAATGACCAGTGCATGCTGAGGAGAAACGCCTAATCTGGAGAGCATCAATTCGAATAAAAGGGGTTCAGGTTTTCCGGCAATCAGGGGAGATACACCGCTTGCAGCTTCAATAGCGGCCAGTATACTTCCGGCTCCGGGGACTTCGCCCTCCGGATAGGGAAAAGTTTTATCACCGTTCGTTCCATAAAAGGGAATCCCGCTGCGGATATAATCCGCAGCACGGTGCATTTTCTCATAAGTAAACGTTCGATCCAGACCTACGATCACAGCCAGGATTTTTGCTTGGGGATCCTCTGTGTGAAGATAGCCTCGAGCTGCCAAAGTCTCAAGCAAACCGGCCTCACCTACAATATAAACAAGCCCACCCTTGGGAAAACGCTGTTCCAAAAGGTAGGCAGTAGCTTCGCCGGAATTTAAAATATATTTCTGTTCACAAAAGACGCCAAAATCCTTTAATTTATTTTGATAGGTTTGAATACTTTTGGAGCCGTTATTGGTGATGAAACCGTAACGAATCTTCCGGTCATTTATGGCATGAAAGAAAGCTGCCAAATCACCAATGGGGGATTCTTTTTTCCAAAGAACGCCGTCCATATCAAAAAGCAGCGCTTGAATTTCTGATGTTATGCCTTCAATCCGAATCGACATTTAGACTCCAAAAAAAGCCGGACAGCAAGGGGCTATCCGGCTTTTTTGTATTGCACCATTTTGAATTACTTCACCGGTTTGTCTTCAGGCAAACCAAGAACCTGATCCACCAGGCCGTACTCCACTGCTTGTTCGGCAGAGAGGTAATTGTCCCGTTCAGTGTCATGGATAATCTGGTCTACTGTTCGGCCGGTATGGAAGGCTAAGATTTCATTCAAGCGTTCTTTCAAGCGCAGAATTTCTCTGGCTTGAATTTCGATATCCGAAGCCTGTCCCTGTGCGCCGCCAAGAGGCTGATGCATGTGGATGGTGGCATGCGGAAGGGCATAGCGTTGTCCTTTGGTACCGGCAGTTAATAAAACCGTGCCGAAGGAGGCTGCTACACCAACGGCAACCGTGCTGATTTTGTTGGGGATCATCTGCATGGTGTCGTAAATCGCAAGGCCGGCATAAATCTGTCCACCGGGAGAGTTGATGTACATCTGAATTTCTCTATCGGGATCTTCCCGACTCAAGAATAGTAGTTGAGCAACAATGACATTGGCTACCTGATCATCGATGGGCGTACCAACGAAAATGATCCTTTCTTTGAGTAAAAGGGAATAAATGTCATAGGCTCGTTCACCACGTCCGGATGATTCGATCACCATCGGGATGACTGCATTAATATTTGTGTTTATCAAGGTTTATACCTCCTGATCCGTTATGCCAATTCACCAATAAACAAGTACTGTTTATTCAGCAGAACTTCCAGCGGCTCCATCCTCAACCTCATCGGTTGATTCAGCTTTGGCTGCTTTCTTCGCAGTTTTTTTTGCAGGTGTTTCAGCTTTCTCAGAAGCGGCTTTCTTGGTTGCTTTTTTTGGTTTTTCGGCAACTTCTACTGCTTCATCTTTGGGTTGGTCAATCGCTTCACCTGCAGCAATTCGCTTTAACAATTCAAACACATTCTGTTGAAGTAATTGAGTTGCAGTGTTCAGCGTCACATTACGCGTAATTTCCTGGTATTTTGCTTCGTTTTTCTTTTTCTTGAATTCAGGCATATTCCTGATTTGTTCCATTGTTTGCGAAACACGAAGATTTAACTCAGGGCCATCAAAGGAAACTTTTTCAAGCAGGGCAATTTTGTCCAGAATTAATGACTGTTTCAGTCGTTTTTCCGCAGTTGGTTTTACTTCTGCATCAATGAACGCTTCGCGGGTCATCTGGCGGCTTTTGATATAAGTATCCAGATCCATGCGCTGATAGCTGAGATCCTGTTGAATCTGGTTCAAGACATGCTCAGTTTCCTCTTCAAGATAGTGAGGAGGGAACTTGATGCTGGAGATTTTGACGATTTCATCAATGAGGTTTTGTTTGAACTCATTGTCATAATCATTGGTTTTGCCGGCTTGAATTTCTTCAGCAACTTTCTCGCGGAATGCTGCAACGGATTCAAAATCGCCAAAATTCTTTACAAATTCGTCGTCCAATTCGGGGAGATTGAGCTTTTTCACGCTTTGAACTTCTACATGATAGTCCACTTTCTTGCCCTTCAAGCGATCAAATTCGCTATCCGCAGGATAAGCATGGGAGAGTTTCTTCTCATCTTTTTCAGCCAATCCGGCGAGTTTGTCGCTGAAGCCTTTATAAGGCCAATCGTTACTTTCCGGATTGCTGTCGCCGACTACCATTTGAACGGGATGTTCTTTCATAAATTCGGCATCGGTGCCTTCATCAGGATCAACAATCGTTCCGCTGAGTTTGATATAGACCAGATCGCCTTTTTCTGCTTTCCCTTCTTTGGGTTCGGCAGTGGCATAGCTGGTCTGCATATTATGAATATATTGATCAATATCCTCATCCGAAATTTTGGGTAGGGCATATTCCATACGAATGGCGCGGTAATCACCTAAGGTGGTTTCCGGCATCAAGGGAACAATGAATTCAAATTTCGGGGGATCGAGACTGATGGAGTCTTCCATGCCAGGACCCGAGGGATCCAAGCCAGCTTCAGCTACAGCTTTGGGATAAATATCAGTTACCAGTAATTCCAAGGCTTGATTATCAATGTATTCCTCACCGGCGACACGGCGAATGACATCATATGGAGCTTTTCCAGGACGAAAACCTGGGATCTTGGTTTGTTGACCAAT
This sequence comes from uncultured Chloroflexia bacterium, assembly GCA_963747325.1. Lineage (GTDB taxonomy): Bacteria > Chloroflexota > Anaerolineae > Anaerolineales > Anaerolineaceae > UBA5203. The sequence goes on along the minus strand of CAVVEM010000004.1, from coordinate 357,325 downwards.
TTTCCGAGCCGCACGATGGCGATATTGCACAATCTGTTCCGGTTCGATTTCGACAATTAATTTGACTTGCTGATCATCACGGGGTTGGGTTTCAACTTTCAACTCTAATTTCCTTATAGAAAAGTAATAAATCAAAATTCATGAGGAAGGAGGGACTCGAACCCTCACGCCTTACGGCACGTGATCCTAAGTCACGCCTGTCTGCCAATTCCAGCACTTCCCCGCACTGGTAAATTATACGCGATCGTATTTGGTACGTCAATAATGGGATATAATGGTACGTTCAAAAACTTCATGGCGACATGTACACTGGGAGGTACATTTGAGTAGAGTTATCCAATTAGATTCCGTTGGATCCGAACGTAATCGACTCCGAAAAGAAATCGTGATCTCCATTAAGAACTTTTTATCCCAAACGGAACCGACCGATAAAGCAAAAGACTCGGCAGCTCATATCGTCCTGGCGCTAAGGGCAATTTACAATACCGTCGAACAATCCGTTATTGCCTGGGAAAAACGAGGGTATTGGGTCAAGGCTGATAAATTTCGCTTGGAATGGGAATGGACATTAAGTTCGAGTAATAAATTGGAAAAATCCATCAAATCTGGCGATTGGGGCGAAGTGGCAACAATGTGTATTCAGATTGCCCAAAGGTTTTATAATGTTACTGTCTCTCCAAATCACCGCATGGGAAAACCCTGGGTGGGTGCGTGGAAAAAATTATTTCCGTAAAGATGGTTAATCATAGATGGTATCACAGGGAGTAGATCAATGAAGCTGATAGAAGATGTTCTCTCGACACTGGTTGATGCAAGAATTAATGAAATTCGAATCGGGGTGCATTGGACAGCGGTGACAATAGAAAGATCAGGAATGCTCTCTTGCGGGCTGGCTTCAACAGTGAACAATGAATCTCATTTTGAAGGAGCCGTGGATGTTGAAGACGCCGGCAAGCTGACAGAGAAATCGGGTCTTGACATTGCCAACATGGCGCTCTCCAACTCCATGTTAGAATCCAGTATTGGCATCGCGGCAATTAATGCCATGTTGATTCCCGATCCTGCTCAATGGATGGATATTAATGCAGAACATGTCATCGCAACCGTTGGTGAAGGAAAAAATGTTGCGGTTATCGGCAGCTTTCCTTTTGTTAAGCGGTTAAAAGGGAAAGTCAAGGGATTATTTATTTTTGATCTTCATCCGATTGAAGGGGAGTATAGTCCCGAACAGGCACCAAGCCTCCTGCCTGAGATGGACGTAATTGCCATCACCGGCATGACATTGGTCAATAAAACCCTGAATTCGATATTGCCCTACTGTACCGATTCATCGATCAAAATGATGCTTGGGCCAAGCACATTTCTCTCTCCGGTGATGTATGATTATGGATTCCAGTTACTTTCAGGGGCGCATGTTGAGCAGATCCCTCCCGCATTAAAAACAATGTCCGAGGGTGGAACATTCAAACAAGTCCATCGTGCCGGTGTTCGATTGGTAACCATGACCCAACCCGGTCTCACAACCTTATAAAATATCGCTAAAGGTATACACAAATATGTTGAATTACAACGCACTCATTGCTAAAGATATTTCAGTTCGTCAAGATCAAGTTCAATCTGTGATTGAGTTATTGGACGATGGCAACACCATTCCGTTTATTTCACGCTACCGCAAGGAAAAAACGGGCAGTCTGGATGAAGAACAAATTCGCAATATTTCAGAACTGATTGATAAGTACCGTGCCCTGGATGATCGCCGCACAGCGATTATTTCCTCCATAGAAAAACAGGAAAAAATGACCGATGAACTGCGTGCTTCCATTGATGCAGCCATGAACTTGAATGATCTGGAAGATTTGTATTTACCCTATAAACCCAAACGCCGTACTCGGGCGATGATTGCCAAAGAAAATGGCTTGCAGCCATTGGCTGATTACATTTTAGGGCAGGCTTATCAGCCTTCGGATCCCATTAAAACAGCTGCGGAATATATCTGTGAGGCGTATGCCACACCGGAAGATGTATTGGCCGGCGCAAAAGATATCGTGGCTGAGTTTATTAATGATCATGCCGATATCCGCAAAACCACCCGGGACAAAGCCATGAAATGGGCTTCCCTTTCGTGTGAAAAGATAGAAGATGCCGAAGATGAAAAAAATGTTTACGAAACCTATTACGATTTTGAAATTGCAGTAAACCGCATCCGGCCTCATCAGGTACTGGCGATCAACCGTGGAGAAACGGAAAAAATCTTGCGCGTGAAAGTGATTGTCCTGGAAAGGGACTGGCGTGAGGCCATTGGTTCATATATCCATCCGAATCGCAAATCGCCATATCATGCTTATCTTTTGGAAGCCATTGATGAGGCAGCAGAACGATTATTATTGCCTTCCATAGAACGGGATGTCCGTAGGGCGTTAAGCGAAACCTCCGAAGGGCATGCCATTCAGGTATTTTCAGAAAATTTGCGCGCTCTACTGGAACAGCCGCCTCTTTCGATGCACACCGTGCTGGGTTTGGACCCAGGCTATCGCACCGGTTCCAAATTTGCCATTATTGATCCAACGGGAAAGATTTTGGATACCGGTACCATTTACCCGCATAAACCGCAAAGCAAATGGAATGAATCCAAAAAAGTTATTTTGGATGCCATTGATAAACATCATGTGACGTTAATTTCTATTGGAAATGGCACTGCTTCCCGTGAATCCGAACAGTTGGCCGCGGAAATAATTGAAGAACGCAAAGATGTAAAATATTTGATTGTCAGTGAAGCCGGCGCCAGTGTGTACAGTGCCAGCCCGCTGGCCAGAGCCGAAATGCCGGATTTGGATGTTACCATCCGCGGTGCAGTTTCCATTGCACGCCGTATTCAGGACCCCTTGGCAGAGCTGGTAAAGATTGATCCTAAATCTATTGGCGTGGGCTTGTATCAACATGATGTAAATCAGACATTGTTAAATAGCGCGCTGGGTGGCGTGGTGGAAAGCGTTGTGAATTCCGTGGGCGTAGATTTAAACACCGCTTCGCCTTCCCTGCTGACTCACATTTCCGGAATTGGTCCAAAATTAGCGGAAATGATTGTTTCCTATCGTAATGAAAATGGAAAATTTACCAGCCGTCAGGAATTGATGAATATTTCCGGATTGGGCAAAAAGGCATTCCAACAGTCCGCGGGTTTCCTGCGCATTCGGGAAGCCAGCCAGCCTCTGGATGAAAGTTCCATCCATCCGGAATCCTACACGGTTGCTGAGAAAGTGATTGCACAAGCCAAATTGGATCTGCATGACCCGATTGAGAAAAAAGCCAAAGTTTTGGAAGACTTGCGGAACTCGATTCCTCTTTCGGAACTCGCTGAAAAATTAAAAACCGGCGTTCCCACACTGACCGATATCTTCGAGCAATTGATTCGTCCGGGGCGCGATCCGCGCCTGGACACACCGCCGCCTATTCTGCGCAGCGATGTGCTCTCTATGGAGGATCTGGTTGTTGGAATGCGTCTGAAAGGTACTGTCCGTAATGTGGTTGATTTTGGTGCCTTTGTTGATATTGGCGTAAAACAAGATGCGCTTCTCCACCGCACACAAATGCCTCAGGGCAAGAGTCTACGGGTGGGTGATATCCTGGATGTGGCCATTGAGAAAATCGAAAAAGAACGCGGCCGTATTGGTATCAGTTGGGATGGCACAAAAGGTTAAATCCATGGATGCTGGACAGCAGTCTGCCGAGTTCTCAATTGAGAGAGGAATTAAAACCCAACGTACAGGTCCTGTGCGTTGGGTTTTCTCGCATTCGATTGGCCATTGGTGGCTGATTCTTATTGCGCTGACTGGATCCGTCGGGAATGCAATTCTGGCCGCTGTCCTGCCCATGATTATTGGGAAAGTCTACACGCTGCTGCAAAGTGGTCAGCGGGACAAGCTCTTCATGAATCTGGTGATCTGGTTGTTAGTCTCGCAATTTTTCCGGGTCATCCTAATGTTTGGCCGGAATTTCAGTTTTGAAGTTATCGCGCAAAAGGTCGAGAGATCCATCCGGGAGGAGTTATATCTAAATCTGCTGGGAAAGAGCATGACTTTTCACAGCTCCCATCCTGTTGGAGATATCATGGCCAGGGCAACGAATGATGTCAGGGAAATAAATTTGCTCTTTAGCCCGGGTTTAAACCTCGTATTAGGATCCTTGAATTTCTTAATAGTTCCCCTGTTTGTAGCGCCTACCTATCATCCTCAATTAATTCTTACCCCGCTGCTTTTCATTGTATTTTATGGGATCGCTTTGGCTCATTATCTGAAAACCCTTCGGCCAGTGACCGAAGAAGTGCGTGAACGTTTTGGGTTATTAAATTCCCAGTTATCGGAAACATTGGACGGCATCGAGACGGTCAAAGCGGCTGCTCAAGAAAGTTATGAATATGACAGGTTTGCGGAGACCTCTCGAAAATATCGCAACGCCATTGTTCTGCAGGGTAAATTAGAAGCCCGTTTTATTCCCATGCTTTTATTAGGGATCGCACTGGCTTTTGGTCTGGGGCATGCCTTATTACTCTTTATGCAGGGGGCAATCGTCATGGGCGATGTGGTTGCATACTTTGGCATTTTAATGATGCTGGACTTCCCCACATTTATCTCATTATTTGCCTATTCTCAAATATCCTTGGGTATGGCTGGGGCACGGCGAATTCTTGAACTGATGAACCAGGAAACTACATTGGATCAGAATATCCAAGGGTATGAAAAACCCATGCAGGGAAGCATCGTTTTTAAACATGTGAATTTTGCGTATCTGAATGGCGGATCAATTCTGGATAATATCGATTTTACATTAAATCCCGGAGAAACGCTGGCGGTGGTTGGACAAACCGGTTCAGGAAAATCGTCCCTGGCAAAATTGATCAACCGCACCTATGATGTGGAATACGGCGCGGTTTTAGTGGATGGGGTAAATGTAAAAGATTGGAAGTTGGAGAATTTACGAGAGGGTATTTCGATTATTGAGCAGGATATCTTTCTATTCTCCCGCACCATCGAAGATAATATCTCTTTCGGAAATCCGGCGGCCAACCATGAGATGGTGGTTCAAGCAGCCAAGTCAGCGCAGGCACATGACTTTATTCTCTCATTCCCTGAAGGATATCAAACGGTGCTTGGGGAACGCGGAGTAAACTTATCCGGTGGGCAACGGCAGCGTCTGGCATTGGCCAGAGCTTTTTTGACCAATCCACGCATTTTAATTTTGGATGACTCCACCAGCGCGATTGACAGCGATACCGAAGATAAAATTCAAAAAGCAATTTTCAAAGCGGCTGAAGGTCGCACGACCTTGATCATTACACACCGGTTATCGCAAATTCGTTGGGCGGATAAAATATTGGTGTTGCAGCGGGGAAGAATTAAAGCCTATGGGGATCATGACACATTAATGAAAACATCCGCGACGTATCGCGACCTTTTTCAAGAATAGGGAAGAGAATTTATGTCGGTATTTGATGGTTTGAACGCGGAAGACTACGATCGAAGTTATACGGATCGGGCACTGATTAGCCGTATCCTGATTTATTTTAAACCCCATATCAAATTATTGTGTTTTGTTTCCTGTATGGTGTTGCTGGTCTCCATTGCCGGTGCCGTTCAACCGCTGGTTGTATCCAAATCCATTGAATATTTAGGCAGCAAGATTAATTATTCACTCATTGCTTTGATGGTAGGTGGAATTTTATTGCTAAACGGAATCAATTGGCTGGCCAATCTTTTCCGGCGGCAGTTTATGGTTCAGGTGATTGCAGATGTCGCCGTAAAATTGGCAAAGGATGCCTTTCAGGCTGCGACAACCCATGATTTATCCTTTTATGATGAGATCTCATCAGGCCGGGTGCAATCCAGAATCTCTTCGGACACCCGTGATTTTGGCAACCTGATTGCCTTGACTACGGATCTGGTTTCTCAGATTTTTGAATCCGTATTTCTGGCAGTTATTTTAATGCGCATCAATGTTTATTTATCCCTGATTGTTTTTTCTGTCGTCCCGATTGTGTTTTTGTACACCTATATTTATCGTAAAATTGCCCGTACCGTGACTCGTGCTGGCATGCAGGCGATGGCGGAAGTCAACACCACGATCAAAGAAACCATCAGCGGTATTTTGGTGGCAAAAAATTTCAGGCAAGAGAAAAGCGTTTATCAAATTTTTTCCAGGGCTAATCAATTGTCGTATCAGGTGAACATCAAGCGGGGATTTGTGCTTTCTTTTGTTTTTCCGGTATTGAACCTGATCTCGTCATTAGCGATTACAGCGCTGGTATATTTTGGCAGCTTGACGGTTGAACAAGGAATTGTTACCGCAGCCTCCTGGTATTTATTCACTTTAAGCCTGGATCGATTCTTATACCCTGTGATGAGTCTTTCTTCCTTCACAACCCAGATTCAAACCGGCTTGGCTGCTTCGGAACGGGTTTTTGCCTTGATTGATGCCGAATCCAGCGTCAGACAAAGCGAAGCGTTAACCGTGACCAGTTTGAAAGGCGAGATTCAATTTGATCAAGTCTGTATCCGTTACCGCACAGGGGAACCTGTGGTCGATAATTTGTCCCTGACTATAGCGGCTGGAGAAAGCGTGGCCTTTGTAGGACACACGGGTGCCGGCAAGACGACCATCGCCAGAATGATCGCCCGTTTCTATGAATTTCAATCCGGCAACTTACTGATTGACGGCACGGATATTCGTCGATTTGATTTGAATTCATACCGGAAAAATTTAGGCATCGTTACACAAGTGCCCTTCTTGTTTTCCGGGACCATTTTGGAAAATATTCGCTATGCCTGCCCCGAAACTTCCATTGAGGAAATTCAGGCCATGGCAAAAAGTATTGGGGATGGCGAATGGTTGGAATCCCTCAGTTACGGATTGGAAACTCAGGTGGGCGAACGAGGAAATCTACTTTCCATGGGGCAAAAGCAATTGGTGGCATTAATGCGGGTTTTGATTCAGAAGCCCTCTATTTTTATCTTGGATGAGGCTACCGCCAGTATTGATCCTTTTACGGAACGCCAAATTCAAAAGGCGCTCAATATTATACTCTCCAAAACAACCAGTATTCTGATCGCCCATCGCTTGTCCACGATTAAATCGGCAAATCGAATTGTTGTGTTGGATTCCGGTCATATTGTTGAATCCGGCAACCATAATCATCTGATGGCTTTGAATGGCGTGTATTCCAATCTATACCAGACCTATTTTCGACACCAAAGCCTGGACTATGTCAACCAGGCAATTCAGTTCCGTTCGAGCGGTGGATGATGCCATGAGCGGGGATTCCTATCATTTACCGGCTGCGGAAGTCAGCGTGGAGATTAATATCAAGAATTCCCGTTTTATCAGCTCGTGTGCGCCCGTCTCTACCGTGGAGGAAGCCAAAGAATATATCAACAAAATTAAACACGACCACCCTGGGGCGTCTCATCACGTGCCAGCCTATATTATTGGTCATGGGGCGAGTACCATCTCTCATTGCAGTGATAACGGCGAACCTTCCGGAACAGCCGGCAAACCAACTTTGGCGGTTCTGCAGGGCAGCGGCATGGGGGATGTAATTCTGGTCACCGTACGATATTTTGGGGGTACAAAACTAGGGACAGGCGGTTTGGTGCGTGCCTATACCGAAAGTGCACAGGAAGTTCTCAGCCGGGTAAAAAGAGCGATTAAAATTCCTACCTATACCATCACGGTGGCGCTTCCCTATTCGTTATTGGAATTGGTGCGTAGGCTTGTTGATCAAACGAAGGGCAAGATTGAGAAAGAAGAGTTTAGCGAATCGGTCTTGTTAACCTGCACTTTCCCCATTCCTGCATATGCGCCGTTTGTAGTTCAGCTCAGCGAACTCTCCAATGGGCGGATAGAGCCTTTGATTGTGGAAACCAATCCGGACAGCATTTTCCCTGTTGATTAATAAAGCGCAGCCAATATCCATTCGCAGAGCTGATCGGCGCCATTGGCGCTAGAATCATAATTAATTGGGGATTCCAATAAGGCATCTATTTTTTCCGACCATTTACCGGATAAAAATTCATTGAGTTTAATCTCCGTCCCCCCCAATTTATCCTTGATATAGGCTGCCAGAAATTTGGATTCCGGAAAATCCGGTCTGGGGATGTAGCCCATGGGGATTCTGGCGTGAACCACTTCGGCGATGGTGCTGTATCCTACTTTGGCGATGACCGCATCCGAAGCCGTGACCAGATTGGGATGATAAAAATCGGAGTGGTGCGGTAAAAAGATAGTGTTTTTTTCGCGGCTTATCTCTGAACCAATGCCCGGAACAATAAAGGTGACTCCTTTTTTCTCCAGACAGGAAACATTGATTTGAATTTGATCCGGGATGCCTCCCATGGATAAGAGGACGACTTTTTCCGTGAGAGCGATGCCGAGTTGTTTCCGAGTTGCAGCTGAGGACTGTGTGGGTATACGGGTGATTGGTTTGGCGATGCGGTTGACGGAACGCGGGTACTGGCAAAAGGGTTCGGTTAGAAAATGCTGAGTAGCACTGAAAATGGTTTCGCGGATAGCATCGGCATAGGGTTTGAAAGCCGGGTATTCCGCTAGGTAGGCAGCATAAATCCAATCCCAGGTGAAGTTTTCAACCAGAAAAACGGGTACTTTGGCGAGAACGGCAACGGAAATGCCTAAAGCGGCTACATCTGAAATAACGCCTTTGATGTTCAAGACACGAAATTCATCGCGGATTGACTCTGCGATTTGCGCATAGCCACCAAAGAATCGGGAAAGCTGATCAAGCGTCGCCGGAAAATCAATTTCAAATGGCGAGGTCTGAATGAGACCCACATCCGTTAGAACGGAGTGAAGGGTGAAGGTTTCATTCAAGGATTCATAAAAGAACCACTCAGGCACGGTTGTGTAGATATGGAAATGTGTCTCAGGTCTGCTGCGTTGAATGGCTTGCATGACGGCACATGCCCTGGCAGCATGCCCGAAACCATGCGGTGTGATGAAATACGCCAATTCAAGTTTATTCATGCACAGGAGTGACCAATTTTTCTGCCATGGCAATTCTTTTTTTCAAGGAAGGGTGAGAATGCATAAAGAACTCAATCAAGGGATCAGGATCCAATTCAGCAAGGTTTTGATCGGATAATTTTCTCAGTGCGCTGGCAAAAGCTGCCGGTTTTTGCGTGAGTTGCAAAGAGAATGCATCTGCTCTCTTTTCGAGTCTGCGGGAAAATGAATTCTGCGCCGGAAAAACTAATAGACTGATTAATCCAAAAATGATTTCCAACCAGGGTAAATTTGCGATATCGGCAATCGATGAGAAGCGGAAGAAATGGATTCCCCATGTCAGACCATATGATGCCAAAAAGAAACTGGCAAAGATCAATAGCGAATTTACCAAAATTGAAACAGGAATATCCTGATGAACATGATGCGCTAGTTCATGTGCAAGGACTGTTTCGATTTCCTCGTCGGTAAAATTTTCCAGCAGGGTATCGCTAAGAACAATTCTTTTAGAATTGGAGAGTCCCATCAGGGCGGCATTGGCGGTTTTCGAGCGACGGCTCATATCATATTGATACACTCCCGAGATATGTGTTTTCGCTTTCTCTGCCAATGTGGAGAGTTTCAGGGCTAGGGTTTTGTATTCGTCGCCCAGGGGGATAAATTTATTGAAAATGGGAGCAATCAGAACCGGGTATAGGCGGGCAAAAAGAACGCTCAACAAAACCATAAAAACAGCCGCCCATATCCACCAGGTGCGTGGTTGAGTAGCCAATAACCAATAAATGGCCAGCAGGACAGGTATGCCAACCATACCGGAAATGACCGTCCCTTTGACTTGATCCATAAGCCAGCTGGATAAGGTTTCATTGGAAACTTCAAACCTTTTTGGCAAGTGAAAATCGCTGTACCAGGTCAGGGGGAATAACAGGATGGTTGTGGATAAACCGTAAACAATAATGAAGAGAATGTTCAAGACAAGGTTTGGCAGTCCAAAAGCAGACAACGTATCCCGTATCAGAATGGCAAGGCCTGTTATCACCCAAAGAATGGCCCATAGTCCATTCAAACCAAACTCAAAAATAAAGGCCAAACGTTTTTGTCTGGCAAAAATTTTAGCCTGGTTTTGACGATCCTGTTGCATTGTGCTCATACCTATTTCCTCGATGTCATTCTATTATACAAGGGTTCTGAAATGACAAAAGCAACCCGCCTGTGAAAAGGCGGGTTGGATGAAAAAAAGTAGCAGATGCGGATTTAGAAGAGACAGCGAACCATTAACATGAAGCCGAAAATCATCAAGGGAATACCGATGGGGGCCGCCACCACCAGGATGGTTAAGATCAAGCCCACAATCAGAAAGACCAGGCCAATAATGACGCCGACCAGCCGTCCGGTCAGGTTGAGAATGAAGGCCAGCAAATCCCAAATTAATTTGAACGGCCAGAGGAACCAGGGAACAGAATTTTTCTTTTCCATTTGATTATCCTTTCCAGTTATGGAATAGAGTTGAGTTTTCTTTTACACTATCATATACGAAAATTCGGTAATTTGGTTGCGATATTGCGTAATTAAATTACAAGTAATTACTGCCGATCAGTATCGATTGCCTCAGTAAATTAAAAAAAAAGCCGGCTATGTGCAGCCGGCTGGTTGGTGCATTATCTTGGCTAGCTTTCGATGACGGTAACTTCTTCCATCACATCGCCGGATTTGATCATATTAACCACATCCATACTGGTCGCTTTACCAAAGACGGTATGGCGGCCGTTTAAATGGGGTTGGGGGGAGTGGGTGATGAAAAACTGGCTGCCGTTGGTGTTGGGGCCGGCATTTGCCATGGAGAGCACACCAGTCTCATGTTTGAGGGGATTGTCATAAACTTCATCCTCAAACTTATACCCAGGACCACCCATACCGGTACCGGTAGGATCGCCGCCCTGAATCATGAAATCAGAGATTACCCGATGAAATGTGACGCCATTATAAAAACCTTCCCGAATCAGGAAAACAAAATTGTTTACCGTTTTTGGGGCATGCTGCGGGGCTAATACAATCACAATTTCTCCGCGATTGGTTTTCATGTGAACTTCATATTTCTTTTTGACATCAATAACCATTTTAGGAGGAGTACTCCATTGCTTCTTATCCATTATTTTTCCTTTCATTGTTCAGTATGAACTTCATTATAGCATTTGCACTTCCTCCTGGGTAGAAGATATGCTATAAATATAGTTGTCAGACAATATCATTGTCTTGAGTTTATGGATCTGTCTCTGTACAATTAATTATAAATATCAAGCATCACAAATTTATTTCAACATAGCAACCAATCAATCGGAAGAATTGTGAGGATATAAAATGGAATTGATTATGACGCGTGATTCCCTGAAAAAGATTGATCTAAATGGGAAGCAATATTTATTGGCTGGTCTGGATGTAAACCTGGAAAAAATCTATCGCTGCGTGGATTTACCAATGGTTTTAAAACAGGCATTACAGGATGGCATCCCCTGGCAAGTCCGTTCAGAAATAACCATTGAACGATCCATTCTGTCCCCTGGAAATACTTATCCATGGGTTGCCATGCTGATGGCTCTCAGTGCCATGATAGTCTATCCCGATGAGATGAAAAAAAGTGTGACAGAATACATGAAACAGCGTACCAGTGCTACTGGAACCCCCAAAGAATTATTGATTCCATTAAGTCTTGACCAAAATCGCATTTGCTATCAAGCAGTCCGTCCAACCCCTGCGGCATTGCCAACAATTTCTGTCTGCACTGTTTTGGAGATGGATAAAAATACCGTCCTGAGCGCTCAGATTGCCACCACTGGTACCTGGCGAAACAAATTGGGATTAATCCAATCTGCTGAAAAACTGGCAGGCAAGACACTGGATGATAAACTTGTCAAAGAAGCAGTTGATCTGGTGTTGAATGAGATTAAACCCGTTTCTAATTTTCAAGCCAGCGCGGAATACCGCATCGAGATGGCAAAAGTATTAACCGAAAGAGCAATGCATGAATGTATGCATCAAGGAAAGGTGGCCTGATGAAAACTGAAACTACTGAGATTCGTTTTATATTAAATGGGGCGCCTGTTCAAGAATCCTTAAATCCAAAACAAACACTGCTGGACTATTTGCGTTCCATCAACCTCTATAGTGTAAAAAATGGCTGCCGTGAAGGCGATTGCGGTATGTGTACCGTGCTGGTGGATGGCGATCCAATTCGTTCCTGCATGTTGAAATTATCGGAAATTGTCGGGAAAAATATCATCACCCTTGAAGGGCTGTCTGACGGGATGGATCCGCATCCCATCCAAAAAGCCTTTATGGAATCCGGCGCCATCCAATGCGGTTTCTGTACACCTGCTCAGATCCTCACCGTGAAAGCCCTGTTGGACCGCAATATGAATCCTACGGATGAAGAGATTCGAACGTCCATTAATGGAGTCCAGTGCCGCTGTACGGGATATGTCCGCATTGTTGATGCGGTTCATCTGGCATCTGCCTATATGCAGGCCAAACCGGGTAATGTCCCTGTGATTGAACATATTACCCTTGATGAGACATATAAAAATATTGAAATTCCGGAAGCTTATTATCGTAAAAATAATTCGCAGGAAACCCTGCTGCCTATTGTTTACACACCCGCCGCGATGAAAGATACCGATTTTGTGGGGCAGCCTGAAATTAAAAGTGGACGCCAAAAAATTAGCCCTGGGAAAACCGGTCTTTACGGACGATTTCAAGTTGGAAGGCATGCTATACGGCGCATTACTAACCAGTCCCCATGCCCATGCGATCATCAAGGATATTGATACCAGCAAAGCCATGGCCTTGCCGGGTGTACATGCAGTACTAACCTATAAAGATCTGCCCAGAGTGAAATATGCCTCAGGCGGACAAAGTTACCCGCAGCCATTGCCGCATGATCAGACCTCCCTGGATAATAAAGTCCGGCATGTTGGTGACAGGGTTGCCTTAATTGCCGCCGAGACACAGGAATTGGCTGAAGAGGCCATGCGGTTGATTAAAGTGGATTATAAAGTACTGCCTGCTGCAATCACCGCTGAAGAAGCTATGAAACTTGGGTCTCCCATTATTCATGATGAAAAAGATACGGAAGGCATTTTTGATCCCAAGCGCAATCTTGTTTATCATATTGAAGCGCAGCATGGGGATGTGGATGCAGCCATAAAGGATGCGGATCATGTCTTTGAAGGAACGTACCGCACACCCAAGCAGCATCACGCCCAGATGGAACCGCACGTATGTATTTCCTATTGGGATGAGGATGAACGACTGGTCTTTCGCAGCAGCACGCAGGTGCCATATCATGCTCGCCGCATCATTGCTCCCTTATTGGGATTACCGATCAAGAAAATCCGTGTTTACAAACCACGACTTGGTGGCGGATTTGGCGGCAAACAGGAAATCATCCTGGAAGACATGTGCGGACATTTGACCATGGCAACCGGCCGACCGGTGCGCATGGAATTTACTCGCCGGCAGGAGTTCATCAGCACCCGCAGCCGTCATCCACAGATAATTAATTATAAAGTTGCGATCAAAGATGAGATTGTTACCGGCATTGATATGTATCTGATCGGGGACACCGGCGCCTATGGTTCTCATGGTTTGACCGTCCAAATGGTGGGCGGCTTCAAGGGATTGACCTTGTACAATCCGTATAATGCGCGCTTTACCTGTGATGTGGTGTATACCAATACGCCGCCGGCCGGAGCCTACCGCGGGTATGGCAGCATGCAATGTGAATTTGCCATTGAAGCCTTGATGGAAGAAATCGCCGATAAAATGAACCTGGATGTGGTTGAATTCAAAAAGAAGAACTGGATCAAGGTCAACGAACCCATGTATATGGCCAAACAATTAGGCGAAGGCCGCGAAGGCATTGACCAGATGATGGAAACCAGCGGTATGGAAGCCTGTGTAGCAATTGGGCTGAAGGCTACCGATTATTACAACAAACGAAAACTGTACGCCAATCAAACCGGTAAAATCCGCAAAGGCATCGGTATGGCCGTCGTCTTCCACGGCAGTGGTATTGCCGGCCTGGATATGGCTGCAGCCACGATCAAGATGAATGATGACGGTTCGTTTAATCTGCAAATGGGCGCTACGGATTTAGGCACCGGTTCAGATACGATTTTGGCGCAAATTGCGGCGGAAGTACTGCAGGTGCCGGTTGAAGACTTCATCGTTTACACAGCGGATACGGATTTCTCTCCCTTTGATACGGGCGCTTATGCCAGCTGTACCACCTATATTGCCGGCGGCGCCGTCAAGAAAGCGGCCGAGCAAATCAAGCAGCAAATCCTTGAACAAGCTGCATTGATGATGGAGATGAAGGACATCAATGGATTGGTTCTTCAAAATCGAAAAGTAGTTGCGCCGGACGGCCGATCAGTTACTTTTGAAGAGGTCGGTTTGAGCAGCCTGCATCAACTGAATCAACATCAGATCATGACTACGGCTTCCCACCTCAGTTTGAACAGTCCTCCGCCCACGGCGGCCCAATTTGCTGAGATTACCGTGGATATGGAGACCGGCGAAATTAGAACGGATCGTCTGTTGATGATTGTGGATTGCGGCCGGGTGATTAATCCGATCACCGCTGTTGGACAGGTGGAAGGCGGACTGCAGCAAGGCCTTGGTTTCACCCTGAGTGAAGACACTCTCTTTGATGCCGAAGGTAAAATGGAAAATGCCCGTCTGAAGGATTATCACACATACCGCTCGGATGATATGCCACCGATGGACGTCATCTTTGTGCAAACGGATGAGAGCACCGGGCCATTTGGCGCCAAATCCATATCGGAAATCTCCATTGATGGGGTTGCGCCATCCATTGTCAATGCCGTTCATCATGCCACCGGGGTTTGGATGCGGGAACTGCCGCTGACGCCGGAGAGAGTTTGGAAAAATCTTAATAAATAAATGAAAGCGAGGCTGGTCAGAAAATGACCAGCCTCGACATTTAAGGAATCGATAACTAAATCAGCTGCTTTTGGTAGGGATATACTGTGATATCTTCTTGGCTAGATTGATGATGGGCATCGTTTGTAGCCATACTTTTCCTGGTCCGGTCAGTGTTGCCAGGAACAAACCTTCACCGGAAAAGAGCATGTTTTTCAGCCCTTTAACCATGGAAATATCGTAATTGACTGTTGGTTCAAACATGGCGATATGACCTGGATCGACTTTCAGGACCTGATTTGGTTTGAGATCATATTCCACAACTTCCCCTGGAATTTCCATATAAGCCATCCCTGGCCCGGTCACTTTTTGAAGAATAAAGCCTTCACCGCCGAAAAGTCCCGCGCCTAATTTCTTACGGAAATGCATTTCCAATTTAACGGAATTTTCAGCGCACATGAAGGCGTCTTTCTGGCAGATTACGGTTTGGTTCGGAGCCAAATTCATATCTATGATCTTCCCTGGCGCTTCAGCTGTGAAGACAATTAAAGCTTTGGGTGCAGCACAGGTATACGTGGTCATGAAAAGGGATTCCCCGGCCAGGGATCTGCCCAATCCTGCCATCAGCCCGCCTTTGGTGTTGGTTTCCATGTTGATCCCCTCACTCATCCAGGCCATGCCGCCGGATTCGGTGTACATGGCATCGCCCTGGTCCATGGATATCGTTAAGTATTGTAATAATGAACCTTCAATTTTATATTGCATTATTTCCTCCTAAAAAATTTCAAGGATTTATCGTTAAATTCTATAAAAGTAGTATATCAAGATTTGAGAAGAAATTGAAAAACAAAATTCATGGATTCAGGCTTTTAACATCACTGAGGCGGATTATGATCCTGTCATCAAAAACTAAAAAAGGTAGACAGGAAAGGTTGACATGATTTTGTTTCGTGGTAAGATGATATTGTTTATACAACATAAAAGGAAAATAATGAATCAGAAGTTCGTCCTCTACTTTTTTAGCTTTTATTTTTATTTCTACACAAATTCTGTGCAGAGGATGCTTCAAATTTCCTGAGTGACAAAGTAAACAACGAAGAAAAAAGGAAATCGAAACCGTGGAGCAACCTCTCCACGGTTTTTTTTGTACTAGAAATCGGAGGTTTGGATGAATCAACGCAATGTTATCCGAGGAGCAATCTCAGTTGTAGAGGATAGCCGGGAGGCAATTCTATCTGCGACTACAGAATTGTTTATGGGGATTATTGATCGGAATCAATTATCACAACAAGGGATTGACGCCATTTTTTTTTCTGCCACGGCCGATCTTACCAGCGTGCATCCGGCAGTTGCAATTCGGAATTATGGTTGGACAGATATCCCGATGATGTGCTTTCAAGAAATGGCGGTGGTTAATTCCATGCCGTTGATCATCCGAATGATGGTGTTCAGCAATCAAAAGAACCATAACCCGATCCATGTGTATTTACATGAAGCGGAGAAACTCAGACCCGATTTAGTCAATGAGGTGAAGAATGAATACGATTGATTTGATAGACATACAAGAAGAAACCATTCCTGAGATATCCTATGTCGCTCATAGCGAAGTACCTCTGGTGGAAAAGAAACATCCCACGGATACCACTTTGATCCGGGTTGGCGATACAATTATTGGTGGAAAACAGATTGTGGTAATGGCAGGACCCTGTGCAGTAGAAAGTATGGAGCAGATCATGCTCGCAGCGCGTTCAATAAAAGCCGAGGGAGCACCCATTTTACGCGGCGGGGCATATAAACCGCGAACATCGCCTTATAGCTTTCAGGGATTGGGTGTCCAGGGATTAAAAATACTCGCCGAAGCCAGAAACCGCACCGGGCTGCCCATAGTCACAGAAATTATTGATCCGCAGCTGGTTGAAGTAGTTGCTTCTTATGCGGATATTCTTCAAATCGGGGCCAGAAATATGCAGAATTTCTCCTTATTAAAAGCCGTTGGCAAAGTTAAAAACCCCATTATGCTAAAACGTGGATTGATGTCCACCATTCAGGAATTTCTTAATGCTGCCGAATATATTCTTTCCGAAGGCAACCCCAATGTTATTTTATGTGAACGCGGCATTCGCACCTTCGAAACGTACACCCGCAATACGCTGGACATCAGTGCAGTGCCGATTTTGAAACAATTAACGCATTTACCCGTCTTTGTCGACCCCAGCCATGCAACCGGTATTCGGGAATTGATTCTGCCGGTCTCACGTGCAGCCATCGCAGCCGGAGCGGATGGCATTATTGTCGAAGTGCATCCGAATCCTGCCGAAGCCTTGTCGGATGGCGCTCAATCTCTGGATTTGAACGATTTTTCTGCGTTCATGAAAGGGATCAAACCAATTGTTTATGCCATGGATCGAACCTTGTGATGGATTTTTCGAATTCAGTTGTTTGTATTGTTGGACTGGGCTTGATGGGCGCATCCGCTGCTCAAAGAATTCATGGGCAGTGCAAAAGGCTGATTGGAGTTGATAGAAATGCCAAGTCTCTCCAGACTGTGTTGGCACAGGGTTGGGTAGATGGTGGATTTGAGAGTCTTCAGGATCTGGATGAGAATCCGGATTTGGTAATTCTATGTACTCCAGTAAGAACAATTTTAACCATTCTGAAAAAAGATATTCTCCTGATTAAAACGCCCTGTGTTGTGATTGATTTTGGCAGCACAAAAGGCGAAATAATCAATCTGATGGAACGGCTACCGGATCGTTTTACATGCTTCGCCTGCCATCCCATGGCCGGGAAAGAAACATCCGGTCCCCAGGCAAGCACGCCAGATTTATACACCGGACGCCCATTTTTGTTTTACCCAATTTCGAAAGAGAGCAGCGGTTGGAATTTGCTTGCAGATTTAATCAAAGTACTTGGCGCCAATCCTGTGAGATTGGATCCCGAAAACCATGACTTGCAGTTGGCTACCATCAGCCACGTGCCGTATTTGATGGCTGTGGCTTTATCCCTGGTTAGCGCACAGGAAGGGACTGAGGCATCGGAGCAGCTTTGGGAAATCGCCGCCAATGGTTACCATGATATGACGCGCCTTGCCGGAAGCGATCTTAATATGATGACCGATATCCTGGCTACGAATCCGAAAAATATTTCTACTGTTTTACAAAAAATAATCGATCAGGTATCCGAATTAAAAACACTGCTGGATGAAGACCGATCGGAAGAAATGAAAATCAAACTTAGTGAAGCCAAACAGATAAAAGAGCGAGCCAATCAATGTCGGAAATCATAGTTTACCCAACAAAAAATTTATCAGGAGAAATTCGGGTGGATGGGGACAAATCCATTACACACCGTGCGATTCTCCATGCGGGATTGGCAAAAGGCGATTCCATAATCCAGCACTATCTTAGCGGGAACGATTGTCAGGCGACCATTGATTGTTTATCCGCCATGGGGATAGCCATCGAAAAGGACCAGGAAACGCTCAGAATCCAAGGGAGAGGTTATCATGGCTGGAAGGCACCAGAAACCGCTTTGAATTGTGTACGCTCCGGTACCACAATGCGGCTGTTGATGGGGCTGCTTTGCGGGCAAGTGAAAGAAAGCCTGATTTTGGATGGGGATCCTCAACTTAAAAATCGTCCAATGGAGCGTGTAGCCATACCGTTGCGGCTGCTCGGGGCAAACATTAGCACAACAGATGGTAAACCACCGATAAAAATCGAACCTGCTGCACTGGTAGGTACAACCATGAACGTCGGACTACCCAGTGCACAGGTGAAAAGCGCCATTATTTATGCTGGATTATATGCCCATGGGGAGACAAGCATCCAACAAGCTGCGCCCACTCGGGATCATACCGAGCGCATGTTATTGGCACAGGGGGCAGATATAAAACTAAAAAGCGGCGAAATCCATATATCCGGCGGTAACGACCTCATGCCTTTACAGATGACTATTCCCGGGGATATCTCCTCTGCGGCATTTCCTCTGGTTGCCGGAATACTATGCGGCGGCTCAAAAATTACTATTGCCGACGTTGGTTTGAATGATTCGCGGACAGGTATTTTGGATATTTTGGCGGCCATGTCAGCCAGGATTGAAATGCAGCAGGAACCGGGTCAACCGGTTGAACCCTACGGTAAAATTTTTATTGAAAGTTCGACTTTGGAATCTACTGTGCTTGAAGGGGATTTAATCGTGCGGGCCATTGATGAGATACCCTTGGCGGCGCTGCTGGCCACCCAGGCGATTGGGGAGACCGTCATTAGAAATGCGGAAGAACTGCGAGTGAAAGAAACAGACCGGATAGCATCAATTAGTACTGAGTTGAACAAATTAGGTGCCGATATCACCCCGACATCAGACGGCATGATCATTAATGGGCCAACGCCATTGAAGGGAACATCGGTACACGGACACGGGGACCATCGTATTGCCATGACTTTGTTCATTGCAGGTTTAATTGCTTCGGGCGAAACCAGAATCGCAGGATTCGAGTGCGTCACAGATTCTTTCCCCGGTTTTCTATCGGTAATGAAGAAACTTGGAGCCAACTATGCCTGAGTGTGAAATTCAACAGGTTGGATTGATTGGCTGGCCTATCGGTCACAGCCTATCGCCCATCCTTCATCAGGCGGCATTTGAGGCATGTAATTTATCCTGGCAGTATGATCTTTTTCCGATCAATCCGGAGCATTTTCAAAAAGAAATTGCTGCGCTGCTAGCATCAAATCTGATCGGTTTCAATGTAACGGCGCCGCACAAGGAAGCCATTATCCAATACCTGGATGGTATGGATGAGGGGTGTAAAAAACTCAATGCGGTCAACACGGTTTATAAACTGGATGGTGGACGCTGGATGGGCAGCAACACGGATGTCATTGGATTAAAGAAAGCATTAATCGAATTTGGCATCATGAATAAAGTCCATAAAAAGGTTACGATATTGGGAAATGGAGGCGCTGCGAGGGCTGTACTTGCGGTTTTGCTGGATTTTCCAGTTCAAGGAATTGAAATATTAGCCAGAGACCAGAGAAGATCAATGCATATCATTGATCAATTTAAAGATGGTATAAAATCCGGTATGGAAATTCGCTCCTGTTCGATATCCAAAAAGCAGGTTGGCGAATCCGTCGGTTCTGCCGACCTGGTTATCAATGCAACTCCCATTGGAATGGATCATTGTGTACAAAAGAGTTTATTCTCAGCGGATATGCAAATTCCAAAGGAACTAAAATTTGTTGATTTGATTTACCATCCTGCCGAAACCCGTATGATGCAGCAAGTAAAAACTGCTGGCGGGATGGCGTGGAATGGATTGGATATGTTAATTTATCAGGCAGCTGCCTCATTTACCATCTGGACAGGTTTGGACGCACCAGTGGAACGGATGAAGGAAGCTGTACTGCAAAGGATGCCGATATGAGATTTTTAACAGGTGGAGAATCGCACGGACCGGAATTGACCGGAATACTGGAAGGATTGCCAGCAGGATTGGCACTGGATATTGACAAGATAAATCATGAACTGGCCCGCCGTCAGGCAGGCTATGGACGCAACACGCGCATGCAAATTGAACAGGATCAGGTCAATATTCGGGGCGGTTTTATTTATGGGAAAACAACCGGAGCGCCGCTGGTTTTGGCGATCCGCAATAAAGATTATGAAAATTGGGAAGAAAAGTGGAAAGATGGCAGTTTGGAAAAGCTGACCATTCCGCGGCCGGGACATGCAGATCTGGCTGGGATGCAGAAATATCAAATTGACGATGCGCGGATCATCCTGGAAAGGGCCAGTGCGCGGGAGACAGCAATGCGCGTAGCCATCGGCGCAGTTTGCAAGCAACTCCTTTCTTTGGTAAACATCAATATCTATGGATTTGTCCATCAAATTGGACCGGTTCAGAGCAAAATATTCGAAGGCAATTATCAGCAACAATATGAGGTTTCTGAACAAAATGCCTTAAGATGCTCCGATCTGGATGCAGCGGAACGGATGCAGGCTGCCATTGATAAAGCCAAGGAAAATGGCGATACTATCGGCGGCGCGATCACGGTAGTAGCCGAATCTGTCCCTGTTGGGTTGGGTTCGCATGTTCATTGGGACCGCAAACTGGATGGCAGAATTGGGGGCGCCATGCTCTCCATCCCTGCCATGAAAGGGGTTGAAATTGGTGAAGCTTTCAGCAATATCAACCTGCCGGGGACAAAAGTACAGGATGGAATACAGGTTGTGGATGGGAAGGTGGATCGTCTGCAGAATCGTGCCGGTGGTATTGAAGGGGGCATCTCCAATGGTCAGCCGATTGTAGTGAAAGTTTATATGAAACCCATATCAACCATTACCCTCGGGATGCCCTCTGTGGATCTCTCCAGCATGAAAGCAGACGCTGCCGTATACCAAAGGTCGGACACTTGTGCGGTTCCTTCTGCCGTTGTGGTTTGCGAAGCCATGCTCGCCTGGGTATTGGCTGAAGCTTTTCTGGAAAAATTCGGCGGTGATTCAATTAATGAGGTTTTGCGGTGAAGCAAATCATCCTGAATGGATATATGGGTACCGGCAAAACAACACTCGGAAAAGTGGCAGCCGAGAAAATGGGCTGCCCGTTTTATGATCTGGATGAATTGATCGAACGGGAAGAAGGAAAATCCATTCATGAAATATTTTCGTCCCAAGGCGAGCCGTATTTTCGTTTCGCAGAGACGACGATGCTTGAAAAAGTACTTCAGCATGAAGGTGTGATTGCATTAGGCGGTGGAACGCTTACCAGGGATATTAATAAAGAGCGAATTTTAGCCTCGAACAGCCTGCTGATAGGTTTATTTTCATCTGTCGAGAATATCGTTGAGAGAGTCTCAAAGACGAAAGGTTCCAGACCTATGTTGGCTTCCGGGCAGGAATCACTGGAAGAGCATGTACAAACGATGTTGAAACAAAGAAAACAGGTTTATCAGAATTTTGATTTCCAAATTCATACCCAAACTATATCCATTGAGCAAGCGGTCTCACAAATAGAAAAATTATCTCAATTGTTGATTAAACGAGTGGTTCATCCGGATGGCTGTTATCCCATTGTCATCGGCAGAGGAAATCTTTCTTCAATCGGGGCGTTAATCACCCTGCGAAAACCGGTAAACCGCGTGGTCATCGTCAGCAATCCCATTGTCTCTGCGCTGTATTTGCAACCGGTACAGCAATCGCTGTGCGAACATGGCATAACCTCCGATATCATCCTTATACCGGATGGGGAAGACGGGAAAAGCCTGGAGACGGTTCAATTGATTTATGAACAGCTCTCAGCGCTGCATGCGGATAGAAACAGCTTGTTATTGGCCTTAGGAGGGGGGATAACAGGGGATATCTGTGGTTTTGCAGCTGCGACCTATATGCGCGGGATTCCTTTCGTACAGGTCCCTACAACGCTTGTTTCAATGGTGGACTCATCGATTGGCGGTAAAACCGGTGTCAATCTACCCGAGGGAAAGAACCTGGTAGGATCATTTAAACAACCCGAATTGGTCTTGATGGATATTGAGACATTAACCACATTGCCAATACAGGAAGTACTCAATGGTTTTGGCGAATTTCTAAAGCATGGATTAATTGCATCCCCGGATTTAGTGCAAACCATATTGCACAGTCCATTATCCATGGAACAACTTGTTCAAGCTGAGAATTTCCAGGAAATGCTGGTTCAATCGCTGGAAGTAAAACGTCAGGTTGTTCAAGTAGATCCCTTTGAAACCCATGAGCGCATGAATTTAAATTTTGGGCATACCCTGGGGCATGCGATAGAGAAAGCTTCCGATTTCAAAATTCCGCATGGAGAAGCCGTGCTCATCGGGATGTGGTTTGCCTCCCTGCTTTCAAACCGGTTGGGTTTCCTGCCTGAGGCTGAGCTGAACTTGATTGATCAGCTTTATCAAAAGTATAATCTACCGCGATCATTAGGGAATATAAATCCCGATGCGCTCAAACAATACATGCTCCAGGATAAAAAGAAGGATGGCAAGGATGTACGTTGGGTATTGCTGGACCACATCGGCGAAGCTTTCATTCAATTAAATCCATCCAGTACCGTACTTGAAGAATTGTTAATAGTGATGGGAGAAAATCAATGAGTGTGAAAAAAATTCTGTTGATCAATGGACCCAATTTAAATTTACTGGGTTATCGCGAACCTGAAATTTATGGACACATCACCCTGGCGGATATCGAAAAGAAATTAAAGGTAAAAGCCGCTGAAAACCAAATGGAAATCATCTGCTTCCAATCCAATCATGAAGGGGAGATTATTGATACCATTCACCAGTACAGAAAGGAAGTTGAAGGTATCCTGATCAACGCCGGAGCGTACACCCACACCAGTATCGCTATTCGAGACGCATTAACCGGTGTTAAGCTACCTGTGATTGAAATTCACATTTCAAATATTTATCAGCGGGAAGAATTCAGGCATCATTCCATGATTGCAGATATTGCGCTGGGGCAAATTACCGGCATGGGTTGGAAAGGTTATCTATTGGCTTTGGATGCCATGATCTGGTTTCTTAATCCTGACACCCATTAATTTGAGGGGATAGAGGCCAGAGAAACGAATGATTCGCGTACTATTTGTATGTCTTGGAAATATTTGCCGCTCTCCCATCGCTGAAGCTGTCTTCAGTCACCTTGTCACCCAGGCGGGATTAAGTGATTCTTTTGAAATTGAATCAGCAGGCGTAGGTTCCTGGCATGTGGGCGAGAGACCACATCCTGGAACCGTACAGGTACTAAAAGCCCATCAAATTACGGTTAATCCAGCCAAACGAGCCCAACAGATCAAAAGAAATTTGTTCTCACAATACGATTATGTTCTTGCCATGGATCAGACAAATCAGAAAGATTTACTACCATTCGGGTTGGCTCCGCTTCTTTTGGATGATGTCCCAGATACATCAACGAGGGACGTGCCAGATCCATACTATGAAAAAAACTTTGATGTGGTATATGATTTGGTTATGAAAGGCTGTTCTCACTTGTTGAACAAAATCATCAGGGAAAAGGGATTATTGCATGGATAGCCGTATTATCGATTTGGTTAACACTTCCATCGAGAATATGAGTGGACATAGAGGGGACATTTCATGGATTCCTTCCCATAAAAGTCTTACTTTTTCTGCATATGTAGGTACTGCTTCCAACCAGAAATATTTTTTAAAAATCTCTGAACCAGGTCATCATCAATCTTTAGTTTGTGAATATCATGGGTTAAAAATGTTGCATGCCAGCGGGTGTGTGCAAATCCCGCAACTATTTGATTTTTGCGAGCCAAAGAATTCTTTACCCGCTTTTCTCCTTGTTGAATGGATCGAAAATCATACTGCAGGGAATCAAGCGGGTCAAAGAAAAATGGGGACACAGCTGGCAGCCTTGCATGATGCGTCTGCGGCTATTTTTAAAGTCAACCGATTCGGATTGGATGAAGATAATTTTATCGGCAGCAATAAACAGATCAATCAGTGGAAAGATAACTGGAACGATTTTTATATTCAATGCCGGCTGGTACCTCAGATTGAGCTGGGGGTGAAGAAGAAGTTTATCAATGCTGAGTTTCAGGCTCAATTAATGCAATTATGCAAGTTAATTCCGGATTTATTGGGCGCAGAAAACCGTACGCCCTCCCTTTTACATGGCGATTTATGGGTCGGTAATGTACTCTTTAGGGAAGGGATCGAACCAATCTTTATTGATCCAGCAGTATATTTTGGACTTCCGGAAGCCGAACTTGCCTTTACCGAATTATTTGGGGGATTCACATCAGATTTTTATCATGCGTACAATGAGGTTCTTCCGATACCCTATGGGTATAAAGAAAGAAAAAACCTGTATAACCTCTACCATATTCTGAATCATTTAAATTTGTTTGGAATGCAGTATTACAGGCAGGCAAACGAGATTTGTCATTTTTATTTAAAAAAGACTAATTAGTAATTGCCTGATATTCCAAAACGCTCCAGGATGACAAGAATTTCTCTGTCGAGTATTCATATACACCGGCACCATTTTGGACAGTAATCGTATCCTCGGAATAGCCAATCACCAGGAGTACATGCTGATATTTGGCGACAGTCGTTGTGACGCCGTTGGAATCTGTATATGCGATCGGATACCCGCTCCAAACATTACCGACAACCCAGGCAATCACCGGATTATCCGATCGGATTGACGCCTTGAGTGCATCCAGGGTCATCCATCGATGTGCATTGGCATTTAGGCCGTAAGATCTCAGCAGCTGGGCAACCGGTTCCGCATGCACACCGTACGGATTTGGTGGCGTTTGGCCCCAGGCTCCATAGACATCGCCTACAAATCCAAGATCAGGATTATCGGAGACGGGCAAAGAGTTTTGGAATTCGTACTCGTTGATTGAAACGCCATAGTAATTAGCCCAATCCACAGCTGCACTGGATTCACAGGAAAGCGGCATATATTGTCCGTGTCCGGAGATATTCCAGATGCGATAACTATCCCCTGAGTCGCCATCATCCACATAAGGCGCTGCAGTGGGCGCTACATAAGGGATGGGCGTACTGCTGGGCAGGGGTGTGTTAGTGGCGGTTGAGGTAGGCGTGGGTGTCCATGTATTGGTTGGCGTTGGGGTGCTGGTGTAGGTGGACGTATTTGTAACCGGTAAAAATGGAGTATAGGTAGTCGTGACATAAATTATTTCAGGCGTTGGTGTATTACTTGCTGTGGGTTGAAAAAGAACACTGATGGGTTGAATTAAATTAAAGATCAAGACAGATTGTGAGGTTATAATAAACCCAACAACGGAAATGAGTAGTGTTGAAAACGCAAATTTTAGAAATTTTGGCATCAGCTATATTATTTGCTCTACTTGCTACTGTCTATGATTTGATTAATTATAGTCTGGTTTTTAACCCCTAATTGAAGAGGAATACAGATGGCAGAAAATCGAATACAAAACTTTATCGAACAACGATTGGTTCTCAACCAAAAAGTTATGGAAACAAATCATCTTGGCATCAAGCGTTTCTTCAATTTGGATACTGCTGCCTACACCGAAGGTGCGCTGTCAGTACAAACAAAGGAACTCTTGGGTTTGACTGCCTCCCTGGTTTTACGCTGTAACGATTGCATTGATTATCATATCATTCAATGCATCGAAGCCGGCTTTACAGACGAAGAATTGTTTGAAGCCCTGAATGTTGGGCTGGTAGTAGGAGGGAGCATCATCATTCCTCATCTGCGGCATGCCGTTGAATCGATTGAACTCTATCATCAAATGCAATTGACAAATTAATTTACTCATTGAGTATATTCTCTTGCAGATATTGTGCCAACTCTGCACAGGTTTCAAACTTATACGCTTGATGGTAAAAAGACGCTGGAAGACCAGCGTCTTTTAAATAATGCTTGATAAATTTTCTGAAAAGAACAGCGCCTCTGTCAGAACCATAATAGGAGCTCATTCTGGAAAGATGGTCAATCATAATAAATAAACGGTCATGCAAAGGAATTAGTTCCCTATCCTGATGGTTGAAAATCCATGGATTGCCAATGGCACCGCGTCCAATCATCACCGCGGCGCATTGCGTATAGGCGATCAATTCTTCAATTTGACGGGAGTGAAGAACATCTCCATTGCCAATAACGGGTATCTTTGCCTGTTGAACTAGCCTTGCGATGGCATCCCAATCGGCATTTCCACTATATTGTTGAACCCGGGTTCGCGCGTGCAGGGTGATGCATGCACAACCGTTATCCTCCAGTATTCTGGCTATTTCCAGATAATTTTTCTCATTATCATCCCAACCCAGGCGGATTTTGGCCGTTACCGGCACCGGCAATTCCCTGACCAAAGTTGATATAAGCTCAGCTACTTTTTGGGGGTCCCTCATCAATCCGGCGCCAGCGCCCCGGCTAGAAACTGCGCGATTTGAACACCCCATGTTAATATCAATGAAATCAGGTTCATATTTCATCAGGTATTTGGCCGTGGAGGTTATGCGGATAATATTATTGTCAAAGATCTGATAGGCAAATGGTCTTTCAGTGGAGTCGAAGGGAATTTGTTTTTCTCTGTTTGGATGACCATTCACAAAATTGAACGCATTCACAAATTCTGAAATACTAAGGGCAGAGCCCATCGCTCGGTTGATTTGTCGTAAGGGGGAATCCGAGAGACCATCCATCGGCGCCAGTAGGGCATTTCCATAGACAGCGATCGAACCAATATGAAAAACCGGTTTTTTGTTTTCTTTTTGCAGTGGAGAACTTTTTTGCATAATCCTATTTTACTAAATACTATTGTTTAGAATTTATTTCATTACGATAACAGTGTGGAATGAATTTTACTTGGTTTTAAGCAAAATTTATATACTGTTCCTGAGCCTGAATAATCCGCCAGTTTACAGTGCATGCAATCAGGGTAAAAACTAATTAAGGTATAATTTATTTTGATCAGGCGGAAAATAAATACAGAATTAGAAGAGAAGGGACATGAAATCAGAGACGGTTGCAGTCATCATCCCCATGTATAACGTTGAAAAACATATTGAAAAAGTTATTGAACATATCCCTGAGACAGTTGATATGATCATTGCCGTAGATGACCGTTCCAGGGATAATTCTGTTTCGATACTAAAAAGCATGAGCGATAAACGTCTGATCTTGGTGGAACACGAAAAGAATCAAGGCGTTGGTGGAGCAATGATCAGCGGATTTAAAAAAGCCATTGAATTAAAGGCTTCGATAATTATCAAAGTCGATGGTGATGGCCAGATGCCGATTGATTATTTGAATGACATGCTTTCACCAATCCTGCTGGGTCAGGCAGATTTTACCAAAGGAAATCGGTTTACCAACCCGGAAGATGTGACCAGTATGCCGTTGATTCGCCGGATAGGAAACTTGGGTCTATCTTTTATCACCAAAGCCGCCTCTGGATACTGGAATATATTTGATCCCACCAATGGGTTCTTTGCAATGGACAGCCGGACACTCAGTAAAATTCGATTTGACGATTTGCATCCACGCTATTTTTTTGAAAGCAGTTTGCTCTGTACACTTTACCAGATTGGTGCGGTAATCGAAGATATTCCGATGCCAGCTAAATACGGCGAGGAAATTAGTTCCTTATCCGAATGGAAAACATTGATTGAGTTTCCACCGTTATTATTGCGGCGTCTACTGAATAGAATTTGGTTGCGTTACTTTGTGATGGATTTCTCGGTAGCCTCCATATCCCTCATCTTCAGCATTATATTCTTAGGTTTTGGCAGTATTTGGGGGCTGTATTGGTGGTATCAATCCATTACCACAGGGATTGCTTCAACCTCCGGAACGGTAATCATTGCGGCGCTTCCGGTAATACTAGGATTTCAATTATTCCTGCAATTCTTAACCAATGATGTACAAAACATTCCCCATAAACCGATAAACAAAAGAGGAAAATAGGATATTGATGAAGATGCATACATCCTACCTAACATTGTTCTCAGTCCTGTTTGGTACTTCAACAGGCATTTTTTTGTCTCTTTGCTTTAAGGGATTTTGGTCATTCGAAATTGCAATTCAAATTCTTTTAGTATTGGTACTAGGTTCTGTAAGTGGTTTTCTCTGCAAAAAAGGCTTGGGAATTATTGTAAAAACAAACCGCAATAATGAAAATTCGCGAATAAACATCATTTTTCTTTTCTTATTATCCATTCTGCTAACAAGTTTCCTGGGCTTACAATTTTTAAACCAAACTCTTTATTTCCCCCCCGTTAAGATGGAAATCAAGTTGTCTACAGAGAATCCCAATCAATTAACTCAACCTCAAATGGTGCTGAATGCTATTGGCATCGATCAAAACATATTTTTCACAGCGAATAAAGTACTCTCGCCAGGATGTACGGTTATGGGAGAGGGATATACCAGCAATGAAACTGGTGAATGCAGTTTGTTATTTGATATAGATGTCAGCCGTGCAGGGCAACTGGAATTGGATTTTGAGAAAGGCGAATCAGCAGGCATGGTGGAAATTTCCTTAAGATCCTTGAAAGACAAATTTGATTTATTCCAGACTACTACCGAGAATTTTGCGTATTATATCGATATTGGCCCTGATCTTGTTTCGAAGAAGGTTCGATATCCGATCATTGCCATTAGCTTCACGTCATTAGTCGGCATGTTGTTTGTCATTTTATCCCTGCTTGATGCCACAATATTTAAAAAAATAGCTTCTAGAGAACAATCTAAAGCAAAACACTGGTCCATTTGGGGCAGTATTGCAATTTATGGCTCATTTATTCTGGGCGCTTTGCTTTATACCAGCGGTTGGTTGGGAAATCATCCCTCCACATTTATCAATCTTGAATCGGATGCGGCTAATATTGCTTCCTTCAGTGCAGCCTATGATCATCCGGAAAACTTTGAGCGGGATGCGTTTTTATCCGATCCAGCCAATTACAAAAGCTATTTTGCTTTTCACATCCCTTTGATAAGAACACTGGCAAAAATAGTCGGCACTTATTCGAGCGCTTTCGCAGTTTTATTGTTTCCTGTGATTTTATTGCAGCTTATTGGCTATTTTTCTCTCGGATTGATTTTATTTAAAAATCGCTATCTTTCCTTTTTATTCACTTGGGTTTTGGCTTTTCCGGTAAAAATGCCCGTCTCTGAATTTTTTGGTGTATCACTTGATGTTATTCCGCGATTCCTGTTTCAATCCATTCTCCCATTTTTGTTAATCTTTATTATCAAAAAAGTTGAACAAAAAAACCTCTGGTGGCTTGGCGCACTTTTATTTTCTGCCAGTTTATACATTCATCCAGTAAGCGGACCTGCCTGGATAGCAGTTTACTTTATAAGCATCATCTTTGTTTGTAATGGCAAAAACAAAATCTCATGGTGGCTGAATTATGTTGGCTCCGTCGTAATTGCCATCCTGGGTTTGATCCCTTTTGTATTAAGTTTCTTTGGTTCGGCAAATTCAGATGCAGGAGATATGAAACTCCTGCAAGAGATCACCCTTGAAAGATTAACATCACAGACTGAATCCATGGGTGCTCTCTACTGGCGGTATTTTTCGACTTATGTTTTTGAAAACTGGACCATGATCCTTTTATGGGGTATCAGTATCCTGTTTTTAGGTTTTGCTTTGATTTCTATCATAGGCATAGGTTCCAAATCCTTGAAGACAATGACCAAACAAGCAGGGACCACCACCCTTTTATTAGTTTCATGGTGGATTTCAATTTTACTGATCTGTGTTGTTCTGCCAATTTTGGATGAGATTTACGTTCAGAAAACTGGAAATCTTCAACTATTAAGAGAAATACGCAGAACGATGCGATATTATATTCCTCTATTGTGGATAACCTTTTTTTGGGTAGGTACACAAATATTAAATTGGATAGAGACTCAGAACAGGCCGCAAAAGAAACGAACTCGCTTTTACTGGCTGGTATTGATTACTTGTTTTTCCATTCTTTATATTATGGAATTGAATCCAAACGATAATTTAGCAATCAAAAACGAGATCTCTTGCATCAAACAAGGCAAACTTATATGCGAAGTGCCCGGAAATGAGAAAGAGAAAATAGAATTCTATGATGAAGTATCCAGTATAGTCAAACAAAATGAATTGATTTTTCCGGATCCATCTCCGGAATACATGAAAGATAGTCTAATCCCCCGGTACTACAACCTGCGCTCCGTTGCCTATACATACAAGGATGGGGGAAGTGCAGGAAATACATCAATTAAATTTATTGAGAATTGGTGGAACATTACAAATAAAATTTCCCCATATCTACCCACATCCGAAAATCCTCTAGATTTGGCAGTTCTGAACATAGCAAAAGAGATCGAATCTGATTATTTCATTTTCGTAAAGACTGAAAACTCGGATTTTGAAAAATTGGATGCAGAAAAGATTGTTTTTCAAAATGAGTATGGAATTATATACAGGATAGATAAGTAAATGCATAAATAAGCTGGATTCCGATCATAGTAACGCTAAATATTTCACAGGGGATAAAAAAAAAGCCGCCGAAGCGACTTTTTCTTTATAGTGGCGGGAGCGACGGGATTTGAACCCGCGGTCTCGGCCTTGACAGGGCCGCATGTTAGCCACTACACCACGCCCCCACTAACGAAGAAAATTTTATCAAACATGTGTGGATCGGTCAAGGTTTACAAGCAGATTTCTGGAATTTGGTTGCAAAGGGAATAAAAAAACAGGCAGGATTCCCTGCCTGTTTTTTGGATATTAGATAATCCTATTTCTTGAAAGCCGATAAGGCTTGTAATAGAGAATCTGCAACCAATTTACCCGATTCAGCACGATGGGGTGTTTGTCCTGCGGTACTGGCTGCAACCAATGCATCCATTGCAGCTTCCAAATTAGAATCACCTTGTTGTTTTGATTGGAAGAACGCCATCCCGGCATTTAAGAAATCGCCGGCATCCAGGCCATCGCTCGTACCGCCACCAGTAAAACTGGAAAGCAATGACCCCAGAACCCCACCTTCCTGTGTTTTTGCTTGTTGGGCCCCTAATAACAATTGGACAAGTTGTAAGCCGTTATCCGCTGTTAATTGTTTGCCCTGAAATGCCTGTGCAGCTTGAAGTAAATTCTCGCCATACATGGCTGCTGATCCACTTTTTTGATTGGCAAGTAATTGTTCGCCGGCAAATTTCAGTTGATCAACCGGATCAGAATCCTTTTTTTGTCCAATGGCTTGAGTAATTAGATTGAATACTTGGACCATATTATCGCCATGATCCTGATTATAGGTGTCAGCAGCGTTTAATTTAGTCTTATTTTCAGACAATACAGTGCTTACTGTATTAAAAACAGAGACAAGATCTATTGATTTTTCTGCCATCCGTATGTTCCTTCAAAAATCTATTTTTTTAATTCGGCGGGCAGTTCAGGGATGGATAATTTAATCCCGATTTTAATCATTCCAGGATTATCACCAATCACGGCTTTATTGGCTTCATAAATTACTTCCCAATAGGGGCGGGCGGTTTGCTTGTAGTATTTCTGCGAAATATGACTTAGGGTTTCGCC
Source organism: uncultured Chloroflexia bacterium (assembly GCA_963747325.1). Classification (GTDB taxonomy): domain Bacteria; phylum Chloroflexota; class Anaerolineae; order Anaerolineales; family Anaerolineaceae; genus UBA5203. Next base: position 325,308 of record CAVVEM010000004.1, on the reverse strand, counting down.
AGCAACAACGGTATGTTCTGCAATAATTTTAGGTTTTGCTGCTTCTTTGGCAAGTGCGGCAGCTTTTAAAGCGGCGTCCGCTTTAGCAGCTTCCATAGCTTTGATCTCTTCACCTTTAGCCTTGGCGGCAGCTGCGGCAGCGGTTGCTGCCTTTTCCTGTTCAAGTTGTTTTGCTTTTGCTTCTGCTGCATTCGCTCGAATTTCTGCATCTTTTGCTTTTATAGCAGCCGTGGTAGCTGCAACTTTTGCTTCTTCAGCAGCTGCTTTCTCATCTCTGTTTGTCAGTGCATCAATTGCTTTGTCAAATACATTTTTTTTCTCGGCCATAATAATCCTCCTGTAAATTGTTTGATATTTTAGTATTAAGTAGATTTTTATATGAAAATAAAACTATCTATTAATTAGTATACAGGAAACCTTTAAAAACATGCAGAGATATGTAAAAAGTTAATAATCTTCTTATTAATTCTTCTTAAAAAACCAGGGATCAGAATCCCGAACCCACTCAAATAATTCGGATTTGTCAAACCAGAGGGCTATTTCTTGTTCAGCAGATTCCGGGGAGTCAGAGGCATGAGTGAGGTTTTTACTGGTAACCAGAGCAAAATCATGGCGAATTGTGCCTGGTTCAGCTTCCATCGGATTTGTTTTACCCATGGTTTGGCGTACTGCTTGAATTGCTTCAGGTCCCATGACGACCAGCGCCATTAGAGGCGAAGAGCAAATATAATCCACTAATCCGTTATAAAAAGGTTTTCCAACATGAGCAGCATAATGTTTTTCCGCAAGCTCTTTGGGCACAATTAAATATTTACCGGCAATTATTTTTAATCCACGTCTTTCTAAACGTGCAATTATTTCCCCCACCAAACCGCGTTGAACGGCATCTGGCTTAATTAATACCAATGTTCTTTCCACGAAATACTCCTTGTACATTCTTTTCTATTTTTGGAGGAGATTTTCTGCCTCCTGGTACATATCCAATGCTTTTTGAATTTCGTTATTTCGAATATAAGCGTCCCCAAGGCGAATATAGATCCCTGGGTCCAATGGATGATCATAGATTACTTTTGATAGTTCTTCAATCACTTCCTCGAGTAGATTTTCCTCATCAATCAGTTCGTCTACAAGAAGGAAAGCTTGTTCATAATTTTGACTGTTAAATAGCTCTTGAATCTGCTCGATCAAATTTAAGCCCGGTGTGCTGCTTTTAAAATCTGGCTCACTTGAGACTTTTGAATATAATGTGACAGGTTCTAAGGATTCTTCATCCTGGAATAAACCCTCTATCAAATCATCGGGCACATCAAATGTCAGTACATGGTCCATTTGATCGATTTCCGGTTTAGCCGTTTGTTCCATTTTCTCGACAGGTATAACTAAATCATCAATCGGTTCCAATAACGACTCAGCATCTTCCTGATCCGTATATTGTGATTCAAAGGTAATATCATTGAGAGGAAGATCTTTAGAAATCGATTCAAATTGATCGGGAAGCGTGGTTTCTTCAAATTCGATCTCATCTATACTGCTTTCTTCAAAAAACCTTGATTCCTGAATTTCAGCAAAAGATGCACCTTCCTCTATATTGGATGGAGGCACCAACCATTGAGGCACACTTTCCTCAGGCTCTTTAGCAGCTTCTTCTTCAGCGCTTTCAAATTCTGTGACATCTTCATCAAATTCACTCTCCTTTTCAGAAGAAAATGCATAGATGGAGGTTTGCTCTTCCAAATCCTTTAGCCAGGCAGGAATTTCATCCGGTGTTTGCGGCGCAGCGATATCTGCACTTCTGGATTCAGCGACAGGGATCTCAGGCGCTTCGCTTTCCGGAAAGATAACTGAGGGTTTTTCTTCATCTGGCTGGGTTTCTTCAAACTCATCAACCCACGCAGTTTCAAGATCATTTTCTTCCAGCATGCTTGTTTGCAGGTCTTCTGAACGGGGAAACTCCTGTTCCAAGCTGCTTATGGTAAGTGGTGAACTTTCTACCTCATCAAAGAACATGGTTTCAGGTAGCTGTGTTGCAACATCCGCTTGATCCTCTACTGGCAGATCATCTGTTGATTGGCCTGATTCTTGTAAAACCCAGGCGGGTGGTGTATCTGGTCTTTCGGATTGTTCCGATAATAAAGAATCCTCTGCAGCCCCTTGTTTTGCAGCAAGGGATTCCAGCCAGGAAAAAGCATCATCTTCTTCGGATGGGAGGTTTGCTCTCGGCGAGGGGTCAATGGCAGATTGTTGTCGGCGGGAAAATTCTAAGCGAGCCATCTCATCTTCGTCGGCATCTTCTGAGAAATCTAATCCTTTCGCCTCAGCAGGATCATACAATGCTTCCGAAGTTAACGCTTCCCTTGGTTTCATGGATTCCGGTAGACGGTTGCTTTGGTCCAGTTCTTTTAGCCATTCAGGAACCTCAGATTCTTGTACCTCATCACTGGTTTGATTCTCGCTGTGATCAAATTCTGATATACCTGATTCGGGAGCCAATTTCGCTGTCATTGAGAACATACGAGTTTTGCCAGGTAATTGAGAAGCGTTTTCAAGATCATCCAGAAACATGGAGGTAAATTGGTCATCCTCTATAGGTGACTCTTGATCAGTTGATATTTTTTCCGGAGAGCTGGCGTTAATTGTACCGTCTTCGGTAAATAGAGAATCTATTTCATTTTGCAAATCCAATTCAATATCAGCTTGTCTGGTTTCCTGATCCAATTGTTTCAACCAATCTGGCAGGTCTTCCGAATCGGATTTCTCAGAGGTTTCAGGTATATCTTGTATAGTAGAGAGCGGCGTAACTTCAGGAATAACAGTAGATGCTTTGCTCTCGCTGCCATTTGTGCTGCCGGTTCCAACAGTTGTCATGGATTGTAAAAATTCCGGTATGGAAATCGGCGCTACTTCAGGTTTTTTACTCGGAGTAAATTCGGATGGTTCATCAGCACTCATTAAAGATTGAAGGAATGCTTCATCATCCTCCTCCGATGCAGCAGAAGTCTGATCGGCACTTTCAGATGGTTCTGTTATCCAGGTTGATTCAGGTGGAAATTCAGTTGAGGATTCTTGGGAATCAAAGGATGTGATTTCATGAAAATCAAGTTCTTCCATTGAGTCATCAATGAAAAGGGCGGATTCATCTGATTTTTGTAAACTCATATCCATCGAAATGGCATCTTTATCCAATTCTTCCAGGACAACGGCATTTTCATCTACTTTTGTGGATGTCGGGTGTGTTCTCGTTTACAAATGCGGCATATGGATCCAGCATTTGAATTCTCTCGAAATAGGGTTCGGCTTGATCATTTTGCTTGGTTAAAATGTGAATTTCTGCCATCAGTTGATTTGCCTCATAGGCATACGGCAAGGTTTGCAAAATTTTCAAACAAAGTCTAAAAGCTTCATTGATCTGATTGGTTCGCAAATAACTTTTTGCAAGGAGAAGTTCGATATCGGTTCTTTGTTTGTCTTCTTGGAGCGCAGCTATCCCTTCGGCAATCGCTTGTGGATATGCTTCTCCACGGACATACATACTTACCAGAGCACCTCTGGTGAGGAGAATCTTTTGCGGAACTACACCATCCCGTCTTCCGTAAAGTCGTTTAAGTTCTTCCTGCACAGCATTGTTAGAGGGTTGAATCTCAAAAGCCCTTTCCATATGCCAAATTGACTGATCTAAATTATCGAAATTCTCCCGAATAATGCTTATTCCAATTTGCGAGATGAAGTCATCGGGGAAAACAGATAAGACACGCTGCAAAACGTCGCCAGCTTCTTGAAAATGCTGCATTTCCAGATAAGATTTTCCTAATAACCGGTAGGTGTCTACATGTTTTGGGAAAAGCTTGAGTATATGCTTACAGTGGGCTACTGCTTCTTCTGTTTGTCCCCTGTCTACGAGATTTTCAATTTTTTGCTGATATGCACGAAGCGAAATACTGGCCATCGGAAACCTCCCCGGGAAATAGATGCAGGCGGAATTATTATACAGTTTGTAGAGTATATAGACAAGTATTTTATTAAATGAAAAAAGCGGCAATCAATTTGCCGCTTTCAACTTTGTTAGTCACCCAGGTAATCACGCAATTTTCGGCGAATATTGGGATGGCGCAATCGGCTTAAAGCCTGAGCTTCAATTTGCCGTACTCGTTCCCGCGTGACACCCATTTTCCGTCCTACCTCTTCAAGTGTGTAGGATTGTCCATCAAGCAGACCATACCTTAATTGAAGAATCCGAACTTCTCGCGGGGGCAAATCATTCAAGAATGATTTCGAGATGTTCCTTCAATAAATTGTAGGTAGCCGTATCATCAGGCGGAGGCGCTTCATCATCTTCAATGAAATCACCAAGGACTGAATCTTCCTCGTCATCGGTTGGTGTTTCCAGCGAAAGCGGCCGGCGAGCAACCTGAATCATATTTTCCACTTTCTTGGGCGTTACTTCCAAAGAAATCGCTAATTCTTCTACGGAAGGTTCTCTTCCCAGTCGCTGTGTGATCTGATGCTGGACCCTGAGGAGTTTGTTGATTTGATCGCCCATATGGACCGGAACACGAATTGTTCTACCTTGGTCGGCGATTGCACGGGTAACTGCCTGACGAATCCACCATGTAGCGTATGTACTGAATTTATGGCCGCGGCGGTAGTCAAACTTTTTAGTTGCCCTGATTAAACCAATATTGCCTTCTTGAATTAAATCAAGGAAGGGAACACCACGTCCCATATATTTTTTTGCTACACTAATTACAAGCCTGGAATTGGCTGTGATGAGATGTTCTCGAGCAGTCCAACCATCTTCAATTAATTTGCGAAGTTCCAATCGCCGTGGGATGGTGACCTGGCCTTTCGCCAACTCTTCTCGGGCCATTTTTCCACGTTCAATCCTTTGGGCTAATTCCACTTCTTCTTCCGCCGTGAGTAGGGGAACACGGCTGACTTCTTTTAAATATAACCCGATGGTGTCGTCTGTATCAATGTGGGCAAGATCGTCCATTAATAAGGATTGGACTGGTTCTTCCGGTTCTTCTTCCGCCTCATCTTCGATTTCTTCATCACTGGGTTCTTCAGGCACAGAATCTTCAATATAAGTGATACCAGCGCTCATCAGTGCCGAAAAGGCTTCTTCTAGCTGTTCTATATCTTGTTCTGCTTCAGGGAAAAAATGCAAAATATCGTCAATCGTAACGTAGGATTTTAATCTTCCTAGTTCGATCAGACGAGCAGTAGCCGAATATTGTTCTTCGTCATCATCATCAACTTCAACTTTATAAATATCGTTATCCATAGACGCGTTTAACTCTACCTTCTATCATTATGAAGATTTCAACCAATATTTTTATTTGTATCCATGTAGCCAAGAAAATAATGCCGGGAATAAAAAGCTTATTATTCAGCATACACGTTTTTAAAACAAAATTCAATACCTGAATGTTATCGTACGATTCTCATATTGACTGGTTGAGTACTAATTATGGCAATTTAAAAAATGAGTGTCAAATTAAAACTGCTGTTAAAATAATCCAGAAAATGTTTAACTTAGTGATATAAAACCCGTAATACACTATACAGAAAACAATGGCTTAAGTCAACTTATGGATCAAATTCTAATGTAAAATTAACATTCGGGAAAGAATTAAAAAAAGTCTTTCCCGAACTGTTGACAGGGGGGAAGTTCAAGTACAATACTAAAATGCGCAAATTTTTTTGTTATATTTTCCATAATCCCTAAGACATCCTCTCTATGGAGAGGAATAATTTTATATCCCGGAGGAACCATGAATCTTTTAGGTCTTGCCCGTCACGGCTTGAACAATTTTGAACAAATTGCTGTGATTTGTGTTGTGGCAATTGCAATCATCAGTCTTCTTTATGCGTGGTTTTTAAAGAACCTCGTTATGAAGAAAGACAAAGGTGATCCAAAAATGATAGAGGTTTGGGACGCCATTCGCGTCGGCGCAAATAGCTATCTTAGTCAACAACTGAAAACAATTCTTCCTGCCATCGGCCTTTTAGGTGTGGCTTTGTATTTTAGTGTTTCTGTTGTTCCCCCTTCAGCAGAAGCTCTTGTCGAATTTCCTGTTAATACTACGACAATTATCGCGATTGGCAGAACTATCGCCTTTATCATGGGTGCAAGTTTTTCCTTGATTGTAGGTCAACTTGGAATGCGTATGGCAATTCAGGCAAGCGTACGCGCGGCCTCTGCTGCCAAACGTGGCTTCAATGAAGCTTTATCCATTGCTTATTATTCCGGAACCGTTACTGGAATGTTGACTGACGGTTTAGGCTTGATGGGTGGTACCATCATTTTCATTATCTTCGGTACCGCTTCACCGGATGCTTTATTGGGCTTTGGCTTTGGTGGTACTTTATTAGCTTTATTTATGCGCGTGGGCGGTGGTATTTATACCAAGGCTGCTGATGTCGGCGCTGATCTGGTTGGTAAAGTTGAAAAAGACATTCCGGAAGATGATCCACGTAATGCTGCCGTTATTGCTGACCTGGTTGGCGATAATGTAGGTGACTGCGCTGGTATGGCTGCTGATATCTTCGAGAGTTATGAAGTCACCATTGTTTCAGCATTGATCTTGGGCCTTTCTTTAGCTAGCTTGACTGGCGAACTCAAATGGATCGTTTATCCTTTGATCATTCGTGGTTTGGGCGTAATCAGTTCCATTATGGGTACCTTTACCGTGCCGATTTGGGAAAAATTCCCGATCAAATGGCTCCGTGCCCATGATGCTGAAGAATCCATGTTCCGTTCCTATGAAGTCTCCAGCATTAACACGGTTGTATTTTCTTTCATTCTGGCTATTTTCTATGCCCATGATTGGAAATTGGCCATGTTAACTTCCATCGGTGTTGGTTTGGCAGTCGCTTTCAATCCACTGACCTCCTACTTCACTGCTACCAAAAAATCTCCTGTACAAGAAATTGTAAAAGCTACCAAGACAGGCCCTGCAACCACCATTTTATCCGGTCTCTCCTTAGGTATGGAATCCAGTGTTTGGGCATTACTCGTAATTGCTCTTTCCTTTGTCTTTGCCTTAGTGCTTTATGGTGGTTCTGATCCCGTATATGTTCTTTACGGTGTGGCCATGATTGGTATTGGTATGCTCAGCCATACTGGCAACAATGTAGCCATGGACAGCTACGGTCCCATTTCTGACAATGCCAACGGTATTGCGGAAATGGCCTGGCATGATACGACCGACGAAAAAGAATTGGCAGCTCGCCAAATTATGGCAGACCTGGATGCCGTTGGGAACACCACAAAAGCGATCACCAAGGGCGTTGCCATTGCTTCAGCTGTTATTGCAGCGGTAAGCCTTTTTGCCTCCTATATGGTGGATATCAACCGTGTGCTTGCTCAATTAGGCAAGCCTGCATTATTATCCATTAATATTGCTGATACAAAGGTTTTTGTTGGTTTACTGCTTGGTGGTGCGTTACCCTGGCTATTCAGCTCCCTGTCCATTCGGGCAGTCACACGTGCAGCCGGACAGATTGTAGAAGAAGTACGCCGCCAATTCCGTATTCCTGGCATTATGGAAGGTACCGTTAAACCTGACTACGCCCAGGCGGTAGGCATCTCTACCCGATCAGCCCAGAAGGAATTGATTCCTCTGGCTGTCATCTCCATTGTCACACCATTGATCGTTGGTATGGTGTTGCAGGTTGAAGCTTTAGGCGGTTTCCTGGCTGGGGTTATTCTCAGCGGTCAATTACTTGCTGTCTTCATGTCAAATAGTGGTGGTGCCTGGGATAATGCAAAGAAAGCCATTGAAGATGAGCCTCGCAATGTGGAAGGAAATACTGGAAAAGGTTCCGAACGTCATAAAGCCGGTGTTGTCGGTGATACCGTTGGGGATCCTCTGAAAGATACTGCCGGTCCTGCTTTGAATCCTATGATCAAAGTGGTGAACTTGGTAAGTTTAATCGCCGCGCCTATTATCGTTCGTTATCCCTTGACGAACGTAACCAGTTACGTGGTGGTTGCTGCCTTACTCGGAGCACTTATTTGGGCTGTGACAAGAAGTAAAAAAACAGCTGACATTTAAGCCTGGCCTGTAAATAGAAAACGAGGTGAAGAATTCTCCACCTCGTTTTTTTATTTAATAAGTATTTTAGTATAAAAAAATAAAAGATGAATCAACCTAAATTGAGCCACCTTTTTTCTTGTAAAAAAGGTTATTTTTTATAGAAGCTAACCCCAATCACACCTGGTCCTGCATGCACCAGAAACGCCGGTGGTAGTTCATAGATAGGTACATCGGATAATTCGTACTTGTTTTTTAAAATGGAGGCTAATTTGGAGGCGTCCTGAATTGAATCCCCATGCATGAGGCATAATTTATAAGTCTCTTTACCTGGGAAACCTTCTTCAATCAGATCCAATAAACGCTCATGTGCACGCTTTTTGGTCCGTTGTGATTCAACGGTCTGAACCTTTCCTTCCTTGATGGTCAGGATCGGTTTGATTTGCAGCAAACTGCCAACCAGATTTTGGGCGCCGCCAATTCTGCCGCCTTTATGTAAATATTCCAGCGTATCGACAACAAAGTAGTTTTGTTCTTTGGCGATTAAGTCTTTTATGGATGAAACAATTTTCTGAGATTCCCAGCCTTCTTTTGCCCATGCATGAGCCTGCAAAACCAGAGATGCCAAACCACCGCCAATGGTTTGGGAATCGATCACTTCTATGGATAATGTCGGAAAGTCTGCGGCTGCAGTGGTCGCGCTTCTTACAGTACCGCTTAGATTAGCGGAAGGACAGATGATGATCACATCCTGATGGTCTTTTTGAGCCTGATTAAAATATGGTTCATAAAGTACGGGGGGGGGAGCGGCTGTCTTAGGCAAATTGGTTGCCAGTTTTAATTTATTAAGAAACGTTTCAGCATTAATTTCTGTATCATCACGATAAGATACCTGATCAAACATAATGATTTGTGGCAGAAGTGACAAACCTAGCTCTGTTGCTCTCTCGAGTGGAATGCCACAGGTCGTATCACCTAGAATTAGGACCATTGAAGTTGCTCCATTATCAAAGTTTAGTTTTGAAGATCAAGTTTTCCCCATTGATCCAGATGTACCCAGGATTGTATTTCATTTCGTAGTCTCGGGCGGCGTTCCTCTTCTTGAAATTCTTCCGGTAAACTGGATATTCTTGCAGGTAATCCAACTGCTATAACAAGAACCGGTTGAATTGTTACCGGAATATTGAAAAGCAATTTGGTTTTTTCCTTATCAAAACCACCCATTGGACGGCAATTGTAATTTAGAGAACGAATTTGAAGCATTAGGTTTTCATTGGCTAAACCAAGGTCATGTAACGCAACCCGATTAGGGGTGCCTTGATCATCAACAAGTTCCGCACAGGACAAAATAAGTACAGGGGCCTTGTTGGCCCAAACTTGATTTTTTTCATCCAAACAGGAACGCATTAATGCTATGGAGTCCGGCGATTGATCTGTAAAGAGGATATACCGCCAGGGTTGCCGATTTCTTGCAGAAGGTGCCCAACGGGCCGCTTCAAAAAATGAGAGTAAGTCTTCAGAAGGGATATCCTGATTTTCTTGATAGGCTTTGGATGATCTACGATTGTAAATAATCGAGGAGATTTTATTGATATGGAAAGTCATAAGGATTTCCTATTATTTCAAATATGATTTTGCTGCAGGGAGCTGATTGATTGGATCGGCAGCTAATACAGCATTGATGATCGCTTGCCTTACCATTTCCGCAGCGTAAGCACCGACCAAATTGACATCCGCTTTTTTCTTCTGTGTAGCGATGGAAAATATTGTATCCCCGTCCAGCATGGTGTGGGCGGGAGATATGGATTTAGCAATGCCATTATGGGCCATCTGGGCAACTTTATTTATTTCTTCACGTGAAAGCTTTGCGTTGGTAGCAACCACACCGATGACCGTATTCTGTTTCATGGCAATATTGAGAATACTTTCCCCGACAAAACTATTCATGGATTTTAGCGTGTCAGCAAAGAGTTCACTCTCACCAAAGTGCTTGCCAAGCACTGAAAAAGAACGTGTTCCAGCCAGGATACTCTGATCCGGGTTAATTACATCTCCAAAGGCGTTTACTACCATGAGAGCTGCCACAACAAGATCATTTTTTAAAACAATACTGGCCGTTCCAAGTCCAGACTTCATAGCCTGTTTCATGCCAAATAACTTGCCAACTGTTGCCCCGGTGCCCGCACCAACATTCCCTTGCAAAACAAGGCCATTGCTTGCGTCACAACACGCATTGTAACCCATGGCTGCATCCGGAAATGACTCTGAATCACCGAATGCAAGGTCAAAAATAACTGCACTGGAAACAATGGGAACATGCTTTACCCCTGTGTTAACGCCGACTCCTTTTTCGCCCAGATATTTCATCACCCCGCTGGATGCGTCCAACCCAAAGGCGGATCCTCCCGAAAGGACAACGGCATTGATCTGATCAACAAAATGCATGGGACGCAGGGCATCCGTTTCACGAGTACCTGGTGCGCCACCACGTTGATCAACACCACCAATGGAACCTTTGGGTGGGAGGACAACGGTTACCCCTGTAAATCCGGATAGATCCTGGGCTTGACCTACAAGAATACCGGGTACGTCGGTCAATCCATTTAGATGTTTTATCATATGAAATTACCTGACAATCTTTGCGCCACAATTGGAGCAATTTGCGGCTGTATTATGAATCACAAAGCCGCAGGCTTTGCATGTATCCGGCTGCAATTCGCCCATCGGCGCACCACAGGCAATACAATTCGATTCGGAGATCGGATTTGCTGCCTTACAGTAGGCACAGGTAGTGGTTCTTAAATTTTCCGATAACTCCATGGTAGCAGCGTATTGTTGTGCAACCTGATCAATAACCAGCCAGATATCGTCTTTTAATTGTAAATTTTCAATGTCCTGTGCGATATCATCGATGCGGCTGAGTATATTGAGCGGATTTCGTATTGTAACCAATGCCGATAACCCCAGACTTGCAGCAACACCCAGATACAGATTGTTTCCCGATTTGCACAGAAATTCCATCAGGTACCTTTTCAATGGTTACCGGAATCGCTGTATCTCCACCCGAGACTGCATTAATATGAGTTGCAATCTGTACAACAAGTCGGTTTTCCGTCCCGAACTCTTTAGTGTCCAGATTATTCCGGTTGAAGTGCCCGTGGAGAGCCCGTGCAATATCTTTAGGTTCAATATTCCCGTGATAAAATTTACTATCCATAGTATCGATTATAATCAATATTTGAATGATATTAGTATCAAATCAGGTGCACAATGAAGCAATTAAGTGATTTTCGAAAACGAATCGCCGCAGGAGTTCTCCTCCTTGGCATATTTCTATGTATTACCAATAGTAACCTTGTTGCTGCGAACCATATTCTGGGTCAGGAATTATTGCCAACGGTAACCGGGACGCCACTCGGTCCGCAGATTACTGTGCTGGTGATTGAAGGCGAGGAACAAATTAATGTTCGTTCAGGGCCCCACACCAACTTTGAAAAAGTCGGCGTGCTGGTTAAAGGACAATCCGCTGCGGCATTAGGGAAGACGGCATCCAGTGAATGGATATTAATTGAATATCCTGGCGTTGATACAGGACAAGCCTGGGTGTATGCACCTTTGGTGAGCATATCGCCTGGTGATCTACCGATTGTGGAACCGCCGTCTACTCCAACGCCGGCAGTTTCCCCAACGATTGACCCAACCATGGCGGCGCGTTTTATTATTTCACCCATGCCTACCCGTTTGGCGACCTTTACCGAAGTAGCTCCCTTATCCATCCCTACTTTCGAAGATACCTCAACTATTGCACAAAAAGCGGGTATCCCCATTGGTATGGTGATTCTTGTTATAAGCGCTATTGGTTTATTTCTGGGTTTGTTTACCATCGCCCAGGGCCGATAGGATGGCAGTCAGAAAGGTTCTGTAAATAATCCACGCAACTGGGACCGAGTTTATGTCCTGTGTTTTCATCCACACATAATTGGGTGGAATATCCCAGCGCTTTTAAATCGGCTTCCGTTTTTATGGCCATATTCACAGGAACCAGTTTGTCCCTTGCCCCATGCAAGATGCAAATGAGCGGACTGTGATTCTTTTGTTTGGATAACATCTCAAGCGTGCCATCCGGCATGAAGCCGGCAATGGATACTAAACACTTGATCTGCTCAGGAATCAGTACTGCCAGCATATAGGCAACAGCTGCACCTTGACTGAAGCCGATGAGATTCATTGGCGTATCAAGGATGCCGTTGGCTTTTCTGAACTTTTCAAGCCACTCAATCAATAGCTCGACAGACGGTAAAAGGGTCTCGTAATCCGGATATGGATTGGGTGTGATTTGTGCCCACCCATAACCAGAGGGTATACCTGCCTGCGGTGCTCTGGGAGCCAGCAGCCAATGATGCCTGGGCATGTATCCCCAAAAGGCATTCATGGAGTTTTCATCACCGGTCCAACCGTGAAGGAGAAGACTTACCCCTGTTTTTAGCGATGTAATTTCCGGCTTGCGCAGGTGGATTATCATGCCATGTTCTAGCATGGTATATTCTTGTGCTGATATACTCATAGATTAATTTTCCTATAAAAGGGGGTCACCAATATTAATTTCTTTGCCTGGAAGTACAGGCTGATTAAAAAGGCGGACAACATGTTTGGTCATACTAAAGATCTGTGTTAATTCTTTTTTTGAATCTTTAACCACCTGCTCGCCACGGAAGATTAATTCGCTCGTTGACACCATATCCAATAAGGCAATTTCACCGACCGCTGGCCGCAGGATAAAATCCGGTTTGTCCAATTTCATTTTTAATTCTGCCAGCATTCGAGAGGTGGTTTCCATGGAGCGGGTAAAAATATTGAAAGCTTTGGCAATACGCAACCGAGAGAATTGGTCAATAATAGGTTGGGTAAAGGGGATGTGCGGGGGATTAATAATCGGCGGCATATGCGCCCATTCTTCCGGTACCGGTGTTAAGCAAACAGCTATAATGGGGATATTGGGGGCCAACCAGCGGGCTAAAGCTACCGGTACGGGATCCAAAATTGCGCCATCGACAAATGTATAGTTTCCAATTATTTTCGGTGGGAAGACACCGGGAACTGCAATGGTAGCCATGATTGCATCAAGAACTTTGCCATTTGTGAAGACAAATTCCTGAGCAGTATTAATCTCAACCGCTGTGCATCCAAAGGGAATCTTCAATTGGCTGAAATTGATGTTGCCAATTGTCTCCATTAATTCTTTTTCGAAACCGGAAAGGCCGAGAATTGAAGGATCGTGATTAAATGATGGTGAAAATATTTTCATATCATTTAATTTACCAGCGATTTTTATAATGTCATCAAGCGTCAGTCCATAAGCATATGCAGCTCCAACGATTCCACCTGCGCTGGTTCCTGCAATTGCTTTGATGTTGTACCCTTCAGCAACTAATGCCCGTATTACCCCGACATGGGCAATACCACGGACACCGCCGCCACCGAAAGCAAGTGCAATGTCTTTCATAAATACCTCTGGGATTGATAATTTATGTATCAATTATACCTTGATTCCATAGGTTCCTATTATGTTGGCATGTGCTTTTAAGACAGAGTATGTTAAAATTTTTGCATGAGTGAAAAGACAGTTGCGCGAAATCGGAAAGCAAAATTTGAATTTTTCATCCTGGAGACCATGGAAGCCGGGATCTCGTTAGTTGGCAGTGAAATAAAATCGATACGTGCAAGTCAGGTCAGCCTGGAAGAAGCATATATAAAAGTTGATGGACACGAAGCTTGGTTGATGGATGCGCATATTGCTCCATATGAGTTAGCCAATCGATTTAATCATGAACCGCGACGAAATCGACAATTATTACTCCATAAAAAAGAAATTTTAGAACTTTGGAATGAAGTAAGACAAAAAGGGGTTACGATCATACCGGTTCGTCTATATATTAAAGATGGAAGAGCAAAAGTAGAAATTGCCGTTGCGAAAGGTAAAAAACTTTACGATAAACGAGCTGATATCGCAAAAAAAGATATGCAGCGAGAGATGGATCGCAGACTAAAAGATTATTAGAGGCTAGCTTTGATACAAAATGAATATCTGGCTTTTTTGATTACCATAGTTATAGCTGTGGGTTGGTTGAGATTGATTGATTTTTTAGCTGCAAAGGGAGTTTTTCCTTCGAATATCAGTCGAAAAATTATTCATATTGGTACCGGTCCAATTTTTGTACTTTGTTGGATACTATTTCCTGAAAAGTCCATTTCCCGTTATCTTGCAGCTATTATTCCGCTCCTGATTACCATGCAATTCTTGCTGGTTGGGTTGGGGATTCTTAAAGACGAAGAGGCGGTCCGGGCAATGTCCCGTAGTGGAGACCGCAAAGAGATCCTAAAAGGACCATTGATTTACGGTATCGTATTTGTTGTGATGACAATACTCTTTTGGCGTCAGAATACAATAGGATTGATTACACTGATGGTGCTTTGCGGCGGGGATGGCATGGCAGATATCATTGGAACTCGCTTCGGAAAAAATAAGCTGCCTTGGGCTCCAACAAAAAGCTGGCAAGGCTCCGCAGCCATGTTTGCTGGTTCAATAGTCCTGATTTATTTGGTCATGTTTTCATTCCAGCTTATGGGCTACGCCCAGATGAATATTCAATACACATTGTTGCCCATATCCGGCGTAGTATTCATTGCCACTATTGTTGAGACAATCCCATATGGGGATTGGGATAATTTCTTTGTTCCATTGGCATCTGTAATCTTTTCCTATTTATTTTTTATGTAAACCCTGAATCGACTTAATAAATAGATAAATAAGATATAATTGCGAATAATAGAGATCAACTATGGAAATAACGAGAAGAAAATTTATTAAGTCATGTGTTTTAGGCGCGGGTGCTTTAATCACCAGGCTGCCCAAGTTCTCATACCAGGGAATCGATACTTTTCCGGAAAATGTATATCTTGGCAGAAACTGTGTTGGGGGAGCTATTAATATCCGTTCAAAACCTTCTGTCAATAGCACCGAGACCGGTGTTTTATATGAGGATGCTGTTTTTGAATGGCGGCGGGAAGTTGTTGGGGAAACGCCGGCGGGGTTAATCAGCAAAAGGTGGGTTGAAATGGACCAAGGATATGTTTACGCGCCCAGTATTCAACCTGTTAAATACATACCTCAAATTCCAATGTCCACTTTACCTGAAAAGAACGGCGTAGTTGGATTTTGGGCAGAGGTAAGTGTCCCTTATGTGGATCTTATTCTGGAGAATGGACCAACTCCGCGGTCACCATGGTTTAAGGAAATAGAAAAGCCAAGATTATATTACAGCCAGGTTATTTGGGTAGACGGTATTAAAACAGGCGACGATGGGGAACCTTACTATCATCTTAATGAAAGATATGGTTCCTATGGTGATTTATTCTGGGCTAATGCGAAAGGATTCAGGCAAATTACTGAAGATGAAATTTCGCCGATTCGACCGGAAGTGCAAGATAAAAAGGTGGTAGTAAATCTGGATTATCAAACTTTATCCTGTTATGAAGGGAACAAGGAAGTCTACTTCTGCAGAGTCTCTACCGGTGCACGTTTTGACGCCAGTGGAAATGCGGTTGATGAATGGCCGACTCCGGCTGGGGAACATCAGATCTGGCGAAAATTGGTCTCCATACACATGAGCGGTGGGGGAACAGGTGCAGGATGGGATACTCCCGCGGTAGCCTGGACAACGTTGTTTATAGGCCAGGGTGTAGCCGTTCATTCGACGTTTTGGCACAATGATTACGGAACCCCACGCTCTCATGGGTGCGTAAATACGCGTCCGGAGGATGCCAAATGGATATTCCGTTGGACACTGCCGCAGGTGGATTACTCCCTCGGTGATCTAACCATCCAGGGGCCTGAGGGCACACCGATTATCGTAACAAAAGCATAGGAATTGAATGGAAATTAATATTTGGATTGCTTTACTCGCTGGTTTATTATCTTTTTTTTCCCCGTGCGTTTTTTCACTCATTCCTGTTTACTTGACTTATCTTTCCGGAAGAGCAATCACCTCTTCTGATGCTAAGTCCACGCCTAAGCAACGGTTAGCCCTTTTTCTCCATGGATTAAGTTTTGTTTTTGGATTCAGCACAATATTTATCTTATTTGGCATTGCTGCATCAGCCCTGGGTAATTTGCTGTTTGATTCCAGAGAATGGATTGCCAGATTGGGGGGAGTTTTGGTAATACTGTTCGGTCTTCATATCTCCGGCATCTATTCCATTTCATTATTTAATTATGAATTTCGAGCTCAAACTGGATACGGAAAAAGAATGGGGTATCTTACCTCATTTTTAATGGGAATATTTTTCTCTGCAGGTTGGTCACCTTGCGTCGGCCCAGCGCTAGGCGCAATCTTGGTTTTGGCGGCAAATGAAGGATCGATTGTAAACGGTACGTGGCTGCTAGTCGCGTATTCGATAGGCATGGCAGTTCCCTTCCTGATATCAACTATTTTGGTAGAATTCTTAACTACAATTATTCGGCGATTTAAGCAGACCGCCATGGTTTTTGAAAAAATCTTTGGTATCCTTCTTATTATCATCGGCTTAATGTTGTTTTTAGGGATATTTGAACGTCTGGCACAATTTTCCAGTTTGCTGGATTTCGGACTTTAGCTCGTAGACAATAAAGGCGGAAGCATGCTTAATCTCACACTTTACTTTGACCCAGCCATGGAAAACAGCCAGAAACTGGAAGAAGATTTACAACTGGTCAAGCAGCAGATCGAGTTCAATATAACCCGGATTGATATAACCCAGGATAACATTCTCTATCAGGATATGGGACCTTTCCCTGTTATAAAAATAGGGCCCTATACCTTACAAGGCGAAATAACCGTGCAACAAATTCAAGTTGCAGTAGGTGCGGCAAAAGACCGGGACAGAAATTTGCGTCAATTGGGTGATAAACACTACGAAAAGAAAATAAGCCGAGGGAAAAAATTGTCTGGTCCTGATCGCATCACGCTAATGGTTAGTAAGAAATATATGTTTCTGTTCAATTTTGTGGTATTTCTGTACATTGGATTACCATTTCTTGCACCGGTATTAATGAATGTTGGCGCTACTTTTCCTGCGCAAATTATTTATAAAATCTATCGTCCTTTATGTCATCAATTAACCTTTCGATCCTTTTTCCTGTATGGCGATCAAATGGTTTATCCAAGAGAATTGGCACAGGTTCCTGACGTTGTCTCATATGAGGAATATTTTCACCAGGATCATATGGATATTAATTTTGCCAGAGATTTCCTGGGAAACGAGCAGGCAGGTTATAAAGTTGCCTTATGTGAGAGAGACGTGGCAATTTATGGCTCTTTCTTGATCTTTGGGATTTTATTCCAGTTATCCGGTCGTAAATTTAGAAGAATTCCTTGGTATGTCTGGATCATCTTTGGCATTATTCCAATGGGGATAGATGGCTCATCACAATTAACCGGTTTGGTTTCAAACCTTTTACCTGGGTGGGTGCCAATTCGGGAAAGCACACCGTTTTTACGCCTGCTTACCGGGACGTTGTTTGGTATTACCACTGCCTGGTATTTGTATCCCATTGTCGAAGAAACTATGAATGATACCCGTTTGCTGTTAACCCAGAAAAAGAAGTATGTTGAACAAAATATCGAGAAAGGGAAGTAGATGGGATTTATAGAAAACAATGGAATGAAATACTTCCAGTTTGAATCGTTAATAGAATTCCCGGTGGAGCAGGCTGTTTTTACTCGACATGGCGGGATTAGTCCTGAACCGTATCAATCCTTAAATTTAGGCGGCAATATTGGTGATCAGGATGCCAATATCATTGAAAATAAAAAGCGGATTTTCAATACGCTTGAGATTCCGTTCGAGTCACAATTCGATGTTTGGCAGGTTCACGGCACAAATGTGGTAATTCCTACGACTCCCAGAAAACCCATGGAACCGTATCAGCAGGCAGATGCCATCCTGACGGATTCCACGGATTTTACCCTGGTGATGAGATTTGCAGATTGTGTTCCAATTCTTTTGTACGAACCCCAAAAACATATCGCGGGTATTGTTCATGCAGGCTGGCAGGGGACAGTTAAAAATACCGTTGGTGCGGCAATAAAAAAAATGGTAACGGCTTTTGGTGTTGAAGTTAGCAGCATATGGGCTGCTATTGGTCCATCTATCGGCCCGGATCATTTTTCGGTTCGCAGTGATGTACTTGTACCTTTTGAGAAACGATTTGGGAATGACTATCAGAAAATGATACAATTTAAAGATGGACAGACTTTCCTGGATTTATGGATGGCAAACAAAATTAATTTGCAGGAAAGCGGAGTAACTCACGTTGAAGTCTCAGAAATCTGTACAGCTTGTCATACTGGGGATTGGTTTTCTCATCGAGCTGAACATGGCAATACCGGCAGATTTGGTGCGTTAATAAAATTAATTGGGTAAGTGGATTTTAATAATGAATCGTCGAAATCAAGAAATCAAAGAAAATTACAATAGAGTCTTGAGAAATATCGAAATCACAGCAAGAAAATCCGGCCGGGTATCGGAAGACATTCATTTAGTGGTGGTTTCCAAATACAAACCAGTGGAAATTATCAAAACCGCAATCGAAGCTGGAGCCACTCTTTTTGGAGAAAACTATCCAGAGCAAGCCATTCCCAAAATTTTGGATATTGCAAATTCCAAAGTTGAATGGCACATGATTGGACATTTGCAATCCCGGAAAGCAACGATGGTTGTTGATCATTTTTCTCTACTCCATTCTTTGGATAGTGTGAAATTAGCCAATAAAATAAATACGATTTGTCTGGAACGTGGTCAGTGTATGCGGGCATTGGTTGAAGTTAATCTCTCTGGAGAGGAATCAAAAGATGGGTGGGCGGCATGGGACGAAACAAAATGGCCTGGTCTTATTGAAGAACTGGGATTGATTACTCAACTGTCAGGTTTGAAAATTGAGGGTTTAATGACAATGCCGCCGTTGTCAGCTGATCCGGAAGATAGCAGACAGTATTTTGTAAAATTAAGAAAATTACAAGAACAATTGATAAAGTATCAAGGCGATGAGTATTGGCAGGATTTATCCATCGGAACCAGTCATGATTATGAAATTGCTATTGAAGAAGGGGCTCGATATATCCGCATCGGTCAAGCTATTCTTGGAGAAAGGGAGTTTTAAAAAATAATCTTATGGATATAATTGTTAATTTATTGCAAACCGCAATTCGTGTTTATATATTTATCGTCATTGTCAATGCTGTGCTATCATTTGTATTATCTCCT
Organism: uncultured Chloroflexia bacterium; assembly: GCA_963747325.1. GTDB lineage: Bacteria > Chloroflexota > Anaerolineae > Anaerolineales > Anaerolineaceae > UBA5203. The sequence continues at coordinate 305,971 of CAVVEM010000004.1, read as the reverse complement.
TACCATCCTGTTAGGGTAACGTTGGATCGTTTGGTTGATCCGCTATTAAATCCAATACGACAACTGATGCCTTCTACCATGGCGATAGATTTCAGTCCCACAATATTGATCTTTGCTCTGGTCATCGTAGAGCAAATTTTATTGAACCTTCTGTATACATTGAGGTGAAACGATGAAGAATATTTTTAGAAAATTTAATTTGCATGAAGGCAAACGTGGATCTGCAATCACTATCCATGTTGTCCACGGGGCAAAAGAGAAAAAATTTAGCGATGTATTAGAGGATGGGACATTAATCCTGGAAATGGACGTCAAAGAAGTATCCGGAAAGGCAAATCAAGCCGTGATAAAGTACCTGGCGAGTTTATTAAATGTAGCAACGGATGAAATTGAGATTGTCGCCGGGAAAGATGGTCCTGATAAATTGGTTTCAATTATTAATGAAGATGCAGCTTCTCTGAACCATAAGTTACTGGCACTTATTGAGAAGTAAAAATTTCAGGTAATTCGTTTTTCTTTTAAAGCTGGGATAGTACCCAATATTTTTTCAATATACCATAACGTAAATGTGGCCGCTTGTTGAAGTGACCTGTTTTTGTGGGTTATTAATGTCAAAACAGCACGGACAATATCCTCGTCTGGCACAACCCGTAAGTAATTCATGGCAGATATCTTTTCATCTACATTCCCTTGATCCAAGGCGGAAAGCAGAATATCTTTCACAAAACCCGATTTAGGGATCCCTTTACCCAATTTGCTAGCAAAACCGATTAGCCAGGGGGCGTTGGATGGGTGGGGCAGCAATGGAACAAGCTGGGTATTCATCAGATCCAAATTTTCAACGATTTGTGAGGCTGCATTCCGCACAATCCATTGAGCGTCTTCAATCGCTGCGTGACTTAACATATCCGAAGCCCATTGCTCATGGACTCTTGCAAGGCCAAAAACAGCTGCGCGGCGGATAAGTAAATCCTCACTGGCAAGCGCCTCGGTTAACAAATCTTTTCGAATGGATGGTATCAAGGATAACGTTTCGGCAGCGGTTTGCTTCATATATTCATCGCCTTGAAGAAGGATATCTATCAAGAGATCGGTTGATTTCTTAGTTTTCAAAGCATAAAAAGACAAACTGGCTGCATTTCTAACATTTTGATCCTCATCACTGAGAAGATTGACGAATACATCAAATTGATCTGTTTTCGATAACCCGGCATAAACGATGACGGCGAGGAATCGTAAATCAGGGTCCGGCATGGTTAGAAAATCGAGCAACAATTTGGGTACTGAAGGATCGTTGGAAATTAACAAAGCAGCAAAAAGAGCGGCTTTTTGAGGTGCAGGAACAGGCTGCATAAATGCGTTTTTGGCAATCCATTTTAAGATGCCGTTCCGAACCGGGTGGTCCGGAGGAAGATCCGGAATAATTCGGGCAATTTTCAAATAGGAATTATCAAAAATGAAGCGATTTTCTTTTTGGAAACTCATTTCATGCCAGGTGTCTGCATGGTCCTGCAGGGTGGCAAACCGCATATATTGTGCAGAATAAGACCAGTTTAATTGATTTTCGGTGAACCAGGGGTGCATTTCAATTCCTGATACCAGACTGGAAAAATAACCCACCCATATCGGCGAAGTGAATGAATACCTGCCATCCATACCTGCCACCAAAAATGAAGATTTCTGTACAGCTTTAAAGGAACTGTCGAGAATTTTGGATTTTGCTCTATTATCACTAAACTCGCCATTGATTTTTGGTGCGTTGATAACAAGCGATTCTGGCACATCGGAATAAAATTCATTGGCTTCTGATATTGATATCGAAGATTGATTAGTTCTGACCAAGGCATATGCTATTAAAGCTAGATGATCAAGCGTCTCAGCAGGGAGTTTAAGCATTTCCATTAAATTCGTAAAACAGGAGAAGACATTTTGCCCGGATGTATACCCGCTATTGGTGAGCCAGAGCCGAAGCGTTAAATCATACGGGGAATAATAAAGCGTTTCATCATGCAGCCATTTGCAGAAAATGGGCGCTGGAACAGCATCTTTGATTGGTTGAGCTTGGGGTAATTTTTTCCAGGTATTTTGGAAGTGGTTAATAAAATTTGCTTGGTCATCAATGGACCAGGCAGCAATCGGTAATGGATAATATTGTTGTAACAATTCTTGACGGATCATATTGGGATCGGCGGCAATTATGATCTTTTTAAACTTTGTTAGCGTTTCCAGATCAGTGAGGTAGTGAATTAGTTTTTCATTTTCGTTCTGCTGCAGATGGTCTACGTCATCAACCATCAGTACAGAATTGAAGGAGGTTATTTTGTTTTTTATAAAATAATGTATCTGGCTTACTGAAATTTGAGGATTCTGCTCAGAAAATGTTGAGGCGAGAACTTGTAATACATCTTTCTCATTTTCCAGATTTGCCAGGATCTTTTTTGCGGAAACCAGGATCGGAAAACCCAGTTTATCCGTGTCTTTGAGCATGTGAATGGCCAGGGCAGATAGCAATACGGTTTTTCCTGAACCAGGCTGCCCCAGGATGACAATTTTTCCATTAATTCTGGTTAATTGTTGATATGGAATTAGATCAACCGGAATTTGAGCACTTAATTCGGGCCAATCCGGTACAAAGGGAAAGTACTGATTGATTAAGGAGGCTGCCGTCGTGTAGAACTCTGGATAAAGGTGTTTGGGCGGAGAAATTAAATGCGGGGCTACAAGAACGGTTTCCAATGGAAAGGCATGGGCAAGAAGATGATTGGATTGCGCCTGCATGAAGATGCTTCGCTTAATCAGCGATTCTGCTTTTTCAAGATTTGTACTGGCAGCCAATCGTTCATAGGTTGATTTGAAAAATGCAAAAATCTTCTGAATATATTTTTTTTCAATGACAAGGAAATATAAAATGCCGCCACAAAGCAAACCAAGTACAAAGGAATAGACATCAATGTGCGGCAGGTTGCTAAAGTTCATATTAATCTGAGAACAACATTCTTCCACAGGAAGAACAATAAGTGATTTGATTGCTAGTCTTGATTTGTTGAATGAGGGAATCACGGACCGTTATACCGCAAACCGAGCATGTACTGTCTTCCACAATAGCCACAGCTTTCCCCTTTTTTGTGCGAAAGAGTGTTTCGAATATCGTTTTTACATCATCGGGTAAATTACTTGAGGTGACGATGTATTCCTGATTGTAGACCTTGATCTGGTTCTGGAGGGTTTCACGTTCCGTCATCAAGGTCTCAGCAAGTAACGCTTTTTGCTCTAATATATCCTGCAAAGCTTTTTCTGCAGAGGCAACTGTTTTCTGAGTTTCTTCAAAATCGCGAATCGCACTTAAATGTTCATCTTCCATGGATTTGATGCGTTTTTTAAGACTATCCAGTTCCTTTTGAATGTCCTGCAATTCCTTGGGGTGTTTTACCATTCCGCCATAGAGTGTGGATTCGGAAAAGGCAATTTTGTTTTGAACTTCTTTTTCCAGCCCTTCTTTTTCCTGAACATGTTTTTCTTTCTGGTGCAAATCCAACTTGGCTTGTTCCAGAAGGTCAGTCGCACTATTTACCTCGTCATTATTCGAAAGTATTTGATCAATATCAAATATTCTTTTTTGAGAGAAGTAAAGTTTATCAGCTACTTTTTGTAATTCAAATAATTTAGAGGGTAGGTTCATAATATGATTATAGGTAAGGCGGGTGAAGTTGACAAGGGAAAAGATCGTTTGGTTCTATTAATTGCCGGATAGGATGGGTTAAAGTATACTAAACTGGTACTTATGACAAATAAACGTGGATGGTTTGGGGTAACCCTTTATATCTTGTTAATTTCCCTGCCTTATATGATCGGCTGGGTATTGCAGGGTTCACAAATTTGGTTCAGTGGATTGTTTCTGAATCCTATTGATGGCTATTCCTATTTTGCAAAAATGCAGCAAGGCGCAGAAGGTTTATGGTTTTTTACATTACCTTTTACGGCACAACCAGGGGATGGGGTGGTATTGTTCGAGTTTTATATTTTCCTTGGACATCTGAGTAGAATAACGCATTTTTCCATTCCATTCATTTTTCATTTGGCACGAATTCTATGCAGCGTATTCCTTTTTTATCAACTTTGGCAATTCATCCTTAAGTTTATAAAATTAGACCACATTTCCAAAAAGAAGATATTCTTCTTCGTCCTCTTCAGCTCAGGGATGGGGTGGACCGCATTGCTGTTTGGATACAAATCCGCAGATTTTTGGGTTGCTGAAGCATATCCGTTTTTTTCTTCTTTAATTAGCCCTCACTTTACCTTTGGTATGGCAATATTTCTTTGGCTGGTAAACCATATATTCGAGAGGCAAACTTTTCTTCATCGTTTGGTAATATCCGTGTTCTCAATATTTCTTTGTCTGGCCATGCCTTTCGCCAGTGTGATTTTGTGCATGATTATCGGCATTGCCTGGATTGCAGTACCTCGCTGGCGGAATAGGATCATATTTTTCCAGATTCTTTATCTGGTCATTCCTTCCGCAATATTTCTTGGATGGCAGTATCTCACTACTCTTTTCCATCCACAATTAAGTATCTGGAATCAGCAGAATGTAACTGTCAGTCCACCGCTTTGGGATTTGCTGATTAGTTTTTCACCTATGATGGTGCTAACGCTCCTTTCATTTCGAAAAGGAAAGGAATATTTGCAGCAATCAGGTTATCAAATTTCGTTCATCTGGTTTGTAAGCTGTTTGGCGCTAACGGTTTTTCCATTCTCCTTGCAGCGGCGATTTTTGTTCAGTTTTTCAATTCCTGTCACCATACTGGCTTTATATGAACTGGATACATGGGTGAAAAATAAAAAATGGGCTCGCAAAATTGTAAATATCTTTTTCGCTCTACCCCTGGTAACAATCGTTATGCTCTATATGATCATGGCATTCAGTATTATCCAGCGGTCTCCCTATTCCTATTTGACCAAGGGGGAGATGGAGGCCTATTCCTGGATTCAAAAATCAACCGATGCCAAAAGTGTCATTTTGAGCGATGAAACGCATGCATTAAAAATACCTGCCATAACGGGACACCGGGTTTTTTATGGTCATCCCTTCGAGACGGTTAATGCAGTGGAAAAACAAAACCAATTAAATGCGCTGTTATCTTGCAATGGATATACGATTCAATCTGCTGTCGATTTTTTGCAGGAACAAGATGTGGATGAAGTGCTCCTGCCGATGGAAATTTACAGGAAAGCAGAATGCCTTCATGAGCTGCGAAAACTTAATCAGAATTTGGACTTTGTATTTCTATCAACTCGGGAATGATAAATGAAAGAAAAACCGCTGATTGGCAAAGAAGAATTATTCATTTTTATCTTAATCACTTTACCTATTTTAACTTTCACCAGTTTTCTTACCGATTTTATTTTTCCAAATGGAACGCAGTATTCCGATTACACCATCTCTCATTATCCAAATCTGCTTTATTTACAGCAAACCATGGTCACAAGCCAACAAATCCCATTATGGAATAACCAGATTCTTTCCGGATTTCCAATGATCGCCAATCCGCTTGCAGGACTTTGGTATCCAGGAAATTGGTTGACAATCCTCTTTCCACTACCGCTGGGAACTCATCTGGTAACATTGCTGCACCTGATCAGTGGTGGATTGGGTATGTATTATTTTCTGCGTCAGAGAAGAAACACTTCTTTCGCATCATTTCTTGGGGCTATGGCCTTTGAATTAATGCCAAAATTGTTCATCCATTACGCCGCTGGACATGTTTCTCTGGTTCAAGCAATCACATGGACACCGTGGCTTCTGCTGCTTCAGCAGCGCAGATATTTTATCTCACCCCGACAGGCACGCTTTTGGTATCAGACAGGCATTGTTTATGCTTTGATTTTTTTATGTGATTTGCGCTGGGTCGCCTATGCGTTTATGCTGGATGGCGTTTTCTTCTTATACCAACTTTTGGAGTCAAAGCATTTAACCATTCGACAATTATTTTTTCAATTTTCAGGATGGGGCTCACAGACACTTCTTGGAACAGGTTTGTCTGCAATTTTCCTTGTACCTTTTTTTGAATACTTGGCCTTAACTGACAGAAGTCAATTGATGGCGGGAGATATTCTAAATTATGGCTTACCACCAGCAAAATTGATGGGACTGATTATTCCGGATATGGGTGGCTATGCCGAGTATTTTGTATATCCTGGTTTATTGGTGATAATCGCATTTCTTGGCGTTTTGAGTATTCGTCCCTTACGTAAAAAATATATCCATCTATATATATTTATTGGATTTTGTTTGCTTTACAGTTTTGGCGATACCATTCCTTGGCTGAGCTGGATTGTTAATATTCCCGGAATGAATTTGTTGAGAGTGCCGAGCAGAATGTTTTTTATGATTAATGTTGGTTTTATCGTCATGGCTGCGGATTATTTTTCTAGTTTGGAAAACGTCGAGGATATTAAGAAACAAGTCAATCTATTGCCGCCATTTTTTACCCTGGTCTTTTCAGGTGCCATTCTTCTGGTTATTTATCTAACAGGAAATTTAATCATTTCGGATTTTGTTTGGCCGGTACTCATCTCATTTTTTCTATTTATTTTGCTTTTGTTAAAAAAATATACAAAAAAAACAACCATTTTTGTCAATATTTCACTTGTTTTTGTGGCCATGATGGACTTTGCGGTGGTCAATTTTTCACAGATTGACATCGTTTCGGCAAAAACGGTTTTCTCAACCGACCAAACTCTGTACGATTATTTTTCTCAAGACACAACAAGTAAATTTAGGATTTATTCGCCATCGTATCGGCTTGAGCAACAGAATGCCGCTTATCATCAACTAGAATTGGTGGATGGGATAGACCCACTGCACCTAAAATCCTATACGGTATTTATGGAAAACGCTACTGGGGTGCCGTACAATGCGTATAGCGTTACTATTCCGCCCTATGCCAATGGCAGGCCTGAAACCGATAACGAGAATGCCGTACCTGACAGCAAACTATTGGGATTATTAAATACAAAATACGTTGTGTCTTATTATCCGATTAAATCACCGGGTTTAAAAGAAGTGAATTCAGAAGGAAAGACGTTCCTTTACCTTAATGAAAACTATAGAACCAGAGCCTGGATAGAATCCAAAACCGGGGTTGAGGTAAGTGCGATTAACATCGTTGAAATTAATCCCAATCGAATTCAGATTAATGCAGTAGGCCCGGGCAAATTGGTTTTATCCGAACTGATGTATCCTGGATGGATTGCACTGATCAACGGAAGGAAAGTGCCTATTCAACCGGCTCATCAGATCCTTCGTTCTGTTGACCTTCCGGATGGGGAAGCGCTAGTGGATTTTCGGTTCTTACCGAAATCATTATTCCTAGGCGCGGGAATTAGTGGAATATCTTGGTTTGGTATAGGATTGACTGAAATTATTACCTCCCAACGCAGGCGGAAAAATAATGGTAATTAATCAGGAAAGAAGATGGTATTTTTGGCTGGCGATTGTGATTGTAGTTCTTACCACAGCGCCGTATCTCTATGGATTTTCCGAAGAGACCGATCAGATGCGCTTTTCAGGAAGCTTTATTGGTGTGGAGGATCAAAATACTTATATAGCAAAAATGAGAAGCGGATATAACGGAGAATGGTTATTTCGCACCCCTTATACCGGAACAGCGCAAACCGGGATTGTAGGGTATTCACCATATATCCTGATCGGGAAATTAGCGGGCGGCAAAGAGCTTTTTGGACAATTTCAGTTTTTCTTTCAAGGAATGCGCATAGCCAGTATATTTATTTATGTTTTCAGTTTGCGTAGATTCTTCTCCAGGTACATACAAAATAACTTTTACCTTAAATTTGCCGTTTTCTTATCGGTTTTTGGCGGGGGATTTGGTTGGCTGTACTTCACAGGTTTGAGTGGGGTTTGGCAAAATCGTTTACCCCTGGAGTTTTATTCGCCTGATGCCTTTAGTTTTTTAGCGGTACTAATCCTCCCGCACATCATACTTGCGCGATCTTTTCTTTTACTAAGTATTGACGCTTGGATATTTAAGCAAACCTTGCATTTGGGAAAACTGGAAATCCGCTATCCAATCGTTTGCGGGGTATTCGGATATCTGGTTTTTCTTTTCCAACCAATCAATTTCAGTATTCTCTTGCTTCTTACCTTTTTCTATATTTTATTCTCCCTTTTTGAAGACATTAAAAATAAAGGTAAGACAAAATTTGGGCAATGGATCATTGATCAACGGATTTATCTGCTGGATCTGCTCACTCTTTTCTTAATCTACCTTCCGGTTGTTGGGTATAACTTTTATATTTTACTTTTTGACCCATTTGTCAAATCTTGGAGCCAACAAAATATTCTTATGTCTCCTCCCATAACCGATTACCTCCTGGGGTACTTGGTCTGGATGGTATTGGGTTTTCTCGGATTTCCGAAACGCGGAACGCTAAGTAATCATAAATATTTATTTTGGGGGTTATGGGTAATTGCGGGGCTAGGTATGGTGTATTTCCCCATCTCAATCCAACGCCGCTACATAGAAGGGATTTGGGTAGTTATTGTCCTGCTGGCGATCAAAGGTATCGAGAGACGTATAAATTTAGAAAATCACCGCGGCCTACTGCGTGCAGGGGTAATTCTTGCAAGTTTTTCCAGCGTAATCCTGCTTGCAGGAAGTTTTATTCAACTTGGTTTAGTAAAATCACCTGTATTTGTTGAAAAAGACCACATTGAATTATTTCAATATTTGGATTCCAGATTTCCTGAAAACAGTATTCTTTTTGCGGATCATGCGCTCAGCAACGAAATCCCTGCCTGGACAAATCTCCATACAATCGTTGGACATGGTCCGGAGAGTATCGGCGAACAAGATATTTTGGATGAGTTTCAAAAAGTTGTAGATGGGCAGCTTACCCCTGAAATCTTTATTGATTTCTTGAAAGAGCATAATGTTTCTGCTTGGATACTCGAGCGACAGATGTCAGGTGAATTTCCAGCATGTAAAGATATCTACCATAATGAATCCTTTGTTGTCTGTCTGGTGGGTGGAAATGAGTAAAAAAATTGCGATATTACTCCTGGTATTCGCTCCGGTAATCCTTTTTTCAAATTTGGTGTTTGGGGGAAAAGCGCTTTTCTGGGGCCTGCCCGAATTACAGTTTTACCCGTGGCGTATGCTGGCCTATGAGCAAATCCTTAATGGGTATATGCCTCTGTGGAACCCCTACAACGGTTTAGGATCTCCTTTGATGGCTAATTACCAAAGTGCGCTTATTTATCCAGCCACGGGGCTGCTGTTCGTTTTTTATTGGCTAGGAAACCTGGAAGGCATGGTTTGGGGTCATATGCTGGTGAACGTTGGGCATATCATCCTTTCCGGAATTGGTATGTACAAGGTATGCCAATTTAAAAATAGCAGTTCTGCTGGAAGTGTTTTGGCAGGGATCACCTTTTCTTTGGGCGGCTACCTTGTCGCCAGATTTGGCTTTTTTAGTATGGTTTGGACGATGGCATGGTTTCCCTGGGTATTTGTCTACACCATGCAATCATTTGAAAAAAGTGAATCGGGCACAAATTATTTCAAGTTAATTTTATCCATCACTTTTATGTTATTAGCTGGGCATGCACAATTAAGTTGGTATACGCTTCTGTTTTGTGGACTTTGGCTTCTCAGCCGGTTCTCCTTGCCGGTAATTGCATGGGGAAAAAAACTATTATACTTTTTGGCTGCTTGTACCTACGCCTCAGCGTTGGGGGCGATTCAATTGCTGCCGACTGCAGAATATCTCCTGCAATCTCAGCGAAGCACAAACGTGGATATTGCCACGGCGTTGACATATTCATTTTGGCCATGGCATTTGTTAAATTTCATAAATCCATCCCTTTTTGGCAATCCTGCTTTCGGGAACTATTGGGGGTACGGTGCGTTCTGGGAAGATAGCATTTATCTGGGACTTTTGCCCTTTCTGCTGCTCTTAGGATCTTTTCTACTACTTTTTAATTCCAGAACAACCATAAAACTTGTTCGGAAAGAGATTTGTTTTTTTTGGTTTATGATCCTTATTGGAATTCTGTTGTCATTGGGAAAGAATCTGATTATCTTTCCATGGATTTATCAAAACATCCCGACTTTTAATATGTTTAATGCCCCATCCCGATACATGATCTGGGTAGTTTTTTCAGCCAGTATTCTTATAGCGGCGACATTTGATCAATGGAAACAACCTTTGGGGAAAGTTCTATACTGGGTGCGTTTGGGCACTGCAGGCGGGTTCGGTGTAGGTCTTGGTGCGATGTGGATGATGATCAGTCATCCGGAAATTGAACCAACGTTTATTACTGCTACGTTTCAAATCAGCGTCTTAACCTTTTTAAGCGGCATATTTTATTTGACTAATCCAAACAAAGGCCCGAGCAATAAAAATGTGCGGCGATATATTATTTGGCAGGTTGGGGTAATTTTGTTTGTTTTTCTGGACTTGTTTTTCCTTTCTTATGGGACAATCCCTGTTGAGGATCTCAGCCGCGTCCAGGATTTCAAGCAAAGTAATTCCATGAATTTACAAAGGATTTATTGGGATGAAGGGGATGAGTACAACTTTCGATATGGTACTGTGCTGGATTTTAATAATTATGAACACACACTTTCCGCGTCCGAATTAGGTGAATCCCAGCTTTCTAATATCAATATTTTCAATCATGGAATCAGCCTTAACAATTTTGAACCCATGCGCTTGAATAATTATGATCAGTTTGTTAAAGCATTGGAATCACTTTCTTCTGAAGCGCAACTGGAAGTGCTTGCCAAATTAGGTATTGACACTATTTTCAGCATAAATCCGGAAAATAGAAACACTATTTTGCGAACAGAGATTGTTCCTGAGGATGCCATTCAATTTTCCACAGGTATAATCTATGGAACCACCATGGAACCATTTATTAATAATTTTGGAGATAATGAGTGCATAACCATCATGCAGGAAGGAAACGAGGCGGTAAGCAGCACCTGTGAAAAGAAATCTTTACAAATAAAAGCATTAATCTGGGAAGGCAATACTATTTCTTTCGAGACAGAAATTCCTCAGGATGGTTGGTTATTGATTGTGGATGCCTATGCACCGGGCTGGAAAGCAACTGTGGATGGTCAATCAGTTCCTATATCACCGGCCAATGGATTCCTGAAGGCAATACCAATTACGGCAGGATTTCATGCGATAAGATTTCGATATCTACCAATCAGCTTTGTGGTTGGTGCATTATTATCACTGGTCAGTTTAGTCAGTCTGGGTATACTATACATAAAGAATAATCGAAAAAATGGAGTGAACCATGACAGTTGATCTCGCACTGCTTTCATCCACCATCAATAGTATCAAAGAAAACCTGGGAAAAGTAATTATTGGGAAAGAGCGTAGTATTGATCTTGTGATTATTGGATTGCTATGTCAAGGGCATATTCTGATTGATGACGTGCCTGGGGTTGGAAAAACTGTTTTGGCACGAGCCCTAGCGAAATCAATCGACTGCGAATTTAAGCGGATCCAATTTACACCTGATATGCTTCCCAGCGATCTTACCGGTGTATCAATCTATAACCAAAAAACCAATGAGTTTGAATTTAAGCCGGGGCCTTTATTTGCTCAAATTGTTCTTGCAGATGAAATAAACAGGGCTACACCGAAAACCCAGTCAGCCTTATTGGAAGTGATGGAAGAACGGCAAATTACGGTTGACGGCATGACATATGCCTTAAAACCGCCTTTTATGGTTCTGGCTACACAAAATCCAATCGAATATGAAGGCACCTTTCCTTTACCTGAAGCCCAATTGGATCGTTTTTTAATGCGTTTTAAAATGGGGTACCCCAGTTTATCCACTGAAATCAATATCCTCTCCATGCAGCAAGTCAGCCATCCCATTGAGCATTTGACTTCCGTTCTGAATCTGGATATGATCCGGACTGCTCAGGAAATGATTAAATTAATCCACGTTTCGGAACCAATCAAACGCTACATCGTGGAATTGTCTCGTGCGACAAGAGAGCATGAAGATGTATATTTGGGTGCAAGTCCGAGAGGCAGTATTGGTTTATTGAGAACGGCTCAAGCAAAAGCAGCCCTGGAGCAGAGGGATTATGTTTTACCGGATGATGTTAAAGATCTGGCCGTTCCTGTCCTTGGGCATCGTGTTGTGGTGCATCCCTCGGCGCGAATTCAGGATATAAAACCTGAGATGATTGTTGAGGAAATATTGAATTCCGTTGCCATTCCTATGCAAGCATGACAATGAAACCATGAAAGTTAAAAAAACATTTTGGTTATTGATGTGTTTGCTGCTTTTATTGGGAATCACAGGCAGACAATTTCAATATCAATTGATTAATAAAGTCATTTATGTCATTCTCGTTCTTGTGCTTTTATCCTGGGTTTGGACTCGGATTTCCTTGAACGGTCTTCAATTTCAACGAAAGGCGCGCAGTTTACGGAAAGAAACTGGACAGATCTTTGAAGAGAGATTTCGATTGGAGAATAACGCTCCATATATCAAAGCGTGGGTCGAGATTATCGATCAATCCAAACTTTTAGGGCAAACCGGATCAAGAGTTATGGCCTGGGTAGGGCGAAGAGAATTACGAAATTATTCTTCCTATACCTTATTAACTCATCGCGGAAAATATTCATTATCCCCAACGGTGATTAAATCCGGGGATGCCTTTGGTTTATTTGAAAAAACCATGACGATTGAATCCAATCAATCCCTGATAGTGCTTCCTATCCAATATAAAATTCATCATTTTTCACTTCCACCTGGCTATTTACCCGGCGGCAAGTCAATTCGCCGCCGAACAGCTGCCATTACACCCCATGCTGCCGGTATACGAGATTATTTGCCTGGTGACTCAATGAATCGCATCCACTGGAAAAAAACTGCCCAGCGGGGGACTTTAATAACAAAAGAATTCGAAGAAGATCCACAATCCGATATTTGGATTATTTTAGATAGCCATGCACTGTCTCATTCAAAAATAATACAGGATACGCCTCCCCTGAAAGCCGACCGATTTTGGAGTATTAAAGAGAAATCTACCTATCAACTTCCATGTGATAGTTATGAATACTCAATAAGCATTGTTGCTACCATTGCCGATTATTTCATTCGAACAGGGCAGGGTGTTGGTTTTCGCGATATTGGCAAGAACTCATTAATTCTTCCCCCGGAAAAAGGGTATCGGCAATTGGAAAAAATAATGGAATCCCTGGCTTTTATCACGGACGATGGAGAGCAGACTCTCCAGACCGGAATCATGAGCCATATCAGCCAAATCTTGCCTGGCAGTCTGGTAATCATCGTTGCAACAGACAAGTCATCTGGCATAGATCGATCAGCAGAATCGCTAAAATTGCGAAAGATTTATCCGGTATATATGATCATGGATTCAGAAAGTTTTACTGGGAAAAAACCGTTGGATTTTTCAAGTGAAAACTTATTAAATAAAATGGGGGTGTTTTCCAGACGAATTCATTTCAATGATTCTATTCCGGACCAGTTGGAAAGAATCGACTAAGCTTTGATCATCTTTAATAATTCATCCGGCATGTAGGGTTTCAATAAGAAATGGTCTGCACCTGCATCCAAACATTTCTCTTTTAAGTCCGAACCTGATGTAAGAATTACTTTTGTGGTTTTGGCGAGTATCTTGTTTTTTTTGATCGATTGGATGATTTGCAAACCATTGTTTTGTTTTAAATTGACGTCCATTAAGATCACGTCAGGTTTGAAATCTATAATTTGTTTGTTTATGGTTTCTTGAAGAAAATCACTGGGAGAGGAACAATTAATACCCTCAATTTCAAAAAGAAATTTCAGTAAATTTACCATCTCAAAATCATCTTCTATTAGTAAAATCGATTTCATTGGTTCCCCGAAAAAATAGCACCCCCGGTGGGAGTCGAACCCACAACAATCGGATTAGAAGTCCGGTGCTCTGTCCATTGAGCTACGGGGGTAGTTTTTAGATATGCTACTGTTGAATTGGACGAATGCCTTTATAAACCCTGGGGCCAGTCATTGTCATTACAATCGTTTGAGCAGGGCGGTTTATTTTATCAGATAATTCAGTGGATGTCATTGGTTTGTTGCCATTGGTTAGCAGAACGCGAAAAACCGCATCCACCATGGCCGTATTGTTGGTAATAAAATCCGGCTGTTTTGCACAATGTGTAATTAAGACATGCTGCAAACCATCAATTTGCTTGATCTCGCCGGTCTCCATATCAATCCAATCGTACATTGTTACTTCTTCAAAGTCCGCAAATTGTTCCTGATGCTCCGCGCAAAGACAACTATGCAAGTAAACCCGCCAATTATTATCGTGCTTTTTCCACCATTCAAAATCTATACTTAATGGACTATTGACGGACGGTTTTACCAAGCTGTATTTTTTTTCCTCGGTCATGGCTTTCCCTCCTGGGTATTTCCATCCAATCGATAATATAAATCGCCCAGAGAGACAGCCCAAGGTGAATTGTGAAGTAAATTTATGATCGGACCGGGGGGGCAACGGAAACCAATATTTACTGCGGCATATAATTCAGCAACATGGACGTGACCCTGTGGATTCAGTTTCGACAACTCACGCATTAATGAAATGACAAATTTTTCAAAATTTTGTCTAATCTTACCTGGGTTACCCCAAAAATCTTCAATCACCTGCAGGGATTCAGGAAGTGCAATTGCCATTCGTTCATCAATTTCCGAAGAAACCATCTGTTTGAGCATGGTAAATGTAAGGTTTTTATCGAAATTTACATTTGCAGTACGCAGCCAATCCCGTGTTGAGCGGCTGGAATCCAAGGATATGATAATCTCGCCTGGTACATCGGATTTCTTGAGATGGATGATACTACCTGGAATCAACTTCTTTTTCTTGTAAAAATCGCGCAAACCATAAACATATCTTGGCTTGAAAATTACCCAACCAGGAAACTTTTCTTTCGTTTCTTCATCAACAAAACTAAACAGAACATTGCTTGATTCAAAGGCAATGGGGAAGAAAGAGCTTAATCGACTGGATAATGGCAAGGTGCCAGCCCGCCAATGAGGAAATATGAGATGAATGGTTACTTCATCCGGATTATCTTGAGAAACGTCTTCAAATTCCAACTCATCAAAAATGGATTTTTGTAAAGTGTTTAGTTCACTAAATATCTCACTATTTTTGTAATCGAAATGATTAGGTTTGAGATAGATCGGAATATTTTTTACGTAATCAGGTTCAAAGCTGCGAAGATACCAGAGTGTTTCTCCAGCTGGACCAACTTCGTCGAATCGGGGGTCTTCCTGGAGGGCGTAATTCATTGAGAATTCAATCAATGTGGAGTTGTCATCGGATGGGAATTCAATATTCTTTATAATCTCCAGCGTACTGTATGGACCGCCTTCTTCCATTTCCAACAACGCTTCAGCCAAATTAAGATATCCAGCATTGATGTCAACCAAAAGCGCTTTGGGAAATGACTTTCCACCAATACATACAATTTCCTCATTCAGATCCATTGCTTGATTAATGGTTTCGGCTATTGCAGAACCAAATTTTGATAAGACGGCCAATTCAAGGTTGTCCTGATCTGCAGGAAGTTTCCCATTCAAATTCAACGGATGGTTTTCATAGGCCATCACATATTCTTTAACATCCAGATTTGGAAATTCAACAGTCATCACCATAAAAGATTCGGAGGTAAGACTTACTCCTTCGCGCAAGCTGATAACTTTTCCGAATATTACATTTTCTTTAGGAAATTGAACTAAGTCATTTATTTCGTATGTTTCTGAGGGGAGATAAATTTTATGAGCGGTCTTTGAATTAGCAAGGGTTTCGCGTTGAATGCGGAGTCTTTCCCCAACCAAGGCTTTTGCCAGATCAGTAGCATTTAAGGGTTCTTCTCTATCCAAAAGAAAATTGTATAGATACTCTAAATCATCAGGGGTAAATTGTAAATCTTCCCAGTAGGCTTCAATTGATTTCGTTAATAACATGGTTGTCACTTCTTTCAAGTATTTATGGATGGTTTACCATCACGATTCATATTATACCGTACCTTATAAAGGAATCAAGATAATTAAGGAATCACCAAATCAATCCACTGTTGGGGATTTACCTGCACGGAATTCACAATCACCTCCCAATGGAGGTGTGCTCCAGTGGATCTGCCGGTATTACCGATGGTGCCAATAATCTGTCCTTCCTGAACGATATCACCGACTTTCACTTGAAACGATTCTTGATGCCAATAGCCGGTATAAATTCCCCACCCATGGTCAATCACTACGGAATTTCCACGCACAAACCATTGACCGGCATAAACGACCCTGCCGCTACCCGCAGCATAAATGTTTAGATTTTGGGCGCAGGTACCGAAATCAATGCCGGTATGGAAGGCATCATAAGGGCCGTTGTTATAAGAACGGATGGAACCATAGGGAGAACGAATACAGGCATCGTCAACTGGATACGAGAAGGTACCATCCCATAAATCCCGCTCAGTGGTTTGGCTGGTAATACTGAATAATTCTTCTTCCTCTGGCAATGTTTTAGTGGGGTCAATTAATTCAGGTTCAACAATAATAATTGGATCGGTTGGGTAAACCGTTTCATTGGCTAATAGATTTTGTGAGAACAGAACTTTGTACCCATCAGGAATGGACTGGAGGAAATTTGCTTCCTTCAACCCCGTTTTTCCCATTGCATTAATCCCCAAGAAGGATATATAAGAACCAGGTATAAATTCAAAGGCAGGGATATTTTGATTTTCTACTTGAAGCTGTAAGACCTGCCCCGGTTCCGCACTAAATCGGAATACACTTGTTGCTCCCTGTTGAAAAGGGTATGGTGAGATGGCCAAATTTGTAACTTTGGGAATGCCGGAGTTTGCAAGGAAGTTTGAAGTCAGAAGTGATACATCACCCTCCCAGCTATTCGGGTTTGTAGATAATGAATTTAACATCAGGGAATGGTACACAGGTTGTGGTTCAACAACTGTCTCAACCGTATCTTCCACTGTCATTGGCAGGATCAACGTTTCTCCTGCGATAATCTCATTAGGAGAGGTAATGTGATTTATGATTTTGAAGGCAGATTCATCTACTAAGTGTTTGCTTATGAAGGACTCATAGGTATCTGTAATTTGAACCGTGTAGGGGATAAAGTTGCCTTTAATTCCTTCATACCCTGGAATATTGATTTTATCGCCTTCATTCAACCAATCGGGATTAATCATGGTATTTACGGCTAAAATATCATCAACGGTTAAACCAAATTGAAGAGCGATACTATACATAGTATCACCTGGTTGAACAATATAAACTGGCAAATCCGAGTTTTGCGCTTGAACAGGCAGTATCGTTCCGCCAATTAAGAGAATGAAGGCTATAAAAAAAACTTTAATTTTCATAATTAAATATGATTTTTTCTCCAACCTGAAATTCATCAAAGAATTTCGAATCTGTTTCAATGACGGAGCAAGCTGGCAGGGCGGGAGCATACATCAGATGCCAAGGTAAGGCTAGCTTCTTGTCGACGATAACACCATTAGCATTAAGCCAAACCACAGTGATTGGAAAATACATAAAAAGCATGTGTATGGATGTGTTTAGGATACTCTCTACTTCATACTGGAAGATTAAACCGGTATTCCTTGGGAGTTTTTTTCTGAACATCAGCCCCATTAATTTGGATCCGAAGGTATTGCAAATCTCTAAATCGATAGTATTTTCGCAGGTTGTAGTGATACTCATTTTTTGCATTTAGGATTGCCTGTTATTAGTTTCTTCTGCTAAAACAAAAGAAATGCGTTCAATCAGATCTTTTGGATGAAATGGTTTACAGATGTAATCATTCACTTTGGCTATTCGTAACCCCAATATTTTATCAATTTCCTGGGACTTAGCGGTTATGATGATCACCGGGGTGGATTTGCTCGATTGAATATGACGAATTCGTTGAAAAATTTCCCATCCGTCTAAATCTGGTATCATTAGATCAAGTAAAATTAAATCAGGTTCAATCTGAGTAACCAATTCTAAACCAGTAAGACCATCCTTGGCTGAATAAACCATAAAATGGTTTTGCTCCAATATCACCCGTACAAGATCAATCATATCCGCGTCGTCTTCAATATAAACAATCTTTGGTTTTTTTGAAAAGATCATTTTTCACCGTCCACTAAACAATAAATATTGATGATCTTTACTACGGATTAAAACAAGTTTACCACATTCCAAATATGAATTTATTTAAAATTTACCATGAAAAATACAAATTTGTGGATCAGGATTAAGTTCAATTCTGCAAAATAGTGATAAGCTTGACAGGTTGAAACTCTTCGATATACTACTTAATTATGGGAGTAAATGGCAATGGGAAAACAACGTATATTAATTGTTGATGATCATGAAGTTGTCCGACTTGGGCTTAAATCTTTATTAGGACACCATCCACAGTTTGAGGTAGTTGGCGAAGCTGGAAACGCAAAAGATGCCATCGAATTGGTAGAAAAATTGTTGCCAGATATTGTATTAATGGATATTCGAATGCCTGGCGCTTCTGGTATTGATGCCTGTGAGGAAATTACCCAGCGCTTTGAGGCTGTTAGAGTTGTAATGCTCACATCTTACGCAGAGGATGAAATGCTGTTTTCTGCAATACGTGCTGGAGCCTCCGGATATGTGTTGAAACAAATCGGCGGCGATGATTTAATTCGAGCCCTGGAAGCCGTAGGACGTGGTGAAGCGTTATTGGATAGCGCTGTCACTCAGCGCGTATTTCAGGAAGTACGGCGGGCTGTCAAAGAAGAAGAAGCATCGGCTTTTGTTAATTTAAGTCAGCAAGAGAAGCATGTTTTGATTCTGGTCTCGGAAGGGAAAACAAATCGGGAAATTGCAAAGGCATTATTTTTGGGGGAAGGTACTGTCCGCAATTATGTCAGCAGCATTCTCTCTAAATTAGGTGTTTCCAATCGGGCCGAGGCAGCTGCTTATGCAGTTGAGCATAGTCTGAAAGAGTATTTATAACCCCCTTTTTTGATGAAATATTTCATTGAATGTAAAATAACATTTTAATGCATGGTTTTTTTGATAAACTAGTATGCTAGGGAAAACTTTCATTTAATTGAATTCAACGGAGTTGATTTGTTGTCCTACGTATAGCCATAAATCCATTTCACGGGCAAATCTTTAAAGCTGACCAAATATTCAAATTAAAAACTTTCTTTTATAAAAATCTTTCATATTTGAATTTGTGTTTAGAAATAAACTCCAATGGGGAATTAAAATAGCAAACAAACTATGGGATCAATTTTAATAGGTGGGGGATAAAAATGAACAATCCAACCAAAACGGAGATTAGTGCCGTGAAAAGAACTGCCGCCGCGCCTACATCCTTGGAGATTTTTGCGAGTGGATGATAAAAAGGGCAATATATATCCACCATAATTTCAATTGCCGTATTTAATATCTCTGCACTGATAACCAAGCCAATAACCAAAATGATAAGGGCCCATTCAATGCTGGGGGCTTTCAATATCCATAGGAAAAAGAGAACCATTAAACTGATCCATAGATGAATTCGAAAATTTCTTTCGGTTCTGTAAATGTGGTTCAACCCAGCAAATGCATTTTTAAACGAAAGTGACCATGGTTCCAGGAGGTGACGCAGTTTCATAGGGTATATCGGTCCGGATTGGCAGGACAGTTCAGCAGTGTTAATAATTCTGACTGCTCCACCCACATGTCTACTTTCTTTTCTTCAGTGTCGTGGTCATAGCCCAATAAATGCAAGAATCCATGAATTATTAAAAGATGAAGTTCATCAAGTTGGGTGATCGATTGTTCCTGAGATTGTTTCGTGGCGGCATCCATGGAGATAATAATATCGCCGATATAGACTGAATTATCCTCAGGGTTTACTTCCTCAACTGGAAAAGATAATACATCCGTAGGCGCATCAATTTCCCGGAATTTTTTGTTTAATTCTTGAATAGCAGCATCATTTACAAATGCAATGGAAAAGCCGGTTGGTTCCGGAATATCCAAATGGACCATCATTAATTGAATGTTCTTGTATAAGGCAACTAAATCAATAATCCCTTCAAATTCAGGGGCAATATCAATATGTACTCCCATTTAATTATCTCCTGTGTTTAGTCCATTAGTCTCATGAACAGCTTCTTTAATTTGTTTAATGGTTTGACCCACCGGTTGTAACTTTGGATATTGGATTCTTTGGTGATAAGTGTTCTTTAAAGTTGAGACAAAGGATTCTGAAGCCAGGTGCAAATCACGCAAGGTGAATGTAGTATTATCAAGCTGACCTTCTGATTGGCAAAAATCAAAAACCTTTCGTACTATGATTCGCAAATCATCTTCGTTTTTTGGCACCTCGGCTCTTGCACGAGCTTCGCAGCCATCTGCCAACATGATTAAGGCAGTTTCCCTGGATCTGGGTTTTGGTCCGGGATAACGAAAAGCATCCATATCGACATTCGATGGATCATTATCGGCAGCTTGTACGGCCTTGGTATATTGGTAGCGCGTAATTAATGTCCCGTGGTGTTCAAGGACAAAGTCTTGAATACGATTGGGTAGACGGTGTTTCTTTACCAAGTACAAGCCATCATTGACATGTTGAATAATCATTTGAGAACTGGTAATTGGGTCCAATTCATCATGGGTATTGATCTCATTTCGTATTTGATTTTCAATAAAAAAGAGTGGGTTAAGTGATTTTCCGACATCATGGAAGAGCGCACCGACCCGCACCAACAAAGCATCCGCGCCTATCGCTCTGGCGCCTTGTTCCGCTAAATTGGCCACTTGCAAACTGTGCTGGTAAGAGCCTGGGGAGTTTACCAACATAAATTGCAAAAGAGGATGATCCGGGCGCGAGATTTCAAGTAATTGCAGCGTGGTGGTAACACCCAGAATTTGTGCAAAAAGATATTGTAAAAGCATGGCTGCACTGGCAGAAGCAATTCCATAAAAAAAGGATGCCGCCAGGAGGGTAATAATACCAATCAGATCGGTATTGATTTCAGCAAACCGGTAGCCAAGAATTATGGCAGCACCGGATAATGAAATCACTACACCTGTCCAGAGGAAAGTGGAAACTTTTCGTCCCTTGCCAATTAAAAGCATGCCGATTATCACAGGTAACGCATAATAGATCGTCAGACTGAGGCTCTGGTCAATTCCGAACGCACCTAAAACAGCCAATGAAAAACTGAAGATCAAACCAATTTCCAAAGAGAATAGGCTTGATATCGTAAGTCCAAAAGCGGCCACTGGAAATAAGTAGGGGATGATTGTGTGGTCGGGTATGATAAGCCGAATTCCATAGAGAATGATAAAAAATGTAATCAGGACCAGCGCAATACTGCGATAATTCTGGAAATGGGTAGCGCGTCGGTGCCTGATATAAAAAATAAATAATGCACTTACAAAAAGCGAAAATACCGCTGAACCAAAAATAAATTGGGTTTCCTGTTGGCGCTTCACCAAGCCGAATTGCTGCAAGGCTTCCCATATTAAAGGAGATACAATTTGACCCTTTTGGATAATGGTTTCGCCGGAAACATAAACCTTCTCAATGGGGGTTATAGCTTCAACTGCCTGCTGGATCGCCAGATCAGTTTGTTCCTGACTTATGATGCTATTGCCAACTACAAATGGAGAAACGAGATTAGCAACCAGTTCGGCTTGCATTTGAGGAAGCGATAGATCAATTAAAGTTGAGATATTTCGACGGGCATCATTCAGCCGGTCAACCCGGATGGTTGTACGCATGACCTGTTCAAGAACATTCATCGCTTCCTGACTGACAGCTTGCCATCGAGTTTCGGAAATGTTTAGAATTCTTTGGCCTAAATCATCATTTATGCTGATATCTAGCATTTTTGAGAGATCGGCTAATTTTTGCGACTGGGAAGCGTAGGTATCTGCCCTTACGGAATTAATGAAGGCAATAGACAAACGAAGCCGTTCTATTTGCCTGCGTGTAATGGCAGGATCCGCGGGCAAGTAAACGGCAGGAACACTTCTTTTGGCTTCTTCCTGTGCTGAGAGGGTTAGAGAATCACTGAAATACACCAGATCACTTGGGGCTTGAATATCGTACGGCGATACTTCCCCAGGATTGATATCATAGGAGGCCGGATGCAAAATAATAGGTAACAGTAAAGCAATAAAGATGATGAACGTAATAATTAACCCCCAAAGAATATACACTGCAATGTGTTTATTATTGGCGATTAATAATTTCGGATTTTCTTTGGTGTCTATTATCATATTGATTAATGAAGCATTTCCCTTAATAATTTACTTACTAAAGCATTGGGAGCGCGGCCGCTAATTTTTTGAATAGCCAAAGGCATTAACTTCCCTAATTCTTTTTGAGAATTCATACCGGTCTCTTCAAGAAGCTGCGCTAATTCTTTACGGATTTCATCGTCCGAGAGTTGTTCGGGAAGATACTTTTCCAGTAATTTTATTTCTCTTTGGTTGATTTCAACGATATCTTCACGATTGCCCTTCTTGGCTTCTTCAATAGCATCCATACGAAGTTTAATCTCTTTTTGGATGATTTTGACTAAATCTTCATCCGTTTGTTCAATGCTTTTATCAACCTGAGCATATGTTGCGGCAGTCATGACAGCACGAATGATATGCTTGGAATCAAGATCATTTGCTTTCATCGCAGAAACTAAATTTTTTTGTAACAACTCTTTTAATTTCATGGTTATTTTCCTTAATTTACTGTGATCATGGTTTCAATTTTACCGAAAATAGATTCTCCTATTCCCGGAACATTTAATATATCACGAATGTTCAAAAAGTCGCCGTTTTTTTCACGATAGTTGATAATCTCTGTGGCTTTGCTGGGGCCAATCCCTGGTAAGGTTTCAAGTTGTTCGGATGACGCGGTGTTTATATTGATTATTGAAACTCCAGCTTCCACTGCTTTAGCTTCAGGAATGATTTCGTTGGTTGCAGGAATATACACTTTTTGTCCATCTGACAATACGATAGCCAAATTAATGGATGAAATATCCGCGTCTTCCCTTAATCCACCTGCTTTTGATACCGCATCCTTCACCCTTTCACCGAGCGTAAAAGTAAACAATCCCGGATTATTAACTGCCCCATCCACCTGACACAAGATGGAAACTGGCGTTGTTGTTGCAATGGCGATGGAATCTCCACGCTCTGGTAAAACGAAAAACATAATTGCACCAGCAAGCAGTAAACCGCTCAATACACCAAGGATGGCAGATATTATCATTTTCATTTTCAGGTTTTACCCGGTTTGTTCTTGATTCTCCAGTTGATACATGGCATTAAAAGCAGTCAATGCAACCTCCACCATTCCATCCTGTGGCGGGCGGGTGGTTAATCCCTGTAAGGCTAAATTAGGAACCATCAGCCATTGGATAATCTTCGAATCCAGGTGATTACTGGCAAAGCGTATATATTCATAGGCAATTCCAATGATGACTGGAAGAAGGACTATTCTGGAAAGTAGCCGTATCAGAACTGTTTGAGGGCCAACAAAAGCAAATACTAATACAGAAATAATGACAAGCGTCAAAAGGAAGGAGGTGCCACAGCGTGGATGAACAAGACTGGATTCCTGGATGGATTCAACCGTTAGAGGTGTTCCTGCTTCAAAAGTATTAATTGTTTTGTGCTCGGCACCATGATATCGGAATACGTTTTCAATATCCTCCATTTTGCCGACCAGCCACATATAGCCAATCACAAAACCTAAACGAATAAATCCTTCCAGGACATTACTCCACCAGGACGAAATACCAAACCATTTCTCAAATCCCTGTCCGATTGCTGAGGGCACAAGGAAGAAAACCAAAACAAAAATCACCATGGATAAGAGCAGAGTAAATACCAGGGACGCACCCTCAATTTTTTCATCTTCTTCTGATTGCATATTGGCAGAGATGGTTAAGTATTTGGTACCTAATACCATACTATCCCAAAGCAAAAGTAGTCCACGCAAAAATGGGATCTTTCGAATCGGCGATAAATATATCCCCGAAAGTTTTTCGGTTATCGTTTCAATGGTGCCGTCTGGTTTGCGAAAAGAAGCTGCAAGATAACTTTTTCCACGCATTAATACACCTTCAATCATTGCCTGTCCGCCGTAGGCGGGTAATTTTAAATTCTCACTCATGAGTTGTCCTTAATCTTGTTCGCAATAGTAATAAAAGAATAACGATAAGGCTTTAATGCCCATTTCCCAACAATCCAGATCCAGTTTTTCATTTGGGCTGTGGATGCGATCGCCAGCCAAACCAAAACCAGTCAATATGGAGTCCAATCCAAGAACAGTTTCCATGATATTTACAACCGAAATACTTCCACCTTCCATCTTGAAGACCGTCTTTTTACCCCATATTTCTTCAAGTGCTTTAATTAAAGCGCGGTTCGAAGGATGTTCCGGATTGGTCTTCGCTGCCTTGGACCCCGAAAAAGTCTTAAGTTTCCAAGTTACGGTAGTTGGAATGGTTTCAGAAAAATATTTTTTTAGAATGGCTTCAATCTTTTGAGGATCCTGATTTTTTACCAGCCGAATGGAAAATTTTGCAGTCGCAGAAGATGGAATAATGGTTTTAGACCCTTTGCCGGTGTAACCACCAAAAATTCCATTCACTGATAAAGAAGGCCGTATGCCTATCCTTTCCGGCACTGTATAAGATTCTTCTCCCCATATATTGGCAACACCCGTCTGATCCTTGATCGATTGTTCGTTGGTTGAAATTAAATTAATTGAATCTCGTTCCATTGTTGATAACTCAACAACATCGTCATAAAAACCAGGTAATGTTATTTTTCCATGTTCATCATGTAATTTGCCAATAAGGCTGCTTAAAACATGAATTGGGTTATCAATAACACCGCCGTAAGAGCCCGAATGTAAATCACGATTTGGACCTGTGACAACCAATTCAAAGGAAGCAACGCCCCTCAATCCCAAAGTAATCATAGGAATGTCCTTGGAAATCATACCCGCATCCGGATTGAGGGCAATATCTGCTTTCAGGATGTCCTTATGCTCAATAAGGAATTTTTCCAGGTTGGGGGAACCAATTTCTTCTTCCCCTTCAACCAGGAATTTGATTTTCATTTTTCCAGGATAATATTTCCGGAACGCTTCTGCTGCTGCTGCTGTTGCAATAAATTGGCCTTTCATATCCGATGCGCCACGGCCAAATAATTCCCGATCGACTATGGTTGGAGAAAACGGAGGCGTGTGCCAGGCATCGTTCGGGTCACTGGGTTGAACATCATAATGGCCATAAATTAATACAGTTGGGCAGCATACCCCTGCATTTGGATCGGTATCTACACTTTCAGCAAAAACAACAGGATGCTTTTCTGTTTCAAAAATCTCAACTTGATATCCCAAATTTATTAAATATTGTTTTAGCCACTTTGCGGCCGAATACATATCCTCTTTATGTTCAGGAACAGTGGATATGGAGGGAATTCTTATCAACTCCATCAGTTCTTCCTGAAAGCGCGGAAGGTTTTCAGTAATAAAGTTAAGCATCTCTTGATTTTGATTCATTGTCGTTTCCTATTGTAATGGTCTCAATCATCATTCAATTATATACTATAGGTGAAGAGATGACTTGAATTGGATATATACGAAGTATAAGAATCAGCTTGCTTTATGCTAAAATTATTTTGCGCTTAATGAGTTTAAGCGATGTATGATCAAACCACCATAATAATTTCATGGAGTTGCAAGATGATACTGATTACGAATGGTCGTATCGTTACCTGGGACAATCCAAATAGAATTATTGAAGATCAAGCCATATTACTGGATGGAAAAATTATAAAAGAAATTGATGATCAAGATCGATTGGTTATCAAATATGGGGAAATTGAACGACTTGACGCAAAAGGGAACTTCATCTTCCCTGGGAATATCTGTGCTCACACTCATTTTTACGGTGCATTTGTCCGTGGCATGAATATACCGGGCACCGCAGCCAAGGATTTCCCTGAAATATTAGACAAACTATGGTTTCCATTGGACAGAGCCTTAACAAAAGAGGATGTTCGCTATTCCGCGCTGGTTTGCATCATTAATGCCATCCGCCATGGAACAACCACATTAATTGATCACCACGCTTCCGGGTCGGCAGTGGATAAATCGTTAGATGAAATTGCTACTGTTGTTGAGGAAAGCGGTGTGCGAGCTGCTTTATGTTATGAAGTTACCGATCGAAACGGTGAACAAAACACACTGGATGGAATTCAGGAAAACAAACGCTTTATTGAGCGAATTCGAAAAGAAAATCCAGCAGAAGGACGCCTGGCAGCTCATTTTGGCCTTCATGCCAGTTTAACCTTGAGCGAACAAACCTTGGAACGCTGCCGTAATAATACGCCCGATGATGTGGGTTTTCATGTTCATGTGGCGGAAGACTCTTCCGATCAATATGACAGCATCCAGAAGTGCGGGCTTCGTGTAGTGGATCGATTACACAAGCATGGCATTTTGGGTGAAAAAACACTTGCTGTGCATAGTATTCATGTTGATCAACATGAAATGGAATTATTAAAAGAAACCAAAACATGGGTTAGCCATCAACCGCGTTCCAATATGAATAATGCGGTTGGGGTGGCAGCTGTTGAATCCATGTTACGTGCCGGAATTAAAGTTTGCATGGGAAATGATGGTTTTTCCAACGCCATGTGGGAAGAATGGAAAGCTGCTTATTTTGTCCATAAATTGAATGCCCGCGACCCAAGAGTCATGCCGGCAACTACTATCATCCAAATGGGTGTTACCAATAATGCTGCCCTGGCATCTCAAGTGTTTAATCAAACACTGGGTGTAATCAAGCCTGGTGCAGCCGCGGATTTGATTTTTGTTGAATACTATCCATTTACACCAATCAATGAAGGCAACCTCCCATGGCATATTATCATGGGCTTCAATGAAAGTATGATTACGACCACCATCGTGGATGGGAAAATTCTCATGCAGGATCGTGAATTAAAGACGGTGGATGAAGAGAAAATCGCCTATTACGCCGAAAAAATACTAGTCCCCGAGGTTTGGAAACGATTTGAAGCTCAATATAAAGAGCGCAGGAGATAATGTGAACGAATTATTCAATGAAAAAATGAAAATTGCCATCCTTGGTGGAACGGGAAATGAAGGCAAGGGTTTGGCTTATCGTTGGGCCAAGGCCGGATTAGCCGTTATCATCGGTTCCAGATCAGAAGATAAAGCACAGACAACCGTTGAGGAATTAAAGCCGCTGTTAAAGGACTCCATAACTAATGTACGGGCGATGACAAATTCAGACGCAGCATCGGCTGCGGATATTATTGTGCTAACCGTTCCGTACAAAGTTCAGGCGGAAATGGTAAAAACTATCGCTCCATTTTGCCAGGGGAAAATCGTTGTCAATGTGACCGTGCCTTTGAATCCCCCCAAGGTCACCAAAGTATTTGTTCCGGATGCCGGCAGTGCTGCTCAAGAAGCTCAATTAATCCTTGGTGAAGAAGCCTCCGTCGTGGCTGCATTTCAAAATGTTTCATTTGAACATTTGCTCAGCGATGAAGAGATTAATTGTGACGTTCTGGTTTGCGGCAAAGGCAAAGAAGCTCGTTCTGTTGTCCTTGCACTGGTCGAGAAAGCCGGCATGAATGGGTGGGATGCTGGTCCAATTGAAAATGCCGTTGTAGTAGAAGGCATGACATCCATCTTAATTGGAATCAATAAAGAATTTGGCGTTAAATCATCAGGAATACGGATTAGCGGTGTTCCTGGAAAAAGTGTTTTATAATTTCAATATGGAAAATAATGGTACTCGACCACTGATTCTTACACCGATAAAAGGTGTGCCGGATATTTATCCAAATAACCCATTAGCTGACATCATTCTGGACGCAATTAAAGAACAGAAAATCGAAATTGAAGATAACGATATTATTGTTATCGCGCAAAAAGTGGTTTCCAAAGCAGAAAACCGCCTTTATAACTATGGAAATTTAGAAGTCTCTGAAGAAGCGGCAAGGCTGGCATCGATTTGCGGAAAAGATCCGCAATTTGTTGAACTTGTCTTGCAAGAATCCACGCGTGTAGTTCGTGTAGCACCAGGTTTATTAATTGTGGAACATAATTCAGGCTTCATTTCCGCTAATGCCGGTATAGATCATTCCAATATTGGAAAGAAGGATCAACCCGGTGAAAAATGGGCATTGTTGATTCCGGTGAATGCCGATCAATCTGCGGAGAAATTAAAAGAAGAATTTGCGATGCATACTGGGAAAACCATCGGGGTTTTGATAATTGATTCCCATGGCAGACCATGGCGAATTGGAACGGTGGGCGTATCCATTGGATTTGCGGGATTACCTGCTCTGGTGGATTTGCGCGGAAAGAAAGATCTTTATGGTCGTGTTTTGGAAGCAACCGTAATTTGTGCTGTTGACGAATTGTCAGCAGCGGCGTCACTGGTGATGGGGCAGGCCGATGAAGCGATACCTGTTGTTCATGTACGAGGATTCCCATACCCATTGGAAAATGGTCATTTTTCGGAACTTTTACGGCCAAAGGATATTGATTTATTCCGATGACAATGTTTGCAATTGCCAGTGTTTTGAATCATGAGGAAAACATAAAAATCCATGATATCTGGGATGGTTTGCAATCCCAGTGCAATTTAAATGCAGTTAAAATGTCCCCAATTCCTCATTTTTCCTGGTTTACTTATGTTAATGTTCTTGACCAGGAAGCTCTTGAAAATGAATTATGCGAGTGGGCGAATTTGAATGGTCCGCTTATTGTAAAAGTAAATGGGCTGGGCATATTTCCTGGTGAAAACCCCGTTTTATATTTGCCGCTTGTGAGAAATTACAAGTTAACTGCCATGCATTTTGATTTAGTCCAAAAAATTTCCCCTTATGTTGAGGGAACTTCCAGTTTTTATACCTCTGAATCCTGGATGCCCCATGTTACATTGGCAATTCACGATTTAAATAACTCAAACTTGGCTTGCGCTGTTGCTCATGCCCTTAAACATAATTTGTCATTTGAGCTATATGTAGATCATCTTGCTATACTATATTTGGATGATTTAACCTTTGGTTTGCAAAGGAAATTCAATCTAAATGAACGAGCTGTGAATTTTCCCATTGGAGGAACAACCCAATGAATCTCTGGGCGATCATCCCAGTCAAACCGTTGAAACGGTTAAGGTCTGAACAAAACAATACCTTAACCGATGAAGAGTGGGCAAAACTAAATACCAGCATGCTGGAATCAATCATCGAATCAGTTCGTTCGGTTAAGGGGGTGGAAGAAATTCTTGTGGTCAGCAAGGATACTTCACTCCTTGCAATAGCACGGGAACGGAATGTAAAAACATTGCAGGAAGACAGTGGCTCGGATATGAACATGGCTTTGATGCGGGCCACGACCATTGCAGCCATGTATAAAGCGCATTCCATGGTTATTCTGGCTGCCGATTTACCTTTAATTTCTACAGCAGATATTGAGAAGTTCATCCTGCTGGCAAAAAATCAACCAGAGATGGTTGTTGCACCTGATCGAAGGAATGTTGGAACGAATGCGATTTTCTTAAATCCTTTATCCATAGATTTCAGGTACCAATTTGGCGGAAATTCATTCGATAAACATCTCAGTGAAGCACAAAGATTAAGTTATTCGATTTCAATCAGTGATCTACGGTCATTAAGAATTGACATTGATTCACCGGAAGATTTTGAATGGATGAAGCAACAATATTTAACATCATAAGTATTTCAACTGTAGTTAATAGGAGAATAAGATGTCAGATAGAGTAGCCTTATATTTGCAAGATGCCCATGATCTCCGTGACGGATTGGATTGGGTAAAGTACGCTGAAGATAGAGGATTTGAGGCAGTTTGGCAGGCGGAAAGTCGCCTGGTTCGTGACGCCATTGTACCTATGGCTGCCTATGCCGCAGTAACCAACCGTATCAAAGTGGGATCCGGTGTGATCAATAACTGGACACGAAATATTGGTTTATTAGCCGCAACGTATCTGACACTCGATGATCTTGCACCCGGCAGAATCATTTGCGGTATTGGCGCCTGGTGGGATCCGCTGGCGAAAAATGTCGGCATAGATCGCAGAAAACCACTTGAAGCCATGCGGGAAACCGTCACCGTAATGAAACGCCTTTTGAATATGGAACGGGTAACATTCCATGGAGAACATATCCATGTGGATGGGATTGAACTGGATGTGGTTCATGGCAGACGGGAACCCAGGAATGTTCCAATTTATATTGGGGCTACCGGCGACAAAATGATGGAAATGACCGGTGAAATTGTGGATGGCGTTGTCTTGAATTATTGCGTACCGCCGGAATACAATCTTCACGCGATGGAAACCCTCGATGCAGGAGCAAAAAAATCAGGCAGACGGGTTGATGATATCGATCGGCCTCAATTAATTGTCTGTTCCGTGGATCATGACCATGATAAAGCCATTGACGCATCAAGGCAATTATTAACTCATTATCTGGCGCAACAACCCCATATTGCCAAAGCATCCGGTGTTTCCGATGAAGTAGTCGCTCAGATACAATCCATTCTTGGCTGGCCGGCAACGCATGAACAAATCGAGAAAGCCAAGCATTTTGTTCCTATTGAATTGGTTCACAAAATTACTGCTTCCGGCACCCCGGAAGAGGCACGAATAAAAGTCGCTGAATATGTAAAAAATGGATGTACCTGCCCAATTCTCTATTCGGCAGGTGGTGATGTAAAATTACTGATCGATACTTTTGCACAAAACTAAAATACGGCATAAAGACAGGTCCCCGTTCATGTATAATGGATCATATTATCTAAGGTAAGAAGGAAATAACAAAATGGTTTCGTCGATATATGTTATTGGTCATGTTAACCCTGATACGGATTCCATTGCTTCGGCAATAGGGTATGCATGGCTTATACGTGAACGGGATATGGTTGATGCGATAGCAGCCCGGGCAGGAGCGGTTAATACCCAATCTGCCTGGGTATTAAAGAAAGTAGAATTGGAATCGCCATTTTTATTGACAGATGCTTCACCTCGTTTTGTTTCGGTCATGCGCAGGTTGGATACAACTACCCCGGATAAACCATTGAAGGATGCCTGGGCCATTGCCAGCCGCACGGGGGGTATTGCCCCCATCCTGACAGAAGATGGAAAACCTTTTGGTATTATGACCGGGAAAAGTTTATTTCGCTTTTTAAGTCAAAAGGTTGGCACTCATCCCAATCAGCAATCCCTGAAAATCAGTGACTTTCTTCAAATGCCGTGTGATCAAGCTGCTGAAACGGTGGTTCCCAGATTTCAGGCAAATACAAAAATACGAGATGTGATAAATCGCATATTACGAGAAGAAAGTGATGAGTTTTTTGTTCTGGATGAAAAAGGAAATTATCTGGGTATCTGCCGTCAGCGGGATTTACTGCATCCTCCACGGTTGAAAATAATTCTTGTTGATCACAATGAAGCTCAACAAGCCGTTAGTTCATTGGATGAAGCAGAACTTTTGGAAGTGATAGACCATCACCGTTTGGGCAATCCATCCACCCATTTGCCTATTAAATTCTTTGTGGATATCGTCGGCAGCACTTCTACCTTAATTTCTGAAAGAATTGAGGAAGCAGGTCTCAGTGCACCGCCCAATATTGCCGGGGTGATGTTGGCGGGGGTTTTAGCCGATACGTTGATATTAACCTCGCCTACCACTACCGAGCGGGACAGGCTGGCAGCAGATCGCCTGGCTCGTTGGGCTTTCATCTCCGGTTCTCCATTAGCCGGTATGGATATTCAATCCTTCGGGCATGCAGTCATTACTGCTGGCGCTGGATTGAGTGTACGTACGCAGGAGGACGTTGTCTCCAGTGATATGAAAACCTATGCGTCTGGCGGATATCATTTTGCCATCTCACAGGCTGAAGTCAGCGATCACCGAGAAGTCAACAAATATATTGACAAGTTATCACAAGCGCTTTCTGGTTTGAAAGAAACCAAGGGGCTTGACTTTACCATATTAATGGTAACGGATGTTGTGCGTGGTTCCTCCCGCCTGATTATCCATAATTCCCCACCTTTGTTGGACGAGCTTCCCTATGAGCCTTTGGCGGATGGAACCTGGCTGGCAGAGGGTGTGGTATCACGTAAGAAACAACTTTTACCTGCAATTTTGGGATTACTAGAAAGCTGAGCCTCTATTCCTGGAGTGAAACAATATGTGGAATTCTTATTACCAGGCAAATTCATTACCAGATGCACTAAGTCAATTAGCTGACCATACCGGAAATACCAAAATTGTTGCCGGTGCAACAGATTTTATTCTGGAGATGGAGCGGGGGCTTCATCCAGCAGTGGACAGAATCATTGATATTTCCCGCATCCCGGATTTGGATCAGATAGTGTTGGATGAAGATGATGTGATTCATATTGGTCCCATGGTGACACATAATCATATTGTTCAATCTAAATTAATTCGTGAGCGAGGACTGCCTTTGGCCATTGCTTCATGGGAGGTTGGCTCTCCGCAAATCAGAAATCGAGGAACGATCATTGGAAATATTGTCACTGCCTCACCGGCAAATGACACCATACCCCCATTAATAGCGCTGAATGCCTCCGTGTTAATTGGTTCCAGGGAAGGAAATCGGCTGGTAAAACTAGATGATTTCTATACCGGCGTTAGGAAAACGGTTTTACGTGCCAATGAAATGGTTCTAGAAGTTCAATTTACGGCATTATCCAAACAACACCGCGGCACTTTTATTAAGTTTGCCTTGCGAAAAGCACAGGCCATATCCGTTGTTAATATTGCCGTGGTATTTGAATTACTAGACGATACCGCAAATGATGTCCGCATTGCTTATGGGGCTGTTTCACCAATTATTCATCGTATGCCGGAACTAGAAAAAATCCTCTCCGGCAAGAAATTGGATGATCACACCATCCTTGCGCTGCAGAAAGCCGCAGAAGAAATTGTATTCCCAATCTCCGATCTTCGAAGTTCTGCCGACTTTAGAAAACATATCGTATCTGTCATCACAAAGAAAGCAGTCATGCGTTGTTTGGATGAAAAACCTCAAAATGGAATTCCCCAAAATCCCATTTTGCTTTGGGGTAAAACTGAAAATTGTCTTGGTGAATCTATCGAAAACACAGGCTTCTGGCAGAATGCTTCCATTCCAATAGAAACGACCATTAACGGAAAAAAATATACGCTATACAATGGCCATAACAAGACATTATTGCGGTTAATTCGTGAAGATGCAGGATTAACAGGCACAAAAGAAGGCTGCGCCGAAGGTGAATGTGGTGCTTGTACCGTATTTTTGGATGGCATCGCAGTCATGAGTTGTCTGGTACCTGCCCCCCGAGCTCATTTAGCCGAGATTGTTACAATTGAGGGGTTGGTTAAAGGTGGGGAATTGCATCCTGTACAAAAGGCATTTGTTGAAAAGAGTGCCGTCCAATGCGGATATTGCACACCAGGATTTGTGATGTCCGCCGTAAAACTGCTTGAAGAGACGAATCATCCCACGATAGATCAGATAAAGCAGTCAATCACCGGTAATTTATGCAGATGTACCGGCTATTATTCAATTGTTGAGGCGATTCAAAGCGCTTCTGAGGAAATGTACAATGGGTAGAGACTATACTTCTAATGACAAACCGCAAACTCCTGAAAGGAAGGTTCATCCGATTTGGCGGGGTATCGGCTGCGTTTTTATGGTTTTAAATCCGATCATGGCTTATGCGGGAATGATTTTGATTTTGCAGCTGAATCGGCAGAACGGTTGGATGAGAATTCCCAGTGATTTATATGTTGAGTACAAAGACCCTCTTATCATGGTAAAGGGAATTGTTTTTTTGGTGTTGCTTTTCTTCCTGTTTGGTGTGGTTGCATTATTTACCTTTATAGTTCAACGGATTGCAGGTCCATCCAGATTTGGTTTGTACGATGTTCCGCCAGTATGGTATCGCGGAAAACGGTACAAAAGATAATCTTTCAAGGAATTTTGGGAGGACATGATCATGACAGAAGTGGGCAAAGCATACACCAGAGTGGATGCGATATCCAAAGTTACAGGTACTGCCATTTTTCCTGGCGATATTCGGCTAAAAGACCAACTGTATATGAAGTTGCGTTTCTCTGATCATGCGCATGCGATCGTCAAGAGTATTGATCTTGGCGAAGCAAAAAGTTTGCCCGGAGTCGTGGCTATTTATACGGCGCAAGATGTTCCGAATAATGAGTATGGTTTGATCATGCCGGATCAGCCTGTTTTATGCGGTCCGGGTTCTACCAAAGCCTTTGGAGATCATGTACGGTTTATCGGCGATCAAATTGCTGCTGTAGTAGCCGAAACTGAAGATATTGCGGAAAAAGCCTGCCAATTAATCAAAATTGAGTACGAAATATTACCCGTTCTTGGGGATGCTCGGGTTGCTATCAATGAAAAGAACACCCTCGTTCACCCGGAGAGAGATAGTAATATTTTTTGTCATGATCGAATCCGGAGAGGGAATGTTCAGGAAGCTTTTGAAAAAGCTGATGTCATTATCGAAAGTGTCTATGAAACGCCACCTCAGGAGCATGCTTTTTTACAGCCCGAGTCCGGCGTTGCGTATATCGATGAAGAAGGACGTGTAACGTTTGAAGTAGCCGGTCAATGGGTTCACGACGAAGCGCATCAGGTAGCCCATGCACTCGATCTGCCCATGGAAAAAGTGCGCTGTATCCACCCGGCAATCGGCGGAGCTTTTGGCGGGCGGGAAGATGTATCCATTCAAATAGTCCTGGCGCTGGCTGCTTATAAATTGGATCAAATGGGTATCAGCCGCCCGGTAAAATTGATTTGGTCCCGTGAAGAATCTATTCGCGGACATCATAAACGCCATCCTTTTTATATCAAAACCAAATGGGGCGCAACAAAAGAAGGCAAGGTCATCGCAGCTGAAGTGGAGATGATTCAGGACGGCGGAGCATATGCCTATACTTCCACCAAAGTTTTGCATAATGCCACGATGATGTGCACCGGTCCGTATGATATTCCCAATGTGTCCGTTGATAATTACTCCGTTTACACAAACAACATTCCCGGCGGAGCATTTCGCGGATTTGGCGGTCCTCAAGGCGCTTTTACATCGGAACAACAAATGAATAAGCTGGCAGAAGCATTAAATATGGATCCTGTGTCAATTCGCCTGAAGAATTGTTACCATGATGGGTCTATTCTTTCAGTTGGAACAGAAATTCCACGCGGCGTATCCATTGAAAAAGTTATTCGAACTTGTGCCAATGCCGCAGGTTGGATTGAAGAAAAGAATGGCTGGCGGGCGCCTTCGCTTCAACCAACCGGGTCTGATACCTTGCGGCGCGGGTTTGGTTTTGCCTGCGCTTATAAAAATGTAGGTTTTTCATTCGGTGCGCCGGAACAGTGTTTTGCCATTATTGAACTTCACGGCGGCGAGCAAATTGAAAAAGTGATCCTGCGTCATGCCGGTGCTGAAGTGGGGCAGGGTTCCCACACAGTCTTTCGGCAGATGGCAGCTGACAGCGTGGGTGTTTCGCTCGACAAAGTGGAATTAATAGCTGCCGATACGGCGACATCAAAGAACTCTGGTAGTGTTTCTGCATCCCGGATGACATTTATGTCCGGTAATTCCATCATCGGTGCCGCCAACGCAGCCCTTGAAAAATGGAAAACTGAAGAACGGCCAGCCATTGCCGAATATGAATATAATCCACCGAAAACTACGCCCTATGATCCAGAGACAGGCTATTGTTATCCGAATTATTCCTATGGCTATGTGGCGGAATCCGTCGAATTGGAAGTAGATATTGAGACAGGCTTGATTGAAATAAAGAATGTAATTGTTGCGGATGATGTAGGAAAAGCCATCAATCCACGATTGGTAGTTGGGCAGGTCGAAGGATGTATCGTTCAGGCGAATGGTTATACTATGCTGGAAAATTTCATCCAGAAAGATGGCATACCCATAACGGATCGCTTTTCAACATATCTGATTCCAACCATTCTGGATATACCGGATTCAGTACAAACCATCATTTTGGAGGAGATTGATCCGCTAGGTCCATTCGGAGCCAGAGGGATGGGGGAAATGCCGTATTTACCCTATGCACCGGCCGTCACTTCAGCTGTGCATCATGCAACCGGTATATGGCATAACAGCTTCCCGTTGACTCCTGAACGGATTGCAGGTAAATTCTCCTGATTCAGTATTTCAAAAAATGAATCCTGGAAACAGTACACCTGTATCCAGGATTTTTGTTAGGAACAACCAATGAATATTGCCAAAGCACTGCGATTTAAAAAGGGGATGCGAATGGCTGCCGTCGGCGCTGGCGGCAAATCGAGTTTGTTGTTTGCCTTATCCCGGCAAATTCCCGGGAAAGTGATCATTACGACCACCACTCATTTTGCCATTGAACAATTATCCTTGGGAGATATGCATCTTGCGGATTCTGATGACAATCTGATTGAAAAGATTAAATCAGCAGCAGAAGCCGCTGTAATCATTGTCAGCGGTTCCAACTATCAAAGAGAGCGCGTCAATGGCCCTTCAGCAGGTTGTTTGGAGGAAATAAAACAGCTTTGTGATAAATACGATTATTCCCTGTTAATCGAAGCGGACGGATCACGAAAACTATCCTTAAAAGCCTATGGCGAGCATGAACCTGTACTGCCGGCTTGGATTGATCTGGTTGTGTTTGTCGTTGGATGCAGTGCGATTGGCAGGCGCCTGGACGAAGATACGGTATTTCGAGCTTCTGTTTTTGCAGAATTGAGCCAATCCACCATGGGATCAGTAATACAAGTTGAAGCCATTTGTAAAATGCTGAACCATCCGAAGGGCGGATTGAAACATTGCAATGCGCATAGGCGTTCTGTGGTTTTGTTTAATCAGGCCGATCAGTTGTCTTTAGCAGATCGGGGAGACATCGAACTTCAAAAAGATGCACTGCTTGAAAATCACGACGCGGTTCTTATCGCCGCACTAAAGCCGGGGGAGCTTGATGATACAACTGCAATTCAAGTGTATGAGCGTTTGGTGGGAGTGATCCTTGCAGCGGGGGGATCTGCAAGACTCGGCTATCCCAAACAATTGTTACCTTTCCGTGAGGTAAGTTTTTTACGTGCGGCAACACTCAAGGCCCTGGGCAGCGGGCTAAAGACAGTTTATGTAGTGTTGGGTTATCAAGCGGAACGTATCGCGAGGGAGGTGGAGGATTTGCCGGTCATCCTTCTTCAAAACGAATTATGGTCAAGCGGACAAAGTTCTTCGGTTAAGCTGGCCCTGCAAGAAATCCAAAATCTCAAACCGATTGGGGGCATCCTGTTCCTGCCAGTTGATCAGCCATTTCTATCTACGGAAACCTTAAATGGACTTATCAAGCTGCATAGTTTGCATTGCGGATCAACGATTATTCCTTATTTTGAGGATCAACCCGGAGCGCCCGTTTTGTTTGATGCGGATCATTTTAATCAATTAGGTTCAATCCAGGGAGATAAAGGGGGGCGTTCCATTTTGAAAGAAATCAGTACAGTTCCATTTATGATTCATAATAAGTTGGAATTGCTCGATATCGACACCAGAGATTTGTATAAGCAATATATCAACGAGTTTGATTTCCAAAGCTAACGAGAACAGGAAAAATATTTTTAATAAAAAATCCAGGTGTATAATTCGGATAACTTATTGTCAACAGGGATGCGTATGATACTTTCATCGTGGAAACTAGATTACCAAAATCAGGCATATGTATTGGAAGCCGTAGAACCCAATCATGTCTTTGAAAAAATAAGCAAAGATGAATTCAGTGCCTATACAACGCTGCGAACATTTAATAAAAGATTTGTTTACCGCTTACAAGAACATTTTTCCCGTCTGGTTGAATCTGCCCAATTAATGGGCCGCTCCAGCCAGGTAGATTTTTACGCTTTACGCATCGCACTTGATACTATCATGATCAACTGTCCGGCATTGCCCGATTATCGGATCCGCATATATTTCATCTTTGATGAACCTTTTGGCACCCTTTTCATTCATATACATGATTTGATACCCCCTGCAAAAGAGGATTACCTGCATGGCGTTCGCTGTGTTTCCCAAACCTTGCAGCGAGTTTCCCCAAAGGCCAAGCTGACCCAATTTATGGCAAAAGCAGATCATATCCGGGAACGTATTCCAGCCGGTGTGCATGAAGTCATCATGAAAGATACCGCTGGCAACTATCTGGAGGGCATCAGCAGTAATTTTTATGTTGTTTTGAAGGATAGAGTGTATACTGCAGAAAACGGTGTTTTAGGGGGCATTGTGAGGGGTATGGTGCTGGATATCATGAAAGAGGAACAAATCCCATTTACGCTTTCCACGATTAATGAAAGTCAATTAGGAGAACTGCAAGAAGCTTTTATTACCAGTTCCAGCAGGGGGGTATTGCCCATAGTGGAGTTGGATGGCCAGTCAATTGGTGATGGAAAACCAGGTTTGATCACACGTTCCTTGATGGAATCCTATACTTTTAAATTGGAAGAAGAATTAGAACTTATTCTGCCATAAGCAGTCGTTCAAGACGTTTTTTTCGATGCTCTTTATCCTCATCCGGTATGCCAGTGGATGAGGATAACAGAATTGCTTTTTCCGTATACTCCAATGCCAATTGAAAATTTCCGATCTGGTGTTCATAATATTTTGCCAATTCAATCCAGGCTTCAGTATAGTCATAG
Organism: uncultured Chloroflexia bacterium; assembly: GCA_963747325.1. Taxonomy (GTDB): domain Bacteria; phylum Chloroflexota; class Anaerolineae; order Anaerolineales; family Anaerolineaceae; genus UBA5203. The sequence goes on along the minus strand of CAVVEM010000004.1, from coordinate 267,107 downwards.
AAGCCAGCTTGTTCCCACCAGGGAAGCGCTTTTTCTATCTGGTTTGCCTGTTTTAAACCCATCGCCATCAAGTAGCAGGTTTTGGCATATTCTTTTGATAAATCGTTTTCTGTCATTAATGACTGAAGAATGAATTCTGCGGATTCAAGGTTGCCCATTTCTATATTTAAACGAATAATGGAAAGCAAAACCGGGCCTGGGATTTCCTCGGAAGGATTCATGGAACCGCCTAACAGGGTATTTAAATGTTGATACAGGGCTGCCAGGGAAAGGATATCAATTTGATTGTGGTATAAAACCCGTTTAATGGGTTCCGGATCATGATTTTGTAAAAACTCCGCATAGATTTCAGGGACCATCCAGCCTGGAACTTCCAACTCATCCCGGTAAAATTGCAGAATTTCCTTTTCGACAATCCCTAAATTGCGTTCCGGTAGGAATAATTTGTATACTTTCCGCGTAATGTGCAGCAAATCGGCATGAGCATAGACATCCAATGGATTCTGCAGCCGATTGAGGATTAATCGATTGCGCAAAAGAGGAATATCAAAAGATTTGCCGTTGTAGGTAACCAGAATATTGGTATCGCTGATGTCCTGGATAAAGGAAGCCAGCATGGCCGGTTCGTTGGCGGGAGATTCGAGAAAGTACTGAATCAAATGGAAGCCATCTTCTTGAAAAAAACCTATTCCCACCAAAAAAGCAAAAATACCTGTTCCGCTGGAAAGTCCGCTGGTTTCTGTATCCAGAAACAAGAAAGCACCCGACGGGCACACCTCAGGAAGGTTTCCCCACCTGCGAAAAATTTCCTGGGTTATGGGCGCATCACAGTTTATCTTTCCATGTGCAAATCCCATTGGGTAATGATTAACAATCCGAATCACCGTTCCAAAAATTGTCTCTTCAAGTTCGCCGCCTAACGTTTGCGCCAGGTCTTTGTCAAAGAAAGGTTTATTTACCGGCAGTTCCAAATTCGCTGCACCAACGGTTACCCCCAGAGATTTAAGGCGATCCATCAAAGACGGCATACAATTTTCCTTTTATAACGACTGAAGCATACGTATTACTGCTTTTCGGCTGCCGGTACCCAATTCATTAGCTGGTCCAACACAGCTGGGACAACCGTCGCTGCAGGTACATTGTTCTATCGTGTCTGATGCCATTTTAATTAATTGGGCAGTATTTTCATAGAGTATGTCAACCAACCCAATACCTCCAGGAACCTTCTCGTAAATCATCACGTAAGGCGCATGAGCGCTGTCCAGCGCATCATAATGATAATCCAGGTCTTTTGTATCACACATGGCAATTAAGGGCGCCAGCGCATGTAATAAATGCGCTGTACCATTGAGAATACTTTGAACTTTTACTTTTTGTTCCGCTTTTCGATGGCAGCGCTCACATAAGGTAATGAGATTTTCCAATTGATTGGCTTCAGACACTGAAAAAAAAGTTCTGAAAGGTTTGATATGATGAACATGGTTTCCCGGCTCTGTACTGCCGCAGTTTCTGCAAGCATAGTGGTCTCTTTGAAGAACCAACTCGCGAACGGATTTCCAAATGGGTCCGTAATCATTGGGCGAGTGATTCCAGCTTCCATCTTCCACCAGCTCGTTAACCAATTCCGGATTTAATTGAAGAAAAAAACCACGGGTTTGATAGGTGTTGGAAGGTAATGACAACGGGTATTCAACCCGTACAATCTGGGTGTCTAACTCTATGCATTTGTAACCAATGATTTGTGAAAATACCTGAATTTCGGATAAATAGGATTGCGCATTTAGCATGCTTTGGTTCTGCAAATCCTGCAAAATGGTGATTTCAACGACCCCTTTTGGCATCGTATAATAATCAACGTCCACCGGGGAAAGAAATGCCTTGCGGTTTTCCATATCCAGGCTGTTCACCTGGTATGTCAGGCCAAGATGGAAATAGATAGCTTGGGGATGGACCATCGAATAAGCACTATTCTCGTCCACTTCACCAAGCCAGGCGGATGTCCCTTTATCCTGGAGATAAAGTTCAATCGGTCCATTGGATATGGACCGGATGCTGATGGATTCGGCGGGGTATTTTGAGCCTACCCAGTAATAAGTATCCTGTGCAAGATGGACTTCACGCATTTCCTCCATCAGTGAAAGGAACTCGGATAACACTTCGACATCGGTTGTTCCAAATAACTCGCGGCTGTGAAAGGGCAGTTCAAATGCAGCACATCGGATATGATCCATCAAAATAAGGAGATTGTCGGGGTTAATGATGGCGTATTCGGCTGTTGTCTCGAGAAGAAAATCCGGATGACGAACAATAAACTGATCCAAAGCAGAGTTTGATGCAATAAAAATAGCTATCGATTCATTTTGTCCGCGGCCGGATCGTCCAAATTGCTGCAAAGTGGAAGATATCGTGCCGGGATATCCAACCAGCAAGACAGCGTCCAAACCGCCAATATCGATGCCCAGTTCCAATGCATTGGTAGAGAATATCACTTTTGCATTCCCGGATTTTAATGCCTGTTCAATTTCTCGCCGTTCCTGTGGTTTGTAACCGCTCCGGTAACTGAAAATATCCGTAAATGCTATCTGTCCTATATCCCTCAGCTTTCTGGTTAATATTTCAACTGCTCGACGAGATTTGACAAATACAAGAGTCTGTTTTTTGAAATTAACCAAATCCGGCAATATACGGAGTGAGAAAGCCGAAGCGCTTTCCCGTAAATTTAACTCGGTATTTTGAATGGGGGGATTTAATAATAGAAAGTGTTTATCGCCGCGTGGTGCTGAATTTTTTTGAATGACCTGCGTCGGTTCGCCAAATAGTTTTTGCGAGAATTCCTGCGGATTGGCAACGGTAGCCGATGTTCCAACAAAGATTGGGGAGGAACGATAAAATTGACAAATTCTTTTCAATCGGCGGAAAATATTGGCAACATGAGAACCAAATATGCCCCGGTAGGTATGGATTTCATCGACAACCACGTACTCGAGTTGTTCCAAAAAACGATTCCATGCGGTATGGTTCGGTAAAATACCCAAATGCAGCATGTCCGGATTGGTTAGTAATATATTTGCTTTTTGGCGAATGGCTTTTCGTAAATGCTGCGCGGTGTCACCGTCATAAATTCCAAGGGAAAGGCGGGAACTTTCTGGAAGAGAGTTGTTAATTGCGGAAAGAAAATGTTGAATGACTTTCATCTGATCCTGTGCCAGTGCTTTTGTCGGATAAATAAAGAGAGCAGTAGCCTGGGGATTCGCAATTAAGGTCTGTAGAATTGGCAATAAATAAGCCAATGTTTTTCCACTGGCAGTTGGTGTGGAGATTACCATACTTTGATGCTGCAGCAAGGTTTTCCAGGTATCCAGCTGGTGGGTGTAAAACGATGAAATCCCATCAGCAGACAAAATACTGCTCAAAATAGGATTTATTTCGGCTGGAAAAGGAGAATATTCTCCCTCATAGGCATTCACTAGCGTATAATAGGAGGATATTGGGTCCGCATTTGCGTGAAATTTCCAATATTGAATTAAATCATTAAGTGATTGCATTCGCAAATCCATCGTAGCAGTAATAAAATTATTATAGCGCATATGTTCTAAATAGGATATACCATGAATATATTTATAGCTCTCGTTAGCGGGATTTTACTGGCGTTCATCTCCAATAGTATACTGGATTACCTGGTTGCGACACGAGGATTAGCATACCGATCGCTTCGTCCTTTCAAAATTACGGGGCAGGGCGAGAATATTTTCTCGATTGAGACAACGACTTTTCCGGATGCAAAGAAATTATACAAAACAAATCTATTTCCGGTGTGCCATACCTGTCATACGCCGATGAGCTTTACAAAATATATTTTAGGTAAAAAATGTCAGGCCTGTGGATCCAATCCGAGACATCGCTTTTGGTATTTAATGACCTGGCTGCCGCTAATTTTTGTGCTCTTAACGTTATTTCCAATTCCGGAATTTCGTATAGGCGATATTTATTTGCTGCTTACCTTTTATACAATGGTTTTTGTAATGGATGTTGAGCACCATGTGATTCTTTTTCCGTTAACACTGGCTGGTCTCGTTTTTGGTGCATACTTTGGAATTCAATATCATGGTATTTTAAATACGATCTATGGTGGATTGGCCGGTGGGGGAATCATGCTCATTTTTTATTGGCTTGGCATTCTCTATATTCGCCAGATCCGAAAAACATCCAATCCAGCCATGAATGAAGTGGCGCTTGGTTTTGGAGATGTTACCTTAAGTCTCGTGCTGGGATTGATCCTTGGTTGGCCAGGAATTATGGGGGGATTATTTTTTGGCATAATTCTGGGGGGGCTGATCAGTGGGGGATTTCTGCTTATCAAGGTTGGCGTAAAAAAATATGCCCCAAATGATCTTATCCTGCCTTATGCGCCGTTTTTGATCATTGGGGCTTTTTTGATTATGGTTTTGTAACTAATTTTCGGTTTTGATCTATGTTACTGACCTACCAGGAATGGATACCAATATTGCAGGATACTCATGGTCGGCTTTCCGAAGACAGAGCCTGAATTATCCTGTACTCGTATGGAGGGATTAACCTCGCTGGAAAGAACACCAGCCACCCAGTTTTGGCGGTTAATTTCCTCAAGAACTGCTTGATAAAAAATAGCCTGGCGTTCGGGAGTCACATCCGTAGAGGTTGTGATACTCACAATAAGCGGTTTCGATGTGGTATCAAAAACCGGCTTAATTTTGTCGTTAAAAACTGCTGCTATGCCTTCGGCCATATTATCCGTATTGACAATAGCAGAATCCATATCAGCATAGATTACTTTATCCACGAGCACAATAATTTCCGAAAGCTTGGAGATATCCGTATCTGCATAGACAACCCAATAAAGTTCACCCGGGTAAACTGCGCGAATATCTTGAATGATTCGCTGCCAGCGGCCTAAGGCGTCACCGGGGACACCGGAGGGGGTTGCATCCGGCAAAATGCCTGAAGGTAACGCGGGATTAATCGATCCATCATTTAAGACCAATGCTTTCGCCTGTACTTGGGCTGCCTGAAGCGCAGAATTAATGATGAAGGTACGATAACGATCAAACCAACTTTGCCACCAACCATCCGATCGTTCCGCTTGCATCCACCAACTATCCATATCCAGGCCAGTGGAGTTGAATTTAGGGAAAATGGCGAGAGGAACGCCAGTTTCTTTAATCAAACCGGTTAACTGATTGATATCGGAGAGCAGCATATCCTTACCCGGGATAGATTCAAAAACAGGCGGTGTGTTATGTGTGATACTCCAGGTTGGGGAAAGAAGTATCAAATTGGCTTTACTCTGGTAAATTGAGCTTAGTGCATCGATATAATGTGCCTGATAATATGGTGAAAACTTGCTGCTGAGTTCAAATCCTGCAATAAAATCTGGCGTGCGTCCTAAAATATCCATTGCCACGATGGGTGTGTTTTGCAGGACTTGATAATTAGTCCAACTAGAAATCACATCCGTTATATCTTTTTGCTCCAAGGATTGGTTAATCAGCATTTGTTCTGCGGTTTTATCCGCCAATAGACCGATTGATTTATCACACTGCTCATTTCTGCAATAACGATATTGAATATCACCGAGAACTTGGTGCGGGCTGTATAAAACGTAAATGTATTGGTTGCTGCCAATTGGCCACATTTCCAGGGGTGGGGTCCAATCAAATGGATTGAATTGGATGGAAATGGTATCCGTAGGTGGTGTGTTTTCGGGCGTAGTCAGTCGAAAAACAAATGGCGGGTTATCCGTGATGCTCCACGAATCAATTACATCATTGATCACCAAATCGCTGTTGGGTACAATTAACTGTCGTAAACGGAAATTCCCATCGCCATAATGTTCTGCATTCCAAAAACCATCCCCTAGGGTGTACTTATATCGCAAATCAAAGCCCACTGGCAATTTGATGCTGTAGCTGTAACTTCCATCTTCACGAATGGTCATCAACGGCATACGGCTTTCCACGGTACTGAATCCAGCGGATAAATCGGCAAAGGTGTTCCCAAACTGAACCATGTTTCCGGCAATGCGGATGGGCAAACCGGGAGAGGCGTTCGTCGGGGTGTTGGTAATGAAAGTGACGGTAACTTCATTTGCTGGCCGAACTTTGATGTTTGCCGGTGTTGTGGCACCCGCAGCGACCATGGCTCCTTGCTGATAAATGGCGTATTTTCCATCCAGGGAATAAGTCATCAAGTTATGTGTGCCGTTGGGCAGGCCTTCCAATAAATAATCGCCCTCGGCAGAAGTAAAAGTTGACAAGCCGCCGGCACTGACCATCAAACCGTTTACCGGCAGGTTTGTGGTTTCATCAATGATCCGTCCTTGAATTCTACCGGTTGGTTTGGAAAGCGCTGCATCTGCCCAGGTAAATATTACATCCTCAATGATTGCCGGCCCGTCAATTTTTACCATCCGGTACCGTACAGGTGTCCCAAGGGATGTGTGTTCACCAATCGCAATTCCACTTAATTTGGAGAAGCGATATTTAATGACGGACCCAACATTGATGGGAACATGAACTTCATATAACAATCCATTGGATTGGGTCATTTGATAGCGTTGAGGATAAATCGCCAGACCCGTTACTTCATCCAGAATATCCAGGGTCACAGCAGCTTCAGCAGGTGTGGATTCAGGAATCCATGCCTTGAACACGACTTCTGCCTGTTTATATGTTGAACCATTTCCGGAGGAAGTGGGCTGCTGTGCATCGGAAGTTACACCACAGGCTGAAATACTTAGTGCCAAAATAAGGCTCAAATTTAATAGGAATAGGGTTCTTTTTATCATGGCTGCCGTTTTCAATCCCCGAACAAGTTTATTCTTCGATCTTGCCAAACAATTTTTGGATTTCGTCCTGCCGATTAGCCAAGCCGCCTAATACCCCGTTGACAAAACGTGCCGAACTATCGGAACCGTATAATTTTGCCAGTTCGATAGCTTCATTTATGGCTACTTTTAGGGGCGTTTGTGTATCAAAAGCGAATTCCCATAATGCAATCCGGAGGATATTTAAATCAATAATCGCTACCTGGTTTAATGGCCATTCTGGGGCGTGTTGTGCAATAAAATTATCCAGATCAGATTTATGTGGAATAATACCCAAGACAAGCTTTCTTGCAAAAGTCTCTACTTGTTCATCCAAGCTAGTCTGCGATAATCTAAGTTCCAATACATCAACTGGATTATGGTTTGCCATATCAATTTCGTATAACACTTGAAGTGCTATACCGCGTGCTTTTGTTCTTAGCTTCATTGTTATACGTTGCTGGACTGTGAAGTGAAATCTATATCCTCGACGTGGATGTTGATTTTGCCAACTTCCATGCCGACCATTTCAGAAATTGCACGGGACACCTTTTGTTGGATTGATCTGCCAACTTCCCGGACATTGATATCATGATCCAGAATTACAAAGATATCTGCACTGACGACATTATTTTCAACAGAAATTTTTACACCATCATCAATTCCGCGATTGAAGAAGCGATCTACGCTGGTTGGAATGGTAGCTAATGCCCGTACCCCAGGAACATTCAGTGTATTCAACCGTGTTATTGAAACAAGTACTTCTGGTGCGATTGTGGTTTTACCAAGTGCTGAGGTTCTTTCACTCATCTTAACTCCATTGAAAAAATTGAATATCAATATTATAACCTTAAAAACTGTTCCTTAACCACTCGTTTTTATGAGGAAGCTTATTGTCAAGCATCACCAAAGACGAAAATACTGGTATTGCTTTTGGATATTGACGACTATAGTACAAGTTTTGTTCCAACGTTCTAGCCAAACCTTATTAATATGTTCAATTCCTCAGTTACGAACCAGATTTGTTTCGTCGGTACGAAGAATGGGTATTGTATTAATTGCATTGGGAAGGATGGCAATTTTTGCCCCCGCAGCAAGTTGAGTACTGACCAGATTAATAATTGCCTGCAGGTTACTTGAACACTTCAAGTGCAGTTTTTCAGCCAGGGCAGGGGAGAGGGTAGAGATGATGTAAAATTCCATCTTTTCCAAAAGCCTGGCGACTTGATATGCTTTATGCGGTCCAATCCTGAACGGATCTCTCATGAATTTTTCCAGCGCTTCGGGATAATTCAGGGTTCCTTCCATCAGCTTTTCAAAGGAAGGGGATCCGCTGCCTTCTCGACATTCAGCACATAGGATTACCGTGCCGCCTTTTTTTACAATTTGTCCAGCGTGTGTCATGGCTTTTTGGGATTGGTAAAAATTGATATCCTTTGGGTATCCACCGGCTGATGCGATGACCAGGTCATATTCCGTGGCAACTTCTGTCTGATAAACCGATCGGCAGCGATTAACGCCTTCCAGCATTAGTTCTCTCGGAGCTCCATACAACACATGGACGATCTCGCGATTCGTATTGAGAATAGCATTTAAGGCAAGCGTAACGCCAATCATATCGCCAATTTCTTCCACATCCTGTCGCATGGGGTTTTCTTCATAACAGCCAATAGTGGCAAAAGGGGAGGTGATCATGGCATGATTGGTGGTGATGGTTTCCCGGCCAGTCATGCCGACCGATGCACTTTTGTTGCCGCCGGAAAAGCCCATAAAATGATGCGGTTCGATGCTGCCAACGACAATCTTGATTTGTGCTGCATAGTAGTCGCTGTTCACCCAAACAGGCGTCTTTCGGGTGGTGTGGCCGAGAAAGATTAGATTCTCTTGATTATCACAATCATGACTGACAATCTCAAACTGATCCGCTATCCAGGAAGGAACAACTTTGGGAAACTCAGCCTGGGGCATGGGTTCATGTGTGCCGGTAGCAATGTAAAACTTGATCTGATTGGAAGCGAATCCAATTTCATGAAGGTAATTAATCAACGGAGGCAGGAGAATTTCGTGAGGAACGGGACGGGTTTTATCATTAATGGCAATGGCAACCCTTTGGTCAGGTCTTATTAGTATAGAAGTCAAATCAAAGCTGCAGAGTGGATGGCTGAAACATTTTCTAATCAGCTCATTCGTGGGCACCTCCGGAACTGCCGTGGACGGGGGGCTTACAACATCAATTTGAAAAAGAGAATCATCGATGGTGAGATTCTGGTATGTATCGCCAAATTTTAGCTGAAAGGTTTTCATGGTGTTTTTCTTCCAATGTATTAATTTCAACAATTGTATACCAACGCATCAAAATAGGGGAGCACTTGAAGGAAAATCCACTACTTGACTTCGTTGGTTACGATAAGTATAATTAACATAAGCAAGAAGAGGAGTGATGAATATGCCTACTATTTCTGAAATGGCCCATCGTTATCATGATACCGTCAATCATGCGCGCAGTGCAAATACTGCAAGAACATATGCGCACGGCATGGAATCTTTTCTTACCATTCTAAAAGACAATGGCATGGATCCTGAATTGACACCGATAATGGAATTATCGGAAGATCATGTAGCCCTTTTTATTACCAATTTGAAACAATTATCTCCTGCGTCCGAAAGGCTGTATTTAACCGCTCTGACCGGTTTCTACGAGTTTCTGGCGGCAGAAAACAGCCAGAACATCAATCTGGCAAAGATCCGTTTGCTCATTCGTCAGCGTGCCCGACGGCCCGGTATTCGCCTTCCGCAATTCCCAAAATACGCCATTGAAGATGTATTAGTAAAAGCCGAAGAATTGCACAAGAAACCATCCCAGGATGTGCCGGAACAGTATAGAAATTACCGCGACCGGGCATTTCTGCTCACGCTGGCAGACACGGGCTTACGTATTCATGAAGCCTGCGCCTTACGCCGCGGTGATATTGATTGGTCCACCCGTCAGGCAGTCATTATCGGAAAAGGCGATTACCAGGCCGTTATACGCTTTTCAAAGCGGTCCATACAGGCGCTGAAAGCTTACCTGACAATTCGAGGCCAAATGGATGGCGCTACTGGCAAAGCGATTTCCAGTTTGCCGGTTTTTGCGCGGCATGATAAAGGCGCAGGGAATAAAATCAAACCCTTATCAACCACCTCCGGACGTGCCATTGTGAATGAACGTGTCAAGGATTTTCTGGGCGCGGAAGCTGTCGGCACCATCACCCCTCACTCCTTTCGGCATTATTTTGTCACACGCATCTTAAATGACACCGGCAACCTGAAATTGGCTCAAACATTTGCCAGGCATAAAAATATCTCGGTAACACAACGCTATGCGCACCTGGTGGATAATGAACTGGATTCGGAATATCAACAGATTTTTGACCAAGAAGAGTGATGGAACTTCAAAGTATATAACGAACATAAATCCCTGTCACTTGCTGCTTTTGATGGTTATAATGAAAAGAAAAAAAAACTGTTTATTGGGAATGTAAAATGTTGCGAGAAATGTTATTGGCAAAAATCCACCGTGCTACCGTAACGGATAGCGATTTAAACTATATTGGCTCGATCACGATTGATAGTGATTTTCTCGAGCTTGTTAATATTGCCGAATGGGAAAAAGTACAGGTTGTAGATATTGACAATGGAAATCGGCTCGAGACCTACGTCATCGCTGGTGAAGCTGGTAGCAAAACCATACAATTAAATGGTGCAGCCGCGCGCCTGGTTCATCGCGGGGATAAAGTGATTATTATGTCTTACGGATATTTATCTGCTGAAGAACTAATGACCCATGAACCAAAAATATTGCTATTGGGAGAAAACAACTCTATTCTAAAGTCCCCTGCTTAATGTTTGATTAAAATTCATTATTTCTATATACATTCCGGATCATCTATTGTATACTAGGACTTGTCTATACATTAAGGCTTTCATCTGCATGACCTAAAACGCATATCAATAATACGAAATCATTAAAACATGGTTTCGGTTTTTTTATTTTTACAGACTACTTTCCATCATCGAGGATCAGCATGGATTTCGATCAATATCTTTCCCCTTTCTCCTGGCGCTACGGTTCTCAGGAAATGCGCTCATTATGGAGCGAAAACAATAAACGGAAATTATGGCGCCGGATTTGGGTTGCCCTGGCTGAAGCCCAACTGGTGCACGGTTTGGTAACAAAAGAACAGATCGCCGAATTGATCGAGCATGTCGATGAAATCAATATTCCCCGGGCCTTGGAAATTGAAGCGGAAATCCATCATGATTTGATGGCTGAAGTGAAAACCTATGCCGAACAATGTCCTCTGGCTGGCGGCATTATTCATCTTGGCGCCACGTCCATGGATGTGGAAGACAACGCCGATGCTATTCGCGTGCGTCAATCGGTAGATGTTCTGATTGAAAAGCTAAAAAAAATTCTCACAAATTTTGCCGCTCAGATGGAGCGCTACGCGGACTTACCCGTGATGGCCTTTACTCACCTGCAGCCTGCCGAACCTACCACCCTTGGCTATCGCCTTGCCTTCTATGCCCAGGATTTACTGGATGGCCTTATCCAACTGGAAGAAGTCCGCGCCAGGATCATGGGAAAAGGCTTCAAAGGCGCGGTGGGTACAGCGGCTTCTTACATTGAGTTGTTTGGTTATGAGAATTATCTTCTCTTTGAAAAACAGATCAGTACCACTCTGGACCTGCCCTATTTTGAGGTAAGCAATCAAACCTATCCCCGCGTGCAGGATTTTACCGTCCTGTCCCAAGTGGCGGGTATTGGCAGCACTTTATATAAATTTGCCTTCGATTTACGTATTCTCCAGTCTCCCCCCATAGGCGAATTGGCGGAACCTTTTGGCAGCAAACAAATTGGTTCTTCCGCCATGCCCTTCAAACGCAACCCGATTCGCTCAGAAAAAATTGATTCCCTGGGCAGGATGCTGGCACAGATGCCCGCTGTTGCCTGGCATAATGCAGCCCATTCCCTGCTGGAACGCACCCTGGATGACAGCGCTAATCGCCGAAGCAGTCTCCCGGAAGCTTTCATAATCCTGGATGAAATGCTGCAGGTCAGCAGCGGCTTGATCAAGGATTTACAGGTCAATCAAGAGCAAATCAAACGCAATTTTAATCTATACGCTCCTTTTGCGGCCACCGAAAGAGTGCTCATGGCTGCCGCCAAATCCGGCGCAGATCGACAGGAAATGCACAATATCCTTCGCGAAGATGCCCTCAAAGCCTGGGAATCCGTCAAGGCAGGCCAGGCAAATCCATTGAATGAACTCCTAAAACAGGATGCCAGAATTTTGGGCTTTTTACCTCTTTCGGAATTGGAATCCCTGTTATCCGTAGATAGCTATTTGGGGATCGCGCCCCAAGCTACTCGCACCTTGGTAAACAAAATTCAAACCCATATTAACCGTCCGTCATCAGAAGGGATGATTCAATAGGTTCCAGGAATATGAAGAAAACAAAAAGGATAAAGCATCATGACAGGAATTTCATCGCATACCCCTGTCTTTCGTTGTCTCTGTGAAGATCGTCGCCCGGATGATCCCAGATCGGCCGGTTTTCTGAAGGATGCCCATGCCCTGGGTTTCAATCAGATCACAGATATTCAATGTAAAGACTTGTACTTCATTAATGGTAAATTATCCAGCGAAGAGCTAAACCGACTCAGCAGTGAGCTTCTTGCGGACCCCATCAGTCAGCGAATAACCTGCGAACAAGTATTATCCACCCCACCTCTACAAGTAAATTTCGTAAACGAACCCTGGACGGTTGAAGTATGCCTATTACCGGGTGTGACCGATGCAGTGGCTCAACAAATTGAACGTACAGCCAGGGTGTTATCCATAAATCATATTGATACGGTCTCCACAGGCTTTCATTTTGAAATTTCCGGTTTGGAACTAACAGAAGAGATTATCCGCATCCTCATCAAGCGGTTGTTGTGCAATACGGTGATCCAGCATGCCACGATTGGCCCGATGATACCGAGTTTTCCGGAGCTTTCTTCGCTTCCGGGAAAAGTAGAAACGATACCTCTAATAGCGGCGAATAAAGATGAGCTTGCTAAAAATATCCATGGATCGAAGAGCAGCTTTGGATCTCGCAGAGATGAAAGCAATTCAAGCCTATTATCGTCTAGAAAAACGGGATCCCACGGATATTGAATTTGAAATGATCGCTCAAACCTGGAGCGAACACTGCGTCCATAAGACATTTTCCGCAGAAGTGACTGTCACAGAGGCGGATGGTTCTATAACCATCGTCAATAACCTGTTGAAAACTTATCTGCGCTCTGCGACAGAAAAAATCAGCGCACCCTGGGTGCTTTCGGCTTTTGTGGACAATGCCGGGATTATTGAACTGGATCAGGACTTTGAAGTATCCTTCAAAGTGGAAACCCATAATCACCCCTCTGCGATTGAGCCCTTCGGGGGCGCCAACACCGGTATCGGCGGCGTGATCCGCGATGTGATTGGCGTCTCGGCAAAACCGATTGCCGCCACGGATATCCTCTGCTTTGGGCCTCAAGATCTGCCTGTCACGGCGTTGGCCGAAGGGCTGCTCCATCCCCGACGTATTCAATCCGGGGTTGTGGCTGGGATTGAAGATTACGGCAACAAAATCGGCATCCCCACGGTTAACGGTGCGGTTTTGTATGATCCTGGCTATACTGCCAATCCGCTGGTCTACTGCGGATGTATTGGACTGGCACCTCGCGGCAGTCATCCCAATGATGCAGTTATGGGCGATAAACTGGTCGTGCTGGGCGGTGCAACCGGCCGGGACGGTCTGCGTGGCGCTACCTTTTCCTCGATGACCATGGATGCTCAAACCGGCGAAGTTGCCGGCGCTTCCGTACAGATCGGCGACCCCATCACGGAAAAAGGGCTGATTGATGTCATCATGCTGGCTCGAGATCAGAAACTGTATCATGCCATCACGGATTGCGGCGCCGGCGGATTATCTTCGGCAATTGGCGAAATGGCCAAAGAGCACGGCGCCTGCATCGAATTGAGTAAGGCCCCCTTGAAATACCCCGGACTAGCACCCTGGGAAATTTGGCTTTCCGAAGCCCAGGAACGCATGGTTCTGGCGGTTCCCGAATCCAACATGGCCCAATTAATGGAAATCTGCAAGCTATACGAAGTGGATTGCATTGTATTGGGAGAATATACCCAGGACAAAACGCTTGTCATCACTTTTGACGGGGTTAAAGTCCTTGAATTGGACATGGATTTCTTGCATCACGGCATCCCCCAACGAAAATTACAGGCTACGATTCTTCCAAAGCTGAAAAATAGCCCGGTTAATCAAGAAATAATTGCTTTCGAACAGATAAAGACTACTCTGCTGGACTTGTTAGCTCACCCGAATATTGCTTCCAAGGAAGCCATCATCCGCGTTTATGACCATGAAATTCAAGGTGGGACCGCAGTTAAGCCTCTGGTGGGTGTGCATAACGAAGGCCCCTCGGATGCCTGTGTGATTAAACCCATCGGTACCCAGGGCACAGCCGGGATTGTGATCTCCAATGGCATTAATCCCTGGTATGGCGAAGTGGATGCCTATCAGATGGCCTATAATGTCATCGACGAGGCCATTCGTAATGCCGTGGCAGTGGGTGCTGATCCACAAAAAATAGCTATTCTGGATAATTTTTGCTGGGGCGATCCGACACAGCCAGAGACCCTGGGCAGCCTGATTCAAGCCCTGCGCGGCTGTTATGATGCGGCAGTGGTTTACGGCACCCCGTTTATTTCCGGAAAAGATTCCTTAAACAACGAATATCTGGGTAATGACGGTAAAAAGCATGCCATACCGCCCACCCTGTTGATCTCTGCCATTGGTGTCATTGACGATGTCAATCAAACCATCACCATGGATCTGAAGGCTGCCGGAAATGTCATCTATTTCATTGGCGAGCAACAAAACAGTTTTGGCGGCAGTCATTATGAAAAAGTGACCGGTCAAAAGGGATCTCACGTAGTACCTCAGGTACCAGCCTACGCCCCCACACTATATCAAGCCCTGTTTTCCATGATTCAAACGGGAAAAATCAGAGCCTGTCATGACCTGAGCGAAGGCGGTCTGGCGGTTGCGCTTGCTGAGATGGCCCTGGCTGGCGATTTGGGTGCGGAGTTGATACTTCCCGAAAAGTCTTTGGGGTTCTTATTCTCCGAAACTGCAGCCAGTTTTCTGGTTGAAGTCACCCCTGAAGCGGCTGCTGATTTGGAAGCCGGTTTGAAGGGTCTTCCAGTTCAAAAGATAGGCACAGTGATAACAGAGAAAACCATCAACTTCCTGACGCCCAATCAAACAAAGCTGGGTTCCATCCAGGTTGCAGAACTCAAGAAAGCCTGGTTGAGGAAATAAGCCATGAAGCCATCCGTCCTTATCTTACATGCCACTGGAACCAACCGTGATTTTGATGTTGCCGAAGCCTTCACCGCTGCCGGTGCCAACCCCGAGATTGTGCATATAAACCAGCTCAAATCCGGTGAAAAACATTGGAAGAACTATCAGCTGTTGGTCCTGGCTGGCGGCTTTTCGTATGCGGATGCGTTGGGCGCAGGAAAATTGCTCTCCATTGATTTAAAAACCTATTTTCTGGATGAAGTCCGCGCCTTTATACAGCAGAAGAAAGCCGTGATTGGCATTTGTAACGGATTTCAAACCCTGGTGAAATCCGGTCTAATTTTCGAGAATGAAAATTCTGAGCAAGTGATCAATGGCACTTTGACCTTTAATCAAGCCGGCCATTTTGAATGCCGTTGGGTTACCCTGGCAGCCAGTACTGATCACTGCATCTGGTTAAGAAAAATCAAAGCTTAATTGAATGCCCCATCGCTCACGGCGAAGGTAATTTTGTATTGGAAAATCCTGCTGAAATTCAGCGTTTAATTTCCATGGATATGGTGGCTTTACGCTACACTAACTCCCTTGGACAAGCAGCTCAGGGCCAGTATCCTGAAAATCCGAATGGATCGATAGATGATATTGCCGGAATCTGCAATCCTGCCGGGAATGTTTTGGGTCTGATGCCGCATCCGGAGAACAATATTTATGGGTATCAGCACCCCCAACGGACCAGAAAAGCTACCTCCCCCAGCGGATTGGAGATTTTCAAAAACGGCGTAAACTATGCGAAAGGACAATAGAGGAACCCATGCTAAGCAGTGAACAAATCCGTGAAAAACTTTCATTAGCCTTCAAAACGGCTGAGTTGCCCCAACTTAATAAAACTTCCGGCAAAGTGCGGGATTGGTTCACGGTGGATGATCACACCCGCTTGATCGTGACCACCGATCGTTTATCCGCCTTTGACCGTATTCTGACCGAGATTCCCTTCAAGGGGCAAGTATTGAACCAGTTAACCGGCTGGTGGTTTGAACAGACCCGCTCCATCATTCAAAACCATATGCTTTCCATGCCGGATCCCAATGCGGTGATCGTCAAAATCGCCCAACCTTTTCCCGTTGAGGTCATTGTACGTGGATACATCACGGGGGTCACTTCTACTGCCCTCTGGTATCGCTATGAGCTTGGCGAACGCGAGATTTATGGCTACACCTTCCCCGATGGTTTGACTAAGAATCAGGTGCTGGATACCCCCATTATTACCCCCACCACTAAAGGCGGACCTACCGGCCATGATGAACGGCTAACCTGCGCAGAAGTGGTGGAAAATGGCTTCCTTGAGGAAGCCATCTGGCAACAAACCATGCAGGCTGCATTGGCTCTATTCAAATTTGGTCAACAAAAAGCCAAAGAAGCAGGTTTGATCCTGGTGGATACCAAATATGAATTTGGTTTCGATGAACAGGGAAAATTGATGTTGATTGATGAAATTCATACCCCGGATTCCTCCCGATTTTGGAAAGCCGATACCTATGAACAAAAAGTTGCCGCAGGCGAGGAACCAGAGAATTTTGATAAAGAGTTTATTCGATTGGAATATGCGCAGAAAGGATATCGCGGGGACGGCGAGATTCCTGCTATGGATAGCGAACTCTTTGTCCGAGCCAGTCAGCGCTATATCAAAATCTATGAGCTGGTTAGTCAAAAGGATTTTATCCCTGGCGAGTATCCCGTTAATCATCGTCTGATCAAAAATTTATCTGCTGCAGGAGTCCTTTAATGAGTAAACCTGATGTTATTATCCTGATGGGTTCGAAAGCGGACATGGATTTTGCTCAAAAAGTAGCTGATGCTGCCATTCCATTTGGTTTGAGCCCTGTTTTTCATATAGCCTCAGCCCACAAGACGGCTCTGCATTTGATCAAAATCCTGGATAGCTATGAAGCAGACCCATCACCGAAAGTTTATATCACCATCGCGGGACGTTCCAACGCCCTGTCTGGATTTGTTGACGGCTACGTGAAAGCGCCGGTAATTGCCTGTCCGCCAGCCAGTACATCTTTTGGCGGCGCGGATATTTTTTCCAGCCTGCGTATGCCATCCGGTATCGCCCCTGCGGTAGTATTGGAACCGGAGAATGCGGCTTTACTGGCTGCAAAAATCTTATCCCTTGTGAATGCAGATTGCCTGCAAAAGATACAGGCCTATAAAGCGGCTCAAATGCAAAAAATTATTGATGCTGATGCAGAATTTAATGGAAAACAATAGCATGGAACTGGACTTCGAAATTTCGGATCATCCCAGAGAAGAATGCGGCGTGCTTGGCATTTTCGCCCCCGATGAAAGCGTTGCCCGCATGGCTTATTTTGGTTTGTTTGCCCTGCAGCACCGCGGGCAGGAAGCTGCCGGTATTGCCGTGGCAGATGGCCGTAAAATACGTATTCACAAAGGTGTTGGCCTGGTATCTCAGGTATTTAATCCCGAAAATCTCAGTGAATTGCATGGGGACTATTGCATCGGTCATACTCGCTATTCCACCACCGGCTCTCCCACGGTCCATAATGCTCAGCCCTATCTGATTGAAACCTATTACGGCCCCATGGCGGTAGCGCATAATGGCAATTTAATTAATGCCGAAGAGTTGCGTAAAGAGCTTTTGCAGCATGGCGTGGGTCTTTCTTCCACTTCCGATACGGAAGTGATCACCATGATGCTGGCGGGCGCCCAGGGAGACACCTGGGAGGAACGCATTCGCTCCGTCATGCCCAAATGGCGCGGGGCTTATTCTTTGGTGATCCTGACCCGCGACGGCGTTTTTGCCATTCGGGACCCCTGGGGATTTCGTCCCCTGAGTGTTGGTTTGCTGCCCAGCGGCGGCCATGCCGTGGCATCAGAATCTGGCGCCTTACATACCCTGGGTTGTACAGCAATTCGGGAAGTCCATCCCGGCGAAATCATCACCCTCAGCGATTCAGCCCTTAAAGTATCCCAGGCGATGAAACCGGCTGAAAAGCTGGCATTATGTACCTTTGAACACATCTACTTTTCCAGACCGGACAGCATTTGGGATGGTATGCTGGTACACGAGGTCCGGGAACGTCTGGGAGAAGCCCTCTATCATCAGAATCCTGTTGATGCCGATATTGTCATCCCGGTGCCTGACTCCTCCATTCCAGCCGCCATTGGCTATGCCAGAGTGTCCGGGATTCCCTATAATGTGGGCTTTATTAAAAATCGTTATATTGGCAGGACATTTATTGAACCCACGGATTCCTTACGAAAACAGGGCGTAAAATTAAAATTTAATGTCATTGACCGAAATGTAATTGGCAAGAGAGTTGTCATGATTGATGACAGTATTGTACGCGGCAACACAACAGGTGCCCTGGTAAAATTGATTCGAGATGCAGGGGCGGCAGAAATCCACTTGCGCATTACCTGTCCTCCGATCAAACACCCCTGTTATATGGGTGTCGATATGGGAACCTATGATGAACTTATCGCCCACAACTTATCCGTGGAAGAGATTCGCAAACAAACCGGTAGTGACACCCTGGAATTTATGTCTGTCGAGAACATGATGAAAGCCATTGGCAAGCAAACCGGATATTGTAATGCCTGCTTTACCGGCCAATACCCTTTGGATGTAAATCATAATCCACTGAAAAGTGGTTTTGAAGGTTAATTAATACTTGAGGTAGTTTTATGAAGATAGTTCTCATTGGTTCAGGCGGCAGAGAACACGCCATGGCGTGGAAAATAAAACAGTCCCCCCTCTGCGCAGAGCTATTTATCATTCCAGGAAATCCGGCAACCGCTGAGATTGGCACAAATACCTTATTGGATCAAATGGATAATGAAATCATTTGTTCATTTTGCGCTGATCATCAAATTGATTTGGTAATAGTAGGCCCGGAAACTCCCCTGGCTAATGGGCTAATAAATGATCTGCAAAAAAAGAATATTCCTGCCTTTGGGCCGTCCCAAGAAGCTGCCCGTATAGAATCTTCTAAACAATTTTCCAAAGATTTTATGCAGCGCTTTAATATTCCCACGGCAGAATTCCGCGGATTTTCCGCACCTGAGCAGGCTAAACAGTATTTACTTTCCATGAATTCTCCCTACGTCATTAAAGCGCAATGGCTTAACAGCCGGTAAGGGTGTGTTTTTACCGGAATTGAGTGACGATGGCCTAAAAATCATTGATAATTTGATGGTGAGTCACCAATTTGGACAGGCAGGTGCGGAAATTATCATCGAAGAACGTTTATCGGGACCGGAGATTTCGTTGATGGCATTTTGTGATGGGCATACAGCAGTTGCGATGCTCCCTGCACAGGACCACAAACGATTGTTGAATGGCCAACAGGGCCCAAATACCGGTGGTATGGGTGCTTATGCCCCGGTACCATTCTGTTCACAGAAAATGATCCAGGAATTAACTGACCTTATTCTCAAACCAGCAGTTTTGGGTCTGAAGGAGATGGGTTGCCCCTTCGTGGGTGTGTTGTATGCAGGTTTGATGCTGACAGAGAATGGACCCAAAGTTCTGGAATTCAACTGCCGCTTTGGTGATCCTGAAACCCAGGTGGTTCTTCCACTTCTGGATTCAGACCTGGTACAGATTGCCCTAGATTGTGTTCATGGGGTGTTAAGCCAATCCTCAGTGAAATGGAAAAATCAATCGGCAGTTACCGTTGTGCTGGCGTCCGAAAATTATCCTGGTCAGGTCGTTCCCGGAATAATAATTAATAACTTTAGTGGGGATGATCAACAGAGTTTAGTGTTTCATGCCGGAACGGCTATAAATGAGGGACATCTCGTTACAGCCGGCGGACGGGTACTCAACGTTACAGGTTTGGGTTCGGATCTGCCTTCCGCAATCAGGTTTGCCTATCAAAGAGTATCTACTATTTATTTTAAAGGAATGCAATATCGTACGGATATTGGACACGGCGGCATTGAGACGGTTGCAGCAAAGTCTGCCTATCAAAATGCCGGAGTGAATATCGATGCAGGGCTAAAAGCCGTTCAACTGATCAAAAAACATGTCAAAGCCACCTATAATGAGCATGTCCTTTCTGATTTAGGCTCCTTTGGTGGATTATTCAGCCTGACTGCAGTACAGGGCATTTCCAATCCGGTATTGGTCGCTTCTACGGACGGCGTTGGCACAAAAGTCAAATTGGCTGCGCAATATCAACAGCTCGAAGGTGTCGGCGGGGATATTGTCAATCACTGTATCGATGATATCCTGGTACAGGGCGCCAGGCCCTTGTTCTTTATGAATTATTACGCCACGGCTAAACTCAAGCCCGAAAATCTGGAAATAATCCTCAAGGGAATGTCAAAAGCCTGCCTGGCTTCGCAATGCGTCATCCTAGGTGGAGAAACCGCTGAAATGCCCGGCGTTTACTGTGAAAATGAATTTGATGTGGCTGGGACCATCGTGGGTGTCGTTTCAAAAGATAAAATTCTCCCCAATAAAAACATTCAAGCTGGCGATGTACTGATCGGTTTGTCCTCATCTGGCCCCCATACCAATGGCTATTCCTTAATTCGGAGCATATTTTCCGAAAAGAATTTGGATCAAGAGGTTGAAGAGATTGGCGGAAATCTGTCGCAGGCGCTGTTGGCAACGCATAGAAGTTATTTTCCGCTTGTTTACCCCATTTTGGAGTCCTGTGATTACATCAAAGCGCTGGCTCATCTTACCGGTGGAGGTTTTTACGACAACATCCCCCGGATTCTACCGGATTCCTGTGGTGTAAAAATCAATCGTCGAGCCTGGAAGATACCCCCACTTTTTCAATATATCCGGAAAATGGGTAACATCGCAGAAGAAGAGATGTTCCGGGTCTTTAACATGGGCATTGGCATGATCATCATCACTTCAAGTGAAAATGCAGTAAAAGTACAGAATATGATTCCTGAAGAAACCTGGATTTTAGGATCGGTAACTCAACAAGCGGGCCTGGTTGAATTTTATGACTAAGAAAAGACTTGCAGTATTGATTTCCGGAAATGGTTCAAATTTACAGACCTTAATGGATGCTTGTTCCAGCAACACATTGAACGCCGAAATTGCAATTGTGATTTCAAACCAAGCGAATGCTTTTGGATTAGCACGGGCTGTAAAATCAAATATACCCGCTATATGCCTGCCATATTTGAAAGGTTCCGATAGAGAGACTTATGATGAGCAGCTGTACCAGCATGTTCGCCCTTTTTCACCTGATTTTATTATTTTGGCAGGTTGGATGCGGCTGCTCAGTCAATCTTTTTTATCTCATTATCAGGGGCAAGTGATCAATATTCATCCTGCGCTTCCAGGATGCTTTCCGGGCACACATGCCATTGAACGAGCCTTTGAAGCGTATCAAGCTGGAACAATCACTCATACCGGGGTTATGGTACATTACGTACCAGATGAAGGGATTGATGATGGACCAGTCATCATTACAGGAAAATATTCCCATATTTCCGCAGGACACGCTGGAGATCCTTGAAACACGAATTCACAAAATAGAGCATCGTCTTATATCTCGAAGCTCTTATCCCATTATGCAATCCTTCAAGAGGTTAATCATGCCAAAAGCAATCTTATCTGTTTCAAACAAAGACAACATAATCCCCTTCTCAAAAACACTTGCGGAATTAAGTTGGGAACTCCTCGCCTCAGGTGGTACAGCAAAACTTCTGGCGGATGCGGGTATCCCGGTACTTGAAATATCCAAATACACCGGTTCACCGGAAATCCTGGGCGGCCGGGTGAAAACGCTTCATCCATTTATCCATGGCGGAATTCTGGCTCAGAACACACCCGCTCACAAAGCGGATCTGGATGCCCAGGGTATGGATTACATTGATTTGGTGGTATGTAATTTATATCCCTTCCAGGAAACCATTCGAAAAAACGATGTATCACTTGAAGATGCTATAGAAAATATTGATATAGGCGGTGTCACCTTGTTACGTGCCGCAGCCAAGAATTATCAACGGGTCAGTGTTTTATGTGATGCCAATGATTATGACAGTTTCCTTGAGAAAATCAGCAGTAATTCATTGAGTATTGAGGATCGCTACGCTTACGCCGTCAAAGCATTCAAACACACAGCCCAATACGATTCGGCTATTGCCAGATATTTATCAAAGGGAGAATTTACATCCCTGGCGCTGCATAAGCAATCCACCTTGCGTTATGGCGAAAATCCACATCAAGAGGCCTCTTATTTGACGTATCAGTCAACCAGTGGACCCCTGGGCGGCAAATTTTTACAGGGCAAAGAACTTTCCTACAACAACTACTTGGATCTGGATGCTGCCTGGCGTGCAGTTGTTTCCTTCACCGAGCCGACAATTGTGATTGTTAAGCATCTTATCCCCCTGTGGGATCTCATCAGCAGAAAATCTAGCCGACGCCTATCAGAATGCCTTGGCCTCTGATCCCGTATCGGCATTTGGCAGCGTGATCGCATCCAATAAGACGCTGGATGGAGAGACTGCCAAAGCAATGAGTGAATTATTTGTAGAATGCATTATTGCTCCTGGATTTTCAGAAGAGGCGTTATGGCTATACGCAAATAAAAAGAATTGCCGACTAATCTTGATGCCCAATCTTCAGGTGACACCAAGTGTTGAGTATCGTTCGGTTAATCAAGGTCTCCTCGTTCAAACAATTGATCGAGGCGATCCTTCACCCGAAGCTTGGAAAGTTGTCTCCAGGCGACAACCCAGTGAAGATGAAATGAAATCATTGCGCTTCGCCTGGAAGGCTTGCCAGCATGTAAAATCCAACGCCATTGTTTTTGCATCGGGTAACGCCACAGTTGGTATTGGCGGCGGACAACCAAATCGCGTGGATTGTGTCCATATTGCAGCAAATCGTGCCGGTGAAAAATCCAGGGGTGCTGTCATGGCGTCCGATGCATTTTTTCCTTTCCCGGATTCCGTCGAAGCAGCTGCACAGTATGGTATAACTGCCATCATACATCCCGGCGGTTCAAAAAGAGACCAGGATTCCATTGACTTTGCTGATCAACACAATATGGTGATGGTATTGACTGGCGTCAGGCATTTCAAACATTAATATCGAGGACTTATGTTAAATAAAAACGTTTTTATTCCCAGCGATGGACTCACTTTTGACGATGTTTTGATCGTGCCCGGGTACAGTGAAGTACTGCCCACGGATGTATCCATTAGTGTACAGCTATGCGAAAATTTAGCTCTTAATATTCCAATTCTTTCGGCGGCCATGGATACAGTGAGTGAAGGTTGTCTGGCGATTGCCCTGGCTAGAGAAGGCGGAATCGGCATTCTTCATCGGAACATGTCTCCCGATGAGCAGGCAAAACAAGTGGATCAGGTAAAACGTTCAGAAGCCGGTATGATCACGGATCCGATTACTTTGCCCCCAACCGCTACATTGGAGGAAGCCAAGAAACTTAACAGCGCATTTCCATATCAGCGGCGTACCCATTGTGGAAGAAGGCAGCAATCGTCTGGTTGGAATCCTTACCAATCGAGATATGCGTTTTGCGGAAGACCTGGATAATTCCGAACTTGTCAGTCGTTTTATGACCTCGGAAAAATTGGTCACTGCGCCTGTCGGAACCAGTTTGGACGAAGCAAAAAAAATCCTTCAAAAACACCGCATCGAAAAATTGCCCCTCGTCG
Organism: uncultured Chloroflexia bacterium; assembly: GCA_963747325.1. Lineage (GTDB taxonomy): Bacteria > Chloroflexota > Anaerolineae > Anaerolineales > Anaerolineaceae > UBA5203. The sequence continues at coordinate 243,190 of CAVVEM010000004.1, read as the reverse complement.
ATGAAAACGGATATCCTGAAAGGATTAATTACCGTTAAAGATATTCAAAAACGAATAATGTATCCCAATGCAGCGAAAGATAGTCGCGGCAGATTGCTGGTCGGCGCTGCCGTTGGTGTTGGTGCGGATGTAGAAGAACGAATTGCATTAATGGTCAAAAAAGGGCTTGGATCTGGTCGTGATTGATACAGCTCATGGACATTCCAAGGGCGTGATACAGACAATTCAAACGAATTAAGAAGCTATTCCCTGAATTACCCATTATGGCGGGAAATGTTGTTACGGCTGATGGCACCGCTGATTTAATCAAAGCCGGTGCGGATGTCATTAAAGTTGGTGTTGGCGCAGGATCTATCTGTACTACCCGCATTATTGCTGGAGCTGGTATGGCACAGCTTTCAGCAATTTATCATTGTGTTCAAGCGGCCAGAGACATACAATGTTCCAGTCATAGCAGATGGTGGCATAAAGTATAGTGGTGATATCGTCAAAGCCATTGCCGCTGGTGCAAAAGCGGTTATGCTGGGTAGTATGTTGGCTGGTTTGGAAGAATCGCCTGGCAGGAAGTCGTTATTTATGAAGGGCCGAGATACAAAGAATATCGTGGCATGGGTTCCCTGGCTGCCATGCAGGGGTACGGAAAAGATCGCTACGGTACAGGGCAGATCTGCACAGTAAGAAATTAGTTCCTGAAGGTGTTGAAGGCATAGTCCCCTACAAAGGCAGATTATCTGATTTTATTTATCAGTTGATTGGTGGTTTGCGTTCAGGCATGGGATACGCTGGCGCCGGATCCATAGAAAATTTGAGAACAAGCACAAGCTTTACACGAATTACGAATGCTGGCTTGATTGAAAGCCATCCGCATAATGTGTTCATCACCCGTGAAGCACCGAATTACCAAAAAGAATAATAATCTGTCAAAATTGATATCTTTAAAACTGACTTTTAGTGGTGTCAACTTTCCATGACTACTATCGAAAAAAGGATGCCCAATGGAAGTGAATATTTCTTATCAGGCACTATTGATCGTGATGGTTTTGGCAGCAACAATGCCATTGGTATTAAACCGCTTCAAACAAATGAATATACCCATTGTTGTCGGTGAAATCATAGCCGGTTTGATTATTGGAGAAAGTGGATTCCACTGGGTTGATGGAAATGACCTGCTTATTAAATTTTTAGCAGAATTTGGTCTTGTATTCCTTATGTTTCTGGCTGGAATGGAAATTGATTTATCTGTACTGAGCATTTCACCATCATTCGGGAACAAGAATAGCTATTTAAAAAATCCGATCAATCTTGCCAGATGGCATTTTGTCATTACGCTTGTCTTATCCTTTGGAATTAGTTTTTTGCTTTATACCAATGATTTGATTAAAAACGCTTGGATGATGTCCTTGATCTTATCCACAACATCATTGGGCATCGTGGTTCCCGTTCTTAAAGAAAAAAATATTATTCAATCAAAGTTTGGACAAACAGTATTATCTGCCGCCTTCTTTGCGGATTTTGCCACCATGTTGCTCATTACGGTTCTGGTGGCAATATTATCCAGAGGTTTGTCCGTTGAAATTCTACTTATCGGGCTTCTTTTTGTTGCTTTCTTTTTCCTCTATAAAGGCGGCATTCTATTTTTTAATCGGATAAAACCCATTCGAAGAGCCATTGAGGAATTAAGCCATACAACCACCCAGATCAAGGTTCGCTTTGCAATTTCCATCATGCTGATTTTGGTTGTGCTTTCAGAATTAATCGGTTCTGAAATAATTCTTGGCGCTTTTTTAGCCGGGATCATCATTCGTTTAATTTCCACGCCAGCAGATGGACATGTGGCAAATCAACTCGAAACAATTGGTTACGGTTTCTTAATTCCAATATTTTTCATCAAAGTTGGCGTCGAGATCAATATTCCAGCCATCTTGTCTTCCTCAAACATCGGAATAATCGTACCCATCCTATCTTCTCTCAACCATACTGGTAAAAGTAGTACCCAGCTTGTTATTTAAATTTGCCTATACCTGGAAAGAAACCCTTGCTGCTGGTTTATTATTATCTTCCCGCTTATCGTTAATCATCGCCGCAGTAGCCATTGGCGTGAATTTGCAGATAATCTCCGTTGAAATTCAATCGATAATTATCTTGATCGCAGTATTTTCCGTGATGATTTTTCCCCCGTTATTCAATATATTTGTCCCAACCAGTACAACAGTGGCTCAGAAAAGATATCTCGTAATTGGGGCTGGAACATTGGGTCAGGATATAGCCAAGCAATTGATCTCTCATAAAGAGACTGTTGCGATTCTTGCGGACGCAAAAGATAATATCTCTTATTTACAAAATCAAAATATTCCAGTTTTCAGAATACTTAAAGATTTTTTTAACTCAGAAGAGATAAACAATCTGATTTCCGCCTCATCTTCTGTGATATCCACTTTAACAAATATAGATAACAGCCTGGAATTAACCAGGCATATTAAATCAATAAACCAGGATGTTGATATCCTGGTTTTAGTTGATAATCCGAATGATGTCTATCAATTCAATATATTAGGTATAAAAACCTTTTCCTGGATCATGGATACGCCAGCCCTGATTGCAGCGATGGTACGAAATCCAATCACCTATGAGTTATTTACAGATTCCAATTCCGAAAAAGATATTTCAGAGGTCATTCTCCAGAACCAGGCGTTATTTGGAAAAAAACTGCGAACAATTCATTTGCCTGGTGATGTTTTAATTTACTCCCTTCGTCGAGATGGGGAATTGATACTGCCCCACGGCGGTACTCAGATCCTGCATGGCGATTCCATTACGATTGCCGGGTCTAAAGATTGTCTGGAAGAAGCAAAAAATATGTTTTTATAATCATTGGCAAGAGTATTATTTCATTTCAACCCAAGGTCCAGACTATTTTCCTTCTACAATAGATCCGGAGCATCGGGAATTTGAATATCCGGTGTGGAAAAACTGCGCCCCGAAAAATCTTCTTTAATCGCCAAATGAGTATTAATTTCACCTACCGAGCCAATGAGCGGCACAATCAATCTGGGTAAGTCAAGTGTTGAAATTTTTGCTCCCCGACCTAACAATAAAGTTGGTGGAGAGATGGTTGTTTCATATCCTGAGCGGGAAAGTTTTACACTGGCCCTTCCGGTGATGACATTACCCAATTCCGCCACGCCACTTTGTGCCAGACTATCAAATTCCGTTAATGTCTCACCAAGAATCGTGGAACTGATATTCAGAGCAGTTTGTTCATCCATTCCATAAAGCACCGTACCAACGACTCCGCCAACCATACTGATAATTACTGTAACGTCATTCGTCAGGTATGGAGTTGTTGCTACTTGCAAATCACCCCTTTGCATAACAATTCCAGCATCTGCTTTCATAACTTCCACAGCAGCTTCAATAAACGGTAATAAAGTTTTTATATTCATGGTTTATCCTTTACCCGTAAATTTCATTTCACATTAATAGGAACAAAGTTTCTGTCTTGATTCCCTGGAGGACTTTCTCTTAACGCTAAATGAATCAATATCTCACCCTGTCCCGTATCCAATGGCACAACAATACGTGAAAAATCCAACGTGGAAATTTTGACTCCCATACCAGTAATCATTGTTGGCGGAGAAATCATGGATTTGTAGCCTGCTTCTTCTAATTTAATCGTGGCTCTACCGGTAATTACATTACCAAGTTCAGCAATACCACTTTGAGCTAAATTATCAAATTCTGTGCATTTTTGTCCCATCATTCTGGAGACCAATTCCAAACATAAATTGTTTGAAAAGCCATACATGACAACACCCTGAACTTTACCTACCAAGGTCAACAGAACGGTAACATCAGTAGCAGTAAGAGCAGTTTTTTCCAAACATAAATTACCACGGATGATATCAAGTTCTGTTTCAACTTTCAACACTTCCACAGCAGCATCAATAAACGGATTCAAAAATTTTACATTTAGCATCTTTACTTACCCTTCCTGGAACTATGATTCCTCATTCTTTGATATAACAAGAGACTCCAAAACTTTTATAACCAAATTCATTTGGGCGTGGAATAATTTCTGTACCTCCGATAAATAAAATACCGGATTTCCGTAAAGCCCCATGAAACTTTTTGTAAATTTCATTTTTTGCATCATTTTTAAAATAAATCACCACATTTCGGCAAACAATTAAATCAAATTCTTTCTCATATTGATCTGTAATCAGATTTTGCTCTTTGAAAACCACAGATTTTAGGATCGAGCTCCTGAAATAGGCTTTATCTTTCTCTATCTCAAAATACTTTTTTTGCCGCTCGGACGAGGCATTTTTTACCTCATCTATATGATAGGGGCCGCCTGCCCTGGCACGTTCCAGAGCGCCCTTATCCAAATCAGTCCCCAGAATATAGTGTGGTTTATTCGGAGCTAATTCATTTAATATAATTGCCAGGGTATATGGTTCGGCACCCGTTGAACAACCTGCACTCCAAATACGAAGACCTTCATTATTTAGACCGGATTTATTTTTGGCTTGTAAAAGTAAAGGGATGATTTTTTCTTCAATTTGAGTCCATCTTTCACGATCCCTAAAAAATTCCGTCACATTAATGGTCAAAAAGTTTCTGAACTTTAACAGATCTTCCGGTGAGCTTCCTATAAACTTAAAATAAAGATCCCAGTCTTCGTAACCGCATCTGGTTAACCAGGAACCAAGACGCCGTTTCATCTGTTCTTCTTTATAAGATTCAAGATCAATGGATAAAATCTTGTTTACTTGGACTTTAATTTTTTCATAAACAGAGTCATCCATTAAGTATTTCCCTTAATCATCTTGATAATTTCTTCAGCGATCGAATTCAATGGCAGAACTTTGTCAGCAACGCCTGCTTCAATTACACTTCTAGGCATTCCCCAAACTACGCAGCTTTCCTCTGCTTCTGCAATAACCTGACCGCCGGATGAATGGACCAGGGTTGCCCCGGTGGTTCCATCGTTCCCCATCCCTGTTAACGTCACACTGATAATTCTTTTACCGAAGTATTGCGCAATAGAAAGCAGAGTAACATCAACAGCGGGTCTTACGCCATGCATCGGAGGATTCTGATTCAAGCTCACATGTCCATCTGCGCCAAACAACATGTGGAATCCGCCAGGAGCAAGTAACACCTGCCCAACTTTTAGTTGGTCCCCGGGTTCAGCTTCTTTCACAAATAATTCCGAATTCAAATTTAATCGATCTGCCAAGGAACGAGTGAACCCGACGGGCATATGCTGCACAACAACATATGCTGCTTCAGGATAACGCGGTAATTCCGGGATCAGAGTATTTAATGCGCGTGGTCCGCCAGTGGATGATCCGATAACAATAATCCGGTCTTTTTCGTTTATCACCCGTAACTCATGCCCGGTTTTCTTTAGCTCGGCATATTCCTCTGGATTAAGGTTGGCACTTGGGTGCAATTTGGGTTTGCGGATAGCCCAAACCTTGGCTTTTGCAGCCAAAATTATTTTTTCCTCGACATTTTCCAGAATGGCTGCCATATTCGCTTTCATATCGGGTTTGGCGATAAAATCTACTGCACCGTAGGTTAATGCCTGTACAGTCTCCAGGGTGCCTTCTTTTGTCAAACTACTTAGCATAATTACAGGACGTGGATATAGCTCCATTATCCTTTTTAATGTAGTCAGTCCATCCATGCGCGGCATTTCCACGTCCAGGGTAACAACATCCGGATTTAACCTGGGAATAAGTTCCAAGGCTTCAACACCGTCCTTTGCCGTACCAACCACAATAATTCTTGGAGAAGCCGAAATTCGCTTTACAATTGTAAAACGCATGAAGGCAGAATCATCCACCACCATTACACGAATTTGGCTCTCCACATTCAATGGAGCATTCATATTAACCTTTCGGTAATAATTTAGCTATTGCATTTAATACACGTTCGCGTTCAAACGGTTTAACAATAAAATCCTTTGCACCGGATTTAATAGCGTCCAGTACCACTGATTCCTGGCCAAGAGCGGTTAGCATAACAACAGAAGCTGTGTTTGCGCTAAGAGCCCTGATTTCTTTGAGAGCGGTCAAACCATCCATTTCAGGCATCGTGATGTCCATCAAAACAATATCGGGTTTTTCTGCCTGGTATTTTTCCACGGCGCGTAAACCATTTTCTGCTTCAAGTACATCGTGACCGTCTGCGCGTAACATTTTTGAAATTCTCATTCTTAAAAATTCTGCATCATCAACAATCAGTATTTTTGCCATATCAAATTCTCCTTGATATCTAAATATCTTTTTCCTTTTCTCCCATCGTGCGGATGGTCGCTCGACCTTCCCCAATGTATAAACGAAAGGTTCTTCCGTTATGACCGCCTGTATCTTTCGCATTTGGTTTTAATTTTAATTTTTCTAACACCTCTTCAGCCGATTTTATATTCCTTGTGCCAATATCAAATGGTGTGGAATCATTATTGGAAATAAGGATATTAGCACCGCCTATTACGTAAAGCTTACTGCGGTTTACTACTAAACCTTTTTCCACTAATTGTTTCATCAATAACGCAATGCCCGTATCAACGTATTTTGCCGGTGAATCATCCCGTCCAGATGTAGAAAGCGGCAACACTGCGTGCAGCATTCCACCTATCCCTTTTACTGGATCGTAAAATCCTATACCAACACATGAGCCCAAGCCAAACGCTACGAGAACGGTGTCTGGATCATCGCTTATTTTAATTTCTCCAAGACCGACAGCAATATTATTTTGCATGAGTTAACTGTCCTTGACTAACCGTTCTAAACTTAGTGCATCGGGAACAATCCAAAAATTTGCATCAATTTTCCGATTCTTAAGTTTATAAGTAGCCTGGAACATTAACACATTATCATTAACCTCATTCATGGTTGCAATAACAACACTCAAAATTGCCCCGATCATATCCACCATTACTGCCGGAGGTGTCGGACGTAACGATAAACCGGTTGATTCTGCGATTGCATTTAAAAAGAATGTCCCGGTTAAATTTCCGACTTCAGCCAAAGCGGATCTTTCCATGGAACCCAGTTCCTGGGTGGTTCCTTCGGGTTCTTCCAGGAGCATATCGCAGATACTCATGGCTCTGGCCAATGGCAAAATCAACATAATTTGGCCGCCAATATCCCCTTCAATTTTTAGGTATATGCCGACAGCATCGTTTTCTGGGCCACCTAAAAGCATGGGAATATCATTCAGCGGCACTGCTTTTACTTCAGGATTATCAACCGTTAATTCCAAGCCGACCATCTGCGAAAAACCTTTCGCGGCATTGGCGAAACCTTTTTCAACAATGAATTGCATTTGTTGAATGATTACTTTATTAATACCTGTACTAATTTCTTCTGACATTTTAATGTCCTTAGTTTTTGATCATCTCATTTGATAACATTGATAATTTAACAACATCCTGCACATCCATGATCAAGATTACTTTTCCATCCCCAAGAATGGCAGCGCTGGCGACACCTTGAACTTCTCCAAACAGCGGGCCCAGGGATTTGACCACGACCTCTTCTTGTCCCAGCAGCGTATCAACCATTAACCCAATCTGCGTGCGGCCGGAAACAACAACTACAACATACCATTCATCCCGTTCACTTGAATCTGTTTCGATATTAAAAACACGGGTTAGACTAACTAAAGGCAAAACTTTGTCGCGCAAAACAAATACCGGATTGTTATTAACAGTTTTTATATCGGCGCGGGTAATTTTTATCGTTTCCATTACCGAAGCCAATGGAATGGCAAAGATTTGTTTCAACACTTGAACCAATAATGTTGGGACAATAGCCAAAGTGAGGGGTAAGATAATTTCAAATTTACTACCCTTTCCACTTCTGGTTTCAACCTGTATTGAGCCTGATAATTTTTGAATATTGTTCCGAACTATATCCATGCCCACACCGCGGCCAGAAACATCGCTTACTTGATTTGCAGTAGATAAGCCAGATGAAAAAATAAGATTGATTGCTTCATCCTCTGACATCGTGTCATGTTCATTTTGGCTGATAATCCCTTTCCGCAAAGCAGAAGCCTTGATTTTTACCGGGTCAATACCGCGTCCATCATCTTCAACGGACAACAGAATTCTTCCTTGCTCATGCCTGGCTGTTAGATAGACTTTTCCAACTTCCGGTTTCCCAATTTGTTTTCTGATGTCAACAGGCTCAATTCCATGATCAAGAGAATTACGAATCAGGTGGATCAATGGATCATTAATTTCTTCAATCACCGACCGATCGAGCTCCGTATCTTCACCTTCAATGATCAAATCCACTTTTTTATTAAATTTGGCAGCCAAGTCCCTGACCATACGGGGAAATTTATTAAACACATTGGATACAGGAAGCATTCGAATACTCATTACTTCTTTTTGTAATTGATCCGTAATGCGTCCTACATGACTGATGGTTTCCGATAATACATCGGCTTTATTCTCACCCACATCAATATGTTCATAAATAGATCTTAATTGATACAATCGGTTTCGATCGGTAATTAACTCACCAACCAGGTTCATTAATCGGTCAAGTCTTTCCACACTTGTACGAACTGTTTTTTCCACACCCTGTTTTGCGGCGGTTGGCACGGAGCGTTCCACGGCCTGCTTTTCAATACTTTCAGTTACAGTTTTTTCTTCAACACTTTTTATTACAGGGGTGTTGATTTTCGATTTTTGCAGATTGATGATTTGGATGGTATCCAATTCATCAACAAAATTTACTTTTTCCCGGATTATCTCTTCGTTTTCTATGGAATAAATAATTGCAACCAGAACGTCGACGGGTTTCGCAGTCTCAATAATATCCATCCCAGGCACAAGTTCTATGACTTCACCAATTTCCTGTAAAGCCATTACAACCTGAAAGGCTCTGGCAGCAGAAGCGATGGTTTTTTTACTGATATGCACGGTGATTTCGTATTGAGAACGATCCCCAATCTCTTTTACAGGCACCGCGTTGACATTTGCATTTGTTGCCACATCAGCGGCACTATCCTTTGCTGGAGCGCTGCCGCGTTCCGTTTCCACACCAAATATCTCAAAACCTTCGAGAATGGTCTGTATATTAATATCGCTTTCTTCACTTGTTACAACTTCATTGAACAATACGCGTAAACCATCAACTGCAATGAAACAAGGATCAATAAGTTCATTGGAAACACCGTACTTTCCCTTACGCAGCCCATCCAATGCGGTTTCCATGGCATGAGTTACAGCAACCATCCTTTTATGACCTATCATTCCGGCCATACCCTTAAGGGTGTGCGCTGCTCTGAACAATCTCTGGACTAATTCTTCATTTTCGCCACTTCTTTCCAGTTCCATTAATCCTTCATCAAGTAATTGAAATTGTTCCTCTGACTCAGCCAGAAAAACAGGAAGTTCATCATCAGAAATGTCAAATTGAAGTGCCATAGTTCGTCCTTGCCTTTTATATTTAAACCTACATTCATCCTAGCTGAAAATGCACGAATTAAAAATAAATCATTCATAAAAATTACGCAAATTATGAATGAACATATTTAATCATCCTACACCCTATACTCTGCCATTTTACCGAATGCGTAACTTGTAGGATTGATTGGTTTTCCATCACTTCTGATTTCATAATGCAGATGTGGACCAGTGGAGTTTCCTGTATTTCCTGAAGCCCCAATCACATCTCCTGCATTTATTACATCACCAACTTGTACCGGGATTGAGGACAAGTGACCATAATAGGTTTGATAGCCACCATTATCGATGATTACCAGGTTGCCATACCCTTCATCATTCCATCCAGCGTACTTTACCACACCAGACATGGTAGATTTTACATTTGTACCAACCTCAATCCCAAAATCCAATCCTTGATGACCAGCTTGGTACTCCTGGGTTAATGCTCCATGGACAGGCAGGCCTGTGGGTGCTTTTACGCCGGAAGTAAGAGTAGATAGATTTTGGAAGTATGGTGCTAACGAAAGGAGTAAATTTTGCATACTACTTCCGGATTCTGAATTGTTCATTGAATTCAAGGTGGTGGATAATAACATCTGCAATAATGAATTAAAATCGGCACCAGCTTCCGTTCGATTTGTAGCAGCATAATTCCCAATTGTAGGGGTGGAATTAACAATAATATTTTGGTTCATGGATAATGTCATGCGACACCTTCTTAACTTAAACTCTTATTTTTCAAACGTAAACGATAAACAAATGCCAGAATCTCGGCAACTACACTATATAATTCAGGAGGAATTGCTTCTTCAAGATCCACCTGGGATAAGGCATTAGCAAGGACTTTGTCTTCCTGGATTGGAATTTTGTTTTCAAGAGCAATCGAGATGATTCGCTCTGCAATCTCGCCTTTCCCTTTGGCAACAACCCGAGGCGCGGTTTCTTCTTGGCTATAGGTGATGGCAACAGCCGTTTTGCGCTCAAAAATATTACTTTCATCGGATTTTATTACGTTTTCATTTTCCATTTTTACACTTGTAAATCTACTTTTTCTTTCGAAACAGCTCTGTCCAATTCAAGATTATGTTCTGCCATCGAAACATCCCTGCTAACACTGCATTTTGTGAATTGAACAGCATATCCAAGGACTTCCATAGCAGCTTCAAAACTCGGAGCTTCCTCTTCAACCATGGATTTCCATTCTTCTGAACTGACAGTCATCCAGGCACCCATTTTCTTGCCAAGCATGGAAATATCTATCTTGATCTGGCTGTTAGCATCCAAATCAAAAGCCAGTATCAATCTTGTATCCTGAGGATCAATTTTCTTATCTTTTTTGCCGCTCTGATAAGAGATTTTAATATTTGCAGGCGTTGGATCGTTCATGTTTTTATTTTGAGGTTGCTGAAGAGCCCCTGCGTTAATCGGTAGATTTACAATTAACCAGGGAGGATCCATGGGGTCTGTAATTTGGGCCGTATTTAGGAACTGCATCTGGCGCATGGAATTAATTAATGTGTCAAACAGTTTCACTGTGGCAGTATCATTGCGATCGGCAAAGAAACCCCGCATGCTAATCAGGAGATTTAATTTGCCGTCCTCTGTAGTCAATAGCGGTTGTCCGGTTTTTCCATCTAAAAGATTGGCAAGATTCGACTCGATTGATTTGCCAAAGAATGAAATCACCGTTTTAATTTGTTCTGCCATTTTTTCCGGAGACGCGCTCAGATCTATCCGCAAATCCTGTAATAACTGAAGACCGGACTGAATTAACTGTCGTACTTCCGGTGTAGTCTCTTTATTTAAGATGGTTTGGAGTGCATTTTGCAAATCCTGGATATTTCCGTTGAAATTAGGCAGCTTTTGTACAGCAAGCTCCAATGTTCCATTGGAAATGGGAAAGCCGCCGGCTTTCAAGGCGGCTGCCATGTCAGCTTCGGTTTCTCCCCATTGACCCAATGATTGAAGAGACAGTTTTTAACTCTTCCATCAGATTTTGTGTTACGGGCAAATTATTTTTCAATAAGGCTTTTGCAAGGAGAATGTTCTCGGAATCTGCCGGTAAATCAATTAAATGTAATAAATTTTTTGATAAGGTTAGCCATTGTCCGTCTTGAACCGATGGCGCTGAAGCCTGCAACTCTCCTAATAGCTGGAGTTGGAGTTCTCCATTGACCATTCCCTTGACGACAAATTGTGCAGTTTGTCTACCTGCTAATTCGGCGGACTGCTCCTGGGAGATGAGTTTACCTACCACCCGCACTCCACGTATCATTAGATCAACCTGATCACCACTGACGTTCAATATTTCTGCTGTAACGCGTTGATTCGTGCGCAGTTGAACTTCATTGCCGCCTGGTCGTTCTATTAAATGAATTGGAGTCAATCCGCCGACATTCATCAAATAAATCCTTTAGGCCTATCTTTTGATATTGACCAATTCTTGTAGCATTTCATCTGATGTCGTGATTACACGAGAGTTCGCCTGGAAACCACGCTGTGCCATAATCATATTGGCGAATTCGCGGCTCATATCGACATTAGAACCTTCGGTATAACCTGAGGCAATGGTACCGCGACCTCCTGAACCTGCACCACTGATACGCGCTTCACCTGAGTTTAAACCCACAGTATAACGGTTGTCACCCTGACGAATTAAACCTGCTGGGTTAACAAACAAAGCCGCAGCCAATTGTCCTAGAGCGCGCTGCTCACCATTGGAGTAAACGCCATAAATTTCACCAGTGGAAGCGCTCACATTGAATCCTGTCAAACTACCGGCTGCCAGACCATCCTGACTACCCATGGTAGCAGTGTTAGTTGCGGAGAGCATGGTCAAACCTGATAAATCAATGGAAACATCAAAATTCTGTGAGCCGGGACTTCCTGCAATACTTACAGGCGTTGGGCTGTAATCTAATGGCAGATCCGGATTTACAAATTGGCCTTCATTATTGAATGTTACCGTCCCGGATAATGTTCCAGTCGGAACCACATCACCTTGCGCATCCCAATCCCAGGTATTATTGCCTGTTTTTTCAAAGACCAGGGTAACGCTACGAATTACACCTAATGAGTCGTATGCGCCTACGGTTACATTGTATGTTCCGCCAATGGCAGTTTTTGCATCAAGGTTGCCCAACATATTGGCAATGGATGTCTCACGAGCAACCGTCGCATCAATGGGAATTGCAATACCTTCCAAAGGAGCACCGGTATCGATTGCACCAGTTCCATCGGCTTGCCAGCCCATAATTTGATCCCCAGTACTAACATTGACGAGATAACCATCCGCATCAATACCGATGGATCCATCTCTGGAGTAATACTGGGTAGTGTCTTTACGGTAAACGAAGAAACCATCGCCTTGAATCGCCAAGTCCAGATCACGCCCTGTGCTTTGTAATGCACCCTGAGTAAAGGACTGTGAGACAGAGCCGATATTGGTACCCAAACCGATTTGAATTGGGTTTTTACCGCCCAAACCGGTTGCAGGAGCTGCACCTGATTGAACGAGCTGAGCAAATTGATCTTTAAACGTCACACCACTGGATTTGAAGCCTTGTGTATTTACATTGGCAAGGTTATCCGCGATGACATCCATATAGTTTTGTTGAGCGAACAAACCATTAATTGCGGTAAACATTGAGCGTATCATAATTTCCTCCGGTTGAAATAGTTCAGGCTTCCTCCGAGAGGGCCGGCCTGTGTTTTTTGTTTATTTATGCACTGCGTTCAGTTTGGGCTATTACCACGCTGTCTATTTGGGTAAAAACACCTTCACTGCGCTGATTCATATTGATTGTCGTGACAACTTTTCGGTCAGGAACATTTACAATAAATGCCAATTGATCCATCAGAATCAGGGATTCTTTTGCACCTTTTGATTCTGCTTTATCCACAGCGGCATTCAAACGTTCCATCTCATTATCACCAAGCTGAATCTCTCTTTTATCCAATCTCTTTTGCGCATGAGTGGAAAACGTTAACTGATTGGCAGCTTTCAATAAATCTGAAAATGCGACCTCACTGGCAACGTCTTTATTGGAATTCGAGACGGGAGTATTGGATTTAATCGATCCTAAACCATTGATTTGGCTGAGATCACTCATCTTATTCTCCATCCGTTCCAGCAACTGCAATCACATCTTCCAATGAAATTGCCTGGTCATTAACCAGTAAGCTGATCACATTGTTGTCAATGCTGAAGGCTGATACCAAACCTTGATTGATAAAATCATCTGAAACATAGGATACCTGTTTGCCGATCAAGGAACTTGCCGTCAGGAATTGATTTGATTGGTTAACATCTTTCAAGGATGCAGTAATTTTTTGTAACTCCTGCAAGGAATTCATTTGGGCCATCTGAGTAACCATTTGAGAACTATCCATTGGTTCCATAGGATTTTGATTCCGCAACTCAGCCAGCAATAATTCCATGAAAGTATCTTCTACTTTATTCGACGACGTTTTTGGTGTTGTCGACGTGGCAGAGGTGGAATCTATACTATATTTGTTGTAAAAATCTGTATTTACTACATTTGCCATTCCAATCTCCTTTAGGCGAGATAATTCAAACCGACAATGCTTTGGGAAAGTTGATAAGGATTTTCCCACTGCTCCGATTGATCCGCTGCCGGCAAATTATTCTTGCCATAATATTGAGAATTTTGATTATTCGATTGTTCTTTATTAGCAAAACCTTGCTGCGAAAAGCTAAAATCACTGACCAGTACCTGATCTACTTTTATACCTGCATCTGCCAACATGGCTTTTAAGGTATCAACTTGACCAGAAATAAGCTGGCTGGACTGCAAATTATCCGTTTTAAATAAAACCTGAGTGCCTTCTTTACCCGCAATAATACGAATATTGAGCACCCCAAGATTTTCCGGAGTCAACTGCAGACGGATTTCATTGTCGTTACTTTTTATCACTTTGCCAAGCGTTTGTTGAATTTGTTCCAGTACACTCGCTTTGGTACTTAAAGGAATGCTTGTTTCTGTATTTTTTATTACTGTCACTGGTTCAACAGTAGTTTTTACAGACTGTACCTTGTTGTCAATTTCCTGAACAACCGTGGTGATAGTTTGTTTTACATCGGTAGGCTCTGCTTTTTCATTTTCCACATATACTGCTTTGTTTTCATATTCCACCGGTTTTGCACTGGAAGAAGCGGCATTTTGTGTTGATGCTGTTGTAGAAGGCAATGATGTAGCCAAATCATCTGATACTTCAGAAATAGTCGAACTCACCACTTGTTGATCTGCCATCTGATTCACTTCAGGCAAATTGGGTGTAGTGCCACTTAATAAATTACTGTTTTCGACAGCAATATCCAAACCCTCTGTTGGTATCCCTGATTCCACCTGAATAATTTCGGTGGTCATTGGAATCACCTCAAGGACCGATTGCCAAACCATACCAGTGGGAATACTGGGTTCAATGACCTCAGCAACCTTATTGGCTTCACCAGACTCTGTTTTAGTCTCATTCGAGAGTTTTGATTCCTCTTCCGACTTGGATTCAGGTTGGGATTTTGAATTCTCTTTCACCTGTGTATCTTTAGTCGGTACTGTTGAAGCTTCGGAATCGGAGATATTCCTCTCATACATACTGGCGAAACTTTCCTGGTTTTCAGGCAATACATTTTTAGTTGTCGAAACAGGGTTGCTAATGCTCACGGTTGGTACTGCGAGCATAGTATTCATCTGTTCCATGATTACCTCTCAGATGCTATTGATTTCAATAGCGCTAATTTTTTTGATACGACGGCAGTCAATGTTTGATATTTCAACTCTGTTTCACTCATATCAATCAATTCCTGGTCCATGTCTACATCATTTCCATCATTTCGCAAACTTCCACCGGGGCGATTCTTCACCGCGTAAAAGTCAGAACTGGATGTATCATCAATAGACATGTGACTTGGTCTGGTTTTATTTTGAATAAGAGCTGGACTACCATCCATGACACGTTTCAAGGTTTCCTCGAAATTCACCTCCTTGGCTAAATATCCTGGGGTATCAATATTTGCGATATTTTGCGAAATTAAATCCTTTCGATAAGAGAGCCCATTTAAAGCCCTCTGCGCAGAAGTTATCGCTGAATCATTAGTTAGACTTTTCATGTTATATCCTTTCGTTAATCAACCCGGAAGAATATGAAGAATATGTTGAGAGTACGCGATCAACATAAGTCTGCGTTTCCTGATACGGTGGAATTCCTTGATACTTATTCACCGCTCCGGGCCCTGCATTATAGGCTGCAAGTGCTAACGATACATCGCCATTGTACATATCCAATAAATTACTAAGATACTTGACACCTCCTTCAATATTTTCTTTAGGATCAAATGAATTTGAAACCCCTAAACTACTAGCTGTGCCGGGCATTAATTGCATTAAACCTTGCGCTCCGGCATAGGATTCTGCATCTTCATTAAAATTTGACTCATTTTTAATTAGCGCGCCCACCAGGGAAGGATCAACTCCATATTTGGAAGAGACAGATTCGATAATCTTTGCGAAGGCACTCTCTTTATAGCCCTGATAATCCCCAGTGAATTGATCTGTCTGCTCAGATGTCTGTGTTGCAGATTGAGCTCTTTCCATTAAGGACTGGAGCAAGTTATAAATCGTCATTTGAATTTGTGTATTAACCATTGATTCAAGCATAATTAATAGCCTCCACTTTCCAGGCTGGCCTTACTCATTTGCATTTTCATATTCGTTTTACTTGTATATATATCATCCTGCTGCCGTTTTTCAAAAGCTTCAATTTTGAGATCATATTTTTGAATTTCTTTTTCTTTTAATTTATCCATCACGGCTTCATCCTGTTTGGCAGCAAGTAATTCCTTTCTTTTTTCCTCTACAAGGATTTCCAGTTGATACAAATCCTGTAAACGCTTTTCGATCGTGGCTTCAAGGACATCAAGATTTGATTGAACCTGTCTGATGCCAAGCAAATCCAATTGACCGGTTTGCATTTGTTTTAAATCATCGAGAAACTCATCTTTTTTATAAAGCAACAAATTGATAAGTTCTTCCATTTCTGCTTTTTGATGATTCAAACTACCTAATTCAATTTCATACTGTTCCACCCGACTGTGGTGATAATCCAATATTGCCTGTAAAGTGAATTTAGGAGCCATTTTGTTTTTCTCCTGTAAGTACTACATCATCCAATAATTGATATGTCTTTTCTAACTCGCAATGTTCTGGTCCTTGCAGTAAAAAATTATTTAATGCAGGTAAAGCACGAATGGATGCATCGATATCCGGATCCGTTCCACCTACATATGCACCAATATTAATAAGGTCCCTGGCTTTTTCGTAAGTAGCCAATAATTTTCTAGTCACTGCAGCTTTTTCTTTATGATCTTTACTGACAATTGAAGGCATAACCCGGCTGATACTGCCTAAAACATCAATCGCAGGGTAATGATTTCTGCTGGCAAGTTCGCGGGAAAGAATGATGTGGCCATCCAAAATGCCGCGCACAGCATCACAAATCGGTTCGTTGAAGTCATCCCCTTCCACCAGAACGGAAAAATAACCCGTAATGGAACCCACGCGTCCAGTTCCTGCTCGTTCAAGTAATTGGGGTAACAAGGCAAAAACGGAAGGTGTATATCCCCGGCTGGCCGGAGGTTCACCAATGGCCAAACCTACTTCTCGCTGTGCCATCGCAAAACGAGTCACAGAATCCATCAAAAACGTTACGTCCAATCCTTTATCCCGGAAATATTCCGCAATTGTCATAGCGACCCAGGCTGCTTTTAACCGTAATAATGCAGGTTTATCCGAGGTGGA
The DNA here is from genome assembly GCA_963747325.1 of uncultured Chloroflexia bacterium. Taxonomy (GTDB): domain Bacteria; phylum Chloroflexota; class Anaerolineae; order Anaerolineales; family Anaerolineaceae; genus UBA5203. Next base: position 225,898 of record CAVVEM010000004.1, on the reverse strand, counting down.
AACAACAACAACAGAGCGTTTCAAACCTTCGGGGCCAAGATCGCGTTCAATGAATTCGCGAACTTCCCTGCCACGTTCGCCGATCATGGCAATAACACTGACATCTGAACTGGTGCTGCGAGCGATGGCGCCTAACAAGGTGCTTTTTCCAACACCGCTACCTGCAAAAATCCCCATACGCTGACCTTTTCCGCAAGTCAGGAGGCCGTCAATAGCTCTTACCCCTGTGATCAATGGTTCAGCGATTACTTTTCTTTCCATTGGATGCGGAGCATAATTAAATATTGGGCGTTTGGGTGCATCTTCCAATTTTCCCAAGGTATCCATTGGATTTCCGATACCATCCAATACTCTACCCAGTAATCTTTCACCCACCGGTGCCTGGAATACTGTGCCAACAGGGAAAACGCTGCTATTTGGTTGAATACCTTCCATATTTGCCAAGAGGCATAAGTAAGGTGGCGCGATTCCTGAAACCAACAACTTCGGCCAAAATAGGTTAAGAGCTGTGTGATCGAATTTCACATACTTCCCCAATCTGACAATCCAGACCAACGGCTTCAACAGTTAAACCAACAACTTGAACCACTTTTCCAGAGGTTCGAATGGGGTTCAACTTATTTATTTCATCCATATAATGGTCAAGGTCAATAATTGCCAATTTTGTCTAATCCTCAGCATTATCGATTTGAATTTCGGTCAGTGCATCGATCACACCGTTTAACTGCGTATCTATTCTGGCATCAACTGATCCATAATCACCTTCAATATAAACGCCGCCTAGTAAGTATCTCATTATTGGATACCAACTGAATTTTCTGTCCGTTATAATTCAATTCCGATTCTCTCCAGAGTTTTCGCAGCTTTATCTAAGATCATCCGGATTTAGATACACTTTAAGATTTCCTAATTGGCTAGCTTCATTTACAGCTCTGCCAACAATATCTTTTAATAGGTTCTCATCCAGGGCTAATCCATTAATAAATAATTTTTCCGAAATTGATTTCACCAGGTCAACGATCTTTTTCTCACTCGATTTAAATAATTCAGTATTTACCTGGTGCATTTCCTGTTGAATTTTTCTTAGAATATCCAATTCTGAATTTACTTGTGCGAATCCATTTTGGTATCCTTCCTGATATGCTTTTTCATTGATTGCTTTTACTTCTTCACTAGCCCTGTTAAGATGTTTTGAGCTTCCTTATTCGCGTTCTCAATAATTTCTTTTGAAATTCCCTTTGCTTCCGATATACCAAGGCCTGACTTCGGAAGGTGAGGTATAACCTTCCTCCATTGGCACATCTTTTTGGCTGAAAACACGATATCCAATATTGCTCTTCTGCATCATCCATATCTTCAACTTCCCATTTAGAATCAAATCTTTCTTTGACCCCTGATTTGATTACAACGGGTCGGATAGGTGCGTTATTTCCTCAATGGTGATCCACCCGACCAATTCTTCCGGTATAAATCCTATGTCCATCAAGCCGATTTACTTCACGATTTTCTCGCGCTTTACCTTTGAATTTTAGGAATGGCATACTGTTCATCCTTTATGTCAAAATATCGTGACTAATCCGGATAATATCTGATTCTTGTCGTAAATTCTTCAAACACAATTTGCGTAAAGTCATTTCTCATATTTTTTGAATCCAGATTTACTGAATAACCTCAAATCCTGCGCCAGTTGAAATTACGATTTCACCTTCTTCTTCCAGGCTTCTGACGAGTTCAACAATTTTCCGCTGCATGGAATAGACATCTTTTGCCAATTGAGGACCTAAGATCTCGATTTCTTCTATCAAAGTATCACGGGCACGTTCAGACATATTTCCATATATGTGTTCACGCAGTTTTTCGGGTGCTCCCTTCAATGCCATTGAAAGTTCTTGTCGATTAATATCGCGCAAAATACGCTGCATTGTCCGATCATCCAGGTTGAGTAAATCGTCGAATGTAAATAGATTTGCCCGAATTTCATCCACCAAGTTTGGGGTCTTTTGGTGTTAATGCTTCGAAAATACGCTTTTGAACATCACGATCCACTTGATTCAACATCTTAACCAGGAAGTCGACACCACCAGTGGCACGGAAATCAGCCGCCGATAATACACCGGAAAGTTTATGTTTGAGACTGCGCTCAACAACTTGAATCACCTGGGGTGAGACGCGGTCCATACGGGCCAATCGCAATGTTACTGCTACTTGTAAATCATTTGGCATATTTGTTAATATATCTGCCGCAAGTTTTGCCTCAAGATAGGAAAGACCAAAGCAATGGTCTGTGGGTGTTCTTCCTGAATTAATTCAGCCACTTGTGCCGCATCCGCATTTTTTAACATCTCAAATGATGATATTTGCTGTCGGGCCGAAATTCTCTCCAAAATATCTGCACCTCGGCGAGGACCAACGGCACGTGCCAATAATTGCCTTGTATATTCGGTGCCTCCGCCGACATTATCTATTCCTGAAATGGATAAGGCATATGCTTCTTCCAAACTTTGCTGCCGAATCGCCGAAGAATTGATCCCGATTCGCTAATCGCCAAGAGTAATCGCTCCATATCTGCTTCGTTTATATATTGCAGAATACGAGAGGAACTATCAACACCCAATGAAATTAAAAGTGCTGCAGCTTTTTCAAGCCCAGATGCCGATCCGAATTTGGAACCAACTTCACTCATTTTTTCTATCCTGTGACAGCCACATTTGAATAATTTCTGCAATGCTGGCTGGATTTTCTTCCGCGACCCGATTTACTAATTTCGTCATTTGTTCTTCCTCAGCGGTTGGCATTTGGATTTTTTCCTTAACCATTTTTTCAATGTCAATTTTTGGCGCTTTTTCTTCTTTAGGCTCTGTTCTCAATTTTCTTGGTGTTCTCTATTTTCATCTAGAAACATGATTCTCTCTGATTCGCCAGAAAAACTACCCATCTGTGAAACAGGTTGTAATACAGGTGTCCATACTTCAACTGAAGCCATTTTTAGATTCTTTAACAATCTGGAGATATACCAGAAAACCAATCAGTAAAATCAGGCCTACTCCGGCATATTGAACAATTTGGAAAATCAGATCCTGGTTTTCTTGCGTTGCAATCTCCTCGGATGTAACTGATTCATACGTTCTATCAAATGTCAGCGATTGGACGGATACCAGGTCACCGCGTACTAGTATCAATTCCTGCTGCAGCTACAATAGCATCTTGAAGATGGCGAGTTGCGCCTCATCAGTAATGCCATCAACTAGCACAGATAACGAAACCCTTTCAATTTCTCCCGGATGAATGATTTCATGAGACTGTACGGAAGATAATTCATAGTTTGTAACAGCTTCGTCCCGTTGATAAATCGGGATCGTCCCATCTGTTGTCGTTGTACCTGCTGTAGTGGTTGCAACAGTATCGGGCAAATTACTGGTTGCGCCCGGAATACCAGATAATTCAGTCATATCGGTGGTGTAGATCTCATTTACTGTACTTTCGCTGGATACAATCGGCGTATCATCAAAAGTTTCGGATGTAATTTCTTTTTCTGTCCAGTTCATATTTACATAAACTTGTACAACAGAACGATTTGGACCTAAAGCAGTATTGAGCATATTTTTAACTTTCAACTCTATATCTTTGGCGGCAGCTAATTCGGTTGTCCGCCGACTATCAGATTGGCTGACTAGAACCTCCATAAGCACCATCTCCGGTACCGGTTGCCAACAAATTCCCTTCTGTATCCACAATGACTACATTTTGTGCATCCAAGCCCTTCGACTGAATTAGCAACTAAATAAGTAATGGCTTGAATTTGGGCGTCTGTCATCATCTGACCGGATATTTCACGTATTGTTACGGATGCAGTTGTAGGAGATTGTTCTGAGGAGAATAAACTTTTTTCAGGCGTTACGATATGTACTCGGACTGCATCAACCGCATCCAGGCTGCTAATCGTCCGTTCCAACTCGCCTTCCAGTGCTCGTTGATAAGTAACACGTCTGAGTAAACTCTGTCATACCCAATGTATTGCTATCAAATAACTCAAATCCCAACGGATCCGCCTCTGTGGCAAACCGGCTGTGGCCATCATCAAACGAACATCATAAACACGATCTGTTGGCACAAGGATGGTATTTCCGTCTCTTAATTGGTAAGCAATGTTTTCAGATCTGAAGTTTTGCAACAATACTACCGGCATCCGTTGCTGTCCAGATTACTGAACGCCACGCCATAACTGGGTTTATTTGCGGACACGATCATCGTCGGAATCAGAATAGCTAAAATCACGATCACTGAAATGAGGATCGTGCGTTGTGTTTGTGATTGATCTTTCCAGATTTTCTTAAACTGTTCGATTAAGTTTGCAAGCATGATTCACCTGTTTTGTTTTTTCTATACTTGCATTCTCATAATTTCTTGGTAAGCAGATACCAATTTCCCTTGAATATTCATGGCAACACGGAAATTAACATCTGTTTGTTCCATGGAAATCATCAGCTCATGCAGGTCAACATCACCACCAGCAGCAAACTGTTCCATTAAGGTATCGCTTGTTATTTTCGGTTTCAGATAAACTATTAAGCATTTCCTGGAAAGTTTTCCCAAGGTCACTAACCATACCGGTTGTGGATTTCGCTGAATCTACTAACCCTGTCTGAATTCCTGCTGAATTAATTGCATTAATATTCCATTGGTATTCACCTATCTTCCGATTTGTAAGGCATTTTCTGCCATTCTGCGTGAGGATTCAATAACCGCCAAATTTGCTTCATACGAACGAGTTGCTGACATCATGTTCGTCATTTCTACGGCAATATTTACATTGGGGTATTCAACATACCCATTTTCATCGGCATCAATATGTGTCGGATCATATACTTTAGTTCCAGGCGTTGTATCCGTAATAATTTCTTTTACTTTCACGCCATCCAGCGTAATACTATTACGATTCAATTTATCGTTAACCATCATCAAATTTTGAGCAAATGGCAAATTTGAATTCTTTGTAGAAAAAACCACATCCTGCGCTTTGATAGGCGCCGCCTGTTTCGGTCCGCGTGGTTTTCACTTTTGCAACATTATTCGCAATAATATCCAAACGCAGTCTTTGAGCACTTAGTGCTGACGAGCTGATTTTAAAACTGTTCCAGAAGCTCATTGTCCTACTCCATTAACAAAAAAAATCCTCATATGTTTCCTTGAATTAGGATAGCACATGGGGATTTTTTTAAACCGTAAAGTGAAAATGAAGGTGATATAAAAATCCTGTGAAGGAACTATACAGATTTCACTGAGAATTCTTTTCCCATTGTAAAGCAGATGATTCATCATCATCTCAAACCATTTAATCTTTTTTCGACAGTAGACCATGAATCACGTAATTCCACCAAAACTGCTTTTGCTGAATCATAATCACGTTCTCGCATTGAATCAATTACCCATTGATACAAGCTGAATCAAGCCAGCAACAAATTCCGGATAATTTAGATCAAGAGAATTACGTAATGCAACGACCGCTTTATACCCTGTTTCGAAATCCTTCTGATCGCATGCACGAATTGCCATATCGTAGGCCATCACGACCAATCTTACCGGACTGGCTGATTCCACATCCTGCTGCCTATATTGAAGTGCGCCATATGCCATTTGCATGTTTTCTCCTTCCAACCATTGATAACCGTACTAATAATAATCTTATCGTCAATACGTAGGTTTACTTTAGTTTATTTTGTAAAATTTTGTAAAAGATTTCTCTACTAGACAAAATATTGCATCAATTTTCCAGCTGGCAAATTCTTAATCGCTTCAGCCGGAATCGTATGTAAAATCTTATCTGTCATGCGATCAACAATAAGCACTGTGATCTCATTGGTTTCATCATCAATCTGAAATTTCAACGTTGTGTTCGTCTGTGTTAGTTTTTGATTGATGGCTTCGCCTACCTGCTCAATAAAGCGCTCTTCTTGCTGGAGGCTTCCATTTTTTTTGCAGAAGTCTGCTTTTGGCTCGTTATCTTGAGCAGTTATTTGTGCAAGTCGACTTGGACCATCCATGTCCACTCGACTTATCGGGTTAATCTGCTTATCAGACATTTCGATCTCCTTTCCCAGACATCCTTGTCCAAGAGTTTATCGCATACGAAACTTGGGCTAGCCTGTATAGTTGAATCCTGCTTGTAGTGTTTGCTGTTGATTCGTCATTTCTTCAATCTGACTTTGCATTATTAAATACTGATTCGTTAATTGGGTTCTACGTAAGTCCAACTGGCCTTCATTGAAGTAACTACGACTATTGTAAAATGTAGTCTGATTTTCATTGGTTTTAATTGCGGCTTCAACATAACCCGATGTACCGGCAAACACTACTAACTTTATTATCCAGTGCAGCCATAACCTTTTCCAATAAAAGTTCAACATCATCAAAATTATTTTTTAAAGCATCGGTCAATTCTGTCGAATCCGTAACGACTGAGTTCATTATTGCTTTAAACTCCAATCCCGAGTTCAGTTAAGTACGAAAATTTACCATCATTCTCATATTTCGCACTCATGTGGTAAACATGTCGCTACTAAATAGACGGAAGGTCATATCACCGGCTAACCCGCCCCGGGTATAGGTTTCATCTTCATTTTTTGTCGTAGCAATCTTCGATCGTGACGTATTTTGAGAACATCATTAAATTTTGCAACAAAAGTGTCCATAGCACTTTCTGGATGTCGTGCATCCGCATTTACCGATCAAAGTTGCGCTCAAACCCTCAGAACTTAGGTGACAGATTCAAGGACACACCCGAGATTACATCCGTGATTGCTATATTGCTGGAGCGAATAACCTCTAAACCATTAACCGAAAACTTCGGAATTTCTCGCTGCATCCGTCAATGCATTATAATTTTTATATACACCGGGTGACGTTAAAACACCCAGATTTTGTAAAATCGTATCAGAACCAACATCGGCTGCAGAGAGGGATTTACTTGCACCTGTATTTAGTGGTTTGAATAATTAATTGTTTATCAACAATTGTTGCGCTAATTTCATTGCCTTCGGCATAATCGGCACTATTAATTCTTATCTGCAATCTCGTCAAGCGAATCCGTTGCTAAAACCGAAATGCTGCCACCAAGGGCTGTGTAATCAACACTTGCAGCAGATGTTGTTCGGTAATTTGCAGTATATAGATTAGCATCTGTTCCAAACTCAAATGTCAGACCTCTGCCGGTATCATATGCACCACCACCGGTCGGAATTGACTGCCAGTTGTCGTCAACGTATTGTTGGCGGCAGATTGATTGCGAATATTCATTGCCGTACCATTTTCATCGACTACGCGAAATTGCCATACGCCGGTATCTGTTTGACGGGTTTCCACAACATAGGTATTGGAACCCAATTCAGTCTGGCCGCTAATCATTGTACCGGTCGTTGAAAATGAGCCAACCGTATCGTTTAGAACTTGCTAATTCGCTGTAGACCGATTTTCTCACCACCAATCACAAAAGTGCCACTTAGATTTAGAGCCTGGTCACTGTATGTCTGCTGGTCGGAACGTGCTTTTTGTCCCGTGGCCAGGTCCGGTAACATTGATGGTATAATTTCCTACGATAGCAGCATGAACCCGCTGTTGCAGTAATTACACTTTGTGTCGAGCTGGTGCTTATGCTGGTACTACGGCCTGCGATCATGGAGTAAAAGGGATCTGTGCTAAGTAACGCTTTGATTGAGCTTTGTAAGGAAGTCAATCTTCCCTTTAAGATCACGTATACAGCGCTTTTTGAATTTTTAAGTTATCAACCTGTTTTGGTGATAGCATCCATAGGTTTTTGTTCCATGGAAATTTGCATAATTCACCAATTGCTGATAATATGAATCCAGATTTGCTGTGCCTGTAGTTGAGATCGCCATGACTTCCCATCCTAATAAAACTAAAAATACTTCAAAAAAATAAATGATAATAATGCCTTAGATGAGGATCAAGGGGGCACTTTTGAAAAGTGCCCCCTTTTGGTATTTGATTTGGGAAATCTTCCTGACTGGCTTAATCCTAGCGGAATAATGAGAGCAAGAATTGGGGAGCCTGGTTGGCCTGTCCCAGCATCGCGATGGATGTCTGCTGCAAGATCAGGTATTTGCTGGCTTCTACCTGTTCTTGGCCATGTTGGCATTCATAATACGGTTGTAAGAGGCTTCAACGTTGATCTGTGAGGCCATAACCTGATCTTCTTTGAAGGTCAAACGTCCGGTGAAAGCACCGACTTTCGACATCATGGTGTTGACTGTGGTTAATTTTGCTTCCAGATAGGTCATCAGGTCAGAATACCGTTCTGCACTATCCAGAACCAAACCGCCAGCCTGTCCACCAGTGGTCGTCAGATCATAGGTTTCAGCTGCGACGACACTAACCGTACTTTCTTGAACAGAAGCAGTATCACCTTTTGCTGCCCAGGTAACAGACAAACCATTACCAAAATCATAGCTGGTTACGCCATCCAGGTTAAGGAGCGGAGGTGATTCAAATGCAACTGCACCAGTGCCATCGGCTGCTGTGGCAATCAGTTGTGGCATTACCAGAGGCGTCCAGCAATTCAATTTTGTCATCTGTTGCTGCTCCACCACCGGCGACCATGGTGATTCGGACAGTGTAGTTGCCTGAGCTCAATGCATCTAGATTAGCATTGATTGTACCAGTAGCTGCCGTTGTTAATAATGTCAGCACCATTGTTTGCGGCGCCAATTGTTGATGTGGCTGTTCCGGTTACAGAAGCCAATTCCAAAGAAGTACCTGTGCCGCCTGCACTTGCGCGCAGATTGATCAGGCCATCCAGTGTGGTTGTATCTGCGGCGTCAGCACCAGTCTGGAAGCGCATGGCTGTGCCATCATAGGTACCATCAATCAAGCCATTGCTGTTCCATGTGGTCTGGTCAACGATATCATCAATCTGAGCTGCATAAGCAGTCAATTGTTCTTTGATTGCTGCACGTTCCTCGGAACCCATGGTGTCACTGGCTGCCTGGGCAGCTTTGTTCTTCATGGCGATGATAATATCAGTAATACGACCAATACCACCTTCTGCAACGGCCAATAAGTTTTTCGCATCGCCAATGTTACCGAGTGCAACACTCAAACCTTCTGAGCGGCTTTTCAATTTTGTGGCAATGGTTAAACCGGCGGGATCGTCAGCTGCTGAGTTGATCCGTTTACCGGTTGATAGACGGGTCTGATGAATACCCAATTGACGGTTGATGCCTCTGCAATGCCCAAAGGGAATTGAGCGCACCGATATTACTTGCTACACGAGTTAAATCTGCTTGAGCCATTATAAACCTCCATGTTTTTGGCTTTTCCAGGGCATCCTTACCCTGGGAAAATTTCGTTTGACTTTATTTATTATCGACAAGTTTTTTCATTACTTTAGTTCAAAGGGTAGTTTGTTTCCGTTATTCACCTCCGTAATTCAAATCTCATTATATGTTATCGCCGTATTCTTTAAAAACTTTAGCTATTTCAGAAAATTCATTACCAAAGGCTAACCGTTATTCATAGCCTCGGTTTTTGGAATACGCACAATACGGAACCCCAGTGAATTGGATGTGTAATCTCTTAACATCCCTTCACGGGATGAACAACGCGCCAATTTTTTACTGTAATACCAGGCGCCGCCTCGAACTACAATACGGGTCATATCCCCGGCAACAGGCGGCGCAGCATTGACATCAAATGGATAATCGCGCAAATAACTGGAAGTCCATTCCCAGACATTGCCTACCATATCAGCAATACCCTTCTACTGTGTCCCCTGCAGGCGAATAGGACCCAACTGCAGTGGTGTCTCCCTTACCGCTATCCAATGTATTACAACGCCAGGGATCAAAAAAATCACCCCATGGATAAATTCTGGGTTTATCGCCTCTTGCAGCCCGCTCCCATTCTGCTTCATTGGGTAAGCGATAGTCCAAACCGGTCTCTGCAGAAAGCCATTGGCAATATTTAACCGCATCATCATAAGAAATGCCAACTACAGGATGTTTGGCTTTTCCATCCGGAAAATTAAAACCAATCCATTCGCGCGGCACCCGGTGATTACTTTCCCAAACAAAGCGGTGATACTCAATATTTGTGACAAGATATTTTCCCATTTCAAAATCTTCAAGGTAAAGACGATGTTGTGGCTGCTCAATAAAGAACATGCCTTCCGCGTGCCACTGTTCAGCCCATTCCTCGCGCAAATACAGATACCGTACCTGCTTTTTGCTTGTACCCATCCAAAACCAACCGGCAGGTATTTTTACCATTGCTGGATTTACTAAATTATCATCCGAAACATCATCATCTGACTCACGATGAATTTTCTTCATACCATTTCCATTCATATTCATACTGCCTCCGAATTTATCCAACCTAACTTTTTTTGGATAGTGATAAATTTTTCATATAAAGCTATTGTGTGATAAATATTTTCATCCACTGATTTTCCAATTCCTAACAAGTATGGTTCCTGGCTGGCATTAATGCTATGGATTCAACATAATGTTGAATCATTTCTTCAACTTTAATCTTCCAAGAGTCTTTTGATTCCCTACAAACTCGCCATAACTATCCATCTCAAGATAGGCAGAACTTCGACTGGCTATCCATGGTATTTTCATAACCATATACTCTAAAACAGTTCGCATGGATTGTCTTTGATCAAAATAACCCAATAATGGCAACAAGCCAATATCAATATCCGGTTAATCCGCTTGCCAATTGTCTCTTCTGCAATTTTCTACTATTTTGATATGACCGTTTTTTTTCAGTACCCAAATCAACTTTGTATTCATCATCAAGGTAAATCTGAAGCTCCATTTTCTCTGAACTGAGAAAAAATAGCTTCAAGGGCATCCAATAAACCGGTTGTTTTAAAATTGTTTAATTGCTGATTTTTTCCATGCCATCCCAAAATCAATTTTCCATTTTTTATAATTCGCTGCTCAGCAAGGTAGCCATCCAGATTAATGTAATTGGGAACAATACCAATCTCATTAAAGTTAATCCAATCTTTTGCCAAACGGTTTGATGGTACGGTAATTCCATCCACCAATTTCAGGCCCCATTTAAACTGGGTCATTGGCGCCGGGGAAATGTATCGTAAACTTCTTCCTTGGTTTTGTTGAATCCCATCAAACCAAAATCGATATTCATCCGAATCCGGCTCCAATAATTGATAGGCTTCATCAAAATCAACGATGATTGTTTTTTCTCTTGCCTGCCAATGATGAATAGCGGTAATGACTTTTCCGTATACTTTTTTGTAGATAACAATAATGTCACTTTCCAAACAAACGTTAATACATTCATTTGAATTGTTGGAGAATTCACTATCACTCAAGAGCATTGGGCTTTATGAATGCCAGTACGATTAATTGCCGCGGCTGGTATCATGCAGCGCCATTCAATATTTTCCCAATTTTCCGGTTCATTTGGATAAACGTAAGTTATTATCATTTCCTCAAGCTACCTCTAAAATTTGTTTAAGATTATGTTCCCATTGACTAGCAAGATTTTTGACCTCACGTTCCTTCGATCTTATTAAAACCAGCTTCCCCTAATCGCAATCTGGCTTGAGGATCAAGAATTAATTTTTTTAATCCAAAGTACCAATCCTCAATACTTTCTGCAAGAATGCCGCCTGCATTCCAGCGTTGATACGAGTGAATTGGTGATGCTAACCAGGGAATTTTTTTTATACCAGCTTCCATCAATATCCTGTCAGAGTGATGGTTATTACCGGCATTGATCTCATATGGGGATAAGATGATATCCATCTGCGATAACATATAAGGATAATCATCCGGTTCAACATCCGGATAAAAAACACGTCTTCCCTTCCGGTAAATTATCAAAAAGACGATATGCGTCTGCATCACCGGTGACCACCAGTCGTGTTTGAGGAAATTCGCGAATAACACGCACAATGCCGCGACGTACTTCAGCAATATCCGATAACTGCCCTGTAATCGCCATAACACCTATATTTAAGGTATCCCGTATCATTACTTTGTTTTGACCAAAGTTCATTTTCTGCATTCCACATTTCAGGCATATAGACTGCATTAAATCCTTCCTCGACCAATTGTCCTTTGCGAAAATTAACTTGCCTACGGTAATCAGATCAGCCAGTTGCAAAACCGTCGTATACGCACGAAATTGGTCGGCTAGAACTCATCCCCATTCCCATATAATCCGGATGGTACATGGGCATAGTTGCCGAAAATCAAGATCCAAATCGACAATTGTTGGTTTATTGATTCCTGCTCGTTCAGCCAGCATTTTTATAAACTTTTGCTGACAATGGGGATTGTGCAAGTAAAACATAATCTGCAGCTATGTAATTCCCGACTGGCTTCTTCTTGATTATTCCAAGCGATGATGTTATATCCTGCGTTCTGCTAATGCACTCTGAATATGAGACAAGCGAAATGGAGATTCTTTTGAATTTACCCCATCCACAATGATGGTCGGGGCTGTATCTAAATTGATGTTGATGGTTTTGTAATCGATAAGTGCTTCTTCTTCCTCAAATTCTTCGACATTAAACAGTACATCAGAGAGAATATCCTCTAGTGCTTCTGCGAAATCAGGTCTTCCTTGATGTCCGGCTTTGTCGAATATTCATCTCAATTAAGGCTGGTAATAAATCATCCAGGTCTTCCAAATGATCAGCAACCACTTTCGAAGGGCTTTTGACTCTGTAAGAATTGATCCATCAAATCATTTGCACTCTGAACCTGATCATAAGAAATTTTTTGACGTAATTTTTCGATCGGTATTTTTTTCCGAATTTCCTGCATCGAAACCGGTTCACTTTCACGAGATGAAGAAACATCATTTGAAACATTATTTATGAGATCGACAAATGACTTGGTACCTAAACCGGGTTTCGTCTTCTGGTAATTAGATTCTGATACAAGATCATCATTTATCTGTTTCAAGCGTTGCATCTGTCATCAATGATGTCGTCCGCTTTTAAACGATTCATCAAGTGGCTTCAGTCTGACCACCGTTTCCTATTGGCATCTTCAATTCAATTGTTTCAGTGCCTGTGCTTCTCATTTTCAATGATACATGTCAAGCGTTCCGCGAATTCTCGGAATAGGCTCCGCAATGATCGTTTCGGATTGCCAGATCATTTTCAGAGATCTGATCAATTTCATCTACCACTACTTGTTGTGTGGTTGATTCAAGTATTTCTTTGTGATTCGTATTCTCTGCAATTAATCGAATCGGTTCGTTTGCAATTTCCAGACGACGGATAATATCTCCCGCCAGGAAGCCAAGTTCATATGCCCGGGAATAAAATTTTATTGCCCGTTCCCGATCTCGCACGAACCAGACAAGCATCACCAAGCATTAGTAAAGATTCGAGATCATCTGGGAAATAATTTCAAAATACGTGCATAGATAATCAAAGCCTTTTCAATTTGTCGGCTTTTAATAAATTCACGTGCTTTATTTTTTACGACTCTTAACTCTTTTACAGAGAGTGGAGATACCATATTTCGCTAGTCCTTCATCATTACTTTACCAGTGAATAAACCTTCCCCCGGTATAAAGGTCAGATGAAAGTCCCGTAAAGGAAAGTAAAAAAATTTAGGACTGCGAAGCTCGACACCCTATCAGCTTCAGGACAAAATAAAAGCAAACCTCACTATATGAGGTTTGCCATTTTCATCAGTCGGGTTAGAAAAACAAGGATCAATCTTATGTAATTAATTTCGCTTTATCTGACGAGGAATTATTTTCTTCCGTTGCTTCATCTGCCAAACTCAACAAGAAATCTCTTAATTCCTTCATTGCGGTAGCTCTTCTTCCTTCACCAAAGTCTGAATTACTTTTTCCTGATCATGCAAGAGCTATTCTTAGTTCTTCCCGAATAATAAGAAGTTCTTTTGGCGCATCAATACCAATCTTGATCTTATCCTTATCAATTCCCAGGATAACAATTCGAATATTGTCATTGATAATAATGCCTTCATCTAATTTTCCTGGTCAATACCAGCACGGATTTATCACCCCATGAAAAGTATTTTTATTAGTTTATCATAAAACATTAAATAAACTCATCAGATTGCTTGCCTTTGCGCCAACCTGCAAGCACTGCCTGATAAACCATTTCCTGATTTTTCAATTGCGAAATTGCTTCTGCCATATTCGCATCTTCTTTTTGAGAAAGCAATGCTTGCAATTCCATTGTTGAATTCTGATTTTTTTCAATTGTGGTTTCAACAACCCGTAGGCGTGCACCCAGTGTGGTTAAGTTGTTGGTGACATTTTTGGATGCATCCTGCAAGGCAGTATAAGCTACACGCAATGCAGGCATATCGTTCGCATTTAGTGCATCGCGAGTTGCAATCAACGCATCAAATAACGGATCAAAGGTTGCTGGGCCATCGAGATTAACCGTAATCGTCTCGCCTGGTGCAGTATCGCGTTGAATTGCCTGAAAGGGTACTGCTGGCGGAATATAATCAACTGTCTCAGGCTGCCGGTGGGACTGCGGGTGTTCTTACGAAGGGCTGAGTTTTTGTTGAAAATCCAGAAAACAGGAATCGATCCCGATGGTTAGAATTAGCCATACTTACAACTTGTTCAATGATACCATCCAATTCCGTGGCAATGACAACTGTCGCTCATCTGCCCCCATGGTATCGCTCAACCCACGATTTACCAAAGCCTCAGCCCGACCACCATTATCTGAAATTTGCTGCAATGCAAACTCGGAGGCTGACATCCATTCTTTAGCCGATTCAGCAGTGCTGGTATAGTATTCCATCGACTTAAGTGTGGATTTAATGGACATGGATTCAACTGCATTTGTTGGATCATCGGACGCTACTTGAAAACGTTTTCCGGTACCTGCTTTTATCGAATACTGATAGACCTTATCCAAGGCATCATTCATATTCTTCAATTGCATTTCATTTGCAATATTATTGGTTATCCGCATTTTGTCCTCCGAATCTTCTACCTACCAACGAGACCCATACCATTGATCACGCGGTCCAACATTTCGTCAATCGTGGTCATTAACCTGGCAGCCGCATTGTAAGCCATTTGATACTTCACCATATTGGCAGCTTCTTCATTCAGATTGACGCCGGCGACTTCTTCCCGTTGGGTGTATAAAGCATCTTTAACAATGCCGTGATCGGTGGCAGAGTTTTTCATCCGTTGTACTTCCAATGCCAGCGCGCCAATTCGTTCATTGTTAACTTGCTTTATGGTTGCGGTATTGCCATGAAACAGTAAAGCATTTTGTATATTAGCAATCTGCTTAGCTACACTACTATCACCTGGGGAATCAGCAGCACTGCCTGTGGCAACACGATCTACTGTTATATCAGTCAGAGGATCGCCTGTCACATTAAACTGCATCGATAATGCAGTTGTTCCGGTTGGTACAAAGAAATTAAAGCCTGTTTCATTGTTCATGCCGAAACCGCCAACATGAAGATTGTTGACATTTGTAACAATAGCATTAGCCAACTCATCCAAGCGGGTTATTTGATCAACTATTGTCTCATCCCTGCCGTGGAATAAACCCAGTAATTCGCCTTGCACGGATTGAAAAGTGGAGCCATCTTCCCATTCTAATTCCACTAAATTTTCAGCATTGGTAGTTGTAGTAATTTTGTAGGGTGTCGTGCCAATGGTAAGAAAATGTCCACCAATGGATACATTGACATGTCCATTATCCTGTTCATAACTGGTTGCACCGGCAATCCTGGATAATTCATCCAGAATAAGATCCCGTTTATCTAACAGGTCATTCGGTTTCCCGCCAGTAGCTTGTACCTGTGAAATCTGCTCATTAAGATCAGCAATCTGAATGGCCATCTCATTCACATCTTGTACTCGCTCGATGATTGCCATGTTTTGATCAATACGGATATTTTCAAGCCGTATTGCTCGATTATTAAAAGACATGGCCAGCGCTTCGCCTTTGGACATCACGTCAAGACGTAAGGCACTGTCCTCGGGATCGCCTGCCAAAGCCTGCCATGATCCCCAATATTCATCCAATCGAGTCGAGATGCTGTCAACAGAAGTTTCAGCTAAAGAGGTTTCAACCATAGCCAACAATTTGCTTTCCGTATCCCAGCGTGCTGTTTCTTCAATTTCATCACGATACCGCATATCGGTAAAACTCATGTTGTAGCGATAAACACTGTCCATCATCACCCCGGTGCCCATGCTTTTGGATAGATTTGAAGAGATCCATCCACCAGTGGATTGGGGTACGCTGGCAGTTAATACAGCTTTTTGGCGGTGATATCCGGTTGTGTTTGCATTCGAAACATTATGGGATACGACCTCCATGGCATTTTGATTAGCCAGGATGGCTTGCAGTGCTAAATGGATTCCAGAAAATGATGGCATAAGTACCTCTTTAAGCTCTTTGATCCATACCCCAACTTGCAGGACCATCAGCGTAGGCTTGATTTCCTACTGGCTGATATTGGGCAGTTGAAGTGAATAATTTAAATAAATAATTCTGTAATTGAGTAATCTTTTCCAGGTTTAGGGACGCTAACGCCGCATTACCGCGGTTTATATCCCGAATTTCAGTTTGTAATGCAACCAAACCCTGGCGCAAGCGTTGCACCCTTTTAATTGGTTCAGCGCGGATGAGCTCCAGCATTTCACCCAGATTCTCATATTTATTCGAAATGTCGAAAATATCAGCAATACGGTCGATGAGATGATTGCGTTTATCTTCCATTTGGGTTAGTTCATCCAGCAGCTCTTCTTTCTTGTCCACCAAACTCATCAGGTTTTGTCCACGCCCTTCCAGAAGTACTTGCCGCTCTTCCAGAGTTAAATCACGAAGGGACTGATAAACCCGAAATTCATTTACCAGGACTGCCTCTAAACTAAGTAGAACATCATTTCTTTCTTCGTGATTTTCAGGCATGAAGGCCTCCAGTTCTTATTCAGAAATTTGTTTTAAAATGCTCTCAATACGTGATGCGATATTTTCATACTTGATTTCGTAAGTACCGGACTCAATTTGCTGCTTGAGAGCAGTTACTTTTTCCTGGCGAACATCGTCCACCGAATTTAATGCTGCAATTGATTTTGCCAGGACTTGCCCCTGTGTAGACACTGTTGCTTTATCTATATGAGAAGCGTTCTCAGCATTTTCTGGCACAGCCGCTTTGTATTTCTTCTGATCCATTGCCTGGATCAGGCTTGCATGACTTTTATTGACAGAAGGTATATTCCCATTCTCCACCATAGCTTTCATCTCCTTTAACGGATTTATTACTTATATCCTTATCGGATAATATTGAGAAAACTTTATTATTTCCTCATATTGATTGCCATGCCAAGCATGAGATCCGTTTGTTGAAGATTTTTGATGGATACATCAAAAGATCGCTGTAAGGTCATCATACGTACCAACTCAGTCGCATAATCCACATTGGATGATTCCAAAGATTCACTCATGATAGCGCCAAACCCGTTCACAGCGGCAACCCCTTCAATGGGAGCCCCGGATTCGGGTGTTTCTGTACGTAAATTATCTCCGATAATCCGTAGTCCGGAAGGATTATTGAATTCAAACAATTGGATTTGTCCGAGATCCTGCCATACGCCATTAACGCTTACTTTCACGATGCCGTCACTATTAACTTCAACCTGTGTTGCTTCAACAGGCACTGTACCATCCCAGACTAAATGATTGCCTCTGGCATCCACAATCGTACCTTCTGCATCTAATTGGAAGGAGCCATCTCGTGTATATGCAATATCCCCATTGGCCATCTCTACTCCAAAGAAGCCATGGCCGCTGATCATTAAAATCCAACGGATTTCCCGTCTGATTTACAGCACCTTGAGTAAATTTCGACTGTGTGGATGATTCCTGCACGCCGTACTTATTGTTATTTTCCAACAACTCCTGGAAATTTAGACGGGCGGATTTATAGCCCGTGGTATTAATATTGGCGAGATTGTTACTAACGGTATCCAAATTGGAAAGGTTGGATAAAATCGAACTGCGAGCCATTTGAATAATTTGTGTAAATGATGACATAAGGCCTCCGTTTAGACTCTGCCTAATGTACTGATCGAACGTCCCAATAACTCATCCTGCACTGATACCAATTGCTGAGCTGCTTCATAGGAACGAACTACTGAAACCATTTGAGTCATCAATTGGGCAACATCCACATTGGAGCTTTCCAGATAACCCTGACTGATGGAGCTTACTGTTTCTCCATCCGGTTCATTGACTGCCTCATAAGTATTATCGTTCGCACGTGTTAAACTTGTAAGTTCATCCTCAAAGGAGGAAAGAGAAATTGTGGTTACTTCATTGTCATCCAAAAAAATAGTTCCAGCGGAATCAATTTCTATGATGCTGCCTTCAGGTAAAGTAATTTTTTGATCGGCATCATCCATCAGATAATAACCATCCACAGAGACAACTTCCCGATTTGCATTCAGATTAAACCGCCCGTCCCTGGTGTAACGCATGCCGTCCGGCGTTTGAATTTTGAAATAACCATTCCCTTCAATGGCTAAATCCAGCGGTTCTTCCGTGTTTAAAAGGGCACCCTGGCTGATATTCGTGCGTTCTTCTGCCTTTGCAACACCAGTACCATGAGAGCCAACGTAGTTAATCTGTAAATACCGATTTTCATCAAACGGAATGCTGCCGCCAAGGGCAACGGAAGGATCAATCACTGATTCGGCTGAGAAAACACCAGTTTGTTTGAATTCTTCCATCGTCATCATGATTTGTTTAAACCCAGGCGTATCAAGATTAGCTGCATTATGCGTAATTAATGCCTGCCGATCTAACCCTGTGATCATTGCTGATACAGCTGAATATAGGCCTTTGATCATTTGGACCTCCTGATTGTTGAATTCATTTCGGATAAATTCACAATCATTCTAACCTCGTCACGGGCGATACCTAATTGTTTCGCGATATCGGTTTCACCCATACCGCCAGAAGCTAAAGCAGTGACGATTTTCTGTTTTTCTTCCACAGGAATGGAGGATGATACCTGACCATCCAACTGTTTCTCTTTTAATGACATTAATGTTTTAAAGCTTGATTCTTTTAATACGCCGCTTGGCTCAATGGGTGCAGCACTTCGTTCCTTGGTGAGGATGGAGCGAAGTTTATCTACAACAGGCTGCATCCGCGTGGCTGTTGTATCTTTGCCACGGCGAAGAGCAGTTTCCTGCGCAATTTGTACGATATGAAGAGTATCTGATAAGAGATTTGTATTTACACCAATCACGTTTCGCCTCGCGTTACACTATGTATGCTGCGGAATTATTGAATCCGGCTTTTTTTGTATGCTGATATGTTTTCGCAGCCATGGCATCAGAATTTCCTGCGTATTCTTTTAGTTTTATAATTGCTTTGCCATGTACCTGGCTTACTCTCGATTCAGAAATGCCCATCACTTGTCCGATTTCTTTCAATGTCAATTCGTCATAATAATATAAGGATAGGACCTGTTGCTCTTTGGTCGATAATGATTTGATACCTTGAATAATTATTTCCTTCGAATTTCTATCTTCTATTTCAATAGAAGGGTCTACTTGATTTTTATCTGTAATAAGCTCGCGGAGATCAATCGTTTCGTCATTTGAATCGCCAATTTTTTCATCCAATGACAAAAAACTCTTGCTTGCATCCCCAACAATCTTGCGATACTCTTTGGTATCAATTTTCATATGGTTGGAAATCTCATCGTCGCTGGGATTTCTTTTCAAGGTGGTTTCAAGTTCATGGGTTGCCTGTTGTAATGCACGCACTTTTTGTCTTGATGAGCGGGATAACCAATCCATTTCCCTTAAAGTATCCAATACTTTTCCACGAATCTTGAGCGTGGCAAATGTAGAAAGTTTCGTATTGTATTTATCATCAAATCGATCCACTGCTTCAATCAGTCCAAGTACACCTTGAGCGGCCAGATCATCATATTCTTGACTAGTATTTCGTGAGATACCCAATCTTCCAAGAACAAAATGAATTAACGGAAGCAAGCTAACAATAACTTCCTCCCGCAATTTGGCATCCTTAGTTGCCAGATATTCTCTAATCAGGGTACTTTCACCGGAACTAATGTCTTCCATATTATTTTCCGTTAGATCTTCTCATCCAATATATGAGCTTCTTCATTTTCCAGCTTTTTTATTTCGTAACTGACAATCCATTTACCAAGCATCCAGTTGATATACCATCCAAATAAACCAACGACAATGATGGCCAGAGATGTTCGAAGCGCGATATCGTACCATTCCGCACCCGCCTGAATTGATAATAAAAATATCAAACTGGCAATAATCAGAACCAAAATCTTGGTCAGCGTTACTCCTGCCTCTAAAACAGGATGAACGTTTTGATTTGCCATCGGCGCGTCACTTGGAGGTTTTTTAGTTTTTGCCATTAACCTGTATACCTCTCTTCAAACAACGATTGTACAAAAATGGCAGGCTCTGCAGGAACAAGATCACTAACAACATTGGATCCAAAAGTTAAGAAATTCAATGGCGTTTTATGTTTTACCAAAATATTAAAAACAGGTCCGAAAGTTGTAGTTTCATCCATCTTGGTAACCACCATTCCCCGAATTCGAAACTGAGATACCGCAGAATATACTTGATTGATATCCTTTTCTTTTGCGGTTGCTGGTAAAACAAGCCACGTATTTCGCTTTGGTATTACGGTAATCAAATTTCCCAGCTCCAAAATACTCGTCTCTCTATTTGCATTAAAGGCTGGTGTATCGATCAAAATATAATCGACGCCTGCATTGATGGATTGACTGATGGCTTCACTTAAATCTGAAGGCGTATATGCAATTTTTAAAGTAGCGCCAATTGAATCAACATAAGTATTTGCTTCAGCAATGGCTCCGGATCTTACTGTATCTGCACAAATCCAAGTAACTTTTTTATTGAGCCGTCGACCGTAATATGTTGCCAATTTTGCGATCGTACTGGTTTTTCCGACTCCACTGGTGCCGATCAAACAAATGATTTTTGGACTGATACCGATCATTGTTTTATTTGAATTGATCGATGCTTCAAATTGCTTTTGTAAAAAATTGGCGATTTTTTGCGGGTTATTTCTAGTTTGATCAGTCATTGTTGTGTGCAGCAACTGGGTAACCCGATATATGTATTCTTCCGCAACACCTTGTTCGAGCAATTTTTGAAGCAGTTTTGTCGTTGCCATTGGTAAGGTTGGAAGTATGCTTGCAAATGCTTTCAATTGGCTGGACTTGCTCTCTTCCACTCTTGATTTTGAGTTTACTAATGTTTGCTGTTTTCCGGCATAAAGATCATCGAAATTTTTCCCAAAATTTCCATTAGCATCCTTTATATCTGAGTCTGGTGCATTTATCGGTACAGGTTTCTTCCTGTTATAATGTCCGGCAGTAGAGGTAAATATTTCTTCCTGCTGGTTGTTTTCAGTATCATAAAGTGCTGCCAACGAATCTATAATATTTTCCGGTTCACTGCTGTATTCATGCTGCTGTATTTTTTTGATTGAGGTTGGTCCCCCAGGTTCCACCGCGTCATCAGGAAGACCCGCAACAATTTCTATATTCGGGCTTTTCCACACCTGCCATACGGGACCGCCAGGAATCTGACGGACAGATACAACCATGGCATCGGGACCTAACTCTTTTTGGACAGTATCCAATGCTTTCTGCATGTTTTCGGCTTGAAATGTGACTGTTTTCATTTTTTTCACTTTTCTCAGTTAATTTCTACCATGCCGTGAGCAGTAACTTTCGTGCCTGGGCTGATCTCAGAAAATGCCATTACAACCAATGTATTAAAGGACATTTCTATTAATTTTCGAATTGCTAATCGTAACTCGCGTGAACAAAGTAAAATCGGCATGTGTCCATCTTTAGCCAAATTTTCCATTTGTTCGCCAATGGAATGCAAAATTGATTGCGCTGTGGAGGCATCTATTTGGAACATAAATCCACCTTCGGTAGAATTCAAAGTCTGCCTTAATGTAGATTCCAATTTCGGCGCAAGTGTGAAGGCATGGATTTGTCCATCCGGTTCTCGATAGAGATTGGAAAGCGCAACCGACATGGTTTGCCGAACAGCTTCTGCCAGGATATTTGTATCCCGAGTAGAATGGGCGTGTTTTGCCAGGGTTTCCAATATTCCAGCGAGATCACGTACTGGAATACGTTCTTTTAATAAATTCCGCAGAATTTCCTGTAATTCTCCCAAAGTCAATAATTCAGGAATTAAGCCGTCGACAGCTGCCGGTGAATGATGGCGTAATTGATCAAGCATTTCCTTTAACATTTGACGAGATAATAATTGAGAGGAGTGCAAGCGAATTATTTCGGTTAGATGCGTACTGATCATGGCAAGCGGGGAAACCACCGTATATCCTGCAATTTCTGCTTTACCTTTTTCGGATTCGCTAATCCAAAAGGCAGGCATGCCAAAGGCAGGTTCAGTCGTAGCAATTCCTTTGATCTCTGTTTCAACAGGTCCATTTGGAATGGCAAGATAGCGATCGACCAAAATATCCCCACGGGTGATTTCCTCACCCCTGATTTTGATGCGATAGTTTTGTGGTTGAAGCCGTAAATTATCGCGTATGCGGACTACAGGCAATACAAAACCAAGTTCATTAATTAATTGACGACGAATATTGGTAATTTGTCGAAGGAGATTATCTGCACGTTCCTCGTCAACCAAAGGGATCAGACCATATCCTACTTCCAATTCAATAGGATCAACGATCAAGGAGTGCATCATTTCTTCAGGTGTTTCCAAAGCAGTTTTGATTTCTTCAGGTTCACTTATACTGACAGGTTTCTGGTCATCCCGCCAAATCATATAAGCGACGCCACCCAAGGCTAATGCAATCATAAAAAATGGAATTTTTGGCATGCCTGGAATTAACCCAATCAAAAGCATGATAGCGGATCCGGCAAATAATACTTTGTAATTTGATAATTGAGTGACTAAATCAACACCCAGAGATTCCTCGGTTGCCGAGCGCGTGACAATCAAACCTGAAGCTGCGGAGATTAAAAGTGCAGGAACCTGAACCGCCAATCCTGCGCCAACGGTCAATACCGTATAGTTTTGCAGCGCAACCAGGAAGGATAGATTAAATTGCACCATACCAATAATGAATCCCCCGACAATATTTACAATCATTACAATAATTGCCGCAACTGCATCCCCTTTAACAAACTTACTGGCACCATCCATCGCCCCATAAAAATTCGCTTCCACCGTTACTTGTTTACGTCTTTGTTGAGCTTCGATTTCATTGATGATTCCTGCATTGAGATCGGCATCAATTGCCATTTGTTTACCAGGCATGGCATCCAAGGTAAATCGGGCAGTAACCTCAGAAACACGACCAGCACCATTGTTGATTACAGCAAATTGAATGATCATCAACATAATAAAGATAACTACGCCGACCACATAATTTCCGCCGACAACGATCTTGCCGAAGGTGTCGATGATCATGCCAGCATTTCCTTCAAGTAAAATCAAACGGCTGGCAGAAATATTAATTGCCAAACGGAATAATGTCACCAAAAGCAGCAAGGAGGGGAAAACCGAAAACTCCAACGGATGCTTTGTATACATTGTTAACAAGATGATGCCAATGGAGATAGCCAAATTGAGACCAACAACTAAATCCAGGATAAAACTTGGCAATGGAACCAACATCATTACAACCATAAGGACGAGGGCAAAGGCCATCATCATGTCTTTGGATTGGAAAAGACGTTTTAAATTTAGCATCGGTACGGAGGAATTAGTTTCAACTGCCATAATTACCTTGTTTTTTCATTTTCTTAAAGACGAAAGATAGAATTTCAGCCATTGCCATGTACATTTCAGCAGGGATTTCTTCATCGATCTCAACATTTTTATACAAAGCCCTGGCTACAGGGATATTTTGAATCACTTCAATATTATTTTCTTTTGCGATTTCGATGATTCGTGCAGCAACTAAATCAGCACCCTTTGCCAGAACAATTGGTGCTTTGTGTTTATTGTCGTCATATTTAATTGCCACCGCCAAATGAGTTGGGTTAACAACCACAACATCTGATTTTGGCACTTTGGACATCATGCTCATTTGTGCCATCCGTCTTTGCTGCTGACGAATTCGGCCTCTTACGAACGGATCCCCTTCTGTTCGTTTGATTTCGTCCATAATGTCCTGCTTGGACATTTTCAAATTCCGCATATATTCCCATCGTTGGTAGACATAATCTGCAACAGCGATGATGAAATAAACAGCTCCGATACGGATAACCAAACCCGTAGCCATCCCCATCCATTCGAGCAATCCAGCCTGCATTGTTTTAGTGGAAAGTAAAACAATAGCATCCATTTTTCCTTGTAAATACTGGTATGCAATTAATCCAACGACAGCAAGTTTCAAGGTAGATTTCAGTAAATTCACCAACCCATTGAGGGAAAATAATCTTTTTAATCCAGAAGCGGGGTTGACTCTATCATAATCAAAAAATTTTCGTTTTGATGGAAAATAAATTCCGGTCTGGAACAAATTTGCAGCAACGCTGAGAACCATGATGCCAAATAATATTTCTATCAAGGGTAATGCCACAATGGAAAGGTTTTTCAACAGTTCTTCCCTTAACCAGGTTGTGGTCAGATTCAATGCTATCAATCCGGGATTAATTTTTGAAATCATGGTGACAATAATAGTTTCAACCCATGTGCCAATTGTTTACCCGGCCCGGGGATAATCCAAACTCCAACAATTAATAGAATCAGGGCAGAATTCAGCTCAACAGATCGAGCTACCTGACCGCGTTCACGCGCATCCTGTAGCCTTCGCGGAGTTGGTGCTTCTGTTTTATCTGCCATGTTCTACAATCCCAAAATCCGGATCATATCCGAATCCACATTGCCGAATATATCCCGAATAACCGGGTTAAGAACAATAAGTGCCATAAACAACCCGACAAGAGCTACCCAGACTTTGACTGGTAAACCCAGGAAAAACACGTTGATTTGTGGAGAAACCCGAGCCAATAAACCCATGGTTAAATCAGTTAGTAATAACGCCCCCATTACGGGTAAGGCAATTTGTACACCGCTGCTGATTATTTTTCCGCTCA
Organism: uncultured Chloroflexia bacterium; assembly: GCA_963747325.1. Lineage (GTDB taxonomy): Bacteria > Chloroflexota > Anaerolineae > Anaerolineales > Anaerolineaceae > UBA5203. The sequence continues at coordinate 200,738 of CAVVEM010000004.1, read as the reverse complement.
TTGAAAGCAAACTGACCGGATTTAAATTATTAAAGGAGCTTCCAACCGGCAAGACGACAAAGGTATACCATAACCCCAGTAAAAATTGATGGTGGGCATTAATCACCAAGAAATACATCATGGCAAATAAAACAAAAAATTGATTAAATGCAGATCCAGTTGCACCGATGGTTGGATTGAATATTGATCCGGCGCTAAAACCACTGGACAATTCCATGATAGTAGCGGCAATTTGAATCATATTAAATAAGAGAGAAGCTGCAAATCCCGCAATAAACCGATGACGACCTCTTGAAATATCGCAAATGTGAACGCTACGGCTGGTAGTTCAACTGGATATGCCATGATTTGTTCGAACGGAATCATTAAGAAGGAAATAGAAACACCGAATCCAACTTTTACCACGTTATTAACCATTGTTCCGCCAAATATGGGAATCTGCACCAGGATTACGGTTACTCGCGTAAAAATCAGAATAAAGTACTGAACAGACGCAACTGTAATTAACATGAACTTTTCTCCACGTTATTAAGATAACCGTTGACCTGCTTATTCTGCTGTAAATGAATAGTGAAGCATGACTAAAATATTTGTAAATATAACAATGTGCCTATCCCCCGTGGTATAGATCCATTAATTGTGTTTTCACCTTTGATAATAGCGTTTGTTTTTCAAATGGTTTCAATAAGAAATCAGATGCACCGTTTAATATCGCTTGTTGAACAACTTCCTGATACCCAAATGCAGATAAAACGATTACCCGGGTGCCAAGTAAAGATTATTTTCCTTCATGTACGAGATCAATTCCATGCCATTCCACTCCGGTAAAAATACATCAATGATGTATACTCGTGGTCTTTTATCGGTAATATATGCTTGGATATCCGCTTTATCCGAAAGACTATCGATTTCAAAACCAAATTCTTCCAGAACAAGTGACATAAAATCGGACAGAAATCAATCCGATTCAATAACACAAATCCGATCAATTTTTTTGGTTTTGCGAGTTGCCTTTGTTCCACAGTTATGTTGTTTTGTAATAACCATGTAAATCAACGATTTTTTCGAGTACCTGATGTTTATCAAGACCTAAAATAGCATAGGATGAAGGGTGAATATTGTCTGTGCCGTACATATTTTCTTTTGAATTATTATATGGATTACAAGCATTGGCGATATTTACAATACTTGCCAAATAGCCATCATCAGATGATTCATTTGGCGTATGGTGATGTTTAATACCCAACAATAATCTTTCAGGAAAATTCCATTTCTTTGCCATTATCCCACCAACAAAAGCATGATCTACACCAAAGAACATTCGTTCCGCGCGATAGATATGCGAGACTCTTTTGGTCGTCTCTGATGATATAAAATTGTTCGCTAGACCCCACGATGAGTGATTAAACGTAATTTTTCCGATATCGTGCAGTAATCCGGCTACATAGGCCTCTTCCGGAAAGGATAGCTGTATTGACCTGGCAATCCACTGAGCTGCCGTGGCAACAGCTACGGAATGATTCCAAAATCGGTGGAAGAATATGATAGCCTTTTAACCCTGTATCCAGTACGGAAGAAGTAACGACACCCAATACCATTGTTTGACCCGACGGAAGCCCAATCGAACAACCGCATCCGTTAAACTCGAACAGGATGGTCCGTATCCTAAATAAGCCGAATTGGCAGCCTGCAAGTACTCCTGGCAGCAAGAACATGATCCAAGCCCACCAATTCCCCAATAAATCCAGCATTGCTCATCTGGTCATCGACTGCATTTAATACCCGTGTCACACTGCGAGGTAGAGGTTTTAAATCCGAATCAATGAACTTGCACTATTTTTCTGTTGGTATTGGCTCAATTCCGTTGAGAAGCGAGCAAATCTTGGCTCATAGGTTCACTTGATCATGTTTGGTAAAGTATTGTACAAATTTGTTGTATAGACTAATAATTGTTGAATCATCCAACTCCCCAAGAATACAAGAACGACTAATAGATTCCAATGATTTTCGGAATAAAAGTTAACGTAAACTCGTTTACCTGGGTTGCCGCTTGAATAAGACTGATGATACTACCAATAACCAAAGTTACCAAGAGGAACGGTGCTGCAAGCATTGCTGTCATCAGCAGTGCATTCTGTGCGAGTGTGATCAACATACCTTCATCCATGACTATCCTCCCTAAAAACTCGATAAAAGTGAACGGGTAAGTAAATACCAGCCATCCACCATTACAAATAACAATAATTTAAAGGGCAATGAAATCAAGAGATGGTGGCATCATCATCATACCCATGGCAAGCAGAATACTTGAGATGACCATATCAATTATTAAAAATGGTACATAAATTACAAAGCCCATCATAAATGCAGTTTTTAATTCACTGATAACAAATGCCGGCATTAAGACCAAAGTGGGAATATCTTCTAATGTTTTTGGCTCGTTCGCTCCCATTGAAAGGATAGAAATAGCTCAATATCTTTTTCCCTGGTCTGCTTGAACATAAAATTTCGAATTGGTTGAGAGGCATGTTTCAATAGCCGTCGCCTGGTCAATTTGTTCATTTGTATAGGGTTGAATGGCATTTGTGTTAATTTCATTAATCACTGGAGACATAATAAAAAAGGTTAACAAGAGCGCTAAACCAATAACAACCTGAGAAGGCGGTACAGTAGGCGTACCGATGGCATTTCGCAACAAAGAAAGTACGATGACAATACGTGTAAAAGACGTCATCATGATAATGATGGATGGGGCGAGCGACAAAATTGTCACCAAAATAAGCAGTTGGACTCCCGATGAAACTTCTGCAGGTTGTCCTTCCTGTTGTAATGAAAAAGTGAGACCAGGAGCTTTTATGTCTTCTTGCCCGGCACATGAGGACAATAATATTGTCACCTAGCATTAATAAGAAAACAAGAAAGATCGTACGACGTTTTGCTAATGTACCTTTTATCTTTCATTTTGGTCGTCCAAATAAGCTTGAAACTTTTTTTTATCTAAAGAAGTTGATGAAAGATTTTCTTCATCATTTTCAGATTGTTCGTTTAAATTCTTTAGAAAAGTAATTTGATGATCTGTTAATCCAATTAATAGTTCTTCGTTATCAATACGAAGATTGCTATTGCCTGTTTTGCAGAAAATCGATGGGTATCCAAAATCTGCAGTCTGCGTTCATGAATTCTCGGACTTCCTTTTTGAAATAATCGATATATTGAAAATATGCCATAGATCAGCGCTAACACCAGGAGTAAGCGAATTATTGTGCCTAAAACCATCTCACCAATATTAAACTCAGCTGCATTCACGTATCCATTCGCATCCGTTTCTGGAACACTGCTACTTCCACCAGCAGCAAGAATCAGAATAATCAGGATAACGCTGACCCATCCAATTGTAAAAATGATTTTTTTATTTTTTTCATTTCCCAGTAAAGTTTTTTTAACCGTTCCAACATACTAATCACCGATTTTTGGAATAATCAATTCCGTAATACGTACACCAAATTTATCATCTACGACAACAACATCACCTCTGCCAATCAGATGATCATTGACATAAATATCCACCGCATCCCCTGCAATACGATCTAGTTCCAATACGGCACCCTGTTGTAAATCCAGCACTTGTTTTACGCTCATTTTTGCCCGGCCAAGTTCAACAGTTAATTGCATACTGACATCCATTAACATGCCCAAATTGTTTGGCACCGGTTGTGATGGAATATCATCAAAATCTTCAAGCATCATATCGTAAGTCTGATTTTCCATCATCATCGGCTGGTGGGCCTGGTGCTTTGGGGGATTTTGGCTTGTCCTGTCATATTATTTTCCATTAGTTCCGCTCCTCTAGCTAATTTATCGAAGAGTGATTGATCAGCTTCAACTTTACCTGTTATTTTGATTCCCATTCGTTTTCCAACTTTTCCGATTTTTCCAATAAACCTTTTCTGTCCGGCAATTTTAATGTTAATATCCTGATTTGCATATGTATCCAATACAATTACATCTCCTGCTTTTAAGTGAATCAACTCTTCAAACCTAATGTTCGCATTTCCTAAAATTATTCGCAGGGGTAAGGAAATTCTTTTCAGGTTTTCCATATTGATTATCAGTGCCTTCGGATCAGAAAACTGTTCCTTTCGTCCGGTAATGATGGTATGCGGATTCAGGTGCGATATCACCGGTTTCAACATAGAAAATGGAATATAAAAGCTCATCGTCCCGGTAACCTGCTGCATAACAATCTCAAATGCAATCGTCATTACTCTTTCATTTCCAACCATCATTTGAACCCAATGCTGGTTTACTGTACTATCCACCAATTTTGGTTCAACAGCCACCACCTTACTCCAGGAGGCTTTGATGTCATTAAGCATATTCTCGACCAAGTCATGCAGTAAGGATTGATCAATCTCGGTAAGTACATGATTAACCATCTTTTTATCGGACTGGCCGCCTAGTCGCTGTTCCAGAATTAAATTACTGACTTCAGGGCTGATCGTGAGAACAATTTGTCCTGGCAATGGTGACAAGGTGATCATATGATAAAGGCTATTCGGCGAAAGATCATTAATAAAATCATGGAACCGACCTTGTTCCGTATGCACAACTCTCGGCCGCAAATTGGTATGTAAAAATGAGGGTAGTGAATTCGTTAAACGTTCGGCAAGCTCTTCATGCACCAGCTCAACAGCACGCATCTGATCCTTTGAAAATCGATCAGGGGACCAGAAATTATATGGGCGAACAACTTTTTCTTCGTTGCTCTCGTCCACAACTGAATCAGATTTACCCATTAACTGCGCTAAATTGACCCCCTCCTTGGATTCGGATTGTTCAATTTCAATGGCGCCGGTTAAGAGTGCATCAATCTCTGATTGAGTCAGCATGAATTCTTACTCCCTTATTGCATCACAAATTCTGTGAAATATACATTCAAGACGGTATATTCTGCCAACTTCTCATTTAAGATTGAGATCAACTCAGAACGCAATAACTCTTTGCCTTCTGAAGTATAAATGGATGCAAAATCCTTGGTTGAAATTTGTGTAATGATAATGTCATTAACTACAGGTAGTTTGGTGTTGATTTCCCCGGTAAAAGAATTTAAATACTCGGTTTTTAATTCTTCTGCCATGGTCAAATACTCTGTACTTGTCGGTGCAAATTCAACTACCACATTAACTCGAATAAATTTCCGCCCACCTTGGTCAGCCAGGTTAACAATTTTGGTGCCGGTGTCAATAAAGATTCCTTCGCCAGGGACTATCGTGTGGACTTCTGCCGGTGCAGTTGAGGGATCCTCAACCGATGAATTTTCGCTCCCGGACGTATTCTCAGCAGGGGCATTGGATGCAGAGGAAGCATCGCCTTTATATTGTAGATAAAATGGCTTGGGTAAATTATCCGGGGCTACAACAATATAGACTAAGAACAAATTCGTTATCACGGTGGTAGCCAATACCATACCAACCAGTATTTTTAATACCAGATTGAGAATAGCACCGAAACCACCTTTCTTTGCAGTTTTATTTTGGTTCTCATCACTCATGGTCAACTCCCTAAGGATTTACACCCGTATCACCAATTACACTATTTGTGATATCAAGGTTTATTACATCTACATTTTGTGAATACACAATAATTAACTCAGCACGGCTATTTAATGAGCGATTTTCAGGCGTATCATTTGGAAAGATTGGTTGATATTCACCTCGACCTGATGCAATAATTCGCGTTGGGTCAATCCCTTTACTCTGAAAATATGTGGTGATTGTATAGGCCCTGGCAAGTGAAAGCTGCATATTATCAATATAGCGCGGGTCAGTTGGTTTTGAATTATCTGTATGGCCAACTACTTTTATATCGTTATCTAAAGGCTTAACCATTTCAACAATTTTATCAAGGACAATATAGGCTTCAGGAGATAACAAATCAGCTGAACCAGGTACAAATAAAAGCTTTTCACTGAGCGAAATTAATACCCCTTCCACATTTTTTTGAATGCTGATATCGCTCGCTAAATTTGCCTGTACCAGCATATCACTGATATTATTGGCAACATCATTTTCCATATTGGATGTCATGGGCAATCCTGGAACAATAATGGGAGCAGTCTCCATGGTTTCCGTTTGACCAGTTGCTTGATTGATGCTTGGATCCACTACACGCATTGGGCCACCCCCAAAGGCGCTGGTAAAAGCAGCAGATAGTTCTTTGTATTTTTTTAGATCAGTCTGTCCCATCGAATATAGCACTACAAAAAGCACCATTAATAGCGTGATGAAATCAGCATAGCTGACCAACCAACGGTCATTTCCACCACCATGGCTACTCATGCTTTCGCCTCAGGTGCTGGGGTTGATTTTACTGAAGCTTTTTCTCTTCTACTTGGGGCCAGGAAGGTTAATAGTTTTTCTTTGATTAAACGTGGGTTCTCGCCTGCCTGCAACGATAAAATACCTTCCATCAACATTTTTCTATAGGATACTTCTTCGTAATTCCGGGCGCTCAACTTACCGCCAATAGGCAACCAAATCATATTCGCTGAGAGTAAACCCCACAATGTAGCCAGGAAAGCACTGGCAATAGAGATTGCCAATTGTTCAGGGTCAGACAATTGTTTTAACACACTGATCAAACCCATAACCGTACCGATAATACCAAAGGTTGGGGCAAATCCACCTGCGGCAACAAACCAGTTGATACCGACCTCATGGCGCTGCTTCATCTGATTAATTTCAAGTTCCAAAATAGATTGAACCTGTGCAGGTTCAATACCATCCACTACGAGCATAATTCCTTTTCTAAGGAAACTATCTGTTACTTTTTTGCTTTCATCTTCCAAGGCTAATAAACCTTCGCGCCTGGCTTTATCCGCCATGGAAGCAATTTGTCCAATCGTTTCAATTTCATCATATTTATTTTTCATAAACGTTATACGAAAATAATTTGGCATGTTAAATAACACTTCAATGGGACCGGTTACTGTTGCAATAGCAGCTGACCCACCTAAAGTAAGGATGATTGGTGCAGAATGGGCAAATAACTCTGCTGGTGAACCACCATCCATAATCATAACGACTACAACTATTATGAGTCCCAGTGCTATGCCACCAACTGATGCTAAATCCATACTACTTCTCCTTGATTGTGTATAGCTCAGGGTTATGAACACGTTGATGATAATCAAGTATTTTGCTAACTACATCGTCAGGTGCTTCCTTAACAACATATTTCACATTATCGACTAAAGTAATAATCGTGTCCGGCGTTCCTTCCACAGTGATTACTTTTTCGGCGTTTATGTACAATTTGGATCCATTTAAACGTGTGAGCAATATCATAGCGCCTGTCCAATTAAATAATAATTAATCCGTTTATCCACGGTTTCAATTTATCATGGCACTGGATTATGTCGAATAAAGAGTGTGTGAAAGGAATATAAAGAGAAGCTAAAAATACATTAACGATAGATAGGCAGCAATATCACAAAGGTGGTGCCCACATTAATGTCGCTCTCAACTTGTACATCACCACCGTGCTGCCGAATTACCCGATGTGAAACTGATAATCCGAGCCCAGTTCCTCGATTCGGTTCTTTCGTGGTGAAGAAGGGTTCAAAAATACGCTTCAGTTTATCCGGAGACATGCCCATTCCATTGTCCGAAATTTTTACACGTACGTATTTATTATCATGGCTGGTTTTAATTTGAATCAGTCCGGTTCTATCTTTTAATTGTGCAGAATCGCAGGCATCAATGGCATTGATGATGATATTAAGCCATAAACCATGCAGATGATCTGCACTGGCCATCACATCCGGCAGATCTTCATCTGATTCTAATTCAAGCTGAACAGATCGCTGAATTAATTCATGTTTAACCATTTCCACCGCTCTGGCGATGGTGTCATTTATATTTGTCGGTACAAAATCGTATTTTTCTTTTCGAGCAAAATCCAAAAGGTTGCGTACTACGTATAAGGCTCTTGATCCTGCCTTATAGATAAGATCCACAGATTCCGACCATTCTTCATTAACATCCTGAATATCCCTTTGCAGCAATTGTGCATTAGCTAAAATCACTGTCAGAGGGTTATTAATTTCATGGGCTATACCGGCTGCTAATTGTCCTACGGCAGCCAATTTCTCGGATTGAGCAATAATAGTTTCAAGACGATTTTTCTCTGTGACATCCCGCTCAAATAAAATGGCCTTTACTACATCATTTTCATCATCGAAAATCGGATAAGCGTCAATGGTCCATTCTGATGCCTCACCGACTTCATCCCACTCACGATTTATGCGATGAGTAATTTCTTTCCTGAAAAACATTTTTTCCACCAAACAACCGGGGCAGACACTATCCCTGCCATATAATGCTTCAAAGCACAATTTTCCGACGATATGCCGCGGTTCTTTTATTGCCCGTTGTGAACGAGCCATATTAACCGCATTCAATCGGTACTTTCGATCAATGATATAAACCGAATCAGGGATATTATCAAAAAGAGTTCTTAATGTATTCCTGGAGTTTACCAGTTCCCAGTTTTTTGCTTCAAGATCAGCATTTTGAACCTGTAACTGTTGAATAATTTGCAAATAAAACAAATAAATTGCAATTGTTTTGGAAATATTAATTAATAAATCCTTGTCGGTTGTTTGAAAATAAACATATTTCTTGTTATGTAAACCTAATGCACCAATGACAATATCTCCAATGGAGATAGGTACATATAAAAGTGAGCGAGTTTGTAAACCAGGAATGCCATCAACTTCTTCTCTGAATACCTTGTTAATACCACAATCATTTACCATGATTGCACTATTTTGCCCAATGCATTTTCCAAGCAACCCTTCTCCTGGTTCAGCACTGACGCTGCAAACCCATTCAGGGCTTTCTATTAAACTTTTCTTTAAGATTAAGCCACCGGAATTGTAGTCAATAAATGCAATTGTTCCTGCTTCACAGGAAAAAGCATTTCTAATCTCGGATACAAGTCGTAATTGAATTTCTTCGAGGCCTACACGAATTTTTGATTCAGAAAATACGTTGTCAAGAATACTGCTCATATAATTCTGTTGTACAGAACCATTTGATATATTACTTACGAGAATGATTTTTTCAAGAAAGCTGTTAAGCACCTGAATTATCTCATTATTCTCCATGGCATCAATTTGCATATTTTCAAATAACAGCCAGCCCCGGTCATTTGCTCCAATCGATAGAAAACAACCAGCATATTCAATCATTCCATTGCTTGCATTATTGGTTTTCAGATTAAACATAACGACTATCTTGCTCTGTTTCAAGCAATGCCCGGACTATCTCTTCTTTTTCTTCTGAGGAAATTTCATCAATGGAAAACAAATCATTGTGTCGTTCAGATTGATGGTAGACAAGAATATTCTTGCATTTTAGCGAGTTTCGTCCAATTGTCAGCGCTTCGATAATAGCAGAACTAAAATCGTTGTTATGCTTGAATACGTCCCAAAGACGGTTCTCTATTTTATCAAATTGTTTTTCAAAATCATAAACCATGGTTTCACCCATAAAGGAATACCATTATTGATGCAAGAAGCATGCTCATTTCATGTCATCAGATGTAGAGATATTCAGAGGAATATCTACCCAAAATGTGGTCAGGTCAGCTGAACTGGTCACTTTAATTGTCCCGTTATGCTGACGCACGATCTCCCGACAGATACTCAATTCTAAACCAGATCCTCTGCTTCGGTCATAGCCAACAAAATCCGGTTCAAAAATATAATTTAGATGTTCAGGCGGAATTGGTGCTCCCGGATCAGAAATTTGCACTTCAATTTTTCCTGGATCAAGGAGATTACTTTTTATTTGTATAGTACGATTCGTTCCATTTTGAATCGCATTCATAGAAAGTAATAATAAATTTGCCCAAAGATCTTCCAATTGCCGTTGATTTCCATAAATAGCGGGCAGGTTATTTTCCAAGGAAGTCTCTATTTGAATTCCATCAGCTGTTATCTGGCTGGTAAGATTCAAGATGGCATTCTGAATACTCTGATTAACAATTATTTCTTGTAAAGTGCCAACATCCGGTTTTGAAAACATCATTAACTGTTGTACCACATTTTGTGCAGTCCACCCTGCTTTTTCAATATCAGCCAAAATTTCATGGCACTCAGTCGTTGAAACAGGTGTTTTAGAAAGCATTTGCGCGTTGGCGATTATGGAAGTCAAGGGGTTGTAGATACGATGCGCGACTCCCGATGATAACTCTCCAATAGCAGCCAATCGTGTTGATTCACTTAACTTTTCTTTTGCCTGATCTATTTCATGCTGCATTTTTTTACGTTGTGTAATATCACGGGCAGTAAAAATAATATTTGACATTTTCTGATCAGATGTAAAAACAGGTGTAATTAATTCTTCCACAGAATATTTAAGATTCGACTCATAGGTTTGATACCAACCCTCATATTGATAAGTATCCCCACTCTCAATATGCGAGACGAATTCATAAAAATCAGCCTGACTGATACCCCGGATATGATAGAGATAGTGGGAATAGACAGAATCTACTTTGTAACCACTCATTTTTTCAAATGCAGGGTTCACATATTCGATTTTTCCGGTAACATCTGTAATGATAACGCTTTCGGCACTATTTTCAATCGCCCGGGAAAGTTTTTTTAATTCATATTCATTCTTTTTGATCTCACTAATATCCCGCAATACATCCATATAGCCAATAAGCTGCTCTCCATCAAATAATGTCGTGATTTTGGAGCTGACGTAGGGATATTCTTTAGCATTAACAATTTGTCGCTCAACTTCTTTATTCACAAAATTATTAATTTGATGCAGCTCAATGGGGGGAACAAACTTATTGATATAAACATCGGCTATTTCTTGGTTTATTTCCAATGCATAGCTGACCATTTTTTTTGCTACTTGATTGACAAATGTAATTTTCCCATCGAGATTCCAAACAACAACGGAATCCCGAACATTATTAAGCAATAATGCTTGATATTTGATCTTGTCTATGGATTCTTTTACAGATTTCTGAAGATTATGTTCTCGGATGGTTTTTTCAATCACTGGTGGAAGTGATAAATAGAAAGAACCGCGCTTTACAATGTAATCCAATGCCCCCAATTGTATGGTTTTTACCGCTATTTGTTCATCCCCTTCTCCAGTGACCATAATTACCGGAGTTTGATAGGCGAGCTGGAAATATGCTTTTAAAAAATCGATACCATTCCCATCAGGAAGACGATAATCCATCAATATTACATCAAAATATTTACTATTTAATAGACTCCAAGTTTGTTTGATGTCCCTTGCCCACTCGACATCGTACCTTCCCTCCAAGCGTAAAAAATCTTGAACCATTAATGCTTGGTCAAAATTGTCTTCTACAAGGAGAACTGAGTACCTTTCTGTCATGATAAGCTAAGCGACCATATCGTCGTCTTCATCCTCGGAACGGACTGTATATCCATAGCCGGCAATAGTTTGTATAAATTTGGGGTTCCGTGCATCCAGTTCAATCCGCTCACGCAAATTTTTAATATGTACACGAACCAAATCAGGGCTGCCTGCATCCGATGGATAATCCCAAACTTCATCCAGCAATCTAGCGGGAGAGTAAATTTCACCAGGGTGACTCATGAGATGATAGAGTAGATCAAATTGAACAGGGGTCAAGCGGACTCTACCTCTAAAAGGGGTATGCAGTTCATAGGTGCGTACATTGAGAAGATATTCCCCAACTGTAATTTGTGATTTGCCATTTTTATCTGTTTTTGGTAGAACAATTCCCACGGGTGGTGCTGGCAATGCTTCAGCAGGTTCAATACGAGGATGATTTTTAACCCGTCTCAATATGGCTCGAATTCGAAGGATCAACTCATCAATATTGAAAGGTTTGCTTAAATAATCATCAGCACCGGCCAAAAAGCCAGCGATACGATCTTCATCTTTTGCCTTGGCGGTGAGAAATAAAATTGGTACTTCCGAAAGAAGTGGATCCGCCCTCATCTCCCGGCATACAGTATACCCGTCCATTCCAGGCATAATAATATCCAATATTACTAAATCTGTCGGTTGCCGGTGAGCTATTTTTAAACCTTCTACGCCACTATTGGCAATTGTTACCCGAAACTCCTGTCCTCTAAGACTCCGTTCTATGGTTCGAGCTACAATTTCATCATCCTCAATAACAAGAATGTTTACAATATCCACACCTCACCTCCAAATCAACATTGGTTAATTATACCCTTCATTATTGTTTAACTAATAATCATATACGAATATTGGTTAATTGCCAATAATTCGTTTGCGTTTATTTTTTAAATCAAATATCTTGATTGCAAACAAAAGATTTAACATTTCCAACGGATCATCCAGATGAATATTCCATAACTCATCCACCTTCCGAAGTCGTTGGCGCAATGTATTTCGATGAATGAAAAGGTTCTTCGCTGCCTCCTGGGCATTCGCAAATGAACTAAGATAGCTTTCAAGGGTTTTTAAAATTTCGGAGCCCCGTTCATTGTCATATTGATCCATGCTTTCAATAATGCGGTAATAATAATTTGAATTAATAACTTCTTTTGGCGTTTCCAGCACCCATGGTAAAAAACCAAGTTTTGAATAAAACCAAGTTGAAGCATGTCCATTTCCTAAAATCAAACCCATTCTCGAAGCGTCAACTCCCTCATTAAAGGCTTTTCGAAAATTCTCGATTGAGCCAGTTAAGGAACTGATCCCAATAATCCAGGGCTGTTCATACTGTTTGGCAAATTTAGAAGCCAATTCCACAAAGCGAAGGGTTGTTTCTTCATTGGTTGAATTTAATATCACCAACAAGTTTTTTGTTCTCTCTATAATTGTAGCTTTAATTCCAGCTTTTTTAATTTGCTCCATTAATATTTGTGATATTGATCTTATCGGTGTCAAATCATCATGAATATTAATAATATTTGCAATCTGAAAATCACCCGACACGCCCAAACGCTCTAAAATTTCCTCCGATTGCATGGTTAATTCAGTTGCATCAGGATCAATTAAATGATCAATGAGATTTGATTTACCACGCTGTTCTGCTTCATATACAGCCATATCCCGGCTCATAATCAGTGCAGCGACAATCGCTCCACGTTCAATGGCAAGAAAGTCCAGCTGGGTCAGCGAATCCCCATTGGCAATGATCCAGATATAACCGTAGATCTGCTCTCCAATGAGAATGGGGGCAACAATACGTTCGAATTTGATGCCCATCGCCGGGATTGGTTTTAAGTATTGAGGTTTTGGATCATTTTGAATTCGGTCAAAAACGCCAAGTTTACGTAAGTAACTGACAACTTCCGGTGGCGTATAACCGATTTCGATACTGCGCGAGCGAACCTCATCGGTTGGTCCTATCAACGAGTATGCCAATATTTTCAAGTTTGTATCCTCAATGGTGATTGAGCGATTAAGTATATTGGCCATACTGGCTGCAAATTCAGTTAAGCCGCAGCCTTCTACGACAAGATTGGTCAAACTATCATGTATTTTAAAGACACGCTCGGTTAGCGTATTTTTATCTTTTAATATCCGTTCGTGGATGGTATGGGTTAAATCCACAAACCTTACTGTCCATGGAATGGTAATAATGGGAAAATCAAATTGATTCGCGATTGAAATCAGGGCTTCAGGAATTTCTTGAAAATATTTACCGACGGATATGATAATACCCGCTAATCCCGCCTGAATGATGTCATTTAACACTTTTTGCTGTGCAGCTTGATCTTGAAAAAATCCTTGGCCGTTGGTAATTAATAAATCATTTTTACGCACCCATGGTATGGTGTCGGTATCATTAATAATATGTGTCCATTTAACCTCATGGTTTAATCCATTATGGCCGGCAACACATACAGCATCTTTAAACAACGGAGTATCGTTCAGAATTTCACGAAGTGTTAGCTGCATTTTGTCTCCAGTGTCTAAATGCAAATTTCGCTGCTATTAAGATATCTTTACGCAGCTTTATCCTTTACCATGTAGATCATTGGCATGCTGAAAATTGTCACAATTCCTTTTACGAGAACATTACCCCAGAAAATTTGCCAAACAACATATGTCGGCATTTGACCCATAAAAGCCAGAAATGAAAAAATAAACGAGTCCAAGGGCACTGAAAAAGCATTCGAAATTAGCACCCGCAGCCATTGATATTTTGTTGTCATTCTGGTTACCCAGATATGATAAACCTCTGTGTCCAATAATTCGGATACAACTTCGGCAATAATACTGGCAGCCGTAATTCGCCATACAGGAGCCAGAACCGCGCCCCAAATGTTACTGGATCCCGCTGCAGTATCTGGCGTTAGTAAGGAGACTAACCAGAAATAAAAAGCCATGACAATATTAATCACAGCTGCTGAGATAATTAACACACGAACCATTTTTTTTCCGAGTACTTTATGGGCCATATCTCGCAGGGTAAATGTAATCGGATAAATAAATGTTCCGGCATCAAGGGAAAAACCAAATATGCTGACGATTTGCAGGCTACCAATATCAGATAGCATTTGAGCAGCAATATAGCTAATACTTACAAGTAAAGATGATAATAACAAGGGAACTCCAAAATTATTTAATTCTTGTAATTATACCTTACATTTTTATGTAAAAAAAAGGACTGACCAATTTATGGTCAGTCCCCAAAAAACTATATTACTTTTTCCCGCAACCTGGAACTGATATAGTCCATGGATGCAACTACGATAGCGATTGCCAACATCTGCACGCTGGCTGCCCTATAGTTTAATAAATTGATATTTTGCTGTAACAGAAATCCAATACCACCGCCACCAGCAAAACCAATAATTGTAGACATACGTACATTGATATCCCAGCGATACATGGTGAAAGAAATGTACGGCACAGTGATCTGTGGGATGACAGCATAGATAATCGTCTGTAGTTGATTGGCACCTGTTGCTTTGACTGCCTCGATCGGCCCTTCCAAAATACTTTCAACCTGCTCTGAGTATAGTTTTATCAGTGCAGCGACTGTATGTAAGGACAAAGCGAGCGCACCGGCGAATGGTCCAAGCCCAACCCACACAACAAATATAATCGCCATAATTAATGCTTCTATAGAGCGTAATGCATTGGCCACGGTTCTGGAAACATAATAGATAACCATTCCGATGGGTATAATGCCCGTCTTACGTGTTGCATAAGCAATAATCATTCCGATTAAGCCGCCAGTGATGCTTGGTATCAGGTAGACAATAGTTGGATTATTGATTTGGTAAAGCCAATTTATTCCGCTACCAAGTAAAATTCCTACAACAGCCCCCGCAAGGGTAGATAACAAATATCTGAGCGGCAAAGTAAATTTTTTATCAAATTTACGATCAATGGAACGGCCTAGATTCCCCGCAATTGAGTTAAAAGCCGCTAGACCGCCTAAAGCGGCCAGAACCACAATGAGTAAATTTAGGATTTCACCCAGATCTGTTACAAATTTCCCCAGGAAAGCGATGACTCCCAGTTTAATTTCCAACCATGTTCCAATATTTATTGCGGTATAGGCGATCAGAAATAACACAAAAACTGAAATAAAGGCACAAGATATCATCGCCAAAATACGTAGCAGACGTGTGGCCAAAGGCGGCTTTTGCAATTCAACTTGTGGCAATGACCACTTTAGCAGACGGAAAACCACAAAAACGCCAGCAATGATGATAATAAAAGCAATCCAGGGATATTTCATTACTAAATCTGCCAGGAAGTTGGCATATTTTGCACCAATGCCACCAAGAATAAATCCAATTGGCATAATGATGATACCCAGTGAAACACCAATAATTGGGCTTTTCATGTTTTCCATTAAATTTCTTGCGGCGAAAAAGCTTAATGGGATCGCAAGCAAGGTGCCAAGTGTGGTTGCCAGTAATGCCAAAAATACTGTTTCGATGATTTTATCCCAAGTATCTTTGGCAGTTGAGGTAAATTTTGGATTGCCAATATCGGTGCGTGTAACAGCACGGATGGTTTGGAATTCCGCACTCTCTCTGCCTTTGGGTATCTTTACATCAATCTCAAAATTGCCGATCCCATCAGGTGTAAACCTTCCCAATGACAAAACAACTCCGCTGGGAGGAATAAAACTTAAAAACCCTTCCATGTTGGGTTCAAAATTGTATCCACGAAGATGGATAATCTCCTGGGATTCGGCACATCCCTTGTCCAGTACCATGTAAGGACCTGATTTATCAATAACAGGTTCGCTGGTTTCAATGTTTGTGCAAGGAACAAAAATGGGTAACTCAACATTTACTTCAGTTTGTTCGTATTCTATAATGTCTGGTTTGGCTAAAGCACGAATAATTCGGATTAATTGTTCCTGTCTTTTTTCAGATTTAGTTTCAGCCAAATTAACCTTGGTAACAGTAAACCCATAAGCGTATATAATGACCGTCAGAATCACTGTGAGCGCTACAATAAAGAATCGTTTTCCAGGATTGTTTTTCTTATTCATTTCAACCATCCTTAACCCACACGCTCTGCATCACGGCCATAGATTTCTTTAAATTTCACATCATCAATAGTTTTTGGTTCACCATCAAAAACTAATTTGCCTTCGTTCAACGCAATCGCCCTGTTCGCGTATCGATGCACAAGATCAAGAAAATGCAAGCTGCAAATGACGGTTACGCCATTTTCTTTATTAATTTTCTCCAAATATTGCATAATACTGTGTGCCAGGACAGGGTCAAGACTGGCAACTGGTTCATCAGCCAAAACAATTTCAGGATTCTGCATCATGGCACGGGCAATACCCACCCGCTGCTGTTGCCCACCAGATAATTCATCAGCGCGTTGATTCGCTTTATCAGCAATACCAACCCGTTCCAATTGGAACATGGCCTGTTCAATATCCTCTTTACTGAAACGATTTATGATGCTCATTGCCGGATTATTGTAACCAAGCCGGCCTGTAAGTACGTTAGTTAACACACTTGAGCGGCTTACTAGATTGAAATGTTGGAAAACCATCCCTATCCGTCGCCGATACCCTCGTAAATCATCATCCGATGCCGCTGCAATATCTTCACCATTCAGGAGCACCTCACCCTGGGTAGGTTCTACTAAACGATTTATGCATCGCAATAATGTAGATTTTCCCGAACCGCTGAGACCAATAACAGCCAGGAACTCTCCGTTTGGAACAGAGAAGCTGACATTATCCAGCGCTTGCGTACCACCATCATATATCTTAGTTAGATTCTTTATTTCTAGCATGGCACCCTTTTTGCGGATACCAAATCCGGACAGGAGGCACCTGTCCGGATTTGAATGATTAAAGATTATTTTTAATAATCAGCAAGGGTTAAACCGGTCGCTTCGACCATCAATCGAACAAAGTCAAAGTCGGCATCTGTGGCTGGCGCAATTCCAGTCCAGTTGTAGAAATCTTGATGTCCAATAGACTCGCCCCAAGCATCAGTTTCAGCAAAGGTTACCATGGCAGTTTCAATATTTGCGCGGATGTCAGCCGGGAATTCAGGACCAAAGGACATGGTGTCATTCGGGATACCCGCTGAAACTGCTAAAATACGAACTTTCTGGATAACATCAGGCGCCTCAACACGAATATTGGCACGAGCATCCAGTACACGCCAGTCACCGCAGTATAGTTTCTCGTCGGCATTTAATCCACAAGATTCAACTAATTCGTCGGGGATATCAGGATAATCACCTTCCACCCAGGCAGATTCGCCTTCGGGTTTCAGAGGCGGGGTATAGAAGACGGTACCAAAATCAACGGAACCATCATAGACGGCTTTTACAGCCTGATTATGTCCACCAGTCTCTACCATATCGCCGACTTCAATACCAGCTTCTTGGAGCATAGCAAATGGCACCATATAGCCAGAGGTGGAACCGGTATCGGGTATGCCCCAGGTTTTTCCGGCTAAATCTTCAATGGTTTTGATATCTGAATCACGAGCTACAATGAATTCTGCCCAATAAACAGGACTGCCATAGCGTATGGCCATGAAAGCAGGATCAACTCCACAAAGTTGATTGGCCAATACATACCCTAAAGAGGGAATGAAGCCGATCGTATCAGTAGGTGAAGCACACATTTCTTCAACAGTAGCGGCGTAGCTTGTTGGGACACTGACCACGAACTCATAGCCGGTAGCTTCTTTCAAAGCACTGGCCATAATTTCGCCACCCGAGACAATTGCCTGGGCGTCAACAGAGGGTACAAATAAAACCTTAATCGGATGATCTACTGATCCGATTTCGGGTTCTGCTGGTACTTCTGTTGCGGTTGGTTCAGGAATTGCAGTAGGTGCTTCTTCTTGAACTGGTTCTGGTGTGGCTGCTGGTGCTGCTGGTTGGCAAGCAGCCAAAGCCATTGATAGGGTCATTAATACAACCAGCAAAAGATATGGAAATTTTTTTGTGACCATCGTATTCCTCTCCTCATGGTGTTATAAGAATCTTTTTGGCATGGGTGGTTTCCCCATTAGACCTTATAAAAATAATAAACCAATTTTTTGTTAAGAGCAAGTCCGTTTGATTTGGAATATCTGCAAAATTTTGAAAAAACATGTTTTATGATTGACCTCGATAAAGCAAAAGCATAAAATAAATAGCGGAGGTCTCCATGCCAATATATGAATATCACTGTTTGGAATGCAATTATGAATTTGAAGCGCTGCGTAAATTTTCAGAAGCGGATGCGGAAATTAGCTGTCAAAAATGTTTGCATTCCAATGTGAAACGCAAGATTTCGATGTTTTGCGCAACCTCCAACGGAAAATCAATTGCCGGTTCTGGTGCGACCTGTACCGGTTGTGCTGGTGGTCATTGCACAGATTGTCATTAGAATCAATCCCAAGAGGCCTTATGCTCAACTTAGAAGATAAAATGATTTTTATTACTGGTGGATCAAGCGGTATTGGCAAAGCCCTGGCGCTTGAATTTATTACTGGCGGCGCCTCCGTAGTGTTATGTGCAAGAGACATGCAAAAATTGGAATCCGCGAAATATGAGTTAATGTCCAATTCAGGATGCAAGCCCGAGAAAATTCTTACTTTATCCCTGGATATCACCGATTTTGACCAGGTACAGTCAAAAATCCGCCAATATCTACGGGACTATCCTTCGCCGGATATTCTCATCAATTGTGCCGGCTCAGCTCATCCGGGTGAATTTCTGGATTTGGGCATGGATAAATTTCAATGGCTTATGGAAACCAATTTTTATGGAACCGTTCATGTTATTAAAACCCTCTTACCTTCAATGCTCCAACGTGGGTCAGGTCATATAGTAAACATCTCATCCGCAGCGGGCTTTTTAGGTGTTTATGGGTATACTGCGTATTGTGCTTCCAAATATGCTGTACGCGGTTTTTCGGACGCATTACGATCTGAATTGAGATTGAAAAAAATCCATATGTCTCTCGTTTTTCCACCGGATACCGATACACCTCAATTGGTCTATGAAGCTCAATTTAAGCCTCCAATTACCAAAGCCTTGGCTGGTAGTGCAGGAATTTTATCCGCAACTAGCGTTGCAAAGACCATTTTAAAGGGGATTTCCAAGAAAAAATACATCATCGTTCCCGGATTGGAAAATGCCTTACTTTATCACCTATCCAATTTTTTAGGTCCCAATGTCTATTGGGTGATGGATAGAATGGTTGATTCAGCAGCAAAAAACAAAAGCACTTCAAATCCAAAGTAGAACCCAAATAAATACTTAAATAAATTGGTGTTATCAGTTAGTTGTACGTCCCTTTTCACATGGTCAGGTTCCCATCGTTCGAATAATTACCTTTGCCTATGTTATACTAAGCCTTATCAACCAAGCTACCGTTAATGTAACGATTGCTTTCATCTTACCCATAAGAGATTTTCCACTATGAACTGCAATTTAACTGATAGAAAAGCAAAAATTATTGCAACGATTGGGCCTGCATCTGAAAGCCCTGATATGATCCAAAACCTTTTATTGGAAGGGGTCAATGTCTTTCGGCAGAACTTTTCGCACGGCAGCATGGAAGAGCATAAAGGCAGAATTCTTCTTATCCGTGAGATAGCCGCTAAAATTAAACGCCCCGTTTCTATTTTACAGGATCTGCAGGGGCCCAAGTTACGTCTTGGTAACTTGCCTGCCAAAGGTTTTTTGCTGCCTCAAGGGGGACAAGTGTATCTCTCCAGTCAGCATGCCTTTTCTGCCGGTTCCGCAGATGAAATAGCCTCTTTGCCATTGGATATTCCCAACGTTGAGAAATTCGTAAATAAAGGGGATCGTATATTACTGGATGATGGTTATTTCGAGTTGGTCGCCAAGGAGATCTCAGAAGAGCATATCCTTTGCGATGTCATCACCGGTGGCAATGTAACTTCCCACAAGGGTGTTAATCTTCCGGATTCCGATATTAAGATTCCTACATTCACAGAAAAAGATAAGGCTGATTTAATTTTTGGCCTCAATAATGATGTTGATATCATCGCTCTCTCATTTATCGAGTCCGCTGCAGATATTTCGATTGTCAGAAAATTTATCAGTGAAAATATTCCTGCAAGAGTCGGCATTCCCATCATTGCCAAACTGGAAAGACCTGTAGCGATGACCAATCTGGAAGAGATTATCGATGAGGCTGATGGCGTTATGATCGCTAGAGGCGATTTAGCGGTGGAAACCTCCCCATATTATGTGCCTATCGCGCAGAAAAAAATCATTGATATGGCAAATCAAAAAGCAAAAATCGTCATCACCGCTACCCAAATGCTTGAATCCATGATCAACCACCCTCGTCCAACGCGTGCTGAAGCCTCGGATGTTGCAAATGCGATTTTGGATGGCTCGGATGCAGTGATGCTTTCCGGGGAAACGGCTGTGGGTAAATATCCGGTCAAAACAGTGCAAATGATGAATTCAATTATTGAAGAAGCTGAACATAATTACGAACACTGGGGACATCATTCTGATACACGCTTTACAAAAATCCACAGCGACTCTCTTTCTATGGCAAAAGCTGCCTATACCCTGTCTGACGCATTGGATGTGGCTGCAATTGCCGTATTTACAAAATCCGGCAGGACGGCCATTTTAATGTCAAAGATGAGACCTTCCTGCCCAATCGTTGCTTTTACGCCGCATCAAAACACATTTCAACGCCTGCATTTGATATGGGGTGTCATTCCGTTTATCATCCCCTTCGTCGATACAGCCGAGAAAATGGTCACAGAAGTTGAAAATGCTGTCCTCAGTTTAACTTCTCTTGAAAAAGGACAACAAATTGTATTGGTATCTACCTTCCCCATTGGCAAAACTGGGAAGCCAAATTTCATGCTTCTGCATACGATGGGTAATTCCATTTAACGCTGAACACAGCCATCATCCAATTGGAGGACCACTAGATGAAAGTCCGTAAAATCGATCCAGAGAATCAAAAGGATCGCAACAAGTTTATTATGCTCCCTTTCGAACTTTACAAAGGAAGTTCTTTATGGACTCCTCCGATCAAGAAACAAATGCATTTTGTAATGAATCAACATGCACATCCTTTTTATCAACATTCCAATGCTGATTTCTATGTTGTAGAAGATGGATCGCAGGTGGTTTCACGTTTAGCTGTTCTTAATCACCATAATTACAGCCAAGTTCACCAACATCCCACCGGTTTTTTCTACTATTTTGATTCAATTGATGATCAACAAACATCCTCCCTTCTCTTCGAAGAGGCGCTGGATTGGTATCGCAAGCAAGGAATTAAAACAGTTCTTGGACCGAAAGGTTTTGTACGCTCTGATTCTGTGGGCCAATTAATTAAAGGCTTCGAATATCCGGCAGCTATGGGCATGCCTTACAATTACTCCTACTACAATGATTTCATCGAGCAGGCTGGTTTTGTAAAAGAAACGGACCACTATTCTGGTTATATTGGGCGGGCAACAGAATTTCCCGAAAAAATGTACTCTGCTGCTGATCGAGTATTAAAGCGCACTGGATTTACGATTAAGTCTTTTTCATCAAAACAGGAAATGCGTGAATGGATTCCCCGATTGGAGGAAATCCACACCCTTGCTTTTGAAAACAATCTGGGCTTCTATCCTTCCACAAAAGAGGAGTTCCAATTGTTAGCAGAAGGGCTGATTTCTGTCGTAGAACCTTCAACCGGAAAATTGATCATGAAAGGCGATGAAATTGCCGGATTCATTATTGCCTATCCGGAAATCAGTGAGGGGCTGCGTAAATCCAATGGCGATTTATATCCCTTTGGTTGGCTGCATTTATTAAATGCAAAGAAAAATTCCCGTTGGGTGACCATCAGTGTTATTGGATTAATGCCAAAATACCAGGGCATTGGCGGCAATATTTTGCTCTATGTTGAATTGGATAAAACCCTGCGCGCCATGCATTTTGACAAAGCAGAATTATCTCAAATTGATGAACGTAATGAAAGCAGTTTTAATGCCGCCGTAGATCTGGGGGGTACCTGGTACAAAGTATGCCGAACCTATCGTTATGATCTTTAATTCATTCCTGCAATAGGGAGCATTTATGGTTTCAACTCTCATCTCGGCGCAAGATTGCATGAAAATTCTGGATTCCAATCCAGTCATTTTGGATTGCAGATTTCAACTCATTGATACCGAAGCAGGCCAACGGGCGTATCTTCAGAATCACCTCCCTGGGGCACAATATGTCCATCTGGATAAGGACTGCTCCGGCAGAATCGGCCCATTAACCAGCCGACATCCTTTGCCGGAAATGCGGTCTTTTTTAGAGCGTGTCTCCTCCTGGGGGATAACGAAAGAAAGTCAGATAATTTTGTATGATGATCAGGGCGGATCCTTCGCTGCTAGATTATGGTGGATGCTGAAATCCATTGGTGTGGAGGCTTCAGCAGTTTTGGATGGAGGGTATGTCGCCTGGCAAACCTTAAACTTGCCGCGAACCAATGAAATCGAAAAACCAAATCCAGCCCCTATCATAGAGGTTAACCCGGATTGGCAAATTGTTACCACGGCCCAAATGCAAAAAATGAGTAGGGATCCTCAATATCTGATCATTGATGCCCGCGCCCCGGAAAGATATGCCGGGCTGCAAGAACCCATTGATTTTAAAGCCGGACATATTCCATCGGCGATTAATCGATTCCATGGAGCGAATTTTGATCAGCAGGGTTTCTTTAAAACGCCGTATACGCTGAGGAAAGAATTCATCGAACTGCTTGGAAGGCATACTCCCTCGCAAACGGTTTTCTATTGCGGTTCGGGGGTTACATCCTGTGCCCATTTGCTGGCCATGGAAATCGCAGGGCTTCCTGGCGCAATGCTATACGCAGGTTCCTGGAGCGAATGGATAAAATATCAGGAAAATCCTGTCATCACAGAAAATTAAAACTGAGCTTTCGCTCAGTTTTTTGTTATCGGAGAGATGCGTTTATCAGATCAAGATTCTTGCGCGCAGGACGCAATTCAGATTCCGTCAATCGGTTCAGTGGTTTTTCCACCAAATTATGCAGATCAAACGTGGTTGGCTGATCTGTATCCATATACAATAAACCGGTTAATAAAAGACCATTTTCCTGGGCTTCATGTAATAAGTTTATTGCTTGAGATTTATTTGTCGGATCATAATCCCTTCCCAGTTTCTTGATATACAAATGAGACCCGTCATGCATGGTAACTTCTTTGACGCTGCCCTCTTCAAATTCTTCAATTACGATTTCTTCCTGTATGGGGATATACGCCAAATCGTGCAAAGGCAATTCGTGTTGTCTGCCCCACATATAGGAATGCAAATAATCATCCTTGTTATGAAATGTTACACACGGGCTGATGATGTCAATCACAGCCAGTCCATCATGGATAAATGCCGCTTTGAGAAGTTCTTTTACCTGCTTTGGATCGCCAGCAAATGTTCTGGCTACAAAGGTTGCCTGGCCGACAAGCGCCTCCATACAAATATCAATCGGAATATATTGGTTTACGCCTTGATGCTTTAACTCCAAATCTTTTTCCGAAGTAGCGGAAAATTGGCCTTTGGTCAAGCCGTAAACGCCGTTATTCTCAACAATATAAACCAACGGCAGGTTGCGTCTGCCCAAATGTTTAAACTGTCCCAAGCCAATGGAGGCTGTATCGCCATCTCCACTGACACCGATCCCTTTTACAGTAGTATCCGCAAATAGAGCTCCCAATGCCAGGGAAGGCATTCTGCCGTGCAAGCCATTAAATCCAAAAGATCGGTTTAAGAAATAATTGGGGCTTTTCGAGGAACATCCAATGCCGCTAAATTTAGCAATCTGTTCGGGAATAAGATCCAATTCAAAGCAGGCAGCAATAATTTGGCTGGCGATGGAATTATGCCCACAGCCCTGACAGAGTGTACTGGCTGCTCCGCCATACTCTTTTCGTTCATAACCAATACTGTTGAATTTTGCTTTTACATTTTTGGCTTCAAATTTCATTTGGCACCTTCCAGTTTCACAATCTGGTTGATGATCCATTCCGCTGTAATGGGCAGTCCATCGATGTGGGCGACTGATTTCAATTTCATTGCCAGATCCGGCTGTTCAACAGTAAGGATTTGTTTCATCTGACCCTGATCATTCAGTTCAACCACATAAATAACTTCATGATCCTTAATAAAATTCCTCACTTCGTCATGATAAGGAAGTGCACGAATTCTAAGATAATCAATTGGAATTCCGCGTTCGGTTAATAAATCCTGTGCTTCGAGAACGGATTGATCGGTTGACCCGTAAGCAATCATACCGATTTTCGCCCCTTCAATCTGGCGTATTACCGATTGGGGAACATAATCAAGGGCCGTTTCAAATTTCTTATTGATCCGTTTGAGTGTGCTTTCCCATAATTCAGGTTCCTCACTATAACCGCCAAATTCATTATGCCCGGTACCGCGGGTAAAATAGGCACTTTTTTGATTTCTATTTCCCATCACGGTTCGATAGGCAATGCCATCTCCGTCCGCATCCCAATAACGGCCCCATTGTTTATGATCCAGAATAAATTCTTCCAATTCCTCTTCCCAAAGAACTTTTCCGCGATCCATCGGACGATCCGGATATTGGAATTCTTCCGCTATCCATTGATTCATGCCCAAATCCAGATCTGATAATACCTGCACCGGCGTTTGCAACCGTTCAGCAATATCCAAGGATTGCCAACCAAAATCGAAACATTCACTCAATGAACTGGGGAAGAGCATGACATATTTTGTATCCCCATGTCCCAGATAATAACAAAATGTAATATCACACTGGGCGGTACGGGTAGGCAACCCTGTACTTGGACCGACGCGCTGCACATTCCAGATAACAACTGGTACTTCGGCAAAATATGCCAGCCCGATGTATTCAGACATCAAGCACATACCCGGACCTGAGGTTGCGGTTAAAGATCGAAGCCCAGCCCAGCCGGCGCCAACACACATACCAATGGAGGCCAGTTCATCTTCAGCCTGGATTATGGCATAAGTGGTTTTACCGTCTTTATCCTGTCTTAATTTAGGCAAATATTCATGCAGCGCTTCTGGCAAACTTGAAGCGGGGGTGATCGGGTACCAGGCAGAGAATTGCACGCCTCCAAAAACGGACCCCATGGCTGCCGCTGTATTGCCATCAGTCATGACATAGTTCTCTGTTTTGTTGCTTTGAGACACATAATATGGGTCACTTTTCGTCAGGTTTTCTTTTGCCCATTGAAATGCTTTTGAGATTACGCTGAAGTTGGATTCAATGACATTACTTTTATCCTGAAAATGATATTCAAGGGACTGCTGAATAATTTCCAAATCAAATGACAACATGGCAGTAACTACACCCACGTAGACCATGTTCATTACGTATTCACGCATGTTGGGCGTAATGCCCATCTCTTTGACAATCTGTTTGGCAGGCATTGGATAAATGGTAATGTCAGTGCGAATGTTTTCGACGGATATTTCATCCGAGTAAAATAAAACACCGCCAGGCACCAGACGATTAACATCCTCAAGAAAGGATACAGGATTCATGGCAACCAGGATTTGATCCTTCTCCGTTCTGCCTAAGTATCCTTTATCACTCAAACGAATCGTATACCATGTTGGCAGCCCTTTGATATTGGAAGGAAAAATATTTCTTCCGGAGACCGGGATTCCCAGTTTGAAAAATGAGCGCAGCATCATGGTGTTGGCTGTAGCACTACCTGAACCATTAACCGTACAAAAGGTAATTGAAAATTCATTGATGATTTTCTGTTTCTTTGTAGTTGGCTTTGTAGACAGAGTATCAAATTGCTGTGCCATAAATGCTCCTTACTGGCGCTTATATCTATCAGTTACTATTCAAAAAGCTGGCTGTGAACGGGTTGTTTTCGCTGCATGAGCAGGCCTCTATGTTCACTTAACATTTTGTACCCGACTTCATGATCCCCACGGATAATGGCATTCACTAACTCTTCGTGATAATGCCAAACTTCTTTCAAATAGGATAAATCAGTATAAATCGCCAATCCTTTGGCTTCATAAAGTTCCCAATATGTTTCGAGAATGCCATAAACGAAGGGGTTATTAAGCCGTGAATAAAGGAGAAGATGCAATTCGCGGTGCTCGCGGTGAGGAATACTGATCTGACGACTGTTTAATTTTCCCTGCGCAATGGATACCAATTCCTGAAGACGATGATAATCAGAGGGCGTTAGCAGACTCACCGATTGAACCCAATAAGCAGATTCGAGATGATTTCTCAAATCCGCATATTGGCTGAACAAAGAAGGATCAATTTCAATCGCATACGAAGCAGAATTCAATACTGCCGGGGTGAAAGAATACTCCCTTAATCGAGTCCCTGTTTTTGGCTTAACATCAACAAACCCTAAAACCCTGGCAACTTCAAGTTGTTCCCGCAAAGTAGAAAGGCTTAGACCAAGTTCAACCCTCAATTGTTCAAGCGCAGGTAAATGAGGCTTATCCAGAAGATGTTGCTCGATTAGATAATGAATAAATGGAGAATGGGTGTCTTTGCTTTTTTTTATTGTCATAGTATTTATTCTATTAATCCGATTAATAGTTAGTCAAAAAAAATGTCTTTCTTATTTTCACTCATCCATGCAGTCATGGCTAGAGGTTTTGTTCCTGTTTTAGCGATAAGCAGTCACAAGTCCAGCGTTATCTTTAGCCTGTGCAGCATATGACAATTCCAACAAAGGCAATTATACAACATAATAGCAAAATCCCAATCCTTTAATATATTATTATTCGTATTAATATGATTAATAAGTTCCAAAAATAAATCCCCCATCCGGGGGATTTATTTGTCATTTAATTTTTGGGATTATCGCTTTCTTCAACATATATAGTGATCTGATCAAGATCAAATTCCCTGGGTCCAATTTCTTGAATATCGACCAGCACTCGCTCTCGCAAAGGATTCAAGCCGATCACTTTTCCCTTCCCTAAAGGCGTGATCACTTTTTTATTCTTTTTGGGAAGCTTACCAAGAGATTCGACATATTGATCATGTTCATAGTCCAGGCAGCAGCGTAATCGTCCGCACATGCCGGTAATTTCGGTTGGCGTCAACGAAATCCCTTGATTCTTTGCCATTCGAATGGAAATGGATTTGAAATCCGTCAAATACATGGAGCAGCATCTTTTTTCAAGTCCGCACGCCCCCATGCCGCCCATAATTTTTGCCACATCTCTGGGTCCGATCTGACGCATCTCAATGTTCAGTGAGTTGTATTTGCGCTGCACATCTTTGCGCAAAACTTTCAGATCCAATTTTTCTTCAGCTTCATTGCTGAATAAAATCGCAATTCTTGATCCATCGAAACTATACTCGGCGCCAACAATCTTGACTCCTTCCAAATTCAAACCTTTGGAACGGGTTAATGCAAATTGAAAAACTTCATCTTCCCTGGTTTCCCAGTACTTCCGCAACATCAGGTCACGTGGAGTGGCTTTTCGCATGACCGGTTTTCTGGGTTCACCATCCGTTTGGGTTCCTACATCCGAGTAAAGCTCGATTACCTTGCCAATTTGTAATCCCCGTGAAGTTTCAACAATTACATAATCACCTTTATGTAAATCGGAAATATGGTTGGAATCAAAATGATAGATTTTGCCAACCGGTCCAAAACTGACGCCAACAATTGGATACACAATTTGATCTGTCATAGGATTAATCAGATATATTGATTTCTATTGAATTTTTCGTCAAGGATGCGATGCTTAATTTCGCCGCAACCTCAGAGGCAATTTTCCGCATGGCACTGGCAGCAGTGGATTCCGGATTGGAAATCACAATCGGGATTCCCAAATCGCCGCCCATACGCACACCGGTCTCCATCGGAATCGTGCCGATGAAAGGCACCTGCGTTTTTTGAGCCAACCGCTTTCCGCCGCCTTGGCCAAAAATATCCATTTGAGTTCCATCCGGTAAAACCAGATAGCTCATGTTTTCAACCACACCCAAAATCGGAATGTTTAATTGCATGAACATTTGCATGCCACGTTCGGCATCCTCCAGGGATACCTCCTGTGGTAATGTCACAATGACTCCGCCGCTAATCGAAATCGACTGAGCCAAACTTAATTGGGCATCACCGGTTCCTGGGGGCAGATCCACAACCAGGTAATCCAATTCGCCCCAATCCACATCTCGCAAAAACTGTTGAATGGCAGAATGCAACATCGGGCCGCGCCAAATTAAGGCTTGTCCGGGTTTCACCAGGAAACCAATTGACATGAATTTGACACCGTAGGCTTCTGCCGGAATAATCATATTCGAGTTTGACAGGGGTAATTCCTTTACACCCATCATGGTGGGGATATTCGGACCGTAGATATCGGCATCCAGCAACCCAACTTTTGCGCCGGTTTGGGCAAGAGAAATTGCCAGGTTTACTGAAAGGGTGGATTTTCCAACCCCGCCTTTTCCCGATGCCACTGCAATTACATTCTTTACGGGACTGGTCAATAATTCCCTTTTTAATCCATCCGTGCGAACTTTTCCGGTCATTTCAATCTGAATGTCTTTTACGCCTGTCAGTGTATTCAATGCGTTGATAACATCAGCACGAATTTTATCTTTCAAAGGACAAGCCGGCGTGGTTAGTTCCACAACTAATGAAATAGTATTATCGTTAATTTCAACTTTTTTAATCATCCCCAAGGAAACCAGATCGCGATGCAGTTCAGGATCCATCACTTCTGATAATTTTTCTAAAATCATTTCTTTCGTTAATGTCATTAGGTACCTCGGTAGCTTTATTTCTTTGATATTGTCTGCAAATAGGTTTCAACCTCAGCGACATTTTCCAGGAAAACCTGCTTCAATTCCTCGTCCGTACCACGAAAACGGCGAACGGTTTGACTGGCACAATGAGTACATCCCCGCATGGCCCTGAAGGAATCTGCGCTGCAGGTAATACATCCCCCCAGTTTTACCATCATCATCGAAAATCCAATCTGATACGCGGGGTCTGCACTATCAGAGATTACACTCTCAATCATCTCATTCCAAACATGAGAACGAAATTTTTTTAAATGAGGCGTAACTCTAAATGGGAATAATGTCTCAGTATCTGTGTTATACATTTTATTCCTTTGTGTCTATCATTCTATCATTGCATGAATTTCTGTCAAGCACTTAAATACTTTTATTATCATATTTTTCAATATTATCTATATTTATAACTTAAATTTTTGTAGTGACGAAAAGACCATTGGGAGTATAATGAGGCGTTATATCATCAACCCTGACAACCACAAAGGTAAACATTATGGGCGAAATTGCAGCATTATTAACATCCGTCTGCTGGGCATTTAGCGGTATTTTTTTCTCATCGGCTGGTAAAAAAATCGGCGCATTTTCCGTCAATCGCCTTCGATTGACTTTCGCAGTTTTGTTTTTCATGACCACCCACTTAGTGATGTACAAAACCATCATTCCGATTGGTGCCTCTCCAGAAAAATGGCTTTGGTTTGCCCTTTCCGGTATTGTTGGGCTGGTATTAGGCGACACTTTTCTATTCCAAGCTTTTGTACATCTTGGTGTTCGTATTCCTACTTTAATTATGGCATTGGTGCCGGTGATCAGCACCCTGTTTGCCTGGATTTTCCTAGGCGAATCGCTCGCCCCCATAGCTTTATTGGGAATTGTGATTACCATGTCCGGTATTGCACTCGTGGTCCTTGAACAAAACAGAAATCAAGCATCCGGCGAACCAAAGGATAACAAAGACTTTTTGCTGGGCATTCTTTGCGCCGTAGGTGGGGCCATGGGACAAGCTGGCGGATTAGTGATTGCCAAATTCGGCTTACAAGGTGATTTCCCTGTTCTCTCTGGTACCTTGATTCGTATGCTTGCGGGTTTTGCTCTCATTTGGATCATGGCTGCCTTTCAAGAGCAAATATTCAGCACCCTGAAGCAAGCCAAAGAAAAATCCAAAGCCACTGCTTTGGTCCTTGGCGGTAGTGTAGTCGGACCTTATATTGGGGTGTGGCTCTCCTTGATAGCCCTGCAAACGGCTTTTGTCGGTACAGCCTCCACCTTGATGGCTCTGGCGCCCGTCATTTTGCTGCCCATTATGAAATGGGGTTATAAAGAAAAAATCACTCGTCTGGCAGTTTTAGGGACCTTTCTTTCCATCGCCGGCGTTTCGATCATCTTCCTGGTGTAGCCATGCAGCCATTCGGAAAAATCTTATTTCAGGAAATTCTTGCCGTGCTTACCAAAGCCAGTAAGTTATTTCTTGAATTGCTAAAAATACTTGTCCCTGTCTCAATTCTGGTAAAAATACTTACGGAAATCGGCTTTATCAGCGTTCTGGGTACCTGGCTGATGCCGGTGATGAATCTGGTTGGTCTGCCTGGAGAGATGGGACTTGTTTGGGCGACCGGGTTAATTTCCAGCCCTTATGCTGGAATCTTTGCATATATCGCCATCTCAGAAACGGTTCCCCTGTCCATTGCTCAAGTAACCGTACTCTCTTCTGTCATGCTGATCGCCCACAATTTAATCGTTGAAGTCTCCATCGGTAAAAAAATCGGCGTCAGCATTCGTTATCAGATTTTGCTTCGCATTTTGGCTGCATTTGCTTTTGGCATTTTACTCAATCAGTTTTATCAATGGTTCCATTTGCTTGAGGGAGCCCCTCTTTCTATATGGGCTCAGGAGCCCAGCTCAACCTCACTTCTTGTCTGGTTAGTTTCCAATATCAAAAATTATCTAACCATTTTCCTGGTGATGACCAGTCTCCTTGGCTTAATGCGCTTGATGGAGAAGCTTCATCTGCTCGAGAAATTGTATATCCTTTCCGAGCCGATCTTAAATTTCTTTGGCATGAGCAAAAAAGCTGCACCCATTGCGATTATTGGCATGACCCTTGGTCTGGCAATTGGCGGAGGGCTGATTATTGACGAAGCAAAATCAGGCAATCTGTCCAAAAAAGATATC
Organism: uncultured Chloroflexia bacterium; assembly: GCA_963747325.1. GTDB lineage: Bacteria > Chloroflexota > Anaerolineae > Anaerolineales > Anaerolineaceae > UBA5203. Next base: position 169,250 of record CAVVEM010000004.1, on the reverse strand, counting down.
TTCCTGGTACTGACTTCTATGTGCCTGCTGCATAGTGTGGTTGAAGACACAATCATCATGGCTACCATCGGCGCTGACCTTTCGGGTATTTTATTCGCCAGACTGCTGTTTTCTTTCATTTTGTTCTATATAATATCGCGCTCTAAACTTATTGAACGACAGTTTTTGCACGAACCAGTTTAATAAACAAACACTAAAAATATTTTAAATCAGCTATCAACCGTAAATAATATTGAGATGGTTATCTCAATATTTGGCTATGCGCTTAATTTGAAAATGATTTCCTGCAAATCTTTGATCAATTTATTGGATAGGTTCGATTTTGGATGGGATATTCTGCGCTGGGAGCCGTAAAATGACTTTTACAAATTGACCGGGTACATTCTCCAACAACAAACTGCCGCCGATGATTGCCATCATTGTTTGATGTATGGAAAGTCCCTTGCCTCCACCATCGCTCAGCCGCTTGCTGATCTGTTCAACATCCATGGTGCAGCCTGTATTTTTTATCGAAATCTCCACCCCATGAGGACGGCATATCTCAATCTCCAGGGATTGTTCCTTACTGTCGGCCGTTCCACCCCCATGAACGGCAGCATTACGTATCGCTTCCCGTGTGGCAAAATACAAAACTTCACGCACATTAATCGGCAGCTTATCAATGCACGCCACAGCCTCCGAGCTTACCGCCCATTTCACCGTTGAAAAACTACCGTCCAATTGCAATTCAGGTAATAATTGAATGGCTTCAAGAAAATGTGTGCGGGATATTTCCGGAGAAAACGAAGTGGGAAGATTATGCAGCATATCGGAAAGTTTCTTGTGGATCGCTTCCAGAATGTTGGTTTCTCTCTCTGCAGTGGAAGAATTTTTTGAAGCAGAATTCAACTCCAGAATGACCGTATGGATCTCCGGCAGGATCTCATCGTGCAGTAACTGTCTTGCCCGTTGATCCAGCAGTTGGTTTTGAACCAATTGTTCCCGCTGCAAGGCAACCAGGTGCTTGGTCATTTGCACGCTGGACTGCGTATCCACGAGACGTTCGCAGGCTGCCCGAGCAATTTCGATCTCTTCCTGGGTGAATAAACTATCATCCATCTTTTTCCCCAGAAAAATAACCCCAACCCTGCCTATGTTCCCCCACAAGGATATTGCCCATAAAATACGTTCATCTTCTGGAATATGCACGGGTTCAATTAATTTGCTTTGATCGTTGCTCAACTGAACGAATCCCAGGCATTTTTCCATCGCCTGATCCGGCTTAATATCCTCAGGAAAACAAAGGGCAAACTCCTGAAATGAAAGAAGCGTAGTGTGTGGCACCAATATGGCGTATTCCGTACGAAGGATTTCCTGACAGAGGTGGCTAAAGATGGAGTTCAAAATTTTTTCGGATTGTGCATCCACCGCTGCTGCATGCCTATTATCTCGATGAATGACCTGCTCAAAGAGTTGTTCACTGCGCACAAACGGTCTTAATTGATTCATGAACGATTCACGTTCACCGATCAACCGCCACGTAGTCAAGGCAAAAAAAGTAATCCCCAAGCCCGCCGTCAAGACAAGAATATAGATGGTCTTCACATAAAACACCAAAGAAAGACCGGCAAAAATACTGAAGCCAAAACCCAATAGTATTGTCCGCCGCCAATAGCGCATTAACCCTTTTCTTGGCAATGTTTCCCCGGTATAGACTTCATAGGCGATTACAGCCTGTCCAATCAATAAAACCGAGATCAAAATCAAGGCGTTTATGGCAATATCCAGAATCGCAATGATTAATATTCGAGTTTGCCACAGGCCAGGGGACCTTAACTCAGTCTCAATCCATCCAAAGGTAAAAATGACCAGGATGGTTACCAAAAACAGGGAGAAAGTGGCGCCGGATAAAAAGGGCAAAGCGCGTGTACGCGCTTCATCCCCCATTAATCGGCCGGATGGAACCGGGAAACGCAAAGCATAGATGGACAGGCCCATGCATAACAAAATAAAAAAGGCATACAACCAGATGATGATATGCGTACCCTGGAAGGAAAGCAATCGAAAAAGATTCAATCCGCCCGTAAAGCGTAATTCACTGTAAGGAATGGTGATGATGAAAATCACGCCAATGAGGCTGATCATCCCGATTAACGCGCGGATACCGTAGGTATGAATTCGCTTGGCAATCAGCAAGTATGGAGAAAGTCCCTCGCCGGGATTCGAAAACCCGGTATACCATAAAATATCCAGGTACCAGGCAGCCGGCAAAAACACCACCAGAATCCAGCCGATCTGCCACCACCAACCTTTTTCAATGGAGAACAAATCCGGATAGATGCCGATGACAATCGAATGCAACAGAAAAAATAAGCCCCCAACCAACAAACCGCTGCCCGCCAGCCAGATCCCCCACGTTTTTTCCTGTGCGTTGAGGATGACAGTAAAACCAAGCCACAAAAGCAGCATGGCATTCATAAAGGAAAGGCCTGTGATTAGAAAATCCATGCCGGCAAAGTGGGTTATTGCCATGGAGTCAGCTCTCCATTTTCACCCAGCAGGCTGGCATTTCCCAGTTCGTCCCAGACGATCATTTTATTCTGCTGGGCTATAATTACGGCTCTAGTCCGGGCAACTTTTTCATCCGTGGTCGAGTTATTCAATCCCCATACGTGATAAATTTGACCATTAATCCGGCTGATGGTTCGTTTATCGCGAAACCCCATGATGGCCGCGATTTGTTCATTATTCATGCCCTTGACCAATAGTTGCGCAACGGCACGCTCATTCGGTTCAAGCACAGACATGGGGGAATTCTCATCGCGATGCCAGACTTCCTTTACCCGGGCTTCAATGTCCGGATCGATAAAGCTGTGGCCCTTAATCGCATCCTCAATCAGCGGCAGGAGCATCTGCGGCAGCAGATAGTTGGATTTTTTCACATAAGCGTAATGACTCAAAATCCCCGAATTGCGGAAGTCGCGGTAAAAGCTGTCATCATCCTGAATCGAATAAAAAACAACCGGCATTCGAGGATATTCCCTACGGATCTCCACCGCCGCCTGGATACCGTTCATCTCACCGGCTAATTGCACGTCCATCAGGATCCCATCGGGAGCAGCCGATTCTTTTTCACTGAGGCGATTGAAATACACAACGGATTCTTCTCCGAAGCCGCAATCATAAACTACATGAAGTTTTCCGCTGTCCTGCAATCCGCGCATCATCGCGACGCGTAGTTTTTCATTATCTTCCACCATGACGAGTTTGATCATATCACCTCTGCAACCTTCCCCAATTATGCCCCAGTCTTCCAGCTGAGCAAAGCACCTGAGTGCAGGAAAAACTTCACTCAGACTATCGTATTGATAAATCCAATCGGTTACTGTTGCATCTATCAAGAATTATACCGACTGGAGTGCAGGAAATGAAAGTGAAAATGATTTTACCGGCCCTTACCGAAGCCAAAAGCCCTTTTTGGCGGCCGATCAAGTACCATTTATTTCCACCGCTGGGACTGGCCACCCTGGCGGGTTACCTATCCCCGGGGGATGAAATAGAAATCCAGGATGAACACGTGGAAGAAATTGACACCAGTGACAGACCGGATTTGGTGGTAATCCAGGTGTACATCACCAATGCCAGACGAGCTTTCGCGCTGGCGGATGTTTACCGCCAAAAAGGGTGTTTTGTGTGCCTGGGCGGACTGCATGTTTCATCCCTGCCAGAGGAAGCCCTGGCGCATGCAGACGCCGTCTTTCTGGGTCCCGGGGAAGATACCTGGCCTCAATTTCTACTGGATTTTAAACGAAAAGAAACCCAAAGAGTTTACCAATCCAAAACCCGTACCCTGTGTAATCTGCCCAAAATTCGCCGGGATTTATTCAAACGGCATCATTATCTGGTGCCTAATTCGCTAGTTGTCTCCCGCGGCTGCCCGTATCATTGCGACTTCTGTTATAAGGATGCCTTCTATAAAGGCGGACGTTCCTTCTACACGCAACCGGTGGAGGACGTGCTGTGTGAAATTGACAGCTTGCCTGGAAAACACCTGTATTTTCTGGATGACCATCTCTTTGCCAAACCGGCATTTATCACTCAGGTATTTGCCGGGATGCAGGGCATGCAGCGCGTCTGGCAGGCCGCCGGGACAGTTGCCTCCGTTCTTCAGCCCGGCTTGATGAAACAAGCCGCCGCCTGCGGCCTACGAAGTTTGTTTATTGGCTTTGAAAGTGTGGACAAACGGAATATCTCTTCCTGCAACAAAATGCATAATCTGAATCAGGATTATACAGTGGCTATACGCAAATTACGCGATCTGGGGGTGATGATTAACGCCAGTTTTGTCTTCGGCTTGGACCATGACGACCCTTCCGTCTTTGCCCGTACCGTCGATTGGGCATTGGAGAACGGCATTCAAACGGCAACATTCCATATTCTCACTCCATATCCGGGAACCGCTCTTCATCAACGGCTGTCCGCGGAAGACCGCATCACCGATTTGGATTGGAATCACTATGACACCCGCCATGCCGTCTTTCAACCCAGGCAGATGTCTGCCCTCCAATTAGAAGAAGGCTATTGGCAAGCCTATCAGGATTTCTACCGCTTCTCCAGCATCTGGCAAAGCGCCGGGGTTCAGGGAAATTCCATGGACAGCCTGCGCCACCTTGCCTATGTTTGCGGGTGGAAAAAGATGGAACCGTTGTGGGATTGGATGATCCGCATGGGAGCCCTGCCTATCCTACTGCCGGTTCTGGAAACGGTTTTATCCGGTCACCAGCCTCATGCCATTGGGATCGATAGACCTTCTCTCCCTGTGAATCACGAGCTATTTGAGCCACTGGATGGTTAGCCGGATTTCTCACGCTGCAATTGCTGGATGGCTTCGCTTAGGCGGATGATGCCCTGTTCGATGCGGTTAGGCGGTTCTGCCACAAAATTCAAACGCAGGCAGTGTTCGCCATCCTGTGGATCAGGGAAGAATGGATTGCCTACGGTAAAACTAACGCCTTTCTTGATCGCCAGCGGCAGCAATTCCTGGGCAGACAGACTGTCCGGCAGACGCAGCCAGATAAACAGCCCGCCTTGTGGACGGGTAAAGCGTACATCCACCGGCAGGTAGCTGTGGATGGCCTTGATCACCGTCTCACAGCGTTTGCCGTACATTTGGGTAGCTTTCCTCAAATGCGCCTGGTAGCGGCCCACGGTGACGTAGGATTCCAATGCACGCTGCAGCAAATTGGAGCTTGCCAGGTCATTCAACACTTTCCATTCAACTAATCGCTTAAATAGCGGACCTTCGGTGACGATATAACCCATGCGCAGTCCAGGCATCAGCATTTTGGAAAAGGTACTGATATAAATCACCCTTCCCCCGGGATCCAGTGATTTTAAAGCCGGTTTGGCATACCCTTCATAGCGCAGATCGCCAACAAAATCATCTTCCAAAATGGGGATATTGTACTGGTCGGCCAAGGAAATCAACTTTCGCCGCCGTTGGCCGCTCATACAGGCGCCGGTGGGGTTTTGAAAATTGGGAATGGTATAAATCATCTTGGGATGGTGCATGCGCAGGGCGTTTTCCAATTGCTCCACCTGCATGCCGTTCTCATCCACTGGCAGCCCGATCGGCGTGGCTCCCAGGGCCTTAAAAAGGCTCAAGGCGCCGCCGTAGGTCGGCTTTTCCACCAGAACAATGTCTCCCGCATGGAGGATGGTTTGCGAGACCAGTGAAATGGCCTGCTGCGAACCTGCGGTAATCAAAACATTTTCCGCCTGGGTTTGCACACCCTGACTGGCTAAAATCTGCACAATCATACTGCGTAAAGGCTGATAACCTTCCCGCTCGCCATATTCCAGCGCGGCTATACCGTCCCGTTTGAGCACGGTTTGGATCACTTTGCGGAAATCATCCACCGGGAACAAATTGGCGTCCCCAATGCCGGTTGAAAATGAGATTGGGTCCGTATGTCCGCCGGCTAACAATAAAAGATCTTCATCATCCGCCAGACCGGGCGTTGCAGGATGGACAAATTTATCCTGCCACATGGGCAAACTGATCTTTCCATTCGGGGTGCGGGAGGATTCCTGAAAACCTTGCTGCGGACTGACATAGGTACCGCTGCCCATGCGCGTATAAATCAATCCCTTGGCTTCCAACTCCCCATAAGCCTTTTCAATCGTAATGCGATTAATGCCCAAATCTGCGCCCAGCTTGCGGCTGGCCGGCAGACGCATCTCGGCTTGTAAACTGCCGGAAAGAATCCCCTGGCGGATGAACTCCTCCACCTGATGATAAACCGGCACATCGCTTTCTCGATCAATCGGTATCCGCATAAAACCTCACTGAATTGGCTTATTGAGATAGACCAATTGTAGTCCAATTCAGGTCTATTTCCAATAGACCAATGAATTGGTCTATGTCAGATCTTCTATTTCTGGCTCTCCCCAGCAGTCCAGTTGAGGCTTAGACTTGAAAGGGTCGGTATGTAGACACCAAAAAACACAGCGGAGAGCCTCATGCAGCACGTCCTGAGATTTACTGATGAAAGCAATCTGAACCTGACCTCAGCCAGCGGTTGTATGGTTTTTGACGATCAGGGCACGCCTTATCTGGATCTGGAAGCCGGTACCTGGAGTGCCGCTTTGGGGCATAATCATCCCGCGGTGAATCAAACCATCCAAACCCAACTGGGAAAGATTTCCCATCTTGGCACGCGCTACCCCAATCAAACCGTCGAGCAAGCCGCACAGGACGTCCTATCCATCACGGACATGCCGGACGGCCAATGCATTTTCTTATCCTCCGGCAGCGAAGCGGTGGAATTTGCAGTGCAGAGCACCCAGCGCATTGCCGCACGCCCCCTGCACTTGTGCCTCTCCAATACCTATCTGGCTGCTTATGGTTCTTCATTGGTGAAAGACGCCAGTCAATGGGTGATACTGGATTGGAAGGCTTGTGAAACCTGTACCCAAAGCGCATTCTCTTGCCCGACCTGCCCCACTCTGACAAACCTTCCTTTTGACCAGATCGGCGCTTTTGTGTTTGAATCCGGCAGTTTTTCCGGCCAGGTAAAATTTCCCCCGCAGGCTTTGATTGCAGAAATAGCCAGGCAAATCAAACAGAATGATGGATGGTTCGTGGTCAATGAGATCACCACCGGTATGGGACGCACCGGAAAATGGTTTGGTTACCAGCATTACGATCTGCAGCCCGATTTAGTCGCCATCGGCAAAGGCCTGGGCAACGGGTATCCGGTCAGTGCGGTGGGCGTGACCGCCAAAACTGCCGAGGCATTGAAAAAGAGCGGATTTCTCTACGCCCAATCCCATCAGAATGATCCCCTGGGCGCGGCGGTAGCCAGTACCGTCATCCGCACCATGCAGGAGGAAGAAACTCTCACCCATTGTGCTGTGGTTGGAACCTTCCTCAAGCAGCAGCTTGACCTACTAAAAGTGGATTCCCCGATTATCCAGCAGGTCCGCGGCCGCGGATTATTGATCGGCCTGGAGTTGGTCTCCCCGGAAGCGGCTGAGGCTGTTTATACACAGCTCTTCCAACGCGGATTTCTGTGCGGATTTAAAAAAGCCAGCCCCATGATTCGCTTTTTCCCGCCCCTGACGATCCAGGAAAGTGAACTACTTCCTCTTTGTCAGGCCTTAAGAGATATTTTCGCCGTCCTCATGGATGGCTTCACAGCAACCCAAACTAAATCGTAGACACACCCACAAGATTGTGGAAAAGGAGTCAAAATGGAAAAAGAAATTGGATCAATTGGTATTAAACGAGGACTGGCTCAGATGTTAAAAGGCGGCGTGATCATGGATGTGGTCACTCCCGAGCATGCCAAAATTGCGGAAGATGCCGGCGCTTGCGCCGTGATGGCCCTGGAACGCGTCCCGGCGGATATCCGTGCTGACGGCGGCGTGGCCCGCATGAGCGACCCGGACCTGATTGAGAGCATCATGAAAGTGGTCAGTATCCCGGTGATGGCCAAGTGCCGCATCGGACATTTTGTTGAGGCACAGGTTCTTCAAGCCATTGGCGTGGATTATATCGACGAATCCGAAGTGCTCACCCCTGCCGACCATGATTATCACATCAACAAACACAACTTCACCGTGCCCTTTGTTTGCGGCTGCCGCAATCTGGGCGAAGCCCTGCGCCGCATCGGCGAAGGCGCCGCCATGATCCGTACTAAAGGTGAAGCCGGTACCGGGGATGTGGTGGAAGCCGTTTTCCACGGCCGCACCGTGCTCGGCGAGATCCGTATGCTGATGAACCTGCCCGAAGAAGAACTGATGACTTTCGCCAAGGAAATCGGCGCTCCGTATGAACTGGTCAAAGAGACCCGCGCTTTGGGTAAACTACCCGTAGTCAATTTTGCCGCCGGCGGTATTGCCACCCCTGCGGATGCTGCCCTGATGATGCAGCTTGGTGTGGACGGCGTCTTCGTCGGCAGCGGGATCTTCAAATCCGGCGACCCGGCCAAACGCGCCAAAGCCATCGTCGAAGCCACCACACATTACCTGGATGCCGCCATTATCGCCAAAGTCTCGCGCAACCTGGGTGAGGCCATGGTGGGTCGCTCGGTTACCTCCATTCCTGAAGGGGAATTGATCGCCCAGCGAGGGTGGTAAGATTTTCTAATTAACAAAATAACAGTTCCAATCTTATTTGGTTGGAACTGTTATTTATACAAACACACAATTTATCAGTTTTTATTGCAGCACAATATCCTCACCATCTAAACTAGACAAGTCCATGATTCCCCCAGGGCAATACTCATCCCTCAATAACCAAGCAGCGGTTTCCATTTGTTCGTAACGAGCTATGCGTAATTGTATATCAAGCTTTTTCCTGCCCATACTTGAGTGTAAAGGTTGCATCTGCTTAATTTTTTCGGCTATTTTATCTACTACTTGTTGTTTGAATAAAAACAGCTTGCCAGACACCAAATTTCCCATAATTTATTCCTCGCCAATCCCATTATTATTAATTGTATTATACGCTCTATGGTTATTTTCGAAGACACTACCCAAACCCTGGTTGCCTCGAGTATCCCAAAAGTCCCCGTAATATGGGCAAGTCCATGGTGTGACAATTTATTTTACTCATTTTTAAATAAAAACAGCCCATGATTTGGGCTGTCGATGTTGTTGGAAATTCTATTGAAGGATAAGAAAGCACTCTTCGGAAGTCTGGCAATCCTGGTCATCGCATAACTCTTTATCCTTACCTGAAGCACAGGTGGTTATGTTTTGGATGACTGTAGATCCATAACTTTGCGCCCCAGCCTTTCGGTCTGGTTTACGTTTTCGGCAGTTTGTGATCATGGTGTCTCAATAAAATATTTAACTGGATTAACCATTTATTTTATCTTTGACACTTTAGATCCAAAACTTTGTTCCTCTGACTTTCGTCAGGTTCGCCTTTTTCGGCTGTCTGGCTGCCCTGGCTTTTCAATCTTGATCACTAAGTATGATCAACCTATTTACTTCGCTTTAGACCCATGACTCTGCGCCCCAGTCTTTCGATCTGGTTTACCTTTTCGGAGTGCTACATCCATTATCGCATATTTGATTGAGTCTTTCAATAGGTTGTCTATACAATTTTAATGGTCTTTACCTACAAACTAACAGAGAAATTTGTGATGCCAACATCATCAAGGTCTCATACAGTTTGGAGAAGGTCAAGGTGGAATGATTGCCTAATTCCTCTACTGAAAGTAGTCGATCATGCAGGCCGTGGGGTATAAACTCGACACTGCAATTTGTGCTTGCCCTGTTTTCCTTCTTACTCTATACTCTTCTGTAATTAGGAAATTCCTGTCAACTAAATAAAATGTGTAAATTTTATGTGGCAAACTAATCGCCATTACGTAGATATTACGTGCATTTATCGGATGTTTTATCCTTGCCGACAAAATAATCCTCACAGCATGGTGACACTTCTAGTTTTGATATTGTCACAAACCAATCTACTGCAATAATTTATCATCTCATTTTCAGGCATGTACAGTATGCAAAGCAAGCGTTCAAACAAACCCACATCTCATCACCGGCACTCCATCCATCTCAAGGGATATGACTACTGCCAACCAGGCTACTACTTCATCACGATTTGCACCTATCAACACCAATGCCTGTTTGGCAAGATTGAAGTTGGTCAAATGGAAATAAGCGCCATTGGTGAAATTGCCACCGCGATTTGGCAAAATGGATTTCACAGATATTCCAACATTGTTTTTGATGATTGGGTCGTGATGCCAAACCATATGCATGGCATTTTACAAATCATACGTCAGATAAATATGGAGAAAATGCAAGGACACTTCACAAGAACAAATTAGTTTTGGTAGATGTACCCAATGACCACTGGATGGGCACGAAATCTGGTTCTGTAGGGTCACTTATTTAAAATTACAAATCCGTAACAACCCGAAAGATCAATAGGCTTTTAGGCACACCAGGGATGCCTATCTGGCAGCATAATTATTATGAACGCATTATTCGCAACGAAAAATCATTGATGTTCATTAGGAATTACATATTGAATAACCCGTCCAATTGGTTTATGGATGAAATGTTCACCGAAGATACGCAAAGATAGGATCATACGATAATTCTGCCAGATTTCCAAATATGACCCGGATTCCACGTCGCCGAATCAGAAAAAATGTGAAACATGATTATTGTTCCCACTTTATGTATATAAACCGGTGTAAAAAGCCAATAATTCATCAAATTGAAGCGTAAGTTACCACTTTTGCCCCACTTTTGATGTATTTTTAGGTTTATCGACAATCGCAGGATTTCACTAAAAAAAGTGAATTGGATATTTTTGGTAGAGATACCATGTTAAAATTTTTGAGTGATAGAAAATATGATGTAAGGATGCTACCGTGATCAATAAAATCGAATTCTCTGCTAAAAATCTCACCTCCAATGCCGGATTATTTTTACTGCTCGAGCATGCCAACAAGAATGGGATTTTTAACCTGATTGATCACAATCTGGTTTTTGACAATGCATCGACCAATAAAATCAAAATGAACCATATCAAGACCATGCTGTGCAGCAACTTCATTGGAATTGATAAACTGGAACGATTGAAATTGCTGCAAAGTGATCCGTTGATCAAAGAATTTGCCATTTCGATCAAAGAACCAGAAACGGTGTCGCGCTTTCTCGGAAATTTCAGTTATAAAACGACCCAAATGTTGAGAGAAATCAACTTCAAGGTCTTCAGAAAACTCCTTAGAAAGAGCAAGCTCAAATCCATTACCATCGATATTGACAGCAGTGTGATCAACGTGGAGTGTCAGCAGGAAGGCGCTGTCAAAGGGTACAATCCCAAGAAGATCGGAAATAACTGTTACAACATCCAGTTCGCCTTCTGCGATGAACTAAAGTCTTATATCACTGAATTTGTGCGAAGCGGCAATACATATAGCGCAAACGGTGCTGCCGAAATGATCAAAGAAATCGTTGCCCATGTCACCTGTGCCTGCGGCACTGGCGCAGGTAAAACCGATGATTTGGAAATCCTGTTCCGCATGGATAGTGGATACTTTGATGACGACATCATTACAACCATCGAATCAGCCGGTTGCAAGTATTTGATCAAGGGAAAAGAGTATCCAACGCTCGCTTCTCAAGTCACGGCTCCATCCATTTCATTCATCAAAGGTGATGTAGGTAGGGAAACAACCGAGCTTATTACAAAACTTGACACATGGGGCAAAGATAGAAGATTTGTCGTCTCGCGGGTATTGCCTGTCTTGGCGGACTAGGCCAGGGAAACGAGAAAAAGACAGGTTGCAATTATCCCTTCTGGAAGGTGAAGAATACAAGTACTTCTACTTTGTGACCAATACCGAAATTCCTTCAGAAAAAATAGTTATTGCATATGAAAAACGCGGCAATGCTGAAAATTACATCAAAGAAGCCAAATACGATATGGCCGTTGGACACCTTCTGCTCCAATCCTTTTGGGCTAATGAAGCCATCTTTCAGTTAATGATGGGGCCTACAATTTGTTTTTGTTGTTCAAAATGGATTTTGCAAATGGAACAGAATACCGGCAGCAGATCAAGACGTTTAGATTGAAGTACATTTTCATGGCTGGGAAGATCATCAGAATGGCAAGGAGTGTTGTGCTGAAACTCTCAAAAAAATATCCTTATCAAGAGACCTATGCTAATTGTCTTTCCTGAAAAAACACGTTTTTATGTTCCAATCTGTTGTTTGTATTTAATCAAGGCCGAGAAAAATCATTTTCTACATCCTTTTTTATGAGATGGATCGCTTAAACCGCTGGACAAAGGAGGTAATCATGCTAAACTTAAGTGTGTTGAGCCACAACTATCACTCTTCTGGGGTGAATTTGTAGGCAAAATATATTAGATGTGGAATCCGGGAAATACATTCTTATATTTATTATCAAACTAATATTGATTCTTTGCATCTGATATACCTTATTATTTCAGAATAAGGCGCAAAAAATCATTAGCCTCGATGGTGATGGGCTGATGATTTTTTATTTCCAAACATCAAAGCCAAGGAGAGCCCAAAATTGAAAACCATTAATAAATTCATCCATATCATCATTGTCCTATCTTTACTGATGATTTATATTCCTCCAAAACCGGCGCATGCCGCAGGGACAATCCTGTATGCACATGGTAATTATTTTGACCCTTACACCTTAATAATTCCGGATTATGCAGTATATGGAGGGGGGACAGGTGATTGCTCATCCTGGGCGAATGCTTGCCCCCTTGAAGATGCGCTTGATGATGCCGAACCTGGGGATGAAATTTGGCTTTTACGCGGATCCTATGATGCAATATATACAAGTAATTGGGTGGATGATGTCCCCCCATGGGTATGGGAGGCCCTGGAAATCATGGCAGCTTTTGCATACTCACCCCAAACAAAAGGTGCACCGGCTTTAATGAAACCGGTTGAACCTGCTCCTCAAGCAAAAAGCGGGCATGATTTTTGTAAAAAAACTTGGGAATTGACTAATGGGGTTGCAATATATGGTGGTTTTGCAGGTACAGAAACATCTTTCTCGCAGCGTGATTGGATAAACAACCAGACAATTCTTTCATTTGGAACAGCCTGTGAGGATGATCACCATACAGTGGTTTCAAGTAATGCGGATGCCAATACCATCCTGGAAGGGGTGATCATTGAGGGTGGAAAAGCAGAGGGTGATTTGTGGAACGCCGATTCCGTGGGCGGCGGTATGCTGATCTTAAATGGCAGCCCTACTTTATCCAATATCATATTCCGCAATAATGCAGCCACGGTAGGCGGTGGGTTGGCCATTATTACAGAGGATGATGTCACGACAACCTCAAAACCTGTATTGATGAATGTTACCTTTCAATCCAACAAAGCCCAATACGGCGGCGGATTATTTACTTATCAATCGGAACCCGTTCTGATTGGTGTTTCCTTCCTCAATAACCTGGCTTACAATTGGGGCGGCGGTATGGCAACAAAAAGCACCGTTGGGCATCCTGTGTTGAACGCAGTAACCTTTGCAGGCAACACCGCCTGGACCGGCGGCGGGGGGCTGTATAATGAAAATAGTGATCCGGCTTTGTATGGGGTTACCTTCAACGGCAATCTATCCATCAAAGGCGGCGCCATGGCAAATGCTGCGGACAGCCATCCGTTAATTTATTCCAGTCTCTTCATTGATCAATTTAATTATTCTGTAGCCGGTGAAAATTCGGTTATTTATAACCTGGGCGGAGGCTATCCTCTCATCATTGATCGCGCTACATTCAGCAATAACCAGCAAGCCATCATGAATGATGGTTTCAGCGGAGAAATTACAAACAGCATTATCTGGGGAAATAGCGGCACATTTACCGAAGCAAATATTATTAAAGACAGCATTGTACAGGGAGGCTGCCCCACCGGCGGTACCTGTACCAATGTAATGAATACGGATCCAATGTTTGGTCCGCTGGGTGATTATGGCGAAAATTGGGATAATTTCTACGGTACGATAACAAGCCTTCCCCTCCTGCCAGGATCTCCGGCCATTGACGCCGGCGCCGGTCATTCACTTTGCTACAATCAGGACCAGCGGGGTATTGATATTCAGTTAGAACATTGCGACCTGGGCGCGTTTGAATCTCGTGGTTTTGTCCTGGAAAGACAGGGTGACATCAACTCCTGGAAACAAATGACCACGCCAGGCAGTATCTTTCCACGTTATATTTTCGACAGGGTAACAAGCCCCTACAATGAACCGGTTAACGGCGGGGTTGTAACCCTTGAAGGGCCCTCCAGCGGCGCCAGTACCGCTCCCGCTACACAGGATTTATCAATCGCCGATGGGAGTATTGGCAGCATGATCTATGCAAATATGGAAACGGGGTTATATACGCTGGATGTGACCACCACAGGCGTTCAATATCCGATCCATTATTACCTGTCCAATGGGGAAGGGTTGTTGTATGTAAAACCGGACGGGGTAAGCACCAATGATTGTTTCAGTTGGGCAACCGCCTGCGATATGCAGACTGCTCTTGAAAATGGTGATGATTATCCGATTGACGAGATCTGGGTAGCTGCCGGAACCTATAAACCAAGTAAAGATAAATATGATTTAAGTTCTGGAAGTGCTCGTGAATATACTTTTAAATTAAGGGAAGGTGTAGGACTTTACGGAGGCTTTGCCGGGGACGAGATTGATCGGTCCCAACGTGATCTGGTAGCAAATCCGACTATCCTCAGCGGCGATCTCGGCGTAACCGGCAATAATTCCGATAACGTTTATCATGTGGTCACCGGAGAAGATAATGCCATTCTGGATGGTTTTACTGTGACAGCAGGGAACGCAAATGGTACCGGTTTAACCGCGGGGGGCGGTGGAATGTTAAATTATTTTACAAGCCCCGACATTGAAAACGTAACATTCAGTGGGAACTCAGCGACTACTGCCGGTGGTGGTGTATATAACGAAAGTACGAGTGCCAACATCATTGGGGTTACCTTTGACAACAACACCGCTTCAAATGGTGGGGGGATGTTTAATCATAATACAACCTTAACGTTCAAAAATATCACTTTTTCTAACAATCATGCCACTACCACAGGTGGCGGTGCCATGGCAAACTACGCCTCTTCCATAACCCTGAACAACGCAACATTGAGTGAAAATACCTCTGATGGACCGGGCGGCGGCCTTTATATTACCGGCGGCGACACCACAATTCATAATTCCATCATCTGGAATAATAGCGGAGATGGGGGTTTTAATGATATTTACTTTGGCTCTAGCACCATTTCAGTTTCAAATTCTGTTATGGAAGATGGTTTCCCAGGTGTGGGAAATACAACCGCCGATCCATTACTGGGCACGTATGATTACCACGGCGGATACGCCAAAACCTACTCCCTTTTGTTTGGATCCCCTGCAATTAACACGGGTGACAATGCCTATTGTCCGGAAGCGGACCAGCGTGCCGTTCCGCGCCCGCAGCCGGCCGGCGGCATTTGTGACATGGGCGCATACGAATATGTGGATGCCGGTATTCCGGTCGTAACCGCATTTACAGCGACCTCACCCAGCGGGTTGGCTATTCCCATCATCAGCTTTACTGCAACCGACGACATCGGGGTCAACGGCTATCTCATCACAGAAAGTGCAACGGTACCAACAGAAAGCGCCCAAGGCTGGACCAGTATCATTCCCACCCACTATACCGTCAGCAGCGATGGTGTATATACCCTCTACCCCTGGGCCAAAGACGCCACAGGGAATGTATCGGCAGTCTATACAGCCCAAACCGTAGTGGTGGAAACCATTCCACCTACAGTGGACACATTCACCATCGATTCCCCTGTATCTACTAATCTGACTGTCCCCATTACAGCCTTCACAGCCTCAGATGTTGGCAGCAGTGTTGCAGGCTATCTGGTTGCCTTAACCTCCTTTGTGCCAGATGCGGGAGATGCGGGGTGGTCCGGCAGTGCACCTTCCAGCTATACCTTTACTTCGGATGGGGAATATACCCTGTATCCCTGGGCAAAAGATGAAGCCGGGAATGTCTCCACCGAGTTCGCAACCCCACCCACGGTACTGGTAGATACGACCCGTCCAACGATTGAAATAACCACTACCGCAAGCGACCCAACTAATATATCACCCATCCCCATAACCATTACTTTTGATGAAATCGTAACTGGGTTCGCAGTGGATGACATCGTGGTGGGCAACGGAGTCGCATCGAATTTCTCAGGAACGGATGATATTTATACCGTGGATATTACACCGGCAGCAGATGGCCCTGTAACCATCGACATTGACGAAGACAAGGCTCTGGATGAGGTTGGTTTTGGAAATGTTGCTGCAACGCAATTCACGATTACGTATGATGACTCTGCACCCAATATCACTTCCATATCACGCTGGATACCGGCAAACAATCCAACCAGCGCCGATACGTTACAATTTCAAGTTACATTCAATGAAGCTGTACAGGATGTTGATTTTACTGACTTTTCAGTTGAAGGGACAACTACCGCGGTTGTGACAGACATTGTTCCGGACACCGCAAGTATATACCTGGTAACCGTTGAAGGCGGCGATCTGGTTGACTTCAATGGCAGCATAGGGCTAAATCTCTCATCAACACAAGATATCACCAATATGGCAGGTATTGCGCTGACTGGGAATGAACCAACCATTGACGAGACGTACCAGGTTGATAATGCTGCCATAACTGTGCTTAATGGCGGTATTACAGGGTTCCCGAATTCCTTATCCATCGCCAATGGCGGCATATACCCTGCACACTTTAAAAGTATAGAAGTCAGCTTTGATAATGATGCTGCCAACCCGTTGGGAAATACGGATACGGATGATGTCACCAACCCGAATAATTACTTGCTGTTACAGTCAGGCGTAAATAAAATTTATGACACACTTGATTGTGCAGCCTTTGCAGATAACGGATATAAACCGCTGGGTGATGATATTCAAATTCCAACAGGACCTGTAACATACAATAACAATAATTCGTTTGGACCCTTTATCTCAAAGGTGACCATTAATAACAACAACCCGATGAAAAATGGTGAATATAAATTGTTTGTTTGTGGCACCACTTCAATCACAGACCTATCAGGTAATCATTTAGGGGATGGGCTGACCGATCAAACCACAATCTTCCATCTTATTGATCCTCCCTTACCCAATACTGGTTTCGCTCCCGGATCCATCACCAATCTTCCAAAGCAGCCTGATTCAAAAGGCTACACCAGTACAGAGATGACGCTTGAAATTCCGAAATTAGGGTTTAATTTAGCCATTACAAACGTACCGCAATCCGAGGAAGGTTGGGATGTAACCTGGCTGGGAAATAGTGTTGGCTATCTGGATGGTTCGGCCTATCCTACCTGGGAAGGGAATACCATCCTGACTGGGCATGTTTGGGATGCAAATAATGTACCTGGTCCTTTTGTAGATATAAAAACACTACAGTATGGCGATCAGATTATGATCCATGCCTGGGATAAGGTTTATACGTATGAAGTCCGGGAAAGCAAACTTGTCAGCTCAGACAGTACGCAAAGCGTTTTGAAACATGAAGTACTTGATTGGGTTACATTGATTACCTGTGAAGACTATCATTTTTTGTGGAATTCCTATTCCGGTCGACGTGTCATTCGGGCGGTATTGATAAACATAAAATAATTATTTAAGAATAAAAGCCACTTCTGTCGAATTCAGAAGTGGCTTTTTGATTTACGGCTCCGGTATAAAATGATCACCATTACAATAGAATTTTCATTTGAATTTTTTCATTTCAGTCTGCATCGGTTTTGCATATGAAACATATTGTCCGCAATGTAGGGGTTTAGCATCCGCATATGGTTTTGGTAAGACCGGTGTGTGCATCGGATGCTAAACCCTGCGCCCTGAGTGGCAAATTTGTGTGATTTTCAAAAATACCTTCTTTACTGAAAATCGAAATGATCATTATTCAAAGTAATTTTCCAAATTCTAACAAATCCATCATCCAAGGCAGGGTTTAGCATCCGACGATGTCGTTTCCATCAGAATTTGTTTCGGATGCTAAACCCCTACATATCAAATATATATTCAATCCAATTATCTACCTTCTCCAATTCACCGTCTCATCCACTTTTCTTTCCAACCGATACGCCACAGGCTCAAATCCAAATCTCGGCCAGAAACTCGCCGATAGTAAATTGGTAGAGCGCCAATCGATGAGGCACCAGGCATATTCCTTTTCTTTGGCATCCCATAAGGCATGCTGTGTCAAGGCACTGGCAATCCCCTTACCGCGTGCATACTGAAGTCTTTCCTTTCCCATTCGTCTTGATTTCTAAATTTTACACATATAAACATAACATAAAAGACCTGCCAGATTCTAAAAATCTGGCAGGTCATCGTAAACTGTTTATTCCACCGTGACGGATTTCGCCAGATTCCTCGGCTGATCCACATCCAGGCCGCGGCTGGTGGCGATATGATAAGCCAGCAATTGCAGCGGAATCACACTGGCGATCGGGGAAAGCAGCCAGGGGATTTCCGGCACCCAGAGGACATGATCGGCCAGCGCCGCCACGCGTTCGTCACCGTCCGTGGCCACGGCAATCACCTTGCCGCCGCGCGCCTTGACCTGCTCAATCTGACTGATCATCTTCTCATACCACGGATCGCGCAAGGTAATGGCGACCACCGGCATATTCTCGTCAATCAGGGCTATCGGGCCGTGTTTCATCTCGCCAGCCGGATAGGCTTCAGCATGAATATAGGTAATTTCCTTCAGCTTCAGCGCGCCTTCATAGGCGATGGGCATATTAATCCCTCGTCCAAGATAAAGGGCATTATTGATGTCCTTAAGCGCTTCAGCAACTTTTTTGATGTCATCTTCGCGGTTTAACAAACGGCTGACCACATCCGGCAGCAGGCGCAAATCCTGAATGGCCTTGAAAGCGTCCTGCTCTTTTAAGTTGCCATTCAATTGGCCCAACAGAATCGCCAGAATGTATTGATCCACAATCGGGGCGGTAAAGGCTTTGGTAGAAGCCACGCCAATTTCCGGTCCGGACTGCATGGAGATGGTGCCGTCCGCCAGACGCATGGCCTGTGTGCCGATGGCATTGACAATTGACCACAAGATGCCGCCACGCTGCCGTGCTTCTTCCATGGCAGCCAGGGTGTCGGCGGTTTCGCCGGACTGGCTGATGGCCATCACCGCGGTGTTTTTATCTACAATCGGGTTGCGGTAGCGGAATTCGGAAGCCACATCCACTTCCACCGGGATGCGCGCAAAATGTTCGATATACAATTCGCCGATCATGCCTGCATAGGAGGCTGTACCGCAGGCGGTGATGTAAATGCGTTTCAGGGATTTGACCAATTCAGGGGTCAGATTCATCTGATCCAGGCGGATGATGCCTTTTTCAAAGTCCACCCGTCCGGCCAGGGTGTCATTCAAGGAACGCACCTGTTCATGAATCTCTTTCTGCATGAAATGGCGAAATTCGCCTTTCTCCGCCGATACCGGGTCCCAGGAGATGGTTTGTTCCTGCATCTTGCAGGGTGCACCATTTAATGCCTTGACCTGGTAGCCTTCTTTTTTCACAATGGCATACTGCCCGGATTCCAGGAAAACTACCTTGCGGGTATGTTCAAGAATGGCGGGAATATCCGAAGCGACGAACATTTCCTCTTTGCCGATTCCCAGCACCACCCCGCCGGCATTCCCCAGACGGGCACAAATGATTTTATCGGGTTCGTTGTTGCACAAAACCACAATACCGTGGGCACCGCGAATACGCTGCAAGGTAGCAGTAACCGATTCTTCCAATGAAGAGCCGTTCTCCAATTCATGTTCAATCAAATGGACGATGGTTTCAGTATCCGTATCGGAATTAAATTTGCAACCCTTAGCTTCAAGGTACTCTTTTAATTCAAGAAAGTTTTCCACGATGCCGTTATGCACAATCACTACGTCCCCAGTCATGCCGACATGGGGATGGGCGTTTTTGGTAATGGGTTCGCCGTGCGTTGCCCAGCGGGTATGCCCAATACCGACAGAACCGGCAATCGGATCTTCCAATACCACCCGTTCCAACTCGGCAATTTTTCCGGATTTCCGGCGCATTTTAATTTTATCGTTTTGAATCACGGCCAGGCCGGCGGAGTCATACCCGCGGTATTCCAACCGTTTTAAGCCGTTTAAGATTATGGGAGTTGCATTCTGATCCCCAATGTACGCGACAATACCACACATGTTTCCTCCAACAAGGATGAACGCATTCCAAAACCTATGGTTTCGGAAGTCTGATTGTTTTATCAAGCATAGTGGAAAGAAATCGGAATGGTGTTCCGGAGGGCATCCGCTGATCTTTCGATTTTCCTGGACTGATTGGGGCTTCCCTTTCTTATCCAGTTAACCCTGCTTCGCAGCAGGGAACCCTCTCCTCGTCAACCTGATTCATCCCCTGTTCAGGTCCATGCGCTGTTTCTTTCATAACGTCAATTTATTTCTTCTGCTTCACCTCCAGGTCCTTTTTTGTATTATACTCATTTTGCAGGAAAACCTGCCATATCTGAAGGATAAAACGGAAACTAGGTTTCCGTCAAGGGATTCTTCCGGATTTGAGCCAATATTTCACCCTTTTTGAGAGATACAGAATGACATTTTCTGACCAACTTGACCAATATGTCCGCTCCCGAGCCACGCTGATTCACTTGATCACGCGTGAGGAACCGCGCGCGCTGGGTGAGCTGAAGCGCTATTGCGAGAAAAATAAACGCAATGCCATCTCCTGGGACGTGGCTGACGGCTTCATCTGGATCACAGAGTCCAAGAATCCTCTGGTGACTGCTGTGGACCCCATCACAGCCCTGGAGACCATTGAAACCGTACGCAAGGAAGAACATACCCTCTTCATTTTGCGGGACTTCCATGAACTTTGGGGCAATGCCCAGGTAAAACGCAAATTGCGCAGCGTAGCAGAAAAATTAAAACAATCCCGCAGTTCGATTGTGATCATCAGCCCCGCGGCGCAGGTTCCTGATGAACTGCAAAACAGCCTGGTCAGTCTTGAATTGGAGCTGCCCACTTTTACGGATATCGAAGCCGTCTTGAATCATCTACTGGAAACCCCCGGCGTCTCCAGTGAGTTATCCCCTTTAGGGAAAGAAAAAATGATCCAGGCAGCCCTGGGGTTGACCGTCGATCAAGCCCAGCGCGTCTTCGCCCGAGCCATCATCCGCGACGGAAAACTGACCCACAAAGACATTGAATTGGTCACCGCCGAGAAGAAGCAAATCATCCGTGAAAGCGAAGCGTTGGAATTCTATTCAGCCCTGGAAACTGCGGAAAACATCGGCGGGTTGGATAATCTCAAGAATTGGCTGAAATTGCGCGAAAAAGCATTTTCCAATGAAGCCAAAAGTTACGGCCTGCCTTCCCCCAAAGGCATTGCCTTGATCGGCATACCCGGTACCGGCAAGAGTTTGACCGCCAAAATGATCGCCGGCCTATGGCAGCTGCCTCTGCTGCGCCTGGACATGGGCGCTTTGTTCGGCAGCCTGGTGGGTGAATCCGAAGAGCGCACCCGCCGGGCGATTAAATTAGCCGAAACCATTGCCCCCTGTATCCTCTGGATTGACGAGATGGAAAAAGGCCTCTCCCAGGACGGCGGCGATTCCGGCACCAGTTCCCGCGTTTTTGGCTCCATCCTGACCTGGATGCAGGAAAAAACTGCCCCGGTATTCATGGTTGCCACCGCCAATGATATCTCACGCATGCCGGCAGAATTGATGCGCAAAGGCCGCTTTGATGAGATTTTCTTTCTGGATTTGCCCACGCTGGAAGAACGCAAGGAAATTGTCACCGTCCATTTGAACAAACGCAATCGCCTGCCGGTGGAATATGATATTCAAACGCTGGCCGAAGCCAGCGAAGGTTATGTCGGCTCTGAAATTGAACAGGCCATCATTGATGCCATGTATATTGGGTTTAACGAAGGCATGCGCAATTTCACCACCGAAGATATTCTACAGAGCCTTAAAACCCAGGTGCCGCTCTCCATTTCCCAGAAAGAGACCATTCACTATTTACGCAGCTGGCTGCATGAGGGCCGCGCACTCTCCGCCTCCTACCCGGAGAAAGAAACCGCCGAAACCCTGTCTGTCAAATTGAATCCGTAGGTCTCCAGTGATGCAGGAATTTTTCGGGTTGGACTTTGGCACCGCCAATACGGTTGTTTATCGCTGCACCTCGGAAAATCCCGAACCGGTTCCAGTTGATTTCCCCGGCTTGACCAAAGCCTATGGGGATGTTCCAGTGCTGCCGTCCATCTTGCAGTATGAAACGCCTTTCCAGATCAACATGGGAGAGCAAGCCAATCCTGCCCTGCACGCCTTTCGCTGGATGAAGCATTACCAGCTGCACCGCAATCCCTATACGCTGCAGATCGAAGGCAGTCCGATCACATCCACCCAGGCAGCAGAAACTTACCTGCAAGTTATCCTGGAGAAGATATCCGTTAATAAACCTGGGCTTGGCATCAGTGTGCCGGTGGATGCCTACGAACCCTATCAGAACTGGCTGACAGCGGTCTGCGAGCGCTATCCCTTTTCCGCCATTCACTTGATTGACGAAGCCTCCGCGGCCGCCATCGGGGTGGGCATCCAACGACTGCCGGATCAGCTTCTTTGCTTGATTGATTTTGGTGCGGGTACACTGGATGTCTCCATTGTCAAATTTGATGGGCCGACCCATCAGGAGTCATCAAAGCACCAGCACTGTACTGTCCTGGCCAAGAACGGTCTGTCCTTAGGCGGATTGCATCTGGATCAATGGATATACGAAGAATTGATCCATCATTGCGCTTTTTCCAAACAGGATCCGCGGATCAAATCCATCAGTGCAGCTTTATTGCAGCAGTGCGAAGTCCTGAAAATTCAGCTTTCCGGGGGAGTCGATGGGAGCATTGAATTTTCCTTTCCGGGAGAAGAATCCCAACACTGCTTTTCGATGACCTGCGCTGATTTTGAAGATTTGCTGATTAAAAATCAACTCCAAACCCGAATCGAACAATGTATCTCCGGTGCGCTTGCCACATTGAATTTGAAAGCTTTCAACAGGGAAGCCATCAGCCAGGTGATTTGTGTCGGCGGCGGCAGTCAACTGCCGGCGTTTGTGGAGCATGTCCGGCAGCTTTTTCCTAACACACCCATCTCATGCCAGCACGCCATGGACGCGGTCAGCCGCGGTGCAGCCCTGTTTGCCAGCGGTGAGCCATTTTTCAATCACATCCAGCACGATTATGCCCTGCGTTTTTACAATCAAGAACAGGATAGCTATCAATATCATCCATTGGTTAAAAAAGGTACTCCCTATCCCAGTTCTAAACCCATCGCTGAACTCCAAATCAAAGCCACTTACGAACATCAGCAGCGATTCGGCATCCCGATTTTTGAGCTTAATCCAGAAAGCCCGGTGCAAAGTTCGGAATTTGAACTTTTTTTTGATCCCTCCGGCGCAGTCCAACTCCTGCCCCTTACCCAGATTGACACCCAAGAAAGATCCTCAGCCTGGTTGAATGAAAACAATCCCACTTTCCTTTTTAGCGCCGTTCCGGCTGCCAAAGGAGAAGTTCGTTATCTACTTTCCTTTACATTGGACGAGAACAAACGCCTGCTGGTTTCTTCTTATGATATGATAGAGAAAAAATGGAACCTTCAACGTCATCCGGTTGTACGGCTGAATTGAACGATGGGAACTAAAAATGTCACACTTTTCAAAAATCAAGACCCACATCACCGACAAAGAGCTCTTGATCCAGGCGCTGCAAGGCCTTGGCTATGAAATTGATTTGGCTAAAAACAGCATCAAAGGATTTCGTGGCGAAGAAACACCCATCGAACTTAGTGTTTCCGTCCCCGGTGAACAATATGAGATTGGCTTTTTACAAATAAAAGATCGCTACCAAATTGTCGCTGATTGGTGGGGATTGGGCAGCTTGAACGAAAAAACTTTTCTAAACCAGTTAACTCAAAAATACGCTTATTTGGCTACCAAGCGTTCCTTGATTCAACAGGGCTTTGTTATCGCCCGCGAAGAAACCGCCGCCAATGGCGAGATTAAGCTCATTCTTCGCCGCATGGTCGAATAGGAGATCATTTCAAATGGATGTTCAAGAAATTCAAGTTGTTATTGATAAAAAAGGGAAAGTTTCCGTCTCCTTGCAAGGCGTAAAAGGGGATGCCTGCCTGGCCATTACCAAAGAAATGGAGCAGTTGCTTGGGGACGAAGTTGAGGAACGTAAATTAAAACATGAATATTATGATCCGCCGCCTCCCATTCTCAATAAAAATTCAAGCTTGAATAAGAAGTAGAAAATCAATGTCGCAAACCCGCCTAAAAATTCATGCCATTGAGTCTGAAAGCCGTGCCAACGGTCCGGGAATTCGGTATACCCTCTGGCTGCAAGGCTGCAGTATGCACTGTCCCGGTTGTTTTAATCCGGCGACGCATAATCCCAGTGCCGGCGTCTGGATGTCCATTCCAAGCCTTGTACGAGATATTCGCTCCAATCAACCAGCGATTGAAGGCATCACGATTTCCGGCGGGGAACCATTGGATCAAGCTTCAGAACTGGCAGATCTCTTGCTGGCATTGAAGCAGGGAATTCCCCTTCCCGTCCTGCTTTTTACCGGCTATACCGTGGAAGAAATTTCTGATGATCCTGAGAAAGTATATGTGCTGAATCTTGTGGATGCTGTCATCTGCGGTCCATATCAAAAAGAATATGCTCACCAGGCAGGCTTTCCCGGTTCAAGCAATCAGCAGCTTCTCTTAATAACCGACGCCTATACGAAAAACGATTTTGCTGTCTTGCCCGCTGCAGAAATTACCATTACTCCCAATGGAGACTTGATCCTTTCAGGGACTGACCCATTTAAACCATGAAAATTCTGCCTGCTTCCCTAGAAAAATACGAACACTTTATCCGGGGGGCGGATGCTAAAACCCTCTTTTCTGAAACAGAGCAATTGGAGTTAATTTCCCAGGGCATTATAAAATTAGCAGCAGAAGATGCTTCAGAAGCGTCCTTAGCGCTGCTGAGTTTATTTATTCGCGATTCCACTGATCCGGTACTGATCGAAGATTGCTATGCCGTTCTTTCGAATCTTTCTCAACAAGGAAATCAGCGGGCAATTGAGACATTATTTGAATTATCCCTGCTTTATCATCTTTCTCCCGCCAGTAAAATCATCCAAGCACTTCATTTACACTCCAGTCTAAACGCCAAAAATGCTTTGTTTTACCTTTCCACCGGTCAAGTGACGGACTTATACGCCTTAAAGCGTATGCTTTACAATTTGCAGAGCTACTATTTGAAGGCATCGCTGGCTGACCGAGAATTAATGATTGAATGGGCACAAAAAGCGGCACTTCTGGATTGGAGCAGCACGATTGATTTCCTTGAATCCTTACAGCCCACCACCTTTGAGAATGGACAAAAAATCTATTTAAGCCTGACAGTATCCAGTAAACGCTTCTTTCTTGGTCAATTGATCCGGAAAGTGGTTGAGCAACAGGCTCCTGCTCTTGAGTTTGCCATCTCCCTCTATATAAAAACCGCAGAGCCAATTCTAAAACATAGTTTAAACCACATTTCTGCTGAACAATTTCCAGCGGAGCAATACGCCTTATTCTTGCTGATGGATGAACAATGGCTCAAGTATCTCGCCTATGATCCGGGATCAAAATATTTGCAGCAGCTTTATGCGCAGATGGATGGCGAAATTCAGGCAAAAATCATTCAAAAAACCAGAGCGGCCGGGATTGATTTTCTTGTTTCAAGCACAAACCAACATAAACCCATTGGCATCTCGGAATTGTCCTTTGCCGATTGGAAAATGATCTCACAAACGCTTCGCAATACCGGAGATACCGCTCGAATCTGGCAGCTGGTTCAGCTTGCCCCTCCCTACTGGAGCGCTGTGCTGCTCCAATATTTGATGGATTTGGACTGGAAGCCTGAACAAAGTGATGAGTTAACTTTTTATAACACGCTGATTAATGGCATGCCTGAAATATCACTTCCGGTAAAGGAGAGTCTACTCATCACCGATTCCACCCTCCAGCTCGAACAATCCCCTGTAATACTAACCAAACAGAACACCAATATGGCTTGCTATTCAGATGCCACACAATCCATCACGCTTTATAAAGAATTTCCATTATCCATTTCCTATGCTCATGTTATTTTTCCACCCAGACCTGTGATATCAGCGGCAGGCTTTTCGCCGGATGGACGATATCTGTGTTGGGCGGATATTGACCAGCAAATTAATATCTACGACAGCCAGCAGGATAAAATTGTCAAACGGTTTGCTGCCCATTCGAATCGTATCCGCAGCATCCTCATTTCCAATGACCAACGCTATCTTTATAGCACCGGGTTTGATGGGCTGGTCCAATCATGGCGTTTTCCGGATGGCAGCTTTGAGAAAACCCTGTATGAGAGTCAGAACGAAATCTATGACATGGTGTTTTCAACTACGGACGAGCTCCTCATGACGGCAGATATTGCAGGCGAAATTCATGTCTTTTCGACAAGCCATATGGCATATGTTCTCTCGATGAAAGCAAATCCCTCACCAATTCTCCACTTATCAAATCCGTCTCAAGGAATTATTGCCGCTGCATCTGCTGAGAATTTCATTTATGTCTGGAATTACAGGAGCGGAAAATTACTGGCCCAGTTACAACTTCAACAATCCCAGGATAAAATCAGTGCGCTTCAATTATCCAGCTCTGCTCAATTCTTATATGCCACAATGTCATCCGGAGAATTATTCATCATTGATCCACTTTCTGGTACACTGTATGAAGGTTCCAGCATTGAGCATAGTCCTGTCCAAAAATTGGAGATTACTGCTGATGAAATCTCGTTATTCTATCGCAATGGTAAAGCACACCTGATGAAAAATTTTTTTTGGCAGCAAATCATGAGACCCATAAATAATCCTGAAAATCAACGCCTTAAGCGGATTACAGAAATCCAATCCAACCCTGTCCTGACAGCAGAACAAAACAAATGGCTTGACTATACAAAATCCTTGCTTCATTGGCAAAAAAGATATGATATTGATATTGAAATTCTTCAATCCCCCATCACTTTTGATGATTTCTCCATCGTTCTATAATTTCACCCATTTCATAATCTAGGAGCAAATTATGTTTAAAGTTATTAATTCTCCAAAAGGCACCCGAAAAGAAAGGGTTTCCTGGTATTTCTACGATTTCGGGAATTCCGCCTATGCTGCGGTAGTTCTGCTAGCAGTCTACTCAGCCTATTTTCAAGGGAAAGTTGTTGGCGGAGCTGAAGGCTCACGTCTTTGGGGTATAGCCCTGGGAATTGCCATGTTATTTGTAGCAATTACCTCCCCAATTCTAGGAACCATTGCCGATTTTTCCAAAATTAAAAAACGGATATTATTCATTTATACTATTGTATGTTGTGTCGCTACGGCAGGTCTCTTTTTTGTACAGGAAGGGGATATTTTCCTTGGCATGCTGCTATTTATCATTGCGGAGTTTACCTACCGTGGTTCACAGGTATTCTACAACGCACTTTTACCGGATATCGCCACCCCAGAAGAAATGGGACATGTTTCCGGAAATGGCTGGGCTATTGGATCAGCCGGCGGTGTGGTCTGTCTGTTGATTGTTTTGGCTTTGATCCAAACCATTGGGGGCGCATTTATTGTCCGCATCTCCTTCATCATTACCGGTATCTTCTTTTTCATTTCCTCACTGCCCCTCTTTCTTTGGTTAAAAGAGAAAGGCGAAGGCAGCCCGTTGCCCGAAGGCGAAACCATTCTTTCCGTAGCCTTCAAACGATTATTAGCAACTTTCAAAGAAGTTCGTAATTACAAACAATACCTCAAATTTATTGTTGCCTTCCTGATCTATAACGACGGTATCATCATGACGATGAATTTTGCCGCCATTCTGGGTGCTGTCTTGTACGGCATGGAACAGCAGCAATTGATCATTTTCATGATCCTGGTTCAAATTACCAGTGTGATTGGAGCATTTCTATTTGGGAATCTTTCCGATCATTTTGGCGGGAAATTATCCCTTATCATTTCCCTGGTAATGATGATCGGGACGATCGGCTGGATGATGGTTAATTACTCACTCACCGCTTTTTATATTATCGGCGGCTTGGCTGGCTTCGCCCTTACCGGCGTGCAGTCCGTCAGCCGGACCATGGTGGGTCAACTTGCCCCTGAAGAGAAAAGCGCGGAATTTTATGGCTTCTTTGCCATGGCTGGGCGGTCTTCCTCCTTTATTGGACCCACTCTATACGGAATTATTGCTGCCGAGGCTGCCTTGTATTTCGAGAGAAATGGCTTGACGAAAATCCTGGCAGAACAATCCGGACAACGGATCGCCTTAGTCACAATTATTGGCTTCCTGATTGTTGGTTTGATTATTCTCATCTCTGTCAATTTGAAAAAAAGTCAACTTGAAACACATGCAGGGCAAGAAATATAAAATATAGTCCCAAAAATAGAGCGCCTTTTTTCCGTGAATTATTGCCCTCTAAAATAAAAGCGATTACAATCAAGGATGGATCAGCTAATGATCCATCCTTTTGAATACCAGTGAGAGTCCGGTTTCTCCGGCA
The DNA here is from genome assembly GCA_963747325.1 of uncultured Chloroflexia bacterium. Classification (GTDB taxonomy): domain Bacteria; phylum Chloroflexota; class Anaerolineae; order Anaerolineales; family Anaerolineaceae; genus UBA5203. The sequence continues at coordinate 140,537 of CAVVEM010000004.1, read as the reverse complement.
CCGAAGGGGCAAGTTTGAGTCCTTAGCCAACTCAGATGAAACTCTCAGGTAAATGGAACTTGGTATTTCTGAACCTCTGGAAGATCTCGACTGACCTGATGGGAGTCTACCTGTTGGAATAGCTCTCAAGTAATGACAGAGTGTACTGGCTAAACCGTTCTATTCAGACCTATGATTTTTCTTGGAGGAAATAAAATGAGTGTACCAACCAATTACAAATTTGCAAAAACTGATGAATGGGTAAAGGTCGAAGGTAATATTGCCACGATCGGTATATCTGACTATGCGCAGGAACAATTATCCGATATTGTTTATTTGGATGTGGAAGTATCTGTTGATGATGTTATTGAAAAAGATGCCCAATTTGCTACCGTTGAATCCGTAAAAGCCGCTGGGGACATCAACAGCCCAGTCTCCGGAAAAGTTATTGAGATTAATGAAACGCTTCCCGACAATCCCGAATTAATTAATTCCAATCCGTTCGATAAAGCATGGCTGATCAAAGTTGAACTCTCCGATCCTTCTGAATTGAATAGTCTATTGGATGCAGCCGCATACGAAAAGTACTGCTCAGAACGGAGCTAACCATGTTTACCCCACATACCGATGCCGAAAAGAAAGAAATGCTAAAGGCCATCGGCGTGGAAAAAATTGAAGATTTATTCAATGATGTTCCTGCATCCTGCAGATTTCCTGCTTTAAATATTCCTTCAGCAATGTCGGAAATGGAAATTTCTGCCCAATTACAGGAACTGGCTGCTGCCAATGCATCGACCAAGGAATTAATTTCGTTCCTTGGCGCTGGTGCTTATCAACATTATGTGCCTGCAGCTGTGGATGCTTTACTTCAACGCGGTGAATTTTTCACTGCTTACACGCCGTATCAACCTGAAATTGCCCAGGGTACCTTGCAGGCAATTTTTGAATATCAATCCCTAATCGCAGGGTTAACCGGAATGGATGTGAGTAATGCCTCTCACTACGATGGTGCTACCGCGACTGCAGAAGCCGTCATCCTTTCCCTTCATCATTTCCGTGAAAAACGAAACACGGTTCTTGTCTCCCCTTCCGTTCATCCTCATTATCGACAAACGGTTCGGTCTTATATGGCCGGATACAAGGATCTAAAGATTCGCGGGGATGAGGCAACCGTCGATCCCTTTATTACCCCGGATGACTTCATTCAAGGAATTAATGATGATACTTCCCTGGTGATTGTTCAATATCCGGATTTCTTTGGACGTGTTTTTGATTTAACCAATCTCATCCAAAAAGCTCACGAACATGAGGCTCTGGTGTGCGTGGTGGTCAATCCGACCGCGTTAGGTTTATTGAAACCTCCGGGTGAGTTTGATGCCGATATTGTCGTTGGGGATGGTCAGCCGTTGGGGATTCCGCTTTCGTTTGGGGGACCCTATTTGGGCTTATTCACAACCAAGGAGAAATACCTGCGTAAAATGGCAGGCCGGATCGTTGGTGAGACCGTAGATTTGGACGGCAAGCGCGGGTACGTATTAACCCTTACAGCCCGTGAACAGCACATCCGCCGCGAGAAGGCAACCTCCAACATTTGCTCCAATCAAGGTTTGATCGCCCTCGCATCCACTATTTACCTCAGCTTACTTGGCAAACAAGGCTTCCGAAAAGTGGCCGAACTCTGCTATCAAAAAGCGCATTATGCTGCAGATGAAATAAACGCCACTCCTGGTTATAAAGTCTGTTCGGATGCTCCCTTCTTCCACGAATTTGTAGTCTGCTGTGATAAATCCGTAGCGGAAATCAACGAGCATCTGCTCGACCACAGCATTTTGGGCGGTTATGACTTGAGTCAGGATTACCCATCCTTAAAAAATCATATGCTCATTGCCGTGACTGAAGTGGTTTCCCGTCAGGAAATCGATATGCTGCGTGACGTTTTAATGGAGATAGCCAATGACTGAAAAAACTATCTTTGAATTGTCGTCACCAGGACGCGAAGGCGTACGCTTCCCTGCCAGTGACGTCCCGGCATCCCCCCTGCCCACTGACTTGCTGCGTAAGAGCCTGCCCCTGCCGGAACTTTCGGAATTTGATGTTATCCGTCATTTTACCAATATTTCCAAATTAAATTACTGCATTGACCAGGGATTTTATCCTTTGGGTTCCTGTACCATGAAATACAATCCCAGAATCAATGAGAGCATGGCCCGACTGCCCGGTTTTGCTTTCACGCATCCCTTGCAACCGATTGAAACCGTTCAGGGGAATCTGGTGCTGATGTATGAACTTCAGGAACTTTTACGGGAAATCGGCGGTTTTGCTGCAGTTACTTTGCAGCCAGCTGCAGGTGCACATGGTGAATTGGTTGGAATCATGATCATCCGTGCCTTTCATCAGGCAAACCAGCAGCCAAAACGAACCAAAATTTTGATCCCCGATTCAGCCCATGGAACCAATCCTGCGACCTCTGCCATGGCAGGCTTCACCGTCGTCCACATTGCCAGTGACGCAAATGGCAATATCGATCTGGATGCCTTAAAAGCAGCCTGCGACGATGAAGTTGCCGGCTTGATGTTCACCAATCCTAATACGCTCGGATTATTTGACCAACACGTGTTGGAGGTGATTAATATCGTCCATAAGGCTGGCGGACTGGTTTATGGGGATGGTGCGAATATGAATGCCCTGCTGGGTATCACCCGACCTGGTGATCTGGGCATTGATGTGATGCACTTCAACCTGCACAAAACTTTCTCCACGCCCCACGGCGGCGGCGGACCCGGTTCTGGCCCGGTGGCAGTCTGTGAAAAATTACAGGACTTTTTGCCCAGCCCCGTTGTTGGCATCATTGATCCTGGAGATAGTGAAACCGCGCCATTATACGGCCTGGTTGAACCGCCCCAAACTATTGGAAGATTTAAAGCCTTTTACGGTCATTTTGGGATGATGATTCGTGCCTACACTTATATTCTTATGCACGGTCCGGAAGGCTTGCGCGGAATTGCTGAAAACGCCGTGCTGAATGCCAATTATCTCAAGGTGCTGGTGGATGACGTCTATCATGTGCCTTTTGACCGGATCTGCATGCATGAATTTGTTGCAGAAGGTCATTTTGATGACGCGCCGGATGTACATGCATTGGATATTGCCAAGCGATTAATCGATTACGGCATCCATCCACCTACCAATTATTTCCCCTTGGTGGTTAAGGAAGCCTTGATGATTGAGCCGACTGAAACCGAAAGCAAACAAACCGTGGATGAGTTTGCCGGTATTCTGCGCACTATTGCTGTAGAAGCCAGAGAAAATCCAAAACTGCTGCACGATGCGCCTGTAAACGCACCTTTACGCCGCATGGATGAAGTCAAAGCTGCCAAAGATTTGGTCCTGGTCGATAAAAATCTGCATCGATAATAAAGTAAAATAAAATTTTAAAACCACAGTGGTTTCCAGGTGAAACTGCTGTGGTTTTAATTATGCTCTAAATCCAGAGATGGGGTAATTATTAATACTTTGTAAGGTTTATTCACGAAATTTAGGTAATTTTTATTAAAAGATTTGTTATTATATAAATATGATTTTTTCGGAGGAATTATTCCTTATGAATAACCAATTATTCCAAGCACAAGGATTCGTTGAATATGCAATGATCATGATCATCGTGGCAGTCCTCGTTCTCGTTCTTGTGTACGTCCTTGGGGGCTCCATCGGAAACTTGTATAGCAATATCATCCTTTCGGTATAAAGAAAAGAGGTCAAGAAATTATCCTTGACCTCTTTTGCTCTTATGCTGACGCTTTCATAAACTCATACACCATCGCAATGGCACCAGGAAGACCTTGCGGTCTTTTTCCACCTGCTTGGGCCAGCGTGGGTTTCCCCCCTCCGCTTCCTTCAATTTGCCCCGCAATCGCTTTGATGATATTTCCTGCGTGAATTCCCTTTCCAACTAAAGACTCACCCACTGCTGCAATTAATGCTGGTTTGTCGTCCTTGATGGTTCCCAGGACAACCACCCCAGCAGGATATTTTTCGCGGAACTGGTCGGTTAAATTGCGCAGCGTGTCAATATCCACGTTGGGTATTTCAAGCGCAAGTACTGGGATGTTATGGATGGTTTGCACTTCGCCTAAATGTTTCTTGAATGTTTCGTTCGCCAGATGCTGGGTCAATTTCTGGTTTTCTTTCTTTAACAAGCTGATCGAATCATGCAGCATCTCCACTTTGACGGGGATCTGTTCAAATGGACTGTCCACCAGAGCTGCAGTTGCTTTTAAGATATTCATCCGTTCCTGATAAAGCTGATATGCCCTTTGACCGGTAACTGCTTCAATACGGCGAATTCCTGCCGCAGCACTTCCCTCACTGAGGATAATAAACAACCCAATATCGGCCGTATTCTCCACGTGGGTTCCGCCGCACAATTCATACGAAAATGGGATTCCCTCACCGATGGCGACAGATCGCACAACCTCGCCATATTTCTCGCCAAATAAAGCCGTGGCACCGGATCCGATGGCTTCATTTAAACTTTGTGTTTTCTTCTGCAGTGGATAAGCTCCTAAAACTGCCTCGTTAACGAATGCCTCTACTTTGTTAATTTCATCGCTAGACATGCCGGCAGCATGGGTAAAATCAAAGCGCAATTTATCGGGAGCAACCAGAGACCCCGCCTGGCGGGCATGATCACCTAGAGTTGCCTTCAACGCGGCATGAAGCAAATGGGTTGCCGTATGGTTTCGCATGATATCCATGCGTCGTTCAATTTTGATTGCCGCATAACACGCCGATCCCTCTTTGATGCGCCCTTTGACTATATTGCCTTTATGTACAATAATGCCTGCTGCAGGTTTGCGGATGCTGTCCACCTCGATCAGCCATTCTTTATGAGCTGGATCGCTGATTAACCCGGTATCATTGACCTGACCACCGGATTCTATATAAAAATGAGTTTCGGGTAAAACAATCTCAACTGCATCGCCGGCCTGGGCTTCGGCTACAATTTCACCATCTTTAATAATCGCCAGCAGCGTAGATTGCCACTCAATTTTTTCATAGGGATCATAGACGACTCCGCTTGCCAGCAATTTTCCTGATGCGGTTAATTTTTCGAAGATGGAACGATAAATATCCACATCCTCGCCGCCCTGTGAACCAAAAGCCTTCCCGGCACCGGATGCCAGACGATGTTCTTCCATGGCTTCATAATAGCCCTTCTCATCCACTTCCAGTCCCTCTTCACGGGTGATGTCGCGAGTCAATTCCATTGGGAAGCCGTGGGTCGCATACAATTCAAAAGCAGCCCCGCCGTCGACAATAGTTTTCTTTGCCTTGCGTGTCTCTTCCATCAAATCATTGAGCACTTTCATGCCCGAATCAAGCGTTTTATGGAAACGAATCTCTTCCTGGGTTAAATTATCCAGAATTGTTTCACGGTTTTTAACCATCTCAGGATATGCCTGACCATAGCCGGCTATGAAATTCTCTGCAACTTTTGCCATAAACGGCTCATTCAGGCCAAGTTTTCGTCCAAAGCGTGAAGCCCGGCGAATGATCATTCGGCATATATAATTACGTCCCATGTTCCCGGGAACCACGCCGTCCGCAATTAAAAAGGCGGTTGCTCGAACATGATCTGCAATGACCCGATAGGGTGTAAAGTTCTCCAGTACAGCTTCATCCGAATCGCCGGTCATGGCCTGGACGGATTGAATTGCCGGGTAGAGCAAATCGGTCAAATAATTGGAGCGTTTGCTTTGCAAAATGGAGACAATCCGTTCAAAACCCATCCCGGTATCCACATGTTTCTTGGGCAGCGGATTGAGTGTATTGGCGTCCATGCGGTTGTATTGTATAAAGACCAGGTTCCAGATTTCCATATAGCGGGAACAGTCACCATTGACGGAACAAACATGCCCGGCAAGACCTTTCTTATTACAGGCCTCAGGTCCAAGATCATAATGGATTTCGCTGCATGGACCGCAGGGGCCTACTTCTGCCATTTCCCAAAAGTTTTCTTTGCGGCCAAATGGCATAATCTGGTTCTTAATCATGCCTGGCTGCTTTGCCCAGATTTCAGCGGCTTCCGCATCCATCTCAATTTGAGCTTGCTCGTCTTTAAAATAGGTCGTCCATAAGCGGCTTCTATCCAGCCCCCACACTTCGGTCAGGAGTTCCCACGCCCAGGAGATTGCCTCTTCTTTGTAATAATCCCCAAAGGACCAGTTGCCCAACATTTCAAAGAAAGTGTGATGAGAATCATCCCGACCTACTTCGTCCAAATCATTATGTTTTCCAGCTACACGCATACATTTCTGGGAGTTGGCTGCCCGCACATAGGGTCTTTCATCGGTCCCAAGAAAAACATCCTTAAACTGCACCATTCCGGCATTGGTGAATAATAACGTAGCATCCCCGCCAGGAACCAGGGAAGCCGAAGGTACATATTTATGGCCTTTACTCTCAAAAAACTTGATAAACATGTCGCGTATTTCAGCGCCGGAATATGATTTCATCACTACTCTCCCGAGATAAGTTTCAATAAATTTATTAGTCTGAATTTTACCATTATTAGCCCCGTTCATGAAATTAAAAAGACGCCGGGACCATACCGGCGTCTTTTAACTGGTTTGGTTTTAGCGGGAGATGGCCAATTTGACCAGTTTCCCCTCTTCCGAGATGGTGGCTCGGGCATAATGTTGGTGAATATACTTGGCAGATTTGACGGATTTTGTAAAGGTTACCAAGGTTCTGCCTGCTACCCGTTTTGATTTCACATTATCGCCCAATTGAGCCGTGGGACAGATATGCGAACTGCCGTCACAATTCCGGTGTTCCTGATTAATCGAAATCCTGGCATCATCCAGACCGGGTAAATATTGTTCAACAATTGAGCGGACTTCGCGAATCACATTCTTGGAAATCATGACCTTCTCATCACTTTCTCCATGACGATCACAAATGGTTTTTACAACCGGATGAATACGTAACCGATCAATTTGTTTCTGTGATTTATTTGGCCCCTCAATACAAATCAGAGGATCCCCATAGAGGATGAAGGACAAAAGTGTTTTTTGATCCTCACCGTCCAGGAAACCCTGGCGGCGATTCATCTCTCGGACCAGATCAAATTTTGCTTTCAAGAAAGATTCCCCAACACTTAACCCTTCCTTGATAAATTTCCAGAATAAGTAGCCCAATAAATCTGCGCCAATTAAGGGCGAGGTAACGGAACCATAGGCCACGACGGAAGAAGCAACAACTGCGTGTGCACCGATGGAGAGAAACTTCAAGGCAAGAGATTGATCTTCGGTTTTGCCATCAATATGACCGCCATAGCAGGCTTCGCTGAAGATTAACTTCGGGGTCTGCTCCTGACGTTTCAAATCCTTGGGGCTTATAGCCACCGGATAATCCGGTCCGGCTGAATTTTCGGAAAAATCTTTTTGACCATACCATTCGGCAGAATCCATCAACCCATGCAAATTAAAGTACGCCATTTTGGATTGTTGAATACGCTGTTGATCAAACCCGCCGGAATAAGCAGGCGGTGAGACCAGGAGCGCACTGCCATCTCCAATCGGACGAAAAGCCGCGATTGAGGATCTACGCCATACCGAGGCGGAATAACCGAAATTCTTCTCTAGTTTGTTGGTCACGGAACTCTGGAACAGATTGCGCAAGGTCTCCAAAAATTTGAAATCAAAACTCAAGCCAGGCAGACCCTTGGTAGATTTCTTATATTTTTCATGGTATTGATTAATCCGCCGGATCTGATCCAGCAGCAATCCGGCATCGGAGCCACTTTCACCCGGCAGACGGCCAACCGGCCATTCCGGTACAAAGTAATTGGCATCCAGGGTGCTGTATGGATTATCAGAAGGCACGGATGTATCACTGTCATCGGTTGGATTGGGAAGATCATGGAAAGGCACGACATCCGGTCCGCCAACAATTAACAAGGCACCAATTCGCTGTCCCTTTTTTGCCAAGGCTTCATCCAAATCCACCAGGGAAAGTTTCAACTCCCAGGGATCCAAACCGTTTACTTTCGGGACTTCATAATTTTTAATACTGTTCAAATCATCCGGATAATATGTAATCGCATTCCATTCCGCACGTTTGCGAACCTGTTCCGTAACCATGCGTAATTCCTGATCAATCAGATTGGCCGTTTCAGTGCCATATTTATTCGTCAAGCCTTCCCAACTGGAGAAAACTACATACACAGGGAAACGTCCATCGCTTTTGGGAATGGAACTCTTTTTTAATTTTTTTGCCAGATCAGCAAAAGCGTCTTCCACGGATTTGAAAGCAGCATTATGCTTTATTTCAGCATGCTGAATCGGCAATTTTCTACCCGTGGCCGAATCATAGCGATCCACCCGGGATACTTTTTCTGCGGAAATCTCTTCCGGTGTTGTTTCAATTTCTGTCTCATAACTGCTCTCTGCAGGAAGATGATTCCAACCGAGCCGCGTGGCAATATCACCAGGAATAGCGTAAGGAAACTGGATTTGGAGGTCATCCGGCCAGATCGGTGCGTAACGATGCTGCGGTCCCCAAATCCGGTTGGCTACCTGCCCGGAAACATCCTTGGAGGCACATTCGCGGAGCAAATCCATGCCATCAATGGATTCGCCAAGCTCGATTTTTGCCGAAGCAAGGAATAATTTGAACTGGAGCGTATCCTGCCAGCGATTCGCATAAATGGATGCCAAATTCTTGACCGTTACTGCATCCCGGGTTAATTCTGTTATGCGCAAATGTAATATGGCTGGCAAGGGATTATCCGTTGATTCGCCAATGACAAGAAATAATTCGCGCTCAGCTTCGGCTGAATTCCCGCTATCGAAGAATTTGCGCGCATTTACATAGGCTTCTGTCCATCGAATTTCAGGAACAATCTCACAATCTTTGATCATGCCTGGTAAAACTTTGGCGGCTGCAGCAGATTGTTGTCCATCGGTGCCGGAATCCAACTGAGCCATCAGCTCATGGGCTTCCAAATATTCAGGGTCACTCTGCAAAATGCTTTTCAATGCCAGGATAGCATCCGCTTTCTTCCCATCCAATAAGAGACTTTTTACATTCAGCAGATTAACGGTAAGGTCAAATGGAAATTCATCCAGCCATTTTTTAACCAACTGACGTGTAAATTGCTTTGCTTCCACTGTCAGTGCTTGATTGGCAATCAGCAAGAACTTCCGCCTTGTTAGTGTGCTTTCATCAGAATTTCTGGTCTTTCGATAATTGTCCATAGAGCTGAGTTGCCTCCTATTGTTTGTGTACAAGGTTTAGTGCAATAATCGCGCCAAGTTGCCGTTGGATATTCAAATCATCCGGACGCAGAGTAGCAGCTTTACGCAGCATCGATTCCGCTTCCGCGTAGTCTTTACTATCTTTGAAGATTTTAGCGGCGTCCATCATCAATCCAAGTTCTTCCGGATTGGCTTCGATTCCCTGCAAGATAATCTTCACTGCATCCTCAAATTCTCTTCGCCGCAAATGAGTATCGGCCAAGGCTTTGAAGGCATCCACACGGGATGGATTCTGTTGAATCGTCACAGCGAATGAATGTACAGCTAAATCCAGATTTCCATTCTCCAGAGCCAATAAACCATTCAAATAATTCATCTGTTCTTGGCTGCCGTCCAATTTCAAGCCTTTGTCAAGATATTTCGCTGCATCTTTCAAGTCGCCACACTGATAATGCATATCGCTGATCATCGCATACCCTTCAACGCTCTCAGGGTATTGTGTGAGGATTTCTTCCACATAAACGATCGCCGTACGTTCGCCCTGCATATCCCGGATGATCTTCGCCCGTTCCAGCAGCAGCGCATCATCCAGTACAGTATGATTCGCCAGATAGCCATCCAACAATTTCATCGCTTTTTCCGGTTTACCAAGTTGATGCAACGCCATACTGCGCAAATATAGAACATCTTCCATCAACTCCTGGGTTTCCTTGATATCGGCAACCAGGTTATAAACATCAGCATAGGATTTTTTCTTCAAGTACAGCTTTGCCAACTGCACCTTTGCTGAGGGATCACCATCGGATTTTTCAACAGCAACTTCCATTTCTTCAATAGCATGGTCCAATTCACCTGCCTGTTCCAAGACCTGAGCCATCAACCCATTTAACGTCCAATCTTTAGGATGCGTTTTGATTGCTTTTTCAATAATTTCGTAAGCATCCTGAACCTGCCGATCCTGCAATAAATTGGAAACGTAGCGATGGGTAATCATTGGCTCATTGGAATCAAGTTCATATGCTTTGGCATAATGAGCCTTGCCATTATCTTTAGAAGCATTTGTCGATAATTCAGCTGCCCGAAGATGCCACAGGGCTTCATCCGGCCAGATCGCAATGGCTTGCTCAAGGCTCTGGTAGGCCTCTGTAGGTTTGCCAACGGATGCATAACAATTGGAGAGGATAAACAAACTTACCGGATCATTGGGCTTGATTCGCAGAGCTGCCTGAATTGCAGAGACAGCCTCTTCACGATGCTCTTTCAAAGCACACAAGCTGGTATTCATCAAAGCTTCAACATCATCTCCGGCTTTGTCGGCTAACTGCTGCACACCCTGGCAATTATCCAGGCGTCGAACTGCCGGAATCAGGAATCGCAAATCTTCCGAATCCGGGATAGACTGCACAATATCGCGGATGGATTGTAAGGAAGGACGATAAACCAATTGAATCCGGTTTGAGAGACGGCTGTGGAGAGATGCCGGAATCCAAGATTTTATCGACGTCAGATTCGCCATACTCTTGCTGTATTCGTCTTCCTGTATTACCTCCACGCCCGGAGCATGGGTGGAAATTTTTAATTCATCTGCCATCCGTTGGAATTCAACGGTTTCCAGATTCATATCAATCAAGGTTAGATTGATTACCGGGAAAATCGCCTTTACAGATTCAAGCTCCTTGCATAAAAGAGCGGCTTCGGACCACTTGCGTAATTCCACCGCAGCCTTGAGCAAAGAAAGCTGCTGCAAAACGTACTCTTCAACGGGTTGATTCAAACCACTTTCTTGAGAGATTTTGGCAGTATTGCCGGAAGACAAGCGGTTTGAGAATAAATTGGCAAATAATTCTTGCGCGCGGTGCCATTCACCATTTTGGAGCAGCAACCGCACCTGAATTGTCGTTGCCCACCAATCGGATTCACCTTTTTCCAGAACAGGATGAATAAACTTGCCTGCCAATATCGAGTCATGACGATCCAGTGCAATTTCAGCAGCTGCGCCGGCAACTTTGGTATCTGCCAACTGACCAGATTCAACCATTTCGGACAGCAATTCTTCCACCCGTGCAAGGATCTGTTCATTTTGGATCAAATAAGCGCCCAAAGTCAGCTGATAGAGTGATAATTCATTCAGCGGATCCTTTTGATCCAGAATGGCAGTAAATCGATTTCCTGCCTCAACAAATTTCTGTTCTTTTAACTCCAGCGTGCTTAATCTCAGGGAAATGGCCGAATTCTGATAAAGTGAATCAATCCATGCTTGGGTAGCTATCGGTTTCATCGAAGCAGAGAGCGTGGCAAAAAGGGTTTCCTGCGGTTCATCCATCTCCAATAATTTACAGGCATGATCATAGCTGGCGGCGGCGGCTTTATCTTTTTCCTGGAAGGCTAACACATCGCCGAAGAGCGTATGCAATCCGGCATCCCAATCCCGATTCTCCAGTAAATGCTGAATGAGAATTGTGGCGTCAGCATAATTTCCAAGGTGGTAAGAAAGCATGGAAAGGGTCAATAAATAGGTCTGGCTGACGCCCTCGGATTCAAGCCGTTGGTATCCATCCAGTAAAAACGCTTCCGCATTATGAATTTCATTAAGATCAATAAAAAGATCGGCAACTTTTATGAATTGCTGCTCATTCAAATTTGAGAAATTCCTAATCTGCTGCAGAACCGTTTCGAACAGTTCCCAATCTTCCAATTTTGCCAAAATAACGGCATATGCTATCCAATATTCAATATCGTCTGGGGCCAATTCCGTGGCTACTTCCAGCGCTTCCTTGGCATCCGCGGTGGCATTCATGGAGATGGCAAATTCAGCAAACCATGCCAGATTTGCAATGATGGTAGGCGCAGCCGAAAGAGCTGCTTTGGCCGCTTGCATGGCTTCTTCCTGGAAATTGAGATCCTTGTAGGATTCCGCCATTCTTTGATAAATATAAACAGCGTGATTTGTATCGCGGCTGGCTTCTTTCAAGGCAGCCACGGCGATTTCATTTTCACCAACAGCATGAGCTGCGGTACCCAAACCGGTTTGGAAGCGAATAGCCATTTCTGTTTCCAGACCATCCAGCACGTCTCTCATTTGTTGATAATGAGAAAATGCCTTTTCCACCTGGCCTAATTCCAGATACAATTCCCCTTCCAATAAACTTGCTCGTATGGGAAATGCATTCCCGCGTTCACTTGCGGATTCCAATAATTGCAGCGCTTTCGCGTAATTGGCTACAGGGATGGTATTGGAAGGCTCAAATATTTCTTTGCCGTCATCAACGAGTGCCGAGGCGTAATCCAACATCCATTGGGGATCCAGTTCCTGTCCCTGCATGGCTTGTTCATAAGCTTGCAAAGCATCTGCTTTTTTCCCCAATGCCTGGCAGGATATGGCCATCAGATGTGCGATCTTGCCGCCGTCATGCCAGCGGTTTTGATGAGTTGTTACATAATCATAAATTAATTGGTGCTCATTTAATGTGGACAGATTGGTAATCAAATCCACAGCGGTTTGAACTTCAATATCGGCAAATGCAGCAGCTTGTTTCATAATTTTTCGGGCTGTAGCCTCGTCTTTCTTTGCCAGATATAAATTTGCCAGAGAAATTAATAATTCAACATTTTCGGGAGCGTGGACAGCCGCAGTTTTTAAGGTTTCCACACTCTTTTCAGTTTGCCCAAGAGCCTGATAATACTGGGCTAATGCCAGCCAGTTATTTCCCTTGGTGGGGTCCTGGTGGGTTCCATCCAGGAAGGCCTTTTCGGCTTTTTTCTTGTCACCCATCTTTAGATGAGCTTTCCCGCGATAAAAAGATATTCCGGCATAATTCAGCGTATCGGATGTCATTCCATCACAACAAGCCAGCGCTTTTTCCGGTGTGCCGGCTTCAATGGCTGTCATCATGAAATGTTCAATACTGTTTGAATCCATGCCTTTGGTAACATTCAGAACTTTTTGCCAGGATTCATTGGCTCTGTTCCAATTGCCGGATTTTTCATAAACCGTTGCCAGGACGGATAATTTTGTCATATCCTCCGGATTGCGGTAATGCAAGATTTTGGCATGCGCTTCAGCGTCATTCCATTTTTGGGTAATCAGATTGGTTTCAACCAACCGCTGCATTAACTCGGCATCATTGGAACGAGTTTCCAGAATTGCGGTACCAAGTTTGGCTGCATCCAGCGGCAGCTGGACTTGATTTAAGATATTTACCAATTCAGCTGGATTCCATTGAGACAGCCCTGCAGGAAGAAATGCCTGAAAATCCATCTGTTTTTGTTTTAAAATCCGCATGGCATTAAGGGCAATTTGCCGTGCTTCAGCAGGTTTATGATCCAGGATCAATCCAGCCAACCGAATTGCGGATAATGGATTCTCGCGGACAGCCGGAAGCATTTCTTCTACGGTTTCTACATCCAGGTTTTCAGCCTGTAATGCAAATGCCACCTGAGTAGCAGGCGAAAATTCCTGCCATGATATTGATTTTTGTTCAGCTGAGGAAAATTGACCCTTTATCTGAAAAAACTGCAGGTATTTGATTTTCTCCGCTTCTTCTTTCAAACGATTGTCAGCACTTAACAAGGCGCTTTCGGTATCGGAGGTCAAATTGGTAACCTGATACAGTTCTGCCAATGCAGTAAAGTCTTCCGAAGAAAACTTTTTGCTTTGTGCTCCTATTCTCTGCTGATTTGTTTCCAACCAGGATTGGGCAACTTTTTGAGCCGTCACGCCATAGGATAAACTTTCCAGGTGGCGAATCCATTTTCCAGTGTCTTTAATTTCCTTGTTTGCCAGGAAATCAATAAATCTCTGCTGGATAGCCGTTTCGGATAATTCATTTTGCAGGATCGCCCGGGTTGAAAGCGGCACTGCCTGATCCAAGGGTAACACAGCTGCCATGGCATCTAAATAAACAGTCGAATTAACCTGTAAGCCATATCCATAAACCAAACCATCCATCAACACGTCGTGCGCATCGTCGGTTTGATTCAGCATATAGGCTTTGATACCATTCCGCTCGGATGCAGGTTCACTGGTGATATTGCGTAATTGAATGGCTTTTTTTCCCGCCTGAGCCAATAATTGGATTGGACTCCCTTGATTCCCATTTTGCTGATCGTCCTCAAAATACATCGCAGCAAACTCTGCCAGGCTGCTTGCTGTCCAGGTTTTTTCATTCTCCTGAGCCACTTCCAAATACCGGGAGAGGAAGTCTTCATTCTCAAGGGATTGCACAATCACCGGATCAAGCCGTACAGCCTGGAGGATGGAGGTGATTTTTTCTGGTTTGTATTTTTTTTCCAACAAATTCAGCAAACTGTTCATGGGATAATCTCTCCGCGAGGTAAGTTTTTGTTATAGGATTTGGCGGATCATGTAATAGGCACCCAGCAGCAAAACAATCCCGATCATGATCAAGAAAATACCGATGCCAGTTGTGGTACGGATTAGATTATTCAGCGCATCAATCAAAGAAGAAGCATTTCCCACCAGTCCGGCAATATCATCCGTAATGCCCTTTTGGGCAAGTTTCGTAGTTTGCTGGGTGATTTCGCGAATATCATCCCCAGCGGTTTTAGTGATTAGGATAAAGATACCTGCTCCTACAGAAATGATACCCATGAGGAAAAGGGAAACAGCCATTGTAGTGAAGATCTCTTGAACTGTCATTTGAAAACAAAGCCTCCTGAAAATTGATTTCAGGAGGATATATTGCAAGTTTTATGCCAATACTGTGGTTTAGAATATTCCTGCAATATCTGCAGGTAAATGCTGCAGATCAATGGTTTCCTCATCACAAAATAATGTGGCGCGTTCAATGGCATTACTTAGTTCGCGGATGTTCCCCGGCCATGTATAATCCACAAGGGATTGCATAGCACGCTGGCTAACTTCCCGAATATTCATGCCCAATTTGGCGTTCATTTTGCGCACAAAATAACCAATTAGTTCGGGAATATCTTCTTTTCGGTCTCTCAGAGCAGGCAGATGCAAATCCACCACCTTTAAGCGATAATACAAATCTTCGCGGAATTTATCTTCCTTGATAATTTGACTCATCGGACGATTGGATGCCGCAACAATCTGTACGTCCACATTGATCATATTATTGCCCCCAACCCGGCGAAAAGCCCGTTCTTCCAAAGCGCGCAACAATTTGGCCTGGATATCCAGCGGCATGGAGGAGATTTCATCCAAAAACAAAACCCCGCCGTCCGCAACTTCCATCAAGCCGACTTTCTTGCGATCCGCTCCGGTAAAAGAACCAGCTTCATGGCCAAACAATTCCGATTCCAGCATGGTGGTCTGGATGGCTGCACAGTTTATGGCAATAAAGGGTTTGGTAGCTCTCGGTCCGCTGCTGTGGATAAACCGGGCCAGCACTTCCTTGCCGGTACCTGTTTCACCCGTAATTAATACAGAGACAGACGCCAGCGCTGCACGATGGGCGTAACTGACCAGGGTTTGAATTTCTTTACTGTTGCCTACAACAAATTCAGCATTCCGGCGTTGGGATTGGCGGTAATGTTCCAATTCCCTGCGCATGCTGACCATTTCTGTTGCTCTTTTGATGGATTTCTCCAATTGCTCAAATTCCACCGGCTTGGTTAAGGAAATCATGGGCACCATTTTTCATCGCCTCAACAGCCATTTCAATGTCACCATAGGCGGTAATGAGAATAATCGGCGGACGATCCGGCATGCCGGCAAATTCAACTAATAAATTAGGACCATACCCATCCGGCAATTGGACATCCAGCAAAATAATATCGCCCTCACCTTTTTGTATAAACTCTCGAGCAATGGCAAGCGTGGCAGCTTCAATAACGTTATAGCCCTTGCCTCCCAGAAATTCACCAATATTTTTTCGCGCATTCTCTTCGTCATCAACGATCAGAATAGTGAGTGCCATGTGTTATTCTCCGTTTGCAATGGGCAATAACACTTTGAAAACCGTTCCACCCGGAAAGGTATCCAAAGTAATGCTTCCCCGATTGGCAGTTACAATTCGTTTGGTTATAGCTAACCCAAGGCCGTTGCCCCGGGGATTGGTCGTCACAAAAGGTTCAAATATTCTATCACGAACTTCATCGGGAATTCCCGGCCCCGTATCGGAGACGGTGATCTCAAGTTGTGGGCGTTTTGGCACACTCATATTGGGTTTGATTTTAATGGCCAATGTCCCCCCCGTTTCACTCATCGCTTCCACTGCATTACTGATCAGGTTGGTGAATACCTGCTCAATGGAGCGTTGATCCACATAGGCTTCAGGAATGTTTCCCTCAGGTTCAAAATAGGGTTTAACTTTCACCCTGGCCATGCGGGGATGCCAGCGATCCAACAAACGTTGAATCAGGAAGGGCAGATTACAGGGGTGCATTTTTTGTTCTGCCGGCCTGGAGAATGCCAGTACCGATTCCATCAAATGATTTAAGCGGGTGCAGTCCGTCAGCATACGCTGAATATTGTCCTGGTTGGGATCTTCAGCATCCAATTTTCCTGATAATAATTGCAGACCGGTTGAAATGTTATTGATTGGATTGCGAACCTCATGAGCAAAGACTGCGGTAATTTCACCCAGAACTGCCCGATGTTCCAATTGCTGCGTGCGCAGACGGATTTGTTCATTTTCACTGATATCGTTGATAAAAACCAGAATATCGTCAATGGTCTCACTGCGGATGACAGGGATGACCTGAATTTGACAGGGAAAAGCGATGCCATTCCGGCGGTGCAGCGAACTTTTCCCCAAATTGTGCGTGGCTATTCCATTTTGGGCAGCTTGCAGAGCCGCAATGAAACCTTCCGCGCCAATCAGCACATTTTCAACCGGCTGGCCGCATACTTCCTTATCTGCATACCCTAAAAGAATTTCAGCAACCAGGTTAATCTTATTGATCACCAGATCACGGTTCAATAACACAATCCCTTCATGAATATTGTCAAATAGCAGCGAATGAATATCCAGCATGCCTTTTTGAGATTGCACCTTTTGGTTGAGATTATTCACCAAAATAGCCTGCTGCAGTGTTGCAGTGACGATTCTGGCAATAAAACTCAAATGAATTTTTATATTCTTGATCGGTTCATGGCTGGAAGATCCAACCACAATCAATCCAAAAGCGGCTTCTTCCTCCCCCAGGACAGCGTTTGCCAAATAGGAAAGTTGATTTTCTCGCGCTTTCTTGTGAATATCGGCCATGATCGGTTTGCCAGGGAACCACAACCCCACCGATTCCAATTGCCCAAACTCCGAGGAGGATAGGGTATCAGGTAAGGTTCGTTTCTCTGTTTGGGGAGCGATGTTTTTTAAAATAGGAAAATCTTCAACTGCCTGGTAGATGCCGATTTGGTCTGCATTAAAAATTAAACCCAAAAGTTTAATCACTTCATTCAGATAAAGATAGGGATCGGAAAGCGTGGATAAATTTAACAATTTACCCAGGTTTTCTTCCAGAAATTCAAATTCTTCATAGCGCTGCTGTCGATACTGAGTAATTGGGAAAATCGTCAGGACGATATAGGGCTTGCCTGTCACCAATCGGATGGCTCTAACCATCACCGGAATACCTTCGCGTTTCCTGCGCAGCAGTTCGCAGGCCTCGGGTTCCGCGAAGGGAAGTTCCTTGCCTTCACCGCTTCCGATCAATTTATGCCAGGATAAGTTGGACAGTTCTTCTTGCGTAAAGGCTGTTGATTTCAACAGGGCACTATTGCCATGTAAAATCTTATCCTCATCCTCATGGATTAATACAACAGCAGATTCAATTTGATCCATGATCAATTGAATCTGTATCGGTTCCAAATCTGTCATGCTGTTGTTATTATTTTTCGCTGTTAGTTCCATTGATCACACATTGGGCTGCCGGAGATGAGCAGGCAAAACACCTTCCATTGCCCGATACTTTGCTATCGTCCTGCGAGCTACCTGGTATCCTTCTGCCTCCAACTGTTTCATCAATTGGGCATCACTCAAGGGTTTCTTTTCCTTTTCGATGATTTCTTTTAGTACGGAACGAACATTTAAACTTCTATCAAAAAAACCGGCCAGGGGAATAATCTTTCGATTGGGTAATTGTACCGTTTTATTGGCAACTGCACGGGAGATGGTAGATTCATGCACACTGATCTCATCTGCAAGAGAGGCACGGGTAATCGGTTTCATGTACTTGTCCCCATGCAGGATAAATTCTTTCTGATAAAGGACTACCTTTTGCATTAATCGCTGAATGGTATGAAAACGTTGTTGAATGCATTTAACAAACAAGGAGGCTTTATCCAGGTCTTTCTTCCACTCACCCACTCTTTCTTCGTTGGCTTCTTTGATGGAAGTTTTGAATAATGGATTGACCTGCAAGGTGCCGTAGATAGGTAGAATAATCTCCACGGATAATGGATTCTCTGGATTGTCATTAAGATAGCTGATAATAATATCAGGCTGGCGGTAAACCTGGACGGCTTCCGGGGCTGGCTGACGCACATTTCCCCAGAAAGAACGTGCTGGATATGGGTTCAGATTCTCGCCAATAAATTTCACTATATCCTGTATTTGTTTCACAGGCAGATTATATTTCCTGGCGATATCCGGATAGTGGCGCTTACTGGCCAGATGATCACCATTGGTAATGATTTCCACAGCGTAATCGGGGATGGTTTTATGCTCGGCAAGAACTTCCAACTGAATTAAAAGCGCTTCTTGAGTGGAGCAGGAGCCGACACCAACGGGATCCGCTTTTTGGATCACCCGTTGAATTTCTTGAATACTGGAAAGCATCACATGAAAGTATTGTGCAGCTTCCATTAAGGGCATGGTCAGTAAACCATCTTCATCAAGGTGAGTTAACAAATAGGCGGCAATTAACCGGTCTTTTTCTTTTAACTCCGGTGCAATTTGACGTAAAACATAGGTGGGCAATTCTTCTGCCATGGCCGAAAACTGATCTTCAGGAACGTCTTCATGGGTTGCTCCGGAGGATTGGTAAAAATCTTCGCGTGGGGAAAGAAACACTACCGGTTCATCAGGATTCTCATTGGATGGCTTGGAACATACCGGACATTTTCCTTGTGGCGGCAATTTGCGCTGACAGTTGGGACAACGACGTTCTTCAATGATTTCCAATGCAGGATTTTTAGCCAGTTGAGCTTCAATCTCCTGTTGTAATTCATCGATAGATAAACTTAACAAAGCCATCGTTTGCGCGAGGTGTGCAGTAGTAAGGGGTTTGATATCCGTGTATTGATATTGAAACATAGCCAGCACCTTCTGATAGAATTAGTATATCCTGATGGCTCATATAGTGCAAGTTTTATGCCACTTGAAATTTATGATTTTTGACGACTGGAGATTTTATGACCCTTACAATTATTGGTGGCGGACTGTCCGGAAGCGAGGCTGCCTGGCAGGCAGCTGAAGCAGGTATGCAAGTCAATCTTTATGAGATGCGTCCTATCAAAGCCAGTCCTGCCCATGAAACCGATTTTCTGGGAGAATTGATCTGTTCCAATTCCCTCGGGTCAGTTTTTCCGGAAAGAGCCTCCGGGATGTTGAAAGAAGAATTACGACTTTTAAATTCTCATTTGCTTCAGATCGCCGAGGCCTGTGCTCTTCCTGCCGGCAGCGCTCTTGCAGTGGATCGGGATGCTTTTGCAGAACGGCTGACCGCTTCCATTGAATCCCATCCAAATATCAAACTCATCCGCGAGGAAGTGACTGAAATTCCTGAAGGTCCGGTCATCATCTGCACTGGACCGCTTACTTCCCCGGACTTTTCGAAATCTTTGGCCGCATTCACCGGCAGCGAACATTTGTTTTTTTATGATGCCATAGCCCCCATCGTTCAGGAAGACAGCATTGATTTTAGCATTGCATTCCGCGCATCCCGCTACGATAAGGGCACAGATGCAGAAGGCGATTACATCAACTGCCCGATGAGTAAAGATCAATACCATGCCTTTGTCAGCGAATTAAGCCAGGCAGAACGGATTGTTTTAAAATCCTTTGAACTGGATATTAATACTGGGGTGAAAGCCGGTGCGGGTACTTTTTTTGAAGGCTGCCTGCCTGTTGAGGTTATGGCAGCCCGGGGAGCAGAAACCCTCGCTTTTGGTCCCATGACGCCAAAAGGCCTCATGGAACATACCCCTGAAAAACCATATGCCGTGGTTCAATTACGCCAGGATAATCAAGCCGGATCATTATACAATTTGGTCGGTTTTCAAACTAATCTGACCTTTGGCGAGCAAAAACGGGTTTTTCGCATGATTCCCGGATTACAAAATGCAGAATTTTATCGCTATGGGCAAATGCACCGCAATACATTTCTTTTTGCACCAGCCATTTTGTTGCCTTCCCTGCAAACCAAAACCAGGCCGAACCTTTTTATTGCCGGTCAACTCACCGGCGTGGAAGGGTATATGGGCAACATTGCCACTGGTTTATTGGCCGGCGTCAATGCTGTTCGAACCTTATCTCATCAAAACCCATGGATCTTGCCAAAAACCACCATGCTGGGTTCTTTGATCTCCTACATAACCGAGTCCGATCAAAAAAACTTCCAACCCATGAAAGCCAATTTCGGCATCCTGCCTCCCCTACCCAAGAAGATTCAAGATAAAAAGAAACGCTTCATGGGGTATACCGCCCGCGGTTTGGAAGAACTTTCCGCTTATCTTGTAGAAAACAGGTGACCCATGAAAATTCGCACCCTCGTCATCTTACAAACCATCCTGATTCTAAGTTTGCTTTTTGCTTCCTGTGCACCTGCGGCTTCATCATTTGATGAAGCGCTGGCCTACCAACATTTGCAAACCCAGCTTTCCTTTGGATTTCGCTATCCAGGTTCCATTGGACATGCCCAAACTCAGGATTGGATTATCGCTGAATTGGAAAAGAATGACTGGCAGGTCCAGTTGTTTGAATACCCATACTACGATATGACCATCACCAATATCGTTGCCCACAGGGAAGGGAGTGCGCCGCACATCTTGTTTGGCGCTCATTATGATACCCGCCTTCTGGCAGATCAGGACCCGGATTATCCGCAGGAACCTGTTTTAGGCGCCAATGACGGCGCTTCTGGTGTCGCTGTTCTTCTGGAACTTGCCAGATCCATTCCGGATACGGTGCCCAATGAGATTAGCCTGGCCTTTTTTGATTTTGAAGATCAGGGAGGCATCGGTCAGTATCAATGGATCGCCGGATCCTCGGCCTTGGCCAGTGATCCGGAATTCCAGCTTCCGGATCAAGTCATCATCGTGGATATGATTGGGGATAAAAACTTGAATGTCTATATGGATCGCAATTCAGATCCAGTCTTAACCGCCGAAATCTGGCAAATGGCTCAAGAGCTCGGCTATGAAGGCTATCTCATCCCCGAGGGCAAGTATTCCATGTTGGATGATCATGTACCGTTTAAAAATCAAAACATCCCTGCAATAGATATGATTGATTTTGATTATCCCTCCTGGCATACTGTTTCGGATGATGAAAGTAATATATCAGTAAAAAGTCTTGGTATTATCGGGAAAACCTTGCTATACTGGTTATCAAAATCCAATCCACTAAAACCGTGAAGAACTGCCATGAATGAAAAAGAACTCAAAAAATTTGAAGCCTTATACCCTCTGTGGTTATCTGAAACCATTCAACGCATCTCGCCATTATCTACCCTGGATGGAAATTTACAAGATCAACTTCAACCATTTTTCAATTTGATGTTGCATGAACCATCAGCCCGGATGGATGACCCCGTTCGGAAACTTCTTGCCGGTTGGAATGTTTTAATTCATAGTGAACACCAAGAGGCAATTTCCGATGGTATTCTTGTAAAATTAATTAATGAAATATTTGCCAGCACAGCATTTCTATGCAAAACACAGACCAAAGAAAAAGAGGCTTTCGATTATTTTGATCTGGTAATGCCTTTCCTATTGCGCTGTACTGAATTGGCCCATGAGATTGAAATTAATGCTGTTCTATCCACAAAAAAAATATCGACGCGACCAAACGAGGACAGCCAGACCAAACTGAATCTCTTGCAAAGTGAATTCTTTCAGCTCACCAGTGAGACACTGATCACCCCCATTACTTTAATAGAGGGGTATGCCACGATGATAGATTCCCAAATTGAATCCTTGCCAGAACGCAATACCGAACTGCTCATGTTGTCCAAAGGGATGAAAAACGGCATTCAACGTTTGACAAGCTTGATGGATGAGATGTCCTATCTGGCATTAATTGATCAAAAACGATTGGTTATTTCTAAACAACCGATCTCAATTAATCAATTTCTTCAAAAATTGGAACGCGATTTTAAAGCTACTCTAACCAAACGAGATCTAAAAATGACTTTCCAGATCAACAACACGGATCAGGTCATCTATGTGGATACCGACAAATTGTTATATGCATTAAAGATTCTTATCCATTATTCCATCTCCACCACCCAGGATAATGGTGCTCTGGAAATCATCACTGACACCATTCAAGATAAATTACAAATTCAGATCATTGATAATGGGGTTGGACTTACCACTCAACAAAAAAGCGAATTATTTAATAAATTAAAGAAATCAGAACCCGGAACCCAGGTGGTTCGCAAATTTTCCAATATTTCGGGCAATGGCTTGTATATTGTTAAAGGCATTGTTCAAACTCATCTTGGCTCTTTGTGGGTTGATTCGCCGATTTATGAAAACCTGGACCAGGCAGGTAAACGATTCAATATCCTTGTACCCATTAAATAAGAAATGAATTTTGTGATGACTATATGATCAAACCTTCAACCAAAATTTCTGCCATTAAGCCATATTACTTTTTAAATCTCCAAAAGAGAATCGACGAGTTGCAAGGATCCGGACGGGAAATCATCCGTCTGGATATTGGATCACCGGATCTTCCACCTCCGCCGAAAGTGGTGGAAAGCCTGACAGAGTCCATCCGACAGCCTGATACGCACGGCTACACGTCTACTCGCGGCCCGGCATATTTTCGGGAGGCTGTTGCGGCCTATTATCAGACGCGCTTCAATGTGACATTGGATCCTGAAAAAGAGATTTCCCCTTTACTCGGTTCAAAAGAAGCCATCATTAACCTGCATCAAGTGCTGATCAATCCGGGGGATGTTGTTCTGGTTCCCAATCCTGGCTACCCCACCTATTCCTTTGGCGCAGAATATGCTGGGGCTAAAGTAATTAACTATGATTTAACCTCCGAAAACGAATTTTCTTTGACTATTCAACAAATTGAAAATATCATATCCGATAATACTAAAGTAGTCTGGATCAATTTTCCCAATAATCCAACCGGAAGCGTAGTACAATCAGAGGTGTTAGAACACCTCGTCAACTTGGCTATTGCAAAACAATTCATTCTTATCCATGACGCACCTTATTCCGATATCTACTTTGAGGATCATACACCACCCTCCTTGCTTTCCATTCCGGGTGCAAAAGATGTGTGCGTGGAGATTAATTCCCTCTCTAAAACCTATCATATGGCGGGATGGCGAATAGGCATGATTTGTGGAAATCGAGATATTATCACGGCTTTGCAGACCTTAAAGTCAAAAGTTGATAACAGTACTTCCATACCCATCTTCCGAGCTGCAAGCACTGCTTTATTGATGGACCGCACCTGGATTCTGGCAAGAAATCAGGTGATGAAACACCGCCGAGATTTGTTTACCGATTATTTAACAAGGATTTCCCCAGATTATAGCAAACCCAAAGCCGGGTTTTACTTGTGGGCACAAATCCCCGCTTCATTTCAATCTGATGTACATTTTTGCAATGAGGCGCTGGACAATGCCGGTGTCAGTATGACGCCGGGAAGCATCTATGGTTCCAATGGGAAAGATTTTTTCCGTATTTCTTTATGCCAACCAGAAGATGTATTAATCAAAGCCATTAACAAACTACAGGCATGGTATTTATGACAGAAAAAAATTCCCGTCCAACCCAGGACGAAACTGAAAAAGCATTTTTAGTAGGGATCGATATTGCACTATCCAATTCTCTCCTATCCATGGAGGATTCGCTGGAGGAGTTTAACCTTCTGGCTACCACAGCTGGATTGATCGTCGTGGGTGAAGCCACCCAGAAAATTTCCAGACCTAACCCGATGACCATGATCGGCAGTGGAAAAGTGGAAGAAATTCGCATCCTTCTTGAAGATACCGAAGCCACAGTGGTGATTT
Organism: uncultured Chloroflexia bacterium; assembly: GCA_963747325.1. GTDB lineage: Bacteria > Chloroflexota > Anaerolineae > Anaerolineales > Anaerolineaceae > UBA5203. The sequence goes on along the minus strand of CAVVEM010000004.1, from coordinate 116,112 downwards.
TCGATACGGAACTTTCTCCCAGACATTTGCGCGAGTTGGAAAAACTATTTGGCGAAAATGTAAAAGTTATTGATCGTACAGCATTAATTTTGGATATTTTCGCCCAACATGCTCAAACCGCGGAAGGGAAACTTCAGGTTGAATTGGCACAATATGAATATCGTCTACCCAGACTAACCAGAGCCTGGACACATCTCGCACGACAAGCCGGCGGTGGCGGAGGACGTTCCGGAGGTGTTGGCGGTGTCGGTCTGCGCGGTCCCGGTGAAACGCAATTGGAAGTTGACCGAAGGGAAATTAGCCGTAAGATAAGCAAACTAAAAATCGAGCTGGAAAAAGTGCGCGCACATCGCAGCCGCTATCGCTCCCAGCGCTCGAAATCCCAAACAGCAGTCATCTCTCTGGTTGGGTATACGAATTCCGGAAAATCAACCTTATTGAACGCCATCTCGGCTTCGGATGTCTATGTTGCCGACAAATTATTTGCTACCCTCGATCCAACCACGCGAAAAGTGCAGCTTCCTGGTGGAAATCAAGTTCTCTTTACAGATACGGTCGGCTTTATTCAAAAAATTCCGACTCAATTGGTTGCCGCTTTCCGTGCAACGCTGGAAGAAATCGGTGATGCCAATTGTCTTCTTCACGTTTTGGATTGCAGCCACCCCCTGGTTCAGTCCCAATGGCAATCTGTCCAGAATACACTGAAAGAAATCAAAGCAGACCACATCCCTGTCATCACTGTTTTAAATAAAATTGATAAAATAAAAAATGAAGAAGAACTTAAATCAATTCTGGCGTTCTTTCCGGATGCGATTCCGATCTCAGCTTTGAAAAAATATGGATTGGATGTTTTGCTGACAAAAATCGAAAAGGAATTGTTCGAAGCCTTTGAGCCGATCGAAGTATTTCTTCCGTATAGTCAGGGAGCTTTGACATCCCAATTTCATCACATTGGTCAAATTGAATTTATCGAACATGGGCGTAAAGAAGTCCATATCATTGGAAAACTTCCGGTACGCTATCTTTCGCTCTACTCAAACTTTCTCACATCACATATAAGGGAATCAGATGAGCATGAATCTTAGACTATCCAAATTTATTGATAAACTTTCTAACTATCTGGCGGATAGAAAAGGATTAATCCCCCTGGTGGGCGTCCTGTTTATCCTGGTCAATCTATTCTTTCAGATCGTACCACTTGGCTGGTTAACAACATCCAATCTATTTCTGCATTTGGGAATCATACTTTCCGTTCTTGGGTTGATGTTGTATTGGGTACTTTAATAAAAAAAAAGGGCTAAAGCCCTTTTTTTTATTAGCCTTTTTGAATTTTGATAACTTCTCGGCCTTTGTAATAACCGCAGCTTGGGCATACTTTATGCATTAAGCGCATTTCATTACAATTGCTGCATTGAACCAAGGTGTTCGGTGTCAACGCATCGTGAGAACGTCGACGATCCCTTCGTCCACTGGAAATTTTTCGTTTTGGTTGTGGACCCATTTTTTTCTCCTATCAAGCCTTCTCTCTAATCTATAATACCGAACGGTAATTATAATGAAACACCATTCACCTTGTCAAGGACTCTTGCCCTTGGCAGAGGCTTTTTTCTTTCAGTCTATGGTGATCTGGTGAATTCTCCAAGAATTACCATATCCTTATGCCTGACAATGAAAATTGGTTGTTTAAAAACGAAAAAATAGTATTAAAATCAAAATATGGAAATTGAAGTAGCCATCTCAAAGATTAGCAAAATGGGGAATTCTGAAAGTGGGGACACCATCGAAATTGTAGAAAGACCAAACGGTGGCCTTTCCATTGTGATGGCGGAAGTATTATCCCAAGTCATGGACAAGAAAGCCACATCAGCAGCGATTGTAAGAAAAGTCGTTGCGTGGGTTGGCGAAGGCATTCGGGACGGTGCAGCAGCCAGGGCTGCTTCTGATTTTCTATATACTGAGCACAAAGGACTGCTCAGTGCCTGTCTGAATATCATCTCTTTCGATCGACAAAGTGATACGATCGTGGTTACGCGCAACACGCCCACACCAGTTTTTATTTATCAGGATGCTGAATTAAATTCCCTATCCGGACACAGTCAATGTATTGGTAATTCGATGAACATTCGTCCGGTTATTTCTGAAATTCCCCTTGAACCCAATACCCTGCTGGTTTTATACTCTTCGGGTGTTGAACATTCCGGAAAAACTATGAGCTGGATTTTGATATCAGCATGTTGCTTCGATCGCTCCTGGAAGATCAGGAACCTACAGCAGATGAAATTGCGAACACGCTGCTTTCTGATTCTATTCGTATGGATCAGAACAGCCCAAAGGAAGATATGTCTGTCGTTGCTGCGCGGGTTACGCATAATGAGGAATCAAGAATTCGAAAAATGAGTGTCCATTATCCCCTCTCTCAAAAATTTTACGAAAAAAACCTTTGAAATCCGCAATCATTTAGCAAACTTTAATCAAATCTGCACAGAGACTATAGACTGGGGTATAATCGTCCAATATCCAGCCTGTGGCTGGTATTTGTATGAATTGGAGGCCAAGCTCGAATGAATCAACGCTATCTTAATCTAATTTTGATCATATTATTAATTGCAGTTGTCGTATGGATTGACTTACCCAGCAATCCTGGCATTAAAATCGGAGATTTTTCCCGTACACTCGATACATCACTTGGACTCGATTTACGGGGCGGTATGCAGGTTCTTTTGGAAGCTGATTTACCCGCTGAGACTGCAATTTCAGCTGAAGATCTGGACACAGCCAAACAAATTCTTGAAAACCGTACCAATGGGCTGGGTGTCAGTGAAGTCGTATTCCAGGTTGCCGGTGATCGCCGCATCGTTGGCGAATTTCCTGGTATTACCAACACAGATGAAGTAATTGCTACCCTCAAGGAAACTGGACAACTGGAATTTGTTGATTTCGGCGATTCAGTTCTTCCTCCCGGCACAGTGATTATGACTGATTCAGGCGCAACAACCAGTACAGAAACACCCGTTGATGCCACGACTACAGATCCAGCTGCTACGACCGATGCAGGCACAACCGAACAGGATCTGCTCAATAAAGTCTGGCATACTGTTTTGACAGGTGATCAAATTGAAACCGTGAATGTTGACCTTCAAAATGGGGTCTATTCTGTGGTTTTCAATCTAAAGCCTGATGGTGCAAAAACATTTGCCGAGTATACAACTGCAAATGTTGGTAAAATTCTGGCTATCGTGTTGGACAAACGTATTGTCTCCACCCCTTCCATCAATACCCCCATCACTGAAGGGAATGGCTCTATTTCAGGTAACTTCACCTATGAATCTGCCAACACGTCTAGCCATTCAACTGCGCTATGGTTCCCTGCCGATTCCTTTGAAAGTTGTTGAAAGCCGCATTGTTGGGCCAACACTGGGACAGGATTCATTACAGAAAAGTATCATCGCTGCCATATTGTGGCTTAATCATCGTGACCTTGTTCATGACCATTTACTATCGAGCCCCTGGCGCAATGTCGCCATGCTTTCCATTGCCAGCTATGCAGCAATCACCCTTGCTCTTTTCAAATTAATTCCAGTCACTCTAACTTTGCCGGGTATTGCCGGATTGTTGCTCAGTACAGGCGGCGGCTTGGATGCCAATATTTTGATGTTTGAACGGCTCAAGGAAGAACTCCGCAGCGGCAGAAAACTCAAAGATGCAGTTTATCTTTCCTGGACGCGTGCCTGGCCATCTATCCGGGATTCAAACTTTGCCACATTAATTACCAGTGGAATTCTCTTCTGGTTTGGTTCTGCTTATGGCGCCAGCCTGGTTAAGGGCTTTGCCTTAACCCTTGCAATTGGTGTATTTGTCAGCCTTTTCTGTGCCAGTTTTATTACGCGTGCCTTGCTGGACCTGTTTTCCAACTTTCTTGAAGAACGCAGACCAGAACAAATGGTTTGGGATCATAGAGGAGAAAATTATGTTAGATATTTTAGGAAAACGATATCTCTTCTTCGGCATTTCAATTGTCGTTATTCTCACCGGTATGGTCATGCTTGATCATTGGTGGCGGTTTACCATTTCTCAATTGATTTCACCGGTGGAAGTTTGCTGGAATTGAAAGTTACCTCTGGTACGCTTCCCTGACGCGATGACGTGGTTTCATTTCTTCAGTGATCACGGCGTCTCAGACGTTCAAACTAAAACATCCGGCACAGATACCTTGATCATTCAAGTCACAATATATTGCTGAAGATGATCGTGCATTAATGATCAACGACTTGAAGACTAAGGTTCTCAATCAGCACTGAAATCATTAGTGCCGACAGTGTTGGTCCCTCCATTGGTACAGAAGTTGCTCAGCCGGGCTGCTCAAGCAGTTGCTGTGGCTGCCCTGGGTGTTATTCTTTACATCACCTTTGCATTTCGTGGCATTGCACATGCAACCCGCTATGGTATTTGTGCCATCGTCGCCATGTTTCATGATGTATTGATTGTTACTCAGCATCACAGCAATTGGCGGGGTCGTTTTTGGATGGCAATTTGATTCCCTGACGCTTCAACAGCGCTTCTAACTGTGATTGGTTTTTCTGTTCAGGATAAAATTGTTGTCTTTGATCGTATTCGCGAAAACAATCGCATCCACCGTAAAATTTCATTCGAAAAACTGGCCAATCATTCCATTGTTCAAACACTTGGTCGCTCCATTAACACCCAGTTAATGACCTCGGAGTTCATGCTCCTGGCATTGGCCCTGCTCGGTGGTGTTACCCTGCGTGAATTTGCCATCATTCTTCTGGTTGGTCTTATTCAGCGGTACCTATTCTTCCATTTTCATTGCAGCCCCAATTCTAGTCATTTGGGAAAACCAGGAATGGAAAACTTGGTTCAAAAAAGGAACTACAGCTGCAGCCTAAATTAGAAATGTTAAGAAGGTTTGGCTAATCACCAAACCTTCTTTTTTTTTAAAGTCTTGCTAAAATAGTAGTTACGAGACACTTACCCCACTCAATAAGGAAATTCATCCATGAGAAAACAGGTCGTTTTATTACGGGTGTCAATGGTGAGATTGGACATAGTCTTGTTGCTCATCTGTCTAAAAATGATTGATGTGACGTCGTCGGACTTGATGTCATGCCTTTGGATGACAATATCAAAACCTATATTTCCAAATTCATTCAAGGGCGATATTCTGGATCAAATGTTATTAGGACGATTGGTTGCCGAATACGAAATTCGAAGTATTATCCATCTGGCATCCATTCTTTCCACCAAAGCTGAGTACAACCCCGAAACAGCCCATCGAGTGAATGTTGAAGGAACCCTCAACTTACTACGCCTGGCCGTGGAACAAGCTGCCTGGCAAGGAAAATCCGTTAAGTTTATTTATCCCAGTTCAATTGCAGCCTATGGCATTCCATCCCTTGAAATCAAACAACAATTACACCCCGTAAAAGAAGATGAATGGCTTCAACCTACAACCATGTATGGATGCAATAAACTATATTGTGAACACCTGGGCAGGTATTACTGCAAACACTACAAACAACTGGCAGCCGATAAAATCAGCCATACCATCGATTTTCGATGGATTACGTTTCCCTGGCTTAATCAGTGCAGTAACCGTCCCTACCGGTGGTACCAGTGATTATGGCCCCGAAATGCTTCATCATGCGGCACAAAACTCCCCATATAATTGTTTTGTACGTCCCGATTCAGTCTTGCCCTTTATGGTCATGCCCGACGCAGTAAAATCAATTCTCATGCTTGAAGAAGCGAGAAAGAAAAGGATTTGACTCAAGTTAGTGTATAATGTTACCAGCTTCTCGGCTTCGGCAGCCGAATTAGAAGAAATAACGAAAAGATGCTTTTCCAAATGCGGAAATCACATTTGAAATAGATAAAAAGCGACAAAATATTGTTGATACATGGCCAGCAGAAATTGATGATTCTGCTGCTCGACATGATTGGAACTGGAAACCAGATTATGATATTAAACGATCATTTTCAGAATTACGTTATCCCTGGTGTCAAAAATCGCTATCAATAATTAAACCGAAACAGGAGGATATAAAGTGATGACAAATAAGTCATCCAAAGATTACACCCTTTTAGACGATGAGAAAAGTGCGGCTATCATTGTCATATACCTCCATCAAGGTCTCTGCATTGGAGATGTGATCTTAAACAGTCACTTACGAATCAGTACCTGGTTAAGAACCAATGCAGCTCCTGAAACCATGTATTTACACAATGCAAAAATGATATACGTTCTGCGAATGCAAAACCAAAATCCATGACATTTGCTGAAATTCTTATCACGACATCCGACATTCTGGCATATCATCTTATTGCCTCCGGCCACAGACCCGGATAGATTATGACGCGGATGAGCCAAATCGGCACATGGTTCCGATTACGGCTCTGTTGGATAAATTTCGCATTGATGGAAAATTAGAATTTCGCAACAAGTGGAACTGAAAAAATCACTCGAAATTTCTCGCGAAGAATACAAATCAATCTATGATGCTAATATTTATTGCCCAATTATGCCACCCTGGGTATTGTTAATGTGCCTTTTGTTTTGATTCGACAAACTAAAGCAATATTTGCGGTGTAATCAAACTCAGGCCCCTCAAAACACGGATTGACCGAACTAATAATCCGTGTTTTGATTGAAGAATATGAGGGACAATCGATGACTAAAAATAACCTTCTAACAACACTTTTAATTACAAAGCAGAAACCCAACAATTACTGAATATCCTTATCCACTCTTTATATTCTGATCGTGATGTTTTTCTACGGGAGATCATCTCCAATGCAGCGGATGCTTTAACAAAATTTCATTTCAAATCCCTGACCACTTCTGAGATAAAATCCCCTGAAGCTGAACTTGGCATCTGGATAAAAACAATTCCTGACCAAAATCTGTTAATCATCCAGGATACCGGTATTGGCATGAACCGTCAGGAAATCATTGAAAACCTCGGCACAATTGCTCATTCCGGAGCGGCAAGTTTCCTGGAACAAATCAAGGATAAATCACCCAGCGAAGCACAGTCCATCATTGGGCAATTCGGGGTGGGTTTTTATGCCGCCTTCATGGTTGCAGAATATATTGAGGTAATCTCTTCACCCTGGAATCCGGAAGAATCCGCAACAACCTGGCTTTCTCATGGCGAAACATCCTTCCAGGTTACAGAATCCCAAAAGCAAGAGCGTGGTACAGAGGTTATTATCCATCTTAAGGAAGATGCGAAAGAATATACCGATATCATGCGACTTAAACGAATCATCAAAAAACATTCCAATTTTATCCCATATCCCATTTACCTCGGTGATGAAACCGAACCTGTCAATGAACAAACTGCGATCTGGCGACAACACCATCTTCCGTAGAACGCGAAAAAGTGGATGAATTTTACAAACAATACACCCTCGATTTCAATTCCCCGATGAATTATCTGCATCTCTCCATTGATGCACCCATCCAATTGTTTGCTTTATTATTTGTCCCCTCAACGTCATATAATCCATCCTTCTCCCTGCGCAAACAGGATGGACTACAACTCTACTGCAGAAATATCTTGTTACAGGAATTCAGCCGGGATTTATTGCCGGATTACTTGCGCTTTATGCAAGGTGTTGTCGATTCCGAAGATATTCCAATCAACGTCTCCCGCGAGACCATCCAATCCAGCCGGGTGGTAAATCAAATTCGCAAAATCCTGACCGGCAAAGTATTGGATAAACTTGCGGATCTGGCAAAGACGATCCCCTAGGAATACCTCACTTTCTGGAAAACTTACGGCGATTTCCTTAAGGAAGGCATAACCACAAATCCGGAAGACCAGGAAAAATTAGTAAAACTGGTACGATTCTCAACCCATAAACACCCGGATGAATTGATTTCCTTTGAAACCTATCTGTCAGAAAAACCGGAAAATCAGAACAAAATCTATTACTTTCTGGATACTGAAGCCAATCAAATGGCAGCGAGCCCCCATATGGATCTGTTCAAAAAGTATGATCTTGATGTAATTCATTTCAAAACCATGATCGATCCTTTTATGGTCTTACGTATTCCCAAAGTTGGGGAGAATTGAATTAGTTAATATTGCCAACCCCCAAAATGTGGAGGAAATTGATGCCACTAAAATCCACAGCGAAACGCCAGATAAGGAAACTGGAAATTCCGGTTGAAAATGAAGATTCGATTCTTGAACTATTTAGAAACACCTTAAAAAGTAAAATTAATGAAATCCGCGCTTCCAAAGTGCTGGTAGATTCCCCTGTACGAATTACGACTAAAGGATGGTTCCCTGCCCCAGGAATTGCAATCTGCTTATCGCATGATGAATCAGGAAATTCCGGAATCCGAGAAAGTCCTTGGAAGTAAACCTAACGCCATCCAGTCATCCAACAAATCCCTTCAATCACCGATCCTTCCCTGCAAGGCGAAATCATTGAATATCTATACGAAACCGGCGTGCTTCTGGATGGGTACTGTCATTAATCAAGCCACTCACTCCAAACGGTATTTAGACATCTTACATAAATTATTGGAGAAAAATTCCAGCTTATGAGTAAACCAACCGTCTTTGTCACCCGGACAATTCATCCCGAAGCAATCGAAAAATTGCGTGAAATCGCCGAGCCAGAGATCTGGTCCCAGGAAACGCCGCCAAGTCATGCTGTGCTTCTTGATGCAGCTTCGCGGTCTTCCGCCATCCTTTCCATGTTGACGGATCCGATTGATCGGGAAGTCATTCAAGCAGGTTCGGGGCACTTAAAAATTATCAGCCAGATGGCTGTAGGTGTAGATAATATTGATGTCAAATTCGCCACAGAACAACTGCTGCCCGTTGGACACACACCGGATGTGCTTACTGAATCCTGTGCTGATTTTACGTGGGCCTTAATGACATCCATTGCCCGCAGGGTCACCGAATCCAACAGGGAAGTTCTTCATGGCATCTGGCGGCCATGGGGACCAGATGTTTTATTAGGTGCTGATCTTTATCAAGCCACCTTGGGTATCATCGGTCTTGGACGAATTGGGCAGGCTGTTGCCAGGAGAGCCCTTGGCTTCAATATGAAGGTTTTATATTTCAGCCAGACCCGCAAACCAGATCTGGAAGAGAAATATGGATTTCGCTTTGTACAGTTGGAGGAATTGCTGCGACAATCTGATTTTGTTTCCATTCACACCAGTTTAAATGCGCAAACCGAAAATCTGATCAATGCAAAAACCATAGCCTTGATGAAGCCCTCCGCCTATTTGATCAATATCGCTCGTGGGAAGATTGTAAACTCGGATGCGCTGACGGATGCCGTGATGAATTATCATATTGCCGGTGCTGCATTGGATGTTTTTGATCCGGAACCTATTCCAACAGATCACCCGCTGGTAAAATGTAAAAACGTTCTCCTTACCCCCCACATTGCAAGCGCAAGTGCACCCATTCGAAAAAGAATGGCCCTGATGTGCGTTGAAAATATTGGTGCCGCATTAAAGAATGAACCAATTCCTTATTGTTATAACCGCCAAATTTATTAAAGGTTGATTCAACTTAATCACCGGGAGAAAAACATATGGCTCAAAAATCTCAAGGTTATGTACGTTTATTTTGGAATTGCCCGCAGTGCAAATCCAAAAATATTGGCTCGGACAAAGTTTGTGCGCAGTGTGGTTCTCCTCAACCCGCAAATGTGGAATTCTACCAGGATGCTGCCGCCGAACTGATCAAAGACGAAGCTGAAGTCAAAAAGGCAGCCCTCGGGCCGGATATTAATTGCCCCTATTGCACCACTCGAAATTCAGCAGACGCTCAAATTTGCAATCAATGCGGCGGTGATATCTCCGAAGGAGCACGCCGTAAAAGCGGACAAATTTTAGGCGCTTTCAAGCCCGGTCAAAAACCAACCGTTCTCTGTCCTTCTTGCGGCAGCGAAAACGCTTTTACTCGTACCACTTGCCATCAATGTGGTACAGGCCTTGGTACACAAAGCAAAACCGCCGTTCCTGCACCGACACCAACTGACAAGAAGAAAATGAGCCCTGTTGTTCTCGTGCTCCTTGTTTTAGGCGCCATGATTATTTGTGGTTTGATCATTTCTGGCATTTCGGGTTTGTTCTCGAAAGAAGAATTACAAGGCACGGTTGAATCCGCTCAATGGGTATATACGGTAAATATCGAACGCTATGGGCTAGTAACCACAGAAGATTGGCAAGCCGATATCCCTGCGGATGCGACCCTCCTTTCCTGCGAACCCAGGTACCACCATGATGAAACCGAATATGTTGCTGGTGCAGAGGAAGTTTGCGGTACCCCATATACCAAGGATCTAGGCAATGGGTATGCGGAAGTTGTCCAGGATTGTGTTTATCAGGTCTCCGAACCTTATTGTTCCTACGAAACCATGGCCTGGCAAAATGATCAGCAATATTCCTCCAGTGGTACGGATATGAATCCAGTCTGGCCGGATTATAACCTTACCTCCGATCAAAGGGTTGCCGATCAAACAGAGTCCTACACGGTTATATTCGATCTGCCGATTCAAAGCAATACGAATATTCCCCTTCAACTTACAATGAGTTTTCTGCCTGCGTACCTGGATCGGAATGGAATCTGGTAACCAATGGCTTCGACGCGTACTCTCAATCAGTCCAGCAAATTAATGCTTCCTGACAAGAAACAAAAAGCCTGTCATTTTTTATGGCAGGCTTTTTCTTTTGTATACTCGCTTATTTTTCTACAATCAAGAAACAAATATCATTGACGTTGGTTCCGGTAGAACCAGTGCGGATTAATTGTTCCATACGCTCAAAAAAAGGATAGGAATCATTCCTATCCAAATACTCATCCACTACAAGGCCTAACTGCCCCGCTTTCTTGAAGCTATGCTTATCCACCCAGGCACCGGCAGCATCGGTGGGGCCATCTTCGCCGTCTGTTGAAAAGGCACAGAAGAAAGTATTTTCCATCGTATGTAGCGGCAAAACTACCGATAATGCTAATTCAAGATTTCTTCCTCCCTTTCCATTGCCTTTAATAGTAACGGTTGTTTCACCGCCAGCCAAAAAACACATGCCTTTGCATTCAAGGTTGGATTCCAGAAGATAAGCGCGTGCCTGTTTCACTATCCACTCACCGGCAAGCCTCGCTTCCCCTTCCAAATGGTCCGATAGAAGTACAGGGATCAACCCTAATTTACTGGCAGCCTCAGCCGCGGATTTCAAGGAATTGCGATTGCTGCCAATAATTTGCGGAGCGACAATTTTCTGGTTTTTGAGCGCAGTTTTAGGGGTTTCGACCTGCAAACCGTTCAATCCTTCCTGCAAAAATTGATTGACGTTTTTTGGCATTTCTTCTTGAAGTCCATATTTTTCAATCGTTTTCCAGGCTTCCTGGAAAGTACTTGGATCAAAGACCGTAGGTCCCGAGGCAATCACATCCACTGGATCTCCAAGAACGTCGGATAGAATCAATGTACAAAATCCCGCCGGGTATGTTTTACCAATTAATTTACCACCCTTGATTTGATCAATATGTTTGCGAATACCATTAATCTCATTGATGCTTGCACCACAATCCAGTAAAAGTTTATTTACATTCTGAATGTCCTTCAAACCAATCCCGGGTTCCGGCAGAGTAACCAAAGAGGATCCGCCTCCCGAGATGAGGTAAAAAACAAAATCATTGGAGGTCAAATTTGAAAGATAGGAAAGGATTGTCTCCCCTGCCTCGGAGCTGCGCTCATCCGGCACCGGATGAGCCGATGGTACAATGGCAAATCGCCTGTGCCAGTCTGCAGTCTCCATTAGATAGCTGGCTTTTGGAATGATCACGCCACCAGCCAACTCCTCTCCGCAGAATGAAAGTAAACCTTCAGCCATGGGTATTGCTGCCTTGCCAAAACTAATTATATGAAATTTCTGGTAACCGAGGGTTCGCAGGTGAGATAAAGATAGATTTTCATTATCCGCTGAAGACAGCAATTTTAAGAGTGCTCTCTTTGGATCAGCAGCAGTCAGGGCTGCTTCAATAATTTTTTCCATAAATTGTTCCATATGCATTTTCATGGACACTCCAAAGTATTCCTAATGGTACTAATTCTACTTGAAAATAACTGGGATCACCTTATTAGAACAAAAAATATATGATCAAAATCCATGAAAGCAAGTACATTTTTACTCACTTTAAGAACATATGTGATGGTATACTTGTTAATTGTGAGTAGATCATAATTAAAACAATAACTAAATTATATATATAACTCTTTGGAGGATTCAAGTGGATAGTGATAATCTTAACGGCCTATTTCGACCAAAATCGATTGCTGTTGTAGGTGCTTCATCTCAAGCGGGGAAAATTGGTCATACCGTCGTTGAAAATTTACTCAAAAGCAAATATGAGGGCAAAATTTACCCATCAATCCAAAAGCCGATGAAATTTTAGGCATAAAGGTTTATGCTTCAATCGGGATGTGCCTGGTCCTGTAGATGCAGCCGTCCTTACTATTCCCGCAAAATTTGTTAAAGACAGCCACTGAAGAATGCGGTACAAAAAGGTGTCAAAGGACTGATCATCATTTCCTCTGGCTTTCAGTGAAGTTGGTGAAAAAGAACTGGAAGATGAATTGGTTGCTATTGCCCATTCGTATGGTATGCGTATTTTAGGACCAAATATTGTCGGTATTCTTTCCAATTCAGATCAACTAAACGCCTCCTTTGCGCCATTCCTGCCATTACCTGGTAAATCATCCCTGGTTTCTCAAAGTGGTGCATTATTAATTGCAATGGATGCATCAACCTACACGCGCAGAATTGGCTTTCGATAAACTGATTTCCATCGGCAATATGTCCGATGTCAGTTTTGCAGACACCGTCGAATGGCTCGATGGCGATGAAAATACAAGCTGTATTTCCCTTTATGTTGAAGGGCTTAAAAAATGGCCGCAAATTCATGGACGTCAGCAAAAAAGCTGTCCAAACCAATTATTGCCCTAAAATCAGGCACATCCGAACACGGTGCAGCCGCAGCCGCTTCCCACACCGGATCACTAGCAGGCGCAGCAAAAGTCTACGGCGCAGCCTTTCAACAGGCCGGTGTCGTAGAAGCCTCCGATCTGGACAATTTATTTGATCGTGCCCTTGCTCTCTCCCTCCAGCCACCATTGAAGGGAGAGAATTTATTAATCATCACAAACGGCGGTGGTGTTGGCGTTTTGGCAACTGATGCAGCTGAAAAATTCGGCATTCCCCTTCGTTTTGCACCTGCTGAACTTCAGACTGAATTAAAAAAACACATGCCTTCTTTCGGCTCTGCCAAGAATCCGATTGATATCACCGGTATGGCCAGTACGGATTGGTATGTTGATTCCTTCAAGGCCTCCATCATTCACCCATGGGTTGATGGTGTTGTCATTCTGTTTTGTGAAACAGCCTCTTCCGATCCGATGGGCATTGCCCAGGGGATCCAGAAAGCATTGCTGGAATCCGGCATCAAAGACAAACCGGTTACCATTTCTTATGTTGGTGGCGAACGCTCTGAAACTGCCATGCGCTGGCTTTCAGAAAATGGCATCCCTGCTTACGGTGCACCCGATGTAGCAATGAATGCAATGGCTGCTTTACGTCAATATGCTCAAATGAAAGAATACTCCTCCGAGAAAGTTGTCCCAGCCAAGGACGTGGACGCTAAAAAAGCCAAACAAATCATCGAAACCGCACGTGCCGACGGCCGCGACGTTTTGACCGAAGTGGAAGCCAAATCAGTCTTTGAAGCCTACGGTTTGCCGGTTACCAATCATAAATTGGCTACCAGTGAAGATGAAGCCGTGAAGTTTGCAGAGAAAATTGGTTACCCAATCGTAATGAAAATTGTCTCTCCCGACATTCTGCATAAATCCGATGCAGGCGGCGTGAAAGTCAACATCAAAGATGCCGATGGTATTCGCGAAGCGTACAAGACCATCCTAAAAAACTGTAAGGCTTACAAAGCTGATGCCAATATTCATGGTTTGTTGATTCAAGAAATGGCCCCTTGGGGTACAGAAGTTATTATCGGTTCCGTCAATGATGCTACCTTTGGTCCTACCGTAATGTTCGGTTTGGGCGGTATCTTTGTTGAGGTTCTCAAAGATGTTACTTTCCGTGTCGCGCCAATCTCCATTGGCGAATCTCGTCGGATGATGAACGATATCAAGGGCGCACCAATTTTGGCTGGTGTGCGCGGCGAATCACCTCGAGACCGCGAAAAATTGGCTGAAACACTCTCTCTCTACTCCCAGATGGTTTATGATCTGCGTGATGAGGTCAGCGAAACAGATGCCAACCCGGTACTTGTCTACGAAGAAGGTACTGGTTTGAAAGTGGTTGATGCTCGTATCATCCTCAAACAACTCTAATCGTTTCTTTATTCACAAGTCAAGCGGGTTCTTAAAAAGAACCCGCTTTTCATTTTTCATCATCCTCTTTAGTGGTAAAATCGGTTTAGTATAAACCCGTCCAATAGGAGCGTAGAAATTTCTTCATGAAAGCATTCCTGAAAAAATATTCGCCGGCATTACTTCTTTTATTCTTCAGCTTTTTAGCTTATGGTTTACTGATTCCCTGGTTGGGTTTTTATTGGGATGATTGGCCCATGGCCTGGTTTGCAAAGACACTTGGCCCATCCGGCTTTAAAGAAGTATTGGCTTCTGACCGTCCCTTTTTAACGGGCATTTATATGTTCACAACCAGCATTCTGCCGATTAAACCAATCTATTGGCAGGCATTTGCACTGCTTTCCCGCTGGCTTTGCGGTATTTCTGTTTACTGGGCTCTGACAAAAATCTGGCCGGATTTAAAAAAACAAATGCTTTGGGTCAGTATTCTGTTTACCGTTTTTCCCGGATTTAAGCAGCAACCGATTGCCATCATCTACTCTAACGGTTTTTTTCTTTTAACCTCTTTCTTTCTAAGTCTTGGGGCAATGGTTCATGCGATGGAATCAAAGGGCCCAGGAAAGATTTTTCTGATTATCGGCAGCGTTTCCCTGCAATTATTTACCATCTTTTCCACGGAATATTATGCCGGACTTGAATTCTTGCGGATATTAATCATCTGGTATAAACAAGGATTGGATTTACGCAAATTCAAGATTTGGTTTCAAACCATGTTTCGCGATTACTTGCCCTATGGTATGGGATTACTTCTATTCTTCATCTGGCGTGTATTAATTTTTAAATTTCCAACATATAAACCGGTTTCCATGCGCGAACTCTCCGGTGGAAAATATCCTGAAGTACTTATTTACCTGAACCGGATGATACAGGATATGTACCTCTCCATCTGGAAAACATGGTCCGAAATCTTCCAATTTCCAAATCTAACCAAGATAGAAGGTTCTTCGCAATTTTTTTACTGGGCGCTTGTCATTCTACTCATCCCAACTACGTTTCTTTTACTAAAAAAAACCTTTCCACCTGCAACGATAAATAAGAAGCAAAATTCGCTCTTTTCGAAGTATGAGATCCAGATCTTGATATTTGCAATTGCAGCGCTCATTTTTGGAGCTTTCCCATTCTGGGTAACCAATCTTCCAATTGAATTAACTTATCCCTACGATCGGTTTTTCCTGCCCCTTATGTTCGGAAGTTCCCTTTTGCTGGTTTACCTGATTGAAAAATTTTTTCAAGGCAATAAAACAAAACTCGTTCTTCTTTCATTGCTGATCAGTTATTCAGTTGGGGCTCATTTTATCAATGCCAATAGTTTTCGTCGGGAATGGGATATACAAAATGAGTTTTTCTGGCAGTTGTCATGGCGTGTGCCTGCCTTTGAAGAAAACACCTTATTGGTTTCTGAAACCTTCCCTTTAATGTATTTCTCCGATAATTCTCTAACAGCGCCATTAAACTGGATCTATGATACAACAGATGATCATGAACCCTTAAAATACATGATGATGTTTACCGATATTCGACTGGGCAGCACCCTACCTGATTTAAATCCGGGAACAAAAGTGGTAAAGAATTATCGCAGTACTGAATATGTTGGAAGCACAGATCAGATCGTCGGCTTCTTCTACACCACCGATGCCTGTTTGAGAATTTTGGACCCTCAGCAAAGCCATGACGACCCCTTGCTGCCGGAAACAATTGACAAAATCATCGACCTTTCCGATCCATATCGAATTATTAATCAAGATCCAGCGGTACCCATTAATATGGATGAATCCATATTCGGAAAAGAGCCAGCCCATAGATGGTGTTACTACTATGAAAAAGCGGATCTTGCCAGGCAGTATAAGGATTGGGCTGTTGTGTTGGAATTGGAAAAACAGGTCGTTGACAAATCGCTTGAAGCCAAGGTTGGATCAGAATATCTGCCCTTCAGTGAAGCCTATGCCGCGATTGGGGATTGGGAAAATTCCATGAAATACATCCGTAAAGCGTACTCCATGGATAAACAACTGGATAAATTATTCTGTTCGGAATTAAGCCGCTATCAGATGGAATTCTCGGATCCCGATGCCGGAAATGAAATTCTGGAAAGTGAAATGAATCTTTTATCATGTCCCTGAATTAATCCAATGTTATAATATTTTCATGCTGCATCATTCTGAAAAGTAAACTGGACTCTAATGGAACCTATTCAATCAATCTCCGTGGTAATCCCGGTCTATAACGGAAGAGATACTCTTCCCTTGTTGGTAAGTCAGTTAATGGAAGTGTTGCCCGGTATCGTTGACAATTTTGAAATTCTGCTGATCAATGATGGTAGTCCGGATGATTCCTGGAACGTCATTAAAGAAATTTCAGCCCGCAATACCACGGTTCGAGGCATCAATATGATGCGTAATTACGGCCAGCATAATGCCCTGTTATGCGGCATCCGGGCTGCAAAAATGGACAGTATCATCACCATGGATGATGATTTGCAGCATCCTCCCCGTGAAATCATAAAATTAGTCGCGAAACTTCAGGAAGGCTTTGATGTCGTTTACGGCTGTCCTGACAAGCTGCCTCATTCCTTATGGCGCAACCTCTCCTCCCGATTTACAAAAAAACTGCTTGCCACCGTTATGGGAATCAAGACAGTCAGAGAACTTTCCGCTTTTCGTGCCATCCGTACCGATATCCGTAAAGCATTCGAAAATTATAATAATCCCGGGGTCATTATTGATGCATTGCTTGCCTGGGGAACAACGCGTTTTGCTTCCATACCGGTGCATGAAGAACCGCGCACCGTTGGCGAGTCCAATTACAATTTTATGAAATTAGCTTCCCAGGCGTTTCTGATTCTGACTGGTTTCAGTACCATCCCGCTCCGTTTTGCCAGCTGGCTTGGCTTTTTCCTGACCCTGGTTGGCATATCCATTTTTATTTACGTCGTCATGATCTATTGGACCGTTGGCAGCATTCCGGGGTTTCCCGTTTTTATCTTCCATCGTTTCCATTTTTAGCGGCGCCCAATTATTCGCCCTGGGTATTTTTGGCGAGTACCTGGCAAGAATTTTCGATGCCTCAATGAAGCGGCCAGCTTATATCGTCAACCAGGAAATCTCCCAATCGTTACCGTCTTCATCCAACGAAGGACGCTAAATCTAATTATGAAATGTGTCATCTTGCAGCCTTCGTATATTCCCTGGCGTGGATATTTTGATCAAATTCGTCAGGCTGACACTTTTATATTTTATGATGACGTTAAGTATGACAAAAACGGCTGGCGTAATCGAAACCGGATCAAAACCAGGGACGGTATGCAATGGCTTACCATCCCTGTCTTAACCAAAGGAGTGGAAGAAAACCACACCCCTATCCATGAAGTTCAGATCAATTGGGCTCAAAACTGGAATCGCAAACATTGGAATGCATTGCAGCTTTCCTACAGTAAAGCGCCATTTTTTCGACACTATCAGGACACGCTTGCCCCATTTTTTGAGCGTCATGACACTCATCTCTCGGAATTTACAATTGGCCTGACGATCGCGATCAGCGGCCTTCTGGGGATTCATAACACAACCTTCATGCGTTCTTCTGAAATTCAAGGCGTCACAGGAACCAAGACCGATCGCTTGATTCAGATTTTGTTCAAAATTGGAGCGACATCCTATTTATCCGGTCCCTCTGCACAAGATTATTTGGAACCTGCCTTATTCACCCAAGCCGGGATCGAATTATCTTTCATGGCTTATGATTATCCCGAGTATGATCAGCTGTATCCGCCGTTTGAACCACAAGTTTCAGTATCCTCGATTTATTATTCATGAAAGGTCCTCAGGCTTTGGACTATTTCTAGGGAGAAGGATTAATCACATGGAATTAAAAAAAGTTCTTGAGAATGTTAATCAATACTTTGATGAGAAATTAAAAACCCATGGCAGTGATGCAAAAGGTGTGGATTGGAATTCAAATCAAGCCCGAGAAATCCGCTTTGACCAGCTGGTTAAAATTGTTGAACCGGATAGCTCCTTCTCCATGTTGGATTACGGTGCTGGCTATGGGGCCTTTTATGACTATTTGATTCAAAAACAAAACAAAGTCCGCTGTATTACGGCTATGACTTGTTGGAATCCATGGTCCTGGAAGGCCGAAAACTTCACGATGATGATCCCAATGTCATTTTCACCTCGGATTTATCTGAATGCCCTCAGGTGGATTATGTCAGCGCCTGCGGCGTTTTCAACATGAAACTCAATGCAGATTATGACCAATGGACCAAATATGTTGTAAAATGCCTGCATGAAATCAACGATTTAGCCTTGAAAGGATTCTCGATCAATTTCCTCACCAAATATTCCGATACCGATCGGATGCGTGATGATTTGTATTATGCAGATCCATGCTATTTATTTGACTACTGCAAGTTGAATTTCTCCCGCAATGTTGCCTTATTGCATGATTATGAAGTGTACGATTTTACACTCTTAATACGGAAATAAAATCATGATCGATTTTAATAAAGTAGCCATCCTTGGCAATGAACTGGAATATGTTCGCCAAACCTTTGAAAACAATCATCTCTCCGGGGATGGGGCTTTTACAAAAAAGTGTCATCGTTTCTTTGAAGAAAATCTGGGGGTTGGAAAAGCCCTGCTTACCACCTCCTGCACCCATGCGCTGGAAATGGCGGCCATCTTAATGGATCTGGAGGAGGGGGACGAAATTCTTGCGCCTTCCTTTACTTTTGTTTCCACCGTTAATGCTTTTCTCTTACACGGCATCAAACCCGTTATTGTAGACGTCCGTCCGGATACCTTAAATCTGGATGAAACGCTGTTGGAAGAGCATATCACTGAACGGACAAAAGCCATTGTTCCAGTACATTATGCCGGCGTGGCCTGTGAAATGGACACGATTCAACGAATAGCAGACAAGCATAATCTCTTAATTGTGGAAGACAACGCACACGGCTTATTCAGCAAATACAAAGGCAAGCATCTCGGCACGTTGGGAACCTTTGCAGCCCAAAGCTTCCATGAGACCAAGAACATCACCAGCGGCGAGGGCGGCGCATTGTTCATCAATGATCCTGCGTATATTGAGCGGGCCGAGATTATCCGTGAAAAAGGCACCGATCGCAGCCGATTCTTCCGCGGTATGATCGACAAGTACACCTGGGTGGATGTCGGTTCCAGCTATATCCCCTCTGAAATTTTGGCCGCCGTTCTATTTGCCCAGCTTGAAAAAGCCTCCATGATCCAGCAGCGCAGAAAGATCATTTGGGACCAATACAATCAACATCTCGCCGCTTGGGCCATTAAAAATGGCTTTCGTCTGCCTATCATTCCGGAGGATTGTGAACAGTCCTATCATATGTTCTATTTGCTTGCCCCGGATCTTGAAGTACGGACGCGTTTTATTAAGACTTTGCGCGAAAAAGACATCTATAGTGTATTTCACTACTTGCCTCTTCATCTTTCCGTCATGGGAGAAAAATTGGGGGGTAAACCTGGGGATTGTCCGGTGACTGAAAAAGTCAGTGATCAACTCGTTCGCTTGCCGCTGAATAACAGTATGGGGCTTAATGAAGTTGAGCAAGTCATAGATGCCATTCTTGAATTTATACCCTAACCCATCTGGCTTTTCATTGTCAAAAGGTTGGATCAATGAAGCTTCTTATCTTTAATTGTGGTTCGTCATCTTTATCGTTTAAACTATTTTCAGGAAATTCATCCTCAGTCCCGAAAATCCTGCTGCAAGGGAAAGCCCACCGTGTGGGTGTAATAGGCACAGAAGAATCCTTTATTGAACTGAATCATGCTGAGCAGCATACAGTCGTGCCCATACAGCTTGACCATCATGCCCTGGCAGCCGGACAAATCATCCAAATGCTGCAAAATCTGGAGATCCAATTTGATGGCATCGGGCACCGTATTGTGCATGGGGGGCCTTATTTCAACGCTTCAACACTGATAACCCCTCAAACCAGCCTTTTGCTGGAAAAATGTCTGCCGCTGGCGCCCATTCATAACCCCAATGCCTCCAGCGTAATTTCAGTCTGCCAGCAGGCATACCCCGACCTGCCCCAGTATCTCACCTTTGATACCACCTTTTTCAGCCAGATGCCGGACACTGCCGCTCTGGAGATGCTCCCCCAATCCTTCACCAACCACCATGCTGTCCGCCATTACGGCTTTCATGGACTCTCTTATACTTATATTCTTCAACATATCAGCCACACATTGAATCTGGATCTCGCACCGCTGAAAATCATTGCCTGCCATCTGGGCACCGGAGGCTCCAGCATCACCGCCATCCAGAATGGCAAACCGGTGGATACCTCCATGGGTTTCACGCCCCTGCAGGGACTGGTGATGAGCACCCGCTGCGGAGATCTGGACCCTTTTCTTCCCCTCTATCTGATGCAAGTGCACAATCACAGTGCCAGCGAACTAAATCAACTACTGAATAAGGAGAGCGGGTTACTGGGTCTTTCAGGCTTTTCCAGTGATATCCGCGATCTGCTTAAAGCCGCAAATGAACAGCTTGATCCCAATGCACAAGCTGCCATCGATCTGCTGATCCATCGGCTCAAAAAATTCATTGGTGCCTACGCAGTCCTTCTGGGCGGCCTGGATCTCCTGGTCTTTACCGATGATATTGGACTGCAAAATCCCGCCATTCGTCAATTAACCTGTACGGCTATGGATTGGTTTGGAATTGAGCTGGATGAGCAAAAAAACCTCCACGCGCCCCTTGATGCGCTTTCGGAAATTCAAACAGACAAATCTGCTGTGCGGATTTTGGTTCTTCCGACAGATGAGGAAAGTATCATTGCCATGGATGGCTTCACTTTGCTGCAGGAGGTAAAGCGTGCTGATCTTTAAGACTACCCCCCTTCATTTGGATTGGGCAGAATTGAATGAGCAAAATCAGGTGATCAACTCCGGAATGGTTTTACCGGAACATCCTTTTCCCAAAACCTTGATGCAAGTCGTTGAAGAAGCCGAAAAATGTGTTTATCTGATAGAAAACGGCGGACCGGAATTTACTCAGACAGTCACGGAATTGACGCCCGGTATGCTGAATATCCTCCAAAATCTGCAAAAATATGCTCCCTACGAGAATACGCTGCTGATGAATACTATTTTCCAAATGGTTACCATGCGTCCCGATCTGGAACATATGTTGCTTTGCAATACCGCCTTTTTCCAAACTATGCCGCAAACAGCCCGTTCATATGCGCTGCCGAAAGCACTGCGCTATCCCGAGATTCAACGGTATGGGTCGGATGGAATCTTCCATCAATTCGGCAGTCAGAAAATACGCACTGCCTACCCTCAAAATAGTGAGAAATTAATCACCGTCTTCCTGGATGAATTTTCAGCATCAGTTGCCGTCATCCATCGCGGGATTGCCGTTGATTGCAGCAGCGGATTTTCAAAATTGGAGGGTATCCCGGGATTGACCAGTGTGGGCAGTACGGATCCAATCCTACCCTTATACCTATACGAAGACGGGATGAGCGTGGATCAATCCCTGCAGGTTCTGACCACTCAAAGCGGTTTTAGAGCGCTGGACCCCCAATTGGACCATTTGGATACTTTAATCCTCAATACCATGCCCGAACAACACAAGCAAAGCCGGGAAAAATTGCTGAATCTGCTGCTCAAACAAATTGGCGGCGGGTTAGCCATCCTCAACGGTGCCCAGCAGGTACTATTGATCACCCCCTCCTCCATTGACCAAACAAGCCATTTTTTGATGGAAGTAGCGCAAGAACTCACCCCACTGGGGGCCAGCTGCCTGATCTCCCCGGTATACCTGACAAACGGTTTGGTAAAATTGACAACTGAGGATTCCTGGATAAACATCCATGCCTTGCACTTATCCCCCTGGACTGTGTTGGCTGATGCGGCAACGGTTGGATTGATGGAATAAACGCGGATTCTATTCAAGAAAATTTGAAAAGGAAAAGTCGGTCCATTCCCTGAAGAGCATGAAATTATTGATTTATTGTAAATAGCATAGTCACGATCCCCATGATGAGACCAATTAATAAACCGTAAGGAATCGTTTTGCGCAGGACTTCTCCATCCCGACCCTGCACTTCAACGGTACTGCACCCTACAATCACTTTTGCCGGGGCAATCATGCTGCCCAAGGCACCGCCAGTTGTTTGTGCAGCCACAATCACTGCGGGGGATATTTTTAACATTAT
This sequence comes from uncultured Chloroflexia bacterium, assembly GCA_963747325.1. Classification (GTDB taxonomy): domain Bacteria; phylum Chloroflexota; class Anaerolineae; order Anaerolineales; family Anaerolineaceae; genus UBA5203. Next base: position 93,467 of record CAVVEM010000004.1, on the reverse strand, counting down.
GGCAATACTTTCTTGTAATGGCCCGAACAAGACATTGGAGTTATTATTGCTTCCGGTCGCAAAAGCGCCTAGCATGCCGATATATGGGGACACCAACGGGAAGGCGGCTTTGAAAAAATTACTCAACAATACAGCCAATTGATAAGTCATACCCGTGTGATCCATGAGGGCTGAAAGCCCAACCATAGCAAAAATCCCTATTGCAGCCGGCATGGCGCCTTTGACCGTGATGGATGTAATCGTGTTTAAATTCGTCGCATCATAGAGACTTGCACGCTTATTTACAAAATAACTGATCAGGGCGATCAATATGATGGATGTCCCCGGATGTAAAAATGGAAAGTAATTTTGCTTGGCAACAGCAGAAGTAACAAAACCGTTTAATGTCATCACTTCCGGAAAAGAAACATGCCAGGCATATGTCCCTAAAAATTGATGAATGGAAGGAACAATAGCAATTATGCTCATCAGAATTGTCAATGAGCCGTAACTTAATATTGCCAGTTTTAACGGCAAAGACCATTTCATGGGGGCATTTTTTTCTTTTCTAATTTTCTGGATAAAATTGTTTATTAATACTGCCCCGGTTACACCAGCCAGACCGGCACAAAAACTCGCCATGGCTGCAATATTCAGTTTTACAAAAGCATATTGGACGAAGGACATGACCAGGGAAAGGATCAGCACCACCAACCATTTGTCCATGCGCTTTAACAAATGAGCCACAGCCAAACCGCATGCCAGACAGGATATGCCCAGGAAGATGGCAGCAAAAAGAGATAATTGATCTGGTGAAACCTTTACTACTGAGATAAGCGTTTGAAAGACAACGCCCATATCCCCAAATGTAACCGACCAGGCATGCCCGATAGCTACCGCGGAAACTGCCAGAATGGGAGACAACCCCAATTCAACCAACATGGGGGATACAATGGCCACGGGAAGACCAAAACCCGCCAGTCCTTCCAGCATGCCGCTGAACGCCCAGGCAATGACAATTAATAATATTCCCCGATCCTGAATCATATTTTCCAATGCCAGAGCAATGGATTGAATACCCTTGGCTTGATTGACGATATTGTAAAGAAATAAGGCAGGTAAGAATACTGCCAGGACAAACAACGAAAGCAGCAATCCTTTAACCTGAGAAACAACCAAAACGTCCCTGGTTAAGCCAAAGGCTTGTACCGCAACCAACAAACCGCTTGCCAAACCGATCGGACCGGCAACTTGCCCGCCAACATGAAAAGTAATCATCACAACGAGGACAACCAAAATAGGTGCCGCTGCCAGACAATATCGAATGAGGGCAATACTATTTTGAGTAACTTGATTAATTAAAAGCAGGAGAAGAAGCGGAAGGAATACAAAAATAAAAATTTTTAACGATTTTCCTGACATGAAGTTCCTCCAAAAAAGTTCTGATTCATGATAACTGATAATCCCAAAAAAAGTATTAAGAAAAATAGTGCGAAAAACCGAAAACTAACCTGTTAATTTTCAAAACCAGGCGAAATATCCCGTCCTGAAGAGAATTTTGTTTTCTATTGACACAAGAACATTTGTTCTATATAATTTAAGTAACCCTTTTTCCATGGTGATAAAAATGAGAGACTTGGCTACGATAACTCAAACTAATTTTTAATATCCTACCCGACATGCCCCTTGAATTGGATCCGGAACTGAATGAGACCCTGATCAGCCTGGCAAGTCAGGAAAATTGTTCCCCCAGTGAGTTGGCAGCGCGTCTGCTGCGCTTTGCCATTGAAGAACGCAGGAAAATCCAGTACAACAGCCTCCACTGGCAGGACCTCTCTATACGGGAGCAGCAGGTTGCCATTTGGGTTTGCAAGGGCTGCAGTAATCAGGAGATCGCCCTCAAACTGGGGATTGCGACGGAGACCGTCAAGACACATGTACGCAATATCCTCGGCAAATTCGGCCTGCGAAAAAAACAGGCCCTGATCATGGAGCTGGCCGGATGGGATTTCAGTGCCTGGCACTATTAAACCGGACAGAAAAGGGGTAATCCTTTTTAACCGGTTTAATCCCCCGCGCGGGGGATAGCCGCCCCGGCACAAAAGCAGATAGGATAAGCCTATGAATGAAATTCAATACCCTACCTTATCCGAAAAAAGATTGCTGCTGTTAATGCGCCCCGCAGTTATTTACATAACCTCATGCCGCAATTGATCGCCAGATTAGCCTTGAAAGGTGAACTCTTCATTATCGATGCCGGCAATGCCTTCCGTCCCTACACCATCGCCCGGGAACTCCGCCGTCTGACGGAAGAAGTAACGCCCATGCTGGAAAACATTAAACTTTCGCGGGTCTTTACCTGCTACCAGGTTCTCACCCGCCTGGAAACATTGGGCAACCCGCGCATGCCCGTCCTGGTGCTGGATTTATTGGACATGTTCTACGACGAGCACACGTCCAGCAAGGAGCGCGAACGTCTGCTGAGGAAATCGCTGGACTGTCTGAAGCACATCAGTCAGGATGTGCCGGTGGCAATCAGCTGCGGACAATCCAAAAACGAGAATTATACGGACTGGATCGCCGCCGTACGTCAATATTCGGATGAAATCTTTCAATTGGAACAGGCCCCGGTGCCTGTTAATTATCGTTTCTTTTAAAGGTACAGGATGAAAACTTATGGGACGCACACTACCTTCCATTACTCAGCAATTTTTACATGAGCAGAGCTCCTTTTCAAAATTCCGGCGCGCGCTGCGCAAAAGCGATCAATTGATTCTGGATGATCTTTTTGCCGAAGCGCAAAAGCATCTCGCCGCCGCCGCTTATGCCACTCACGCACTGCCCTTCGAAATCTTCCTGTTGGCCATGCTGCTGGAAGAACACAAAAAAGTTTGCCAGCTGCAGGATGCCTTGCGCGAAGTTCTCGATGACTAGGCGCAACGGCTGGCTGATGGATTTATACCCCGACCCGGAAAGGCCGGGCATTACGCTTTGGTTTCTGGATCAGTGCGGGGAACGGCTGCGCCTTTTTCAGCCTTTCCCGATTACCTTTTATGCCGCCGGGGACACCCGTCAATTGCGCGAAGCCTGGAAAACGCTGAAAGCCATGCCCTATGAACTGAGGTTGTACCGCACGGAGAGGCAGGATATTTTCCAACCCCAGCCCATCGCCGTGTTGGCCGTGGAAGTGCGCTCCCCCGCCCAGCAGCCGCAGGTCTTCAAGGCGCTATCCGCCAAATTTCCGGATCTGGACTATTTTGACGCGGATGTGACCCTCTCCCTGCGCCACGCCAGTCTGCACAATACTTTTCCCCTTTGTTATTGCAGCATCGAACATGACGAGATGAACACCTTGCAGCAGATCAATGTGCTGGAAACGCCCTGGGAACTTTCGGTCACCCGGCCACCCATTAAAATCCTCTCCATGGAGCCCGATCAATCCCCCCGCCATCAAACGCCGCTCAGTCTGATCCTGCATCAAAACGGCGTCCAGCGGAAGGTCAAACTCAATCCGGCTCGCGTCATGCTGATCACCCTGTGCAGTCTGCTGCAGCAGTATGACCCGGATTTAATTTTGACCGCCTGGGGAGACGGCTGGCTGATGCCGCATTTGATCGAGCAAAGTCGCATCCATAATATTTTCCTGCCCTTGAACCGCGACACCCGTCAAACCGTTTTACGCAAAAATGATCTGGTATATTTTTCCTACGGACAAACCATTTACCGCGATCAGCAGATCCATCTCTTTGGACGCTGGCATATCGACATTCACAACGCCACCCTTTTTCACGACTACCAGGTGGATGGTATCCTGGAATTGGCGCGCGTCACCGGTCTGCCCATCCAGACCGTTGCCAGAGTCTCTCCGGGCAGCGGCATTTCAGCCATGCAAATGACCACCGCTCTCCGCCAGGGGGTACTGATCCCCTGGCATAAACAGCAGGCGGAAAACACCAAAACAGCCCTGGATTTGATCCATACCGATCTGGGCGGGTTGGTCTATCAGCCCACGGTGGGCGTGCACGAAAACGTGGCCGGCATTGATTTTATTTCGATGTATCCCAGCATCATGGTGCATGAAAACATTTCGCCGGAAACCTTCAGCAGCGCCCCGGGTAGTAAAGACTTTGTTGAAGACCAGCATCAGAAACCCCAGGGATTGATCCCCAACACCCTGGCGCCCTTGCTGGAAAAACGGGTGCGCATCAAACAAACCCTGACAACCTTGAAAAAATGGGACCCGGCCTACGAGATTTACAAAGCGCAGTCCTCGGCCCATAAATGGCTGCTGGTGACCTGTTTTGGCTATCTTGGGTACAAGAATGCCCGTTTCGGCCGTATCGAGGCTCACGAGGCCGTTACGGCCTATGGGCGCGAATCTTTGATGCGTGCCAAAGAGACCGCGGAAGAAATGGGCTACTCCATCCTGCATATGTACGTCGATGGTCTGTGGATTAAATCGCCCACCCTCATCACCCTGGAAACCCTGCAGCCGCTGCTCGAAGCCATCCAACAGCGGACCGGCCTGCCCATTGCCGCGGACGGCATTTTCCGCTGGATTGTTTTTTTGCCTTCCAAAGGCAATGATCAAATTCCGGTGGCCAACCGCTATTTTGGCGTTTTCGAAGACGGCAGTTTGAAATTGCGCGGCATTGAATTGCGCCGCCGCGATACACCACTCTGGATTGCCGAGATTCAGCAAACCCTGCTGGAACAGATCGCCACCCTGCCCAGCCTGGAGGAGTTCCCAGGCTTGCAGCCGAAAATTATCCAATACTTGCAGCAGGAAGTACAAAAATTAAAAAGAGGCCGGATTCCGCTGGAGAAATTGCTGATCAGTCAAAAAATCAGCCGCGAATTGGATAGTTATCATTCCCCCTCTCCGGCGGCAAAAGCCGCCGCTCAGATGGTGGCAGCCGGCAAGACCATCCGTCCCGGGCAGACAATCAAATTTTTATTCATGCAGCATCCCCCACGTATTCAGGCCTGGGATACGCCGCAGTCCTCCGCTTCCTCCATGCCGGATCAGCAGATCTATCTTAAATTACTACTGCGTGCTGTTTCCACCATTCTCACTTCCTTTGGTATGGATGAAGAGATGCTGCTGCGTCAGGTGATAAAAAAAATCGCTGCTGCAGAACAACCTGCCAGACAGCGAACTCTTTTTAAACGCTATTCCGTGATGCAAAATGACAAACCAATCAGGAAAATTAATCCATGGTTAGAGGATAAGGAAAAGCCAGGTTCTGTCCCTCGAATTGATGGATAAACTGTTTCAAGGTTTCTTTTCCCTCGGGATGAGGAAAATCCGGGAAAATTTCAGCCATGGGGATGGCTATAAAGGCCTTCTTCCAAATCGCCGGTTCCAGTAAAGCCTGATCGTATATGACAATGTCCAGATCAATGGTCCGGGGTGCATTTTTATCCGCGGTGCGGATTCTGCCCAGCTTCTTTTCCAGACCGCCGATAATCGTGGTCTTAAATTCTTCAGCACTTAGTGGCGTTTCAATCAGCAAAGCTGTATTCAGAAAATTTGGACCATCGCTCCCCACTGCGACAGTCTCCCATGTCGATGATGTTTTTACAAGATTGCATTGGCTGGCTAATAATTGAATAGCCAATATTGTATTCTTTTCCGGTTCAATGTTGCTTCCGAGAATCAAATACACTTGATGATTCATTAACTCCCCTTTTTGCGGATAATTTCCACACCCACCGATTCAGAAAAGCGCACCGCACCCGGTTTTTCTATGCGCACTTTTACCTTCTGTACACCGTCATGGCTCAGACAAATTGCTGCAATGTCTGCCGCAAGTGCTTCCACGGTATATCTTCCGCGTTCTTCCACGTGTTTGATAATCTCCTTGGAAACTGTGCGGTAATTTACGCAATCTTCGATATTGTCGCTTTCACCGCCCTTCCGTAAATCGGCGCTCATTACTACATTGACGACAATATCCTGCCGTTCCTTTCGTTCATGATCCGAAATGCCAATTACACCCCGCACCATTAAATTCTTAATAATTACATGATCCATGACTTGCTCCAATATTTTTCTATAGTTTACATTAAATGCCGGCCGCCATCCAAATGGATGATTTCACCGGTAATATAACCTGGCCCGGTTAAAAAGAACAAAACTGTTTGCCCAACTTCGTCCAGCGTTGCCCAGCGTTGTGCAGGAACGGTATCCAATATTTTTGCAGTATCCCCCCCATCACTGGGCGGCAAAATGGCTCCGAAGGCGATGCCATTGACTTGAATTTGCGGCGCCAGTGCCAGGGCCAGGGATTGAGTGACACTCGCCAGGGCTGCTTTACTGATGGTATAAGGAATATGATCTGCACCGGGTCGTAACGCCCGCCAGTCCAGCAGATGAATGATCCGGCCGGATCCTCCTTTCTCCAATTGAGCCGCAAAAGCCTGGTTGAGAAAGACTGGTGTGGATAAATTGACCTGCAAATGGCGCTGCCAATCGGCTTGGCTCATTGTTTCAAATTGGATATCCTCAAACAGGGAAGCATTATGAATCAGATGGCGAATGTGAATCCCGTTTTGGCGAAGATTTTCAAAGATATGAGCAGCTGCCAGGGGATCGGATAAATCCGCTTGCACCAAATGGCATTTTCCCCCGCCAGCTTCAATGCTGTGTTTAACCAGGTTGGCTTCGCTGTGTGATGCTCCAAAGTGCAGGACAATATCAAAGCCTTCCTTTGCCAAAAACTCTGCCAGAAATCGACCAATTCGTTTTGCGGCACCCGTGATCAAAATGGAATCAGGCATTCAGTTCACCATCAATCCTCAAACAAGATTCGCTTTCTACTGAGCAAGATACTCAGAATCACGCCAATCAATCCTAGAGCATGATAAGGATTAATGGAGAGAAATAAGGTTGGACTTTCTGCCCGATAGGTTTGGACCACCATCATACCGAGCGAAAACAACCCTAAAAAAAGTGTAAATTCTCCACCTGGCAATAATTGCACTCTTTCAATGCCGATGACCTTCCTTCCGAATGGCCAGAAAAGAAACATCATTCCGATACCAAGCAGCAGATGATATATCTGAACCGGATGCCGTAAACTTCCATAAACCTCAATCCCCCAGGGCAAAGTGGTTTCAGAGCCAAAGGCGCTCAACGTTGCCACTGAAGCCAAAGCCAATGCAATATTTATGCTTAGAAAGAAAGGAATCAGACTATCAAGAAATGACCAAACCGGGATTTTTTTCTTTTGGGTATAGATAAGAAAAGCCAGGATGCCCAATAGAACAGCAGAAGGCCAATCCATGCTGTGAAAGTTGAGCGAAAACACATCCAGCCAATGATTTTTATAACTATCTGCATGAAGTACAACGTACCCCAATCGGGCAGCTGCCAGACTGACTGCAAAAATTAAAAACAGGATTGTGAAGATCAGATCCGGATTAATTTGACGACGGCTGGCTGTTTTTTCAGCCCAGTTGAGCCCAAGCCATATCCCCAGCACAAGAATCAGACCGGAGGATTGAATGGCCAGGGGGCCAATATTGAGTACAGGAAACATGGTTAATTCTCCTGCAGGAATTCATTGAAAATGCTGCGCACAGTTCCCGCAGATAAAGGGCCGCCCACCATCACATCCGTGATCTTGCCCTGTGGATCAATAAAATAAGTCATGGGTAAGCCACGTAGCCGGTATAGATCGGCGACCTCCCCTTGTTCATCCAATAAAATTGGATAGACAAGACCATTCTGATCAACAAATTGTTTCACTTTCGCCGGGTCATCTTGTGATGTGACGTTCACGCCAATCACCAGCACATTTTCCGCTCCCATTTCCTGGTACACCTGGTTGAAAGTCGGCATCTCTGCCTTACAGGGAGAACACCAACTGGCCCACAAGGTGAGTAAAATGGGCTTCCCCAGATGTTCAGATAACGTAAAAGTGGTGCCATCCATTTGATTCAATGTAAAATCAGGAGCGTAGAATCCTTTCGCTGGCATAGAAATTTCAGCTTCATCGGCAGGCTGATGAAGTACGGCACTCGTTGCCAGCCAACCTGCTGCGAACAACAAACTGCTATAAATAATAATTTTCCAATGAGTTTTCTTCATACCATTACTTTCTATTTATACGATTTTTTTCTATTATAACAGGCAAATTGTTCTGTGTTACAATCTAGAAAAATGAGGGTGTTAACAAAAATCATAATTTTGATTTTCAACCCCCACTAAACTCATCCTTTACGAGGTAGTTATGAAAATTGCTGTCGCTAATGATCATGGTGGATTCCCATTAAAACAAACCGTCATTGCAGCCATACAATCCTTAAACCATGAAGTTCTGGATTTTGGTACGGATAGTGAGTTCTCCGTTGATTTTCCGGATTTTGTAAAGAAAGCCTGCCAGGCAGTGCAGACCAAACAAGCCGACCGTGCCATATTGATGTGTGGATCCGGTGTGGGGGTTTGTATCTCAGCCAATAAAATTAAGGGAATCTATGCTGCCATCTGTCATGATGTATATTCTGCACATCAGGGTGTCGAGCACGACAAAATGAATGCTTTATGCCTGGGCGGCCGGGTTATTGGCACCGAACTGGCAAAAGATCTGGTGATTACCTTCTTAAACGCAGAAGCATTTTCTGGTGAAAAATATCAGCGCCGTTTCAACAAAATCGTTGCCCTGGAAGATGATTTGTAAACGATTTTCCCTTGCGTATTGAAAAAGAGAAAAACTCAGCTATCCCCCATATTTGTAACGATTTATCATCCTGCGTAGGATGCATTGCCAATGCATCCTACGTTTGTTATCCTTTTTTTTTGTAACCATACGAATTACTTTTTAGACTTCAATCCGTTTTCCGCCAAAATCAAACCGCCAATGGCGCCGGCGATGTTGCCGCATTGCGGTGAGACGATAGTAGAGCGAATCTCAGCACGATACGCTCCGGGTTGACAATAAGCGTTCATGTTGGCGTGCACAAAATCACGTACCTTCTCAATCAATCCAGGGTGATTCATCACACCCCCGCCTAAAACAATAATTTCGGGTGAGAGGGTGTAGATTAAATTGATCGCAGCTTGTCCCAGGTACGCAGCCTCATAATCCCAGCCAGGATGGTCCATGGGTAATTGATCGGCAGGCACGCCCCATCGTTTGAGCATTGCAGGCCCGCTGGCCATTCCTTCCAGGCAATCATCATGAAAGGGGCAGCCGCCACGATAGGTATCATCAGGTATGCGCGGGACTTTCATATGCCCGTATTCAGCATGATGAATTCCATAAATATTCTTGCCGTAATGAATATAAGCTCCGCCAATACCTGTACCGACTGTGATGTAAATCAGCGTGTCTTTGTCCTTCCCGGCACCCACTGTAAATTCCGCCAGGGCAGCTCCACCAACATCCGTATCGAGAAATATCGGAACATCCATTTCTCGTTTTATATACCCAACCAGATCGGTGCCTTCCCAACCCGGTTTTGGGGTTTGCTGAATATGCCCATATGTTTTGGAGGAAGGTGACAAATCAATGGGGCCAAAAGAAGCAATCCCTATGGACTGTAAATGCCACTCCGGGTGTTGAATCAACATACCCTTAAAATAAGTAACGATCGCATTTAAGGTCATCTCCGGCATTTCTGTTTGAATAACCCATTGATCAAGAATATTAGAAGGACTCTTTGCAATTAAACAAACAATTTTTGTGCCACCCGCTTCGATACTTCCATAAACTTTCATCCTATCCTCCTCCACAAGCATCCATTATAATTTGCTTGAAAATCATGCTAAATCATGTCATCTTCCATTGCAACAATCAGGAGTGCGGATTCCGCTTTCCTTTTCAACCAGAACGCCAGCCCATGTCTTCATGCCCGCGTTGCGGGTCTGAGCATTTTGTCATTGAACCCAATTATGAATCAATAAAAGTAAATAAATCAACTCCTATTGCTTCAAAACATGTCATCGAAGTGGTACTTGAAAATATACGTTCAGCGTTTAATGTTGGTTCTATTTTCCGTACCAGTGATAGTGCCGGCATCACTGCTTTGCATCTCTGTGGGATGACCCCAACTCCGGAAAATCCAAAAGTCTCTAAAACGGCACTCGGTTCCGAGTTTTCTCTTCCCTGGCAGTACCATCCCAATTCCCTTGAAATAATCCAGCAAAGGCACGATCAAGGCTACCAGATCCTCGCTCTTGAAGGCGGTGAGGATGCCATTCCCTTACAGGAGGCAATCCTTACTTTATACGCCAACCCTATCCTATTAATTGTCGGCAGTGAAGTCTCAGGATTGGATCCGAAAATTTTATCCCTCTGCAACACCATTGTTTCCATCCCCATGTTGGGATTCAAGGATTCCTTGAATGTTGCGGTTGCCTACGGTATTGCAGCTTACTTCCTGCGCTATTTTCCACGCACAAATTCCGACTAAAAAGAAAAAACGCCATCCTTCAGGATGCTCAATAAATACTTTCCGTATTGGTTTTGCTGCAAAGCAGAGGCTAATTCTGTCAGTTGTTCTTTGTTGATAAACCCCATGCGATAGGCAATTTCTTCAGGACAAGCGATCATCAATCCCTGTCGATCCTCGACAGCCTGAACAAATTCCGAAGCCTGCAGCAAGGATTCATGCGTACCTGCATCTAACCAGGCGATTCCCCGCCCTAATACTTCCACATTCAACTTGTTCAGCGCCAGATAGCGCTTGTTTAAATCCGTGATTTCCAGTTCTCCCCTCGGTGAAGGAGCCACTTTTTTGGTTAATTCACAAACATGACGGTCATAAAAATATATGCCAGGAACAGCATAATTTGATTTTGGATTCTCCGGCTTTTCTTCCAGGGAAAGAACATGATGAGAGATATCAAATTCCACCACACCATAGCGCTGGGGATCGCGTACGGCGTAAGCAAATATGGTAGCTCCATCCTGTAACTGGGCGGCTTTCTGTAAAATTGTAGATAACCCTGTTCCAAAGAAAATATTATCGCCCAGGATCAAACAAACGGGTTCCCCGGCAATAAACTCCTCACCGACTAAAAAGGCTTCTGCCAAACCACCCGGAATTTCTTGAACAGCATAGGAAAATTGCATCCCCCATTGTTCACCGTTCTTCAGTAATTGTTGGTACGAAGCCATATCTTCCGGCGTGGTGATTATCAATACTTCGCGAATGCCTGCCAGCATCAGCATGGAGATGGGGTAATAAATCATGGGCTTATCGTAAACCGGCAATAATTGTTTACTGATGGTCAAAGTTAAGGGATATAACCGGGTGCCTTTTCCGCCAGCGAGTACTATTCCCTTCATCACTTATCCTCCCCGCGCTGTTCGTAATTCTTTTCCAGCCACAACTGATAATCCCGCCGGGAATACATATCACTGACCCAATCCGAATTATCCAAATACCAGGTGATCGTTTTTAGAATGCCATCCGCAAATGAGGTTTTTGGCTCCCAACCGATGGTCTGAGCTAATTTTGCACAATCGATGGCATACCGCCGATCATGACCCGGACGGTCATTAACAAACTTCATTAATTTTTCATGGGGAAAGTTCTTCGAATCTGGCTGTAACTCATCCAAAATAGTACAGATGGTTTTGATGACATCCAGATTGGTTAATTGAGTATTTCCGCCCACGTTATATGTTTCACCAGGCGTACCATGAAGAAGAATCTGATAAATGGCTTCACAATGGTCTTCTACATATAGCCAGTCCCGAATTTGCCTGCCATCCCCATAAACTGGCAGTTCTTCGCCCTTGAGTCCATTGAGAACCATCAGAGGAATTAATTTTTCAGGATATTGGTAAGGCCCATAATTATTGGAGCAATTGGATATGGTGATCGGCAGTTGATAGGTATGGGCATAAGCACGCACAAGATGGTCGCTGGCGGCTTTTGAAGCAGAATAGGGGGAATTAGGGGTATATGGTGTAGTTTCAACGAAGGCGGGCTCCTCAAGCGCCAGGGAACCATACACTTCATCGGTCGAGATATGGTGAAAACGGTGATTCGCCTGATGCTCATCACCCTGCGCCAACCAGACCTTTTTTACCGCTTCCAATAAGCGAAATGTACCTACAATATTGGTGTGGATAAATGCTTCAGGCCCATATATGGATCGATCCACATGGGTTTCGGCGGCAAAATGGACGACCGTGTCAATATTGCTTTCAATCAGAATCCGTTCAACTAAATCTGAATCACAGATATCGCCGTGGATAAAAACGTAGTTGGCCAAACCCTTTAATTCTTTCAGATTATTTTGATTACCAGCATAGGTCAGGGAATCGATGTTATAGATGCGCAAAGCCGGATTGAAGTGATGCAGGTAACGGATAAAATTTGAACCAATAAATCCGCATCCACCTGTTACGAGTATGTTTTTCATTAAGTCCTTCTTATTCTCCTGTTCACCAATGCTTTTTGATTCAAAGGTTATTGTACATTAATTCTCGGGGATTTGGAGGTTTATGAAGGTATACATTTCTTTCTAATCTCAGCTAAAATAGTCGCAAGACCTTTATAGGGAGATAGACAGTGGAAAAATATGTTGCAGCTCTAGATCAAGGTACTACCAGTACCCGATGTATAATCTTCAATCATGATGGCGAGATCGTCACCCTTTCCCAACGCGAACATCGGCAAATTTACCCACAACCGGGCTGGGTTGAACACGATCCCATGGAGATTCTCGAATCATCCATTACGGTCATTCGTGAAGCGGTTCAAAAAGCGGGGATAGCCTCCTTTCAACTGAATGCGATAGGCATTACCAATCAACGGGAAACCTGTTTGCTGTGGAATAAAAAGACTGGCCTACCTTATGGGAATGCGCTTGTCTGGCAGGATATCCGTACGGATAGAATTTGTAATGAGCTGGTTCAGGTTCATGGGGAAGAATACTTTCGAAAAAAAACCGGTCTTCCAGTTGCCACATATTTCTCGGCGCCCAAAATCCAATGGTTATTCAGTCATAATCCACAGATTCTAAAAGATGCTAACAGGGGTGAGGTACTCTTTGGCACCATGGATACCTGGCTCATCTGGAATCTCACTGGCGGGATTAATGGCGGTTTACATATCACCGATATCACCAATGCTTCCAGGACCATGTTGTACAACATCTTCACTCAACTTTGGGATGACGATCTTTTTAGATTATTTGGTATACCCTACGAGATGATGCCCGAAGTTCGCCCTTCCTCCCAATATTATGGGGATATGATTGGAGTGCTGGATGGTCCAGTAGCTATCAGCGGCGCGTTGGGTGATCAGCAAGCTGCTCTATTTGGCCAGACTGCTTTTCATCCCGGACAGGCTAAAAACACCTACGGTACCGGATGCTTTTTATTGCTAAATACCGGCGAAACGCCTGTCATCAGTGAACACGGCCTGTTAACCACGATTGGATACCAGATTGCGGAAGAACCTGTGATCTATTGTTTGGAAGGGTCTGTTGCTATCGCAGGTGCTTTAGTCCAATGGCTGAGAGACAACTTAAACTTTATCAAAACAGCAGCAGATATTGAGCCTTTAGCTGCCAGTGTTCCAGATAATGGCGGGGTCTATTTTGTGCCTGCTTTTTCCGGATTGTTTGCTCCCTATTGGCGAAATGATGCGCGCGGCATTGTTGCCGGTCTGACACGCTATGCTACATCAGCGCATATCGCACGGGCTGCTCTGGAAGCGACAGCTTTCCAAACCCGGGACGTATTGGATGCCATGTATGCAGATTCCAAGGTAAAACTGCACACCTTGGCCGTGGATGGCGGTATGGTTCAAAATAATCTTCTGATGCAATTCCAGGCGGATATTCTCAATATTCCCATCATCCGCCCTGTTATCACGGAAACAACAGCCTTGGGTGCAGCCTATGCCGCAGGTCTTGCCATGGGTTTTTGGGAAAGTACACTCGAACTAAGTGAGAAATGGAAAAAAGATATCGAATGGAACCCCAAAATGGAAGATGCAACTCGTGATTCTCTTTATAAGAATTGGAAAAAGGCTATCGATCACTCACTGAATTGGGAGTTATAATCTTTACACAGAAACAATTTTTTACAACACAGTAGCTCCCAAGCACGAGAAAAAGGAGAAAAAACATGTATGCAGTTATTTTCGTTCTGCATAACCCTAATATGCTTGATAAAGTTCTTGAGGCATGGCAGGAAATCGATATTACAGGTGTGACAATTATTGAAAGTACTGGCGTTCACCGACGATCACAACAAAAGAAACGCATACCCATGCGTTTTCAATTTGCGCCTCTAGGAGTCAATATTGAAGAAGGCAATATTACATTAATGACCGTTCTTTCTACAAAAGAAATGGTATCAAAGTGTGTTTCCACAGTAGAGTCTATTATTGGCGATTTGAACAATCCTGATACGGGTATATTGTTTTCATGGCCTCTAGAATTTGTAAAAGGTGTTCCGCATGATTCTAATTTGGCTTAAGTTTCTCGGTTGTTCAATTATCCTGGTTATTGCTGCAATAAAACTGGCTGAATATGGAGATGTTATCGCCGTTCGTACCAAAATAGGCGGTATGTTTATTGGACTCATTTTATTAGCTGGTGCAACATCACTACCCGAACTGTTAACCACAATCAATTCAATCTCAATTGGTGAGCCCGATCTTGCTGCAGGCAATATGTTTGGCAGCAATATGGTTAATATGCTGCTGCTTGGTACCATTGATTTGATGTCACGCAATACTCGAATTTTGAGAAAAGTTGCTCATCGTCATGCACTAACCGGTTCCATGGCAGTATTTTTAATTAGTCTTTCCACATTTTTTATCATGGCTAATATCGATTTGCGCATCGGATGGGTTGGTGTCGATAGTTTAGTAATTATTGGAGTCTACATATTTGGCTTACGCATTATTCAACAAAGCGCTAATCCTGCCCCAGTAATCACAGATACCCCGATTGAGCCCTCCTTTCCAAGCTTAAAGAAAGGTTTAATTGGCTTCATCATCGCAACAGCTACTTTAATTATCATTATGCCGTATTTGGTCACGAGCAGCCAGGAAATTGCCGTTATCACCGGACTAGGTACCGGTTTTGTCGGTACTGCGCTGTTGGCAATCATTACCTCTCTCCCAGAATTGGTAACGACGATAACCGCCATCCGAATGGGTGTTTATGATATGGCGATTGGTAACCTTTTTGGCAGTAACATGTTCAACATTTTCTCCCTGGCGTTATCAGATTTCTTCATGACAGATGGTAGATTTCTCGAATCCATCAGCCATGATTTCGTTCTTGTGGGATTAATCGGTCTTATTATGACTGGTCTGGCATTAATTGGAAATTTGGCAAAACTTGAACGACGACTATTTTTTATTGAGATTGATGCTTTCCTCCTCATTCTGCTTTATTTTTTCGGTATGTATTTCATATATACCCGCGGATTTGGCACTTAAATGGTCTGAATTATATCGAACCTTGACTGAGATCAGCAATCAGAATAAAATTACATGTTTGATAATCGAATCATAAGAGTGAAGGTAACCAATATAGGTGAGAGGCACTCGAAGGAAAACAAATGAGTAAAGAAATAGTATTGTCAGCATCAAAACGTGAATTAATCGGCAAAAAGGTAAAATCTGTTCGCCGAGACGGTAAGCTGCCTTGTGTGGTTTATGGCAAACATTTTGAATCCACTCCGATTCTTCTTGATTTGAAAGACGCCACCAAGTCATTGAACAATATCACCCCCTCCACAATTGTTGATCTTGAAATTGATGGCAAAGTCGTCAAGACCCTGGTTCGTGAAATCCAACGTGATTATATTCTCGGAACATACCGCCACGTTGATTTTCAAGCCATTTCTGATGATGAATTGGTGAAGGCTAACGTTCAGGTTGTTGTCGTGGGTATTGCGCCTGCAGTCAAAAATTACAATGGTGTCCTCGTTCAAAGCTTGACAACCATCGCAGTGGAAGCCCTACCAAAAGATCTGCCTGATAAATTCATTATTGATATCTCGGTTTTGAAAAATCTAGGCGATTCCTACAGTGTTGCCAAAATGTCCGTTGCAGCTGGCGTGAAGGTATTAACCGATCCCCGTGCATCCATCGTTTTAGTAACCGGTAAAGCTGGCGCCCTCGGTGTCACGATGCCTACCGGTGAAGAAGAATCCGAATCCAGCATGGCTGAACCAGAAGTCATTGCCCACGGAAAGAAAGAAGAAGAAGAATAATTCTTTACTTCCTTATCTGCGCAAGAAAAAATGGCACTCGTTTGAGTGCCATTTTATTTTTCCAACATGCTAATAAACTTCTTGGTCATACTGGCCGTGATTCCCCATAAAACTTCCCCTTCATACGGTTGAAAAAAGACTACATTTTTATGGCCATTATATTCTTTTTCAATACTATGTTCGGGTTCCATTAACCATTTCAATGGAATGAGAAGAACTTTGCTCACTTCCTCTTTGCTTAGAGTCAAAGGCACGGGCCAATCCATGAGGCCAACAAACGGAAATATAATCAAATTGGTAAAGGTTTGAACTTGCTCCAAACGTCCCACTATTTTTATAGATGCTGGTTTAATCCCTAATTCTTCTTCAGTCTCCCTTAATGCAGTTTGAAGGGGGGCGATATCTCTGAATTTCTGCCATACCACCAGGAAATGAGATTTGTCCTTTATGCGTTAAAACGGTCTCGGTGCGTTTGGTATACAAAACATGATACTCCCGGTTGACAGGAACCAGTGACAATAAGACAGCTGCTATTTTTGTATCTTTTGTATGGACTCCCACCGGGAAATCGACGTCCAATGAATAGAGACGTTGTGAAAAGTACACCGGATCAATGGGTGAATGCATGGATATACTCATTGTCATGCACAACTATTTAATAGGCAGATAATACATTTAATTCTTTTCATTTTTTTGAGAGGAATTTTGACTTCCCAACCAGTAACTGACAAATAAAAATAGTCCGCTGCCCAGAATATTAAACCCAAAATGGAGCGCTCCTACCGGCAAAAATTCCCATTGAAGCAGTATCGCCGCAATCTGTCCAAGCCAAAACCCAATAATACTGACAAGCAAATATTGAATCAATTTGGTTAAACCGCCGCCTCGCCAAAGGTGAAACCCGGATCCCATCATTAAAGCAATAACAAAACCAAAGATTATGGTTGGCAACGTCATGAGTTTGATACCCTCCTTATTATTTCACCCGCACCGATCACTTCCCTTCCCTGATAGATTACTACAAATTGCCCAGGTGTTATTCCACGAACTTGTTCATGGAAGTTGATCTCAATTTGTTCATCATCACGCAAGGTAATTGTCGCTGGAATAGCAGTGGATTGATAACGAATTTTCACTTGTGCTTCAATTTTTTCCGTAGGTGGTTCGCCCAAAATCCAATGGGGTTTTTGGGCAATCAAACCATTTTGTTCTCCGTCCCCGATAGAACCCACAATCAATTTGTTTTCCTCAATATTTTTATCCAATACATATGTTGGAGTGGGAGATGAAACTCGAATGCCTTTTCTTTGTCCATAAGTATAGTTTTCAAGCCCCTGATGGACGCCTAAAACCTCACCTTGAAGATTCTCTATCGTGCCTTGCCGCCCGCTTGCTTCACCCAACATTTTTTGGACAAACGATTTATGTTCATCATTATGGATAAAACACATGTCCTGGCTATCAGAGCGTTCTGCATTTTCAAGGCCGAAGGAAGCAGCCAATTGACGTACTTCTGTTTTTTTATACTTTCCCAGGGGCAATAAAGCTCTTTGCAAAACTGCCTGATTCAGACAACTTAATACATAAGATTGGTCCTTTGAATCATCTTCGGCTTTAAACAATCTTGTTTTCCCGGATTCCGTTTTCTTCAGGATGGCATAGTGGCCGGTAGCAATATAATCAAATCCAATTGTATCCGCATGTTTCAGGAATTCATGCCACTTAAAAACCCTATTACATATATAACAAGGATTGGGTGTCTTGCCTTGACGATATCCTTCCACAAAATAGCCGATCACCCGCTCAACAAATTCATCCTGTAAAGAAAGTGAATCCAAAGAAATTCCCAGTCGATCAGCTGCGAGTCTGGCAGAATGCAATGCATTCTGTCCATCTTCTCCTCCAGAAAACCCAACGGCGGAGGCATGCCAGGGAAGAAGAAATACTCCTCTTACCTCAAAGCCCTGTTGAATTAACAAGGCTGCGGCTACCGAGCTATCCACCCCACCACTCATTGCTACCAATACTTTTTGTTTTTCTGACATCTTATTCCTTCATTACTCAAACCGACAAATTAATCCTAACGAATTATAAATTGGAAATTACATATTCTCCATCATTTTGATGATATTAATAAATCGCAAATTGTTGTCACAATTGATTCCTTGATATAATACCTCTATGCATTAAAAATATATTACAACTTCAGGCGGAGGTATTATGACTATGAAAATTAAATTCGGAACCGATGGATGGCGTGCTGCCATTGCGGATTCCTATACGTTCGAAAATGTCCGCCGTTGCGCCCAGGGCTTTGCATCCTATTTATTGGACAAAGGAAATAAAGGAGATTGGGTAGTTGTTGGTTATGATAAACGATTTTTATCAGAAAAATTTGCCGAGGCAGTTGCAGAAGTTTTAATTGCCAATGACCTAAAAGTTTATTTAACTGATAAAGCGACTCCAACACCGGTGATTTCATTTTCCGTGGTCAATAAAAAAGCATGCGGAGCGGTTAATATTACTGCTTCCCATAACCCTGCTACCGATAACGGCTTCAAAGTTCGCGATAAAAATGGTGGGGCTATTGATCCTGATGGTTTGGTAAAAATAGAAAGCATGATTCCGGATACTCTGACCATCGAACCTGCATCCCTTGAAAAAGCCAAGGTTTCAGGAAGTCTGGTTGTTTTTGATCCCGATATTGCGTATATAGAGCAAATTAAATCTTTGCTTGACCTGGAACCTATAAAAAAAGCTGGGTTAAAAATTGTCGTTGATCCCATGTGGGGAAATGGCATCGGTTGGTACAAGCGTCTTTTGGGTGGGGATAAAACTGAAATTATTGAAATTCATGATGTTCGCAATCCAATTTACCCTGAAATGAACCGCCCAGAACCTATTCCCCCAAATATCAACGTTGGCTTAAAAAAGACCCTGGATGAGAAAGGCGATGTCTTGGTAATTCTGGACGGCGACGCTGATAGAGTCGGCATCGGTGATGAAAACGGGGTGTTTGTCAATCAACTTCAGGTATATGCTTTATTAGCCTATTATTTCCTTGAAATTCGGAAAATGCGCGGCCCCATTGTGAAAACCTTATCCACAACCAGTATGTTGGATAAGTTGGGCAAATTATATAATGTCGAGGTTGCAGAAACCGGCGTCGGGTTCAAATATGTTGCCCCTAAAATGATGGAATTGGATGCACTGATCGGTGGAGAAGAATCCGGCGGTTATGCTTTCCGCGGTCATGTGCCTGAACGGGATGGCATTCTGGCTGGATTATTCATGCTGGATATGATGGTCAAAACCGGACAAAAACCTTCGGAATTGGTCCAAACTGTGTTCAAAAAGGTTGGCGCGCATTATTATGACCGCATTGATCGTCCCTTCAGTGGTGATCGCAGTGAAAAAGAACTACTGGTGCGCAGCGCCAATCCCAAGACCATCGGTGGTCTGAAAGTCACCGGATTGAATGATCTCGATGGATTCAAATTCTTGTTGGAAGATGGCGGCTGGGCTTTGATTCGTTTCTCAGGTACGGAACCGATCATCCGCGCATATTGTGAAACAACACACCAGGAAAGTGTTCCAGGAATATTGGCTGACTGTTTAAAAATAGTTGGTCTGAAAGCATGACCTTTTTTTGTGACACGCACTGCCACCTTACGTTGGATGCGTATCAGGAAGATTTGGAATCTGTAATCGAAGAAGCCCGGAAACAAGAAGTCAAAAAGATTCTTGTTCCGGGAATTGATCTTGAGAGCAGTCGTGCTGCTGTTAAATTAGCGGATCGTTATGACTTTGTCTACGCAGCCATTGGAGTCCATCCACATGATGCTCAATATTGGAAACCACATTGGCGTAACGATTTGAAAGATATGGCATCTAATCCAAAGGTTGTCGCAATCGGCGAGATTGGGTTGGATTTTTACAGGAATTTTTCACCGCCTGCGATTCAGAAATACGTATTTCAAGTGCAGCTTGAAATCGCCCTTGAAGCTAAACTGCCTGTTATTCTGCATGAGCGAAATTCTGCTGATGAGATGTGGCCAATGATATTAAATGTAGCAGAACAATTTTCTACAACCTTTCAGAATGCCTGGGGAGTTCTTCATTCCTTTAGCGGTACCATAGCATATGCCAAAGAAGCTATTCTTCACGGATTATTGGTAGGCATTAGCGGCCCGGTTACTTATACAAAAGCACTGGAAAAACAACAAATGACCGTGGACATGCCGCTTGATCGAATACTTCTAGAAACTGACGGACCTTACCTGCCACCTCACCCCTACCGCGGAAAAAGAAATCTGCCCCAGTATATTCCGATCATTGCTGAAAAAATTGCACAGTTAAAACAATGTCCAATTGAACAGGTTCGTGATGTGACGACCAGTAATGCGAATTCTTTATTTTTCTGGAGATCCGACCATTGAAACAAAAACCTACTTTTTATCGTATAGTACAAAAAGATATCCAGTCAGTTGAGCAATTAATAATTGAATCAATCCAATTGGACCGTCCAGATGTCAATGCCTTATTAAAACAATTATTTACATCAGGGGGAAAACGAATACGCCCCAATATTGCCCTTTTGTTAGGGAAAATGCTTGGCGCTGAGAACAACCGCATTATCACCCTCTCAGCAGCCATAGAGATGCTGCACACGGCCACATTGGTACATGATGATTTGATCGATAATTCATTATTTCGACGAGGGAACACCACTTTAAATGCCATCTGGACACCCGCTGCCACCGTTCTCGCAGGCGATTATTTATTTGCAAAAGCTGCTGAACACGCTGCCAACACTGATTCACTGATTGTGATGAAATTATTTTCAAAAACCCTGGGGATTATTGTACGGGGTGAAGTTACCCAATTTCTTGAAAAAAATAGTTCACTTGATCTGCAGGATTATTACAATCGGATTTTTGCCAAAACAGCCTCTTTATTTCAAACTACATCGACCTCAGCTGGTATTTTAGCCGGTGCAACTCCTTCAGAGCTGGATGATTTAGAAAAATTTGGTCATGATATCGGTATGGCTTTCCAAATTATTGATGATGTCCTGGACTTTACCGGTAATCAACAAACATTGGGCAAACCCATCGGCAACGATCTAAGAAATAACATTCTTACATTGCCTGCTTTACTTTATTTCCAAGAACACAAGAATGAATATAAACAATTGCTCAAGGAAATTAAGTCCGATGAACATGGGCTACACGAAATTCTTATTCAGAATATCTTGGCCGGATCGGCAATTGAAAAATCCATTGATCAGGCTAAATTATTTATTAATCAAGGGTTGAGTCGATTGGATCGATTTCCAGCCAGCGAGTTTAAAACCGAATTAAATGCCCTCACCATGGATTCATTAACGCGAATCCAATGACAGATAGCCATGGTTATACCCGGGAATTTAAGCTGCGAGGGTTAAACAAAAACAGCTGAAAATTCAGCTGTTGTAGAGTGCGCTAGGGGGGACTTGAACCCCCACGCCTTACGGCACATGGCCCTCAACCATGCCTGTCTGCCAATTCCAGCACTAGCGCTTAGGACGTGATTATTATAACCGTCCTTGCCGAGATGTCAAGGATTGTCAACTTATCATTAAAAAGTGGAGGAAGGATGACGATAGTATTAGATGCCATGGGAAGTGATGATTGCCCATTACCGGAAGTTCTTGGCGCCATACAAGCTGCCAGGGAATTTAAAGAAAAAATCATCTTGGTAGGCGATAAGTCCAAGCTTGCTGCTATGCTCACTGAATATCATGGCGATGGGCTGCCGATTGAAATTGTGCATGCCGCTGAAGCGATCACCATGGAAGATAAAGCGGTCGAAAGTGTAAAACTGAAACCCAATAGCTCCATGGCCATTGGGCTGGCTTTGGTCAAGGATGGACAGGGTGATGTCTTTGTTACAGCCGGTAATACAGGCGCGGCCATGTTTACTGCCCTGCGAAAACTTGGCCGTATGAAAAATGTCCTTCGTCCCGGGTTAACCACCCTTTTTCCCACGTTGACAGGCAAATGTGTGGTCCTGGATATTGGCGCCAATGTTGAATGTCGTCCGGAATTCCTCCTTCAATTCGCCATTATGGGCAGTGAGTTTGCTAAATCCGCGTTAAAAATAAGTTCACCGCGCATAGGGCTGCTCTCCAATGGGGAAGAAGACACCAAAGGAAATCCACTGGTTAAGGATGCCTTCAAATTACTGAAGCAAAGCTCCTTAAATTTCATCGGGAATATTGAAGCCAAAGAGATATTTGATGGTAAAGTTGATGTGGTAGTAACGGATGGTTTCACCGGAAATGTGATGCTAAAAACCAGTGAGTCCGTGGCTGGCATGATGATGAAAGTCTTAAAAAGAGAGTTTCTCTCCTCCTTCCGCACAAAACTTGGCGCATTACTCTCCAAACCCGCCTTTAAAGTTCTGAAAGCCATGATGGATCCTGCTGAGATTGGCGCAGCTCCCCTGCTGGGTGTGGATGGCCTGGTATTTATTGGACACGGCCGTTCAGACGCCCAGGCAATTTATGGCGCAATCCGCAGTGCATACAAGATTGCCCAAAGTGATTTATTAAAAAATCTTGAAGAATCCATTGCTTCCCAAATTCAATTAACTGAGGAAAAGTAAATCGAATGAAAATCATAACTAACGGAAAACTGGTTAAGCGGTACCGCACTTTCGGAAACATATCTCTGATCGTATCCCTTGTAGTCATCGGCGTGGGTTTCTATTTTCTCGTGAAAGAGAATTCCCTTCTTTGGGGTGCTGTGACCATGTCTGTCAGTTTTATTCTTTCCCAAATCGGCATCTTTTTTGGAAATCGCTTCGGTGTTCACCCTCAGTTACACGAACAGGTATCCCAGGAGCTTAAAGGCCTGGATAATCACTTTCAATTATTCCATTACACCACGGTAGTGCCTCATTTGCTCGTTGGACCTTCCGGTGTTTGGATTCTCATTCCAGTTACCGTGAAAGGAAAAATTTCCTATAACAGCGCAAAAAACCGCTGGAATCAAAAAGGTGTCAACTTATTTGCCAAGCTTTTCATGCAGGAAAGCCTTGGACGGCCAGATCTGGAAGCCGCTTCAGCCATCAAGGATGTTGAAAAAGAATTCAAAAAAGTCTATAAAGGACAAAAAGCGCCTCAGGTTAATGCGTTGATGTTCTTCACCAATCCAAAGGTGGAAGTTTCGGCAGGGAATTCCCCCATTCCGGCATTCCCAATTCGCAAGATGAAGGACTTTATCCGCCAAAAAACGAAAGCCAATACGATCACCGAAGAACAATTGACCCATTTACTGGCTTTTCTCCCGCAAGGGGATTAATAGTAATCAGAATAAAATTGGTTGCAAACAAGAATGGAAATAAATATACGAACATATTTATTTCCAGGGACAATATATAATAATTTGTAAAGATCCTAATTAACTCCAAATAAGCCACCTAATAATTGAGATCAATAACATTTTTTCTTTTTTCGTTTTGATCTCAATAAAATTGATGAATATTGTAAGTGACTCAATTTATTGAAGAATAATGTACTAGGCTGATCCAACCCAGATCGTTGATCATGCGCAAGTTAGCCACAGATTTTAATAAGGTACAAATCATAAACATTGATATCCAGTCAAAGATAGAAAATATTCATTGACAATATTTAGAGCTCGTTCGCATGATATTCTTCGTCTTTACCTCTTTGCATCAAGGTTTATAACCCCATGTACTAAAAATCCCATCTGCGGAACATGTATAAAGTCGTGTACCATCCAGGTTTACTGAAAGTCCAATCCCTTCCAATTGAGGATATTCGGCAATGAGTGATTTATCAGTAAGTGACCAGATCTTTAGGGTTTCCAAATCTCTAGTGAAGATCAGGTCATCTGCCCATAGAATGCTATTATATGGTTCCTCCGTTATAAATGGAAAATCAATCCCCGTGGTATCTTTGATCCGTTCCAATGTGAACACATCCCAATATTTTATTAACCTGTCTTTTCCAATTGTTTTTAAAACCTTGCTGCTATCATCAAACAGAATCCGACTAAAAGCTTCAGGAGGACCAAATCCTTTGAAATAATCATGTGCATTTAGTTTCTCTGCAATAATCTTATTGCTGTCTATATCATACACATAGAGTCCGCCATATTGCGCTCCGATCGCTAATAGTTTTCCATCAGGGGATAATTGAACGATATCGTACCATTTATCCAACCCGTAAGTCACCGATTTTGTAGTTTTAAGCGTCAAGTCCTCTTCACTATAAATGGAGATTGTGAATTTGTAATTCTTCATATTACCACCGGAAGGATCAATCCTGGCAATATCGCCATTGAGCAAATTGAAAGAATTTGACCAATCGTATTTGTTTGCTGGAAATTGGGGAACCATCGACCAGGATTCGATATCAAATATGCCGTCCTCAGACATGACATACTTTCCGTTCTTGGAAATAGTTGTTACGTATTCATATGGATAGAAACCCAAGGCTGCGATTTCATTTGCTTTGGTGATTTTCCAAATATTGGGGTTTTGAATATTCAAATGGGATATTTCTTCCGGTGTATAATCAATGATTCTGCCTGATAAGACATCTACATAGTGAATAAGATCATAACCTTTTTCCTGAATGACCAGATGTGAACTGTCTAAGAAATCGATGAACGTAATGTCATATCCCCACCTGGCGTACTTAAATGGGTATTGGATATATATTTCCCTTTGGGTATCCAGATTGTAGATGGTCAAATCATTGGATGGATAGGCGATGATATCCGAAAATGGTGAAACGATTCTGAAAAAACCTGCCTCCTTGTTTTTTTCGATAAAGCGCAAATCCGTGGGGGACCAATAGATGATGCCCGATGAGTCGCCGTACATGATCCGTGACCCATCATTCGAATAATGGACATTTGCTCTCCTTTCTGGATATTGAAGACCGAGCAATGATCCATCGCTTACCTTCCAAAGACCCATTTTGTTGGCTTTCCCTTCAAGTCCAATCGAGACAATATTATTTCCATCCGGTGAAAAATCAAAGTCAAATAAGGAATCTTCATATGTGTTGATAGTTTGCGCCATTTCAAAGGTTTCCATGTTCCAGATGGTAATCATGCCATCGTAATCCCCGTATGCCAGCATTTTTCCATCTTTCGAAAATTTAATGGAGGAAACCAGGTCAGGTTTAGAAAGTGAAATATATTTAAGCTCTTTCCACGTATTGGCATCAATGATATAAATTTCATGCGCAAGAACAGCAACAAATATGGATCCATCCGGCGAGAAAACACTTTCACGAATATGTCCTTTTCCAATTTCGGAAATTTTCCCAAAGGTTCCCTCCTCAATTGCGTTTGCCAGACTGACCGGTGTAGGTGTTGGGGTTGGGGTGAAAGTTGGCGTTGGGGTCAACGTAGAAGTTGGCGTCAACGTAAAAGTTGGTGTAGGGGTAATGGTCTCAGTTGGTGTTGACTTTGGGCCAAATGGCTGGCCAGGCGCGCAGCTAGACAGCATTATTCCAATCAACAAACAGAAGGCCAAACTTAAAATTCGATATTTTCGCATAACTTTCCTTATCCTCTTTTAAATGTTATCTGCCATGGTCAAATAAAAATGATATCAATTGCTGGATAAAATTTACAACTGTATTTAGTTTACCATCATCATTTTGGGCAAAAATGCCTGTTACAAAAGGCAATTACACTCAATCTCATTACCCCTAAAGAACAATCTACTAAATACTAATAGCATCAAATTTATAATTTGTTATTACGTACCCCATATTTCATTTCATAAAGACAGAATCAGTATTTAGTTAATCCTAATTATTTTCGGTAACTCATCAACAGTGATGAAGAAATCAAAATTAAGAAATTATTACTCTCTTTATTTTGGTAAACCAATTAACTACTCTTTTATCGTTGCCATCACTTTACACTAAATGAATGAGAATTGTGTCTGATATTTCTCAAGTGTAGCATTATTGTTGTCATACTACATATTTTATTTGCTAACATTTTTAAAACCAAACTTTTAATAAACGACATACCTTTATCAATTAATTATAAAATTCAAAATGAAAATAAAAAGCTCACCAGATTTCTGATGAGCTTTTTTCTTATAAAAATTAATTAGCGCGGCTTTCTTGCTGGACCTGATCCGCTGCGGGTTCCACTGGTTTTCCGGTTTGGCGCGGATGGGCGACTGCCGCCTGCTCCACCCGTACGTGGTCCACGTCGATCAGTGTTGGATGATGAAGTTCTGGGTTTTGAATCACTGCTGCGCCGCGGGCTTCTTTCCTGATTAGCGGATGCTCCAGTGCGGCTCCGTGTATCTTCCCCGCTTCGAGGACGCCGGGTACTGCTTTCTGCACCTTCTGATCGATAGGAGCTCTCGCCGCCTGGACGTGGCCGTCTTTCCTCAGTGCCGCCTGAATTGGATCGTGATCCTGTTTCACTGCTGCGGGAACGACCGGTTTTACTGCTTGCTGCAGCAGAACGTGAAGTACCTTCCGCACTTCTGCGGGGACGTCTTTCCTGACTGTCCGCTGAACTCGAACGAGGTTTTGAATCTCCATCGCTTCGTGTTCGTCTTACCCTGCTCTCTGAAGTATCCGGACGTGAGGAGCCTTCCGCACTTCGACGAGGCGCCCGTTCATCCCTTTCAGATGTGCTGTCACTGGCTCCGCTATTATAGCGTGAACGACGATCCGGTCCTGCTGAAGAGGATGGACGGACTCGTGAATCTATTCCACCACGGGAGCGATTGGTTTTTCCTTCAGCTCCAGCAGGACGATATAAACTTTCCACACTGGCGCGCTGCCGTCTCGGTTTGATCTCGGTGTACTCCGAGTTTTCACTGGGTTCCCCATCCCGACGTTTCCATGAAGGGGCTTCAGCTTGATCCTCGCTGCCAGCTCTTCTCTCTGCTGACCAATCTCTTCTGCCGTTCATCATGCGCGTCTTGGAATGCGGTTTTTTATCCGTTCGTAAAGCACCAGCAGTAGCTTTCAAGTTATAAACTTCTTTAGGGGTAAGGTCGCGCCATGCGCCTGGTTTCAAGGTGCCCAGCAGCAAAGTGCCAATACGAACCCTTAAAATTCGGGATACGGGTACTCCAATCAGCGCCCCGATTTCTCGAATCTGGCGTTTGCGGCCTTCCTTCAAAATCACTTTCAAGAGAGCATAAGTGGAATCACTTTTCATCACCTGGACGATGGCTGGGGCTGTTTTATACCCATCGGCCAACACGACACCACGCCGCCAGATGGCCAGCTGCTTCTCATCAGGTGCTCGAACCACTTTTACGTGATATTCTTTTTCATGCCCATAGCGAGGATGGGTTAGCTTATTAGCCAGGTCCCCATCATTGGTCATCAAAATTAATCCCTCACTGTCAAAATCCAATCTGCCCACTGCGAACATATGCTCGGTGGTACCGATAAGATCATGAACGGTTTTTCTTTCACCAAAGCTGTCACAATCGGATAATACATTGCGGGGTTTGTTTAATGCGATATAGCGAAAATTAAACTCTTCCAGCTTAATCTTTTTATCATCCACCATGATGGCATCTTCAGCAGCATTGGCTTTAAACCCTAATACTGCCGTCTTGCCGTTGACACGAACACGACCGTATTGAATTAATTCTTCGCATTGTCGGCGAGATCCATAGCCTGCACGGGCTAATATTTTTTGTAATCGTTCTTCCATATAAAAGTTGCCTGCTTTCTAATCCTTTAATAACTGCTCATCGGGCTGTTCTTCGTCCACCTCAAATGGTGGAAGCTCATCTAACGAATTCAATCCAAATTGCTGTAAAAATTCTTCTGTTACGCCATATAAAATCGGTCGGCCGGGTCCTTCAGCTCTTCCGGTTTCCTGAATCAGTCCTTTATTTAACAAACTACGCAGCACACCGTCACTATTAACTCCACGGATGGCATCAATTCCAGGACGGGTAATCGGTTGTTGATAAGCCACGATGGCCATGGTTTCCAATGCAGCCCGACTCAACTTGGCCATGGCTTCCAATCCCAGGAAACTTTCCACAAAGACTGCAAATTCAGGGGCAGTAGTCAATTGAATTTTGTTTTTGTAGGTTTGAATCCGTAAACCACGACCCTGGCTGTAGATACTTTCCAGTTCTTTTACGGCACTCTCAACCTGTTTAGCGCTGATATTTAATGCCTCTGCGATTTGTGTAAGTTGAACTGCTCCGGAAGCAACAAACAATAAAGCTTCCACAGCTTCAACGACCTTGTCATTCTCTATCGATAGGTTACAAGTTTGATCACTCATGCTATAATTGGGCGTATCCTTATCTTCACATTGGAAAATTGTATGAATAACAGAAAATATATCGCTTTAATATTGTTCCTGATGATAACATTGATATCAACAGCATGCAAGATCAGCCTTGGGGGAAATGAACCCACCGCTGAGCCTATTCCGGTATCCGTTGAGGCTGCCGAGAGCATTCAGACCATTATTGATAGTGCCACAATAACCGATGAACAGACAAAATCTGTCGCGTTTACCGTAACACAAGAACAAGTAACATCCTTTGCGGTTCAGGAAATGGCCAATCATCCTGAAGCAAATATCAGCAATCTTCAAATTTATTTGCAGGATGGAAAAATTGATATCTACGCGGTTTATACTCAGGAGTATTTTGATATTAATGTACACCTGATTCTAACCGCAGAAATTGATGCCAATAATCAGCTAGCCATAAAAATTGAAACCGTGGATTTAGGCAATATTCCTGCACCGGAAGGTCTTTTGGATACAATCTCCTCCTTATTGGATGAGACCGTTACCAATTCCCTTATTCCAGCCACCACAGGTTTTCGGATGGAATCAATTTACATTGCCGATGGGATGGCAACCATCTCTGGTACAGTGACTCAATAGGTGGAAATTCACAAGATGCTTTTTTTCAAAATGTTCAAACAGTTTGGAAAGAATTTTAAGCGCCCCAACACCATAACGATGCTGGCTTTTTTGGCACTCCTTATGCTTTCTGCCTGTCTTCCACTGCCGCAAAATGAAAAAACACCGGATACGATGACCGTCTGGCTTGAAGTTGACCAGCAAAGCAATGAGATCATCGTTCCGATAAACAGCACGGTGCAATATGTTCTCAGTCAAGCCAAAGTTACTTTGAATCCCCTGGATAAAGTTGAGCCGGCTACTTACCTTATTGCTACCGATCAGATGAAAATCAAGGTAATTCGGGTTGAAGAAGATTACGAACTGGAAGAAAAGGTGCTGCCTTTTGCCAGCCAGACTGTCAGGAACGAATCTTTACCGGAAGGCCAAACCCGATTGATCCAACCCGGTGAAAATGGCATCCAGCAAATCACCTATCGGGTACGCTCGGAAAATGGAATTGTTCTCCAGCGCTCCGTTTTTAAAACTGTCAATGTTGTTGAACCCAAACCGGAAATCATCATGGTTGGGGTGCAAAGTCCGTTTTCTCCCATCGCGATTAATGGGGTGATTGCCTATATTGCCAATGGCAATGCCTGGGTAATGGAAGGGACAACAGCAAACCGTCGCCCTATCGTCACTACAGGTGACCTGGATGGAAAAGTGTTCTCTCTCTCACCGGACGCAACTAAACTGCTTTACAGCCGCTCTGCAGATGATAATGAGGATGGTCTGATTAATACGCTTTGGGTTGTGGATATCGACAAAAATGGTGCCGTACCCCTGGATACGACTATTACCAATATCGTACATTTTGCAGATTGGATTCCCAATGAACAGTATGCGATTGCCTGCTCAACCGTTGAAGCCAGAGAGACTGCCCCTGGTTGGCAGGCGAATAACGATTTCCAAATTTTAACGCTTACCAGAGAAGGCAATATTGCAAATATCAATACCATAATTGATACGAATGCAGGCGGAATTTACGGCTGGTGGGGTACGTCTTTTAGTATTTCACCCTCAGGGAACAAAATTGCTTATGCCAGACCGGAAGGCATCGGACTGGTGAATTTATCGGAAGGCACGTTTGAACCCCTGGCGAATATTCTTTCTTACCAAACCCATTCCGACTGGGCATGGGTCCCTCAAATCTCGTGGACTACTGATGAACAATTTCTATATGCGGTAAACCATCTTGCTGCATCCGGATTAACTTCGGAAGAAGAATCTCCAATTTTTAATATGGGTGTTCTTTCCTTGAGCTCAAAAACAATTATTGATATTGTTCCCCAGGCCGGTATGTTTTCTTATCCGGTTGTCTCCCCTGACCTTGGAAATGGCCGAAATATGATCGCCTATTTACAGGCTATCTTTCCGGAACAGAGTGAAACCAGCCGGTATCATCTTCTTGTGATGGATCGGGATGGTTCAAATCAAAAAAAGTTTTTCCCTGAAGAAGGCTTATTGGGCATGGATCCCCAGAACGTTCACTGGTCACCAGTAAAAACAACTGACGATTCACCCTGGCTTGCATTCCACTATCAGGGTAATTTATGGCTTTACGATGTCATTAACGGTCAATCCCTCCAGATCACTGGAGATGGCTCGGTTGGTAAACTCGATTGGAAATAAACTTACATCAAAGAGGATCTTTATGCGAATATTAATAACCGGTGCAGCTGGATTTTTAGGCTCCCACTTATGTGATAAATTAATTAAGGAAGGCCATCAAGTCATTGGGATGGACAACTTTGTTAGTGGTAGTGAGGAAAACCTGGAGCACCTTGCAGGCAACCCGAATTTCGAATTCATCCGTCATGATGTCTCCAATTTCATTTTTGCACCCGGAAAAATCGATGCGGTATTACACTTCGCATCCCCTGCCAGTCCAAATCCCGAATCCCCTTTCAGCTACCCCAGCCTGCCTATCCAGACCATGAAAGCCGGTGCTTTGGGTACGCATAATTCTTTGGGTGTCGCCAGAGCCCATAATGCTAAATTCTTACTGGCATCCACCAGCGAAATCTATGGGGATCCGCTTGAACATCCTCAAAAGGAAACTTATTGGGGTCATGCTGATCCTATCGGCTTCCGGTCCGTCTATGATGAAGCGAAACGATTTGCAGAAGCCCTCACCATGGCCTATCACCGATACCATGGTGTGGATACACGCATAGTTCGCATCTTCAATACCTATGGTCCCCGTATGCGCCTGGATGACGGCCGTGTTGTCCCTAACTTCATTCAACAAGCGTTGAGAGGGGAAAATCTCACTGTCTATGGCGATGGCGCTCAAACCCGTAGTTTTTGTTATGTCAGTGACCTTGTTGACGGTATTTATCGCTTGTTGTTATCTGATGAGCATATGCCCGTCAATATTGGCAATCCCGTTGAATTTACCATCCTGGAATTTGCTGAATTGGTGAATAAGATGATTGGTAATAAAGCCGGGATCATGTATAAACCGGATTCCCGTCTGGGAGATGACCCCAGCCGTCGCAGACCGGATATCACCCGTGCAAAAGAAATTTTAAAATGGTCACCCAAGCTGTCTTTAGAAGAAGGTCTGGCGCTTTCCATCCCTTACTTTAAACAAAAACTTGGCCTCTGATGATTAATCAAATTATTACCAATAAAAAAGAACAAACTCGTTTCATACGATTTGCCATTGTTGGCGCTATTGGCGCTGTTGTGGATTTTTCTATTTTTAACTTGCTTGCTGTGATTTTCCCGGATGGCAAAAATCTGGTATTCCAATCCATTTCCTTTACCGTTGCTGTAATTAGCAACTTCCTGTGGAATCGCTATTGGACCTACCCGGATTCACGCAGCAAACATTTTTCACGTCAATTAACCCAATTCTTCGTTGTAAACATTATTGGATTAATTATCCGTACCTTTATTTACTCCGGCTTTGAGTTTCTTTTCTTAAAGTTATTCACTACCATGACCACCCTGCCGCTTTCGGCGGAGGTGATCAGCAAGAACCTTGCACTGGCGGGTGCGATTGGCATCGTCATGATCTGGAACTTCTTCATCAACCGTCTTTGGACGTATAATGATGTTGAGGATTGAATCAACAGGTCGGAAGTAAGTATGAATGATTCTCCATCAACGGCGAACAACTCGGAAAAATTCCCCTCAGATGATCATCCATCCGAGGGTGTTTTTCCATCCACAATTAACTCGATCAAGGATTTAATTAATATCGTTTCCGGCAAGGACCTGGCAGATACTGAACGGGGATCTGAATATGGTTTTGCCGAGAAGCTACCTTTTCCGTTTTCTGCGATTGTCGGTCAACATGAAATGAAACTTGCCCTCATTTTATCTTTGATCAATCCCATGATAGGCGGAGTGCTCCTCATCGGCCCCAGAGGTACGGGCAAAACCACGGCTGTCAGAAGCCTGATTCCTCTTTTACCCATGGTTGAAAAAAGCTCCTGCTTTTATGGCTGCACGGAAGATGATGTCCTTTCCGGCGGCACCGATGCAATCTGTGACGATTGTGCACAAAAGTTTGCCATGAATCAACCGCTGACTCATTTGGAACCCTCCCGTCTGGTTGAATTACCTTTGAACGCCGAGATTGATGACGTAATTGGCCGACTGGATGATACCCTTCAGCCTACCAATCCACTGCAATTTAAAAGGGGCATTCTTTCCAAAGCAGATCGCAACCTCCTATTGGTGGATGAAATCAACCTGCTGCATAACGATATACTGGATGCCATTCTGGATGCCAGCGCTTATGGTTCCTATACTGTTCGGCGCGGTTCTTTATCGGCAACCCTTAAATCCAGCTTCTCCATGATCGGTACCATGAATCCACAGGAAGGTTTTTTACGTCCACAAATTCTGGATCGATTTGGATTACGGGTATTTGCAAACTCCCTGGACACAGTAAATGAGCGCTATCTGGCCTATCAGCGCAGCCAGATTTATCGTTCTTATCCATATCTATTAATCAAAGATTTTGAAGAGGATACCCACAAATTAGCCGAGGATATTGCCAATGCGCAACGTCTTGTCGGCCAAATGTTCATTCCGGAAGATATTGCCAAATTAGGCATTGAACTGATCACCAGTTTGAAAATCCCTTCCATTCGAGCAGAAATTAGTTTGTTCGAAGCAGCCAAAGCGCATGCCGCTGCTGATAATCGCGACCGTGTCAATCTAGTGGATCTACAAGCGGTGGCAGGGATTGCCTTACGCATGAGAAATTCGCCGGCTGCGATGACCAATGACACCGAACGCGAGAATGAAGACCTGACCATACAAACTGCCATGCAATCCATCTTTAAGTTGGAAACTACCTCTTGAATACACTTCGCATCATTTCCGGCACTGCAAAAGGAATGCGTATTGCTTCCGTTCCCGGTGACACCACCAGACCCATCACAGACCGCGTAAAAGAAGCACTTTTTAATATACTCGGCATTGACATCATCGAAAGCCGATTTCTGGACCTCTTTGGTGGAACCGGTAGCGTGGGTATTGAAGCCCTCAGCCGAGGCGCGACCTTTTGTCGTTTTCTGGATAAAAGCAGCAAGGCCGTCACGGTCATCAAAGATAATTTGCAGCACACCAAGCTGGCAGATAAAGCACAGGTGCTTAATTCAGATGCCCTGAGATACTTTCAAACCATGGTTGATGAACCATTTGATTATATTTACATCGCTCCCCCACAATACAAACAAATGTGGATCACGGCATTAAAACAATTGGATGAGAATCCTGAGTGGCTGGTGGATGACGCCTGGGTAATTGTACAAATCCATCCGGTCGAATATCAGAAAGTCGAATTAAAAAATCTGCTGGAATTTGAAGAGCGAAAATACGGCAGTACACTTTTAGTTTTTTATGAACGAATCAGCGATTGATTTTGATGACCAGTTGATCCTTTTCATCAAAGGTATAACGGATAAACAATGGCTCATCATTCGCATGCAGGTTAAGAATTTCGGGAATTAATACCGGTAAATCCTCCACTAAAGGATATTTCAGCAAATCCGCAACGGGAATCCAACACAAACTTCCCTCCTCCGAACTTCTTTGTTCGCCATCGGATCCTTTCCTCGAAAAACAAATAACCCGATACCGGAACTGTCTTCTACATCAATCATAATCAACGCACAGAGCTTTAAAACAGAGACGCTTAACCCAGTTTCTTCCTTTAGTTCCCTCACCGCAGCACTGCGTACGTCTTCTCCTTTTTCAATATGACCCCCAATGCCATTGAATTGATTTGCCCATATGCGTTTTGTCGGCGCACCTTTTAATAATAAAATTTTGTCCTCATTTTCAACAAACACCAAGGTACGGGGAATAATTTGATAGCGATCAGATGACATTCCTTGGTCCTGTTTGGGCATATGCCTCCAGAAATAAGAAGACATCTACCGTATAACACCAGTAGATGTCTACCTTTCAACTTAAAGTAAATTATTTAGCCAGAAGTTTTCTTACAATCTCCAACTGACCAGCGCTGCCCAATTTATCATTCTTATCAGCAATAAAATTCGCATATTCTTTCATGAAAACAACACCAGGATCACGTAAATCAAATTTCTCAGGATAATCACGGAAGTATTCACGGTGAACGCGCGTCCAAACCAGACGACCATCGGTATCAATATTGACTTTGGTAACGCCTAAGTTCAGCGGCATGTTTGAATTGGCTGGCATCGACACCTTTTGCGCCACCCATCTTTCCGCCAGCTGCATTAATACGCTGTACTTCTTCTTGAGGAACAGAACTGCTGCCGTGCATAACCAATGGGAAACCAGGCAAATTCTTCTGAATGGCTTCCAGAACATCAAAATGCAAGGATTGTGAACCGGAGAATTTAAAAGCGCCGTGGCTGGTACCAATTGCACAGGCCAGTGAATCCACACCCGTCCGTTCGACAAACTCTTTTGCCTGATCCGGATTGGTTAATTTTGCTTCTGCTTCGCTGACTTTAACATCCTCTTCCACGCCGCCCAATTGGCCCAATTCAGCTTCCACAACCAGCCCCTTGGCATGGGCTCGATCAACCACACGCTTGGTAATGGCGATATTTTCATCGAAAGAATAATGGCTTGCATCAATCATCACAGAGCTATAGAAACCGGAATCAATACAATCATAGCAGGTCTCTTCATCGCCATGATCCAGATGGACAGCAAAAATCGCTTCGGGAAATACTTGGTCGGCGCTGCGAATCAAACCTTCCAGCATTAACTTATGGGTAAATTTGCGGGCACCTTTGCTGATCTGGATAATAAATGGCGCGCTACTTTGCAAGTTCCCCTGGAATAAACCCATGGTTTGTTCCAGATTGTTAATATTGTATGCACCAATCGCATATTTACCATAAGCGGCTTCAAATAATTTTGCAGTTGTTACAATCATCATGCCTCCAGAAATACCTTTACGGTATTTGAATAAGTTTTTTGTGGTGCTAACTCAAGAACATCGGTACGCCCATAAAATCTTTAATTTTGGGTTTGTAATGTTCAATATCATAAAATGCGGGAACATCTACCCGTTTTTTGCCTGCCAGGACAATGCTAACCGGCATGGTGGTGTATTTTCCACCGTGCAAGCCGACGATTTTGCCGGTATCTCCCCGTTGAACCAACTGAATGGCCAGATGACCAAAGGACATGGCAACCATGCGGTCCAACGAATCGGGTGCGCCGGAACGCATCAAGTAGGCCAATTGCTGGTACATGATATTTTCGCCGGTGATTTGTTTTACCTGTTCAGCAAGAAGCTCCCCAACACCACCTAATTTGCGATGTCCATAAGCATCCTCTTCTCCGGTTTCAATCACGGCACCACCTTCCAAAATTGCGCCTTCCGAAATGGTCATGATGGCGTAATTGGATGGATTATTGCTTTTATCACGCATCAGGTAATCACACAGTCGATCGACATTACAATGGACTTCCGTAATAATTGCCCGGTCAACATAGGCCAGATATGCACTGATCAAACTGGTCTCACCGGAATTGCGTCCAAATAACTCCACGATACCAATTCGTTCATGGGAACCGACCGAGGTGCGCATATTGGTAATAAATTCCACACTACGGGTAACGGCAGTAGAGAAACCAATACAATAATCAGTGCCAAAAACATCATTATCCATGGTCTTGGGGATGGCAATAACCGGTATTCCTTCCTGATGTAAACGGACCGAGTAGCTTAAGGTATCATCACCACCAATCGTCACCATGGTGTCAATGCCGAGAATTTCCAGCACACGTAAAATATGAGCTGTATAATCCATCGTACCCTGATCATCAATCTGTTTTCCCAATGGAGACCCTTTGAGAAAATCAGGAACCATCCCAGGGGTTACCCGTTGTGGATTGGTTCGGGAAGTATGTAAAAATGTTCCGCCTGTGCGGTCAATAATACGTACATCCTCACTGGTTAATCTGACGGATGTTCTTGGCTTCACTTTCTGGATCATCCGGATTGTAACCTAGCAGCCCACCCCATCCTCGTCGGATACCAATTACATTGTAACCAGCCTCCAACGCACTCATCACAACTGCTTTCATACATGGATTCAATCCAGGTACATCGCCACCGCCAGTAAGGAGACCTAACGTCTTCTTCATCATCCCTCCGATGATATATAATGATTTTTTATGATGACTTTAATTTGAAATTATTTTTTCATTTCCAAACAAGGAACCTTAAAAGTAATTTTTGTTCCTTGTCCTATCGCCGATTCAAAATCCATATTGCCGCCGAGGAGTTCGACTCTTTCCTTGATTAATTTTAAACCCAAACCCTCAGATTTATCCAGTTTGCTTGGATCAAAACCCTTACCGGTATCACTTACAGACACCTTGATCCAATTATCTTCGATCAGAATTTTAACATCAATATCAACTTTTTCATTATTATGTCTGGCAGCATTTCCTAATAACTCTTGTAATGCTCTAAAAATCATAACCTCGAGATAAGGCTCAAGACGACGTTCTTGTCCTTTAATGGATAAGGTCACATCATGAGAAATCTCTTCTTTAAAGTTATCTACATAGCGCTTAATGGTAGGAAATAAACCCAGATCATCCAACATCATGGGGCGTAATTCAAAAATAAAAATGCGTACTTTTTGAAAAGTACTTAAAGCTGCTGCTTTCAAATTGGAGAGTTCATCTCTGGCTCGACCTGCATCAATTTCAAAGAGACGGCCAGCAATTTCCGCTTGCACAATGAAATTAGACAAAGCTTGTGCAGGGCCGTCATGCATCTGCCTGGAAAGGCGTTGCCGTACCGCTTCCTGTGAACTAATCACCATCTCAAGGACATCTTTTCCGCTTTGGCTGGATTTCCGATTATTATTTTCACCATCTCGATAAAAATTCTGATTGGTTTTTTCCAGAAATTTCATGTACTGTTGGATTTGGTCCCGCTCACATTGCAATTTTTCCAGCTGACCGCGCATAACCATCAGCCGTTGTTGGGCATCCATGGCAGCATTATAAGCCGTGCGAATATCAGGCCGGGGAATAACGTCAATTTGACTTTTTACATGCTGCAAATGCCCGGAGATGGAAGCGTTTCGCTCAACCAGTTTATTTAACTCGATCTGGCTTTGCTCAATCATATTGGATATTTCATCCAATTTATTGCGAGAACGCTCGATCTCACTCAGTAATTCACTTTTGTACTCATCAAAGTTTTGATCGGTTACAGCTGAAGCAAGATCCATATCAGCGGTTCTCCTAGCCTCTTAATATCAACCCAATAATTTGGGTACTAATTAATAAGTATAGCATAAATGATTTTATTGTTACAAATCTGTCACTTACATTTTTTCCAGCAATAAATGGTCATATTTTCACCCCCCAATGAAGGGGATAATTTACTGGAAGTGGAATAGAGAATCTCTTTATCTGCCAGCATGGTTGGATACCAGGTCGGGAAAACAATAACGTAATCAATTTCTTGTTCATCCAGGAACTTTGCCAATTTTTTCTCATTTCGAATGAAAGGAATCACTTCTTGATTTATCAGTCCGGCCAGATCAAGGAATTCACGCTCAGCATAATACCCCATGGCACCAATGTCATGCACGGCCAGTTTTTTATCACCGGGGATATTTCCAGCCACCCATTTAGCTGTTTGAACCATTTCCGTTTCAATTACGCCAACATCCTGACGATAGGCGTTTCCCCCTAAAACATAAAAGGCTAATTGCAGGCCGATCAACATACTACCGCCGGCAAATACCAATCGATTTTTCCAGACCATGCCCATCTTCAAAGATTCGACTAACTGGATAGATCCGACCAGGCCGCAGAGGATTGGAATGATCATCGTAGGGATCATGTAACGTCCGTGTTGATAGGTTACTGGCAATTTCCAGGCATACAACCCCACCATGCCCAGCCACCAAAGATAATATACCAGAACGGGCAAATTTCTTGTCCTCATCCCTTTGATACCCAAAAGAATCAAGCCAGGCACTAAAAGGATGCTGCTTCCCACAAACGGCAAGCTCATTAATTTCATATAGCGGTTCAAAAACGGCATACTTAATTGTGCCTGATATTCGGCCTGCTTTGCATACATGGTGGTTGGCCAGATGCTGCCTGCAACCTGCCAATTAAACAATAAATACGCCCCAAAGGGAAGCAGGAAACCAAGCAGGAGGAATAACCAGACAGAGGATTTTCGAACTCCGGAGAAATAGCTGGCGGCAAAGGCCAGAACCATCGCCGGACCCATCCAGGTCAAACTATCCGGCCGGATCCATACCAATGCCCCTATCAGAACACCGGTTAAAAACCACATAGGAGCTGTATTTCTTTCTTTATATACAAAAAAGATCATCACCATCGCTGACAAATTACCGACTACTTGCAGCATGGTTTCCATGCCGGAGAGTGCGGCCCAAACAAAATGCCATTCCAGCATCACAAATATGGCAAATTTTATATTTATGGATTTTTCGTTATGCTGTTTGATAAATATTTTGGATAAAAATCCCAATGCGGTAAGGCAGAGGATGCCAAGCAAGGTTGTCCATAGTACCGGCGCAAGACGGAGAAAAAAAGCCGGCGTTAGTAAAATTGTCCATAAGGGGGAAGTGGAACCGCCGGAAACCAAACCCGGCAGAAACATCCATTGACCAAAAGAGACTATATTTCTGGCATAGGTGAGGTGGATCCAGGCATCATCCAGTGGGTAACCCAACCCGTATCCATTTAAACTGAAGATCAGGTATCCACCCACAGCAAGAATCGCTATTATGGGAATGCCTATTCGTAAAATTTTGTCAGTTCCATAATTCATTTCATTCCACCCTGTATACTTTGAATGATCCCGAGGCAAATAAATAGTCGAATCCATGCCCGGATGCACCTTCTTGATAGAAATCAGCCAATTGTGGAACAATATGCTCATCCAGAATCAAATAATTAATTTCATATTTCTTGGCAAGCTCATGTACCTCATCAATGGATGCATTTGGAACAACCACTGCCTTGCGTTGGGACACAAGGAAAAAACCTGGTGGATTATTGACAAATACACTAGCGGCTGCAGGAATATCATGGGAGATGAGATCTTGATTCAGCCTGGTATAAACCAGATAACCTTGCTGCCAATATTCTTTGTTCATCTCTTTTCCAAAGACTTTCTGCTGATACAGCAATATCGTAGAAGCCAACAGGATAACAAGAATGCCGACAGAAAATATTCGATAAATTCTTTCATCGCTTTGCCTGCGCCTGAGCATTAACTTGCCTACAGCAGCATACAATCCCAGGCTGGAGCCTACCCAAAAGAAAATTTGAAAAGCGGATCCGGAATGAAAAAAACCGCCTCGCATTCCGGCAAATGGAAACAACACACTCATGAAAATGAACTGTAAGGAATAACAAAGCACAACCCAGCGAATAAAAAATGATTTCCGATTTTCTGCCAGGTAAAGAATAAAAAAAGGGAGTAACAAGAGGTTAAAATGAATCATCAGTGTTGTCAGCAAATTAGCGCCAACAGCCTGTAATCGGATTGTTAGAATCGCCTGCCAGCCAGAATCCAACCAGCGCTGGAGGGCCAATTGACCGGCTGGGTATAGAAAATTATCATTATAGCCCAGCAAAAACAGGGTGCTTTGATTGGATGGCGGAAATAAACCCTGAAATAAGTGGAAATTTCGCAAGTACCAGGGCAGCATCAAACCCAAATATCCAGCCAGCAAACACAAACCAGAACCAATCGCTTCCAGCCAATTTTTCTTTTTAATCAGTCGATAGAGAATCAATAGGCCGACAAATACCACCCAGAGGATACCATCCGCCCGGGATAAATGCATCAAGCCGCTCAGCAAGCCTAAGGTGCCAAAAACAAGAACAAAATGATTTTTATTTTGGGATTCAAGGTAATAATAAGCCAGAAAAATAATAAGGCCGCCGAAAAGCATATACGGTGAAAAAGACTCCACCAGCGATAAATAAACAAGGTACATACCTGAAAATACGGCCATGAACCCCGCTGTGATGCTCATTGCTCGATTTTTGCTGATCCGATATGTAAATCCAAAAGTAATTACAGGGATCAAGGCAGCAAAGAGGGTAAAAAAGAAACGGGCATACACGTATGCATTGGATTGAAAAAGCATCATCCCCCAACTGGCCAGAATGGATGGCAGCGGCATCCAATAAAGATGAGAGGCCATAGGCAGCGCATCCGGCAGAATCAGTGTATTCCAGAGCGCGTTTTCATAAAAGCCATTTCCCTGGAATAGATTTAATCCCCCCATAAAATAATATTCCGCATCCATATATCCCGGGACAAGCTGCAAGAACATGGGTGGTATAGTGATGAGAATAGCAAAAAAAGCCAATCCCAATCCATCCTGCAGAAAAGTGCGATCAATCTTCTTTGCTTGCATAATGATAAACCGCCAGATCGTTAAAATAGGAGATGTCCAATGCTTGGTAGTTCGCTTCCAAATACGCCAGGGGAGGATAAATATTTGTTTGAATCTCAGTATACTCATCCAGCGCCCTGGTAAAGACAAAGAAATAAACCTCAGCTTTTGAGTTCACTGCATCCTGGATGGATTTTTCCGGAAAAAGCTGCATGGCCTGCTGGGAAGCCAACGCAAAAGTGTCATTATGTGACCCCGGTGGATCCCCTAAAAACATCTGATCCAGGGTTGGTTCATAAATCACACAAGGAAAAGAACTCAATTTATTATCATGCAGCACAGCAACCCGATCCGACTTATCCCTCACCTGTGCCTCCACAAAAGAACAGGCTTCGGCAAAAGGCGAACGAGGAAAGGAGTTAAAGGAAAAATAGAAGGGCAAACTAACACTACTTATTAGAATCATTAATCCAATAATGATTTTTCCAAAGGCATTCGGCCATCCCCTTGCAGTTAGAATTCCAGCCAACGCATACAGCATAATGCCCGAAAGAATAAATCCTCGCGCCACATAAACGGGCCGCATAAAATACGAAAGGATAAACAAAACTACCGGAATAAAAACCATCCCCAAGGTCAATAAAACACGATTGGAAATTTCATTTCGCTGTTTGATAAATTCCCAGGTTAAAAAGACCCAGAAGTTGAAAACAAAGCACACCAGTGATCATCACCCAGGGAAAAGGCTGAGGCAGAAACGAGAACAAACTATAGATGGACTGAACGACTTCAAGCACTCCGGGACGAGGGGTCCAAAACGCGTTTTGAATCTTCTCAATCTGTCCCGGAACGTAAACAAGCCAGGGAAAGAATAGAATAAGGCTAAGGATGAAAAGTTTCAACCAACGCCAAAGGGCATGCCAATTGCGCTGCAAGAGAAGTACAACACCGGGGATCAGCAGGCCAAAGACAGCCAGATTATGACTATATAAGGCTCCCGCACCTGAAAGGATCAAGCCCACCCAGGCAAATTTGGAATCGTTGTGAAACCAGCGTATGAAGTAATTTAAGTAGGCGACTTGAAACAGAGCCAGCAGCATATACATGCGAATTTCCTGACTGTGATAAATCAGGAATGGTGAAATGGCGCAGAAGAAAACCGCCAACAAGCCGGCAGTTTTGCCGGACAGGCGCTTCACCAAAGCATAAACATAGGCAAATGTCAGGAGAGAGATGACAAGGTTGAGGTTACGAATCCAGGCAAGCTGCGTTGAGATTTTCATCCAGAAATGCAGCAAGAAATAATAAAGCGGCGGCATGGTATCAGCAGCCGTACCCGTCAAGATTTGTGCGATAGGTTGCTTTGCCAGTAGGATGCTGAAGGCATCGTCGTACCAAATTCCTCTTTGATTAATCATCAATACACGAAGAAAGACTGCCAGGCTGATCAAGCACATACCTTTCCAGTATTTATGCAGCATCAGATTCAGTGTAGAGTTCACCTTGCGTCCCACTGATAAACGAGAAAATTTTTGGACAAAGCCCACCACCGAATCCAATAGAGTAAAACTGAAAAAATAATTGGATATAGTCCAAATTGCATAATTAATACGGGCGCATCCGTCGAAAAGGAGAGCCAATTTAGTGCCAATAGAACCACAGGCATAATCCAATAAAGAAGTTTTCCATTCCCCTTCCAACGATCATTCAACAGGCTGATAAATAGAAAGATGATCGGTACAAAAAAGGCAAATGATTCTGTTTTGTTATTTACCCCAATCCATGCACTGAATAAAACCGTTAAACAAAACAACCACAGAATACCTTTATCATCTCTTTTTCGCATGGAAGACCATTCAAAAATCATCAAACCAATAATAATGAGGGTGAATACATTGCCCAAGCGAACACCGAAGGTCAGGAAAATGGTTTCAAGAGCCTGGGAAAAATAACTAAAATAGCTTTCATTAAATAATTGCGCTATGGAAGTGGCTTTAAAAAGGTTGTGGGGATAATTCAATAACTGAGTAAGAAATGCAATAAGGTAATCCTGAACCCAGCCTGGATCTAGCAGTAGCAGGCTTACACTTACCAAAACGAGAGAAACGAAAAACCAGAGCAATGTTTTCCGGTTTTGTTTGGCTGAACAAAAGATCAATAAGAAGAGAATCGGCAGCCATAAAATCTCAAGCTTTACTGTGGTTATCGCCAATAACACGCCAGCTAGCTCATTCATTCCATGTTTAAGCGCATACAACACGCCAATCATTGTAAAGAGGATCAGAATTGTACTGCTGCCGCTGAAAAGTATTACAAGTAATGATTTCCAGCCTAATACAGTTAAACAGGTAAAAACAAATAAAGCCCGCCCACCTTTCCATGAACTCAAACGATATAGCAGCCAGAAAATAAAGAGTAGCAAAGCCTCATTGACCACCAACCAGGCCGCGAAGGCATATTGAAAAGAAGGAATCATAACAAAAGGAAGGGTAATCAATAATCCGTAGAGAGGTTCTGCGTTTATTCTAAACTTACCAGTGAAGGATAAATCACTTAAAACCGCTTCCTGTTCCACTTGAAAAAGCGCTTCTTGTGTAT
The DNA here is from genome assembly GCA_963747325.1 of uncultured Chloroflexia bacterium. GTDB lineage: Bacteria > Chloroflexota > Anaerolineae > Anaerolineales > Anaerolineaceae > UBA5203. The sequence goes on along the minus strand of CAVVEM010000004.1, from coordinate 49,850 downwards.
ACGGCGAAAATCCGGTGGTTAAAAATGTTCTGGTATTTGTCCACTGACTGAAAAAATCCTGGCCTATCCCCTGTAAACCTGCTAACTTCAGGTTTGCGAAATAGACTACAATAAGAATGATCAAGCCAGCCAGCCCGAGAACAATCATCAGATTTTTTTGGTAATTTTTATGCTTCAATAGAGACTCCTATTCAAAGATACATCGGTTAAATTATAATCGAAGGACAAATGAAAACAGAAATAACCATAGCACAAATTCACTCTGCTTTCGGGCAGCCTGATCGAAACATGGAGAAGGTACTACAGTTAATTGTAGCGCTCAACCCAGTTCACGATCATCTTCTGCTCTTGCCGGAATTATGGACATCCGGTTTTGATTTGAAAAATTGTAGTACTCATGTTTATGCTGATGGAGAAATCCTCGATGAATTAGCCCTGCAAGCGGCTCAAAAAAAGATCTGGATCGCTGGCAGTTATATTACACAAGAAAACTCAGCCTATTATAATACGTTTGTTTTGCTTGGCCCCTGCGGGGAAAAAATTGTTTATCGTAAAATCCACCTGATCCACTTGATGAATGAACATCACTGGTTTCAATCGGGCAAATCCTATACCGGGATTAAAACAAATTTTGCCACCCTTGGGCTTTCCATTTGTTATGATCTGCGCTTCCCAGCCTTGTTCCAATCCCTTGCCCACGCAGGCTGCAATGTTTTTCTGTTGCCTGCTGCCTGGCCTATCAGCAGAATTGATCATTGGACTTCCTTACTTTCGGCAAGAGCCATTGAAAATCAGTCGTTTCTCGTTGCCTGCAATGCCGTCGGTAATACGCACAGAGAAGTTTTCGGGGGCAGCAGCAGCATCATAAACCCATGGGGTGAGGTTCTATTCCAGGCAAATCAAACAGCTGAGGTAGTTCACACCACGATAATTGATCCGGACGAAGCAGCCAGCATCCGCAAAAATTATCCGGTTCTCACAGAACAAATAGCGGATCAGGAACAAAAAATTCCCGTTCAAATCTATTATGGTACAGGACGCGTTAACAACACTGAGCCATGATCGGCATATTTTTCATTCCAGCCCATCATTTTAAGCGCCTGAATTATGGACCGTTCCGGCTTTAACAAAACCACTTTGATATCATAATCATCCAAAAGTTTTAAATAATCTTCATCGGCACGCATTAACTGCATCCATTGGCCGATGCCGTCATCCCCGAATAAATCCGTACGCCCGTCCACAAAAACGGGGATTTGCGGATAGAACTCGATTTGATATCCCCCCCATCCGTATTCATTAAGCACATTCCCCGTAAAGGAAATATTGTCCATTGCCTGGTATGCTGCCACCGGTATTTCCTGTTTTAAGTAAGCCTGCACAACTGCCGGATGGGAGACATAAACGAATTTTCCCACAGCGATGAGTCCGATGATAAACACAAGAATTAAATTTAATACGCGCATAGGCAGTGCATTTTCATCTCGCAATTTCCAGCTATATTCCGGCTGGATAAGTAAATCAGAAAAGTAAGGCGAAAAGTTCAAGGTATTCAACCAGGTGTTAATCTCGCCAGCCAGAACAGGCAGCAGAACAATCATCAAGGGAGCAATATTCCTTTTGGCATAAAAAGCTAACAGGGAGAATCCGAATAAAGGAATCAGGAGAGCTGAGGATTTATGATTTTTATTCATGGCTAATAAAAACATCGTTCCCAAGAATATCGCCAGGAAGATCAATTGTAATGGTTGGTGAAAATCCGGTGAGGCCCATTCATCTATCAGATCCCGCAAGATATTCACGCCCACGGTAGCAAATGGTATTTTTAAAATACCCACCCCGTTGGGGTTGATCAATAATGCCGGAATACTGAGCAGTGTAATGTACAACAGATGGGGAAATTGTCCTTTGAAGTCATTTAGCTGTTTTGAAGTAAACCAGCGATCATAGATCAAGCCAATTAATGTAAAACCTAAAAACAAAATCCCGGTAAAATAACCGCCGTGAAGGTTTCCCCAAAGGGTAAAAAGCAAGGGTATCAGCCAAAGGCAGCGGATTTTGCCCTGGCGATATCGGCATACCGCAAAAACGAGGACGCTGAGAAAAAGCAGGGTAAATAATTGCGGCCTTGGACTCCAGATCGTGGAAACCACAGCACTGCCAAAGATGATCAGCAAAGCCTTTATAAAAGGATGTCCGTCCAATAGAAAGAACAACAGACCAAAGGTCAAGACAGAGAGCAAAACCACATAAAGCGTCAACCCAGAATAAGACAATTTTTGATAAAGGAATGCCAAGACGACTTGCGCCAGCCAGCTGTGATTCACCCAGGATTCACCCGCCCTGGTATAAGAAAATACATCAACTACCAAAGGCTGATGCGTGGAAATACTCACTTCGCCGGCTCGAATATGCCACCACATATCAGTATCCAGAGGAACTCGGGCAGCCATACTGGCAACACTCAGGATGGTGATAAAAAAGAATAACCAGCTTAATCTGCTCTGCATAGGAACTCCGTTTTTAAACCTAGGAAGAAAAACCCAGCTCATCCGGCCGTAGATCGGAGGAAAGGTTGTAATAGATATGATAATCCCCAATTTCCTTATAGACATAGTCAATCCCAGCTGATGCAAATTGTTCAACCAGGTATGCATCCAGTACAGGATTTCTGCTCACTATATAACTGATCTCCTGACTACGGGTTACGAGGTCCTGGTACGGAAGATAGCGATTATCCCTCTCTGTAAAACGTAAATCAGGATGGTAGGGAAGTTTGGGTACATAGATCAGTTCCTCCCCGGATAAAAAGGCCAACGGATAGGCTACCCAGTAATTGGTATATCCTCTAGTCAGTTGATTATCGTTCAGGAATTCGATCAACTCATCATCATACTTGTGATCGATCATCGCAGGAGTATAAAACTGGGTGGTTAAATAAGGTGGCTGGACTGCCAAACTACCTGTCACACCAATCTGATAAATACACCAACCGGCTATGAGAAATCCCCAGGCTTTCTTTTGCAGCATCAGATTTGAAATTGCATATCCAGCGAGCAATGAACCTGGAATCATTAATGGGAGGAAATATCGGCCCGAAGGATCAACGCCAAATGAAGTAAAGACAAACGCGCTAAATAACAGCAATATAACCGCAAGACATAAATACCCTGCAGCAGGCATCTTCCGAGAACGAATATCGCGATAGAGAATAAAGCCCACAACCAACAAAAAAACAGTCAGTAAGGGCAATAATGCCGTCTGTTGCACGGTTGTCGTCCATGGCGGACGCATACCAAAGAGGACAGGGATTCCAAAGAGGAGTAGGGATAATAAATGATTTGCAAGGGTCAGTAACCAGGGGCCGGTCTCAACGGCAACTGCTGAGCCAAATAATTCCATCCATACCGTCTGAACGCCATGCTGAAATATATAATACAGAATGGGGAGAAGTCCTATTGCAGCGCCAAGCAGTCCAATCCCAAACCATTGAAGAATCCGGTGAGCGGGTACTTTTTTTTGATAGCTCTGATACAGGAAGTAACAACCTGCCGGCAAACTGAAAACCAATGTAACCCCGTGAACCCAAATTCCCAAACCAGTCAGGAAAGCCAAAAGAAGTACTTTTAATGAAGCACTATGGGATTTCTGCAACTCAAATGGGATTTTGAAAACCAGATAAATAATCACACACCCTATAAGCAATGCTTCGCCATAGCCCCCAAGGCTGACAGTGGTGTACAAAGTGCCGTTGATTGTGGGAAAAACCAGCAATACTGCAGCAATTAATCCGATTTTCGAGGACTGAAACGCCAATTTTCCGATAAAATAAGTACACAAGATTGTAAAACCGTAAAGCAAGCTTTGAACAATGCGAATAACGATCACTTTTTGGCCAAAAATCAAGAATCCGCAAGCGACCAAATAGGCATCCAAACTGCCCATATAGGCTTGGCCATAAAAAAAGATAGGTCGCTCACCGGAGAGAATATGTTTGGCCATTAAAGCTACAATCGCTTCATCACTATTGAAAGGAAAGGCATTCCAACCGATCAAAACACCTTTCCAGCCAAAGGCAATCAGAAGCAAAACAACCAACCAAAATACCGTTGGACGGGACTGAAGCATGTCAATAAAAATAAAACTCCATCGCTTGAGCATTCAGAAACTTTTTACCCTTCCCTTTTTCCAAATAAGTACGCTGATTGTCCTCTTGTTCAGTTTGTATTGTATCACGCTCAATACTGTTCCATTTCATCCAGATGAAGCGACTTATCTGTATAAAAGTAATGATGTTGAGCAATTGCTGAATAATCCACTTTCGCTGACGTTTCATCAAGGGGATCTGATTGATCTTAAACTACATTATCGATTAATAGACCCGCCTATTAACACATTGATTATTGGATTTGCCAGAATCATAGCCGGTCTACCGGCCAATTCCTCCGATTGGGATTGGAGCCAAAGTTGGCAGGCCAACCTTCAGGCTGGCAGCATGCCCACAAATGAAGCGCTGCAAATCGCACGGACAGCCGTCCTTCTCTTCATCCCATTTGGCTTCTTTTTTTTATACCAGGCGGCCAGAAAACTGATCAATCATCGGGCTGCAATACTCGCTGTGCTCTTTTTTGGTTTGAATCCATTAATTCTTTTACATACCCGACGAGCCATGGCTGAAGGAATCTTCATTTTTTTGGTTTGTTTATTGTTGATGCTTATTTTAGATCAGAAAAAACATGCTATCGGTGTACCGCTTCTTTTCACACTCTGCCTGAATAGCAAACAGACAGCCTTATTTTTTATCCCTATGTACATTCTTTATTACATCATCCTCAATCTGCGACAAAACAAAACTGAATGGATAAAGACAGCCAGCCTCTTCATTTTGATTCCTCTATTCATCACTTACCTTATTAATCCTGTTTCATGGCTCGATCCACTCCATACCATCCAGGCTGCCATACAGGAACGCACAGAGCTCACTCAAGCTACGAATGCATACCTGCTGAAGAATTATCCGGAGAGAATTCCTCAATCAAAATTAATTCGCCTGCTTATGGTCAACTATCATACCTTTTTTGAGCCTGCAGCAGTAGAGGATGTTGCAAATTATCATGCGGAACAGCAAAGCGCTTTTGACGCCTACACCCGGATTCTCCTGCAGCATCAAAAGCGGTCTGTTTTCCTGGCTTCACTGCAGGTGGTCGGCATCCTCTCGGCGTTTTTGTTACAGAGTTTAACCTGGTGGAAATCCAGATCCAATCTGCCGCCTGATTTTCCCCAATGGAGTCTATTTTATTTCGGGTTTGGGGGTGCCATGGTCGGTCTTAGTCTGCTAGGAGGGCTGTACCAACGCTACGTTATAATTCTGATCCCCTTCAGCAGTATGTTAGGTGCCTGGATTATCAGTCAAACAATCGATATAATTCAAAAAATAAAACCGGCCTGAGCCGGTTTTATTTTTTATGAAATATCAATTTTGTAAACACGATGTTTTTTATAGATTTCCGCCCCCAGGGTAATCATATCCTTGCGGACCATGACCGCCGTATCCGCCATTTGAGTTTCTTCAATATGCTCAAAGCCGGATTCCCTGATAATCTTTGCCATTTCATAATACAATAACGCATTTCCTCCCCGGCCATGATACTCGGGCAAGATGCCAACACCGTTCAAGGAAACCCATTTCGTCCGTTTCATCTCAAGCAGCATATCGATAATACCCCAGGGGGTCAAATGACCATTATGCCGCTGCAGGGCTTTGGAAACATCCGGAAATGCCAACAAAAATCCAATGACGACATCGTCATAGGTGATAATCTTCATCAAATCCGGGACTGCCACCATCATAATATCTTTCATGGCAAAGGTGATTTCATTCTTTGTCAGCGGATAATATTCCCAGTTATTGACGAATGTATTGTTATAAGCCTCACCAATTGGATCTGCCCAGGAGATGAGTTCTTTTTTGGATTTAAATTCTTTGACTTTGAATTTTTGTTTCTCAATGATTCGTTCAGCCACCCGGGTTACCTTCTCAGGCAGCACGGCGGAAGCACGGGGAATATAGGTGGAGACAAAATCCACAGCCATGGTAAATCCCATACCTTCCATGATTCTGGGATAATAGGGATAGTTGTAATTCATCATGGTCATCATTTGACGATGTTCGAAACCTTCCACCTGGATGCCGTATCCATTGAACGAACTGAATCCTTTGGGGCCGACCAGTGAGGTCAGACCACGCTTTTTTGCCCATTCAAAAGCGGCTTCAAACAAGGCATCAAAGACTTCCTGGTCTTCAATACTGTCAAACAAATAGAATTGCGCTTCATTTTTGTTGTGATACTTGTTGAAAGGTTTATTCTCAAGAGCGGCAATCCTTCCGACTACCTTTCCATCTCTTTTCGCAAGGAAGAAATCAGCGTCGGAATGTTCATAAAACGGGTGTTTTTTACGATTCATCATGACATGGATATCCGCCCGAAATGGCGGCACCCATTGAGGACACTTTCGATAAAGCTCATAATGAAAATTCACAAATTCGTTTCGTTGTTTTCGGGAAGTTGTATCAAGTTGTTCAATTGAAATCATAATTGCCTCTACAATGAAAAGTTCCTCTGCCCTCATCCGAGACCAGGTGAAATAAATTGATACTTTTGATTATAGTATTAAACCCATAATATTTTATTTGGATTTGGGTTTATATTTCAATTTTTCCTTTGCGTTTGTTTCAACTCCTCCACCCTTCCCTGCCGTAAAATTTCGGGGGTTCAATTTTTTATCCCTTTCCAAAAAAGATCACAATTTATATTTATTATTATTTATGCTATTATTATTAATATTATCTATTTTGTTAGACTGAGGCAATTCATGAACCATTTACAACATCAAACTTCCCCTTATCTTTTACAGCATGTGCATAATCCGGTTGATTGGTATCCCTGGGGAGAGGAAGCGATCCATCGCGCCAGATTGGAAAACAAACCAATTTTTCTCAGTATTGGATATGCTGCTTGTCATTGGTGCCACGTCATGGCGCATGAATCGTTTGAGAATCCATTAATTGCCGAGCAGTTAAACCATGATTTTGTCAGCATCAAAATTGATCGCGAAGAAAGACCGGACCTGGATCAGATTTACATGACCGCTGTGATCGCGCTCACCGGGCAGGGTGGCTGGCCATTGAGCGTTTTTCTTTCCCCGCAATTGAAACCCTTTTACGGCGGCACGTATTTCCCGCCCATAGCAAGATACGGACTGCCGTCTTTCGCTGAATTACTGGAGAACATCAACCAGGTATGGAAAACCCAGCAAGATAGAGTGCTGGAAAGTGCGGAACAGCTGACCGCTCAAATCCAAGGACATTTTTCTCAATCAGCCACTTCTTCAAAGGATATTCTTTCAGTTCCCTCAATTCTGGATCTCGCCGAACAGTTTCTGGTTTCCTATGATTGGAAAAATGGCGGATGGGGGAGTGCACCAAAATTCCCCGCTCCCATGGCCATTGAATTCCTTCTGCAGGCAGGCCAGCAGGGCAATCCACTCCTATCCGATGCAGCCATCCATAATCTCCACTATTTGAGTCTTGGGGGAATCTTCGATCTGATCGATGGTGGATTCCATCGCTACAGTACGGATAACACCTGGACTGTTCCGCATTTTGAAAAAATGTTATATGACAATGCCCAGCTTGCTGGAAACTACACACACGCATTTCAGCTTACCCACAACCCCCATTTTCGCTATGTTGCGGAGAAAACCATAGACTATATCCTAAATCATCTGTTAAGCCCTGAGGGGGGCTTTTATAGCAGTCAGGACGCGGATTCTGATGGCAGGGAAGGCACTTATTATCTTTGGTCAGTAAATGAATTGGTCGGTTCAGGTGATTTTGAGCTTGAAAACTATATGTCCCTGATCGATTTGCCAAAAAATGGACATCTTGATCATCAGCATCTGTTAAAAATAATTCCCCAAATAATGCCTCAATCCATTTCCTATCACCAATGGATACCCTATACATCCGAAAAGTTCGAACCGGTTCTCAAAACATTATCTGCTATACGCAAAAAACGCACACCCCCTGCGACCGACGACAAAATCATTCTTTCCTGGAATTCACTGGTTATACGGACATTGGTAGAAGCATCGCTGGTCTTCCAACGCGAGGATTACCTGCAAGCCGCCCGGCAGAATGCGGATTTTTTGTACAAGCAGCTTTATCGTGACGGTCTCTTACATCATTCCTGGCGGAGTGGACAAGGAAATCAAATCGGATTTCTGGAGGATTATGCCGGGTTTTCAATTGCCCTGCTCAGCCTTTACCAGGCCGATCCACAATCCAAATGGCTGATATTGGCCGAAGATTTGATTAGGAAAATGTGCTCGGAATTTGATACTGATGGAATTTTTCTTTATACCAATCGAAAGGGAGAGGAAAATCTTATCAGTCCGGTTTTGGACTTGCAGGATATGGTCACACCCAGCGGCATGGCATTAGCTGCACATGCCCTTCTCCTGCTTTCTGCCATCCAGGAACAACCCGAAACATTGCAGCAAGCCGAAATCTGGCTTAATCATATGTCGGGTTCAATTCGTCAACATCCGGCAGCCTATGCCTGTTGGCTGCAAAATGCGTTGGCAGCCAGTGCCCCTATGAAAACCTGTGTCTTGGTCTATCCCCCGGAATACAGGCAGCAAGCGGAAAGCATACTCTACGGATATTATCAAAATTACCATCCTGACTGGGTATTCATTCCCCATCAAATTCAGCATAGTGCTGATCCGCAATCAGCTGACATACTCAAAAATAAACTTCCCTTGAATGGACAGCCCACATTATATTATTGTGAAAATCATACCTGTCAAAAACCAATTTCCGGCTATGCTGAAATTATGGAGTTTTTGTCGGATTCCGATTCCCATCCAATAGCATAAATCCCTCAATCGCTTGGTTAATAATGCCAGCCTGATTGACAATCATACCGTGGCGTCCTTCTTTCAACACCAGTTGAAGAGCGTTGGGAATCTGGTTGAATAGTTCATACTGTAATTGAGGTGCAATCGTTCGATCCTGCATGCCGGTTAACACAAAGGCGGGCATGGTCAAAGCCCGTGCCTCTTTTTGTAGATTAATCCTGGCCATTAAATTGACCGCATTTCTGTAAACATCTTTGTTTGTTTTAAGAATTTGTTTTACAAATTCCTCTCTCAGCCCACGCTCATTGTCTTCCGGGAAAGTCCGCTGTGCAATAAATATGGCTTGATGGTTTGCATCTTGAAAATTTGCCCAGATAAATCGTTTGGCTAATGCCAAAGCCGCAGAAATACTGGTGGGTCTTAGGCGAAAGAACGTACTGACCAAAATACAGCGCTCAAAATACTGGGGATGCTGATAACAACAATGGATCGCTATAGGGCCTCCCATTGAATGTCCAATTAGCGTGGTTTTTTGAATATGCAGATAATCCAGAAGCTGAAGGACGCAATCGGTTGTCAGCGAAAGCCCAAATTTCCCCTGATGAATTGTCGAGCCGCCAAATCCTGGTAAATCCATAGCAACCACATGAAATTGTCTGGCGCCAAAATATTCCAATTGCTGGTACCAACATTCATGCGTTGTACCAAGTCCATGAAGAAAGAAAAGAGTCTTTTCCTCATGGGGATTCAATTGCACATAGTTCAAAGTCACGCAATCCCCAGAATTCAGGGTAAAATTTACTGTGGGCATGAAGATATTATAATTGGATAGCACCATCTAGGGGCATTGTTTTTCCTGCGAAAAAATACCGAGCAGTTCTTGGAGGAGGTTTCATGGAAAAATTTATCATTGAAGGCGGCATTCCCCTATCAGGGGAGGTGACACCCTCAGGCAATAAAAATGCTGCACTGCCACTCATGGCTGCCTGTTTATTGACCGACGAGCCAGTCACCCTGCACAATATGCCAAATATTCGTGACGTGATCAATATGAGGGATTTAATTCAGAGTCTTGGCGTCTCCGTAGTTCAAACAGATACCCATTCCTGGAAATTTCACGCAAAGGACGTTCGTCCCGCTGATCTGGACCCTGAATTATGTAAAAAAATTCGCGCATCCATTCTCTTAGCCGGCCCAATGACAGCCAGAACCGGCGAGTTGATCCTGCCACCACCCGGTGGTGATGTAATTGGCCGCCGCAGAGTGGATACACATATCATTGCCCTGGAAAAGTTAGGCGCGACTATCCAATTGGAAAAAACTTTTCACTTTAGCGCAAAAAAGTTGGTTGGTGCAGATATACTTTTGGACGAAGCCAGTGTAACAGCCACAGAAAATGCCATTATGGCCTGCGCCACAGCGCAGGGTTCATCAGTCATTCGTAATGCAGCCTCGGAACCTCATATTCAGGAACTTTGCAATTTATTAAATATTCTGGGTGCAAAGATCGAAAATATTGGTTCAAATACACTTCACATTGAAGGTGTAAATGGCTTGCATGGCGGAGAGTTTACCATCGGCCCGGATTACCTGGAAGTGATCAGTTTTGTTGGCGCGGCTGCGCTGACGAACGGTTCAGTCCGCATCAAAAATGCAGGGATTCAATACCTGGATATGATCAAATTAGTTTTTGGACGCCTGGGCGTCTTTTGGCAAGAAGATGGGGAGGATATCGTCGTTCCCAATAATCAACCCATGACCATCGAACCTGATTTAGGCGGTGTGATTCCGGAAATTAGCGTCATGCCCTGGCCTGCTTTCCCAACCGATTTAATGAGTCTCGCCATCGTCGTGGCTACGCAATCTCAGGGAACCATCCTTTTCCATGACTGGATGTACCCCAGCCGGATGTTTTTCACCGACAAATTAGCCTCCATGGGCGCCCATATTGTCCTCTGCGATCCTCATCGCTGCATCGTACAGGGCCCCACAAGATTAAATGCAGAGAAAATGGAAAGTCCGGATATCCGTGCCGGAATGGCCTTACTGCTGGCAGCATTATCGGCAAAAGGAACCTCAATCATCCGTAATATCGGTCAAATTGACCGCGGGTATGAGGATGTGGATCAAAAGCTGAAATTATTGGGGGCAAACATCATTCGGGAACGCGAACAATAAATTGCTTCGTAAATAAAAAAAGAGCTGCATTTATTTGGATGCAGCTCTTTCTGTTTAACCTTGTGCAGAAATCTCAAGGAACTGGCTGACAACATCTCTTAACATGGATTCGGGTAATGCACCGGTCTGCCGATGAACAATTTTTCCACCGGATACGAATAACATGGTGGGAATTCCTTGAACACCATATTGACCCGCCCATTGCTGGTTTTCATCTGTATTGACCTTGGCAACCACCAACTTTCCAGCCATATCTTTGGCTAATTTTTCCAGGATTGGAGCCACCATCTTGCATGGTCCACACCAGGGCGCCCAAAAATCTACAATAACAGGGACTGTAGATTGCAGAACAGCCTTCTCGAATGCATCATCCGTAACATTAATTGGTTCGTTTATCATAAAAATCTCCTATACTTGTTTAGTCGCCATGCCATTAAAGTTGATTTTACCAACAATCAGGTTAATTACAAGTTTAGTCTTGTCATTTTCCACTTTTCGCATGATCTTTGCTGTACCATCCATTGCCTTTAAAGATAATCGTCGGTGCACTGAAAAGACGTTGTACCTTCTGGTGTCCATGAGGACATTGAACGCATTTTTGATCCAGTTCAGTCACAGCAAGACGCTGTTCGAAGGTTTCTTTACATTCCTGGCAGATAAATCGATACAGTGGCATTGTTCACCTCATCCATACTTAATCCATTAAAGTATAAAACGTTTGCATATAAATTCTACAAACGTTTTATTAATCTTATATCAACAAATTTGTTATGCCCTGGAGAGATCCACGAAACGATATCCAACGCCACGCTCTGTTAATATATACTTCGGATTTGCCGGATCTTCTTCTAATTTTTGGCGTAAGTAATTGATATATAAACGCACATAATGCGGTTCATCCCGATATTCATAGCCCCAAACTTTAGAGAGCAACTGATCATACGTCATCACCCAACCGGCATTTTGTACCAGATGATACAACAAGCGATATTCTGTTGGACGCAATTTGATCAATTCGCCAGCCACCCATACTTCACGCCGGCTGAAATCCAACTTTAGATGATCGTCAACCTGGATCAGCCCATGGGTATGAACAGAAGCAGCAGCAGCTTCATTTCGACGCAGGACTGCCCGAATTCGGCTGACCATTTCCCGCGGGGAGAAAGGCTTGGTTACGTAGTCATCCGCCCCTAATTCGAGTCCGCGAACCCGATCATCTTCTTCCCCTTTAGCAGTCAGCATAATCACAGGAATAGCGCTGACTTCTCTTACCATTTTCAGAACTTCGAAACCGTCCATATCCGGCAGCATGACATCCAGCAATACAAGATCAGGCATTTTTTCCCGAATCTGTTGAATCGCATCCATGCCGTTATACGCTTCGATAACCTGAAAACCGTCGTGCTCCAAATTTAATCGAATAAATCGCGCCATCCGTTCTTCATCATCTACAACGAGAATGACTCGATTTTTGAACTGTTCATCCATTTGTATTCACCTATTCGCGGACAAAAGAGATGATTTCGTCTTCCGTATCAGTGGATAGAACTTCAATGAAATTTATGCGATAAATCGGCCAAATAACGTTCGTTACATTAGGCTCGAGATAATGCAGATCTTTTCCATCCTTCTTGGTTGGATTCTTTACTAAAATAATGTTGGCTTGTTCTGAAGGCAACTCATCCATTTCACCAATCACTGGGTCTTCGTTGTTAATATGCACAATTACTTTTGGCATGATTATCCTGTTATTTATGAAGCTGCAATTTTATTTTTAATTTACCCAGTGCAATAACATCCCCATGTTTCAAGGGAAAGTCTATCTGTGATTCCAGTTTTTTGTTATTGATTCTGGTTCCATTGGAAGAACCGAGATCGGAGATAAAAACTCTGCGATCAATAATTTTTAATGCCGCATGTAGTCGTGAGACGCCTAAAGTATAGGCATCATATTGAGAAAGATCTACATCAGGCAAAATTGGCTGGCCTTCGGCAATACGTCCAAGAGTAAAATCTTTTCGATCTGCCAATTGCAAAACCTGGCCGGTATCCAACATTTGCAAGGAAATACCACCCTCGATACTACTGACAAAGAGATCAGATGGTTTGTCCGTTTTTCGCGGCTCTTGTTGGTCCATCTCATCGTATAAATCAGCAGTTCCGTTTTGAAGATTTTGCGTTGTGTAATGCTCCGAAGCCGAAACTAATTGTGCACCGCATTCCGAACAAAATAGTGCACCTGCTATTTCTCTGTGATGGCAATTGGGACATAGTGTCATAATTTTATTTTACTCCAAACTTGATGGCAGTAGCAAGGATCGCGTTGCATATTTTATGCGTTTGTCGCCTTCCTCACTAAAACTCTTGTTTTTATTGATGTGTTCTGCTTCTAATAATACGGCTCTAGCAAGTTCTCTATTGCCTTGTGATAATAAGTGAGTAGCCAAATGTTGTAGATGTTTCGTGCCCTCAGAGATTTGTCCATTTTTGATTTCATCTCTGGCTTTCTCTTGCATGCGATATAACATCAATTTGGACATTGCATCAACGATGGCAGCTGGGGGCGCTTCAGAAAACCTTTTCTCCGAGACAGCGAGATTGATCTTCAGGAACATTTCTGCTTCACGCTCCACATTCGCAATGTTCATTTTTAATCGTCCACTGGAAATTCTCAGGCCTTTCTTGTCACTATCCAGTGGTCTGATGGCATATTCAAGAAACACCTTCAAATTACCATTATATTGCAAATTGCCAAAATGTAAACCATCCGAGCAGGATAAAGGGGTAATATCAGGGTGAATCCGGAATGCATATCTCAATTCAACGAATGGATCTTTATAAAACTGATAAATAATCTTGTTGGCATATAATTTACCATAGACTTGAACTTTTTGTTCGAGATATTTCTTTAGATCATCAGAATGGCGAACATAGGTTGCGTTCCCTCCTGTATTGGAAGTGATCTTGTCTAAAAAATTATCATTCCATTCGTCACCAAATCCAAATGCATTTATGACCACGCCATGTTCTTCGGCTTCCTTTGATAGGACAATGGCAGCCTCTTCATCACCATAGGTATGGCCATCCGTCATCAAGATAATATGCTTTGAAATATAAGATTTCCCATGTTCAAGAATGGTGCGGAAACCTTTTAACAAGCCTTGATAGAGTTCCGTGCCTCCTTTTGGTGAAAGAAGATGTACATATTGATCCAAATTCAAGACTTCCGATTTCTGAATTGGATCAAGAATAATTTCAGCACGATCATTAAAGGAAATCAAACAAATTTTGTCATCCGGATTTAATTCCGCCATAACATTGATAAGATTAGCTTTAACCATCTCTAATCGTTTTCCACCCATCGAGGTGGAAGTATCAATGACCAGGCAGAGAAAAAAGGGGGCCCTCTTTGAAACCTCAAACTTGGAAGCACAGCGAATTTCAATCAATGAATAAAAAAGTTGTTCTTCGTTAAGTTTTGGAATAATGGATCTGGAATTTTTTACGTCGATTGAAATATCCGGGAGAATAAAACTCTCCACTAAGGCCAGATCATATTTCGAGCGTTGACGCGGGTTGGATAATATTTCATACGCTTGTTGTATTTGAATAAATCTCTCACGCACAAATGGATCAGGGTTTGCATCCGGGTGATACCTTCTTGCAGCCTTAAAATATGCATCTCTAACTTCTTCGTTGGATGCATCTTGGGGGAGATTTAATAAAGCGTAATAATCGGCGACTATACCCATACCCTGTACCAAATAAAAACGAACCTGATGTTATTTAACTCTCTTGACGATAATAACGCTAATATTATCTGGGCCGCCAGCATCGTTCGCAGCATCCACTAATTTTCTACAGGCTGTGGTCGGATTCTCATTTTGCATCACAAGATCAAAGATGGTTGCTTCAGAGATGACACCCCATAAACCGTCACTGCATAAAAGCAAAATACCATTATTGGGAAAAGTGAAGGTTCGAACATCCGGGTGAAAGGGTTCCATCTGACCAAGAGCACGATAAAGGACATTTCGTTGAGGATGTACAGCTGCTTCTTCCTCGGTTAATTGCCCCAAATCAATCAAGCGCTGCACCAAAGAATGATCCTGGGAGATGGCCTTCATTTGCCCACCTGGGGTCATCAAATAGGCACGGCTATCGCCCACATGGGCAATGGTCAATTGTTCATCAATGATGATGGCAGCCGTGATTGTTGTACCTCCGCCTGGGGCATTTCTCAAGACTGCCTGTTGTGCCTCATTAATGCCATACTCCATGATCTCTTGAAGGGGTTCATCTAGTGCTTCAGGCCGCGTGCCCATCAAAGGAGAGTAGATTTTCTTAATCAGGTATTCTGACATTGCCCGCATGGCTGAGCTGCTGGCAACTTCTCCATGCTGATGTCCGCCCATCCCATCTGCGACAATAAAAATTCCAAAGGGGGTATCTGATTTTTCATCGGATTTCATAATATTTAGACTAAATAAAGCATCCTCATTATGATCCCTTTGTTTACCAATTGACTGGGCACTCCCAACACTTAACTGCGGAGGACAAAATAAATCATTTTTCTTACCTGATTGATTTAGGTCTTCCGTTAAAGGGACCGTCTTTACTTCTATGGATGAGGACTGACCTCTACGAAAAATTTTATTCATTAATTGAAACACTGTCGTATTTCCTCTCACAATTATCGGCTATGGGCTCAGGCCAATAATGCATATAAATTATGATCGAATGATCCAAAATAAATCACATCGTTTGAGATTACCGGCGTCCCAGTAATGGGACCATTGGTTAGATATTTCCATTTTAATCGCCCAGTCTTGGACTCGATGCAATACAAATAGCCATCTGCAGAGCCGCAATAGAGCGAATCTTTATGTACAACAGGCGAACCACTGACTTGATGCTCTGTACGAAAACGCCAAATTTCTCTCGCGTTTGCTGTATCCACACAATAGATATTGCCATCTGCGGAACCGAAATAAACCATGTGATCGAATACACAGGGATTAGATACTGAACCTTTCCCCATGCGGAATCGCCAGATTGACCAGCCAGATTTGGCATCTAATGCGTAAAATGATGAATCCACTGAGCCAAAGAAAACCAAACCATCTGCGACCACAGGAGATGAAGTAACTGCACGTTTGGAACGATATCGCCAACGGATTTGACCGCGGAAGTCCATGCAGAAAAATTCGCCGCTTTCACAACCCAGATAAATATATTCCCGGGTAAAAAACGGTGTCGAGCGAACTGCATCGCCGGCATCAAATTTCCAGGTTGCATTGGCAGTATTCAGATTCACTGCATGTAAATAACCGTCATCAGAGCCAATCAGGATATGGCCTTCTGTGCATTGTGGTGAACTTCGTATGGGTGATTTTGTGGCATATTTCCAAGTCAATTTACCAGTACGGGCTGAGATGGCATATAAATTTCCATCTTCTGAACCAATGTAAACCATGCCATCGAATAAAAGCGGTCTGCCTACAATGCCGCCGTCGGTAGGATATTTCCATAAAAATCCGCCGCTGCTGGCATCCACAGCATAAATATTATGATCATAGGCGCCGATATATACTACGCCGCGATCATAAATCGGTGTACCGCGAATTTCATCTTCACATTCAAAAACCCACAAGGGTTTGATCCCCTGCTCACTTGAAAATGGCGCGCTGCGTAAGGATGCAGAATTTAAAGCGCCGGTCTTTCTGGCCACCATAATCAAGGCTTCTTTCATCGCCCGGGCACTTGGAAAACGATCCTGTGGATTATATTGCAATGCTGTATTAACTACTGCCTCAAGTTCGATGGAGACACTGGGATTGATTTTCCGTATCGGCCGCTCTGAAAATGTAAAAGGAGTTTCCATACGCGGATCAATTAAGGTCAACAAATGATGTAGGGTAGCCCCAAAAGCGTAAACATCACCAGGCGGTGATGATTCTCCCCGATATTGCTCTGGCGGAGAGTAGCCTTCCGTACCAATCATGGTACCTTTTTGCCCTGCTCGAAAAACCTTCGCAATACCGAAATCTACCAGGATCAAATGATTTTCCTTATTGATCATAATATTGGAAGGTTTAATATCCCGGAAGATAATGGGTTCAGGCGTATGGTTATGCAAATAATCCAACACATCGCATAATTCCAATGACCAGGCAAGGATTTGATCTTCTGGCAGAAACCCTTTGGCATCATTGAGAATTTTTTCCATATCCCGACCTTGAATGTATTCCAAAACAAGGTAAGACCGTTGTTCATGGGTAAAATAATCAAAGATATCAGGAATAGAAGGATGGGTAAGAGTAACTAAAATATTCGCTTCCCGTTCAAAATTTTCCACAATCGTCTGGCGTATCAAAGGGTCCGGAGCTTGGTTGATCATTTCCTTTACGGCAACCAGTTTTTCAACGCTTTTAAAATGCAAATCCCGGGCAAGGTAAACAGAACCCATGCCACCGACGCCAATAACATCGTGAATCAGATAGCGGTCAATTAATATCGCACCAGGCGTTAATTGATTTTCCTGGGTGCTTTGAGCACTTTTATCTTGAACAGAGCTAGACTTACTCAGACTTCCCTCCTTGCCGTACTTCCGATGCTTTATTATAAGCTTGCAAATTTATATTTGCAATTTTTTTTACTTATCTATCCTGCAGGTTTCGCATGGACAAAGTTTTCGTAAGTAATGCCAACTATAAATGCCATGTTGATGCCCATCCTGCCAGAGTATGCTTAAGCCATAACTGCCAATTTGAGAAATGGTTTCCAAATGAATAGCAGGCGAATCTGGCAATTGAAAGGAGAACATCTCTGGGGTTGGTTCGGAATGCATATTATCATGCCCACCTCTACACTCAGCACAGGGACAGGCCGCACGCAGCAGTAAAAAAGTATACTGGCTCATATGCCCATCATCCCATTCTATATGAAGCAGGCTGTCTTTCTTTTGCGCATTAATTTTTATCGGAATCACAAGTACCTTCTGTTATGAGGCTGTTATTGAATGGGTGTTAAATACTGGGAAACAGCCCAACCGCTTCGCTGGGTATCATATGGGGAGGTCAATTGCCACCAAATATAATCATCAGCAACAATTGGACCGTCGGTTACTTCATAAACCTCGGAATCCAATGCAACGGAGATTTGCTCCGCAAGAATGCCTGCGCTCCGTCGAAGTTTTAAACCCACCCCTTCTGTTCCAAATATTTGAACTACGGATCCAACCTGAATTCCATCGATGATTTCTGGCGTTGGCAGAATCGATGTTGCCGTCATTGATACTGTGCTCGTTGGCGCAATATATGGCACAATACCAAGTTTGGCAGGCTTTTCATTCTCATTTCCCCTGGTTGCGGAGCTGAGTAAAGTAAGCGTAATGCCCAAACCTAGACATATGACGATCGATATTAAAATGCTGCCAATAATAACATTCCGATGATTTCCATGGTGTTGCATATTAAGTTCACAGTTGTCCTAATTTAAAATATCATTCTAATTATAATGGAAAACAAAGATCATTTTTATATTCAGCTTGAAGAATTCCGTATGTTATAATCATACCAACTTATGGCGCAAACGATGCAAGATTCAACAATTTGGCTGAATAATCGCTATCAACTCCAGCAGGCAATTGGCGCTGGAGGAATGGCTATTGTTTATAAAGGCTTTGATACATTACTCGAACGTACGGTAGCCATAAAAATTCTCAAACTTGAATTATCCAAAGATTACAATTTTGTAGAACAATTCAGAACTGAGGCAAAATCCGCAGCCAACCTCTCCCATAAAAATATCGTAACCGTCTATGATTTTGGTATTGACCAGGATCGTTTGTTTATGGTTATGGAATATGTCCACGGTACGACCTTAAAAACAATCATCAAGCAGCAAAGTCCGATGCCCATCCTTCAAGCGCTTCCTTATATCATTCAATCCGCCTCCAGTATTGGCTACGCGCATAGAGCCGGTATTATTCATTGCGATCTGAAACCTCAAAATATTCTCGTCACTGAAGCGGGACGCGTTAAAATCACGGATTTTGGTATTGCTCGCGCCCTCTCCACCATCTCACCCGATGAGCGCCATCAGGTCGTTTGGGGATCCCCGCAATACTTCTCTCCTGAACAAGCAGCCGGTTATTCTCCCACAATGGCTTCGGATGTTTACGCTCTAGGCGTTATCTTGTTTGAACTGCTTACAGGGAAACTGCCATTTGTCAGTTCCGATTCTTCGGAACTTGCCCGCATGCATCGCGAAGACATACCGCCACATCCCAAATCCTATAATGCTGCGATTCCCAATGAATTGGACCAAATCGTTTTAAAAGTATTATCTAAAGAACCTTCCGCTCGCTATCGCACAGCTGATCAGCTTGCGAGAATTTTATCCGCCCTGCTCGAAAAGGAAACGGCTGCTGCTACTGGTTTAAAAACAATTTCAGGAGCTGCACCTTCCACACTCCCCACCCCACCTTCCTACCCTGTTCCAAAACCCGAAATAAATAGTGCGCCACCTGTACTTCCGCAAGCCGAAAAGTGGTCACCTGTACCAAGAAATTCGCGATTGGATGCTAAACATAGGATCGATTTACCCATGGGAGGGTTATCATTAGCAGAAAGCGAAGAACAATCTGCCCAGCCTATTGATTGGCTGACCATCCTGTTGGGTTTGTTTGCTTTCCTGCTTACGGGTGGGTTAATACCATTTTGGTTATTTGTCTGGCTGCGGATTAAAACTATATTCTAACTACTATTACAGGAACCATATCATGAATCCAACTAAAATTTCCGCTTCTATTTTATCCGCGGATTTTGCCCAGCTAGCTGATCAAATCGCCCAAACGGAAACAGCCGGATGTGATTGGTTGCATATCGATGTCATGGATGGTCTTTTTGTACCCAATATCTCTATGGGGCCATTTATTGTTCAGACTTGCCGTCGTTTGACCACTTTGCCACTGGACGTGCACTTGATGATCCAAAATCCCGAAAATCATGTGGAATCTTTCATGGAAGCGGGCGCATCCAGACTGAGCCTTCATATTGAAAATAATCCCAATCTGGTCAGAACTCTTCAGGTCATCCGCGACGCAGGTGTTCGTACCGGTGTTGTTTTAAATCCCAGCACTCCCGCTTCCGCGGTAGAGAGCGTCTTGCCTTTTGTTGATCTTCTTTTGGTAATGACAGTAAACCCTGGTTTTTCCGGGCAAACTTTCATGCCTGAAATGCTTCCAAAGGTAAAAATGCTTCGCAAAATGATCGAGGATGCCAATCCTGCGATTGATCTTCAGGTGGATGGTGGGATCAATTCCCAAACACTGCCTGAGGCGCTGCAAGCCGGCGCAAATGTCTTTGTTGCAGCAACGGCAATTTTTGGTCATCCCCAGGGTATTAAGGAAGGTATACAGGATCTTCGTAAGGTTATGGGGTTAAACAAAAATCGCGACATCAAAGTCGCAATTTCTGATTAACAAAGGATCTAAAGAGGATAATCGCTATGAACCTTTCACCATCGTTCGAATGCATTTTGCACATAAAACTTTTCTTACCTTCTTACCATTCTCAAAAACAGAAATTTTTTGCAAATTTGGTTTGAAGGCTCGATTCGTCGCCCGTTGGGAGAAGCTCCGATTATGACCAAATGTAGTACCTTTGCCACATGCTTCGCACTTAGCCATCACATTTTTCCTTTCCGTAATATAATTACTACCAGAGATAGTTAGCGTATCGAGCAAATTCTACCATATACTTATGTGAAACTCAAGACAGCTCATGAGAAAAAAGGGTTAATAAATATGAACGAAGGATCAAATTTACTGGGAAAGATATCTGTCTCCCACCGTGCCATTGCTTCCATTGCATATCATTCCGCATTGGAATCCTATGGAGTAGTTGGATTAGCAGCAAAAAATTTGGCTGAAGGATTAGCTCAAGTTCTAGTGAAAGACCCTTCCCTTGGCGTTGATGTTCAATACAATGGGCAGGAAATTAAAATTAATTTGTACATCATTGTTGAATACGGCACCCGGATTACTACGGTGGCGGAAAGCATTGCTGACCAAATCCGGTATCAGGTTGAAAAAATTCTTGGCATCCCGGTGGCTCAAGTCAATGTTAATGTACGAGGTTTACGGATCAGTGATCCTGATTGATTTTATTAATTTGTTTTAAATAATTTATTATTTTACATTTTTGGTTTTAATTACCAAATCAGGAAGTAGGAGCATTATGTCTAGTGATGTGAAAAATCAAGACCCCCATCTAAACAAGAGTGAAACTGGCCCAACGCAAATTAATGGGCAGAGATTTAAAGAACTTGTTGTTGCCGGTATGACATGGTTAAAAACAAATCATGCGAATGTGAATGCTTTAAATGTCTTTCCTGTTCCTGATGGGGATACCGGAACTAATATGCTCCTTACAATGCAAGCGGCATATGATGAAATCGCCGCTTCGGGTGAAAATAATATCGGTAAGATTGCACACGGCGTAGCTCAGGGTGCTTTAATCGGCGCTAGAGGCAATTCCGGGGTAATTCTTTCCCAGTTATGGAGAGGTTTTGCCAGAGCGCTGGATAACCTGGATACAATGAATGTTTCCTTATTAGCCAAAGCCTTCGAAGAAGCCAGCAAGACTGCCTACAAAGGGGTTGTAAGACCTGTCGAGGGAACCATCCTGACAGTGGCCAAAGATATCGCCATCAAGGTTACTGAAATGGCGCCGACTGTAACGACACTGGCTGAACTCCTTTCGATTGCTGTCGAGGCAGCAGATGTTTCAGTGAAGAACACACCTGAATTATTACCAATCCTCAAGAAAGCCGGCGTGGTTGATTCAGGCGGAAAGGGTCTTTTCTTTATTTTGGAAGGGATGCTTCGATATATCAATAATCAATCGCTGGAAACAGCAGAATTTACCGTTCAACCTCTATCCGCTATGAATTTGGATGATGCCATGGAAACCATAGAACCCGGACAGGATTATGAAGTAGTGATTGATTTTAGACCCGATCAATCCTTCAATTTGGAAAATTACTACACCCTCCTGACCGAGATTGGTACTTCCATTCAGGTTGGTGAAGGCGACGGCATGTATCGCATGCATATCCATGTTCCGCTGGAAAATCGATATAAACCCATCGATTGCACCATGGATCAGGGCGTTGTTCAAAAAGTTTATATCGAAAATCTGATAGCTCAAATGGAAGATGAGAAAAAAACCAGCACAGGGCAAAAGAAACTGCACCTGGCTGCCATCGAACCAGGTGAAATTGCGGTAGTTGCCATCTCGCCCGGTCCTGGGATCTCACGTATTTTTGCCAGTCTGGGTGTCGCTGCGATCACCGAAGGTGGTCAGACGATGAACCCCAGCACCAAAGACATTCTCAGTGCATTTGAAAATCTGCCCACGGATAAGATTATTATTCTGCCTAACAATAAAAATATCCTGATGGCTGCGCAAGCTGCCGCAAAGATCACGGTCAAAAAAGTAGCAGTGATTCCCACCACCAACATTCCCCAGGGGCTGAATGCCATGCTGCGACTCATCCCGGATGGAGATTTTGACAAGATTGTGGAAGAAATGCAGGAATCCCTTGACGAAGTGGAAACCGGTGAAATCACAATTGCCACCCGCTCAGTGGACATTAATGGCGTCCAGGTTCATAAAGGCGAAGTGCATCGCATTGCTCAATGGTAAGCTGGTAAACTCCAGTAAATCCTTGTTGGATGCTTGTCTGGAAGTTGTTGGAAATTGCAGAGACAAATGATCGCGAACGAATTACCCTGTTCTATGGAAATAATATTACCAAGAACGAAGTAAATAAAATTGTTGATCGAAATTCGCCTTCAATACCCTTCTCATGAAATTGAACTACATGAAGGTGGTCAACCCCATTATCAATTCATCATCGCGATAGAATAGTAAACCTATGAGTTCAATTTGCATCCTGACAGACAATTCCGCTCAATTTCCTCGCCCATGCTTTCCAGGGATGGAAATTATTAATGTAATTGATCTTGGAATTTCGATCAACGGGGCGATCCATAATAATGGCAATTTACCAAAAACGAATGCTTTACCCTTAACAGCAAATGAGGTCTTCAAACCTCATTTGCTACCCCCTACAGTCCAGGATTTTCATACAATATTTGGCAATCTGGGAAAAAATTACAATGAGATTTTAGGCGTATTTATTTCCTCCCACATCAGTGATTGTTTTCGAAACGCAAAAATAGCCGCTGATTCCTTACGAAACAGTATCAATATTCAATTAATTGACTCCCAAACCACATCCGTCGGCTTGGGCATTTTGGTTCAATCCATAGCCGAAGCGATTCATAATGGAGCCAGTTCATGGGGAAGTGGATCGTATGGCGCGGAATTTGGTCAAACATACGTACACTGTACTCAGTGTGCCTGGACTGTCCTATCTAGAGTCCAATGGATTTGTTGATTTCACCCAAGCCACCATCACGGAAATGTTGGAATTATACCCACTCTTTTCCCTGGAAGACGGTGTCCTCACGCCCCTTGAAAAAGTAAAATCGCATCGACAAAGTGCACTCTATTTTCAAGAATTTATTGAAGAATTTATTGATCTCCAACATATCGCCCTTGTACAAAGTTCACCACCCAATCACACAGGAAGCACGCATGCTACGAGAATTTGTTCAGGAAGTCTATTCCCAAACGCCCTTTACAGAACATGCCATTAACCTGCCATTAGCAACGTTACTGGGGCCAAATAGTATGGGGTTAATCGTCGTCGAATCAGATCATTGATTTGGAAAAGTAGAATTAAAAATCTACCAAGAGGAAATTATCGCTCTTTTGAAGAATGCGGTAAAATTATGCTATGTCATCTTCCATTGAAAAATTAAAAAAGTTTTTTAAACTTGAAATTGAACGTAAATATGACAACCGAGCCGTTGTCGGAGGGTTGGATAAAATTCTTCCTTCTTGGGAAAAAGAAGCTCATTCAGAAACCTTGAGTGAGGATTTTATTATCCAGTGTCCGAAAAAAGCTTATTGAATACGCTTCATTTGATGCTGCAGACAGGGAGAACATTACTAAATGACCTATTGGCAGATTTATCCCAACAGAACTCAACTCCAAAAAGATAATTCGGTTGCCCCTCCCAGCCGCAGCGCCGGTCTCCACGACCATTAGTGAGCCAGCCAGAAGAAAGGTACCCGAAAACCCAACTGTCCCCAAACAAACAGTTTCCATCTCAAATGTTACCCCAATACCGGGATTGAATGCCCCATTAGATGTAATTCAAGGTGTTGGCAGCCAATATTTCCAGTCTTTGAAGAAAATTGGGCTGTATACATCTGGGTGATTTACTTTATTATATGCCCCGTCGATATGATGATTACAGTGAATTAAAAACAATCAACCGTACTCGCATATCAAGGATGAAATCACCGTCATTGCTGCGGTCCATTCCATTACCACCCGACCCATCCGCGGTGGACAGATGAAATTGACCGAAGCAGTTGTTACCGATGGTACCGGTTTCCTACGATTGACCTGGTTCAATCAACCCTGGATTGAAAAAAATTTTCCTGTGGGTACTCAACTGGTCATTTCCGGAAAATTGGATATGTATCTTGGGCAGATTGATGATCAGCAACCCGGATTGCGAACTGCTTGAACAGGAACATTTACACACCAATCGCATTGTACCGATTTATCCGCTGACAGAAAAAATTACCCAAAAATGGATTCGCCGTGTCATGCATCAGACTGTCATGTATTGGGCACCTCGAGTCTTTGATCACCTTCCACAGCAAATTCGTCAGGAAGCGGAGATTTATCCGCTACAGGAAGCCCTGGTACAGATTCATTTTCCGGATTCCATGGACCGCTTGCATGTGGCAAAATATCGCCTGGCTTTTGATGAAATTTTCCTGATGCAATTGGGTGTACTAAGTCAAAAAAGAAACTGGCAAGCGCAGGAAGCGGCAACATACTCTGTACCGTGATGAATGGCTGGAGCAAGCTTCGGAATTTTTACCATACCAACTAACCAATGCCCAGGAAAAAGCCCTTCAGGATATTCAGCGATGATCTAAAGAGCGGTCATCCAATGAACCGCCTGATTCAAGGCGATGTTGGATCCGGTAAAACGATTGTGGCTTTTTTGGCTCTGCCATGATCTTTGTCCATACATAATGTTCAGTCAGCTGTTATGGCTCCAACCAGTATCCTCGCAGAGCAACATTACCGTAGCATCCACCCGGCTTTTGGTTAAAAGCGAAGAAAACCCCAATGGTATGCTGGAACCTGAAGAGGTTGCCCTTCTGATAGGAAGCACTCCTGAAAAAGAACGGCAAATCGGCTGAGCATTTGGAAAACGGCACTATAAAAATCCTCATCGGAACGCATGCTTTATTGGAAGATCCGGTAAAATTCCAAAATCTCCAATTTGTGGTTGTCGACGAACAACACCGCTTTGGTGTTCAGCAACGTGCAATTTTGCGCGAAAAAGGCCATAACCCACATTTGCTTGTCATGACAGCCACACCCATTCCACGTTCCCTGGCACTGACGGTTTATGGTGACCTTGATCTTTCTGTAATGGATGAAATGCCGGCAGGACGTCAACCCATTGAAACCTTCATCCTCTCCCCAATTGGAAAGAAATCGCGGCCATCAATTTATTATCAAACATGCCCGGGAAGGTAAATCAGGCTTTTATCATCTATCCACTCGTGGAGAGCACGACGATGATACCCAGGAAAATAAAGCCGCTGTGGATGAATTTGAGAA
This sequence comes from uncultured Chloroflexia bacterium, assembly GCA_963747325.1. Classification (GTDB taxonomy): domain Bacteria; phylum Chloroflexota; class Anaerolineae; order Anaerolineales; family Anaerolineaceae; genus UBA5203. The sequence goes on along the minus strand of CAVVEM010000004.1, from coordinate 23,957 downwards.
GCTGCAGCATGAGGTTTTTTCCAATTTCCGATCTAGGTCTCCTGCACGGTCGGATGAAACCCTCCGAAAAAGACGAAGTAATGCAGTCCTTTAACCATGGAGAAATTGATATTCTGATTTCAACTTCGGTAGTTGAAGTAGGGGTTGACGTGCCAAATGCAACGGTGATGCTGGTTGAAGGTGCCAATCGCTTTGGGCTGGCCCAGCTGCATCAATTCCGTGGCAGGGTTGGTCGTGGAGATCAACAATCCTTCTGTCTGCTGATCCCCGAAACCGATGATGCCATGGAAAATGAACGATTAAAAGCCATGTCCGAAACCAATGACGGCTTTATCCTGGCAGAAAAAGACTTACAACAACGCGGTCCGGGGTCATTTCTTGGCACCCGCCAATCCGGCTTTACCGATTTGAAATTTGGTGACATCACGGATGTTCGTCTCATTGAAAAGGCTCGTAATCTCGCCAAAAAAGTATTTGAGCAGGATCCCGACCTGACATCGCCGCAGCATAAAGAACTTAACAAAATCTGTCATATTTTTTGGCAGGATGGAAAGAGGAGACATCAGTTAATGGTACGAGCAGTTTTTCCAGGATCCTTTGATCCTATCCATTATGGACATATCGATATCGCTACAAGAGCATCCCGCTTGTTTGATGAATTAATTATTGCCGTTTATGATAAAACATTAAAGAACTCACTGTTCAACCCTGAAGAACGGATTCTACTGGTTCAAAAAGCCTTCGCTGAGAATAAAAATATTAGAATTATGGGATACTCCGGGTTAACGGTTGAATTTTGCAGAAAAATCGAAGCCCAGGTTATTGTTCGGGGGCTGCGTGTATTTTCGGATTTCGAACATGAATTTCGCATGGCCTTGGCAAATCATCGCCTTGCATCCGATGTGGAAACAGTGCCCTTGATCACCAGTGAAGACCATATGTTTCTCTCCTCAACCACAGTGCGAGAAATTGCTTCCTTGAATGGGAATATTAGCTCCATGGTCCCTCCCTATGTTGCCGAAGCATTAATGAGCCGCTATTCCGGCATGGATGAAAATCTAAAAAATAATTCAATGACTTCATTACGTGATTAGCGTTCCTGGTTAAAATAGTGTATATTTTATAGTAATATGTTTAAAAAGCATTAATGAATGAATTGGTACCCGCGGGAGGATAAATGGACATATTGCATCTAGTCGATCGTTTAGAGGAACTATTTAACGAAAGCCGTTCAGTTCCTTTTACCCATAGTGTAGTTGTGAATGAAGACCGGATGCTGGATATCATCGATCAAATGCGTGTTTCCATCCCGGAGGCCATACGTAAAGCGCAACAATTATTGGCTCAAAGGGATCGGATCTTAGCACAAGCGCAGGAAGAAGGCAACCGAACACTGCTTTTGGCTAAAGAAAAAAGTGAACAGGTTATTGATCGTGATGCGATCGTGGAAGCAGCAAAAGCTCGCAGCGATCAACTCATTCAACAAGCCAACCTTGAATGTGAACAGACCAAACGCGAAGCAGATGCGTATGTTTTGGATACTTTGATCAAGCTGGAAAATGAGCTTTCGAAATCATTGGGACAAGTTCGTAATGGCATCGAAGCCCTGCGCCAGGACATGCATTAAGAAGCGATTTGATTAAAGAATAGGATTGACAATCCAATAATTTTCAATCGATTAAACCGGCAGCCTCTTGATGTCGGTTTTTTGTTACCCAAATTCATAAAAGTGAATGGCCTGTTTCCGGTGCAGTTGATTGTCTTTACACGAAATTTTGCTTTGTATCAAGAACATTTTTGGAATGAATTGTGTTCGGAAATGAAATTCTACGGGTGGTATCAATCCGCCATCCGACAAGACACCCGGTCAAATAATTCAATCCAAAGAAATGCACCATTTCGTATGACCAAACCTACTGCTCTCAACTTCACGAAATGAATAAACTAATGGAAACCTTTGTGCGTAAAAAACGTAAATTAACTGTCGATGAAATAGGTTTGAGTGTATCCACTTAATAGGAAAAGATAATAATAAGTAATCGTTGAATATCGCATGGACAGGATCAAAATTTGAAGTATGGCGCTGGTTATCGAGAGAATCAATGTGAAAAATATCCCTTCATAAACAAAATTTTTATGGAACTGTGAAGAATTTTTTTTATAAAAAAAATGGGGGGATATGGCGATTCCGATCTGAAATTTTTACCAATTCCCATACCAGGCATGTTCCAAACTTTTTGCATCGATCGATCATACCTGCCCTTCGATGCGCAAACAGCATTTACTTTTTATGAAAGGAAAAAAAATAAAATGAGTCTCATAATTTAATATTTTAAAGTTTTGGTGGGTAATTTTCCCGGTTTGGTTTGTTTTAGCATCCATAAAATTCATCCCCAATAATAGTGTTGGCATTGTTGAAAAACGATTCGGCGGAAAACGGTTAAAAAAAGGGTTTATCGCGCTTGAAGGTGAGGCGGGCTTCCAACCGGATTTGCTCCGTGGCGGACTGCATTTTCTGATTCCAGTGATGTACGTTGTACATCGCGTTCCCCTGGTAACCATCTCCCAAGGAAAAATCGGCTATGTGTTCGCTCGTGATGGCGTTAACTTGCCTGCAGATCAGACGTTAGCCTGCAATTTAACGGCAAATAATTTTCAGGATGTCAGGAATTTCTTGATGAATGGCGGGCAGCGTGGTCCACAGCGTTTGATCCTCCGTGAAGGTACCTATGCCATCAATCTTGTTCAATTTATTGTTTTTACTGAAGAAAAGGTTTACAGCCTTAGCCTAAGCAGTGACGATAAAAGTGTCATCGCAAACATGGGTGCAGTGATTAATGACCGTAAAGGTTATTCCCCCATCGTGATACGTGACGATGAAGATTTGGTTGGCATTGTAACCGTCCATGATGGCGCTTCCCTGCCCACGGATGAAATTATCGCACCCATCGTTGGAAATGATCCCGGCGAAACCGATAAATACCACAATAGCTTCCAAAACCCGGATAAGTTCTTGCTGGCAAAGGGTATGCGCGGTCGCCAATTGCAGGTATTGGTCGAAGGTACGTATTATATCAACCGCCTGTTCGCGACCGTGGATTTTATCAATAAAACCATCATCGAAGTCGGTTTTGTAGGTGTTGTTGTTAGTTATACGGGCAAAAAGGGTGAGGATACATCCGGTGCTGACTATAAACATGGTGAACTGGTCACAAAGGATAGCCGCGGTGTCTGGGCAGAGCCTTTACTGCCGGGCAAATATGCCTTCAATACCTATGCAGGTAAGGTTGTCTCCGTTCCTACTACCAACATCATTTTAAAGTGGATCCACAATGAAAAAGGTTCACATAATTTGGATGAAAATTTGGCAGAAGTATCGCTGATCACCAAAGATGCTTTTGAGCCTTCCTTGCCTTTATCCGTGGTCATCCACATTGATTATAAAAAAGCTCCCCTGGTTGTGCAGCGCTTCGGTGATGTCAAAAAGCTGGTCGAACAGACCCTAGATCCGATGGTTGCCGCTTACTTCAAGAACGTGGGGCAGACCCGAACTTTGATTCAACTTATCCAGGGTAGAAGTGAAATCCAGAATCTTGCAGGATCAGAAATGAAGGCCAAGTTTGAACATTACAATCTGGAAATGGAAGAGGTTCTCATCGGCACCCCATCTGCCATCGCCGATGACAAACAGATTGAAACCATTCTGAACCAGCTGCGGGATCGTCAGATTGCGCAGGAAAAAGTTGAAACATACAGCAAACAGCAAATAGCTTCAACCAAGGAACGTGAACTTAAAGAAGCACAGGCAAGAGCTGAACAGCAATCTGCCCTGACCGCATCTGAAATTGATATTACGGTTCAATCCAATAAAGGAAAAGCGGCATTTCAAAATGCTATTCAGCAAGCGGCGACGGTTAAAACCCTTGCCGAAGCAGATGCCGAAAGAATCGCCCGTACCGGTATCGCCCAGGCTATTGCAACCGAAGAACAGGTTCGTGCCTACGGTGGTGCAAAGTACCAGGTAACTTCACAGGTACTTACCCGCTTTTCAGAAGCCGTTGAAAAATCCGGGGTGGCAGTCGTTCCACGGACCGTTATTACTGGCGGCGGCGATGGTCAAGAAGGCGGCGTGAGTTCAAACATCATGCAAGGTCTGTTGGCTCTGCTGCTTTCCGATAAGATGGATATTGATGACAAGAACACCGCAGGCAACGTTAACCCGCTGGTTGCCAAACTCCGCAAAGATATTACTGAAAAGATGGTCAGTGAGAAGCCAGTCGAAAGCGAACCTGTCAATCCGGTGAAACCATCCGATCCGGAACCGGAACAAAAAGCATAAACCAGGCAGAAAACTGTCCATAACTGATAAGTTTTCCACGCAAATGCAATAACCGGTTGAATTAAAAAAAAGAGCCTGTCTCAAGGAAATCTGGGACAGGCTCCCAATTTTACAATGATCATTCTTCAGGGGTTGGTTCGCTGTTTTTCTCGCTTTCCTGCCCTTCGCTCTCTTCTTCAGAGATTTCAGGTTCCATTAAAGCGAATTCAAATACATCATCCACGTGAGACATGAATAACACTTCCATATCGGAAAGCACTTTTTTGGGTACATCATGTAAATCTTTTTTATTCTTTTCCGGCATGATTACCGATTTTATGCCGCAGCGGTGTGCGGCCAATAGTTTTTCCTTCACGCCGCCGATAGGCAGGATCTTACCACGCAGGGTGATCTCGCCGGTCATGCCCATTTGCTTCTTCACCTTCCTTTGCGTCAAGGCAGACAAAATAGCCGTTGCGATGGTAATACCTGCACTTGGGCCGTCTTTGGGAATGGCGCCTTCTGGGACGTGCAGATGTATATCGATCGCCTCAAAACGCGCAGGATCAATATCAAAATCTTCGGCAATAAATTTAATGTAGGAGAGTGCCGCTTGAGCGGATTCCTGCATGATATCACCGATCTGGCCGGTGATTTGCAAATTTCCTTTGCCTTCATAAACCAGCACTTCAATCGGCATCACATCGCCGCCGTTTTCAGTCCAGGCAATGGCAGTCGCTACACCAATTTCATCTTCCATTTCGGCCATGTCTGGAAGAACTGCGGTGGTCCCAGAAACTTTTCCACCACTTCAGGTCAAATCCGATGAGGAACTGCTTTCTTTTCTGCTTTTTTCCTGCGCAACCTTGCGGCAAATATTTCCGATTTCACGTTCCAGGTTCCGTACACCGGCTTCATAGGTATATTCTTGAATCAACTTGGAAAGGCCCCACTCCATAAATTGCAATTTCGCCATCAGCCAAACCATTTTGACCCAATTGACGGGAAATCAAATGGTGTTTGGCAATCGTCAATTTTCTCGTCTTCCGTGTAACCGGAGAATTCCACAATTTCCATCCGGTCCAATAACGCCGGCGGGATGGTGGCTAATTGATTGGCCGTGGTGATAAACATCACTTTTGACAAATCAAATGGAATCTCCATGTAATGATCCGAAAAAGCATTGTTTTGCTCAGGATCCAACACTTCCAGTAATGCAGAAGCCGGATCACCGCGATAATCATTGCCAAGTTTGTCAATTTCATCAAGCATAAAGAGTGGATTCTTTGAATCTGCGCGTTTAAGGGTTTGCAGGACACGACCCGGCAGTGCCCCGATATAGGTTCGCCGGTGTCCACGGATTTCTGCTTCGTCCCGTACGCCGCCCAATGAAAGTCGCACGAATTTCTTCTTCATTGCTTCAGCAATAGATTTGCCAATTGAAGTTTTGCCGGTGCCGGGAGGTCCCACGAAACATAAAATCGGCTGGCGGTCATCCTTGGGTTTCAAGGATTTAACGGCAATATGCTCCAAAATTCTTTCTTTGACTTTTTCCAATCCGTGATGATCGCGATCCAGTATTTCTTTTGCTCTGGCAACATCCAGGTTGTCCTTGGTTGTTTTTTTCCAGGGCAGGGTTAAAATCCAATCCAGATAGGCACGAATGATGCCTACTTCAGGCGCAAAACTGGAAACCTGAGCCAGTCGTTCCAGCTCGCGCTCAGCTGCGGCACGGGCTTCAGCCGTTAACATTCAGTGCTTTTACCTTGACCTGCAGCTCATTGATTTCCTTCATCCAGGAATCTTCTTCGCCCAGTTCTTTTTGAATCGCCCGTAATTGTTCGCGCAGGTAATGTTCGCGCTGTCCGCGGTCTACTTCACTTTGTACCCGATTTTGAATCTCTTTTTCCAATTCAAGAACGTCCAGTTCTTTGGCCAGCAGCCAATTGACATGTTTCAAGCGTTCTTCGACGTTGATCGTGGAAAGTAAAATCAAGCGATCTTCGAAAGGCAGCGAAATTGCCGTGGCAACCATATCCGCCAGCCAGCCGGGCTCGTTATATTCATGGAATACAAATAAGCTTCATCGGGCAGGCTGCGATTGTACTGAACACAGCGGTCAAACAAATCCTTTACCGAACGCATGATGGCATCCATATTGCGATCGGTTTCCAGGGAATCTTCAATCGGCCGAGCTTTAACCAGGTAATAGGGATCCATCTCCAGGACTTCCACAATTTCCACCCGTCTTCTGCCCTGCACCAGCGCACTGCTGTTTCCATCCGGCATACTGAGCAACCGTCCAACCGCCACTTCGATGCCTACGGCTAGTACCGTTTCGATGGTGGGTTTATCGACCTCAGGATCTGTGATAATCAGCCCTATGGCTGTTTGAAAATTGTGTTGGGCTTCCTGGATGGCGAACAAATTTTCTCCCGGAACTACAAATATTGGAGAGATCATGCGTGGAAATACCACAACCTCGCGGAATAAAATGGCTGGAGCAATAATAAAACCATCCTCATCCACTTCCGCATTGGGAATAGTGTACAACTCTTCAGTTCGCTGCTGCAAAATGGATGGCAACCGGCTCTCATCAGCATCCGAGGGAAATGAATCATCAAATTTCATATTTAATCCTATACCTTATAATCGTTCTTCGTACAGCTTGTCGCAAACTCTTCCTTGACCGCTGCGGCAATAAAAACACTCCCTGTTGCAATACAAACTTCATCGACTGGCAGTGTTGAGCAGATTTTCGAAACAGCTTTTTCAAGCGGCACAATACATTCAAAAGACAACCCTAGAGTACGTCCTAATTGTTCCAACGTTTCAATCGACATGGCACGCGGATGGATGGATTCGGTGAAAATGAAGTGGTTAATCGTACCATGAAACGCAGTAAGCATCCCTTCCACATCCTTATCTTCCGAGGCTCCAAAAATCATGCTGATCATTTTTCCCGGCAGCAGTTCCTGGAGGGTGGCTGTCAAACGGCGGGCTGAATCCGGGTTGTGAGCAGAATCTACTATCACCGCAGGGTGGGTGGAAATTACTTCAAATCGTCCTGGCCAATCGGTTTTATGAAAACCGCGGATCATAGACTCAGGGATAATATGCATCCCCTGCGCCATCAGCCAGCCGACTGCCACCAGGGCCGTGCCGGCATTTTCTATTTGATGCTCGCCGACCAGCGGTAAATCCAGCTCCACTTCACCATTCGCGCTCATCAAATCCCTGCCGGGCATAGCCGATTGAAATTTATACTGGACAACCTGCCCATGAATACCTGCATTCCGCTGCTTCGTGCTGACCAAAGTATCCACAGCCAGGCTCTCGCTGCCGCGTTCTTTGCAGATGGATTGTATATGTTTCAGAACATCCCCGGTTTGATGGGCAATCACCACCGGCACGCCGGGTTTTACAATGCCTGCTTTTTCCGTGGCGATTTTTTCCAGGGTATCTCCCAGAATGGCCGTATGATCCAGTGAAATGGAACTGATAATGGTTAATAGCGGCTGCACCAGATTGGTGGCATCCAGACGACCGCCCAGCCCGACTTCCACCACGGCAATATCCACAGAACGCTGTGCAAAATAGAGAAAAGCCAGGGCCGTCATTACTTCAAAGGTCGTAATTTGTGCCACATCCTCGATCATGGGTTTGCTCCATCCAAGCAGTTCCACAAACTCAGCATGCGGGATGGGAATACCATTGATCTGAATACGCTCATTGAAATCAATCATATGCGGTGAAGTGTATAAACCTACCTTGTACCCTGAGGCTTGCAGCACGGAGGCGATCATAGCAGCTGTGGAGCCCTTGCCTTTGCTGCCTGCAATATGAATGACAGGAAATTTTAACTCAGGGTTATCCAAACCTTCCAGTAGCGCTTTCATGCGTGTCAAATCAAAGGTATCTGAGGTAAACACCTGCCCTTTGGTCATGCTGAAATCGACAAACTGATAAATGTAATCCAGTGCAGCTTGATATTCGGGGGAAAATTTCATATAGTTAACCCTGATAATAGATTTCTACCCTCGAGATTGTACCCTTCGCCTCAGGGATTTGCAAGTCCATACATTTGAGGGTGTTTAGTAACAAAAAAGGCAAACTTAAAAGGTTTATCAAGCAATAGTTGCTTTGAAAACAGTCAATCCTCTGACTTTTCGGTAGAAATTGACCGCAGTTGACCCTATAGGGTTTTTACACATGCTTTTGACATTTATGCTGCAGAGGTATCCCATGGTTGTTTGCGGCCGTCTCTTGATCAAGTTATACTTGCCGAACTGCCACTCACTGAAAGAAAAAAGGAGTGTACTTAAATCCATTCTGGCAAAGACGCAGCACCAATTTAATGTTTCTTCTGCTGAAGTGGATTTTCAGGATGTCTGGCAAACTACCCTGCTGGGTTTCACCACCCTCAGTAATGATGCCGTGGTTGTGACCCAAACCCTTCACAAAATCACCCAGTATATTGAAGAAAGCTGGTTGGATGTAAGTCTTTTGGATACCAAAATCGACCTGTTTTGAAGGTCAAGGAGAATCGTATGGATCTCAAATTAACAAAAAAAATCGTATTAGTCAGCGGTGCAAGTAAAGGATTAGGCTATGCCGCTGCCATGCAGTTTGCCAAAGAAGGCGCAATCCTTTTTATCAACAGTCGAGATGATCAAAAACTGGAAAAAGCCGCTCAACTCATTCGTGAAGCCACTAAAACTGAGGTGATCCCCATGGCTGGAGATATCACCCTGCCTGGTACGGTTTCGACCATCATGGAAGAAATTCGTAACCGCTTCGCTAAATTGGATATTCTGGTTTGCAATGCCGGCGGACCGCCCTCCGGTTCTTTTGAATCCTTTACCGACGAACAATGGAATTCAGCTGTCAACCTGTCCTTCATGAGTCAGGTTCGTTTGATCCGTGAAGCCCTGCCTCTGCTCAGAAAATCGGATACACCCAGTGTGGTGACACTAACTTCCGTCTCCGTGAAGCAGCCTATTGAAAATCTGATCCTCTCCAACAGCGTGCGAGCAGCAACTGCCGCTCTGACCAAATCCCTGGCGATTGAATTAGGCGGAGAAAATATTCGCTTTAATTCCATCCTGCCGGGTTGGACTAAAACAGAACGGGTGCAGGAGTTATTGGGTCATCGAGTCCAGCAAAACAACAGCAGCATGGAGGAAGAACTGCGGAAACAGAGTGCAGCCATCCCCCTGAAACGCATGGCAGAACCGGAAGAATTTGCCAATGCGCTCGTATTTTTAGCTTCTCCGGCGGCTTCCTATATCACTGGGGTCATGCTGACCGTAGACGGCGGCCTGTACAAAGGCACAGCCTGAGTCATTAACGACCAGACCCTAAAGGTTTCACCATAAACCTTCAGGGTCTTTTTTATCAACCACGAGTCGTCACGTTTTCTTCTTATAGGGTAAAATTAGGGGATATCGCTTCAGGAGAGCTTAATGGTAGACGCTGCCAAAAGAATTGAAGATTTTCTCGATCGGAAACTTTACCAGATTCAAAAACCCGGTCGTTATGTTGGGGGGGAACTCAATCAGATAAAAAAAGATTGGAATGGTGTGCCAAACCATGTTGCCCTGGTTTTTCCCGATATTTATGATATCGGCACCTCTAATCTAGGCATCTCCATCCTCTATGAAACCCTGAACCAGCGCGAGGACACGCTTGCTGAGCGCGCTTTCGCCCCCTGGACGGACATGGAAGACTTAATGCGGGCGCATCAAATCCCGCTGTATTCCCTTGAATCCAAAACCGCCCTGGCTAATTTTGATCTGATTGGGTTTTCTTTGCCCTATGAAACCCTTTACACCAATACCATCAACATGCTGGATCTGGCACAGATCCCTTTGCGCACTTCCCAACGCACCTCAGATCACCCTTTGATTATAGCCGGTGGACAATCCTCGTATAATCCGGAACCCATGGCGCCGTTTATGGATGCTTTTGTGATTGGTGAAGGAGAGGAAGTGGTCCATGAGATCATTGAACTGCTCAATCTCTGGCGTAAAAGCGGGCAAAGCCGGGAAGAATTGCTGCTTCGCCTTTCCACGATATGGGGCGTTTATGTACCTTCTCTTTATCAGCCAAGTCTGGATGAAGAAGGCAAAACGATTGCCATTAAGAAATTAAACGAAAGCGCACCCTCAATCATCAAAAAACGCTTCGTCCCGGATCTGCCAGGCGGACCGATCAAACCCATCGTGCCCTCCGTGGATGTGGTTCACAACCGCATCGCCGTGGAAATCATGCGCGGATGCAGCCGCGGCTGCCGCTTCTGTCACGCCGGCGCGGTCAACCGCCCTGTGCGCGAAAAAAGTGTTGAACAAATCATGCATACCATCGAGACTTCCCTGGCCAATACCGGCTATGAAGAGGTTTCCCTGCTCTCCTTATCCTCCTCCGATTACACCCACATTGTTGAATTGGTGGATACCATCAGTCAAAAATTTGCCGGTAAAAACCTGACCATCTCGCTGCCTTCGCTGCGCATTGAGAGTCTTTCCATTGATTTGCTGGAAAAACTAAAGACTACACGCAAATCCGGCTTCACCATTGCCCCGGAAGCTGCCAGTGACCGCATGCGCGCCATCATCAACAAGGATATCTCCAGTGAACAGCTTCTGGAAACCGTACGAGATATCTTCACCCGCGGCTGGTCCACGATCAAGTTATACTTCATGATCGGCCAACCCATGGAAACCATTGAGGATGTTCAGGCTATCATTGACCTCTGCAAAGCCGTGCGCAATGAAGGCCGCCGCATCATCGGCAAACGGGTCATGATCAAAGCCGGAGTCAGCACCTTCATTCCCAAGGCTCAGACCCCCTTCCAATGGGCCGCCTGTGATACCGCCGAACAGATCAAGCTGAAACAGGATCTGCTACGCAAGGAGCTTTCCGGTGCCGGATTGAAATTGAACTGGAGTAATCAAAAAGAAACCCTGCTCGAAGCCTGGCTCTCCCGCGGAGACCGGCGTGTAGCGGATGTAATTGAAATTGCCTGGAAAAACGGTGCTAAATTCGATGCCTGGAAGGAATATTTCAATTTCGATCTTTGGCAGGCCGCTTTTGCCGAGATGGGCATTGATCCCTATTTTTATTCCTCCCGCGAACGGGATAAAGACGAAGTCTTCCCCTGGGATCATATCCACACCGGGGTGCGCAAATCGCACCTTTGGGAAGAATATGAACGCAGCCAGCGCGGCGAATATCGTGAGGACTGCCGTCAGCAGTGCTATGCCTGCGGTGTCCTGCCCATGTTCTCGGCATTACGCAAGGAAACGCCTGGCGACAAATGGAAATGCCCCGAAGTCACCGCAGAGGTGCAGGAATGAAACGCTACCGCATAACCTACCATAAAACCAAGGACAACCGCTTCACCAGTAATCTGGATATCCATAAAATGTGGGAACGTTGGCTGCGGCGTGCCAATTTGCCGATCAGCTATTCCCAGGGTTTTCACCCCCAACCGCGGATCAATCAAGCTGCCCCTTTGCCCCTGGGCATGATCAGTATGTTTGAAATGGTGGATATCTGGCTGGATGAAGACCTTTCGGTTGATGAAGTGCTCTCCCGCTTGACGATCACCCCGCAGGCTGGGCTGCCCATCGTCAACGTTCAGGAAGTTGCGTTGAATTTACCTGCCATGCAAGCCGCTTTGCTCTCCTCCCGCTATCAAATCCATTTTCTGGATGTGGTGGATGAGAACGATTTACGCGAGAAAGTAAGTCAATTATTAACCCAACCAACACTGCTGCGCGAACGGCGCAGTAAAACCTACGACCTGCGCCCCCTGCTGCTTGACCTTCAGGTTGAGCATACCCCAACAGGCGAACTGGTTTTGGTCACAGAACTGACCATGCAACCCAGCGCCACCGGCCGCCCGGATGAAGTGGTCGAAGCGCTGGGCATTTCGCAGGAAGATGTGCTCATTGAACGCACCAGCCTGACCTTTCCCGTATAAGTTTGATCTTACAGGCTGGTCACACCCTGCAGATCATGGTAAAATTTTTCAGTTCGTCCCTGTAGCTCAGATGGATAGAGTATCGGCCTCCGAAGCCGGGAGCCTGGGTTCGAGTCCCAGCAGGGACACCACGCAAAACCGTTGACGTTGTCAGCGGTTTTTTTTGTTGGGTTTACCCACTGTAGGGGCAGGTTTGATCAAATCTGCCGGTCAATCCAACACTTTGTAAATCTGCCCAAGCGTCGAACAAATCAGATGTTTGAGTTGCGAATATACTTTTGCCAACTTCCAAGACAGGATGATTATCCCGTCCTGCGATGGGGGCAGGTTTTTCAGACACGATTTAGATTGCGAAATAATTAAATCCCGCCCTTACGATCCGATGGGTTGGCAGGCCCTGTTGAATCGCATCGGGATTGTTTTTCTAGATTGATAAAAAAACCATGCGGCGAAATGTTTTTTGTAGGGGCAGGTTTGATCAATTCTGCCGGTCTATCCACCACCTTGTAAACCTGCCCACGCGCCAAACACACTGGGTATTTGATTTGCAAAGGTACTTTTACCAAATCCCAAGGCTGAAAATAGTTTCCGTCCTGTGTTGTGGGCGGGTTTTTCATGCCTCTGATAGATTAGCGCATTAAATTAAAACCCGCCCCAATTCAATGGGTTGGCAAATTCAGGGAAAATGTGTATATATGTTATTTACAGGATTGATGAAAATCCCATTCGGCGCAATAGTTTTTTGTAGGGGCAGGTTTGATCAATTTTGTCGGTCTATCCACCACCTTGTAAACCTGCCCTCACGCCAAATCAATTGGACATTTGATTGGTGAAGCTACTTTTGACACCTGCCATGGAAGGGTATTTTTCGTCCAGCGTTGCGGGCGGGATTTTCAAACTCGGTTTCGATTGACGCATTAATATAAACTTGCCTCTACAATCCGGTTGCATGGCAGATCCGGGCAAGCCACATACATACTGTTTTTTAATGGTTTATGATATTTCCGGTAAATTAGTAGTTTCCAACCAAACCAAAAAGAGCAATATCCGACTTATTAGATAGCAAAAATATATTTGGATTATTCTACAACACAACAAATATCCACCGATCCATATATATGTTTCACCCCCCCACCAAAAAACTCTGCGGGTTATAATATGATCTGTAGAATAATTACACCCAAGGATAGCGATAATGGAAATCATTAAACTGGACCCGAGCCAACAAAAGCAAGCTGCGAATATCATCGCTGCGTCATTTTATGATTATCCTGTGTTTAAGTTTTATTTTCCGGACCCTAAAAGACGCACTCGCTACCTTGCCTGGTATCTGGGTAACGTGGTGAAATGTGCTCTTCGCTATGGAGAAGTGTACACTACCCCGCAAGTCTCAGGCGTGGTATTTATATTACCTCCTGGTCACACAAAAATCAGTTTGTGGGAATATGTCCAGAACGGCTTTTTACTGACACCTTTCCTGCTGGGTTTTACCAAGTATAAACAATCCATGGAATGCGAAGAATTTGGAGCGGCGCAGCACGAAAGGATCATGCAAGACCGACCCCATTATTACTTATGGGGTCTCGCAGTGGATCCGAAGCAGAAGCGGTCTGGTATTGGATCAGCCTTGATGGAACCCATCCTGAAAAAAGCAGATATCGAGAAGAAACCCATCTATCTGGAAACGCATGATGAGAAAAATGTTGCCTACTACCAAAGAATGGGCTTTTACTTGGTACACAGTGATACCATTACAAAGTACAATCTGTCCATTTGGTGTATGGTAAGAGAACCACTCTAAAAAAAAACACAATAATAATTTTTCAGATTTTTCTGAAAACTGGATCAAACACACTATCAGGAACTGTCCAAAACTAGTTTAATCTTGAGGCGAAGGTTAATAATTCTTGTTTCAACTTGTGCGAACAATCGTTCGCACCAGTTTCTAACAATCCGAGTTCTTCCTTATGGTCCAACTGAATCCTTGCACTCACACAACTCCGCAGAAACTACACCACCTGAACAATACCAAGTACAGTCTGGTGCGGCAGAACAATTATCCTTGTTAATAAAAGTAGTACAGGCTATTTTCTCCGGTTCAGCGGGAGCCTCCATATCTTTACACTTGGATTCCGGCAGGGTCGTGCGGCTGATGCTGTTGCAGGTTTCTCCCACACAAAACTGCACATTAACCGGTGTACTCCAACCCAAGGGGCGTTTTTCGACATAACACCAATAGCGTTCCTTATCATAACTTTGCTGGAAACACTGCACCGGCCGATCATTGGCAATCAATTTGAAGTTATCCATTGCAGTCGTAGTGCGGATATAAAATTCGGTCAAATCCATATCCGAACAGACAAAACCCTCAAACAGCCACCAGTAGTAATCCGGCTCCATCTGTTTCACATCCAGTGTGACAATCGTCTCGATGAGCGGTGGCGGCGTAATCAACGTGATTTGCAAAATTGGCCCAGCGATATAATCCTGTGATTCAAAAGATCCCAAATCACTTGCAGGCCCATGGGGTCGGATTTCCGAGCGCTGATCGATGGTGTATCCCACAATCGTGGTGGCAGCATCCAAAGCCGGGCTATGATTCTGCAAAGCATGGGTTAATGTCGGGCCGCCGTTTACACCCAGTGGATCCAGCATCGGATCAGCCGTCACGGTAAAGTCCGGACAAGAGCCGTCGCTGTCCAGATTGGCATGTCCGTTCACTGAAACAGTACCCAAAGCAGGTCCGCCGCAATCCCCACCGGGATTATTAGCCACAATGCTATTTACTGCCACGGTATCTCCACCAACTTCAACCCAGGCAGCAGCCCCACTGTTATTAGTGATCGTGGCGTGGCGAATCATTACATTGCCATTCAAATGGTAAAACGCGCTGCCTCCATCTGCATTTCCGCCGCTGATTTGATTGCCAGAGAGAGTGCTGTTGCCGATCGCCAAACCCACAGGATCATCATTGTCCTGGTAAAAGATACCTCCACCATAAAATTCAGCCGAGTTGTCCGCCAGAGTGCTGCGAATAATTTTCATTTCATCCTGATTGAGAATCGCTCCCCCATACTGAGCGGTATTGCCTGTAAGATTGCTCTCACGTACCATGAAATCAGAATAATTAAAATTGGCAATCGCCCCACCCTGACCAGCATGGTTGTCGGATAGGGTACTGACATCCACAACAAAACTCCCCTTATCCGCTTGGGCAGCGCTGGTGCTGGTATTGCTGATGGCTCCACCAAATCCCATTGTATCGCCGGATTGGGCAATATTATTTCTGAAAGTACTGTTACCCACTGCGCCTGTCCCAGTGTGATTTCCAATCGCTCCCCCATAATAGGCAGAATTTCCTTCAAATGCACCCTGATTAAAACTCAGTATTCCTGAATTATGGATGGCTCCGCCCATAAAACTGGCTTGATTATTCGCAAACAAAGAGGACTCACTATTGAAATCTCCCGTGGAATAAACTGCCCCGCCACGATAAGCCTTATTTTCAAGTAACTGACCATTCGTGATTGACAGGGTTCCATAATTCAAGATGGCACCCCCATAACCGTGAGATTCCTGTACGCTGCCATTGCGCAAAATCAGCTGATCCAGCGTCAAACTTGCCCCAGAATTGATTAAAAAAATCCTGAATTCAGCCATGCCAGCATCCAACGAGCGTTGTATCGTAGCAGACTGCCCATCCACTATTATGGGTGAAATGATGGCTGGTAAACCAACCCCTGCCGGAAAAAAATCCGAATCATAAATGACGGCTTCAGTCAATTCATAGACACATGCTGGAGAGAGATGCAATGTCGTCGTCACAGCAGGTGTGGCATTGGCCGTGTTGATGGCACTCATCAAGGCATGCGTGCTGCAGTCTACATTAATATTCGCTTCGTCGGGATCACAAGCGCCTATCATCATGCCGCCCAAAAGCAGGGAACAGAGCACTAACCATGGAAAGTACTTCATATCAGCCTCCAACCAATCTCATTAGGAGAAATATGGGTATCATGATGATGTAATGTAAGTGGGATGAGAGATTTTTCTAATTCGGATTAGATATTCAAATTATACGTCAAATGAGGTTCCAACGTATCTACAGGAAATGGCTGCTTGTCAGGAAGAATATAGGCTGGTTGTGGAAGTTTATCCCATCATCCCTATCCCACGGAATTCATCTCGATACTTTTGAGGAAAGGGCCGTATCATCCATTTCTAATCACTCCAGAAGAAGAATATGGTAATAAACAAACTCCTATTCGTTTCCGAATCTTAAGCGATACAATTTTCGTATATAGGCATATTGTTAATTGCGATTCGGTCAGGGTTCTATACCGGATTTAAACATATCCTAAAATCCAAATGAGTATACTGGTTTCATGCTATCCGAACAAATAAACTTTACCTGCCAAAATTAATTTACTTATTTAATAAACATTTGAACTTCTTTGTTATGTTAATCCATTAATACTATATTGTTCGTTCAGGAGAGCTTGCAGATGTTGGCTGATTTGATTATTCCTTCTTCATTTTCCATCATACCCTATTGCTTGTTGTGTTTGTTTGCCATGGTGGAAGGCCCTACTGCCGCGCTGATTGGCGGCGCAGCATCAGCCAGCGGGTATCTCAATCTTTACTCAGTGTATGTTGCCATCGTCCTGGGAAACCTCATCGCAGATATGGGCTGGTATTCAATTGGCCGGTTTAATAAAACTACTTCACTAAATCGATTGCTCGCTAAATTCAATGTATCACCTCAACGTATTGCTTTATTGGAAGAAGGAATTCATAAAAATGCACCCCGGCTTTTGTTTTTTGCCAAATTGACGGTTGGCTTTCCCATCCCCATTTTGATTGCAACTGGCATCAGCCAGGTACGCATCTATCGCTGGATTTTCTTTTTGTTTTTGGGTGAATTAATTAAATCTGCCGTTTTGATAGGGATAGGGAATATATTCTCTCAAACGATCCAGAAAACATCCAATAATATCCAGGAGATTCTATGGGGGATAACGCTTATCATTCTAATTACAAGTCTGATCTGGCTTAAGCGACGCCAGAAAAGGAATGAACTTCATTCTTAGCCATCCCTATACAAAATCTATACCATTCAGCATAGGATTAAAGTTAAACTTGAAAAATAGAAAATGGATGAGTTTTGTATAGATCGGTGCCCGTTTGGAATACTCAGCTCCAACAGCGCCCGGAAACATCTTCCTTCTTTAATGAAAGAGAAAGTGATATGCATCGTTTAATGAAAAAATACATCTTCCTGGCAAGCTGCCTGTTGGTTATCGGTTTGATATCCTATGCTGCCGCGGATCGATACCTGATCCAACATGTTGAAATCGAAAATGTTGCTGCTTACTCAGCAACGACCTCTCAAACTAAGGAAAACATATCGGGAAATTCAAACATCGCGGAAAGTGCAGCGCTATGTCAACCCACAGCGGAAAGTAATCCAACACCTGAACCAGCCGTCTTTGATGATTGGCATTACAGCGACGAAAACGTCTCGATTGCCATTCGACAAGTTACCTCCGGGAGTGGGAACAACGCCCTAACCTATTTTGTTGCAGATGTACAAGTCTCGGAGGCCTTGGATTTGAGCAGCGCCTTCGCTCTGAATCAATTTGGCACGAACATTATTGCCAATACATCCCAAATCGCCGCTGAGAATGGCGCAATATTCGCCGTCAACGGCGATTATTACGGCTTTCGAACCGATGGCATTGTCATTCGCAATGGGGTTATCTTCCGGGATGAACCGGCAAGAACCAGCCTGGCATTTTACCGAAACGGCACCATGAGGATTTACGATGAAATGCAAACCGATGCGGAAAAACTACTGGCAGCAGGCGTTTGGAACACACTCTCCTTTGGACCGGCGTTGATTGAAGACTCAGGGATAGGCACCAACTTTGACAGCGTCAAAATTGATACCAACCTGGGCAATCACCCCATCCAGGGCAATCAACCCAGAACCGGTGTGGGCATGCTGGCTGCCAATCATTTCGTTTTCATCGTTGTGGACGGGCGGAGTAAAGGCTACAGCACCGGGGTTACTTTGGAAGAATTTGCGCAGATATTCAAAGAATTGGGCTGTACCCAAGCCTATAACATTGACGGCGGCGGCTCATCCACGATGTACTTCATGGGCAGAGTGGTCAACAATCCCCTTGGAAAAAACAGGGAACGAGGCACTAGTGATATTTTGATGATTGGTTCATGATTTATTCTGAGCGGTTAGTGGATTTATATGAATTATTGCAAATGGAAGCAAAAAGTAACGGGTCTGATTAAAAAAAGAATGCTGAAAGAAAAAAACGATCCGTAAAAAGACAACGGATCGTTCTTGCAGATCATATTAAGCACACAGTTAGTCATTATCCATAGCGCTTGGCTGGCCCTCTGCGATCATCAGCCAGGATGATATCCATCTGCTTGCGCTTCAGATTTATATCCTTCTCCACAAAGATCGGATTGCCGTACGGGCCGTCCAGTTCCGTGTAATACATGGCGGTTGCCAGTGTGGATGGTGTGGGCGTGAAGACCTGAATCTGTTCCGGGGTCATACGCAATTCCTTGGAAACCTGTTTTTTCATCGCCAGCATATCTCTTTCATTGCAGCCAGGATATGCAGCGATAAAGTAATAGGTCAGGAATTGTTTCTTTTTATATTTCAAAGAAAGCTGATCAAACCATTGCTTGAACTTGATCGTTTGAGCAAAAGGCGGCTTGTTCATCTTTTTGAGAATGCGTTCCTCGGTATGTTCCGGTGCAATCTTCAATTGGCCGGAAACATGATTGTTCACCAGATTCTCCATAAAGGCAGCGCCTTCTTTCTTATCAGCAAACAATAGATCATAACGGATGCCGCTAGAGACGAAAACCTTTTTAATTTTGGGTAATTTAGAAAGTGTCTCCAGAAGCTGCCGATAGGGCTCATGAGTTGGTTTTAACGTTGGGCAAATTTCCGGATACATACAGGATTTATCGCTGCACGCACCGCGCTTCAGCTTCTTCAGGCACTCAAAACCATACATATTCGCTGTCGGCCCACCCACGTCCAGCAAATATCCTTTAAAGCCAGGCAATTCAGTAATCGTCTTCGCTTCCTCGACAATCGATTCCGGCGAACGCCAGCGCACCGTGCGTCCTTCATGCACCGCAATGGAACAGAAGGTGCATTCTCCATAACAACCCTGATGGGTTTTAATGGAGAATCGAATTGTCTCCAGCGCCCGTACTTCTCCCTGTTGGGCATCCAATGGATGTACGGCATATTCATAAGGCAGGGAGGAGATTTTATCCATCTCCACCTGGGTTAAATAGGACTGGGGAGGGTTTTGTACTAGATACCGCGTATCGTGCAGCTGAGCCACTCCTCTGGCCGTGTGAGGGTCGTTTTGATCGTAAAAGGTTTCAAACATCTGCCAGAATTTGTTTTTATCGGCCTTTACATCCGCCAGAGTTGGCAGTTTCCAATACTCTTCCGGAACCTGATCAGATTTGTAACACAATCCGCGAATATCTTCGACAGATCGTTTTTGCTTCAGCGCGGCAGCCAGTTCCACAATTGAGCGTTCCGCCATACCATAAAGTAGATAATCCGCTTTGGCATCAAATAAGACCGATCCGCGGACTTTATCCGTCCAATAATCATAATGGGCGATGCGCCGTAAACTGGCCTCTATGCCGCCCAGGACAATCGGAGCAGTCTGTTTATGATATTTGCGAATTAAATTGGTATAGGCAATCACCGCACGATCCGGCCGGCGCGTATTATTACCGCCAGGCGTGTAATCATCCTGGTGGCGTTTTTTCTTCAATGCCGTATAATTGGCTACCATCGAATCCACGCTGCCGCCAGAGACACCCCAGAATAATGCGGGTTCTCCAAGACGGGTGATATCCAGATCCGTACTGATATCCGGCTGGGCAATAATCCCAACACGGTAACCGGCTTTGACCAATATTTTTCCAATCACCGCTACACCAATATAAGGGCTGTCTATGTAACTGTCACCACTAATCAGAATGACATCACACTGTTTCCAGCCGCGTTGTTCCATTTCTTTTCTCGTCGCAGGTAAAAACAACTTAAACTCCAAAAAACCGTTAGAATATGGTATATTATTTCCGTTATATTTGACCAATTATATCATTATAAAAATCCATGCGCCGTAGGTTTCTGAATGGCAACACCTTTATGGTTTGTAAATCTGATAAAATTCTTTTTTCCACAAAAAACCAATATTGCCAAACTCACCCGAATCCCTGTTATCCGTGAATTGGTTGATTATATTCTCTTCCACAATGACGGGGTTGTGTACCTTACTCGTGACAATGTCATACCCATTCACGAGAAAATTGAGGCAGCAGAAAATATTCTCCTGCCATCTCAGGTCGTTACCCATTTCATTGAAAAAGCCAACTATCACTGGATCATGAATGAGTGCTTGTGCCGGGATGCCAATGATTGCGATAACTATGCGCATGACTTGGGCTGCATTTTTCTGGGAGAAGCCGCTGCTAAAATCAATCCGGCCATTGGCAGACACGTCAGCAAAGAAGAAGCCCTGAACCATGCGCAAAAATGCCGTGAGGCCGGGCTTGTCCACATGATCGGACGCAATAAATTGGATACAGTCTGGATGGGTGTTACGCCGGGCAATAAACTGCTGACCATTTGCAACTGCTGTTCCTGCTGTTGCCTCTACAGCATTCTTCCTGATTTGCATCAAACCATCAGTAAAAAAATCAGCCGCATGCCTGGCGTTTTTATCCAGGTAACAGATAACTGTATCGGCTGTGGACTTTGTACCCAGCAGGTCTGCTTTGTCAATGCCATCCAACTGATCGGGGAAAAAGCCAGTATCAGCGACGAATGCCGGGGTTGCGGAAAATGTATTGAGGTTTGTCCTAATGGAGCCATTGAAATTACCATCCTCGAAGAAGCCTACATAGATAACGTCATTGACCAAATTACCCCCCTGGTTGACCTTTCCTGATTTGTGATTAAGGATAAATAATCGTTTATCAATTCTCTGAGTTCCCCACTGTGGAACACTATCGATTCCACACGTTTTCCAACTATAATTAGAGTTAGCTTAGTAAAGTGAGGCCTGCCATGAATGAGAAAAACATTCCCGCCATAGTAATCTCCCGTTTGCCAAAATATCTTGTCACCCTCGAACGCATGCACAGCCAAAATATTGAAAAAACATCCTCCAATGAATTGGGAGCCTTGCTAAATATTACGCCGGCTCAAATCCGTAAGGATCTTTCCTTTTTCGGGGGTTTTGGAAAAAAAGGCAGTGGATACTCCATTCCCAATCTGATCCACGTGATTCGTTCCATCTTGAACCTGGACACCGTCTGGGACGTAGCCATCGTTGGCGCAGGTAAAATCGGACAGGGTCTGGCTCTCTACGAAGGTTTTCTAAATCGGGGATTTTCAATCAAGGTTCTTTTTGACAGTGACCCGAATAAAATTGGTCAAAAAATTGGAGCACATCAAATATACGATATTCGTAATCTGCAGGTCATTATCCAGGACTTAAATATCAAAGTTGCCCTGGTGGCCGTTCCTCAAGCTCACGCCCAGCAAGTTGCCGATCAATTGGTGCAAGCCGGCATAAAAGCAATTCTCAACTACACACCGGTTTATTTAACCTCCCCCAATTCGGATGTAGTGATTCAACAGATTGATCCGATTCTGCAATTACAAAACATGACCTATTACTTAAAATAGGTCATGTTTTTTTCATAGTAGTAGAGGATTAATACGCAGGGTTATGACGCGATTTTTGCTCTAAACGCACAATTCACTCAATTCAATAAAACAATATACTCCAGCCTTCAGAGTCATTTTTACTTTCAGCTGACTTAAACGCGAACCAGACTGCGATAAAGTGCCTGCTGCATGGTCAAAGCCTTGGCAGCTCCCTCAGCGGTACAGGTAACTGGATTATCGACAAGATAGGCCGGTAATCCCAGAGCCTGGGTCAAGAACTTATCAATATCCCGCAAGAGTGCACCACCGCCACAGACCGCTACACCCCGATCAATAATATCTGAGATTAATTCGGGGGGGGTTTTTTCCAAGACATGCTTGGCTGTAGTGACTATTTCTTCAAGCGGTTCCTGTAAAGCTTCCACAATATCATCCGTTGTCAGCGTGATCTGCCGTGGTAAACCCGAAACCTGATCCTGACCTTGAATATCCATTGTGTTTCTTTCTGTCTGCGGCAAAGCAGCGCCAATGCGCATTTTTAGTTGTTCAGCGGTCGGTTGAGCAATGATCACCCCGTATTTTTTACGCACAAAATAGATAATGGCTTCATCCATTTTTATGCCGCCCGTTCGGGAAGTCTCAGCGGTAATAATACCATTCATGGCCAGAATAGCTGCCTGAATTGTGCCGCCGCCCAAACAAAGAATCATGTTGCCAGAAGGTGTGGCAATAGGTAGATCAATCCCAAGTGCAGCAGCGAGAGGCTGCTGAATTAGTAAAACCTCTCGCGGGCCAGCGCCCAACCCGGCTTCATGCACAGCACGACTTTCAACGCTGGTAATTCCGTATGGAATGGTAATCATGGCACGCGGCTTAAAGAAATAGGGTTGCCCCACTTATCTTTCGAATAATAAAACTAAGTAATTTTTCGGTAATTTCATACTCGGCGATCACGCCATGTTGTAACGGACGAACAATTTCAATGCTGTCCGGTACCCGGCCATCCATATCTTTGGCAGCCCGACCCCACTCAATCATCTTCTGTTCTTCCACCAGAATCGCCACCATGGTTGGTTCTTGTATCAATACCTGATTACCTTCCACAACCGTCGTGTGAATGGTTCCAATATCAATACCAAATTCTCGGGTAAATAATGGCATAAATAAAAATCCTTTGAGCGAAAAAGTCAGCGCTGTTTGTAACGTTGACTGTATTTTTGGACTGCGTCCAGGCGAAGGTTGGAACGCTTCAAAGCTGCCTGCAACGCCAGGTAGGTATCTACATCCTGATTTCGTCCTTCTTCCAGCATCTTCTCAGCTCTTTTACGTGCATCTTCAGCTCGTTGCGTGTTAATTTCAGCCACATCTTCGGCTGCATCTGCCAGGATGGTGGCATGGTCAGGTTGGACCTCGGCAAAACCACCGGCAACAGTAAAATAATGTTCTCGATTTTCCTGAGTAACGGTAATGACACCAAATTTCAATACCATCAATAACGGGGTGTGATTTGGCAAAATGCCCGCCACACCATCTACACCCGGCAGGGAAATTTTATCAACCGGCCCCCGGAAAACAACCCGATCTTGCGAAATAATATCACACTGTATCGGCATATTTTTTACCCTTTTTCTAATTCAACTGCCCGTTCTTCAGCTTCCTCAATCCGGCCAATCATATAAAAAGCCTGCTCAGGCAGCGCGTCATATTTTCCATCCAGAATGGCTCTGAAACCCTTAACCGTCTCCTTAACGGGAACGTATTTTCCAGGATAACTCTGGAATTGGGCAGCTACAAACATGGGCTGGGAGAAGAATTTTTCAATTTTTCTGGCCCTGGCTACCAACAGCTTATCATCTTCACTCAACTCGTCAATACCCAAAATGGCGATGATATCCTGCAGGTCTTTA
>CAVVEM010000003.1:0-1041194 GCA_963747325.1 uncultured Chloroflexia bacterium | reverse complement strand
CGAGCTCCGTCATGCTGATGTATGGTCCAAAAAATTAGTGGAAGCCGGCAAACCCGTGCCCATCTTTAAACCCACCTGGCAAACCCGCATGCTGATCTGGTTGTCCCATCGATTTGGAGCAAATATGATTTTGCCAACCATTCAGAACATGGAACAACAAGGCAGTGCCGGTTATGCCGGTGTTTTAGATGCAGGCGGCATGCAGGGTGAAGAACAATCTCATGATTTTCTGGTCTCCCAAATTAAGACCACCGTTACAGGGGGACTTGAAGGCGGCGTACTGGCCCAATTGGAAGGCCGTCACCGCAGTGCCGGCGGCAATGCCTTACGCGCAGCCGTTCTGGGCGCCAATGATGGCCTGGTATCCAACCTTAGCCTGGTGATGGGTGTGGCTGGAGCAGCCGTGGGTAACCGAACCATCTTGATCACCGGTTTGGCCGGCATGCTGGCTGGGGCCATCTCCATGGCCCTGGGTGAATGGCTTTCCGTACAGAGTTCCCGCGAATTATACAGCCACCAAATTGCCGTGGAGACGGCTGAAATTGAATCAGCCCCGGAAGAAGAAGCTGAGGAATTGGCTTTGATTTATGAAGCACGGGGGCTAAAACCTGAGCACGCCCGCAGTCTGGCAAATCAGATTTTGGAAAATAAAGAAAGCGCCGTTCAAACCCTTGTACGGGAGGAATTGGGCATTGATCCTGACGAACTGGGCGGGTCAGCCTGGGAAGCAGCCATCACTTCCTTTTTCCTTTTTGTTTTGGGCGCCATTATTCCGGTGGCTCCGTTCATCTTCCTCACCGGTTCAAGCGCAGTCCTGGTCAGTATTGGTTTTAGTGTAATTGGCTTGTTTTTATTAGGCGCGGTCATCACCCTCTTTACCGGAAAAACGGTGCTTTATTCCGGATTCAGAATGGTCATTTTTGGCCTGTTAGCCGCCGCCGTTACCTTTGGTATTGGTCACCTGATTGGGACAAGCATCGCAGGATAACACGGTTCAATTTATCATCAGAATAAATTCTCTAGCAAAATAAATTCCGCTATGTCAGGCGTAAGACCATGATGTAGCGGAATTTCTGTATCGATGCCTCAATCAAATAAAATCATGTCATGAGCCTCCCTTTGGGTGAAATCACAAATCTATGCCCTTGTCACCCTTTCAACATCACCCATCTGTCCCATCTTGTGGAACTATTCCCATAATAAGTGGTTGTCTATACATTCAATGGTATAATTGCCCGAATTTGACACAGGGGTTCTAATGAAAACAAACGCCACCCTGGTGCTGGAAGACGGCACCACATTGCATGGCAGCGCCTTTGGCGCAAACACCGACGCCGTATTTGAATTGGTTTTTAACACCAGCATGACTGGATATCAGGAAATCCTCACCGACCCATCGTATCGCGGACAGGGGGTGCTCTTTACCGTTCCCCATCTGGGCAACGTGGGCATCAACGAGGAAGACCATGAATCCACCCGACCGCAAATCTCGGCCGTGGTGACCCGGCAGCTCAGCCCGCTGGTTTCCAACTGGCGCGCCACTCAACCTCTGCATGACTGGCTTCATGCCCACAATATCCCCGGCATCAGCGAAGTGGATACCCGCCTGCTCACCCGCAGACTGCGCGACGGCGGCACCCAGAAAGCTGCACTCTCCACTTGCGGCACCTCTCCGGATAAATTACTCAGCATGGCCCGTGATTGGCCAGGCCTGGATGGACGCGACATGGTGCAGGAAGTTACCTGCATTCAACCCTATCCCTGGCAGGGCGACGCTGGTGATAAGTGGATACCACGCATCGAAAGTTCTTTTCCTCAAGCAGGTTCATCTGGCAGCTTATGATTTCGGCATCAAACACAACATTCTGCGCCACCTGGCCGGGCATAACGCGCGCATCACCGTTCTTCCGGCCAGTACGCAGGCAAGAGATGTGCTAGCCCTAAAGCCGGACGGCATCTTTCTCTCCAACGGTCCTGGCGACCCAGCCGGGCTGCCCTATGCCGTAGCTGCGGTCGAAACCTTGATCCAATCCGGCATTCCTGTCTTTGGCATTTGCCTGGGTCATCAGCTCATCGGGCGCGCCCTGGGCGCGGAAACCCGCCGGTTGAAGTTCGGCCACCATGGCGGCAATCATCCTGTGCAGCACCTGCAAAACCGTCAGGCTGTTATCACGGCTCAAAATCATAATTACTGCGTGGAGGAGTCCACTCTTGACCCTCAACTGGCTGGAAATCACTTACCGCAGTTTGAACGACCACTCCGTGGAAGGAATGCGCTTGAAAAAGCAGCCGGTCTTCAGCGTGCAGTACCATCCCGAAGCCGCTCCCGGGCCGCACGATGCCCACCATCTATTTGCCGAATTTTTCACGTTTATCCGCGGAGGCGAACATGCCTAAACGCACCGATATTCACACCATTCTCGTCCCCGGATCGGGCGCCATCGTCATCGGCCAGGCAGCCGAATTTGATTATTCCGGCACGCAGGCCGTCAAGGCCCTGCGCGCTCGAGGGCTATCGCGTGGTGCTGGTCAACTCCAACCCGGCCACCATCATGACCGACCCGAAGATCGCCGATGCCACCTATATCGAACCGCTCACCCCTGAAGCACTGGAAGCCATCATCGTGCAGGAAAAACCGGATGCCATGCTTCCCACCGTCGGCGGGCAGACCGGCACTGAACCTGGCGTTGGCGCTTGTCCGAAAATGGCGTACTGGAAAAATACGGTGTCCAACTGATCGGCGCTTACCTGCCGGCCATCAAGGCCGCCGAAGACCGTCTGCCGTTTCCGCGAAACCATGCTCATAGCCGGTATCCCCGTTCCGCACGGCGGGCCGGCACATACCCTGGACGAAGCCGAAGCCCTTGTCAGCCGAATCGGCTATCCGGTGCTGGTACGTGCTTCCTTTGCCCTGGGCGGGGCCGGCTGCTGCCTGGGTGGAATCCCCGGTTGAATTGGCCGAAGCCGTGCGCGAAGCCGTCGCTGAATCCCCCATTGGGCAGGCCTGGCTGGAGGAATCCGTGGCGGGCTGGAAAGAATACGAACTGGAAGTGATGCGCGACAAAGCCGATAATTTTGTCGTCGTCTGCTCCATTGAAAACCTCGACCCGATGGGTGTGCATACCGGCGACAGCATCACCGTCGCCCCGGCCCAAACCCTCACCGACCGCGAATATCAGGTCCTGCGCGATCTGGCCCGCCGAGTGATGACCGTCCGTGGGCGTGGAGACCGGCGGCTCCAACGTGCAGTTTGGCGTCAATCCCATGAATGGCCGCGTGGTGGTGATCGAGATGAACCCGCGCGTCAGCCGTTCTTCGGCGCTGGCCTCCAAGGCCACCGGCTTCCCCATCGCCAAGCTGGCCGCCCTGGTGGCTGTAGGCTACACGCTGGATGAAATCACCAACGACATCACCCGGCAGACCAAGGCCGCTTTCGAGCCTTCGCTGGATTATGTGGTGGTCAAAATGCCGCGCTGGGCCTTTGAAAAATTCCCCGGCGTCGATCCTCTGCTCGGCCCACAGATGAAATCCGTCGGCGAAGTCATGTCGCTCGGGCGCACCTTCCCCGAAGCGCTGAACAAAGCCGTGCAGTCGCTGGAAATCGGCATTGACGCCCTGGACGGCTCCGGACCCAACCGCATGGTCACGGATGCGCCGGTTAAGTTGAAAGAGCTAAATACCCCCACGCCTGAGCGGCTATTTAGCGTTTACCGCGCCATTCAGCAGGGATTCACTCTGGAGTGCATTACCCAGCTCAGCGGCTACGATCCATGGTTTCTGGCGCAAATGAGCGAAATCGCGGCCATCGAAAAAGCTCTGATGCAAGCAGGGGATAACGCAGTGGAAGGGGAAGGTCTGACCGAACTCATCCTTCAGGCTAAACGCAGCGGTTTTGCCGATACTCATCTGGAACGCCTGATCGGACGTTGCAAGCATGGACAGCCCAACAACGGACTAATCCTCCGTGAATTGCGTAAAACTTACCGCATCCATCCCGTCTTTCTGCGTGTGGATACCTGCGCTGCCGAATTCGAAGCACAAACCCCTTACCTGTACAGCAGCTACGAAAGCGAGGATGAAAGCCTGCCCACCGCAAAAACAGAAGATCCTGATCCTGGGCGGCGGACCCAACCGCATCGGCCAGGGGATTCGAGTTCGATTACTGCTGCTGCCAGGCTGCCTTTGCCCTGCAATCCCTGGGTTACGAGACCATCATGGTCAACTGCAACCCGGAGACGGTCTCCACCGATTATGACACCGCCGACCGCCTGTATTTCGAACCGCTGACTCTCGAGCATGTGCTGAACGTCGTAGACCGCGAAAAGCCGTTGGGCGTGATTGTCCAGTTCGGTGGGCAGACCCCGCTCAACCTGGCTGCCGGGTTGGAAGCCGCCGGGGTGAACATCCTGGGTACCTCCCCACATGCCATCCAGCTCTCTGAAGACCGCGAAGCATTTTGCCCAACTGCTGCAGAAACTGGAAATCCCTCAACCGGAGAACGGCATCGCCCGTTCACTGGAGGAAGCCCGCATCGTAGCCGAGAAAATCGGCTACCCGGTGTTGGTGCGGCCGTCCTTTGTGTTGGGAGGGCGTGCCATGGCGCTGGTGGAGCGTGAAGAAAGCCTGAACGGCTTCATCGCCAGCAGCCATCGAAGCCGCCCCCGGCCAGCCCATCCTGATCGATAAATTCATGGAAGACGCCTTCGAGATCGATGTGGACGCGCTGGGCGATGGCGAGACGGGTCGTCATCGGCGCCATCATGCAGCATATCGAAGAAGCCGGCGTGCATTCCGGCGACGCGGCCTGTGTGCTGCCGCCGTACAAAGTCAGCGCCTATCACCAGGGCATCATGCGCGAATACACCGAGCAGCTGGGGCTGGCCCTGGGCGTGCGTGGGTCTGATGAATGTGCAGTTTGCGCTAAAAGATGAGGTGGTGTGTGTACTGGAAGTCAATCCGCGCGCCTCGCGCACCGTGCCCTTCGCCAGCAAAGCCACCGGGTTGAATCTGGCGTATACGGCCGCGCAGGTGATGACCGGACAGAACCCTGGCTGAATTGGGCATACCGAAGAACCGCGCGTGGACGGATTCTTTGTCAAAGAAGCCGTGCTGCCCTTTAAAAAGCTGCCCGGCTCGAGTATGCTCCTGGGACCGGAGATGCGCTCCACCGGCGAAGTGATGGGGCATGCCGCACATTTTGGCCATGCCTTTGCCAAATCGCAGATTGCCGCCGGTATGGCCCTGCCCACCTGCGGCGCCGTCTTGGTCAGTGTCAATGATTACGATAAAAGCGCCGCTCTGAAATTTGCCCGTGACCTGCATCGCATGGGGTTTATCTTATACGCCACCATGGGCACAGCCCAATTTTTTCAGCGCGTGGGATTACCGGTAAATAGTATAAACAAAGTTGCCGAAGGCTCACCGCATACAGTGGATTTGATCCGTTCGGGTGCCGTTCAACTGATCCTCAATACCCCCCTGGGCGCCAATGCCCACACCGATGGGGCGGAAATCCGTGCCGCGGCCACCACCATGAACGTGCCCCTGCTCACCACCCTCTCAGCCGCCGCTGCTGCCATTGCCGCCATTCAAGCCATCCGGCAGAATGATTTGCGCTACCGCAGTATACAGGAACACTTTGATCGGAATGCCAGGAAATAAAGCAATCAGATGGCATTAGTTTTTGGTAGTTGATTTAAGATCACTGGAAGCGCAAATAGGATTAATTAGCCAGGACAGAATTGAAATTAAAAACTGGTTGGGCTTATCCCCCAACCAGCTTGATTTTAAACCCACGTTTTTTTAATTCCTCTGCCAGCTTTTCGCGATGATCCCCCTGGATCTCAATCACGCCTTCCTTTAAGGTACCGCCTGATCCGCACAGCCGTTTGAAGTCCTTGATCAGGGCATGCAGCTCAGTTTCCGCCAATAAGACGCCTTTGATTAAGGTCACCGGTTTTCCATTGCGGCCTTTGGTTTGTCGCTCCAAACGGACAATACCGTCACCGGTTGGCAGCTTGCTGGATTTGCAGATGCAGGCGTCGGTTGGCCGGCCGCATTTCGGGCATACTCTGCCCCATTCGGTGGAATAAACGATTGGATTCTGTTCAGGCATACTGCTTCCTTCTTCCAATTGGAACTATGCTATATGGATACCTGTATTATAAAGGCATTCCGGGTTCCTTCCCACGCCAATTAATTCTGGCTTCGATTTTTGTTTGGAATCTTTTACAAATTTTTATGCGATGCAAATATCATCTTTCTGTCATTCATGCTATGATTATCAAATGGATAATGCACAAAAAGATTTAATTCTGATCGTGGAAGACAATCCACAAATTGCCGACTTTATCGCCCATCAATCCCTGCAGGCTGCCGGATATCGCACAGAAATTGTCAGCGATGCTTCCAGCGCAGAAAAAAAGGTGCGTGAACTGGAACCGGATCTGCTTATGATTGCTCATGATCTCAAGGGGTTAAGCGGTAAAGATTTGTTGGTTATCTTGAACTCTTCCGGTATCGATATTCCTGTGATTATCATGGCTAAAAAAGGAAAAGAAGCGGAGATCATTCAAAGTTTCCGTTTGGGTGCAGCCGATTATTTATTGCTCCCCGTTCGCGAAACGGAGGTTCTTTCCGCAGTCGAACGTGTATTAAATCAACTCCACAATCAGCGGGAACGCGCCCGTCTTGAACAACAGATTCACCAGGCGAACACTGAATTACAGGAACGCGTCAACGAGCTTACCAGCATCTATTCCATTGGAAAAACATTTACTTCCACCACGGATCAGGCTGTTTTATTTGAAAAGATTATGGACAGCGCCATTGAGATGACCAATGCGGATCTTGGCTGGTTTTTGTTACGGGATGAAGGATCCAAGAATTTTTTATTGGTTGCCCACCGCAATCTACCTGAAGACTTTAGCAGTAAACTGCATCAAAAATGGGATGACGGCATCAGCCTGCTGGTTGCTAAAACCAGTAAGATGCTGATCATGCATGGCGCAGCCTTGCAGCGCTTTGCCATTTCACGGTTGGGGAAATCCATTCTGGTGGTACCCATTCTGGCGCAAACGCAGGTGATTGGTCTGCTGGTCACGATGCGCAAAAAAAGTCAGCCCTTTTCAGAAAGCCAGCGTTCCTTGTTGGATGCCATCGCGGATTATGCTTCCGTGGCGCTGGACAATGCCCGTCTGTTTCTAGCGGTTGAAGAAAGAATACGTTCTCTGCAAACCACCAAGGAATCGAATTCGATTTCGGATCGATTGGACCCGCTTACCATTCGCCGATTGGGTCAGGAACAAAGTGCCTCCATTGAAACCATTCTGGATACGCTGGAACGACTTTCCACTGCGCAGCCCGCCTCTTGGTCCTCCCGTAATCGCCGCGATCTGACCATTCTGCAGGAACAGGTTCAATTACTGATTCGTTTGGCGGAAAAAAGCTCAGAAAATTCCTGATATCAGATTTGATTTCTTTTACTGCCTTAACCCTTAAAGGTCCGTCCCTTGAAAAAAAACTTCAATCATTTTAGTATATTGGCTCCGAAGTATGAAGCCTATATAAAACCCAAACTCCCGGAGAAATTACTATCCTTAATAAATTTACCCATTCAGGGCAGAATTTTAGATGCCGGCGGTGGTACCGGGCGGGTTGCCCAATACCTGCGCAATAAATCTGCACGGATTATCATTGCCGATCAAACCTTCAGCATGCTGCAGGAAGCGAAAAGAAAAGATGGACTGCAACCCGTCTGCACTGACAGTGAAAAATTACCCTTTCCGGACAACTCCTTCGAACGCATTATGATGGTGGATGCCCTGCATCATGTGAATCATCAACAGCAAACCGCCGATGAACTCTGGCGGGTGTTAAAACCCGGTGGAAGGATCGTCATCGAGGAGCCGGATATTCGCCGATGGGGGGTCAAACTTTTAGCCCTGGCGGAAAAAATTGCCATGATGCGCAGCCACTTTCTGACACCGGAAGGAATCGCCAGCCTATTTCTTTCCCCATTAGCTGAGAATAAAAGTAGAAAATGAAGGGGCAACCGCCTGGATCATCATCGAAAAAAAGACTGCCTGATTTGATAAATCAGGCAGTTTCTATTTACCCGCTCTTATCCCCCCGAAAATATTTGGACTATTGGTTTTTCGGAGAATGGTAAACGTCGATAATTTCTTGCACCTGTTTCGGGGTTAATCCTTCCGGCTGCCGCCCTGTTTGCAAAGCCAAATGATAGATCTGGGCTCCGGTCTCAATTTCATAAGCCGTTTGATAGGCTTTTTCAAGGTTCGGACCAAAGGCCACCAGACCGTGATTCTTCATCATCACACCTTTCAGCTCCGGGCGTTGTCTAAATTGCTCCACCACAACCTCCCCCACAGCATCTGTTCCAGGGCAGCGGTATGGAGCCACCGGGATCGGGCCGCCCGCGCTCATTAATTCAATGGAGATCACCGGTAATTCCATATTCACCGATGAAAACGCAGTGGCGTACATCGAATGGGTGTGTACCACAGCGTTTACCTCCGGTTTTGAGCGGTAAATGGCAGTGTGCAAGGCTTTTTCTGAAGAGGGCTTATAATTCCCGGACAATTTCTGATTTTGCAGATCAATGACCACCATATCTTCGGGCAGCAAGTGATCATAACCTACACCGGATGGAGTAATCAGAATCGTGCCGTCCTCCAAACGAACACTGATATTTCCAGCGGAGAGGCGAATTAAATTAATGGAAACCAACTGATGAACCGTATTCAGAATTTGCTGGCAAGCTTCAAGATATTGCATTGATAAATCCTCACATCAACCGATTTTCCCTCAATCATATGCCAGGTACTGGAATTAATCAACCATCCGAAACACCTGTTCCTCCTGTCCTTATTGTCAGGGGTGCTACAAAGAAAGGTTTGGTTATATCCATCCATCGCAGTTCCTGCGAAAACTATTTCATGCTATACTCAGATTTGGAATAAGTATTTGTAAAATGTATACATTTCTATTCAGTGGGCGGATAAAAAAGACAATGAAATCAAGCAAAATTATTTCAGACATTTTCCATTGTACCTGGATTCGCTATCTGGTTATTTATAGCCTGCTTCTGTTTTTCTGCCTCTGGGGGCTGGATAAGGTACCGTTTCATGGAGATGAAAGTTCGTGGATATCTTCCAGCAACTCCTATGAAGCCCTCCTGCACCTGGATTTGAAATCCGATGTCTGGCAGGAATCCTACTGGACCTTAACCCAACCGCCGCTGCCCCGCTATTTTATCGGTATTGGACGCAGATTGGGTGGGTATGATGAAACGCGACTCAATCAACCCATCGACTTCTTTCTGAGTGAAGCCGAGAACATCGCCCGCGGAGCCTATCCGGAAGCAAAACTGCTCAGCTGGTCCAGACTCCCCATGGCGGTATTGACCTCTTTCAGTTTATTTATACTCTTTTATTTAATGGAAATCGGATTTGGAAAACTAGCCGGCGCTGTTTTTTTAGGCCTCTCCCTGTTCAATCCATTTCTTTTTTCCAATCTGCGCCTGGCCCTGGGCGAGGCGCCGCTGCTTTTTTTCCTGTGCTTGAGTATGCTCTTTGCTCTCCTTGGGTTAAAAAGCTGGAAAGACAGCGTAGAACGACCTCAGCCTTCAAATAGCATAACCATTTTCTGGTTTCTGTTAATGGGCGCCGCATCCGGATTAGCGGCTGCCAGTAAGTTAAATGGAGCATTCGCCTTGTTTGCCGGCCTGCTCCTGCTGCTCTGGATCGGATTGCATGAGACGCAACCAACCGATCAGCGCTTATTTAAATGGATATTGCCATTGCTCACGGCTGCCTTGGCATTTGGCACCTTCGTGGCCGTCAACCCCTTCCTCTATTCAAGCCCGCTGATGAATGCCTTAAAAATGGCCATGTTTCGCACGCACGAGATGGATTTACAGCAGCTTCATTTTCCGGAGTATCAAATCAAGGGATTTTCACAACATCTGGTCATCAATACAAGAAATATTTTTGAGCAATACGCCAGCATCCGATTTAATGGCGCCTGGCTGTTGAATGGATTGCTTTGTCTCACCGGCATCATAGGGATTTTTCTACAAAAAAGATCCAATGCTCTGCCATATAAAGCCGGCATCTTCCTTTTCTTCACAGCAGTTGTTGCCCTGCCGTCGCTTTTCACCCCCTTAAACTATCCGCGTTATTTTCTATTTCCGGTGATCCTCAGTTTGATGCTGATCTCAATTGGAATTTGCTACTTTATAAACCAAACGATCTTCAAAGAGAAAAAGAAGGCTCAGGAAATATTTCTCCTGAGCCATAAAACCATTTCGGTTCGCTCCCCTGCATCAAACCGTATGTTATGCTTCCAGCATTAAATATTGGTCCACTTCCTGTGCGGCAGCCCGGCCTTCCTGAATGGCCCAGACCACCAGACTTTGCCCTCTGCGCATATCTCCGGCAGAAAATACGCCTTGCAAATTGGTGGCATAGCGGCCATAGGGGGTCTTTACTCTTGTATCCGTCTCGCGTAACACACCCAATTGATTCAACAATTGATCTTCCGGTCCGAGAAACCCCATGGCCAACAAAACCAGATCAACCTGCAGGCTAATTTCAGAACCCGGAATTTCCTCCGGCTGAAATCTTCCCTGTGCATCTGGTTTCCAGGCTACACGGACAGCATCTAATTCCGTGATCTGACCATCCGCATCACCCACGATTTTTTTTGTAAGCATATTGAACATGCGTGGATCTTCACCAAAAATAGTAGCCGCTTCTTCCTGACCGTAATCCAGGCGGTTTACGCGGGGCCACTCCGGCCAGGGGTTATCCGCTTGGCGCTGCGGCGAAGCTTCCGGCAGAATTTCCAATTGGGTTACGCTTTGACAGCCATGTCGCAAACTCGTAGCTACACAATCAGTACCCGTATCACCGCCCCCAATCACAATCACTCTTTTTCCGCGAGCAGAGATGGTAATGGGTTCTTCATCTAACAAGCTGCCGCCGATCAGGTTGCGCGTATTAGCCCGTAAAAATTCCATGGCGAAATGGATTCCCTTCAGTTCACGGCCCTCAACCTGTAAATCACGTGGACGGGTGGCTCCACCGCAAAGCACCACGGCATCATGCTCCGCCAGCAATTGATCCGTTGGATAATCCACCCCCACTTCCGTATGGGTGACGAATTTTACGCCTTCTGCTGTCATCAATTCAATACGACGGGTAACCACGTGTTTTTCCAATTTCATATTGGGAATACCATACATCAACAACCCGCCTGGACGTTCAGCCCGTTCGTATACCGTGACGGAATGGCCTGCTTGATTCAAGCTATCCGCACAGGCCAGACCTGCCGGGCCGGAGCCGATCACTGCCACGCGTTTTCCGGTTTGGAAAGCGGGTCGATGAGGTTTTATCCAACCTTGGCGAAAACCCTTTTCAATAATGGCAAGCTCAATATTTTTAATTGTAACGGCATCTCCATGCAGCCCCGCCGTACAGGATCCTTCACAGGGTGCCGGACAAACTCTTCCGGTAAACTCTGGAAAATTATTGGTAAATAACAATCGTTTTAAGGCTTCCTTCCATAAATCCCGATAAATTAAATCATTCCATTCCGGGATTAAATTATGGATCGGACAGCCGGATGTCATGCCGTGCATGAATTGTCCGGTATGGCAAAATGGAACGCCACAATCCATACAACGTGCGCCCTGCTGGCGCAATTTGTCTTCCGAGAAAGGACGATGAAATTCCTTCCAGTGCAGGATTCTTTCTTCAGCAGCCAAGTCTGCTGGAACTTCTCTTTTATATTCTATAAAAGCGCCTGGTTTTCCCATGCATTCACCTATAGAGTCCCTTCCCCGGCTTCTGTCTGCCGGGAGTAAATCAGTTTCCGCTGCTGCGCACCAGATCATCCTGATTCATTGTAAATGCTGCCATGGCAACGGCTTCGGTATTTATGCGAGATTGTGCCAAAGCCTTTGCCGCCTGCCGAACTCGTTGATAATCCTTTGGCATAACCTG
Organism: uncultured Chloroflexia bacterium; assembly: GCA_963747325.1. GTDB lineage: Bacteria > Chloroflexota > Anaerolineae > Anaerolineales > Anaerolineaceae > UBA5203. The sequence continues at coordinate 1,029,167 of CAVVEM010000003.1, read as the reverse complement.
AACAAATCGGGGTAAATAATTCTGCCATTCCGAAAGGATGCGATACGCCAGTAAACTGTTGGTATATTGGGCATGTTTCTTAATCATGGTTTGGACCAATGTGATTTCTTCCTCATCCTGCAAAGATTCCAGGATTACCATCTCGGAATTACAGCGGCAGGAAAAATCACCTTTCCAATCCAGCACAAAAGCAATGCCGCCGGACATCCCTGCTGCAAAATTTCGTCCAGTACTGCCCAGAATCACCACCCTGCCGCCGGTCATATATTCACAACCGTGATCCCCCACCCCTTCAATCACCGCAGAGACACCGCTGTTGCGAACACAAAACCGTTCACCGGCCATGCCGCGGATATACGCCTCACCCGAGGTCGCCCCGTAAAAAGCCACATTTCCGATGATGATATTTTCTTCCGGTGCAAAAGTGGAACCTTCCGGCGGATAAACAATGATTTTTCCTCCGGACAGTCCTTTACCAATCGTAATCATTACAATCTCCTTCCAACGAGAGCGTAACGCCGGGGGGAATAAAAGCGCCAAAGCTTTGTCCAGCCGATCCGTAAAAGCGAAGTTGAATGGTATCTTCAAGCAATCCTTTTGCGCCGTATCGCCTGGTGACTTCGCTGCCTACCTGAGTTCCTACCGTGCGATGGATATTTCGAATCGGCAAATTGGCTGTCACTACCTGCCCATTTTCTAAAGCCGGTTTGCATAACTTCAATAACAACTGGGAATCCAGTGAGTCTTTTAGCGAATGGTCCTGTGCAATGGTACAGCGCCGTTCATGCTCTTCCGTCTCTTTTGGCTGCGAAAGTAAAGCCGATAAATCCACCTTTTGGGCTTTCCAGTGAGAAACTGCTTTACGGGTTTCCAGCCGATCACTGCGCCCGATCATCTCATTTACTGTACGAAAACCAAGCTGCGCCATAATTTCACGCAGGTCAGCAGCTATAAAAGTCATAAAATTGATCACATGCTGCGGATCACCCGCGAAGTTTTTCCTTAGTTCCGGGTTTTGTGTCGCAATACCCGTAGGGCAGGTATCCTGATGACAAACCCGCATCATTACACAACCCATCGCCACCAGCGGCCCGGTTGCAAAACCAAATTCTTCCGCACCCAACAAAGCGGCTATGGCCACATCCCGGCCCGTTTTCAACTGTCCGTCGGTTTCCACTACAATCCGGCTGCGCAGATTATTCAGCACCAGGGTTTGGTGTGTTTCTGCCAGACCCAATTCCCAGGGCAAGCCGGAGTGATAAATACCGGTTTGAGGGGAAGCCCCGGTGCCGCCGTCATGCCCGCTGATCAGCACCACATCCGCATGCGCTTTGGCCACACCCACTGCCACTGTTCCCACCCCAACCTCGGAGACCAGTTTTACATTAATGCGGGCCTGTGAATTGGCATTTTTCAAGTCATGAATCAATTGGGCCAGGTCTTCAATGGAGTAAATATCATGATGCGGCGGAGGTGAAATCAAGCCCACTCCCGGCGTGGAATGACGTACTTTTGCAATCCAGGGATAAACCTTGCCCCCTGGCAATTGGCCGCCTTCTCCCGGTTTGGCACCCTGTGCCATTTTGATCTGTAATTCCCGCGCATTCACCAGGTATTCACTTGTTACTCCAAAACGTGCCGAAGCCACCTGTTTAATAGCGCTGTTGCGGTCATTCCCAGAGGCATCCGGAAAATAGCGTTCGGGATCTTCTCCGCCTTCACCGGAGTTGCTCTTACCGCCCAGGCGGTTCATGGCTATGGCCATGGTCTCGTGCGCTTCCTGACTGATGGAACCATAGGACATGGCGCCGGTTTTAAAACGCCTGACAATAGACTCCACCGCTTCCACTTCCTCCAGAGGAATGGAAGCATTGGCAGGTTTAAAATCCATCAAACCACGCAGGGTAACCAACTGGGTGGATTGATCATTGATTAATTGGGCATATTGTTTAAAGAGGCCATAATCACCATTACGGCAAGCCTGCTGTAAAAGATAAATAGACTGAGGATTAAATAAATGGGCTTCACCTTCCGACCGCCATTGATACTTTCCTCCGGAAGGCAGGGTAGGCCGGTTCATTGGCCGTTGAGGAAAAGCCTGGGCATGGCGCATGGCTGCTTCCCGAGAGATTTCCGGCATGTCAATTCCGCCGATCCGGGTGGGTGTGCCTGTGAAATATTTATCCACAAAGGATTGATTTAATCCCACCGCTTCAAATATCTGTGAACCGCAATAACTCTGCATGGTGGAGATCCCCATTTTGGAGAGCACCTTCACCACCCCTTTGACCACTGCTTTCGAATAATTAGCGGCGGCTCTGGCATAATCAACACCGGTGATCAAGCCCTGATTAATCATCTCTTCGATGGAAGCGAAGGCAAGATATGGGTTGACCGCGACCACCCCATACCCGATCAACATGGCAAAATGATGGACTTCACGCGGCTCGGCGGATTCCACTACCAGGCCGATATGGGTCCGGGTGGCTTTGCGAATCAAATGATGATGCAGCCCGGCGACCGCCAATAGTGTCGGTATGGGGGCATGTTCCTGATCAATTCCGCGATCGGAGAGAATCAGAATATTGGCTTCATCCTGCTCAATAATTTGGTCTACCTTTTCATACAGGTTCTGCAAGGCTTGCTCGAGACCGGCACCATCTTCATTGGGGTTAAATAATATTGGAAGTGTAACCGTTCTGAAATACAAACGGTTGAGATGGCGTAATTTTTCCAGCTCTTCATTGGTTAGGATGGGGATTTTCAGTTTAATTTGACGGCAATTTTCGGGGCGCGATTCCAACAAGTTTTGTTCAGACCCAATCATCACCTCCGTAGCAGTGATGATTTCTTCCCGAATCGCATCAATCGGCGGATTGGTTACCTGGGCAAATAATTGTTTAAAATAGTTGTAGAGCAATTGAGGCTTATCGGATAGCACCGCCAGCGGAGTATCATTTCCCATGGAACCCAAAGGTTCAAGCGCATTTTCTGCCATGGGCGCCAGAATTTTTCTTAAGTCCTCATAGGTATAGCCAAATCCCAATTGATATTGCAGAACCTTCTTCTTGCGGTCCTCTCCCTCCAGATCCTTGCCAATGCCGCTTAACGGCGGCATGGTTGGATTGGGTAAATCCTCAAGTTTAATCATAAATTCGTTTAACCAGCGCCGATATGGCCGCGCTGAGGCTATTTCATGTTTGATTTCATCATCTTCAATCAGCCTGCCTTCCTCTGTATCAATCCATAACATGCGGCCAGGTTCCAGCCGACCTTTATGGACAATCTGATCCGGGGGAATATCCAACACCCCGACTTCAGAGGCCAGAATAACCTGGTTATCCGTAGTGATGTAATAGCGTGAAGGCCGCAGACCGTTTCTATCCAGTGTTGCGCCAATGCCTCTGCCATCGGTAAAAATCATCGAAGCTGGTCCATCCCACGGCTCGATCAGGGTGCTGTGATATTCGTAGAAATCATGTTTTTCGGGGCTCATGGTTTCATGCTTGGACCAAGGCTCAGGGATCATCATCATCATGGCATGCGGGAGGGATCGTCCTGAGAGGACCAATAATTCCAGAACATTATCAAACATCCCGGAATCCGAGGTGTTGGGATCAATCACAGGGAGGATTTTCGGCAAATCCCGGGAAAATAGCGCCGATTGAAAACGGGATTGTTCGGCGTGCAGCCAATTGACATTTCCGCGCAGGGTGTTGATTTCGCCATTATGCGCCAGATATCGATAGGGATGCGCCCGATCCCAGGAGGGGAAGGTGTTGGTGCTGAAGCGGGAGTGCACCATCGCCAGGCAGCTTTTAACCAATGGATTGGATAGGTCCGGGTAAAACCCTCGCAACTGATTCGGAGTTAACATACCTTTATAAACTAAGGTTTTGAAAGAAAGGCTGCAGATATAAAATTGTTTTGCCTGAGGATCTTCCAATCGTCGGATCTGATGTTCAGCCCGTTTTCGGATCACATATAACTTTCGTTCAAAAGACATGCGGTCTTTTATCAATGGATGTCTTTCTAAAAATACCTGTCGGATCACCGGCTGAGCTTCTTTTGCAGTAATCCCCAAGGCTGAGGGATCCACCGGCACATTCCGCCATCCGAGTACCCGCTGGCCTTCTTCTTCTGCAATTTGAGTCAGGGTTTGTTCACAAATCAAACGCAGGTTTTCATCTTTGGGTAAGAAGAGCATACCAACGGCATAGTATCGAGGTTCAGGCAGGTCAAAATCCAAATTGGCATTTTCCGAAAGAAAAAACTCATGCGGAATTTGAATCAACATACCAGCGCCATCCCCGGAATTGGTTTCACTTCCACTGGCACCGCGATGCGCGAGACTTTCCAAAATGGTTAAGGCTTGTTCGAGAATTGTATGAGCAGAATGACCATCAATATTCACTACAAATCCGGCACCACAGGCATCGTGCTCATAAGTGGGGTCATATAAACCTTGTTTGGGAGGTAACCCAAATGGACAAGACAGATTTGTCTCTTGCATGTTTTCCTCACTTTGATCCATGACGAATACAGGAATGAAAAGCGGGTGGTGATGCGTTGATAGATCAGCAACGCAAGACAGCTGTAAGGGGTTCAGTATTCTGGCTTGGAAGAAACGACTATGGAAACCGCTGACTATCCCGCAAATAGACTTTCAAAGATATGATTATTACACTTGTCTGAACCACTAAGATTCCCCTACCGAATAATCTGCACATTATAGCACAAGTCTTTGTTCCATTCTGTGAAATTTTCTCTATTCATCAGATGATTTCTTTGTCATCATCCCTATGGCTAGTATTCGTCTTACAGTACAGACCAAAAAATGACAACCAGGTCTTGGTTCTCATCCTTTAATACGATAATGACTAATCCTCCTTATTTAGACAAACCCGTTACAACTTATGATCTATGGGAAATTTAATGAAAAAATCCCCCATGGTTCGGAGAGGGGGGATTTTTTCTTGTGAAGAGAGAGAAGCAGAGTCTAAGATCCACCTGGAAAGAAATGGATGCGGAAACCTCAAATTAAAGAAACTCAAATAAGCGCATTAAACGTTGGCTGCAGGGCTGGGTACAAACCTCGATAAAGCGGATACAGCTCGTCATACACTTTTTGATTTCCACCCGGACTGGTGGTATCCAGTACCCGAATGGTGGAATCACAAGCGGTTTCGATATTCTTGAAAACACCTGCACCCGTTGCGGCCAATAAACTGGCACCATAGGCAGCGCCTTCACTTGTGTTTACAGTTGCCAATTCCACATTTAACACATCAGCCAAAATTTGACGCCATAACATACTTTTTACACCACCGCCCGTTATCCGGACCTGGCTAATTTCCTGTAAACCGCCAGCTTTCAACAATTCAAAACCATCCCGTAAGCCGAAGGAAACTCCTTCAATTACCGAGCGAGTCAAATGAGGAAAAGTATGGCGTACGGTTAGTCCCACAAAAGCGCCCCTGGCCAGCGGATCCGGATAAGGAGTGCGCTCACCCGTCAGGTAGGGCAGAAAGAACAAACCATCACTGCCGGGATTAATGGCCGCGCATGGCTCTAGTAATTGATCATAAGCCATGCCAGGTGCAAATGTATCCCGATGCCAGCGTAAACTGCCGGCAGCAGAAAGCATGACGCCCATAAAATGCCATTTATTTGGAACAGAATGGCAGAAGGCATGCAACCGTCCCTCTGGTTCAATGGCCGGGGTATTCATTGTGGCAAACACTACCCCGGATGTTCCCAGACTTAAGGAAACTATGCCTTCCACCACAGCGCCAGTACCCACCGCACTGGCAGCCTGATCCCCACCACCGCCAACCACCGGAATACCAGCTGGTAAGCCTAACAAGGCTGCAGCCTCTGTACTCAGGGTACCGGAAATTTCCGGTCCCTCCACAGTGACGGGCATGTAGGCTTCCGGTATTTCCAAAGCACTTAACATCTCAGTGGACCAGGATCGCAATTTTAAATCAAACAAAATGGTGCCTGCGCCATCGGCTTTATCCATGGCGTAGGTGTCCGTCATCTTGTAACGGACATAATCCTTGGGTAGAAGAATATGGCGGGTTTGCTGCCAAACCTCAGGTTCATTTTCCTGTACCCACAAAATTTTTGGAGCAGTAAAACCGGTTAGGGCATCATTACCGGTGATTTGAATGAGATTAGATTTCCCTAATCGCATCCGGATGGTATCACATTGACTGCCTGTTCGTTGGTCATTCCATAAAATCGCAGGTCGCAATACTTCCCCTTTTTCATCCATTAAGACCAATCCGTGCATTTGTCCGGCAAGACCAATGCCTTTCACGGACTCAGGCGAAACACCACTGGCAGAAATCACTTCACGGATGCTTTTTATGGTTGCGTCCCACCACAAAGTCGGCGCCTGTTCACTCCACAAGGGATAAGGAGTCTCAAAAGAATACTCACTGGAAGCCACACCCAACACCTTGCCTGTTTCATCCATCAACAAGGCTTTGGTTGCAGTAGTCGAGGTATCAATGCCAATAAATGTTCTCATACGTACTCCAACCCTAGTTTCACTGCCAGGGATTGAAAAGCCTCTTCATTCTCCGGGAACTCAATACCTTGATGTAACTCCCAGGTTTCCACATGGGTTACAGATTCTCCCGGTTCCAATTTGCGCATTGGAGAAAGCGTTTCCAATTCAATAAATACATCGTTCATATAACATTCGCTGGAACAACCAAAATCGCAGTAGGTTTCCTGAGCAAAGTAGGCAGCCCTTTTGATAAACATCGTGCCCTGACGCCAATAAGCCAACCAACCCCGTGGATTTGGAAATCCGATTTTAAAAGCGCCATCCATGTATGGGGTTTGAAGTTCTATACGATCTTTTCGCCAGCGAATATTGGGGCTGCTCATATCGGTATATGGCCACATCACAAGCGAGCGGTTGGGCAACTTATCCGTCCAAACTTCAGATTGCGGTAAAATAGCCACTCCCCCGGGTTTCAATTGAGTAATTCCCCAGGCAGCAAGCTCCACAGGCCACAATCCATGGTTGGTTAACTGATGCTGAATCGTTACTTGCGGCTGCTTGCCCGGCAAGGTAATTTGCATGGATTTTTGGATCCCGGTACGGGTTTCAATGGATTGAATTAGACGGACACCTTGGTCAACAACCGTGAGTTCCACTGGTTCGCTGTCCGGCATGTAGGTGCGTGCAGGTTCTTCGGGAGCATGCCACAAACGGTGACCACCATAAAAGTGAAAGCTGCCCATCCCAACACATTCTGCCACTAAATCCGGCAGTTCTGCCAGGATATTCTCACCACCATGATGACACAAGGAGAGAATCCTTGGACCAACAGACTGGCCTATTAGTAATGACAGGGTTTCATTCTTTAATTCAACACAATCCTGATCCATAAAACGTTGTTTTTCCATACAAATTCCCTTATTATGCATTGCCTTGATTTTGATAATTTAATTAAATGACTATCGGTTTCCTAATAGTAAATCAATGGTCAATTGATCCAATCGTTCATACTGTAAGCCGCGTTTGCTAATACCCACCCGATCAAATGCATGTCCACGCAGGGCTTCAGCTTTTGCTGCACTATATTTTCCAAAGAAAGCAGTCATACTGCCATCATCCGCATTAATATCAGCCAATACAGCTTGAATATCCTTATCTGCATTAAATTGAGCTGCTTTTTCTTTGAGCATTAAATATGTACGCATACAACCCCGGGCAAAGTCTTTCACACCCTCATAGTTTTCGGTTCGATAGGCATGAGCATCAAAATGCCGGGAACCGTTATATTTAACATCTTCAAGGAATTTGACCAGATAGAATGCAGCTTTAATATCTCGCGAGCCAAAACGCAAATCCTGATCATATCGGCCAGGGTATTGATCATTCAAGTCAATATGGAACAATTTGCCGGCATCCCAAGCCTGGGCAACACCGTGCATAAAGTTTAGCCCTGCCATGTGTTCATGTGCCATCTCAGGATTTACACCCACCATTTCGGGATGATCCAGGGTATTAATGAAAGCCAGCATGTGGCCAGTGGTAGCGTTGTAGATATCTCCGCGAGGTTCATTGGGTTTGGCTTCAAGTGCAAACTTCAAGTCATATTTTTTATCCAATGCGTATTCACAGAAGAAATTCATTGCTTCCCGGTTCCACTTAATGGCATCCAGGGGATTCTTGGTTGAATCAGATTCGGTGCCTTCTCGACCGCCCCAGAAGACATAGGTCTTTGCACCAAACTCAACGCCTAAATCTATGGCATTCAATGTCTTCTGAATAGCGTACGCTCGTACCTTGGGGTCATTACTGGTAAATGCGCCATCTTTAAAAACAGGGCTTCCAAAGAGATTGGTGGTCGCCATTGGAACAACCAAACCGGTATCATTCAAGGCTTTGCGAAACGCTTTTTTAATAGCTTCAGTTTCGGCTGGTGTGGCGTCAATGGGAATTAGATCATTATCATGGAAGTTAACCCCATAGGCGCCCACCTCACCGAGCAGATAAACCAGTTCGGCAGGTGTTTTTGCATCACGCACTGGATCCCCAAAGGGATCTCGTCCAACACTACCCACGGTCCAAAGACCAAAGGTAAATTTATGTTCGGGTTTAGGAGAAAAATCAGTCATTTTCATAATCCTTTAGTTCAGTTATTTCAGTAGCAATTGATAACTCGAGCATTTAGTAAAAAAAGCAATTTTGCTCATTTTACGCATTTGAAAAAAAAATGCAAGTTTAAATTACTACCTCTTTATTCGTTCACTCTCTACGGGGCAGACAAACACCCGATCCTGAATGGCAATTTGCTTCTCTCCAATGATCTCGAATTCGCCAGTTAAACGTATATCTTCACTGGAACTTCCTACCATTACTTGAATATTGCCTGCTTCCACAATCAATTCCTTTTGAACAGTATAAAATGCCAATTGATTTACGGACAGATTGAAGCTTAGTTTCTGGCTTTCACCTGGAGCCAACTTCACCCGGTGATACCCTTTTAATTCTTTCTTCGGGCGTGGCAGAGAGGCGTATTCATCACGGATATATAATTGCACAATTTCATCACCAGCCACCAAACCAGTATTGGTCACCTGGCAGTTGATCTTCACAGTGTTATTAGCAGAAACTTGAGAAGCGGAAATTTTCAAATCCGAGTATGCAAATGTGGTGTAACTCAAGCCATGCCCAAAAGGAAATAAGGGGGAAACAGGCAAAGAAACATAATCAATATACATATGTGATTTATTGCCCGATTGTTTTTGATTATAGAACAACGGAAGCTGTCCGACCGAACGAGGAATAGTGATGGGCAGTTTACCCCCGGGATTTACCTTTCCAAAGAGGACATCCGCTACTGCCTGTCCGCCTTCTTCACCAGGCAGCCAGGCTTCCAAAACAGCATTGACTTGCTCAACTACTGTGGGAATAGCGTATGGACGACCATTTATCAAGACCAAAATAATCGGCTTACCAAGTGGAATCACAGCATCAAACAAGGCCTGCTGAACACCGGGCAGTCCCAAATTCGCCGTATCCCGGAATTCACCTGTCGTGCATTCTGGAACTAATCCGGAGCAATCTCCCAAAACCAAAACGATGGCGTCTGCTTGCTTAGCAATCAGTAGAGCTTCATCAAAGCCGTCTTGATTTTCGGTTAGATTATCACAACCTTTTGCGTATAGAACTTTAACACTCTGGGGTGCAACATTCTTGATACCATCCAACACGGTAATGATTTTCACACTGCTGGCAGCAATTTTCTCATCATCCACATTGATGAAGCATGAACCCTCTGGAGCCATCTGCTTCATTAAATCCAGCGTAGCCGCATAGGAATAATCTCCCAATTGATTGCGGCCGTTATCGGCATTTGGTCCAATAACTGCCAGCGTCCGAACCGTAGAATTCAAAGGCAGTGCACCTTCATTTTTCAGTAAGACCATGCTTTGATTGGCAATTTCCCTTGCCAATTGACGCTGTGTTTGGGTATCAAACTCTGTAAAGACACTCGTTTCATCGATAAATGGGTTTTCAAAAAGACCCAGATCAAATTTCAACTTCAAATGACGTCGAACTGCAGTATCCAAAAATTCCAGGTTAAGTTCGCCTGATTCAAGCGCAGCCTTTAATGGATCACCATAACAAACCGTTTCGGGTAACTCCACATCAATACCCGCTTCCAAGGCCATTACAGCGGCATCTTTCAGCGAACTTGCAGCCCAGTGAAAAGTATGCAGCATCAACACTGCTTCATAATCAGAAACTACCGGACCATCAAAACCCAATACATTTCTTAATAGGTCAGTTAATATCCTTCTGGAGGCAGCAACTACTTCACCATCCAAATCCGGATAGGCGTTCATCATGGAAGCCAAGCCCGCATCGCGAATAGCCGCCTGAAAAGGCCCCAGGAAAACATCATATACATCCCCCATACCCATATGTACGGGATTGCAATTCATTCCACCCTGGGAGACGCTGTGGCCAATAAAATGCTTGCCGGTGGCAGCGACCCCTTCTGCCAGATTTTTACCCTGCAAACCCTGAATATAAGCCACACCAAAATTACTTACCAGGGTTGGATCTTCCCCAAATGTCTCCTCAGTGCGGCCCCACCGTGGGTCACGACACACATCCAATACCGGAGCCAATGCCTGCCGGGCACCCACAGCCAGTAATTGCTTTTTAATAATGGCGGTCATTTCACTGGCAAGTTCAGGTCGAAAAGTACTGGCCAAACCGATCATTTGGGGGAACATGGTTCCCCCAAGAATCATTGCCCCGGCACAACTTTCCTCATGCAGGATGGCTGGAATACCCAGACGGGTCTTTTCCAGTAAAAATTTTTGAATTTCATTTCCTGTTTTTGCGGTTAAGAGGGGGTCATAAGTTGAAGCACCACCAATACGCGTAATTTGCCCAATACCATGCTGTAATTTTTGTTGGACTCTTTCATAATCCAACAGTCCCTTTTTTTGAAGCAGATAAAACCAATACGAACCCAGTTGTGCAAGCTTTTCATCCAGAGTCATCTGCCCTAATATTTTTTCAATCTCTTGTTTGGTCGATTTCATTAATACCTCAAACCTTCTGCATAATGCCTTAATAATTACTCAGAACCTCAAACAACTGACCACCAGATCCAGCTTGATCAGATGGTCAAGAGCAAAAACCCAGACTCAGGATTGTATTCAGGAAGTATCCTGCCAATGATCCGAAAATAATCAAAGTAATTTAATATTTTCTATCAACACATAGAAAATATATTTTTCCGTGATTGAATGCGATGAATACTAAAACACACGCTCATCAAGACACAGTGAAATTGTTACGGTTATTCTTTTACTGCTCCCATGGCAATACCACTGATGATATAACGTGAGAAGATCGCGTAGATAATCAGGATGGGGACAACAGTGATAGCCAATCCCAAATAGATGCTGCCATATTCGGTACGATAAACATCGCCGCGTAAAGTCTGTACCAACATGGGCAGGGTATATTTATCCCGTGAATTAATCAGAATGTAGGCATTGAAGAAGTTATTCCAGGAGGCCACAAAGGAGAAGATACCCAAAGTAAACGCGCCAGGTGCGGCAATTGGCATCATTATTTGATGGAAGATTTGTAACTCATTGCATCCATCAATTCTGGCTGCATCGATGAGGTCACGAATGATCACAGAATCCAGGTACTGTTTGGCAAAAAATACTGCGCCAGCATTTGCGATGGACGGCAGGATCAAGGAAAGATAGTTATCCACCAAACCCAGCTTGGACATATATTGAAAAAACCCAATAATGGAAAGCTGCATGGGGATCATGACCAGCACCATGATAAAGTTGTAGAACTGTTTTTTTCCTTTGAAGTTATAGACACTGATGCCGTACGCAGTCAAAAGGGAAAAATAAACCGTAACAACCGTCATAGCAACGGATAAAAATAAACTGTTGGTAAAACCGCGCCACAAATCCAGACCGCGTCCTAACAGAATATTATAATTATCCATGATGTGTGTACTGGGCAAGAATCCTACACCTTGTTGAATTTCATAGGTGGAACGAGTTGCGTTGACCAACAATAGCCAGATCGGGACAACAGTCACAATCAAAAGCAGGGCTAGAAATATGTATACAAGTACTCTGAGGATGGATGTTCTAGTTTTATAGTCCATTTTCTTACCTCGCCTTTGTCTTTCGTTTGAGCGCTTTTGCACGTTCTTCCGGCGTATCTTTATCTCTCAAAAAGTAAAAGATGGCCAGTGAACAAATGGAGGTCATGATAAAGACCACTACACCCACAGAAGCTGCTGCGCCGATATGCCCCTTACTGCTGCGGAATTTCATGTACATGAGGATATTGTTGGTAAGAATCGAAGAATTCGGAGAACCTCGACCATCCGTTAGCAAGTATGGGATATCGAACATCTGCATACCACCCACCAGAGAGGTTACAAAAATATAAACCATAACCGATTTCAATAAAGGCAGGGTGATATAGCGGAACATTTGCACAGAATTGGCACCATCCACCAGCGCCGCTTCATATAAGGAAGTAGGGATGGAAGTCATGCCTGCCATCAGGATAATGATGGTTTGTCCAAACCATGTCCACCATTGGATGAAAACAACCAATCCACGCATGGTTGATTCACTGCGGATAAAATCAATGGCTTCAGGGATGATGTTTGCACGAACCAAAATCTGATTTACCGGTCCATAAAAAGAAAACAGGCTGAAAAATAATGCTGCCACGGAAGCAGGCATCAGCAGGTTTGGCAGGTAGAACAAAGCCCGCCAGGTGCCTACAAATTTAATTTTTAATCGGGCATTGGTAAACCAGACTGAGATTAACAAGGCAATGCCGATTTGTGGAATAAAATTGAGTAGCCACAAACTCCACGTATTTCGTACTGCATTCATGAAGAAATCATCGGCAAACAGGCGTTTGAAATTATCCAGTCCGATCCATTTTGCGCTCGCCGCATTCATCAGGGTTGTATCGGTAAAGCTCAAATGGAGCGTATTATAAACCGGGTACAATCCGAAAAGTAAAAAGCCTATGACAAACGGGGCGATAAAAAAATAGCCATAATAGTTTCTGCTGGCCTTTGAATAATTCATCATGCCTCCTTTAAGATGAGTCAGTGTATAGAAGGGATAAACCTATACACTGACCCAGAAATAATGTTATCGCAATACTATTCGATGATCAAATCGGGGAATTCGTTGCGGACTGCGTCTTTCCACATGCTCCACATCTCATCCAGCTCAATTTCGCCGGCAAGATAGGAATTTTCGGGATCATTCAATGCACGTTGGATGGCATCATCGGAACCTTGCATTAAGCGAGCATTTACGGAAGGTGCTGCTGCAGCGAAACCACCATAAGAGTTCTGACCGCCCAAGAATTCACTCAGGGTTGAGGCGTCAAAGGAAGCTGTGATTTTGTCAACAACAACTTGGCTGGAGACAAAGTCGCCAGCTGCCTGAGCCTGATCATCAGGAACATTCGGGTCAATGGCTTTCAGGTATTCATTGGTGTATACGCCGGTTGCCCAGTTGGTCAGGTTGGTCTCATCCAGGGTGCAGAAGCGGATGAATTCTTTGGCCAGTTCCATATTCGTGCTTTCTTTCATTACGCCTAACCAGGTACCACCCCATTGATAGGGCAGTGGTCCGGTGATGACAGCCCAGTCACCAACAGTGGTGGCAGGCGCCATCAGCAGATGTGGCATTGGGGGATAATACATAGGGAAGACCCCAGGTGGGCAGGAAGTATGAGAAGACCTGTCTTCGGGTTGCCATTGGCATCCACCAGGGTGTCATTCATACCAGCGAACCAGCCTTCTTGCCATTGGGTGCATGGGCTTCGTAGCCATTATCGCGGAAGGTTTTGGCGGTTTCGACCTATCTTGTCAACCATCGGGTCAACAGTCAGTGTGTCGTCTACAATCCAGGGTTGTGCGCGATTGGCGAAGAACAAGTTCTGGAAATCACCATTGGAAGCAACCATGTAGGTATTGCCATTGGATTTTTTTTTCACAACTTCGGCGGCTGCGGTGTAGTTATCCATGTCTTTCAAGATAGCCTGCATTTCGGTCGGGATCATCGGTACCGAAATATTCTTTGGCCAAGGATGCGGCGATAGAATAGTGCGCCGGGGGTTGCCTGGTAAGCGATAGGCTTTGATGATACCGCTGTTGGCGTCGGTACCTACATCGGTGACGAATGGATAGGTCTGGCTTCTTCAGCTTCGGGCAGCAAATCGAACTGAGGTCAGCCAGGAAATCGCTTTCTACATAAGTCTTTTACGAAAGCAGCTTCCAAAGCGATAACATCAGGAACATCTGATCGGTGCCCAAGGTAGCCATCAGTTTAGTCTGATATTCACCATTGGTCATGGGGATCATGGTGTAGACAACATCAACATCAGGGTGGGTAGCTTCGAAAGCAACAGCCATGGTGTTAATTTCGTTGGTGAAAGACCAAACATTCAGTACTGTCTTGCCTTCGGCGGCAGGGGCTTCGGCGGCAGGGGCTTCAGCAGCAGGGGCTTCAACTGCAGGAGCAGCAGGAGCGGCTCCACCGCAGGCACTGAGCAGCATGCTGGCAATCAACAGAAAACTTGCGATTAATAAAACTTTATTCTTCATGGTTCCTCATCTCCTCGATATAGGACATTTATGTTAAACTTAACTTGAAGTGATGTGTCTGCACATCATTCAGCTTGCAGGTCTTTCCACTCTGTCGAATGAGTTTTTGGAAAGATCTGCATTTTTTATGCACATTGTTTTACTTTTCTCACCTCCTCTTCAGATACTATTGCCGGTAACGTTACCGGCCAAGATAGTTTTTACTTTTTTGTTCAGTAAAGATCAATTATTGCGTTGACAGGATCCACGGACAATTAATTTTGTCCGTATCTGATGTATTCTATTTTCCAGTGGTTCATCATTTATGATTTTGATCAACATGCGGGTAGCTTTGCTGCCCATTTCAGATAGAAATTGATCAACGGTGGTCAAATTAATATAGTTGGCCTCGGTAATGTTATCAAAACCAACGACAGACAAATCTTCAGGAATACGCAAATTTAATTCTCTTGCTGCTTCATAAACACCAATTGCAGATTGATCATTGGCAGCAAAGATGGCTGTGGGTCGATCGGCTAAAGTTAACAATTGCCGGGCAGCCAGGATGGAAACCGGCATGGAAAAATCACCATTCGCAACCAGGGATTCATCCACCATAACGCCCCATTTCCGTAAAGCTTCGGTATATCCCAGCAAGCGTTGCTGAGCACTTTCCAATTCCGGACGGCCAGCAATAAAACCAATGCGGCGATGGCCCAATTCCAGAAGATATTCCATAGCTTCCATGGCACCGGCATAATTGGTGCCATAAATGGATGGAAAATTCGGATTCAGTGTGTGTGGATCCACCGATACAATGGGTTTATCTTGGAAAAAATTGGAATTCGCTGATGCGACAATAATCACACCATCCGTAATGGAATTATTAAGTTGAGCAACGAAACGCCGCTCATGATTTGCTGCCGCATCTTTGCGCACATTACCCGTGGTATAAACCAGTAGATCAAAAGGAGATTCCGTAATCGCCCGGTTGACACCTTTCATAATTTCGATGGAATAAGGGTGTTCTACATCCGGCATAACCAGACCGATCAGATTGGTTCGTAAACTTCGCATACTGCGAGCAGCAAGACTGGAACTATAACCTAATTCATCGATGACGGTGAGAATTCTAACCTGGGTATCTTTGGCAACATCCACTTTACCATTCAAAACTCGGGAAACCGTGGATACAGAAACTCCTGCTTCACGGGCTACATCCTGAATTTTGATTGCGCTGCGTTTTGGTTGCATAGACTTCCTAATCCAGAGAGTATTTCGGTATCCTTACCGGTATCGTTACCGCATTTTGATTATTGCATTAATATTTCATTAAGTCAACAATTTTTAAGATTTAATTTTTCTCTCTTTTGATTAGCAGGAATAGCCCCTCACTTACTATTTAAAACAAAAAAGGATTCCAAAGACAATTGCTTTGGAATCCTTCATACTCATCTCAACTGGTTAGAGTTGAAATTCTTTTACTATCGCACGCAACTCTTCAGCCAATTCCGAAAGCGCTTTAGCAGCTTGTGAAACTTCCTGAACCTGGGCTGACATTTCTTCAGCAGAAGCAGAAACTTCTTCCACAGCCGCTGAATTTTCTTCTGAAATAGCCGCAATCGTCTCAATGGCCTGGGTCACTTCCGTCGATGAGGCACTCATCTGCTCTGTTGCGGCGGTGTTTTCTTCAATCACAGCGGATACTGTATCCACTGAAGAAACTAATTCGTTGGATGCCGCACTCATTAACATGGAAGCTTGGGCTGCTTGTTCTGCTTGATAGGTCATCTCTTTTGTGGCCTGCAGAATAAGCGCCAGCGCCTGTCCGGAAGCATTGGCTTGTTCCACTCCCTGTGCCACTTGTTGACCAGATTGCTGCATGCTGCTGACAGCTTCTTTTACTGTTTTTTGAATGCCGTCAATCAATGTGGAAATTTCTCTGGTCGCCGCTGCAGATCTTTCAGCCAATTTACGAACTTCATCAGCCACAACCGCGAACCCCTTGCCGTTTTCACCGGCACGAGCCGCTTCAATGGCTGCATTTAGGGCCAATAAATTGGTTTGCGAGGCAATATCCTCAATGGTTTCAACAATCGTCCCGATTTGGTCAGATCGTTTTCCCATTTCCTGAATGGCAACAGCCGTTTGATCAACGGATGCCTGGATGGAGAGAATCCCTTGAATGGTCTTTTCCATCTTGTTTTGTCCGTCTTCTGCGGCATTTGTCGCTTCTTGCGCTTGTTTGGTAACCATTTGCGCATTGCCGGATACCTGCTGGATGGTCGCAGAAAGTTGTCCGGTCACCATGGAGGCCTGAGTCGCCGCAGAGGCTTGATCCTGCGCCCCTCTGGCTACACCGTCAATGGCACGTGTCATTTGTTCCACAGAAGAAGCGGTAATTTCAACTGATTCCGCTTGTTGGTTGGTTCCGGTAGCTACCTGCTGCATAGTCTGCGCGATTTGGGTTGTCGCCAAACCGGCTTCCGTTGAAGCCAACGCCAAGCCCTCAGAGGACGTTGTGACCTGATCAGCAGAATGTGCCAGGCGTGAGATCTGTCCACGCAAAGTTTTTACCATCTGTTGTAATGCAATACCAAGAAGGTCCTCCTCAGAGTGCAGCCCGACTTCCATTGTCAGATCACCTTGAGAAATTCTTTGCGCAATATCCGCCCGATCACTGAAATAATCTTCGGTTGCTTTTAGCCCTTTTCCCAAATCCCCCAATTCATCTCCGCGGGAAACTATCTTGATTTTTTCTTCAATGGCAATATCGTTATTTACACTGCCTTTTGCCAGCATTCCCATCGCCTTCGCCATCAGCATCAAAGGCCTTGATAAATCATTGGCAGCCCAAATGCCAAAAGCACCTAAAAGAATCAATAAAACGATCGCAATGATGGCATTATTAATCATAACCGTGCGGGTGGCCTGATTGACATCGACAAGATCCTGCGTAAGAACCACCGTCCATCCTAACTCTTCGGCATTCTTGCCAATCAATTTATGGTAAGCCAAGACTGAAGGATTTCCTGTCGAATCCTGCTGTTTTCCATCCCAACCGGACTCATCAGTAGTTAAACTGCTGATCCACTCAGGAGCAGGCTGCATCATCCATTCCGGATTTTCATCATAAAGAATGATCCCATTTCTATCAATCAACGTGGCGGTCCCAGTTTCTCCAATTTTGATATCAGAGAGCATTTTAAACGCCTGGGTTACATCCACTGTGGTTCGTAAAATCCCCACCACCTTGGAACGATCTCGAATGGGGGTGGCAATATTAATGGCATAAATGCCGGAACTGGCATCCAATTCCACATTATCTATATAAGTAAGTCCCTGTCCTTGCGCATAACTGGTATCCCACCAACCTTCTCCAGCTTGTAGAAAATCTCCGGTTTGTGCACTCATGGCTGCATTTAACCCACGCGTGCCAGTAGCAAAAACCTCAACATTTTCAGGGAACTGTACCATGTATGCTCGAAGACGATTACTCAATTCATTATTCAGGATTTTATCTACTGTATCCTGTATAGCTGGTGCTCCATCCTGCCATTCCTGATCCAAAGTGGCAATTTCATTCTCGGTTAGTGCGGCATACGAAGTATTGGCTTCTTTTACCGCGGAGATAATATCCGGAGACAAAGCTAAAACTTCCAAATTCTTGGCACTGGTTTGAATTACATCCGCTGCTTGCTCGCCAATATTGCGGGCTAGCATAACCATTGATTCACCGCTTTGTTGGGTGACATTTTGGGAAATACTAAAATATGCGAACAGGGAGAGCGTTGCCACTGATATCAATATGGCTGTAAAAAAAAGGATTAATATTTTGGAACGGATTTTTATATTCCCCCAGGTAGTACCACTATTAGTTTTGCCTGGTTTCTGCTTATTCATCTCTTACCTCATCTAAGTTCACTCTTAATCATTAAGGGAGTGTTCCTGCATCGGCTTTCTAACAATAATTTATACATGAAAGGATTCACCTTTTCTGCGATCCTGGCTTTTCTGATGCAAGACACTATCATTGTATGGTAAATTAATCATACACTTCCTATTTATTAAGATAATAAAAGTCATATTTAATAGGAGTAAAATACATGTAAGTTTGATCGAAATTCGGCATAATTGCATATAAAAATAGAATAATGGATGGAATTCTGCCGGTGAGATTAACTAAAAAAAGGGCTGACAGCCCTTTTTACTAAACTTTATCCGTTCTTTTCAGGCATGCTTTAAAACAATGTTTCCAACAGGAATTTGCAAATAGCGAGCAATAATTGGACACTTAGTCTGCAACATTAAATACAGCTGCGGATAAGGTTTTCCCCCCAGGGTTTCAAAATTTGCCTGTCCCTTGGCCAAAATGATCGGTGCTTTTTCTATTATCTCTCGAAATTCCAGGGAACAATCGTGAAGGATGGTGCCTGGACCATCGGATCCCGTTTCTATGATTTTCGCAATCTGACCCATGTTCACCGCCAACGCATCTTCCATCGTGGCATCATTGAGTACCGGTCCGCTTTTTACAGCATAAATTACCGGAATATCCAGGGTTTCCACTAGCACACGATCAAACACCGACTCTCCGGCATTATCTGCAATAATGAGTAAATACTCGGCGCTGGCCAGATCACGGCGGAAATCATCCATGCCGTTCCCGGAAAAAGGCTGGTCTTTTACTCGTTTCATGATTTCCATTAAGTTGAAATTATCCCCGTGGATTACATCAATAATATTGCCGGCCACACACACACGCAGTGCCATATCAATGGGATCCGTAGCCTGGCTGACCAGGTCTTTTAAATGGGGATAAATCTCGAGGGCGTGAATGGTGGTTCGTGTTTTGATGTCACGGTAAAAATCTGAGATACCGGTCATTTCCCGCATTAATTGATTGGTTGCATCTGCGGTTTCCGAGGGCGGTAAGTCAATATCTGCTTGGGAAAGAAGTTGAAGTACTTCTCGCATAACCGGATACTGTTTTGAGAACGGAATATCATTAATAGACATGGCGGTCGATGCCTGTTCGACCAAACAGGTATAACATTCAGGAAAAGTTTGCATAAAGCTTCGTTGATCTCTACTTTGTCTACCGATATTTAATCAGCGTTAAATTGGATTAAAAATTAACCAGGGGCAGGGTTTCCCGCACAAATGTTTGAATCTGCTCTGCATCTTCCAAATCCAGAGCAATTTCAGCAATGGCTTTGGCTTCCTGCATGGAAATTGTACGAATGATTTGTTTAGCAATGGGGATCGCAGGCGGATTCATGCTGAATTCATCCAATCCAATGCCCAAAAGGATGGGGATTGCTATGGGTTCTCCCGCCAATTCGCCGCACATTCCTACCCATTTACCCTCTTTATGGGCTGCATCAATGACCATCTTAATCAGTCTTAATACCGCCGGGTGAAAACTGGAGGCAATATGGGCCACATTGGCATTGGTGCGATCAGCTGCCAGCGTGTATTGACTGAGATCATTGGTGCCAATCGAGAAGAAATCAATTTCCTTGGCCAGATGATCTGCAATCACCGCCGCGGACGGAATCTCGATCATAATACCGATTTCCATACGCTCCGCTACCGCTTTACCTTCAGCAATCAATTCCTTGCGGCATTCCTCCAAAAGGGCACGCGCCTGCCGCACTTCCTGCACTGTTGCTACCATGGGAAACATTAGCTTCAATCCATTGCCAACACCGGCTCGCAGCGCAGCCCGTAATTGAGGTTTAAAAATATCCGGACGGGTAAAGCACAAACGAATTGCGCGGACACCCAGGAAAGGATTGGCCTCAACCGGCAATGTTAAATAGGAGAGTTCTTTATCCCCGCCGATATCCAGGGAACGTAAAACAACCGGCAGCTGTCCAAAAGTATCAGCAATGGTTTTATAACTCTGGTACTGTTCTTCTTCGGTAGGTAAATTGTTACGTTCAAGGTAAAGGAATTCGGAGCGAAGCAGGCCTACTCCTTCAGCGCCCAATTCCAAGGCACTTTTTGCATTTTCCACACTACCGATATTGGCGACAACTTCCACCCGATGGCCATCCGTTGTGATGGCGGGTTCCTTCGTTTTCTCCAGAGATTTCTTCATAATTTGTTCGAAGTGCAGTAATTTCTGACGGTACTCTTCCAATACTTCCGGGGTCGGATCCAGAATCAACAAGCCATCAGAACCATCCAGGATAACCAGATCGCCGTTGTTTATCAGCAAGGCTTCTTCTCCGGCACCGACTACAGCAGGCAATCCCAAACCACGGGCTAAAATTGCAGTATGAGAAGTTGCACCGCCCTGTGCAATACAAAACCCCATCAAGTGATTTTTATCAATCAGGACAGTATCGGAGGGAGTTAGATCCTTGGCAATAATGACCGATTTTTCGTGCAGACTAGCCGTAGGGGTTTCGGCAATTCCTAAAAGAATGCGTAAAATTCGATTTCCTGCATCGCGTACATCCAGGGCTCTCGCCCGCAAGTACTCATCTTCTAATCCTTCGAGGATGCAGGCGTAACTTTCAATGCCTTCATGCACGGCATATTCCACACTCACTTTTTGCTGAAAAAGTGTGTTCTTTACCATATCCAATAGTTCGGGGTCTTCGAGAATTAAAGACTGAGCGAAGAAGATCTCAGCTTGATCTTCTCCGCTCTCTTCTTTGGCACGTTCGTACACATGGGATAATTGCTGCTTTGCGATCACTAATGCATCCTCGAGTCGCTGCCATTCAGCCGAAACATCGTCCACCTGGCAACTTTCGATATGGATTTCTTCCCGTTTATAAAGAAATACAGGACCAATTGCAAAACCGATCGAAGCAGCAATACCCTTCAGTGTTTTCATTTTCCTTCTCCGAAATTATCATTAACTAGCGTTTCCAAGGCTTGCAATGCCTCCAAGGCATCCTCACCTTCCGCATTAATCATGATCTGAGCATCTTTTTGAGCACCAAGGGTAAGAACACCCAGGATGCTTTTTGCATTGGAAGATCGCTCACCATGTTTAACAGTAATCGTGCTCTTAAATTTCGATGCAGTTTTTACGAAAGCTGAGGCAGGGCGTGCATGCAAACCCACTTCGTGATGAATTATTAGTGTTATTTCTGGCATGAACGCCTTCCTTTAGTAGAGTAAGGTTAGTGGATTTTCCAACATTGCTTTAAGATCGGCAACAAATTTCGCTGCAACGGCTCCATCCACAACCCGGTGATCCGCAGATAAGGTAATCCGCATAATCGGACGAATGACAACTTCATTATCCACTGGCACAACTTCATTTTGTGTGGCACCAATGGCTAAAATGGCAGACTGTGGCGGATTGATAATAGCATCAAATTGTTCGATGCCAAATGGTCCAAGATTGGAGATGGTAAATGTGCCGCCGCTTACATCGGCTGGTTGCAGCTGATTTTTACGCGCTTTTTCAGCTAACAAGTTGGTCTCCATAGCAATTTGGGCAATACCTTTGGTGGTTACATCATGAATAACCGGTACGATCAAACCACCTTCCAAGGCGACTGCAACACCCATGTGAATGTCCTTGTGAAGGATTATAGCATCGTTCTTGAGAGAAGCATTCAAATATGGATTCCGAGCCAGGGCAGCCGCAGTAATTTTAACAAACATTGCCGTAGCACTGATCTTGTCCCCACCCACTTTTTCTGCATAAGCATTTAAGGAGGTTCGAGTTTGATTGAAATTGGTCATATCAATTCGGGCAACAAACTTGATATGAGGAATGCTCTGATAACTCATCGTCAGACGCTGGGCAATCATCGCCCGCATGCCGATCAACGGAATCACTTCATCTTGCTGTGAGGAAGAAACGACCATCGGGCTGGCTGCTGCGGGTCGATAACTCGCTACATCCGTAGCCTGGATGCGTCGATCGGGTCCGCTGCCAGCTACCTGGTTTAGATCCACACTCATCTCAGCGGCAATTCGCCGGGCTGCCGGGGTGGCATTGACTTTTCCATCCGGCACAACTATTACCGGCTTCGCCACAGCAGATTCCACGTCCTGCTTGGTGATCTTGCCCTGGGGGCCGCTGCCTTTCACGGTACCAAGCTCAACACCCATGGCGTTGGCCATGTTGCGTGCCACGGGGGTGGCATCCACGGACACTGCAGCTTGAGTTTTCTCCACAGGTTCTGCCGCAGCTTCAGGTGCTGCACTGACTGGTTGAGCTTCTCCAGGTCCAAGGATGTAACCGATGACCACACCAATCGGAATCACTTCACCGGGTTTGGCCGTGATGCCGCTTAACGTTCCAGTGGCGGGCGCTTCTACATCAATGGCCACTTTGGCGGTTTCAATCACCAAAATGGTTTCGCCTTCTTTCACCTGATCACCGTTATTCTTTTTCCATTCGGATATGGTACCAGTTTCCTGGTCCATATCCACTTTGGGCATAATGACTTCTGTAGCCATTTTAGATCCTGCCTTTTACCAAATCACGAGCCTTGTTATAAATATCTTCTACCTGAGGAACGGTATGCAGTTCCAAATTCCGGTTATAAGGAACGGGCATTTCCCGTCCAGCCAGGCGCACAATCGGTGCATCCAGATAACCAAAAGCTTCACTCTCAGCGATCACAGCGGCCAGTTCACCGCCAAATCCGCCGGTCTTGACAGCTTCATGTACGATGAGAACTTTACCGGTCTTCTTTACAGATTGAATAATAGTCTCAGCGCCCAGTGGACGTAAGGTACGGGGATCAACAATTTCAACTTCGATACCCTCGGCAGCCAATTTTTCTGCCGCTTCCAATGCGCGGGAAACCATGATGGAGGTGGCTACGATGGTTAGATCAGTACCCTTGCGTTTCACATCAGATTCGCCGAGAGGAATGGCGTACATCTCTTCGGGAACTTCACCCTTGGTTTTATATAGTAATTTGTGTTCAATAAATAACACGGGGTTGTTATCACGAATGGCAGAAATCAATAGACCTTTGGCATCATAGGGTGTGGTCGGCATGACAACTTTCAACCCGGGCACATGGACAAACCAGTTCTCCAAAGATTGGGAGTGATGTTCAGCCGCACCTGTACCGGAACCCGCAGGAGTACGCAGCACCATGGGAACAGTGGCCTTGCCGCCGAACATAAAGCGCAGTTTGGCTGCCTGATTCACTAGCTGCTCGGAAGCCAGGGTGGTGAAATCCATGAACATAATTTCTGCGATGGGGCGCATCCCCACCAGGGCAGCACCGACAGCAGCACCGGTTAGGGCCAACTCGGTAATCGGGGTGTCCAGAATACGATCCGGGCCAAATTTTTCCAACATACCATTACTGACTTGAAAGGCACCGCCATAAACACCAATATCTTCACCAATCATGAAAACGGTATCATCCCGTTCCATTTCCTGGGTCATTGCTTCACGAATTGCTTCTAAATACGTAATCTCTCTCATAATGCGTACACTCCTTCTTCGATGGAATCCAGAGTAGGTTCTGGGCTGGCTTCTGCAAATACACGAGCAGATTCAATGTTTGCATAAGCTTGATCTCTTACTGCATCGGATTGTTTTTCGGTCAAGATTTTATTTTCCGCTAAGAATTTGCGGAAACGTAAAATCGGATCTTTGGTTTTCCACTCTTCGATCTCTTCATTAGTGCGGTACTTGTTGCGATCGCTCTTGGAGTGGCCACGCCATCGATAGGTATTGTTTACCAATAAATAAGGGCCTTTACCGCTGCGGGCATGTTCAACTGCGATACGAGCAGCATCCTGCACAGCAATTAAATCGTTACCATCCACGGCTACTCCGGGAAAACCATATAATTCAGCTCGTTGAGCGAGAATATCGCTGGTCATCCACTTTTCGGAGGGGAAGGACATGGCATATTGATTGTTTTCACAAATAAATACAACCGGTACATTGAACAGGTGTGCCAAAATCATGGATTCATGGAATGCACCGCTGGATGCGGCTCCATCACCAAAGAAGCACAGCAGAACTTCGTCGTTCTTTTTATGTTTCAAACCGATACCTACTCCAACAGCCATGGGCAGACCACCGCCTACCACACCGTTGGCGCCAAGGTTGCGACCATCCATGTCGGCAATGTGCATGGAACCCCCGCGACCGCGGCAATATCCATTCTCTTTCCCGTAGAATTCAGACATCATCAAATTAAGATCTGCACCTTTTGCAATGCATAAGCCATGTCCACGGTGATGGCCTAAAATATAATCCTTGGGTTCCAATACGCTGATGGAGCCTACTGCGGAGGCTTCCTGGCCGATGGAGAGATGCATGGTGCCATGAATCTTTCCTGCCATATAACTTTTTTCTGCTTGTTCTTCAAAAGCACGCACTTCGTACATTTGTAAGAGCAAATCTGTTGCTTCTTCTTTTTTAATGGTCATTTTCTACCTCTCACTAAATCAAATATCATCAAAATGTCTTCGGCCTACTGTTAAATTGATCAAATATTTTTCGAAAACCAGAATTTCCGACATTAGATGAATTTTGTTAACCAATCTCGATATAGGGCGTTTATGCCCAATAAGTATTAATTTCTGCCCGGAAACGACGAGCAGCCGCAATAGGATCCGCATCTTCCCGGATGGCGCGTCCAATAATAAAGACACTGATATCCACACCCTTGAAGAATTTAACCATCTCAAGACCCAACCCACCGGCAACGGAGACTTGATATCCCATTTCAATCAATTTTCGAATCGTGTTGAGGTCACTCTCACCCCAAACGCGTGAAGCATTCCCTTCATCCCAACCGCGATGATAAACCATACGCTCTACACCGATATCCCGCCATTCCTTGGCTCGGTCCAGAATATCCCGAATGCCGGTTAATTCAATAAACATTTCTTTTCCGGGTCTGCCGGCAGCCTCCGCAAACGCCAGGCGAACAGTATCCAAAGGAGCAGCACCTAAAACGGTCATCCAATCCGCACCGGCATCAAAACAAATCTTTGCTTCCAAACCGCCGACATCAGGAGACTTTACATCAGCAAGGATAATATTATCTGGGCATAAATGACGCACGGTACTTACTGCCAACATGCCTGCCGCTTTGGTAAGCGGGGTTCCAATTTCGATTGCTTCGACTTCCTTATGCACAAGCTGCGCCATGGCTAACGCAGGTGCCAAATCAACATAATCTAATGCAAGTTGTATTATCGGTTTTGTTATCATTTTATTTCCTCTCCTGAAATATCATATTGTATGCGCTCGTTCGCCAACCACCCCTCTTTCATTTTTTTCCTGATCCAAAGATTACTTTCTTTTACTATTTCCATGGCGTTGGGCTGTTCAGCTGTCCATAATTCCAACACAATGGAACCCATAAATCCAAGTCCAGCCAATTTGCTGAACACCTGGGTAAAAGGAACAGCACCTTCTCCTGGCCGCACATAACGCAATTGATCACGCAGGGTATCTTTCACATGCACGGCAGCCAGGTGCCCCCTGGCCAAATCCAATTCTGCCAACACATCCTTGCCGGCAAAAACCAAATTGCCAACGTCCGCATATGCCTGAAACCAGGGGGAATTAAAATAATGGACGTAGTCCATAACCTTTCGTATCGATTCCACACGAATATCCCAGTTTTCCAAGGCTAAAATTACGCCTGCCTGTGCAGCATGAAGATGGCCTTCTTCAAGACCTTCCAAAAAATATGCCAGGGTGGTTGGATTACTTGGCTCGTGGTAAACGTCACTTCCAGCCACTAAAATATATCGAATCCCCAGATCAACTGAAAAATCTACGGCCCGTTTAAAAATATCCCTGGCTAAAGAACGGACTTCTTTGTTCTCACTGCCTAAAGGAAAACGCCGATGCGCACTTAAGCTCATCGACTTTATTTGCATGCCACTAAGTTGTATCTCGTTTCTCAACGCCATCCGGGTTTGCAAATCCCAGTTCAATCGATCAATTCTATCGTCACTATCATCAATGGAAATTTCCACGAAATCATAATTGGCCTCACGCGCAGCGGCCAATCGTTCTGCCCAACTAAGGGATTGCGGTAAGGCTTTTTCGTACATGCCTATGGCGATCAATTCCGGGGTTAGTTTCACTGTATTTTCCAAGACTGTTTTTTTATTTCAACAATGTGATTATAACACACACATATGTGATCTTGCAATTGACAACTTTGTATGGCGTGTTTGACACACAAAGAATAAACAGTTAAATTATTTTCACAAAATTCTTATTTTGAGTTTTTCTTTTTGATGGATTCAATATCCTGACGGGTCATATGCTTGGTATTTGGCATAACTTTTCGAATGTTTCTACCATTAATCACGCTTAGCGCATTAGAAGCCAAATCTTCTTCGATTAGCAAGTTCTTAAGAATCGCCACGGATTTTCGTCGTGGAATTAACCCACTCATTTTGGCAACCCAGGGAAATCTGGATTTCTGTACAGCATCCGCCCAGGGAATTCTGACTTTTTTCAAAACCTTTTTCGGGGAACTATCTTTATCCAGATCATTTTTTAAATGGATTTGCTTGGCAATTTCAATCACCAAAAACCGATGAATTTGAACCAGGTTGGACCAGGAAAAGAATAATATGATACCGTAGGCTAGAACAATCAAATTAATAATCAGGGCATTAGCTTCGTAAAAATATAAAATTTGTCGGCCAAAATCGCCCATTATCATTTCAACAAAAGATCGTACCATATGCTCTCACCTTACTCCATCTTCTTTCCGGGGGATAAACTGGGTGTGATTGAAGCCAATCACACCCAGTTTCTTGGAAATATTTCTCAATTTCTCAAAGGTCAGAGAATTGATTATTTCTTGGCGGCGCCCATCATGACGTCCCAGGCAGCCTGGTTTTTGTTGTAGAAGAAGAATAATAAACCAGTGATAACTGCGAGTAAACCGATACCGATCCAACCCAAGTACTGACCAGACCACATGAAAGCTAATGGGGTCCAAACAAAGCCGTCAGCAATACTGGAAATCTGAGTTGCATTTTCGGGGATAGCGAAGCCAGCTTCACCAGCAACCTTGGTGATCACAGGAGCCAAAGCGTTTGCTACATAGAAGCCGATGACCAACAAAACGGTACCAATGGTAACCATTCGGACGATATTGCCTTTTGCCATAGGAGCAATCTGAGAGCAAAGGAAAGGCAGCACAGCCAGATCAGCGAAGAGCAGCATTTTGTTACCAGGCAGGATGATGGAGAGTAAAATGGCGATGGGGACCAGAAGCAGACCAGTGGAAATTGCGGAAGGATGACCAATCAAAACGGCGGAATCCAGACCAACATAAATCTCGTCCTGGGAGGTTGTTCGTTTGGACATGAAAATACGAGCAGCTTCTGAAACAGGGATCAAGCCTTCCATCAAGATGCGGACCATACGAGGCAGCAGCACCATAACAGCAGCGAGCTGAACGCCAAGAATGACCACTTTGCCCAAAGCGCCAATGAAATCAGTGCCAAATTCACCGAAGTAAGCAACCAAGCCAAGGATAACACCAATGATCAAACCCATAATCATGGGGTCGCCGAGGGTGGGTCCGAGTTTTTCTTCAATAGCTTGCGGGTCGGCATCAATTTTGTTCAAGCCGGGGATTCGATCATAAATCCAGTTGAAGGGCAGCGCGAGCAAAGCCATAGGAGCGGTCATACCATGAGGAATAGAAACACCTGGGAGTTCATAGAATTCCTGAATACCGCGAGCAGTCCAGTCGCCCATGAAAAGCATAAAGGCAGCGCCAACCGCAGCAGCAGCCAGGCCCATGGCCAGGTTATTACTCACAGCAGCAACTAAAGAGCCAAGGAATGCGTAGTGCCAGAAGTTCCAGATATCTACATTGAGGGTACGGGTAACGCCGAAGGCAAGCAGAACGAAGTTAACAATCAAAGCAATCGGGATGACCCATAGACCAACATTGGTTGCAAAAGCTACAGCAGCAGCAGCCGGCCAACCAACGTCTACGATATCACGTTGAATACCAGCGTTTGTTACCAAAGCCTGGGATACGCCTGATAAAGCACCCCACATCAAACCAACAACAAGATTGATACCGATGAAGGCAACACCGATGGTAACCGCTGCGCGGAATGCTTTTCCAGGTTTTGCACCCAGGATCAGGGCAAAAATGAAAATAAAGAAAGGCAGCAATACGGTGGCACCTAACGTATCAACGAGACTTTTTAATGCAGTTAAAAAATCCACAGTTTGTTCCTCCTCGAGGTTAAATTAATTGATTATAAAAATTTTTTATGATGCAAGTTATGTCGCTTGAACAACTGAGCTAGTCAAATTTTACTGGTTTTTATTTGCACCTCCTCCTGTTTTGTTCTCCAACAAACATTTTGTCATTCGATTCCTCTGAAAATTTTTCAGAAGGATCATAACTTGTTTTTTCAACAATGCATTATTAGAAACACTGACTTCAAGAAATGGTTACTATGACTATACTCTCTCAGTTTCCTGAGTTAATACTAAAATCAAGCTCTTAAAATGCCTAAAATTTCTTCAAGTATTTTATCTTTTCCAATACCGGTCAAAAATGCCAAACCACGAATCACGGGAATCCCTGGATCAAAGCGCATCTGAGTTGTTGTGACAATCAAATCTGCTCCCTGATCAATTAATACCTGAATCTCCGCAGCCTTGCACTGCTTTGTAACTACAGGAATACCAGCTGCCTTGCACGCTTCTTCGATTGATTTTGCCACTACAGTGGAGGTGGCTATTCCGGTACCACAGGATACGATAACTGTTTTTGCCATTTTCTCATCCTTTAATTATTTTCTAGACTGATGTTGTCATTTTGCTGATTTTAAAGCATTTAATATATCTTGCGGCTTTCGAGCCGCCATCAAGGATGCAATAAGCTTTGGTTGCTGTAACAAACCAGCCACTGACTGCAGCATTTCGATTTGCGATTTTGGTTGATCCAAGGCTAGCATGATTACCAATTTTACCGGAACCATCTCATCTTGATCAACCATGTTGTGAAACATAACCGGTTCCCTCAAAGTTGCTAATGCGAGCGCCGATTTTCGTACAAATTCAATATCAACATGGGGAATTGCTGCATTAAGCTTCACCACCTAACGGTAAACCGGTGGGCATCGTAGATTCTCGCGCTAACGTTGCTTGCACAAAACCACGTTTCACATAACCCAAATCAAATAAACGACCACCCAATTCACGGATAATTCCTTCGGATGTTAATAGCCTCACTATTGATGATAATTGCTTTTGGATCTAAGTACTCATGAATATTCATTTAATAAATCATTCCTGTTGCTTGACTGGATAACTTGAGTGTTGTATGATAATGCTAGAAATAACATATGTGAATACATACATCACATTATTGATATAGTACACGAATAAAAAAAGCTTGTCAACCGATTATATACACTTTACCACACCTTAGGCAATTTATTGCAACACAATCAAAAGGTAAGGGGTTCATCCATGGCAAAACGCAAAATCTATGATGACCGATTAGAACTTTTAGCAGATGTTGCCGAAATGTACTATGAGGAGGGAAAAAATCAAGCCGAGATATCCGGTACCTTCGGTATTACCCGTTCTGCAATTTCCAGAATCCTCACTGAAGCCAGGCAAAAGGGAATTGTTGAGATCACAATTCACCGTAAACTTAAATTTTAATGCCGCCCTTGAATTTGCCATCAAGGAACGATTTGGATTAAAAGCAGCGCACATTGTAAATTCACGTAATTCTCAAAACCAAGAATTGCTGATAAACCGAATCGGTGTTGCTTCAGCGAGGGTCATTGAAAATGCTCTGGCACCAAATCAGGTAGTAGGAATCGCCTGGGGTTATACCATTGCAGATACCATCGAAGCATTCACTCCAAGAGAAATTGAGAATATTAAAGTTGTCCAACTGGTGGGTGTTTTAGGTTCCTCCATGCACACCTACAGCGGACAAACTCTGGTGGAACAATTAGCCAGCAAAGTGAACGGTGAAGGGGTTTATTTATATACACCCTTTATAGTGAAGGATAAAGAAACCGCTAAAGCGCTCCTGCAGGATCCGAGCACCAATAAAGCCATCACCCTCGGCCGTCAAAGCGATATTGCCATCCTTGGCATCGGTTCTACGGTGCCAGAGCATTGCAGTCTTTATCGGGGCGGATACATCACACTGGATGATTTGATCACGCTGCAAAAAGCCGGTGCGGTTGGCGATGTAGGCGGTCATTATTTTGATATTAACGGCAATACTGCCAACAATGAATTTCATGAGCGTATGGTAGGAATTTCCAAATCAGATCTAAAAAATATTCCTATGCGCATCGGAATTGCTGGTGGAACCTTAAAAACAGAAGCAATTTATGGCGCAATTGTAGGCGGATATATCAATGTTCTGGTATCCGATAGTCAACTCGCAGAAAATTTATTACTTTTAGCTGACAAACTTAAAAAATAAATACGGGTGGAAGAAGCAAATGGATTTATCCAAGATTAAAACGATACTATTTGATGGGGATGGGGTCCTGTGGCGTGTGGACGAGAAAGTGCCCGGTGTTAACCAAATTTTTGAGGTCATCCGACGAGACAACATCCAATGGGCTCTATTAACCAATAACAACACCAAGACCGTTAGCAATTATGTGGATAAATTAAATCACTTCGGTATCCCTGCTACACTTGAGAACGTTTTTTCCAGCCTCACTGTAACAACCGCCTACTTGAAACGCAAATTTGGAGAGCATACCGCAATTTTTGTTGTCGGGATGAGCTCTGTGATAGTAACTATGCAGGAAGCCGGTTTTAGAGTTTATTCCGGAGAAGAACCACCCCCTGAGCCCGTAAAAGCAGTGGTTGCCGGCATGGATCGGGAATTGACCCACGCCAAAGTTAAAGTCGCCATGCGCTTGATTTTAGCTGGGGCAGAATTTATCGCCACCAATACCGATAGTTCCTTTCCTACACCGGAAGGGATCAACCCTGGAACCGGTATGGTCATTGGCGCCTTGATAGGAACCACGAACGTTCAACCAACCGTGATGGGCAAACCTGGGGTTGAAATGTTCCATATTGCCGTTGAACAATTGAATGCTGATCCGGAAACTACAGTCATGATCGGAGACCGTCTGAATACGGATATCCAAGGCGCGCAAAACGCAGGGCTGGGAAGCATTCTTGTCCTTACTGGGGTCACCACAGCGGCTGTAGCTGCCGAAAGCCCCATTCACCCTGATTTAACTTTTCCATCTGTTGCAGAGCTTGCTATTGCCCTGGATAAATCCCATCATGGCTAATCCACGCCCCAGAATTTTGATAACCAATGATGATGGCATTCAATCCCCAGGATTGGCTGCCGTGGCGGCGGCGCTGGATGGCATGGGGGAGTTGCTTCTGGTTGCACCCCAAAAACAGCAAACCAGTATGAGTCGAGCACGGACACAATCCGGTGAAAACTCCGGTATCTTTCATAAGCACACGGTAACATTTGGCGACCGTCAGTGGGAAGGTATCGGCATTTGCAGTACGCCTGCCCTGTGCGTTGACTATGCAGTGTTCGAGATCAGTCCAGGACCAATTGATTTGGTCATCTCGGGCATTAATTATGGCGAAAATATTGGCAGCTGCGTGACAGTCTCCGGTACGATCGGTGCAGCTATCGAAGCGGCAGAACGCGGCATTCCAGCATTGGCAATCTCTCTTGAATTACCCGGCACGGATTACCATACCCTAAACCAAACTGTGGATTTTACTGCTGCCATGGCTTTTACCCGCCTGTTTGCTCAAAAAGTCCTGACGGGCAAGTTACCCACTGATGTAGATGTCCTTAAAATTGAAATTCCAACGATTGCCACCCCAGAAACACCCTGGATGGTAACCCATCAGGATCGGATAGCTTATTACATGCCTTTCCTGCTGCCCCGTTCAGATCCATATCGAGAGCCAGGAATCCTGGATCATACCCCTCAAAAAGGTCGCTATACAAGTGAAAATTCAGATGCTTACGCACAAGCGCATGGATTTGTTTCAGTGACCCCACTGAGTTTAGAGCTGACATCCAGGACGAATTTGGCTAATTTAACCACCATCTTACAATGAGGGAAGGAGAGAGCCATGGGAGCAACGCATCACAAATTTATTGGTGAATGGGGCAAGGAACATCAATGGGAAGGGGGCCGATCTCGTATTTATCATATGGAAGATAACGGTAGTGTCAGCGAAAATTGGTTGATTGGAAAGCCGGAAGGCGCTGAGAATTTTGCCCTTCGGTTTTACAATGTAGAACCGCATTGTTCCACCAAGCTTGAAACCCATGCCCATGATCATGGGGTAGTCATTTTACAGGGCCATGCCGACGTACAAATCGGCGAACAAACTTTCCAGGCTTCCCAGGGTGATGTGTTGTATATTCCGCCCAATCATTTGCACGTACTTCACAACACGGGTGAAAGCACCTTGGGGTTTTTATGCATGATTCCGGCAAAAAGAGAAAAAAATGGCCGGGTTATTTGGGCGGAAGAGCTTGCTATACGCAATGCGTAAATACCTACCCGTGTATTTTTGCAATGCTGATTCTGTTTACACCAGATGAATAAGATTTTTTTGTTTGAATGACTAATGACACTAACTCATTTTCACTTGGAGACTACCGATGACTAAACGTATGCGCTGGGCAATCCTGGGTACCGGAAAAATCGCCAATCGATTCGCTGCCTCCCTTAACAATATTCCAGAAAGAGCAGAACTACTGGCGATTGGCTCCAGAAGTAAAGAAAAAGGGGACGCTTTCGCCGACAAATATGATATCTCCCGACGCTATGTGGGCTATGAAAACGTAGTAGCCGATCCTGATATCGATATCGTATATGTGGGCACACCTGGGGTTTTTCATAAACAAGATGTGATCATGTGTCTTAATCACGGAAAACATGTTTTATGTGAAAAAGCCTTGACGATGAATTCCGAAGAGGCAAAAGAAATCATAGCCCTTGCCAGGGAAAAGAATCTCTTCCTCATGGAAGCCATGTGGACACGTTTTTTCCCTCTTCATGTGATGATCCGCGCTCTGTTAAAGGAAAAAAGCATCGGGGACGTAAACGCACTTGTAATCAACTTCACTGCCCTCCCTCCCTTTGATTTAAATAATCGCTTTTTCAATATTAATCTGGGCGCCAGCGTACTCTATGATACCGGTTCCTATGGCATTTCATGGGCCTACAGCCTGCTTGGTAAACCGCAGGATGTTGTCGGCCTGGCTCATTTCGGTGAAACCGGCGCGGATTATCAGATGGCTACAATTATGAAATATCCAAGCGGGCAATTGGTTTCTATTTTTAAGCTCCCAAATATCCTATGATTATAAAGAAGCTACCATCATCGGTACGGAAGGTAGAATTGAAATTCATGATCCCTGGTATAAACCTGAAAAAATGACCATTTATCGTCAGGGAAAAGACCCCGAACAAATTACAATTCCCTTGAATGGATACATTGGATATGAATATGAAGCCATGGCCGTTATGGACTGCATTAAAAATGGGAAGACGGAATCCGAGATCATGCCGCTGGATGAGTCGCTGGAAATTGCCAAGACATTGGAGCAATTACGAAAATCCTGGAATTTTAAATTTCCCTTCGAAAAGTAATCTCCTAAAAACCTAAAACCAGCATAAATCAAAAGAACCGTACGAGGAAAAACCGCACGGTTCTTTTCATCGTGGTCTGGATCCCATACCCGGGATCTGATCCACACCGATTGTCACGATTATCCATCCAGGGGCTGCCACTGACGAATCAGGCGTTGTCGTTTGCCGGCATGGCGCAAATTTCTAAGCGGTGTGCGCATGATGTGATCCACAATGTTGGCAATCCAACTTGCCGATTTTCCATTGTTTTGTATTGGAAGTAATTTTTCCAATTCTTTGAGATCAAAATAGGAGTGTACTTCTTTTCCCAGGACCAAACCATAAAAAACAACCGATGAAGTTTGGGTAATTAAAGCCTCACAATTTGCAATCATGCTGTTGATATCCCCGGTGGTGAAAATCTCTTCCTCAGGGAAAAAGGCCCGGATTTCATTTACGGCACGATCCTGTTTTTCATTTGGATGAAGTTTGAAGATCACCTTCCTGCCGTTGGCAAGTTTTTTTACTTGTAACAAAAACTGTATCCGATCATCAAATTTACCGGTTTCACGTATACTGGAGGTTGCCACCAGCACATACCCTCTCTGCGGGAAAGTTGATTTTTAAGGACTGAGCTATTTGATCAAAATTTGGAATACCAGTAACCACAATCTTGTCCGCTTTGACACCTTTCCGAATGAACAAATTTCGATATCCCTGAGAGGCGACACAAAAAACATCATAGGCATCCGATAACCCGGTTGCAGCCGTGTTCGCTAAAAAGCGGGGGAATTTTAACATTTTTACCAGGGTAAAAAAGAAATCTTCCGGCTCTGTCATGCCTTCTTGAACCAGAATCATCCGTTTTCCTCGAATATTCTCCGGAATCAGCAGGTCTGTACATATAATTACGCCATCATAGGGGTGTTTTCTGCCCTTAAAATCAATCGCCAACCCATGGTCGGTGAGATAAGCCATACTGGATTTGAAATGGTTGCCCCCCAGGATGGAAAATTCCAACATTTTCCACTGTTGTAAAAGTCCCAAAAATCCTGTTGCATAAAAGGGAGTAAAAAAACAGTCGTATTGGGGTAGAGACTGGGAGATTTGATGCATCATGGTGGTTTGATTTAGCGAGCCGCAGATCAATAAAAGTTTCTTGGGCATGGCAGCAATACCTTTCCTATATGGGTTACAAATAAACGCCTTGTTGGTCTATAAGCTGTTTGGCGTATCGGATATACCGGATACTTTCGTCCGGCGAGGCATTCCAGGCAGCCCAACCTAATTTGCGCAACACATACCTGGGAATATAAGACTTCATCACGGCCCACCCATCCAGCCCCCTGCCGGATTGTGGAACAGTCTGCTTATTCATCAATGCCGTGTATAAATCGCGCGACGAAGAGCCTTCAAACCAGGTGGAGCCCCTGCCGATCATAGGCAAGATATGGGCATCACTATTCCCAACAGGCGCTAAACCCAACTGATGAAGCCTGCGGGACACAGCAGGGTTGGCCCGTGTATAGACTAATCCGCCATTGAATAACTCAACCCCCACCAATACCTTTGCAGCCGTTGGGTTTTCCAAAGCCCGACAAATTGTTGTGATCTTCAAACTGCTCGTCCCCTTCGCCATGGGATGCGGCGCCACTGCAATACCGCCCTGATCTGCAATCATCAGGACGGTATCAAGGAGAGAGAGTCCCGGTTTAATACTCTGGTTGATAAACAAAGCTAATACGTGTCCTTCAGCAGTTGACACCTCGCATCCAGGAATAACTTCGATGCCGTAGCGAGGTGCCAACTGAATCGCTTCTTGTACCCCCTGCATTGAATCATGATCGGTAATGGCAATTACATTTAATGGGGTTTTATCGGCAACATGCTTCAAAATTGCCGGAATTGTTCCTGTGCCGTCTGAACTATAAATGCTGTGAACATGAAAATCAGCAAATCCCATTTTTTCTCCAATCCATTGTTCTATCTTTCTTATCTCAGTATAAAACCCGAATGTTAAGCAACAACCAATAATATGTTATGGATTTATGTTAATTTCTTAAAGTTTGGGGTTGCGTGTAAATATCCACACCTTCAATTATGTGGCCCTATTGGGAATATATTGCTTTTAAATGGGACTTTCTGGAAGAGTACCCATGTGGGTACTTTGCTAAAAGTAGAGAAAATACTAAACTAATACCAATAACAGAGAAATGCGATAACGAAACTTCTTGGTTCAATAAATGCTTCATTTTCTAGCTCGGCAATTTGAAATAGTCATTTCATTTTCTTCTTGATGTACTTCTTTTGTCTCTCCTGCATTACCAGTATCAATGAGTGATCCAAACGCTTGGTCCTGCCAAAGGGTTCAAGCCCCCTTACTAGGAGATTACGCTCCCAAGTAATCAGGGAAATGCTCAACCGAGTTACGCCTCGAAGGCCGGCATAACTCGGTTGGCTTTTTAAGGGAAAGTAATCCCTTTTGAGAAGAAATTGTTTATTAAACTAGAAACCCGCAGGAACAATCCTGCGGGTTTCTAGAAATGAAGAAGAGAGAGTTTGCCCAGTCATAAGTAGGCGGTCAAACAAAAGGAGAGGTAATCCCAGGTTTTATTTACCCCGGCTGCGAGTTGCCACATCAAAGATTACAGCAACAGCCAAAACAGCACCGCGAACAATATACTGATATGCAATGCCGATGCCCATCAAGTTCATACCACTTGTCAAGGACATCATTACCAGCGCACCGATCAGAGAGCCAACAACTTTACCAACACCGCCTGCGGCCGATACACCGCCCACGTACGCAGCTGCAATAGCATCCAGCTCAAATAATGTTCCTGCTGTTGTTGTTGCAGATTGTAACCGGGAGGAAAACAAAATACCGGATAAAGCCGAGAGCATACCCATTGAGCCAAATACAACATAAATCAATTTTTTAACGCTAATACCGCTCAATTCCGCAGCTTCCGGATTACCACCAATAGCATAGATATAACGGCCTAAAACGGTTTGTGTCGTAATAAAATGATAAATTAGTACAACAACCAGTACAATGACCACTGTCCAGGACAAGCCGTTGTAACCGGCCAGGACCCATGTAATGCCACCAACAACAAGTGAGATAAAGAACAATTTGAAAATGAAAATATTTAATGGGAGGACTTCAAAATTGTAGCTTTGTTTATTCTTGCGTCCACGCAATTCAGAAATGATAAACATCACAACTGCGAGAACTCCAAGCAATATGGTCAACTTATGAATGCCGGGCAGAAATCCCATATCCGGAAAATCGGGGATATACCCATTTCCCAAGGCATTGAAGGTGGCATCGGGAATGATGATGGTGCCGGTACTTTCCGTCACCACAAGAATCGCTCCGCGATAAATCAACCACCCGGCCAATGTGGCAACAAATGACGGGATTTTCAATTGGGCAACCAGGAAGCCAATAATCATGCCCGCCAAAATACCCATAAATCAGAACCATGGGAATCACAACATAAACCGGGAGTCCCCAAAACACAAGCGCAATGGCTGCGACTGCACCGAGAAACCCTGCAAGGAACCCAACAGAGAGATCAATGTGGCGAATGACAATCACCAGGGTCATACCCACACCCA
Organism: uncultured Chloroflexia bacterium; assembly: GCA_963747325.1. GTDB lineage: Bacteria > Chloroflexota > Anaerolineae > Anaerolineales > Anaerolineaceae > UBA5203. The sequence goes on along the minus strand of CAVVEM010000003.1, from coordinate 991,305 downwards.
GCACAGCAATATATCCCGTTTGATTGAGTAAATTGCTGATATTTCGTGAAGAAATAAAGATGCCTTTTGTGGTTACGGTAAAAATCGCCATAATAACAAACAAAGCGATATACATACCATACTCACGGATATTTTGCTGCAAAAGTTTTTGTAAATTCTTTACGAACGACATCTAGTGCCTCCTCAATTCGTTGCCAGATGCATGATTTTTTCCTGCGTTGCTTCCTCAATGGGAAGTTCACCGGTAATTTTCCCAGAGGAAACGATATAAATTCGATCGCTCATACCCAGAATTTCCGGCAACTCAGAAGAAATCATGATAATGCTCATTCCTTGTTGCACCAGCTTGTTCATGATGGTATAGATTTCATACTTGGTGCCCACATCAATGCCCCGTGTGGGTTCATCCAAAATAAGAATATCAGGGTCAACAAACAACCATTTAGCCACGGATACCTTCTGCTGGTTTCCACCGCTTAAATTTTCTACTAATTGTTCAACGGTCGGGGTTTTAATATTGAGTGAATCTTTGTATTCATTCGATACAACCACTTCGGCATTATTATTGACAATACCGCGTTTGGAAATTTGTTTCAGATTTGCCAGGGTAATATTTTGTTTCACATCCTGCATAAGGATCAAACCATCCCCTTTTCGATCTTCACTGACATAAGCAAGCCCTGCACGAATGGCATCACTTGGATGATGAACCTTTACTTTTTCACCCTTGACGAACATTTCCCCTTGAATGCGATAACCACCGGGATTTCCAAATATACTCAAAGCTAATTCCGTTCTTCCAGAGCCCATTAATCCTGCAAATCCGACGATTTCGCCTTTTTTTAGATTGAAATTAACATCTTTGAGGATGGTTCTGCCAAGTGTAGGATCATAAGCATTCCAATTTTTCACTTCCAGAACAGTTTCACCAATCTGTTTGGATACACGGGGTGGATAGATATTATCAATTTCACGTCCAACCATATTCTTGATTAATGCTGTTTCAGTGACTTCACCCTTTTGTAGCATCCAGTGTACAAATCGTTTTTCCATCCCGTAAAACGGTTACTTTATCGGCAATTTCAATTACTTCTTTCAATTTATGAGAAATCAAAACACAGGTTACGCCGTGATTTCGTATCTCTCGTAGAATATTCAGGAGATTTTCACTATCATCTTCATTTAAAGCAGATGTTGGTTCATCAAGAATTAATAATCTTAACATTTTTACTCAGTGCTTTGGCAATTTCAACTAACTGTTGTTTGCCAACTCCTAGATCTTTAACTTCAAGAGCAGGATTTACATCCAGGTTCACTTTCTTCAACATTTCGGTGGCCTGTTGAATGGTTTCATTCCAATTCATCAACGGCCCCTTATGAATTTCATGGCCAAGGAAAATATTCTCATAGACTGTCATTTCAGGAACGAGAGCCAATTCCTGATAAATAATTGCAATACCAGCTTTTTCGCTGTCACGAATACCTTTAAATTTCTGTACTTCGCCGTCAATAATGATGTCCCCGCAGTAATCCCCATGGGGATAGACACCGCTCAACACTTTCATCAAGGTTGATTTTCCAGCCCCATTTTCGCCGACTAGACAATGAATTTCTTGTTCAGCCACTTGGAAACTAACATTATCCAAGGCTTTTACACCAGGAAATTCCTTGGTTATATTTTTCATTTCTAAAATAGGTGTACTCATGATTGCTCCGGTTAATACACATACTGGAAGAGATAAGGGATAGTGGTGATTGCTCACCACTATTCCGTATCTGTCTTACTGCAATCTATTATGGCAAGTTAGTGAAATCACAGCTACATAATATCCGGAGTCGATCAGAGCAGACACAACATTGGCTTTGTCAACCGTAATAACTTCAGACTGTTTGGCGGGAACTTCGATAACACCGTTGTCATAGGCACCAGTGGTCTCAGGGGTCTCGCCTTTCAGGACAGAAACGGCCATACCAATGGCAGTCTTTTACCAGGGTGCGGACATCTTTGAAGACAGTCATGGACTGTTTGCCATCGATGATGTACTGAACGGAAGCTTTTTCAGCATCCTGACCGGTCACCATGTAGCTGGTTACATCTTTGTCAGCAGCAAAGGCATCGGCGATTGCACGAGCGGTTCCATCGTTCGGGGCAAGAATGAAGACATCGCCCTTGTCCGCAGCGGTAGCAGCGGTCAGGTTGGCTTCGGCCAGGTTCTTGGCGGTGTTGAAGTCCCAGTTGGTGGTAACCTGGCCGATGATCGCGCTCATCTCGTCACGGGTCAATGTGGCTTTGTCTTGCAGAGCAACCGCTTCGCTGGAGTTCTTGATGACGAATGTGCCATCAGCAATCTTGGGCTGCAAAACATTCCATGCACCTTCGAAGAACAAGAAAGCGTTGTTGTCAGAAGCGGCGCCAGCATACAGGTACAGAGGATTGCCGGTTCCGGTGGCATTGTCAACCAGGTATTGAGCCTGGGCTGCGCCAACGGCGACGCTGTCGAAGGTCACATAGTAATCAACGGCGTCGGTGCCGGTGATCAAGCGGTCATAGGAGATGACGTTTACGCCAGCTTCACGGGCTGCATCAGCAGCTGCGGCGGCAGCATTGCCGTCTTGCGGGCAAATGATGAGGACTTTAATGCCCTTGGTGATCAAAGCTTCGACATTGGCTTTTTCTTTGGCGGAATCACCCTGGCTGAAGAGAATTTCAACTTCATAACCAGCGGCTGCTAAAGCATCTTTGAAGCGGGTTTCGTCCTGAATCCAGCGGGGTTCGTCTTTGGTCGGTAATACGATACCAACAGAGCAGACCTACTTCGGCAGCAGGGGCTGCTGCTTCACCTAAACCGGTGAAATCGGCAGCTGCATAGTAACCGGAATCGATCAAAGCAGCCTGAACATTGGCGGCATCCACAGTCACAACTTCAGACTGTTTGGCAGGAACGTCGATTGCTGCCATTGTGGTATGCACCAGTGGTTGCGGGGGTTTCGCCTTTCAGGACGGAAACAGCCATACCAATGGCATCTTTCACCAGGGTGCGGACATCTTTGAAGACAGTCATGGACTGTTTGCCATCGATGATGTACTGAACGGAAGCTTTTTCAGCATCCTGACCGGTCACCAGGTAGCTGGTTACATCTTTGTCAGCAGCAAAGGCATCGGCGATTGCACGAGCAGTTCCATCGTTCGGGGCAAGAATGAAGACATCGCCTTTATCTGCAGCGGTGGCAGCGGTCAGGTTGGATTCGGCCAGGTTCTTGGCGGTGTTGAAGTCCCAGTTGGTGGTAACCTGGCCGATGATCGCGCTCATCTCGTCACGGGTCAATGTGGCTTTGTCTTGCAGAGCAATAGCTTCGCTGGAGTTCTTGATGACGAATGTGCCATCAGCGATCTTGGGCTGCAAAACATTCCATGCACCTTCGAAGAACAAGAAAGCGTTGTTGTCAGAAGCGGCGCCAGCATACAGGTACAGAGGATTGCCGGTTCCGGCTGGCGTTGTCAACCAGATACTGAGCCTGGGCTTCGCCAACTGCAACGCTGTCAAAGGTCACATAGTAGTCAACGGTATCCGTGCCGGTGATCAGGCGGTCATAGGAAATTACTGTTACACCAGCTGCTTTGGCTGCATCGGCAGCAGCGGCGGCGGCATCACCATCTTGCGGGCAAATGATGAGAACTTTAATGCCCTTGGTGATCAAAGCTTCTACGTTGGCTTTTTCTTTGGCAGAATCACCCTGGCTGAAGAGAATTTCTACTTCATAACCAGCTGCCTTTAAGGCATCTTTGAATCGGGTTTCATCCTGAATCCAGCGAGGTTCGTCTTTGGTCGGTAACACGATACCAACGGCCAAACCACCTTCTGCTTTTGTATCAGCGTGCAGGAGCTGCCGGCTTACAAGCCGAAAGCACCATGACAACCATTACCAAAATGGCGATCAAATTAAATAAAGAACTTCTTTTACGCATTGTCTTTCCTCCAAATGTGGCTCAAAAAATTGAATCAGAACTGGCTAACAGTCTCCAGTTTCTTACTAAGGTAGGTTATGAGATTATTAAAGAGCTCTCCTTGTAAAAGGAGAAATCAAGAAGGGGTTTCTCATCGAGCACAAAAAAAGAGTACACATGCTAATCATAAGAGTAGAAACAAGTTTCACACTTAATGCAGGCTCTTTACAAATTTCGATTGGCGACCAAATACCATAAATTTTAGTAGATAAGGAAAGTGACACTGTATATATCAAAAAGGCTTTATATCGGCGTTTCTTGATGATAATATTCTAAAAGTGTAGCAAATATCTCAACGAATTTCTTTCCGCTTCCCCCCCAATTATTTGGGGGATTCCCCCTAATGCTATTTTAATGTTCCATGATTTTCTCTTGATTTGCATCCACTCTCAACTGTGGTATTTCTGCAACCAGCCTGGATCCTCCATTCATACCTTCTTGAATACAAAATCTTCCACCCAGCAGGGCAATCCGTTCATTAATCCCTATCAAACCAAAATGTCCGCTATTGGCCAATTTTGCCAGATCAAAATCTTCCATACCTCCTCTGCCATTATCCGAAATCGTAATTGTGAGGATCTGAGATGACGCAAATTTGAGCGAAATTTCAACCATCGATGCCTGGGCATGCCGCCAAACATTATTTAATCCTTCCTGTACAATTCGAAAAATGGATAGCTCTGTGTTCTCGGGTAAACGCCCCAGATTTTCATCAAGCTGCAGGGTAACATGAATCCCAGTGCGGATGGACCAGTCCCGTGAAAAGGATTGTAATGCAGCCCCTAACCCCAAACTATCAATTGTCGGCGGGCGTAAATTTCCACAAATAATGCGCAAGTTATCCACTAATTCACGAATATTTTGACGAACCTCAGTTAAATCATTGACCAAGAGATTAGGGATTGGTATTTCGGTTTCCATATCTTCCAATTCGTAATTAATACTTAACAGATCCTGAATAACTTGATCATGAATTTCGCGGGCAACACGCTTGCGCTCTTCCTCACGTTCCGCAATCAGGCGGCGCTGAGCTTCCAACAAAGCCAAATTCGCTTGATCTAAAGCCTGCACCTGTTCAGCAAGCTGCTCTGTCAACTGCCGGTTCATGCCTGGTCCAATGGGCATATCCCTGCCCAATAATATTTGATGATAGCGTAATTTCTCGGTGTTTTCACGGATACGATTGTAAGTATCAAGGTTTATAATGGCTGGGTTAGGTTTCTGTAAGTCACTGATTCCCAATAGTAAATCCACTACTGATTTTCGATCTGTTTCATTGGTCTTTAGATCAGCAATTTTACTGCCTTGATGGAGGACAATAATCCGATCTGTCACTGCAAATAAGTGTTCCAAATTATTGCTGGTAAAAAGAACCGCAACTCCCTGCTGACGCCAGTTTTGAATTAATCCCAATAAGCGTTGTTGGTAAGTAAAACCCAACATCAGGGTAGGCTCATCGATCACAACCAGTTTTGATGCATGGGTTAATGACCGGCCAATGGCTATCATCTGCCGCAGCTCACCAGAGAGGTTGTAAACTTTTTCATGAAGGGATTTGACTTCAACACCCAACTTTTCAAGAATCTGATTGGCGGTATGGTCCATCCGTTGGATGTCCAAAATCCGCAGCCAACCCATTTTTGCCGGCCAGCCAATTTCGCTTCCTAAGAACAAATTACTGACCACATCAAAATGATCGTCCAAATTTGGTTTCTGATGGATAACGGCGATCCCATGGGACTTGGCATTAAATGGCCAATTGAGCGTTTTACCCGAAAAAACAATTCGCCCTGAACTGGCTTTGTACAAACCAGCCACCAGCATGGCAATAACCGATTTTCCGGAGCCGATGCTACCTGTCAAACCCACCACTTCACCAGGATTAATATCAATACTTACATTCTGTACCACAGGAAGCGTACCGAACATTTTTGATAAATTTATGACGCGCAATAATGGTTTCATAAAATCTCTGGTTGTTTGTTTTTTTCATTATACATGATCTGCTATTTCCGCCAACTAATCAATTATTAGGAATACAAAATTTTCTAGATATTCTTTTTTCTCCAAAAAAAGCAACCGTGGTATAAATAACATATGAAACAATCACGTTTATTGCTGGCCGACGATCATGCCATTGTTCGTGCTGGGATGCGAAAAACCCTTGAAGAACTCCCGAATTTAATTCTTGTAGATGAAGTAGGCAATGGACCGGATGTATTTGCTGCGCTGGAAAAACAGGAAATCGATTGTTTATTAATTGACGTATCCATGCCAGATTTTGATCCGATTTTTGCCATGGGGTTGATTCGGGAAAAATATCCTGATTTGAAAGTTCTTGTTGTCAGTGCACACGATGATGATGTTTATGTGCAAGGATTACTCAGCGCTGGAGCTAATGGCTACCATATGAAAGACCAGCCGCTGAATGATTTAAAATTGGCGGTTCAGCGAATTTTGGATGGGGAACGCTGGATTTCCAGCACATTATTAGACCGATTAATTGATCATGCGCAGGGAAAAAAACCAGTACCCCTTCTAACCAATCGTCAACGTACTTTACTGCATCTGCTCCAGCAAGGATTTGACAATCAAACCATTGCCCAGGAGACTGGATTGAGTGTAAAGACCATTGAAAATCATCTAACCCGTTTATATCGTCAATTGAATGTTCAAAGCCGCTTGGAAGCGGTAAATTTTTCCATGCGCAATCCGCAAATCCTTGGCACACCCGGCAAAGATGCCGCTGAATCCGCTCAACCCGGCACGTATGAAAATCAGAATGACATCAATATCCTGGTTGTAGATGATAATGCCCGCTACCGAAAACAATTGCAGCGCATGATCGGCAGAATAGTGCCAAAAGCAACCATTTATGAAGCCAAAGATATTCAGGGTGCCGTCCACCTGGTTCAAAGCATTGAATTTCAACTCAGTCTGATTGATGTTGTTTTAGGGGATGTGGACGGCATCTCCTGTACACGACGCATTAAGGCCATCCGTCCCAACAGCCGGATTGTTCTTATCAGCGCTTACCCGGACAGGGAATTCCATAAACAAGGTCTGCAAGCCGGCGCCGTCGCTTTTTTGGATAAAAAAGACCTGGATCTTTCCACCTTGCGTCAACTTATCGAAGATGTGACACCTTAAAAAACATGAGATTTATTTTTTAAAAGGAAATGAAACTATGAAACGTCCATTTAGTTTATGGCTTTTGTTTTTTGTTCTCCTGTTTCTTGGGTTCGGAGGACTGTATGGTGGGGTTAGTATGTTGATTGATCCCAGCGGCGCGCTCCTATCCATGGAATCAGTCTTACCTCAATTAGGTGTGCCTAATTATATTCTCCCGGGTTTATTTTTATTTTTCGTCATGGGATTATGGCCGATATTCTTAATCTACGCATTATATACTAAACCAGCCTGGTCCTTTTTGACTGGCATTTCAAAATGGAATCAAATTCATTGGGCATGGTCGGCCACCGGTTTAACAGCATTAGTACTATTCATCTGGCTGTTTTTTCAGGGCATGTTGATCGGATTCATTTGGCCGATCCAATATATCACCGGGTTCAATGGTGCTTTCATTCTTCTACTCCTCATCCTTCCGCCAACCAGAAATTTTTATATCACCCATTAATCCAAATCCCTTGACTGAATAAGTCAGGGATTTTTTTTACACTTATCCATTCTAAAAATCATCATGTTGAAATTTGAGTAGACCTACTAATATTTTCAAAGATTGCTGGATGTGATTTTGGATTTTTGTGCTAGGATACTATTAATAAAAGTCTTTTGTTTCCATTACAGGTCAGCAAACTATTGAAGAGGTAAAAGATGAAGAAGAAATGGCTTTGGCTTCCAATCGGTTGTTTGGGTGTATTATTACTGGGGTTTGGTGCACTGCAACTGGTCCCTTATGGGCGAAACCATACGAATCCTGTGGTTGTTCAGGAACCTCAATGGAACTCACCTGAAACCCGGGCGCTTGCCCAGCGAGCTTGTTTTGATTGCCATAGTAATGAAACAGTCTGGCCCTGGTACAGTAACATAGCCCCGGTTTCCTGGTTGGTTCAAAGAGATGTTGATGAAGGCCGTCAGCGTCTTAATTTCTCTGAATGGAACATTTATAACCGTATGGGTAATGAAGCGATCGAAAAACTTGCTGAAGGAGAAATGCCCCCTTTGCAATACTTCCCCACTCACCCTGAAGCAGTTCTTTCCACTACAGAAAAACAGGCATTAATAGACGGCTTTACTCAATCCTTAAAATGAATTTAACGTGCAGATGAATTCAATATCCATGGATTGCAATTCATGCTCCCCTTTGCCTTTTATTTTCTTTGGATTCGTCTATAATTGGGGAATATTTTAAGTTCGTTGCAAGGAAAAATCAATGAATATTGAAATCAAAGAAGTTCAATCCAGGAAAGCGTTAAGAAAATTCATTCGCTTTCCTCATACACTCTATACCGAAAACCCTTATTGGGTTCCTGCTCTTGATTTTGATGAAATAAATACACTCAGTTCGGAAAAAAACCCTGCTTACGATCATTGTGAAGCTAAGCTCTGGTTGGCTTACAGGGGCGGCATAATCGTTGGGCGAATTGCAGGTATTCTAAATCATCGTCATATCGAAAAGTGGGGACAAAAATATGTGCGCTTCGGTTGGATTGATTTCATTGATGATGAGGAAGTATCAAATGCCCTGCTAAACACAGTAGAAAACTGGGCAAAAGAAAAAGGCATGCTGGGTGTTCATGGTCCGTTGGGCTTTACCGATTTGGATCGGGAAGGGTTGCTCATCGAGGGTTTCAATGAATTGGGCACCCTGGCCACCATCTATAATCACCCCTACTATCCGGTTCACCTGGAAAAACTTGGCTACAAAAAAGATATTGATTGGATGGAGTATCAGTTCCCTGTTCCCAATCCCCCTAACGAAACCATTCAACGCATGGCCGAAATCTCCCTGCGCCGAAACAACTTGAAATTGGTGTCCTTCCCCAAAAAGAAACTTTTACTGCGGCATGCTAAAGAACTTTTCCAATTGTTGGATGACGAATACAAGCATCTTTATGGGGTTGTTCCCTTGACCGACAAACAAATCGACGCATACATTGAGCAATATCTGGGCTTTGTAAAGCCGGAATTTGTTCCGGTGGTGATGGACGAAAATAATAAAATGGTAGCCTTTGGCATTGTCATGTCCTCCCTCTCCCGTGCTCTGCAAAAATCACACGGCAGCTTGTTTCCCTTCGGATTTATCCATTTGATCAAAGCGCTTTGGAAAAATGATCGTGCAGATTTATACCTGGTCGCAGTCAAATCTGAATATCAGGGTAAAGGCGTCAATGCCATTTTAATGAACGAAATCAACAAAGTCCTGATAAAGAATAACATCCAGATTGTGGAATCCAATCCCGAATTGGAAAATAACGCGAACGTGCAAAGTCAATGGAAATTCTTTGAAAAACGGCAGCACCGTCGCCGCCGCTGCTATATTAAAACACTGTAGCAATCCCTTCAACAACAAAAGCCCCATATAAAATGCGTGGGGCTTTTGTTAACAGCATTGGTTTATTACTACATTTCTTCGCGGAATATCAAGCCGTATTTCTTGCGCGCAGCCAGCCAGGCCTTGCGCAGAGTTTCGTATACTTCATTCGGCTGAGGAATATTGCGTAAAACCACCATGGGTGATGTTGCATCTGCGCCGGTGATGGTGATATCCCCCAGTCCCATCATGCGTTCCCCAATAGATTGTTGAACATCAATATCCTGCACGCGGATGAGTTCAAAATTTTCCACATCCTTGCCGATCAAACCATGCACAATTTTGATCCGTTCACTGGTCAGTGTATATAATTCCACCAGGGAAAGGAATGGCCTTCCTTGCCAGAGTATCACCTCTTCATCCAGGAGCGGCACTGCTTTACTGGCATCTTTCAACGGTGTCGCCGCCACTTCAAATAGCTCATTCACCGTTTCCAAAACACCCTCCGTAAGATGATCCACCAGCTTGGTTTGATCTTCAGGGGAAATACTGGATAAGGAAACGCCGCTTTGTGCAATGGCTTTCCATAAACTACTTTTTATTTGTGCCTGGGTCTTCTCAATGGACATAATACCTCTCCTCACGGAATTGAAGGCTGATTTTCTTTGAGTCTATCAGACATTGAGGTGAATGACAACATGGGGACCGACAAAATCGTTTACATTAAAATCAAATTCCTTACTTTCAGGAAATAATGTTACACTAGCATATAATATCAAACTCAGGTTCTTATTTGAGCGAATTAATTTCTATACATACCATAATATGGAGTATTTCAATGTCAGATATCAGACGGTTTAGCACTGATGAAATTTCAATAAAACGAGTTATGAGTGGAATAAGAAATCGAATAAATGATATTCCACATACAGCGGCATGGTATCTTCAGCCATTTTCTTATGCAAATAGAGATAAAATAATAAGTTTCAAAAACCGACATGAAGGTGAACGGTGTTTTATAATAGCCAATGGTCCAAGTTTATCAACAATGAACTTAGAGCTTTTATCAAACGAAATCACTTTTGGATTAAATCGAATCTACCTGAATTTTGAAAACTCATCATTTCGTCCAACTTATTATGTAGCTGCCAATGAGTTAGTTGTCGGACAATTTCAAGAAGATATCTCAAAATTGAATATGCCAAAGTTTCTAAATTGGAATAAACGCTCTGGCTTTAATACCGATGATCCAAATATAATTTTTATCAAACCGAAATTAGTTGTCAATGATTATTTTGAAAAAGATTTAACCCATCCTTTCGTTTTTGGTGGTACAGTTACCTTTGTAACCCTTCAGTTGGCATACTATATGGGCTTTCAAACCGTTATTCTCTTGGGTTTAGATCACAACTATGTAGAAAGGGGCACACCCAATCAAGAAGAAACCCGCAACCAAATTCAGGATAAAAGCCACTTCCATCCAAATTATTTTCCAAAAGGGAGTAAATGGCAGCTGCCTGATTTAGAACGCTCAGAATTTGATTATCAAATCGCACGTAATATTTACGAACAGGACGGCAGAGAAATTATAGACGCCACTCCAGGTGGAAAATGCACCATATTTCAAAAAACACCATACGAATTGTTGTTTAAAAAATGAGAAGATCAGGCGGTAAAAGCGACTGATTTTTTTTATGACATAAGATCGAAATATATTAGTAAGCGAAAGAATAAAAACGGGTTGTGAATATAAGCCCGTCAGTGATTTTAAACAACCAAACTAATTAATATAGGGCAGCAATCGGGTTTTTCAATAGTGTATTCATCAAGGATCTGTTCTTTTAGGTGTATAGGAATAAGAGCGGCCGAACAAACTCGATTAACCTGACTGGAAATACCGTTTAAATTCTCAACAAAGACATTTTAGCACATCATCACTAATAGAAGACCCGGAAAGTGAAAGCGGCAATTTAGAGATGATGGTTAATATTTACTGGTATTTGTGAGATCAAGGGTTGGAATCTGTTAAGCATTGGTGATGCGTTGGTGGAAAACCTTTTGGATGGGAATATGGAGATGGCTGGTCCAAAACAGGTGGACCCAGTGAACGGATGCGGGACACAATTTTAGGTTTGGGAAATTGGAATCCGTAGCCAAGTGCAAAAAGAGTGTGACGAAAGAGGCCGCTCATCCCAAGGGTGGGGTTGGAAAGGTAGATGATTGAATGGCAATTGGGATCCAAAAAAGTCGCAAAACTGCGGACTGCAGTAGATTTTTCGGTATTTTTTTTTACACTTTTTTTGTGTAATTAGCCACGCCTTCTGTCTCCGAAAAGCAATAATTGGTCAACTTGTTATTGAAAGGATGCTATAATGATAAACGTAATTAATGGTGAAACGAACCTGATATTTACATTATCTCGGCCGGTATGACGATCCCTTCTGCGATCGAAATGGTGCAGAAAATGGCAACCTGCCAGGGTTTAGGTGACGCTCTTACTGATAGTAGATACCTTGTGGTAGAAAAATACTGTCGCCCGCAAGCAGGATTTCTCTTGCTATGACCTCCATGGCACGCGGGGCATTGACTTGCTCCACACCACGTCGAACAAAAATGATTTCCGCTTGGAAGGCGACGTAGTATACGAAGGCTTTTTCACCACTGCCGACCGTGATTATATCCTCGACCGCCTTTTCCTGATGAAAGCTGGCTTTACCGTAGATACCCTCCCGTATCGCATGCTCAATGAGTCGCAGCCCGCAGGTCCCGTCCAGGGGTGTGTGGTCGAATTCGATATCATACTGACAGATTTCTACATCGAGCGCGACTGGGACGAGAACGTCAAGGCCGTGAAAGAGATTTTGGAAAAGTTGGGACTCGAGCAGGGTAGTCTGGATAATAGCATATCGGTTATGATAGGTCTGGGTGAAAGTCCAGGCTTATTTTACTTTTATCTTATGGTTGTAATGATTAAACTACATGAATTTAATTCTTTTGGATATGGGTAATTTAAACATCGGTTTAGAGAATGAGTTTATTGTCTGAACTTAATATAAAACTACAGAAATACTAATATGGGACGGAAATCTCATGACAGAAAATGATGCTTCGGAAATAATGATTTCAAAAGATGAAGATACAAAGGATACTAGCTTTGGGGTGGATCTTTTTAAATTGGTTTCTGGCACATCTGTTTCTACGGCCCTTATTGTTTTGGCTACTCCAATCCTGACAAGGTTTTATTCTCCCAAAGCTTATGGCCTATATGCCGTATTTGCTGGAATTACAACAACCCTGACAGTTATTTCATGCCTTCGATATGAACTATCTATAATGTTGCCAGAGTCAGATGATGAAGCGGCAAACTTAATGATAGGAAGTGTGTTGATTTCTTTTTTAATGGCGTTATTTACGTTACCTGTTGTTTGGTTTGGTAAATCAACAATCCCTCAACTTCTAAATGCTCCAGAACTCGAATCCTATCTTTGGCTTGTCCCTCTTACTGTTATGTTAGGAGGAACTACCGTTGGGCATCCAGCATTAAACTATTGGAGCACCCGTACAAAACATTTTGGGTGGTTATCCTTTGCGCGGATATTTGGCACAGGATTTATCGTTAGTCTTCAAATTATAGCTGGTATTTTGGGATATACCACTGGGGGGAGTCTGATACTGTCCAGTGTGATCGGTGGCGGTATTATTTCAACTTTGGTATTAGGGGTTCAAATTTGGATTCTTGATAGGAAATTCTTAATAAAATCGGCTAGCTGGGCAAAAATAATTCAAGGTCTTAAACGGTATTACAAATTTCCGTTATTTGATAGTTGGGCAGCACTTCTCAATGTGATCTCGTCACAATTGCCAACGTTTTTTTTCTCAATCTATTTTTCTGCTGCCATAACGGGGTTTTATTCTCTTGGTAATCGCATGCTAAAGACACCCTTAAATGTTGTGGGGAACTCTATTGGCCAGGTTTTTTTTCAAAGGGCAGCGGAGGGAAAAAATAATGGAACCTTACATCTTATTGTTGAAAACACATTTTACTATTTAGTGACGATTGGTATGTTCCCCTTTTTGATTCTAACGGTTATTGGAAAAGATTTATTTATCGTTATTTTTGGGAATTCTTGGGCTGAGGCTGGAGTTTATGCTCAAATTCTAAGCATTTGGATTGTTTTTATGTTTATTTCTTCCCCGATGAGCACGTTGTTTCGGCTTTTAGAAATGCAGAAATTTTCCCTAAAAATTAATATTGGAATCTTGATAACACGAATTCTCTCTCTAGTATTGGGAGGGATGTTAGGTAACCCACGAATAGCGCTTTTACTCTTTGCTGGCTCGGGGGCAATCATTTATGGTTATCTATCTTTGATCAGTATTAAGTGTGCTGGTGTACAGATAACTAAAATGCTCAAGATAGTCTTAGTAAATTTAATACGTTACATACCCGCAGGGATTTCTTTATTTATTTTAGTTTCAATTGATCTGAATTCCTGGTTATTGGTTGGTTTAGCAGTATTAATGATTTTAGTTTATTATCTGTTAATGATAAAAACCGATGCTAAAGTTTATGAGTTTCTGATAAGCACTTTGCGCTCCTTCGCTTATGTAAATCCAAAATGATCATTTGTTCAAATAATTAACCTGTGTGTAGGAATCCAATGAAAAAACTTAAAGAATTTGTTAAACTCCTCCCCCCCATTTCTTATTTGAATCGATTGAAATCCATAAAAATCAAGGTCAAATTTATTCTATATAAATATTTATCAAAATCAGCACGGGCAAGTGCTCTGTATTACGCGATATTTTCAAGCATATTTAGTAAAGAACAGCAAGGAGTTATGCTTGGTGTTTATTCCTATTACAATAAGTTAGGAGTAGAAAATGTAACAAGTTATCTTATGAGGCGTAATATTCATCGACTTGAAAAGGGATTATTAATGAGACCACGTCGCTCAGTTTTTGCAGTTAGCTTTATATTAGAAACGCTGGATTGTTATGAACAAGCAATTATGGCATGTACAAATCTTGAAGATATAGGTGGGAAAGAACTAGTTTGGGCTCACGATGTGTTAAATGAATATTTCCGCATTACCGATACAGACCCTGTAGTGGATAAAGCCAGGGTTAGGTTTTCGAAATATCCGGTTGTAACAGATGGAAGTAAATGTGTACCATATAAAAGAGAACTATCTCAAACCACACCGGTTAGTTATGATGATCTCTTAAGTTTATCTCAACGTCGTAGATCGGTGCGGTGGTATTTACGGCAGCCAGTTCAACGAACCCTTTTGGACAAAGCAATGATAGTGGCGTCACTTGCTCCAAGTGCTTGTAATCGTCAACCATTTGAATTTCGAATTTTCGATGAACCCAACTTGGTAAAACAAGTTTCAGCATTACCGGGTGGAGCAAGCGGCTTTTATCAAAATATTCCTGTTATAGTAGTTGTTGTAGGAAAATTAGATGCATACTTCAGTGAGAAAGACCGACACCTTATATATATAGATAGTTCGTTAGCTGCAATGGCTTTTATGAACGCTTTAGAAACTCTTGGTTTGAGTTCATGTGGGATCAATTGGCATACTGATGGCACTAAGAATGAAGAAATGTCTAAATTGCTTGGGCTTTTACCAAGTGAACAAGTAATCATGCTTATCGCAGTAGGATATCCTGATCCTGAAGGAATGGTTGCATATTCACAAAAAAAAGAACTTGAACTTCTGAGAAAGTATAATTAAACCGCGATGTTTAAGCCAGAATAAGGAGTGGTTATGGTTGTTCAAGTACTAGGGGTTGGATTTAAGAATAAGGGGGCAGAACTGATGTTGTATGCAGTCATGCAGCATTTAAAATCTCATTTTCCTGAAATTGTTGTATCAGTTGATTTGCGGTGTGGTTCTTTTCGACAACGGTCACGAGCTGGTTTATATCATTTAGTCTGGTTGCACTCTCGGAACTTTCCTTATTTGGCAAATATTATTAATATTTTAACCCGACTAATCCCTAAAAAAATACGGGGTATTCTAAAAATTGTTCGCCTAAACGAAGTGAATATGGTTCTTGATGCATCGGGTTTTGTTTATAGTGACCAACAAGACAGCATTCATTTAGTAAGGATGAAGAATTACTCCCGCATGGTAAAACAAGCCGGAAAAAGGGTGATTCTGTTGCCACAGGCTTTTGGCCCGTTTGAGAACAAACAAAACCGAGAAGATATGTGTGTTATTTTGGACAATTCAGATTTGGTTTTTGCGAGGGATACCATCTCCTTACAGCATTTGTTAAATTTGGAGGCCAACTCTAAAAATATAAAAAAATCTCCGGATTTTACATGTCTTGTTTCTGGCACACGCCCTGATTATTTTAACCCCAAAATTAAAAGACCTTGTGTCATACCGAACTTTCGTATGATTGATCGAACTTCATCTGGCGTGGGAGAAAATTATATATCGTTTCTCATCATATGCATTAATTATCTGATTCAACAGGGCTTAGATCCATTTATTCTGGTTCATGAGGAAAATGATCTTGCATTATCAAAAGAAATTCGATGCAAACTGTCTAGAGAAGTTGAGATCATTCAGGAAACAAACCCACTATCTATTAAAGGAATTCTTGGAGACTGTTCTCTCGTGATAAGTTCAAGATACCATGGTTTAATTAGTGCTCTGTCACAGGGTGTTCCTAGTCTAGCCACGGGTTGGAGTCATAAATATGAGATGTTAATGACAGATTATAATTGTCTGGAGTATCTTATCGATGTATCAGCACCGGAGCATGAAATTCACAGCAAAATTGATATGGCTAGAGAAGGTGAGTCGCGAAAAGATCTAATTGCTCGTATAGAAAAAGCTGCATTAGAGCAGAAGAATATGACACAAAAAATGTGGGATCTAGTGACTGCTCTTCCATTTGATGAGCACTAACTCAAATAAATCTAGCATAACATTTTCATCTGAAAGTAACAAGCAAATAACAACAAAAGGTTTATATGGTTTCTTTGAAGATTTAAAGTTGAAAATTAGTATTACATAGGAAAATTGTATGAAGGAAAAGAAGAAACTTCTATTCTATGCCATGAGTCTAGGCGGGGGTGGTGCACAAAGACAAATCGCAAATATACTTGATCGCCTAGTAGATAAAGAAAAATATGACATCAAAGTATTTGTTCGCCATAATGATATGCGGTTTGCGTCTGATCACTTGCTTGATGAAATAGAAGTTCGGGTTAATAAAAGTTTGCCTATAAAAATTCTTAGGCTGGACGCACTCTTTGAGTTCCTTCAGCTTTTTAGCTATGTAAGAAAAAGAAAAATAGAGATTATCTATGCTCGAGGTTATCCTTTTTATTGGAAAGCAGCCTTAGTCAAATTTCTTATCCCTGGCATAAAACTTATTTCTGTTGAAGTAAATTATTTTTCACAAAATGTTGGAAGTAGGTCTTCGTTCTCGAATTTTTTTTTAAAGAGATTATGTGGATTTGCTTTAATTAACAGCGATTTAGTTTATTGTTTGACAGAAGCAAGTAAAGATGATTTATTATCAACATTAAAGGTGCCAGACGTAAAGGTTAAAATATTCCCTGTAACATTTGATATTGAAGAGTTTCAAAATATTAAATTACAAGAAAATAATTTTAGCGTAGACGAGTTTAATATCACCTGTATGGGAAGATTTGTGAGACAGAAAAACCATTTTTTTTTGATAAATGCCTTTAGCAGACTGCAACAAGACAATTATATACTTCATTTTTTCGGTGAAGGGCCACTGCGACAGGATTATGAGAAAAGGATAAAACAACTGAAATTAAATCAAAAAGTCTATATCAATGATTTTACATTGAATCCCTATTCGATAATAAAACAAAGTGACCTTGTTGTTTTCCCATCATTATATGAGGGTTTTGGAAACATTCTTTTAGAAAGTATATTTTGTGGAGTACCAATCATTTCAACCAACTACTTTGGTATTGACCGGCACATTAAGGATTTGCTTGCTCAAAACGGCCTCTTGGTTGAATTAGATGATGTTGATGGGTTAGCTTCCAGGATTCAGTATGTAAAAAATCATTATGATGATGTAAAACGAAGCATAGATGAAATCAGGACTATTCTTGCTAGAGAATATTCCCTAAGTAAATATTTGCTCTTACTTGAAGAGCAAATTGATGTATTGTAACCGTTAATTATTGCCCATATATCGTTTAGAAAGTTTTTTTGAGTTGATACCCAATAATAGAATTGGTCAGTTAATGTATGCGGCTGAAATATTGGGTGGCATAAGACTAAAATAAATATATTAAGTAAGGAGAAGAAATCGAGTAGGGAGCGGCGACTAACCGTCCTCTCTCACCCCACCGGACATGCGGGTCCGTATCCGGCGGTTCATCAAGCAATTCGCAATTCGAGGTTTTTTTCACCAATATCCAATAATCAGGTTCGATTCAAATATTATTAGTTTGTTAATGCAGACAAATCATTAATATTAATTTCTAAATAATTCCTAGGGATCAATATTTTGCAATGCCACTCACGATCACATTTCTATTTTCAATATGATTATTCTCACCCATCTTCCAATGCCTCTTACCCTTCGCCCGTTCACCCTTCAGGATATTTCCCGTCACCAGCAATGGTGTCAGGCTATTCATGCTGAGCAGTATATGTCCCGCAGCGCGCCGCGTCTGTTTTATGAAGAAGGAATCGTTGCATCGCCCCTTTTCGCCTGGACCATAATCCTGGTGGACGACATGGAAACCGGCACAATCTGGTTGGAAAAAGACCAGCAAAAAGAAGAGACCGTCACCCTGGGCATTCTGTTGGGTGAACCAACTCAATTTGGGCAAGGTATTGGCCAGCAAGCCATTCCATTGTCCATTCAACAGGCTGCCAAGCAGCTTTCTTTCGATAGAGTCACGTTAAACGTCAGGCAATCGAACTTGCGCGCGATTGCCTGTTATCAAAAATGCGGTTTTCAAATTGTTAATGAAGGCAGCAAGGTCATCTCAGCTCAGGAGAGTATCCCGTTTTATAAAATGCTGCTCTACTTAAAACCTCAATCCGGTTGATAGGGTCTGGCAAAACGATCTTTATAAGCACCATTCGCTTTAAGTTGACTATTCCAATAGCCGTCAAAAAGGCCTAATTTCGCAAGAATCGGGAAAATAACCCCCATAAAACCTGGGATGCGCTCCATTCCGGCGATTTCCGTCAGCAGCTGTCCATCCAAAAGGTTGGTTTTCCCAAGGGAAACGCCCAGCATTTCCATCTTTGATAAAAGCGGTTGGATGGATTTGTCCGGCATTAACTGCATGCCCTCACTGCCGCCCTTGACAATTGTCCCTGCATAAGGGCAGCCCAGGCGTTTTGTCAATTTGGCAAGGTACCGTTCCACAAAGCGGGAATGGATGGCTTCCGGAAATCCGGAATGCACAAAATAGGCCAGCACAGGAGATTGGCTCGAACCTTTGAAGACCTGCAGGGACTCAATAAATCCCTTCACCTGCCCCGGCATCGCATCCACATATAAGGGAAAAGCCATAAGAATTACATCCGAGGATTGCCATAGTTCTACCAACACCTCCTCGCTCAACTTGTGATTCAGGTAGATCATCTGAGACTCTCCCCCAGGCATGGATTCAAACCCTCTCATCAAAGGAGTTATCAGGCGAGTAGTGTTACTTTTGTGTCCCCGTGGAGACCCATTAATGACGGTTAATTTCATTGCACACCTCCTGCATGTCCTCGTTCGTGGTATGGGTAAATTGCAGTGTGGTTTTCATGTTCCTGGCCACGCGTTCAAACAAAGTACTGACAATTTCGATATCCTCTTCATCCGTATCGGCTTCTCTTTGCAGAAATAAACCCATTTTAGGATAAGCCGCATAACGCGCCCGATGATGACATTCGCCATGATCCAGCATGATGTATGGATGCACCAGCGGAATCATACGGTCCATAAATTGTTTCAGTACTGCACTCGGATAACCCATAATCAGCGGTGAAGCCAGAATTAAGAGATCCGCTTTTAAAGTCTGCCGTAAAACTTGTTCCACGTCATCCTGATGTATGCATTTTCCCGGTGTTTTCGCCCAGCACCCCCAACACCCCAGGCAATGTTTGATCTGCAAATCCCGCAATACAACCTGGTTTGTTTTATGCCCGCCGATCTCAAGAGCCTGGCTTAATTTTCCCAGTGAGGATTCCAATAAATTTGTCTCTGTGGGCGATCCATTGATAACTAAAATATCCATCCTGTCTCCTGAATTGACTATTATGTGCTTTTTGATCCGGCTACTTTATTGTAAATAAATATCAAAATTTACTACCCTTACTTGATATACGGATTTATTCTAGAATTGATTCAGATTCCATTTCGTTACCCTACTCCAAGAATGTGAATAAAATCAATCGGTTGACAAGATTTTATGGAGATTGGATAATTAAGGAACTATTTGAAAAAGGAAAAGTTTTGAAAAATTATTTAAGATCCTTTATCGCAGCCTTTTACCTGCTGGGTTGGATAAGCCATGTGTATCTAGCTGTCTTCAATCCGCAGATCTACAGTGTTTTCGGTACCACAGCCTTAATTCCCGGCTATCAAGTCTTCTGGCAGAATTTCATCATGCCCCATATTTCGCTTTTTGCTGTCCTGCTGGCAGGGTTTGAAATCTTTGTGGGAATCGCGCTGCTCTATAAAAATCATTGGGTCAAAATTGGCTTGATATTCTCAATTCTGTTCAATCTCTTCCTGGTCCAGATGGGATTGGGTATAGTAACCCAGGGCTTTTGGAGTGATTTTCTATCCAACCGCCTGCCTAATTTGATTTTTATCGCCCTGCAGCTCCCTTTGCTAAGGGAAATTTTTTCAAGTTCTTTATTTGAAACTTTCAAAAGAAAAAAATATAAATAAATCTCAGCCAGCATATTGTGCAATGTGAGTTGGATAATCAAACAAATTGCACAATTTTTCTTGCCCATACCGTATAATAGTACTGGATTACAATGTATGTCAAATTCACGCTATACTACAATCCATGTGTTTCACTCTACTGAAATTGACCAATCACAAGGGGTTTTTAGCCTTGCATTTGGATCAATACCGTTTAGAATAAAACAAGTAATTAAACTAAAATCTGGAGGGTATCAATGACTGAACAATTTGTACAAGATCCTGACGTAACCAGCGATGATCGTTTATGGGCAATGTTAGCCTATCTTCTTTCCCCAATCGTACCGGTTATCATCCTTTTAATGGAAGAGAAAAAGAATCGTCCATTTGTAAAGGCACATAATATCCAGGCATTGGCTTGGGGTGTTATTGGCTGGGCAATCAGCACCTTACTTGCACCTGTTGCTTTTATTGGTTGCATCATTGGTATTGCATATCTCATCATCACAATCATGTGGGCCCTGAAAGCCAACAAGGGTGAGTATATTGTTATTCCTGTTATTACCAATTTCATCAAACAACAGGGTTGGGCATAATTTCTCCCCAACAGAACTAAACAGAAGAATAAAAATCACCGGCGGGAAACATCCTGCCGGTGATTTTTATTGCTTTCAATTAAGGCATCCTTTTCTGCCTGGGAGCATCCAGAGGGAACGAGTTGATCTATCCTGAAATTTAAATTAAATCCTTACCAAAAAATATCGTGAAAATGTAACCAAATTTCTTAATATGCATCCAATAGCATAGAAAACAAATTATTTGATTTATCTTCCGGGAGGATGAAATGAATCTTAAAAAGAATATGGGCTCTTTAGATCGCATCGTACGTTTGGTTTTGGTAGCTTTGGTTGCCTTTTTGTATTTTACAAATATGATTTCCGGGACATTGGCTTTAGTTTTAGGTGTCCTGGCAGTGGTATTCTTAATCACCAGTCTGGTTAGTTTTTGCCCTCTTTACACTTTATTTGGTATTTCCACAACAAAAAAATCCTAAGACATAGGGTCCTCAGTGAAGAAACAGCCCGGGTTTTCCGGGTTGTTTTGATTAAACTTCACGATTCAGAAATTGTTGGATGAATTGTATAAACGCATAACAATCCTCAAAAGTACTGACCAACCCAACCGAGATACGTACTGCTCCAGTACTTTTATCATCAATACAGCGCCGAAAATCCTCATATGCCATGCGCGGCTTTAAGGCAAAACAGGACTGCAATTCCCCGGAGGATAATCCCAAAGCCAGTTCCCCACCGCCGGGGTTGCAAAAGCATCCTGTCCGCAAGGAAATATTCAGTGCATTTGCACATTGTTCCACGTAGATATGATCGATGAAATGTCCCTGTGGATTAAATAAATTAAAAGTGATGGTTCCCCCTCTCATCAAGGTATCCAATGGGCCATAAATCTTTACTATGGGATTGCCATTTTCATGTTTCAACCCATGCAGAGAATCCAATAACCACCCGGTTAAACATCGCACCCTTTCATGGATTTTTTCAATCCCAATCGATTCAAGATGCTTTAAGCCAATTTCAACGGCTGGCAGCGTCAAGAAATTTAACGTACCATCTTCAAATCCCTCCGCGCCTTCGTGCAGGAAATGTTTATCCCCCTGTACCGATGCCACCGTAATCGTACCCCCTGCAAACCAGGGACGTTTCAATTTGGCCAGCGCACTGCGTCGGGCCAGCAAAACCCCAACGCCGGTCGGGTAGCCAAACATTTTATAAAATGAGATGGTGACAAAATCAGGGTGAACCGAATCCAAATCCAGCCGATTGGTGGGCACAAAGGCGGCGCAATCCAGCAGGACATCCCAACCCAGCGATTGCACCTGTTCAATCCAGCCCAGGTCATGCTGCACACCGGAAAAATTGGATTGTGCCGGGTAGGCAAACAAATTGTGTGCCGCAGGGTTTCGATCCTGCAGCATGGCCGCCAACTTCTCTTCATCCATGCGCAGCGCCGGCGGTAAAACAGGCACGTACTTCACCACGGCGCCTCTAGCCCGGGCAAATTCGCGAATGCCATTTACAGAATTGTGATTGTCAAAAGTTAACAAATAAGTACCGCCGGCAGCGAAGGGATAAGATTCTCCGACCAATTTAAGGGCGCCGCTGGCATTGGCAGTAAAAACACATTCGTATTCTTCCGGTGAAGCATTGAAATAGTGCAGAACATACGCCCTCACCCGATTGATTATTTCAGTCATCGCACGAGAAGTGGGATTTGTGGAATGAGGATTCCCAAATATGTGGCTTTCCAATAAGGACATATGCTGCATAACCTGCGATGCAGCATATAACCCTGCGCCGGTATAATCCAAATAAATTTGATGGCTGCCATCCAGCAAAGGATATTCCTGTTGTCGAAGAACATCCAATTCTTTTGTTTCCAAATAAATTGGATAGTGGCTTATAAATGATGACTTCTCTCGATGCAGTTCCGAATTCGAAAGGGTATTTTCTGGAAAATCGAAGGGCTGTGGTTTCATTTTGTTCTCCATCTTTGGGCTAAGTCAGTTCTCTGTTTACATAGTAGGAAAAGCCGTCAATCTAATAACCGACAAATGGCGTATTTGAAAACGGAATATTGGGAAAACGTTTTAAGGCATGCAACACCCTATCCCGTGAGCGGGTGATTTCACCCCGTACCAGCGTTTCAGCCTGGTCGGCATCTCTCTCCAACAAGCTCTGCGCCAGGGTGATATGGTCCATGCTCATTTCTTCCGCACTGTCCCGATAATCCAACCCGAGATGAAAGACACGGTTCAATTCATCCAAAGTTCTGGAGATGCTGTCCGCCAGGCGTTGGTTGCCGCTGGCGACGGCAATTTCATGATGAAAGCCTGCATTTTGGGTCAGAAATTCAGTATAGGAGAGCGGGTCTTTATAGGTGTAAGTAAAATTTGCGGAGCGCGAAATCGCTTTTAACTGATCCATGCCCCCCCTGGCTGCTGCCATACGCACTGCTGCAACTTCCAAAATCATGCGCATTTCGTAGATTTCTTCAATATCCTGCACGGTTATTAAACTGACAATGTAACCCATGCGAGGTACCGATTGGACAAACCCCTCCTGGGCAAGTTGGCGCAAGGCTTCCCGGATGGGCGTTACCCCCACCTGATACGTCTGATTCAGGGCTGCTTGCCCGATCATTTGACCCGGCGCTAATTTACAGGTAACAATATCATTTTTAATTAATTGGTAGGCTTGTTCAGATAAAGGCTGTTTAAACTTCATCCATTGCTTCCTTCAAGATGTACTGATATATCAATAATATACTAGATATTTCGGTCACGGACAAGATCCAAATGCCGTATGTTGGAGTATCGCCGCTACTGATGTTTGCTATTTCATTCAAATACCCCACGCCATATTCAGCGATTCGTAATTTGTTTTGACTTTCTTTTCCCCGGGTGTTAGAATGGGATGTTTTTGTTGCGTTAATGAAAGGATTTATATAAGGAATTTCACATGATTATCGGTGAATGGATTGAGTTACTAAAAAGTGAGTTTTCGGGGTATTCCCGGTTTTCGTTTCAAAAAGATTTTCTGGCTGGTTTGACGGTTGCTGCTGTGGCGCTCCCCCTGGCATTGGCATTCGGGGTCGCCTCGGGTGCGGATGCGGCGGCTGGTTTAATTACGGCCGTCATAGCCGGTATTGTCATCGGTCTATTTTCCGGTGCGCCTTACCAGGTTTCCGGTCCCACAGGCGCCATGTCCGCGGTACTGATTGTATTGGCGACCCGCTATGGCATACAAGGAATCTGGCTGGCTGGCCTGTGCTCTGCCATCTTTTTGATTTTGATGGGCATCTTCCGGCTCGGAAAACTGGTTTCCATTATTCCTGCTCCGGTGATCACCGGGTTTACCAGCGGCATCGCCATCATCATCGCCCTGGGACAAATTGATAATTTCCTCGGCATCAAGTCCCCTGCCAGCGAAAGCATGCTCCTGAAAATTGGTTATTATTTTCAGCATATGCCTGAACCCAACTGGTATGCACTGGCTTTATCTTTGCTGGTGATAGCAACCATGATTCTCTGGCCAAAATTAAGTTTTGCCAAACAAATTCCCGGTTCTCTGGCAGGCATTATTCTGGCTACGCTGGTTGCCTACTTTACCCATTGGCAGGTACCCACCATCAGCGCCATTCCCAGTACCCTTTTATTGGAGAACCGATTGCACTTCAACCAGATCACCTGGGCCAACATCCAACCCATCCTGGTGCCATCCATGTCCATCGCTGCCTTGGGTGCCATTGAAAGCTTGCTCTGCGGCGCCGTAGCAGGCAACATGACGGGTGTGCGCATGCGCAACAGTGTTGAGCTCGTTGCCCAGGGCATTGGCAATCTGATCATCCCCTTCTTCGGCGGTGTTCCGGCAACGGCCGCCATCGCCCGTGTCAGTGTCAACATCAAGAGCGGCGCGGAAACCCGCATCTCGACCATTACCCATGGTGTCGCCTTGATGATAGCCGCCCTGCTGTTAGGTTCGGTGCTTGAACAAATTCCCATGGCAGCCCTGGCAGGTGTGCTGGTCATGACGGCCTGGCGCATGAACGAATGGGCTGCCATTAAATTCTTCTTTTCCAAACGCCTCAAACATGCCATGATTGCCTTTGTAATCACCCTTAGCGCGACCGTCTTGCTGGATCTGACCCAGGCCATTCTCATTGGCTTTATGATCAGTATCCTGATCTTTGTTACCCAAATCAGTGACCTGCAAGTGACCCATCAACCCGCGGACGCCAAACGGTTATCCGCCATGGGCCATATGGTGGAAGATCTTGAAAAAAATATCGACGTTTATTACCTAAGCGGACCATTGTTCTTTGCTGCCGCCCGCAAATTTCTCGAAGATGTGGAAAAGAAAAATCTCAACGGCAGAACCATTATCCTATCCATGAGAGGGGTTCCGATGGTGGATGCAACCGGGATTGATGTACTAAAAGATTTGCTGCATGCACAACTGAAAAACAATGGAAAATTACTCCTGGCCGCCATCCAACCCAAGGTCGAGACAACTCTGGAACGTACAGGCTACCTGGAGGAACTGGGCAGGGAAAAAGTGTTTTGGTCGGCAGATCATGCCATTCTCTCCTTGCGAACCGGCAATCAATCAAAGTCCGGTCAAGAGGATATTCCCCCCCTTCCTGCAGACAACATCCAATCATTCCCGATTGGCTAACAAAAACCATAAGAATCACTGGTAAACCAACCCAAACGGACGGATTGCGAAATCTGTGTTATAATGTATCGTTTGGCTCGTACCAGGTAATCATATAAACGTGCTTGGTTTTAAGAGCTTCGCCATACCCATGGCGGGTTCTTTTTTTTATTGTAGGAGTATTAAATGAGTTTATCTTTTGAAAAAATGGGGCTGAAGCAAAGTTTACTGGATGCCATCCTAAAACTTGAATTCGATCAGCCCACCCCCATCCAAACGGAAGCAATTCCTATTTTAATGGAAGGGAAAAGCGTTTTGGGACAGGCCCAAACGGGTACCGGTAAAACCGCTGCCTTCGCCCTCCCCATGCTGCAACAAATTGATCCTGAACTTGGAAAAATCCAGGCCCTTGTACTCGCCCCTACCCGGGAGCTTGCCGTACAAGTTGCTACTGCTACTAACCAGATGGCTGGTGAAACACCCATCCGCGTTTTGCCTGTGTACGGTGGTCAATCCTATACCATTCAAACCAAACAATTAAAACGTGGCGTGGAAGTCGTTGTGGGTACGCCAGGCCGTATGCTTGATTTGATTCATCAGGGCGTGCTGGACCTCAGCAGCGTTCGATACGTGGTCCTGGACGAAGCAGACGTGATGCTCGAAATGGGTTTCATCGAAGATGTGGATACCATTCTGGCTGAAGTCCCCGAAGACCGACAAATGGCCCTTTTCTCTGCCACCATGCCGAAAGCCATTCGTAAATTGGCTGAAAAGCATATGCGCAATATCACCGAGATCAAGATCAGTCCCAAGCAAGTCACCGTGGCTGAAACCGAACAACGGTACTACCTGTTACGAGAAGATAACAAAAAAGCAGCCCTGATTCGTCTGCTGGAATTGGAAGATGTCTCCAGCGCTTTGATTTTTTCCCGCACCAAGATTCGCACCCAGGAACTTTCGGATGCCCTCTCCTTGATGGGCTACCGCGTGGATGCTTTACACGGCGACTTAAATCAAAGCCGACGCGAGTATGTGCTCAATCGATTCCGCAACGGAACCAACAACATCCTCATCGCTACCGATGTAGCCGCCCGTGGATTGGATATTGATAACGTATCTCATGTGATCAATTTCGATACCCCGGCAGACGCAGAGGATTATGTGCACCGCATCGGTCGTACCGGTCGTGCTGGTCGCAAGGGCGTTGCCATCACTTTTGTCGCTCCCAGCGAACGTGCCCGTTTTTTACGGTTTGAATCCTATATCCATCAACCGATCAAATCAGCCAATATTCCAACCCGTGAAGAAATTCTTGCCCACCGCGAAGAGCAGTTCATTGCCAAATTAACCGCTCAATTAGGCAAGGGTAAAATTTCCACTGAACGAAATATAATTGCCCGCCTGGAAGAAACCAGTTTTGATCTGATCGAGATCGCAGCAGCCGCCATTCGCCTGGCCCGCATCAATGAAACCAGCGTGTCGGTGGAAGAATTTGCCGCACCCACCATGCCCAAAAAGTCCTTGTCCGGAACCCCTCATAAGGAATCCTGGAAATCGGGCAGCAAAATCAACCGCAACAGCAGCGGCGAAGGCAAAAAGAGCAACGTGCCTTCCTCTAAAAAACGCCGCAGCGGTGATTTGGAACCCGGTATGGTCCGTTTACGCATGAATCTGGGCAACGCGCATGGCTTGCGCCCCGGTGACGTGGTTGGCGCCATTGCCAGCGAAGTGGGTATTCCCGGCCGAGCCATCGGCGAGATAAATATTCAAAGTGATCACACCTTCATCGATGTGGCAGAACAACATGCTGCCAATGTGCTGAAAGCCAGCACCGGGAAATACAGCCTGCGCGGGAAACCCGTCATGCTGACCAAAGACGCCTGATAGGCGTTGGGGAATAAAAAAACTAAAGCGCTTACTGAAAAGCGCTTTTTTATTTATTGAATGTCTGAGACTGGGATTTTATAATGGATGCACGGAGATATTTGGCTTAGTCTGGGGGGACAGGTTTTAATTTATCGCCAAATCCGCCGCCTGCCCCGCGTTCTTGGCGGGGGTTGGGCTAGAATCCCGTAAGTGTGGGCGAAGCCCTCGCCCGTCCACATGTAAACTGTGTTGGCTTGCCTTTGACTTTGCCAAACTTACCCAGCCACAGGTGACAAAGGCTGAATTGTTTCTAATATAGAAAGTTCATTTTGTTGGGCAAAATACATATCCCAACGCAATTGAACATTCATCCAAAAATCCGGGGTCATATTAAAGTACTTTGCCAGCCGCAAAGCTGTACTCGGCGTTATACCCCTGCGACCATTTACAATATCATTTACACGTTGATAGGGTACATGAATAGCGTCTGCTAACTCGCGCTGAGTTAATCCCATTGGGTTTAGAAACTCTTCCAAAAGCATTTCACCTGGATGAGTAGGTGTGCGATTAGTCGGTATGCGTATCATAATTTTTTCCTTTTTCCAGATTCCCTTAGTGGTAATCGATGATTTCTGCTTGGTCAGGCCCCAACTCTGTCCACATAAAACAAACCCGATACTTTTCATTAATTCGGATACTGTGTAGCCCTTGGCGATTACCCAATAATGGTTCTAATTGATTTCCTGGCGGGATTTTTAACTCCTGGAGGGTTGTTACAGAGTCTAATTGGTCAAGTTTTCGAGCGGCGACTTTCCATAAAGACATTGGGCATGATTTTCGAGCGTCTTTGGTGTTTTCGCCATTAAAAATATCTTGAGTACCGGTATCTTTAAATGACAGTATCATGTGTATATGATAGCACGGAACATATGCTAAAGCTAGTGGATTGTGAACTTTTTTTGCGCAAGGGGCAGGCGTTACCTGCAAGGGTGGTACTTAGCGGACAAAGCCACCAGAGAACGAATCCGCCCGCTTGCCCCGCGTTCTTGGCGGGGTTGGGGTCGCTTCCCTGAAAGTTTGTGCGAATGTCCGCACTTGGCCGGGGGAAGCGGTGTTAGCCATCATACTAATCGTCATCAAACTTAATTTGATTAGAAATATCATTTAAACTTTGCTTATGCTTCCTTAACTGCTCTTGCTCACGTTCATTGGCTTGTTGCTTTCTCTCGGCGAATTCCTTATAAACCTTATTAGTTTCTTGGACGCACAGAATCAACGTATCTCTATGGAAATCTCTGACTTCTTCAATCGTTGTGCCATCTAAAACGATTGTATCGCCAATTACTGAAGCAATTCTTGGACGGTGCATAGTTGTGAAGCGTGGTGGATGACGCCAAAAGTTGGAAAATAGCTCCACCCATTCATAAGGTGGGCGGTGTGATAAACGGAAAGGAATCTTGTAGAGTGCGCTCCCATGAGTGCCATCATTTCGAGGAACTCCAACTTGGTCTGCGATTATGCCAACAATTCGTATTGGATCAAAATCAGAATAAGCTACAACTCTTGGGCTGCTTGGTGCAATGTTGGCATGTGTTTTATCTCTTTTTGCAGTTCCAAGCGGGGGAGCTTTCTCTCTAGTGCCTAAAAGCGTGGTAAGTAAATCATCATAAGAAGTTTGCAGATCAGGTGAAGTTGAGAAATCTATGTAATATTTCCCCAACAGCCAGCTTGGTGCAGAATCTCCCCAAGAATGCTTTCTTAATATTGGAATAAACTTACGGTGATTACTTGTACTGATGACTTCAGCTGTCATGATATCGCCCTCATAACCTACACCTCCCTGGCGATTATTAGACCGTTCTTTATATTTATGAGTACAAATGATTAAAACATAATCACTTTCCCTGACTGCTCGCTCCATAAATTCTGGAAGTTGGTCTCCGGGTACCAAATGCCATTGGTCAAGTATTACATCAATCCCATCATTTCTAAGCCGGGCGGCTAACTCGCGAACCCAATTCTTATGGGCGTCATTATCCCAAGAATATGAAATAAATGCTTTTACCATTTTGAATGACCTTTCTCCGTTATCAGCGAAGATGCCCAACGGCAGGCGTTACCGGAAAGCGCGGTACTTGGAGGACAAAGCCACCAGACGCCGAATCCGCCGCTTGCCCCGCGTTCTTGGCGGGGTTGGGGCTGCTTATCCAAAACTGTGGGCGAAAGCCCGCACTGGTCCGGTACACGCGGTGTTGGCAGATCTGCTCAACGGTATTACTCTAATTTGGAGTATTTTACAAGACGATTTTTACCATCTTGTTTTGCTTGGTAAAGAGCTTGATCTGCCATCCTTAATTGGGTTTCGTAGTCATCGCTTCTAATTGGACTCAAGCCAATACTGGCAGTAATTGAAGGAACTTTTGCGGCTTTCATCGCATTGGGCAAATTCACAAGAAAATCTTCGAACAAGGTAATAATTTTTTCAATATCATTATCTACAAAAATTACAACAAATTCGTCACCACCATATCGGGCAATCAAATTAGCTGCTTCAAGTTTTTCTGATAGAAAAGCCGAGAATTCGGAGATGACACGATCGCCCATTTGGTGTCCATGGTCATCATTTAATTGTTTCAAAGAATCAAGATCAACAAGGGCAACACAATAGGGAATATTTGCTGATCTTAACGCATCCATCCTTTCAGTAAGTGTGCGTCGATTTGCCAAGCCTGTTAGTGAGTCTAAATTTTCCGGTGATACTTTCAGTGTATTTGTTGTCTCAAGCACACGGACATATCGCAAAACACGCTGCATGTCATGGCGTAATTCCAAGAGCAATTCTCGATGCGTTGGAACAAGCTGTTTATCTTCCAAACCTTCTTTATCACTATATTTCCCTACTACCTTATCCATCTCAATTTTAAATTTTGGCCACCAAACATCGAAATTCTCTCTAATAAATCTTTCGTCTTTAGGATAATCTACTGACCGGTTTAAGGATATAACAAGCTCCCAAGTACCATCTTCGTTATTTTCCTTGCCCTGGAATCTGCTTAATGGCCCACTCTTCAATTCCCCTGGAGAAACTCCAATTGTATATGGAATAACCTTGGATCTTCCAACTATCTTGCCCAGCGCCCCAGCTTCATAAACTAGCCAAGGTGCATATTGATTGGTTTTTGTGATGCAGAGAACAGCATGATTGGCTATTTCAAGTTCCTTACTAATTTTCTCCTCCCATCTTTCTCCGGCATCAATATCTTGAGTAGATATAAAAATATCAATACCATGTACAACATGTTCAAGGAATACCGATAGTTTTCCTGCAATGTCTCGACTTAATTCACCAGACCAGCTAATAAAGACATGCATATTAAAATCTCCAAATTGTTTATATGCTTACCAATCTGCCCAACGGCAGGCGTTACCAGCAAGGGCGGAATTTGGCGTACAAAGCCACCAAACGCCGAATCCACCCGCCTGCCCCACGTCCTTGGCGGGGTTGTGGCCGCTTTCCTGAAAGTGTGGATGATATTGGGTGCACTTACTCTTTAATATAAAGTGAAAGGACATCACCCACAAGTAGATAGGTGTATACAACATATCTATCTGCTTCATCTCTATTCACAATATTTGCATGTGAACCTTTTTGTGACGCCTGAAATGTGCTATCAAGCCGATCGCCCAAATAAGCCAAATTGGAACCTACAATCTCCTCGAACCTTTCAGATGATGCCTTTTGTTGTACAAAGGCAATAATTCTGTTTATATAGTTGTCCTTTCCAAGTTTTACTTTTTTTTCTTTACCATCAACTTTCATAATACTTTCATTGTCTTGCGGTGGATATATTACATCTGCTAAGTCCTGAAGAATTCGGCGGCAGCTATGAACAGCATTAGACCAATTTTCTGAATTTTCAGACTGTAAATTTTCATAAACAGCAGTAAATTTTTGGACAGAATCTGGAATAAGTTCTCCGATCCTTTGGTCTACTTTACTCCTTGTCCGAGTGAAAATATCATCTGCAATTCCAGAAAATCTTAGTTCATAATATTTTTGAAGTGTATACTGATATAAAAAGTTTTTGCGACTCGCTAATCTTTTTGCTTGCCCCGTTGCATTTGACCTTATGGCATCACGCTCAAAACGATTAACTATGCCAGCGGAAACATATTGATTGGGATTTGCAGATGAAAGAGAAATATCTGGGTCGCGAGCAGCGACAAGAGACGTATCAACTAATCTTAAATATTCCTCCAATTCTCCAATACTCTCAGTATACATTAGCTCTTTTGTTTCATTATTTTTTGAATCTTTCTTTTCAAAAACTCTCCCTGCCATTTTCCCTAATCGCCATACTTCCTGCGAGACTCCATTTGCCGTAGTAGGGTAGCCACTGGATTCATATGTCATAATTTTTTGAAAATCAAAATCATTTAGCAATCTTGCTAATCTACTTGTTTTGAGAGCGACATTTTGTAATAGTAAGTTGCTCAATTCAATGTTTTTGAGAATCTCAGCCGATAGTTCTAATGCTTCTGCTAATGCTTTGGAATTAGGAGAAATTGAGTTTTTATTTTCCGTATGCAAATTAATTTATCCTCTCTGAAGTGCCCAACGGCAGGCATTTCTTTATGCGGAAGGGCATAGACATTATTTTGGAGTAGAAAAAATCCAAAGCCAATTAAAAGCTCAGAAATACAGCATGCCGTGAAGTGGCAGGCCCACACGTCTGGCAGTTTGCCCCGAGAAGCAAAGCAAAACTGGGTTCACGCTTTGTTTAGGCGGCGTTTCTATTTACCAGCATATCGAATTTCAAGAAGAAATCGAATTGCTGATTCCATTCTCATTAGCATAATTTTAAGTTGCAAATCAGAATAATTCGCGACAACTTCATGCGCTCCCTGTTGAAATAACTGTAAAAATGATAATACTGCGGCAATATCTTTTTCAACAAAATCTGAAAATTCATTTTGGTTTAGGGTACGACAAATATAAAGTAATCTAGCCCTTCTTGTTGGCTTACCTTTGTCAAAATGTTCTGGCGAATTACTCCATGATTTTACTTCGGTATCGGGTGCAAGAGTATGCAAAACATGGGTAAATAATTCTCTTAAAGATATGGCAAAGTGACGGACATGGTCTGGGTTGGTTGAATTTAGGGATAACCGAGCGCCTTGCAAAGGAACAATTAGGTCCGGGTTTACTTCGCTTAGTAAATATAAAATCCTGTCGTCGTTTTCTTTTCTTGTTTCATCTTTAATTGTTTCGTTTTCAAATTCAACATCAGTTTCAGATGAAAGAGTTATTGAATCAACAACAGATACACCATTATAAAATTCTACTGCTGGAAGTTTAGAAATAGCAGGTGGAAAAGAAAGAATTATCAAAGGTTGCTGTTCAAGTAGATTAAAAATGTTAGCGTATGAGTTTGAAAAGTTCAGAAAAGACTTTTTTATAGCGTTCTTTGTCTTTGTGTGTATTTCTAGGGCATTACCTACTTGTTCCCATTGAATTTTTGCTAAAGAAGCCTGAGAGAGAACTGCAAATTTAGAAATCTCTAAAAGATGAGATTGCCACACTTTGTCTGGTTGTAGAAATTCAGCCATTTTGGCAAACGCAAGTTGCTGTTTATTCCATGTTTCTGGCTGATATGAAACCTGTTCAAACATTTTGCTAATTTGAGATTTTTCTAATAAAAGCATTTGTTCAATGGCTTTACTTACGGCACTTGTTTCTTCAAATAAAGGTGGTAATTTGAATTGATTGCTAAATTTCAAGAAGATCGTGTGCGCTTCAATTGCTTTAGAATATTGCCTAAAGAATCTTTCGTTTTGCTCTGATATTTGCTGCATTGCCTCTGATGTAGCCAAAAGATTCTTCAACGATTCAAGGGGAAATAATCCAGAAACGTTTGACCCTGAAACAATCAGCTTAATATTCTTTTTATCCTTATCTTCATTTTCATTAATTGTCATAAGATTTTATTTTTGCAGGACAGCCGTCCAACTACGTTTTATACAACCACCTGTATAAAACCCTAATTAGTTATCTTATACAGTCGTTCAACTGCATAAGAGTTTATATTAATTAATAGTATATATACTTACCGAAAATAGAATAGCGAAATAGCTCACCCAACCCTGGGCAAGAAGCTCCTTGAACAAACACGCGGCCAAATTCACGGCAAACAAACCTCATTCCTTACAGAAAAAACTTCCCTTTACTGGGGGCAGGAATTCTATCTAAACAACTCTGTTTACGCCTCAACCTCGACCTACAACCAATGATCCTATTTTCCTCGGCCAATTTTGATTTGCCCCTCCTTATTTCCCTCACTTTCCACATTGAACGACATCCCCATAGCGTCTAAACCAATTCTTTACATCTAAAGATTAAGATGAAAGAGTGAAAAATAATGGATTTAAGGGAGTACGATGGATGAGTGGTTTGCAAAGATGGATTAAAAAATATGCTGGAATTTTCCCAGAAAAAATAAGATTTTTAAGTTGGCTTCTTCCAGCTGCAGTTGTCATTGGGATTGGCCTCCTGATCGGTTTGACACCCAAACAAACCCCCGAAGAGACAAGTTCATCCCAATTGCAGGAAAGCGTGGTTTCGCGGGGAGATATTTTAATCTCAGCGACGGGTACCGGTGAACTGGTTACGACTGATGAGATCAGTCTCAGCTTCCCGATTGCCGGGGAGGTCACTGAAGTCAATGTCGCCTTCGGGGATGATGTGGTCATTGGGGACTTGCTGGCCAAGCAGGAGAACACCGTTTCGCTGGATGCAGAAGTTGCTACGGCAAACCTCACGGTTTTAAGCAGCCAGCAGGCCATTGATGAACTGAAACTTAATGCCCCGTTGACGTTGTTGAAAGCCAAAGAAGCCTGGATCAAAGCCCAACAAACTTATGAAGAGGCATTGGAAGACTATGAGGGGATGAACTCCACCCGCTGCAGTTCGGATACCCTGAAAAAGTACATCAGCGAGGTTGAACGAAATGAAGAACGCCTGAGCAAACAAACTGTCGGTTCAGATTCCTGGTTGGAGATTAAGGCCGAATATGATTCAGCGAGCGCCAATCTGGCTTATTGCACCAGCTACACGGATCTGGAAAAACAGGAGATCGAAGCCACCTATCAGATCGCGCAAATTGACCTGGCTCAAAAAGAAGAGGCCTACAATCTTTTGGAGAAGAACGATGGCCTGGACCCGGATGAGATGACGCTTTTGGAAGCGCAGTTGAATAACGCAAAAATTCAGCTTGCTTCTGCTCAGGAGAAATTGGATGCCATGACCATGGTGGCTTCTATAGACGGCACCATCTCCGAGTTGAATGGTCAGGTTGGCGATATCGTTTCTACCAACACCTTCATTACTATCGTCAATATGGAACCCATGACCGTGGTGGCCTATATTGATGAGAACGATCTGGACATTGTCCGGGTTGGCGAGCACGCCGAAGTAGTCTTTGATTCCTTTCCCAATATCACCCTCAGCGGTGTGGTGACCCTCATCAACCCTAAATTGCAGACCATGGATCAGTACAATGTCGTAGAAGTCACCATCCAGATTGATTCATATGAAGCTTTGAAAGACAAAATCATGCCCATCGGATTAAGTGCAACCGTGGAGATTGTTCAGGATTCTGTCAGCGATACCCTGATGGTTCCGGTGGAATCCCTGTATGCCCTGGATGAAGAAGGCGCTTATGGTGTCTTGCTTGCCGATGGCAGCGAAGGCGGAACGATGACCCCTGTGAGTGTGGGATTAACCAACGGCACCTTTATTCAAATCTTAAGTGGACTTGCGGAAGGGGATGTCATTTATGTGGATTGGTTGAATTACCAATACCAATCCTAATGACGAGGAGACCCATGATGAATTTATTAAAGAGCCTTTCGCGCAAACAGATCATCCTCCTCATCACCTGCTTGGTATTCATTCTGGGCACAGCTACTTTTTTTACGGTGCGAAATCTTCAGGCAAAATCCGTGGATAGCGGCCCTTCTTATGAACCTGCCACCATTGCCCGCGGCTCATTTTCCATCACCGTATCAGGCACAGGCATCCTGATGGCAACCGACGAAGTCGGGGTTGGTTTCACCAATAAAGGCGTCATAGAATCCATCACCGTGGAGCCGGGTGACGTTGTGTCTGAAGGAGATGTTTTAGCCCAATTGGTGGATTTGGATGAGCTGAGCGCTGAAGTAAATCGTCTGGAACTTGCAGCCAAGAAAGCGCAAGCCAATTATGAATATGCGCTGGAACACCCCGAAGTCGCCCTGGCAGAAGCGCAAGCCACCCTGGCCGCTGCCAATTTGGCAGTTGAAGATGCCAAAAAAGGGGTCCACCAGGTAGGTCAGGCGCGCTGCTCGGATGATACCATCCTTGAATACTATTACCAGATGCGCGAATACGAAGATCAGGCTGCTGTCTGGCAGACTTATCTGGAGGATGGCAGTGGGTATGGACACGATTATATTCTGGAACGTTTGAATCCATTGCAGGAAAAATATCGTCTGGCATACATCAACTGGCAGTATTGCCAGGGCTACACCGAAGAAGAAATAACGGATTCCGATCTTACCCTGGGGTTAAGCGAAGCACAGCAAAACTATGCCCAAACCATCGTGGATAAAATCACCGCAACCAATGGGGTGGATGAAGAAACCCTGGCCATCCTGAAAGCAGAAGCCACCCTGGCGAATCTCAAATACAGCCTGGCAAAAATGCAATTGGAAGGTTCAGTTATCACCGCACCCTGCGATGGATTGATCACTGCCGTGAATGCCAAAGTTGAGGACGATGCCGAAGTGGCCGAAATCATCACCATCGCCAGAGCCACAACGCCGGTTTTACAGTTCATCATCGACGAAAGTGATTACACCTACATGGTCACAGGCATACCCGGACAGGTGGTTTTTACTGCCCTGCCGGAGAAAATCTTTACCGGCACCGTATCCAGGGTGGACCTGGGCATGGACTCCAGTTTTGGATTTCCTTCCATCAAAGGGCAATTTAGCCTGGACAACAGCCCCTATTTTGATAATGTCACCCTGCCTTACGGCATGATGGGTACCATCACCATGACCGTCAAGGAAGTCAATCAGGCCATAGTGGTGCCGGTGGGCGCGGTATTATCTGCTTCCGATGGAACGCCCTATGTTTACCTGCTCAATTCCGGGACTCCCATCAAACAGGAAATTGAGGTTGGCGTCCAAGGGGACACATATTTCGAAGTGCTCTCCGGATTGCAGGAAGGCGATCTTGTTGCAACCAGTTTTGATGAAATAAGCGACACATACTGAAAATAACCTAATGTTAAAGGTGAAGAAATAATGAAACAATTGCTGAAATCAAGAAAATTTTATGGGGCTGTCGCCCTTGTACTGATCCTGGTTGTCGCAGGGACAATCATCTGGCAGGGAAGAACCGCCAGTGATCCCGAAGCTGCTGCCGAAGCGACCACGTATACCGCCACGGTAGAAGAAGGCGATATTATCCTCTCTGCTGCCGGAACCGGTGAATTAATCACCAGCCGTGAAATTAATTTTAAGCTTCCCCGTGGATGGCATTGTCGATTCCGTCAACGTCCAGGTCGGGCAGTCCGTGGAAGAAGGCGATGAATTGGCTGAGATTCGGGATAAATCCGGTTTAATCACCAGGGTAAATACGGCCAAGATTGAACTGGATAATGCAGTCAGCGACCTGGAAGATGTGCAAAACGGCGGCGCATCTGCCATTGCAGAAGCCCAATTAGCCGTAGCAGCCGCCCAGGAAGCTTATGATGATGCCTATAAGGCCCAGAAAAGTGATGCCCTCACGCGCTGCGACGAAGACGCTGTGGATGCTTATTACAACACCTATGTTCGTTTGCTGGAAATCTACAATGGCCTGGTCAAAGAAGTGAATACAAGCGAGGAGTACTATCTCAATGTTGTCCAGCCCGCCAAACAGGACAAGGATTCAGCCTACGCCACCTATATTTATTGCGCTGGATTCACCGAAGCCGAGATTTTATCCTCCCAGGCCACGCTGACCATCACCAAAGCCGCCCTGGAACAGGCCAAGGATGAGCTGGCTGCATTGGTGGAAGCCGAAGGGATTGATGAAGATGCTATTCTGGAAGCTCAAAACGCAGTGGAATTAAAAACCATCGCCTATGAGGAAGCCCAAAGCAACCTGGATGGCGCAGTCCTCACCGCCCCATTTAGCGGCGTCATCATGGATGTGGCCGGATTGGCCGGAGACTCCGTTGAAGAAGATCAAACCTTCATCACCATGGCCGAGATGGATAAACCGACGGTTCAATTCTATGTGGACGAAACCGACCTGGATATGGTGTATGTTGGCGAAGATGCCGAAGTGATCTTTGATGCCTTCCCTACCAAAACGTACAGGGGCACGGTGGTGCAGATCAGTCCCAGTTTGGAAAGTTATGGCGGCGGGTACCAGGTCCTTACCGGCTTAATCGAGTTGACCCTGACGGATGTTGAGGATGACAATTCCCTGCCCATCGGCCTGACCTGTTCCGTGGAAATTATCGGCGGTATATCAGAAAACACCCTGATCATCCCTCTGGAAGCCCTGCGTGATTTAGGTGACGGCACTTACTCAGTCTTTAAAATGGAAAATGGACAACCCAAATTTACGCTGGTGGAAGTAGGATTGATGGATTACAGCTATGCAGAAATTCTCTCCGGGTTGAAAAGTGGTGATGTGGTTACCACCGGTATTGTGGAGGTAATCGAATGAAAGATCAGCACACAGTAATTGAAACCAGGGACTTACGCAAAGTCTACGGCATGAATGGCATCTCCGTCCTCGCCATTGATGGGTTGGATATCACCATCCGGGAAGGAGAATTCGTCTCCATCATGGGGCCCAGCGGTTCAGGAAAAAGTACGCTGATGAATATTCTCGGCTGTCTGGATCGCCCCACCGAAGGGGAGTATTACCTGGATGGTCAAGCTATCAGCAGTAAAACCCGCGAAGAGCTTGCCAGAATTCGCAATCAACAAATTGGCTTTATTTTCCAATCCTACAACCTGCTGCCGCGTTTCAGTGCACTAGAAAATGTAATGCTGCCGATGATGTACAACCGGCATAATCACATCGAAATCAAAAATCGGCAGGAATTAGCCATGCAAGCCCTGGATAGTGTCGGGCTGTCGGATCGCGCCCATCATTTACCCAAAGAACTATCCGGCGGCCAGCAGCAGCGTGTGGCGGTGGCCCGTGCCCTGGTCAATAAACCCATTCTCATCATGGCGGATGAACCGACCGGCAACCTGGACACCAAATCCACGCAGGAAATCATGGGGCTGCTGCTTAATCTGCATAAACAAGGACGTACGATTGTCATGATTACGCATGAACCGGAAATCGCCATACTGACCGAAAGAATCATCACCATTCGGGACGGAAAAATCGAGTCAGATAAATTGCAAAAACTCCAAAAAGGAGTTTCAAAATGAATTTTAAAGAAGTTTTGAACGTAGCCCAAAAAAATATCTTATCCAATAAATCCAGATCCCTGCTAACCATGTTGGGCGTCATTATCGGTGTCGCGGCTGTGATTGTGATGATGTCCGTATCCGCCGGAACGGAAGCCACCATCTCGGAAGCCATTAATGGACTGGGGTCCAATTTGCTCTTTGTCAACAGCGCCATGATGCGCGGCGGCCCCGGTATGGGCGGACCCGGAGGCAACTCAGGAGGTCTGGTCTATGACGATGTAGCGGCCATCCGTGAAAAAATCAGCGGAATTGCCGGTGTTTCGGTGGAGCAAAGCAGTTCGGAAACGATCAAATATGAGAGCAACGCCCTCGAAGACATCACCATTGTGGGCACCACTCCGGACTATACCGTTGTCCGCGAAGTGGATGTGGCAAACGGCCGCTTCTTCAATGCCAATGAATTGGATCGCAGTTCAAAAGTCGTGATTTTAGGGGCCACTGTGGCCGAAGAATTATTCGGCGATCTCAACCCGATTGGGCAATCCATCGCCATCGGCAGCACCAAGGTCACGGTCATTGGTGTCCTAGCTGAAAAGGGGCTGGTTTCCGGTACCAATTTTGACGAGCAAGTCTATATGCCCATCACCCTGGTATTCGAGAAATTCACCTTCTCGCCCTTTGGACGTGTGGTTGGCGATAGTGTACGGACCATCTATGTCTCCGTAGAAGAAGATTACGACATGGACACGGTCATTTTGCAAACCACTTTGTTACTAAACAAACGTCACGATGTGGATTCGGACTCCGCGGATTTCACCATCACTACCCAGGACGATATTATTGCCACCCAGGAATCCACCACGGCTTCTTTCCGCACCTTGCTGACCTGGGTAGCGGCCATCTCTCTGGTGGTCGGCGGTATTGGGATCATGAACATCATGCTGGTCAGCGTCACCGAACGAACCCGTGAAATTGGTCTGCGGCAAGCCGTGGGTGCTACGCCCAGGGACGTTCAACTACAGTTCCTGACCGAAGCGGTTTTATTAAGTTTAGTCGGGGGTGCCATCGGGGTGATTGCCGGCGTCGGAGGATCCATCCTCTTTGGAAAATTTGGCAGCATGCGCACTGTGATCATCCCCTTCAGCATTCTATTGTCATTTTCCTCTGCGGCGTTGGTGGGTATTTTCTTTGGCTATATTCCAGCCAGAAAAGCTGCCCAACTTGACCCCATTGAGGCCTTACGTCACGATTAAATTTTCAAACAAGGAGATTCAAATGAAAAAATTATGGATTACCCTCATTTTATTTACCTTATTGCTTAGCGCATGTAACGGTACAGCAGCTACAGCAGCCACAGCCGCACCAGCACAAGACACTGGAACATCCAGTGATGCAACCTCAAGCGATCCCGCGGCTGTACAAGGTACACCGGATGCTCAAGCAGCACAGGGCGCTCCTGCCAATGGCGAGTTTCCCGAAATAGCTAAAGTCTTGTTGGGCTCTTTCCTCTTGGAAAACACCGAATTCGCCATTACCGCTGAACAGGCTGCCAGCTTATTGCCCTTATGGAAAGGGTTGAATGCTTTGCAAAATAGCGAAACAGTTACCAATGAAGAACTGCAAGGGCTGTATGATCAAATCACAGACACCATGACGGCTGAACAAAAAGCACAGATTGAAACCCTGAATATCAATCAAGACAGTATGCGCACCGTGATGGAAAGTATTGGCTTTGGCGGCGCCGGCGGACCTGGCGGAGATGGAGCCAACCTGACGGAAGAGCAGATTGCCACCATGGAAGCCGAACGGGCAGCCAATGGAGAATCAGGCATGCCTGCCGGTGGTCCCGGCGGTGGCGGGCCTGGTGGTGAGGGTATGCCAGCCGGTGGCCCTGGAGGTGGCGGCCCGGATGGCGCCATGCCTGGTGGGGATGCCAGTATGATGGCTGCCGGTGCAGCAGACGGAACCGAAGTCGCCATTATGCCTGAACAGGCTGGCGACCCGACCCTGCGTATGATGAGCCGCTTGATTGAACCTTTGATGGAATTACTACAGAAAAAGATCGACGGATAAATATAGATAACTTCCTGAAAGAGGCTGTGGACCATCCCTTACGTCCAGCAGCCTCTTTCGCTTTTAATCCCTCAAAGTTGCGAATGAATCCAATGGACTAAATCCACCAGGGATTCATGCACGGGACGATAGACGATCCCTAATACATATTCTGCTTTGCTGCCATTGCATTGAAACCCGCACGAAAAAGTACGTGTCTGATCCAGCGACATGCCCCACAACGGCGGCTTTCCCGTGATCCGGCTGAAAATCATCAGCCACCAGGAAATCATCCACACAGCCCAAACGGGCAGTGGAATGATCGGAAGCGGCACGCCAGCCGTTTGGCTGACAATACGCATGTAATCCCCCAAACGAATCGATTCTTTTCCCAGCAGGAACTTTTCTCCAATCAGATCCTGCCTCTCCACCAGGAGAGCAAGCGCTTTCGCCACATCACGCACATCCACAAAGGTTATGCGGGAAAGCTGCAAAGCAGTGGCCGGAAGTCTTTGTTTGATAATATCATGCGCCATCTGACCGCTGGCTTTTTTATCCCCAGGTCCGATTACCGAAGCAGGATACACGCCCACTAACGGTAAACCGCGAGGATAAAAATCTTTCCAGGCCATCTCGTCCGCCTGCCGTTTGGATTCCGCATAAGCGCTCAGGGTATGCCGCCCCCAGGGCGAGGATTCAGTGTACGGTACTTCCTCCGCATCCCCCCATACCACTGCCGAACTCATGTGCAGCACCTTTTTCACCCCAGCCTGCAATGCAGCCTGATAAACACAGCGCGTGCCCTCCACATTAATCCGCTGATAAAGGGCAGCATCCTTTTCCCAAAAAGAATAGAGATTCGCCAGATGAATTAAACATTCACAGGAGGACATGGCCTGGGTAAGGCCTTCAATATCAAACAGACTTTCTTGAACATATTCAATACCAGTAGGAAGCCCACGCAAATCGCTGCTGGAGCGAATCAACATGGTCAATTCATGACCCGCCATGGTTAATTCACGGACCAGCGCCTTACCAATAAAACCACTTCCCCCGGTGATGAAAATATGCATATTCACTCCTGTGCTCTGTCTGGTTCATAGTATACCCCCAAGTATTCCTATCTATTGAAAACCACACAATTGTAGTTTTTTTTAAACTGGCAAAATAACTTGGTAAAATGATAAACAAAGGTACCGCTTGGGAAAACTATAATTGCTGTTTAAAAAAATAACCAGCAGTGAGATGACACTGCTGGTTTTGACTCCTCATTTGAAAATCCATCAGAGCTGAGTTCGCTTTTATTTC
The DNA here is from genome assembly GCA_963747325.1 of uncultured Chloroflexia bacterium. Taxonomy (GTDB): domain Bacteria; phylum Chloroflexota; class Anaerolineae; order Anaerolineales; family Anaerolineaceae; genus UBA5203. The sequence continues at coordinate 948,986 of CAVVEM010000003.1, read as the reverse complement.
GATTTACCGGTTTTTGAGGTGCGTTTCCCGTTGAATTCCGTCCCTATATGGATGCCTGCTTTGGGCAGGATGATGCGGTGGATCAACAAGACAAGCAGGGTGGCCACAAAAGTAATTCCGAAAACAATTAAAGAGCTGGATAGATTGTTCATCAAACTGGGATTGATCAACATCACCCCTGCCAGCGAAAGCATCAACATCCCGCCAATCAATTTGAGAATTCGTCCGTGTTTTTCTTCCAGTTTGCTGGCGCGCATGGTGGTGACAGCCACGAAGAATATCACCATCTCATCCAATTGATAGATGAAGAGATAAACCAGCAGCAGCAGAACAAACGTCATCCCGGTCACTTGTTGGGAAACCAGCAGATTCGTCCACAGGACGGGAAAACCGGCGGTACAGGAGAATTCCACCAGGGAGACGCCGGCGGCTAGAACCACTGTGCCGCTCACCAATCCCCAGAAGGAGGTACCCGCATCCATCAGGCGGCGCATACGTTGGAAGATGCCCGGTTTCTTCTCATCAGAAATCGTGAATGAAATACCTTCCTTGTACCAGAAATAATCCTTGATATTGACCAGGGCAAAGAAGAGCGCCACCAGCGCTACCACAACCTGTATCCAACCCACAAAACTGACCACGGTAAACATGGTGAACAACCCGGTGATAAACAGGCCGTAGATAGCCGTGGAGACTGTCAGGAAAATCAAACCGATGAGGAAGATTTTCTTGCGGGAGCCGCTGTGCAGGGTTAGCGCCAGCAGCATGGTTAACACCCAGATGGAACAGGGGTTGAATCCATCCACTATCGAAATCAGCAGGGTGCTGACAAAGAGAGACTGCGCGGAAAGGTCAATCCTGCCAATCAGGGGCAGTGTGATGCTTTTGTCCTGGTTGGGTTCCACCGTAGGTTCAGCCTTTGGGATCAATGGACCGACTGAACTCGGATCCGCCCCATTGATAATGGCGGTGCCATAATCCTCACAACTAGTCAGCAGGCATTGCTTTACTGCAGTCTCAATCTCTGCCTGAATTTGGTCGCCAAAACCTTCCCAATAGCGATCCCCCATGAAAATGGTCGGCACCGCATGCGGTTCAAAGCCATAGGATTTGGCCATCTTTGTAAATAGAACCTGGTTTTCTTCGACATACCAAACTTCAAATAATTTCACTTCAATCTGGTCAGATGTCTGCGCCAATTCATCCAGGAAAGGTTTGGCAGCTGCACAATGCGGGCAGCCGTCCCCCCAAAACATATAGATCACCACTTTTGGCGTCGTCTGCTGCATCACACTGGATGCAGAAATTGGCGTCCCCAAGGAAGCGCTGACTGGCGAAACGGCTGTTTCCGTGGCAAATTCCTTGCAATATGCGCCGCACAGGAATGGCGTCGCCGTTGGGAAGGCAGTGGATTTTGCACTTCCCAATGAGCTCACGTCCGCTTTCAGGAAATTTGCATTTGCTTGAACGGGCGTGGTGAACTGAAAGAATACCAGCATTAAGGTAAGGCAAGCTAGAACTGGAATGAGTTTTTGTTTATTCATCGTTCCTCATGGAGTTTTAAAGATGTCAACATTTTCCCGAATTTTGAGTGTAGTCTTTTTGTGACTGATGTTTGTTTACACATAAACTGAAGTTCTTTTGTTTATACAAATCAATAGGATCTGAAAAATCTTTGGAAGCATTCACCCCAGGCCAAGTTTCCCAACATCATTGGTATACGAAAAATAAGCCATTATCAAAGTTTAACCCATTTTTCGAATATGGAAATTATTTATTGCTCGTTTTTACTTAAATGAGGTATTTTAAATTTCATTAACAATAGGAGGCAATATTTTCAAGTACTTCCTGTGCAATAAAATTTAGAAAATTAGCCAATTCGTTACAACCCTGTCTTCGTCTTAGAAAGGTATTGACGTTATCCCCAAAACTGTAAACCCTGCCCATACAAGCAATCCACCCAAAAACACCCAGAGGATATCCAATTTTAAATAACGCGCACATACAAAGGCACCCGCAGCCAACACCAGAGAAGCAATGCCGGTAACCCCTATTTTCCCGAGTTGTAAAACTACGACAGCCAGTAATCCCACAAAAGAAGCCAGAATACCATTCAACGCTCCTTTAATCAGCTTAAGATTTTTAATCCTTGTAAATACTTCAGTAAAGACCAGCGTCATGGCAAAGGAGGGGGAGAACATGGCAAAGGTCATCAAAGCCGCTGCACCCAGGCCGCCCACCTTGTACCCCACAAATGCCGCCATGATGAGGAATGGACCGGGCGTGATTTGTCCCAGTGCAATGCCGTCCGCAAACTGGCTGGGCGTAAGCCAGTGGTGAACATCAAGCACCTCGTTTTGAATCAATGGCAAAATAGTTGAGCCGTTGCCAAAAGCGATCGAACCGATTTTAAAGAACGACAGGGCCATTCTACCGATTTCAGAATTCAAACTCCAGGAATAGCCAACACCGGCCAGAATGGCCCCTATCACCGCCAAAATCGGCAGCCAGGTTTTCATGTTGGTTTTCGTTTGTGGCACCAACGGTTGAGGGTGCAGGTTTTCACCGTTTTGAGGTTTCAGAAATAGAATCCCCAGTCCCAACGCACCCAGCACAATCAAAACAGGGTTTACCTTGAAAAGCAACGCACAAAAGGCCGCCAGAGCAATCAGCGCTTCCACCCGGCCTTTGAGCGAGCGAGCTCCGAAATCAAAGGTAACATTCAGGATTACGCCAACGATAACAGCTTCGAGGCCCAGGAAGAGTGGATGGATCCAGGGAAAATTTCCTGAAGAAAAATAGGCTGCCGATAAAATGACGATTAGAACGAAGGAAGGGAAGATCAACCCCAATACAGCCAGGATGGCGCCCATTACGCCGCGCAGTTTATAGCCGGTATAAGCCGTAAAATCGATCATAAGGGGACCCGGATAAAGCTGGACCAGCGCCATGCCTTCATCCACTTCCTCCCGAGTGAGCCAGCCTTTTTGGACCACCAAAGAGGTGATCTTTTGAACCATGGTAAATCCAAAAGCCGTTAAACCCACCACCAAGAAAGAATGTACGAGGGAAAATAAGGTGACTTTGGTTTTGAATTGCTCGTAAGGTAAAACATCAGTTAGATCGATATTCATAGACCCTATGTTTCCAAAATAAATCAACTTCAATTATTCAATCAGATGACTGTTTAGCTTCAACCCACAGTCATCCGATCACTATTCAAATAACCCAAGCCTTTTCTGCACATGGCAACCAGACTACATTTCCATTCTTAACCCGTGTATAACGCTCATCAGGCACTTCGCCGCAGAATTTGCAGACAATGGGGGGGGGAAGTCGTGATCGCATCCAAACGCAGCTTTCCCTTTTTGATTAAGTTCATTTTTGAAGAGTTTCTCGGTAAATTCGCTCAGAATAAAATCCACACCAGCATCAGGCAATTTGTGAATTTATTTAACTTTGTACAACTGAAACCACCTTGTTTACCTGATCATCCGTCCATTTAAACAGATGATTTTTCTTGATATCCAAGTCAGTGACTACAATATGCTGAGTATAAGGAATTTGCAAATGATCCAGTGCAGCTTTTGCGCAGGCAACCTGACATCCATCAATGGCAATGATTCCACTGGCGGCTTTTGCAGAATCGACCATGCCGCCGAGATGTGCAGCCACACCAATCAGACAATACATTTGCGCTTTACCCTGTTTATCCAATTCCATGGCTGCAGAATTGGCAATTTGACCTACATTGGAACCACCAGAGCAAGATAGTACCAAACGCGGACCATTGACTGAACAACACGATTTTTCATTCGTTTTTGAATCACAACATTCTGACATTTTTTTCTCTATCCTTCGAATTCCTAAATAATCGATTTTATCTGTCAACCCGTTTGAAAAAATTACGGGTATAAAATATTCATTTTAGATCAATCATATTGCAGCAATGACCAATCCGAATAAATACCCAGCCAATGTACTGAATACAGCCACCAAAGATACATAGATTGCTGTCTTCTTTTTACCCATCACGCCATTCAAAACCAGAATGGATTGGAGAGACAATTCCGGGTCTGAAAGCAGATAAGCCAGCAGTGGACCGCGGGCCATACCCAGGTCAAGAAACATTTTCGCAATGGGAACTTCAACCAGCGTGGGGAAGTACATGAAAACCCCAAACACAACGCCAACAAAATTCGCCATGATTGTGTTCTGCCCGGCAATGGTGCGCACCCAGCTTTCCGGGATGATTACTTTGACAATACCGGCAGCAAAAACACCAATTATCAGTAATGGAAATATCTGTTTTACGAATTTCCAGGTTTTCCAAATCCAACCGCTGATTTCATCTTTGGTAAATGAACGGCTGGCTACAACTGCGATACCAATCAGCAGGATAACTTCTCCGATCAGACGGCCATTCAGACCAATAGCCAGCGACCCAACGTCCTCTTTCGGAGAGGCGATTAGAATTGTCAACGCAATAAAGGCAAAGGCTGCATACGTCCAACCTGTAAAGCCGTCGAGGATATTTTCGAATCCTTTCCAGGCCGTAACGCCTATGACGATCAACATTATGATCAACAAGGCGCCTTGTAAAGTGAGATTTAAGGAAGAAATCAAGTTACCCAGACCATTATTCATGTCAAATGGCAGGTTGATTGAGGCGTAGACGTTAGTCAGCAGGTCAATCTGAAGCGTGCCCACAATCAGCACCGCAATTAGAATCAGAAAGAGAATCCAAACAGCTGGTTTAACTTTCGCGGTTTGATCAAATACACCGCTGGCAGTCATCTCAATTTCACGAGCGTTTTCCTCTTTTCGGAATATCCAAGCCATACTCAAACCGATGACAATACCGAATACAATGGAAAGGGCCAGACGAGCGATGGCAATATCCATCCCGATGGTTGCACCAGTATAGGTGATGGCCAGAATGTTAATTGCTGGACCAACGAACAGGAAAGTAATTGCCGGGCCGAGGCCAGCACCGCGTTTCCAGATCCCTGCAAAAAGCGGCAGGATAGTACAAGAACACACCGCCAGAATAAAGCCGCCAAATGCAGATGCCGGGTAGCTAATCCATTTGGAAGCCTTTGGCCCAAGGAAACGTGTGATCGCCTCCTTAGGGATCATTGAACTCATAAAACCGGCAATTATGAATGCCGGAACCAGACATAATAAAACATGCGCTGCAAGGTAATCTAAAAGTCCCGTCCAGCCTGCCCACAATAAAGAACCCGTATAAGTTATGATTTCTTCCATACCATATCCTCTTGATAATTACATTCAATACATTGAATGTAATTTAAACAAAATAAAGAGCAGCCAAGCTGCTCATTATTAATTTATGATTTCAGCCAATTTTCAATTTCTGTTTCGGTCGGAATTCTACCTGCAGAGACAACGGCATCATTGATCACCAATCCAGGCGTGGACAAAATCGGCCATTTCATAATTTCGTTCATATCCGTCACTTTTTCAATCTCAGCTTCAATCCCCATTGTTTCAACAACTTTCCGGGTTAAAGCTTCCAGCCTTTTACAATTCGCACAGCCCGATCCAAGTACTTTAATATTTACCATTTTCATTCTCCTTCAATCATATTCAATATATTGCATGTATTGGCGACAAAAAAAAACCTGATTAATTATCAATGTCGGCTTGACCAACACATTTTGGACAGGTGCAACTAATCATCGATTTTTGCAATACCACTTCACCTTGGCCTGTCATCAACCGAACAGCATCCAATACAGCATAAATTCGTTCATCGGTAACCCGGTAAAAAATATTCCAGCCGTCCCGCCGGTCCTGAATTAATCCTGCCTCACGCAGGACTGAAATCTGCTGCGAGATGTATGCCTGACGAAAACCCAATTTGGCTTCCAAATGGCAGACACAGGCTTCCCCCTGACGCAGCTCATCCAGAATGGCCAAACGGGCAGGATGGCCTAAAACTTTAAAGAGCTGTTCTTCCTGCTGTAAGGATGGGGTTGGGTTGGGTTTTAAATTTATATTCATATGTTTGAATATGATACACCCGATTTGATCTCCACGTCGCTGACGGAGATCATGTCTCTGGCATGACAATCATCCGCCATCGGTGTAAATTAGGTTGGAATGGATGGAATAAAAATCTCAGGTAGTTATTTTATCCATCTTTTTCAACACAGATCGCATCCTGCGTGCCTGTGATGCCGACATATCCGGGACCCGGCTCTCAAAAAGCAAGCGGAAGAAATCCACATTTTGGGCATTCATCATGGGTAGTAAACTTTCACCATGGGTGGGCACATCCCTGGGGATGCAGGTCTCCAATAGATTGGATAAATATGGCATAGCCTGGTCTGCTTGTTTGGGTACCGCAGCAAACAACTTGCCCAGCGTTCGAATGCCTGAGACGATGGTAATCACACTCCCCTTTTCCATGACGGTTATAATCAGCGGCAGTTGAGCCGCAATCGGCTTGGGATTGATATCCGCAATGGTGGATAAGGCAATCATCGCTCCCCAGACCATACGGTTATTCTTGCTGCTTAATAATCCAACAAAATCCTGGGCATAGGATGCAATTAATTCCGGCTTGAGATACCCCGTCTCATACATCACTTTAAGACAGTCACTGGCCACACTGGCATTTTTATCCGTCAGGTGGGCAGCAATCTCCGCCAGGCCCTCCATATCTTCTTCCAGGGCAAGTTTCTTTGCCAACTTTTGATTGGGAATTTCATCCCTTATATTCAGATAATAGGCGATTTGTTGTAACGCGCTCATGGCTTTTTTCCTCCCATCCAAACTTCAGCGCTGCATGATAACAATTCAGCGCCAGAATACTAAATCCATTAAAGCATATCAAAAATGATACCAAAAGACCAAATTGAGTTGAATGTCTTTTTGAATAATATCTTTATATATGTCATAATCTGACATATATAAGCCTTATCGTAAATGAGGAATCAACAGCCATGCCAAATACAGCCACCCGATTACTACGCCTGATTCTGCTGCTGCAGGAACAACCCAACCAAAAAGCGGAAACGCTGGCCGGAAAACTTGAGGTTTCCGTGCGCACCCTGCACCGCTATATGAGCATGTTGGAAGAAATGGGCATTCCCCTGTATACCGAGCGGGGTCCATACGGCGGGTTTTCCTTGATGCGAGGGTACAAAATGCCGCCTTTGATCTTCAGTCCGGAAGAAGCGGTTACCCTGGTCCTGGGAACGCAAGCCGCGGATCAGATTTGGGGGGATCTGTACCATGAAGCAGCTCAATCCGCGCTCAGCAAGCTGGAACACGTCCTGCCGGAGGAACAACTGCGCGAGGTGCGTTGGGCACAGCAAAAGATGATTGCCACGGGCTTCCAACGGCTGCCCCTGCATCAACTAGAACCCGACCTGAAACGCATCCGTCAGGCGATGAAAGCCAACCAGAAATTGGAAATCAGCTATCTGGGCGTCCAATCGGAGAAAGCCAGCCAGCGCATCATCCACCCGGTTCACCTGGTGCACCGTGCCGGCCTCTGGTATCTGATTGCCTGGTGCGAGCTGCGTCAGGCCATGCGTTCCTTCCGTCTGGATCGGATTCAGGAGTTGGCGGTTAGAGCGGAGGTCTTTACGCCCCCATCAGATTTTGATGTTCAAGCCTACCTGGCTCAAAACATTCAATCTGAACAGGCCGTCCTCGTCCGCATGCGCTTTCCCGCTGCGTATGCCAACCTGGCCGCCATCAATCAACCTCTGTGGACTCACCTCACCCCGGAAGCGGATGGCGGGGTGATCGTGGAATTTTCCACCCCGGATCTGACGTGGGCAGCCAGTCTGGTGTTAAGTTATGGCGCGACGGTGATGGTACTGGAACCTCCAGAGCTAAAGCAAGTCATCCGGGAATGGGCGGCGGCTGTTGTATCCCAATACACTTAACCACTTTATGGAGGGTTTATATGAAAAAAACTATTTTATGGATTTTGATCCTTGTTGTCATTCTGATCTTTATTGCCGGTATTTTTATCTGGCAATGGATGCAGAAACCCATGTACGAAGTTGGCATGGCAGCCCAAAAGGATTTCACTATTCCGGAGCAAACCGTCACCAATACCTGGACTGTTGAACCTGGCATCGATTTATATTTTCAAACCCAGGGTCATGGCGAACGCCCGGTATTAATGATTCACGGCGGTCCTGGTATGCCCTATGATGAACCTATCCCTGCTTTGGATGAGCTGGGAGAACAGTTCACCTTCTATTATTATGACCAGCGCGGATGCGGCAATTCTACGCACCCCATTGATAAGTTTGATAGTCAAAACTATGGCGAGAACGTTTTTCTGCTGGATGAAAAATTGGGCATGGCCGCTCAATTGGCCGATATCGAACGGATTCGCTTGATTCTTGGCGAAGAAAAGCTCATTCTGGTTGGGCACTCCTTTGGCGGGCTGCTGGCCAGCCTGTATTCAGCCGAATTTCCTGAGCATGTGGAAAAGATGGTCCTGATCAGTCCGGCAGAAATGATCATCATGCCCCCGCCCGAAGGTGGATTGTACGATTCCATCGCCCCTTATTTATCGGAAGAAGAAATGGAGGAATATAAAGCCTACATTAAGGACTATCTTAATTTTGGCAATATCTTTCAATATAGCGAAGCTGAATTACAACAGCGCACATTGGAATTTAGCAATTATTATGAAACAGCGCTGAGAAGTAAAGGACAAGTCATCCCCGAATCCAATGAAGGCAGCCGAGCCGGCGGCTGGATGCCCTTTGCCCTTTATTTTGGCATTGGTGCGAAGAATGATTTCACGCCCTATCTGGAACGGATACCCGCACCGGTACTCATCATTCACGGCGAGGATGATTTCCAAACCATCCATGTTTCCTATTTATACGCTAACGCACTCCCCAATGCTGTGGTAGAAAGCATTGCCCATGCCGGTCATTTTTCACCCAATGATCAACCCGAGGAATTTGTACAGCTCTTACGCGCTTTCCTGCCTTAAGACTTAATAAAGAAAACGAAAGAATAAATGGAAGGGCACCCGGATGGGCGCCCTTTTTTTGGACGACTCCCTTTATATTTTTTCGTGTGTTTTGTGTGTTTCTTGGTTTCCTGGATATGGTTTCCTTGATCGTAGGATGGGTGGAGGAGCGTAATTCACCTATTGGGATAAGTTATTTCCGCTCTGTAACCCATCACAGACCGTTCTGATGGGTTACGGGGATGATAAACTTCCATTACAGAACCGTTCTCAATCCCCTGCACCCATCCTACGACTATGTGTTTTTCGTGTTTCTTTGTGTTTCGTGGTTTCCTGGATATGGTTTCCCTGATCGTAGGATGGGTGGAGGAGCGTAATTCACCTATTGGGATAAGTCATTTCCTCTCCGTAACCCATCATATGCCGTACTGATGGGTTACGGGGATAATGAAATTTCCATTTCATCACCATTCTCAATCCCCTCCACCCATCCAACGACTATATATTTTTTTCGTGTGTTTTGTGTGTTTCGTGGTTTTCTGGATATGGTTTCCCGGATTGATAATATAGAACTTTTGTGCTACACTATGGATATTCATCCACCGGGAGGCTGCTTTGATTCAGAATCCATTCACCCATAAAATCAATACCCCGGGGTATGCCTACCAGTGTTATTTGCAGCACAATGTCAGCAATCATCCGGATGGCTTCATCTCCCCCACAGATTGGCTGCATTTATGGAATTTGTGTCAATGGATGCTGATTGCAGGACCTGTTGCCAGAATACCTGAACAAGACTCCCATCAACGACACCTGCCAAAACAAGCCCGGACGAGCTACCGCCCATGAGCCGTGTCCTTCCGATCCGTGCCAAGAGTTTGGTCAGCCCGGTTAAGCAGCCGGACACCTGGTTTGGGCTGCGCTATAACATGAACCTGTATCGCGGCTGCCAGCATCACTGCATTTATTGTGATTCACGCAGTCTGTGCTATCAAATCGCCGATTTTGATCATGAAATCCTGTACAAAGAGAACGCCATCGAACTGCTCACCGAGGAACTCTCCCATAAGCGCATCAAAGGCACCATCGGCACCGGCTCGATGAACGACCCATACATGCCGCTGGAAGCCGAGCTGCAGCTCACCCGCAAAGCGCTTAAAGTCATCTCGGATTATCATTTCCCCATCCACATTCTTACCAAAAGTGATCTGGTTTTGCGGGATATAGACTTGATTGAGCAAATCCATACCACCTATGCCGCGGTCAGTTTCACCATCACTGCCGCGGACGATGACCTGGCCGCACGGATTGAACCCGGCGCGCCGCCATCCAGCCGGCGATTTGCCGCCATGAGCCAGTTTGCCGAGCGCGGTATTCCCAGCGGCATGTTACTGATGCCCATCCTGCCCTACATCAATGATGACCGGCAAAACCTGGAAACACTGCTGCGCATGGCAGTGGATCACGGCGCAAGCTATGTCCTGCCCGCGCTGGGCGTCACCCTGCGGGATCGGCAGCGCGAGTATTTTTATGCCATGTTGGATAAACAGTTTCCGGGGATGCGCAATAAATACGAAAGAAAATTCGGCGAGCAGATGTACTGCCCCGCCAATCACATTTGGGAGCTGGAGGAATGGGTTACCGATCTATGCATAAAGCTCAACCTGCCCACCAAAATGCCGGTCTATCAAGCGCAGACCATTGAGCAGTTGGCGTTGTTTTGACGTGTGAGTCTCCTCCCCCAAAATCTAAACCGTCTGACCTTGAATTTGTCAGTGATTTTGGGGGAGGCTGGGTGGGGGTCAAATGCAACCCTCTAGTTGGGAGGTTTGTACTAATCAACCTCAGGAGTCTTCAGATCTTTAGCAAAATTGCTTCATTTGTTATGACCTATCTCAGAGACATCCCTGGTCTAGATTACAAATCCGCGATCAATTGATCCCGTTTAAACTTGCCCCTGGCAATGCGATACAGCACAAACACCGCCGCGACTAATCCTGCAAATACATAGGGCAGACTGCCAATCAGCATCTTCTCCAGATCAGGTGCTAACGCCGTGAATTGCGTCACCATCTCCCGGGGCAATACCTGAATCAAAATAAAGGGTAATAACCAGATCATCAGCATGGCGATACTCAAGCGCTGATAAGCCTGCCGGACAGTCTGTGCCTTGAGCGACACCAACACCCCCAGACAACTGAATAAAAAGAACATCAGCAGTAGACCTACCAGAGACAATCCAAAAGTTAATCCGTCATAAAACATCAAGCCGTTTCCCGGATGGGCAATGTTCAGCGCCGCTGCGGCCATCAACAAGCTGACCATGGATATGCCCCAACTGTAGAGGACACTGGCCAGGATTTTACCCAGCAAAATGGCCTCATCGGGCAGGCGCGTGGCCAGCAGTGTTTCTAAAGTATGACGTTCCCGTTCACCGGCGAAGGCATCCGTGGTAAAGCCAATGGTGGTAAACATCGGCAGCCACATCCAGATCAGAAACGCCGGGGATTGCAGCCACTCCAAGCCGGTGATCAATGGCATGTAAATGCCCAACAATCCCAGCATGATCAGGCTCTGCATTTTAGTCGTGCGGGTATTATTAAATTTATACAATTCTTTCCAGATAACGGTCTGCAAATCGCGGATCATTTTTCCACCTCCACCAGGGATAAAAATGCTTCTTCAAGGGATTTTTTATCCTTGTATATTTCTTCCACTTTAACGCCCTGGGTGACCAGATAACCCACCACATCTGCCGCACTCAACGAAGGCAGCAATTCCACTGCCCAATGATCATTTTCTGACTGCACCGTACGCACCAGCTGATTTTGGATTAATGCCTGCTGGACCGAATCCGGGAGAATATCACAGACAATATGGTAGCGGTGATTCTCATTCCTGGCGCGTAATTCTTGTGCTGTGCCGCTGGCTACGACGATCCCTTGATGCAGCACGCCAATTTGTGTGCAGATCAATTCCGCCTCATACAGATTATGCGTGGTCAGAAAGATTGTCACTCGTTCCTCTTCGGCCAGGCGTTGGAACTGCTCCCGCAGGGCAGCCGAAGTGGCTACATCCATGCCTGAGGTGGGTTCATCCAGAAAGAGCAGCCGGGGTTGATGTAAAAGCGCCCGGGCAACGGCCAATTTTTTCTTCATCCCATGGCTCCACTCGCCGGGAAGTTCGTCCCTGCGCTCCCACAGCTCCAGCGAGCTCAAGAGGGTTTTAATACGTTCGTCGGTCTTTTGGGCCGGCAGCTGCCATATTTTTGCGAAATAACGCAGATTATCCAGCGCCGAAAGACGCTCATACAAGCCATGATGTTCCAGCAATGCCCCGGATTTCGCCCGGATTTGATCCGCCTGGGTTTGCAGATCATGTCCTAGAATCGAGGCTGAGCCGCCGTCCGCTCGGATCAAGCCCAAAAGGATGCGGATGGTGGTCGTTTTTCCAGCGCCATTGGCGCCCAGAAAGCCATAAATCTCACCTTCCCTTACTTGAATGTTCACCCCTTTCAGGACCTGATGTTTCTGAAAGCTGCGGGTAATTTGTTTTGTGTCAATTGCTATCATCTCTGTTTCCTTTTCTGATTAAACTTCATCACCTGTTCCATTTGTTTCAAATATGTTTCAAAAACCGCTCGCCCGGTCTCGGTAAGGCTGCATAGCGTGCGGGATTTTTTTTCCAGGAATATTTTCTCTATTTTTACGTAAGCTGCACTTTCCAATTTGATCAAGTGGGAGGATAAATTTCCTTTGGTCAGATTGGTTTCATGCATCAAATACAGAAAGTCAGCTTCCTCCAGCGCATATAAGATGGAGACAATCGCCAGGCGCGCCGGTTCATGAATCAAACGATCCACATCGTTCAGATTACGCAGCGATTCATCCGGCATCCTCGTCTCCTTCCAGTGCTGGATATCGGCGTAGGTAGCGCAGGAAAACAATCAACCCTGTAAAGATGAAAATACAGCCCAACCCGCCAAAAAACCAGACATACAAACTCCCTGCCTGAAACGGAATCCGGTTCATCGCCAAACCCCACAAAAACGCAAGAATACCCATAGCATAATAGCGCACAACACCGGTAAAATAAGCCACATAAATCAGGCAAGACATCATGATCATGGCAATCACGGTCCACTGGGCAGCCGGTCCTAAGTAAGCCAGAGCCAAATTAACCAGGAGCGATGTAATGGATCCTATGCCAATCGCCATGAAAATCCTTCTTCGGCGTGATGTAGCCCGTTTATTGGGATATTTGACATACCCGGTCCGCGGAAAAGTGATGCGCTCTTTTACCCAAAGCAAGCCTTTATTGACTGCCAGAAAGCCCGCCAGGATGAAAGCAGTGCCCAAAATCGCAGCTGTAACGCCCCATCCCTTGGAGCCAAAGAATATTGTAAGAAAATGATATATCATCAACAACCCCAGTTGAAGACCAAAGGCTATCTCAGCCAGTCCGTCAATCCACCAGTACTGGCGGGTGCGTTTTGCATAATCGGAAATCGATGTGTTCACAAAATCCTCCATAATGGTTTGTGTTGCAAACCGGTTTGTATTATGCGATTAAAAAAGCTGTTTGTCAAGGGGATAGAGCAAATTCAGGAACTACTTTTTTGTTCAAGCTTAGATTTTCCTCCCCTAAAATTCACTTTTCAGAATTTTGGTCGCTGGGCAGCACACCTTGCGTGGGGAGGTGCAGGAGGGGATAAACAAAACGGCTGGTCAGCAAACCCAGCCGTTACACTACCACTCAATTTAATACCTAATAAAGCAGATTCAAAAATTCCTCTTTGCTCAATCCGCCGAAATATCTGGATATATCCAGCCCAGCCACGGCTTGGGCCAGGGTCTCCGGTTTGTACTGAACTCCCGTCAGGGCCTGTTCCACATCCATGATCTCCCCCTGTCCCAGAAAATCTCCATACAGTTTGATGGATTGAATTTCTCCATGCTGCACATCAATGCAGGCTTCCACTTCGCCCATCGGGAAGCGGTTGCTTTTTTGAATATTGAAATCCGGGTTTCTTCCAAAGTTCCAATCCCAGCTGCGGTAGCGTTCTGCCACCAAGGCATGAATCCCTTCCCAATCCGCCGGGGTAAGATGGTACTGAGTGATCTCTGGTTCATCCCGAAAAATGCCGTGTAAAATACGTTCTCGAAATACCAGTGTCTCCATGGATTCGCTCATAAATTCCGAGATGTTGGCCACCCGGCTACGCACGGATTTGATGCCTTTGGCTTCAATCTTATTCATCTTCACATTCAAGGATGCCGCCACCTGAGAAAGATCAGATTTGAATAACAAAGTCCCATGACTGAACATGCGTTTCTGCGTGGTGTACTGGGCATTGCCGGAAATTTTGCGGCCATCCGCCAGAATGTCATTGCGGCCATTCAACTCCGCCGGCACGCCCATCTCATTCAACACCCGAATAACAGGGGCGGTGAACTTGGCAAAATTGCGAAAATTTCCTGCTTCATTATTACTGATAAAACTAAAATTCAAGTTGCCCAAATCATGATAGACGGCCCCCCCGCCGGATAAGCGCCGCACGACATGAATCCCGTGTTCCTTTACATACTCATGATTTATTTCCGCCAGCGTATTCTGGCTGCGGCCGATGATGATGCTGGGTTCATTGATATAAAAAAGTAAAATATCTTCTTGCGTTTCAAAATTACGCAACAGATATTCCTCAATGGCTAAGTTAATATGCGGATCATTAATCTGTTCATTATCCACAAAAATCATCAGGTTCTCCTTCAAACAATTCGATCAACTTATAAAGAATGGTTTGATCATAGCATAATATCCAGGAGGTTTCCATCAACATTTTATAAAAAAAGGACCGCAAGCGGTCCTATTGTCTGTGTGTTGGATCCAGTTACAACGGAAAAGGCAGTCTGTAATCCTGGAGAAAATCCCTGGCAGCGCTGCGCCCGGAATCTACTAATTGATTATATCTTTCGGATCCCGTTGGGATATCAAACTCCGTTGATTGAACACAGCAATCATTAATCATAATAGTGCGATGATGATCGAACAAATCCCGTTTAAAATATTGTTCGCGGGCTTCCACCGTCACACCATACATCATGTTTTCCAAAAATCCCCAAATATTTTCAATTTTTGGCTGCTTGCGCTCACAATCTTCAGGCGTATAGAGATAACAGCCCAGGGTCTCCCAATTAATGCCATTCCTCACCCAATGAGCTTTCTCAATGAACGGGGTTTGATCAAAATATTTAATGGGGTAATTATCATACATACCGCCGTCCACATAATAATCCCCGCTGCCAAAGTGTTTGCCGTCAAATTGCAGGGCTTCAAAGAACAGGGGGATACTGATGGACATACGTACGGCATCCGCCACGGCCACATCCGGCGTGTTTTCAAATGAAAACATTTCGGGTTGGTTTTTTGAAGCATTCACCGCGCAGATGTATAGATCACGAAAGCCGAGCCGTTTAAATTCCGCAAAGGTTGCCTTACCGTTGCCATCACACTGACCGGCAATCACTTCCTGCATCCAGGTGTAAAAATAGCCGCTGGAGTACCAGCCATATTTTTTCAGCAATCGATCGGTGCAATTCAAATCGCCTGCCAATTCATTCATGTTTCGCAAAAAACGCCCCAGCATTTTAGTCTCAGTGACCTGGTCAGAGCTTTGAGGTACTTTACTGTAATCCAATGTTTCAACGATTGAAAACAGGTCATCTTTGGAAAGACGAAAACTGACCAAACAGGCGGTAATAGCGCCGGCTGAAGTGCCTGCGACCCGTTCAATTTTCGAAAGGACACCCTTTTCATAAAGTGCTTCCAAAACGCCGGTATAAGCCATGCCACGGATGCCGCCGCCTTTGAAAACCAGATTCCGAAACGGATAGTGCGCGGGCAAAGGATCCACTGTTTTTTTGGTCATCTGTGGAAGAAAACGCTGGCGCACGGTTTTTAAATAGGAAAGGTAGGCATCTCCCAGAATACCGCTTAAGTTTTGTTCTTCGATGAGCATAAGAAACAACAACATCAAGAGTTGTAAGGGGAAGAAAATCAAACCAAATTCAGAAAGAAAGATAAGGGCAGCCCCCAGATCAAATAACAAAACCGCTGCATAAGAAGGATGCCGCATCCAACGGTAAATACCGCGTGCCTGAAAATTTACTCTGGAATCCGCCGCTCCTTTCAAGAAACGAGCAGAGAGTACGGCAATCAGCAGGATTCCGCTCAACATGAAGAAACCGATACCGAATCCCTGTAAAAGCAGGCTCGCTGGCAGCCTTGCCTGTTGCACCAGCGAGGAAACCATCATCAGATAGACCAACCCGGAACCTACCACCAAAAAACGGCTCAGGCTTAATATTTTATTCAACGGTCTGCGTTGACTGATGGCAACGGCAGCCGCCATGATCATCACCTGGCTGAGACACAGCCAAAAATAGGGTTGAGACAACATAAATCCTCCAAATAAGTCCACTTACCGGATAAAATTCTCGATTTAGGCTAAGATGAAATTATTAAATGAAACAAAAACACGCAGCGAAACTCATTTTCGTAACTTCACGATCCATAAAACTTACCCATAATGGATCGTTAATCCATTGCTATGCTTCATATACGTCATTAGAAGTTCAAAGGTTGCCAGGATTTTATTCCTATTCACATCCGACGGAAAATTCTATGCTAAAACCAGAAAACCTCTCATACAAATATATAGTCGTTCAATTTTATCACCTTCACAATTCTTCAGATGAATTCCAGCAATCATGATAAAATCAGCCATTATGTCCTCAACACGACCTTCATCCATATTCCTGGCAGGCTTCAAAGCAGCCAGCCCCATCATTGTTGGCTATGTACCCATCGGCTTTGCCTTTGGAGTTTTAGCAGCCTCTGCCGGGCTTTCCCTTTGGGAAGCTGCCTTCATGTCCTTAATCGTCTTTGCCGGTTCGGCCCAATTTATTGCCCTGACTCTGTTGGGCAACGGCAGCAGCCCTCTTTTTATCATCGCAATGACCTTTATCATCAATTTGCGGCACTTGCTCTTCTCGGCAGCCTTATCGGAATATGTAAAAGAATGGAAACCCGCTGAAATCGCCTGGTTTGCTTATGAAATTACGGATGAAACTTTTGCCATTCAGATCAATCGCTTTCAACAGCAGGATACGGAAAAATTAAAAAGTTTCCTTATCCACGGCTTCTCCCATCTCTCCTGGATCATCGGCACCATCCTGGGTGTTTCTGCCGGCAGTTTGTTGGAAAAAATATCCTGGATTCCCTTTGATTTCGCCTTGCCTGCCATGTTCATATCGCTGCTGGCAGGACAAATCAAACATTTCAAGCATGTTATCGTGGCCATCGTCTGCGGTACGCTTTCAATTGTCCTTTATCAACTTCACTTATCACCCTGGCACGTACTGATTGCCACGGTGATCGGAGCAACCATTGGCCTAGGATTGGAACAATGCACGAAAACCTCTTCTTCATCTTAATCGGCATGACGGCCGTTACTTATCTGCCAAGGGTATTCCCGCTCTGGCTGCTGACAAAAAAACAAATTCCAATTGCCTTACGCATCTGGCTGCAGTACATTCCAGCTGCCATCTTGGCAGCGCTGTTGACGCCCTCCTTAATCATCCAAAAAGAGCAGGTTGATTTTTCCATGACCAATACCACTCTGCTGGCAGCGTTGCCCACCTTCCTGGTGGCCTATTTTTTCAAGAACACTCTATTGACCATTGTGTTCGGTATGACCATATTGGGATTAATCCGCTGGCTCATGCCTATTGCCTGAGCAACAGAAAACACCTCCCTTTCACCAAGCAGGAGAAAGAATCAATTTATTTTCATCAGTACCCTGAAAATAATCTTTGCTATGGAAGAGAAAAACAGGGAATTCCACTCATAAACAGATCCATCAACTATTAACAAATCATAATCACGAAAAAATAGAGATGTAAGTTAATTTTGTACATTTCTTATCTATTATCTAGTATTCTTTATCACGATATGTGCACTATGCACACAGAACACAACCTTTTTGTTGTGTTTCAAACAGGTTGACAGATCATTCATCTTATAGTAAAATCACTGAAACTTGATTAACGGAAACTGTTAACACAATGAAATTAACACTGTTGCGAATTAGCTGGCATACGTTATGGTCCTACAGCATAGGGACCATTGTTCCGGTTGGGAAGCCTAGCTACATCGAGACACAGCAGATAATCGTCAAGAAATTTCAAAAAGCTGCCCAACCAAAAACGGCAGCTTTTTTGTTATTTTATCAATACGGTTCTTATATCAAAAAAATTGTGAGGAGAATATAGTATGAAAAAAGTATTGTTTATTTTTCTTGTGCTGACCCTGGCATTATCCGCTTGTGGTCCAGAGCCGCAAAGCTCCCAGATGCATGTACAGTGGACGAATTTGGCTTGTGCAGTCATTGCTGCAGGGCGATACAATCAAAATCGGTATGGGCGCACCTTTATTGGGTGACTATTCCATGTTCGGTATCGACATTTCCCAAGGTGCACGCATTGTCCATTGACGATGACGAAGGTATCGAAGGCTTCAAATTTGAATTGATCGCCGAAGATACCGGCGGATCAGCCGAAGGTGGCGCTGCAGTAGCCAACAAGATGGTCACCGATCCGAGTGTTGTTGCCATCGCCGGGCACATTTTCTCTGGATCAACCCAGGCTGCCATGCCTATCTACGAAAAAGCCATGATTCCCATGGTTTCCCCTTCCGCTACCAACCCTGCCTGAATTAACCGAGCAGGGTTCCAAAGTCTTCAACCGGACTTGCCTTCACCGATGCAACCCAGGCTGTACTTGCCGCCAAAGATGATGTTCGAAGATCTTGGCAGTTGCCAACTTGGCCATTATGCACGACGGTAGCGCTTATGGTCAGGGTTTGGCTGAACTTGGTTCAATCCGATTTCGAAGCACTGGGTGGCACAGTGGTTGCTTTTGAAGCCATCACCCCCGGCGAAGTAGATTACAGCGCTCCTCTTTCTTCCATCGCTGGCACCGCTCCCGATGCCGTCTACTTCGGTGGTTATGCTGCAGAACAAATCGTTATGGCCAATCAGTGGAAACAGGCTGGTTTGGAAGGCGTCGTCATGTTCGGTTGTGACGGTACCTTCGGTTCTGAATTCATCGAAAAAACCGGCGCCAATGGCGAAGGCGCTTATGCTGTCTCCCTGGTTCCCCCGGATTCTGCTGAAAAACAAGCTTTCGACCAAATACACCGAGACGCGATTGGTATCAGAACCCGGTTCACTTTCCCCTTACACCTGGGCAGCCTATGATACTGGCACTTTTAGTCCAGAACATCAAGAACGTCGCCGTTCTGGGTAAAGATGGAACACTCTATGTTCCTCGCACCAAATTAGTCAATGCAGTACGCAACACCAAAGACTTCCAAGCATCTAACCGGTCTCATGACCTGTGATGCAGTCGGTGAATGTAACGCTTCTGGCCCCACCTTCTACCAGGTGGTAAACGGAGATTGGGCTCCTGTTCAATAATTCTTAAACAAAAACTGGTGGGGTGAGTAATCCCCCACCAGTTTTTTCCGTTTCTACCCCGTAAGAAAAAATCCATTCCTGGAAAGCGTAAATACTATGAGTGCTCTAGAAACACCGGCTCCCCTGATTCGAAAAAGTAAGATACCAGTTGGTAAAGCGGCCAGACTTCTGGTCGCATTCGTTGTAGCAGGATTACTCGGCTGGCGTATGTATGATGTCATTGTCGTTAATGCGGCCTATGGCGCTGATACCTGGACCCGGTTTGCCATCTCCGGCCTGATCATTGGCGGCATGTATGCCTTGATTGCCATTGGTTACACCCTGGTATACGGTATTCTCTTTATGATTAACTTTGCTCACGGCGAAGTGATGATGATCGGCTGCTTCAGCGGTTATTTTGTCTTTGAAATCTTGCGATACATGCCCTCCGGAACAAATCCAGAAGTCAATTTTCTGAATGCAAATCCGGTTCTGGCTATTGTGATCGCTTTTTTAGTGGGTATGACGATCTCGGCTGTATCAGGCTACTTTTTGGAAAAGTTAGCCTATCGCCCATTACGCAAAGCCCCACGTCTCGTTCCCCTCATCTCCGCCATTGGTGCTTCCATGTTCCTGCAAAATGCCGCCCAAATGCTTTTTGGACCTCAACGCAGACAATATGAAAATCCAGAACTCTTTATGCGCGGTACCGGGTGGGAATTACCCGTGGGCGGAACCACCGTTATGGTCACTTACACTGGCGTACTTTCCTTTGTGCTGTCAGTTTTATTAATGCTGGGACTCTTCTGGTTGGTTCAAAAAACACGCCTTGGAAAATCCATGCGGGCCGTAGCTGAAAACAAATCTGCAGCAGCCTTGATGGGAATTAATGTTGATGGCGTCATCAGTAAAACCTTTATCATCAGCGGTGCATTGGCTGGTGCTGCCGGTATCATGTGGGGCGTTCACAATGGATTGGTAAACCACTATATTGGCTTCCTTCCCGGCATCAAAGCCTTTACTGCAGCCGTCATGGGTGGCATTGGCAATATTCCCGGCGCTATGGTTGGCGGTATGTTATTAGGCGTCATGGAATCACTTGGACCAGCCGCACTGGGTATTGATTTTCAATTAAAAGACGTGATAGCCTTTACCATTTTAATTTTGGTTTTGATATTCCGTCCATCCGGTCTCCTTGGTGAGCGGTTATCAGAGGAGAAACTGTGATGAACTTCAACCTTCGCAAGAATTCAAACACAGGGATTATTTTTGGCATTATCTTGGTTTTTTTGGCTTTGATCGGTTTCACCACAGTAATGAGTTCCATTATTGGCAATTTATTGGGTTACAGCAGCATCAGCAAAATCCAACCTGTCAGCCATTTGGTCATTTTACAAATCCTGTTAGGTCTGTGGTGCGGTTACGCCAGCAGCAAGAAAAACCAGGCCAGCGATTATAAATCCGCTGCCATTAGTGGTGTTACCAGCGGTTTGGTTGCAGGCATCATTCTGGGTGTTTTCACTTTCATCGTGGGCTCCATCAATGCCACAGGAACAGACATTCGAGTCTATCTGGCTGAATTAAATGCTCAATTTGTCACCTATCTTAATTTCCAACAGTCGCCTATTCTTGGTGCCATACTGCATACCCTCATTTTTGGTGCTGCCGGGCTGCTGGGTGGATTGTTGAATATTGCATTGATTCAACTTAAGTTGAGAGAAAAGATTCAAAATCAAACCGCTCTCTTTTCCCAAAAAGTTGTCCATAACCCCAAAGTAGAGACCTTCTTTCAATCCAAAACTTCCCGTTGGGCATTTCTGGGAGCTGCTTTCCTGCTTGCCTTTTTCCTTCCGCGGCAATGGGGTTCTTATTGGAACTATACCTTAGGGACTGTAGGAATTTATATTATCCTGGGTATCGGCTTAAACATCATTGTTGGTTTATCCGGTCAATTGGTACTCGGTTACGTAGCCTTCTACGCCATTGGCGCCTATACCTTTGGATTGCTTACTGCACCCCTTCCGCATGCCATTGAAATGAATTTCTGGCCGGCCTTGCTGATTGCAGTGCTAATGGCTGCTTTCACTGGCATCCTACTTGGTCTGCCAATTCTGAGTTTGCGTGGTGATTATCTGGCAATCGTTACACTTGGTTTTGGTGAAATCATCCGAATTTTATTAAAAAGCGATCTTCTCTCTTCCCTAACCGGAGGACCAAGCGGCGTGCGCAGCATTGCCCAACCCAATCTCTTTGGTATGCAATTTTCATCGGATGTCGATTTCATGTACATGATTCTCATCGCGGTCGCTATCGGTATGTTCATTGCCTACCGCATTCAGTATTCTCGTACGGGACGCAGCTGGATGGCCATCCGGGATGACGAGACGGTTGCCAAAGCCACAGGCATCAATACCTTCGCCTATAAACTTTTGGCACTGGCACTTGGTGCAGCTTTCGCCGGACTGGGAGGCGCCATCTTTGCTTCCCGTGGACAGTTCACCGGACCTGAAGACCATATCATGATGGTTTCCATCAATGTTCTCTGTCTGGTTATTGTTGGCGGTATGGGCAGCCTGCCCGGAATTATCCTGGGATCCTTTGTTCTGAAGGGTCTGCCGGAAATTTTAAGGGGTGTGGAAAACTATCGTCTTTTGGCATTTGGCGCTTTGCTGGTTGTGATGATGATCATGCGTCCATCCGGATTATGGCCCATTAAACGACCGGGGCTTGAAAAAGAATTTGCTGAGGGATGTACCGCCGATTCCGCCTCACAAACCGGGAGGCAACTATGAACCAGACTGTTCTGGAAACAAAACAACTCTCTAAAATTTTTGGCGGCTTGAGAGCCGTTGATCAGGTTGATTTGGTTGTACCTGAACGTGCCATCGCCAGTATCATCGGCCCGAATGGCGCCGGAAAAACCACTTTCTTCAACTGTACTTCCGGATTTTATATACCCGAATTTGGTGAAGTCCTCTTCTTTGGAGAATCCATCAAAGGTTTGCCGACCAATATCGTCGCCAGTCTGGGGATAGCCCGTACCTATCAGAACATTCGTCTGTTCAGAGAATTGACGGCTATTGAAAACATTATCATCGGGCAGCATCCCCATTTAAAAACCAATTGGCTGGATGCCGTCTTGCACACCCGGCGATATGTTAAAGAAGAACATGAATCCGTCCGCAGTGCCTGTGAAATGCTTGAATTTGTCGGCCTCTCAGGGCTGGGTGATCACGCCGCCATGAACTTGCCATACGGTGCTCAACGTCGCCTCGAAATTGCCCGTGCATTGGCGAATAAACCACGCCTATTGCTGCTGGACGAACCCACGGCAGGCATGAATCCACAAGAAACCATGGAGATGACCCAGTTCATTAAATCTCTGCGGGATAAATTGAACATCACCATTCTGCTGATTGAACACGATATGCGCGTTGTCATGGATATCTCGGATCAAATTACGGTTTTAGATCATGGCACCAAAATCGCAGAAGGTACGGCCAAGGAAATCCAGAGCAACGAGTTGGTAATTGAAGCCTATCTCGGATCTGGTGCGGCCAAACTTTCCGAGAAATATCAACGGGAAAAGAAAAATGATGCTGCAAATTAATAACCTCAACGTATATTACGGCGCAATCCATGCTCTTAAAGGCGTTGATTTGCATCTTGAAAAAGGTGAAATTGTTGCCCTGATTGGCAGCAATGGAGCCGGCAAAAGCACCACCCTGAACGCCATTTCGGCATTATTATCCCCCAGAGTTGGTACAATCATCTTTGAAGGCCAGGATATTACCCATACACCAGCCCAGGAAGTGGTAAAGATGGGCATTATCCATGTGCCCGAAGGTCGAAAGATTTTCACCAAAATGAGCGTTCAGGAAAACCTTGAAATGGGCGCCTATCTTAATACCAATAAAGGTGAGATCGCCGAATCCATGGAACACGCCTTTGAAATGTTTCCCCGTTTGAAAGAACGCCGTAAACAAATGGGCGGCACCCTTTCTGGTGGTGAACAACAAATGCTGGCCATCGGCCGTGGTTTGATGAGTCATCCCAAACTTCTCTTATTGGATGAACCCTCCATGGGTCTGGCCCCTGTTTTGGTGGAACAGATTTTCGATATCATTCGCGATATCAACCAACAGGGCACCAGTATTTTACTGGTGGAACAAAACGCTCAGATGGCTCTCTCCATTGCTGACCGCGGCTATGTGCTTGAGACCGGCAACAATGCGCTGGATGGCAAAGCCCACGATCTCCTGCATGACCCCAAAGTCATGGAAGCCTATCTGGGAGGCTAACCTTCCACTGGAAACAAAAAACAGCCCATTGGTTTTATCAATGGGCTGTTTCTATTATACCTCAACTATAATCTGAAAGATAAGCTGCCACAGCCCCCGCCCTGCTATGGACTTCCATCTTCGTAAAAACTGATTTAATATGACGTTTGACGGTATTGGGGGAAATAACCAACTCATCGGCTATTTCCTTGTTTTCTTTGCCTTGGGCTAATAATTTCATCACTTGTCTCTCACGATCCGTCAAATTGTAGCGATTTTCTGCCATCTGCATGGGTAAAGCGGCTTTGGAGACCTCAAACAAGAATAATCGTCGTTCAAAATTTTGTTTTTCAAAATATCCATTGATATTAAAAGTACGGTATATTTCCTCAATCGCTTGCATGCGCTGCTCGCCGCTGACCACGAAAACCGGAATAAAAGCAGCCCGGATCAACTGCAATAGGCGGTTTCCTTCCGGATAGATGTCCTTAAAGGATTCCCCCATGGCCCCGGACCCAACACGATTGGGCGCCAAGTTAAGATCCATAATGGCCAGGTTAAATTTCTCATGCAGCAGCAGACCATGCGCCTGCCCGTAACTTGTACAGGCACGGACAAGATATCCTTCCTCTTCCAGAATTTCTTGCAGAATGGAAAGCCAGCCCGGATCATCTTCCACCAGCAATACACTGCCTTTAATGCCTTGTTCACTTTCTGAAGTTCCATCTATCTGCGCAGTGGATTTGGTCACATAATCTTGATTGACTAACCCGATATTGCCGGCTAATGCAGGTTCTTCCAACGCAGAGAGGATTAATTCACTAAAAGCTTTTCGATTAAAATTTTCCTTGCGTAAACAGCTGGTTGCTCCATACTCTTTCATCACCTGAACAGTTAATTCAACCGTGGCATACCCGGTTAAGAAAATCGTCACACATGCCGGTTGTTTTTTATGAGCCGCATCCAGGATCGACAAACCATCCTGATTGCGGTGATCCTCGTCTTTAAGGGACAAATCAGCAATTAGCAGACCGAAATGATTTGCTCTGTAATTCATTCAAAGCCAGAGACTTTATCCGTCACAAAAACCGAAAACCCCATTTCTTCAAGAATTTCTTCCAGAATAGCCTGCCATGAGGCATCGTCTTCCACTACCAGGGCAAATCCCAAATCATGTCGGTCATTATGCTGCACCCTCTTCAACTGGAAATTGCAGGGTAAAAACAGTGCCGTGCTGCCCATCACTTTGCACCCAAACTGAGCCGCCTAAACGAGCCATGATGGTTCGCACCCACCACAAGCCAAATCCCATACGCTGTTTTACTTGCGGCTGGCTGCGTGAAAACTGGAACTCAAATATTTTTCGCTGAATTTCATCCGGAATACCAGGCCCATTATCCTTCAACAGAACCAGAATATCGCACCTGATGCCTGCTCTGCGGTGATTTGAATGGAACCATTATCCTGCATCGCATGTATCGGCATTGTCGATTAGATTTGCAAACACCATACGCAATACCTGATACCCGGCATAAACCGGTGGTAGATTATCCAGATTGTTTACTGCCACCAGTTAACGTCTGATGGAATATGCAGGTTCTGCAAAGTTTCTTTCAAGCACTCTGCCAAGTTTACGGATTCTTTTTGTATTGGGATGCAGCAAATGCAAATTCTCCTGCATAATTTCCATCGCCTGACGGGCACTATCCTCAATGGCAGTCAGATTTTTCTTCAAATACGGTTCCTGTTCCAATAAGTCCGCGATAACGATCCTGCAAGCCCTGAACACGTACCGGAATGGTGCCAAATTTATTATTTAACTGATGTAGCAAATTTGCTGCCACATCGCCCAGGGCTGCAAAGGTTTCCACCAGCGTGGTTTGATTTTGTGCATGCTGAACAGCTGCTATTGAGTCCCGATTTTGAAGCGCCAGCACAGCATAATGTGCAAGAATAGAAATTACTTTTTCATCCCAACTGGAGATTGTGAAGCGAGCAGCATCACTTCGGGCATAAAAAACGCACAGCATACCCGATGTGTGTTGATGCTGACCCTCACCGCCACTTAATGGAAACACAAGCCCGTGACTCCATTCCAGAGGCACGGATTGCCCTTCAGGCCACCAAGTGCCGATTTGCTCCCTAGTCTCGATGGGAATGATGCGGGCATTGTTCATTGCATCCAGAATTACTGTATCTTCAGCGGATAAACTCCCCAAACTTTGAACCCTTTCGGTACCTGCCCATAAAACCAATTTTTGGTGGTCCAACAGCCAAATGCCACAATCTGCGGCATTTACCAGTTCAATCACCTTACATACAATATGATCCAGCACCGGAATCAAACCTTCTTGGAGAATACTTTCGGATATTTCCTTAAGGGATTCAAGCAATCTAACTTCCTGAATGGCAATCGTAGCCTGTGTGGCAAAAGCATGCAATAAATGGCTGTCTGCGTCGCTAAAAGCACCAATCCGCGGACTTTCCAGATTCAACACCCCCTCCAACCTGCCGCTGGCACTAATCAGCGGGACAGCCAGTTCCGAACGCATCTCAAGATCCCGATAGAGGGGATGATATACATCAGACCAGGGAGCTTGTTTTACATCCGCCAAACAAAGAGACTGCCGGTGTTTGGCAACCCAGCCCATCACACTGTGTCCATCGATGCGTAAATCTTCTGAGACTGGTGCATATTCAATTTCCCCGGCAAAAGCAGCCGAAATTAGAAACTCTCCTTTTTTATCCACCAAACGGAAGACCCCATAATGCGCATCCAGCACTTCCAGCGCCATTTGCAGAATGGTTTCAAGTGTTTCCTGTAAATCCAAACGCGAGGAAATCAGCATTCCCGCTCTGCGTAAACGTGCATTTTCCTCTTCCTTGCGGGCAAGATGTTGATCAGCGCTGGCGGAACGATGTGCATGAAAGATGGCCATAGCTGCCTGATTTACAAAATTTTCCAGCAATAAAAGCTCAAGTGCTGAAAAATGCCGTTCTTCGTATAAATAAACATATAACAACCCAACAATGGACTCGCCAACAATGAGAGGGAAGGCAGCACCCGTTTTTACACCCTGGGCCACCATTTTTGGGCTTAGCTCTAAACTCAGATCGGAATAGGAAACCACGGATTGCCGGGAATCAATTGCCCGCGCGCCAAGACCCTTTTCGCGCGGCGCCCGATCCGGAATATACTGAATGCGTTCATCAGCAGCTACACTGGAACAGGCGGTAAATTGCCGTTGGGTTTCATCATAGGCGTATAGAATTGCAGAAGAACCGGGAATTACTTTTACCGCACTGCGGCCAATCAAACCAAGAATTTCTTCAATCGGTTGCGAGGTCTTCGCATCCAAATGATTGATTGCCTGGCTTATGGTATTTAAACTGGCTAAGGCTTGTAGTAAGCGGGCTGAGGTAATTTCTTCGGTCATTGGGGATTTTTCCATCTGAGATTTATTTCCATTATACCGGAGAAAAAAGAATGTCATCCCGGGTTAGCGGGATGACATTTTTCAGAAAGACGCCAACTGTGAATGTTATGCGGTTTCAAGATACCTTTCAACTTCCCAATCCATCACCCGAATGCGATACTCTTCCCACTCAGATAATTTTGCCCGGGTGAAGGCTTCATACACCGATTCGCCCAAGGCTTTCTTGAGAATTTCATCACTTTTTAAGGCTGTTATTGCCTGGTTCAACGAACCTGGTAACTGATCAATACCCATTTTCTCGCGATCATCTTCGGTCAGATCATAAATATTGATATCGCGGGATGGCGCAGGGGGAACCATTTTATTATCGATGCCATCCAAAGCTGCAGCAAGCATGACCGTGAATGCCAGGTAAGGATTACAAGTAGGATCCGGGCAGCGAAGTTCAGCACGTACGGCATTCTTCATGCCGGTATTACCACGGGGAATACGGATTAGAGCAGAGCGGTTGGTTTGCGCCCAGCCAATATAAACAGGGGCTTCATACCCAGGAACTAGTCGTTTGTAAGAATTTACTGAAGGAGCCACTACAGCGGAGAGCGCTTTGGCATGGTGTAACTGACCGGCAATAAAACTGCGAGCAAGGTCAGAAAGATAAAATTCACCTGTAGCATCAAAGAACAAATTCTCACCGGTTTTTGTAAAGAGAGATTGATGGCAATGCATACCCGAACCGTTGATTCCGTATACCGGTTTAGGCATAAAGGAAGCCACAATACCATGCTGCGCAGCAATAGCCTTGATGGTATATTTCAAAGTCAGAACATTATCGGCCGTTTTCAAGGCGTCGGCAAAGCGGAAGTCTATTTCATGTTGACCAATAGCCACTTCATGGTGCCCCACTTCAATTTCCAGGCCCATTTTGTCCAACGCTTCCATCAGTTCAGTTCGCACATTTACCGCTTCGTCATTGGCAGAAAAATCAAAATAGCTGCCTACATCAAATGGAACCGGTTTCGTTGTATCGCCGTTTTTCTTAAACAGGAAAAATTCAGGCTCTGGGCCGACATTGTAAACCCAGCCGCGTTTGTCCAGCTCGGCAATAATTCGTTTTAAGGCTCCACGCGGATCCCCAGGAAAGGGACTGCCATCAGGAAGGTAAATGTCACAAAAGAAGCGTGCGCGTTTCAAATTATCGGGTGTCCAGGGCAGCACAGCATAAGTGTCGCGATCAATATTCAAGTGCATATCGCTTTCTTGAATACGGGCAAACCCCTGCACGGATGAACCGTCAAACCAAAGGCCATTTTCCAATGCCCCTTCCAACTGCGCCACTGGGGCATCCACACTTTTAATCGAGCCGGTCACATCCGTAAACTGCAAGGATATAAATTTTACGTTATCTTCCTTCACGCGGGAAAGAATATCTTTGACACTGAGCATATGAACCTCCTGGTTTTTGCCGATCCATCTCTTCTTAATCTTATGTCATGATTTTAGCGGTCACAGGGGTTTAAGCAAATGACCCATATGGGTCATTTTTTATTTGAATCTGCCTTTCGAAAAATGGATAATCAATAATGGCACTTTCCTCTCATAAAGAATGATGTATTAAGCAAAAAGAGCATCTGTTGCCAGATGCTCTTTTGAATATACGTGAGTATATTTGATGGAAAGAAGAACTAGAGAGCAGTTACTTCTTTGGCCTGTGGGCCTTTACCATCAACAATCACTTCAAATTCCACGCGGGAACCATCGATCAAAGAACGATAGCCGTCGCCACGAATTGCGCTATAGTGAACGAAAATATCGCCACCAGAATCACGTTCGATAAAGCCATAGCCTTTATCTTTGTTAAACCATTTAACCGTACCACTTTCACGATTAGACATACGAAAAAAACTCCTTATTACTATACGTCAGTGTTGATAATTAGATTTTCCAGATTCTGGGGGACATCATACAAAAACACTTGACTTTTATTGAATGTTATCACAATTATACCATAGTATTTCTATTTGTCTAACAAATCAAGGGTTTTGATGGATTTTAATCCAATTTTAAGCATTTTGTCCATATATTCCCTTTGCAAAGGTCAAATTTTACTGGATTCAGACTATCTTATCACTTAAATACCCAATATCAATAGTAACTGTCGAAAACTGAGCGCTATACGAAACTACTAATTCACCCTACTAAAAGAATATACGGGGTATGAGCGCATCAAAGATTACATGACTATCTTCCTCTGACGAGAATCTGTATAATATATTAATATGCATTTTTTTATATTTTCATTTAAATATCGGTCCTCGTATATATATATATATATTTCCAAAGCATTATCAATTTTGCATTAAATTCTTCTGAAGGACTTTATTGATGAAATTAGACACCCGAAACTTCTTACAAGTTAATCCAAATAACAATAGCGGTACTTCAAAATGGTTCTTTTTCATTGTCCTTCTGATTACAATCTCAGTTCTGTTGGGCGGCCTTTGGCTAATCTACGATTATCAATCCGAAAAAATCTTTCAAACAAAATCCAATGATTTACAAACAATCGCTGATATTAAGACCGATCAAATAGCCCAGTGGTATCAGGATCAACTAAATGACACGCAACTTTACGCTGTTGAATTTTTCTCGGAAAAAATTGCTGCTGCCTTGTTAAGCGGTCAGTCTCTGGCGGAAGACAAAGAAATCAACCATACGGCGCGCTTTTTGAGTGATTCAAAGGGGTATGAGAATATTATGCTCATCGCACCGGATAACAAGGTGTTGTTCTCACTCCAGAAAAATGTAAGCGACATTGAACCTGAAACAAAGCAACTTGTTCAAGAAGTGATAGTATCCGGCATAACGGAAAGCAGCGATATCTATCAAAGTTCAATTACAAATAGAATTCAAATGGATTTTGCAGCAAAACTTCAACAAGACATCGTACTGGTCGTCCGTATTGATCCTGAAAGCAGGCTTTTTTCCATCATTCAGACCTGGCCCACCTACAGCCAAAGTGCTGAGACATTAATTGTACGCAGAGAGGAAAACAACGTTGTTTTTCTTAATGTCTTGAGGATGGATCCATCCCCCGCATTAACAATCAAGATTCCTATGGCGAAAACAGATATACCCGCAGTCCAGGCTGTTCTGGGAAAAACCGGTACTTTTGAAGGCCAGGATTATCGAGGCGTACCGGTCATTTCGATCATACACCCGATAGACGGTACAAACTGGTATTTAATCGCCAAGGAAGATCGAGACGAAATCCTATCTGGTACCCGTACCCTGGCATTGTACATGGGGCTGGTCGTTCTTTTAGTTATCATCATGACGGCATTCGTGGCAGCATACCGCTTCAACCGCCAGCAGAAAAACCTCTACCTGGATTTACTGCGGATGAAAGACCAACAAGTGGAAGCACAGGAAGAAATTCGTACAACCCTGTATAGCATCGGAGATGGGGTTATTTCAACTGATGCTGATGGAAATATTACCCGTTTAAACCCGATCGCCGAACAATTAACTGGCTGGAAAGAAGCAGAGACCATTGGCATGCCCCTGCATGAAGTTTTTCAAATTATTAATGAAGACTCTCGCATGGCAGTGGAAAATCCTGCTTCCCGAGTGCTTCGGGAAGGGGTGATCGTTGGTCTGGCGAATCATACGCTTTTAATTGCGAAGGACGGCACAGAACGCCCAATAGCGGATAGTGGTGCCCCTATTCGCGATGAATCTGGTCAAATCAAAGGTGTGGTTCTCGTATTTCGAGACCAAACCCAGGAACGGGAACATCAAATAGAAATGGCACTACTCACAAATACGATCCGTGCCAGTCTGAATGAAATCTATATTTTTGATGCCAACTCCTTGAAATTTCGTTTTGTAAATGAAGGAGCAATTGCGAATCTGGGCTATAGTATTGATGAACTTAAATCCATGACCCCTGTAGATATCAAACCAGCCTATACACTGGAATCCTTCACCAAATATATTCAGCCCCTGATCACCGAAGAAAAAAAAATACTGGTATTCGAAACCGTTCATCGCCGTTCAAATGGCACTTTTTATTCAGTAGAAGTTCATCTGCAGCTATTCCAACATCAAGGTGATGAAGTTTTTCTGGCAATGATACAAGATATTACTGAAAGAAAACAAACTGAAGAAAAACTACGCTATTCCGAAAAACGCTACCACGATTTATTCAATCGGATGGACGAAGGATTTGCGTTGCATGAAATCATTTGTGATGAATCCGGAAAGCCGGTAGATTACCTGTTTCTGGATGTAAATCCTGCTTTTGAAAAATTAACTGGCATGAACAAGGAATCCTTGATCGGCCATCGGGTAAAGGAAGTTTTGCCGCTTACAGAAGATTTTTGGATCGAAACGTATGGCAAAATCGCATTAGAGAACACCTCCATTAAATTTGAACGTTATACGGAAGGACTTAATAGATGGTTCAGTGTTTCTGCATTCAGCCCAAAACAGTATCTATTCGCCACGATATTTTCTGATATTACCGATCAAAAAACTTCCGAGAAAATTTTAATAAACTCGGAAGAAAAATTCAGATTTTTATTCAATAATATGGCTCATGGGGTTGTTTATCAAAACGCAGACGGAGTCATCACCCTTGCCAATGAAGCTGCCCATAAAATATTGGGGCTTTCATTTGACCAGATGCAAGGACGCTCTTCATTAGATCCGGAATGGCATGCGATTCATGAAGATAACACACCTTTTCCTGGCGAACAACATCCAAGCATAATATCCATTAAAACCGGTAAAGTAGTTAATAACGTCATTATGGGTGTTTTTAATCCGGAAAAAAAGAGCAAAACCTGGATAAACATAAATTCCACCCCTCAGTTCCATCCAGGGGAAGATCAGGCTTTTGCATCTTTTACAACTTTTGAAGATATCACCAAACGGAAACTTGCTGAAGAGAAATTACACCAACAAATTGAAGAGTTACGACGTTGGAATGCTGTTACCTTGGGACGGGAAAATCGTATTCTGGAGTTAAAGAAGGAAATCAATCAACTGCTTATCAAATCTGGTGAGCTTCCGAGATATACAAGCGTAAAGGATAATAAGATCGATGACTGATACTTCTTTGCTGAGTTTAATCCAAAATACTGCTTTATTATTAGCTCTGGCTTTGTTGTTTGACCTAAGCGCAGTTCATTGGCATGCGAAGAAATTTAAACCAGCCCAAATTCCTATAGGAATACTCCTGGGAGGTATTGGGGTGGTACTTATCCTGACACCCTGGGTGTTTATGCCAGGGATCATTTTTGATACCCGGTCCATTTTACTGGGCATATCCGGGCTGTTTTTCGGTACAATTCCCACCCTTATTGCCATGATCATTACTGCTCTATTTAGAGTATATCAAGGCGGTTCGGGTGTGTTCATGGGCTTGGCAGTTATCTTCAGCACTGGCGGGTTGGGATTGCTCTGGCGTCATCGTAGAAAAAAAACCCTTGCCAGTTTGACTGCCTGGGAGTTGTATATTTTTGGAATCTTAATTCATATTGTAATGCTCTTTTGTGCCATACTCCTGCCTCAGGATATCGCCTGGACCATCATTCGGAAAATCGCTTGGCCAGTGCTTGTCATTTACCCTATCGGAACGGCTTTTCTTGGTTTGATTTTTGTTAATCAGCTGAAACGGAATAAAGCCAGTATTGATTTGGCAAAGAATAAAATCCAATTAAGCAGCCTTGCCAATGTATTACAATACCCGGCAAGCAATGAAGATGATTTATTAATATACACCTTAAAAGAAGCTGTCAACAACACTAATAGTCAGATCGGATTTATTTATACATTATTGAATGAACCTCAGGAATACCAGTTAGTCTATCAATTTTCGGCTAAAAACATTTCCGAGAGACATATACAAAAATATATTCGGGAATGGAATAATATATCTATTCACATGGAAGCGCTTCGCCTGAAACAATATGTAATGCTTGATGTCCATCAGTTTAAAAAGGCTGCTGACCCAACCCTACAAAAAAGTTCCTCTAGTATTCAGGATATGCTCGCAGTACCAATCAGCAGTAATGGCGACATTGTAGCTGTAGTTGGTTTAGCCAGTGAATATATCCATTATGAGCCAGCCGATTGCATACATGTTGGTTTGCTATTGGATGCGGCTTGGAAAATCATCGAACGTAAAAAGATTGAGAAATCCCTCTCCAGTATCGAATGGATGTTAACCAAAAAGTTGCCGGAAAACGATCTCAACGCCCGCACACTCATTTCTCCCTATCAGGATTCCATTGAACAGAATAAAGATGGTGTGATTCTTTCCTCGATTGGAACTGAATTGTTGATGGATATCGCCAGCGATTATTTGGATTTATTGGATACTTCTGCAGCAATCTATGAAAATAATGGAGACTATGCCCTGGCGGTTTTCTCCTCCGGTTGGTGCAGCTTTATGGATGCCGCTTCCAGAAAATTATGCCAAACCGAAAATCACCAAAAAGCTATGCAAAGCGGCAAATGGCTCTGTCATGAATCCTGTTGGACTCAATCCTCCAGGATATCCATTCAAAAAAATCAGCCGATTGATATTGAATGTCATGGGGGAATCCACATCTATACAGTTCCAATCCTTGCGAATCAAGAGATTGTTGGAGCGATTAATTTTGGCTATGGCAATCCACCCAGAGATCCCCAGGTATTACGAGAATTAGCCATAAAGTATGAGGTGGATTCTGAAAAATTAATCGAGCTAGCAAATGCTTACGAATCTCGTCCCCCCTTCATTATTGAAATAGCCAAACAAAGATTACATAATTCTGCCAATTTAATCGGCACTCTGATTGAAAAAAATCAGGCACAGGCCAACTTACAGCGTAATGAGAGCGTATTGAGTAAAATATTTGATATCCTGCCCATTGGGCTGTGGTTTGCGGATAAAAACGGGAAACTTCAACGCGGAAATCCCGCCGGTATAAAAATTTGGGGTGCTGAACCGCTAGTGGATCTATCAGAATATGGCGTTTTTAAAGGCCGCTTTTTACCCTCTCGACAAGAAATTGGTCCCGAAGATTGGTCCCTTGCTAAAACAATCCGTTATGGAACCACCACAGAAGATGAATTGCTCGAAATCGATTCGTTTGATGGTAAGAAAAAGATAATTCTAAATTATTCCACACCCATAAAAAATGAAAAAGGGGAGATTGAAGGTGCCGTGGTGGTAAATCTGGACACTACGGAACAAATAAAAGCCATGGAAAAAGTCAAGGAAGCGCAAGCAGAGCTGCAGCGGTTGTTAACTGAAGCTGACCAGGCTCGTCAAGTATTACTCAGCGTAATTGAAGATCAAAAAATTGCTGAAGAGAAAATCGTTCAACTCAATCAGGAATTGGAAGAAAGGGTAAAAAGCAGGACAACCCAACTTGAGGTGGCCAATCGTGAATTGGAAGCCTTCGCTTATTCCGTATCCCATGATCTCAGAGCTCCATTGCGGGCCATGGATGGCTTCAGCGCTGCCTTACTGGAAGATTATCCTGATAAACTGGATGAGCAAGGCAGGCATTATCTGGAACGGATTCAAGAAGCTTCTCGCCGTATGGGGCAATTGATTGAAGATTTATTAAACCTATCCAGAGTCACACGGAGAGAGCTCGTTCAAGAGAATGTCGATCTTTCGGATATGGCGGCTGAGATTGCAGAAGAATATAAAAAACAACCCCTGCATACCCCAATCGAATTTATCATCCATAAAACTATGGTAACCAAAGCAGACTCACATTTAATCCGCATTGTGCTGGAAAACTTGATCAGTAATGCTTGCAAATTCTCCAGTACTAAGGATAATTCAATCATTGAGGTTGGTTGTTTACAGCAAAATGGTGAACAAGTGTATTTTGTAAGAGATAATGGCGTGGGATTCAATATGAAATATATCGGCAAGTTGTTCAACCCATTCCAACGTTTGCACAGCGTGGATGAATTCCCGGGGACCGGGATTGGCTTGGTAACAGTACAAAGGATTATCAACCGCCATGGTGGCCGTATATGGCCAGAAGCCGCTATCGATAAGGGGGCAACATTTTTCTTTACCCTTGGAGGAAAGAATGAATGAAAAAATTATTTTATTAGTTGAAGACAATATGGATGATGAAGAGCTAACCCTGCGCGCCTTAAAATTAAACCATATTCTTAATAAAGTCATTGTTGTTCGTGATGGGGTAGAAGCCATGGAGTATCTTAATTCAACCGGAAAGTACGAAAACCGGAATCCGGATGAATTACCCCAACTTATATTGTTGGATTTAAAATTACCAAAATTAGGTGGATTGGAAGTGTTGAAAAATATTCGAACTTTGGTTCATACCCAATTAATTCCAGTGGTTATTATGACCTCTTCCAGTGAAGAAGAAGATATCATATCCAGTTACCGGTTAGGTGCAAACAGTTATATCCGTAAGCCTGTGGAATTTACCAATTTCACAAAAGCGGTACAGCAATTAGGGCTTTATTGGCTCGTTATTAATCAATCGCCCCCGCCAGTCAGATAATATTGGTATTGGTTAAGGTAACTAGGTGATCCATGGCAACACCATTGCGAATTTTATATCTGGAAGATACACCGGCAGATGCTGAATTAATTATTTTGAGACTAAAAAAAGAAGGCATTAATTTTCATTGTCAGCGCGTGGATACTGCAAAAAACTATCTTCAGGCCTTAATGGAGTTCCCGGATATCATCCTTGCCGATTGGAACCTGCCCCAATTCAGCGGTTTGCAGGCACTGGCCCTGATGCAGGAGAAGAAACTGGATATACCATTTATCATCGTCTCTGGAAACATTGGCGAAGAAACTGCCGTTGAAGCCATGCGAAAAGGCGCCACGGATTATCTATTAAAAGACCGTCCCCAAAGAATTGGCTTGGCTGTTCGTAATGCATTGGAACAAAAGCAATTACGTGAAACACGCAAACAAACTGAAGCACAATTAAGATTTCAATCTGAATTAATTAAAAATGTATATGATGCCATTTATTCATTAGATAATCATTTCAATGTAACTTTCTGGAATCATACAGCTGAAACAATCTATGGCTGGAAATTTGAAGAGATCATTGGCCGCAGTGAATCCACCTATCTGCAAACCGAATACTTGGAAATCTCTTTCCAAGAAATTATCCATCAGTTAGGAACTCAAAACGCAGTCCAGGTAAACCTGGTTCAATATAGTAAATCGGGACAAAAGTATGATATTGAAAGCAAAATAAGAGTCCTTCGCGATGAACAAGGTGATATAAATGGCTATGTATTTGTGAATCGGGACATTACGCAACGAAGAGCCGCCGAAAAATCCCTGGCAGATAGTGAAGAAAAATTCCGTCAATTAGCAGAAAATATCCGCGAAGCATTTATGTTAACCGACCAGAGTTTGGTTAATATTATTTATACCAGTCCTGCATTCCTTGAGGTCTGGGGGCAAACCCAGGAGACGCTATACTCCAATCCAAACGCAATCCAAGATAGTATTTACCCCGAGGATCTTGAATCTGTCATCCAATCCAGGATGCAATTGCTTACCCATGGCATCCCCATGGATATTGAACACCGAATTATCAAACCCGACCAAACCATCCGCTGGATTCACTCCCGTGCATACCCGGTTTTTGATGAAGAGCAGCACATCATCCGTGTGGCAGGAATCGCAGAAGACATCACCGACCGCATTAAATCCATTGAATTATTACGTCAAAGCCATGATCGGCTAAGACGTGCCGAACAGGTATCGCAATCAGGATATTGGGAATTTGATTTAACCGCTCAGCTGGTCCGTACATCCCAGGGTGCGCGTCAAATCTATGGTTTGGATGAAAATATCTGGACTATTACCCAGGTAAAGGAGCTGCCATTACCGGAATACCGTGCTGTGCTTGATTTTGCCATGAAAAACCTGATAGAGGATCAAGCCGCATATGATGTTGAGTTTAAAATTCGGCGCCCAACCGATGGCGAAATTATAGCGATTCATTCTGTCGCGGAATTTGATATTACCAGAAATGTGGTTTTCGGTATTATTCAAGATATTACCATTCGTAAAAATGCTGAAGAAGAACGTAACAAATCCGTGGAAGAATTAAAAATAGCTTATGATGCCACCATTGAAGGTTGGTCCCATGCCATGGATTTACGAGATAAGGAAACGGAGGGTCACACTCAAAGGGTTACCGCCATCACCTTAAAATTAGCCAGGGAGTGTGGAATAGCAGAGGGAAACATCATCCATATTCGGAGAGGTACGCTATTACATGATATTGGTAAATTAGGGGTACCGGATGCCATTTTACATAAGCCAGGACCCTTGACCCCTGAAGAGTGGTCCATCATGTTGAAGCATCCGGAATATGCTTATCAAATGCTTCAACCCGTGGAATACTTGCGCCCCGCTATGGACATCCCTTATTGCCACCATGAACGATGGGATGGCACAGGGTATCCCCGCGGCCTGAAAGGTGAAGAAATCCCTCTAGCGGCTCGTATCTTCGCTGTGATCGATGTTTGGGATGCCTTAACCTCAGATCGACCTTATCGCCAAGCCTGGTCAAAGGAAAAAGCTTTCACTTATATTCTTGAGCAGCGCGGTAAACATTTTGATCCCAGTATCCTGGATGTTTTTATTCAGTTCATGGAAGTTGAAATCAAGTGAAATTTGAATAGCACAGAATAAACAAACCCCCTCCGGCAATTGCCGGAGGGGGTTAATCATTTTTGATTAGTAAAAAGTGAAAAATTCTTACCGAATTGGTGCAGAAACCAACACCGGGGATGAACTGTTATTGGTGGAATTATTTCCCAACTGTCCCCGGGAATTCTCGCCCCAGCATAAGGCGCTCAACCCATCGCCTGTTAAAACGCAGGTGTGGTGTTCACCCAAAGCCAGGTCTTGAACAGAACTTAAGTTGGGTACCGCCAAGGCTGCCTCACTGTCATTGGTTGTACCATTTCCCAATTCTCCAAATGGATTGGCACCCCAACAGGAAACGGTCAGATCTTCATTAATGGTACAACTGTGGTTCAGACCGGTATCAACAAGTAATGCCGCAGTGATGCCGTCAATCTTCTCGGACTCCAGATCAGATTTCCAACAGGTTACCGTTCCCGCTAGAGTACTGGCACAACCACCCGGCGCGAAACGATTGGCAGAAATGGCCTGCGGTAAAACAATATTGCTCACCAATTCTGTTTGCTTGTTCTTCCAGGCACCAACTTCACCCGCTGTGGAATCACTAAACAGCACATCCTGACCGCCGGAAATCAGATTCTGATCTCCACTCACCTGAGCCATCACTGGGGTTGAGTGGTTGTTTTTCGTTCCATCATTCAGTTGACCAAGTTGATTATTTCCCCAACACCAGATTTCAGCAGTCGCGAGTTTGGCACAGGCAAAATCATTACCAGCCGTAAAACTTGAAACCGATCCCGGGAGGGACTTTACTAAAACCGGCACATTACTATTTTGTGTATTGCCATTACCAAGTTGTCCGGAACTATTTTCTCCCCAACACCATACTTTTCCATCATCAGTCAATGCACAAGTGAACAAACTTCCTGCCGTTAGGTCAATCACGTTATTAAGATTAAGTACATAATTTGGAATCAGGCGCGTTATAAAATCTCCATTTCCCAGTTGTCCAGAGTCATTCAAACCCCAACAAACTACTTCAGTTCCAACAGTCATACAGGTATGATCCAAACCCGCAGCAATAATTCTGGATCCCCCAGTAACCGGGATAAAGAATCCAGCTTGAGCTAGCGGAATAAGTGTAGCACCCGTCACAGGGATTAATGGAACAGACGTAGGTGTAGCTGGAACCGTTGTCACGGCATTGATCGGGGTAACCGGTGTGGCCGTCAGCGGGACTGCGGTTGGCGTATTAGGTACGTCCGTAGCCGTATTAGTCGGGGTAACCGGAGTAGCGGTCGGCGGAATTGCGGTTGGCGTATTAGGTACGTCCGTGGCTGTATTGGTCGGGGTAACCGGTGTGGCAGTCGGCGGGACTGCGGTTGGCGTGTTGGGTACATCCGTAGCCGTATTGGTCGGCGTAACCGGTGTGGCAGTCGGCGGGACTGCGGTTGGCGTGTTGGGTACGTCCGTAGCCGTATTGGTCGGGGTAACCGGTGTGGCAGTCGGCGGGATTGCGGTTGGCGTGTTGGGTACGTCCGTAGCCGTATTGGTCGGGGTAACCGGTGTGGCAGTCGGCGGGATTGCGGTTGGCGTTTTGGGTACGTCCGTAGCCGTATTGGTCGGCGTAACCGGTGTGGCAGTCGGCGGGACTGCGGTTGGCGTATTAGGTACATCCGTAGCCGTATTGGTCGGCGTAACCGGTGTAGCGGTCGGCGGGACTGCGGTTGGCGTGTTGGGTACGTCCGTGGCTGTATTGGTCGGGGTAACCGGTGTAGCGGTCGGCGGGACTGCGGTTGGCGTGTTGGGTACGTCCGTAGCCGTATTGGTTGGGGTAACCGGTGTGGCAGTCGGCGGGACTGCGGTTGGCGTATTAGGTACGTCCGTAGCCGTATTCGTTAAGGTGACCGGTGTTGCCGTCATTGGCATCAGAGTAGCTGTTTTTTTATCTAAACTAATTTTAAACGGACTCCAGTCACTCGTATTTTTTTGATGGTCCCAAAATGGTTGATAACCATCCAGTAATTGGCAATCATCCGGTAAGTCGGTACCAATAAAAGTAGCTGTATAAACATCCCAGTAACCAACTTGGTCGGCTGCACCGCCTTTTCCTTTTAAGCTGCCGTATACCACGGGGCCGCTAGAACAACCCCAAAAATTATTTTGAGCCTCTATGTTCTGGATGTTGTTGTCATTGTTATTTTCAACGGCAACATCGTTGTCAACGAATTGATTATAG
Source organism: uncultured Chloroflexia bacterium (assembly GCA_963747325.1). Lineage (GTDB taxonomy): Bacteria > Chloroflexota > Anaerolineae > Anaerolineales > Anaerolineaceae > UBA5203. Next base: position 908,865 of record CAVVEM010000003.1, on the reverse strand, counting down.
TGAATCTCAACGCCAGGACTGCCTTTATCTTTTACAACTTTAATCCCAATATCATTATTGGTTATTTTATTATCGGAAATATTAATTACATTTTTGCCGCTATCAATACTGACATAAATGCCAATATCATAACCCTGAATAATAAACCCTGTAATCGTGACACCTTCCGCTTTGATTTGAACACCTGTTCCCCCGTTTCCTTGTAAAACAGGTGCATTGAATGCTGGGCCGATAGTTGTAATACTACCCGGTGCCCCATAAAGTATGAGATTAGGAACATTAATAGTAATGTTCTCCGTGTATATTCCAGGTAAAACGTAGATGGTATTCTCATCACCTGTCAACGGGGTAATTGCGGTAAATTTATTGATTGCGTCTTGAATAGGAGTTTCAGAAATAAAACACGTCACACCGAGAGTTGAAGGAGAACAGGTGCCGCCAGTCTGGAAGAAACTGTAAGTAATCCCACCACGGGTAAAATAAGGGTCGGCATTCTCAAGACTGTCCGCAGCTGTGTTGGATGCCATAGAAACGGCTTCCCCATTTTCTGTCAGGGTTGCCCCTACTTCAGCAAGTGCGGCTACTTCGGTCACCAGAGTGCTATCAATGATCCCATCTTGAAGCAATGGTTCTTGTGAAAGTGCGGGGTCGGAAGGTGGTATAACTTCGGTCGGGGAACCCACTGATTCGGAAGGTGCCACAGCTTCGGTTGGGGAAATATCTTCCCCAGAAGCAGGTTGTACTTCCATATCGATTGGAAATTCGCTGCTTACGGAATCTTCAATGACCGCTTCTGAAGAAACAATTGAATCGGCCGAAATAATTGGATCGGGAGCTACCGGTGGATCAGTTTCCTCTGCTCGAACAATTCCCCCTGTGGGAAATAATAAGCCAACCACCATGATTATGGTCAGCATAATTTGATACACCTTGTGTTTTCCCAATAAAAATGTCATTCCGATACCTCCAAGTACCTGCAAAACAAGAAACCCATGCTCATTCAGTTCATATATAATTGCTATTGATAATCAATCCAACTTTTCTGCCAGTTAAAATAAAATACCGGCCTGTAGACTACAGCCGGTTTCGCTCTGTGCTCCCTGAAACCACGCGTAACAACGCTAGCGACCAATTGATGGCTTCAGATCAAAGCACCTGTATATTACCAATAAGGTGATATGTACGGTAAATTACACTTACCGATATTTAACAATAAATGATTTATATTAATAAATCTTGTAAATTATAAACCCGATATCTAAAACATTATATAAATTTCGCGTAAAGAAATGCATTCGTTTATTGGTTCGGTAGTAAAAATCAGGAGCGCAGGTCTTGTCCATCATTTCCCCACAATATATTCTCTTCTGAATCTTCTATTAATTAAGAACACCATCGAATGCAATCAATGGTGTTCTTGGTTTCTGAACTTTTTTATTCTTATTTTTAATAGGAAAATATTCTTTTTTTTAAAGCTTGCCCTCCTGAAAGAAATTCAGGAGGGCAAGCAGTTTAGTTTGGAGAATTAAGATTTTGGATTGTGGATGGGAGCAGCCACTTTCACAGGGGACGAACTGTCAACCATTGAATTGTTTCCTAATTGACCTTCCGTGTTGTTACCCCAGCAATATGCACTCAAACCATCACCAGCCAGAACACAGGTGTGAAATTCACCCAAGGCAAGATCTTGAATAGTAGCCAGTCCAGGTACAACTTCGGCAACTTCACTTGATTTTTTGGTTCCATTTCCCAATTGTCCGAAGAGGTTGGTACCCCAACAAGAGACTGTCAGGTCCTCATTGATTGTACAACTGTGTTCAAATCCGGTGCCGACCAAAATCGCAGAGTTCACACCTTCCACCTGTTTGGTGCTCAAATCATCCTGCCAACATTTTACAGTACCGGAAAGTGTACTTACACAACCACCGGGAGCAAAACGATTTGCGGAAATATCCTGGGGCAAAATCACATCTTTGATCAAGGAGAATTTTTCAGCTTTCCAGGTTGAGACATCACCCGTTTTTTCACTGGCTAATTCGGTTTGTCCGCCTGAGATCAGGCTTAATTTGCCAACCAACAGCGATTTTACAGGCGTATTTTTATCTACGTTTGTACCATCATTCAACTGACCAACCCCATTATCACCCCAACACCAGATTTCGTCATTTGCCAGTTGGGCACAGGTGAAGTCATTACCGGCGGTGAAGTCAGTAACTTGAGAAGGCAAGCCTTTAACCAAAACCGGTTGATTGCTGTTAAGGTTGGTGGCGTCACCCAGTTGACCGGATGTGTTCTCACCCCAACACCATACCTCACCTGCATCCGTAAGAGCACAAGTATGTAAGCTGCCGGCAGTCAGATCAACAACATTGGTCAGATTGAGTACATAATTGGGAACGAGTTGAGTGTCAAAATTACCATTTCCCAATTGACCGGAGTCATTCAGTCCCCAACAAACCACTTCAGTGCCAACGGTCATACAAGTATGATCCAAACCAGCCTCAATAATTCTTGATCCACCAGTTACCGGAATGAAGAAGGCTGGGCCAGTAACCGGAATAAGGGGTGGGTCACCGGGATCATCAGTCGGTGTAGGGGATGGCTCTTCTTGAACCGGTTGCGTGGCTGTCGCTGTTGCAGTATTCGACGGTGTCGCAGTCGGCGTATTAGTCGATGTGTTTGTCTGCGTCGCTGTTGCAGTATTCGACGGTGTCGCAGTCGGCGTATTACTCGGTGTGTTTGTCTGCGTCGAGGTTACAGTACTCGTCACAGTCGCTGTATAGGTTGCTGTATTGGTTGCAGTCGGCGTATACGTGGCTGTATTGGTCGCAGTTGCCGTATAAGTCGCCGTATTGGTTGCGGTCGCCGTATAGGTGGCTGTATTGGTTGCAGTCGCAGTAAAGGTCGCCGTTTTGGTACTGGTCGGTGTCACAGGCGTCTGAGTTGCCGTGGCATGATCCAGATTAATTTTAAATGGAGACCAATCACCTGTGTTGTATTGAAAATCCCACATGTCCGTCAAACCATTCAGAACCTGGCAATCCTCGGGGAGGTCTGTGCCCAGATATGCCCCGGTCGGATACTGCCAGTATCCCGTACGGCGATCAGAGGGTTTACCCGTTGTCTCTGCGCCGTATACTACAGGGCCGGTCTCACAACCCCAATAGTTATCCTGCGCTTCAATAAATTGAACATTTGTACTTTCCGCGTTATTCTGCAGAGCGTAAAGGGAATTGTCGTAGATTTTATTATAATGAATCTCTAATCCCGGACTGCCAACATATTTATTCACCCGAATACCCACTTCATTTCCAGTGATGACATTGTTGTTAATAGAGACAGTATTGTTACCGGATATAACATCCACCAAAACAGAAATATCGTATCCTGTAAGGATAAAGCCGGTCAGAGTGACCCCTTCCGCTGTGATATTAACGCCGGTACCGCCCGCCCCCTGTAAGACAGGTGTCCCTGCTCCTCCCCCAATTTCGGTGGGATCGCCTGGATCGCCGTAAAGGGTTAAATTAGCTACATTGATGGTGATATTTTCCGTGTAAGTACCCGGTAAAACATAGATTGTATTGTCTTCGCCCGCCAGAGGAGCAATTGTTCCATATTTGTTGATCGCATCCTGGATGGGTGTGGAAGAGACAAAACAAGTCACATTTAAGTCCGGCGGAGGACAAAAACCACCTAATTGAAAAAAGTTATAGGTGACACCGCCACGCGTAAAGTACGGATCAGCGTTTGCTAAACTATCGGAAGCAACATTGGATGCCAAAGGAACGGGTTCCCCATCTTCCATCAGTACAGCACCAACTTCTGCAAGTGCCGCCACCACTGTTACTAAACTTTCTTCAGTAGTTAATTCCAGACTGGGTTCCTCGCTTGATGGCAATAGGTCCTCTGTAGGAACCAATCCATCTGTTGGTAGGACAACTTCTTCAAGCGTCTCTGCAGTGGGTTCGCTCTCAACCGACACATCACTTGGCGCTAGTGAATCCATAACTTCACTTGTCACAGGTGAGTCTACAACCTCACTTGGTGATAAGCTTGAATCTGATACAACTATGGGGTCGGGTTCGACAGGTGGAACAGTGTCTTCCGCCTGTACAATACCTCCCGTTGGAAATAATAAACCTGCCACCATAATGATGGTCAGAAAGAGTTGAAAAAAGTAATGTCTTTTATGCAGCAGTGTTGTCATCGTACCTCCATAAACCTATAAAACTAATAATCCAATAAACATTGTTCTTACCCAATAATCTAAAATAATTCTTATTTTTTTCAGCCGGATAACGAAAAAACCGGCCTGTATATTACAGCCGGTTTCGCTCTGTGCTCCCTGAAATCACACGTACGATGTACGTTAGCGACCAATTAATGACTTCAGATCAAAACACCTGTCTTGATACTATATAGGCAGCTATCCGCTCCCGTTATGAATAAGTGTTGCAAAATCTTATTTTTATACTATATCTATCTTATTTCTCTCATTATAAGAGGTGATTTTATTAAGTCAAGTAAATTTCGCATAAATGCCAATTGTATTATGGTGGAATGTTTTTTCGAAACGATTTCTTTCCCTTGACCAAACCCCTCATTTTCAGTAAACTTATTTTATCAATTCAAATTGGAGGTAAGCAAATATGAAAATTTATCCGGCGATTCACTTACCAGCTATTTGCACATCTCTCGAATTGACCATGCCATGATCACTTTTCCATGTCATATCAACCGCAGGTGTGCACACCCTGCGGTTTTTTTATGCCAGTCTGGGTATTTCGAACCAACCCTATCAACATGATGATCAGGAATTCTAAATGGCAAAAAAGTTAATCAGACAGACCAGTAATGAAGATACAGGGGAGCTATTCCTCTCTAAGAAAATAAACCGGTATGGGAGTTCTTCAATCCACTCCAGACGGAGTGAAAAGAAAAGAATCCAAAAAGCTAAACAAAATCCGGATATGGATGAGAATAATCCCTTAATCAGTGAAGTAAAAACCAAATTCAGCTATCAAGCATCTCGATTTGAAGCCGGCTGGTTAATGGAGTCCCTGGCAGAATTTTATCAAAATCAATGGATCAGTGATATCCATCACATGATCAAAGGCGGAAAGGAAGCTTCCGTTTATTTATGTCAGTCAATGATTGAGAAAAACCCCACCTGGATTGCTGCCAAAGTCTATCGCCCGCGTCGCTTTCGCAATTTACGTAATGATGGGATTTATCGTGAAGGCAGGAATAATCTCGATGAGAATGGAAATATTATCATCAATGCTGGCATGCTGGTTGCGATGAGAAAAAAAACAGCATACGGACTTCTTCTCCTGCATCAATCCTGGATTCAGCATGAATTCAACACGCTAAAACTCCTGCACACTAAGGGTTGTGATGTGCCTCAGGCTTTGGTCTCGAACGCCAATAGTATCCTCATGGAATATATCGGGGATAGGAACAGCGGTGCACCCACGTTGCATGAAGTAACATTAACCCATAATGAGGCCAAAGAAATTGGGCAAAGAGTACTTTTTAATATCGAACGAATGTTGGAAAATCAGCGAATTCATGGCGATCTCTCACCGTACAACATTCTCATCTGGGAAAACAAAATCACGCTGATAGATTTTCCCCAGGCGCTACATCCCAACCAAAACCCCCAGGCTTTTGCATTATTTGAAAGAGATATTGAAAAAATGGATCAATATTTTCAACAATATGGTTTTTCTTTGCAGAGTAAGCAAATCGCTCCCCTGTTATGGAACAAGTATCGCTACTTGAAATCTGAAGATTATTTGTATGACCTTCCAGATCAATTGGAAATGGATTAAATTTTTCTTTTCCCTGATGAGGCACAATGACCCAGATTCGCAAATTTATCCCCGTGGTTTCTGAATACGCACAGACCGTGGCAATTGAAAAAGCCAACTTTCCGGAAGAAGAGCTGACCGTAGAAGCCTGGCAATGGCAGGATCAACAATATAAACCCACCACAATTTTCAGCCGCTGGGTGGGTGAATGGAATGGAAGGATTGTATCCCATGCCTATTTCATTCAGGAACAAACCATCAAGGCCCCGGACGTTTTTCGTTTTCATCTGGCCGTTCATCCTGAGTTTCAGGGCAAAGGATTTGGCACAGAAATGTTGCGCTATCTTAATCAAATTTTGACTCAATATTCCCCTTGCCGCATCCATACTACTGTCAGGGAAGATCATCCGCATGCTATGCGGTTCCTTGAGCATCGTGCTTTACATCCAACAAGAGAGATCTCACGCCATCGTATTTGTATACCTTCATCCGGAAATTCAATTGATCTGACCAACCCGATAAAGAAACTACAGGAACTAGGCTTTAATTTCTGCACATTGCAGGATGCCATCCAACAAATTCCCGCATGGAAAACCCACTTACTTTCGTTATTTACTGCATTTCGTCAGGAATGCAATCCATCCCAACTTGAGACGTTTGATGCAGAAGAATGGGTTTTAGCAAATAAAGCCGGAGATTCTACTTGCAATCCGGAAAGCATCTTCCTTGCCAGATATCACCAACATTGGATCGGTATCGCAGGAATTCAAAGGTCCATGTCGCAAATGAATACGGCCTTCCATACCTTTACCGGAGTTTTGCGTCCCCACCGTAGAAATGGAATTGCCGGTGTCCTCATTCAACTCTGTATAAACGCTGCCCTGCTTGATGGATACACAAAACTGGAGGTTGATTGCCAAAAGTGTATTGCGCTGGAACAAGTTTATCAACAGTCAGGCTACCAACGATTGCCCCTGGAAATTCAATATGAGCTATCGCTACCTCATGTAACGAACGCTTGAAAAAAAGGCCTCTGATAAAACAGAGGCCTTTTTGATTCTTACTTTACTTCCTGATACCAATTTTCGGGATACTCATCAGCAAAGCCGACAGGGCGCCAGTTGGAAGGATAAAGTACATCAATTCCTAAAATTTCAGTGATGTAACAAGCTAACACACCTTTAACAATTGTACCGTCATTCATATGTCCACCGATGGTCGGGCAATTCCATGATCCGCCGGTGACAAAGTGTAATGCTGCAAACGGTTCAGTCTCACCATTGCCGCCTTTGACAGGTCGGGGACCGATTTGTCCGCTTAAGGCCAGCAGCATGGAGATGTTATCAATGGTCATTTCAGTTTCGTTGTGCCAGTTGGTAATATCACGGGTGTCAGGAGTCCAAACCAGGAATTTGGTTGGCTGTAAACCGCCCATGAAGGCTGCATTAACTTTCGCGAAGCGGATATTTTTATCCAAAGCGAATTGTCGTAACGCTAATAAAACATCAGCACCATTTGGCAAGCGAAGAATAAATTCGCGGCCGCGTGTGGCTTCTACTGCAAAGTATGAACTTGGGGATTCTGCATCCATTTCCCATTTTTCGGGCATTGTATTTTCCTCTTTATATTCTATATTTTCAGTTGAAATTTCTACGATTAATTCCAGTAAAACAAGTTAACGCTTAGATACTCGCCTTGCGTTGAGTAGATTTCATTTTCACTTCCAAAATACTGGAAAGTCGAGTCAACGGTACAAACATAATTACATACATAACGGCCGAAAAGATCAGAGGTGAAGGATTGGCCTTTAATGCTTGCTCGGAGAGACCTGCTTTCAACAACTCGATGATGGAAATGGAAGAGCAAAGCGCTGTATCCTTTGCACTGGCCACATAGTTGCCGACCAAAGGCGGCATAACCACGCGAAAAGCCTGGGGCAGTAAAATCAAGCGCATGGTCTGCATGGTGGTTAATCCCAATGCATGAGCAGCTTCGATCTGGCCTTTCTTGACAGAAGAGATACCAGCCCGGAAGATTTCACTGACATATGCAGAGCTGTTTAATCCCAGGGCAAGAATACCCGCCGGAACGGCATCCAGACGAATTCCTAAAAAGGGCAAAGCATAGTAGATCAGGACCATCAAAACAAGAATAGGCATAGCACGGAAAAAATCTACATAGGCTACGATGAAAATATTCAAAATACGATTGTTCAAAGAGCGGAACACAGCCAGAAGAAGTCCAAGCACGGTGCTCATGATAGCTGCAAAAATCGCTATCTTGATCGTAACCCCGATTCCTTTGACCAAGGTCGGCATGGCTAGTTTGATGACATCAATATTAAAGAACAGATTTGTCATGCGTTCCCATTGAGCAGTGCTGTATTTATAATAAAGCACGCCAAATAAGGCAATCAGGACAAAAATGGCAGCTGTCTTCAACCATTCTTTCTTCAATTCATCGGTAAACAAAATGATGACGAACGCTGTTGTCGCGGCAATAAAAAAGCCAATAAGGATTTTCGAAAAGATTGACTGAACACTCCCACTGGCTGGCAGTATAAAAAATCCATAGAGCACAAGGACAGCTAAAAATGAATATATAAATCTATCCGTCCGGATTAACGGGATTCGCTCCATTTGTTTTTTTACTTCAAGCAGGCGAGAAGGTGTCTTACTTGCATAACTTGGTTGGTTCATAAAATGCCTCGTTCATCCCGTAGAATTATAGGATTTTATTTAAGAAGTCTTTTGTACGGTTATGTTGAGGATTGGTGAAAATCTGTTCAGGGGCACCCTCTTCGATAATAAGACCGTCATCCATAAAGAGCACACGGGTAGCTGCCTCACGGATAAATCCCATTTCATGGCTCACCACAACCATGGTCATACCTTCCTCAGCCATGTTTTTCATGACTTCCAAAACCTCGCCGATCATTTCAGGATCAAGAGCCGAGGTGGGTTCATCAAAAAACATAATCTGAGGTTGCATAGCCAAAGCACGAGCAATCGCCACACGCTGTTGTTGACCGCCTGATAATTGATCAGGAAACGCTTCTGCTTTTTCGACAAGATCCACTTTTTTTAATAAGCGGATTGCGTTTTCTCGGGCTGCATCTTTGTTGGTGTGTCGCACCAGGGTCGGGGCTAATATGATGTTTTCTATACAACTCAGGTGAGGGAAAAGATTAAAATTTTGAAACACCATACCAATTTCAGTGCGGACTTTATTGATATCAATGTATGGATACATGATATCCACACCTTCAATGAAGATATGTCCAGAATTTGGTTCTTCCAAACGATTCATGCAGCGTAAAAATGTACTTTTTCCGCTGCCGGAAGGACCCATAATAGCCACAACTTCAGATCGGTATATTTTCGTGCTGATCCCTTTAAGAACCTGTAAATCCTTAAAGTTTTTCTTGAGATCAACGACATCAATCATGACATCATTTTTAGAATAATCGCTCATCTTGTTTTCTTAACCCTGTTTTCTAATATGTTTGAGATTCTTACAAGGGGAATGAGGACTGCCAAATATAAGAGAGAGGCTGCTACTAATGGAGTTGGGCTGGCTTTACTGGTGTACAACTCTCGAGCCCGCTTGAGCAATTCGGGAGAGGCAACCAAGGAAGCCACAGCGGTATCTTTTAACATGGAAACGAGATTACCAGTTAAGGGCGGAATAACAACTGGAATCGCCTGGGGAATGACAATCACCCGGATGGTTTGCCAGCGGGATAATCCCAAAGAACGAGCTGCTTCCACTTGACCCCAGTGCACAGCTTCAAATCCACTGCGAAAACATTCCGAAGCATAAGCGCCATACCCAATGGATAAAGCAACCACAGTAGTTGTAATGGAACCCAGGCTAATGCCAACATACGGCAGAGCGAAGAAAAGTACCACCATCATGACAGCCATTGGGATTGAGCGGAAAAAATCAACGTAACCAACCAGGAAGATATTCAAGGTTGGACTGCCTAAAAATCTTAGGACTGCAATAAGTAAACCGATAATCATACTGAGTACTGCTGAAATTAATGCTATTTGTAAAGTTACCAATAAACCCTGAAATAACACGCCCCAATTCCCGGTCATTCTTTTCCAATCAAAAAAGGAGCGTTGCAATTTTTCCCATTCAGCGCCGGAGTATTGATAAAACAACCAGCCAAAAACAAACAATAATCCAAAAGAAACCAACCCCTTTAATAGCTCTGGTTTGTCTGGGTCTGCAAGGAAGTTTGCACTCCAAGCAAGAATTAATACTACGAATAGACTCAGACTGATGGTAGTCAATAATGGAGATGTTTCTGCGTTTGGCAAGAGGAAAATGGCATAAGCAATAAGTATCAGCAAGGAAATAACAATTGCCAGTGGATGCCTGACAAAGTAGATCCACGCTGGATGCGTCAGTAAGAATTTATCTTTCATCGAATTGGTGGGATGTTCCATAAAAGACCTCTGGCCTAAATTTACATAATTTGTAAACTGAACCACTTTTTAATGAGATTAATCAAACAACTTTTTTATAAGGGGCGCGGATACCGCGCCCCTTTTTTTTACAACACTATCTACTTGGAACTAAAGTTCAGGTTTTTCGTTGGGCAGATAAGGAGCAATGATGTTAATTGCAGAGCTATCCGCTGGGGGCTCAACACTGAACCATTTCATGAAGATTTCTTTCATGGTGCCGTCTTTCTTCATTTCGTTCTGGATTTCATTGAAGGCAGGAAGAATGGCAGAACCTTTCTGGAAGGCTAAAGCCTGGGCGAAGTTGTAGTCCTGAATATACAGGGGCATGTCAAGTTCGGATTCGGGGTGTTGGGCAATGTAGTATAAAGCGATAGGCGCATCCACAACTACACCATCCAGACGACCGGTTTCCAGATCCAATACGGCATCTGCCCAGTAATCATAGGATTTGATTTCGTAGGGGCCGTATTTTGCCTGAGCTTCCAATAACCAGGATTCGTTGGCAGAACCGGTGTCGGAACCAAAGACTTTGCCTTTCATTTCTTCAAAGGTGGTCAGGCCGCCCTTGGGGGTCATCATGCCGATTTGAGCATCATAATAAGGATCGGCGAAATCCATTACTTCCACGCGTTCTGCTTTTACCCAGATGGAGGACATGGCAACATCCCATTGTCCGGACTGCACACCGGTCAAAACAGTAGCGAAAGGAGCGGATTTGTATTCGATGGTAACACCAGTGCGTTTTGCAAATTCTTCTACGATGTCAGCTTCGAAACCGGTCATTGTGCCGTCTTGCATGAAAATCCATGGGGGATTCTCACTGTTGACACCAACGGTGATCACTGCGGGTAAATCGTAGGTTTTTGTTTCCATTGCGCCACCAACTGCCGGTTTTTCATTGGGCAGATAAGGAGCAATGATGTTGATGGCAGAGCTGTCCGCTGGGGGTTTGACACCAAACCATTTCATGAAGATAGCTTCCATGGTGCCGTCGGTTTTCATAGCATTCTGAACTTCGTTGAATTCAGCTACTAATGCGGAACCTTTCTGGAAAGCTAAAGCCTGGGCGAAGTTGTAATCCTGGATATAAAGGGGCATATCCAAGGTAGCTTCGGGGTGTTGGGCAATGTAGTATAAAGCGATAGGCGCATCCACAACTACACCATCCAGACGACCGGCTTCCAGATCCAATACGGCATCTGCCCAGTAATCATAGGATTTGATTTCGTAAGGGCCATATTTTGCCTGAGCTTCCAATAACCAGGATTCGTTAGCGGAACCGGTATCAGAACCAAAGACTTTACCTTTCATTTCTTCAAAGGTGGTCAGGCCGCCCTTGGGGGTCATCATGCCGATTTGAGCATCATAATAAGGATCGGCGAAATCCATTACTTCCACGCGTTCTGCTTTTACCCAGATGGAGGACATGGCAACATCCCATTGTCCGGACTGCACACCGGTCAAAACAGTAGCGAAAGGAGCGGATTTGTATTCGATGGTATAACCTTGTCGTTTGGCAAATTCTTCCACGATGTCAGCTTCGAAGCCGGTCATGGTGCCGTCTTGCATGAAAATCCATGGGGGATTCTCACTATTGACACCAACGGTAATAACTTTACTGGCAGCATCGGCTGCAGGAGCTTCAGCTACAGGAGCTTCGGCTGCAGGAGCTTCGGTTGCAGGAGCTTCGGTTGCCGGGGCGCATGCCACTAAAGCAACCATCAAAATACTTAATACCATTACAAAACTCAGGACTTTTTTCATTTTTTCTCCTTTTGTTTTTTGTGCTCACTATTTTCTAAGGGAGTACCAACCATTAAAGTTATTCCTCCCGAGCCACCATGCAAAGGGTAATTCAGTTATCTATTTCTGTCAGGTACTCATATGGGTCATAATTCGTTTTGCGGAATTCCGCAAATGAAGTTCCATCAATTGAGCAGCCTTTTCTGTCTCTCGATCACGCATTGCATCCAAGATAGCAAGATGTTCTACATGAGTATTATTTAAAGTTTGTCCGGTATGCTGTAAAGCAAAAGTTCGTACTCGTACAATACGATTATTAAGTTTCTGCAATATTTCAGTGAAAATCTGGTTTTCGCAATAAGCAATAATGGTTGCGTGAAATTTTTCATCCGCGTCATATAACGCTCGTTCATTTTCAATCAATTCACTTTGCCTTGCGTGATTTAACATATTTTCACAGTCGTCTAGTATTTCATTGGGAATATTGGGGGTGGACTGTCGAACAATTTCCGGTTCAATAATCCAGCGGATTTCGTACACATCAAGAATTTCTTGCAGGTTGATCACCGGAATAAATGCACCCCTAAAGGATTGGATCTCGATAAAGCCTTGTGAAGCCAGGGTTTTTAATGCCTCTCGAATCGGTGTACGGCTTACTTTTAATTCTTCAGCAATTTTATCTTGATCCAGTTTCTCGCCTGGTTCAAAATGCCCATTGAGAATGGCTTCTCGGAGGCTTTCTTCAACCATATTAGCTAAGCTTTTATCGTCCGTGGAAAGCGGATGTAAGGATTTCATCGCTGGATTCTTCGTAGACAAAGCATAGATAATTTTCCCATTTTATTAATCATAGAATATACAATATACTACTGTCAAGATAAGAATTGTATGCTGTTTAATAAAACTACGCTATTTTCATTAAAATCTAATTAAAACATCCCCTATTTATGCTAGTTGTACTGCATTTAATCCAAATTTTACACAATATACAAATTTGGGCCACAAAATTCTCTTTTTGTTTTTCCCTTCACTAATAATCCGATTTTCTCAGTGTATTAATCTATCAATTATTTCAAGGCTCACCAATCTCTCCTTGCATAAAATATACCCATCTGGGCGCTACTTATCCTATATATTCCCAATATAAATCATATTTCGCTATACTTAAGTTGCAAAGCATGGTTCATTATGATTTGATTGAGGCTAAAATTGTTGACATTAAGCAAACCTGTTCCATCCATGAAAGATGAATTTTTATCAATGATATTGGAATACCGTTCTAAATCGGAATTCTTTGTCTATCATGATCTAGCCATGATGGATTTCAATCTTTATTTAAAAGAAATTCAACAAAGTGAGCTCGGACAAAATCTAAAGCCTGGCTATGTGCCTCAAACCACGTTTTGGCTGATTTCAAATAATGAGCTCATTGTTGGGGAAAGCCGCTTGCGCCATAATTTAACACCCATGCTTGAAATTGAAGGCGGTCATATCGGATATGCCATTCGGCCATCCGCGCGATTGAAAGGGTATGGAACCCAAATATTACACCATACGCTGTTGGAAGCCGCCAAATTGGGATTGCAGAAAGTCCTGGTCACGTGTGACGCTGATAATACAGGTTCCCGAAAAATCATTCAAGCCAACGACGGCGTTTTCGACGGAGAAAACATTTCCCCCCATTCAAGAAAATGGGTACAGCGCTATTGGGTTCCTGTGCCTTAAAATAAATACCGCTGGACTGACCAGCGGTATTTTTATATTTGAAAAGCTGTACTAGCGTACTGCGACCGGATTTTCCGGGTTTTTCGAGGGATCAAAGACATGGAAATTCTTCATATTAAACACGACTTCCACATCATCCCCAATTTGGAAGCGAGTGCGGGGATCTACTCGACCCACAAACAAATTGGATCCGTTAACAAGATGCAGGTTAATTTCATTTCCCATCAATTCGGATACATCCACCTTTGCCCGGACTGAAGCAGCGGCAATACCAGGAGGAGCAAATTCGGGGTTGTGGACATCTTCCGGACGGATACCGAAGACAATTTCTTTGTTTACTAATGGCATCAACAATGCTTTTCGTTCTGCTGGTACCAGGACTTTCATATCACCACAGACAATATACAAGTCATCGCCTTCTTTAGAGACAACAGACTGGAAGAAGTTCATTGCGGGGGATCCAATAAAACCGGCTACAAACAGGTTGTCTGGTTTGTCATACAGATGCTGAGGAGTATCCAATTGTTGCAGAATACCATGATTCAAAACAGCGATCCGGGTTGCCATGGTCATGGCTTCACCCTGGTCATGGGTTACATAGATAAAGGTGGTCTGCAAACGATGGTGTAATTTGCTGATTTCAGCACGCATCTGGACGCGCAATTTTGCATCCAGGTTGGAGAGAGGTTCGTCAAAGAGGAAGACTTTCGGCTCACGAACAATAGCCCGACCCAACGCAACACGCTGGTTCTGACCGCCGGAAAGCTCACGGGGCTTTCGCTTCATCAACTTTTCGATGCCTAAGGTTTCAGCAGCTTCCATAACCCGTCGTTGGATTTCATCTTTCGGCATTTTGCGGAGTTTCAAACCAAATGCCATGTTATCGTAGACTGTCATGTGAGGATAGAGTGCATAAGATTGGAATACCATGGCTATATCACGATCTTTGGCGGGTAAATCATTAACAACCCGATCCCCGATAATTACTTCGCCAGAGCTTACTTCTTCCAATCCAGCCAGGCTGCGTAAGGCTGTGGTTTTTCCACAACCGGACGGTCCGACCAACACTAAAAACTCTTTGTCATCAATTTCAACATTGAAATCGTTCAGTGCTATCACATCCCCAAATTTCTTGAATACGTGTTTATAGATAACATTTGCCATAACAGAATCCTCCTAAGATATTTTCCTCACCTGTAACCAGGTTACAGTACCGCTTGATCTATAATACCATAAAGTGAACATTTTTGGTTAATATTCACTAATCAAATTTTAGTGAGTTTCTGTCACTTTTGTTATCCAGCGCGGTGTTTCCGTACTAAACCCTTTCCCAACGGTTAGGTGATAGGCAAATAGCTGTGCGGGGACGATGCAAACCAACGGAGAGAGCCATTCCGGAACATCTTGTGGAATAGCGATGGGGGATTGCGCCAGGTCCAGTGCAGATTTTTTGTTGGAAATAACCAGCACTTCTGCGAGATGATCCTCTCGTAATTTGCGCACCAGGGAAAGCATGTCATCGAAGACGGCTCCGTCAGGTATTACGACCATTACCGGGAATCCCCGGTCCACGATGGCAATCGGGCCGTGCTTGAAAATCCGCGGAAGAATAGGCATCAGCTACCACATAGGCAAGTTCCTTCATTTTGATCGACCATTCAAAAGAAGTTGCGTAATTAAATCCCCTGCCCAGCACAATACATTGATCCATATAACGATAGCGTTGGGCAATCTGTTCGATGGCCGCATCCTGCTGCAGCACTGCCGTAATCCATTCAGGTACTTTTTTTAAGTCTTTCAGCGCTGTTTCAGCATCCTCTTGCAGCGCAACGGACAGCATGGCAACCGCGGTTAATTCAGCAGTATAAGTTTTGGTTGCCGCTACGGCTTTTTCTACACCAGCATTAATTTCAATCACCCAATCGGACTCTTTCGCCAGGGGTGAATTTTTCTCGTTGGTAAAGGAAAGCGTCGGACAGCCCTGTTTCCGCGCTTCACTTAATACACTGACAATATCAGGAGATTGGCCGGATTGGGAGATACCCACCACCAGTGCCCCGTTCAATTGCGGAGGAGTTTTATAGACGGAATATAATGAAGGTGTAGCCAGGCCTACACAGAGGCGATTGTGCGCGCCCCACAAATAACTGGCATAACGTCCGGCATTATCCGAGGTCCCTCTGGCTGCAATGTGTACATAGGGCACTTTGGCCTTCTTGATCTCTGCGGCAATTGCCATAACCGAGTTCATCTGGCTGTCAATCAAATTGCGAATAATGGCAGGTTGTTCAAATATTTCACTTTTTAAGCTCATTTCTTTGCTCCAAGAATTAGATTTAACTCACAACGTGCGGAACCATACAATAAACAAGTGAAAACGCATATCAGGCTGGATTCATACGCTTCAATGACTTTTCTGATGACAGCCCCTTTCTTCATAACCTGACAATAAATTCCACCCCTGAACCTTTTTATTTTGCAACAAATTGATTTTAATCGACAATGAGTTGCCGCGCCATCCTGAATCCCCTCCCACAAAAATACGCATGGATATCTTTGGTTTCCACCAGAAAAGAAATAATCTCCGCTTCAAAGGATTAAAATACAAGCGTCCCGGATTTATCGCGGGACGCTTGCAAATACTCAACAAATTCTTACTTCAATGAGAAATGCTGTTCAATTCTCTTGGCCACATCCTGCGGCATGAAACCAAACTTCTCCTGTAAAGTTTCGGCCGGCGCCGAAGCACCAAATCGGTCAATGCCGACTGCCAGACCATCCCGGCCAATGTAACGCTCCCACCCCAGGGTGACACCCGCTTCAATGGAAACCCGTTTCTGAATGGATTCAGGCAGTACACTTTGTTTGTAAGAAGCATCCTGCGTTTCAAACAACTCCCAGCTTGGCATACTTACTACACGCACAGCTTGGCCTTCCGCTTCCAGAATAGCGGCAACATCCAATGCTACCTTCACTTCTGAGCCGCTGGCAAGGAGCACCATGGTTGGTTTTCCATCTACTGCTTCTTTTAGAATATAGGCGCCATGTGCCACGCCTTGCAGGGCTTGCTCGCTATCCGTGACCACTTCCAAATCCTGACGGGTTAAAGCCAGACCCACCGGGCCCTTCTTACGATTCAAGGAAAGATACCAGGCAGCAGCCGTTTCGTTGGCATCTGCCGGTCGAATCATGGTCAGGTTGGGAATCATACGCAGGGACATTAATTGTTCCACTGGCTCATGGGTAGGGCCGTCTTCTCCGACGTAGATGGAATCATGCGTCCAGACATAAATCACGGGGATGTCCATCAAAGCAGCCAGACGGGCCGAAGGACGCATAAAATCCGAGAAGACCATGAAGGTGCCGCCGTAAACTTTTAAGGCACCGTATAAGGCAATACCGTTCATAATACCCGCGGTACCCAGTTCCCGTACGCCAAATCGTAAATTGCGCCCCTGTGGTGTCTCCTTTTGGAAATCAGGGCTGCCGTTAATATACGTTTTATTGGAGGGTTCAAGATCCGCGGATCCGCCGACCAGTTCAGGCAGGAAGGGCGCCAGCTGATTGATCACCTTGCCGGAGGCTGCGCGGGTAGCCATCTTGCTGCCTTTGGGATATGCAGGCACCTTGCTGAGGAAATCTGCGGGCACATTACCTGACATCATGCGGGTTAACGCCGCACCTTCCTCTCCATATGCCTTCTGATACCGTTCAAACATCTCCGCCCAGGCTTGATAGGTTTTTGCGCCTGCTTTTCCGGGTTCTGCGAAGCGCGCATAAATCTCCTCGCTGACTTCAAAAGCCGTCTGCGAAGGCCAGCCGAGATTCTCGCGTGTCAAACGGATTTCTTCTTCTCCCAATGGAGCGCCGTGGGCTTTTTCACTATCATGTTTATTAGGACTGCCGTAGGCGATATGGGTATGACATATGATCATATGCGGTTTGCCGCTTGTCTTTTTCGCTTTTTGAATGGCATCCTCGATGGCTTCAAAATCATGACCATCAATTTCCAGCACATGCCAGTTGTAGGCTTCAAAGCGCGCTTTCACATCCTCGGTAAAGGTGATATCCGTATCCCCTTCGATGGAAATACCGTTGTCATCATAGAAAAAGACCAAACGATCTAATCCCAAATGTCCGGCCAAGGAAGCAATCTCATGGGAATTGCCTTCCATCAACTCACCATCGGAGGTAATGGCATAGATCCAATGATCAAAAAGTGCATAATCCGGTTTGTTAAATACAGCTGCCAGATGTGCCTGGGCAATCGCCATGCCGACTGCATTGCCGATCCCCTGCCCTAAGGGGCCGGTGGTGGTTTCAATGCCGAGGGCCAGGTCATATTCCGGATGACCGGGGGTGATACTACCCCATTGCCGGAATTGTTTTAAATCCTCAAGAGAGATCGGATACCCGGTTAAATGGAGCAGACCGTACAGCAGCATGGATCCATGTCCAGCGGAAAGGACAAAACGATCCCGGTTCAGCCAATCTGTGTGTTGAGGATCAAATTTCATATGATTGAGCCAAAGGGTACTGGCTACATCGGCGATGCCCATAGGCAAGCCCGGATGACCGGAATTTGCTTTTTGGATCGCATCCATTGCTAAAATACGCAAGGCATTACTGTACATACGTTGGGAATTATTCTTGCTCATGACACTCCATCTGTTATCCGGTAATCCCGGTTATTTTTAGCTATCAATCTATCTTATTTTATTCGATTAATCCATTTAGGCAAACCATAAATCATTTTTGGTAGAAGATTCTTAACTTTTTATGTACAATACGAATTAGAAGTGAAAGCCAAAGGAAAATGACATGAATGCTGAATTTAAGTCCATAATAAAGAAACTATCATTAAATGAAAAAATACTCCTCTGCCTGGGTGCCGATAATTGGCGTACTCACCCCGTACCAAGATTAAACATTCCATCTATAAAAATGGCCGACGGCCCGCATGGCGCACGCGTGGTCTATGATGGCATGGAAGAAGAAAATAAAAGTATGCCGGCTACGGCCTTTCCCACAGGCAGTGCGTTGGCTGCCACCTGGAACCCTTCTTTGGTAGGGGAGGTAGCGGCGGCTATGGCACGCGAAGCAGCCGAGCGCGGCGTAGATATTCTGTTGGGCCCAGGCGTAAACATTCAACGTCTGCCCCACTGCGGGCGTAATTTTGAGTTTTTTAGTGAGGACCCGTATCTTTCCGCTGAACTGGCGGTTGCGTACATTCAAGCCATGCAGGCAGAAGGTATCGCTGCATGCGTAAAACACTTTGCTGCCAACAACCAGGAACACGAAAGAATGTCCATCAGCTCGGAAGTGGATGAACGTACCTTGCGGGAAATTTACCTGCCGGCATTCGAAGCCTCGGTAAAACGCGGCAAAGCCTGGATGCTGATGTGCTCCTACAACAAAATTAACGGCTCTTTTGCCAGTGAACATCAACAACTATTATCCGATATTCTGCGTGATGAATGGCATTTCGATGGCGTCATCGTCTCGGATTGGGGCGCCGTATATAACCGCGTACCCACCGCCAATGCCGGACTGGATCTGGAAATGCCGGGTCCCGGCAGCAGTGGAGTTAAAGAATGGGAAAAAGCAATTAAAAAAACGTTGGATTTCCAAATCCATATTGGATGAAAAAGTGACCCGCATTCTGCAATTGGTGGAACGGATTAATTCAAGCGGCAAAACCCACACCATTCTACCATCCGCCGAACAACAGCACCCGGAACACGCCGAACTTGCCCGCACTGCCGCCGCAGAGGCTATTACCTTACTTAAAAATGACGATCAGGTTTTACCCATTCTTCCTGAAAAAGTAAAAACCTTGCTCGTGGTCGGACCAAACGCGACAATGCCAGCCATTCAGGGCAGCGGTAGTGCCCATGTCACATCCTTTGATGTCCCAACACCCCTGGATGCCATCAGAAAGCAATTTGAAGGAAAACTCAAAGTGGATTATGTTCAGGGCTGTGATAACACCCTCATCATCCCGCCCATGCGTTGCCATCAATTCATCAATATCAATCAAGATGGAGATTCCGGTCTATCTGCGGTATTTTATGGAACGCCGGATTTTAGCGGCGATCCGATTTTAACCCGCCTGGATTCCATCATCTCCTTCCAGGACGAAGACCTGAAAATAGAAGCGCTGCGAGGGTTGAATTTTTCCGCCCGTTGGCAGGGACAATTTATGGCACCCTTTAGCGGTGTTTATACTTTTGGCCTCTCCAGCTCCGGATTGAGCCGCTTGTGGATTGACGGCGAGTTGGTTATTGACAACTGGAGCGACCAGCTTCCCAACATCAATCTTTTGGAAAATTGGATTTCCGGTGAAAGACGTAATACGCATGTCTTTGAAGCCAATCATGTATATGAACTGTTGATCGAGTACAGCAAAAACAATCAGCCGAATCCGGTCCTCTCGTTGGGCTGCCGACCACCCATCAAGGATCAATTATTAAGTGAAGCAGTAGAGGCAGCCAAGAAAGCAGATGCCGTGGTGATCTTTGCCGGGTATGCGGACGGCTTTGAAGCTGAAGGGTTTGACCGTTTAAGCATGCGTGTCCCTGTGGATACGGAAGTCCTGTTGGAGGAAGTCCTCTCAGCAAACCCCAATTCAGTTGTTGTGCTGCAAAATGGCGCGCCGTTGGTGATGGATCCCTGGCTGGATAAAGCCAAAGCGGTGGTCGAGAACTGGTTCGCCGGACAACAAACAGGCAATGCCATCGCTGAGGTTCTCAGCGGAAAAACCAATCCCTCCGGAAAATTGGCAGTAACCTTCCCCAAGCGCTTTAAGGACAGCCCGGGTATCCTGCATTACCCGGGGGAAAAAGACCACGTCAGATACGGCGAAGGCATTTTTGTGGGTTACCGCTACTTTGATCGCCGCGATTTCGAACCGCTTTTCCCCTTCGGGCATGGTCTTTCCTACACCAGCTTCACTTATAAAAATTTGAGTCTGAAAGTAAGTGAAGATGTTGAAACGCCAAAACTGGAGCTTGTACTCTCGCTAACCAACAGCGGACCATATACCGGAAAAGAGGTAGTTCAGTGTTATGTGGGTGCTCCAACTGCCACCGTCGTTCGTCCGCCAAAGGAATTAAAAGCCTTCCAAAAAATTGAACTGCAGCCTGGAGAAACTACTCAGGTAGAACTCGCTATTCCCCTGGCGGATCTGGCCTATTTTGACATTGACGAGCAGGCATGGATCACAGAATGCGGCCTGTACAAACTCTACATAGGATCCTCCTCCAGAGACATCCGATTAGAGGATGCTTTTTCTGTAGAAGGACAAATCACAAGACCCGTCGGTGATCCCCAAAAAAGGGTCACAAAACAACGCCTGAGCATGGATTCCCGCCTGATGGATGTGTTGGCCAACCCTCAAGCCGAGAAAATGCTGCGCAACCGCTTCGGTGAAGTGCTTGAACACCCACAAGCGAAACTGGTCATGCGCCTTTCCCTGAAGAATATCGTTCAGATGGCGGGAGATTTAATCCCTGAAGAGGCAGTGCGAGGCGTGGAAGAGGATTTGCGAAAGATTAAATAATATTTTTTCCTTAAAAACGAACAGTGTATTTTTAGCTCATTGTTTTTCTTGACGCAGTATTCTTAATCCAATAGAATCTATTTTAAGGGCTGGGTATTATCTATACCATTTGGGTTCAACCTTTTTGGCTGCACATTTTGCAGAAGTTTTCCCTCTCTTCAACAAAATGTTTTTGCTGTTGAAGAATTTTCTATTTCAGGGAAATGATTAAATCAATTACGAAACGAATTTACTCAGTCAATACAGACACCTAATTGGGGTTCAGTGAACCAGCAGAAAGTATCCATTGATCGCTGCACCCCGAAGGATCATTCCTTGATGAACACCTTGAGCAAACAACTGAGCTTTTTTCTGATCTTTTTATTATTTTCCTTTCTACCCATTCAAAACGTACAGGCTGCCACCTTAAGGGTTACTAATACCAATGACAGTGGTGCAGGTTCCTTGCGCCAGGCTATCGCTGATGCAAGCAGCGGTGACACAATCACCTTTGATGCCAGCTTATCAGGGGGCACCATCACCCTTGCCAGCACCCTGGACCTCACGAAGAATGTAAGCATTGACGGCTCTGCGCTGGCTTCTCCTATTTCCATCAGCGGAAATTCGGCGGTACGTGTTTTCTATATTGACTTTGGTGTTGCCGTAACCCTGGACAATCTTATAATCGAAAGTGGTGCTAGAACTACTGGCGCAGGCATCTTAAATAGTGGTACCCTGGAAGTGAATAACAGCTCCTTTTCCGGCAATTCGGCGAACAGCGGCGGCAGCATCTATAACAATTCCAGTGGTAACCTGACAGTGAACAACAGCACCTTCTCGGGTAATTCGGCGACCTCATCCGGCGGCGGCATCTTCAACCAGGGTACCCTGACAGTAGATAACAGCACCCTCTCCGGTAATTCGGCTACGAACTATGGCGGCGGCATCTACACCGAAAGTACCCTGGAAGTGAATAACAGCACCTTTTCCGGCAATTCGGCGAACAGCGGCGGCGGCATCCTCAACCTGAGTACACTGACAGTAAATAACAGCACCTTCTCCGGTAATTCGGTGAACAACGGCGGGGGCATCTTCAACCAGGGTACCCTGACAGTAGATAACAGCACCATCTCCGGTAATTCAGCGAGCTTCATTGGCGGCGGCATCTTTAATAGTGACACCCTGGAAGTGAACAACAGCACCTTTTCCGGCAATTCGGCTACGAACTATGGTGGCGGCATCTACAACTCCAGTTTTGGCTTGCTGGGTTTCAAGAACACCATAGTAGCTAACAGCCCATCAGGCCTGGATTGTTACAATGATAGTGGATCTGTTGATCCAGGGAACACCAACAATCTGGTGGAAACACACTCTGGCTGCGGTACCCCCTCCAATGCTACTGACCCACTCCTCGGCCCATTGGCCAATAATGGCGGGCCAACCCAAACCATGGCTTTGCTGCCGGGCTCTCCAGCTATTAATAGCGGGATCATTGTTACCGGTTTAGATACAGATCAGCGTGATGTTTCACGTCCACAAGGTATTGCCTGGGATATCGGAGCCTATGAATATGATCAGGTTCCAATCCTGAATGCAATCCAACGTGACACTCCGACTGCTGAAATTACCAATGCGGATTCGCTGATTTTTCTTGTTCAATTCAATGAACCAGTGCAGAATGTCGATAACAGTGATTTTATGGTCAATAGTAGTCCCGTTACTAGTGCCATAGTCAGTAATGTCACCCAGAATAGTACCAGTAAATATTTGATTACTGTTTCAAACGGAGACTTAGCAGGTTTCAATGGAATCATTGGACTAGATTTATCTGGTACGCAAAATATCACCAATTTGGCGGGAATTGGGTTGCCTTCAGGTGAATCTGACACTGATTTGGTATTCACTATCGATAATACACAACCCACTGTAACCATTAACCAGGCCGCAACGCAAAGTGATCCAACCAGTAGTTCGCCGGTACACTTCACGGTAGAATTTAATGAATCGATCGTTCCCTCCACATTTGACAATACTGATATTAATATTGCAGGCACTTCCCCAACCGGCTCGGTAAATGTAACCCAGACAGGCACTGCCAGTTATAATGTTGAGGTAGAGGTTTTTGGAAACGGTACAGTCGTTGCCTCAATTCCTGCAAATGCTGCTGAAGATGATGCTGGAAATAGTACTAGTGCTTCCACCAGTACAGATAACCAGGTGACTTTATCCGGCTATCTTACCTATGACTTTGGGGACGCGCCCGATACTTATGCCACAACAGTTGGAAGCAATGGAGCTGTTCATCTGTTAGGCAGCACTATCTATTTAGGGACATGTGTTGATTCCGAGTTGGATGGAGTCCCCTCAACTTCAGCCGACGGAGATGATGATAATGCCGGTTATACTATATACGGTACTTGTTCCACTGCTGGTGATGAAGATGGTGTTGCTTTTACAAATGCCTTGGTACCTGGAGAAAACGCGACAATCGACATTACGGCGAATGCCCCCTGTAATTTGAGCGCCTGGATCGATTTTGATGGAAATGGTTTCTGGGCAGGGACAGGTGAAAAAATCTTTTCGGACCAATTTCTTCTGGCAGGAGTTAACAGACTGAATTTCAGTGTACCTGCCGCAGCTTCTTTAGGGAATACCTTTGCCCGATTTCGCTGTACAACAGAAAACGGTGTTTCACTTACCGGATTCGCATCCGATGGTGAAGTGGAAGATTATTTAGTGTCCATTGTTGTTCCTACACCGGAAATTGATATTCAACGTTTGGCAGGTACTTCAATTGCGGACAGCGGTACGGATATCATTTCTCCAAGCTTTGGGACGATTACTTTAACCTATACAATCGACAACTTGAATGGCTCTGAAGTTCTCAATGTCTCTGATATTATTGCCAGCAATTTTACAAACGTTAGTAATTTTGTACCCGGTTCTGCAACGGCTTTTAGTGTTCCTGCTCATGGCAGCGCAACTTTTGAATTTAGCATCACCATTGATACTCCAAACAGTTTTCGTTTTGATTTGGATTTTATCAATGATGATAGTGACGAAGCAAACTATGATATTACGGTTTCCGGCACAACCCTGGATTTGTTGGTTGTTGATGGCGAAGGCACATCACCTATGGATGGGACCGAATTAACGGTTTCCCCAAACACACTCCGTGTGCAATTTAACAAAGAGGTCCTGACAGGCGGCGGATTTGGTGCTGCTGATTATACGGGGAATTACGTGCTGGTTGAGGAAGGTGTGAATGAAAGTTTCGATACAATCTCGTGTTTCGGCGGTGTTGCATTTGATGATATGAATATCATCATCGACAGTGTCAATTATGATAACACTGCTCATACTGCTACCTTGAACATAAACAGCGGTATTCAACTACCTGATGGTAGGTATCGCCTTTTTGTGTGTGGTACGACCTCTATTGAAGATTTGTATGGCATTGAACTGAACAACGGTATTGCTGATACGCAAATAAGTTTTATTGTCAATCCAGTGATTCCATCGGCTATTGTATTACCCAATACCGGTTTTCCAATGGGGCAAACGACATTTCTATCGGAGCAGCCTGCTGCAAAAGCCTATACTGCATCCGGAATGATCCTTGAATTCCCAAAAATGAATCAAAAAATATCCATCGTCGGTGTGCCGCGCAGCCAGGAAAGTTGGGACGTAAGCTGGCTGGGCAGTCGGGCCGGCTGGCTGGATGGCTCGGCTTATCCAACCTGGGCAGGCAACACAGTTCTGACAGGGCATGTCTGGGATGCAGATAATAAACCCGGTGTATTTGCTGATTTGAAGTCACTCGCCTATGGGGATCAGTTTACCATCCATGCCTGGGGACAGACCTATACCTACGAAGTACGCCAGAACATGCTGGTGACCGCAGGCAACACCCAAACGGTAATGCAGCATGAAGAGCTGGATTGGATTACCCTGGTAACCTGCGAAAGCTACAACCCGAATGCCCAAACCTACCCCTTCCGGCGCATGGTGCGAGGCGTGTTAGTAAAAGTAGAGTAACAAGCTATGTTACCTGTACATCGTTTTTCACAAATCTAACTAGTTGCCTATCAAAAAAACGCGGGTAATACCCGCGTTTTTCATATATTGAATCATAACTTATTGAACGGACAATTCGCCCAACGTCACAGAAGTCTCCATCCATTCGCTGCCGCGCAGAAATTTCACAGCGACTTGTTCGCCGGCTGCATATCCAAATAGGGCATTTACAAAAGGGGTATCCTGATCAATCGGATGTTCCCCAATTTGGGTGAGAATATCCCCAGGCAGCAGCCCACCTATATCCGCCGGGCTGCCGGCAACAACTTCCATGATATATTCGCCATACTGCGTGCCTAAATTATAGCGGCTGGCGATGGCCGGATTAATGGTTTGGGTTTGGACACCTAAATAGGGTCTGGCAAAATATCCCTTCTCGATGATGCGGGAACTAATCACTAAGGCCGTATTGGACGGCACAGCAAACCCCAACCCCTCCGCAACCGTGGACGTTGTGGCATTTCCCCGCACGACCAACGTATTAATCCCAATCACTTCCCCTGCTAGATTAATTAACGGACCACCGGAATTGCCCTGATTTATAGCCGCATCCGTCTGAATCAGTCCTTCCATTTGATAGCCCTTCCCGGTATCCAGGCTGCGGTTGGTTGCGCTGATCACCCCAACCGTTACTGTATTGCGAAAATCACCCAAAGGGGAACCAATGGTGATCACAGTTTCGCCCGGTTTCAGATTATCGGAGTTCCCCAGCACGGCTGCCACCGGCAGGTTAACGCCGGTTTTGAGTACCGCCAGATCAGCAAAAATATCGGTATTGATCACTTCAGCCGGCAATTCCGTACCGTCATTTAAGATTACCACTAACTTCTGCGCCCCTTCCACCACATGATTGTTGGTCAAAATGTAACCGCTTTGTGAAATCACCACGCCGCTGCCGCTGGATTGGTACTCGGAAGTGCGGCCAAAAAAATCCACCTGCCCGCTCACTGTCCCAACCACCGTCACCACAGCCGGACCTACTTTCTCCACTGCCTGGGTAATATCGCTTTCAATTTCTGTGTTCGAAATCTGGATCAATTGGGCTGAATCCTGAGCAGTGGTATCTACTGGATTGACGGATAACACTTGAGGCTGCGACACATCAGCATATTGACTGTAATAGAAAATACCCAGTACAGCTCCCCCCAATCCGCTGATGCCAGACACTAACACTAAAACAAGCGCAAAAAGTAAGATTTTACCTTTCATTTCTTTACCCTGAACAGTATTTCTTTCCATTATAGCGATTTCTAACCCCTTCCCCCAAAAATTAACAAGATTCTAACAACTCTTGCGTTCTTAGACTTTTTGTCTATAATAATCTTATACATTTTGTTTATTTTGGAGATTACATGGAATTTTCAATGAATCTGGAAGAATTTTTCCAATGGCTCCAGCGGTTAGCAAAAGCCATCCATGCGGTGGTTGGTCCCACGTGCGAAGTCGTCATCCATGATTTTCGGGATCTGGATCATTCGGTGATTGCCATTGAAGGCAATCTCAGTGGCAGAAAACCGGGCGCACCCCTGCCGGATCTTAATTTCCTGGGAAACAATTCGCAGGAAAGCGAACCTGACCAACTTAATTATCAAATCCAAATTGGGCGAAAAACCTACCAATCCTCCACCGTCTGGATTCGCAATCGGGATGGTCAGCCTCTTGGCGCGTTGTGCATCAATATGGATTACAGCAAACTTCAGGATGTGCATGCCCTATTGGAAACTATGATGGAACCCCTACGTCAGGAACCTCAATTCGTGATTGAGAACTCATTTGCTACGGATGTACAGGATTTGATTCACAAAGCCATCCAGTCCATGCTGGAAGGCCCTGAACAAGACCAGCCTGCCCAATTATCCGCAGCACGCAAAAAAAAGCTCATCCAGGCATTGGATTCGAACGGGGTCTTTAACCTGCGCGGCGCAGTAGAAGAAATCTGTGAGCTTCTTCAACTTTCCCGCGCCAGTGTTTACAACTATCGGAGAAAGTAATTTAGCTGTTGACCTAAGGAGAGGTGCTTTTGAACCCAGTGGTATTGCATGAACAACAGATTCGCAATCTGGCAAGGTTGTCGCCGCAGGCCTTGCAGGCCGTCGCGGAAGGTTTTATCCGTCTCTCCGCCGGTGAAGTGAACCTTCCCCCGGCACTGCGGATTGATTTTCCAGCGGTGGAAGGGGAGGTGGATGTAAAGACCGCAGTCATTCAGGGTTGGGACAGCTTCGCCATCAAAGTCGCTTCCGGTTTTTTTCAGAACAACGCTCTCGGCTTGCCCACCGGTAACGGCTTGATGCTGGTTCTCAGTGCGGTTACCGGGGAACCGCAAGCCATTCTATTGGATAACGGCTACCTGACTGATCTGCGGACCGCCCTGGCAGGCGCCCTGGCAGCCCAGGTACTTGCCCCGCAGCATACAGTGGTGGGAGTGATCGGCAGCGGGATGCAGGCTCGCTATCAAATCCGTGCCCTGCAATTGGTACGCTCCTTTAATGAACTGCATGTCTACGGCATCGATCCGCGGTCCACCAACACCTATGCGCAAGAAATAAGCATGGAAATGAATATGCCGGTAATTGTGCATGACAATCCTCGTAGCCTGGTTGAGCAGTGTAATCTGGTTGTCACCACAACCCCCAGCCATTCCCCCTACCTGAAAGCCGAGTGGCTGCATCCTGGGCTGCATATCACCAGTATGGGAGCCGATGCCCCCTACAAACAGGAATTGGATGCGCAGATCTTTCAGCATGCGGAGATTATGGTTTGCGATGCGCGTCAGCAGTGTGCCCAATTGGGTGAGCTGCATCATGCCCTCAAACAAGGCATCCTGGCTGATTTAACTTCCGTTAGGGAGTTGGGCGAGCTTTTGGCAGGCAAGCATCCCGGCCGTACGAATGAAGAACAAATTACCCTCTGTGAATTAACGGGCGTTGGCGTACAGGATACAGCCATTGCGCGTTATGTTATGCAACAATCACTGCTTTGATCATGATGGAAGGATAGGAACTTGATGAATAAAGACTTCACCCCCTTTGAATTGGAGCGATTCATGTCCATCTGGGAATACCAGGTAGATTACAATCTGTCGGAAAGCGGTGTCCACCCCATGACCATGCGCGAATTGGTGCAGGAAGAAGTATTTTTGCAATACTTTATGGATATTGAACTTAATTATCCACAAACCAATGGCATACCCATGCTACGGGATCAAATTGCGCAGTATTATCCGGGGGCGACGAAAGATAATGTGGTCGTCACCACTGGGGCCGCCCAGGCGAATTTCACCTCCATTTTGTCCCTTCTGGATGCCGGCGATGAGATCGCCATTATGTTGCCCAATTATATGCAGATTTGGGGCGTGGCCAAAAATCTCGGATTAAAAATTAATACCTTTGAGCTGGATGAAAACAACGGCTGGCAGTTGGATGAAGCCTCCTTCCTTCAGGCAGTAACGCCTAACACAAAATTGATTGCCATTTGCAATCCCAATAACCCCAGCGGCCATATTCTCACGGACGCTGAACGCAGCCTGATCCTTTCGGCTGCTAAAAAAGTGGACGCCTGGATCCTCTCGGATGAGGTTTACGCCGGTGCGGAACACTGGACCGATGAGGTCACGCGTTCCTTCTGGCTGGATTACGATAAAGTATTGGCTATCGGCAGTCTCTCCAAGGCCTATGGTTTGCCCGGTTTGCGTATCGGCTGGGTAGTGACACAAAAAGAATTGGCGGACCAAATTTGGGCCAGACAGGATTACATCACCATCAGCACCACACAACTTAGCAACCATTTGGCTGCCTTTGCCCTATCCACTGACGTGCGGCCAAGGCTTCTTGCCCGCACCCGAAGTTTGATTCGAAAGGGGTATCAAAACTGTATCACCCAGCTGCAGGCTTATCCGGATTTATTCAGTTTTACCCCGCCTGGAGCAGCTGCCATCGTCTTTGTGCGGTACCACAAGGATATTCCCTCCAGAAAGCTGGTGGATACTCTAATTCAACAGCACAAAACCTATGTTGTTCCAGGTGCGCATTTCGGATTGGAACACCATTTGCGTATCAGTTATGGTTTATCGGATGAATATGTCAACGAAGGCATGCGGCGGGTCATCCAGGAATTATTAAAACATTAACTTTTCACCCTCTTGTATTGAGATGATACGATGGATATAATTATCTATCGTATCTTTTTTTAATTAAAGGGGCTTCCTATGGAATTCAACAGAATTTACCCGGTTATGGATCGCTTGCGCCTACAAATGCCCTTGGATTCCATCACCATGGATATCCTGGCTGCAAAAAGCGGCATCTCACGTGCTACTCTCTATCGTATCTACGGCAGCCGGAAAGAGCTTTTCAATCAGTATCTTCATTACAACGGAGAAACAAACGCAGAAAGTCTCCCCCCGGAGGTGTCAGAACGAATTTTAAAGGCAGCGCACACCATTTTCCTCTCCCGCGGCTTTGCTTCATCAACTATCGAAAGCATCGCCAAGGAAGCAGGCGTGGGCACGGCTACCATTTACCGTCACTTTGAATCCAAACAGAATTTAGTTGAACAGGTCTTAACAATGATCGTTCCGCTGGAGAATCTGGATTTATCGCTGTTGGATGACAGCGAAAATCCGCAAATGGCATTGGAGGAATTTACCCTCTCCATGCTTCGCTGGATCAGTCCGCATCAAGCAATTCTTAAGTTGCTCCTCATTGAATCAGATGGGTTGACAGCGGTTCAAAAGAACCTGGAAAAACTACGTCTGCGAACGCGTGACAAAATCACGAATTATTTTCGAGATTTATTACCGCGCTCTTCCTATCTTGAAAACCAGATCCAAATCTTGACCGTTACCTATCTTGGATTGGTGGTGAGCTTCACCTTTCCCGATGCCTTTATAGATGCCGATCCGCTCCAGGAAAAACAGATCGCCGTCTGGATCAGCGATATCATCCTGCAAAAAATTGAGGAAATGGCCAGGTAGGAGGAAAAAGAATTACTTTTTCTTACGAAGGAAAAAGCCCAAACCGCCAAAACCCAGCGCAGTAAATCCAATTCCCAACACCTGCCAAAACGTCATGGGAGATTTATTTTCCTGCTGGGCACCAATTACACTCGTTGGGGTGAATGCAAGAGATGGTATTTTTTCCTCAAGGGTTGGAGTCAGGCTGGGTGTTTTTGTTTGAATTGCAGTTTTAATACCGGATGTTGTAGTTGTAATCGAGGGTGTAACGGCGGTCCGTGTGGAAACCAGGTTAAATATTGCCAATGGTGTAGCTGAGTTTGAATCATAACCAATGGCTTTCTTTGTAGCAGTCAGAGTATTCACGACAATATTGGTGCTTGTAAATGGAATGAAAATTGTATTTGTCGCCGTTGGCGTATCGGTGATTGACGGTGTTTGCGTTGTGGTAGATGTCAATGTTGGCGTATCAATATTTGTTGGTGTATGCGTGATTGTTGGCGTGTCGGTTATGGTAAAGGTCAATGTCGGCGTATGAATGTCTGTTGGTGTATAAGTGATTGTTGGCGTATCTGTGGAAGTTGGGGTGGGCGTGTCCGTAGCCGTAGACGTTGCTGTCCCTGTAAATATTTCAGTTGACTCAACTTGGGCTAATAACTCAAAATTGAGCTTTCCACTACCGTGATCATTTTCTTGAATGATTAATGCAGAGGATGCGCTCTGCGAAATCGCCACAACAACCCGAAATGGAGCCTCAGTGCTCAGGTAGATGGTAACCAAAACAAGCAATACCGAACAGAAAGTTTTTCGGGCTTTGGCTAAACGTGATTTATTATGACTTGACATGAAAACTTTACCCCATTGAGCTTTAGTAGGATGATTTCCCCAAATTTAACGATGAATTGGGTCTTATATTTAGCTGTAGTTTTATTATCACAGGGTAAGAAATCTGTTTTGTTTAGAATTTTGAAAACAAATCATTTCTTCTTCAAAACACTAACCAGAGCAAATAGGACTACTTCAATGAAATGGTTCTTTCGTCACAAAATAATTACCCACTTTGCGTAAATTGCAAATTCCCAAGCTGAGCACAGCCAGTTACTCTACAAATCGAGGATCATTACCCCCGATAATTCTTTACACTGACAAGATCAATCATACCACCGGATAATTTTTTTTAGGATAACAAACAGGAATCAAACCGTGGGTTGTGAGGTGATTGTAAGGCATTCTCCCAGGCACATGAAGTAACGCTGCAACGTCGAACCTGCGTGAGTAATATCACCTGGCAGAAGTGGAGAGTCCCGACTTAGCCAAAGGTTACCGTCAAACTCCGGAAAACACACCAGCTTCATTGGCGCCATCATACCCTCTGAATTCCATCAAGCAAAGACCACACCCCTTTGTTTTCCACTATCCCTACTAATTCCAGGTAATGACAGAATCATCGGATATTCACACCCTGCAAAGAAAAATTCCCGGATATAATCAAGCCAGCTTTATATTCCAAACCGTGCGGGTACACATGCATAAGAAATTCACCGATACTCACCTGATCCTTCTGGCTCTGATCCTGTATGTGCCGCTGCTCTTTCTCGGCTATGGCAGTGATTACGACTCCTACAATGTCCTCTGGACAGGGCAGCATTTTGCTCAAACCCTGGATTATGTGCCTTCGCGGGTACCCGGCTTTTTGGTCTACGAAAGTTTGACTTATTTTATTAACGCCATCGGCGGCTCCATACTGACCAACCTGGCCAGCATGGGCATGGCACTGCTGGTCCTGTATGTCTTTATGCGTTTATGCCGGCAATATGAGGTGCCTCATTATCAACTCCTGACCCTGATATTAATGGTGCAGCCTTATTTCTGGGTGAATGCCACCTGCACCATGGATTATTTCTTTGCGATAGGTTTTATTTTTCTGGGCATTCTACAGATATTGCGTGGCAGGTATTTTACTGCCGGGGCCGCATTTGCGCTGGCGGTCGGCTCGCGATTGACTGTCTCATTAATCGCAGTAGTGATTATCTTATGGTTTTTCTTCAGCATGCCGCAAAAACGCTGGCAGATTGTTCAGACGGCAGCGGTGGGTGCTATCTTTGGATTAAGCTTCTATCTGCCCTCGGCGGATTTTGCAGAATGGCATACCACCTTCCTCTCCGCCTCAGTGGGCGGGCAGGAATATTGGACACCCTATCTGCGCCTGGGCCGTTTTGTGTACAAAAATATTTATTTCTGGAGTCCGTTTGTTTTTGTCCTTCTACTCTGGGGGGGGCTACGTTTGATCGGAAAAGGGAAGAACTTGACCCAACCCAAACACGGTGGGCTGCCGCTGGCCTGTCTGGCAGTAATCGTGATCATGGAAGCTTTTTACCTCTACATTCCCACGGAACCTTCTTACCTCTTACCTACCCTGCCTTTCTGGCTGATTTTGTGCGGATTTGCGTTTGAATCCAAACCCAGAGTGTTGATTTGGATGCTGGGCCTGACCCTGGTCTTTAATTTTGTAAATTTCAACATTGCCCATCCCAACGTTGCCGATAAAGCCACCGGCGCCCACTATGGTTTGTGGGTGGAGCCGGGTTACATGATCACGGATATCGAGAAACGATTGGAATATATAGGCTGCGGTTATTGGCCGTGTGATTAAAAACCTATCTGCATTAAACAAAAAAGCTGTATCAGGAAAACACCTGATACAGCTTTTATTATTTACGCATTGAATCAATTCGCAGTAGGCGTTACATACGAAGTGGGTGTTCCCATATCCGGGGTAGGCGTTATGATAATCGGGGTAGGCGTTGGGGAAGGGGTAAAACTGGGAGTGAGCAAGGGAATTGGAATAGCCTCCACTGGTACACCGCCATCCACCAAAAACTGCCAGGCTATTTGCACATCATTGGACGCCACGACAGGATAAGCAGGAAGATTATTGAGGGCAAATTCCAATCGCTGATTAACCGTTTGCAGAAATAAGCGGTTTTCCTTGCTCAAGGCCAGGTTCTGCGATGTGGTTAACAGGCTGTAAGCACTATGAATATCTTCTCTGGCCAATCCAAAATTACTTTGCGAGAGATATAAATTCGCCCGGGAAAGCAGCTCGATGGCTCGAGTTACCATAAGATCATATTCAAGACGCGAAGTGAGCGTATCCCTCAATTCCTGATTCTGTTGGGCGAGAGCAAGTTCCAGGTCACCCTGCAAGGTTTCAAGTTTGGTGATACTCTCTGTATGGGCAGCAATGGAAAGTCCCATTTCATCATTGCGGCTTTGTAAAGCATCAATTTGAGTTTGCAGCTCATTGACGATGGTTTGCATATCGGTTAAATCAGCTGCCTGTTGTGTGGCTATCTGGGCAATTTGTACGGTATTAAGCTCAATCGGCATTACAATTTTTTCGTAAAAATAAGGTACACCATAATAAACGCCGGCACCCAATGCGCCCATGATAATCAGGATCAGAACAGTTACAAACAGATACGTTAATGCGCGTCCAAACCAGTGCCCTGCCCCATTCTTTTTAATAGGTTGTGTGTTTTCCTGGGATGCTTCAGTTTTTATAGTAAGAATTGTATTATTGGCGTGGGTCTTATCTGGGATGCGGGCAGGAGTCTGATTGGACATATAGATAATTTGATCCGATTTTTCAAAATCGGCTTTCATCTTGGCTACTTTCTTTTCATTCAGGCCGCTGATTTTGGCTACATCCTGCTCAGTTTGAAACGGACGGGCAGCCAGAATTCGTTCAGCCAATGCCTCGTCAATACTTGTTATTTTTGTTAATTCTGTGATTTCCGCAGTGTTAAGAAAATCGAGAAAAGTGTCCATTTTATCTCCATGATTCATTTAGCCGGTATGCAAGGTGTCCTGCAAATTGACGATGATGTGTGTTGAGCAAAAAGTGATTTCTTCCATTATACAGGCTGACAATATTTCTATGGCGTTTTCGTACCCCGGTTTTCCGCTTTAAGAAACCCGTTGTTTTACCTCATAACCAATTGATAACATGAAAAGAAACTGTAAAATTTCGTTTCAATTACTTACAATCCAATAAAAATCAAACAGAACTCAGGACTCTACTAAAGTATCCCACGGATAAATTTCCGTTCCTTTGGCTGCTTCGCGGATGGCTGGATCATCGGAATAATAACCGCGTTGTTCGGGAGGAATCAGCTCAGCTATTTTCCGCATCATAATATGCCCCATCTCATCCAGGTGTTCCCGATCTATCCGTTTATTTTCACCAGGGTTAATCAAATGGAAAGGTTTACCTATCCTGACCGTGACGGTTCGCCGTTTACCCGCTGTAAGGGGAAACATGGTTGAGAAACCATCCAGCCCCACAGGAAGAATGGGAGCCGTGGAGCGTACGCCCAGTAATGCCGTACCGGGACGAGCCGGGCGCAAAACAGTAGCCCAACTGCCGCCTTCAGGGAAGATAGCCAGAAAACGACCGTTCTTCAAGCTGTTCAACCCATCCATCAATGCATCCCGCGAACTTCGCCCGCGGTGTACCTTGTAAACGCCCCACATCCGGGGAATGAAACGGACAATCTGAGGTGAGTTAGGCAATTCGGTTCCCCCAATAAAATCCAAACGTCGTGGAAAAGCCTGAATCAGCGCCACCGGATCCACATAATTAAAATGATTGGAAACAATCAGGGCAGCACCTTCGGTTGGAATATTTTCTTTTCCAAAAACACGAAAATCAGTTATTGCAGAAAAGGCCACATGAATCAATGACTTTAATATCGTCCGCACAAATGGACGATGCAAGGGGGTGGATTGCCGCACTAGAAACTCCTTTGGATCCTGAGGTGATCAACAATAGCAGATTAATTATATCCAAAAAAACACCTGAAACCCGAGTAGTTTTTTGGGCAGGGATTGCCCAAATGGGAATAATCAGCTATAACATTAGTACTGATATTGATTTATGGAGGTATACCAATGGAAAAATGGGCTTGTATGGCATGTGATTATATTTATGACCCTGCTTTAGGCGATCCGGAAAGCGGTGTTGCTCCAGGCACACCCTTTGAAGATTTACCGGAAGACTGGACCTGTCCGGAATGCGGCGTAACCAAGGACATGTTCGAACTGGTTACTGCATAAGATCATGAAAAACAGGCTTTTGGGCCTGTTTTTGTTTTAAGAGAAGAAAAGAAAAGCAATCAGCGGCAGACTGATCAAAGCCAATAAAGTAGTCCACACAGTGGCAATGGCTGCAAAATGTCCGTCCGCCTGATATCGATTAGCCAGAATCGTGGAGGCAATACCGACCGGCATGGCTGCTTGCAGTACCATAACCTGATGTTCGGTATCATGCCAGCCCAGCAAGAAAAAGATCAGGATTAGAATTCCAGGAACAATAAGTAAACGGCTCATCGTTACAAAAATAACCGAGGGAGTGTAGCCATTTTTTTCAAGCGGGATGTTTCCGATTTGGGCACCTGCAACCAGCAGGGCGATCGGCAGCGTGGAATTGCCAATGGTGGATAAGGGGTTAATTACCCATTCCGGAAGATGAATTCCACTGACCGCAATCAAAATCCCAGCCATCATACTCCAGATGAGGGGATTGACCAGGAGATTTCGCAGAGTGTTTTTCCCCCCGCCGCTTAACGTCCACACACCAAATGACAGAATGACCATGGTGATGCCAAAATTATACATTACCGCATAAAAAGCGCCCTCTGAGCCAAAAAGCAGACTGCAGATGGGAATACCCAAAAAAGCGGTATTGCCGTACATCAAACAAAAAGTAAACGACCCTTTTTGCAAAGGCTGGACTTTCATCAATTTTACGAAAAGGGGGGCAACCAGGAATGTGGCGAAGGGGATGAGAGCACCCACCAGAATCAACAGGGGCGCTTTATTGAGCAGCTGCAGAGTCGTATTGGTAGCTGTAGTGTAAAAGACATAAAAAGGCATTACGCCGCTAACAACAAGTGTCGAGAGCTGATTTAAAGCTTCGGAACTGAAAGGCTTCTTTTTCTGAACGATAAATCCCAGGCCAAGGATAAAAAATATGGTCACAAAAGCCGGAATAAAATTTGCTGTATTAATGATGCACCTCTAATCTACCGGATAAATATATTCCCTGATCATAACATGATCAGGTTCTTTTTAAAGGTGCCGAAAAAGTATTGTATAATTCAAAATAACACCTATTTTCGAGTTCTTCTCGAAATTATTATCATTGTAGCGAGCAATTTATGTTTCCAATTGAAAAACTGCGGTCATTGATTCACCCGTATCGATATTCCCTCCTGATTGCCACTGGTCTATTATTCGCCTACACAGCTATTGATATGGTCCTGCCAAAGATTATTGAGCAGGTGATTGATCAAGGCCTGGTACAGAAGGAGCGCAGCTTCCTTTTGCAGGCAGCGCTCCTTGTCATTGGGCTGGGAATGATTAAGGCTATTTTAATCAACCGGCGAATTTTCAGAACCCACGGTATCGCCCATAAAATAGCCTATGATCTGCGTAACCGACTCTATAATCACATCCAACACTTACCTTTCAGTTATCATGATGCAGTGCAAAGCGGACAGCTCATCAGCCGCTGCATCGAGGATGTAAGTGCGATCCAGAACTTTACTGCCAGCGGATTAATGAATCTGCTGCAGGTGATTGTTCTGATGATTGGGGTGACCATTATTCTTTTCATCAGCAATTGGAAGCTGGCTTTGATCGCCATGCTGCCCGTATTACCGATGCTGCGGATGACCATCTCTTTCGGTCAGCGAGTCGGCAACTTGTTTTATGTGGTCGATGATACCATGGGGGAAGTCTCCTCCCGTTTACAGGAAAATGTAATCGGCGCACAGGTTGTGCGGGCTTTTGCCCGTGAAAACTTTGAGAACGAGCGCTTTAATCTTTCAAACCGCAAATTGTATAACGCCCAAATTCGTACAATCCAGGAATTTGCCAGGGTGGTGCCTACAACCAATTTATTAATCGCCCTGGTGACTATTTTAATTCTCTGGTTTGGCGGGCAAATGGTTATTCAAAAACAATTAACCCTGGGTGAACTGGTGGCATTTAATAGTTATTTATTATTATTTGCTGAGCCGGCACAACAGCTTTCCTGGTTGGTCAATCAGGGCAGCGAAGCGGCAGCAGGCATCAAACGAACTTTCGAAGTGTTACAGACCAGGCCTGAAATTGTGTCGCCTGAGAATGCCATTCCGTTGGATAATGTGCGGGGTAAAGTGGCCTTTGAGAATGTCAGTTTACGTTATGCTAGCGAATCAACAGTTGCATTAGAGAATATTAATTTGGTCATCGAGCCAAACCAGGTAGTGGCATTGATCGGCGCAACCGGATCAGGTAAAACTTCCCTGGTTAATTTAATCCCCCGATTTTACGATGTGGATCAGGGATCGGTGCGTATTGACGGTTTCGATACCCGCCTCTTGGATTTGGAAACCTTGCGTAAACAAATCGGGATTGTGTTACAAACTTCCCTGCTGTTTTCGGCCACCATTCATGAAAACATCTCTTATGGAAAACCGGATATCACAATGCAGGATATCATTGCGGCTGCCAAAGCAGCACAAGCCCATGATTTCATCATGGAGCTGCCGGATCAATACGCTACTTTGATCGGTGAGCGCGGCACAACCCTGTCTGGAGGCCAGCGCCAGCGAATTGCCATTGCCCGGGCTATTTTATTGGATCCGCGCATTCTTATTCTGGACGATTCCACCTCCAGTGTGGATATGAAAACCGAAAAAATGATACAGGAAGCCCTGACAAAGTTAATGGAAGGTCGTACCACCTTCGTGATTGCCCAACGGTTAAGCACGATTCGCAGAGCAGATTTAATTCTGGTAATGGAGAATGGGCAGATAGCAGAACGTGGGACACATCAGGAATTATTGACGCTTAATGGCCTGTATCGTGACATTTATGAATTGCAATTAAGGGAGCAGGAAAATTGAGCACGCAAACTACACCCATCCCCTCCCACCCTGAGCCGATAAACACGGATACTACGCCTCCCAAACAGTTGGATAATGTCTATGGCACTATTTACAATCGTGATGTTATACGCACGCTTTGGGAAATGATTCGTCCCTATTTTTGGCAAATTTCCTTTGCCATGTTTCTCAATTTGTTGACCGCTGTCACGCTGGTAGCTGGTCCCTATTTTGTTAAGATGGCTTTAGATGATGGTATCACCGCTGCGAATCCCCAGCGCTTGCTTCAATCTGTGATTTATTATGTCCTGGTAAGTTTTGTGCAATGGGCATCGATCTACTTTCGCTTTTCCCTCATGTCGCGGGTAGGACAATCCATCATTTATGATTTTCGCAAACGGTTATTTGCCCATCTTCAAGTGTCTCTCCTTGAATTTTTTCAGCCGTTTCAGTGTGGGGCGCGTAATTACCCGGGTGATCAATGATGTAAATGTTCTGCGTGATTTTCTCATCTGGTCCTTACTGGCAATCTTTCGAGAGATCTTTTTGTTTTGGCTGGGCATCCTTTGTCGCCATGCTTTCCATGAATGTTAAATTGTCCCTGCTGACGTTTCACGGTACTGCCGATCATGATTGCCTTTCGCAGTGATATTCCGTATTTATGCCCGCAGGGGGTATCAAAAAGCACGTGTCGCAATGACATGGGTTAACTCTGTCCTGGCTGAAAACATCAATGCCGTCCGGGTGGTACAATCCTTTGCACGCGAACAAACCAACTACACTCATTTTAATCAGGTGGTCAATAAATATAATCTGGATGCCAACATGGATGTAGTAAGAACCATATCACTTTTTTTCCCGGCTGTGGATTTCCTGGGCAAGTGTCGCCATGGGACTGGTGATCTGGTTTGGCGGGGCAGCGGTGCCTGGGCAGGAGATCACCCCAGGTATTCTGGTGGCTTTCGTGCTCTACATCAATCGTTTTTTGATCCTATCCGGGACCTAACCCAGCGCTATGATAATTTTGAACGGACGATGACCAGCGGCGAAAGAATTGTAAGCTTGTTACAGGAAGATGTTGTCGTTCAGGATTTACCTGAAGCAATCGAATTGCCTCCTATTCAGGGCAAAGTTGTTTTTGATGATGTCAGTTTTCGTTATGAGGAAGATGGCGAGCAGTATCTAAGCCATATTCAATTAACGTCAACCCGGTCAAACCGTAGCGATGGTGGGCGAAACAGGTGCCGGAAAATCTACCCTGGTAAAATTGCTTTCGCGTTTTATTGATCCGATTGACAGGCAAAATCCGTTTGGATGATATGGATATTCGTACCAGGTTACCCAGCAGAGTTTACGCAACAAATGGGGATTGTCCTTCAGGACCCCTTTCTTATTCTCGGATAACATTCGTGAAAATATTCGTTTTGGTCAAACTGGATGCCACGCGATGAAGAAGTGGAAAGCAGCTGCCAAGGCAGTTGGTGCGCATGCATTCATTATCGGTTTATCGCATCAGGGTTATAACACCAATGTCGGTGAAGGCGGCGGGAATCTTTCGTTGGGACAATGCCAGTTGATTTCATTTGCCAGAGCGCATTAATTGCCGATCCAGCATCCTGATTCTGGATGAAGCCACTTCCAGTATTGATACCCAAACAGAAATTGTCATTCAGGAAGCATTAAAGGTGCTGCTAAAAGGAAGAACGTCCTTTGCAATCGCTCATCGCCTGTCCACGATTGTGAATGCGGATATTATTTTGGTGATGGATCATGCCCATATTATTGAACAGGGAACACATGAAGAACTGATGGCTCTCAATGGAACGTATGCTCGACTTCATACCATGATTGGCTAGGTCAATCGTAAGCGGTCGTGAAATTACCTCAATTCGTTCCACTGACTGGGCGTAAATAAACCATCCAAGTTCAGGAACAAGAATTACTTGATCCCCCTCCAAGAAAAAACCATTAACAAAACTAAAGTAGTCTGTTCATCTCAAACTGGGTACGGCTTTTATGGCTGATTCGCGGGAACCAATGTGATTCTAATCGCTTTATCAATTTTTAGCGCAATTTCCATGCCTTGAATGCGGCACAGTAGAATAGGCTCGGGTTCATTTGTTTCAGGCAAACTGAGATCAAGCAATTCGCGCAAATCACTGGCCGGGTAAAACTTTCCCCTGATGCTCTATCACGCCGGCAATCCAATTTGGTTTTTCCTGTACCCATCGGATGGTTTTGGCCGGCAACACTGAGATGACGGCATCCAAACCTATGGCATAGAGATGATAATGCAGTTCAACAAGAAATGCTTGTATCTGTACCGGGTGATCAATCTCGAACGTAGGATTCCCAGTCCTTTGATTAATGATCGGTTTTATTGGTGCGAGGGAGTGCGAACGGGTTTCCGAAAGAGATGTTCGCGATCATATTTCTTTCTACGTTCCCCATTTTTTAAAATTTCATAGGCGTGATTAATCTCCGCCATAAGGGAAGCCGCTTCCTTGGCGTGGTTTCGGTCCGGGTGATAAAGCAGGGCTAATTGACGGTAAGCAATTTCAATAGTACTTTGATCTGCGTCGTATGCTACCCCTAAAATGTGATAAATGTTTTTATTCGTCATAGATCAATGGATTATGCAGATAAAATCCAATCAGCGGATGATTTGCATAATCATTCCTGAATTCTTGTTCGTTTGTAATTGTACCAATCCTTTTTCGAAATCAAAGTTCAAATCATGTGAAAAAAGAGGCCATCCCCCGGAAAGAGACAGCCTCAGCAAATGAAGAGGTATTATTTAATCATCCAGCAAACGTCGTTCGCCTTTTAAGCCGCGCAAATGAGCTGCATCCATGGATACTTCCACCGTGCCGCGATAAGTTCCCTTTTCATCTCTCAATGCATAGTAGGTAATTACTACAAATTTCTCACCCATTTGAATCCAAAATTCGGCTTCATCGCGAATTCCGCTTTTAAAATCTTGCAGAATTTTTTGAACTTTGTCCACACTTTGAGGCGGGTGACAATTTTGTACCTTCCTGCCAATAATGGCGGGGGATCGTTGAAATACCCGATCCTTTGGTTAAGGAGAAGAAACTTTACTTCATCATTTTCATCGACAAAAGTAATATCAACAGGCAATGCACGGATCATGAGATTAATTTGTTGAAGGTTCAAATAGCCCGGTATCCAATGAAAATTGTCCCTCGGATACCCGTTGAGTTTGCGGCTTTACGACTGTTTCTTGGTTAATCGTGGATTCCGGTTGAATAAAACAATAACCGATCTCCGCTTCCTGGGCAGCGATTTGCAGCCATTCCTCATCCGTGAGACGTTCAATAGCTGCCGGGAAGAGAATCTTTTCTTCTTTGTAGATCATTTCCTGCATTTTTTCAGCAAACAATTGGTTTGCTTTTTTCAATTCCACGGCACTGGTTATGAGGGTGTTGGGATTCTGAGCAATTAATTGAAGTGCTTTTTTCCATTCCAGGCGAATTTGATCATGAATACCCCACATCACGGTGCTGGGTCCGGCAAAGCCTTTCTTTTCGAGATAAGGAAAGAGGATATTTTCCTTGCGGGCGTAATGTTTTTCAAAGGTGGCAATCGTTTGGATAAGTTGTTTTAAAACTTGAATTTTCTCGAACGTAGGCGTTGAATCCAACTGCTTGTTCAATGTGGCCAATGCCTCAAGCCTGGAACGGATAGCCTGATTTTCGAGTAGATAATTTCGAATAGGATGTCCCGGCACGGTTTCAGGGGATTGGCTTTCATTCAAGGTCTCTTTGAATAAAAGCACATGCACATCACAGAGGTGTTGAATTTCCTCTGCCGGCATCCCTTCTTCAATTAACATCTGCTCTACTTGAGTAATTTCAGCTGCATTTGTTTCTTCCAGTAAAGTTGAAAACTCATTTTTTAATGCCTCAACGGGAGTCCCGGCATGGATTTGTTTTAGCAGGTCTTTTATTAATCCTTTTCGTTTTTCGGTATTGTTTATGTATTCACTCATCAGATCCT
Source organism: uncultured Chloroflexia bacterium (assembly GCA_963747325.1). Lineage (GTDB taxonomy): Bacteria > Chloroflexota > Anaerolineae > Anaerolineales > Anaerolineaceae > UBA5203. The sequence continues at coordinate 866,584 of CAVVEM010000003.1, read as the reverse complement.
CCAATACTAGTAAATTTTTCAAGTTACATGGATATTGTACAGCGTTCCGAAGGGCTTGAATGTGATATTTGTCTCATCTGGGAAAAAATATGGCAGTTTAAGGAACTATACTGGGAGTATAAATTTTAATTTGATTTCTCCCGTTTTCTTTTGCCTGATAAAGGGCAAGATCAGCCTGTCTAGTCAATTCATTTGGAACTTGAGTGTGTTCCGGATAGCTGCTCACTCCACCTGAGATGGTTATTTTTTCTAATGGAGTACCCTGCCAGTCAATAACCAGATTGCTGATCGCCTCGCAAATTGTCTGTGCTTTCAGCTCAGCTTCCTCTAGAGTTGTTTCCGGCAAAACTAATAGAAATTCTTCTCCACCATATCGGAAAGAAAGATCGCTTTTCCTTAACAAGGAAGAAATGACTGAACTAATTTTTTCCAGCAAAAAATCACCAAGGAGATGCCCGTAACTATCATTGAAGTGTTTAAAATAATCCACATCCAGCATAATCAAAGAGAGATTATGATGATAACGTTCAGCACGGTGAATTTCGCGAGGTAAATAATCCGCTAAATAACGGCGATTATAAAACCCTGTGGTTTCATCATGCAGTGCCTGATAAATAAGCTGTTCCTTTAAATCAATGTTTGAAAGAGTCAATACCACGCGTTCAAAGATAGAGGATAAATGCTGACGGTGTTTTTGACTCATCCCTGGTGTGGAATTTTCCAGAATAAGCAGAACCAATTTTTCATTTCCGAAACGGCATACATAAAACAGATAGGGAGTATCCAGCAAATTCTTCACCTTTTGCTTGAGCTGGATTTTTTGTGATTCAAAATCCTGTATCGAAAATTCACGTATACTATTGTAAGGCAGCGTTTTGATAAGCTCATTGTTCAAAAAATCATCGATAAATTCGCTGTTTTCTCCGTAATCTGAATAAATGAATGTTTCATGAAATAAATCAAATATCAACAATTGAATTTTCTGATTGGAAAAAAGTCTGTTGGTATACGAATGGATTGTTTGGGCAGTATCTTCGTAATCTAAACAAGTTTGTAATTGTTGTCCGAATTGATTAAGAACTAATACTTCAGTGGAAAATTTCTCCAATTGTTCAACATAATTTTCCAATTCACTATTGGTGAGGGATAATTTTTCTTTCGCGCACATTTCTTCGGTTATATCTTGATAGAGTGCAATTACTTCTGTGTTGGAAAATCTGTACAAGCTGAACTCACGCCAATTATAATTGCCGTTTTCGTGCGTTTTAATAGTAGGAAGATGGGCTGGTTCAAAGCTTGACCGAACCTGCGTAAGGGATTCACAAAGAACTTTGAAATTTTCATTAGTGAAAACGTCTTCCACTTTTTGTTGGATCACATCATTCAATTTTAGATTTAGATTTTCCAATGCATATTGATTCAAGGTTTGTAATCTGAAAGTCTCACCGTCGTCCTCTGTATGAAAGATGATCACCCCATTGAGCATATTTTCATATAAGGCTTGATATTTCTTTTGATTAATTTCCGTTTCATATTGGGCTTGTAAACGTAAAGTTTCGTCCCGTATAAAAAGCATTTTTTTTTCTGAGTCAATGGACTTGTTATTCAAAAGAACCAGACGAATTTCAAGTATTCTCTCCCCGCGAAGATATATATATCCTTGTTCCTGGTCAGTCGTTGATTGAATACGGGCAAGATAATCGGTCCATTGAGGCATAATACTTTCAAGAGAACTGCCAATCGTAATATCTCCGGTAGAACTTAAAAATAACTTCGCAGCCCGGTTCGCAGCTAAAATACGATATTGATGATCTAGAATTAAAATGCCATCCAGACTGCTTTCAAATACCGCCGTAGGAGGTTCAGGTAAAAGATCAAATAGTTTTGTCTGATTCAAGAAAAGGTAGGTGATTAATCCGGCAAGCCCTAAAAAAGTAGCCGTTAAATCATCGACAAAAAAAGGGTATATGTGAAATTGATAAATGATATTGGCAATAATTGGGAGAACAAGCCCGCCCAGGATTCCCAAAGCCTGCTTTCTAAAAATTGTTTTTGAATTTGCTAATCGTAAAATAACGGTAACCGCACCCACAAAAATAAGTCCGTAAAGATACCCAAAATAGATCCAAAACCACCCCCCTTTTGTTGTCTCAAAAAACGATAAGCCGTCGACTATTCTCATCACATACCCACTCCAAACAAAATGTTGTGTAGCGGGCAACCATAAGAATACATTGGTCAGGAAAGGAATAATCAACAAAAAAGCAATGATTGTATCGGGGATGAGGTTTTTTTGATGGGAATAATTTACTGTAAACAACAGCCAAAGAACAGGAATTAAACTGATGGGAATTCGGGATATCCGTGCCCAAAATAATCCAGTGTTCTGAATATCCAGATGTTCAAACACATTGAACAGAGCCCAGGCAGAGGACAACAATAATACATAGGCAAATTCTCGGCTGCCAATGACTCTGTACCGTCGCAGGAGTTTAATTCCCAGAATCAGGCAAGCGAAAAACGAACTTATAGGTAAAACAAAATAAACCAGAACTGTGAAACTCATTTTCTACCATTAAACAGCTATCAGAATTTTCCGCCTCCAGAAATACCAGTAATGTAATCTCATTGCTGGAGAATAAGCCATTCGAACCTAATGATAATGCCAAATGAGCATTATCCCCCATAACATTTACATAAAAACAAGCCTTAATCGGCCTGTTTTTATCCATTTAGTTCGATTTAATTGGTATTTTTCTAGTGTTATTGGAGGATTTCTCCGTTTTCTGAAGCTTGATCCGCAGCACGCCATCTTTATAGACTGCCTGGATTTTGTTTTCATCTATCTGGGCTGTATTGAGGGGGATATATTGCCGAAAAGAACCATACACTCTGCCAATCCGGGTATAGGTATGGTCTTTTTCTTTCTTCTCCATTTTTTTCTCACCCGCAATTACCAGATGGTTTGTTTCCAGGGTAATAGTGAAATCTTTAACATCCAGCCCTGGAATATCTGCACTGATGATAATTTCCAGATCGGACTCGCTGAGATCAAATGCCGGCGAAAAGGATCGCAGATTGAATGCTGACTCATCAGCAAAAGATCGGCTGATGGGATCCCTCCAAAAGTCATTCATCCATCTATCCCAGGGAAGATCCATTCGATCAATTTCATTTTTGGTGTCATGACGAACCGGGATAATTTCATTTTTTTCGGCTGAACGATTCCAAGGTAAAAGATCTTTTATAGCCATCGTTTCCTCCTCAAGCTTGCCTTATCTGGATTGAACGGCAATCTTTTTGGTTTGGGATGAAGAGGCTTTGGTCAGTGTAATAGTAAGCACACCATCCTTTAAAGAGGCATTGATGCTGTCTTGATCCACCATTTTAGTCAGACGGAATTTTCGATGAAAATCACCAACTGCATATTCGGCGTAGTTAAGCGAATAGCCATCCATTTGCTCGGATTCAATACAGGCATCAATGCTAAGAATATCCTTTTCAAGCATAATGTTAATATCTTTTTCCTTCACACCCGGCAAGTCAATCAGCAGTTGAATTTCCTGATTTGTTTCATAAATATCGGTAAAGGGACTAAAAACACGTCGATCCCGTGTTTGTTCGGTCTCTCGATCCATGATTTCGCTTTTATCAACTTGGACAATATTGTCGCTCATTTTTCACCTCCTGTACTTTTGCAAAGTTAACTATGTGTACTGATGGTAATTTTTTTGGGTTTGTCGTTGCTGGCACGGGGTAATTTAATTTGAAGCACACCACTCATAAGGGATGCCTCTACTTTCTCAGACTCCACAGGGAAGGGCAATTTTATACTGCGCATAAATTGTCCACAACCACGTTCCTGCCGATGACTCACAGCATCTGCAGTTGTGGCATTGGGTTCACGTGAGCCTTTCAAGGAAAGTGTATCGCCCGTTATTGTGATATCCAGGTCTTCAATTTTTACACCCGGAATTTCCACGGTGGCAACAGCGTTCTCTTCATTACTCCAGAGATTAATGGCAGGGAATGATTGGGCAGACGCCTGGCGATGTGGACTGAATATACTGTTTAATAGATCCATTTCGCGTTGCAGTCTATCCATTTCATTCCAGAGTGAATTAGGTTGAAATCTACGGTACATGGTCTACCTCCTCTTGTGATTAGAATTTCACCCTTAATATAATTTCGGAATATTAAAAAATCACAAACAATATATCAACAAAATATTAAAATCAATTCTTTTAATGGATGTGACTGGAAATCCGGTATTGGAGTATGGTATGATGCCCTAGAGGCTTTGACTATGAAGAATTGGAAAGTAATCCTTGCACCTCATGCCAGCGAACTTCCCCGCAATATCGCCGGGGTATATCTCCTTTTTTATAACAGGACGCTGGATTATGTCGGACAAAGTGATAACGTACGTAGACGGCTGCTTCAGGATCATCATGTTTATAATCCGACTCTGCATCGGGTGGTAGCAATGATTCAGGCTCAACCCTACGATGAACGTTTGGCCTTGGAGCGCTATTTTAATCAAAAGTACAATCCGGCCAACAGTTTCATTGGTTCAGGCAAACAAGCCGCCGATTTCGATGGACGATTTTTACAATTATCAGCGGATCAGAAGCGTGCCCTTTGGATGGGGCCTGATTTTACCGAATTCGATTTACCTGAAAACTCAAGCAGTGATTTTCAGCTTTATCACTTGGAAATCCCCACAGAAAAGATCAGCCTAAATCGTTTGGATGTACCCAGTATTTTGTCCTTACCGCCGGAAGAGCTGTTGGGATGACTGGATTCGTTTTTTACCCCATGATCGATTTTCGAAATCCTGGGAAAAGTTTTGCATTGCAAAGGATGGAAAAATGAAACAATACAATCTTGTCTCCTGGAACGTCAACGGCATCCGGGCGGTGCACCGTAAAGGAGAATTTCAATCCTTTTTATCCACGGTGAAACCGGACGTACTCTGTGTACAGGAAACCAAGGCTCAACCGGATGTATTACCGGCGGAATTAATTAATCCGGATGGTTACCAGGCACATTATGTCTCTGCTGAAAAAAAAGGATATAGTGGTGTGGCCTTGTTCAGTCAGATTGCCCCTCTCTCCATCCAAAACGGTTTAGGGATTGAGCTATTTGATTCGGAAGGGCGAACACAAATTGCAGACTATGGGGATTTTGAGTTGTACAACATCTATTATCCCAACGGAAAAGCATCCAAGGAGCGGCTAAAATACAAAATGGATTATTATGATGCCTTTCAAGAACACGTGGAAAAGCGGCGTCAGGCTGGAAAATCTATTGTAATTTGCGGAGATGTGAATACAGCCCATAAAGAGATTGATCTGGCCCACCCAAAGGCAAACAGTAAAACTTCCGGATTCCTGCCCGAAGAACGAGCCTGGATGGATCAATTTTTAGCACTGGGGTATATCGATACATTGCGGGAATTTCATCCGGAACCTGAGCTATATACCTGGTGGGATGTCATCTCACGCGCCAGGGAGCGGAATGTCGGTTGGCGGATTGATTACTTTTTTATCAGCGAAGATTTACGCGACAACCTCAAGGATGCCTGTATATATCCGGATGTGATGGGATCGGATCATTGCCCCATTGGGATCAGACTGGAATTCTAGTTCATCACCAATTAAGAAGAAGCATATGCGCTGGATAACAAGTAGCGGCAATTCATGAATTGCCGCTACTTTTGGTCTTTACTTAGAGGTTTTTCCTTCTCTAAGGCGGCGACGTTCATACAAAAATAATTTTTCTTAGACAGCCCCTGCTAAAAAAGGATATATCTAGGCAACCCGTGATTTTCCGGATTACCGAGTTTAATCACCGGAAATCCCAAATAAATTATCATTTCTACGTTCAAACGAGAAGAGTACTTAATGGAAATCCCCTACTTTTCCTGGGGGATTTCCTTCTATCTTATGGGCAAATCCCTGCCCTGAACCATGTTACACTACTGGGTAGAAACAGGATTTTTAATATGTTGCTGATGGACCCCTCGAATGAGATTATAAATTTATGCATAGCCAGTACCGAAGCTGAATACCGTGGTCAGATAGATGAGGCTCATGAATTGGTCCAGCGAGCCTGGCAGCTGGCACAGGATCACTTTGAATCCTGCATAGCTGCCCATTATTTAGCCCGGTATCAATCCTCCCCTGTGGAGCGGTTTGCATGGAATCGTACCGCCTTATCTCATGCCCTGCGATCCAAAGATCCTCGTGTGACTCCATTTTTAGGGTCCTTGTATGTAAATCTGGGACAGTCGCTTGAAACTTTGGAAAATCCAGTATTAGCAAATAAATATTATGCGCTGGCAGCCAAATATGGCGTATTCCATGTACCTGGTGGAAGTAGAGCCAATTATTTTTAAAACCCTGTGCATTTAGAATATTCCACATCAATTTACAAAACCCGAGAGGTATCTTTGCCTAATCCAATTGATCTAGAAAAACCAAAAATGACCGGTTCTGTCCAAACCATGTTAACTTGGACAAGGGTAATCTCCTCTATTGAAGAAGTTCCCGCAGAGTATTTATTTGAGTTCAATAAATTATTGAATCAGTGTGAGTCTTTTCCCTATACCCTGATTGCTCCCCCGATGAAAAACCGATGGCATAAAGCGGTTGAAAAATTACTCACCTGCATCGGAGAGAACTTATATGTATTGGAAAAACAAAATAAAAAAATCTTCCAGGAGTGTATGCCGCTAAACGCAAGGTTAGACTTGGAGATGGGAAACTCACTCTTATTCTCATGGATTACATTACGGGACTTATCAGCGGGTGCAAAGACGAGGAAAATGATCCTCACATTCAACGCGGCTACTGCGCGCCATTATGAACCATTGCTTCAAAAAATTCGTCCATTATCCCCTCATCAATCTCAGGATCAAACCGGCTTGAGGCAGGCATTAGTGCCAGCCGATTTCAAATTCAACTATTTTGCCAAGGAAAGTTTATTGCCCGATGAAATGGTATGTGACAGCTTATGGCAGCCCGCCTTTCATACAGCTGGATTGACCATCTTTGGAAAGGCTTTATTTCACTCGACTACCCTGGCACACATGACGATTTTAACAAAGGATGAACTCATCCTCCTATGGGATGATGAACGCTGCCTGGAAAATCGAGGGGTTCGCTATGGCGGTATCCGCAGGTTTATTCCTATTCAGCATATTAAAAATATCACAATTGATAACCCTGTGACATTATCTCTTACCCTGACTGACAATAGCTATATCACCCGCAGCTATACATCCGAAAACCAGAATGCGCTCCTGCCCTTTAGTCAGCACTTCGAAATTTAAACAGAAGTAATCAAATAGCTGCAAGTATGAAAACACAAATCATTTTCGTCATTGTTTGGAAGAGCTGGCGGGCAAGGTGAATGTTACACAGACACCTCCATCAGGACAATTTTCTGCCCATATTTTGCCATGATGACGTTTAATTATTCGTTGCACGATGGCTAATTCCAATTCACAAGAATCATCTGATTGATCCAAAATTTCCCAGTGATTCATAATAAAAAGACGGTTCAGACGGTCCACATCTAAAATTTGACCATTATTATTAATGGAATAGACCACCATGCCCTTTTCAATTCGAGAAGCAATATGAATTTTTGGTTCAGTAGTTGATACGGCACACTTCACTGCCATGCTGATGATACTTGTCCACATCTGACGGATCAGATTTTCATCACCATAGGACACATCCAAGGGTTTGAAATTAAATTGAATATTCTCCTGTTCCTCAGGCAAAGCAGTTTCAGCATAGATACTCTCGATCATTTTTTCAATATTAAGCTTTTTCAATGTAATTTCTCTAACGCTTGCTCTCGATATTTCCAGCATATTATTGATAATTTGGTCCATTTTTCTAGCATTGGTGGCAATGATCTCAAGAAAACGCCTACCCTCATCTCCTAGCAGATCTTTGTATTCCCTGGATAAAATCTGAGAATACCCCTCCAAAGCTCTCAGAGGTGCCCGAAGATTATGGGATATCGATTGAGCAATGGATTCCAATTCCCGATTCGAACCTTCCAATTGAGAGGTTCTCTCGGATACCCGTCGTTCCAGTAGACTGTTTAGCATATGAATCTTTTCTTCTGCTTTTCTGTTTTCAAAGGTAACTGCCATACTATTCGCCAAAGCCGAGATATTCTGCTCATCCTCTTCAGTAAAAGCAGTCAGCTCTTGACTGAAGATGCCCAGCACACCATATAGGTTTTCGTTATAAACTACAGGTACAAACAAAGCGGAATGAATGTCTGTGTCCAATGTAATCCAATTAGGATTCTTGGACACATCCGGGATATTCAAGGCCAGTTTTTTCTCTGCCACCCAGCCAACCAGCCCACGTTCATCCCCAATCGAAAACACGAGGTGTTCATAGAATTCTGTAAGCGTGCCTTGGGAAAAACCAACAGCATCCAATAAATGTAATTTGTTATCCCGCTGATCAAAAAAGAAATAATTCACTTCCTGATACCCGGCGGTTTTTACGATGGCGGATAGGATATTATGCACCATCTCACCATGAGGTTTAAGGGATGCCAATTCCTGGCTGGCCTGATAAAGTGACTGCAATCGTTTATTAGCCTGATTCAATTGCAGCATTTTATCTTCCAGTTTGTGAATCAAAACCTCGCTGTATTCTTTGTAATAGATATCCTCATTCTTTTCCAACAACGAAAGGTCAGCAGCAGTTCCTACTTGATCTTCCTGTTCAAATTCTTTAATAACCTGCAGCATATCATCCGGGGCCATCGGTTTCACTAAAAATCGATCTACCCCAATACTGATGGAAAAATCTCTATCTTTTTGATCTGTATAGGTGGCGGTATAAAAAATGAAGGGAATATTTTTTAGCCTTTCTTCTTTTTTCCAAATGCGGCATAAGCTAAATCCATCCATACCAGGCATTAATATATCGGATATAATCAGATCCGGCGGCGCCTGAGAAGCCAACTTTAATGCCTCTTGTCCGTTACCGGCAGATTCCACTTCATAGCCATTGGTTTTTAATAAGATTTCCAACATGTATAAATTTTGAATATTGTCATCAACAATTAATATTTTTTTCATACTTCCCCTCGATTTATGATTTATTTAAGTACCGCCGCACTTCGTGGATAAAAGTATCCGGATCAATTGGTTTTTCTATATATCCAGTACATCCGGCAGCTAAAACATTTTCCCGGTCCCCTGGCATGGCATAGGAAGTAACAGCAACAATTGGCACCTGACGAAGAGCTGGCTCTTTTTTCAATGCACGTGCCACATCATACCCATCCATACCCGGTAATTGAATATCTAATAGTATTAAATCAGGAGATTCACTCAATGCAATGGTTATGCCTTCCGGGCCATTGTCAGATTCCAATACCAAGTATCCATGCGCTTCAAGAATGTATTTCACAAGATACATATTTTGTTCATTATCTTCAATGACAAGGATTTTATTTTTCATTCTTTGTCCCTACATATGGAATGGTAAAGGAAAAAGCACTGCCCTTTCCTAATTCGCTTTCTATCCAAATCGTACCCCCCAAAAGATCCACCAATCGTTTGCAGATGGAAAGCCCCAGGCCGGTGCCTTCATATTTTCGGGTGAGTCCTGTATCAATCTGTCTAAAGGGAATGAACAGGGAATCCAATTTTTCCGGACTGATACCAATCCCTGTATCCTGAACCCGAATGACAACCATCTCACCATCCACGCCACAGGAAAGTTCCACGCTGCCATCATCGGTAAATTTAACTGCATTATTCAATAAATTAATTAAGATTTGTTCAACACGGCGTTGATCACTGTGTATAAAAAGCTGTTCAGGAACCATTCGCCAGATGAGCGTCAATTCTTTTTTGGTGGCCATAGGAAGGACCTTTTCTATACTTTTTTGTATGGACACACTCAGATCAAAATCAGCAGCATGAATATCCACTTGACCTGCCTCAATTTTGGAGATATCCAGTACATCATTAATTAAAGCCAGAAGATGGTGGGAACTTGCCTGTACCATGCGCAATTGTTTTTCCTGCTCAGTATTTAATGGGCCAACCATTTTTTGTAACAGGATGCCGGTAAATCCGATGATTGAATTCAAAGGGGTTCTCAATTCATGAGACATAGTTGCCAGAAAAGCGGATTTCAGTCGGTCCGCACTTTCCGCTTTTTTTACAGCTTCAGATAAATCCGCCATTAACGTTTGCATCGATGTATTGAGCGCTTCAACCTCAGTTACCCGCTCTTCCAATTCATTCGTTCTTTCCGACACCCTGGCTTCCAATTCATTTGCATACCGTCGAAGTTCATCATGCAAGCTTGCGTTTTGAATGGCAACTGCGGCTTGCGGTGCAATCGCTTCAGCCAATTGTTGCTCTTTTTGCGAATAAAAACCGGGATGGTAATGCTGCAATGTATAAATTCCTAATACTTTTCCGGAAGCAATTAAGGGAACTCCTATCCAACAGCCGATGTGCCCACCACCCATGGGACATTGCCAATCGGGGTAGATACTTAAATCAGGAATGATAATACTTTTCCTCTCAGTAATAACCTGCTGAAAAACAGGATTCTGCTGAAGACCAAAATAACCGTTTTTAGTCGACGATGCTGATATGTCATGATCAATGCGCTGCTCCGTAAGTACCTGCAATTGATCCCCATCTACAATCAGCATCACATTTGCTTTGTCAAAAGGAACAATCTTACTCAAATGCTCCAATAGGATATGTAATACTTCAGGTAGATTTAATAATCTGGATAGCGCCAGATTTGCCGCCTGAATGGTTTGGAAAATTTTTAAAGCTTCCCGTTCTGCTGCCATAGCCCGATTTAAATTGACTTCATTTTCTTTTCGTTCAGTAATATCCGTTATTGTGCCTACATAGCCCACAATTTCATGATTGGCATCCAGTTCAGGTACTGCCTGGCCAACTACCCAAACAATGCTGCCATCACGATGAACAAAGCGATAATCTGCTAATGATGTCTGCCGAACGGTGGTGCTTTGGCGCCAATTCTGAACAAGTTTTTGTCGATCGTCTTCATGAACAGCGTTTAACCAGCCAAAGCCAAGAGCCTGTTCCTTGGTCAATCCGGAGATCTGACACCAGGTGGGATTGACATAAGTTGTATTCCCGCGGCTGTCGGTTTGGAAAATCCCAACCGGTGAAACATTTGCTAGCGTTTCATATCGCGCCTCACTCTCTTGAAGTTCCCTCTCTGTTTGCAAGCGCTCCGTCATATCCCGAATCAGCACCAGAACTTCGTCCTCGCCACTGGAAGCGAAACGCGCCTCAAAATCATGCAGAATATTTTCAATGGATAACTGATATTCAAAATGCTGGATAATTTTGTCTTTGATCACCTGCCGGATCATTTCCATGAAGGACAGGGCGAGATCTTGGGGAAATATATCCGAAAGCTGGGCTGCATTCTCCATTTGGAAGGATTTCATGGAATTCTCTCCTGCTACAGATTGGAAATCCAGGATTTTTCCTTCCCCGGTCATTCGGAATATTAAATCAGGAATATTTTCCAGCAAGGCACGCATACGGGTTTCATTGGCACGTATCAATGTTGTCTGTTTATGAACCTGCGCGGAGGTAGTGAAATAAACTGCACCCAGGAATAAAATAAGACAACCAGCGCTTGCCAAGAGGATGTACACCCAATCCGGAATAATTTCAATCATTGATTGCAGCTTGTTTTCACCCAGATACTGATCCATTGCTTGATAATAAATTGAATTTGCTTGATTTTTATATGCCCGCACGTGAAGATCAATCGATTCAAGCAAGTACGGCGTCATCGGACCGGTTTTTGAATAGGCAAAATGCAACTTCGTGGGTTGGATAATGATGGGGGTTCGTGTTAGATGATATTGCTGCTCATAAAGATTTCCAAAATCCTTATTGGCTACCCCGGCATCAACCTCATGCGCTTGTATTGCTTTGAAAACATCAATATAACTATCTTTTTCAACAAATTGACTTTGAACATCAAATTTTTCGATGAGAACTTTGATTCCCTCGGGACCGTCAAAATTCAAGCTGCCGGATAATCCGGCGATGGATTTGCCTTCCAGGTCTAAAATAGTCTCTACATCCGAGTCCTCTGCAACGTAGACTCTTGCCCAACTGGTCAGAATGGTTTCAGTGGATAAAGTGAATTTTTGACTTCGCTCCTGTGTCCAGCCCATATCTGGCACCAAATCAATTTCATTATTTTCCAAACGGGTAAGACACTCATCCCAGGTGCCATGCACCCATTCGATTTGCCAGTTTTCTGCCAGGGCAATGTTTTCAATCAACACCGGCCAAAAACCATCCACCTTTCCGGATTCTGAGGTAAAAATTTTGGGTGAGTTTTCATAAACACAAACACGAAGAGTGCGTGGTTGTGGGGTCTGTGTCCAGGCATTCAAAATCAATCCATTGACCAGTATGGAAACTATTGTTACTACTTTTAAAATATGGGGGTTGTATACAGTCTTTTTTTGCTTCATTTTCATGGAGTCCACAGGTTATGAGAAGTACCTATTTACCAGCATGATCAATGGTTGCATTGCAACGGCAGATTTATTGATCTCCCGTTATTCTGTAATTACTCTCCAATAAATAGTAGCACTGCTACCATCCAGAAAAGCAGGTTAAAAGGAATGCGTTTCATTCAGTATAGAGGGTTGGACGCTATTTGCAAGTATATAGCCGTAAAGATGCTCTTTTACCCTGTATGGTACATTATTCGATTAATAATGTTTCCTGTTTCTAATTTCTAATATCATACAATGCATAGGTGGTTCCAAATTCTTGTACCGGTTCCGGCAGGTGAGTCAAAAAATCCTGCAAACCCTGCAAGGTTTCCCGATTTTCGTTTGTCACCCAGTTTTCCAATACATACTCAATCCCGCGGTGATAGACTAATACATGGGTAAAGCCCTCCTGCCGCCAGGCTTCGAGAACTGCCTGTTCATCACCATAGCTTTGCCAATCTCTTTTCCAGCGATCCAGAATTTCATCCGGTTGACAGGCTGGCAAGCAATGATAGCTGCGTGTTTCATAGAGCAATAAAGTATGGAAATCCTCAGGTAATGCTTTTACAGCCTGCATGGCCGGCACATACCAACCCAGCGTGTTTGCCAAAAAATCCTCACGCTGCAGTTTTCCGGTCATTACTGGATAAACTTGTTGCACTGTCGGGTCCGCACCAAATTGGATGAGGGATAAAACCACTGCCAGCAGGACGGCCGCCTGGGCTATTCTTGAAAGACGTACCGTGGATGTGTCCAATTGGCGCACACCCCAATAACCTGCTGCCGCTAGAAATATAAACAGGGGAAAAAGTGCGTAGTGCATGCGGGTTTGCACCAAAAACCCGCTCATTTGATTGGCCAACATCCAGACCATCAGTCCGCTGGCCGTCATCCAGAGCACCGTTTTCAAAAGTAACCGCTGACCGGTATTGAAATTTTTCCAGGAAATCCAGAATAATCCGCCAAAAGCCAGCAAGAGAGGACCAATGGCGTTGCCATAACCATCTGCGCCTTGATAACCGGTGAAGGTAGCCATGAAGGGTAAAAAGAGGATATCCAACACATTTCCCCATGGCGGTGCAGATTGATAATTATCAATACGAATGGGCGTCATGGAACCCGAAACAAAAAATAACGGGTACATTGGATTTCCAGTGAAAATAAAATTCTTCATTAACCAGGGTAAGAACAACACCAACAAAGATAGGTTGAAAACCAGCATGCTTCTCCACCAAGATTTATGGGTGCGCAGACAATACACGGTAATGGCAACTTCCATGCTGACCAGTACAGCACCGGATGTATATTTACTGCCCAATAATAATCCGGCAAAAATTCCCGCCAGAATCAGCCAGCGTGATTGGTGTTGAGAAAGCCATTGTAAGAACGCCAGGAGCATGGCACTGCTGAAAATAAATGTTACCCAATCGACATAACCCCAACTGAGGGAAGAAATGACAGTGTTACCACAGAGAAAAGCTGCCAATCCAATCAGAGCGCTGCGCAGACCAAACAGATCCTTCAGATAACTGCCCAGCCCCACCAGGGCAGTTAACCCGAGCAGCCAAACAATCATCAGGGCTGCCGCTTCGTTCAACAAGCTCAAACCCCAAAGATACAGCATCTCCCCATTTTGAGGCATTCCGGATTGAATTTGCCAGGGCAAATCAGTGATTCTTTCTTGCAGCATGTATGCCCTTGGCAGCATGAAGTGATACATCAGGGAATCAAAATGAAAGACCGGCAGCCAGGTGGTCAGAAAGGAGAACGAGAGCAGCAGGCTTAGCAAGAGGATTAACCAGCGGTCAAACGATCGCATGCCGGATAAATCAGAAAATATACCCTGCCACTGCTGCAGCCAGGCAGCAAGAAGACGACTGTTTAAAACAAATACAAGGATCAGTATTCCCCAGGAAATCCACCACCGAACCCCCACAGTCAAGCCAGCCAGCAGCAGAAGAAGAGCCAGGAGGCCGCTCCCCAGAATGATCTGTAAAGCCAGAGCTATGCGTCGTGAGATATGGGGAAAACCTGCCAATAATCTAAAACCGAGCAACCCGCCGGTTATGAGAAAAAATAAGGCCGTCAGGAAGGGGAAGATCAATTTCGTCGTATGCAGCACCCAGGCGGCATTAAATGGTTTATGTCCCCAATAATAACCAGCGAAGATGAGTAATATCCAGACAAACGCAACACCGATTTTCACCAACGGATTTTCCAGCCATTCTCGCTTTGTTTTCATACTCACCCCACGTAAAACTTATTCTTCTTGTAAGGATACATAAATCCTTTTATTGATTTTTCCTTTGCTTTTATAATCATCCACTTTGATTAAACCCACCTCACGCGTATTTTTAACGTGGGTACCGCCGTCAGCCTGGAGATCCAGTCCGATGATTTCCACAATACGAATTTCACTGATTTGAGCCGGCAGGAGATTGATCTTGGTGCGGATCAGGTCTGGAATTTGAAAAGCCTCTTCTCGCGGCAGGATAGCGATTCGCAGGTCACGTGCATTTTGTACTTCCAGGTTTACTGCATTTTCAATCACACCCACCAAATCGGCAGACATATGTTCAAACTCAAAATCCATCCGTCCCTGC
Organism: uncultured Chloroflexia bacterium; assembly: GCA_963747325.1. Taxonomy (GTDB): domain Bacteria; phylum Chloroflexota; class Anaerolineae; order Anaerolineales; family Anaerolineaceae; genus UBA5203. The sequence continues at coordinate 851,405 of CAVVEM010000003.1, read as the reverse complement.
AGTGGCTGCATATCCCCCCCGGTGACATGAGCGCCGAAATCCCTGAAAATAACGCCGCAAAGGATATGCATCATGGTGTGGGTGCGCATGGTTTGATAACGGCGGTGCCAATCCACCTCGCCATAGACCGGCGTACGGAGATTGGGAAGTTTGTCATTGGCCGCCAGAAGATGCCAGATATTTTCGCCAACCTTTTTCATGCCTTCAACCGTCAGCCGGCGGCCATCAGCATTCAGGGTGCCTAAATCATGAGGCTGTCCGCCGCCTCCGGGGAAAAATGCAGTCTGATTCAGCGCTACAGCATGCAGTTCTTCATCCACCGCAACTACTTTTGCCTCAAATTCTTTCAGGTAACTATCCAGATGATACAGCGCATCAGTCATGCGGATTCCTCCAACGATAGAATGATATTGAATAAAATTATAACGTACAAACATGCTTTGGAAGTGCAGTGAAAACCATCAGGAAGACACTTTTGCCTGGCAGTGAGTTGAGACTCACTGTCAATCGAAACGATCATTCCAGCATTCCCAAGTGATAAGAAAAACTCCCGCCAATCTGGCAGGAGTTTGAAATGCTTACGCAAAAGCCGGCTGCGATACCGCAGTTTCTTCACGCGCTTTCATAAAATCATCCGCGTTTTGACCGAGAAGATGGTGGAGCAACAGGTCTTTTTGATCATGAATAAAGGGTAAATCCACACTGTCTTCCAAAATCGGATGCAAGTAGGAAGCCACCCGGTATTTCATCGGGACTTCACCTTCCAATAAAGCCTGATTGACCAATTCGGGATTACACGGCGCCGGCGTCTGCCCAAACTCGCCGCGCAAAATCATTTTGAATTCATTGGAAACAAAGGAGTAGCGCTGGCCGGAAAGTACATTAAAGGTGGCCTGGGATCCAACAATCTGGCTGGTAGGCGTCACCAAGGGGACATAACCAACATCTTTACGCACGCTGGGGATTTCCAACATAATTTGTTCCAACTTATCCAGCTGACCCATTTGTTTCAATTGATTTTGTAAGTTCGTCAACATGCCGCCAGGGATCTGTGAATCAAACAACGAAATATCGTATGGGGGGTAATTTAAACTGTCCAATAATTGACGCGATAATTCCATCCCGCGTTGAATGGCTTCTTCCGTTGGATTAACAGCACAGCGGATAATTTCTTTAACCAGGCTGCGATCCACATCATCATAATGTACCGGTCGGAAGTAAGTGCCATGATAAGGATTGAAACTTTTCAGTTCTTCGGCAATTTCAAACAGATCTTTTTGAATATCCAAAATCAAGGATTTATCCAGGCCGTGCTCAATACCCATTTCTTCCGCAAAGACAATCATCACTTCAATCGGATTGTGGGAAGGTCCACCAGCAAAGGGAGTAATGGCAGTATCGATGGAATCAATCCCGGCTTGCATGGCAATCACAGCGTTAAATAAGGAAACACCGGTAGTTGCGTGGGTATGCAAAGCAACAGGGACAGGTAATTCATTCACCAGACGGCCGATGAGTTCCACTGCATCCCGCGGATGGAGTAGGCCTGCCATATCTTTAATCGCAATGGCGTCCACACCTTCTGCCACCAGTTTTTTCGCGAAATCCACAAAATATTCGGTGGTATGTACCGGGCTGATCGTATAAGAAATCGCACCTTCCGCAATACCGCCATAAGCTTTGACAGCCAGAATGGAAGTCTGCAAGTTGCGCCAGTCGTTCAGTGCATCAAAAATACGCATCACGCCCACACCGGAAGTAATCGCCTGTTTGATAAATGCAATCACCAGATCATCGGGATAGGGCTGATAGGCAAAAAGGTTTTGTCCGCGCAGCAGAGCCTGAATTTTGTGGCTTCCACCCAAAACTTCTGCAAAAGTTTCCAGACGATCCCAGGGATCTTCATTCAAAAAACGAATGCAGCTATCCAGGGTAGCGCCGCCCCAAAGTTCCATGCGGTGAAATCCTGCCTGATCAATTTTCTTTAATACCTTTAAGGCTTGCGGGGTAGTCATGCGAGTGGCGGTTAAACTTTGTTGTCCGTCACGAAGAGTAACATCGGTAAATTTAATTTTCTTGGACATGCTAATTTCTCCCAAACTAAACTACAGCCCCGGTAAAATTACCGGACTGCAAAAAAAATGAGGCATCAATTGGGGGGCTTATGAGAGGGAAATCCTTCGGGGATTACCCGACCGACTCAGGTGATCGCAACCACAGGTTGAGAACCCAAGCCCACACCTTTAGGCGACGTATTCGCTCAAAGCAATTCTTGAGGGTGTGAATACGGGGTATATTGAACAATAAACCATTTACGGCCAATTTTAGTGTATCAGAAATTGGACCCCGGGTCAAGAATTGTTTTTTAGCCAGACCAATTTTTATTTATTATCTGCTTAAACCCCTTCATCCAGGTTTGGTTACTAAGATAAAAAAACCGGCTGTAAACAGCCGGATTGTTGGACTCGATAATTTATTTATTCGACAGGCACCTGATTGATATCCCCTTCAAGGGTGGCAAATTGAATGCCGATCCAGCCGGTCACGGCACTGGGTTGAACACGTGAGATTTTCACCCACTGCCCATCTGCCGATTTGGCGATAACATTGGCTTCTTGTCCGGTTAAGAAAGTATCCACAGCCATGAACTGTGTCCCCGGACCGTCTAAAATATAACTGTCTTGAATGCCCACTGCCCGTACGGGTGTTGGCGTAAATGTGGGCGTATCGCTGGGCGGCGGGATCGTGGGTGCCGGTGTGGTGGTAACATAACTCATTCCCAGGTTGTTCGCTAATTCTATGTCGTACACAGATCGCAGATTGCGTGTTCCGACAATCTTCTCTTCCAAAATATTAGCCTGGACACCGCTGAGAAAATTGGTCATCGTATTAATAACGGCATTCATAAAGTTTACCTGCGCACTTTGCATGGCAGCAAAACAGGGCTGTACTACTTCAAAAGCCGCATCCCGACGGACCTTTTGCATTTCCAATATCACAACAGCCAACTGTTCCCTGGGCGTGGCTTGAGCCAAAACAGATAGATCATCAAAAATGACCATATAACGATGCAGACGGCGGGTTTCCTCCTGCTTATTGGCAGCTGAACAAAAATCCTGTGTGGGTTCCGCTTGATCATTCGGCGGCTTAACTTCAGGATTAGCGGCTGGGCTGGCACATGAAGTCAGCCACAATCCCGCGAAAAGCAAAATGCCCGGCAGGAAGTACCATTTCATTTGTTTGCTTTTTTTCATAACAACCTTTTCATGCACATTGGTCTTGGAGTCGATTTATACCATTGTAATATGAGTTACTAAAAAGAAGTGCGTCCAACGGCACTTGAATTATTATCTGCAAAACCTGCTACCGTTCGAGAAAAACGGTTTGGGTTGGATAAGCAAAATGAATCGCCTTCGATTCAAATGCCTGAAATATCGCCAGGTTAATCGTTTGCTGCTGATCCATAAAAAATCGATAATCCGAATTCTCGATCCAATAGATAACTTCAAATTTTAAGGCGGAATCCCCATAAGCCTTAAAATGTGCACGTTCAAAAGTAATTCCTTCCACAGGAGAGATGATGGAATTTAACAATATTGGGATCTCAGATAGTTGTTCATGGGTAGTTTGATATGTCACACCCAGCTCCAAGACAACGCGGCGCCTTTCCATGCGCTGGTAATTGCGAATTATGCTGGCTAACAAATCAGCATTGGAAAATATCAACTGTTCACCGCTAAGACTCCGTAAACGGGTGCTTTTTATGCCAATATGCTCCACGGTTCCCATCAATTCCCCGATCAGAATCGTGTCACCAATCACAAAGGGGCGATCCAAAACAATGGATAAGGAAGCCAATAAATCACCGAGAATGTTTTGTACCGCCAGCCCAATGGCTATGCCGCCAATCCCCAGGCCGGCAATCAACGTACTGACCTCTATCCCGGGAATATTATCCAGTGCCATAACACCCAGCACCGTCCACAATACCCCTTTAGCCACCGCACCCAGGGCACTTAATGTTGTTGCCTGTGCGCCATCCGATTTATTCTGCTGACTGAGCCGCAATTTTATGGCGTGATTGATGGTGGCATTCAACCAGAAACCAACCTGCAATAAAAATACAAGGAAGGTGAAGACCTTTAAAAAAGTACTCACGGATTCCGATAGATTTATCATTGTGGAAGCAAAATAGATGGCAAAAACCAATAAGGTAACTTTTTTGGTTTTTTCTAGCAAGTCCACAATGTAGTCGTTAGTTTTAGTCGTACTCTTTTCTGCCCATTTAGATACAAAATCATGCAAAACCCGCCGAATCAACACCAATATCAGGAAAAGTAAGAAAGCCAGGCCAATTGCCAATCCCCAGGTCTGCAAGGTATTTTCAAAAATGGTATACTCATTCATACACTTATCACTCCCATATTTATTCTGAGACAATGAACCAAAAAGGGATTTGACAGACACCCACCCTAAAATTATACTTGAAAAAATAGCGGCTATTTTCAAAAAAAAACCGTTTCACCGCTAAGTGAAACTTGATTTAATCTTATGGAGGTTCCATGAACAAAAACGCCAATCGTAATAATAAAAAAACTGCTCCCAAACAAAAGAAGGATTCCTTGCCATGGCAACAACTTTTGTTTGTTGGTTTTGCATTATTAATTGTTGTCTCTATGATTCTTTCAGCATTTATGTAAAAGAATAAGGAAAATTTGCCATTCTGGGGAGGAATACATGCCGGAAACACAGTGGAATACGGTAAGAGATCGCGTTCTGCAAAAGGTGCTTAATATCACTGCAGATGAAATCTTAAATGACAACGCCGGTCTCCACACTATACCGATGCAATCTGTAAACTGTGCATCAGCACTGATTAAGGCAATGAAAAAAATCTTACCCAAGCAGCGTCTTTCCCCGATTGGCTATGTGGATTATCAAGCCCTAAAAGAAGATCGAGCATTTCAATTTGATTTTATCCCCCTGACAGAACAATTTAGATTTTTTGATCCCAGTACGCTGCAGAGCAGAGAAGAGCAGCTCGCTTTCTGGATTAATCTTTACAATGCCATGGTTTTGCATGCCGTGGTGCGTAATAATATACAGGCCTCGGTGAATGAAGGAAAATGGCGTTCGACAGCCTTCTTCCAACGCTCCGCATATCTGATTAATCAGCAGCGAATTTCGGCAGATGACATTGAACACGGCATTTTACGCGGAAATCAGGGACATCCCCTGGTTCCTGGAAAACAATTTTCACAGGACGATCCACGCCATACCTGGGTGATCTTCCCAATGGACCCGCGCATTCATTTTGTGCTGCACAGCGCCAGTATCAGCTCTCCGCCCCTGCAAATTTATTCCCCCGAAACCATAGATCAACAGCTAAACGAGGCAGTGAATCGCTTTTTACGACAGCACACTCAAATTAACAAGGTTGAATTCACCTTGGTCCTGCCGAATTTGGTAAAATGGGCTCAAAAGGATTTGGGTGGCCCGGATAAAATACTTGAACTATTGATCCATGCCATTCCGGATGATGCTCTTCTCCTGCGTCAAAATTTTGAACGTTGGAAAATGAAGTTCAACCTTTATGATTGGTCATTGAATCAATCTGCTGATTCTTCTCAGCATTAGCACCGCCTTTCAAAATAAACACAACCAAACTTGACATTAACCCACTTCACTTCTATGATGGAAATAGGACATCAAAGAAGTGATTACTGGATAGTATTTGAAGTTAAAACTTAGGAGGATAGAATGAAAAATCAAACTCTCAAAACAATGGCAGAGTGGTTTTCAATTGAGGAAGCTTCGGCCCATTGTGATATACCTTGTGGCATCTATGATCCACATCAAGCCCAAATCGCTGCCCTTACCGTCATTCGCATGATTGATTTAATGAATACCATGTTCAAAGATCACAAGGAACATGATCTGGAATTTAAGAATAGCTTAAGTCGCTACATCGCAGTCAAAGAAGAACATGCCGAGCTGTGCAAACATGAGATTCGTGTGATTTGGGGTGACTATATTAAACCTGCTCATCTTGAAAAATACCCGCAGCTGCATGAATTGACTCATAAAATTATGCAGCTGGGTTCCAAGTGCCGGCAGGGTGTCAATCGAGACACCGCATTGGAATTACTTAAAGCAGTAAATGAATTTTCGGACATTTTTTGGGCTACCAAAGGTTTGGAGACAAAAACAGTAAAAGCGCCTTATCCTCCGGCAGAGGACGTGGTACTCCCCATTTTATAATGCTGCGTTTGATCCGAGTTCGCGGAAATAGTATCGCTCCCTATCTGCGGGACGGCGAGTATGCGCTTATCTTACAGCCTGACTGGCTGAGAAAACCACTCTGCAGAGGAGACTTTATTGTTTTCCATGAAAAGATGCATGGCACACTGATCAAACAAATAGAAAATATTTCCACGGATGGTCAGCAGCTTGTAGTCCGAGGGTTGGATGATTTCAGTACCGATTCCCGTTTATTTGGCCCGATTACCTATCAACAAATAAAAGGAAAAGTCATCCTCCGCATCCGGAAAATAAAATCAGCCGTTGGTTAACCAGCGGCTGTTTTGTATACTTCTTCAGAATTTGTTTTCTTCATTGAACGTTTGAGTTTTCCACGCCACCAGTGAAGTTGTGGTTCCGGCAGCGGCTCCGAAACAGATGCTTCCGAAAACGGTTCTATTTCCACCAGATGAGCGTATACATAGCGACCTAATACCCGCAGGGAAGCAATGGTCGGCGCAGCCAAGACAACACCTAAAACTCCAGCGACCGTAGCCCCGATCACAATACCCAGAATGACCACCATTGGGGGCAGTTTCACACTGCGTCCAATGATTTTTGGAATTAGATAGTTCAAATCAAACTGAGTATAGATGATATACACCACAAAAACGACGATCACAAAAGCAACATTGGGAATGTTGATCCATGTCGAACCGCCCAGGAGAGCCACAGTGGAAGCAACAATCAACCAAACCATGTGCCCCACACTGGGGAAGAACTCCAAAAAACCAGCCAGAATTCCCAAAACCAGTGCAAAGCGCAAACCGATCAATAACCCAACACTGGAAATGATTACCATCACCAACAAAGCCAGTATCAATTGCCCTCTGAAGAAAGAACTCCAGATCTGATGGATCTCCTGCAGGATGTGTTCATAATCTTGCTGATAGCGTAGTGGAATCAGATGATGCATCCATTCCAGAATTTTTTCATGATCCTTGATCATATAAAATGAAAGGATCAAGATGAAAATAATCCAGATCACGGAAGTGAACAACAAAGCCACAATATCCAGGGTCTGCCCAATGACAGGTTCAAATATTCCCTGTAAAGCATCCATGGCCCGGGTAAGGATTTCACCGCCATCAATGACAAAGCCGGAAAATTCATAGCGGTTATCAAACCAGGCGCTGGTTTGCACCAGGGTATCATGCAGCCCTAAATCCAGGCTGCTGATTTGTGTGATCAATAATGGAATGACAGTATACAAAACCGCAGCAACAATGAGAAATAAAAGCAGGTAAAAAATAACAATGGAGAGAAAGCGAGGGATTTTTAGCTTTTTTTGCAGCCATTTCACTGCCGGGGTTAAGACATACGCAAGGATCAAGGCCAGCACAAGCGGCGCCACAATTTCCCAAAAGCGATAAAAAGCATAGCCAAACAACACCAGCAGAGTGGTAATCACCATGGTTTTTGTTTGAATTGACCAGTTTGTATCTGTAGTTTTTTCTGCCATAAATCCCTTTTCAACTCCTCTCAATAAATAGACTCACCCTGTAGCGTGGTTTATCTTTTCTCAAATCCATCAGGATCTGAGTCTCATTGTATTTATTTCAACAATCCAATCAAAAGATCTACACTAAACGGTTTACCAAAACCTCAGCTGTTAATTATTCCAACTTAATTCTGAACACAGATAATCCCCACCGCCTTGGGTCCCACATGCACCCCAATCGCCGGGGTGATCTCACTATAATAAAGGCTGCCGTTGTTTTTGGGTAGGAATTGCTCCAAAACCTTTAATATCTCGCGAGCAGAATCTATGGCATGTGCATGAACCACGGACATTCTGCTTAAACCACCCAGATCATTTATTTTTTCATGCACCTTTTGGATGGCTTTTTGCTTGGTGCGAACCATTTCAACCAGCACTTCACCTTGATGAACAATGATGATTGGATGAATATGCAATAAATTACCCAAACCTGATTTTAAACCGGAAATCCTGCCGCTACGCCGCAAATACTCTAAGGTATCCAGGACAGCATATAAAACAACCTTATGCACTTTTTCATGAATTAGCTTAGAAATCCTCATCGATTCCATCCCCGCTCCGGCAGCTTTGGCCGCTTCTTCCACCAAATATCCCAAGCCAAGTGAAATTTGTCCGGAATCAATTACTTCCACTACATTATCACGTACATTCTGAGCAGCCAGTCTGGCTGTCTCCACCACGGAACTCAACTTGCCGGTCACATGGATGGAAAAGATCTTTTTTGCACCGCCCAGAATCAAAGATTGATACATATCTTCAAATAATCCAACCCCCGGTGCCGATGTGGTGGCTGGAGTGGAAAGTCCCGGCAGCTGTTGATAAAAATCAGTACGGGAAATTTCAACCCCATCCAGATAGGATGTTCCGTTCATATTTACATAACAGGGTACGACATGAATATCCAGCGCCTGCAATACCTCGGCAGGTAAATCGCAGGTGCTATCGGTAACAATGCAAATTTTATCTTTTTGAGGATCTATCTCTTCCATCAACCGATTCCTTATAGACGTTAATTAGTAATTATTTGCACAATACGTTTATTGATGTCGATTAACTCATTTTACCTGTAGAATGTGGAAAACCAAAATTTTTATCAGGTAGTGAACAGAACCAGACATAAATAAAACCTTTCCTACTGTAAGGTTAAAACACGGTTCGCGGTATAATGGTTTGCATGAAGAGATGGCAATTTTGGCTTGGTGTTGGTATTAGTATTTTCTTTCTGTACCTGGCATTAAAAGGGTTGCAGCTGGAAAATGTTTGGCAAGCGGTCAAACAGGCAAAACTGTTCTGGCTGATTCCTGCAGTGACTGTCTACTTTGTTGGGGTTTGGGTTCGCGCCTGGCGCTGGCATTATTTATTAAAGCCATTAAAATCCATATCAACCCGAACCATGTTTCCCATCGTTACCATTGGTTATTTTGGGAACAATGTTTATCCCGCTAGAGCGGGTGAAGTATTAAGGGCAGTGGTCCTTAAACGGAGAGAGGGGATATCCATCTCAGCTTCTCTGGCAACCATCATTGTTGAACGTGTTTTTGATGGCGTGGTCATGCTGACCTTTGTTTTCTTTAATCTTCCTGAATTAGCAAAACTAACCACGGATTCCGGATTTGTGGGCAATATACAAACCCTGGCTTTCTGGGGGGCTATCGCCTTCCTCGGAGTCCTGCTGGTCTTTTTACTGGCGGCAATGTTCCCCTTTACTACCGAGAAAATAGCCAAACGAATATTATCCTTGCTTCCTCTTAAAGTGTCAGAAAAAATCCAACCCCTGGTGATGAAATTTTTACAGGGCTTGGAATGTCTGCGCAGCCCCAAAGAAGCATTGATGATTTTCGTTACTTCAGCTATTATCTGGCTGTTGGAAACGGGCAAGTATTGGTTCATTATGCTGGCCTTCCCATTTAAAGTCAGCTTTTTTGCGCTCATGTTGATGAATGGTATTGTAAACCTTGCGACAACCATCCCCTCTGCACCGGGGTATGTAGGCACTTTTGATGCACCCGGTATTGCCCTCCTGCAGGCATATCAAATCCCCGGCGATATTGCGGCAGCCTACACCCTGGTTTTGCATGTCGCCCTCTGGCTGCCAATTACCCTGTTAGGCGCCTACTATTTCGCCCGCGAAGGATTGAAATGGGGAGAAAAATACGATACCACCCTGGAGGAAGAACAATGAAAATAGCAATTATCGGTGCTGGCATAAGTGGTATGGCTGCTGCTCACGATTTACAAAAAGCCGGGCATGAAGTTACCATTTTCGAGGCCAGTAATCACGTCGGTGGATTAGCCTCAGGGTTTAAAAAACCGGAATGGAATTCATCGGTGGAGAATTTCTATCACCATTGGTTCCAGACCGATTCTGAAATGTTTGATTTAATGAAAGAACTCAATTTGCGCGACCAGGTAATTTTTCCACATCCTAAAACGGTCGTCTATTACAAAGATAATTTCTTCCCGCTTGACTCGCCCCTTGCAGCCTTAACTTTCCCGGGCTTCCGTTTCTGGGATATGGTGCGCTTCGGCCTGGTCACCGTATACCTGCGTTATCTTGCCACCTGGCAAAGCATGGAAAAATATTATGCCAATGCCTGGATGGAAAAATGGTACGGCAAACGCCTGCATGAAGTATTATTCCAACCCCTCTTGATCGGGAAATTTGGCAAACATTATCAAGACGTCAATATGGCGTGGATGTGGGCGAGGTTGAAAGCCCGCTCCACACGCCTGGGAACCTTCAAAGGCGGCTTCCAGCGTTTTTGCGATCTCTTTGCCGAGCAGCTGCGCGATCGGGGAGTAAAGATCCAATTAAATACACCCATCCTCGAGTTACGGTCCCTTGAGTCCGGCAATGTGGAAGTCACGCTGACCGATCAAACCCTGAGGTTTGATCAATGCATGAGCACCACTTCCCCCAGCTTGATGGCAAAAATTACGCCCCAATTACCGCAGGATTATCTTCAAGGGCTGCTAGCCCTGCAAAGTATGGGCGCAGTAGTATTGATTGTTTCTCTTAAAAACCAGCTCTCCAAACAAGGCTATTACTGGTACAACTTGCCAAAATCTGCGGGGTATCCGTTCCTGGCGCTGGTGGAGCACACGAATTTTGTGTCATCCGCTGAATTCAACGGAGAGCATATTGTTTATATTGGCGACTACCTGGATACGGATCACCCGTATTTCTCGATGAGCAAAGAAGAATTATTGAATGAATTTTTACCCAGCTTAATTCGCTTCAATCCGGATTTCCAGGCAGATTGGGTCACCGACAGCTGGTTGTTTAAAACATCCTATGCCCAACCGATTCCGTTATTAAATCATTCCCGTAACGTACCGGAGATAAAAACACCGCTGCCGGGGGTGTATTTCGCCAGCATGAGCCAGGTTTATCCCTGGGATCGCGGCACTAATTTTGCAGTGCAAATTGGCCGGCAAACTGCCAAAAGAATTCTTCGAGACAGCCAGTTCTGAGTAAAAAATAAACAGCCTGAGACCCTCAGGTTGTTTATATAACGAAAATGATAATTTTTAACATTACCAATATTTACCATTCTTAAAGAAAAAACCACAACTAGAAAGCCCAATTTTGGGTAGATCAAAAAAAACTGTAAATAGGACAATAACCAACTTTTATTTGCAAATCAACCCACATCTGGAGATGAATTTCTATATCACGATTTTATCCCCATATATGGGGGGTGTAAAACTAAATAACGCCACGCCTATGGTGTAAAATCAAAAATGTCTACACGATGGAACATCAGTTCTGAAAGGGATTTCTTTAAGGTTAACAACCTTAAAGATTGAAATTCTTTTAGATAGGGAATTTAAAACCGCTTGTACATATTTTATCCATCAGGTAAAATCTGGCTTAGGTAAAGGTTATTCAATCCAGCGTTATTACGCCTTCTCAATCCTTAAACCCTTATTAGTAGCAACTTAAAATTCTCCACATCAAACCCACTGGACCGTCAGCGGGCTGTATTTATCTATTGGCAGCAATTCACTGCAGTGACTCAATTTATCATGAGTATGGGAAAAGGCAGCAATATCATTGAAAGGAGGGGCTCAACAAAAAATGGATGCAGAACAAGCATGGCAGGCAGCAATTGGCCAACTACAGATGGAAATGCCCAAAGCATCATTCGATACCTGGGTAAAGAACGCCATTTTAATGAAACATGACAAGAATGTTTTTACTATTAGTGTGCAAAATGCGTATGCTCGCGATTGGTTGGACAGCAGATTAAATACAAAAATTTCGCGCATGCTTAGTGGTACGCTCAACAGTGATCAAACGGTTGAATTTGTCGTCGGACAAAATGAAATCGCCGCGCCAATCGAAGAGACACCTTCAATTGAGGTAGAACTTCCGGTTTATACCGCAGTTACACGGCCTGCAACCACCCAGTTTAATCCCCGCTACACCTTCGAAAACTTTGTCGTAGGTGCAAGCAATCGACTTGCCCACGCTGCCAGTCTGGCGGTAGCCGAAAACCCGGCACGAGCTTATAATCCGCTATTCCTGTACGGCGGTGTAGGGCTTGGAAAAACTCACCTTTTGCAGGCCATCGGCGCGCGAGCAATGGCAAACGGGCTGAATATCCTCTATGTCTCCTCGGAAGAATTTACCAACGATCTAATTAATTCCATCCGCACACATACCACTGCATCTTTCCGCGAACGCTATCGCCAGATTGATGTGCTTTTGATCGATGATATCCAATTCATCGCCGGAAAAGAATCCACGCAGGAAGAATTTTTCCACACCTTTAATACCCTTCACGGACAGGACAAACAAATTGTCATCACTTCGGATCGTCCTCCCAAGGCTATGTTAACCCTGGAAAATCGTTTACGCTCCCGCTTTGAAGGCGGCTTGATCGTGGACGTCCAACTGCCGGATGTAGAAACCCGTATCGCTATTTTAAAATCCAAAGCGGAACGCGCCCGACGCAATGTGGATCAGCACATCATGGAATTGATTGCCCGACAGGTTCAATCCAACATCCGAGAGCTGGAAGGCGCCCTTACGCGTGTTCTTGCATTTTCAGACCTCAGCGGTATGCCTCTGGATGACAAATTAGTCTCCGTTGCCCTGGCAGATTTGGTACCCGATCATGAGAATTTCGACCCGGACAACATTTTACGTGAAGTTGCCCGTGCCTTTAACATCCCCTTTGACCGCCTGATGAGCCGGGATAGGTCCCGTGAAGTTGCCCTCCCCCGTCAGGTTGCCATGTATCTAATACGTGAAGAAGGAAACTTCTCCTTGCCGCAGATTGGCGCTGCAATGGGTGGGCGAGATCACACCACCATCATGTACGGCTGCGAAAAAGTAGCTGATCTGATGGAACGGGATGATCGTCTGCGCAGGCAGGTTTACCAGATTCGTGAAAAATTATACGGCAGTAGTATTGCTGCCTGATGATACGCTTCAACAATCAAAAAAAGGAGTGGTAAATTTACCGCTCCTTTTTTATTTATTCGTCCCCAGCAGCGCTAACCGTTAGCGGTTTCATCATCCTTTTTAATCCAGTGAAGTGTGTCGTTAATAATATCCTCCGCACCACGGTAGGGGGGAAGTTTTAATTCCTTGAGCGATTTGCTGCCCGAATAATAAAACCATAATCCGGTTAAGCGTAATTGCTCCGGGTCAAATGGCAAATTCAACAAAGATCGTCCCATCTGCAGGAAGGGCATGCTTGCAAATGCCAATCCCGGCGGAACAAGAAATCGGGGACCGTCCTGATTTAATTTTTGGGCTATCGTTTCTTGAAAATAACGCAATTGAATGTTCTTTCCAGCCAATAAATATCGTTCCCCTACTTCACCAAAGGAAAGAGCCAGCATCTGCGCACGCACTACATCACTTATATGCACAATATTCACACCCCCCGAAAAATAAAACGGCATGGGATGGGTAGCCAAAAATGAAATCATGGAACGATTCCTTCTCTCATGGTCACCGGGTCCCAATACATAGGTCGGATTCAAGGTAATCACCGGAAGGCCCAGAGCGACAGCTTTTTGTACTTCCAATTCCGCCAGATATTTTGCGTATCCAAAAGGCCAGCGTTCAGGGGATAAATTCCAAACATGATTTTCATCCAACACTTCTGGCTGCTGCAAAGCAGCCATTCGTTCACCCACGCCTAACGCAGCCGCGGCGCTTGTATATATTACCCGCTGGACTCCGTTTTGTAAGGCTGCGTCCAGGACATAACGTGTCCCTTCCACGATCGTGGCATACAATTTTCCCAATCCGCCCTGAGTAGTTTGAGGTGCAGCCAAATGATACACCGCATCAACACCCTTCATTGCCTGGTGCAAATCTTCCGGCGAAGTTACATCGCCAATTCTATGTTCCAACGGAATGCCATGTAATGATTTAATGGAACTGGATGCGCGATGAAAAGCGATTACGTCGTGGTCTCTACCTACCAACCCTCTGCATAATCTTCTGCCAATAAAACCAGTTGCCCCGGTGACCAGGATACGCATGCGCAGTCCTCCTTAAGAATCGCATCATTCTACCAGAGTATATTCGCTCTGACCAATTAAGACCGGATTCCAGTTTACAGTCCCCATGGAAAGCCGGTCAGATTACCCGCCACAATCATTCTACTAGATTCTGATTTTGAATATGCACGAAATTATTAATAAAAAGCCTTAGGCCGCCTTGCGTTTATATTTTCGATCATGTAAAATCAAATCGCTAGGCTATGGTTTGTTAAAGCAAACCAGTGAAATTTATCGCTGGTGGCAGGGTTTTGAAGAAAATCAAAAAGTCTGCCATTGTTTGGTTTAAGAAAACCGCGTACCATCAAGGACCATCATGGAAATCATCATCCAACAAAGCAAAATACTCGCCATGTCGCCAGGTCAGAGGTGAAAATGAGAGCCCTTCGTTTTCGCAAACTGGTGGTACTTTTTGTGCTGTGCTCCATAGTCGGATTGGTGAGTTCCTGTACGAATACCGCAGGCGGGAGATTTAGCGATGAAGCAGAAGGAACATACCCCGTAGATGCCATTTTTCGGGAGTTCTATCAGGATTTGGGGGGTAAAGAGCGTTTTGGACCAGCCATCTCCGAGAAATTCGATAGAGACGGTCATGCTTGCCAATATACGGTTAATGCGCTTTTGTGCCACAACCCGATCATTACCGGTGCAGATCGATATTACCTGGCACCGTTAGGTAAAAATTTAATTCCTCCCAGTGGTACCACCCTGCAAAACATTGCCATTTATCCGGATTTTCTGCCCATTTACAATGAACTGAATAAATCAAATGCTGTGGGAGAGATTTTAACCGGCGTTCATTACAATTATGAACAGCAGCGGGTTGAGCAATATTTTGAAAATATTGGGCTATATCATCGCTTTGATGATCCGCACGGCACCGTTCATTTACTTCCTTATGGAGAATACTTCTGCGGAAGTGATTGCAGCTATCAGGGTGTTCCAGAGGAAAATCAGCTTAATCCGCAGTACCCCGATGTGGCTTCACCCTTCGCTACGAGCCTGGACCGCTTGGGCGGGCTGCAGACATTCGGCAGACCCCTCACGCATCCATACGAAACAGAAGAAGGCACACTGGAACAGGTTTATGAAAACGTCGTGGTTTACGCACCGATCAATGAGTTGAGCGATCTGCATCTAAAACCACTACCGAAATTATTGGGGCTGAACAGTACCGCCCCCAGTGCAAAGGTATACGGTGCAGAGCAAAACATGGTTTTTTATGCCACCAGCGGAGAGTTAGGCTATCATGTGCCGGTGATATTCGACCAATTTATCACCTACCACGGCGGCCAGGAAATATCCGGCAATCCGATCTCCGATCCATATTCGGACCCTGAAACCGGGATACCGCGCCAATGTTATGAAAACTATTGTCTGGATTATCACGCTGAAGCCGAGGCAGAATATCAAACCCGGATGGCACCTTTGGGTACCCGTTACTTAAAAGAGATTCAGGGAAACAACGCCATCATGACCCGCTATGTTTATTCCAATGATACCGTTCTGATGCAATCCAGTGAACAAAAACCACAAGTTACTTCCAATGAGGAACAAATCGTGGAGCTGACCCTTACTCAGCGGGAAAGCCATTCACCGATTGCCAATATAGAATCAAAACTGACCCTCACCCTGCCCGATGGTCAGGAGGAAAGTTTGCTAACTTCCCCTACCAATTCGCAGGGACACACAACCATCATCATCCCAGCCCACCCCAATTTAAAAACCGGGGATCTGGTCACTTATAAAATTTGTTTAAATGTTCCTTCGGATGCTGCCATCTGTCTTTATGATTCGTATCTGATTTGGAACTACGAATAACTTACGGCATTGCCTCAACACTTAGCTCCACCCTGGCAATTGATCCCCCTGCTGAATATACCTCAAAAGAAAACGTACGCTGCTCGCCTGCAGCCAGTTGTTGATTTATTTCATACCGTCGAACGCCCACAATGCGATCCTGTGGATCATACGCTACCGCCAGAATCCACACCTGGCGTGCAGCCTGCGCTGCGTCTGCACTGATGCGGACTTTGCCGGTTATGCCCGCAGTTGCCCGTGAAGCAATCTCAATTTCCACTTCCTCGAGATTGACTGAAAGATAACGCGCATCATCTGCCTTTAACGGCAGCGCAGAAGATAATTCAACCGAGGTATTGGGATTGTTCCCCACCCCTTCCGGCACATAGGCCAGGATGGGCATGCGGCCTTGTGCGGGGATGGTATTTAAACCGGCGAACATTTCATACGATTTTTGATTTTCTTCACCCGCAGCTTGAACGCGTAAAAGCGCACTGACGTTCTCTACGGGAGTGTCAAAGGGATTATAAACGGAACTAAAGCACCAGGAACCCTTGGGGATTGTGGGGTAACAGACCGGCTTTTCCACCTGTACACCCACCGGAGTCGGCGCCAGGTTTTCATCATCCGTTTTCTCGATTGTTGGCGGAATATTTAAGGAAATACCCACACTCATGATATACGGATCAACATCCGGATTAACGGCAATCAAATCCATCAGGGCAACGTCATATTGAAACGCAATGCCGCCAAAATCCTCCCCTTTTTTTACCACATGCACTCGAAAAGTGGGGGTGGGTGACGGCAGTGGCGGCTGGGTTGGGGGTACAGGGGTGGAGGTAGCCAATATGGGAGTGGGTGTGGCGCTGCGGAACGGAATCAGGGTCGTCGTTGCAGTCTTTGCCTGCCCGGAAAAGTCCGCAATACCAGACTGACAGGCTGTCAAACCCATTAACGCGAGAATAAAAAGCATAATCATAAAAAGAAGGATCCGAAGCTCTTTGTGCATTACCAAATTATAATCCATACCACATATAGAGACATCCCTGGATGACTTGCCGATGCCAATACCCTGTGCTAAACTCTAGGCATGAGCGTTGATGAACAGATGTTTCAAGAAGCCAAGGATGCCTTTCAAGATAGGGATTTTAAACGTTGCAAGGATTTGCTATCCAGGCTGATTCGAGACAACCCTCAACAAGCTGAATATTGGCTCTGGCTGAGTGCTGTTGTTGGGAACAAAAAAGAACGCACTTTTTGCTTAAAAAAAGCCCTTGAAATTGATCCAACTTATCTGCCCGCCAAGCAGGGTTTAACTTACAGCGGGGAAATTACCCCTGATGCTGAAATGCATATTCCCATGGAATTGCAGACCCAAAACTGGACCCTTCAATTAAAGGAAGAAAAAAATATTCCGGGGCAAAAGAAACAGCTGCGACAGCGGTTGAACCTCGGTTGGCTCACCCCCATCCTGGGGGCTTTCGGCTTTATCGCTCTTGCCATCCTAATACTCCTTAACCCGGGGAAAACCCGACAACTAGTGGAATGGCTGGGTGGCCCAACTTCCACCCCGCGCCCCATGCCCACACTTCTGCCTACTGCCCAACCCTGGAGCGGTTTAGCTGCCACGATCACCCAGGGGCCTGATCCTTTGTGGAAATCACTCAGCGCAACCTACACCCCCACCGCGATGTATGTGGATACTCCCCACCCGCGGACAGAAGCCTATCGCAGCGGGATATTTGCTTTTCAACGTGAAGAATGGGATAAAGTTATTCTTTATATGCAGCAGGCCATGACAGTGGATCCTGATGCGCCTGATTTAAAATATTATCTGGCTCAAGCTTATTATCACCAGGGACAATCCAGTAAAGCGATTGGACTATATGAGGACATCATTGAGGACAATCCCGAGTTTGCGCCTGCTTATACTGGAAAAGCCGTGATCTTATTGGGACAAACACCCATAAAATACGATGTGTCCAAAACTTTATTAAATAATGCCATCAACCAGGATCCTGCTTATGTGGACTCCTATTTTGAATTGGCTGCCTTAAAAATGGACTTAAAAGACCCTGACAGTGCCTTGGCAACCCTCAATCAGGTGGAATCCTACACGCAGAATTCTTATACCCTGGCCTATCTACGAGCCAAGGCTTATTTCCAAATGGACGAATTGGATAAGGCGCTGGAGCAGATCCAGACAGCCATAGAAATTGATCAGACCGCCGTGGATGGGTATCGCTTGTTGGGTCAAATTTATTTACAGCGCGGTGAAATAGACTTGGCCCGTGAACCGCTTGAAATTTGTGCTACCTACCTTACCCAGGATGCTGAAGTCTACGCCTGGCTGGGAACCATTTATGCAAAAAGCGGAGCGCTGGAATCCGCCCTATCGGCATTTGACAAAGCCGAGCAAATTGACGACACCATCGCAGAAGTTTTTTATCAGAAAGGCGCCGCATATTTCGAAATGAAACAGTACGAGCGGGCGCGGACTAATCTGGAAAAAGGTTTTTCATTGGATAAAAACTCCTTTGATGGAAATATTTTATTGGGCAGAACCTATCTTCTATTGGATATTCCAGGGAAAGCTTATCAGCAGCTCAGTGTTGCGGAGGCGTTTGCTACCTCCAATACCGATTGGGCTACGATTTATTATTGGCGGGCAAAAGCGTATGATGACCTCGGTGAAGTAAAATTAGCCCTGCGTGAACGCAAATGGCTGCTTGCTTTACCTCGCGAAACCACATATGAAGTTTTCTGGGATGAGACCCGGGCGTTGTTGGATACCATCTTCACCGCAACCCCCACCCCAATCACCCCCAGTACCACGTATACGCGCATGCCGACGAAGACCCTGAAACCCACCCTCACCCGGCTGCCAACATTAAACTTATACAACCACACCCACTCCGAAGCGCACCCCGTAAACCAAAGAGGTTGAATTTTGAGTACGTTTCGAATCTATCAATGGGTAAAGCTGCAGCAAAAAAGACGCCTTCAAATAGAAAACCAGCAGCATAAAAGCCGCCAATTCTGGCTGCGTGGTGTACTCCTGGGGATGAGTCTTCTTTTAGCAATTTTCACTCTTTTAATCGGTTACAACCTATCCCTTTACCTGAGCAACAGCCCGGATATTTCCTCCATCCCCACCCTGTTTGACCCGCAGAATGGCGCCTTTGCCCACCCGACTGAATTATATGACCGTACGGGCAGCCAGATGATCTATCAACATGATCATCCCAGTGCGCCAAGAGTTTATCGCTCAGTAAATGTGGATGCAGCGGATGGTGTTTCTCCCTATCTTATTCAAACGATGATTACCATGATCGAGCCGAATTTTTGGACGGGCAATTCCATTTCGCTCTCTAATTGGTTTCTCCCAGAACCCCAAACCATGGCCGAAAGACTGGTGGATCGGTTTATATTGGAAGAAGATCTCGTTGGAATCCAACGCGCCGTTCAACTACGCACCCTGGGACAAAACCTGACTCATACCTATGGAAAAAACAAAGTGCTGGAATGGTATCTAAATTCCGCCTACTTTGGTCAAAAAGCTTACGGCGTGGAGAGCGCAGCTCAATTATATTTTCGAAAATCAGCCGGCAGCTTGAATTTTGCCGAAGCGGTTCTCCTGGCTGCCATTGAACAAGCTCCGGCGTTAAATCCCCTGGATGCGCCCACAGCTTCCCAAACTTTATACCATGAAACCTTGGGGGTTATGTTTGAGCGCGGTGCAATAAACACGGAAGAATTTGCAGCAGCACAACAAGCGCCGCCTGTTGTGAAACCCGCTGATGTGGAAGCCCAGCAGCCCTATCTGGCATTTTCAACACAAGTCATGCAGCAATTGACAAATCAATACGGTATCTGGAAAGTCGGTTTTGGCGGATTAAAAGTACAAACCACACTGGATCTGGAACTGCAGCATCAAGCTACCTGCATCACCGAACTGCAATTATCCCGTTTAAAACAACCCGTGGATGTAAATATCACGGCTGATCTGGAAAGTTGTGCCGCGGCATATTACTTGCCTGCGCTGCCCGCCTTTCAGGAACCCATCACCATTCCACTCTCTGCCAGTATTCTAATTCAGGATGTTAAGACCGGAGAAGTACTTGCCTATCTTGGAGATTTTCGAGATGGAATAGAGGAAGCCAAAGAAAACCGCCATCAAGCCGGATCCCTGCTTTCCCCCATTCTCAGTACTGCAGCCATATCCCGAGGCTTCAGCCCTTCGACATTGGTCTGGGATATCCCTCCAACAGAAGAAAGTCCATGGGTAAAATTTGCAGCCAATCAAAGTAAATACCTTGGCCCGCAACGCCTGCGGTATGCCATAGCCAATGACTTGTTCTTTCCTTTACTGGATCTATTTCAATCCATCGGCAGTGAAGCGTTCTGGAACACAGCTGCCGGTCTGGGGCTGGATAACCCTGCTCTTCGAAGCAGTCAGGCTGATATTTTGCTGCAAGGAAATAGCGCTTCCGTTCTGGAAATTTCCCAAACCTATCAGCCAATTGCCAACCTGGGTGTACAACATGGAGTACAAACTTCGGATTCTGAAACGTTGGATGCGGTCTTCGCCAAGCAGGTGGAACAATCCAACGGCAAGGTGCTCACGCCCATAGCCATTCAGGAACGGGCCGTCCTCAGCCCCGGTTTGGCGTATGTGGTACACCATATGCTGCAGGACGAAACTGCGCGTTGGCCAAGCCTTGGATATCCAAATTTAACTGAAATCGGTCGACCAACCGGTGTAAAAATCGGCCGGACGATTACGCAGGATGAAAGCTGGACTCTTGGATACACGCGTCAGCGTTTAATCACCGTCTGGTTGGGTCAACAAATATCCACAGCCCCACAAGTTATCTCCTGGCAGCCATCAGCAGGTATCTGGAATGCCTTGATGAAATATGCCGGGAAAAACATGGCCGCCGAATCCTGGCAGGCTCCCCCCGATGTTTCCGCCTTGGAGGTTTGTGATCCTTCCGGCAAACTTCCCACCGTGGATTGCCCAAACACGGTCAATGAAATCTTCGTCAGCGGCAATGAACCAATCACCTACGATGACCTTTATCGTTCGGTTCAAATCAACCGTGAAACCGGATATCTGGCCACTGCCTATACTCCCCTGGAATTAGTGGAAGAAAAAACATATCTTATGCTTCCGGACTTTGCCAGGGATTGGGCAGCAAGCCAGCAGATTGAGCAGCCGCCGGAAATGTACGACACCCTGGTCACTTCCCCTGGGTCGGCATCCGCGCAAATCACATCGCCGACAGCTTATGCCGTGGTGCATGGCACAGTGGAGATCAAGGGCACTGCATCCGGTGAAAACTTCAAATCATATCGACTGCAAATCGGAGAGGGCCTAAACCCGCGAAGCTGGCTGCAAATCAGCGAGGAACAAATGAAGCCGGTTGAGGATGGGCTTTTGGTCAACTGGCAGACGGATAAGGATGGTCTGTATGCCATTCGCCTCTCCGTGATTCAAGAAGATCAATCGCTTGAAACGCATATCGTTCAGGTGACGGTGGATAATACCATTCCCAGTGCACAAATCCTATATCCAAGTGACGGCAGCCAGTTGAAATCTGACGAAAAAACCAGCACCTATTTTCAAGTGCTGGCTGAGGATTCTATTGGTGTAGCTAAAACTTCCTGGATTCTGGATGGACAGTGGATTGCAGACAGTTCCGAAGAACCGTACGGTGTACTCTGGAAACCGGAACCCGGAAAACATACCCTGGTCGTTAAAGTGAGTGATCTGGCGGGTAATCTCGGTATCAGCAGTGTGGTCAATTTTGAGGTGCTTAAATAAAAGTTGCCGACAAGGGTTTAATCATCAAGCTGAAAGCCCTTGCTTTTCATCTTCGCCAGCATAGCCTCCACCGGATCCACACCCATTTCCATTGAAAAAACGGTTAACATCATCAAAACATCCCCGATCTCGGCGCTGATATTGCGCTCCCGATCCGGATTATTACGCACCCATTGAGCCTGATTGGCAACCAGCGCATCCGCCAATTCCCCAATTTCGGAAACTAAAAATAAATATGCCTGGTTGGCATCCGGCTGGGCTAATCCGCGAAATTCATAATATGCTTTTACCATTTCACTAAGTTTCTGCTTCATCGTTTGTTTATAGACCCTTGTCCTTGCAAAGTTAGGCGTGGTAAACCCGCCCGCCCCATTGTACCATTCCCTATCCGGGTATTTGATTACCCGCGGAAGCTTTTTTGTAAATTTCAACGCCAGAAAAAAAATGCGGGGGCATCCGTGAAGTTCTACCTAATCCAAATCCACCGCACGATTTCGAGCAAACACACCTTGAGCGGCCGTCTTTTGAATTAATTTTTTCAAAATCAAACTGACCCGCCAAAAAGCTACCGCAGCCAGGCCATGCGCCAGTACGGCGAACAGCGGCGGCGTTTGCAGCGTGTAATACGTCCAACATTGCCGGGTGGTGCCCCAAACTTCCAGAAAATATCCCAGCGCACTGCCGGCGATAAATGTCTGCACCGCAAAGCGATAATCCGTGGGGGAGAGAATAATCAAGGCACAGCTGAATAACGCCAGAATCGTCAGGGATTTGTCAATCGTCGGCAGGACAAAAGGAATCATCAGGGCATAAAAAATGGGAAAAACGATCCAATATGCGATTTTGTAATAGCGCAGCGGGATGCCGCGATCTAATACCCGCCAGAATCGTACCAGACGGTCAATGGATAAACTGGCAATCGGCCAGGCAGGGATGATCCACAGGGGAGGACGCTCCAGCGTGTAGTATGTCCAGATGTGGGTTTGGGTCCCCCAGCCTTCAATCGCCAGGCCGCCGCACAAACCGACAAACACGATCCAGCCGTCCACTTTTACATCCGCTCCCGCCATGATGAGGATTGACATGACCAGAAAAATACCGATCAACAACCAATCAATTTGCACCCAAAGCGGGTAGCGCTCATCAAAGTAGGAAAGGTACTCCTCCACCAATGGAAACCAGACTACTAGGATCAGCGCGATGATAGCCAGAAAGGCACTCATCAAACGCGAACTATCCGGAGTCCATTGAAAAAAATGGCGGACTTGCTGTATCAGCAAAGATGTGTCTTTATCTTCCAAACCCCTCCCTCCTTGATTTATCGAGCCCGCGCCATGGATTCCAAAAATTGCTGCGCTTCTTCATACCGTTCAAACAAGCGTTCTCGCCGGCGGAATTCCGTAGTATGCGCAATTTGCCGTTTCGCTGTATCCTTCATACCCAGAATTTTGTGCAGCAGCTCATGATAAACAATGAACTCAACCACATACCGTGGTACGCTCGGTTGATCCAAACTCAAACTGACAACCACCGTATCCGTTGAAGGCAGGTACATGCCGTATTTTCGCCGGGTAAAACGTGTGGTCCATTTCAATTTGGGCGCCTGACAACGATTCTTAAAATAATGCTGATTCACATCATGAAAAAGTTCATTTAAATCATAATACTGTCCGACGGCATCTTCCATATTCACCAAACCATCCATGCGTTTGGAGATGGTCAGGAAATCCGGGCTTCCGGAAGTCTGCCGGATCAATAGTGAGTGTTTGGTGGAGCGCCGCAAGACTGCCGAAGAGAGAATGGCTTCAAGAACCTTCGGAGATGCCAATACAAACCCAGGGTGCATGCTCAGGGTGCCCTGCCCATTCTTAATTCGCCAGCGGTATAATGCCGCCATGGGCGTAAATTCAAAAAACATCTGATTCAGTGGAGGTACTTTTTTTGCTGTTCTGGCTTTCAAGCGCAGGGCTTCATAGATGCGACAACAATTCACCAATTGTTCCATTGCAGCCATAAAATGATCATTTTCGTTCAAAAAAAACAACCATCGGGCGACCTGTGTGGAACGAGCTGGCATATCTTCCAGTGAGGCATTTTTTTTCTTCAGCATCAATTCCAAATATGTGGCTTGCTGGTGAACCAGGGTCTGTACATTCCGCATCTGTTTGCGTGCGCCAAGGGTCTGTTGGTATTCGGCCAGGGCGGCTTCCATCAATCGATGTTGGATATGGCGTCCGGCAGCACTTAAGTTAGATATCCGAATGGTGGGAGTACTGACTCTGACCTCATCCATTACCGGCAGATTTTGAAGGTTGATTCCCTTCAAATATTGATACGCGCGAAAGGACGGCGCGGGAAGATCCTTTGGGGAGATACGATTCTGATGGCAGATTTGATCGACGTTGCTCAGTGTTCCGCTGATGAACTGACGAAATTCTTCCACCCCTTCAGTTGGAATTCCATTGGTTAATTGCTCACGTGCCATGGACATGGCCTTAACCAGACCGCTTACTCGCAGGACAGTTCGGGGGTTGCTCCTAAATAGTTGAGGAAGAATTCTGGAAGGTGCCATGGTAAAGGATGCTGTACTCCTGCATAGGTGCTATTAACGTTAATTGTTTCGTTTATAAGCCTGATGAATGGCCATCACGCCAAATAACTTGCGCTTTACGCTGGACTGCCGCCAGCCATTTTGGGAGATCTGTTCCGATAATTTTTCCGCATCAATAAATTCAAGTGAGGAATCTGGCAGGTATTGATAAGCTCCCGGCTTACCCGCCACCAGGAGCCCCAGAATAGGGATGACTGTGTGATAGTAAAGCCAAATGAAGGGGTAAAGCAGCGTCTTGCGTGGAGGTGTCGTTTCAAGGGTTAAAAACATCCCAATGGATCTCGTGATCCGTGCCTGTTCCTGCAATACCGCACCCAGGTCCGCTACATTGCGCAATAAAAATGCCGAAGTGACGGCGTCCATGGTTTCGTTTTCAAAGGGCAGCTGGCTGCTGTCACACACCACCCACTGGATGGCTGGATTTTGCGTGCGATTACGCCCCACCTGGATCATCGCCAGGGTCAGGTCACAGGCCAGAATCTGGCAGCCCGGATAGGTTTTCGCAAGCAGGATGGAAACATCGCCGGTACCGCAGCCGATATCCGCAATCCTAAGCGGATTGCTGCCTGCCAGTCGGGCCACCATCTGACGCCGAATCGGCTGGTCAAAACCCAGGGAAATCAAGCGATTCAGCAGATCATACCGTTCAGCGATGCCGCTGAACATGTGTTGAATCGCCGCAGGGCGTTTATCCAGGGTGGTTGCCATGCTTTATGCCTGTACTTCGGCGGGAATAACCTGAAAAAGTTCAATCACCTCGCTTTGCGGACCTTTGAAAAAGCCAATCACCGCGTGCAGATCACCGGAGTGAATAGTTTTTGTCTCGAGGGTGATCTCATAACCGGCATTTCTAACTTTATCCATTAATGCCGCCGTGTCGGCTACCCGAAAAGCCAGGTGGACCCAACGGGCATTCCTTTCCTGCTCCGGTTCCGGTCTGGATTCTTTCAATTCGGTTATTTCCAGGCATACGCCGTCGCCGGTATCCAACAATTGCAGTCGGCGATTTGTTCCGCCGCCTTTGGCCACAGGTTTTAAACCAAGAAAATCTTGATAAAACTGCAGACTCTGTTCCCAGTTGGTGGTCTCTAGAGAAATATGGTGCATGCCGGTAATCAATGGAGATTCAGCGGTTTCTGATTTCATAGGAGTCTTTCCTCAAATTATTAATAATTCTCCAGCATAAACAGCTCACAACAACTGGAATTTCTATAATACCAGAAAAGAGAGCCGGAGGCACTGATTTAAACACGGATTGGGGTTTCCGGAGCGGCTAAGTACGGCAGCATCTGAAACAGTTCAGAACACCGGGAAACCTCCATGTTCTGAAAAATTTTCATCCTTACTAAATTGTAGAGTCCATATGATTGCGAAGATAAATTTGTATCAGTATAATTTTTAGAAATTCATTATGCCAATTGTCGAGCATGAAATTATTTTCATTTCATCACTAGAAATAAATAGGAATACAGCCATGTCAGATCAAATAATTGAAGCCATTAATTTCATTAAAGCCGGTAATAAAGCAGAAGGGAAAAGAATACTGGTTAATATCTTGACGGAAGATGAAAAAAACGAAGCTGCCTGGCTCTGGCTGTCGGCTGCCGTGGAGACCAATGATATGCGTCAGGAATGTCTGGAAGAAGTAATCAAGATCAATCCCAATAATCAATCTGCGCTGAAGGCATTATCCCGTTTACAACAGGTGCAGGCGTAGGATACGCTGGCAGCGCACTAATTCATACAAGTAATTCTTTGTTGATAATCAGTGCTTATTGAAATTCCAACCAACTTTAATCATGAAGTGTGCGTGTGTCCCCTGTTGGATTTCACCGGAGTTGGTAAACAAGCCGGCATGGTCTATTATCCCCTGATTCAACCACAAACACATTTGTGTCGATTATTTTACAGAAATGGGTGCGCCCTTTCGAGCGCACCCATTTGATTAAACCTTACTCCAACCGCGTAATTATCCAGCGGGCACCAAATCCGAAATAATCCATATCATCCGGACGGTAGGTATCCGGGCAGGTGTCCTCAATCGATTGAGCGGATCCTTCAAAATTATCCATCGTAAGGTATTCATACATCGGATATTCTGCGAGAATGTATCCCTGGGAATCGCTGTAAAGGTAAGGATAGCCATCCAATTCTACACCGTTGAGATGAACATAGAGCTTGTGCTCGTAGGGAACAATAATCTCGGCTGTATAGCGTCCATCTTCCTCGGCAGGGTAGAGAAAATAATCCCCGGAGCCGTATTCAATGCGCGTGTGGTAGGTATTGCGATGGGGCACATCCAGCAACCATGGTGATCAGCAGGGTAAATACAACACAAAGATAGAGACGACGATGCGGGAATGTTTTCACAACTCTTCCTCATCTTTTTTGGAAGTCCTCCCCCAATATTTATGCTATACGACAACCACTAATGACACCTTTACTGTACGATTTTGTAAAAAAAATTCAAGACTAAAAAAACCCGGAAAACAGCTTGTAGTATCGTAATTCAAATCAAGAAAAGTTTAATACCTCATTTGAATACTCTGGTTCTCAGTATAATGAGGTATATACTGTCTTTAAAAGCAAGGTGCAGACAATTAAGGTGGAGGGACATACGCATGTCCAAAGAAAAAAATGGTTCCAAGAATTGGAAAAGCCTTTACCAGATGGGAGGAATTGCCGCCTTATTGGCTGCTGTTATCTTTCGACGCAATTTGAGTGCGGAAGTCTCCCTTTTCAGCAGCATCCAGCCGCCTCAATTCGCTGGCGACTGGTTTGTTCTCCTTTCCGAACATCCGCTGCTGGGATTGACTTATCTAAATCTCTTTGATCTGGTGGAATACACTCTGGTGGGGCTGATGTTTCTGGCGCTGTACGCAGTACTTCGAAAGACGGCCCGCAGTTGGATGATGATCGCCGTGGTTTTTGGATTATTGGGGGTTGGCTTGAATTTCGCCTCCAATCAGGCTATTGCCATGTTGTCCCTCAGCGGTCAATACATGGCAGCGAATAGTGAGGTTGTCCAAACGATGTCCCTGGCAGCCGGGCAGTCCCTGCTGGCACAGAGTCAGGGTTCCGCGGCTTATGCCAGTTTATTCTTTATCAGTCTGGCTGGTTTAATAACCTCAATCCTAATGCTGCGCAGTACGTTCTTCAATCGGACCGCAGGCGTATTGGGCTTGCTGGCAAACGGCATCATGCTTTTATATTTTATCGTCCTGCCGATCACACCCACATTAATGGTGCTGCCGTTTGTTCTTTCTGCGCCCTTTCGGGTGGCGTGGTACGTGGTGGTGGGAATACGGCTATTGAAACTGTCGCGAGGTCAAGTAGCTGTAGAGTGCGTGAGCAGCGCACTATTTCATGGAAGGAATTAGTTGTTTCGGGTTGTAGGTTTTGTTATTCCAAACTGAATTTCACTATGAATGGTATTCGTAGCTGCTGTTGGGTCTCGCCGGGATTGTTTCTTTGGCTGGTGAGTTGAATTATCCCCGGCTCAACCGCGACCTGCATCGATATCGATTCTTTTACGGCAAAATCCGGATTGCCTCTTTGCTTGGTTCCCTTTACGTCAATTATAAAACTGCCAGGCATATCCGAATTGGATAC
The DNA here is from genome assembly GCA_963747325.1 of uncultured Chloroflexia bacterium. Taxonomy (GTDB): domain Bacteria; phylum Chloroflexota; class Anaerolineae; order Anaerolineales; family Anaerolineaceae; genus UBA5203. Next base: position 823,229 of record CAVVEM010000003.1, on the reverse strand, counting down.
CGGTTTTGTTTTCGCCGGCTCCCAGGGTAACGGTGCGGGAAAGTCCTCCCTCACCACGCGCCGGAAAAGTCGCCCCGCCGGGGATGAGAATGCTGTCATTACCGTCGGTAAGCGGACTGTAGGAGATGCAATAGGTGCCCGGCGGCATGACATAAAATTTATATTTTCCGTATGCATCAGTAACAGCGGTGCCAAAACCCGTGGATGGACAGGCGCCTGCGCCTATATGCAGGGTGACTCCTGCCCAACCGCTTTCAAAGGAATCATATACCTGATTGGGGCCAAATTCCCCTGCTGCGGCGCCCCATTGCACACAGCCCTGACCCAGTACTACCGGTTCGCCGCCTTGGCCGCCGGTGAAATTACAGATGTCATGCCACAGCATACCGGATATACTGCCGGTGGACGATGTAGAACTCTGCGTAATAGTGGGGTGCAATGTGACCGTGGGTTGCATGGTCTCGCTGGGCACCATTGTGGGTGTCATGGTATCTGCCGGCGTCGGGGTAAAAGTGATGGACGACTGTGGCGTAGAACTTGGGGTTGCTGTGGATGTGGGAGTGGTTTGCAGCATTTTACTGAGGTTGCAGGCACTGCTCCATAGCGTCATCAGGATCAGGAGAAAAACAAACAGACGGATAGACTTCATGGATTGTATCCTCCCGTGGATACGGATAGATGAAGCTGCCAAACATGGCATGCTTTCGCTGGAAGAAATACCGCCTTGGCATTGGAATAAGTTGTAGGGTTGATGGAGTATGATTTTGGCGGAAAATGGATTAAGTCTATTATGACACGAATTTAATAAAAGTAAATTTGTTTTTGGTTCACAGCGTGCTGCCGGATTAAAATAAAAATGATCCGTTTGGCGTCGGATCATTCACGGGAGTAGAGCGGGAGACGGGATTCGGACCCGCGAATATCAGCTTGGAAGGCTGATGCCTTACCACTTGGCGACTCCCGCATCTGCACTTATTATAACCCACTTCAGTACATGGTCAAGCGCGAAAGACTCATTTTTATCCTGTTAGATAAAAAAATGTCGGCCTTGCCGTGAATTTTTAGGAATGCTATAATAAAACCAGTCGCCCCAGTAGCTCAATGGACAGAGCGAAGCACTCCTAACGCTTAGGTTGGGGGTTCGATTCCCTTCTGGGGCACAACCTTCAGGAAAACCGCTACTCCAACAGGTTCGGCGGTTTTTTTGTACCCATGTGCTTTGAATTACTCTTCGTTTGGGAGGAAATGAAAAATGATTTTAGAAAAAAGCAGCTTATCTCCCCAGTCACTGGCGGGGCAAGTGGCAGTTGTCAGCGGCGCCGGTCGCGGGATTGGCGTGGAGACAGCGCGTTGTTTATTGTGGCTGGGCGCAAACGTCATCCTGGCAGAGATCGATAAAAAGAACGGTCAGGTTGTAGAAAAGGAATTATCCGAAATCTTTGGCAGAGGACGGGTGAAATTTATCCATACTGATGTTGCCAGGGAATCTGCCATCCGTAATTTAAGACGCCAGGCAGAGAAGATTTTTGGCAAAGTGGATATTGTCATTAATAATGCCACCCTGACCCCCATGGGAGCGGTGCAGGACGTCCGCATTCAAGATTGGGATGCCAGCTATGGGGTTAATTTTCGCGCACCGGTCTTGATGGCAAAAGCCTTTCTGCCCGCTATGCTGAAGAGAAATTACGGCGTGTTTGTCTGCGTATCTTCGGTGGGTGTGGCTTATATGGGCGCCTACGAATCCTTTAAGTCGGCTCAAGTGCATCTGGCGACCACGTTGGATGTGGAGCTGGAAGGCACTGGCGTGCATGCCTTTGTCATTGGTCCGGGACTGGTGCGCACGCCGGGTGCAAAAGCCGGGATTGAGCAGTTGGCTCCTCTGTATGGAAAATCCGTGGAGGAGTTTTATGCGCTAAGCGAGGCGCACATTATTTCGGTGGAGGAAGCCGGCGCCGGGTTTGCAGCCGCGGTGGCTCTGGCGGAACAATTCCGCGGCCAGGAAATTGGCTCCAAGCAGGCTCTGATCGCCGCGGGCGTTGATTTGGAATCCGATTCGGATGCGCCAACCTCCCTGGCGGTCGAAACGGCGGCGAAGCTCTTAACCCTGGCTGAAAAGGTAAGCCAGACGCTTAAGGAACAATCGCAGGGCTGGCAGGAAAGACCATTGTTTGAACGGCAATGGGTGCTGCGTGACTTCAAGAAAAGTGCCGGTATGGCCGTGGAACAGTGGCTGGATGAGTTATCCAGTCTGGAAGATAGTTTGCGCCGAAACGAAAAGCCATCTCAGGCTCGCATCAACCGGCTTAATCAATTGGAATCTTATTTTGCACATTTGGGGAGCCTGGCCAGCGGTTATGAAAAGAATCCCCAGAAATTGGCGGAACAGTTGGAGATCGTTCAACAATGGCGGGATGAGATCACCCAATTGGTTGCAGAGTTGCAATCTTGAAAGCTCGGCCAACACTGTCATCCGCTCCCTGGCCAACGTTGAAGGGTGGTCCCTGAGCTTGTCGAAGGGAATAATTATACAATCTGGACTTTGGCAATCTTTCAGATGATATGCCCGCATACGAGGTCTCGACAAGCCCTCCCCTAACGGGGACATACCCAACAAAATTCCTTGACAACCCTTTTCTTTTTTGATATTCTTATCTAATTGATACTGAGTATCATTTAGATGGAGGGTTTATGAAACGTATCTGGTTAATCACGAGATTGGCTCTGCTATTCTCGCTTCTTTTAGCAGCCTGTCAGGCGCAAGGCCCATCGCAAGCAGCGGATGAACGTCCCGTTGTTTTTGTTTCCATTGTTCCCCAGAAATATTTTGTCGAGCGGATTGCAGGAGACACCCTTAGGGTGATTGTTATGGTGGAACCGGGTGCGGAACCTCATACCTATGAGCCCAAACCCGCTCAAATGCAAGCCCTCTCGGATGCGGACCTTTATTTCAGTATTGATGCCCCATTTGAGACAAATTGGCTTGGCCGCATCGCGGACATTAATCCCAACCTAAAGGTGATCAATACCGCGGAAGGCATTGTCAAACGTCTCAGCACAGAACATCATCATGAAGGGGAAGAAGAAACGCAAACGGAACATGAGGATGAAGGGGAGTTGGACCCGCATATCTGGTTATCCCCCCGTCTTGTGGCTCAGCAAAGTAAAGTGATTTCGGATACCTTGGCTGCTCAATATCCCGAGAATGCGAATTTATATGTGGAGAATCTCAGCGTTTTCCTAGCAGATATAGAAGCCTTGGACCAGGCCCTAAAAGCTGATTTTGCAAAGACTACCAACAAGACTTTCATGGTCTACCATCCCGCCTGGGGATACTTTGCAGATGAGTATGGATTGACTGAGATAGCCGTGGAGATCGGTGGTACCGAACCCAGTGCTTCGGAATTGGCTGAACTGATTGAACATGCCAGAACGGAGAATATTCATGTGGTTTTTGCACAACCTGAATTCAGTACCCGTTCTGCAGAAGCATTGGCAGAAGAAATTGATGGAGAAGTGATACTAATCAGTGATCTTGAGGAAGACTGGCTGGCAAATATGCAAAAGGCTGGTGAGGCTTTCCTTAAAGGGTTAGAATAATCTTTAATGACACACGAGCATTCCAGTCCTGATATTTCGGTTTTTACCCAGCGATTATCCTCTGCCGGCTGTAAATTGACCCTGGCACGTATGACCGTCCTGCAGGCTTTATGTGAGTTGCCGGGTCATTGTACCTCGGCCGTTATTCTGGAAAAAGTTCATGAACTGAATGCTTCGATTGGCCGGGCAAGCGTTTTTCGAGTATTGGATTTGCTTTGCAGCCTGGCGATTATTCGCCCGACTTATGCGGCCGCTGGCGCACCCGAATTTGTCTTGATGCCTGAAAACGGTCATCACGCCCATATTGTCTGTCCGGGATGTCATAAGGTGACTGAATTGGATACCTGCCCGCTGGATTCCCAATTGGAGCAGATGGCTCATCAATATGGAATTGCCCTGAGCGGTCATATTCTGGAAGTATTCGGATTTTGTCCGACTTGTGTACCTGGGGTATAAACCCTGGCCAAATGAAATTAAATAATTACCGCCTTTCGGTTTTCCGAAAGGCGGTTTGTTTTAGTAGTTGACTGACTTGTTGGCGCTAAGTCTGATTTTTGTTTTTTCGGAGAGAAGCGGGTTATCCATCAAGTCACGAATCAATTTTTCGGATGTATATCCTCCCGCAACGGCATTGAGCTTGGCTGAAATCGTAGCATGAACGAATTCCGGCTCCTCAGGATAGGCAATTTGAAGATCATGCATCAAACTGGAGCGCTGACGCAGATAATAGTTTTGGTGATAATTCTCCGCCAGGGTAAATTGCTGCAAAGCTTCGATGGAGGTATGGAACTTAACACCGGCCAACTTTTCCTGTTCCGCTTTGCTCTTTTCCGCAATTTGCCGCTGAAGCTCGTCATGGACAAGAATCAGGGAGCGATATTGGCGGGAATAGGCTGGTGAAGCCGGATCATGCTCGTCCCAAAAAACATCCAACAAGGCAGCATAGGAAATAATTTTCGGATCAAAATCGATCTGCAGGGTTTCCGTATGGTCCCCCAGCATACGATAGGTAGGCGAAGGTGTGCTGCCGCCTGCATACCCGACTCGGGTACGAAAAACGCCTGGAAGACTCCCGAACCGGGCGTCTGGTCCCCAGAATCAACCCATGCCAAAGGTTGCGGTTTGGAAGTCGATTTGACTGCCTGTCATTCAACCCTCCGAAATGGATCCGATTCGAATTTCTTTATGCGTCGAACCACATCCTGAGCAGACTCGATCGGGATGGTTTTGGGCTGCAGTCTGGGATTTTGTTCATCCAGTTTTATGGATCGTATTATTATCATGCCCATTGCGGACATGAGGAGGTATAAAATAAAAATCGTGCCAAGAGTTGACATCGCATTCCTTTCAATAGTAGACTTTATTTATCTATATTGTTTGATTATAGTATCACATTCATTCCTTTACAGCATGCTTTCGAAAGAGAATTAATAAAACTGTAATAAAATCCAGTAAACAGAAAAGTAATGTGAAATAGTGGATCAAAATACTTGCGTATTGAAAAAATGTTTGATAGACTATAAATGATAAGCGACTGGGTGCCCCCCTCACTCAGGCGCTTATCATTTAAAGCCCCCTCATTCAAACTGAGCGAATACTGTTTGATTACATCAATACTAGTAGATGAACTTTGCCTGCCATCCCGGCAAGGATGTTCCTATCCAAAGGATTTGCATAAGGTGAATCCGGTATTTGATCTTGTTAAAAAACTAAAATAATCAGTGTCTGTATAAAAAGCAGAGGCAATTCATGAATTGCCTCTACGGGTGATGTTTATTTGGATATTTATAGCGTCTATGTGGGTAGAGCATCCATGTAAATTGACCTTTTTAGACTGCCCCAATTTAAAAGTACTCTCTTCATTATGATAGATAAAGGTGCTAAACTATTTAAATAAGTTCTTTACTGCTGGTTTGTGGCAAAGAGGTTTGATTGATTTCGGGGAGGAAAATGTCCATTAAATCGCAAGTTGCCGTACTTCATACCACTCCCGAATCGGTTTTGCAGGATTACCAACGCCTGTTTGATCTGGCAGGAGGCGCGCATGCGCTCCGCCCAGGCTTAACCACCATCCTCAAGGACAACATCACCTGGCATTTTCCCATGCCGGCCACCAATACCACCCCCTGGCAGCTTGAAGGGTCCATTCTTGCGCTGCGGCAGGCTGGTTTCAACGATCTGGTCTGTGTGCAAAACCAGACCGTGGTCACCAATGCGTTTAAAAGCGAGGACTTGAACGGCTATCTGCCGATCTTCAAAGAACACCAAATTCCGGTACGTTACAACTTTCGTATGCAGGATATGACCTGGATTCCCTATCAGCCCAAAGCCAAAATGCTGGCACTGGACCATATTTACCCAGAGGGTATTTGTATTCCGGATTATTTCATTGGCAAGAACATCGTCCATTTGCCAACTGTAAAAACCCATATGTACACCACAACTACCGGGGCAATGAAAAACGCCTTTGGCGGTTTGCTGACCAAATACCGCCATTATACGCATAGTTGGATTCACCAAACCCTGGTGGATTTACTGTCCATTCAAAAGGAGATTCATCCCGGTATTTTTGCCATCATGGACGGTACCACGGCAGGCGACGGCGCCGGTCCGCGCATGGTGCAGCCCATCGTCAAGAACATCATCCTGGCCTCCGCAGATCAGGTGGCGATTGATGCAGTGGCTGCCAGACTGATGGGTTTTGACCCCATGCAGATCGCATATATCCGTCTGGCACATGAACAGGGATTGGGTTGCGGGCTTCCCCGCGAGATCGAACTGCTGGGGGATGATATCAGCGGGGAAAATTGGAATTTCCACGTGGGTAAAAATTCCCACAGCTTTCTGGCCTGGCTGGCCTGGTACGGCCCGACGCGCTTCCTACAAAAGTTGGTTCTCAGAACACCCCTGGTTGCCATCCCCACTTTCATTGGGGAAGTCGAGCAGGATGTTCTCTATTGGCCGCTGAAATATAAAGGCAAAGCAGCCCACTGGCGAGAAACCACAACCTGGGGACATTTGTTCAAACGCTATCAGAAGGTGGGTATCCTGGCAGGAAGAAAACAAGATGACCGATAGCCAGTCACCCTGTTTTGAATTTCAACTCACAAATAAGATTCAAATCCTACAATCAACGACCTATCATGCCTTCCAATTGGCCCAAATGTAGCGAAGCCTGAGGCAGCTGACCACGTGCAAGTTGTGATGTCAAATCATTGATCGAACCTGAAATATTTCCATCTTTGGGTAAATTTAAGCTATTAAAACTGGCTGTCACATTGGCACCCAGTTGCGCGATGCCATCCAATTCAACGCTGCTCAATTTTCCATCCTGCAGTGCACTGCGGACAGATGCCGCATACTCCCCAGCCATCGATAAGGCTGCAATCCGATTACTAGCAATTTCATTCGCCTGAAGCTGTAAGTATGGTTCCGGCCGGGCTTGCAGATCTGCCTGGAGTTGCGCCATCCATTCTGCAGATTTTCCCTCCAGGGTGGATTTTATCTCACTCATCTGCTGACTAATTTCCATGAGCTGTGCTTCTTCTGAGCTGACAACTCCGCCATTTTCAAGCGTGGATTCCAGGGTAGTGAGAGCGGCTAAAGCTTCATCGGTCAGTGCGGAGAGGCTTTCCAATTCTTCCTCAACCTCCAATAACAAAGCGACAGTTTCTTCACCCAATTCATAATACAATTCCAGATACATCTCAGCCAGGGAAAGCGCATATTCAATCTCGGATTGTGAGAGTCCGTAATATCCCAATAATGCAGCCAGCTCTTCCTCGGTAAGGGCTTCATCAGAACTACTGGAACTGACGGAAGCTTCCGCCTCGGCTGTGGCACTCATGGCATCTGCAACGGCTTCATCCACAAGCAGCGCCAATTCTTCTTCCGATAATTCATCCGACTCCGGCAGCTGCTGGGTTGGCATGGCGGTGACAGTGGCTGCCACGGCTTGCGCCACAGTAGCCTGCACCATGGCCTGAGCTGTTGTAGTGGCAGCAATTCCGGCACCCACGGTTTCCTGTACATTGGGGGTAGCGGATGGGTCAACATTCTTGTCCGCAGTAAAAGCGCAGGCACTCCCCAATAAACCGAGGAGAATCAATACAGATAAGATTGACATTAAGTTTTTATTCATGGCAAACACCTGTCCAGATTGAATTGATTTTTTCCAGCATACTGGAAAATCCCTGCTATTTCTGTAAAAAATATCCTAAAATCGGCTGCACCCCAATCTCAGTGAGCGCGTGCAAGCTCTGGTACAATTAGGAAAAATTACAAAGGAAGCAAATATCCCTTGTTTGAAATCACCTTTTTAGGCACATCGGCTTCGGCGCCATCCATCCGTCGGGGATTACCCTCCCAGTTAATTAAGCATGATGAATATCGCTTTCTGGTGGATTGTGGAGAAGGTACACAGCGTCAGATTTTAAAATCCGGTGTGGGGTTTAAACGTTTGAACCGAATCTTAATAACGCACGGACATCTGGACCATATCCTGGGTCTGGGCGGTTTGCTCTCCACCATTTTACGCTGGGAATCCATGGATGAGATCGAGATTTTTGCGGGCGATTCTGCCATTGAACGCATTCAGGAATTATTGTACGGCGTAGTTTTACGCGGAACCCAAAGCCCCATACCGATTAACTTTCGTTCACTTCAACCCGGTGTGATTTTTGATGCCGAGGATTTTCAGGTAACCGCATTCCCTGTCAGCCATCGTGGAACAGGCTGTTTTGGCTTTGTCTTTGATGAAATGGGCAAACGTCCTTTTTTACCGGAAAAAGCTGAAGCGTTGGAAATTCCAATTGGTCCCTGGCGCAAGGATCTGGTGATGGGCAAATCGATAACCCTGCCAGACGGCCGTGTGATTGAGCCTGAAATGGTCCTTGGCGATCATCGCCGTGGAACCCGCCTGGTCTACATTGGGGATGTTGGTCGAACAGAAGAGCTTGTGGAAACATGCCGGGATGCTGATATGCTGGTCATTGAAGCCACCTATCTGGAAAGTGAAAAGGATATGGCCAAAAAATTCGGCCATCTTACTGCCTTGAAGGCTGCCGAGTTGGCTGCGGCTGCAGGGGTAAAGCAGCTCGTACTAACGCATATTTCCCGCCGATACCGGGAAAAGGACATTTTACAAGAAGCCCAATCCGTCTTTGAGCAGGTCAATATCGCCCATGATTTTGATATTATGCAGGTAAAAAGAGCGGAAATCGAATAAATAGCAAAAAACACCCCCTCAACTTATAAAATCAGCTTGACGTATTATTCTAGCTTGTCTATAACGTTACTAAATCGTATTACTTACTGGATTCAATCCATTGTTCGATAAAAAGAAATCGCATAAAACTGGATAAACCTGTTCCAACAATGAAAGATGTGGCAAAACTTGCTGGCGTTTCACAAACAACAGTTTCTTTTGTACTAAACAATACGCCGGATGCAGGCATACCTCAAGAAACCAAAGATCGGGTAGAGGCCGCAATTGCTGCTTTAGGGTATCGCCCAAATGTGATTTCTCAAAATCTACGAACAAAACAATCAGGTTGTCTCGGTTTTGTTACTGATAAAATTACCATTACTTCTGGCGCCGGAAAAATAATTGAAGGGGCTCAGGATGTGGCCTGGACGCATGGAAAAATATTATTACTTGTAAACACAAAGGATCATAAAGAGATGACTACTGCGGCAATTGAGATGCTGCTCGAACGCCAGGTTGAAGGTATCATTTACGCTATCCTGTTTCATAGGCTAGTAGATCCCCCTCGAACGCTTTATGATGTTCCAACAGTATTATTAGATTGTTTCGCTGAGGATGGCTCACTTGCTTCGATTGTCCCGGAAGAAGTTGCTGGGGCTTGTAATGCGATCAGTTTCTTAATATCTAAAGGTCATCGACGAATTGGATCTATTAATAATTCAGCAAGCGTGCCTGCTACCCTTGGGCGGCTGCAGGGCTATCAACAGGTATTATCCGATGCCGGAATCGCATTTGATCATGATTTGGTGCGCTACACCGCTGATTCAAAAGGCGGATACAATCAAACCATGTCGTTGTTGAAAGTGGCATCACCGCCCACAGCAATTTTTTGTTTCAATGACCGAACAGCAATGGGAGCGTATGATGCTTTGCGAAAAATGGGCTTGTCCATCCCGCAAGATGTAGCTGTCATCGGATTTGATAACGAAGAAATTATTGCTGCCCATTTATATCCTGGGTTGACCACCATGGAACTACCCCGTTATCGGATGGGAGAATGGGCAGTCAATAAGCTTAAAAATATGATCGACAAAACCGACGAATTCCCGCTTGAGCAATACAGAATTAGCTGCCCTTTGATTAAAAGGGGATCAGTATAATTTTTTTTAATTTCCAACCAATACGATTTTGCAGTCTTTATTTCACAAGGAGGTCTTTCTCACACTCATAAATCCACTGGCGCACGTTCATCTTTGTATTTTGTCAGACCTCCCTAAAAAATGTTTAATAAATAGAGATAACTGGACTAAAATGGAACCGGAAATAAAAGGAAAGTCTGACTGCTGTGATCGAATCTCAAAATGGGACTTTGATTTTGCAAATTCCAAAAGCATTTTTGAATATTCTATTGTATATTTTCATACCCTTCAGCTGCCTTTGGTCTTTCCTTTTAGATTCAACATTCAAAATGAGAAAAATCAATTATGACTTTACGCATCACTGATAAATGGATTTGGGATTTTTGGATTGTCACGGATAATGATGATTATCATATTTTTTATTTACAGGCGCCAAAATCGCTAGACAACCCTGAAAAACGCCATTGGCATGTTTCGATTGGACACGCAGTATCCACAGATTTATTGAAGTGGATCATATTGCCAGATGCATTGTCTCCATCTACTGTCCCAGCATGGGACGATTTCACTACATGGACTGGATGTACTATGGCTCACGGGAACACATGGTACCTTTTTTATACTGGTACAAGTCATTCCGAAAAAGGGCTGGTTCAACGGATTGGGCTTGCTACATCAACGGATCTGGTCTCCTGGAAGAAACACACCGAAAACCCAGTTATTGAAGCAGATTCCACATGGTATGAACTGCTGGATTCGAAGGCGTGGTATGAACAGGCTTGGCGGGATCCTTGGGTCTTTAAATATAAAAATTCTTTTCATGCATATATTACGGGAAGAATTAATAATGGGCAGTATGACCAGCGTGGAGTTATTGCTCATGCAAAATCAGATGATTTAATCCATTGGAATGTATTAGCTCCTATTGTGTTTCCAGGCGATTTTGGACATATGGAAGTACCTCAGGTAGCCCACATCGGAGAAAGGTATTATTTGATTTTTAGCTGCCATGCAAGTCACTTATCCATATCTGGAAGGAACAGATATGGAAATGTCACCGGAATATATTATCTGTATTCTGACACCCCATTTGGACCCTATCCCTCACGGGGTAGTGATTTATTGTTTGGTGATGAAATCGGAAGCTTCTATAGTGGAAGATTAATTCAGGGGAAGGACCTGCAATGGTACTTGATCACTTTTAGCAACAACACAAAAGAAAGCACGTTTATCGGTGAGATATCTGATCCTATGCCGGTAGAAATCTCACCTGACGGGAAATTGAAAATAAAATGATAGAAACAGTTTATATGGGATACTTCGTCATCATAATTCAAAAACCAGCTTTTGCAAATTACAAAACGCAACAGGTTGGATTAAATCCGATTTCAGGTATCCCAGCGGATGGGTCACTATATTCTTTTACCAGGGATGTAATTAAGCGAGAAGTTTAATCTGGCAGGGATACCATGCGGTTTTTGCATTGAAAAAACTCGTACAACTAATTTACAGAAGGAAGATACTGTATTATCAAACCATTATTTTCCACATTATCTTCGTTTTCTTACACACATAAAGATCGATTTGACTGGCAATTACATCTATGTTATGATAGAAAAATCAATTAAATAGCCCCTAGGCAAACTATCCAGAGAGGTGGAGGGACCGGCCCTATGAAACCTCGACAACCTGGGAACCCCGAATTTGGGGATTCTAAGGTGCCAATTCCGACAGAAAAAATCTGGGAGATAGGAAGCATTGCCCTTGTCTTGCTTGCTCCTTAGTTCTCCGTAAAGGGGCATTTTCTTTTAAGGAGGTTCTACCAATGACCACAACATTTATGAAAAGTCCAAGTTACTTATTTACCTCGGAGTCTGTGACCGAGGGACACCCCGACAAAATGTGCGACCAGATCAGCGATGCCGTTCTGGATGCCTGCATTGAGCAAGATCCAAATTCCCGCGTGGCCTGCGAAACTGCCACCAAGACCGGGTTTGTCATGATCATGGGTGAGATCACCACTGAAGCCTTCGTTAATTTTGATGAACTTGTCCGCAAGGTTGTTAATGATATTGGCTACGATCGTGGTAAAAAAGGTTTTGACGGCGCCACCTGCGGTGTGCAGTCTGCCATTTCCCAACAATCCGGCGACATTGCCATGGGCGTAGACAAAGCCCTGGAAGCAAAATCCGGTGAGATGAGCGAAAAGGACATTGAAGAGCTGGGCGCCGGCGATCAGGGCATGATGTTCGGTTTTGCCTGCAACGAAACCCCTGTTTTGATGCCAATGCCGATTTATCTGGCTCACAAATTAACCCGCAAGCTGGCTGAAGTGCGCAAGAACGGCACTCTGCCCTGGCTCTATCCGGATGGAAAATCTCAGGTGACCGTGGAATATGCCTTTGGTAAACCCAAACGCATTACCACTGTCGTCATCAGCACCCAGCATGCCGCTGATGTCAGCCAGGAAGATATCCGCGCCGGTGTGATCAAACATGTAATCAACGCCGTGCTGCCGAAAGAATTTGTGGACGACACACTGAAGATTTACGTCAACCCGACCGGCCGATTCGTCATCGGTGGTCCGCTGGGTGATGCCGGCTTGACGGGCCGCAAGATCATCGTGGATACCTACGGTGGTATGGGCCGTCATGGTGGCGGTGCCTTCAGCGGTAAGGATTGTACCAAAGTGGATCGCTCCGCGGCCTATGCAGCCCGCTGGGTAGCCAAGAACGTCGTGGCCGCCGGTTTAGCCGAACGCTGTGAAATTCAGGTGGCATATGCCATCGGTGTCGCCCATCCCATGAGCATCAACGTGGAAACCTTCGGGACTGGTTTGGTGGATGACGAGAAAATCGCCGCCGCCGTCGCCAAGGTCTTTGACCTGCGCCCCGGTGCCATCATCCGCGATTTGAAACTTCGCCGCCCGATCTATCGCCAGTTGGCCGCCTATGGTCACTTCGGCCGGGATGATCTGGACCTGACCTGGGAACAAACCAATCGCACCGACGAACTAAAGAAAGCGGTAGGATTGTAGAAAGTAAGTTTTTGAAAACCATTGAGGCTGCTCGCAAAGGCAGCCTCTTTTTATTTAATGGATACCTCAAACTCCCTTTTGGCTAAGATCTAATCGGCACCGACGTAGGTTGCGGTTGAGCCAGGGAAACCCAACAGGACACAGCTGTATCTTTTTGAGGGGAAATTCGTTAGGCATTGAGATTGCCTAATCCTATGGAGTAATGTGCCCTTCAGGCTATAGGCCGTCCTACCGGGCACCTAAGAAACAAAGAAGGTAGCTGGTGTTTTTCTAGTAACCCAGTTTTATTTCGAATAAATTACATAGGCCCAATTGAGTGTCATTGCGAGGCCCAATAGGCTTTATAATGGGTTCACATGGTGGGCCGTGGCAATCTCCCTGCAGTTATTATAGGTGACTGGTGATTATTGACAACTATACCAATTGGCGTGGAGATTGCCACGCCCTATCGGGCTCGCAATGACATGTTCAGGGTGTTTTGTGAAAGCATCGGCATCGGCGTAGGTTTGCGGTGGAGACGGGTGATCATCCAACACGCTAGCCTGTAAAACACCCCCGACGAAACCCAACAGTAGACATTGAGTGAAGGAGGTCAAAATGCATAAATATCTGTATAATCATAGAGGATTGGGAATGCACTTTCCAGCTCAATATCTAGACTTTTTCCTTTGATATCATTGAGTTTGTCTTTATTAATCTTGGCTGCCAGCTCCCTTTCTGCCGGTATCTACCAAGCCAGCCCTCACAAATGAAAATATCAATCGATCATTTATAAATTAATGTTTTGGTAAAAAATATCCAAAAAGGTTTCTCAAAATAATGGAGATCCATCCATGAATGAAATCCTTGAACAATTATTACTGGAAGAAAATCAACTTCAATTTATCTGTTTCAATGAAGATACAGCCTGGAAAATCGGTGGTTGGTTGGTAGATCATGCCACCCGGCATCAGCTCCCCATTGTGATCGATATCCAGCTCAACGGGCATCAACTTTTCCACGCCAGCCGACCAGGGACAAGCCCGGACAACGATGAATGGGTCAAACGCAAAGTTCGTCTGGTCAACCATTTTGGGCATAGTTCATTTTACATCGCTCAGTTATTGAAGCATGAAGGAAAGACCATTGAAGAAAAGTTTTTGCTGCCTGCAAGCAAGTTTGCCCCACATGGCGGTTGTTTCCCGATCATGATAAAAGAAACGGGTGTTGTCGGGACCATAACGGTGTCAGGCTTACCCCAGGAAGAAGATCATAAAATTGTCGTCCTTGCACTGAGAACCTTTTTGGAAGGAGTATAAGGGATGCATTATCCAGAAACACCTTTAACCATGCAAAGGAAATCCCGCGGTCGTTGGGATCGCTGCGCCCTATCGAGCTCGGGATGACACTTAACGTGTGCTTATGTGAAATAATCGACACCGGCATAGGCTGTGATTGAGCCGGGGATTGATCAACACTTCAACCGGTAAACCGGTCCCATTCTTACTTTTCTATGAGGGGAAAACAAAGTATCTGAGAAGATAAAAATCGGGGAAAGCACTGACTTGCAGGGTGGAATCAACCCCAGGGTTAGCCTCATATTTCATATTTTTCACATACCGAAACAATGTCCTTCTATTTGCATAATCTCCACCATGCTCTGAGCCTGAAGTTATTAAGCCATGCGTGAATGGATTAATTGGATCATGGTGACAACGTCAGCGGCATATAATCCGAACAAGACCGTAATCCAAACGGTAATTACCACAAATATCCATCGGAAAGATCTGCTGAACCAGGATCTCAAAAATTCAACGGCCCGCATAAAAAACAACGGGGCACTGAGCAACGCCGGGTAGATAAAAATAACTTTCATCACAGAAAAATCCCTGTAGAAAAGTGCGTATATGATAATGAAACAGGTATAACCAATCGCCGTTATGGCAGCCAAACCATAATGAGTTGAAGCTGCAAGAGCATCATCCCGCGTAAAGATGCTTTTCACCAAGACAAGGATTTCAAGTAAAAACCCGAAAAGAAATAGAAAGGTGGGAAGCAGAGCCAGGATAAATATAGCCCGAGTGAGATTAAAGCCTTCATCGCCATTCGCGGACCAGGAAGGTGGATAGTTGCCAAAATGGATGGAATGGGTGCGCCCGTATAACAGCGTCCAAAGGGAGGTGCGGCTTGGTGCATACGAGTCATCCATATCGATGAGCGGCGAATCGAGAAGATCGAAAAATTTAAAAGTAAGAAACCCGTCATAAACGGACAAAATACCTGGCCGTCCTACTTCTGTTTTTACAAAGAAATTCGGAAATGGTTTCTTTTCCATGTTCAGCAGGACAGGGACGTCATATTTTTGACTATTGGAAATATATTGGTTGAGCGGATTAAGAGTGGAAACGATAAAGACAGCAAGAATGAAGATCAGCCCTGTGAAGACGTAACTTGCATGATCCCTCTTTTGCGTCCAGGCCTTGATAAACATGACCGACAGGAGAGCAATGGCTGTAACCCAAATGTTCGTTTTAGAGGAAATACCCAGCAAGGTAAAAAGAATGATTAATAGGAATATCCCCGGTTTTTGTTTCTGTAGAAAGAGAAACATACAATAAAGCGCCAGGGTACTGAAAAGGATCGCAAAAGTGTCATTGGTGAACTGGGAATTGATCCCGATTAATTTTGGGTTCAGTGCAATTAAACCAAAAGAAAGCAGCTTCAGGGTTTCACTTTTCACAGGCACATTGGTAATAAAAACACCCGCTACAAACAAAGTCAGAACACCGGCAACAAAATTTATCAGTTCTACCGATAACGCTAAACCAACATTCTGACTGGCAGTCTCAATCCACGAAATTTGTATAATTTTGGCGGCCGTGTAATGAAATAGTTTGGGTTGAAAACATTCCCAACAATCATCTTTTTCGGGAAGTTTTCCGGTCTTCAGAATAAAGTTGATCACTTCGTCGTGAGGATCATTAGCTTCGCGATTGTAATACACCAACCCTATTCTTAAGCTGATGGACAAAAAAAGAATAAGCAGGATTAGGATTTTGTATCGTTGACTTGTCTTGATCATAGAATTGCTCTACTGATTCTTTTTGGTGTTGCGATTTTTAATATCCAATTTGCATTGATTAAACAGCAGCCAGTAATGGAAATAATATTGTTACTGAGCTCGCAAAAAATGGTAATAAGTATCTATTATAGGGTATTTTCATGACAGCTGAGAAAAAGAGTATCCATCGTTTCTTATAAGTATTAAATCATGGGATACAACGCATGGCAGTACCTTTTCAAATATTTACTCCTTCAAACAAATTCTTTTCCACATCCCTGATAGTATAGATTAATTTTGCAATAAATAGTGAATGCCCATGTTCAGCAGTTTCCGGCGTAGATTCATGCGTTTCTTATTTATTTTTACTAACTAAATAGCATGAATAACTACTTGGGTTGTCTCCCCATCCTATTGTTGACTCTTCATCCCGAGGTTATCAAGGCAATCGCCAGCAAACAGACAGCCACGCCTATTTTTTGATAAGCGGACATTTTCTCTTTCAAGAAAATCGTCGAAAGCAGCACCGTTCCTGCCGGATAAAGCGAGGATAAAACGGCGGCAATATCCAGCCGGGTGAATTGGATAGCCAGCAAATACAAAAAATTACCTCCCGCATCCAGAAAACCGGACCAGATCGCAATGGGTGTGGCGGTTAATTTGGGAATCGAAAGTTTGCGCGCGCGCAGCAGAATCAGTGCAACCACCAGGGATGCCAGTTTGGCAAAAACCAGCGGGGTAAAGATCTGTTCGCCATCAATTTGGGCGATAATCGCCAGAAACCCGCCAAAGCCAATACCTGCCAACAAAGCTAATCCAAGCCCCTGCTTGACAGGCAGTCCATTTTCATCTTGTGACCGTGTAACCAGCCAGATCCCAGCTATCGATAATCCATAGCCGACCAAATGCAGTGTACCGGGCATGCCTTCAATAAATACGCCCACCAGGGTCGGGATGATTGCCCCTATCACGCCAGCCATGGATGACACCAAAGCGGCATTACCCAGGCTCAAACCTTTATAAAGCGCGGACAATCCCAGCGATCCGCTGATGCCGGCAAGCAAAGCGATCAGGATATTGCCCACAGAGGGCAGGGATTCTCTCCAAAGAACTGCCAGCAGAAACATCAAAGTCAAACTGCTGCAGGTTGTGATCCATAAAACCTGAAATTGGTTTTGTTTACGGGAAGCCAGGCCGCCAAAAAAATCGCCTGCTCCCCAGGATGCTGCTGATAAAAGCGCAATGAAACCACCAATCATAGTGAGTACTTCCAGGAAAAATTCAGAATATGGCTCAATTCTATCATTTAATGCGTAACAGAACTGTTGGTCGAAAGTTTCAACCTACCAGCTGTAAAAAAACCTTCCGGATAATGCTTTTCTAAAATGAATTGATGATGTTTATCCCCCCCTGTCTCCTCAAACGGCAAAACAGGTGCACAATACTAAAAAGGGTCGCCATTACAGCAACCCTTTTATTTTATATCTGCAAAAGTCAGAAGCGATTAACCTACTTTGTGACCGCAGTCCGCGCAGAATTTTGCCCCCGGCTGCAATTTCACACCGCATTCCGGGCAATGGCTGCTGGCCTGTAATTTCCTGCCGCATTCCGGGCAGAATTTGGCATTCGTAACCTGCGGTGCACCGCAATCCGGGCAGGAAGCCTGAATGGTTTCCCGCCAATTACCTTCAGCCAGTTTTTTATCCTCTTCAGCCATTGCCGCATGCGCCCAAACTTCTTCCACGGAGCGGGAGCTCTGCGCAGCACTCATTTCAACACCAAGATCCGGGCTGCATTCTTTACAAAGACCGCGTTTTACATTCCAGCAGCGTTCCTTGCAAACCCAATTTGAGCAGCGCGGACATTGCACAAATTGAGGTTTTCAATTCCTGGGCAGCTTCCAGAAAGGCTTGATCATGGGCTCTCTCCCGATTGGCGGAACTGACGCTGTTGCCTACATCGGCAGCCCGGCTCAAAATCCCCCCTAACAAACTGCTTGCGGTATCCAGTACGCCGGAGACCATTCCAGCAGCAAATGGACGAAACCGCGTTCGATAGCCGTTACCACAGCGGTCGCAAAAGAATTCAAACTGGAATCCCTGGTCTGTACTTTTATCTTCGTAGTTTCGGGTAAATTGAATGGATTCACTCACAGATCTCTCTCCTTAAAAACAATAACTTCTATTACGATTTTATATCAAAATGGATGCTAAATTGCAACGGATACAGCCATGGAATATTGGAGGGGAGGAAGAGAGAAGATTATATAACCTATGGATAGGTAGCAAGCCATGAGGTTAAATTCATCTAGACTTGTAAAAAATGGGCATGATCCTTCTCTGAAAGTATGGATGGTTTTAAAAATCACAGGGGATTTTTCATGCTGCATTTTTTACGCATTTTACTTTTTCAAGGCTGGCGCGGGCGAGAACTGAGAGATCAAAATTGCCAGCAAAATGACCCCGGCTCCGAAAAGCTGGATGGGACGCAGGGTTTCCTGTAAAAACAAATAGCCGAAAAAGGCGGCAAACACGGATTCGAGGCTAAGGATCAGGGAGGCGTCTGTAGCTGGGGCGTGCTTTTGAGCCTTGCCTTGCAAGGTATAACCCACAGCCACCGAGAACAAGCCCACATAAGCTACCGTCCACCAAGCGGGAATCAAGCCCGGCAGGGTCTGCCAATCCAGCAGCAACCCGAGGGTGAAGTTCAGCACCCCGGCCACCAGGTACTGCCCGATGGCGAAGTGCAAAGGGTCGGTTTTTTTCATTGCCTGGCCGACCACTACCACGTGTGCTGCCCAGAAGACTGCACCGATCAATTCCAACCCATCCCCTGGAGCAAGATCCAGCTTTCCGCCGGCGCTCAAGAGGAAGATGCCCAGGGCTGCCAGAAAAGTGGCCGCCCACACGATTTTGCTGATGCGCTGACGAAAGATCACCAGCATGAGCATGGGCACGAAGACCACGTACAATCCGGTGATGAAGCCGGCGTTCGCGGCGGAAGTCCATTGCAAGCCAGCTTGTTGCAGTACCGAGGCGACGCATAAAATAGCACCCGCCGCCAGCACCCACAGGCGTTCTTTTTTATCCAATTGGAGTTTGAAGCGAATCAGCGGGAGTAAAACCACAGCACCCAATAAAAAGCGGCTGCCGTTGAATAAAAAGGGTCCAATATACTCCGCCGCCACGCGCTGCGCCGCGAAAGCGCTGCCCCAAATGATGGCTACCAATAATAACGTCAAATCTGCTTTCAAGCGCATACAGCGTTTACCTTCCAGCATAGAGTCTGGGGGTTCGATTATCAACCGGAAATCCCCATTGCGTTTTATTCTACTCGGACGGGTGAAAAGCACATAGGGTCAATAGCGGATTGATTTGCATACCCCAAACCTGCCAGGTCTGTCCAACAAGGTTTCATATGTTGGTTTAATGACCTGGCAGGTTTAGTGGGTACGGTGTCCAAACCAAAGGACCCGATGCCATTTTTTTCGCTAACAAATATGCTTTCATTTGTGATTCGGTAGGTCACACCAAAAGTACGCGTTAAGACAAGCAAACCTACCCTATGGACTGGAAAACATAGATAACTGATTTATGCGCTTACAGGTAAAATTATAATTTCGTTATTACAAGTAGGGAAATTCTGGCCAATAAACAATGGAACTCATAAATCAAGATAAAACGCTCAAAGCCGTGATTACCTGGCACAAGCAGGGATATTATTATGTAGAACTATATCACTGGACACAGGAAATTGTGCCGGAATGTAATTATGTATCTGATTTCTATTGGGAACCGATTTTAACTCCCTCACTTACTGGCACATTAGCAGAGGCGGAATCCATCGCGAGAAAAATGTTAAAGATTTACGTGTAGGGCGGTTTTTTTTTGCTGCTTTTGGCATCATACGTTTTTTTTTGTTCTTATGAATTTCCTCATACGCACGGTGGGTCAGCGACCCACCCTACTTACTAAATGATGTCTAGGATAATTAATATGCTAAAGAGATTATTATTATTCTTAGGAATAATTCTTGGAATTTGCGGAATATTTTATCTGGCATATAGGATAAATTCGTCAACACTATGGATAATAGTGTTTATCGCAGTTGGTATATTGACTCGTAATAGCACTTCTCTCCTTAGTGGCGGCAATTCCGGGCGTATTTTCTCTTACTTCAAACGACGTCCTGCTGTTCGTATGGAATTAGTCAAAGACATTCTAGCTCGCAAACAATCCAGACCTGATGATCTCGGAACCGAAGAGGCTGTAGCGTTTTTGGTAATAGCGATGGCACAAGAGAGCATAAATGAGGCTTATTCAAGAGCATCCGAACTTCAGGCAGATGTCTTTAACGATGATTTCTTTCAATATATGAAGCGCGTATTAAATGACCTTCGTATGATTGGATTAAATCGAAAGTTCCAACTTCAGTTGGTTAGTTTTGGCGAAAACCTAGCCAGGACATATCAATTGCGGGAATGGGAAGATGAATTTCGTCAGCAACGAGAAGCCATACTCAAACGCCATGTAGAGAGTATTCCTGTCATTCGCTACCCAAGATAAAATGAAAATTGCCAAATAAAATAAATATCTACCTACTGCGTAAAAACCCGCGATTTTTTCACCTATGCCTGCGGAATGGTGAAGGTATGCAATACATAAATTAAGTAGTCGATAGACCCCGCCGCTTTTGGCTTATTATGGAATTCAAAAAAATTTCTTGGGAGATTAACTAACATCCGGAGTTTCTTTGTACCCTTTGGGAGCACTTCCCGCTGCCCAATAAAATCGTTGGCTGAGCTGCGTCGAAGCCGTCTTTAGTATCAAAGGAAAAAAGAAATGCAACCAAATACTGCGGATAATCCTGTTTGGAATGTCGGGTTTCCCTGGTTGTCTGATAGATCAAGGCAATAGATTATCCCGCTCAACACCGACTACGACTGCGAATCAGATGAGTTATAAAAAGTAGTGCGGGATTTTTCCC
Organism: uncultured Chloroflexia bacterium; assembly: GCA_963747325.1. GTDB lineage: Bacteria > Chloroflexota > Anaerolineae > Anaerolineales > Anaerolineaceae > UBA5203. Next base: position 802,224 of record CAVVEM010000003.1, on the reverse strand, counting down.
CACCGCTTATGTCGTTTGATGGATTGTCCATATTGATATGATTTCTTATTCCAAATATTCGGCGGGGTCTATCGTACCTTATCGCGCACTTACCACCGCCCTACACCAAGGCGACGTTAATCGGACCAATGAAAAGCATATCGGTTTATTTGTAGATTGATTTACAAGGTTCGATGTTTGGGAAAACTTATCGTTGGCTGAGCTGCGCCGAAGCCGATTTTGGTATTTCATGGCAAAACCAGGCTGCCAGATTATATAGGAAGCCTTGTTTGGAATGTCAGGTTTCGCTGGTTGATTTATGGATCAAGCGGATTGATTATTCCGCTCAATGTCAATGCCTGCTAAGTGTTTCATACAAAGGTATGCATTATGTGGGTGTTATATGGAGAGAGCTGCTAATAAAAATGCTAGTCTGGTAATTGCATTAGCAAAGACATGCAAGCTGATGCTTAACCGTAGATCCCGTTTCCATCGCGTTATAAAACTGAGTACAACGCCCAAAACAAATACCGTTAAAAAACCAAACGGTTGCCAAACATGATAAAGCCCAAAAAATAATCCACTAATCCAAGGAGTCCATAACCCGTATCGGGAAATTCGAGGTAAAAGGTAGCCCCGGAAATATAATTCCTCCAGCCATGGCAGCACAATACCCGTTAGTACAAGTTGAAATGTGAATGTGAGGATTAGTAAATTCTTTGCATAAACCAGATATTGAGATTGCTCCTCAAGATAGATCCATTTTGGTAATCCGGAAAATAGTTTTTCAGTTACAAAAGTATTGATGGGGGTGATAAGTGTGATGAGCACGAAAACTAAAATAAATGCGCCAATAAAAATAAGAGCAAATACACCCCAAGGTGTTTTTTCGCAGTACGTGACAATTCCTGAAAGACTATATTCGCCATTCAGTTTTTTGCCTTCATAAAACAAAACAACCAGCATGATGGGAACATCGATCAATAATATCGCAAGGAGGAAAGCCAATAACGGCGGATAACCCAAGGGATCGAGTTTCGGTTTAATTACTATGAACGTAATTGTTGCTAGCGCACCGGGTAAAACGTGCAATAGAAAAGATTGCAAGAGTGTATGTTGCGCTGGCAATGTGGGTTTATTTTGTATGTTCATTGATGGTTTCCTTCTTTTGGTGAGTTATGGTTCTTAATTTCATAGGCATAAAAAACGAACTTCGGTAGCATTTTCCATCAAGAACGGATAGGTAAAACCATTAAAGAGGTGGCTAGTATTAATAATACATGAAAATATTATTCACTGTTTGGGATACGGGCATATGACCTTTAAAGGACAAATCTCACACTGGGGTTTGCGGGCGTGGCAGATTTCACGGCCCAGGCGAATCAGGTTCATATGGTCGGGACCGTAATCTTCGGGCTTAAACAGAGTGGCCAGGTACTCGTGCGCTTGATCGGCGCTCATATCGTCCGGGCGCAGGCCGAGCCGTCCGCTGACCCGGTGGATGTGCGTATCAACCGGGAAGGCAGGTAAGCCCAGGGAAAAGACCAGTACGATGGAAGCGGTTTTGGGCCCCACGCCTTTGAAGCGCAGCAGCCATGCCAGGGCTTCCTTTGGAGGATAGGATTTGAGAAATTCCAAATTCAATTCTCCACGCTCGGCTGTGATCTGACGCAGCACGGATTGGATGCGCGGGCCTTTCTGATTGGCCAGTCCGGCGGGCCGGATGGCTTCAATCACTTCTTCATCCGCTGCATCACGCACGGCTTCCCAGGTCGGGAAGTGTGCCCGCAGGGCATCAAAAGCCACGTCACGATTTTTATCGTTGGTGTTTTGGGAGAGGATGGTACAGACCAGTTCATCCACGGCGGGTAAGGGTACCCGCCAGACCGGCAAACCATAAACCTGGAGCAGCGTTTGATGCACCGCTGCTGCCAGGTTGATTAATTCGGGGGAAGGCGTGTATGAGCTTGGCGCTTCGTTCATAAGTCAAGCAGGGTTTCCACTTTGCCAACTTCCATTTTGCGCCAGTTATAGACCGGGTGGTGGTTATCATAGACAGCTAGCTCACTGAACTCTTTTTCATTAAGCACGCCAAGACGACGCAGCAGCTCCAGGGTGACCGCTGAACGGGCCCGTCCGCTGGCATCGCCATCCGAGATTTTTATCGCGATGCCGATGCCTGACGGATAGTGGGGAGAAACGCTGGGAAGGATGCCAACTCCCTGAAACCCTTCCGCGCCGCCTTTGCAGAAGACTTTGCCGTTGGCGGCGGTCATCAGGTCAGTGTCAAAGCCATCCGGGCCGGCAATCATGCCGGGAAAATGCATCATGGCCTGGCTGAGAACGCGGCAGGCGTTAGCACGTGGGGCAGGCATATCATTTTGCGGATCGGCCATACTGGCAAAGCCCAGCGCGGCATTATAAAGCGGCATCCCGAAGACCGGCACGGAACAGCCGTCAATGCCAATCACGATTTTATCTTTCTCGATTTGGCACATCTCACTCATACAGCTGATTATGTCCTGCTGAACCGGATGTTCAGGCAAGACATAATCCTCTGTGGGATAGCCTTTTAATCGGGCGTATGAAAGCATCATCGTGTGCTTGCCGGAACAATTATTGTGATAAGCAACGGGTGTACTGCCCTCTCGGATCATACGATCCCGGGAAGCCGGATCCGTGGGAAAATGACTACCGCACATCAATTGATCCAGCGAGAGTCCCGCTTTTTGGTGCATGGATTGCACCACGCGAACGTGATCTTCCGTCCCATGATGGGAGGCACACATAATGGCAGTTTCTTCTTCCGTAAATCCATATTTCTCCACGCCGCCGCATTCAACGAAAGGAATAGCCTGGATGGGTTTGGATGTGGAGCGCAAATAGGCTACGCCCTGGGCATTCCCCTGAGAAAAAAGCAGCTTTCCGTTTGCATCCACTACTGCGACTGCGCCAAAATGAATGGATTCTGTAATCGGTCCGCGGGTAACGGCTACGATCGGTTCAACCATGGTTTTTGTCATGACTGTTATCCTTTATGGGGCTGCGATGAAAAGGCTATGGTGAGAACAGCATGAAGTTAACTCATGCTGTTGCTTCAGTTTCTGACTGATAATGAGAACGGTAATATTCCATCAATCCAAAACACAGACGATTGGTATTGATGTGTTTCCGATAATGATCAACGCTGGGAAAGGTTGCGGCAAGTTCATTGGCCAGTTTTGTGATCTGCTCGGTACTGGCACGAGAAGGAGCCAGCTGCGCTAACTGATGATAAACCGTATCCAGAAACTGGATCTGCTGTTCAATATCGGAATGGTGCAGAATTCCGTTTCTTCCACCGATGATGGTGTGATTCTGGTAAATCGGGCTGAGCAATTCCTTAAGGTTTTGAATCCAGACCGGGATATTGGATAGCGCTAGATAGGGAGCCTGATGGGCCACCACGCAATCGCCAACAAAGATAATTTTTTCTTCCGCTAAATGCACCCAAATGGCGCCAATTGCGCAGCCAGGTCGGGAGATCAAATGAATACTGCTGCCATCCCAATGAATGGTGAATTGATCGGAAAAGGTTAATTCCGGTATGGACCAGCGAATATTGCCAAGGTTTTCAAATTGTTCCCATTCACACCCCATTTCAGAAGGGATGGTTTTAAAAGTCGCCGGCCGGGATATGAGAAGATCGGCAACATCATCGTGGGATATGACAGTGGTTTCCATGGATTTTACGCCCAGCAATCGATCTGCATGGCAATCCAGGTTGATCAGCAGCCGATTGCTGCCCACGCCCAGGTTCATGGTGCTGGCACGCCATGAACGAATATCTTCCTGACGAAAAGGTGAATCAATCAGAATCAAGCCGTGCGGCCAGTTTAATGCACCGAGGGTGACGCCTTCAAAACTGGTTTCAATGTAAACATTTTTGTTAATTTCTTGCATGGGTGCTCCTGTGCACGAGTTCAGGCATAAATTGGCCTGTTTTCTTCAATCGGTAAAGTGAAAATAAATTGACTGCCATAATTGAGTTCACTTTCAACCCAAATTTTTCCTTGATGGGCTTCTACGGCCAGTTTACAAAAAGCCAGGCCAAGTCCAATTCCTTTTGAATAGTTGCTGGCATGCAGCCGGGTAAATTTATTAAAGATTCGTTCACGGGCCTGCTGGTCAATCCCCGGTCCGTTATCTACAACAGAAAATTTTATCGCTTGATCCAGCTTTTCCATGGATAAGGTAATTTTACTTTCTATTGGGCAGTATTTGTTGGCATTCTCTACAAGGTTAATCAGCACGCGCTTCATCATATCGCCATCCAGCCAGATCTGGTTCAATTCAGCAGGACGCCGGATGGAAAAGCTCTGCTGTTTAGCCGTGATGGCAGGTAAAACACTATCCTCAATTTCCGAGATAAATTCTTCAGTTGAAATCCAGGCCTGTTTTACAATCTTTTCTCCTGCTTCGAGGCGTTGAATATCCAGTAGCGAGCTGATCAAGCGCTGTAAACGATCGGTGGACCTGGAGGCAATGGAATAGATGGATTGAATGGGAGACCCAGGTTCCGGGGGAGCCAGCATTTCCAACATTTCCAAACTGGAGATGATATTTGCCAGGGGTGAGCGAAGATCATGATAGATCATGCCAATCATGTCTTCCCGAACGGAATCCAATTCCTTGCGTTCAGAAATGTCCCGCAATATCCATTGCAGACATTTTTCATTATTAATTAATACGCCCTGGACATGTACTTCAACCGGAATTTTCTTTTCCGAGGCGGTGGTTATTTCAGATTCATAGGAAATTAAACTATCCAGCGGTCTGGTATCCAATGCGCGTATTTTTTCCGGCGTATCGATGGTGTGCAGCTGATTCATATTGCGTTTGCACAGTTGATCCATACTGTACCCCGAGGTCAGGGCAGCCTGCTGGTTGACCTCGATAATATTTCCCTGGTTATCGGTAATAAAGATGGAGTCGATACTGTGATTGAATAGATTGCGGTAGCGTTGATGCGCAATCTCCAAAGACTGATGCAGCCGGGCATTTTTCACGGCAATACCCGCTTGAGCGGCAATGGCTTCCAGGAATTTTTCATCGGATTCATTGAGATGGTTGATGCTGCCGTGCACCATGGTCATCACCCCTTCCAGGCGATCATGCGCCAAAAGAGGAATACCGATGGCACTCTTCGCGCCGGATTGATCCATCTCATCATCGGGTCTTTTTAACCAACGATCATCTTTGCTGGTGTCAGGCAGTAAGGCAGTCTCACGGTTCCGCATTACCCAGCCTGCCAAACCATTTTCCAGCGTACTGCGCATTTGTTCCAGAGAGGGTTGAATTAATTGCCCTTCAATAATGATGGCCGCCTCTACAGGTTGTTCATTTTCATCCAATAAAATAATGCTGCCGCGTTCTGCGCCGGCATATTTTACGGAAAGGCATAAAACTTGATTGAGGACCTTTTGCAGGTCCAGAGTATCTGCAAGTTCACGGCTGATACGGAATAGGAGTTCAAGGGAGTCTCGATTAGTGTCCATGGTTTTATCTGTCTACTTACAAGTTTTCTGAGGTTGCAGCAAATGCTGGTTAAGCTTGATCAAAGATATTTGAGACCGGTGGCGGTGTTGAAAAGAACAACCTTTTCCTCAGGATGAATCCAATGATTTTGGGCAAGTTTTTCATAAGCAGCCAAAGTGGCGGCACCTTCCGGGGCAGCAAAAATGCCCTGAGCGGCAGCTAACTTCTTTTGAGCGGTGATCATATCCTCATCCGAAACACATAATGCGATACCGTTACTATTGCGCACGGCTTCCAGAATCAAGCGATCGGCAAAGGCAATCGGCACGCGTAAACCGGAGGCAATGGTTTGAGCATTTTCCCAAGGTTTGGCGCGTTCCGCGTTTTCGGTAAACGCGCGAACAATGGGAGCACAATGTTCTGCCTGCACAACAACCATTCGGGGACGCTTTCCATCAATCCATCCCAGTGCTTCCAGCTCATCAAAAGCCTTCCACATGCCTACCAGACCCGTTCCCCCGCCGGTGGGGTAAATGATGACATCCGGCAAGCGCCATTCAAATTCAAGTGCCAATTCCAACCCCATGGTTTTCTTCCCTTCCGCCCGAAAGGGTTCTTTAAAGGTTGAAACATCAAACCATCCGTTTTCAGCAGCCATGTTCCTGGCTTCTTTGGCGGCATCGGTGATCAAACCATCCACCAAATGCAGCATCGCACCAAGGATTTCGACTTCCAATTGATTGGCCCGCGGAGCATCTTTAGGCATAAAAATGTGCGCCCCAAGGCCGGCTAAAGCAGCATAGGCGGCCAGTGCACCGCCTGCATTTCCTGCGGTAGGGATCACGAAATTCTGTATTCCCAGTTCTGCCGCTTTGGATACTGCCATGCATAAACCACGCGCTTTAAAAGACCCGGTGGGGTTGAAGGATTCATCTTTTAAATAAAGAGTGCGGGTGTTAAGCGCTGCACCGAGATGATTTAGGTTTAACAATGGTGTGGAACCTTCGCCCAAGGAAAAGCGAAATTGTTCTGAAAAAACAGGCAGTAATTCACTCCAGCGCCAGATTCCTGACGGACGGTGGGCGATTTCATCGCGATCCAGCGTCTTTTTTAACCTGGGTATATCATAGGCTGCCAGAATTGGCGAATCACACTCTAAACAATAAGTCTGTATTTTCCGGATATCAAATTCCTGTCCGCAAACCGGACAACTTAACCGAGTGAATCCAGAGTGGCAGGGAGTTTTCATCACAGATGAGTATAGCATAAAACCAGGGGCTTGATTATGGATCAATGACTGGCATAGCGGTGTCGATACTCCTGACATCGTTGACAATATGGATCCTTACATAATAATTTTACGGGATGTTGCTGCAAATAAAGGGAGAGAATTTCAATCATGGCTTGCAGCGGCAGGGCAATAATCTGGCTGTCTCCCAGCGGCAGCTGGGTACTAATGCCCTGTAGAAGATACGAAGCTTCATTAAAACCATTGGAACAGCCCGGAAAATGGGTGCAGGTAACGATCTTCTCGCCCTGAATAGCCCAACGGGTAAAACCTGTACGCCCGGCAATTTGTTCAGCCAGATGAATACTGGTATTAACCGTATGATTCACGCCCAATAAAAGTACCCAGCCATTTTTTTTCCATAACCATTCTATTGGCATTAAGGGTTCATCCAGCGTTTGAGCAGATAATCCCTGCTCAACATGTACACCGCTGAAGGAAAGGATGGGATGTTTGGAGCGATAGGAAAGCGGATAAGTTTGCATGGCTGCCGCAGTAATCCCCATCCATTTATCGACAGGTAAATCCGGAGTAAAGGGAATGGCCATTCTATTCAGGTCTTTTCCCGAAGAGTAAAGAATGCCATTTTCATCGGGTCCCGTCTCCGGAACGATCATGGTCTGATACGTAAATGCCGGCATCATCACACTATTGAAGCGATTAAGCAGTGCGCCAATGACAGTATCCGGTCCTCCCTGGACTCTGCCAAGCGCTGAGAGGGATGTATGGACAATTACCGGGACATCCGTGGGAATGGAAAGCCCGGCCAATACTTGCTGGATTGTCCGGTAGCTAATAGTATTCATGCTTGTTTACCTCCCTGTTTATATGATCCCTCTTCAGGGGGTGGATAAGGAACAGAGTGGAATCTCCGCTGAATTTTGAGAACCCACCAGGAACATTCCCAGATATGGGGATGGATCCAGGGTGTTTTTAAGTTCCAATTCGCTGAGGAAATTTCCATCTCCATCGTCTTTGACAATTGAAAAATGGAGGTGAACCCCGGTTGGATTGCCTGCGGTGCCGGAATAATTGCCCATACTGCCTAACAGAGTGCCTGCTTTGACAAATACTTCATTGGTTCCGGGAGGAAAGGCAGCATCCACGTAACTATTTCCATCCACATCGGCCATATGGGTGTAATAAGTCCAGATTTGTCTGCCAGGGTTTAGCGGATCAACAGGGATGCGGATAATGACGGTGGAAATCCAATCGGCTTTACGGGTCAGATAGCCATCATAAGCGGCATAAATGGGGGTAACACCGGATTCCGTACCGGAGAATATATCCAGCCCCGTATGATGATGACCTGGCCGAAAGGAATCATCCCACAGATATCCAATCATGCCGTCGGTAGGGAATTGAAAGGGTGCCTCATTACAAACGTATCCGGCAGGTATGATCCATTCCTGATGATCCTGTGGATCATGGAGGAATTGCAGCACTTTGACAGAACGCCCCTGTCGTAAAAACTGCGGTGGATTTTTGAGGAACCAGTAACCAGCGACCATCAAGGCAATCAGCGAAAGCGAGAGGATGAAATGAATCTCTTTTTTCATGACCTATTCCAGATCAATTTCCCTGGCTTTGGATGAGGCAGGTTTGGCAGTCTCGTCCAACAAGTCTCGATTTTGAGCATAAGGCATCTCTTCCATCATTTCCTGGAGGCTGTCCTTAATATTCTTTTTATTGGTACCGTCTTTTCCCTTGGAACGAAAAACTTGCAGCATGGCTTGCGTCATTTGTTTGCTGATATTTCCTATGGCTTTACTGCTCAGTTTTTCGCCGCTCTCAAACCAGATACAGGCGGCATATCCCAGGGCAGCAGTAGTGGAAGCAGCGATGATGGCCGAAAGCAGCCAGCCTGGCACACCACCCAACTTGCTCAATTCGTAAAACAATGTCCGACCGAGGTATCCCACCCCAAAGGTGGTGACCAATTCTCTGCCGCGTTTGAGATTGATTTTGTAATTATAGATCCTGGCAATACTGGCCACCATAATAGTTTGGGTGGTAACCAGGGGTATAAAATCGATGATGGGTAGGGGCGTCAGGGCAATTACCCCGGACATGGAAGCTGCACTGATGATCGATCGCCAGGCAAGCTGCCAGCGAAAGGCAGGCATGGATTTCCCCAGGGCAGTTATCAGGCGGGGTTCAGCAGCCACAATAGCGGTGAGAACATTGGCCATATTGGTGCCGCTTTTCGCAGAAATGGGGATGACATGTTCCTGTTGGACGCCGAGATTTAAGGCCGCCCGTTCAACAACCGCAGCCAGTTCACTTTTAACCATGTCCATTTTATTTAGGACGATAATAAAGGGTTTTTTATAGCCTTTGATCACTTTATACAATTCTTGCTCGGGCTGCTTGATGCCCTGAATGGCATCAAAGACGAGGATAATAAAATCCGCATCCCGGGCAGCCGTAAAGGCCATGTCCCGTTCCTGTTCGCCTACTGAGCCCACAGCATCCGCGCCGGGCGTGTCCACAATGGCAAAAAGGCCGGCATCTGCTTTCTGGTTTCGCTGGGTAGTACCGGGCACCGGGCTGGTTTTGGCTGTATCATCTTTGCTACGCACAAATTGATTGAAAAGTGTGGATTTACCGACGTTGGTCGGACCCACGATGGCCACTTTGCGTTTATCCCCAAAGGCATATTTAAATTGAGTGGTACTCATGGAAATCAGCATACGCACCAGTTTTTGTTCTGACGGCATACCGTTGATTAACTCACGCAAATTATTTTTTTCAGTGGGTGATAGCGTATCCCAGATCTGCCCCAGAGACTGACGCGTTTCTTCCGGGAGGGCTTTAAAAAGGTATCGAATTGTGTCATGATGATTTACCTACTCTTTGATCCATCGTCTTGATCCAGATCCAGTTTACCAATCATCGACCATGGCCCTGCCCATTCAATTTTTACCGGCAGAAGCTGACCACTTAGGTTCTCATCGCTTTCTACAAAGACCAATTTGTTTGTCGGAGTTCTGCCGCGCCAGCGGGTTTTCTGTTTGGCTTCGAAGAGCACCCTGGTGGTTTGATTGAGATAGGAAGCATGAATCTCTTCAGATATTCCTTTTTGCAATTCTTCAATAACACGGAAACGATCCCATTTCACTTCATCAGGCACGTCATCAATCATCGTCCTGGCAGAGGGAGTGCCTTCACGTGGGGAATAGCGTGCCAAATGAACAACATCCAGACGTAATTCTGCCAATAAGTTATAAGTGTTTTGAAATTGCGCGTCTGTCTCCCCAGGAAAACCGACGATGATATCGGTGGCGATGGATACACCGGGAATTTTCCGGCGGATTTTGGCGATCAGCGTTCGATATTCTTCTGAAGTATAGCCGCGGCGCATGTTTGCCAATACTTCATCATCCCCGGCTTGATTGGGAACTTCAATATGCGGCATGACTTTGGGCAGGGAAGCCACCGTATCCAACAAAGCATCCGTCATGTAATTGGGATGGGAGGTCAGGAACCGAATTCGTTCCAACCCTTCAATTTCATGTAATTGATGAATGAGTTTATCCAATGGGGGATAGGCAGGATTGTCCAGACCGTATCGATCCACAATCTGTCCCAGCAGGGTGATTTCTTTCACACCCTGGCTGACAAGATCACGGGCTTCTTGTAAGATCATTTCCGGTGGGCGGCTGATTTCTTTTCCGCGCCGGGAAGGGATAATGCAGTAAGTGCAGGCATGGGAACAGCCCAGAACAACAGAAATAAAGGAGGAAACCAGATTCCCCTGCTCATTGGATGGTAAAACGAGATGTTCATCCAGTAAATGATTAATTTGTTCCTGTGTCTGATCTTGTTGGGTCTTGCCCTGCTGTTCCAATAAGTACTGGACCAGGGGACCGGGATCAGAGGGAGCGGAAAAGACATCCACATAGGGCAGCCGTTTTTTTAAAGTATCCGGTTGACGGATACCCACAAGGCAGCCCATGACATTAATTACCAGATTCGGATTTAATTTCTTCAAAGGTTTCAGAGAAGAAAGCCGGCCAAGCGCTTTGTCTTCCGCGCTCTGGCGGACAACACAGGTATTTAAAACGATCACATCTGCTGATTCAGGTTTCAGTGACTGTTCATATCCCAAATTTTCCAACGAAGATGCCACACGCTGGGAATCGGCTACGTTCATCTGGCATCCTTCTGTCCATATGTAATACTTCATGGGATGGATTATAACAAGAAATGGCTCTCCCGCGCAAAATACCATCCGGCAGCATGTGCGGATTGCATAATGAAATTCCGATAAAATCGGTTAAAATAAACAAATCATAAGATCAAGGAACAGGAACTTGTATGGGGAAAAAATTATTAATTTCAGGCGGAATATTAGTCTTGCTTGCCGGTTTCATCATTTGCGGTGCTTTTCTCGGTGCCATCGTATTTGCTAAAATTGAGCCGGTACAGGTCGCACAACCCGTGAATTTGATGCCGGTAGATTCTGCTTTGCTGCCTGTCTCGGAGAATTTGACGGTTTTTTCGACAGATCTGGACCATGAATTAAACCAACTTCAGGAAGACGTCATCGGAGTGCGCCAGTTGATGCCCGATGAGATCATCTATCGCAATACCCTTTCGCCGGATCAGCTGCGCGATCGGGTGGTCAACGATTTTTTTGGGGATTACAGCGATGACGATTTAAAAAGGGACACGCTCCTGTATGCCTTGTTGGGTGTGATCGAACCGGATTTTGACCTTTACGGTTTCATTATTGATTTATACAGTGAACAGATTGCCGGTTTTTATGATGATGAAACCAAGGAAATGGTTGTCATTCAGGGTGGAGCATTTGGCGGCCCTGAGCGCATGACGTATGCGCATGAATTCACCCATCTATTGCAGGACCAAAATTACGATTTTCAAAACGGTTTGCGTTTAAATGATGAATTACTAAATGAAAACATGGATGGTTATTCCGCCCTGCAAGCCCTGGTGGAAGGCGACGCCGTGATGAGCGAGTACCTCTGGTATCAGGATTTTGCCACCGAAGCGGATAATATGGACGTGCAGCAATTTTCCATGGACATGGTCACCCCGATTTATGATCAGGCCCCCGCTTTCATCCAAAACGAACTGCTCTTTCCCTATCAATTTGGATTGGAATTTGTGCATAGCGTTTATAGTAAATTGGGTTGGGATGGCGTATCTGCTTTGTATGAAAATCCTCCACAATCCACGGAACAAATTCTTCATCCTGACCGCTATCCGAATGATCAACCCATTGAAGTAAACCTTGAGGATCACACCAGCAATTTGCCATTCGGCTGGCGATTACTGCATGAATCGACCATGGGCGAAGCCTATCTGTACCTTTTGCTCAACGATGGGGTTAATGATGGATATACAGATGTCACTTCGGTTTGGAATGCCGTTAAAGGCTGGGGCGGGGACCGCTATCAGCTGTATATCAATGATGAGAGCGGCGAAGTGATGTTTCTTATGAAAACGATTTGGGATACCGAATTGGATGCTGAGGAATTTACGGCAGCTTTCCAGGCTTACGCAGCGTATCGCTGGCCAGAAGGCATTGCCGCTGGAAGCGATCAATTCACCGCTAGCGACACTCACTTTAAAGAGGTGAGTTTTACCCGTACCGGCGCGGAAACCATGTGGCTGTTTACGCCCGATGAAATTACGACGAAGGTCATACGAGATTCACTGGCTTTAAATGTGGAGCAATAATTATGTCTCTGGATATATCAAGGATCAAAGCCATCTGTTTTGATGTAGATGGCACCCTGAGTGACACGGATGATCAATGGGTGCAGCGTTTTGAAACACTGTTTACGCCATTCCGAAAATTACTGGTTGGTCATGATCCGCACCATACCGCTCGAATGGTGGTAATGGGCGTGGAAACGCCGGGAAACCTGATGTTATATATTCTTGATGTTTTACGATTGGATGGTCATTTTGCCAATTTATACAGTTTTATGGCACAAAAATTAAAACTGGTGCAGCGCAAGGAATTCCTGATTGTCAAAGGCACACTTGAAGTACTGCAGAGCCTGCTCCCTCATTATCCGATGGCGGTGGTTAGTGCAAGAGACGCCAAGAGTACTCAATTATTTCTGGACCAATTTGAATTAAACTCTTTTTTTCAAACCATCGCCACATCTCAAACCTGCCACTACACCAAACCCTTTCCGGATCCGATCCTAAAAGTGGCAAAAGATATGGGTGTATTGCCGGAAGAGTGTTTGATGATTGGCGATACCACGGTGGATATCCAAGCCGGCAAATCGGCAGGCGCCCAGACGGTTGGGGTGCTGTGTGGTTTTGGTAGTGAGGATGAACTGCAGCGGGCTGGAGCGGATTTAATTTTGCCCACACCGTTGGATGTTTTGAAGTACCTAGTTGGATCAGGTATCCCTATCCCAAGTTTGAATACCCCCCTGATCCAGGAGAAGAGTCTATCCGAAGCCGGATAGTTTTTTTTTGCATGGCATGACATTTGAATTTGTCAGTGAAATAATCGTCATTGGCGCCATAGTTGAGCGGGGTCATTAATCAACCGACCAGCCAATAAACCAAGCCCGGCGAAACCCAACAGTAGACACCTGTACCGTTCAAGAGAAATCCGGCGGGGTCTACGACCCGCACCCTACTCCGTCATGAAATCATCGGTACCGGCGTAGGTTGGCGTTGAGCCGGGGACCAGGCAATCTGCCAGCCTATAAACCAAGCCCGGCGAAACCCAACAGTAGACACCTGTACCTGTTTACATGAAAACTCGATAGAGTATACATGCCACCTCTTTGGAATACATAAGTTTGAGTATTACGGATAGGGTTTATGGGATTCTTTCAACTGCGGATGTAGGTCAACGAATTTCAGGATTAGGGCAAAAAGTCGCCATAGGTGAAGTGAATCAAACAGAATTGCTCAATCAATTAACCCTATTAACTGAAATGTTAAAGAAAAATGCTGAGGTCTCAGGAACAAAATGACCCTTAAAAAGGGTCAAAGGTGGGCCCGGATGGATTTGAACCATCGACCAAGCGGTTATGAGCCGCGCGCTCTGCCGCTGAGCTACGGGCCCGATGAGGGCAAGAAAATTATATCATATCAGACCTATTTGCAAAGGTTTTCAGCTTGACAGGGCCGGGAGTTCTCCCAGCCCGTTTTTCCTTCTACTTTTCGTGCTTTTCCTTTACCACCACCGAGTATTCCTGCGTGTACGTCCCTGCCGGGATCCAACGCCGACCATCATAGATGGGCGAAGAATAAGTCACCTCTATCACCACTTCATTCATCCCAACACTCCAGTCCGATAAAGACAACAGATTTAGCATGCACCATTGATCCTCATCGGGAAGCAGTTCAGTTACGCCATAATCCGTGGGGATAGCCTCGCCGTTTACCTTATAGCGCACCATGGTAGAGGTCAAATAATTACCCAAACTGGCTGTATCCTTTGCGCAAATTCTATTGGATACAAAAACGTCTGCATCATCCTCAATAAAAGCATGATATTGGTACGTCTTACCTGGCACAAAAGTCTGCGGATAAAACTCAATCGATGCCTGGGTGAGATCTACCAGGGAATCACCTTTAATCATTTCCACCAATCGCAAAGTATCCACATACACTGGCTGGGGACTATACGCAGGAGTTATTTGCATTTCATCTTCGTATTGCAAATATTGATCTGCATAATACAACAGCCAATTACCATGCGTGCTGATGGTACCCAACGTCTCCGGAAAAACGATTTTCGGCACCACTCCCTGCCCTTCCAAAAACAGAGTACCATCTTCATTGACAAATTTTGCCACCGGAAAAATAAAGGTGATCTCTTCCGGCAAGCTAAAAGTAGAATTATGGATCGTGGCCACACCACCGGCCGTGGGTTCGCTGCCAATCAGCTTAACACCCGGCAACAGGCTGAAACCGTAGGCTTCCACCTCACATGCACTGGCACAGTGCGGGCCTATCAGTACGGCAATATCCTCAAAAGCATACTGCCTTTCAAAGGGCTGTGCCAGGATATCATATTCCAGCATCTCTCCTGTGCTATTGCGTGAGCCTGGATATACCCAGCGGCTGAGTTTCAGCGGTTCCTGCAGGAAATACTCAAAGAAATTGATTAATTCACCGCCGGTGTTGTATCTCAAATCCACAATGATCCCCGGCACCTGTGCCCTGGTAAACTCATCCATGGCATCTTCAAACATATGGCGGGTAAGGCTCTCTCCGCCGCCATGCGAGGTAATGGCCACATAGCCATATCCGGATTCTAAAATGTCATACACCACCGGCCAAAGCAAATCACTCTGATTTTCATTGCCATAAAAATAATTTGGATAATCCCAATATGCGGGAATTGATAGGGGTACAATACTGCCATCGGAGAGTTGAAACTCAAAGTTCTGGTATCTGCCGGCTACACCGCGGGTTAATTGCCTTATTTTGTCAGCCCGTTCAATCTCTGTGCGCGAATAAGGACCATAAGGAGCACTTACCGTCTGAAGAAATTGCTCAATGGGTTGGCCCCCCACCGAAATTAATGAGTCGCCCAGACGAAGTCCGTATGTATCCAGACCGTTTGCCTCATCCAAGTAGGAGATGATGAACGAACCCTTCTCCACTTCGGCAACCATAAATCCATATCCGCTATAATTCTCGTCGCTCACCCGCTGATTATATGCCGCTTGCAATGCGGAGACATGACTATCCGGAAATTGATTGGCAAACAACCGCAAAGCCTTGATGTACAACCTTTCATTTTTCGCTTCTTCAGCAGATTGAATATCCGGATAAACCAGATTGTATATCGCCTCCCAATCCGGTTCTTTGCCCGCCACACCCAGAAAAGCATAATTTTCTTTCATATCCTTATACAAACTATCGAACGCTTCGGTATAGGATAAATCCGTAAGGTCAAGGTTCATCGCTAAATCAAACTGATACAGGGCAATAAATTGTTCTGCGCCTCGCCCAAAAACGATGGTGGCATACGTCATATCAATGATGGTGTAACCTTGATCCAGCATTTTGACAGGATCATCTTCCGTAAATAAAATGCCATCCGCGCCAAAATCAGAAGGGAAGGATTGCTGGTCATCCGGTGCCCAAACAATAAGATAGCCGCCTTCAATATTTTGTATCGTATCATCCTTAAAATATATTGAGGAATTGGTAATTGACCAATCTTCACCCTTCTCAAAATAGGCTCCTCCTCCATGCCGGGTTTCCATGGAGACATAAAAAACCTGCACCCCTTGATCGTCCACACCGTCATTATCCAAATCATGAAATTTTCCCTTGGGTTGGATAGGCAGCATCAAGGTAAAAGTACTCTCCTCTCCTTCCTGTGTAATAAATCCAAGCGTTTGAGCCTCACTTGATGCAGGCAAAGTTCGATCATGAAGGACAATACCTGAAGCATCCTGCAGCATAATCACGGATGAATAGTCTTCCCTGGAAAGTAAGTCCCTATCCATGTCAATAGTACCTGTCAGGGTTTTTACGCCTAAATTCAGGGTCTTAATATGAAATATTTTACTGGGCGGCGCAGGGAGTACGGTCTGAGTAGGTTCGATATCCGCTGCCCATTCCAGAGGATTCAGAATGCAGGCACTCATCAGGAGACTCATACATAAACAAACCAGGGAAAGATTTTGCAGCTTTTGTTGTCTGTCGGATTTCTCATTTTTCTCAAAAAAGCGGGTGAAAGCTTGCATGGTTTATTCCTCCCCTGAAGAATCGAATACATAAAGATGATAATTGAAATCATACTGGCCGGTTTGCCACCATGAGTCCTCAATCAGCACTGGGTTCGTCACATCCACTTGAAATTTGAGAATATGATGCCCCGCAGGAAAATCCTTCACCCCCACAACCCAATAGTTACAATGCTCGTAGTCCGTCGATTGATAGTACCAATTCATGATATTGAAAATTTCCAATTGCTTTCCATCTATAAAAAATTGTAACTTGGTACTGTTTTTAATTTTTTCCATCTGTTCATAAGTATCCTCGCAATACTCATATTCATAAAATCCATCACCCTCCAGTCCATACAAAATGGCGTGCAAATTATAAGAAGGAATATCATGCATACGGAAAATCAGCGCTTCGTCTTCATCCACCATCCTGTTTATGCTATAAGCAGAACCCATGATTTGGATTTCCCCAATTGTTAGCGGCTGCATTTCTTCCGCACGGTAATTAAGAAAGCTCTCGTCCATGTAGGAATAATTCACCAGATCCACCCAATACTGATTTCCTAAACTCGCCCGGTAAAACGAATTAGACAGATAAAATTGGGGGGTAATACCCTGGATATCAAAGTCTCGGTTATTCCGCAGGGTGTCAATCTGGCAAATGGGAAACGTCAATTTATATTCACCTGGAAGCTTAATCTCCGCCTGATAACCCGCGGTGACCGTACCAAAGGTTGGTGCACCAAAAACTCCCTTACGATAATTGGAAAGTTTTTGAAGGGCCAAGGCTTCCAATTCACAAGCACCTCTACAACCGCTGCCAATAATCACGGAAAGATCATAGAATGAATAATAATTTACCGCCGGTTGTAACTTTATCGCTTGAGAGTACCCTCCCCTGCAATTGTAGGTTGCCAGATCCACCTCTTGATTTGTAAAAAAACCAGCCAAATGCAAGAATTTGGTTCCGCGGGCATTTTGCAGATCAATAATTACATGCCTCACCTCATTTTGTGCAAAGGTTGCCAAGGCACTATCAAACATTTGTACGGTCAAGGATGGATCATGATCCATATCATACACATGAATCACACCATACTCGTAACGCTGTTCAACTTCAATGGGCAGCGGATCATCCCGATATTCCGAAAACCATGCGGACAATTTTAATTCCATTAAAGATGTGTCCGGAGTGGAGGTCAGGGTGAAACTTTCTTCCTCACCCATCATATTACGAACTTTGATGCGTAATTTTTCTCCCTCCGGCTTACGCAATAAAAACAATTCCTTTAGCTTACGGGTTGTAACCAAATTCGTTTTAGGCAGGAAAGCATAGGCCTGCGCATTAATCGCTTCATCCACAGGTATGCCGTCCACTTCCAGGACAATATCTCCATAATTTAGGTTAGTGTCATAGGTCGGGCTATTCTCACGCATTTTAGTCACCCGTACCAGGCCATCATCCATCGTATCCATCAAAAAACCAAGATCAGCTGGATAGACTTTTTTTAACATTTCAATGTCTTTATCAGGGCCCGCAAGTTGGATCCCGGCGTTATTCAAGGATGTCACCAACTCCCCATAAACCTGCATAATAGCCAGCATATCTTCCTGCTCAGCAGCAAGTTTCATTTTTTCACGCAAAGTGGTTTGCAAATATTCCCGATCCGGCGCGAATGGTTCCCCATTCCATTCCGGATAATATTGTTCCAAAAGCAGCAGGGTCTCATCATAGGCCGTCAGAACTTCTCTGTGGGAAAGATCAAACTGACGTTGATCCAGGGGTGAACGAATCGAAACCGATACACTGGGGCTGCGGTCCCGTTTTAATTTTCCGTTATCCAAATAAATACTGGTATATCCGGGCAGCAAAGGTTCCAATAGATCATCTTCGTTGAACAGCACGCCGTCCGGGCCCACATCCACGGGAAACATCTGCTGGTTGTCCTGTGCCCAGACCAACAACCAGCCGCTCTCTAACTGATTTACATCCTGTGCATTAAAGGTGACCGCCAGATCAGCATAGGGAAAGCCATAATTTTGCTCGGTCTTCTCAATAAAATCAGATCCGCCGAAATTTTCAGCTAGCATATAGGTGTAAACTTGCACACCGTTATTTTTATCATCTTTATGATCCATATCATGGATTGACGCCGTGGGTGCCAATGGCAAATCCAGCACATATTGCGGCTTGTTATTCGCAATCCGCATATGGGCAACCACCATATCTTCCGGTGACATTTTCCAGCGTGGTTTCTTTTCCAAAAAACCGGTTAGGTCATATAACACAAAAGTGCGGTCATATTTTTCATAATAGTTTGTCGGCAGTCGATAGATGGCCCCAATGACTTCATGAACCCCCAACTGCTCCACCGGCATGGCGGTTGGAGTGGGAACCGGGGTTTCTGAGGTGAACAAAGCTTTTCCGTTTTCGATCAAACCGCAAGCGGAAATAAGCAGTGTAAACAGTACAGATATTAAGCAAATACGCAGAGTACGTTTCATAATGTCTCCCTGAGTTTATGATGAATCAACGCAACGATAATAACCCCCAAACAGGGTAATTCTGCAACTTATTTATTTTTATTTTAAGTGAACCCGTTTCCTAGATACCCACCTATAAGTAGGTCGATTGTAACAGAATGTGTAAAAAATATCTTATGGTTTTTACAGGATTACAGGCCGGGGATACCCCGGCCTGTTTAATGATTTATTGTTATTCGCTCTCTTTCACCACCACAGTGTAGTCTTCGGAGTACGAGCCATCACGCACCCAATGTTTTCCATCAAATAAGAAACGTCCTGAAACTGCGGTATTAATCTTCACCTGATGCGCTCCAACACTCCAGTTATCCAGAACGACCATTTTGAGCCAGCAGCTATATATTCCTTGATGAATAATTCTTGTTAAATGATACTTTTCATCGATCCTTTGTCCGTCGACAATAAATTCTATATTCATACCTTTTATGGCATTATATGTAGTTAAGCTATTAGCTGAACACCATTTTTCAGAAACAATCAACTCACCCGGATCTTCGACAAAAACGCGGTAAGTATATGGCAGATTGCGAAATACCTCCGGATAAGAATCATAGGATAGATACTCAATATCTCTCTGATCTACTTCATCTATAAGGTCATTTAATTCTTCTTCTGATAATTCCAATGGCTGTGGGATGGAATCCGGAACTGTTTGCATTTCAGATTCAAAAGCTAACAAATCTTCCACATATGGCAATTGCCAATCATAATCGTGCAAATATGTGCTTAACCTTTGTTCAATCATGACATCCGGTTGAACACCGGTACCTTCAATCAGTAATCTGCCATCTGCTGTTTGTACCAACCCTGACGAATAGTTAAAGTCAACTTGGTCTGGTAAAACATAGGCTTTGGTCCCTGTTATAGAAAAACTGCCAAAAGTTGACGTTTCACCATATAGTGTCGTTTGAGGCAGCAGACTCAGCGCATATACCTCTGCTTCACAACCATCTTTGCAATGCTCCCCGGTTAGAACTGCAATCTTTTCAAATGAATACTGCACATTCTGTGGATTCGATATCCAATTCTGTTCACGTTTTTTCGCCGTAGAATCTCCAAATTGCGGCCAATGCATCTCACCCAGTTCCAGTTTTGCATCTGAAAAGTAGCCAGCATAATTAAAAAAGCGAGATTCAGCACTATCCCGCATATCAATAAGGATAGTATTCACATCAGCTAAATCGAAATCCCTTAAGGCTGCTTCAAATAAATCCTTGGTCCGTTGAGGTTGATGTCCATCTGAATGGATGGTAATTAATCCAATATCGGAAGGTAATCGGATGGAAGTCACCGGAATTGTGGGATTATACTGTGCTTTGTAATCATCGGCTGCAGTGATTGTATAAGCATTTGCAAATTTGTAAGCATCAATACGTACATAGCCGAATGGGTCAAGTAATCCAAACTTTGGTCCAGGTTCGATGAAAGTATGGGAGATGTCCCGCACCTGCGCACGGTACTGCATTTCCGGATTTGAATAAGAACCAAAAATTGGAACAACTTTTTTGATCTCTTCTTCTATGGGTTTTTTATTGATCTCAGCTAATTTATATCCTAAGTAATAGTATTCAAATCTCTCTTGCTCGATGTTTGAGGTTGTTCCCTGGGTATAAATAATATCGCCATTGGACAAGGGAGTGAAATAGTAGATATATCCATGTGAGTATTTCTCCTCCACCCATTGATCCACAACATTCCCGCTGATGCTGACGTGGCTGTCGGAAAACTGTTGGGTGTAGGCATTCAAGGCGCTGACCCAGGCATTCCCATCGGCTTTTTCCTCGGCTGCCTGTAGCTGTGGATAGATCAAAGCATACACTGCATCCCAATCCGGTTCTTTGCCTTCCACGCCATTAAAAGCATAGCCTGCCCGCATGTCAGCGAATATCCTGTCAAAGGCTTGCGTGTAGCTCATGGTACTCAGATCACGTGCGGATGGATCATAATTGGAATGCAGACTGATCGCTGACACATCATCCCGATAGAAGGCATAAGGGCTGGCGCTTAAATCCACCAGGGAAAAGCCGGAAAGCAAATGCTCTGGAACGTCATCTTCCGTGAAAAACTTTTTATCTGCACCGATGTCTTCAGGGAAGGTTTGTTGATCGTCTGCTGCCCAAACCAGTAAAGAACCACCATCGACGATCGATTGAGCCGGATCGGCAAAAGCCAGGCTGCTGATTTCGTTGTCCCAACAATATAAAAATTGATTCTCCGGGATCAGGCATTCTTTTTTTTCAACAGTCACTGCCAATACATGTAGACTGCTATCCGTTGATAAACGCTGGGGGAGGGGAATTTCAAAAGCCCCGTTCTCATCCATCTCTGCAGTTGCAATCATTTGCAAATCGGATAAATCTGCTTCACCGCTCAACAGGGGGATGGCATCCGTCAGCACCAGGGCATAATCCTCTCGACCTAGATTTTCCAGAGATTCAAGAAAATCCAGATCCACTGTACCCGTAAGCGCAGATATTCCAAGATCCAGATCAGCGATTTGAATTATTTCTTCCGGTAATAGAGCAGGGAGCATTGAAACCAACCCATTCCCTACCGTTTGATTTCCTGTACAGGCGCTGAGAAGCAGGCTGCCGCAAAGAAAAATCCAAAGACTTTTCATTGCAAGCATGAAATTCTTCTCTTTTAGAGCAGTCTTATTTTGCATCATCGCCTCCCTCTACTTCTTTTGCCTGAACAAGAAGATGCAGATCAAATTCATATTTACCGGGTTCCCAATAGGACTCGTTATATACCAAAGGCTCATCGATAGTCATGCGAACCAACATTTGGTGATGACCCTTGGTGAGGTCCTTATACCCTGCAACCCATCCAATACAGGGACGATCGTTGTATCTAGAATATTTATCCGCAGCTATATAATGGTCCACGCTCATGGTAAAATCCGATAAGAGCTCACCATCCAGGGAAACCTCAACCGTTGTATGTGCCAAATTGTTTTTCTTCTGATCCATGTCTTCAGTACATAAAACAAAATGGATGGAATCTTCGGGATCTTCCACAAAATAATGTCCATACATATCATAGTGTTCCACATCATGGAAATAGAGTAGCTGATTTAGATCTCCTACAATAGCAGGATTCTGGTAATTTAAATAAAGACGGTATTTATTAGTATCAAAAGACGTAACGGATTGCAATTTCTGTTCGGGTTCTTCATTCATCCTGGTTTTGATGAGCAGATCACCATATGCCTGACTTACATTAAAAGCATACCCGTAATAATGTGAATAAAAACTGTCCGCCAGTTCTATATCAGGAGTTATTACACCTTCCAAAGGCAAGTCTGAAGTGAACTGGCACATCGGGAAGGACAATTTGCTGTTACCAGGGATTTTTATTTCCGCTTGATAGCCAATATTCATGGCTCCCGCGCTGTCGGATACGCCATAAGTGATCACGTTATCCAACTGCTGCAAGGCCAGCACTTCCATTTCACACGCACCGCTGCATGAGTTTCCTGTCATCACGGCAATACCCTCAAGCGCAAACGGATGCACTCCAGGGGCAACGGTTACAGGGATGTCAGTTTGCTGAAGACAAGATAATTTTCCGAGCTCAAGGGGTTTATCTGTAAAATATCCAGCCAGTTCCAGAAAATTCGTTCCACTGACCTTTTGCAAATCCAATACTAATAATTTCAGCTGTTTTTCACTCATGACTTGTAAGGCATCCTCAAACAATTGGCGGGTTAATTGCGGATCCTGATCAAAATCATTCACCTGGATGTATGCGTAATCTTCATAATAGTCGGCAATAATGGGAAAACCCGGTGAAAATCGCCCGCCAAAAATATTCTCAAGCCCCACTCGTAATAGTGCACTGTCTTGTTCTGCTTTGAGAGTCAACATCTTAGTTTCACCGGCTATGGTTTGTACTTTCAGCGTAATTTCCCCACCGACATCTCCACGCAGCAGAAAGAACTCCTTCAATTTACGGGTGGTTTCTTCATCGGAGGAGGCGAAATAAGATATTTCCTGTGCTCCAATCGCCTTATCGATTGCTACCCCATTAATTTGATGAAGAATGTCGCCATTCGATAGACCAGCTTTATCAGCCGGTCCATTTGGGCGTACCTGGCCTATTCTTACACTTTTGTCTTCAATGGTTGTCGCCAAAAAACCAAAATCGGCCGGGTAGATAGTCTTAAGCCATTCAACCATATTTCCATCAGGGGAGTAGCTGACCAGGGCATCGTCCAACCCTGCTACAAGCTCGCCAAATACCTGTTGTTCAGCCAGGTTATTCTTGCTGGTTGAGGCAGTCGCCAATTTCTCGCGTAGTTCGCTTACCAAATTTGCTCTCGCTTCAGCATCCCAGGCAGGGTAGTATTTCTCGAAGACTTTTAATGTTTCATCATACGCAGATAAAGCATCTAAAGTTGAAAAATCAAAATGTTGACGGTCTTTGATGGAAGAGATGGTTACCCTTGCACTGCTGCTTCGATCCCAAATCATTTTTCCGTCTGCATATTGAATACTGGTATATCCCTGCAATATCGGTTGAACGGGGTCATCAGACGTAAACAAAAGCCCATCATCCCCAGTACCTACCGGGAACATTTGTTGATTATCTGCTGCCCATACCAGGAACCAACCCGACACAATCTGACTGGGATTTTGCTGGTCAAAAGTAAGCGCCAATTGTGCCATCGGCCACAGACCTGAGATGGGATGATCCGCTGCCAGTGGTGCTTCCTTCACGACCTTCTCACGCAGCTGCGCCGTAAAAATCATCACACCTTTGTTTTCATTTCCATTCTGGTCAACATCCACATAGGTACCGGAAGGAACAAGCGGTAAATTTATTTCGTATTGAATGTTCCCATTTAAAACCTTCATTTGCGCAGAAGGTTCTAAATCCAATCCGGCGTCATTTTGCACTGAACCAAGCAAAGGCGCCAAATCGTAGAGCAAGAACTCCCTTTGACGCATTTCATAAGGTGTCTCAGGTTGAATTTCCAATTCGCCTTGTACCTGACTGACCCCTAAATAGTCCATTGGATTGGGCGTAATAATTTGTGTGGTTGGGACAATGGTTGGTGTAGCGACTTGCTGTGCCGTCTGACATCCTGTAACAGAGAATGACACCAAAATTAATACATTGATGAAGTAAGAATATTTTTTCATTTTGCCTCCCTTAAAATATTTTATTAATTAATGTGGAGTTTTCGTCACCCCCCATAATAACTGCCTTTAACTATTCCCCCCCCATTTTTGTTTAAATATTATTGATATGGATATTATATCCAGAAATCGTTTTCCACATATGTATACAAAAAGACGTGCCGAATCATAGGCACGTCTTTATCCTTGGCAGGTATCGTTTTACTTCAAAATATATTCTTCCGCCACACGCAGCACGGCGTCCTCTTCAAAAACGGTGGAGCGGTCCACCGGTACATCAATGGTGGGCTGCACACCCTTGCCTTCAATTAATATGGTTCCGTCCTCCAGCGTGAAGCGTCCAGTGGGAAAATGCAGGGTAATCTCGGCGGGCATCAAAAATTCGCCACGGGCTGTCTCGGCTTCCACCCCTGCAGTTGGGAAGGTACCAATCACTTGCATCCCTGGCACCTGGCTTAGACCATAGGCTTCCAGTTCACAGGCGCTGTAGCAGGTCAGGTTCACCAGTGTGACCAGTTTGTCAAAACGGTATTGATTTTGATTGGGAAGAATTTTGCCTGGAACACCTTCCGGTTCAAATTGACCGGTTTTTTCGCTGAAATACTCCAACTGTCCCATGGGAATCTCCTGATCGGTGAAAAAGCCCGCTACACCCAGATCAGTGCCGCCTGAGTTTTCACGCAAGTCAATGATCACCCCAACCACCTCATTGGCCTCAAATGCTTTCAACGCGCGTTCAAACAAACGCAGGGCCAGGTTCAGATCATCGTAATTGGAATTCATACGAATATAGCCTATTCCTGAATCCAGTAATTGAAATTCCACCGGCAGTGCCACGGGATTATAAAATTTGTACGGCGAGTTGGCAAAGAAACTATCCGTCTCATCCGTGGCGATTAATGATGCCGTTTCTTCTTTGCCGCTGGCTGTTTGATAGGCCAGATTAATTTCATCACCGATATTTTGGGCACGAAAGAGGAATCGTACTTGATCCCAGCGTCTGCCAAAATCCGTGGAATAGGGTCCAATCACACTGACCACACGATCAATCGCCTGGGTCACCGGCAAATCATTGATGGAAATGATTTGATCCCCCAGGGAAACACCCGCATTTGCAGCAGCACTACCAGGGGTTATATAGGTGACAATCACATCGCCATTATCCAGTTCACGTACGGCCAGACCGTAGCCAAAGTAAATGTGTTCATAAATAATGGCCATTCCACGATCGCCGCCATCCACACTGACATGCCCGTCCTGAAAGGTCAGAACAAAATCCAAAAGCGCCGAATAATAGGCATCGGCGTCCATCGTTTTCTCTGCTTCTTCAATCCGGGGATAGAAATCGGCAACGAGTTGATCATAATTGGGACTTTTGCCATCCACGCCATTAAAGGCATACTCTTTGCGGATAACATCCAGCATTTTATTAAAAGCTTCTGTATAGCTATCGGCGGAATAGTCCTTGATGGCAATGTCCTGCGGTTCATACAGATCCATCACCAGCTCTTCATCCCGCACAAATTCAAAGGGGGATTTATCCAAGTTGACCATGGTATACCCGGCGGATACCGGTACAACCGGATCATCCGCAGTGAACAGCAGGCCATCATCGCCAAACCCATTGGGGAATTGTTCTTTGGCATCAGCGGACCAAATCAGCAGCTTGCCGCCAATTACTTCATCTTGATTTTCAGAATCAGTCTTTATGGAAGCCAGGTATGAAGGCCAGCCCCTCTCGCGGTCATCTCCAACTGCAAAAGGGCTGCCTGTCAGGTTGGGTTCATAACCCACGGCAAAGATTTGCACGCCGTTGTTATACGTCCCTGATTGATCTACATCATCAAAGGTACCCCGCGGAACAATCGGTAACTGCAAAGTGTAGGTGCCGCTATTTCCTTCTTCATCCAGTTTAAGATAACCAAGTACTTGGGAATCGACAGGGATTTCCCATTCTTTATCCCGCAGCACAAAACCCGTCATATCGGTAAGCATAACCGCATGCTCCACATAATAGGTTTCGGTAACAAATTCATTGCTATATTTCATCGTTCCGGTAATGCGCACAGGACCGTTGATTTTTTCATCATTGGTTGGTTCATTGGTCGCTTGAACCTCGGCTTCTTTTGCCGCTTGCGTTGGCACTACAGTCGAACTGATAGGAGTTGATGTCCCCAAACACCCTGTAACAAGTACCCAAATCAAACCACCCAAAAGGGGAATCGTATATTTCTTCGAACGTTTCATGCAACCTCCGATCCATGGCTGTAAAATCTATCATTAACTTCACAGATTTATTTTAGCTTTTTTTATTGGAAAAGGAAGTAAATGGATTGAATTGGTACAAAAAACACCTTTTTCATTCCTCCTGCCCACAAGCATCGTGTTGTCAAGTAGAATCAGTCCATAGTCTGTAACCCGGTCAAAGAATGGAGAATCGCCTTCAAAATGAAACCCTATATCCCCTGCAGCTATTGCCTGGCAAAGAATCCGATTTTGGAAAAAAACTGCGTCGCTTGCGGTGCGCCTTTGCCTGAATTCGCAGCCCCGACTCTGCCCACCCAGGTGAAAAGCACAGTTCTCACCGAGAAAATTGCTGAAGACAAAACCGTAAAAATTGCCCATAAAGTCGCTGTGGCATATGGCAGTTTCTGGCAATCCATCATTGAAGCCATTGTGATCGCCGCAGTTGGTTTTGGTATCGGATTGATTGGCGCAGTACTCAATCTTCCTTTGGCAGGCGTTCTGGGTGCGGGCATAGTCGGTCTGTGTGTCGGCCTGACGGTCAAGTATGCCATATTTACTCTTTTCAGCGCCCCATTGGGATTATTGCTTGGCAGCATGTTAAGCCTGGCGGCAGCAGCAATCAAGGCACCCACTATCAGCTATATAATTTTGATGACCTTCTGTGCCTCCCTGGGCGCCGGTATAGGCGGAATACGCATTCCCTTTCGCGCCAGAACCAAGTGGCATAAGCTCCGTCCCGTGTTGGGAACAGCCGGTGGATTGTTCTTCGGTTTCCTTGGCAGTCTGCTTGGAACAGGGGTTCATCTTGTATATACAAATTTGTTTTAAAGCACAGGATTTCCTTCATTATCTGCTTTAAATGTGCTAAACTTGCATGGGTCACCCGTACGGTGAGCCACATATTTTCTCGGTTTCATTCGAATAAACATCTAGCAGCAACCGGAAAAATCCGGTTGTTTCTATGAAGAGAGGCAGGGTATGACACTTCAGATTATTGTTGGTATGCAGTGGGGGGATGAAGGCAAAGGTCGTTTTGTAGACCTGTTCAGTAAGGATGCTCATATTGTCGCTAGATACAATGGCGGAGATAATGCGGGCCACACCATTCGCATCCATGATGATGTGTATAAATTACATCTGGTTCCTTCAGGGATCATTTATCCCCAAACCCTTGGCGTGCTTGGCAATGGCATGGTGATCAATCCGCAGGTTTTATTGGCTGAAATTGAGGAACTAAAACAGGCGGGGATTTCCATCCCGACATCCCGTTTAAAAATCTCCTACGCTGCCCACATGATCACCCCGGCACACCGCAAATTGGATTCCGCTAAAGAAGCCCATATGGGCAAGTCCAAAATCGGCACCACCGGCCGTGGCATTGGACCGGCATATGCGGATAAAGCCCGTCGAACCGGAATCCGTTTTCTGGATATGCTCTCACTGGATACATTCCGGGATAAGCTGAGCGCATTATTGGAAGAAATAAATGAGTCGCTGGTAAAACTCTATGAGAGTGAACCGGTCAACGTCAAGGAAGTAGTTGCCGAGTACCTGGATTATGCTGCTCAACTGGTTCCCCATATTGCGGATACCAGCCGCATCGTTCAAGATGCCTTAAACGCCGGAAAAATGGTCATCGGTGAAGGCGCACAGGGCGCCCTGTTGGATATTGATTACGGCACCTATCCCTATAACACCAGCTCAACCTGCCTGGCTGCAGGCACTTTAACCGGTTTGGGATTGGGCATTCCGGACGGCACTCAAGTGTACGGTGTAGCCAAAGCCTTTCAAACCCGGGTTGGCGGCGGTGTTTTCCCGACTGAGTTGTTTGACGAAGAAGCCATCCGTTTACGTGGAGACGGCTCCAAACAATGGGATGAATTTGGTACCACAACCGGCCGCCCTCGCAGAGTTGGCTGGTTGGATCTGGTTCTGCTGCGGGAAATTGCACGTTTGAACGGCGTACGCGCCCTGGCACTGACCAAACTGGATGTTCTCTCCGGCCTGCCAAACCTCAATGTATGTGTGGATTACGGGACAACCACCTCACCCGTTTCCCCTTTGCTTCTCAATGAACAAACCCGCCCCAATTACAAAAAATTCGATGGTTGGCAGGAAGATATCACCAATGCACGGGAATGGAGCCAGCTGCCGAAGGCAGCGCAAACCTACGTCGAGTTTATTGAGGATTTTGTCGGTGTACCGGTACGTTGGGTATCTGTTGGACCTGAAAGAAATAGTTTAATTACGCGCTAAAGCATAATGGCGGTACCCAAAAGGTGCCGCCATTTTTTATTTAAGTACATTTCTTTATTGGAAAATATAAAAATTTTCACAAGCCATTAAAATATCAAGGCACTTTGCTTTTCATAAAGGCCAGCATTTCCTGCAGAACCAGGGTTTGCTTTTTCAATTCAGCCAATACCAGGGAACTATCCACTGTGGAATCACCCGTATTGCCGGTATCTCCCGGATCACCTGGGTCCGTGGAAGGAATACTGACGGAATAGTTAAGCGTTTGATATAAGGTTGTCTTATCAAAATAATGTAAAACATCAATATTGACCGAACTATCTACATGATAAAACCAGAACAACCAATGCTGGCCATCATCATAGGGTAATACCGGTCGTTCCGAGTCGATCGGATATCCAGCCGGGGAGATGGTAGCCCAATCCACCGTGGAAATTCCTTGATTTGCGGAAATGAAACTATAGAGCGTTTCAATATCATTCAAATTATTCTTATAGGTGTTTACCGGATTCATATTCATGTACAGATACACCGGCAATTTAAGATATTTCCAAACTTTGTTGATCAAATTTTGTCCGGTTTGAGTTAACCATTGGGAGGTTAATGTCTTTCCGGTACTGGTAATGGTTTTAGAGCAGTCAATCATCACCCCATGGATTGCCCGTTTACTGCCGTTTACCCCACCGACCATAACATCGTTGATAATGGCCTGCAAATCCTGATTCTGATCATCCGGCCAGCGGTTAACATCCAGACCCAGATCAATCAACAACTCCGGATTGTTTTCATAAAACAAGAAACACGGTTTACCAACATCATACGCAGTTTGTACGTTTTGATGAAATGAATCGCCATGTTTGGCAATTAAATAGTCGCGTCCGGTAAGATCAGCCTTGGTAATGACCTTTTTCGTAAACAATCCCCGTGATTTCGCTTCCCACATTTTCTAATCTCCCTTCCATTCAGAGGTATCTGGATGATTTATATTTATAGGTGAAACCCAAAAAGCCATCGGCTGGTATGGTTCCTAGCAGACTATGTTGCAATTCTTATGCCAAAGCCTGAATCTGGTGTAAATATCAGTATTACGCATCATAGTATCGAGCCTTGCCGCCTAGTAAATCCGTGTGGGATTCCTATGATAGAGGGAGAATCCCGGATAACTTGAACTTTTGCGAGCAAACCGGTATAACATAGGGAAGGGAATGGTTTGCTTTAAATCAGACCAAGAGATAAAACGTATGGAAACTATTAATGCTATCAGAGAAAAAGAAGACATCTCAATCAGTATTGAGCAGGCGAATTATTACACCCTAATCAGTATCATCCCCGTTATACTGCCATTAATTATGGTCTTTACCGCGATTTGGGAAGGAGAAGCAATTTTCGTTGCATACGATTTCCTGGCCCATAATTTAACCTGGTTTCTATTGGCAATAATATTGGGCGTTTTGGTCCATGAATACTTACATAAAATCGGGTGGGCTATTTTCGGAAAAAAACCGTTTTCATCCATTAAGTTTGGTTTTCAGTGGAAGACACTCACTCCCTATGCCCATTGCAGTGAACCGCTGGAAGTAAACGGGTATCGTTGGGGGGCTCTCCTACCCGGTCTGGTTCTTGGTATTTTTCCAACGGTTCTTTCTACTATTTATGGCAATGGGGTTCTGTTTATTTTTGGATTAATCTTCATTTTTGCCGCAGGCGGAGACTTTTTAATTTTGTGGCTGATACGAAAAGTGAAACCTGGAACCTATGTGGAAGATCATCCAACCCGGGCAGGTTGTTATATTATTAAAAATGAAGAAAAATCATCCTGAGCTTCCGATGTGCTGCGATTCTGTTATGCAAAAGGAGTATTCATGAACTCATCCCCTAATGAATCAGAATTACGATTGATGACTATTAATAATTCCAATTGGCGCAAAGTGATTCGCATCAAGGTAAAACCGGAGCAGCAGGATTTTGTTGCAGAACCGTCCTATTATTTATTACTTTGTCATTATGGAGAGCTTTGGCAACCGCTGGCCGTCACACTCGCTGACCAGGTAATTGGCTTTATCATGTGGGCCATTGATCCTGAAGACGGCAGTTGTTGGCTGGGTGGTTTTCATTTGGACGCGGATTGGCAGGGGAAGGGCTATGGTCGTCGTACGTTGTTAACTGCCATTGAAATGTTATCCGAACAGGAAAAGATCTACAATTTTGCTCTTTCGGTGCAGCCATCTAATCCGGCTGTCAAGTTATATAAATCCGTGGGTTTCGTCGAAACAAACGAAATGGAAGATGATGAAATGGTTATGCGTTTCTCCAAATAGTGAGGGGTAGGAAATTCTTTCAATCGATGAGAGATATGGAAAGTGTTTATTGGGTTGAAAGATTTTCCAATCCTATTGAAAATATATTTTTGTCTGAAAGTCTTGGAATAAAATAAGAATCTCAAAAATTATTGGACAATTTTAGATTTTTTTTATATTCATAGGTGATACAATAGTCTCGTGAGCAATTTTGAAGCAACTTTTGAACCGGGAGGTTCTTAACGTGGACGAAAAAGAGTTAAATGATATCCTGCAAAAACATGCCCTTTGGCTCGAGACAAACAAAGAAAAAGGGCAGCAAGCTTGGTTATCAGAACGTGACCTTAGTGGTATGGATTTATCGGGTAAAAACTTTCGCAAAGCCCAATTGCGTGGGGTGAACTTTCGCAACGCAAATCTGAGTGGTACGAATTTTTCTCTGGCTTATTTGAAGGATTGTGATTTCAGCAATGCCAATCTCAGTAAAGCCGATTTAAGCGGTGCGAATCTGGCGAATGCCAAATTTCAGGAAGCTGATTTAACCGATGCGGATATGTACGAAGCACATGCCACCGGAGCTCAATTTGTAGAGGCTAAATTAATTAATACAATTTTGGATTTTGCTAATTTACATAAGGCCAATTTTAGTTTTTCAGATCTAACCGGTTGCGACCTTAGCAAAGCTGAACTCTCTGAAACCAATCTTTATGGAGCCAGTGGACTGCTTTAAATTGCACATCTTAACAGATACAAAACACGGGATATCCCCGTGTTTTTTTATTGCTCAAATGCTGTTTCTTCGAAGGTCCATTCAATCTAATGAATTTTCTCAAGGACTTCAATGGTATGGTTGATCAATTCAATATCAATCCGATCCCCATGCCCCGGGATCACGATTTTTGTCGGGAATTGCTGTAAGTTTTTTACAGCTTTAACCCATGCCGAAATATCTGCATCAGCAGTATTGCCAACCTGCTCAGCACTTAAAATCATGCAGCCGCCAAATAAAATCTTTTGTTGTGGAAAATAAACCACTACCTTGTCAGGTGCTTGTGAGGGTCCCGGGTAAAAAACAATGATTTTTTCTTCACCAAATTGCAATTCCAGACCCTCCAGCAAGGGAAACACATGGGTAGGCGGTAAATATTGGATTTCTCTATGAGTATTTATCACCGATTCCTCGGCGGAATTCCTCATCATTTCCAATAATAAGTGCCTTGTCGCCTCACCGCGCTCTTCCAATAACTTAACCGTCATATCTGAACCATAAACGGGAATGTTCTTTGCAATCAATGCAGCATTTCCGCCTAAATTATCCACATGATATCCGGTATTAATCGCAATTAGTTGACGATCTCCAAACGTACCCTGCACCCAGGCCAAAATTTCATCCGCAGCTTGCGGAGTGTATGTTGATCCAACCCAAACAAGATCTTGATTGGTCATCACCATCAAGAGTGAATTGGCCGGCCATGGAAAATCATGCGTAATAACATAGACGCCGTGATCAATTTGACGGATATGCAGCTCTGGATTTAAATCCAATGAAATTGCAGAATCTGGGTTAAAGACGGTTGTCTGGGTAGAGATGGACAAATCCTCGGTTATTGGGTCCGCGGGTACAACAGGGGAACAACCAACACATATCAACAACAAGCCCCCAACAATAAAACACAATCGATTAATCCCCCAAAGATTTTTGTTCATTTTGCTCCTTGATAAACCCCACTCACATTGATGAGGCAGATCTAAAAAATATGAATCCTAATAGACCGGATAAATCCAGTAAACGGCACGAGGCAAAGACCCGCCATGAAAAGAACAATCAAAATTCCGGCCATATCCACCGGTGTACCTGAAATTCTCGCCTGGATGACAAGTACGGGTACCAAGCTGAGGGACAGCAAACCATATTGGAGCAAAATTCCACCACCGGCCGCATATCCAAATGAATTTCGACGCCAGAGCAGGAGTCCTGTAATTAATAAAGGTGGCGCGCCTATCAAAAAATCCACCATCCAGAGTGCCAGGGTGGTTTGCGAGACGGAAGATCCTTGGATAATGGCAGTGATGATTAAAACGGCCGCACGTATGCTCAACATAACTGCCAAGGCAACCAGGATTCCTCCGGCGGTTCTTACCGGCACACGACCCTCTAGCTTTTCTTTTATTGCTTGATAATTCAAATTGGCCATCAGTGCAATTAAGGTATAGACGCTACTCGAAACGATTAATAAGTAAATGGGAAAAAGCACACCAAACGAAATTCCCCACAGTTATAAACTATAACTATAAACTACAAAAAATAAAGCACCCGGCCAACAGAGTAACCCAGCCAAACTGCCCCTGCGAACAAGCAATAGTGTAAGCAGCAGAAGAGGAAACCCAATGATTAGATTTATGATATCACTGGGAAAATAGCTTTGGTAAAGTTCAGCAGTGGGATACACCCTGTTCGCCTGCCAAAGACTGTAAATGGATGTCCCCATCAGCAGCACCGTTATCAAACCAGTCAGGATGTAGACAAGGAATAATGACTGTTTGCTGTATTTGGATTCAAACCATTTTTGATTCATGATCCACTCCGTACTCCAGCTAATTTAATGCATGGAAGCAATTGAAACCAGCTCTTTTGAAATGACCTTACCGCGCAGATCAACCAGGCCAAAATCCAGAGCCTTGTATGTCCATAGAGCTCTGCCAATTTTCTGTTCATTTAATATCTCAATAACATCGCGCGTCCAGTTAATCCGATTTTGCAGCGGTGCACAATCAATGACACCGAATTCCCCACAATATACCGGCTGACCGGTTTTCTCCGCAAAAGCCACTGCGGGGGCTATTTTTCCAGCCAGATAAGTTTTGTCAAAGCGGACTTCCTCCCTGAATTCATCCACGAATTGGCACCAGGGATGGCGTTCATAAAATCCAGGGCGTGCCGGGATGCTGGGACCTGGGTACTCGACCAGCTCACGGTATTCCTCTGTGTAATCCAACCAAGGAGCCTGATAATGGGTCACGACCAATGGCAGATAATGATGGAAGGTGTAGAGAATTTTGTCATCATCCAACAAATCCAGGTATTGCATTTGATCTGCTGCGTTGTACTGATTGCCGCCCAGGACAATCAAACTCTCGGGAGCTTGTTCCCGCACAGCCTGTACCAAACGCGGATACAGCGCATTCCAAGGTGCACTATCCGGCAGTGTGATTTCATTGAGCAGTTCAAGAGCCATCCAATCCTGTTCCGTGCCATAACGATTGGCTATAGCATCCCAGAGACCAATTAGACGCAGTTGCATTTCATCGTTGTTAAATAAAGAAACACTTTCCAGGTCATCAAACGCATATCCCGGGGCTTTGTGCAGATCAAGGATCATTTTCATGCCATGCTTTTTACACCATTCCAGGCATTGATCGATATAAGAGAATCCCTGTTCCTGATATACTCCGGGCTGATCATCCGACTCCAGGACTGGATAATCGACTGGTAAACGTACATGATCAAAACCCCAATCTGCTATGCGCTGAAGATCGTTTGCTCTGATAAAACTACGAAAATGGGTATGATCGTAGTTGGGGTACTGGGAAATCCAGCCACCTAAATTAATACCAATCTGGAGTTCATTCTTCTGCATACCATACCTCCGAGAAATAAAATTATCAATATATTAAAGGGTGTTAAAACTAAATGCTATCAGATTTCTACACCCCTGACTCATGCAAGACATCCGCAATCTCTTGCGCCCAGGTGGAAATTGTCTGCCAATTTCGAAAATCTCCAACAGGCGCATTCACCTTCCCGATCATCCATCGTTCGATAAAATTCATCTTTTGAGAATCCAGATTTCCATGAAACATTGCCAACCCACGAGGTTGAATCCGATCAACTACGGATTGCAAACCTTTCGGAAAAGTCCACCCTTGAAGGAGTGTGACAACATCCTCATCCCCGGTTGGTCCGCTGGAAAAAATCCAGGTCGGTTTGGCTTTCAATTCACTTTCATGGATTTTCAAGAAAGAAGACGCTTCTTTAAGCCATTGACCAATATACACACCGCTCCCAAGAACAACTGCTTGATAGGTCTCCAATTTATTTACTTTTTTTGCCTGAAATACATCCACATTTAACCCAGATTCTCTTAACACCTGAGCGATTTTTTCAGCAATTTCAGCTGTAGAACCATGTTTCGATCCATAACAAACCAGAATATTCAGGGCCATTTTTACCTCCGACCTATCAAAAATAATGTCTTTCATGCTTATTATACTGAAAATTCGAAAATCAAATTGCCATTTGCCAGGAGATCAGCGTTACAGGTCTTTTTCACTTATCAAACCCGATGCGGATGAGTTAAAGCAATAAGTTTTCAGTTATAATTTATCAAATAAGCGTTTTGGGGACATCGACCCAGGCCCAATTGGAGAAAAGAATGTTATTTTTGTTATCAATAGCGATTTTATTGATATCCGTTCTGATATTTGTGTCATTGTTCCGTCTCTCACGACTTTCGGAGACAGTTCTCGCCTGGGCATTAATCGCTTACACAATCATTGTTTTTGTATTTCAACTTGCCAATTTGGGGAAAGCACTTAATTCCATAAGCCTTGTACTCCTGATTCAAAGTATTCTCCTGTTTATTGGGGTTGGATTGTGGTTTCATGCTCATCGGCCGAGCTTTCTGCCAGTAAATTTACCAAAATTTCGCCTCATGGCTCTCCTAAAAGAGAAGAAAAACTGGCCGATCATTCTTCTCCTCGCAGTATTGCTTGGTATTGTTCTTCTCTATCTGGTTCTGATATATCTTGTGCCACCGAACAACAATGATGCTCTGGCTATTCATATTGCCAGAATTATCAAATGGAAACAATTGGGAAGCTACTTCCCCTGGGAAACTCCCTTTACCTGGCAATTAACCTTCCCGGTTGATGCCCAATTAACTTATTTTTGGACAATTCTATTCACAAATAGCGACCACTTTATCGCATACATCCCATATCTGGCGGGGTTTGCCACCTCTTTATTGGTTTATCTCTTGGCACGTGAATATGGTTTCAAACTTCGGCCATCCATTTTTGCTGCCTTAGTCTGGCTGACATTCCCGGTTGTTCAACTGCACCTCACTTCTGTCAGACACGACCTGATCAGCACCTGGTTATTCGTTTCCTCCTTCTACTTCCTTTATCGTTCGATCAGTAATCATCAACCCGCCCATTTAATCCTTTCAGCTCTGGCATTGGGACTGGTTATTGGCACTAATTTTTCCATTGCAGCGTATTTACCTGGCTTAATGGTAATGCTCATCCTATGGTTTTTTAGCCGTAAATACGCAATGAAAGAACTATTAACCTGGACAGGATATGTCTTTGCCGCATTCCTCTTATTCAGTTCGCCCATCTTTATCAGTAACTGGATTCATTTCAATTCCCCGGTAGGTCCGGATGCCGCAAGCATGACCAGTGCGGCTGTCGCTGAAGAGATGCCGCTGATGAACTATCTTCTGATCAATACTACACGCTGGTGTTATCAATTGCTGGATTTTTCCTGGCTGCCCAAACCGCTCGGAATCATTGCTGTCAATGGAAAAGCTTGGGTGGCTCAACAAATTCAGGCCATCCTCAATTTCAATCTGGAAGGCAATGTAGCCACCATGAATGCGCATGAATTTCACTGGAACACGCTATATCAACTTCAGGAAGATGAAGCATGGTTTGGATTAATTGGGGCAGGATTAATTTTCCCTACCTCTTTGCTTGCATTCATTCAAGGCATTAAAAAACGCCAAATCCTTCGCCTTGCGCCATTTATATTTTTTATTACCTCACTCATCACCTGTTCCTTGATTCGACCAGGCTGGACACCCTACGACGGCCGGTACTTCATGCCGCTGGCTGCCCTCTGTACTGCTCTGCTGCCCATGTGGCTGCAAGGAAAACGGTGGGGAACAAGCATACAATATTTGCTGGTTGGCTTGTCTATTTTTAGTGCAGCGATGGTGGTGGCGTATAATCCGGCAAAACAGGTGGTTGGCGGTGCCGCGGTATGGTCCATGAATCGTATTGATCGTATGACCCGCCAATCCTATACCTCCAAAGAAATGTTGTATCTGGTTCAAGGCGCCATACCCGAAAACGCGACCGTAGGCATTGCCACCAACAATTTTGATTATCAGGAATACGGGGTTTTCGGAGAAAACTTCACCCGAACCATCATCAATGTGTACCCCCCTGAAAATGTAGCTGATTCAGCCTGGCTGGAACTACGTGGGGTAGAGTATCTGCTCATTTTGATTACGGATGGATACCCTGATAAAATCTCTGAGAAATTCACTTATGTTGAAAGTTTAGGCGATTGGGTAGTTTACTCATCTAGTGTGCCATAAATTTTTATTCACTTAATGCCTTTCACTCGCATGGCACAGATTTTATTTTCAAAAGGCATCTTGATCATAATTATTCGATCGGAAAGTTCTACCTAATTCGTTGGCATCAATATCCATATCCCTGAGATCACTCAATTATGGAAAACCCCAAACAAAAGACGTTCATTTTCCTGATTTTTTTCTTTATTTTAGGTGTAAATACCTGCCTCGCTCTGGCAAGATTTCTGGCTCAAAAGAGCGAACAGCCTTTTTTATTGGGCCTCTCTTTTCAACGCTTGATTCTTGCTTTGTGCATCTTGATCGTATCCTCCTTTTTATGTGCATTCTTTTATCAAAATCTGTTCAAAACAGGCTGGTTTTTCAAACAAACACAGAAACGATTGGCGGAAAAACTGCTGGTTAACCGATATCTGTTTTGGCTCCTCTTTCTGGGGTATCTCTTGTTTGTGGCTATAACTCTACCGTCATACCGGTTGGGCGAATTTCAGGGCTATTGGAGGATGGCCCAACCTTTGATCCTTTTCCTGTTTTTATCATTTTTTATTTTTCTTGCTTTTCTCTTTATTACTTTTACAAACCGGGGGCAAAAAAGTTTTCAAAATCTAATCCGCTTCCCATTCAGAAAAGTGGATCTTATAATCCTTGGATGCATCCTCCTATGCATTGAAATTATTTTACTGTTATTCAAATTCGGATTGATTCAAGATCAATTCTATTGGAATGTGGCAGCCGTTCCCATATTGAATGAATATGTCTATTTGCTTTTGGGTTTCGTTTTTTTCCTTCCGGCATTCGTACATGTATATCAAATTAAACAAAACAAATTCTTGAGTACTCCACTACTCATTGTAATTATATTTTTACTTGGAAATTCGATCATCCAACATCAAGAGATTGCCAGGAACCATTTCATCGAAATCCGATCCGGTTCCCCTGAACAGGTTGTCCCCTATTCGGATGCGCTGATTTATGATCTTGCCGGAAAAGAATTCATCAACGGGTTTGGTATCGGGTACGAGCATTCAAATGACAAACCACTCTATAATGCTTATACTGGTCTTTTGCACTTCTTTATGGGTGAAAATTATCAGGATATCATCAAACTGAATGTGTTCATCCTTGCGTTAATTCCCGTTGTGCTTTTTTTGATTGGAAAATCCCTGGATTCCACACAGGTTGGAATAATTTTTGCCTTTGCAGGAATCCTTTTTGAAGTCACCAGTTTCCAGAGTTCAGGGTACATTGCCAACATACATTGGAAATTACTGATGCCAGAACCGTTAGGTCAATTGTTAGTTCTGGTTGCCGCCATGGGAACAATTCGTTGGTTAAAGGACAATCAACAGAAAAAATGGGTTTACCTGACCGGTATTGCATTGGGTATGGGCTCTTATATTCGTCCCCAGATTGTCGTACTATCCATCGCATTCATTTTTATTTTGTTAATTAATCCGGGTAGAAAATATACTCACCGGTTGCTCGCTGCAGGACATGGGTTAGCTTCATTTTTATTGTTTTCGGCACCTTGGGCTATTTACTGTCAAATCCATTATGGTTATATTCCACTATTCAGCAAATTTAATTGGATTCTTAACTATCGGTTTTTACTGTCTTCCACGATACAAAATTCCATCACGCATGTAAAAAATGCTGCCATTCTACCAATCCTTTCAGAACCCTCATCCATTTCAGTCATACTTGAAAAATTTTATGTAATCACTGTTCATTTTCTTAATAACATCATTAAAGCCCTGCTAAGCCTGCCCTACTCCCTACAAATGGACACCGTGCCTGAGATTTTCAAAGGGATCCTTTATTGGGATGAAACTGCCAACTGGCATGGAGAGGTATCCGTTGTTTTCTTCTTCAGTTTGATCGTGTTTTGCATTGGTTTGATTGGTCTTTATCGCAAGAAAAAAATAATCGGCATCGTTCCCCTCATCTATATGTTGTTTTATTTTGCGGCACTATCCTTGAGCCGCACATCCGGCAGCCGCTATTTGGTTCCCGTGATATGGGTTGTCTATCTTTATTATTTTTTCGGTATCGTCCTCATTGCCCGTTATCTGATATCCTTCTATTTCGAACCCAACCCTGCTGAGGATCAAAACCAAAAGATGATTCGCCCCATGGTCGGTAAAAAGGAAAAGTTTGCATCTTTTTATTTCATAATTCCCCTTATATTGGGTCTGATCGTACCGATCATGGATATGGCTATCCCTAAAAACCAAAATCTAACGATGGACGAAGATCAAATCAATGAGCGCTTATCACAATCCATGATTTATGATTATGTCAGCATAAGATCATCCCAATGGGAAGATTTATTATCCAGGAATGCCATTTCATATGGATACGGGGAATTGGTCTACCCGGAAATCAAGGCAGTAGAAAATTCTACAACTCAGTTCATGTTTCGTTTTAATCTTGTTGGCAGCCATCCATTGGTGGATGTGAAATTTCCTCTCCAGGATTTTTCCGCTGAAAAAATATCTGCCATTGACCTGAAACAACCGTATGTTGTCCTGGCGTGCAATCAGGAAAACAGTTCTACCCCTCTTGCATTCCTGATGCAGACAAAAGATAAACAACTGCTTTTGCTCTCCAAACAAAATTTGGATTACTGTCAGAAGCAATGGCTGCTGCTTGCTCCATGAGCGGCCTAATAAATAGTTAACCGCTTCATTTCACTTCACAAACATAACTGCCGTTGAGAAATTGATTTTTGTTTAATTGGGATTCAGGACAAAGCTAATCCTGGTTTAATTCGGAGCCGCAGTTCAAACACCGCTCCACCCCATGCAGGTAATCAAATTTACATTGAGTACAGGTAACGGTCTGCCCGCCGGCTGCCCGTTTTACATACAAATCGGCAGTAGTACGATCCATATGCTGGCTGATCAATTTTTCCACCATCATGTGCAGCGGCATGCCGGATTGCAGTTCTTTTCTTATCTCCTGCTCCAAGCGTTCCGTAGCACTCAGTCCTTTATAAGATAATACCTGGGGGTCAAATGTGCGCTGACAATGCTGGCACTGTACATATTCCCCCAAATCCTTGGTGCGAAAAAGCGGTATGAAATACAGGCTGAAATACCGCCCAGCTTTCATTAATTTATATGGACGGGGAACCCCGCAATGGGGACAGGTAAAACTGCCCGAAGAAACTTCCTTTTGCCGATCCGAAAGTCCACCAATGAAGATCATATGCAATTCTCCGATTGAGAAAAAACTGTCAATTTAGCCATACGAGATAGCTTAATCATACCGGTAAATGCACGAAAAAGGTAAGAGGGGGTTGAAAATAAGCCAGAGGCTACCTAAAAACATCAATTTACATGGATGCCGCCACCAAATATAAAGCAAAAATATCCAGGCATACATCATCTGTAGTTGCAATTTATGAACTGCCGCTATTTTTTTTGACAGCCCCTTTTTCAATCGGGCAACCCTTTTCCACTTGAAAGAGTCGAGAACGTCATTTTTGTCATTAAGAAAGTAAGCAGCCATTCCCCCGCCAGCAAGCCGCTGCCGCCGATCAATATCAGCGCCCAGATCATCGTCCGGGTTACCTCAAAAGGCAGCGCCAACATGCCTTCCAAATTACCAGCAGTATAAGGATCACTCAAAGCCAGCACAGCCGAAGCCAGGCAAACAAGGCCTAATATGCCGGTGGTGAACCAGGCAGTGCACAATGTCGCTTTTCGTACCGGGACCGGTTCAGCTTTGATTGCTGCCAGACGCCCTGCCATCAGGATACCCGCCGGAATACCGAGTAGTACGTTAAAGACAGGCACTCCCATGAAAAAACCGAATAGTCCAACCGTATAGAAGGCATAGATGGCCGCCCAGATCCAGAGGTTCATTTGATAAGCATTCTTCATCCAATGTTTCAGGAAGAAGAAATTCACCTGCACTCCCAGCCCCAACCCGATAAAAACCGGGATCAGGATCCATGCATCAGGCAAGATCGTAAAAAAAAGCCACCAGCCAGCCAGGAATCCGATTAACGGAAAAATGGCAGCCAGGACTAAAAAGAGAATGATTCGTACGATTGTTTTCATTGTTGCCTCCAACGCTTGATTATGCATGGGTCGGCCGTTGGTTTCAAGCACTCAGGTGTCAAATTATCGGCAGGGCAAAAACCATCGAATTACTGTCCAAACATTTCCATCAGCACCGGGTTGATCGCATCCCAGTTCGGCAGGAGGACATTGGCCCCGCCTGACGTCGTGGTTGGAAATACCATTTCCCTCGTTATCGTGCGGCTATCGATGGTGTTTTGAAGTACCCCGCGGACCAGCGCCACCGTAATACGCGGCAGCTCCAGGATGGGAATATTGGTATCCAACGAGCTCAATCCTGCGCCCAAAATCCAGGGAATACGCAGCCAGATCAGCGGATTGAGCATCCGTTTGACCGCCGCGACAATCATCAATTGACCGCGCTGCATGCGAAAGAAATCATCCGTCCCGCTGCGATCCCGCACAAAGGCCAGCGCCTGTTCACCATTCAAGTGGTGCCGGCCGGCTTCATAACCGGACATGGCTGTCGGCAGGTCCACGGTCACGCCTCCCATGGCATCCACGATGTTCTGAAAACCGTCAAAACGCACGCGAATATAGTAGTTGATCGTCACGCCAAAATTATCCCGTACTGCCTGCATGGCAGCTGCCGGTCCGCTGCCCTTTTTATCCGCCTCCGCAAAAAAGTGAGCCGTGTTGATCCGGTTCTCCCCTACATTGGCAATCGGCACCCATAAATCACGCGGGATGGAGAGCATGTTCACCACCGGCTTAAGTGGGATTATTGAGAGGATGATGTTGGTATCCGTTCGGCTGACATCCGTGCCTTCTGGCGCACGGTCCATACCCAAAATCAGGATATTTGTACGCAAGGGAAAAAACAAATAAAGCGCCAGGACGAATAGAATGGGAAGACTGAGAATAAAGAAAGCACCGCTGCATCCGGAACCATGCCGCGAAGAACGACTCGGCTGTTCCCGGCGTGGAATCAGAATGGGCTGATAATGAGCCATGGGGTCTTCTTCCGCCGGCCATGCCGCTGGGTTCTGCTGAAGAATCGGCTGCACCAGCATGGGACGGCTGTCATCCATGGAGGGGTTATAAAGCAAGGGCCTGGTTTCATCAAACGCGGGGTTGTATATCATGGGGCGTGTTTCATCCAGCCCGTCCTGCGATGGAATTTTTGTTGGGCGGGTTATATCACTGGATTCATCAGAAAATGGATGTTCAAGATCCATCATAGGGTTTACTCCTTGGAATAGGGGCATTGTACTTCACTCCGAATGAGTTTGGTAGGAAATTCTTGAAATGCCGGGTGTTTTCAATCATAGGTTTACAAACGAAAGAGACCGCTTCAGCAACAGATCTCCAAC
Source organism: uncultured Chloroflexia bacterium (assembly GCA_963747325.1). GTDB lineage: Bacteria > Chloroflexota > Anaerolineae > Anaerolineales > Anaerolineaceae > UBA5203. The sequence continues at coordinate 759,482 of CAVVEM010000003.1, read as the reverse complement.
ATTGACGAATTATCTAACATCGTATATTATATAAACATCGTTCACAAAAGAGGTATTTATGTCCAGAACTCCCAGTACTCGCCGCCACGAACGCACCCGCGAAGCCATTTTGCAAGCCGCTCAGGAACTCATTCTTGAAGATGGGCTGCTGGCATTTTCCATGCGCAAGCTGGCTGATAAAGTGGATTACTCTCCTGCCGCCTTATACAAGTATTTCACCAACAAAGAAGAGATTCTGGAGGAAATGCGTCAAACCGTTTTCCAGATGGAAGCCCATTTTTCTGCTCAACGCTTGCAGCAAAACCTGCCTCCGGATGTCCTCTTGATGGAATCCGAAAAGACCTACCTGGAATTTTCCAGGGCATACCCCCAATATTACGAACTAATGATGAGCGCAGGCGGACTTTTTCCGGCCAATATGTCTGAATTTTTTGAACATGAAAATTTCAAAGGCTTGGTGGATCTGATTGAAAATGGGGTAAAAAGCGGTCATTTTCATCTCTTGCCAGGCTTGGACGCGAAACGCATGGCACTGCTTTTCTGGTTCCTGCCGCATTCCGTCTCCACCCTGCGCGCCACCCTGATGCACAACTGCCCGGATGAATTTGAACTATGGGCTGTAGAAGTCATGCAGGCACTGGTCAATAATATCAGCGTGAAATCGTTTAAATAATCATTGAGTAAATGGACTGCCTAAAGAGATCATTTAACATGGACGTAGTGGCAATTCATGAATTGCCACTACGTCTTAGACAGCGCCATTTATCTGGCGGACATCCGCAAAAATTCCTATCAAAATGGGAAACACTAGCCCTTATTCAGCTCTCTTTTCAGCGCATCGGATGTAGCCACCGGGTTTTCCGGAAGAATGGCTGTCATCACGCGAATCAGGACCATAAAGATCACACTGCCTGCACTCATCCAATAAATGATTTGCATAAGAACCGTATTGGTATCCGTGCCGCTGGTCACTCCATGAATCAGGGAGACGATAAACATCACGAAACTGGAAAAATGTACCGCACGCCAGGCATGCTTCCCGATGAGTTTTCGAATATAAAACGATCCCACCAATGCAATCCAACCATAAAAACCGATCTGTCCCAGTGCTACTGACAGAGGACGGTAAGTTATGCCTCCAAAAGGAATAAAGAGCTGCCAAAGGGTTGTGTTCATATAGACATCCCCTAACAGCAGGAGGATATGTAATAACACAAAAAACAGACCGAGTAAACTGACAAATTGATGAAAATCAATCGAGATAGCCAATCCAGGCCATGTCTTGCCAAATTTTGTGGTTAATAACAATCCAAGCAGCATGGAAAGCCATAGGAATAAAAACGCCACAATGGCCGATCCACGCGAAAGATACCAGAATACTTTTACATCTTCTCCGGCGACGGATGCGCTCAAGCTGGGTAATAAGAGGGGGAGAACGTAATATGCGGCGCCAATCCCGCCCAGGGCGGCAAAAAACATCCACAACACCTGGTGCAGGCTTAGCCCGTTGGTTGGTTCATTTGTCGATTCTGTAATTTTCATGCCGTCAATTCCTGATAAAACTCCAACACCATTCCAGTGGAATGGTTAATGGTGCCGTCCTTTTGAATTAGGATACCGAAAAAAGCAGGGTGCTGTTCCAGCCAAGATACCCCTGCCTTGGATCCGAGAATAAAAATCGTTTTCGCAGCCATCTCCGCCTGCATGACGGTAGGCGCCAAAACGGTTACCTGGATTAAATCCGTTTCTGCGGATACGCCGCTGCGCGGATCAATGAGATGATGCCGCCGTTTACCGTCCTGCTGCCAGTGACGATAATCACTGCCGGAAGTGGCCACACCGCCCTGAAGGACCGGCATCACACCCATATCCGTATCCACATTGAAAGGATCCCGAATACCAATCATCCAGGGGGAGCCATCCAGCAGGGGTCCGCTGATGGCAATATCACCGCCGGCATTGACCAGTGCTGGGCCGCTGGCAGCCAAACGTTGGGCTGCCTGATGAGCTGCCCAGCCTTTGGCTGCGCCGCCAAAATCAAGCCGCATCCCTTCCGGCAGCGTAAGGAGTCTTTCATCCGTCTTCCATTGCAGCCCCAGTGTTGAAGCTGCTGCATGGGCTGTACTGTGTTCAATATGGAGGTCGCTTCCACGTAATAAATTATAACTGCGGTCATAGCCCATGTCTTCCAAAGCCGGTAAAATCGCCGGTGTCACAATCCCATCACTTTCCCTTTCCATCTGTAAGGCAAGCTCCAATACCTCAGCAAAGATGGCACTGACCTTTGTCCTCTGGCCTGAAAATGAATTAACCGTGGTTAACTCACTATCCTCGCGAAAACGGCTTAAGCTTTGTTCCCATTCTTCAAACCAGAGCGGTACACGCTCCAGATTTGGCCAGGCAGATTCCTCATCCACCTCAAGCAATGCCGACATATGCGAGCCCATCGCGTAAAATTGTACCTGTTCCATTATTTTGAGCTTCCTGTGCTGGCTGCCGGAGCAGCAGCGGAACTGCTCGATCCACCACCAGAAGAAGCATTATTTCCGGATGAATTTCCAACTACAATTCGTTGAACACTAATCGGGGGAGGGGTCTGTCCAACCTCCGGAGTAGGTGCGGATACACTGCGCAAATTTTGTTCTACACTTGTAGGCTGAAGAAGCAAAACCTGATTGGATAAATCAACCACCGGGACCAGGGTTGGCAATTCAGGCATAAAAATTTCCCCTGCTAGAGCAGCTGGTGCATTGTTGCTGGCTTCCGCGGTAGCTAATTGTGCTTTACTGGCGAAGGCACTCCATAATCCCAGAATGCCGGCCAGGGAGATGCTGGCGAATAAAAACTTAATGCCGGTTGTAGATTTCTTTTGCTCTGGTGCCATTGTTCACCTCGTTGTCTTTCCTTTTGTAAGTTCGGACTTAATCATCATCATCATCTTCATGTTCGTCTTCATCATCTTCATGGCTGTCTTGTGAACTACTATTGGATGACGACCCACCATTGTCAGAGGTTGAATTATCCACGTATTGGATTATTTGCGCTTTAATGATTTGACCGTAAGGATCAATGTATACCAGGTAACCATTGAAATTGACTTTATAGATCGGACTGCCATTTAATTCCGTAATTTGAACAATTGCATACCGTGGATCCATGCCGCCAAAATACTCACCACCAATTTCAGCAGCTCGTTTTTCATCTATCCGCTTGGGTACGCTGTTAAATAACACTGTACCGTTTTCAGCATGGATATAGAGCAAGCCTTTGGTCATGCGCACTTCATAGGCAGCTTCACCTTCATAATCAACCAATTCCGGCAATTGGATCATAGAATCTTCATTATTTACTTCCATCAAGGCAATCTGCGCTGCTTGTTCGGGAGCCAGAATGGCTGGAGTCTCAACCACCGGTGTGGCCGCACTTAAGGAAAGCACTTCCTGATTCAATGTTTCAATACGGGTGTTAGCCTCATCAATCAATGCGCGATAAGCAACTTCCCGTTCATTCATTTGCTGCAGCAGTGCACTATCCTGAACCGGCGCTGGGTCAGGTACATTTTGTCTACCCGATGCATTGACAACGCTAACCCCTACTACCAATACAAAAGCGGTAAGAAAGAATGATATGACCGCAATTATCCCTTTATTCATAGTTTTACTCCTTAATTCATCTACCAATTCGTTCAAGTTAAATATACTTCCCGAAGATTAGGGTTTTCTTGAAAATTGATGGGGATATTCCAACCCAATTCCAATCTTTCTATTTTTGACCGTTTTTAGCGGGTTAATTAATACAAAATATGCATTGGGTTGGGTATACTTGTACAATACTATCAATACAAGTTAATTTTAAATCAGGACTTAATAGCATGCGCGTGTTACTGATTGAAGATGATAAACGTCTCACCCGCTTGATCGCCAGTGTATTGGATGATGAGCATCTTTCCTATGACATTGCCCATGATGGAAATAGCGGTTTGGAATTGGCCTTGCGCGGCATCCATGATGTCGCCGTGATCGATTGGATGCTCCCTGGCCGGGATGGCCCTTCCATTTGCCGGGCAATCCGCGCAGCCCGTTTGCCCATTGGTTTATTGCTCCTCACTGCCCGCGGACAGATCGAAGACCGTGTAGCAGGATTGGATAGCGGCGCCGATGACTACCTGGTTAAGCCATTTGCATTTGACGAGTTATTGGCCCGCATTCGCGCCCTGGGCCGGCGTTTCACCCAGGCCGCGGTGAATTCCACAGAACTGCGTGTGGGTCATCTGGTGATGGATTTGCAGGCCCACAGTTTGCGCCGCGCGGAGCATGCCATTGAACTTTCCAAAACCGAATGGGATTTGCTTGAAATGTTAATGCGTCATGCCGGACAGACCCTTTCCCGTCAGCAGATATTGGATTATGTTTGGTCCTACGAAAATAATGTCAAGCCGGAATTGGTGGATGTTTATATCTCTTATCTACGACAAAAACTTAACCGCCCTATGCTGGCTGATCCCATCCGGACCGTTCGCGGGGTAGGCTACGCACTGGAAACCGAACATGCTTAAAGGCTTGCGATTACGGCTAACCTTTCTTTATCTGCTGGTAGGCATGCTGCTCGTCGCTGTGGTCGGTATCAGCACTTATACGTTATTAAGTTACTTTTTTCAGAATTCCAATGATGCTGCGCTGGAATTTAAAATGGCATTGGTCTTTCGCTCCGCCGGTCAAAACCCGCCGGACGTTCTCCTGCAGGCTGAGAAGACCTGGTTATCTCAAAATCGGCAGCCCTTTTTAAGTTTCACCGGGCATAATGAAACGGATGAGATGGAAGAAAACCACGATCTTGAGGCAGAGGGAATACTTGAAGAAGCCCATGAGGGCGAGCTGGCCTCTGTTTTTGTTCTCCCGCTGGATAAAAAAGGCAAATTGCTGTTTAACCCCAATCCATACCCTGTACTAATGGATCCCGATCTTAAAGCGGTGGAGTATGCATTAAACAATGGCTCCGATTTACGCAATGGATGGCTGACCGATGGTACGCCGGTGCGCCTGCTGACGTATGCCTTTCCCGAAGGCAGCGGCTACGATCTGATTCAATTGGGCAAACCTACGGGGGATCAATTCAGGGTGCTGAATCAATTCCTGGGTGGCTTATTGGTGGTCGGTGCTTTCAGCATCCTGTTATTGGGACTGGGCAGCTGGTGGATGGCCGGAAACTCCCTTCAACCCACGCAACAAGCCTGGGACCGGCAGCAAAAATTTATCGCCAATGCCAGTCACGAATTACGCACTCCTCTCACTTTAATCCGAGCCAGCGCCGAGCTAGCCCTGCGGCGCAGCAACCCGGCGTCCAGTCCGGCAAAATTAATCGAGGATGTGATTCAGGAAAGCGATCACATGACCTCACTGGTTGAGGATATGCTCCTCCTTTCGCGCCTAGATGCCCAACAATTAAAATTCAATTTCAACCCAATCCAAATTCAAGCCCTATTGGAAGAACTTAAACGCCAATTCACTCCATTGCTGCAGAAAAAAAATCTACAACTTAGCATCCAGCCCATATCAGCCCTTGTCCTGGCGGATGAAGCCCGATTGCGTCAGGTGCTGCTCATCCTGCTGGATAATGCCATCCGCCACACCCCAAGTGGTGGTTTGCTCAGTTTATCAGCCCAGCGCATTGGTAAAGAAATCGCATTGAGCGTTTCCGACACGGGAGAAGGGATTCCGGTGGAAGCGCTGGCCAATGTATTTGAACGGTTTTATCAAGTCCAGGATTCCCGTGGAAGCCACGGCAGCAGCGGCCTTGGACTTTCCATCGCAAAATCTTTGGTGGAAGCCATGAACGGCAGGATTAATATTGAGAGTGAACCCAGTCTTGGCACCACTGTTTCCCTTTTCCTTATAGAAGGAAAATCTCAATAACCCCCTTGATAGAATTCATCCCAAAACATATTATCTATAGAAACCTCCGTAAATAAGATGAGCTAACCGGCATATTTATAGGACTCACAATCTTCTTATCGTCGTTCTTTATTTTCCAAAAATTATCCTGGAGATCGGGGGAAAAAGTCGGGATAGTTAAAAGTAATCATGACTGCTTTAATGATCTATCCATGCAAGCTGCATGGTCAGTGAAAATAGTTTTCATTCCATACTTTTTGTATCTCTTTCATGATCCATTTTTTAATCCAAGCCAGTCCCAATTAAATAAACATCCCGATAATGATATACGCAAAATCAATAAGGCAAATTGGTTGTTGATGATGAGGAGTAATTTCATAAGATGGTGACATATGTCATGTTGACAGGTATTTAGCTTAACCTTATCTTTATTATTAGTACATACTAATTTAACAGGAGCCATTTATGACCCTCAAAAAATTATCCGAACTGCATCCCGGTCAATCCGGCATGATAAAAAACCTGTCGCTCAGCGGCAGTCCGCGTCAGCGTTTCATGGCCATGGGATTCGTCAAAGGCGAAGATGTGAAAGTCATCCGCAAAGCCCCATTGGGCGACCCCATTGAGTTTGAAATCAAGAACTATAAACTCACTTTACGGAAATCTGAAGCTTCGCTCATCGAAGTGGAGGTGCTGCATGATGCCGCTTAGTTTGGTCCATCAAGGAAATGAAGTAAGGTTAATGGAAATTCAGGGAGGGGAACGCCTGCGTAAACGCTTGGCGGACCTTGGCCTGACATGCGGCATGACGATCCAAACCATCAGTGACAGCGGCTGCGGCCCCATGATTCTGAAAGTAAAAGATACCCGCCTTGCCATTGGCCGCGGTATGCTGCAACAAATCCTTGTTGAACCCCTGGAATCAACCGCATTACAATTTGAGGGTCAAGCCCTATGAAACAATCTCCTCTCATCGCATTGGCCGGCAATCCCAATTGTGGAAAATCGACCCTCTTCAACGCACTCACTGGCGGCAGCCAGCATGTGGGCAACTGGCCTGGTAAAACAGTTGAAAAGAAAGAAGGTAAATTGATTCTGGATCAGGGTTCTGCTCGAGTGGTGGATTTACCGGGCACCTACAGTCTTTCCGCGTATTCAACGGAAGAAAAAATCGCAAGGGATTTTATCCTGCTGGAAAAACCAGATCTGGTGATCTCGGTAGTTGACGCCAGTAATCTGGAACGAAATTTATATCTGACCCTGCAAATCCTGGAAATGAATGTCCCCGTTTTGGTTGTTCTCAATATGATGGACGTTGCAGCGCAGAAAAAAATTCAGATCGATGATGACCGACTCGCCCGAGCATTGGAATCTCCTGTGGTACGCACTATCGCCCGTGACGAAGTGGGGATTGCCCCCCTAAAGCAAACCCTGCAAAGAATGCTGATTACGCCAGCAAAATCGTCTCCGCCATTCACCATTGACTACGGCAAGGAGATCGAAAATGAAATTACTGCACTTCAAGGCACTCTTTCGCAAAGTTCGGATCCCCTCAATCAATCTCCGCCCCGCTGGCAGGCGATTAAATTATTAGAAAACGACGAAGACTTACTCTCCCGAATGAAAGATCACAGCGAATGGAAAAATCTTTCTTCGTGCCTGCAAAAAGGTCAGCAAGCCTTGGAAACTCATTTCGACGAGACAGGCGACACACTCATCGCAGACCAGCGCTACACCTGGATTCACCGCCTGACGACTGCGACAGTCAAACAACCTCAGGGACAACAGCTGAATTTTTCCGACAAGCTGGACAGGATTGTTACTCATCGCTGGTTTGGCATCCCCATTTTTCTGTTGTTAATGTGGGTGGTATTCAAACTCACCACGGATGTAGCCGGACCCTTTTTAGATTGGGTTGATTTCGTCATCAGCACACCTATCACGAATTGGGTAGTTGCAATCGTTTCTCTGCTGGGTTTATCAGGCTCCTGGGTAGAATCTTTGCTGGTGGATGGCGTCATTGCCGGTGTTGGTGGTGTGCTGGTCTTTGTGCCCGTCTTGATGGCCTTATATTTCGCGCTGGCTATTTTGGAAGATTCAGGCTACATGGCGCGCGCCGCTTTTGTCATGGATCGGTTAATGCACCTGTTTGGCCTGCATGGAAAAAGCTTTTTACCCATGATCGTTGGCTTTGGCTGCACGGTACCGGCTTTTTACGCCACCCGTACCCTGGAGAATGAAAAAGACCGTATTCTTACCGGTTTATTGGTGCCTTTTATGAGCTGCGGCGCCCGCTTGCCGGTTTATGTGCTATTTGCCACCATCTTTTTTCCCGATCATGCCGGTACGGTAATTTTCAGTCTCTACCTGTTGGGTATTCTCGTTGCAGTACTTCTGGGCATTCTACTGAAGAACACCCTCTTCAAGGGCAAAGATCAGTCCCCCTTCATCATGGAATTGCCGCCTTACCGCAAACCAACCTTCAAGAGTATCTGGTTCCAGATGTGGGAACGTACGCAGTCCTTTGTACGCAAAGCCTGGACGTTGATTCTGGTTTCCTGTGTAGTCATCTGGTTATTGCTGGCTATTCCCGTTCAGGGAGAAGGAAATTTTGCTCAGATCGAGGTAGCCGATTCTGCTTTTGCCGGCGTCGCACAGGGCTTGGTACCCGTTTTGCAACCTGCCGGATTTGGCTCATGGGAAGCTGGCGGAGCCCTGATGACCGGATTCATCGCTAAGGAAGTTGTGGTCAGTACCATGGCCCAGGTTTATACTGTGGACGAAACGGAAGAAGAAGCCGCTGAAACAACCACCTTTTGGCAGGACCTCGGCCACATCGGCACCAGTTTTGCAGGCGCGACCTGGGATACCCTCAAGGCCATACCCGGTTTTATCGGCATCACGTTTGATGGCGGGGAAGCAGAAGAAGAAAACCTGGCTCTCTATAGCGCCGTAAAGGATAACTTTGAAACTTCCAGTAATGGTCATGGAGCCTTGGCGTCCTTTGGATTCATGGTCTTTGTGCTCCTTTATACCCCCTGCATGGTGGCCATTGCCGCCGAAAAACAAGAATTCGGCGCTAAATGGATGTGGGTCAGTATCATCGGGCAATTGATTATCGCCTGGCTGGCATCCGTCTTGGTGTTCCAGGGCGGCTTGCTGTTAGGGTTGGGATAGTCTTTATCTGGAGGAATGATGTTATTACGCTTAAAAAAAGAGATTCTGAAATCCAACGGACAAATTCGGTTGAGTGAACTCAGTGAACGATTAAATGTCGCGCCTTCCGTCATCGAAGGTATGCTGCGGACACTCTATGGAGAAGATATTTTAAAAGCCAGACTCGAAGCCTGTGCACCTGTTAACGGCTGTCCGTCTTGCGGAAAAAATTGCCCCTTTGCAAAATGAGGATGAACTTTCGATTCGCACCGTGGGAGGCTGGCCTGAATGGCCAGCCTTTCATTTATAAAAGTTCAACTATTCCTTCCATTACTTCCTTCAAATGGAAAATCGCATCGGATTAAGGTATGATAGACAGACATGAAAATAGGAAGTGAACAATGGACGCAAAAAAGAACGGTATAGTTGTCTTTGCCAGCCTGGTTATCATTTTGCTTGGATTGGTCTTTACCGCCAAACGTGGAATGCCAGTCAGTGAAAGCCAAAATATCGGCTATACGACTGACACAGTAGAAGCCCAGGTTGTAGAGATGCTAGAAGAAGGCACCACCCAGATGGGGAACATCACCCAGGCATATCAGATTGTCAAAGTCCGCATCTTGGAAGGCGATTATCAAAATGAAACCCTGAAAATTGATCACGGCAAACGTCAACTCCGACCAGACGGCTTCAGTCTCAAGCTAAATGATCATGTATTGGTTACCGTTGGGGTGTCTCCGGAAGGAAAGCTGGAAGCCTATTTTGTGGATTACGTTCGCAGGCAGTCTCTGCTGATCTTAGTGGGCATTTTCATTATCGGTAGTTTCTTAATCAGCGGCTGGAAAGGCTTGCGCAGTGTGCTCAGCATCGGCATCAGCCTGGTGGTGATTTTATACTATATCATTCCGCGCATTTTAGCAGGCGCCGATCCAATTCTGGTCAGTTTGATTGGCTCGGTGCTTTTTCTTGCACTTACCCAATACCTGATTTACGGATGGACATTAAAAACACAACTGGCCCTGGCGGGCATTACCGGCTCGGTGATTATTACTGGCTTTCTTTCGGTTTGGTTTGTCAATTATGCCTACCTGAGTGGCTTCGGGGATGAGAATGCCATGTACCTCATGCAAGCGGCAGGCAATATTAACATTCGCAATCTGCTCGTTGCCAGTATTATCATCGGTACGTTGGGCGTGCTGGATGATCTGGTCATCGGTCAATCCTCGGCAGTCATTGAGCTGCACATCGCCAATCCTGCGCTCACTTTTCGCCAACGCTATACCAGCGCCATGAACATCGGCCGGGACCATGTTGCCGCCACGGTTAACACCCTGGTACTGGCTTATCTTGGCGCGTCCATGAGCATGTTCTTACTCTTCAGTATTAATCAAGTCAATTTGGGTTCCATGTTGAATATCAATTACATTGCAGAAGAAATCGTGCGCTCGTTAGTGGGCACCTTGGGATTGTTCACCGCCGTACCAATCACGACTTTTCTGGCCTGCCTGGCGGTCAACTCCCCGGAACGCATCCAGCGGCTGACGCGCATCTTTGGGCCATTAACGGATTCTGCACACCGCCATTAAGCCGATGAGCTATCTCCTGCAACGGGAACAAGAAACCCTAAAAGCAATGATTGCCCTTTACTGCCATAAGCAACATGGCGGTCCTCTGCTGTGTGAATCTTGTACTGAGGTACAGACCTATGCCTTACAGCGTCTGGAAAAATGTCCTTTCAGAGAAAAGAAAACCACTTGCGGAGCATGTAGCGTACATTGCTTCAAACCCAATATACGAGAACAGATCAGAATCATCATGCGCTATGCCGGCCCGCGGATGCTGCTGCAACATCCCTGGTTAGCATTGCAGCACGGCTGGGATGGCTGGCGCAAAACATCGTAATGGAATTACGGTGGATTTCAGCTCCAGAGTTATTGATCTCCCTTTTTTCCCTACCTAAAATAAACCAATAGCATCCATTCATCGGCCAAAGAATTATATATTCTTGCCTGGTCATATTGTTGACAAGTAGGTTTAATTGCGCTATTATAATAACTGACCAGTCAGTTATATATCAACACATAGGAATTAGAATATGTCCCCAAAGCCCGATGTCAGCGAAGAACGCACCAACCAAATCATTGAAGCCGCTATTAGCGTATTTTCCCGTCTGGGGTTCAATAAAGCCCGTATGGATGACATAGCCGAGGAAACCAAGCTTAGCAAAGGCACCTTGTATCTGTATTTCAAGAGCAAAGATGATTTGACCACGGCCATTATTTCCAAATTGTTTGACAGCGAATTTGAAAAGATGATTCACTCCACCTATGAAGGAGGATCTATAAGCGAGCACCTTATGGGTTTAACCGAAGATATGATCAAAAACACCCAAAACCTGATCTTGCTGCGGCCCATCGTTTACGAAGTATATGCCGCATCCTTTCGAAACAAAACAATTCGCGAAGTCATGAAAAACTATTACGGCCGTTACCTGGATCATGTCGCTCCAATCATTCAACTAGGTATGGATCAGGGAGAATTCCAGGAACACGATCCAGAAACAGCCGCCATCGCCACCGCTGCCATCATCGAAGGGACAATTTTGTTATGGGTATTTGACCCCGAGCGGGTGGACTTACCCAAACATATTCGCGGCAGTATGGATCTCTTCCTCAATGGTCTCAGACAGCCATAGGATTTTTCGAAAAGGAAATCAGGATGAATAAAGCGTTTCTTGATCCATCTAAACCATTAATTACCTGCAATGCAGTTCATTGTGAAGGTTGCCCAGCAGGGGATGTAGTTACCTGTCATTTCAATGGCAGCCAATTGACACACTTTTTTGCCATCGCCGTGCCGCCATTCCTGATCGGCGGCGCCGGTGTCGCCGCAGTCAACCCCTGGTGGTTAATTCCCTGGCTTGTTTTTTTGGTCAGTTATTTTGGATTGATTGAAATTCGGGTCATGTGTTCACACTGTCCGCATTATGCGGAAGAAGGTAAATCATTGCAATGTTGGGCAAATTATGGCTCTCCTCGCCTATGGAAATATCGTCCCGATCCAATGTCCAAAATGGAAAAGATTATCTTCTTTGCTGGCTTCGCGATCATTTTCGGACTGCCTTTCATATTTCTCATTATCGGTCTGCAATGGTTTTTTCTGGCGCTTTATCTCCTTACCCTGACAGGCGGATTTCTCAGCATGCGCAAGTTGATGTGTGCCCATTGCATTAACTTCGCCTGTCCGTTGAATCAGGTATCCCTGGAAGATCGTCATAAATTTTGGCAGCGAAATCCGATAGTGGATCATGCCTGGCAGTCGTATATGGAATTGGAGACAAATAGGCCGGGAAAACAATGAATATATTTATAAAGCCGGGGGAATTTTCACCGGCCATCTCTGTTGCAAAGACCAGACAATGAGAGACCATATTTGCCAAGGAAACCGCCCAATGAGACGGGACCTCCAGCGCCAGCTCCTTTTTATATGACCGTTTCTGAAAACAAATTATCTACATATGGAGAAATATCTATCATGAATTCCTGGATCAATTTCACCAGTTTACTGCTCAGCGGAGCACTGATGTGCACATTCTACTTGATGAGCGTACGTCCCGCTGCGATGGAACAAAAAATGGGCCTAAAGGCCTACAAACTCAGCGGCATCTACCGCATGATTTGCGGCCTGTTTATGTTTACACTGGTTGTCAATTATTTTCTATATCCTCGCTATCCATTGCCATTCGACCCATTCCCGGCTCATTTCACCTGGCCGTACTGGGTTTCCGCAGTTATTGCCATACTCATCGCCATTCCCAGCATGGTTCTGGAAATACGCAGTACCTTGGATGCAAAAAAAGAAGCCCTCTTTCCTGATAAAAGCCATACGCTCTACGGGGGTATCTACGAAAAAATCCGCCATCCCATGGCATTAGGTGAAATGCCCCTTTGGTGGGTGATGGCCTTTTTGTTCAATTCACCATTTTTGGTGCTGTTTTCTTTTATCTGGATTCCGGTCTGGTATTGGTGGTGTGTCGCGGAAGAAAAAGATCTCATCCTGCGCTATGGGGCATCTTATCAGGCTTATCGTGATCGTACCGGAATGTTTTTCCCCAAACGAAAATCCGGGAAGTAAAGAAAGGATCCTCCGGGGGACAGCATCAGCCACCGGGCTTCGACGGTGCTCAGCCATCAGATTTCGACGGAACTCAGCCATCAGATTTGGACGGAGTGTCTGCTGTTGGGTTTCGCCGGGGTTGATTTCCAGATTGGGTTATTGAAATATTTCCAGTTCAACCACACCTACGTCAATGTCGATGATTTCACGACCGATGTAGGGCGTTGGGTCGTAGACCCCGACGAATTTCCCTTGGATGGAGACAGGTATCTGGCAGATCATCTATGGCTAATAATCAATTCTCTTCATTAAAGGGGGGAGGGTGCCCCTTGCGGACGCACCCTCCCTGGTAATGAATTGATCTGCTTTCGACAAAACACTGTTGGAGTAACAGGAGAACAAACTTGAGAAATACTTATCGAGAAGGAAAAATCCCTGTCACCATACCCGGCAAACAACTACCCTTTTTTCGTGTTGGTAAATTTATTGGGAATGTGAACTACACCGGACCCCAAATTTGCGACATATTTAATATCACTTTCCAGGCTCTTTAATTCTATGCTGTTGAGTACACTTTCACGGCTGTCCAAAAAAGCCACCATTTCATGCGTGGCAAACACTTTAAGCTCCGGAAGTGGATTTTCATACGATTTTACTTTTCGCATAAAGACAAGAATCGGTACAACTGTTGTTTTAATCTTCTTGCCTAATTCCTCACAGCCCAAAATCAGGGTGGCCGTGGGATCAACGAAATCCTTTTTCCGTGGATCTTTGTTGACGACAGCCAGACCAAAGACACCGCCCGGCCCTACGACAACCATCTGTAAATGTTTTCGTGAATCATCAGCAAAAATATCCGGATATATTGCCCAGGAATCATCCATGAAACCCAGAGAAGCTGCCACCTGTTTGCGCAGATATTGATACTCATCAAATTCTTCAATCACCTGATTACGAAAAATCGACATCAGTTTGGGATAGGTTAACCCGCTGGTATTGATACTCAGCATGCGGCAAAAGATGAGAAAACTCATCCAAGCCAAAAAAACGATGGTGACGCCGTACAATTCAACCCGGCGATAAGGGAATCCAGCCGCATCCAGGCTGTCCTGAAAAAAGAAAGCCATGAAAAAAAACACAGTGCCAAGGATACCCAGATAATAACTCAAGCGAATTACAGCATACTTCCAGGATGAAGCTTTTTCAGAGCTAATTAATTTTTTACGCTCTTCAGGCGGTTTTTCGTAATAACGCATAAAATTCTCCGTGTACCCGTGAAGGGCACCAAGTGTCAAATCAGGATCAACCAGGTGCAGTTTCCCTGATTAGATTTTGCTTTTACTAACTGTATTCCTGCAGGAAAGGCAGGGTATCCGAAACTAAAGCGCGAACATCCGATGGCGTTTCAAGCAGCAACACTTTTTCCGCCAGTGCTTGTGAGTCCTTCATATTAAGTCGGCGGACGATCTGTTTGGTCAAGGGAACGACAGACGGATTCATACTCAATTCATCCACACCCAGCCCTACCAAAATGGGAATCGCCAGAGGCTCGCCTGCCAGCTCGCCGCAAACGCCAACGATTTTTCCGTGGGCATGGGCGCCCCGCACTACAGATTGGATTAATTGAAGCACGGCAGGATCATAGGCATTGGCCAGATTCGCCAAGGTACTGTTGGTGCGATCCACCGCTAGCGTATATTGGCTGAGGTCATTGGTGCCAATCGAGAAGAAGTCCACTTCCGGCGCAAGTCGATCCGCCAGCAAAGCAGCAGCCGGAATTTCAATCATAATCCCAATTTCAATTTTTGCATCACAGCGCTTTCCTTCACGGATTAGTTCCTGCCTGCACTCATTGATCAGCGCGCGCGCCTGGCGAATTTCATCCGCCTTGGTTACCATGGGGAACATGATTTGTAAATTGCCATGTTGCCCTGCCCGTAAGGCCGCACGTAATTGGGTTTTAAATAAGGGGATGTTGCGCAAGCATAAGCGCAGTCCGCGAACCCCCAGAAATGGATTCAGTTCATAAGGCAGTTCAAGATAAGGCAGCTGCTTGTCACCGCCGATATCCAGCGTACGCAAAATGACGGGTTTATCACCAAAAGCTTCGGCAACGGCTGCATACTTTTTGTATTGATATTCTTCATCCGGCATTTTGTTGCAGTCAAGATAAATAAATTCAGTCCGTAATAACCCCACACCCTCAGCGCCATTGTTTACCGCGCTTTGCAGATCTTCTGCACTATCACTGCCGATATTGGCAAACACATCAACTTTATGATTGTCTAGCGTTACGGCAGCTTTTTTAGCTTCAGATTGGGCTTTTTGCATAATCTGAGCTTTGGCCGATTGCATCAAGCGATATCGGGCAAGGGTTTCCGCATCCGGATCCACAATGATTTTTCCGGTAAACCCATCCAGGATTACTTGCAAATTACTGGAAATATTAATCACTTCATGATCAGCGCCGACTAAAGCGGGAACACCCAGGCTGCGCGCCAAAATGGTAGTGTGTGAGGTTGCCCCGCCTTCAATGGTACAGAAACCTGCCATTTTATGACGGTCCATGGAAAGACAATCCGAAGGCGTCAGGTCACGGCTAATAATTATGGAAGGCACTTTCAATTGACCTGCAGGGTCATCGACAATACCGAGCAGTACTTTTAATACACTGTTTCTAACATCCCGAATATCAACCACCCGTTCTTTCAGGTATTCGTCATCAATCTCTTCCAGCATGGTGCAGTATTCTTCACTGACCTCAAAGAGTGCGGATTCAGCATTAACCGATTCATCCATGATTTGGGATTGAACCCCATCACTCAATTCCGGATCCTGCAAAATGGCAATGTGTGCATGAAAAATGGCAGCTTCATCCGTTCCAATTTCAAGAACCGCCTTCTCATAAATTTTTTCGAGCTTTTCAAGGGTTACTTGCACAGCCTGAAGATAGCGTTTCCATTCAGCTTCCGGATCGGATACCTGAACTGTATCAAACTTTATGGATGCTGCTACAAATTGAAAAACAGGCGCGATGCTGATACCGCGAGAGACACCAATGCCAGAATATGTAACCATACTTCTATTCCTTAAAATTAGTGCTGATCAATTGAGTCAGGGCATCAATTGCTTGTTGTCCATCCTCCCCGCTTGCAACAATGCGGATTGAGTCACTGCCGTGGACACCAATGGATAAGATCCCCAAAATGCTTTTTGCATTCGCTTTTTTGGTCGCGTTGCGGGTAAGGTTATACACATGAACAGTGGAGCTAAATGAATTAGCGCATCTTACAAACATGTCTGCTGGACGAGCATGCAGTCCATGTTCATGTTGTACGGTTAAGGTAGTTTCGACGACATTTGCTTCGGTATTGATATCCATTCCAGTTCGTTCCCTTTTATAAGAAATTCAATTGTCAATTATAGTTCATTCCAATACGCTGATGATTTAAACTTACGAAAGCGAGAACAGTTTCTTCATCTTCTCTGAGCCAAACTCACCCCAAACACGTAAGGCTTCTTCCAGCTCTTTGCTGGATTTTGCAGCATCAGTCAAAGAGGTATGGGTCATGGCTGCATCAATGGCATCCCGCATGGCTTTTGCGCCAGCTTTCGGTCCTAACGGATGGGTATGAATACCGCCGCCTGCGCCGATGGCTACATCATTACCCAGCATGCCCATTAAGTGAGGAACAATACCAGGGGTTACTCCCCCGCCAACGTGTACCATGGTCGGTTTAATCGCATGGAAGGGAGCCAGACAAGTCTGGGCAATGCGTTGGAATTTCTCCGGAATGCCCCCAAATTTCATCGTCGGCACATAGTCGAGATACATATCCGCACCGCTTAAGCGAGCCAGTTTGGCGCCCACAACAGAACTAATGCCGCCATAAGGATTGGCTACCCAAACACCACTCATACAATTATGAATCATCAATGGCACTGTTATTCTGGGATCCTCCGCCAATTGGCGAACACCGCCAAACCCAACAGGGAAGATGTTTACCATTAAGGCATTCGCCCCGGCATCAATTGCCCGCAGAGCATTGTCCATCAATCGATCAGGGTTATCAGAGATGTTTACGGAATAAAGGGTTGTCTCGCCCTTTTCCGCATCTGCCCGTTTGGCAGCAGCCATATAGGCTTTTACCCGTTCAGTCAAAGGTGAAAAAGCCGGAGAACCTGCGATCAATTCATCATCTTTAATCCAGTCCGTTCCGCCGGCAGCTGCCCCATAGAAAATAGCGGCGCCTTCTTCGGGGGTAATGCCGGTACAGGGTTTAATCATGTTATTCAACAAAGGACGATCATTTACTTTGAGTAAATCACGTAATCCCTGCACGCCAAATTTAGGGCCCTTAAATTGAGCCGTGTATACTTCCGGAAAATCAAGATCGACCAATTTCAGGTTATCCATCGCTGAGACATTCCCAATCACAGAGGAAAGGAGCAATGGCAGGTTGTCGTAAAAATTAATACAGGGAAAAGCAATTCGGGCAATATACCAGCGCAAAGCAGAATCCGGCGCAATGGATCCTTTGGATTCATAATCCGGCACACTATAAACTGCAATAACCCGGCCGGCAGACCGCCTTCGTACTTCGTCGGTTTCACCGGGTACGCGGGCCCAGGTACCCGTAGTTTGTTCCAGAGCCAATGCCGTACAGCGATGCAGGATATCCGATTCCGTCGGCGCTCCCACCAGATAGGTGGCGATCACATATTCATTTTGATTCAAACTCTCAGCAATTGGGGTCAAATAAATATCGAATTCCATAGTCGTAGGGCACCTTTCAAAGTTTGGGGAATAATAGACTTATTAATAAAGGCAGGAAGTTTTTGCTTCCTGACTCAGTTTGATTATATGGAGTTCTCAGTCTAACAGACTATCTGGTTATTGTAGTATAAAGTTGTGACAAAATTGTATTAATAAAATTCTAAAAAAAGCCAACTATTCTTCCAAATATTGCAGGGAATGCCCCCATACAATCCTTAAAACGTCCGACGCTTTGGAAGTTTGGCGTACTGCCTGGCAAAAATCAGGCTGACTGGCAAGTGAACTGAGCTGCAAGAGGGCATTAACATGGGCATGCTCATCTATGGCACCCAAAACAAAGGCAATATCCACCATTACATTGGAAGCATCGCCAAATTGAATCGGCTGCTCTAATATCAACATGCTTAAACAAAGAGCATTAACACCATCTGATGGACGCGCATGTAAAAGGATCACATGAGGCGCCAGGAGCATATACGGGCCATGCTCTTCAATCACCTGGATCATTGAATTTACATAACTAAAACTGATATTCCCGTTATCCAGGAGGGGCTGGCTGGCTTTTGTCACTGCCTCTCTCCATTTTTGTTCTCCGTTGTTAAAAACAATATGCCGCGGAACCAATAAATCCACCAAATTAGGCTTACCGCGCGGCATAGTAAGCAATTTTCTGGATATATCTTCCTGCTCATTGATCCAACTTTGGATCAGTTTTTTCTCGCTGCTGTTCAAAAATGAACTGACTTGAATGGTATCCTTCCCCGGGATCTCACCCGGGATCATACTCAAGACCAGCCCTGCCTGATCGATGATCATCTCATCCGGCATATAGCCATTCAATACACCAATTACTTCCAGAACGGGAAATTCATATTCCAGACGGGATTTTAACAGGGATGTCTTCGCACGGATTCCATCCCCCAAAATAATTACCTGGTATTTATTGCGATCTTTCTTTTTCAAACGGTTCATGGCTGCCACCACATACATGGCGATAAAAGCGATCTCCTCCGGTGGAAAATTGATGCCCATTTCTGTCTCGATCTTGGTTACGCTCAAACTGGCTGCGTGAAATACTTCGGGGTACTCTTCCAAAATAATGTCCAATGAATCATTCAAAATGGGCAAATGATAACGCAAACGATACAATACCGGATCCAGATGCCGGGCTAATTCAGCAATTAATTCATGGTCCACCCGTAATAGTGGGTGAATCTTCTTTGAGCAAACAGAGACAATATCATCCGCATAGTGATAACTTAGCTTTTGACGGCCTTCAAAGCCTTTTTTATGATCCCCTTGAAGCAAGTTAACCCGCGTATCCTCCCACTTTGCACCCATCAAAGAGGCAGCCAGAACTTCAATTTCAGTTTGCTTGGATTGTATTTCAAACTTTCGACAAATATCTTTTAAGATCGCCTGAGCCACTTCCATCTCCACGTGTTCGGTTTGTACAAATTCTATAGATTCTTCATGGAAATGGTTTTGATTCATGGCATCAATACACAAAGCCAGGTAAACAAGCATTTCGACTTTGGAATACAATGCCATTCGCTTTCCAATTAAATTTTCAATGTTTGTGACAGCAATCTTGCAAAACTTTAACGGTAAGCGACTAAGAAACTTCTCGAGATTAATAGGAAGGGATTTATCGTATATGGAGGATAAATCCGGACTATACCATAAGGAATACCACTTCTGGTCTCCAAGCTCTTCGCGGATCACATTTAATAACGCAAATCGTCTGGAGAGTTCACTGCCTTCCAAAAAAGCGCCCTTATTGGGGTGCCGCCGCAGGATGAGATGATACGAATTTAAACTGCATAATAATTCTTTGACATCATGCACAATCGTTGAACGTGAAATGCCCTGATTGGAAGCCAGGTCATGATAAGTCAAAGCGCCATAAGAGGTTAGCAATTCAAATAAAGAGATACGTTGGCGCTGATTGCGGGTTAGGATTAAATTATTCCCATCCGAATCAGAGATCAATTGCAAAAGACGTTTGCGGGTTTGCCGATTTGCGTCAATTTCCACACCAAAACCCGGGCGGGTTTGAAATTTCACCCCTTCATTATGAAACCAGGCTTTAACCGTTTCCATATTGTAGCGAATAATCCGCGATGTGAGCCCCGTTTGTTTGGAAAGCATATCCAATGTGACTCGGGTTTCTGATTTTAGCAGGGCAAATATGATACAACGTTGACGTGCATTGATGGATATGGATATGCCTGACATTGATTATTCCTTTGTGTTATTAGTTCTTTTTTGTCATAACACAATAGCACTCTTTCTATGGATCGATTATAGGAGTTGTTTTTCATATTTACAAGAGAAAAAGCCCTATCGAATTGGATTAATCACCTGATAAAGGGTATCTGGCTTCCATTTTGAAAATGCAGTAGGTCTTCATACGAACACAAAAGATAATTTCATCCGTTCTATTAAGATCAAATATAAATTGCATATTCTTCGCTTGCCGTATAAAAAAAGGTTATTCATATCATTTTGTCGCAATTACCTCGGACGAAACCGAATCAACCAATCGTAAGCTCAAATCCGTATAATCGAACTAATAAACTGCGCTTAAAGTCATCAAAATTCAGTTTATTAAACTCCGGGAACTTTTCTCGGTATTTGCTGTTTACAAGACACGCAATAAAAACACAACGTAAGGTTCAAAAAAATTTATCAAATACTGAAAGGACAGCAAAACATCACAAGATTGAAGCCCATCCATGTGATTTGCGACATATAACTTCATGACAGACTCAATATTATCCAATATTATCGAATTACGATTTACAGACCCCATTGATCGGATTGAACTTTTAACGACCATGTCTGAAGAAGCGCAAAAGAACCAATGGGTAAAACCGGGTTATTTGGAAGCACTGCTAACTCGTGAAAATAAGTATCCAACCGGTTTACACACCCTGGGCGTAGAAGTTGCCATCCCTCATGCAGATCCAGAGTGGACCATAACCCCCGGCATGATTGTAAGCGTCCTCGAACAGCCGACTGACTTTGAACCTATGGGCGGCCAGGGCGATATGGTGAAAGCTCGTTTTGTTTTCCTTTTGCTAATTCCGGATGCCGACACACACTTACAGTTTTTACAGACCCTGGCCGAATTTATTGAAGATGAAGACAAATTGGCAAACCTGGGAAAAACAAAAGACATCAATCCCTTGCTGCAATTCTTCAAGGATAACCTTGAAGCAGAATAAATTTTTAATCATTTAACTCGGAAATTCATTGTAATCACTATGAAAGGAAGTTTAACGAATATGGACCTCAAGAAATTCATGAGCAAATCAGCCAAAGTCGGCGAAATCTATAATCTCGATCACTTTCGCATGGGCTGGAAACAGAATGTACGCAGATTAATGGGAAATGAATTGGTTTTCCCCCCATCACCCAAAGTTATTGAAGCTGTAAAAAATATCGCAGAATCATTGAATTGGTACCCTGAGGATGCATTGACTGATGTTGAATTACGTTCCAGTTTGGCGCAGTATTCCAATGTACCTGGACGAGCCGATTGGATCACCTGCGGGAATGGTTCTACCGAAATTATTGACATGCTTTACGAAGCCTTCCTGGATGAAGATGATGAAATCATGATCTCCAATCCGGATTATTCCCCCTACGTTCGCCGGGTTGCCCTTTACGGTGCCAAAGTTGTTGACATTGAACCTTCCGACCAGGATTTTAATTACACGCTGGAAAGCTTCACCAGCAAAATCACCCCACGCACCAAAATGGTTTTAATTTCTCGCCCCAATAATCCGGAAGGTCATTTCATCAGCCGGGAGTTAGTTCGTGGTTTATGTGAAACTGGCATTCTGACCGTAATTGATGAAGCCTATATTGAATTTGCCAGCGATACCGTTGAAGATATGCTGGATGAATATCCTAATTTGGTCATCAGCCACACCTTCTCCAAAGCCATGGGGCTGGCCGGTATTCGCCTGGGCTGGTTGGTTGCCTGTCCTGAGATTATCGACATTGTCAACCATATTCGCACTCCCCTAAATGTTAACCTGGTTGCCCATGTAGCTGCCATCGCCGCAATTGATGATGCAGAATACATCCGAGAAAACGTCAAAAAAGTTAAAGCTGACCGAGAATTCTTCTACAATGAGATCCAGAAAATTCCCGGCATGCGCCCTATTCCCTCAGAAGCCAACTTTATCATGGTCAATTGTAAAGAAAGCGGCGTAACAGCCAGCGGCGTATGCGATCACTTGCTTAAAAAAGGTTACCTCGCGCGCTCCTTTGTAAATAGCCGCGGATTACCGGGTGATCAATATTACCGTGTCACCATCGGTACCCACGAAGACGTGGTTGCTGTCCTGAGTGAAATTAAGGCTTTTGTTAGCGCTCGATAAACACTTATGTTAGGAGAGTAGTAGAACCATGAATCGACCTGCTGTAATACTTGTCATGTGTGGCTCATCCATAGCCACCTCAACACTGGCTGCTGTAAAAATTGAGAATGAAGCTCAAAAACGCGGCATTTCAGTGACTGTAAAAAAGGGAAAAGTATCAGATGCTGATTTGCTGATCCGGTCCACGAAAGCAGATCTCATTGTTGCAACCGCTGTTTTGCAGCCCCGAGACGACATAGCGGTCTTCAGCGGCGTTCCCTTGTTAACCGGTGTAGGCCAAAAAGAACTTTATGATCAAATCTTTGAAACCATTGCCAATCTGCATGATTAGTTGATTTACCAGCCTATGTTCGCATTGGTTGGAAAGGAGGAAGTTATATTAACCTATTCCTGGTCTTTTTAGATAATTGTTCAATTCGCACTACAAAAAAATAATAAAAGGATGGAATGATAAAAGATGGAAGGCTTTTTTAATACAATTCAGACCCTGCTTGAGCCCGTCGTAAATCTGGGTGCTCTCTTCATGATCTTTGTGGTCTTCACATTGATCGGTCTCATCGTACGTTTAGGTATTGTCCGTGCCATACGCAATGGCTTGATGATTGCGGTTGGTTTCCAGGGCGTCTACATCGTTGTGGACTTCTTCCTGGCCGGCGTTGGTCCAGCAGCTGTCGCTTTGACAGAACGCTTTGGTGGTGTATTTACTTACACTGATATTGGTTGGGGCGCCTATGCTGCCTTCGCCTTTGGTCACCCCATTGCCTATGCCGTTATCGCACTCAGTTTGGTTGTCAACCTGGTCATGATTCTGACCAACCTGACAGACACTCTGAACCTTAACATTTGGGATACCTGGGAAGCTACAATCTGTGCCTTGATCGTATTAGCCTTGACCAATAATGTTTTGGCCGCTTTGATCGTTGCCACCGGCTGGTGCTATTTGAACCTCTTCGTCACCGACTGGTATGCACTCAAAGGCTACCCCGAAAAATTCTACGGATTCAAGAATATTGCTTTCTATCAGGGTTTCAATGTTTGGTGGGGTATGTTCGCCCACTGGATTGGAAACATTCTTGATAAAATCCCTGGCACCTCACAAGCAAAATTCACCCCCGAATATGTACAAAAACGATTCGGCGCAATTGGTGAACCTGCTGTATTAGGTGGTATCATCGGTCTCTTGATGGGTATTGGCGCAGGCTTGTACTGGGGCGATATTGTCATGCTGATGATTAAATTGGCAACCGCTTTAGTCTTGCTGCCTATGATGTCCGGTGTAGTTATGCAGGCATTGGTTCCCGTATCCGAAGCAGCTTCCGAATTCATGCAAGCAAAAACCAAAGGCAAACAACTCTTCATCGGTGTTGATCCCGCTATTGCCGTTGGTCACACTTCCGTATTAGCCACCACCGCATTGATGGTTCCCATCATGCTCATCTGGGCATTCATCATCCCCGGCACCCTCAGCGTTCCTCTGGCTGACCTGCCCGCCCTGCTCTTCTTCTGGGTATTTGCTGCCGCCCCCAATAAAGGCGATATGCTGCGAACTCTCATCACCACCATCATCATGGGTGGTTTGGCCACCGTCAGTGGTATCTTCATCGCCCCATGGGCAAATGGTGTTGCCAAATTGATGGGCGTTGAAAATGTTACCGGCGCAACCTCCACCTTCCTGTATTTCTGCCAGGATATGTTAGTCTCCGGTTTCATCGGCGAAAACTTTGCAAAACTGGGTATTGCTGGTGTGGTTATCATCATGGTTGTCCTCATGGCCATCGGTACTGGCTTCCGCGTACGTTACAATATGCAAAAAAGCAAAGCCATGGCGACTGCTGCCGCCCAATAAGCACCAATTACCAACCATTGCAGCTTCACTGCACAACACTACAAGGTTCATCCTCAAGGGGATGAACCTTGTTCTCTAGATGGAGGAACGCTATGAACCTGAACGAACATGTTTTTGCCTATCCGGAAAGTACCACTCAGGCTGATTATCTGATCGCCACATATTTCATGCAGCTTGATGCCCGGGAAGATGTGCTTGCCAGAGCAGCAGGCCTAGCCATTGGACAAACCATTGGCACATGGACCGAAGTGCCGGGATTAACCTCGCAAATGATCGAAAACCATATGGGCAAGGTAGTTGGCATCATGGATGTTCCTCCCATTGAGATATCTTCTGATTTACAATCCGATACACGAAATTTTGTCATTCAAATAGCCTTTCCGGAAATTAATTTTGGCGCACAATTACCATTGTTATTGACCACCATCCTGGGCAACGATGTCTCGACCTCTGCCCGGGTGAAACTGCTGGATATTCTTGTTTCAAAAACGCTTGCGCATCAATTCAAAGGTCCGCGTTTCGGCATTGCAGGCATCCGTCAATTGTGCGGCATACACGATCGGCCCTTAATTCTGAATGTCATGAAACCCTGTACCGGTTTTCCACCAGAGAGCGCAGTGCCCTGGTTTGAAGAATCAGCCCGGGCGGGAAGCGATATTATCAAAGATGATGAATTGCTTTCCAATGCTTCCTTCAATCAGCTCAGCCAACGGGTAAAGTTGTTCCATGAAACAGCCAGGCACGTTTTCGAAGAAACCGGACATCGAGCCCTGTATTGTGCCAATATCACCGATCGACCGGATCATCTGTTGGAAAATGCCCGCAAAGCCGTGGAATTGGGTGCCGACATGGTGATGTTAGCTTCCGTCCCCAGCGGCCTGGGCAGCCTGCAAGCCCTAACGGAGATGGAAGAATGCAACGTACCCATTTTGGCCCATTTCGCCGGCTTCTCCACCATGACGGAATCCCCCACCTCCGGGTTGAGTTCTCCCCTCCTGCTCGGCAAGCTCAACCGATTGGCAGGTGCGGATGCCATTTCCTTCCCCTGTCCCTACAGCGCTTATCCCTTAATGCGCGAAAAATTTATCCGCACCGCTCAATACATGCGCATGCCGCTCCATGACGTCAAAGCCAGCATGCCGGTACCCGGCGGCGGCATTCATCCTGCCACCGCCGTACGCATCGCCAATGATCTGGGAAAGGACATCCTCCTGACCGTCGGCGGCGCGATTCAAGGACATCCGCAGGGCGCCACAGCTGGTGTACTGGCCTTGCATGCCGCCCTGGATGCCTGGAAGGATAAGATCCCCCTGGAAGAGAAAGCCGCCCAGATACCTGCCTTACAGATTGCACTGGAAACCTGGGATAAGAAATAATTCATATAAAATACAAGCTGCATATCCACCCATGGATGAGCAGCTTTTTGATTATTTTTTTCCTCTCATTAAACCTCTACCTTATATTTGGAAAATTTTTCATCCTGCGTAGGATGCATTGCAATGCATCCTACGATTGCATTTTGTACTCATTGTGGATTTATAGATCATCGCAATAAAATAGTGAGAAACTCAGGTGGTAGGAGGACCTGCTTTATGATTACCCCCTCCTCACTCCAAAATTCTCATCTTGCATGCCTGTCTGAAATCCGCTATGATGGGTAAAGTTATACCTACCCTACTTACTATGGAGGCAGGATGATTAAAAACATAATCTGGGATTTTGACGGAACACTTTTTGATACCTACCCGCCCATTGCGCGCGCCATTCAACAAGGATTACACCAACTGGGTTTTGAATATTCAGCAGAGGATCTCCTGGCGTTATGCAAAATCTCCATGACCCACTGTATACAAACCCTGGCAGACCAGACTGAACTCACTTTCGCCGAGATCGAAGAAGCCTTTGATCAGCAATATGCGGCTATTGCCCTGCAAGATCAACGGCCTTTTGCGGGGGTTAAGGACGTTCTGCAAAAAATATCAGACCTCGGCGGCAAAAACATTATCATTACCCATCGAGGCACCAGTACCTTACAGATGTTGCTGTCAGCTTATCAATTGGAGTCCTATTTCAGCGGCTGCATTACCGCCGATGACGGTTTCCCCCGAAAACCGAACCCGGCCGCCTTTTTTGCCGCTTTGCAAAGCTATCAGCTAAACCCAGCCGAAACATTGGGTATCGGCGACCGCGAATTGGATATCGAAGCAGCTCAAAGTGCCGGCATGAAAACTGCCTTTTTCGGCAACCCTCCCCTTGGAGTGCATGCCGATCTGGTAATAGGGGATTATTCGAAGCTCCTCGCTGAATTGGTTGTCATTTGACAGTTCTGTTTTCTGAACCTTTTGAAAGATGTAATGCTTCTTTCCTATTAAAATCATGGATAGCCCCTGTCAGGATTTGCCTACCCTACCCAAAAAAGATATTCCATTTTAAAATGCTTTTTATGACCGCCATCATGGCGATGGACCGGTTGTTTTAACCCGTGGGGGATGAACCTGTTTTGTGAATTCTCAATTTATCAATCATCCACTTTCACCATCGGTTTTAAGGAAGGCTGAAACACATCAACAGCGGAGAATTTTATGAAGAAAACTTATCTGATCATTTTTTTGCTTGCCATTTTAACACTTTACCTTTCGGGCTGTACCTCACGAGCGGAGGTTCCATTTCAAGGCGGTTCCATCACAGGCGTGACGCTGGATGAAACCTCGCCGGGTCAAAATGCAAATTTTATTATCTCGGTCAGCGAAGCACAAAAAAAAATCGGCCTTGATTTCTGGAGTTCACTGAAGAACGGCGAATTGGTTATTCAAGTTCAAAACAAAGCCAATCAGGAAATTGTTTTTGAAAAAAATGTCTCTTCACCCACTGCCAAATTCAATACCGTAATTTCCTTACCCAACGGGGAGTACGATCTGCTGGTGATTTGGCACGGCCCGGTAGCAGGTACCTATAACCTGGAATGGCAGCCGGGAGAAATTAATGCCCCAAAGCTTAGCCCCATCATTCTCCTGCCGGGTGTTGGAATGCTATTGATTGGCCTGGCTTTTTTGGTTTATGGCATACGCCAGGGTGGTATAAAACCGGCTATTTGGGGAGGGGCTTTCTGGTTGGGAACCGTGACTTTCAAATTCATAATTGCTGCCCTCTTTAATCAACCCATCTATCAATTTCTGACCGCAAAATTGCCGGGATTACCCGGTACGGTGATTGTCTCCATTTACATTGGACTTTTGACCGGCATTACTGAAATCCTGATCACCTGGCTCATCCTGAGTAAGACGAAATTTGGACAAAAAGTCTGGAATGAGATTCTCTCTTTCAGTCTTGGATTTGGCGCCACGGAAGCCGTGATGCTGGGAGCCCTGTCCCTGCTCAGTATGATCAGTGCCCTGGCCATGAGCGATCAAATTCCGATCTCCCAACTGCGCAGCATCGCGCTCGCCAATAATTTCTTCTATGACCTCGCGCCCATTATGGAACGCCTGTTTACGATTGGCGTCCACCTGGGATGTAATGTCTTAATCTTCTACAGTATCCTCAAGAGGGAGATGCGCTGGTTCTGGTATTCCTTCGCCTTGAAATCCGGTGTGGATGCAATTGCCGGCTACGCGCAATTGAGCGGTCAACTGCAATCCACCGCTTTTATCTGGACTATCGAAGCCTTTGTCATCGTGTTTGGATTAACGGGATTCTGGATTGCCCGATTCCTTGAACCAAAATTCAAAAAAATGGAGCCGGCCGCCAACGCAGAACTGGCAGAACCTGTTTTAGAATAAGAAAATTCTTCCTAGGCTGCCAATCGGCAGCCTATTTTTTTTATCAAAGCATAATAAAACATTACGATTCTTACACAGAAGAAGCACTTCTGATATATACTCCTGTTGAAGGTAGAAAATTTAAAAAAAACCAAAAGCGGACATCTATGAAATTTTTAATGGTCTTCAGTTCCCCAAACGGTACCACCCGAACCTCAGCCGATCTCTTGAAAAAAACATTCCTACTCTATGGCCATGAGGTCAAGACTTTAGATATTGGCAGGTCCCCCTGGCGCGAAAACCATGCCGACATTCTGCAAGAAATCCGCCTTGTGGACGTGGTTGGTTTTGGCAGTCCGGCTTATCATATGGATTTTTTTCAGCCACTGCTAAATCTATTCATGCTAATGGCTGCCCAACCCGAACCCTTCCCAATCCGGGCTTTTTTCTTTCTGCCTTTCGGCGGAATCACAACTGGCAAAACCTTTTTACTGGCAGCACGACAGTTTCGCCACATGCAAATACCAGTTATCGGCGCCATAAAAATTAAGGCACCGCATTTTCACCATGACGATCCCTTCCCCACCACAGAAGCAGAACTTCACATCAGTAAATTTGTGTCCGAACTGGAAAAGAAAAAGTATGCCCCTATTCCCTGGCAAAAGACAGTGCAAGTATTCAAACCCTTCACCCCCAAAGTCAATTTGATCCATCCATTGATCCATTGGGTTGGTAAACTTCGTGAGCTGCCCATTAATATAAAAACTGATCTTTGTACTCAATGCGGGAAGTGTATCCGTGAATGTCCGGCTGGCGCAATTCACAAAAACGGCCTGGTCCAAATTGAGGGGGACTTGTGTCTGCACTGTTATCACTGTGTGGCGGCTTGTCCCAAGCAAGCCATCCTTTGCCCGGTGGAAAAACTCGACGCAATGATGCAGCGCAATATCCAGATCATTGGTCAGGAAATTCCGGCTAATCGATTTTTTTTATAACGCTGGGGAGAAGTGCTGCTCTGAGTTGGTTTAAAATTAATTTTGGCGGTTCTTCGGATGCTTTAGATTCCTGCAATTCCGAAAAGCTTTTTGTAAAAAGCATCAGACCTAGGATAAAAACAGGATACAACTGAAACATCAAACGATCAGAAGAATATTTGAGATGCCAATCCAGAGGATGCGGTGTGATCAAATAAATAGTAAAAAAACCTGCGCTGCTAAACAAAATAAACCCGGCGATAAAATAGAGGGAATATTTCTTCTCAGTTGAAAGCTGCTTTCTCATCAAGGCTGCGTAAATCAGAAGGATCGGCAGGATGGGAAGTTTCCACCCTCCCCAATTGAGTAATTGCCCGCCAATACCCACCATAATTTGCG
Organism: uncultured Chloroflexia bacterium; assembly: GCA_963747325.1. Taxonomy (GTDB): domain Bacteria; phylum Chloroflexota; class Anaerolineae; order Anaerolineales; family Anaerolineaceae; genus UBA5203. Next base: position 730,171 of record CAVVEM010000003.1, on the reverse strand, counting down.
AGTACGACTCCAATCACGAATGCGTTCAAGTATACTGCCACTGAATAAATCATTCTCAAACGTCATCCGGCTTTTAAAAACCAGAATTGTAACCACCGGGATCAATACCCCTGCAATCCAGTATACAAATGGGGACAGTTTTTTTGATCTCTTTGGCAGAAGGAAAACAAAAATCAAGAGTACGAGCAAAACACCGATAAACATCAGCCCTTCGTTTTTTGTCCAGCCGGCAAAACCCGCCATCAAACCGGAAAGTGCGAAGAATTGCCAATGGTTCTCCATTAAGGCAAGGACGAATAGAATCACAGCCGCCAAACCATAAACAGCCAGGGGTACATCCGCGGTTTGTCCGCTGCCGAATTGAAACAAATACGGAGCAGCAAGCATCAGGCTGCCCGCTAAAAAGGCCTGGGAATCGTCCCGCAGATATTGCACTACAGCATATAAAAGCAGCGGGAGGCAAAGGGTAAACAGGGCAGCCACGACCATCGGTGCACGGCTGGTGATCACTCCGATTTTTAACCACAGGTCACTGACCAGGGCTGGCAGCATCAATGGATAATCAGGATGAAAGAAAATAATGGCTGAGTGGTTTAACGCTTGAGGCCAATAGATTGGGTTTAGAAAAATCATTTTGGCCTTTAAGTTCCAGATGGCGTAGGCATCAAAATTGCCCATGGGCTTAAGAAAGGTAAAAGAGATAAAAGTCAGTGCATTAATAAAAAACAAGATCGCGAAACCGAGCTGATATACATTCAACCGTTTCCATTTCTTAAGAAGATTCCCAGTCCCTTTGAATTTTCGCCCACACAAGGCAGCCAAAATCAGGATGAAGAAACCTTCCAGCCCCAACAATCCTTGCCAGGATATACCAAAAAATAATAATCCCCAGGTAGTTAGAATACCATGGATTCCCATGCCGGTGATGATGCCCAACCCGGTCTTTAGCAATACCTTATCAGATAAAGAACCCGGCCAAAACCAGAAAACGAAAAGCTGCCCTAAGGCCAGGGTAGGGAGTAGAAAGAGGACGCTTTTTAAGATCATGGCTGTGTCCCCTGGAGTAAATAGATCCCGTAGCCATAACTTGCAACAATTATCAAGCCCAGCATTTCTTCCAATTGCGACTCCTCCTCTAACTCCAAGTTGGCAAAATTACCAATAACATACGGATACTCACTGCCGCGAATGATTTTCCTGGGGGCCATAAAATACTGGGTTAAAACATATTCTTCATTGGTATCCACTGCATCATAGGCCGTGCCAGGAATATCCATCTCGGATAAGTAACCTATATCACCAGTCTCTGGCAAATCGCCCCGTAAATTTTCAATCCTCATTTCCCATAAAGTGGAAGCATCCTGATTGATCTCGGCAGTGTGCCATAGCTGCCAGATGGAAAATAACTCCTGAAAATTATAATAACAGGGTAAGACTCATCAAGAAAATAAACGGAAGGCTAACAAGGAGGGTGCTTTGCTTGTTTTCATCATCTCAACTATAAATAACATTTTGTTTGGATTTGCAACATTTCACCAATACTCATTGTAATTGAAATGAGAAAAATTGGGCATGCAGGGGATTGAAAAATAAGAAAAAAGCCGGACTCTTCGCTTCAGGATGTTTTCCCCAGATACTCGCTGTACCCGCCGATAAATTCCAGAATCTCGCCGTTCTCCACCACCAGGATCCGTTCCACCACCCGGTCCAAAAAATAGCGGTCGTGGGAAACCACCAGCACCGTACCGTCAAATTCGCTCAGCGCATCTTCCAGTACTTCCGCACTTTGAATATCCAGATTATTGGTGGGCTCATCCAGCAGCAGAAAGTTCGCCCCGGAAAGCACAATCAAAGCCAGTTGCAGCCGGCTGCGCTCCCCACCGGAAAGTTCACCAATTTTTTGCCCTGCCTGACGATAGGTAAATAAATACTTCTTTAAAGACGAAACCGCACTGCCTTCATTCATTCGGCCGGCCCGCTGGACACAGTCTATCAGTGTCTGCTGGAAATCCAGCGTCTCATGTTCCTGGGCATAATAACCGCTTTTGACACTGGGTCCCAGGACGACGTCGCCCTCATCCGGCTGCATCAACCCGGCTGCCAAACGCAATAAAACGGATTTTCCGCTGCCATTCGCGCCAATCACACCCACCCGCTCCCCATGCAGCAGCGTGAAATCCAGGGCGGTTAAGACCTGCTGCGCCTTAAATTTTTTGCTTACCCGCTGAAAATCCAACACCTTGTTTGAGCCGCGCCAGCCGTTTAATTGCAAATCCATGCGCCTTCGTTCCAACGTGGGTTTATCCAGCCGGTCCATTTTATCCAGACGGTTTTGAATGGCATGCGCACGTTTGGCAAACTTCTCGTTGTCATACGTTTTTGCCCAGATAGCATAACGTTTGATCGCCGCCTCAATCCGCGCGACCTGTTTTTGTTGAACCTGAAACAATTCCTGCTGACGAGCCAAACGAAGTTGCTTATCGAGCATAAATTCAGAATAATCCCCGCGAAATACAGTCAGCTTGCCATCTTCCAATTCGGCAATGTCCGTCACCACGGCATCCAATAGATAACGATCATGGGAGACGATCACCACCGCGCCTTCATAGATCTGAATCCATTTTTCAAGAAAAGCTTTGCCTTTCAAATCCAAATGATTATCTGGTTCGTCCAACAAAAGTAATTGGGGTTGCGCCATCAACAGACGAGCCAGGCCCACCAGTTTTTTTTGTCCGCCGGATAGTTGATCAACAGGTTTATTCAACTGTCCTTCTTCCAGGCCCAATCCAAACAGCAGCTGTTTCACCCGCAGTGGATATTGATCCCCGCCCAGCTCCATATAATCCTCTACCAGGTTCTGCTGTTGTTCCAGCGCTTTAGCCAGTTTTTTTTCAGAGCCGTATACGGCAGGATCCGCCAGACTGGATTCCACCGCTTCCAACTCACTATGCAGGCTGGTCCAACGGGGAACGCCCAATAAAGCAGCTTCAAAAGCAGTCAACCCCGCTTCCAGTTCAGGATGCTGTGCCAGATATCCAATCGATAATTCTTTGGAGCGCGTAATCTGGCTGCCAGGTTCCGCATCATACACTCCAGTGATGACCTTGAACAAGGATGTTTTTCCGGCGCCATTGGGGCCGATTAAACCTATTTTTTGTCCTTGCTGCACATCCCAGTTTAAATCCGTAAAGATCGGATGAGCGCCCAAACTTAAGCTGAGGTGGTGCAGTTGCAGTAGATTCATTTTTTCTTCCTAAAATTCAAAGGTCGTAACCTGTTTATCTTACCGGAAATGAAACCTCTTGCCAACTGTCCTTTGGAAGAGGCTTGTCCTGACCCTGGGTTTAGTTAAAAATAAAATCAGGCATCCACCTGATTTATCTCCTCCATTTCTTCAATCTATCAATGGATCTTTCTATATCTTTTTCTTTGCCAAGGCTAATTTCGCTTTGTCCACCTTCGGGTGTTCAAAAGCTGTCATCGCCTGGATTAAGCATCCGGCTGTTCTTCCGAGAGGATCAATTGCCGAAAAGCGCCCTCAATGAACTGTTCCACCACTACATGATCCAGAAATGAAAGCAGCGGCTTATAAAACCCATTCACATTTAATAGTCCCACCGGTTTCTGATGCAGCCCCAATTGGGACCAGGTAAGGATTTCAAACAGTTCGTCCAAAGTGCCATATCCGCCGGGCATGGCGATGAAGCCATCCGCCAGTTCCGCCATTAAGGCTTTGCGTTCATGCATGCTGCCCACCAGACGCAAATCATCCAGAGAACGGTTGGATACTTCACGGAAATCCAGATCCTGCGGAATTACACCGATCACTTCTCCGCCTAAAGCGGACACCTCATCAGAAATCATACCCATCAGGCCGACACTGCCCCCACCGTACACCAGACCGATGCCGTTGGCAACCAAAGCACTTCCCAATGCGCGCGCCGCGTCTCCATACGCTGTATTTACACCCGGACTGGAACCGCAATAAACGCAAACTCGTTTCATTCCATACCCTCCACTTAACGGATAATTATTTTCACTAAGTAGGTATAGCATAAAACAAATTCAGGGGAAGAGCAACCCCTTGATCATTATGACAAAGCCATGATTATTTTTCTTTCTTCCAACAGCCCATGGTTTCCGTTACAATACAAACATGAAAACTACAATTCATGGACTTACCAGTTTAGGATTTGTTTTGCTTGCCATTTTCATCGCCGCATTGATTGCCTTCCAACTGAACGGATTGCTGGCCTTGGGATACGGCATTTTCGCACTGCTGGCGTTTGGCACCATCATTACAGTCTATTGCGCAAAATGTCCATGCAAAACGCATTGTGCCCACGGACTCCCAGGGCTGCTCGCCAGCCATATCGATCGCGATCCCGGACCGTACACGGGGTTGGAAATCACCCTTCTGCTGGCATCGCTGATTATCCTGATTCTGCTGCCCAATTTATGGTTGTGGCATTTTCCATACTGGATACTGGGTTACTGGCTGGCAGTCCTCGTCGCCGTTTTCCAGATTCGGAAATTTGTTTGCAAGCCTTGCGGGAATCTTCATTGTCCCCTGAATCGATAAGTTCAGTTCGTTATGTGCACCGCCACTCACTTGCCAAAGCCTTGCGTTGGCATGCCGCCGGATCAGGATTTTGTTTTTGGGGCAGCCTGTATCATGGCAAAGGTCACGCCGGAAGGATCGTTGAACAGGCAGATTTTCGTCCCGGAACCAATATCAAAAGGTTCTTCCACGATCAAGCCGCCTGATTCCGCAATCAGCTTAGCCCTTTCATCAATATCCTCCACACGGATATACATCGTCAGGAAGGGTAGTTTTGCCTGTTTCAAGGTAAAGATGCCCCCTTCCATATCCACAGGCACGGGAGCGGTCTTTACAATATAAAACCCGACCCGCTCATCAAAGACAATCTCCCAGTCAAAAACCGTACGGAAAAACATCACGGATTTTTCCATATCGTGACTGGCTAACTCCCAAAACACCACCGGATGTCCAGGCATTGTTCCTCCATATTTTCTAATATTTTCTTTTCTATAAATCTCGTAATCATATTCACAATTAATTGCTATTAATATTTTAGACTGAGTTTATAATTTTATAAACAAAACATAGGGGTGCGATAATGAAATTATTAGCAAAAATCCTAAATAAAATCTATGCGATTTTTCAAGTTTTTATATCGGACATATTCAATTTTTTAATTTCAACAAAAGACTTTTTTTTGAAACCAACCAATAATCTTCACAAGATAAAATTGGACGAAAAATTCGTAAAATTTGATTATCCTTTTTGGTCATCGAATCAAATTACCCTTTATAAATTGATTGGATCTGCTAATTTGAAGAAATTTCTTCAATGGCAATTGATTCAACATACAATGTTTTTAAATGATAGGAAGATTTGTAGTATTGAGTATGATGCTCTTCGAAAATCAAATATATGGGATAACGTCTGGAAGAAAAATATCAATGATCCATATTTTGGGTATCCGCTAAGGTACCCAAAAAAAATTAGCACTTCATGTAATTCCATTCATCACGCATATCTCCTAGAAATTTTTTTCCAATCTGTCTGCTTCTCTAAATTAAATGATATAGATTTAATTATTGAATTCGGTGGAGGATATGGAAATCTATGCAGAATTTTATATAACATTGGCTATAGCAATGAGTATTGGTTATTTGATCTGCCAGTGTTTGTAAACTTGCAAGAATATTATTTGTCAAATACAAATAAAGAGAATTATAAGAAAATTTCATTCATATCTCAAATCGATGAACTAGTTGAGAGACAAAAAAAACTTCAAAATAGAAACATACTTTTTATAGCAACCTGGTCATTGAGTGAATCTCCATTTTTTGTGAGAGAAAAGATTTTTGATATTATTAAAAATTCCAATTATATTTTGATTACATACCAACACAATTTCTGTGATATTGATAATGAAAAATATTTTTCTCCATTTCCTGATAAATTGGCACAAAAAACTATCTGGAAGAAAGAAAAAATCGCTCATCTACCAGATAGTTCGTATCTAATTGGGATAACTAGTTAAGAATAAATGTCTCCGTTGATTGAACCTATTCCAATAACATTTTCGGGTACAAAAGTTCCCGTTCCCGGCGAGCAAGTCTCCAGCGCATTGATTGCCACATAGCCGACCGGGACCAATCCGTGATATTGACATACCAAGGGTACGATGGTGGTGCATTGACTGCGAATCGCAGCAGCAAAAGTGGTGCTGTTGATGCCCAGACCGAGCTTAATCACCCCGTCCGTGCTGGCAGGCATTGAAGCCGTCATGGAAACCGCCTCCCCGCCCAATCCGCAGACCAGCTCCACCCGGCTGTTCGCATCGCCACGCCATAGCCGTATGGCGCCGCTGTAGGTATAAGTTCCCGCTGTCACCAATTTGCACAAGCTGCGCGGAACCCGTTGATCGGCATTCCATACAAAACGTTGGGCGGCGCTGTCGCTGACTACGCCCTCGGCACTGGTGCGTACGGTCCCCACATAACGCCAGGTAAGATCCGCAGACCGCAGCCAGACGCCGTCCCGTTGTATTAATTCTTCCGCACGCGAATCTTCATCCGCCCAGAGGATCTTCTCCAACACCAGCTCAGACCCATTATGGTGCAGGAATACATCCGCATTTTTTCCGCTTGATACCCCGCTGAAGGAGAGGCTGCGTTCTGTCAGGCGGTGCTGCTTCCATCCGATCCCATCGGTATACAAGGACACCCTGTCCCCGCGAAAGGGCGTTAAATACAAGGTACTGCCGCTGCGGTCCTGAATGGGGACGGGCACACCGGATTCAAGCGTCAGTCTGGCCTGCTGCAGAGGGGCCAGCTGTTGTAAATACCAGAATAATTCTGCCTGTTGACGAATCGTCTGCAAATTCTGGATGCTGCCGTTCCAATCAAACCGGCCGATCAAACGCTTCCCTGCGCTGACCCCGCTGCTGGTATTGATCTCCAGGGTAAAAGCAGTACTGCCAGCCGTGCGCACAGCAAAGACATAATAAACGGCGGTTTCCCCGCTTGGAGCGCTGCCCGTGGGTAAATCCACCCCTTCCGTCGCCATCACCGGGATGCCGTCCACCATCAGGCACACAGGCAGATTACTGCTGGCCGGCACGCGTATGCGATTACCGCTGATCACTTCCAATTGCAAATGATCCTCATAGCCGGCCAATAATTGACCAATCGTCACGGCGTCTGCTTCATTGGCTCCCAACCAGAGGGCATCCGCACGCAAATTATTATAGTGGGCAGCGGCTGTCGGCTGGCCTGCCACTACGTCACTGGATAGTGGATAACTCATTTTTCCTCCCTTTGCTTACCTCTTCATCGCCAATAGGCTTCCGCCCAACTCAGGCTGCCGTCCCACAGCGATGCATAAAACCGATCCGGATCCGCCGGCGGAAAATAGGGTCCGGCATTATTTAACTGACAGGAAATGATGCTCAGCCCACTGTAATGAAATTCCGTGGCTGAGTGTCCTTCCGCGCCAACATTACTGAAAATCCCCACGGGAGTTTCCACGGCAATGCCATCCAGACAGGTTAAAAAAGCCGTAATGACCTGGTATATTTCCCCCCTTCCCAGCATGTGCAAACTCCCATCCGGATTGATCAATCCATCCGCTGCCAGTACATCAAAAAACACCCGGATGGAAACCTCTCCTGCATGATCTACGACCCGTTGAATCGAAAATACCGGACCCGGACTGTTCGCACCGCCATTTTCCAGCAAAAAACCGCAGGGGGTTCCTTCGCTGACTGCATTGTGAGTCAGTTTAATATGGCAATCCTTTCCCAATTCCGCCATTGCATCCTCCTATCTTTCCTGACGTTTTGGCCGGCTTTTGGCTTCCGGGAGGGTGGCTTTTAGATTTTTTCCCAGGGGTTTCAAAGCCCCATGGGAGTGAGTCAGGCGCTTGTCCACACTGATATGCCTTGCGCATTTTGTCGTGTTCTTCAAGTTTCAGTGACGTCCTCACTACCCGCCTGCCGGGGTGCAACTCATCCACAGGCTCCAGGCTGCAATCACAACCGGCATGGATGCCAGGCAGCACCCTGCTGCGCCAGTCGGCCAAACTCATCTCCCGGCCTTCCAGACCAGCACAACGTTCACACGTGCTGCGCCCGTGAGTCACCCAACGATAGAACGCTTCATCCTCCATACCACCCTTCCTTAAGCTTTTTCAGCCATCCTGCCAGCCGCTCTCCAACGGCATCAGCGCTGCGGGTGCCGGTTGACTTGCCTGCCAGGTTTGCAGCAGATTTTGAAAATGTGCTTCGTATCCTCCCGCCTGACGCTCACCCGATTGGGTATGATTTTCCGGGTTATTGGCACTTTCTGACAATTGCGTATTTCTCATTTGTATGGCGCGGGAAGCCACACCATAGGCCAACAAGAGCTCACAGGATGGAGGGATGGTGCTGGTTTCAGCACCATCCAATCCTTCCAATTGATGATCGGTTACCAGCTTGATGCGCCAGTTATACTCCAGCCCTGCCGGCCAGGGTTCTGTCAGACATACCTTAATGGACCCTGCTTCCTGATAGGCAAATGCTGCCCTGCGTACCGGTTGAAAATCCAGACATTCCACCTGGAGCACATCGCGGATGGCCGCTTCACTTTCCAGCGTCAGCGTCTGGTCCACAACCTGCTGCATGGTTTCCACAGTCTGAATCCGAGGCACACGGGCATTGACCAGCGCCAGCACTGAAAACAGGGCCGCTTCCAATTGTTCGCTGCTGTATTTCACGGCATTGGTGTCCCCCAACAAGGTTCGCGCCCGCAGATAAAGCTGTTGTGCGTTCATTTTCCTTTCCTTTCCAGCGCTTGCCTTGGAGGGCAGCCGCTCAATCGAAACTTGCGCCCATCCGGTCCGATCACGATCACATCCTGCTGCACTGGTCGCACAGCCAGCAGCTGATCCGCTTTTACGGGCTGTACATAAAATCCGGCCAGTTGTTCACATATCCAGGCCATATTGATTTGTGCATCGGATTTCTGCGTCATTTTTCACCCTGTCCGGACCCTGTCTGTCCCAGTTTCATGCCGGCATCTTCAATGGCAATACCCGTGGAATACACGGCCAGCGAAGCAATCACTACTTTCAGCAATTCCCAGATGCCCAACTCGCCGGTGCAGTATCCACCGGCTGCCGACAGCAGTGCTACCACCAATACCCAGAATTTTCTGGAACGCAATACCTTAATGATTTGTTCCTTTATGGTCATCTTTCCCTCCTGCGCTCAGGCCACGTTGGATTTGTACAACGGGCGAAAATCATTAACCCACACCGCCAGGAAATGTCGCACTTTCAGCCGGTGTTCGTCATGAGTGAAGACCGCCCCGCTGAGTTCGTTCCCGGCAATAAAGATTTCCGGCATCAAGCCAAAACGCTCGCCGATGAAGATGGCCGGGGCAATACGCGGATCACATGCAGCCGCCCAATCGTTGGCGTCACTCCATTCCGGCACGGTCACGACATCCCCTGGTTGGCCGCGCTGCAAATTTTCGGAGACGATATTCAAACTGTTTTCCAGACTGGGATAGAGAATCTTCATGCCGGAAAGCTGCAAGCCGCGCGGTACCAACAGATAACGCGGATTAAGCGCCATTCGGGGTCCAGTCCCGCGATAACCGCTGCTGTTGTGGATCAGCAAAGGTTGATTATAAACAGCCGTGGAGGCACTTTCCCAGGCAGCAGCCGTCAAAGCCGTGGTACCCAGGTTTTGATGTCCGCCGGCAGTTGTGGACACAGTGGTATTAAACAAAGCCCCACCATCCGCCATGGCCGGCCCGGCGCCGCTGTTGCTGGTGAAAATTCCCGCCACCAATTCCGAGATCTTGCGCAGCCCGGCGGCTGCCAGTTCGCGAGGGTAAGCCCGCAGTTTGCGGGTTTCGTCCCTGTCGATCAATTCCAGGGTCAGGGGAATGTATCCGCCAAATTTGGTGAACTCAGCCGTCTCCGGTGAATCCCCCACCACCAGTTCACTATAGGCAGCGCCTTCCGCCACGGTTGGCAGACTGCCCACCGTACCCACCAGGGTGCCGGTAATGGTATGCAGACTGTTAAAATGTTCCACCCGGGATACCCGCTGCCACCAGTCGTAGCCGGCCTGACCCAGTTCCTCCCAGGTGTTCGTGACCAATTTGTTCATCGCGTTTTTCACCAACCCGCTAAAATCGGTGGTCGTGGCAAACTGCACGCGTTCCGGGCTGATACCTCCGTGCAGTTCATAATCGCCAGTGAGCAGCATGTACAACTCACGGATGCCGGAAAGCCGCGCGGTTTTTAATCCAGCATGGGCGTTATCCGCCGGCAGGCCAAAGAGATCGTCCACGGCAGCCTGCAATTGATCTTCCGCCGTGAATATGCCCTCGATGCGCGGGCTGCCTTTCACCCGCTCCCTGCCGGTTAAAGCGCTCACCAGACGCCGCTGACTTTGAATAGCCGCATCCAATTCCGCTGGGATCAGCACCTTCCCCTGAAACTGGCGCTTGATTTCATCGGCACAAGCCTGCGGCAAGCGAGCAGCAGTCAAAGCCGTGTTCAGCCAGTAGGTGTCCTGGTCTATTGGAAGGTGGGAGGCTTGCTCCTCTTGCCCGTTAAAATCCGGTTGTGAATTCTCCTGGAAATGCTCAACTTTCTGTTCCTCATTTTCCTTCATGTTTTTTCCCTCCATTTGTTGGGTTTGTTCCAAAAAAGCGCCGCCTCTGGCCGGGTTAACCACCAGATCCAGCGATAAAACCTTGATTACCCGCATCACCTGTTTACCATCTGCTTGAAAAAGAATGTCAGCCGAGAAACCAATGCCCGGATTTCCCAGTGGCCTACTCAAAACACTTTGCGCTACCTCAATTAATAAAGCAGCCGATGGACCAAAGGGTTCCAATTGCAGACAGACACCCTGCTGCTCTTCATGCCAGATTGGGGCTCGACAAATACCAGCTAGATTGCGAATGGACGGCCGAACCTGATGATGATCCACAAAACACTGCACACCTTCCCAAAGCGGCAGCGAAGTCCGCAGCACATCGGCAGAAAATTGCCAGCCGTTGCCATCCCCGCTGGTAATGGCCAGAATGGCATATCCTGCCTCCTTCTTGTTTTCTTTTTCAAGTTCCTGCTGCAGGACGCAGCAGGCAAACGTTTCCTTAATCTCCATACGCACCTCCCTGATGAAGATTTATCCGATCAACTCTGTTCAATTCCTGTCTTTCTTCACCTCCTCCAGCTTTTCACCGCAGAAACGGTATGCCAGACGCAGTAATTCACTGTCATCAATCAGATTTCGATCCCGCAAGGTGTTCAATACGGGGATAATTTCCCCGGCGGATTGCGCCAGTGCCAGGTTGTCCCGCGCGGAGATATCCGCCCCCCGCACCACGATCTCCGCGTCATGATTCAATGAAGCATCCAGACAGGCCGCCCGGCGAAGGACCGCGCCCAACACATCCTTCAGCAGCCAACAAAAATACTGCTGTCGCTGTTCATAATGCCGGTAGGTTGGGCCGCCGGCAGCCTCGGCCGTGGTACGGGTGGCACTTTCCGGTTCAGCCAGGAAGTGCAGCGGCAAGCCCGCTCCGGCGGCCAGCATTTTCTTCATCGCCAGACCGTCCAGCCCCGATTCCTGGGATTCCAGTTTGGGATGCAGCACATCCCATTCCTCCCCTTCTCCCGTAACCAAAATCGATCCGGGCGTGGGCGGTTGTGCATTCAATACCCGCTGACGGGAAAGCCGTTCACTTTCATTTTGGTAGCGCCCTTTGACCACATATAAAAACGAAGTGCGGTAGCGGTTCAAACGCGCTCGATCCTCCAGCCAGTTGGCATAGCGGGCCAGCCAGCGCAGTACCGGCGCAAGATCGGATTCTCCCCATACCGCGCCGACAGTGCGATTCACCGCGTAATGCAGCATTACGGTGCGAAAACTGCCGTCGGATTCCGGCTGGTCATCCAATGGATCGTAAGCTGGCCAGGGAGCAGACCCGGGCAGGGTAAAGGCGGAGCGCGGCAAATATGTCAAAACTTGTTCATAATCTTCATTGCGCGTCTTTATTTCCTCAATACTGCTGGCGGGCACCGCCCGCACATACGACATACCGCCTGCGTCTGTGCTGAGGAGGATAAATAAATTGCCGCTCAGGGTCAGTTCATTGCACCACTCCATACAGCGCACGGACATGCGGTTCAAGGGGTGTTTCCAGAAGGATTTAAGAAAGGCCAGCGTTGGTGCATCGTCGCAATCCAGTTGAAAACCGCCGCCCACGACATACTGGCTGGTCAGCCCCACCATGCGACGAGCCAGTGGATTTACTCGCCAGGCGCTCAGCGCCTGCTGCATGATGCCATAGCGTTCCGCCGGTCCTCGTTCTCTGTCTCCGCCTGACAGGGGAAAATATCCGGGCAGCGTTTCGTTCTCCGCTTCAATTTGCTGCAGCTGTTCGCGTAATTTTCTCTGCACAATCGGGACACTTATTTTTTCCGTAATCCGATCCATCCAATTCATTTTCATCCTGTATAACCTCCCTCTTGGTCAATCGTCCAGCCGTGAAGTTTAGCCTGTGTTTCCAATTGTTTTACCCGTGTTTCCAGGGTTATTTTTTCTTCCGTTAATTCCGCTCTCCATAAAGCGGCAGCCTGCTGGATTTCCTGCCACCAACCTACTTTCGAACCGGTCATCCCTGCCGGACCATCCGCTTTAGTCACCGAATCCCAGCTCCACCAGCTAACCCCTGGGCATTTCAAGCGGCGGGCTTCCTGTACAAAATTCCGAATCTGCACCTTTGCCGGCTGCCACGGCTGGCCGTTGACGGATTGCGAATACAGCCCGCCAATGGGGATCAGCGGCAGTGCCTTGATTGCGATTAATTCCGTATGGCAGCGCTGCAGTTGCAATCCGGGGCCGTATTCCCGCCGGTCCCCCACCCAGTAAACCTGCGGCATGTGGCAGTCGCCTTTGTCCGCATCCAACCAGGAGGCAAACGTTTGCCAGGGGAACTCCCGATGCAGGGAGGGAAAACGATAGGAGCATAATGCCAGGGGAATATTGCTGCCGGCTCTTATTTTTTTCATAAAGATGTCAGCTGCCTTTACCCCGGCAGTTTTGTATTCCTGCTCCACATCCAGAATGTAGCCTTGCAGCCCCAAACGGTTGATGCGCTCCAGAGCCCGCTCAGCCTCTTTCTCCGGTTGCCTGCCGTAGAGATAATGCCAGCCGATCCTTGGCAGTCCACAGCGGGACATCTGTTCCATCAACGTACACAGTCCCGTGTCCTCCCATTGTGCCAGGGTACGGCGGCTTAGGTTATAAGGCAGCGCGCCATCCGCAACTTTGACATATACGCCTGCCACCTTCAACTGATTGACAACCTCTGCAAAGCTCTCCAGATCAGCCGATTGATTCTCAGTTTTGAAAACCTCGCCGATCTGCCACAGAAAGAGGCTCACCCCATCAAAAATCATCTTTCCCTCCTAAAACCCCTTATCCAATTCCAGCAGTGGATCCACTGCCGGGACGATCATTGTCGGCTGGCTGCGCTGCCAGGAGAAAGTATCCAACACCGCACACAAGGCCGCTGAAAGCAGCAAATCATCATGCAGGAGGGAATCATTTATCGGATCCCGAACCTGCGCTGGGACGCCCCACTGCATGCGCTGCTCGGGTCCCGGCAGGATCTTCATCTCACAGCCGGCCAGTTGCCGATAGAACAACGCCTGGAGAGAATTCTCCTTCTCGCGCGGCTGATGTTCCAGAAACCGTCCTGATTCCACCAGCGCCAGGAACTGCCAGCCCAATTGTGATTTTGTTGCCCGATTGAACCCATAACGCACCACACGCTCGGGAAAACTTTTTTCCAGAAACGAAGCCAATCCGGCGCCGATGCCGGTCGCATCCACCACGATGGCCTGCACCTGCCAGTGCTGAGCCATCGCGCGGATCTCCCCGTACAGTTGATTGTGCGGCGTGCCGATCCAAACCCGCCGATGCACCACGCGATATATCGCCGCCTGCAGCCCTTCATCCGCCAATCCGCTGGGGTCCACTTCCACTACCGTCAGTGCGGTGGCATCCCGCTGGTCTTCAGTCAGTGCGGCAGTGGAAAGAGGCTCTCCGCCTACATCAATCAACAGGGCATATTGAGGAATATCGCCTCCCAGACCCAGGCGGGGTTGATCCTGCCAGGCATGGGTTCCGTACATCCGCGCCATGCGCTGGGCAGGGAACATGCCGCTCTCTTCATCTATGGTCTCACTGAAATACTGGGTACGGATCATGGGATGGTTGCGTCCAAAGCGCACTACCTGGCTGGCAACAAAGACGCGATACGCTGCTACTTCTGCTCCAACTTCATCCGCAGTGCAGATAAACGCCCTCTGCAGTCCATCCTGCCGCTCTGCCTCGCGGGCTGCTTCCAGTTCTCTAGCCAGCAAGGTTTGCGAGGTCCAGGCGGTTCCCCAAAAGACACGCGTTGCGTTGGTGCTGGCAGCCATGGGCGCAATCTCCCGGTCATACTTTTCGATGCTGACATCCTGGGCTTCATCCACTTCCAACAAAGCATTGGCAGTGGCCCCCACGATATTCGCCTCCGGACTGCCGGAAAGAAAAGCCAGACGAGCCTGCCCAATGCGGTAGCAATAACCATTTTCCTTGCACCACAACCTGCGTGTGATGAGGTTCTTTTTCAATACCCGTTCCAGGCGGTGCATCGCGTTTAACGATTGCGGTTTCCAGGTGGGCGAAATTTTCACCATCTCCGCAGATTGGGTGGATAACACGGAAAGCAAATAGGCCTCAATCTGCGCCTGGACTTCATTTTTTCCGGACTGCCGGGGAAACATGACCACAATACTCTGGCCGCGATGCAGTAAAACAGACGCAATCACCGCCTGAGCTGCCGCCAATTGGTAAGATCGCAATTGTAAACCGGAGGCCCGCTCACAAAATACCGCGATATCCTTTAACAGGAAGGTCAAATCTTGCTTCATTTTGCGCTCAGTCATGGTAAAAGATTCCCAAGGAACGATTTCACAAAAGCAGCCAGGGAAACTAATCCCGATCCGCCGGCGGCCACGGAAAAGCGCGTCACCCCCTCCGTATTTCGCCGAATGCGCTCTTCATGATCTGCCGCCATTTTTTCCAACAGGCCCAGGCGCTGATCACTCAGCGCCAGCAAATGAGCCTGCCCGACACGAATTTCTTTCAATTCCGCCCGCAGCCCATCCATAGCCCGACCCAATCGCTCCGCAATCAACTGTGCACTTTCGTCCTGCATCCTTCCTCCAATGAGGCAGACCGGCCTGATGAACCAAGGAGCAGCCAGGATCCATTTGATCCACTGGCAAACCTATCTCAGAACCCGATGCATTCACGGCCGGTCTCCTATCCTTACCCCCTGCCTTTAAAATCATTGACCACGTCCCGCACGGCTTCTGCCAGGGCGGCGGCAAACGTTTCATCCTCGCCCAAACTCTGTTGTGCCTTGATCAAGGTGGCTAGGCGGTTCGTGGCCTTCCCTACGGCATCCAACACATTGATTAACTGGTGAATCTCAATGTCTTCCGTAAATTCATCCCGTACCAGCTGGATCAAACGCCGTAGATATTTAATTTCTTCACCCAAATGCTCGCTATTTTCCATTCGACCCCGCATGATTTATTGAATATTTGTTCTATTATAGGCAGTATAGAGTAATCACATCAAACTGACAACCTGTTGAAAATTAACAGGTTGTTTTCTACTGAACCATAAAAATAAACATACCCAGTTCCAATACCACAGCTTTGTCGTGTTTTTGTTACAATTAGGTACACAGCGCATTACAATGTCTAAATATGCCCGCGCAACGATTGACGAAGCAAGGCTAATCAAGTATTGTATAAACAGATCTCATAGATTAAAACAGGGAATAGCGTATGAAATCACTCATACAAAACTATAAGAAATTAATAGCGTCACATCCGAAGCTAAAAAAAGCGCAATCCTTTGTAGAATTGGCACTCATTTTGCCTGTCTTGATCATGATTCTTTTAGGGGTTGTTGAGCTTTCTTTCATGGTCTCCCAATATCTGGATCTATTGGATCTAACCCGCGAGGCCGCCCGTTTTGCCTCCGTCCGCGATCCTTTTGACAGCACAACCCCGGATTATGATTGCAGAGAAAACACACCCTTCTTTTTCTATTATGACACCGCCTGTGTCTTTTCTCCCCCTGAAGGGTCAGCAAGCTGTATAGCAAATGATCCATTTTGTAATGGGGTAAATCCATTTGTTGTTCTTGACCCGGATACCGATGATATTGTCATCTCGGTTTTCAGCGTCAGCGATGAAGGGGGAACTTACGCGGTGAAAAATGCCTGGCCCGAGCCCGATGGCTATTGGGCTTTTTCCAACATTAGCGACCCCTCCAACCCCAAAGACAACTGGGCTAAAGATTGTCAAGACAATGTCGTCAAGACAGAGCCCTATTACACCATCACCACCGTCACGGAACGATTAAACAGCGATGTCAACACCCCTCACAGCAAAGGTTTTGTAGCGGTAGAACTTTACTATTGTTATCATCAAGTATTAAAATTGGCCTTAGTTTTTCCAGATCCCTTGAGGTTACATGCATACACCCTTATGTCTCTTCCCGCGGCTGCGCCGACACCTACACCCAGACCCAGCCCACCATCGCCGTAAGCTTCATTCCTCTGCTTCCAAAGGTCAGATTCTGATCATTTTTGGCGCTGCGTTGCTGGCGCTGGCTGTCTTTATGGGGTTAGCCATTGATGCTGCCTCGCTTTATTTAACCCATGCGCGTCTCAAACGCGCCGTGGACTCCGCAGCCGTTTCTGCTGCCAACGATTTTAAAAGTGGAAAAACCCTGGAAAATATGACCCAAGCTGCCAAAGAAGTTCTTCTGCTTCACAACGTGGATATGACCAATGTTGACTTGCATGTTTACGATTGTCTGACACCCGACTTGGCCACGCTCGCGCCATCATTTGCTGCTGTCTGTCCAGATACTACCATTTATTCCCCGAAAAAATTAATCTGGGTGGATGCCACCCAGGCTGCGCCGCTTTATTTCATGCAATTATTAGGGTTTGGTCAAGTTCCCTTAACCACCAGTTCCATCGCTGAAGCCGCTCCGGTGGATCTGGTCATCGTGATTGACGTTTCGGAATCCATGGGAAATAAAACCCCGGGCTTTACGGGTGGCAATTATGATCCCAACCAGACCGATCCCCCAACGGGTTGTAATATCGACAATAGCTGCCAGCCCCTGCTGGCTGCAAAAACTGCCGCCAAAGCGCTGGTAGACAGCCTCTATGAAGGTTATGACCAGGTAGCCATTGTTACCTACGACAGTGTAGCCAGCACCCACATTATTGACAATTCTAATGGCGAGGATGTTGCGCTTAGCGATAAATTTACCGATGACCCGCTCATCAGCACAGATGACGCATATATTACCGTTTTAGACACGATTGATGCCATCCAACTTTATGATGATCCACCTGCGACAAAAATTTGGTCAACCTGGTATGACCGCGCTTTCGCACCTGACTTTGGTGGATCGGTATATAACCCCATCAATCCGGATGACCGGGACGGCGATGGCCGAGACATTGATTATCCGGAATGTGCTGTCGATTCCACTGGGGATAATTGTTGTACGCTGGACAATGACCGATGGGATGATACCAAAGATCCTTTCGGTTGGGGTGGTGTGCCTTGTGACGATGATAATTTGTTAGACGCCTATGACTTTGACATGGATGGTGTCTATACCTCAGCGGATACGGATGAAGCCGATAACTGGCTGACAAACCCCAAACATCATTCCCTCGGCATCAATTCCACCTGCACCGGCTGCGGCATGAAAACCGGCTCCAATATTTTAAAACTTTATGGCCGTCCTAATGCTGTTTGGGTAATGGTCTTTCTATCTGATGGAGCTGCCAATACCACCGAAACCAACAATACAGATCCAGAACTTGTTCCCACCCAATTTCCAAATGGCTTTTGTACAAGTGTGATGGACGATAATTATAAATTTGACAAAACCTGGCAGCCTCCCTGGTGCATTGATACGCATATCGCCCCCGATGAACGCTATTGTATTGACGATGATCCACTCACATGCCCACCGGATAGTATTCATGAAGTCGCTAATCCATTGGATAATCATTACACGGTCTATGATTTCACCCAGGACATGATCGACTCGACTGCATTGGTCAAATCTGATAACACAAAGGAATTGCGCGGAAATGATATTGCCATTTACAGCATCGCTCTGGGAGGGGCAGGCGATGAAGTTTACGGCGTAGCGGTTGGTGAAGAACTCCTGCGTTATATGGCCGCTGTTGGCGATGATGGGGATCGCACGACCGATCCATGTAAAGACATTGCCACAACCAAAGACTGTGGTCAATATTATTATGCCCCGGATGGGGATCAATTATTACCGATTTTTGAAGATATTGCCGGGCGTATTTACACCCGGATCACGCAATAAGTTCTGGGGTTGGAGAAAGACCATGGGAAGGTTAACTAGATTTCAAAACACAATAAAACTGCACATTCGGCAGCATCCTGCCCAATCCTTTGTGGAGTTTGCTCTGGCGCTGCCGATTTTACTCCTGCTGATGTTCGGCATCATTGAATTTGGACGTATCATGCAAGCCTGGCTGGCCTTGGAAAACGGCGCGCGTTTTGGTGTGCGTTATGCCATCACCGGGCAATACAATATCCAATATTGTGATGAAGCCGCAGCCGCTCTGGGTTTTACCGATTTGGATAATCAGGATGGAACCCTCGATTGTATAATCCCGGAAAAATACTTAAGCGGACCGAATGCGGGAGATGAAATTGTTGATTTTGACTTGAAAACCATTGAATTGCAGGACTTTGCGCGTATGCCTTCCATTCGTGAAAATGTGATCGCCGGGGCTGCCGGTATCTCACTGGATCAAGAGCCTGCAGTCTCTGGTGATTACCTGGCATATTTGGATAACGCTCACGACGTCAATGGAGATATCCTTTCTCAACTATTTCGCGGAAATCCCACTTCACCGGGTTATTTTGCCATTTCCACCTGTTCCAACCATAAAGATATAATCACCTACTATCAATTGAACCCTAACGGCTTCTGGTATGATGAAGATACCACCGATGGAATCCCTCCTGTTGAAACCGATGAAAATCGCTTTCCCATCTATTGTCAGGAGTTAGATACGCCAACCAATTCGATTTTGAGATATATCGATGACCCCGGCGGTCCTGGTGACCGGGTACGTATCATACTCACCTACCGGCACAAACTAATCACCCCTTTTCTCAGCAATTGGTGGCCTACCCTTAAACTCTCCACACAGCGTGAAGGTCTGGTGGAAAAATTCCGTACTTCCCGCGTTACTGGGTTAACCGGCGGTATTCAGATGGCAGCCACTAAATCATTTACACCTTCCAATACATTCACGCCTTCTGACACGTTGGAAGCAACCTTGACACCAAGCTATACCCTTACATCGACTTTTACTCCCACCATCACGTTCACGCCCTCGCCCACTCAGGCTACCTGTGCAAACACAGGGTCCATCTTGCGCCAATACTGGTCAGATGTAACTGGTACATCCACAGACAATTTAATCACTTTGCCTAATTTTCCATTTCTACCTTCAGGTCAAGATAATCCGGTTTATTATCAGGGGCCGACAAATTGGGCAAATGATTATGGACAATATTTCCGCGGCTACATTTGCGCACCATATGATGGTTGGTATAAATTCTGGATCGCTAGTGACGATGCAAGTAAACTTTACCTGAGTTCAGATGAAAACCCGCTCAATCTTAACCCCACACCAATTTCTTACGTCAATGGGTACACAGGCGATATGGCTTGGGATTCTAGTGGTATTGTCCGTTCCAAGGACATCTATCTCTCTGCCGGTCAAGAATATTACACGGAAGCCCTGCATAAGGAAGGTGGCGGTTTAGATAATATTGCCGTTGGTTGGAAGGGACCGAATGATCTGGACACAAAAGACCCACAACTGATTGCTGGGAAATATCTAAGGCCCTTCACGCCCGAAGAAGTACCCACGCCAAAAACTTGCGCTAATACAGGAAGTCTTTTACGTCAATATTGGTCAGGGATCTCTGGCAATCTAGTTTCAAATTTAACCACCAACTCACGCTTTCCATACAACCCTGATTGGTATGATTATCTGACAGTCTTTGATACCACTGGACCTAACAATGATTATTTTGGGGAGCGTTTCCGGGCTTATCTTTGCCCTCCATTTGACGGTGATTACACTTTCTATTTAGCTGCGAATAATCAGGGCAAATTGTATCTCAGTTCCAATGATAATCCAGCAAATGGCAGTTTAATTGCATATCTACCAGATGGCAGCAATCCTTACACAGATTACCAGAGCTACTATAAATATTCAGAACAAATTTCGAATCCAATAACGCTTACTGGTGGCACATTGTATTATATCGAGGCTCTCCTTAAAGAACATGAAGGTAGTCAACACTTAAGCGTTGCATGGACCGGCCCATACCTGAATCCATCCCCCAGTATCATCACCGGCCAATATCTGGTTCCCCTGGCGCCGGAACCAACCAATACGCCTACAATTACCAATACCCCGACCAGTACCAATACGCGGACGATTACCAATACACCTACCCGGACCTTCACAGCAAGCGATACGCCCACACGTACCAATACCCCAACCATTACGAATACCTTTACAGTCACTCGCACACCCACGAACACCCTTACACCCACCCGTACTTCCACACCCAGCGACACACCTACGCGTACAGATACACCAACGAAAACAGATACGCCAACAAAGACCCTGGTACCGACGAACACCAATACACACACCAGTACCAATACACGTACCAGTACCAGTACCGGTACCAATACACGCACCTCAACTCAAACACTAATTCCGTCAACAACCTTTACCCCATCCAATACGTCCACACCCACCAAGAGCCGGACACCAACAACCTACAGTTCACCAACCATTTGGGGCGGCGGATAATTCGCAAATCATTAAGCAAAACAGCGGGAAGCCAATGGCTTCCCGCTGTCGTATACCCCAAATTATAGACATGCACCCATGAAACCTTACTTTAAATCTCAGCTCCTTCGTTTGGACAAACAATTCTTCAGCGCTTTGCTGATCTTCTTACTGCTCAGTATGCTGCTGATTATTTTATTTTTTAGAAATGTCCAACACATTCAAACACAATTAGCCTACCTGATTGGTATCGCAATCCTTGCCCTTTGCTTCTCTTTATTTAGCCTTTGGAAATTAAATCAGGCAAAAGGTTGGGTAAGCGTCTGGGCAAATCATCCACTGTGGGTAATTCTCACATTTTTAGTATTTCCCTGTTTCTTAATTTTGTTATGGAATTCTCCTCTATTTTCCAACATCCCTCCTGCTGAATTTACACAACCGGTTGGTCGTATGCTACTGCCGCATTTTTTATTCACGTATTTTTGGCAAACTTTTGTCTTTGGAATTGCTTTTCTGGCTCACCCGGATCTTAAAATATTTTCGTGGCGGCTTTCTGGCAGCGAAGTGCTGCTCGGTTTACTCCTTGGTTTGGGGAGTTGGGGGGGGATTATGTTTGCCAATGAAATCTTGCTTCAGGAAATACCAGCCACTCTGCCGTATCTAAACCAGGCGCCTGCTTTTGGGGCTTTGCTGCCCATTGCTTTGTTTGTAACGCCCATCACCACCGGATTCCTCTTTTTTTATTCCCTTCCCTTAAGACAAGAAATGATGCCTCCGCTTCTTGCGGGTTTTGTGCGCATATTTTTTTTCTGTTTACTTCCGTTTCGTATCATCAGTCTCCTCCCTGCTTTTCTTTTTTCCCTTCTCTTCAATATATTTATCATCAAAAAAGGGCCTGTTCCAGCCCTCATGATTGCCTATGCAATATTCAATTTATGTATAATCCTGATAAACTGGCAATGGGTTTTATAAACTAGCTTTCTTTGAGTTGTTCCGCTATTGGTTCATCTTCCAGTTTTGCCATTTGTTCAGCAAAACGGCCGCTACGAATAATCAAGCTCAGTGCGTATAAAATCAATACTCCAAAAATCCCGCCATATCCTGCGAGCATATAATTCATCGTATCTGCCATCATGTATTCTCCTCAAACCAGCGCTTATTCTTCATTCAGGACTTTCCATCTTTTTTGCGCCAGACGGTATTCAGCTATTTGTAATCGGTAGCGATGGGTCAAAAAACTGCAAAACAAGATCGTGAAAGCAATCAAAGCAAAAATCAGGGTTTGACGCATGTGAACTGTCATTTCCAAACCATTTGGAGAGTTCAGATTGCCGCCACCTACTACGATTGGATGAATGGTACGAAACACTCGAATGGATAAAAAAGTTAACGGCACGCTAACAAAACCAATCACGGCATACACTGCGCCAAAGCGCGCCATTTTCTCAGGCTGCTCTATCCCCCTCCGCAGAATAAAGTATGCGCAATAAATTATGATCATGATCGTGGCCGTAGTCAGACGTGGATCCCAGGTCCACCAGGTATTCCAGATAGGTCTGGCCCAGATCATGCCGGTGAAAATATTAATCGACATAAAAACCAAACCGAGCTCAACTGCGGAAACAGACAGCCAATCCCATTGCATATCATTGCGTATCAAAAACAAAATACTGGAAGCAAACGCCAGAAAAAAGCTCAACATGCCAACCCAACCCGCAGCAATATGAAAATAAAACACTCGTTGCACAGCCCCCATCACGGATTCCAGAGGGGCGTAAAAGAAAACCATCAACGTGGCAAGCACAAGAAATCCGCCGCTCATCATATCTAAAATTTTCTGCCAGCGTGGAATAGAATACACTTAATCCTCCAACAACACAGGATACAACATCAACCCGAGTGCAAAAAAGATGACATCATAAACCAACATAAATTGGACCCAGGGCAGAATTTCCGCGCTGCGAAGCTGCAGAAATAGTCCGCTGCTTGCTTTCACCGCAGCCAATAATAATGGCAACAAAACCGGAAACAAGAGAATGGAAAGCATTGTGTCTCTCATCCGCGACTGCATCGCCAACCCTGCCAACAAACTGCCTGTTACGGCATATCCCAACGTTCCTAGCAAAACAACCAGAACAAACGGAAAAGTGAGCACCATGGAACCAAAAAAGAGGCTGCTTATGGGAATGAATCCCAGAGCAAGGAGTAAGAGGACAAACCAGTTCGCTAATAATTTTGAGCAAAAAAACACGGAACGGTCAATCGGCGCCATTAAAAGTCCGTCCATCAAATCTGCTTCTTGTTCAAGCGCCAAAGAACGATTAAGGCCTAATATGCCGGCAAAAGCAAAAGTCACCCAAATTACACCTGCTGTGGGACCAGCTTCAAATTGACCATGGCTTGAGAGTGTAAAATGAAACAAAATCAAGATCACAGCAGAGAATGCCAGCATCGACGGAAACATTTCCCTGCGGCGAATTTCACATTTAATTTCTTTCCATAATAAAAAGGACAAAATACGGAAATAAGTTTTCATTCTGTCCTATCTCCCCCGACCTCAGACAGGATGCCTAACGCCTCCGGAAGAATCCAGGCTGCTTTCCCCTTGCGTAGGCTTAACACTCGATCTGAATATTGCCCAATCACTCTTAAATCATGGGATACCATCAGAATTGTGCGCCCAGCTTGATGAGCATTGGAAAGCAGCGTGTCCAGAACGCGTGTGCCTTCCTCATCCAATCCGGCGTAGGGTTCATCCAACAGCAGCAGCTTCGCATCCGTCATCAGCGCAATTGTTAATCTCAAACGTTGTTTCATCCCTCTTGAAAAAGTACGCACCTCATCCGAAGCCCGGCGTGAAAGCCCCACTTGTGCCAGACAATCCATCATTTGGGCACGCTTCAATGGTTTATCATAAATTGATGTAAAGAATTGTAAGTTCTCGTAAGCGGTTAAATTCCCATACATCATCGTCTCATGACCCAAATAGGCAAGCAGCCGACGAACCTGAATAGCTTGCTGGGGTAAAACAAATCCGCCAATTTTAATCTTTCCGCGGCTGGGACGGGACAAGGCCGCCAAAAGGCGCAGCAGGCTGGTTTTTCCTGCCCCGTTTGGACCATAAATTGAGATAAATTCACCCTCGGATATTGAAAATGTAAGTTCTGATAGAACCGTTTGATATCCAATACTTTTACTGACCTGATCGAGGTGAATCATTTAAGTGTCACATCCGTTCGTTTCACGGTTTCTTTTAAATTTCTTAAGATCTCATTTCGTCGATTTCTATACACATCGCTCTGCAATTGGTTTGCCCTGAATAAATCATCCAAGGCAATGATGTCATCCAACAAAGTTATTTTTTCATATTCAATATCTTCTTGTCGTATCTTTCTCTTTTTTGTACGGCGCATATTAGTGATTATCCAGAGAATAAATATTGCTACAATAGGTACAAAAAAAGTAAGTCCAATCAATAAATTACTATATTCAGTTATGCCTAAAATTGCATTATTGCCAGGTTTTCCGTTAATGGTAATCCCTACTACCTCCCCTTTCTGTAAATCATTGGCAGCGAATAACTGCATTGAAACACCCTCCAATGTCCGTTGACCAGATGGGATTAATTGTTTGGATTCAAGCGAAACTCCGTCCGCGGGAAGAGCAAGGACGACGGATTGAATGTTAAGCGGCATCGAAAAATTCATGGTCTTATGTTGGTCATATGGCAAATCGTAACGGAAGAAAACTTGATGCTGCGTTGGGGATGGATAGACTTCTGCCAAATCCCCAAATCCATCCTCAGTTAATATGAACCGTGTACCAAAATCACCATCCTGAACTTGCAGGTTAATCGCTCCTGTAGGTAAGGAAAATTTTAACACCGGCGTATTCATATTCTTTGGAACAACGACTTCTCTACTTATATTGGAGATGCTATACAATTCCGTAATGCGAATTTTGGAAGCCTGGGAAAAGTCAAAAAAGACGTGGACTCGTTCAGCTACCAGATTTTCAGGTTGGGTGGTGGAATCATAAATGATCACAGGCAATTCCAATGATTCTTTTGGAAAGATATCACTCCCTCGAATCACTTGAGAATTAAATAACAAACCCTCATACAAAACGGATACCAGATATATCCGATCATTCACTAAATCAACATCCGCAAATCGATAGCTGCCATCCGATCCCATAATGGTACTCCGTTGGATAACTGGATTTTTTCCTTCAAATACCTGCAGGGCAACTCGAATACCAAGTGAAATGCCTCCATGAGTGCCATTGCGGACTTTTCCAAAAATATCAATCTTGTCCGGAATAGGTGTTTTTAAGACATCCAGATTTAATGATTCCGGAATCGGGGTTTTCTTTGTTTCGTAGAACGCGCGGGAATTGCTAAATCCAACAGAGCGAATGAAAGAGGTTACAGCCCACCTTTGGTCATCATCTAACGTATCAATAAACGCAGGCATCCCTTCGTCATTTCCTGCGGTAATTCGTTTCCAAATCTGCAAATCCGAATAACCAGCCAGAGAGGCCGGGTCAGTCCAATCAGGCAATCGAATACCCAGTTGTGCTGCTTGCAGTCCATCCCCTGCGCCGCTTTCTCCATGACAGGTTTCACAATTAACCAGGTAGATTAGATGCCCTTCTTCAAATACCCTGGCAGGTACCCCAAGGGAATAGACATAAGCCAGAACATCCCAAATTTCCCTGTCGGATAAATTGATGGAAAAACCCGGCATAAATCGGTCTGTGTGCCCGTTAAAAACCGAAGTGTACCATTCTACCAAGTTGGATTCCCGGATAAAATCAATTTGACCAATAGGTGGGACAGCCAGGGGAAGTCGATCCGCTTCCGGTCCATTCCCCAGACCTGAATTGCCATGGCAGCGAACACACCATTGATCATAAACCTGGGCTCCTTTTTCTGAATTAGGGGAAAACACAGGGAAAACGGTTCGTAAAGGTTCTGGCGGAATCATGTTTGAATTTTCTTCCAATGGCGGTGGGGTTATATCCGCCAATATACCTGCACTGCAGCCCGAAATCAGTACAGGTGTAAGCCAGCCAATCGCAATCAATAAACCAATGGATACAAAGGCGAAGGGTTGTCTTTTCATAGCACTTTTTCACTCATTAACATCTACCGCTCTAATTTGTATCCACAACGAGAACAATACTGATCTGATTTTTGAGCCGGTTTTCCACATTTTGGACAAAACCCAATCATCCGCTCGTTATTCTTCTTGCGATGGGCACTGATCATTTCCTCTATTTGGGCATCATGTTGATCAAAATTTCCATATTGTGGGTCTTCTACTTCCGGGATAGAGGCAGCTTCCAACTGTTCAAGAGATTGCAAAATCCTTGCTCCTTCTGAAACGAGCAACTGACGTGCATGGGTATACCCTGCAAGGGATATTTTTTTTTGTTGGAATTCATTTTCCAGTTCTGAAAGCTGTTGAAGAATCTGTTCCTGTCGAATCATTAAAACAGAGAACCCTTCATGTGCATTTTCTGGAGATAGCGACTTCGTTATCAACTGTTCAGCTTGGGAATCCTGATCAAAAAATGGCCGAGCAACAACCATCCCCACCAGCAAGAGCAAAGTCAGAAGAACCAATATTGCCCCAATTTCCATTAATAGCCCCTTTTTTTCATTAATTCTGTCCTACAATCAATGCAATTAGTTCATATTCCGAACTGATTGGTCCAATTTTTACAGCCACTATCTTCCCGTCTCGTCCAATAATGAATGTTTCCGGCACACCCCGAATGCGATAGTTTTTTGCCATCATGGAACCTTTATCAATTCCATTTGGATAAGTAACTTGATTTGTCTGTAAAAATTCTCCTGCTTGTTTAGGTGTATCTGCATAATCTACACCCAGAAAAACAACATCCTCGCGGTTTTTGAAATATTGCCAACTGGATTCCAGCAATACAGCTTCATCTTCACACGGCAAACACCAGGATGCCCAAAAATTGATTACGACTATCTTGCCCGCCAGGGATTCTTTACTGAATTGTTGTCCATCAAAAGAGGTGAAGTTAAAATCAGGTGCTTCCTGCCCAATAACGATCGGGGTTTGCTGCGCATGTTGCAAACCCCAGCCAATAAATACCAAAAATATCAATAAAAGGACAAACGAACTTAGGATTATCCAAAGCGGAGGACGGGAGGTTAAATTTGGGTCCTGAGTTTCATCAAGCGGGTCAATCATATCTTGCTTCCACCATTATTTAGTCTGAAAAGTTTTCAACTCATCTTCCAATCGTTCCACATAAGGAGCAATCTCATCGGCAGGTTTTACATCTTGGATCAATAACTTGATACGCCGCATACGCAAGGTTCGGACTAACAACGCCATACCAATTACGAACATTCCAGAGGGCAACCAAAATAGCAGACTCTTAAAACCTCGCAA
The DNA here is from genome assembly GCA_963747325.1 of uncultured Chloroflexia bacterium. Classification (GTDB taxonomy): domain Bacteria; phylum Chloroflexota; class Anaerolineae; order Anaerolineales; family Anaerolineaceae; genus UBA5203. Next base: position 702,662 of record CAVVEM010000003.1, on the reverse strand, counting down.
GGGAGGTTCAACCAATACCTGCTCACCGTATCGTTCAACAAAATACTGTTGAATCTCTTCGGAAGTTCGTCCTTGTGCCAATTGTTCGCTAATCAATTCACGCCATTGAATACAGGCCTGTGTTCCACAAACGTCCAGAGGAACATTTTCACAAACTGGACAATATAGACCACCGGCCACTGCATTTACTTCATCGTCGGATGGAGTCGTAATTCTATCCTGCGCATGGACTGGCCCTGTCAAAACAAACAAAAAAATAAAGCAAACAAGAAGAATCTGATTTCGAATATTTCTGTTCATTTACTGCCTTTACCAATATTTTCAAACCCAATCTGATCATAAAACTTGCATGATTGTTCTCTACCCATTATAGTATATGCGAATGAAGATTAAGCAAAAACAATTCTTTTTTCGTGTGGTTCTATCAATCTGGCTGCTCTTGATGGTGGTACAGGTCTCATGCAATCTGCCTGCCATTCGCAATCCAAAAGATTTGGTTCAGACTGTACAGCAAAGCATCTATCTCCCTGTAGATCAAAAGGTGCTCCAGCAATCCGATCCCCAGCAGTGGCAGCATTGGATCGAACAATTATCAGGTGCACAACCCGTGATCATTCGCGGGCAGGAAACCTTTCTTCGCTCACGTTACAGTTACGCCATGTTCCTCGATTATCCTGAAGCTCAAGTAATGCCGTATCTGGTTGAGCAGGTACTTCCCTATGTGCAAGCGGATCAAATCGAAATTGATCCATATACTTATACCGATGCTGAGCAATCCTATACCTGGCAGAATTTAATTGTACGGATTCCAGGAAAGAAAACTCCCGAAGAAAAAATCCTGCTAACCGCCCATTTTGACAGCATCGTGGTTCGGGAAGGTGATGCACTACTCTTGGCTCCGGGAGCCGATGATAATGCCAGTGGTACTGCTGTGCTGCTCGAAGCACTGCGTTTGCTTTCCAATGAATCCTTCGAGAAAACCATTGAAATTGTTTTCTTTAGCGGGGAAGAAATCCATATGCAGGGCAGCCGTGCTTATCTTCAAGATCATGACTTTCAAAATATTAAGGGTGTAATCAATGTGGATATGATCGGCTACGATTCCAATAACGATGGTTGTTTTGAAATTCATGCCGGAACGGATTCGAAAAGTCAACAGATTGGCAGCCTAATGCAGCAGACGATCATCAATTATAAGATCAACTTACAGCCGGAATTGCTTTTTGAAAGTGCCACCGATCGTTCAGATCATGCCGCATTTTGGGCACAACAAATCCCGGCAATTGCCGTCAGCGAGAATTTTTTTGACCAGCAAGGCGGAGATATTTGTCCAACCAACGATCCCAACCCGTTCTACCATCAAAATGGGGATACGATTGCCAATATTAACAGTCAATATGGAAATGACATTTCAAAGGCTGTCATACTCACGCTGGCGCAATTAGCTGTCCCGTACTGAGAAAATGACTTATTGAGGTTCACTGCGGATTTTCTTGTGCAGTACCCTTGTTGCAAAAGATAGTCCTCCCCCCAACAACAAGCCTATTCCACCAATCCACAACCAATTGATAAATAAATTCCGATAAACCCTGAAAGTTGCCTGATTGCTGTTAATCGGTTCCCAGTCTACCAACACAACGTACAAATCATCGTTCAGCGAACTGTAAATGCCGGGTATGGTTATTGCTTGTTGAGAGGTGTAATAATAATCCCGCCGAGGATAAAGCATGGCAATTGTTTTTTTATTTTCAGAAACCCGCATTTCTGCTCTGGCGATATTACGCCCATCTTCCAGATCAAATTCTGTTATCGATCTTAATTGAACGGAATATGTCCCAAGGTTGATGGATTCTCCAATAGTAAGATTGGCTTGCGTCTCAGTTTGATTTAATTCAATACCCAAAATGCCAATGCTCATTAACGCCACGCTGATATGAATAAGGATGCCGCCATACCGCCGCCGATTGACTCGCACCAAATGCCATAAAGACCTGCCGACAGATTCCTGATGATACTTTTGCCGTGAGTAATAGGCAGTAATAAAGTCAAAAAACAAGATCAAAAGGCAAAGGGAAACCAACCAGTAGCCAAGAATGGCAGCCCAATAGCGAAAGCCAATAAAATAAATGTATCCGGTAATCAGCAATGAGAAGAAGAATGGTACGCGTATGGCGTTCAGCATTGTTTTCCAGGTGGAATATCCCCAGGAGGAAAGCGGAGCAATGGCCATCAGGAAAAGCAGGACCGCAAAAAGAGGTCCTGTCGTCTGTTCATACCATACAGGACCGACTGTCATTTTTTGTCCGGTAAACAGCTCGGACAACAAAGGGAAATTGACACCTAAAAATACGACACAAAACAAACCAAAAAAGATTACGGTATTGAATAAGAAAAGGGACTCCCGTGAGAAAACTGAATACAGGCCTCCTTCCGATGTCAACAATCCCCAACGCAGAAAGACAAGCGCCATGGATATCATTAACATCAAACCAATGAAAACAAAAAAAGCCGGGCCTATGGCGCTTTGCGCAAAGGCATGAACGGATGAAAAAACACCGGAGCGGGTTAAGAAGGTGCCGTACATAACCATCGAAAAGGTTAATAAAATCAAAATCATATTCCAGCGTTTGAACAGCATCAACTTTTCCTGAACCATGATGCCGTGTAAAAAAGCAGTACCTAATAGCCAGGGCATAAAAGCGGCATTCTCCACCGGATCCCAGCCCCAATACCCCCCCCAACCGAGCACATCATACGCCCAACGGCTTCCCAACAGCAAACCCGCAGACAAAAAAAGCCAGGCCAAAATAGCCCATGGACGCGAAATCCTAATCCATTGATCATCCCGTCGGCCAAGAATCAATGAGGCCATGCCAAACACATAGGGAATAACAAAAGCGGTAAATCCCAAATAGAGCGCCGGAGGATGAAATATCATCCCAGGGTGGCGTAATAAGGGATTCAGCCCTCGACCATCCGACGGGCTGAGTAAAACACCTGCATTGGGTTTTAACAGTGCAACGACCTGTGAACCGCCCGGCAGCTGCCAAAAACGCATAAAAGGATTCTCAAAGAAAACGATCAACCCGATAAAAAATGCCAGAATGATGGAAAGAATGATAATAATCCAGGGCAGAAAATCACGATCCCGGTTCCATTTTCTCATCATAACCGTATAGCCAAAAACAGAGAGCATCCAGGTCCAAAACAATAGGGAACCCGCCTGTCCGCCCCAAAGCGCAGTTAATTTGAGATAAAACGGCATCGCTTCTGCGCTGACCATGTACACATACTGCACTTCATAATTACCATTAGCTAACAGCACAAGTAAGAGCAACATGGACAAACTCAGGACCGGAAAGATCAAAATTGTCGAAGCGCGTGCACTATTGATCCAGACAGATTTTTGCTGTTTATTTCCAACCCAGGAAGCTGCAGCGGCATACCCGGAAAGGATAAATGCAATGAGAAGACTTCCGAAACCAATATCAACTATCATTTGTGTTCCGCCATCATGGATTATTCGCTCTGCGTCGGCAAGGCTTCTTCATAGCGGCTGGGACATTTTAACAACAATTCATCCGCATGAAAAACCCCATCCTCACCCAGAGTACCAGTGACGATCGCCTGGGCTTCATTTTTTAATAAATCAGGTTTCACCCCGGTATATACGATGTCAAGCGTCGAAACTGATCCCTCGGTTACTGCTTCATGCAGCACAGTGGTGATCCCACCCAATTGATCAATGGTTTTCAAATCCCCGGGAATATTTGCCATTCTAAATCGAATTTCCAGTGTATCCGGATTTACCTGGATACTTTCGCCAAATACAGCTCCGGAAATTCGTACTGCTTGGTTCACCATAGTGTCTTGTTGCTCAAGAAGTTCATCAATGGTGAGAAAATATTGAGCATTGGCTTTCGTGGAGGTGATGATAAGATAAAGGATGGCAAATGCAATTAATATCCCGCCCAGTATAAAGCGCCACTGCCCTGGTTGACGTATGTTCTCACTTTTAGCAGATGATTCAAACATTGACACTCCCTGGCGCTAGTTCACATTGATTAGTATGGGGCGGGTAATCAAGTTCTTCTTTGCCGGCCACATCCATAGATTCGGATAAAGCAATTATACCTGTATTCATTTGGCACACCTTAACTCATCCCCTGCTTAACCTCCTGTTCAAGCATAACCTCATCTATAATTAGACAAGTTAATCTTTTTTGGAGGATGCCATGCCGGAAGGAACTTACTTTTTCCCTGATGGGTTTTTGTGGGGCTGCGCGACTGCCTCTCATCAGGTAGAAGGTCAAAACAAAAACAATAACTGGTCGTTCTGGGAAGAACCAGGAAGGAAGAATTCATCAGGGCCAAAAAGCCGGTTTAGCTTGCGATTGGTGGGGCGGTAGATGGCGCGAAGATTTTGACCGGGCAGCCAAGGGCGGACAAAACGCTCATCGCCTTTCGATTGAGTGGAGCCGTATTCAGCCCGCCCAATTGACCGCTGGGATGAAAACGCGCTGGACTACTATCGCCAGATTATCCGCGGATTGATCGAACGCAACATGACCCCCATGGTCACCCTGCACCATTTTAGCGATCCTTTATGGGTGATGGAACAGGGGGGCTGGGAAAACGATCAGATCATCCCCTGGTTTGAAACTTATACCAAAAAAGTTGTCGAGGCGCTGAAAGAATACGTGACCCTTTGGGTGACCATCAATGAACCCAATGTTTATACCCACGGTGGCTATTTGGGCGGCGGATTTCCTCCCGGAAAAAATGATCTCAAAGCTGCTTATACGGTAATGTGCAATATGGTGAAAGGTCATGCTGCTGCCTACCATGCCATCAAAAAAATTCAACCACAAGCCAGAGTAGGGCTCGCGCATCATTACAGGAAATTTGAACCTGCCCATACCGGATTTCCAGCGGACCGAATGATGGCAAAATTTCTCTCCAAAAATTTTAACGAAGGATTTGCCAATGCTGCCCAAACCGGCCGCTTTGAATTCGCTCTTCGTAAGGAAAACATCCCGCAGGCAGCCAACACCCAGGATTTTATTGGCTTAAATTATTACACCCGGGAATATATTGCCTTCAAACCCCTGGCTGTGAAGAATATGTTTTATCGTGGTTTCTACAACCCTGCTTCGCCATTAAGTGAGACCGGTTTTATTGCCCTGGAACCAAAAGGGTTTTATCAGGCTTTGAAATGGTGCAATTCATTTAACAAACCCATCCTCATTACCGAAAACGGTGTCGAGGACTCTTCCAATACAATGCGTACCCGCTATCTGTATGAACATCTTCATCAGATGTGGCGGGGCATCAACTACACCTGGCCCATCAAAGGCTATTTCCATTGGTCATTGGTGGATAATTTTGAATGGGAAAGAGGTTGGAGTCAGCGCTTTGGGTTGTGGGGATTGGACATAGAAACACAAACCCGTCTGCACCGCCCGGCTGTGGATGCCTACGCAGAGATATGCCATACCAACGGCATTGCCTCGGAAAGTGTAAAAAAATACGCCCCGGAGATCTTCAGTACGCTCTTTCCTGGATAGGGTAACTTTCAGATTTTATAAAACGGAGGATGCCTGAGTTAGTCATCCTCCGTTTTGTTTCTATTCCAGCTCACACTCTTAAAGAAGTAATCCGTTTCAATCTCTTCAAAGAATAGAGGGGAACAAAAGGCAATATCAGCGGCACCTGACTGCGATACACCTGATATGCCGGGTCATCCCCATATCGTTCATCCTGTTTTAGCTCCAAACGCACCGTGGAGACCAACATCACAAAAATGATCCCAACCAAACCAGCGATTGTCATTAGCCAGGTACCCCAACCCCGGTAAAGGGCAAGTCCGCTGATGAAATTTCCAGTCCAAAAAGTTATTTCACCAAAATAATTAGGACAACGCACCCAGGAAAACAATCCGCTGGTGCAAATGGCGGCAGGGGATTTTTGTTTGAAAGTCGATTTTTGACGATCCGCCAGAGCTTCCAGGCTGATGCCTGCTGCCATGACGAAAACCCCCAGGTAGGAGAAAAAGTCTGGCTGAGCAGCGAGTCCTTGAAAAACCAGCGGTGATATCATCAACACGTAAAGCACGGAAACAATCAGCCAGACGCCAACTCTTCCCCAGCCGACTATGGGGGAGGTTTCGCGCTGAGTGGCGGCCATCTCTTTACGATATGCGGGTTTGAATTCACGCTGAAGTAAAAACAGCCCCAGGCGCAAGCCATATAGAATTAATATGCCGCTGTGCAGTATGAAGGACAAATTTAGCCAATCCCCAAAAAACAGCAGTAGAAAAACCGCCATGCCGGTTATGGCAAATCCGTACCCCACGCTGATAAAGTAAATAAACCGATAAAATCCAATGGCTGAGATCAATAGAGCCAAGCCCAATAACGATAAAAACAACACAACTGGAGACAAAATCAGGAATAACCCGCTGTCATGTACCATCAAAGCTGCTGCCATATGAGCGTCCTTTTACTGGATTTGAATATGAACCATTCCAATTATAGCTTTGATTCATTCATCTCCTCCAGGGTGCATCAATAACGTATCTTTTTTTGTGCAAGTAGACATTTTTTTTACAGAAAATACAACCTTTAGATCAACCAACTAAACTGAAGGAACAATTTCCAAAACAACCCGGGTGCTTTTACGGCGTGAAAATAATTGGGAAAGACTGATTAAATGAAATTGCAGGCCGTACTTTTTGGTCATCCCTTTCTTCACCTTCGCAATCCATTCTTCATCCTCCAAAATACGAGCCTCGGCGCTCTGCCATTCACTTTTCGGATTTCCACGCGCATCACTATCGGCAATAGTGACACTCCCCCGTGCTCGAATCCGTTTTACTTTCCAACTGCTGCCTTCGGTCCAGACATACAGTTTTCCATCAATTTCACATACCCATACCGGGGTAACCACCCCTTGTCCGTTCTTTTTAAAGGTTTCTAAAGCTAAAAACTGTCCGCTGCCAATGGATGCCATCCTGTTTTCACTCCTTTCTAATTCTAAACTCACTTCCATAGTACCCTTTTGGCGCTTGTTTTCCTATCAATTCTTTATAAGAAAACAGGTGGTTTTTTACAGGGCTTTTCCGGAAATAAATCAGCCTATGTTAGAATTACGGAATCCTAATTAAAAATCGTAGATGCCGCATGGAAAAATTCTATAACCGCCTTTCCCACATGCCCCGCGAATTAAAATTATTTGCTGTTGCTTCCGCCCTCATGGGCCTTGCTTATAGTATGGTGGATGCCACCTTTAACAATTTTCTGGATGCTCGCTTTCACTTAACCGGCTTTGAACGCTCCTTTTTGGAATTTCCACGCGAATTGCCTGGCTTCCTGGTGGTTTTCGTTTCCGCCTTGCTCTGGTTCTTTTGCAGTCGGCGCCTGGGAGGTGTCGCGTTGATTTTCAGCGCGGTCGGTGCCTTATGCCTGGGCGTATTGTCCAAATCATATGCAGTGATGCTTATTTGGTTATTCCTGTATAGCATGGGACAGCATCTCTTCATCCCCATCTCTTCCTCCATTGGCATGGAACTTTCCCATGAAGGACACACCGGAAAACGCTTGGGACAATTAAACGCTTTACGCAATGCAGCGGTGATTGCCGGTAGCTTCTTTGTTTACCTGGCCTTTCGTTATCTGAAATTTGATTTTCAAAAAACCTACATCCTTGTGGCCGTCATCTTCCTGCTGGCATCCTTCATCATGTTTAAGATGAAACCGCAGGAAACCAAAGTACCGAAAGCTTTCCTTACATTGCACAAAGAATACCGTTTGTATTATTTCCTGACCGTTCTCTACGGCTCCAGAAAACAATTGTTCATGACCTTTGCCCCCTGGGTGCTGGTCACGATTTTCAATCAACCTACCCAAACACTGGCTACTTTACTTACCATTGGCGGGGTGATCGGTATTCTGTTCCAACCCTTATTGGGTTGGGCCATTGATCACTTGGGGGAACGCAAGGTTTTGATTAGCGAGGCCGTACTCTTGATTCTGGTTTGCTTGGGATATGCCTACGCCAAAGATACATTCTCCGAAAATATTGCATTCCTGATTATTTGTGTTTGTTTCCTGTTGGACCAGATGCTGATGTCCGTCAATATGGCCCGTGCCATGTACATAAAAAAGATTGCCAAGCAGCCCGATCACGTTCAGGCAGCTTTGACCGCTGGCGTCACCATTGATCATATCTTCTCGATCTCCATCGCACTATTGGGCGGTCTGATCTGGAATGTATTTGGCTATCAATATGTTTTTATGTTGGGCGTTTGTATCGCAATTATCAGTTTCTTTGCTGCCATGAAAATTCAGATTCCTCTTCAATCATTGCCTATTGATCCTATCAAACCGGAAATCAACCTCGATTAAGTCATTTTGAAACCATGTCTAAATTCCAAGACCACTCGGAATAATCTGAGTGGTCTTTTCTTTTTGATCAATAGGTTTTCCAATCCTCTATAGTACCAAAAATAATCACCTTTTTTTCCCCATGAGGTACCTGCCAGTGAAAATTCATCCATCAGTATAATAGAACCCATCAGGAAGAATCCTGTTTACCTTCTATCACCCCTCGCAAAGGAGCATTTCATGCCCAGACCTACAAACAAAAAAATCCTCCTCGAACAGATTCAAATTGAACATCAAAACCTGTTGGACCGAATCTCCTTATTATCGGAAGAAGAAATAACCCGGCATCATGAGACTTACGGTTACGCCATCAAAGACGTTCTGGCTCATCTCAGCGCCTGGGAACAGCTGGTCGTTGGGTGGTACCGTGCAGGAGTAAAAGGGGAGCAGCCGCATTTGCCATTGGATGGCTATAACTGGCGCCAGATTCCGGAATTAAATCAGATGTTTTACCAACGCGACCGACAAAAGCCGTTGGCTGATATCCTGCGTGGCTTTCATGCCTCTTATGCTGAAATACTCGCTATTGTGCAGTCTGTCGATGAAGCGGAAATGTTCACTCCGGAAATCTATCCCTGGACAAATAAGAACGCCATGGGTACATATTTTGTTTCAGCCACCTGCAGCCATTATGTTTGGGCAATCAAAGAAATCCGTAAAGTATCAGCAGCAGGATAAAAAATAAAGAGGCTGTCTACAAAGTAGCGGCAATTCACGAATTGCCGCTACTTGTGGTGTTTATGATTTGGATGTTTACCCGTATATATAGCAGCAGCATTCATCGAAAATGATCTTTTTAGACAACCCTTTTAGGTTAATTTTCCACAATCTTTGGCTTATCCTCAGCAGGGTGGGCATTCACTTTCCGATAACGCATGTTGATCATTTCCACCCCTATGGCAAAAAACATGGAGAAATAGATATATCCCTTGGGAATCTCCTGCCCCAATCCCTCAGCCACCAGCGAAAACCCGATCAGCATCAAAAAGGAGAGGGCTAATATTTTCAAAGAAGGATGCTTATCAATAAAAGCGCTCAAAGTGGGTGCAAACAAGATCATCACAATCACCGCCAGGACAATGGCAGTAATCATGACCCATAATTGATTGGAGATACCCACAGCGGTAATTACGGAATCCAGTGAAAAAACAATATCCAGCAAGGCAATCTGAATAATCACACCCCAAAAAGTGGCCGCCTTTCGCTTTTGCTGCGCCTGAACTTCTTCACGGTGATCATGATATTCCAGGTTCTCCTGAATCTCGGTGGTGCTTTTCGCCAGCAGAAATAAACCGCCCGCCAGCATTACCAGATCCCTGCCTGTTACATCAAATCCAAACACACTGAAAAACGGAGCCGTCAAACGGGTCAATAAAGTGAGAGAAAACAATAATCCAATCCGGGTGATGACGGCCAGTCCCAGTCCCAGCCGTTGAGCCTTGGTACGCATTTCAGGCGGAAGTTTTCCTGAAAGGATTGTCAAAAAAATGATATTATCCATGCCCAATACAATTTCCAATAAAATTAGGGTAATCAGGGCAACAGCAGATTCAACAAACAGATCCATGGCAAGTCTCCATTAACTACGAATATGCAATTATAACGAGTGGGACATCAGCTGTGCAAGTGCAAAGAGACTGCCATATCGGCAGCCTCTTTTTTGTTTTTACTAGAAAATTAATTTAGTTACATAACTCAAATTGAGGTAAATGGCTGGTCAGGGAAGCGTTTTGCAGATTGGTGTAAACCCGGATCAGATCAGTGTGCGTTGTGGCTGCGATCAATTCGTCATACAGGGCAGCGTCCGCAATTTCAGCATTCACGCCCGCCTGGCAGGCTTCTGTCAATGAAGCAAAAGCAGGAAATTCAGCGGGGGTATAGGCAGGGACTGTCAATCCGTATTTCTCCGCCTGACGAACCAGGGCAGTAGCATGATAAGTTTCTGATGCCACAATCTCAGGGAAAGGAATAACATTGCCAAACGTAGCGATTACACTTTCATATAGGGCACGTGCATTATATTCTTCTTCAATTGCACGGATCAGATCAGCACTCTCTTCTGTGGTTAATGGGGAAATTGCATAACCACCCCCTGTGCCGCGCATACCGGTACCAACGCCTTGACCGTATCCCTGCCCTAATAATGTTCCGTCCGTAGTGGAGGGCACAACCAATGGATCATTCCCGGGTCCGCGTCGGCTATCTGTTGCAGCTTGCACTGCATCCGCTGGTGAACAGGCCATCAAAGCCATGGATAAAACACTGACTACAACTATGGATAACAGAAAACTTTTTTTCATTATATTTCTCCTTGCACAGACGTTGCTGTGATTTATTTTTGTTTGATATCCTAATCATAAGGGACGGGTCTGTAGAAGAATTGTAGGAGAAATGAAGATCTTATGAATTCGTTAAGCTGATTTCGGTAAAGTGAGTGAAAAAACGGCTCCCCCGGTTGGGTGATTTTTAACCGTCAAACTGCCGCCGTTCAATTCAGCCAACTGCCTGGCTATGGCAAGCCCCAACCCCGAGCCACCTTCTGATCGGCTGCGCGATTTATCCACTTTGTAGAAACGCTCAAAAACATAGGGGAGATTCTGTTCAGGAATGCCTTCCCCTGTATCCCGGACCATAATCTCAACCTGCGTCCCTGCATCCAAGCAACATAATATCACCTGACTGCCTGTAGGCGTATGCCGCATTGCATTCTGCAATAAATTGGTAAGAATTTGAGCAATCCGGGTCGGGTCCGCAAAGACTTGAAGATCTAAGGAATCCGGGGAAAGCGTCAACTGAATCTGGCGCTGTTGGGCTTGTTGATTAAACTGAGCCTGTAAACTGCGCAGTAATGGCAAAACGCCCATGCTGGATTTCTCCAGGGTTATCTCACCTGCTTCAGCCAGCGAAAGGGTTCGTAAATCCTGCACCAAATGGGTAAGTAATTCATTTTGATCAATGATCGGTTGCAAACTCTCCAGAGTCAGGGGATATACCCCATCCTGCAGGGCTTCCAGATTGATCTTTTGTACGGATAACGGCGTCCGTAATTCATGGGCGATATCCGCAGTCATTGCTTTGCGGTTGGCTTCAAATTTCTGTAAAGCAGCCGCCATCTGGTTGAATGTAGCCGCCAGGGTTTTAATTTCTCTGCTGCCGTTTTCCGGCACCCGCTCATCCAGGTTGCCTTGTGCCAGTGAAGCCGCAGCCCGGGTCAATTGCCCGATTGATTTCATGAATACAGCAGAAAGTCCAAAAGCCAGCAGCAAGGCCGCCAGCCCTGAAATTAAAGCTGCACGCCATAAAGCATCATCCAGATGGGTTAACAGGGATTTTTCAAGATTTCCATTGGTTACAGACTGACCAACAGGAAGCAGCAAATAACCTACAAGAACCTGTTTAACCCTCAGCTCAATCCCGCTATCCAGCTCTGCCTGGGTTAATACCACCCCGGCATTCGGATAAAGCTGCTGCCCCGCGGCATCCGCTAATCGAACAGAAGAATGTCCCTGGGCGCCACGCCCGATGCCCCCCCCCGAGCCATTCCCGGAAGTACTCAATAAACTTTCTGCCCCCTGCCAGCTTTGGTGGATCTGGTAATACATTTCCAAATCATTCACCATGGTATCCAACCCTGCTTCCCCTCCCCGGTTGACAAACAGCCTAATTTGATTCGCCGTACTCTCCCGGATAAACACGGAAGTGCCAACAAGCGTGATGAGAATAAGCAAAATAAAAGCCAGGGTCAGGCGTGTACGCATGCGTTATTCCTCTTTTCGAAAGCGATAACCGACACCGAAAACCGTTTCGATATAAGAGGGATCGGTTTTTTGCTTTTGCAATTTTGCCCTCAAATTTTTAATATGCGCATCGATGGTTCGTTCATACCCTTCGTAGGTTTCTCCCTGGGTAGCTTCCAATAATTGAAGACGATTAAACACACGCCCTGGTTTTCCGGCCAGTACACTCAATAATTTGAACTCAGTCAGGGTTAATTCAATAGCCTGCCCCGCCCGTTCCACCCGCATTTCATCCAGATCGATGTCCAGATCAAGAATATGAATCTTCTCTACTTTGGGGGTCTGGTTTCCGCTGCGGCGCAACACCGCCCTCACCCGTGCCACTACCTCCCGTACTGAAAAGGGTTTGGTGATGTAATCATCCGCGCCCAATTCCAGCCCGATCAATCGATCAGTCTCTTCCACACGGGCGGTTAGCATAATAATCGGCGTATCCGCTTGACGGCGAATATTGCGCGCAATATCCAGACCATCCATGCCCGGTAAATTTAAATCCAGGATCACCAGATCCGGCCGGGTGTTTTCCCAGGTCTTGTATCCGCTGTCACCGCGATACTCCGCCAATACCTTAAAGCCAGCCTGTTCCAAATAAGAACGTATGCCGCGCACCAATTCCGGTTCATCTTCAATAATCAGGATCGTTTCCATGCCTGCCTGCCTTGATTTTATCTATTCAATAAATGATGTTATATGTATCATATCAAAGGATGCACGGATTTCCTAAATACTTCTTTGAAAATGCGTCAAATCTTCACAAAATCTACATGAAATCCGATAAAAAAACCATGGGAAGAAAAGGCGCACCCATGGTTGTTATTGGTTCATGTAAAAAGCCTCAATGTACGTGCCGGTAATAGCGGCTGGTGGGATGCGGCTCAATCAGTTCCACAGTCATCCCCGTGGTGTGTTCCGGGAAAATGAAGGCTTCAAAACCGTCTTCTCGATCGGTGTATATCTTGCCGTCATGGATGGGTACCCCGCTGGCGGTTACACGGCGCACGGCAGCGCGGATATCGGCTACCTCAATGGCTATATGCTCCAGTCCCTCACCCTTGGCTTCGATAAACTGGCGTACGCGTGCATTCTCTCCCCAGCTTTGGGTGGGGTGCAATATCAAACCGTCATTGCCTGTTTCCAGCCAGCTGTCCAATTGTTCGCCCTGATGCTGGTCCGATCGGACGCCTAATGGCTTGAGTCTGAGAACATTTTCATAGAATTTCAAAACGGCATGGATGTCATGCACTGCCGTTCCGATATGGTTGACCCCTAAAATTCCGCCAAACGGACGCGTGCTGCCAAATGCCACTACATCTTCCGGCTGCAGCAATTCTATCGTCATGCCAAAAGCATAGGAACGCGGAATGATGATACGCTCACCCAACACGTCGCTGTGAATCATATCGCCCTGGACGGGAATCCCGGCTTGCCGAACACGCTGATAATCTTCCTTAATGCTGTCGCTGAGAAAAACCAGCCGTTCCAATCCCGGACCCTTCTCTGCCAGGAATTGAGCGATAGGTGAAGCCGGATCATGACTTTCCATCAGGCATAATTCACAATCATTGGGAAACGGCAGGCATACTGAGCGTTCAATCCCGGCAACTGGATCTTCATCCTCATTCCATCCTTCCAATCCAAACAATTTACGGAAAATCTGCCAGGTTTCATGGGCATTCTGTACAGCAAACCCAATTTGATGTAATCTGAGAATCATCGCAAGTCCTCCATGGGGGTGCAGTGTGCAAAATCTTCACCGAGATGTAAATATTATAGCAGAGCCTGACCAAGCTGCTATTTCGATATTATTTATCTTAACAGTCTTGTTTTATGTTATTATTCATATAATAATAGTATTTTATAAAATAATAATTTCCGACCCAACCTTCTTAGGAGGTGCATAATGAGAGACTTAATTGTTGCAGATTTCATCACGCTGGATGGTGTGATTCAAGCGCCGGGAGGCGCGGTTGAAGACACCGATGGCGGCTTCACCCATGGTGGCTGGACCATTCCTTATTGGCATGATGACATCGGTGCGCATTTCTTTGAAGCCATGTCCCAGTGCGATGCATTTTTATTGGGTAGAAAAACGTGGCAAATTCACGGAACCGCGTTTGAACCGATGGTGGATGATCCCTTCGGTAATGCGATGAACAACATTCGCAAGTATGTGGTATCCACCACGTTAAAATCGGCTTCAGCCTGGCGCAACTCAACGCTGATTAGTGAAAATATCGTTGAAACCATCCGACAGCTCAAGCAGCAGCCCGGCAAAAGCATCCTTGTCGATGGTAGCAGTGTTTTGAGTCAGACGCTGGCAGAGCATGACCTGGTTGATGAGTACAGACTGCACGTCTATCCCCTTGTACTGGGAAGCGGCAAACGGATCTTCCCGGAAGGAAAACGCATACCCTTAACATTGGTCAAAGCAGTCCCTCTTCCCACCGGCGTGGTATTTATGCAGTATCGACGTACCGAAAAATAAACGCTTAAACTTTTCCATTTTTTACTGCAACGCAGTTGAAGCGTGCCGTAAGGCATGAATTGAGGTCTAAATGAACAAAGAAAGAAAAATACGAGAAATCATCACCCCGCAGATGGTCATGGAAGGCGCAGGCGTGCGATTACAGCGCTCCATCTCCCCGCAGGCAAGCAACTTGTTTGATCCTTTCCTGCTGTTTGATCACTTCGCCTTTAATGAACCACGTGAGGGTGCTCTACAGGGCTTCCCCATGCATCCCCACCGCGGCATCGAAACCGTTACCTATATGCTCACCGGTTTGGTCCACCACCGTGACAGCCTGGGCAATAGCGGTGTGATTGGCGCCGGTGATGTGCAATGGATGACCGCTGGCCGCGGCATCCTGCATGAGGAGATGCCGCGCCTGAGTGAAGATAAAAATATCTTCGGTTTCCAGCTCTGGGTCAATCTGCCTGCCGCTCAAAAAATGACAAAACCGCACTATCAGGAAGTAAAAGAAAATCAAATCCCCATCGTGGAGACGAATGATACCCAGGTGCGCGTTATTGCCGGTACCTATGCGCAGACGGAAGGGCCGGTAAAGGATATTGCCGCCGATCCGCTCTATCTGGATGTTTCCCTGCACCCAGAAACAACCTTCACACAGCGTATCCCCCAGGGTCATACGGCGCTTGCCTATCTCTTTTCAGGCAGCGGCCTGGCCGCAGAACAAACCGTCAAATCTCCCCAAATGATCATCTTTGAAGATGGGGATACCGTCACCTTCCGTGCACAAGCCGAGTCCATGCGCTTTGTCTTAATCGCCGGTGCTCCCTTCAAGGAGCCTATCGTGCCTTATGGACCCTTCGTCATGAACACCCGCGAAGAAATTCTTGAAACGCTGGCAGCATTAAAAAATGGGACCTTTATCAAATAGAATTTACTAAACTACGCAGCATAATTCGTGGTTTTAACCAGAAAATTGACCGCAAAATATTTTTTTGATGCCATTATATTCCCCTTCAAATCATAAATTCCGTTCCAAGCCCAAGACAACAAATTTATCCCTCCTGAAATATGGGGGAGGGATAAATTATTTTTTTATTTGTGGTGGGCTGCTGCTGATCAGTTTTTAGTTAATCGGCGCACCTTTTGTTCTGCCCATCCAATCAAGATTTGGCAGATCACCAAAATGTTCATTGAAAAATCTGTAATAAAGAAACTCCTCTTTTGAATTTAACTTCCAGCCATTCTTTAAGCTTCGGCCCTGCTTGAAATCCTGATCGCTGACTTTTGATTCCGCATAATTGGCCAGGATATCCCCAACACCTGATCCTTCCCAGAATTTGGATTTTGTCCGCCATAAAACAGAAGACGGCAACAGATCTTCGGCAGTTTTTCGAAGCACCCATTTTTCAACCGGCGGATTCCCGGGCTGAAGTTTATATTCCGTTGGGATGGTTAGCGCAAAATCAAGGACTCTGCCGTCCAAAAATGGGACATGGGCCAGTAACCCATTTGCTGTGGCAGAGCGATCAACTCGCTGTAAGGCTGTATTATGCAATCGACGGGTGATATCCACAAGCTCGCCAGGCAATTGAGTTTTTGGAATAGATTGCAGATATTTATACCCCGCAAAGAGTTCATCCCCACCTTCCCCTGAAAATACCACATCGACATAATCTTTGGCTACCTGGGATACCAAATAATTCATTATCGTGGATCGAATTAAGAGAGCATCAAAAGACTCCAATGCATAGATCACATCATTCAGGACTTTTGGCAAATCATCAGGTTGGATGATAACCTCATGGTGAATACTATTTGTATGTTTGGCAACCAGACGTGCATATTCAATATCCGGTGCGCCTTGCAAACCCGCTGCAAAGGTATGCAATTCTTTCACATAGGGACGCAACATCGCCACAATAACACTAGAATCAATACCACCGGAAAGCCAGCTGCCCATACAATCTCGATCAACACGATGTTTAATCGCATCTTTCAATCGATCCCTCAACCCGCCTACGGCTTCCTCCTTCGTCATTGGAATAATTTCTTTCTGTTGAACATCATTAATAATCTGAATACCCTGGCCGGATAAATAAAACCCACCTGGGGGAAATTCATTAATATCCAGCGTGGCTTCCATTAAGGCCTTCACTTCCGAAGCATAACACAAACGCCCCTCCGCATCATGGCCATAATAAAGAGGCCGGGCGCCAACACGATCACGAGCCAGAAAAAGACCTTCATCAACCTGCCATGCCACAGCAAAAGGCAATCGCTCGCCACACAAATCTCGTTTTGCGGGCACCATACCATTTTGAGCCGGCAATGCTTTTTGGGGTTTCTTGTTTTTGATATAGCCTGTGGTGACACCCGGCCGGTCAATAATTAATTCCCGGCCATTCCCACGAGTAACAATTTTAGTCAACATTTTTTCAACAACATTTATTTTCTCCCCCGATTCAATTCCTGCAATACCAGACATACCTTGCTCCTTCTTTCTTGATTTTTTTCAACTCGTTTTTATGAAAAACAGGTTCAAATATTCTTGTTTTTAGGTCGCCCGGGAGTTCTTGGAGATTGATTGAAGAATCAATTAAATTCAACTTCTTGAAGGTGCCTCAACCATAAAAAGCAAGAGACACACAAATACCCAGTGATAGAATGCACTGTTGAGTGTTCTAATGGTCAAACCAATGAAAATGGTGAGCAGAAAGCCAAATGAAATTGAAACGAAGGCTTACTGGAAAGCAGAAGATAGATGCACAAGCTGCTGTCTATCGCTGACCAGTAGAACAGAAGGAATAATGAAATCACGGGTAAACAATCTAGTCAGTGGCTATGTTCATATCGCACCCCCTGCGACCCGTTTGCACTATAGGTTTTGTTAACAATACTAGTATAGCATATTCCACTTGCATCTCCAAAATTTTTTATTTTTATAAAGATCACGGCACCCAATCATTCCAGTACGATACAGGCATGCACTTTTCAGAAGATCGCCCCCATGCCACCAAGATGGATTGAATTCATTTCATCATTCATTATTTTCCTGTAACGCAGAGTACATTGATAATGCATATCGTTGAGAGATAAATCAAATCTTCTCCAAAGGAGAATCTATTCATCTGGATTCGTTTTTACGCTATAATTTAACTATATATCGTAAGAATTTCTCTTCCGTATGCATGAAAAAGTTGCTGATCTCCCACAGCACTATGACATGACCTACCCCCACCTGCCAGACCTTTGCGGATGCTTAATGCTCCACTGCACCGCTGGCCGGAAAGATTGCTAATTTTCAGGGAGGCTTCTATGAAAAAAATCGTTATTGCAGCCGCCATTGGTGAGTGTGTTCATGTTGCCGGCGTACATCATTTCCTGCATTTGGCGGAAACAGCAGGCTGGAAAACAATTTTCCTGGGACCGGCTACCTCCATTGAACAAATTCTGACTGCTGCCCGGCGAGAAAAAGCCGATCTGGTAGGTATTTCCTATCGCCTGACGCCCGAGACCGGCGAACGTTTACTGGGTGATTTCGCTGAAGCTGCGGATGAATTACGCAGCCAGGGCGTTCGGTTTGCATTCGGTGGCACACCGCCGCTGGCTGAAAAAGCAGCGAACATGGGTTTCTTTGAAAAAATTTTTGAAGGCGGCGAACCCGCCGATGAAGTGCTGGCCTACCTTAAGGGTCAGTCTGGGAAGATATCCAGTCCGGACGCATACCCGCATACCGCCATGGATCGTATCCAATGGAAAGCCCCCTATCCCCTTCTCCGCCATCACTTTGGGCTGCCCACTATGAAAGATACGCTGGCTGGTATTGAACAAATTGCTGATGCCCGTGTACTGGATGTGATCTCTCTGGGAATTGATCAGGATGCGCAGGAGAATTTCTTTCATCCCGAACGGCAGGATCCGCGCCGCAAAGGTGCCGGCGGTGTGCCTGTACGCTCCCGGGAAGATTATGAGGCCCTCTATGCCGCCAGCCGGCGGGGAAACTTTCCCTTGCTGCGCACTTATTCCGGCACGGATGATTTTATCCCGCTGGCAGAACTTTACGATGAAACCATCCATATCGCCTGGTGTGCCATTCCGCTTTTTTGGTTCAATCAGATGGACGGCCGCGGTCCATGGGATTTGCAGGGGTCCATTGAGCAGCATCAGCAGGTTATGGCCTGGTATGGGGCTCGCAATATCCCCGTAGAACTGAATGAACCCCATCATTGGGGAATGCGGGATGCCCCGGATAGTATTTTTATCGTCTCAGCTTATTTAGCGGCATATAACGCCCGTGCATTTGGCGTCAAGGATTACATTGCTCAATTCATGTTTAACTCGCCCCCAGGGTTATCCGATGCCATGGATTTAGCCAAAATGCTTGCCATATTGGAGCTGATTAAGCCTTTGGTTCACCAGGAGTTCCGCATCTCCATCCAAACCCGCACGGGATTATTGAGTTATCCACTGGAGGTAGCTGCTGCCAGAGCTCATCTGGCTGCCAGTATCTACCTGCAAATGGCCTTAAAGCCTCAGATTATTCATGTTGTTGGACATACCGAAGCGCATCACGCCGCCACAGCGACCGATGTGATTGAAGCCTGCCGCATGGCGCGTCGTGCCATCGAAAATGCCGTTCAAGGTGCACCGGATATGACTACCGATCCACGGATTCAACTTAGAGTAACAGAGCTTGTGAAGGAAGCAAAAACCACGTTAAACGCCATTCATCAGCTTGCTTCCGGTCAGGTATCGGATCCGTTTACCGATCCAGCTACACTGACAAAAGCCGTAAATCTGGGCATATTGGATGCCCCGCAGCTGGGAACCAATCCATTTGCGAAAGGGTCGATAAAAACCAATATCATCCAGGGAAGCTGCCAGGCCATAAATGAATCAGGCATGCCGGTTAGCGAGAAAACCCGTTTAAAAAATCTTATCTACTAATGGGAGGACAAGCATGACACAAAAAACAAAATATACTGTAATTGGTGCCGGACACGGCGGAAAAGCCATGGCCGGTCATTTAGCGCTGATGGGTTTCCCTACCACCCTCTACAATCGAACTGAAAGTCATATTGCGGCCATCAAGGAACTGGGTGGGATCGATGTTGAATCGAATGATGGTTCCATCAAGGGTTTTGGTCGGCTGGAATTAGCGACTTCCAATATTGCAGAAGCCCTGGAACATGCCGAAATGATCATGGTCGTCATTCCTTCGTCCGCACATCGTGATATTGCCGCTTTATGTGCCCCATACTTTAAAGATGGACAGATTGTTGTACTCCACCCGGGACGAACCTGCGGCGCAATTGAATTTGCCAAAATCCTGCGCGATAATAAATGTAAAGCGGATGTCACTATCTCAGAAGCAGAAACTTTCATTTATGCATCGCGCTCTGACGGACCGGCACAATCCCGAATTTTTCGCATCAAAGAAGCCGTTCCACTGGCTGCTTTGCCTGCCACCCGTACCCGCCTGGTGCTGGATCGTATCCATGAAGCGTATCCCCAATATATTGATGGGATCAATGTGCTGCAAACCGGCTTGAATAATATGGGCGCCATTTTCCATCCGGCTCTGGTCATCTTAAATACAGGTTGGATTGAAAATACCCATGGGGACTATCAGTTCTATATTGATGGCGTAACCCCATCCGTTGCTCGCATTCTGGAAGCACTGGACCGCGAAAGGGTGACCGTGGCTTCCTCTATCGGTATCCGCGCCAGAACAGCCCTGGAATGGCTGAAATTGGCTTATGATTCCACCGGCGATGATTTGTATGAAGCCATTCAAAATCAGGAAGGCTATTATGGAATTAAAGGCGCCCCCGACCCTGAAACACCGCTACCTCTTCGAGGATATTCCCATGAGCCTGGTACCGATTGCCTCGCTGGGACAACGTTTTGGTGTATCGGTAAAAGCCATGGATTCCATCATTCGTCTGGCTTGCATCATCCACCGCACCGATTACTGGCGGCGTGGCCGCACAGTGGATGCATTGGGGCTCAATCAGATGAGTGTGGAGGAACTGCTAAACTACGTCACCGTTGGCGAATTGGACGGCTTTTCTTCCGCCACATAACGCTTAAATATTACAATTTATTCCTCTGCGCTGAATAATCGCGCAAATCCGTCATAAGGCTGCAGGGGAAGGATTTCAAAATTAATCAGGCCGGCTTTCACCAATGGAAAGCCGGCAATGTATTTCTCCACTTCCTCACGTGATTCACATTCCAATATCAACACCGCCGTATGCTGGTCGCTGTTAAAGTACGTCTCGCGTACGATCCCCTCTTGCACCAGCTGCCAAACATGCCGGGCTTCCGCATTTAAATGCGGACGAAATTCCTCAGCGCTTGGCGCGCCCATTTCTTTTTCCAGAAGTAGATATTTCATTCGCTTGATCCAACCTGCGCTGTAAACTCAGCCATATTTCTCCACCAATTTTTTTAATGTAGTCATTCCACGCAGTGTGGAGGGCTGCCCCAACACTTTCTCCAAGATTGCGTTTGAAAAAGTGGATTCACTTTGCTTCTTCTGGCACAGCCAGAAAACCTGTCGTTCATGGACTTGAAAACGATCGATCTGGGAAGTAAGAGCCGTCAGCCTTCGAACGCCATCCTCATGCGGTTCAGCAGACAGGAATACAATATTATAAGCCCCCGCCTGGTCCAGCTCGGATTGCAGAAAAGCCGGATAACTTGCCAAGGTTGCCACTTCCGTTAACGAGCGCAGAAAAACAACCGTCTCAAACCCAAGCGCCCGGGATACTTTCTCGGTCAGTTCTTTTTCCAGAGCAGGTAAATCCTGCGCTGTGGTTTGAAAGATCACATTCCCGCTGGCTAAAAATGTTTCCACCTGGCTCAACCCAACATCCACAAAAAGCTGACGCAGCACATCCATCTTCACCGTATGGCCGCCCACATTAATTGCACGCAGAAATGCAACACAAGTCTTTATTTTTTCTTCCATAAATACTTCCCTCGTGCGGACATTATAGCCTTTTTATCTGCGAGATACAAAATCACCTTATCAGAACGGAGAAAATGATTCAACAGATTTCGGGAAGGATCAGGTGACAAGAATTGATCAATCTTCTGCGTTTGGCTCTACTCTCCATAGCGAAGCAGCGATCAATTCCAAAGCCGTCTTCAAGCCTATCAGGCTTGTCTTTCACTCATCCAGAAATCTCACCCTCACGCTTTTACGGACAAATGTATAATAAACCCAACATGAAAATTCCTAAAAACGGAGCTAACGTATGAAAATCTTTGTCCCGGGCAGGATTTGCCTGTTAGGTGAGCATTCGGATTGGGCAGGCGGTTACCGGCGGATCAACGCAAACATTGAAAATGGGTATGCCATCATCGTGGGGACAAACCAGGGCGTATATGCAGATGTAGAACCCCATCCCAATGCACTGGTGCTTAGCTCCGTCACCCCGGAGGGCAAGCATATCGGTCCCTACGAAATCCCCATGCAGCCCAAAGCCCTACTGGCAGAAGCTCAAAGCGGCAGCTTTTGGAGCTATATGGCCGGCGTGGCCTACCAGGCTCTTACGCGCTATCATGTGCGCGGGATGGTGGTCAACAATTACATGACCGACCTGCCGATCAAAAAAGGCCTTTCCTCCAGCGCTGCTATTTGTGTTCTCACGGCTCGCGCATTCAATCGTATTTATGACCTAAAGCTGACCATCCCTGGCGAAATGGATCTGGCCTACCAGGGTGAGATCACCACGCCTTCACGCTGCGGACGGCTGGACCAGGGCTGCGCCTTCGGTGACCGCCCGGTACTGATGACATTTGATGGTGACCGCCTCGAGACGGATGAGATTCTGGTAAATAATGAAATCTATCTTGTCGTGGTGGATTTGCTGGCCCAGAAAGATACACTCGCCATTCTCAATCATCTTAACCGCTGCTTTCCGACAGCCGAAAATGAGATCGAAAAAGGCGTCCAGGAGCTTCTCGGCGCAACCAACAAACGCCTCGTACACAAAGCCGTCGGTTTGCTGAAATGCGGGGATGCCGAACAATTGGGCAAGCTGATGGTGGAAGCCCAGGATCAATTCAACACTTATGCCATTCCAGCCTGTCCTGATGAATTGACCGCACCAGCCCTCAATGCCTTGCTGCATTACCCACCCATCCAGCCGTATGTCTGCGGCGGAAAAGGGGTCGGTTCACAGGGTGACGGGACCGCGCAGTTCATCATGCGCACTCCCGAGGATCAGCGCACGGTGATTGAAATTATCGAACGGGACTTGCACCTGCCCTGTTTGGAACTGACCATTAGACCCGGCCCCAAGGTACGAAAAGCCGTTATCCCGGCGGCTGGTTTTGGTACACGCCTCTTTCCTGCCTCTAAGGCTACAAAAAAGGAATTATTTCCCATCATTGATCGGGATGGCGTGGCAAAACCGGCGATTCTGTTAATCGTGGAAGAAGCCATCAATGCCGGTATTGAAGAAGTCATCATCATCGTCCAGGAAAATGATCTGAAAGATTTTGAATCCTTTTTTAACGATCAAATCACCATTGAGAATTTCAACAAGCTGCCTTCCCATTTTCAGGAGTATTCCCGCCGCATCCTCGAGATGGGCCGGCGGGTTAAATTCCAAATCCAAACCAATCAGGAAGGATTTGGACACGCTATTTACTGCATTCGGGATTTGATCGGCAATGAACCATTTCTATTGATGTTGGGCGATCACATTTATCGCTCGAAAGAAGAACGATCCTGTGCCCGACAACTCATGGATGCTTTCCAAAAGCATGGCGTCAGTGTCGTGGGCGTTCGTCCCACACCCGAACAATTGATTGGCAGCTTTGGCACGGTGACCGGTTCCTGGTTGGAAAACGACGAACTCTTGAATGTAACCGAATTTGCCGAAAAACCAACAACAGATTATGCAAAGTCCAATCTGCATATCCCCGGTTATCCATGCGACGAGTATTTAACCGTTTTCGGTCAATACATCATCAAGCCTGAGATTTTTGATCATCTCGAAAGGAATATCACCAATAATTTCAGGGAACGGGGTGAGTTCCAGCTCACTTCCGCACTCGATAAGCTGCGCCAGACTGATGGGTTTCAAGGCCTGGTAATGAACGGAGAGCGCTTTGATATCGGCCTGCCGGAGTATTATCTGGAAACCCTGAATAATTACCACCAATAGATTCTTCAATACAACCATAAATTATATAATTTCAATTGGTTTCGTAGGGGCAGGTCTGAGACCTGCCCCTTTTATCTATCAATGGACCCCAAATTTTTATTGCATACCGAATTGATTGCAAGTAGAACGCAATAAATCCCTGCTTCAATCCCGCCAAGTTAGCCTATCTTCTCCGCTATCACGGCAAATTCGTCCGCCTGTTCATCATAGGCTGCACCGGCCACATCCCCCAGCCAGGTCCGGATGTGCAGCCCCGCCTGTTGGAATTCCAGCGCTATTTGTTCCCTGCTGAAATATTGCAGCCAGTTGTACACCGTGCGGGTTCGTTTCGCTTCAATTATCGTATATTGATCCAGCACGACCTCAGCCTGATCATATTTGAAGACATGCAAAAATCCATGGTATGGCTCGGCAGACCAGAACCCATCCATCAACCGGTATGCATACATTGTCTTTTCTTCACGCGTTTGATAAGCCTGCAAGGTATAGGCATCCAGCAGAATTCTGCCGCCAGGCTTCAGGCAGACCGCAAAGCGCTGCAGCATTTGTTTGCGCTGACCCGGACTGAGTGCACAGAAATCGCACATGATCATGCTGATCAAATCCACCGCTTCAGGGCATACAAAATTGAGATAGTTCTCCTGTACATAGCGGATGGACAAGCCTTCCGCTTCAGCCTGCCTGCGGGCATAAGTCAGGGAGTTGCCTGAAAAATCCACTCCCGTCACCTGTGCTCCGCTTCTTGCCAATCGCTGGGTATAAAAGCCCGGACCGCAGCCAAAATCAATCAACGAAAAGCCGTTGCCTATTCCAAAAGTATCCACCATCCAGGCAGCGGAACGGTCAATAAATTTTTGATTGCGCGAAGCCGCATCCACCGCTTGATTCAAATGGTATGCCAGCATCTGTTTGGCAATATGGTCTTCGGTCCAGAGCATATCGGCAGTATAAAACTCAAACGGCTCAGGCCGAGTTTGCATTTTTTGTAAGGTGTTAAACATATAGAATTTCCTTCGGGAAAACCCTCGAATAAATTTGTACCAACAGCCCCTCCCGGCCATCTGGACCGAAAGGACTTTATTAAATTAAGTCATACAAATTGGGGTGAGGCTTAGTGGATCATAATAAGCTGATTATATAATAAAAATTTTTTCATGGCAATTGAATGACTTTCTAATTCTTACCTTGCATGCCTTCAAGGATGGGTTCATTTTCCTCTTGACAATTTTCCATAAATCCTTATTATTAGAATATATGTTCTGTTTATTCAGGCGGGAAATAAGAGGTGAATTATGACCATTCTACTTCTAATAGGCAAAACTGGTGAAGTCCATCTCCTGCATGTGCAAGGTGAGACGAAAGACCTGTTGAAAAAATTAAGTGCCAGGCAGCATACCCAACAACCGGCGCTGGATGGCACGTTGACATTATTGGGTTACTTTGAACCCTCTCTGAACTGGCGTTGTCTGCCAAACGGCAGCGAGATGATCTTGATCTATCCTGAACATACCCCTCTGCCCGCTAAATCCATGGACCAGTCACACCCCTTGAGCCCGCGTCAGCGCCAGGTATTACAACAGTTAAGCGAAGGCCTGACTACCAAACAAATTGCCCTGCGTCTGGGTATTCATCCAAACACGGTCAATATGCACATCCGAAGGTTAAAGGATCGTCTGGGAGCAAACACACGCGCAGAATTCGTTGGCAAAGCAGCCAGGGTGGGTTGGTGTCAACCTCCGCAGCATGAACGTTAAATAGGCCGTTCCTTTCGCTGCCAGATTTGATAGATAGCCAAATTTCCCGATTTTCCATCCGCATACCAGCTTTTTTGAATCCCAAAACCACTTTGCGCCGCCATACCGGATAATTCATCCTCATTGAATAAATGTACATAGCGGGTGCCCACTGTCTCGGGTTGTCCGGGTAAACTGTAACGCCAATCCAGCAAAGTATCGCCGGTTTCCAGATCAGCTTCAGCCAGTCCCACGTGTGACCAGGGCAAGCAGCGCTCCATCAATCGCGGACTGTTCTGGAACTGCCACTCGGAATGAATGAATACGCCGCCGGGCTTCAACAATCGATGAACGTGATTTAAAATTGCCATCCGGGCTTTTGCACCGGGAATATGATGTAAAGCCGCAAAACACAACACCCCATCAAAGATTGACCGTTCTCCCGCACCAAGCAGCGCTTCGCCGTACTGCACATCTTCCACCGGCCAGCGGTCATCCGTCAGGCCGGCCTTGGCATAGCGAAGCTTCAATTTCTCCGATTGCATCCCCTGGGTTAGTTCGACGGCATGTGCCAGTAATTCATCGCTGAAATCCAGCCCGATATAAACTCCGCTGCGCTGCTGCTCGCCCCATACCTTGCCCAGCGCCCCATTGCCGCAGCCCAGGTCCAGCCAACACCCTTGTGTGGGGATCTCTTCCAGAACCTGGCGAATCCCTGGTTGGATGCGCAGGCGCGTGGCGGCAAAAGCGCCGGCGAATGTCTGGTAAAATTGATCATTAAGATCAATCAATTTGGATTGTGTTTCCAATTTCATGTGCTTATTATAAAACACGAGCGCTTTATTCGTAGTGTAACGGAGTTATTTGAATGCGAGATCTCGAGAAATGGATGAAAGAACGCGAACTTACCCCTGAAAAGGTGGAGATGGCACGGATCATTTTAAGTGAAATCCAGGCTGGTCGTGACGTTCTGGAAGCCATACGCGCTCATCCCCTGCCGGTGATCGGCCACTTGGGTAAACACACCCTGGTGGGCGTCTACCGCTATCTGGTAGAAAAGGGGGAATGGGAAGAGGATGAAATCTTCCTGCGCAAGATCCGCATGAAACCCGGCCGTACCTTATCCGGTGTCACCACCGTCACCGTCCTGACCGGTCCACATGCCTGTCCGGGAGAATGCATCTTCTGCCCGGATGATGAGCGCATGCCGAAAAGCTATCTGCCGGATGAACCCGGCGCAGCGCGTGCTTTTCAAAATGCATTTGACCCCTACCTTCAAGTTAAATCCCGTTTGGATGCCTATTATGCCGTGGGTCACCCCACCGATAAAATTGAGCTGCTCATTTTGGGCGGCACCTGGAGTGTTTATCCACGCGAGTATCAGCAGCGCTTTGTCCAGCGCTGTCTGGATGCCATGAACGAAGAGGACTCCGCTTCCCTGCTGGAAGCTCAACTGAAGAATGAAACAGCCAGACACCGCAACGTCGGCTTGGCGATTGAGACCCGGCCGGATGAAATCAATGCCACCGAATTACAGTGGCTGCGCACCCTGGGCGTAACCAAGGTTCAATTGGGCGCACAAAGCTTTGATGATCGTATCCTGGCATTGAATCAGCGCGGCCATACACCAGGGGATACGCTTAAAGCCACGGCATTCCTGCGTGCGGCAGGCTTTAAAATCGTGCTGCACTGGATGCCCAATCTCCTCGGCGCCACCCCTGAAAGTGACCGTACGGATTTTGCCCGCTTATGGCAATCCGCACAGGAAGGGCTGGGCTACTGCCCCGATGAACTAAAAATTTATCCAACCCAATTATTGCAAAACACTGCCCTGCATACCTTCTGGAAACAGGGGCAATATCATCCTTACAGCACAGATCAGTTAATTGAATTGATTGCCGAGATCAAACCCAGTGTGCCGGAATACTGCCGTATCAACCGTGTCATCCGGGATATCCCCTCCAACCACGTGGTGGAAGGCAACAGACGTACCAGTCTGCGCCAGGATATTTCCAACCTCGTCAAAGCGCGCGGGAGTGTTTGCCGCTGTGTTCGCTGCCGTGAGGTTGGTCACACCAAAGTCAGTCTGGGTGAGCTGGTCTTCAAAGATTTTACCTATACCCCCGCCTACAGCGAGGAGCACTTCCTCTCCTACAACACCCCCGATGACCATTTGGCCGGTTATCTGCGCCTTTCCTTTCCCAGTGTACAGGCCCCTCATACCGGCATGGCCGATCTGGACGGCGCCGCCATCATCCGTGAGGTACATGTCTATGGACAATCCGTTCCGGTCGGCGAAGAACAGGACGGCGCAGCCCAGCACATCGGCCTGGGTACGGAACTGCTGCTGGCCTCAGAGCGGTTGGCCTTGCAAAATGGCTTTCACCGTCTGGCGGTCATCTCCGCCATTGGCACGCGCAAATACTACCGCGACCGCGGATTTACCCTCAGCGATCATTACATGGTGAAATCCATCTAACCTTCATTTCCAATGATTCGAAACAAAATTAAAAAACAGAGATCAGAATTACTTCCGATCTCTGTTTATATTCATTCAGACTGGATGCTTTATCGAATCCAGTAACTCATTTCTTCCAGGGAGTAGGTAAATTTCTCAGTGGCATCCGGGTCCACATAGACTCCGAAATATCCGCCAGGGAAGGTGGCATCGCTGGCATCACCCACAAGATAGCCATTGATATACAACTCAATCTTTTCACCGGTGGTCATTACGCCCAGACGATTGGTCTGATTGCTGCCGGTCAAAATGGCATCCGAAGTTTTCCACCAGATCAGCGTAGTGGCTTTCTTTATTTTCCCGTCCCACATCCACAGACGATACTGTCCATCACAAGAGACGGCAAAGAAGTAGCCTCGGTCCGCTTCGCTGCGAATGGGCACCCGGAAAACAATCCCGTAGGTATCTTTTCCGGCGCAGGTACCGGTTGTAAAGGTACCTTCAATATATAAATTGGAGCCACCCTGAACAGCTGGCAGGCGCCAACCGGAGGTGGTACCTTCGCCGCGCATGGTCATATAGCCGTCTTTAATTTCATTAAACGAGAATTCATCCTGTCCAATCGGCCAAACCCATTGATTCCCGGCAGTAAAAGTGTCGGTTGAAGAGGGTGTCCCCAATTTCAAGCG
Organism: uncultured Chloroflexia bacterium; assembly: GCA_963747325.1. Classification (GTDB taxonomy): domain Bacteria; phylum Chloroflexota; class Anaerolineae; order Anaerolineales; family Anaerolineaceae; genus UBA5203. The sequence goes on along the minus strand of CAVVEM010000003.1, from coordinate 673,886 downwards.
CGGATCAGAATCCGGCGGCATGGCAGTGGGCGGAAGTGTAGGCGTAATGGTCGGCGTCTCGCTGGGCAGCGGCGTCATGGTTGGTAAAGGAGTTTTGGTGGCTGGATCCTCAGTGGGTACTGCGGTTTCTTCCAACTGCGCGGTGGGAGTAGCTGTCGATTGCAGCACTTCCTGCGTCTCACCTACAGGCAGCACAGGCACTTGTGTGCTAACATCCGGATTCTCGGTGAGAATTTGGGCCACACGGGTCGAAAGGTCAACATCCTGGTTAACCGGTGCTTGCGGGATCATGCCGCAACTGGTTATCAGAAAAACAATGATCAAACTGAAGAATATCTTTTTCATCCATCTACTCCTTGGCGGTACCAACATCGGTACATCAATCTACAAGCATAGTTGCAATAGATGTGCCAACCTTGCGATTTATTGTATTAAAGTAAATTTATTTACTGTTTATATCCTATCATACGTATGAAATCTTTGCGCCATTGAATATCCTCCTCACCTTCAATCCCCAGGGGAGAATCGCCGTCAATAACGCCTACAATTCCGCGTCCTTCACCGGCAGAGGCGACAATTACCTGCGTTGGATTGGCTGTCGCGCAAAACAGATGCACAATTTCAGGCACATCACGAATCGCCCGCAATACATTGATCGGAAAAAAGCCATCCCCAAGGAAGAGGATAAAACTATGCCCCGCGCCAATTGCAAGTGCATTATCCTGCGCCAATTGAATCATGGCATCATTCGTACCCGACCAGCGAATTAATCGCTTTCCGGAAGCCTCACAGAATGCCAGGCCAAATTGGATTCCTGGAACGGTATTGACCAGCGCTTCATGCACATCTTCAATGGTCTTAATAAAATGGGATTGCCCCAAGATAAAATTCGTATCAAGCGGTTTTTTAATCGGTACAAGAATGAGATCCATGTAATTACTCCTCCATCTTCACGTCGGCGTTATCATTTTTGTAAATTCCTGCGGATTCCTTCTGCGCATACTCCTATTTTAATGTAAAATTAGCTATTGAAATAATCAATTCATTTAAATATTTATTTAAACTATTTTCTCTTTAATGAAACAGAAAGCCCTCAACTTGAATTTACCATAACGCATTGATTTGCTGTTTTCACGAAGGAGTTAACTATGCCTTGGTCACTGGGTGTCCCCATCGGTTTATTGGTATCCTTATGCGGTGCCATCTTGTTTTATGCCAATAAGAAATTCAAAAAACTTGCCACTTATCTGATCGCATGTGGATTATTGGTATCCTTGCTCACCATTGCAGGTATTTTTCTCTTCCTTTTATAACTTGAGGACAGGCAAAATATCCATATACCTTACATTTTCGGATTCAATCAGGAAAATTGGGGCCGACCATGAAACCTTTTCTATCCCCGCCTGCCAAACTATGGATAGCAAGATTCCTGATTGGCCTGGTTGTTATTTTTAATCTGCAATCAGCGCTGGCTTTTTTTCTTCACCCCGGATCCTATACAACAGCCTATGAGTTAACAGGACTACCCGGTGAAGCTGCCATCCGTGGATTTGCCATCTTGTTTTGTATGTGGAATATTCCATACCTTTTTGCGCTCTGGCATCCGCTCAAATATCGGATTTCTTTGGTGGAAAGCATCATCATGCAAGCCATTGGTCTTGTTGGAGAATCCTGGCTTGTCAGTCAGATCCCCATAAGCCATGCCCTGTTGCGGAGCTCAATTTTTCGCTTCATTATTTTTGATGGGACCGGGTTATTTTTTCTACTTATCGCGCTTGGCATGATAATTTCGCTTTGGAAAAAAAGGGCCTCGCTGCCTTAAAATTAATGATCGTATCTTTTGGGGAATAGACATGCTTGCAGAAAAAACCTTCTCCATCTATGGACGTTGGAAAAAAACAATCCTTGCTGCTGTATGTTTGTATGCCTTTTTATATATTGCCTGGCTGCTTCTCGGACGTGAGTCGATTAATGAACGATTTTTAATAGGGAATATCAGCCTCCTCTTTACATCGCTGGCTGCTTTCAGCACGGCTGCCTGGGTCACATCCACAATGGAAAAGGGGGCATTCCGGTCAGCTTGGACCTGGCTTTCCACAGGGTTGTTTATCTGGATGCTGTCAGATGCAGCCCGCCTGATTTCCACCGGTCCCTGGATACCTTTCACCACCGTAACCATAATCCATGACCTGATCCTCCTGCTAGGGTTCCTTCCCATCTGTATCGGTTTGATCCTTTACCCAAGAACACCGTTGATCATCCGAAATCGAATCCATCTTTGGATCAACATCACGGTAAGTACAACCGCTCTGGTTACGCTGATCTGGATGATTTTCATCACGCCCTTGCAGCAAATTACATTCCTGTCTGGTTGGTCATGGATCGCGTCCTTTGTTCCCATTGCCGATTTGTTTTCCTTAATCCTGATGATGGTCTTTTTTTTATTATCCGATACACGTAAAAATTCACTGCCGCTCACTTTATTTAGCCTGGGTATTCTCTCCTACTTATTATCCGATTTGATTTACGCCCAATTAATCTCTCAGATGAACTACGTAGTAGGTGGCTTTCTGGATGTAGGCTGGTTTATCGGGGATGTTCTATTTATATTTGGTGCCTTTGAACAGTTTAATAATGATGAACTTCATACTGACCAGGTCCAAAGCGCCATTTTCACCAGGCTGCAAACCTTGCTCCCATTTTTATCCATCATTGGATTGGGTTGGTACGCCATTATAGATTGGTGGATTGTGGGCAGATTTAATGCGCTAGGGCTCTGGGTAACATTTTTATTATCTTTAACCATGATCGTGCGCCAGGCTATGTTGGCTGGAGAGGTATCCATCCGGCAATATGCCAGCCTGGTCAATAGTATCGCCGAAGCTACCTTCGTGTGTGATGAAAAAGGCAACCTGCAGTTGATCAATCCTGCCTTTATCGCCTTAACTTCCGTCCAGGCGATCCACGGGATATCGGCAATCAATATCGAGCAGATTTTTGAAGGCGTCAACCCCTGGCAATCCATTCTGCTGGATGCGCAAAGGGAAGGTTGGAGTGGAGAAATCGGGCTGAAACACGCCGATGGAAGCGAAATTCCGGTTTCCTTATCCCTTCGCCCCATTCACCCCAAGGAAGACCGCCGCCTGGTCATTGCCGGAACATTGTTTGACCTCAGCGAACAAAAACTGCAGCAAGCCGCTCTAACCACAGCCAACGAGCAAATCAATCAAGATCGAAAACAATTGGAATATCTGAATACTCAATTGGAACAGATCGTAGTTGAACGCACCCGGGATTTGCGCTCCGCTTACCAACAACTGGAAGAACAAAATGTCACCTTGCAAAAATTGGATCAAATAAAATCCGATTTTGTCTCCATGGTTTCCCATGAATTACGCGCGCCGCTCACCAATATCAATGGCGGCATTGAGTTATTGCTCACCGGATCGCAACAGTCATCAGGCAGCCAACAAAAACTGCTTCTGGTCCAAAAAGAAATCAATCGCCTCACCCGCTTTGTGGAAACCATCCTGGATTTATCCGCTTTGGATGCCGGCAAGCTGCCGCTATATCCCATGCCGATGGATTTTTCCTCCTTCAGCCATCAATTCCAGGAAACTTTCCAACACCAACAATCCATCACCCGCATCCAATGGCAACTTCCAAAAGAGGACGTACTCCTTTATGCCGATGATCATGCACTGCACAGCATCCTGTTTCATTTATTGGATAATGCGATAAAATATGCCCCAGAAGGGAAAATTTCCGTCTGGATTGAAAGCACAAAAAATGAAGTATGTATTCACATTGAAGATGAAGGACCAGGGATTCCACCGGATGTTTTACCGCTCTTGTTTGATCGGTTTTACCGCCCTGACTCTAAAGATGCTCAAAGTGTTTATGGCTATGGGCTGGGGCTTTATATCGTCAAACGGTTAACCGAAGCCATGCAAGGGCATGTCTCGGTTCAGAATCGCTCACCCCATGGCGCTGTTTTCAGCGTCTGTTTGCCGCGTTTTCTGGAGGGAATGGACGAATGAATGAAAAAATATTATTGGTGGATGATGACCCTACGCTAATTCAATTTGTGGCAGAATTTCTTTCCAATGACGGTCTGCAGGTCCTCAAAGCCTCAAATGGACAAGAAGCGCTGCGTTTGGCGTATATGGAACATCCAGAATTAGTGGTATTGGACGTAATGATGCCGGGAATGGACGGTTGGGAAGTGACCGCCCGCTTGCGGGAAATGGCGGATATCCCCATCATCCTCATTACCGGAAAAACATCCGAAGAGGATAAGCTGCGCGGCTTTCAGCTGGGTGTGGATGATTATGTCACCAAGCCCTTCAGCTTTGCCGAGCTCTCCGCCAGAATCCGAGCTGTCCTTACCCGCATAAATCGAAAACTGCGAAATGACAGTGCCATCCAATTTGGCAACTGCATCTTGGATATTCCCCGCCGGGAATTAAAAATGGGCGGGGACATCATTGCCCTCACGCCAACGGAATATCGACTTCTTGAAGTGCTGGCTCAAAACAGGGGACATGCGGTATCCGAAACCGAGTTGGTTCAGGCAATCTGGGGCGCCAATCGCCAGGAAGATTCCTCCGTGGTGCGCCGTTACATCTGGCTATTGCGCCGCAAAATTGAAGATGATCCTTCCTCTCCGTTGTGGGTGGTGACTGTGAGAGGCTTTGGATATCGTCTTGAAATGTGAAATTTGACGAAAAATGGAAACAGGGTATAATGCCAAAGCATCATCAAACTTGATCAGTGGACGGCAAGCATGGTTTTCAACATACATACGGCTTTTTCGGATGATCTCGCTCAAGCCTGGGATGAATTATTATCAGTAAGCGCAAGCAATGTGCCCTTTCTAAAATACAACTATCAAAAACTCTGGTGGGAAAGCCGCGGCGCCAATGAATGGAGCCTGGACAGCGAACTGGTGTTGATTACTGCAGAGGAAGGCGGCCTCCTGCGAGGCGTTGCCCCCCTATTTCGCACCCCGCAGGGTGAATTGCACCTGGTGGGCAGTATTGAGATCTCCGATTATCTGGATTTTATTGTCCGGCCGGAAGATGCCCCGGTTTTTGTAGCCGGCGTTCTGGATGCTCTGCAGCCTATGGATTGGCAGGTCATGATCCTGGATAATATTCTCGAAGGATCCCCCCTCATCCCTGCTTTTCAGGAAACACTCAAAAATACCTCACACGAGCTCAATCTTGAACCGCTGGAAGTAGCCCCGGCCATCACCCTCCAGGGTGATTGGGAAGCTTACCTGGTCACGGTCAAGAAAAAACAGCGCCACGAAATACGCCGAAAATTGCGCCGCGCCGAGGAATCCGAACTGGGTGTTACCTTTAAGGTCATTGATCAACTCGAGGAACTTCCCCAGGCCATACAGCATGTATTCCATTTGATGCGTTTTGATGAGGAGAAAAAAGACTTTCTTAGCCCTGCCATGGAAAGTTTGTTTGAAAATATCGCAGCCTGGGCATTTAAAGAAGGCATCCTCAACCTGGCTTTTCTGGAAATTGACGGCAAACCATCCGCCTGCAATTTCAGTTTTAACTACGACAATCAGATTTGGCTGTACAATTCCGGCATCAGCGCTGAATATCAGGAGCTCTCCCCGGGTTGGGTCATTCTTGGAAAATTAATTGAATGGTGTACTCTGGAAGGGAAAACCCGTTTTGATTTCATGCGCGGGGATGAAGAGTACAAATATCGCTTTGGCGCAGAGAACCGTCAGCTCTACCGGCTGAGTATCACTCGCTAGGAGGCACACCCAGAACGATCACGCTGCCATCCATCGCCGCCAGCAGGATCGCCCGTCCATCATCGCTGAAAAAAATTTTCGCCATCGGCGCCGGATTGGGAATTTCCGTGATTTTTTGATCATCAAACAAATTCCAGATCACCAAATTCTCTCCCCCTGCAACCAGCAGGAATTCATCCGCGTTAATAACCGCCTGGCGTGCTCCGCCAGGAAACTGATGTAGGGCTCGCTGGTCATCATAGTTGATCAGCTCCAGATGCATCTCGTTGATGCCATAGCGTTCCAACAGGATGCCGTCCTTTGAGGCTGCCAGAAATCGTCCATCAATCACCCCGCTGAATGAATCGTTGGCAAATTCAAAGATCTGTGTTTTCCCTGCGCCACTGGCTATCAGGTACTTTTCGTCCGGGGAAAAGATCAGTCTTTCCACCACCACGTCCCAATTTTGTTTTTTAAAAAAACTTCCATCGGTCAGGTTCCACAAGCCGCTAAGCTGCTGCCCGGTTTGAGCTGCCAGATAACCGCTTTGCGGCGCCAGCAGCAACTTTGCTGCCGGTTGGCTCATTCCGCTGATTTTCATGGCTGGCTGCTGAGTATCAGTCCAGGTCAGCTGCATGGTTCGATCCGCAAACGCCTGAACGATCACCCCATTTCCGCCGGTCAACGCAGCCACAGCATCTTTCTCGCCGATTTTGGGCACATGGGTGTAAACGCCACGCTCCAGGTTGAAATGCAAAAAAGTACCATCCAGCAGTGCAAAATCCAAATCCATGCCACTGAAACTTGGAGGGCCAAAAGATTCTGCCGATGAGAGGACCAAAGGCAGGGTTTCATTTTCTTCAATCTGGCGAGTATCAGCATTCCAGCTGAATGAAGTCAACACATTCCCCAATAAAACCAATCGGCTGTCGTCCGCTGAAAGCCGGAGCATATGGGAATTCTCTATGCCATTTGTCAGCATAATTTCCGCGACAGGCTTGGATTTCTGGCTCTCCCAAACCTGAATTTTATCTTTTTGCAGGGTAAAAACAAACGCGCCGTCAGAACTGATGCAGAGATCGAGTACAGGCTGTTTGAATCCGCTGAATAGACCCAGGGTGGTGCCATCCTCAAGATTTTGAACCCGCACCTGCCAGGTTTGATTAATCGCCGCATTGGTGCCATCACTGGAAAAGCGCACTTGCGAGCCTGTTTTCTGGTTGGCATCCAAGCCAAAATAAATCTCCTGTTCCATCTTTTGTGTGGCGACATTCCAGCGCTTGATCGGCTCGATGGTAGACCAGGTGTAGATTTTTTTATCATCGGCGGAGAATCCAAGTGCCTGACTGCCCTGCAGTGTGGTCATCAGATTGACTGCCTGGACGTCGTCCTGCAAATCAACCATACGCACAGCCGCTTTCCAATCTGCCGCCAGCAGCACCGCCCGGGTATGCCCGCTGGCAAGCGCCGTGATGGGCGAATTCAAAATTAATGGAAGTTCATCCAATGTTTCTTCCATCAAGTCATATTCAAAGAGTTTGCTTTGGGCCCCACCGCCATATAAAATATTTCCATCTGCGGAGAAGGCCAAAGAATAAAGAGGGTAAGTGACGGGAATCCTTTTCTGCAAAACCATGCGCTGCGGATCAATCAAGAGGAGGACACGGGAAGTGCTGATCGCCAGCAGGTTTCCATCCGGAGACCATTGCATATCATAGGCGATTCCGTCTCCCCAGGATCCCAGAACTTGTAAACCAGCGATGTTTTCAATGGAAAGAACAGGCATACCTGCCGGAATGCCGTCCCCCACCGTCAACGGCTGCCAGGGGGTGGCAGTATTTGTTGGAACAATCGTGGGTGTCTCGGTTGTCTGGTGAGGAGTGGCAGTATAAATTAGTACCTCAGGTGTCTGGGTAGGTTGGATAGCAAAAAAAGCCTGACACCCGACCAGCAACATACAGGGGATACTGATCAGCATTGCGGCTAATAGCCAATTCTGATGCTTCTTGCCGGGTGTCTTGCTACTATTCATCCGTTTGCCTTTTTATTCCATCCCGTCATAGGCCTGAATCAAAGCGCCAAAGAACTGCACCATCTTTTCCAAAGCCTCCAGCGATATCCTCTCGTCAATGCCATGAATCCCTTTCATGGCATCCTTTGAGATGTAAAGCGGCATAAAGCGGTACACATTCTTGCAGACTGCATAATAATAACGGGAATCGGTTGCTGCAGGAAAAATTTGCGATGCCACCGGGACGTTATCAAAGACCTTTTGAATCGTCTCTTTTAATAATGCATAAGGAACGTTGTCAGTATCCGAAACCGGTGAGGCATCCCAGAGAATGTCCTCATTGGGTACCAAGTGAATCCGTTCATCCTGAATGGTATCCCGGATATGCTGCAAGATGTCCGCCAGGCATTCCCCGGGTTTGATACGGAAATTAACCGTTGCATTGGCATTCGGGGGTAATATATTATCCTTGATGCCGCCTTTGATCAGGGTAACGGCGGTGGTGGTGCGGATGGCCGCATCACCCTGAGGATTCTTGCGCAGGGTATTAATTACCAGCCCCTTAAAAAGCCACAAATTGGCAAAGGCCATGCGCAGCATAAAGGGCAGAGATTTCCCAACTGCGCGCATCAAGGGCAGCATAATCTCAGGTTCAGCCGGCATGGGGTGATTTTCCAGCTTGGTGATCGCCTGTGCCATGATGCCAATAGCCGTATGATGCGGAGGAGCAGAAGAATGCCCCGGCGCCATTTCCAATTGCAGATTGATGGTCGCCATGCCTTTTTCGGCAATCCCCACCGTAGCAAAGGGGGTGTCAATGCCGGGCAACAGACCGGAAATAATCATCCCGCCTTCGTCGATCACTGCTTCCAGGCGAATGTTATTTTGCTTCAACCATTCCACGATTTTAGCTGCACCGCGAGTACCGCCAATTTCTTCATCATGGCCAAAAGCCAGGTAGATGGTTCGTTCGGGTTGAAAACCGGATTCAATCAGTCGTTCCACACTTTCCAGCACTGCCACAACCTGGTTCTTCATATCCAGCGCCCCACGGCCCCAGAGATAGCCATCGGCGATCGTTCCATCAAACGGGGGATGGGTCCATTTAGCCAGATCCTGCGCATCCACCGGCACTACATCCTGATGGCCGGCAAACAAGATGGGTTTCAATGCCGCGTTTTTACCCTGCCAGGTAAATAACAGCGAGCCGTCGTTGATCAGTTGTTTTTCACAGGTCTTGTGCAGATGGGGAAAATTCTTTTCCAGCACAGCGCGCAGTTCTTTTAATTTTTGGGGTTCAACGGGAATCGTTTCATCAAAAGCGATGGTCTGGCATTGAATCACCTTTGAAAGCCGTTCCGCTACCCGATCGGGATTCGGAGAAAACACTTGCAGAGGTTCAAAATTCTGCTGCGCGTCCCCAAAAGTGAAGGTGCGGAACAAAATAAAAGCTACAAAGAGTAAGAGTACAAAAATCAAGAAAGGAATCAGAAATGGCATTATTAGGTCCTCTTCAGTGAAGGATGGAGTTCTATTGATTATTGTACTTGAAGCCCATGACTTTTGCATGGAAACGGAACCCTGCTCTCCCGCTGCACCCGCCATCCGATAAACTCTGGTAAGATAGTCTCATCCTGTTGATTCTTTCTGCCGAAGGTGGACACTCCTATGCATTCTCGAGTTTTTCGCTACACCATGTTTGGATTGCTTTATTTTGTACAAGGCACCGTACTGGGATATTTTGTCTCTCTCAATGCGCTGTACCTTTTGGACCATGGCCTGACCATGGAAAACGTGGGCATCTTCTCCATGATCGCCCTGCTGCCGTTTGTCCTAAAAATATTCATGGGGCTGCTCAGTGACAAGGTCAACCTGTTTGGCATGGGTCACCGCAAACCTTATATCTTTATCGGCTTGTTCATTCAAACCCTGTGTCTGGTCATCGTGCCCTTTGTAGACCCGGCTAAATCCTATTGGGGATTTGTCTTTGTGGCTTTCATGCTGCAAACCGGCATGGCGCTTTACGATACCTGCACCGACGGCCTGGCGATCGATACCACCCCCGTGGAAGAAGAAGGCATCATTCAGGGCTTCATGGTCGGCGGGCGGGCGCTGGGCACCATCCTGCTGGCTTCCGTGGTCGGCCTGCTGGCCAATCAGGGCTTATGGCAATATGTCTTCTGGCTGCTGGCTCTCCTCACCCTCCTGCCCGTGCCCTTCGTGATGAAAATGAGCGAGCCCAAAGATGTGGAACAGCGCGAGTTTCAATGGAGTGCCTTCGGTCACTTCAAGGAAGGCCGCATCATCCTGCTTTCCGGCATTGGCTTCCTGATCTTCTTCATTATTGCCGGCGTCAATCAGGTGATGAATCCCTTCCTCACCCAAACCCTGGATATCAACCTGCAAACAGCGGGGAACGTGGCTTCAGTGTGGGGCATCGGCGTAGTGGCCGGCGCCATGCTGACCGGCTGGCTGATTAAAAAAGTCGGCTTCAACCGCATTCTTTTCTCCGTCATTGTCATTGGGGCATTGAGTGTTGTTGGCTTGCTTCTGATCCGTTCCATGAGCACCATTTGGCTGTTTGTAGTTCTATTCGGCTATTCCTACGGCGCTTACCAAACCATCTACTACGCCATGGCGATGAACAACGTCGAGCGCAGCGTAGCTGCCACCATGTACTCGATCTTTATGGCCATATCCAACATCGGCCAGGGCGTGGGCATGGCGGTTATCGGCATGTTGATTGTCCGTCTGGATTATTCCCCCGCACTGCTGATCTTCGCCGGTCTGAACCTGCTGCTGATCCCCCTGGCCATGCAGTTCCTGCTTCGCAAGAAACCGGATGTTGAATTACAGCCTGCTTGAAGTTAATTAAAAAGCGGTAGGATGCACGGAGCTCCGTGCATCCTGTCGGGGACTTTGTCGAGGTATGGTTACCGAGCTTGTCGAGGTATGGTTACCGAGCTTGTCGAGGTACGGTTACCGAGCCTGTCGAGGTACGGTTACCGAGCTTGTCGAGGTATGGTCCCACTGGAAGGTAAACATACCGCGGTTGAGGTTATAGTCCACCACCCGATCAGGCAGATCGCCACATTCCACGGCGATGTTTACGGAGGAACAATCATAATCTGCTAGTGTATGCTGGTGGTTCTTATGCCCACCCCAATCGATACCAGACCAGGCGCTCAAGTACGCTCTGTAAAATCCACCCCACCAAAAATGCCGTCAGACAGGCACTGAGCAATATTACCAGCCAATGCTGGTTGAATCCGGACACCCAGGTGGAGACCGTGTATCCGGCGTATCCGCCGACCATGCCGAGTAAGGCTCCGCAGAAGGTGGTTTTTAATTGTGGCTTGACCCAAGTGGCGCGACGCAGTTTTTGTATGAATAACATAATTATTCGAATAATAAGGCCGGTTGTGGTGCCGATCAGGGCACAGCGTAGTAAGAAGGTTGGGGGCAAATTAAACACTTGTTTTAAGTATTACAAAGTATTAATATTTTCACTAAAATATTATTTTTATTCCTCTTCAATAATTTCACCTGTTTTTGTGTTAACAGTAGCTTCAAACATAGTTTCTTCACCATGTCCATCTACATACTTAACTTGCCAGAATTGATCATTAGCTGATAATGAAATTATAAAGAAACCGCAATTTTCAGTTTTTTTATGGTTTTCTCTATAAATTTCTGTCTCACTAATCATCTTAGTTATATCCCTTGATGAGTAATTTACATTATCCCAAATGATTTCATTACCACTCCATTCATCTTTAATCACTGATTCAAATAATAAAATTGTATCTCCATAAGATGCTATTTGAATATCCCGATAATTCTTTTGATTTTCAGTAACATTTTCCAATGGCTTGATATATTTAAAACTAGCAAGTATGGTATCACCCGAGAACTTTTCTGGACAATCATAGATTTTATAATTCATATTTAAGAAATGCCATTCGCCCGGATATTCATCATTTACATTTTTCATTACAAATTGACTAATATCATAAAAATCCTGATCGGAAAATTTTATAATTTCACTATCACCAGGAAGAAGATTTACATATAAACTAGCTTCTGTTTCAATTAATATGTTTTCCTTTTTATTATGAATATCCTGAATTATTGATTTTGGATTGTACTCATATGCTCTGAAATACGATAAAATTTCCTCTTGGCTTACGCCAAATATTGAATTGTATATCCAAAAGAACAAACCACAGATTAGGAATACAAATGCAAATATGACAATTATTCTCAATGTTTTTCTTGAATTCATTTAGAACTCCGATCGATATTCTCAAATGGCTGTTATATCGTGGCATATTATTTAATAAATATTTTTTCGATTATTTCCAAAATTAATTAAAGAAATTTTCAACTGCGTTTATCAAATTTGGAACCCATGTGCCAGTAGAACCTTTCGCGCTTTCTGCTAAACCCAATGCAATCAATATATTTTTTCCAATCAAAATTGTTGAAACAACTAATATAGGAATAACAACATATACTACAGTCAATGTTTTCCAGTATTTGGCTTTAATTATATTCCCTGATTCTATTTCTACTTGGACTACTGGATCATTAATTTCTGTATGTAAACCATATTTCAAAATCAGTAATGTATTTGAAAATCCTTCTTTTCTATCCATGGATAAAGATACCATGTATTTTGTTTCCGTATCTGTAAAATTATCTATTTGTACCTGACTGTTTTTTGAAACAGGTGTAAATAATTTTAAATCCCATCCATTTGAATCACTTTTTAGCTCAATTGTATCTACCAATTTTATATTTAAATCTTCTCGAGAGAAAATATTTTCCTCAGTACCAATCAAATCAGTATTAGCTTCAATAAAAAATCCTGCATCAAACGCCCAGCTTTTAAATATCCAATAATTATCGCTAATTAAATCAAAACTATTTAAGGAATATAAATAACTTTTTTCTGTTAACCATAGGTCTTTTTTCTCTGGACTTAATTCAATACTAAGGTCATATAATATCTTTTTTGACCAATTTTGAAATGATTGTATAGCAGGGCTTACAGAGTTAATAATATTCGCTATCAATTTATTTGTTACACCTTCCTCAATTTGATTATTGATATTTTCATTAATCAAATCTTGCAATTCAGGATCTGGTGTTGTCAAGCTCCCAAATACTTTACCAGTTATAAGTAGACAAATTTAGTTATTAACAACAGTTGCATACTCAAAAGGTGTTAAGTTATTAAGTGCCTCATGAGGTCGTTGACTGTTGTACATCATCATCCAGTCTTCTGTCAGTTCCTGAGCCTGGTGTAGATTATCTAACAAATAGGCATCTAATACATCTTCCCGATAAGTTCTATTCATTCGCTCAATATAACCATTTTGGTTTGGTTTTCCTGGCTGAATAAAGACCCAACGAACACCATGTTCTTTTGCCCAATCAGCTGTATGTTTGGCAATAAATTCCGGGCCATTATCGCTACGAATTTGCTGCGGGTATCCTCGCCACTCAGCTACTCTATCCAGCATTTTCGTCATTTGTTGTGCTGGAAATGAATGTCTGACTTCGATCCATAATACTTCCCGATTGTAATCGTCCATAATATTCATGGTTCGAATCGCTTTTCCGTTTAACAAACTATCACTCATGAAATCGATGGACCAGCTTTTATTAGGCTGTTGGGGTTGTTCCAATATCACTTTCTCTCGACTTGGCAGTCGCTTTTTGGGTTTAACTCGCAAATTCAATTTCATTTCGCAATAAACCCGATAGGTCCGTTTATGATTCCAGGTATACTCTCGCCTATGCAAGACCGCATTCATCTTCCTGAAGCCCCAGCGTGGATGCCGTAGGGCCAAATCTTGTAATGCTTCCTTGATTTCGTTGTCATCTTTTTCCTTGCCTTGATATCGATAACTTTGGCGAGGTAGACTTACTGTTTCACAGGCCTTGCGTTCACTCATCTTGAATCGCTGTATCAGATATTTCACCCAATTCCGTAATTCTGACACCGTTACAGTTTTTTTTCGATAATCTCTTTCAGCGCTTCATGCTTCAAACTCAAGTCCGCATACATTCGTTTCAATTGGGAATTCTCGGATTCCAATGCCCGCAGACGTTTCAGTTCTGTTTCTTCCAACCCACCGTATTTTGTTTTCCATTTGTAAAAACAACTCCGGCTGATTCCATGATTCCGGCAAATTTCATCTACGTTTGTGCCTGTTTCTGCTTCCTTCATGATTTCTATGATTTGTTTTTCGCTATGTCGTGATTTTTTCATCGTAGACCTTCTCCTGTTTTTATTATCTCAGTTTTTGTCTACTTTTGTCTGGTACTATTTTAGGGGATACTTACCGTGTAAATACACTATTGTTATTCACTGGTTCATTTGCGTTTTTTAGATAATCTGGTACTACTATAGTATTTCCTGGCGTAATCTGATTATTGTCTTTGGAAAAATAATCTGAAATTTTTCCGAACCACTCACTTACGGTTCCTTCTTCTAACTGCTTGGATATATTTGTATCAATTAACTCCTGCAATTCAGAATCAGGTGTAAATACACTATTGGGATTTACCGGGTCATTTGTGTTTTTTAGGTAATCAGGAACAATAGGAGTACTTGGATTAATTACATTTTCACTTGTATTGAATTTAGCTAAATTGGTTACAAACGATGTAACTGTAGTCCAGCCGTTACTTATCATTGTCGCAATATTTGCGAATAAATTATTTTCCTGAGGCACACTTACAATCACTGTTTGTTCTTCAACACTGTCCATCTTGTCATGATAGGCCTGATATTCGTCATAATCTACATTACTCGCCGCTTCCCCTTGATTGAATAAGCTAACCAGATTGGGATAATCAACAGCAGTCGGTGTATCATTCAATGTCGGCCCAACGGGAGTGGCAACAAACTCACTCCAACTAACAGAGGCCGGAGCAGTTTGCCCTCCATTTTCTATGGGTTGATCACCAAAATATCTAGCCAGATCATTTTCTATATTCAAAAGGAGGTCTTCGTCTATTTCTTCTGTTGGATTCCCAAGAATAGTATTGACGATATTTTGATAAAGCGAGTAGGGTGGGATCGCTTTTGATCCCACCAAAATTTTCCAGATGGGCTTCCATCTATCTTGTACCCCCACTTTAAACCTGTCGAGGTGCGGTTCCACTTATACGTAAACGATCCGCGGTTGGGATTGTAGTCATAGGTTCGGTCTGGTAAATCGCCGCATTCTAGAGTGATGCTGATGCTGCCCAGGAGGATGATTTGTTCATACACCGCCGCGTCGGCCGTCTCCCAAATCCACCAGGATTCGGTGATGCTCACGGATGGCGGGGCGTTATCCACAATCAAGTTCACCTGCTGGGTACTGCTATTCCCGGATTCTTAACCCCACCTTAACTTACGCCAAACCAAACGTTCCAACAAAATTTGTAATAAAAGACCCATTATAAAAGCACTCAAACAAGCACTAAACATCAAAACCCACCAGGACTGGCTGTATCCAGACACCCAATTGGCTGTCAGGTAGCCAATATACCCACCAGCCATACCAAGCATCGCACCACTGATACCAGCTTTTAATAAAGGTTTCAGCCAGGTACTGCGCGGCTGTTTCTTGAGCAACAGAAAGATGAGATGAAGCACCAAAGCAGTATACACGCCAATCAAGGCACTTTGAATTAACATATTCGTACCATTTCCAACTCTATAAACTCATAAAATATATTAATCAAAAATCAAATTCAACAAATGTTTTATGTTCTTTAGCAGTTCTTATCATGTCAGTTAATCTTACAATTACCTCACATTTTGAAACTTCACTTGCAAGTATTTCCTCTAAAGCTATATCAGTCAAATCATACTCAAGCCTTTCGTTTTCATAATCATCGATTAATATATTGCAGCTATTGTTGATTTTTTGGAAAATTGTTGTTCGATACAAATCCTCATACTCTTTTTCACTAATTTTCCATATAGCAAAATCACTTTCTAACTTGTCTGTGTAATTCACCCCGAATTCCAGTAACTCACAAGCTCTTTGATTTAATGGGACTATCACTACTCTTATTTTTTCCATGAATTTACCTCCACATTTTGACTAATCAATGTTATTAAAATGTGTCATCTGCTGATAATCACTATTTGGTATCCCTATTGTCCTTCCACCAATCACCTTATTATACAAAGTGTTTCCATTCAAATCCAAATATCTTCTATTTCCCGTTATATTCGTATTTTCTATTCTAAAATAATTGCCTAATTTATCATATACAACATTTATTCCTGTTCCTGTATTACTATAGAGTATCTTTCCACTTGCAGTTTCCACAGGAGTTGCATTTGGAGCATATTTCTTTAGTACATCATCAAGACTAGCATTTGACCATCCATCACCAAATTGAGCTGCTCTATTTGCACCTGCAGTTCCTGATACATTGCTATTTATAGAATCAGATTCCGATTCACTATCTGATGAGTTTTCACTAAAATTGTTATTCATAAGTGTTCTGATGTTTTCTCCCAATGCGATGGAAGCAGAAGCACTCGTTATTGCTCCATTAACTGTAATCGTTGCTCCAACGGCCGCTGCCGGTGCCGATGAAAAGCATAAACTTGTACCACATCCTACTACAACACCCACACCCCCACCAAATACACCAAAACCAATTTGCGAGACACCAAATATAATTGATAATATGTCCCCGAAAATTCTACCAGCCTGAGTTGCGGTAGATTCGGTTGTTGAGGACATCATACCATTTGCTGCCTTTGGAAAGGAAGCATAAAACCATGTAAAATTTGACAGCATGATTTCTTTTCCAGCACCCAAATTGAAATCATAAATATTCTGGACTAGTACACTTCCAAGTATCTTTTCTATCGGTTTACCAATCGTATTATTCAACCACCCCAAAACACTAATTGTACCGTTCAAAAATGTCGTTATTCCATTGACAAGCGGGGTTCCTTGATTCTGACTGTATTCCACATAACTTGTATTACTTCCCGCTTCCCCTTGATTGAATAAGCTAACCAGATTGGAATAATCAACCGCAGGTGGCGCATCATCCAATGTCGGGCCGACGGGAATGGAGACAAACTCACTCCAACTAACAGAGTCCGGAGCAGGTTGCGCTCCATTTTCTATGGGTTGATCATTAAAATATCTAGCCAGATCATTTCCAATTTCCGAAAGCAGGTCTTCGTCTATTTCTTCTGTTGGATTCCCAAGAATAGTATTGACGATATTTTGATAAAGGCCTTTCAATCCTGCGCTACAGGCAACAATATCTGATGTAATTGGTATGCCAAGTTTATCCTCAAGCGTGCGTTTGGCGATATAGTTTGCGGTCTTTGTTGCTTCCGAAGCGGCCACTTTGGCATTGGCTTCCGCTAAGGATTGTTCCTCCTGACGTTTGCGTTCCTCTTCCTTCTCTTCCTTCCTGGAAAGGGCATAGGCTGTCGCGGCCAGGGCGGCTGCCGCCGCAGAGGCTCCCCACAACAGGTTGGGATCCACCAGGGGGCTGGATGTACTGCTTTCTTCTCCACCCGTTGCAGGTACAAGGGGGACACTGGAAAAGGTGAAACTGGCCGGGGTTTTACTGGGCGTAGGTTCAAGGGTTTTTGCTGCCGCTAGGGCAGCCGGTGTCCCTTCAAGTGTTGGCTGAGGTGTTTCTTCCATGACCCCTGCACTGACAATGCCCTGGCTGGTGATCACTGGGGTCTCTCCGGCACCGGGAATGTAAATTCGACCGGTGATGTAACGTCCATTGCCCAAGCGGTCCCAGGCCTGCAAGAGCACCTGATAACTGCCGGTCGGCGCCCAGGTACCGTCCTCGAACTGACGGTTCCAGTTGATATCATATTCCAGATGGTCAGTGCGTAGGGTGGGATCGCTTTTGATCCCACCAAAATTTTCCAGATATACTTACATATATCTTATACCCCACCTTAAGCCTGTCGAGGGACGGTCCTATTGATAGGTAAACATACCGCGGTTGAGGTTATAGTCCACCACCCGATCAGGCAGATCGCCACATTCCACGGCGATGTTTACGGAGGAACAATCATAATCTGCTAGTGTATGCTGGTGGTTCTTATGCCCACCCCAACCGACGCCATACCAGGCGCTCAAGCACCATTTGCAAAATCCAACCCACAATAAACGCCGCCAGACAGGCGCTGAGCAATATTACCAGCCATTGCTGACTGAATCCAGACACCCAGGTAGAAACAAGGTAACCTGCATAACCGCCAGCTATACCGAGCAACACCCCACTAATGCCAGCCTTCAATAAGGGTTTCAGCCAGGTGCTATATGGTTGTTTCTGTATGAGCAGGAAAACAAAACGAAGAATCAGTGCCGTGCAGGCGCCGATCAAGGCTGAGCGAAGAAGGATTGTTATGGTCATTTAGAATTCCTATATTTAAGTATCCCTTTTGGTCAATCCACTCCTTTTGTTTTTCAACACTCTAATTAATAAAAACTAATTGAAATTGTTTTTTGATCATTTAAAGGCATATATAATTAATTACAGTAATCCAATCCTAAATACTCATGAAGATAGATATTTTCTTTTTTTTCATATATATGTGGATGCGCTGACAACCTAATTAAAACACTACCTTCATTTAGTTCCTCAATCTGCCATCCAGGTGCTTTAATTAATATATCTTTTCCTATACTTTCAACATACTTCTTTCCAATAATATTGAACCAATAAACCTCTTCAATTACCCCAGAATTAATCGTATTATAAGTAAACATCTCTTCAGAATACCCCGCCCATGATAATTCACAACGATGGTCTAGATGAAATTTAATTAATCCTTTTACGATAACTTCCAATAATTCTTGTCCTTCCGATGGTTTTGTTGTATTAATATAATCTGCATCTAGTATTAGAAATAATAATTTTATGTTTGAATTAATAGGAAAATCAACGTCATCCTTCAAATTATCTATCACAAAATGTAAAGAGGATCTGTTACTACTTATTATTGATAAATCATTTCGCTGATTCAAAGCTATACTTTTTAATTGAAGTTCATATGTGTTAAATGAATTATCTACTGAGTAATAATCAAATCCATTAGCTTTAAAATATTTATAAATATAATCTATGATTTGTTCATTAGTAGTATTCGTTGAAAAATAAGAAAATGCCCGAAAATCGATTCCCATTATTTCACCTCGATTATTATATTTAATACTTCCATACTTTTCTTAAACGCATCCGGCATTCCATCTAATGATTCAAAAACCAGTTTTATTGGACCAGTTATTTCATTATCAATTTGATAAAGTTTATATTTATTCATTTGGGATACTGTTTTATTAATTATATCTTGTAATCTGTTTGGGGTTTGATATGTTTTTGCGTACCAATTCCATGATTTGTAGTCTATGATTGTTCCGTCCGTTAAAATTAAATCTGCTCGTCCCCCTGGGATTTCTACTTCAACTCCAGATATCTTGTTTGGATCAAACATCTTTATTTGTTCTAGTTGAAACAAAGCGCCTTTTTTGCTGGTAGGTGAGCCTGATACAATGTCAGTAATAATCCTTCCAGGATCTCCATCAAGTTGACTTAACAACTTCATATTATCAAAACTTTCTGTACCACCCTCCATTAAATATTTTAATCCATTATCTCCAAACTTACTTACCAACACCACTGCTTCATCACCATACTTGGCTAATTCCTCAGCAGCTTCTGGGCCAGCCTTCATCAGTGCATCTAATGCTTTAGGATTTTCAATGACTGCTTGTAATAATCTTTCATTCTTTAGTAATACTTCACTGATTTCTCCCATTCGCAGAAGATCATCAGGATTCTTGATTCCTTTCTTAATCAAGGCCGTCATTACTTCTCTTGCTGGTCCGGAAGGTACCACAGCATTTAGGCCTTTCAACCCTGCAATAGCAAAATCCCCAACAATCCCATCAAAAGGTAAATCAAAAATGAATCCCACTAAACTTAAGATTAAATCTGCTTCATCAAGAGGTTTTTTTGTTATCCAATTAACTAATTGCCTGATAACCCCGACTCCGTCACCAATAAATGGAATTAGTGAAAGAACAGCCTCGCTTATGAATCTTGACAATGGAGAAATTTCTATTTTTATCGTTGACGGCGTTAATGAACTTTCCCCACTATAATCAATACCGGGTATGGAAGCAGCTAACCCAGGAAGGGGTGTAGTGATTATTGGTTGAGGAAGCACATTCTTATCCTCGGTGAGCTCTTCCATTCTTGTCAACTTATCGTGATACTCTTCATACTCGGTATAACTGGCATTACTCGCCGCTTCCCCTTGATTGAATATGCTAACCAGATTGGAATAATCAACCGCAGGTGGCGCATCATCCAATGTCGGGCCGACGGGAGTGGAGACAAACTCACTCCAACTAACAGAGGCCGGAGCAGTTTGCCCTCCATTTTCTATGGGTTGATCATTAAAATATCTAGCCAGATCATTTCCAATTTCCGAAAGCAGGTCTTCGTCTATTTCTTCTGTTGGATTCCCAAGAATAGTATTGACGATATTTTGATAAAGGCCTTTCAATCCTGCGCTACAGGCAACAATATCTGATGTAATTGGTATACCAAGTTTATCCTCAAGCGTGCGTTTGGCGATATAGTTTGCGGTCTTTGTTGCTTCCGAAGCGGCCACTTTGGCATTTGCTTCGGCCAGGGATTGTTCCTCCTGACGTTTGCGCTCCGCTTCCTTTTCTTCCTTTCTGGAAAGGGCATAAGCAGTCGCAGCCAGGGCGGCTGCCGCAGCGGAGGCTCCCCACAACAGGTTGGGATCCACCAGGGGGCTGGATGTACTGCTTTCTTCTCCACCCGTTTCATGAACAACGGGCACACTGGAAAAGGTGAAACTGGCCGGGGTTTTACTGGGCGCAGGTTCAAGGGTATTTGCTGCCGCTAGAACAACCGATGTCCCTTCAAGCGTTGGCTGCGGTGTTTCTTCCATCACGCCTGCACTGACAATGCCCTGGCTGGTGATCACTGGGGTCTCTCCGGCACCAGGAATGTAAATTCGACCCGTGATATAGCGCTCGTTGCCCAATCGGTCCCAGGCTTGCAGCAGCACCTGATAGCTGCCAGTCGGCGCCCAGGTGCCGTCCTCAAACTGCCTATTCCAGTTGATATCATATTCCAGATGATCGGTTTCAAATTGCCAGCCGGTAGCCGGTACCGCAGTAACATTTAAGATTTTAATTGAATCGGTATTTCACCAGCGGTTTTGTTCATCGCGTACGGAGAGTTCAATACGCTCAATCCCGGAGCGGGTGTCGCGCACGGAGGCATGACCCGTCTCCCAGATGTACCAGGCTCCTGTGATACTCATAGCCGGGGCGGAATTGTCCAGAGTAATGGGCTGTAAACTGATCTCCGTGCGGTTACCGGCATTATCCGTGGATGCAACCCGCGGGGTATAAGTGTCATCCGGTTTAACGGAAGAGTCCCAATCCAGGATCCAGCTTCCATCCGGGTTGAGGATGGCAGGCTGCCAGTTGATGCCATCCGGGGCTACCTCAATGCGGTTAACACCCGAGGTGGCATCGCTGGTTGTACCAGTAAAGACCACATTACCGTTCATATAAACCCCGGATTCCGGCGGCGGCTGGTTGGCGGATAAGGCAGGGGCTGTCGTATCCACCCAGGCGGTCTGGATAACCTGAGCCGTCAGACCTGCGCTGTCCCGCACATCCAGTTGAATGGTATACACCCCTTCCGGCAGGGTTACCGGAGTACTTACATCGGTCAGTGTTCCATTGATCAAAGCGCTTGTGCTGGAAATGCCCGATCCGGGTACGGCGTCGCTGTAAGCCACACTGAGAACGGCATCCGAGACAAACCAGCCGTTATCGCCTGCAATGCCGCTGATGCCAGCACTGATTTGCGGCGCCTGGGTATCCTGCAAGACGGTCAGGGTACCCATTCTGGAGGAATCGCCATACGTGGAAATCGCCCAAAAGGTAAGGGCGTTGCTGCCCTCCAACATCGGGACAGTACAGCTGGCAGCAGGACAGGCAAATTGTTCCCCGTTTCGGGTGCCTTCGATGAGGATAATCTGATCTTCCGGCATGGGTTCCGTAGCGGTAATGCTCACCGAGGCTTGTTGGGTACACCAACTGGCGTCTCCCCAGGCAGTACAGTTGGTTACACTGCTGACCGTGGCTTCAGGATCGGTGACGGTGACAGTATGGGAGACAACCGTTACCCCAAGTTTATACCAATAGGTCGCAGAGCCACAGGCTGATCCATGGTTACACTCCCAAGTACAGATTGTACAGTGTACTTGCTGATTGGCAGCATTTGTACAAGTTGAGTTTTCATCGGCCCAAACACCATAATCACAAGTATCATAAGTCGTGATCTGGTGCACACGGTCAGGTCCCAGGTATTCGGCTGCTACCACCCCGCTGCCAAATCCCAATGTGAAAAGCAAAAAGACAAACAGCCGGGCAACCCATTTTCCCGGTTTCACTTTGTGAAATTGATTCTTTGTTTCTTTCCTTCTAGTTGAAATCATGCACGCATCCCCTCTGGTTTAAGCAACGCAAAAACCTGTCCGTAAGTTCGGAGTAAATTTGGTGTTTCCCCTACCTGTAACTACCAATATATTTTCGGTTCTGGTGCCGATGGTTTTTACATGCTTTTTTTCATTGGGCGGTTCAGCTCGATTAGCCCCCGGCTGTGTTGTGTGCTGTTAAAAAGTTTATGCGTTTTTTACGCGGCTGTCAAGCGATATGGTGTTGAGTTAATTCTGTGTTTCTTCTCAATCTAGTCAAAATGGATGTATGTTGCTGATGGATGTACGCCCCAGACAAAAATCTTCTTTCCTTCCGAGATATAAATCATCTCGTCTTAATTTGCCCGTATTCCTGCAAATATAGCTGTGCCAGATCAGGGCTATAGAGAATCAATACATTCTCGTCATTACGCTTTTCGGCATTGCCACTGAAATTATATGAGCCGGTCACTACAATTTTTTCATCAATAATGATCACTTTATGATGCATCTGCCCAGAAATGCCATCTTGAGCAACCAAAATACCCGCCTCACGCAGCGTGTCATATTCCCCGCCGGTATTGGACTGAATCTGCTCTGCATCCATCACCCCCGTAACCATCACGCCGTGCTCCGCCCGATCAATCAGCGCCTTGGCCAGTTTATCTGATGTAAAGGAATAGGCCATGAAAACAATGCTGTCATCCGCATTCGAGATCACATTCAACAGCGCATCCTGAACACCGTCGTCCGGTGAAAAATAGGTATGAATCTGCACGCCGGAAACATTCAGCATGGGGTTGGGCGTATTTTCGGGACTATCCGTGCTGAACTTATGTCCGCTGAACATCTCATCAAATTCCACCTGATAATTACGTGCCAGTCCTGCACTGTTAATCTGAATCAGATTGTTGTAATCCTCTCCACAGCCGGTTTCTGTGTAATTTAAAGATCCCGTCCAAACCTGCTGCCCATCAATCACCATGAATTTATTATGCATGGTGGACTGATCAGGATCCGTGACTATTGGAATGCCGGCATCAGCCATGGACCGAGGCACTTTGTTATCCATTTTATCGTTGTCCATCACCACCTCAACCGTCACACCGCGCGCCTGGGCTGCCTCCAATGCCTCGGCGACCGGTTCCAGGTTAAGGTTATACATCGCCAGTTGAATGCTATCCTCTGCGTCATCCATGGAATTGATCAGGGAAGTCAATAACTCACATCCTGAATCCACGCTTGGGCTGGTAAAATACACATGGATTAATCCACCCGCTACTGGCCCAGATGATGGGCTTTGTACGCCGGATTGATTTTTTAAAGAAAGATTGCACCCTGTGATTAAAACGGTGCAAAACAAGATCCTAACAAGTGCCTGAAGTTGTTTTTTCATATCCAGATTATAGCATGCGGGAACCTGGCAGATGAAAAAAACGTTTCTAAATAGATGATTCAAGGTTGTGGAGGCTTTATGAAACAAAGATGGCTGCTATTGATCGGGTTGATCCTCGGTATGATGCTCACCGGATGTCAGGATAAAAAAGAAACCAGTACAGAAAATGAAATAGTTTCTGGCTGCCGTTTTGGCGTTTGCATTCAAGAAGTCTATGCTACCATGGACGGCGAATATTTCATCATTCTGTTTGATATTACCCCGACAGACGGCCTTCCCAAACTGGATGCGGCACCCATGTTCAGCAACACCGTACAGGTCTCTGTTATGGATGACGCCGGGAAAATCTACCTGGATAAAATCTATACGCCGGAAGAGTACTATTGCTATGCGGGTACGGATGTTCCCTGGGCAGACGGCAAAAATACCGCCGCTTGCGGTATTGGCGGAGCGATCACTGCCGGAATGGAAGTCCCCGCGGTTGGCGACGAGCTGCTCATTTCCCTGCCGGAATTTGGCAATTTTGAGACCCGGGTCACCGTCATCAGCGGTTGGTAAAGCGCTTGCAACCCATTCCCTGGGAGGCATAGAATGAAAAGATTTTTTGTTTTATTTGGAAGTGTATTTCTGGCCTTGTCGGTGATGACAGCCTGTCAGTCAAAAACTTCAACCTATACCAAGGCAGATAATGGCCAATCCATTGACCTTGTCGCAGGGCAGGAAATCCTGGTTAAGCTCGAAGGCAACCCGACTACGGGGTATACCTGGGAGCTGGATAAGGACGT
Organism: uncultured Chloroflexia bacterium; assembly: GCA_963747325.1. Taxonomy (GTDB): domain Bacteria; phylum Chloroflexota; class Anaerolineae; order Anaerolineales; family Anaerolineaceae; genus UBA5203. The sequence goes on along the minus strand of CAVVEM010000003.1, from coordinate 649,391 downwards.
CAGCAGCGGCATGGAACAAGTCGGCGAGCCGGATTACGGCGCAGACAGCAGCGCTATCGGCAGCGGCGGGATGTTTACTTTCCGCTTCAAAGCCGTGGAGGCTGGGGAACATACCCTGCAATTAAAATACTGGCGCACCTTCGAGCCCGACACCCCGCCAATTGAATTGTTTACGCTGAAATTAAACATAACCAAATAATAAACCCAGGCTGCCGAATCGGCAGCCTGGGTTTTTAACCAACCGTGATTATTTTACTCAATAGTATTGAATAATAAAATTTCTAAATATGTCTTATATACCCTATTAGAATAATTTATATATACTTATTATTAGGTTTCATATTATGGAATCTATTGATGTCACAAAACCTAGGAGGGAAATTAAGTGTTTATAAAATATAGCGTATATGCTATAATAAAATCAGCTTCATCAAACAATATATACAGGCGATTCCATGTGGCAGCGTGAGTTCTTCGTTAAAGATAATGGCCGTATTCCCGTCGAGGATTTCCTGAATGAGCTATCGCCAAGAAAAGATTTGCCATACATTTTGAATGCATTAGATCGTTTAAGCTTATATGGCTATGAACTCCGACAGCCTTACACGGATTACCTTCAAGATGATATTTATGAATTAAGAGTCAAGACCATCAATGGTCATTTCCGTTTACTATATTTTTTCTTTGATGGGAAGAAAATAATATTAGCACATGGGTTTTAAGAAAAAGACCGCTAAAGTGCCAATTAAAGAGATCAAGTTAGCTTTAACCTATAAAGAGAGTTACTATAGTCGAAAAGAGAAACATAAATGAAATTATCCGAGTACCGCCAAAAATTAAATCAAAACCTGGAATACCTCGAAGCAGAACGCGAACTGCAGTTGCACTTTGCCCTGGCAAACGCCATCTTAAAAGCCAGACTGGAAAAAGGATTGTCTCAGTCTCAACTGGCTGATGCCCTTGGGACCAAGCAGGCCAACATCTCCAGAATCGAAGCTGGATTGGGGAACCCCACCCTGAGCATGATTCAGAAATTAGCCAATACACTCGATTTGGAAATTACATTTTCAGGAAAACCACCCAATCAAAGCACAAATGAGGACATGGCGATCAAGGTCCATCAAAGCCAACCTGTGTTACCTATCCAACCCTGAATGGGTTCTCATCTCATCAACTTTCCTACACCCTTACTTCTCTGGCCAGGGCATAGGATATCCACTCCCCGTTGTGAGTCAATTGCAGAACGGCTTCCTTCATTACGACAGCACGTGCCTGCACGGCATTTAACGCCTGGAATTTATCCTTGATTGTAGCCAACGTTGCCAGCTCGGCAGCGCTGAATCCTGTCCAGTCATAGGCGGTTGTAAAATAAACTTCCCCGACGAAATCGCCATTCATTTGTTCTTCCACCTGCAGCTCTTTACGCCATTCACTTAGAACCGTCAACCAGGTGGCAAATTTTTCAGGCATTGGGCCGTGATCCTCACGCGTATAACGCAGCCCTGTAATCGACACCCGATGATCCTTATAATGGCTGAAATCAGCGTAAAACAGCTGCTTGATCAGTTTCGTTCGGGGGATGTGATCCTTAAAGCAAAAGTATTTCATCACTTCAAAAAGTTTTTCCACATCGAAAAGCTTATCCCCGCTGAGTATGTCCGCGGGGTAGGAAGCGAATTGCTTCACGGCCGCCGCCAACAAATCCGGCCCGTTTTGATCCATCTCTTCCAGTTTCAGAATCAATTTATGCAGCCGTTCCGGGGTATAAGACTGCTTTTTTTCATCCAGACATTTTAATAAATTCTTGGGCTGCATGCACAAACGGATCATACGGTCATGCGCATCTGACTGCAAAGCGCCGTTCTCGTAGCGAATCAGGGTAGCGTTGCCAATGCCCAATAGCCCGCTCCATTCTTTTTGGGTGAGGCCAAGTGATTTTCGAAATTGGATCAAATCCTGCGGCTGGAGCATGCGCTTGCTATCACGGTATACCCGATAGGCATATTGCAGCGGGGACACTTCCGGATCAGGATTTTCAAACTCCTCAGCGCAGGATTTGCAATAGAAGAATTCCTTGACCACCGGAATGGCTTCACCTCGTACGACAAGTTCATCATTGCGCTGCTTAAACGTCTGCTGTGTAACCCTTTGACAATTAGGACAAAAACCTTCCATCACTGCTCTCCCGTAGGTTAATCATGATGTAGTACGAATAAATGAAATACTTTATTCAGGGCAATCCATACCACCGCTAATGTATCACATGATATATTTATTTATATTATATATCATTTATACATTTTTCTGACATGGAATTTCTTGATTGTTCAATTTGCATGTTTTATATTAAATAAAAAAAGCTGGTCGTTGCCAACCAGCTTCCTGTGAATTAAAACAGTTTATTGATCAATTGCCTTTTGTAATTGTAGGTCATACTGTTTTAACCAATCCACCATCACGGCCAAATCCGATTCTGCAGCTTTGACATCGTTGCCAAATTCTGAAATCACAAGATCCAACCGGGCGTCCAGACGATCGGCATCTTCCGCATTGAGCTTCGTCATTACCGGCAAAGCTTTGTCCAGCTGATCACGCGCTTCTGCCAGGTTCTTCTTGGCAGCCGCCAGACTCTTTCCTTTGATCAGAAGTTGGGCGTCCACTACCAGGGCATTTACCCGTAGCAGATCATTCTGCACCGTGGTGTATGCATAATCTTCCGTGAGTTGATCATAAGCCGTTGTCATATCGGCCAGAGCGGTATCCACCTCATCCAGTGTTTCCAAAGTAGAATTCAATTGGGCCGTCGTGTTCCTCAAAGTTGCCGTAGTTGCGCTTAATTGAATTTTTGCTGGCTGATATAACACAAAATAAGAGACTAATACCCCTGCAGCAAACACGACAAGAATTGCCACCATCAGACGCAGGAAGGATTTACTGAAACGTCCCAGGCTGGTATCTGGATCAAACAAGAAAGCAAAAAAGCGTTTAAAAATATTGGGCTTCTTTACCTTGGTGGACTTTGACTTGTTGTCCGATTGTTCTGCAACGGATTGTACGCCCGCGTCTCCATTGACGACGGGTTCTTTTCGCTCATCATCAGAATCTGCTGATGTTCTTTGTTCATTCATACGAACTCCTTCAATACCTGATTGTTTTTGTCCATAAACATGATCTTCTCATTTTCATGGGTTCAAGTCAAGGGTGGTGGGGCATGGAATTTCCACAATTAATTCCACGTAGATTGAGGGTTACTCCATCATCCAGCGGGTATTACGGCCCCTACGGCCAAAGACACCTGCCATGATCAGGCCAAATAAAAATCCGCCAATGTGTGTCCACCAGGCCACGCCGCTAACGGCGTAAGTGTTCAATTCCCCCAGGCCGGATCCCAATTGAAGCAAAAACCAGATGCCAATATACAATAATGAGGGGATTTCGGTGAAGTAGGGAATTATAAAAATTGGAATCAGGGTTAATATTCTGGCTCTGGGAAAATAAATCAAATAGGCGCCCAATACCGCCGCGATAGCCCCACTGGCCCCAATGGATGGAATACTGTTCGTTGGGATCATCCAGATTTCCATGAACCCCGCCGCCATACCGCCCAGCAGGTAAAACACAAAATACCGCAGTGGTCCCATCCTTTCTTCTACATTATCCCCGAAAACAAATAAAAACCACATATTTCCAATAAAATGCACCCAGCCGCCGTGAATGAACAGGTGCGTGAGCAATCGATATGAGTTCCAGGGATGCAGCGGGGAGATGAAAGCTGGTATTAATCCCAAGTGATTGATGAAGGTTTGTATCTGTTCATCGGTTTTCCCCAATTCAAATAAAAATACCAGGGTGTTCAGTAGGATAAAACCCCAGGTAACAAGGGGAAAAGATTTGGATCGAAGGGTATCGCGGATTGGAAACATGGGTTTGCCTGATAACTTTAGTATACGGTTTCAAACCAACCCCTGCAATCTTAACCTCCACAGCGTAAATTAATACGATTGCTCCAGGTGTGTTGGTCATGAAATGCCCTTTGATTCGCGATGATGATATAATTTTTTTCAATGGAAGAAACGGTTAAGAGCAGCCTTAACATTGCCAACCGGCAGATCGCCCGATCTGCGGGTACTGTCATGGTAGCCATGGTCTTTGGCCAGGTAATCGGCCTGGTAGCCAATAGTTTAATGGGCTCCACTTTTGGCACCGGAATGGAAAACGAAGCCTTTGTTGCTGCAAACCGTTTTCCGGAAATTCTTTTTAACCTCATTGCAGGTGGCGCGCTTGCCTCAGCCTTTATTCCGACATTTACCGGTCTGCTGGCTCAGGAAAAGCGGGAACAAGCCTGGAAACTAGCTTCCTCCATCGTAAATCTGTTGTTGCTGATCCTGACGGGTATTGCCGTTTTCTCAGAAATTTTCGCCCCACAGCTGGTACGATATGTACTCGCCCCCGGATTCAGTACCTCGCCGGAGAAAATCCAACTCACTGTTCACCTGCTGCGTATTCAACTGCCCTCAGCCATCATTTTTGGTGTCAGTGGATTATTAATGGGTATTCTCAACACCCATCAACATTTCCTGCTGCCTGCGCTGGCTCCATCCATGTACAAGATTGGCTGGATTTTTGGCATCCTCGTACTCAGCCCAACAATGGGAGTACTGGGTCTGGCCTGGGGTGTAGTGATTGGGGCTGCGTTCCATTTATTGATTCAGCTTCCCTCTTTTCTGCGCTTACCACAGCGAACCTATAAACTCCAATTGGGTTGGGCTGATCCAATGGTGCGGCAAGTTGGCCGTCTGATGGCCCCCCGTTTATTGGGTGTAGCAGCCGTGCAGCTTAATTTCTGGCTGAATACATTCCTTGCCTCCCAACAGCCGGAAGGGAGTATAACCAGTATCAGTCTAGCATTCGCTCTGATGCTCATGCCGCAGGCAGCCATCGCGCAAAGTGTGGCCATTGCCTCACTGCCGATGTTTTCCAAACAGGTTGCACTGGGTAAACTTGGCGAAATGCGTTCCTCTCTGGTTTCCACCCTGCGTAGCGTCTTGTTTTTGGCTATTCCGGCCACGGTGGGCTTGATTATGCTGCGCCAGCCTTTGGTCGCTTCCATTTTTCAACGGGATGAATTTACCGCTTTATCCACTCAAATGGTCAGTTGGGCATTATTTTGGTATAGTGCCGGTTTGATCGGGCATTGTGTGGTCGAAATCGTCAGCCGGGCATTTTACGCATTGCATGATACAAAAACGCCGGTCATCATCGGCATCCTGGCCATGAGTATGAATTACGGCTTTAGTTTATTATTTAGTTATCTCTTCATTCAATGGGGCTGGTTCCCGCACGGCGGCCTGGCTCTGGCTAATTCTCTGGCCACTTTCCTGGAAATGCTCATTTTACTTTGGTTCATGCGCAAACACCTCAGTGGACTTAATTTACGGGGATTGATTGGCGGCGTTGGTACGGCAGGTCTCGCCGTCCTGCCCATGATCGCCGGATTATGGATCTGGCTGTCATTTAGCACGGATCGCTCCGTATTCATTCAGGCAGGCGTTGGGGTTATCATCGGAAGCATTCTCTACCTGTTTTTTTTATTGCTCCTCAAACCGCCGGAAATTCTTTCCATCGGTCGTATGCTAAAACAGCGATTACCGCGCCATTAGGTAACTTAACATTTCCCTGCATTGACCCCTGGGAAAATCCTTTGTATAGTAATATTAATTCTTAATATTAAATTCGATCCATTCCAGCCTGGAGGTAATTATGACCCAGCTCATCCAACAAACAACACTGTTTTCCGATCCCGGAAGATCCAATACTGAGGCCGTATTACAGCTGGTTAAACAGCGAGCTGCTGATTTATCAATCAATACCATACTTATCGCAACCACCACTGGTGCCACAGCTGCTCAGGCCGCAATGGTACTACCCAGCTTGACCTTGATTGCAGTCACCCATTCGACGGGATACATTCATCCTAATCAGCAGGAATTGCTTCCTGAAGTTGAGAAGGAATTAAAAGAGAAACATGTTCAAATCTTGACCGTCCAGCATGCGTTAGGCGGCGTCAACCGTGCAGTGCGGAAAATGCTGCACACCTATCAGACCGATGAAATCATCGCCCACACCCTGCGAATTTGGGGACAGGGGATGAAAGCCGCACTTGAAATTGCCCTCATGGCAGCGGATGCCGGTCTGGTGGACGTGGAAAGTCCGGTTATTTCCATCAGCGGTACCGGGCGTGGTGCGGATACTGCGGTAGTACTTCAACCCACCAACGCTCAAACTTTCTTTGACCTTAAAATCCATGAAATTATCTGCCGGCCTGCGGCCGGTCATCCGGGATTCAGTGATTAATCCCCAAAAAAGAAAAATCAATGATGCACAATTTTTGTGGAAATGGAGACCAAAATAATGAATGAAACAATCGGTCAGGAATTCATGCGCCGTACACAACCTTTTTATGTCGGTCAGACCCAACAAATGGATGGTAAGGCGCAACCCTCGCTGGAAATACCCATTCCTGCAGAATGGAAAACTAATTGCCCTGCCCAAAGCAGAGACAATTCGTTTTCCCGAACTGGACATTCGCACAGCCATTGATAACAGAGTCTCTGTGCGTCGCTATGCTGAAAGCAGTCTTTCCCTGGAGGAACTTTCCTATCTCCTCTGGTGTACCCAGGGTATTCGACAAACCACATCCCGCCCGGTCACCCTGCGCACCGTGCCTTCAGCCGGCTCCAGGCACGCTTTTGAAACCTATTTATTGATCAACCGTGTTGAAGGCATGACGCCCGGTCTGTACCGGTATGTCGCCAGCCAGCATGCACTATTAGAGATCGATATCTCCAAGACTATTCACGAAAAAATATCCACGGCCTGCTTCAGCCAAAAAATGGTAGAGTCAGATGCTGTCACTTTTATCTGGGTGGCTGTAATCGAACGTATGGCCTGGCGCTATGGAGAACGGGCTTATCGCTATTTGCATCTGGATGCCGGCCATGTCTGTCAGAATCTATATCTGGCAGCCGAACCCATCGAATGCGGCGTGTGTGCTGTGGCTGCATTTGAGGACAATGACCTCAATGCCAGTCTCCATGTGGACGGAAAATCCCAATTCGTTATCTATCTGGCTACAGTTGGTAAGAAACTGCAAAATACGCCGCCGAATGACTAAATCAGATCCGGAATCGAACATCAAAGCGCAAATCGGTGCCCAATTCATTCGGTTGACCTGTCGTGAAAACCAGCCGGTTTCCCCTCAGAAACAGGGGCAGCCTATGCCGCTCAATGAACTTCCGCTTGAAAATACCAACGACCTGATTCCACTACCCAATCCCCAGTCCTGGATATTTCCCAGGCTATTGAACAACGCCGATCTATCCGCCACTACACATCCTCCCCACTCTCTCTGGCTGAATTGGGGCATCTGCTCCACTGTACCCAGGGCATCCAAAAAATGACCGATGGCCCAAGTACACTGCGGACTGTCCCATCGGCAGGGGCACGACATGCCCTTGAAACCTACCTGATGATTAACCATGTGGAAAATTTTGAACCAGGAGTGATGCGTTATGTTGCCAGTCGTCACGCCCTTTTGCCTCTGGCACAGAATCTTCAGGCAGCCACGGAATTGGCAGATTTATGTAATCACCAGAAATTTGTGTCTCAAAGTGCAGTTACTTTTTTATGGATTGCAGTAGTTGACCGTATGACTTGGCGCAGCGGCCCTAGAGGATATCGCTATTTACATCTGGATGCAGGACATGTCTGTCAGAATTTATACCTGGCAGCCGAACCCATTAACTGCGGCGTGTGCGCCATCATGTCTTTTGATGATACCCGGCTTAATGCCTGGCTTCATCTGGATGGCGAAAATCAGTTTGTGATTTATGCAGCCTCTGTGGGGAAAAAAGTAGATATTAACTTCTAGCCATCGGCTATTTCAGCATCCAACCAATCTTCAGATGAATTTTGCCCAGGGTACCCTGCAAAAGTTAGATGTGCACAATCCAACCCGCGCTTCTCATTGAGGCGGTAAAACAACTCCAGATAGCTGAACTTGCAACGCTTCTCCCAATTTAGGGACAAAGCATCCGCAGCCTGATGGATCTGATCTTCATCCGCCCCTTCAATTTCAATAAAATCCCCATAGGGTAATTCATCCAGGACAATTTCCAGATCTTGATAATGATACGTTGTCCGGAATTTTTCATAGGTTTCAAAAGGCTGAAAACCCAGACATTGCAGAAATGCCGTAGCAGCATCCGCATCATCCACTACAAATTCAACTTCCTTACGTACGCTAACCTCAGTATCTTCTTGTGCAGCCCCTTTATAGGTTAATCGCGCTTTGTCATCAATTCTCAACCGGAGTACTTTATGTTCCGCTTTGTAGGATCCATCAGCCAAATCAAAGCGGATGTTAATTTCATGTTGATGATCCGAAATTAACTTTGCACCTATTTTTTCCAGGCGGGAGCGCATTCCCGGCGGATTGGAAATTCGGAATTTTGCTTCCTGTTCAATATAAGTTACCATGCAAGTGCTCCTTGCGGAAAAATAAAATTGTCCAACAAATGTATAAAAAAGTGCCGCCTGCCAAAAAAGGCAGATTCTCAAATCGATCCGAAATGTGAGAGAGCAGTAATTGATCCATCCACAACCAGATGACAATCAATAAACTTAACCTACTCACCCACCAAAGGGCATCTCCCCGTTTAAGCAGCAGCAGAATACAAATGCTAATACAAATTAGGAAAAGGATAATCCCGGTCAGCAGTAAATACACTCGTCCGGGATAAACATGCCAAGACATGAGCAAAGACCAATAACGGACTGTTTGTTGAATACGTATCCCGAAAAAAGCAGCCAGCAGCGCCCAGCCCAGAAAATATGGTACTCGGTACCAGGTCCAGAATTTATTTTTCACAGCATCCGACATTTAATTAATCTGCCTGTCGGGAACAGGAAAATTCCCACAAATGAACATGCGCGGGTTCCCCACTATCGGAATTTTTCAGCAGAAAACGAACTTCCTGTACACCTTTTTGAGGGATGATACCCAAATCAATTGTGCGAGGATTGGGAGTCTCATTTTCATGATGTTTATACTCCCCAATCAATTTCTGATCAGCACCATAGAGTTCAAGTACCCAATCGGAGGCAGTGCCACCGATTTCCGCCGTACAGGCTTCTATATCCAGCAGACGGGAATAGGTAACGCGGATCTCCATCGGGTTGGCTTCCATAGTTCGGATCAATGTGTCATTATCCTCATCAAATATTTTATCAACCGTTCCAATATCCAGGTAAGAATATGCCACTGTTGAGGGCACACCATTTACCGGTAATTCTTCTATCTGAAGAACTTTGCGTGCAGCGGCTTCAGCTTCAAATAAAGCTTGGATCCCATCCACATACTTGAGTTTTACAAAAGAAAATCCAGTCTGACCATTGGGATAGGGAATTCGATCCACAATACTGATTTCTGTGAATTTTCCGCATTGTTCCATCCTCTCCACTTCTTCCGGTGTCATGACCAACACGATGTCATCCTCGAGCGGTACATATTGGTTAATAAAAGTATCAATACTGCCCATATCAAAGGGCACCGGTGTGCCAAAGAAAAACCGCATAACCACATCGCTGCCATTAGCCCAGGTCGGTGTCAAAATCAAATGAACGGGTTCTTTCTGGGAGGCTAAAAATTCAGGAATCTTTTCAGCCAACTGCACGGCTCCATACTGCATCCCGGACATGGAATAATCCGTTTCCCATATAGGTCCATTTTTTAAAGCATCCGTGAGCAAATAAATATTCGTCCATCCTAATACCGTAACAACGGCCATACTCAGGATCAAATCGGAAATACGATAGCGCTGCTGAATTTTTTGCAGCAGCCAATCCAGAAACAGCCCGCCGAATAGTAATAGGGGGATGACCAGCACAAGAATTCGCGTGATTCCCCGCGCCACCAACGCACCGCCAATGGGTGCCAGTAAACAGGCAAAAAATAGAATTCGATAGCGAAAATCCTGCCATCGCCGAAAAGAAAGAACCATACCACCCACAATAAAGGGCAGCATCCAGAATGGGATGAACGCATGCGGTCCCATACGGTGTCTTCCAAGCTCGGTGGCAAACGGTAAGAACCAATACTTTGGTGAAAAAGAGAGGAAATATTCACTAAAATAACGCCCCAATTTTTCAAATAGACTGATATCCTGCACCCAATAGGATCCCAGAACCCGTAAGTGATTTATGGTCTGATTCGGATACTGAATTTCAAAACGCAGATATGGAATGACAAGCAAAACTGCCAGACCCAGCGTACGCAGGAGAACTTTTTTATCTTGAAAATGGTAGCGCAGATCCATCAAAAAAAACACAAGCGCAGTCCCCAGGACGACAAAACGCACAGGGCTATAAGTATAAAAAGCCAGTGCAGCCATTAAGGCGGCAGCATAGAGATGCCCCGTTTTCCCTTGACGATAACTTAAATAATAGTATAGAAAACCACAATAAAAAGTAAAAGCCAACCCTGTTTCAAAAGATGTGCGCGAATGCAAAAACCAAACCGGTGTAATGGATAAGAGTAGAATCATCATCCAGGGATATTTCATGCGGAAAATTTTCAAACCCATCAGGAAAAGAAAAACCGCTGAAAAGGAGGTGGCAAGCACTGAAATTCCCCTGTTGACCTCCAATACTCTGCCAAAAATCAAATAGGGGATAACTTGTAAATAAACTGAGGTACCTAAATTATATTGGTATCCGTTGTAAAAAAAGGAGGGAAGAAAATATCCTTCTGAATCACTAAATCCCCCCAAGACCAGATCCTCTGCCAGGATGGTTTGCGTGGCCTCATCCGAGAAAAAATAAATGGGATACTCTCTCAAGCCGATCAGACGGGTACTGAGATACAGCAGCAGACAAACCACAGCCAGCACCCAGGGTAATACGGATGTAAAACCTTCTTCCTTGCGGGAAGAAATCATCTTCCAAAACTTTTGGGCACCCGGTCGATATCGTTTGATCAAGCGCTGCCAACGGTTAATTGCCTGCTCATCAGATGTGGTGACTTTTATCTCACACCCCCCCCCCTTTAAGGCTAGAATTTCAACCGAATTTTCGGAAACTTGCAGGAAAAGTCTATCATTCGCTTGTAAATGATAAAGTTTCTCTTGAGGATTATTTGAAGATGTGCTTTGCTCATTCATTCAGGCTTCCTACCCCATGACAAGGAATTTTTCTACCAGTGGCACTACTCCATACAAAAAATTATAGCATCGAAACCATATTTCTCCCCCGTGCACAATTAGGTTTTTTACACTACAATCAAGTTGAATTTTGCACAGCCATTAAAAGGTTAAAGTTTTATGCTTCTTGCATCCATCAAACAAAGGATCCGGCGTATTCCCGGATATAGTCAATATCCAGGACAGTTCTGGCTGCTTCTCTGCGGCGCATTTATCAATTCAGTTGGCGGCACCATGATCTGGCCTTTCCTGCTGTTGTTTTTTCGCAGTAATCTCGGCATCAGCATGCTGGAAGCCAGCAGCTTGCTTACCGTTAAAGCCGCCGCCAGCCTGGCTTCTTCTTTCCTGGCAGGCACCCTGACAGACCGCATTGGCCGAAAAAGTGTCATGGTCTTCAGTTTAATCAGTTCCGGACTCATCTACCTGCTCTTCATCCCTCAGAATCCCTATTGGGTATTTGTCATCTTGATGGCCCTCAGCGGGACGGTTGAACCCATGTATCGCATCGGATCCAATGCCATGGTGGCGGACATGCTGCCCATTCAATCCCGATCCAGCGGCTATGCCTCCATGCGTATGATCGTCAACATCGGCATGACCATCGGCCCCGTTCTCAGTGGTATTCTGATTTTGAAGTCTTATGCCTTTATGTTCAGCGTTTCCGCTGCCTGTCTTATTTTCTATGGATTCTTCCTCTGGATACTCATTCGGGAAACCATGGTGACGAGTGAACCTGAATCGATCCGGAAAATTGGCGTAAAAAATGAATCCGGCTATCTGGAAATTTTCCGTGACAAGGTTTTCATCGCCATCTGTGTCTTGTTCTTTTTCACTACCACCTGTATGGCGCCGGTTTTTATTACCCTAACCGCGTACGCCAATGAAAATTTTGCCATTCCGGAAAGCCAGCTTGCCCTGGTCATGACCACCAATGCCGTGATGGTGATTTTCCTGCAGTTTCCATTCACCAAGCTCACCGACAAACGCTCTCCGATTGTCATGATGACGGTAGGAGCCTTGCTCTACGCACTGGGGGCTGGCAGTGTAGCGCTGGGCAGTACCTTGATTCACTTCATCCTCAGCATGGCCGTGTTGACCCTGGGTGAAATCATCCTCATGCCAACCGCCACAACCTTCACCGCCAACATTGCCCCGCAGCACCTGCGCGGTCGTTACATGAGCGTCTACGGCATTGCCATGGAAGCCGGCGTGGGGATTGGACCCATCATGGCCGGTGCCTTGAATGATTTCTACTTTCCCAAAGCCATCTGGATCGGTTGTCTGGTGGTTGGACTGATCGGTTTTGCGGGTTTTGCTGTCCTCTCATTCAAGGTAAAAACCCCCACCTCCCGAGCCATGTCGGATGCCATGACGGCGTAAATTAACCAAAGAATATTTAATTTTACAAAGCTAACGAGCTGTTTATTACGTAGCGGTAATTCATGAATTGCCTCTACGTTGTAGACAGCCCCTTTTTTTATTTCATGTCTTATAAATCGAATTTTGTCGAGAGCCTGCCCCCCAAGGTCGAGGAGTAGGTTGGCTAGAGTGATTGTCCCATACATCTAATTATGAAATAAGTGATGTGTCATCCAAATCTATCTGGTTAAAATAATTATTTGTATTCCTTTAACCAGCGTAACATCCGGCAAATGTAGGGGTAGGTTTTGGATGCCTCTTTTGATGGACTTGACTTATAAAACCTACCCCTACAGGCAATTAATGGGAACAATATTTACTTTGAAAATAAATCCCTTAAGTTGATGCCATGGGGATAGCAGGAGTGGGTATCCTTTCTACAAAATTGGTTTTTCCGAATCTTAGTTTCTCTCTTTTTTAATTCGGGTACACACCAAACATCCTTATACCTTACACACCCTCCAAAACAGTAACCCTTCCGGATGAGCCATCCACCCTAACCTGCTGACCGGTCTTCAAACGCTGGGTGGCCTGTCTCACCCCCACCACCGCCGGGATGCCGTATTCCCTGGCCACCACCGAGCCGTGCGTCACCATGCCTCCCACTTCCATCACCAACCCGCCGGCCGAAAGGAACAACGGTGTCCAAGCCGGGTCTGTGGCCGGGCAAACCAGAATCTCTCCCGGCATTAACTGGGTTTGATGAGGATCAAAGACAACCCGCACCCTGCCTTCCACGATACCGGCAGATACCGGATTACCGGTCAGGGTGTTTTCATCCTCAGCTCGATCCGTATCAATCGCATCATAATAAGCCGTCCCGTCACTGAGTAAAACGCGCGGAATACGCCTGCGCCGGAATTCCCGCTGATATAGCTCACGTCGCTCCGCAATCAATGCCTGCACGTTTTCCAGCGTACCGGCAGCCAGCGCTTTTATCTCGAGCGGATGCAGGAAGAAAATATCATCCGCCTGACGCAGTACCCCTTGATCAACAAACTTGCAGCCAAATTTGCGAAAGGCCTGCCGGTAAACGCCAAATTGACGCACAATGGCAAATTTAGGCGATTCTCTCAATCCGCCCAGGGCGCGGAAACGCCGAATAAAGAACCCAGCCAAAGCCGCTTTCAAAAAACCACCCGGTTGAGCTGCCAGGGCAGCCCGAAGCTCCACAGCGGCTTGTTTGGCAATCGCCTCCCCTTTATTAAAAATTGCATCCGGTGAGCGCACTATATCAATCTGCACATAACTTTTCAGGATTTGAAAAACCGGCGTCGGATCGTCGTTCCAGCGCACGCGTCCCAAATCAATTTCGCCCACTCCGCGCATGCCATAGGTATCTAAAAAGTTGGTGATGTCGCTTTGTGCCTGCTTCTGTAATTTTCCATTCATATAGTCGGAAACTAAATCAGCTACATCGTTTTGGGCAAACGCTTTACACAGCGCAGGTTGGGCACGTAAGGCAGCGGCAATTTGCCAGAGAGCCAGGTCCATTTGTAGGGTGACATTATTCGGCAGTCCACGGGATAAATCCATCAGCAGACGTTCCCCATCAGGGACGCCTCCAGCCAGCCGTGTAAGTAATTGTAAGGAAACCCCCATGCCAGATCCCACCGCCGCGACCAGGGTTGGAAACAATTGTGCCGCCATCTTGGGGGTCAATGTCTCCATCATGCGCACCAACTCCCCTGCATCCTGCGCCTGTTCACAAGCCTGTTCCAATCGGGAATGATGCAATTGAATAACCCTTGATAATCGTAGTCGGCCGCGCTCAGGAAAGAGGATATTAAATAGGAAGTTCCTGCCGAAGGGCAGAAAGCCCCGCATGGTTCTCAATTTCTCGCTCAGGGAGATGCGCCTGGTCTCGTTTAACCGTTCATCCTCCATCAATCCCTTGATGATCTCACCGCTGGGTTTGTCAATGGCTGTTGTGAAGACACCCAAAAACATTCTCCCAATGGCGGTTTTGAAAAGTTCAGTAATATTGACAAACAACCGTTCCCCAGCCGGACAGAAAACGCGCTGATCATACGGGCTCACCCTGGACCCAAACAACTTGCCAATGCCGGAAATCAGATAGGAGAAAGAGTCCTGCCCAAAAGGAGTATAGGGGTCAAGCATCCCCTGCCAGACCCCGAAGGAAAGAAATACTTCCAATCCATCCTCTTTTCCTTTTGGCGGCAAGGCATACAGGGTGGTAATCGGCCGGGATTGCAATAGCACCAGGCACTGGTCAGCCAGGGCCCACTCCAAGTCCTGCGGACAGCCGAAATGCTCGGCGGCGCACTGCCCGAGGTGGGACAATTCCAGGATTTGTTCATCCGCTAAGCAGGCTTCTGAATTGGATGTATGCTGGGTAACCGTTCCGCCGCCTGCGTTACTATGAATGCTAAGCGCCTTACTCCCCAATAGTCGTTCGATCACTCGTCCATTACTCCTATCTACCACGTAATGATCCGGCTCCACCTGCCCGGAAACCAGCGCCTCTCCCAGCCCAAAGGTGGCGTCAATAATGCTTTCAGTGCGTTTCCCGGTCAGCGGATTGGCAGTAAAAAGCACACCCGAAACCTCACTTTGTACCATCTCCTGCACCACCACGGCCAGCGCTATACCCTCTTGAGGGATCTGGTTGTGCGCCCGATAAGCAATCGCCCGGCTGGTCCATAAGCTGGCCCAACAAGCAACCACTGCTTTTAACAGGGGTTCTTCACCGATCACATTCAAATAGGTATCCTGCTGGCCGGCAAACGAAAGGTCAGGCAGGTCTTCTGCAGTGGCCGAGGAACGTACAGCCACCGGCTGCGCTAAGCTGACCATGCCTCTGTAAGCCTGGCTCAGCTCATCCAGTAGATCGACGGGCACGCGGCCGTTTTGAAAGGCTGCCCGAATTTGTTGCGAGGCATTTTCCAATTGGGCAGGATCGTTCAATGCGATTTGGTGGAGGATCTGGTCAATTTTCGTCTGCAGACGATTCTCTGCAACGAACAGACGATAAGCATCCGTAGTAACGACAAATCCTGCAGGCACGGGCAACCCTGCTTGTATTAATTCCCCGAGGTTAACAGCTTTCCCGCCAGCAAGATGAAAATCTAAACGGCTGAGGGTAGATAATGTGCGGATGTATGTCATGTTTGTCTCCAAATGATCAAAGAAATAGGGTCACGGCAATCGACCGAACGGACGGTCGAGGTTTATGTTAAATAAAAAAGCACGATTATGCGTCAATACCGTGAAAAAAGATGTCCAAGAGGGAATCCACTGCTTGCTGCGAGGAGACCGGTCTCACACCGCCAAGATACGCCATGGCAAAATTGCCTTGCAGCATGGTCATCAAAACCCGTGCGCTTTCTCTGGCATCCACTGAGCGGAAGATGCCCTGCGCGATGCCGCGTTGGATGCCTTCCGCCAGTAGATCCATGAATTCCACAAAAAAGAGATTAAATCCCGCCTGCATTTGATCTCTCCCGCTTGGAACTTCACGGCGTACAATTTGGATAATGGAAGCCGATTCGGTTAAGAAATCCATGCTGGCTTTTGCCGCCACGCGGATTCGCTCCGTTGGATCGCTCTCCTCCCTGACAAGTTGCAGCGTTTGTTCCGTACTTGCAATATCCCTTTGCAGTAAGGCAAGCACCAGGGCTTCTTTATCGGGAAAGTGATGATAAATCGTGGCCTTGCCAATCCCTGCTTCAGCCGCTAATTGGCGCATGGACGTGGCTGTATAGCCCTGCTTGACGAACAGACGCCGAGCAGTATCAAGTATTGCGGTATAGGTTTCAGATGCTGGCATTTATTGCTCTCTTTATCGACCGAACGGTCGGTCGATTTGTCTATCATATCAATATACCAAAGCCATGTCAAGCCCATAGTCGTTCTCCACAGCAAATGTCGTTCTCTTTCTCTGGATAAGAAAGAACCGGATAGTGTCAATGTAGCCCCAAAGTGCCACAATATATATGCCTGATGGGGCACGACAATCCCCTCGATAAACTCTCCCCTACGGGGACAGGGGGCGGAGCTCAATGCCAGCGCGGAGATCGCCGTATCCTTACGGGTAAAGGCGACAAAAAGCTCGCTCACCGTGACATACCTTTTTGAGTGTACTGCGAAGGAGCGTTATTTACTGGAAAACAGAATTATCGGGAAAGAAGCGAGTGTGGCAATCTCCCGGCCGGTTTGAAGATCGCCGTACCTTACGGGCACGGATGGCAAAATGCTCACGCAATGACATTAACCCATGTCTTTCCGTGAGCACTATTCAACGAGCGCAGCAAACCCTTCGACAAACTCTCCACTACGGGGACAGGGGGCGGAGCTCAATGCCAGCGCGGAGATCGCCGTATCCTTACGGGTATAGGCGGCAAAAAGCTCCCTCTCTGTGACACACCTTTTTGAGTGTCATTAGTATGATAATAGAAAGGACACGGTAGGTTAATTGTCATTAGTATGATAATAGAAAGGACACGGTAGGTTAATTGTCATTAGGTCCCAGAGACCGTTTCGCAGTAAAACCACCGTGTCCTTCAAACCAGAAAGCCCGAACAGTTGAGAGACCCTGAGAGGCCGTATCCTTGCTAGTGTGGGCTTATCTCGATTATAAGGAGATATCATACAAATGACAACAACAAGAGAGACATATGTTGGGATCGATGTGGGCAAGAAGTGGTTGGACATATCGCTGTGGGGTGAGGATGCCGTGTGGCGTGTGGTCAATGATGAGGGTGGAGTAGCAGAAGTGATTGATCGAATGACGGGGATAAATCCACAATTGATCGCCATCGAAGCTACTGGCGGATATGAGCAACTAGTTGTGCAAGGTATGCTGTTGAAAGGCTTATCCGTTGCGGTTGTCAACCCAACACGGGTACGAGCATTATCCAAAGCAACCGGTAAGCTGGCTAAAACGGATGTCATTGATGCGCGATTGATTGCTGAATATGCCTGTAAGATCCAGCCCATTGCCCAGGCTTCAAAAGAAACCAATGAAATCCAGTTGAAAGCACTGGTTACCCGACGGGAACAGTTGGTAGAAATGCGCACAGCTGAGAAAAATCGACTGGGAACAGCCCCAAAGAGCATGAAATTGGATATCCGCGAGCATATCGAATGGATGGACGTCCGTATCGATGAGCTCGAAGTCCTGATCAAAGAACTCATGGATAGCTTACCTGAATTGTGTGCCCGGGCTAAACTGCTGGATAGTATACCGGGAGTAGGGTTCATCACAGCGGTAACCGTGGTAGCCGAAATTCCGGAACTAGGCCAGATCGACCGCCAGAAGATCGCAGCCCTGGCTGGCCTGGCACCTTACAACCGCGATAGTGGAAAGAAACATGGCAAACGGCGCATTTTTGGTGGTCGCAAAGGCGTGCGCCGTGTATTATACATGGCTTGTCTGACAGCCATTAAACATAACCCTGTCATTCAATCTTTGTTTGAACGTTTGATTAAGAATGGAAAACTATTCAAAGTGGCTATCACCGCCTGTATGCGGAAAATGCTTGTCATCATGAACGCTATGGTCCACGATTGTGTCGTATGGAGGTCGCCTACACCCCTTTCCGCATAGTCCTTCTCTTGACTTTTTACACAGTTACTGCGAAGGAGCGCTCTCAATTAGAAGTTAGGTTATCAGGAAGAAAGCGAGTGACCTGTGCCCCAAAGGGGTAGGCAATCTCCCGGCCGGTTTGAAGATCGCCGTACCTTACGGGCACGGGTGGCAAAATGCTCACGCAATGACATTAACCCATGTCTTTCCGTGAGCACTATTCAACGAGCGCAGCAAACCCTTCGACAAACTCTCCCCTACGGGGACAGGGGGCGGAGCTAAACTTCTATCTTTAAGTCGTCAACCCCACCTTCACTGCCCGTGTGGCACAGTACAAGGGAGCATGTTTGCTGAAAGGAGCTTGCGGATCTTTATCCTCATAAAACCCGGTCAGTACAAATCCGGCTCTTAACTGTCCGCCGATCTGATCCTCCAGGGTATGCCCGTATTCCATGGGCTCATGATTCTCAATTAGCTTTTCCAGGTCTGCGGCAGGCAACTGTTCCAGATCGGAATATGGCAGCGTGCGGCAGACTTTATATTCCCCTTGATCAAATAGGTCAAAATCAAACAGATACATCAACGGATTGACAAATCCAGACAGCAACACCCCGCCCGGGCGCAGCACGCGAAAAGCCTCACGCCATACTTTATTGACATCCTCGGCAAACACATTCGATACCGGATGAAAAATAAAATCAAAACTGGCGTCTTGCAGCGCTGTCAAATTCTGCATATCGCCCTGCACCAGCTTGAGCTCCAGTTCTTCGCGTTCAGCCACCATGCGGTCCTGCGCCAATTGCGCCGGCGAATTATCAAAGACGGTCACCCTGGCTCCTGCCGCCGCCAAAATCGGCCCCTGCTGTCCGCCCCCGGAAGCCAGGCACAACGTCTCGCAACCCTGGATCGGTGGATACCAATTCTGCGGAACCGGTTTGGTGGGGGTCAGCACCAATTCCCATTGACCTGCTCTGGCAGCCGTAATTACATCCGCTGCCACCGGCTGGGTCCAGATATTACCCTTGGCTACTTCATGGTTCCAGGCATCCTGATTATATTTCACGACATCGGGGATTCGTTTCATCTTAGCCTCTTATTCCACTGTTTTGGAAAACATAATAATATCTGACCGTTCCTGCCAATTGCGCTTGCGCCAATAGGCAACTCCGCTTTCGTTGGTCTTCATCACAAACAAATGACACTTCTGAATGCCCGCTTGTGCCAACACCGCCAAACAACGCTCCAGCAAGGCTTGAGCAATGCCCTGCCGTTGGTACTGGACATCCACTGCTGTATGATGGATATACCCACGCCGGCCATCCTGACCGCAAAACGTGGTGCCCACAATCCGGCCATCCACTTCAGCCAGCCAGCACAAACCGGGATTACGTTGGGTAAAACGCTCAATGGGCTCGCGTTCATCCGCGCCGCTCAACGAAACACCTGGCGCAGAGCGCCACAAAGCAATCACTGCCTCGTAATCCTTCATTTCAAATTCACGATAGACGATCAAGGTTTGCCCTCCTGATTCATTCCTTTGGATAACGCTGCGGAAGGTAACGCACACCCGGAAACCCTGCTTTGAGATCTTCCCAAAATTCATTCTGCAAGATCTCAGGAAAGACGATCAAGGGCTGAATCTCATTTTGAGTATACCAACCCACACGGGTGATCGGCGGATAAGGCAGCTCACCCTCTGATTCGATTTCTGCCCGGGGAGTACCCTTAAAGCTGCTCGCCAGAAAATAAATTTCCATCATCAGCGTGTCCAAGGGGGCATCATAATACTCACGCAAGTAGACGATCCGTTCCAGCTCTACTTCCAGGCCGCATTCTTCCATCACTTCCCGTCGGGCGCAGGCAAAAATATCCGCGTCTTGGGCTTCCCGTCCGCCACCGGGCGGTGTCCACCAGATGTCGTCAGTCAATGGATGCCCGTTCTCCACCAGCAGGATTTTATCTCCCTGCCGGATGATGACACCCGTACGGATGCGATGTTTCATAAACTATTCCTTTGCTAGAATTTTACTGAAATAGTGCCTGATTTTGAAAGGGTATGAGGGCCAAGAAAACGGATTGTGCGAGCAAATCGGTACGGGTAATGCGGTCCCCGGTCAATAAACCGACAGCGCCGTTCACCATTTTAGACTGCGTACGACCGAAAACACGGTCATCCGCGTCACCCAATTCCAAACCTTCATCCAACAACTGACAGACTGCCTGCGGCAGTGAAAAGGTAGCCGTTCGGCTGGCATACTGGCGTTGGCCATCTCCCAGCACAATCCAGGCAAAAGAATCATAGCCCCCGTGAGTTTGTTTCTCCACTCCGCCTTCTATACCTACCCAGTAATCCGCTTCAGGAGCCTGGGCGCGTAATAAGGTCATGCGCTGCATGGCGCCTTGATAAGTGTCTACATCGCTTAAAGGCTGATCAGGGGTGTTGGTTACCAGAGAATATCCATGGACTTGCAGAGGGAGGGAGGGAAAAGCCAGTCCGAAACCGTTCCGCGCGGCGGCCAGCTTGACTGGATTGGTGGATGCAACAGCGATGGTCAGGTCGGGGACTGGCATGTTTTTTCCTTAGCTGATGGTGATATCACTCACAAAACTTAAGATCTGAATGCGTAGACGGCTGTCACTTTCAGCATACAAACGGCTGTTCTTCTCAAACCCATCCACAATAAATTCCTGCTTTATATCGTCCTCGCGAACTTCACTGACAAACGCTCGGGATTGAATGCGGTAGGGAAAATCTCGCCTGAATTTTAAGCGGATATCACCGGCAAAGCAGGTGATCTTTAGATCCGTCTCTCCTGGTGGTAAAAAAATGTGGCTGAAATCCAGGTCCACATCCCCAACACCCAGAAAAATGGATTTATCATCAATAGCCTGGCAATAATACTGACGATATTCACCAATAAATTGCACCGCGTGATTCACATTAGATGGCACCAGGGTCGGGCTAATTAATAGAAACAGGCCTAATCCGATCAAAACAAAGGGCATCAATACCAGTAAAAGGTTTTCACCACTCAGTTCTGCAAATAAGACCAATAATCCAAAAATCATTAAGCCAGTCCCTAAAAATAAGGACTTGCGAGCAAGCATACATGCCTCCGAAGTATAGGGGAAAACCATTAATGGAGCCCCATACTCCATACTTACAATAATTCAAACGTGCAGAAGTGTATATTTATTTCAGCTAAATGTCAAGTTGCAAAAGTGTCGATGTCAGCAAAAGTTGAAAAGTGAACCGATACCTTTTTCATAGGATGTTAATAGGTGATATAAAAGGAGCCCCTGAATGATCAAGCACCCATCCTAACGCTCTGCATTCACAAAGAAACGGGTATTTCGTAGGGGCGCGAGGCTCGCGCCCTAACGCTGGCTGAATACAGCGTCCGCTCTTGACGATGATGTATTGGATCAAATAACTACTCAACTTTTTACCGGTATAATTTATTCTTTAGCAGCCACCCCAATCCAAAAATTTTTGGCTATAATACACAAAAGAATTCACCTTAAAACTGCCAAGGAGAGTCCCCCATGAAAGCCGTCATTCAACGCGTCACCCAGGGAAGTGTGCGGGTAGCAGGCCAGGAAATTGCTGCCATTCAGAGGGGTTTTGTGATCCTGTTGGGCATCGGCAAGGAGGACACCCTCGCCACAGCGGAGACCATGGCAAAAAAAATCGCTCAACTGCGCGTTTTCAGTGATGAGGAAGGCAAGATGAACCTCTCGATTCTGGATATCCAGGGTAGTGCCATTGTAGTCTCCCAGTTCACCCTGTATGCCGATACGCATAAAGGCAACCGGCCTTCTTTCATCAATTCCGCTCCCCCAGAAATGGCCGAACCCATGGTTCAAACCTTAATCGAGCTGCTAAGCGCTCAGGGCGTCCCCACCCAAAGCGGCCAATTCGCCGTCGATATGCAGGTTAACATTCAAAATGACGGCCCCGTCACGATTTTACTGGAATACTAGGTTCGGATACGAGCTTAACCCCCTCCACCCCAGCCAATAACGCCGTTAACGCATCCTGCACGGGCAGTGTCTCAACCGCCGGAATCACGCGGTGCAGACTCTCCAGCGGCATCACGGCTTGTTTTAACAGCCGCTGACCCTTTTCATCCGGCTCCGCATGCCGCAAAAACAAAGCCTGCTGGGTTTTATGGCAGGAGACGGCCGCCAATTTTTCCACCACCGCACTGGCGATATCCAAAACCATATGGGCCGGATCAGACTGATTCATCACCCGTTCCTTGGGATGCCCGTTGAAAGCGCCTTGGAATGTATAAAACAAAGGACGTTCCGCTTCGGCTAGGTTCAGCAGCGCTTTTTTTACCCCGCGATGGACTTTGAGGTGCGCCGGATGACCATATTCCCCGTCACTTCCATGACTGATGACCACATCTGCCCTAAGAGTCCGAATTTCATCCATGATCTTTTCAGCAAAAACAGCTTCATCCCCATCAAAAGCAAATAATTCATTATCTATTCCAACCGTTGGATCAATGTAATCCATAAAATGCAGCGAACTGCCTCCCAGCGCACGCACGGCACACACCAGTTCCTGTTCCCGCATTGCACCCACCTGGTCACGGGTACAAAGCGCGGGCTCACCTAAATCTCCGCCTTCCCCGCGTGTGACGGAAAAATAATGCACATCGGCGCCAAGTTTTGCCAATAAGGCCAAAGTGCCGCCGGCCAGCATGGTTTCATCATCCGGGTGGGCAAAAACAACGATTATCCGCACAAAATCACCTCTTGTTAAATATAATTCAGAAACAAATATGGTATATACATAGTAGGATACATTTATTCCAAATTATCAATCAGGTCTTTAAATCTGTCAAAGGAGTTTCGATGGATATTGCCAGTTTACTCTCAGGAATTGCAGCCGTTATCTGGGTCGGTTTTGTAGGGTTGATTGCCTTTATGGTTTTTCAAGCCGCCCGCGGTCAAAAAATTAAAAATGGGGTTACCTATATTATTACCATGGCCGTGGTGGCAGTGATCTTGACCACGATCAGCGCCGGCATCGTCTTTATTAATCCGGATGAACGCGGCGTGGTGATTTCCGCCATTCAAAGCGGCGGCGTACGCCCCGAACCCATCCAACCAGGCTTGTCCTGGATTGTGCCTTTTGTGGAACGCGTCGAGCGCTATTCTATTTCCAAACAGACCTACACCATGTCCATCGCCCCATCGGAAGGCGCGATCAGCGGCGATGATTCTATTGCTGCCCGTACATCAGACGGTCAGGAAGTGTTGGTGGATGCCTCCGTGATCTACTCCATTGATCCGGCCAGAGTGGTGGATGTGCATATCACCTGGCAGAATCGTTATTCCACGGATCTCATTCGGGCTTTATCCCGCGGTATCGTCCGGGATGCCATCTCCCAATATGGCATTGAGGAAGTTTACAGCCTGAAGCGCGCAGAGCTCGCCACCCAAATGGCAGATACCTTGCGGATCAAATTGGTCAATAACGGCCTCTTGCTGGATGATTTCGTCCTGCGCAATATCACTTTCTCGGATGAATATGCCGCCTCGGTAGAACAAAAACAAATCGCAGAGCAGCAAGCCCAGCAGGCCAAGTTTGTCGTGGAGCAAAAGAAACAGGAAGCCGATCAGGCCCGCGAAGTTGCCAAGGGTAAAGCCGATGCAGCCGTCACCGAAGCTGAAGGCGAAGCCCTCGCCCGCGTTATTGCTGCCAAAGCCGAAGCTGAGTCCCTCAATCTGATTGCAGAAGTGCTCAGTAAAAACCCCACCCTGCTGACCTATCAATACGTCACCAAGCTTTCCCCCAATATTGAAGTCATGTTGCTGCCTAACGATAACAGTTTCCTTTTCCCCTTACCGGAAATGACTCCACAGCAATAAGAATTTGATTCAATCCATTTAAACAGTCCCATTATTTTTGGGACTGTTTCTTATTCAACAATATTAATCCAGTCGTAAAAAAGTTAACAAAATGAGACCCTAAGGGTTTAATGAAAACCCTTAGGGTCTGTTTTAATACAGATAATTAATGGTCTTTCACACTATAATAAAGAAATGGATAATCAAGCACCATCCCCTTCCGGAAAGCAGATCCGTCTGACAACCCTGGCCACCTGCGCGGGTTGAGCGTCCAAGCTAAGCGCGGATGCGCTGGCGCACGTGCTGCGCCCGATCAGGGATACTTTCCGAACTCAAGATTACCCCGATTTGTTGGTGGGCCTGGATTCCCCCGATGATGCGGCGGTCTGGCGGCTGGATGAGCAGCGTGCGCTAGTACTCACCACCGACTTTTTCACCCCCATTGTCGATACGCCCTACGAATACGGTGCGATTTCGGCTGCCAACAGCCTGTCCGATATTTACGCCATGGGCGGCAAGCCCTTCCTGGCGTTGAACGTGGCCGCCCTGCCTCAGCAACTGGAAACCGCCATCTCGGCAGAAATCGTGCGCGGTGCGGCAGAGAAAGCCCGCGAAGCCGGCGTGGTCATTGCCGGCGGCCATACCGTGCAGGATAAAGAACCCAAGTTTGGCCTGGTGGTCATCGGTTTTGTCGATCCTGCTAAAATGTTCACCAAAGGCGGTTTGCGCGTTGGCGATCAGCTTTATCTCACCAAACCCCTGGGCTTTGGCGTCACGGCCACGGCCTTAAAACAGGAAGCCGCTGCCCCGGAACACATCCAGGAGATGATCGGCTGGATGATGAAACTCAATAAATCCGCGTCCGAACTGGCTGCGCAGCATGGCGTCAGAGGCGCCACGGATATCACCGGTTTCAGCCTGCTTGGCCACCTCAGTGAAATGACCCAGGCCAGCGGCGTGCAGGCCATCCTGACCTTTTCGGCCATCCCCTTCCTCTCCTCCGCGCGCCGTTACGCCGAGTTGGGCTTCTTCCCCGGCGGTGCGGCTGATAATCTTATGCATTTTGCCAGCCGGGTTACATTCGATGCCAAAATTGATGAGATCACCCGCCTGATGCTTTTTGACCCGCAAACCAGCGGCGGCCTTTGCTTCGGCGTCCATCCGGACCATGAAGCCGCCTTCGTCCAGCAAGCCCGGGACGAAGCCCAGCCCATCTGGAAAATCGGCTACATCAAGAGCGGCAAGGGAATAGTCGTGAAGTAAATTTCCCTCTTTTTCCTCCTCCATTTTCAAAAGTGTAACCTCGAAAAGACCGTTTGTGAAAATGGGGGAGGGGCAGGAGGGGGTCAAATCAAAACCCTCGCCTGCCCCCTGTCCCCCATAGGGGAGAGCTTGCCTGCCCTGAGCTTAGTCGAAGGGTCGAAGCGCGCAATTCACAAAAAACAAGGAATCCCCCATGACCCCAACCCTGCCCTTCCACTCCCGTCGATCCCCGGTCTACAGCCTGCACGGCATGGTGGCCTCCAGTCAACCCCTGGCCACCGCCGCCGGAGTATCCATCCTGGCCCAGGGCGGGAATGCCGCGGATGCCGCCGTCGCCACTGCGGCGGCGCTCAACGTTACCGAACCCGCCTCCACCGGTATTGGCGGGGATGCTTTCATGCTCTACTACGAAGCGAAAAGCGGACAGGTGCATGCTCTCAACGGCTCCGGACGCGCCCCGCAAGCCCTGACCCTCGAACGGATTCAGGCAGCCGGCATTCAGCAGCAAATCCCCGACCATCACCCCTATGCCGTCACCGTGCCTGGCGCCTGCGCAGCCTGGTGCGATACCGTGCAAACGCTGGGAAAACTAAGCCTGCCTCAAGTACTGGCACCCGCCATTCGCCTGGCCGAGGAAGGCTTCCCGGTCTCACCCCTTTCCGCCCGCAGTTGGCGTATCGCCGCAGAGCAGGTTCTGGCGTCCTCGCCCAATGGAGCTGAACTCACCCTCCACGGCCGCGGACCGGCGGACGGCGAACGGTTTCGCAACCCGGCGCTGGCGCAAACCTTCCGTCAGGTTGCCGAGGGCGGCAAAGAAGCCTTCTATCAGGGAACCATCGCCGAGAAGATTCTGGACACCCTGCAAAAAGCCGGCGGATGCATGAGCGAAGACGACCTGGCCACCCATCAAAGCACCTGGGAGCTGCCTATCTCCACCACTTATCGGGATTGGCGCATCTGGGAATGTCCGCCCAACGGACAGGGCCTGACCGCCCTGATCGCGCTCAACATCCTCGAGGGATTTGATCTATCTACGCTGCCGGCTTTATCCACTCAAAGGCTGCACATCGAAATCGAAGCCATGCGCCTGGCCTTTGCCGACACGCGCCGCTACATCGCCGACCCAGAGCATGCCTCCATCCCTGTGGATGAACTGCTCTCCAAAGCCTATGCCGCCCAACGCCGCAAAGAAATTCTCATGGAGCGTGCCAACCCGGCCATTCAAGCCGGGTTTCCACTGGCGAGGAGTGACACCGTTTACCTCAGTGTGGTGGACGGGGAAGGCAACGCCTGCTCGTTTATCAACAGCCTGTACATGGGGTTCGGCTCCGGCATCGTGCCTTCCGGCAGCGGCTTTGCTCTGCATAACCGCGGATGCAATTTCTCCCTGGAAGAGACGCATCCCAATTGCGCCGCGCCGATGAAACGCCCCTACCATACCATCATTCCGGCGCTGGCCACCCGCGTCAGGGATGGCAGCCTGGCGGCCTGTTTTGGGGTCATGGGCGGCTTTATGCAGCCTCAAGGACATATGCAGGTGGTATCCGCCCTGCTGGATGATCAGCTCAATCCGCAGGACGCGCTGGACCAGCCCCGCTTCTGCATTCAGCAGGATCTTGCCCACAGCGAAGTGCTGCTGGAGAAAGGCATCAGCCTGGAAACTGTGGCCCAATTGGCTGAGCTGGGTCACTGCGTGACCCCCATCAGCGGCTACCGGCGCGGCGCTTTTGGCCGCGGACAAATCATCCTGCGGGATCCGGATAACGGCGTACTCAGCGCCGGCAGTGATCCGCGTGGCGACGGCTGCGCTATGCCGGTGGTGTGATTTTTTAGGGTCTGGACTTTTATATTGTTTTATCTGAAAATAAACCAATTGCTTTGAAGTGGAAATCCTTGATTCTCATCAGGAGCAGCAAAATGGAAAAAAGAGACTTTGCTCACCTCCACCCCGGAGAAGTAATATTGCAGGAGTTTTTAATTCCTTTAAATCTTAGCCAGTATCAATTAGCCCTGGGTATGCGCGTGGCACAGCAAAAGATAAACGACATCGTTCGTGGAAAACGCAGCATCACCCCCGACACAGCCATGAGACTCGCCGCCGCATTGGGCACCACCGCAGAGTTCTGGATGGGGCTGCAAACCGATTATGATTTGGAACTCGCCCGCGAGTTGTTTGGGGAAAAAATAAATCTGGAAGTAAATCGGATGACGTCGTGAAGTTGAGATGTGTCTCACGGTGATTGATAATTGAATGGACGTTTGCTTATCGATAACCGATTCCCTTTCATGCAGCCCAACTAAGTTTTTATTCAAATTCTTTAATTTGGATTTTTTCCAAAATTCCACAGTGATCTTTTGTTGTGGTGAAAATGGGATGAGGTTACACTATTCCTAAGGGGAAAAACTGACCGTTCACTTTGATTTAATAGGACTACGACATCATGGGGTTGCAATGAATCGTCACAAGATACAATGGATTATCTTTCTCATCATGTTGATTACCGCATGCGCTGTCAATCCTCAATCTCAAAATGAGCAGGTTGCAAAACCAACTCAGCTTCCGGTGACCCAATCCAATCAACCTGTTAAAAAACCTATTTCCAGTACAACACCCGCATCTACTGCCACCTTAACCGAGACAACGACACCAGAAGAAATTGGCTTTTATCAGACCCCGACATGGGCAGAAGATCAAAATTGGCCAAATCCACCTGATATGGAAAACCCTGTTACAGCCACTCCCTATCCAACTTTTTTAGCTGACAAGGTTTTGACTGCAACGCTTGCTAAACCAAACATTTGCCCCGATGAAAATCCTGACTTTAACTTTCCAAAAATAGATATAAGCGAGAATGATTTCTTTTTTGATCGGGAAATATTTAATCAGGCATTAAACCAAGGAGCTACCTTTGGTCAGATAGTTCAGGCGTTTACTGAAGCAGGTTTAGCTGATTATGTTATGGCTATCGATTTGACAATGGACGGCCAGTCTGAATTAATTTACCAAGATCAGAAGGGAATTAGAATTATTAGTTGTGATAATGGAAAATACACAACAATTTTCAATCATCAAAAGGGATTTAATTATTTTTCAAAAATATATACAATCGAAGATTTGAATCTGAATGGTATACCAGATATTGTTGTCTTTTATGCCACTAGCTGGACAAATGATTACGGGTTGGATATGTTTGAATGGGACGGGACTGATATAACAAAAACCCTAGAAATGAATCATGGTCGATTTTATACCAAGAATTCACATTATATCCAAGGTCTATTTTTTAATGATTGCGTTGCATGGCTTGACAATGTACCGCTAATATTTGGATCTGCGCAGATTGAATTCAAGGATATCGATCACAATGGCACAAAAGACCTTATTATCATAGATGATGGCCCTGAGAACTTACCACAAATATCTATGGATGGACCATGGCGAACGATGAAATTGGTTATCAAATGGAATGGGGAAAAATTTTTGTATTCTTCTGTAGGATTTAGTTCACCACAATATCAATTTCAGGCAGTTCAAGACGCAGATCGATTATTTCTTTTAAGAGAATATGATGAATCAAACGCAACTTACCAACAAGTAATTAATGACACCAATTTAGAATGGTGGACTTATGAAAAGAAGGTATATCCACAGAGTTTTGAAAATTCTAGTGTTGACAATGAGCCGACACCAGTTCAACCAATAAAAAATCCGGATGAAAATGCGATACTTTCTGCTTATGCTAACTATCGGATATTTATTATGCAAATTATTCAAGGCCAGACAAACGAAAGCAAAAAAACATTTCAATTGTTACAAGAACAAAATCCCAAAGATAGTGCGGGGTTCATCTTTGCAGAATTAGCAAGAATATATTGGGAGTCTGTAAAGCAATCTGGAAATTATGTGACATCATGTGAGCCAATCATTGAATATATGGCAAAATATCCAGATGTACTATCATTTTTGGGAGATTATTATCATGGTACGCAATCCCATGAATATGAACCCAAGGATGTTTGCCCAGTGGACGAAATGGATGTAAAGTTTTTACAGGAATAAGTTGGTCTGGAATCATTATCCATATGAGGATTTCACCCGTCGCCAAAAGCGGCAGGGAAAAACCCCTCCCTACCTACTAGCTACAATTAAGAAAAATACTTGTCAAGAGAAATCATTCCAGAATCAACTGTTCTTTTTCCATTTACGTCAAGAAATTCTTTTACTCTTGCTAATCGCCATAAACATTTACGTGTTTCATAAAATTCTTTTTTGAGACCAATTGGATAATCAAGTAACATCTTTTGATATTCGACTCCACCCATAATATTCCTTACATCTGAAAAAGATACAGTCCAATTATGTGCAGCAATATTTCGTATTTTTCGAAATCTCCTTAAGCCTGCAATGGCCCGAGGAAAAGAATCAATAGATTTTCGAATTCTTAACTTAGCAAGGGTTTCGACTTTGCTGTTGAAATTTAAGCTAGAAATTAAGAACGTTAAGCCATCCTCAATTCTATCTTCACGAAGAAAATATTGAGCGAGTAGACAATCTAGTTCAAACTCAAGCAATGCCGTGAACCTAAGTACATCGCCAATAAAATTACTGTCGCTAAACAAGTCTTTTACCTTGCGCTCATTCCACTTTACTTCTGACATTTATTAGTCCACATTACTCAGTTTGATTGTTTTACCAGTTCTAGTCGATTTTCCCGATATTCACTTAGCGCCTAACAACTGACGTTACCAGCACGGTATACAGCTGACGAAACCACTAAATACAGAATCCGTATTATGACTAAAGTCCATAAGTGCGGGTAGACCGTTTGGCATGATGTTTACCTGCTCTGTGCCAAGATAAATCACAAAGCTATTGCAAAATATTCGTGACAATTGTTATTCATCACTCATTTCTCCGCAAATTACGCAGCGTGCCCCATTCCAAGCAGCATTTGAACCGCACATGGGACATGAAAAGGCAGATTGATGATCGTTACAAGTAGGCTTTCCTCCAACACCATATGGACCACAAATAATCTGTACTCCATCCTGCTCAGTGAGTATTTCATAAAGCGGAGTAAGATGAATTGGTTGCCCTTTTAGGTCAATTGGTCGATTATGCGTTATGTATTTTATTAGGGTCTGAACAATTTCGTCTTCTAGCTTATCATTTTCAAGCGTCTGCTCAAGAACGTTAAGTGCGTTTGCAATCTTGCGTTTAGAGACTATTTCACCAGCTAATTTTTGTGCAAAGGGAGCTTTTTCGGCAGCACACTGGATATAAACTTGAATAATTGGGATTGGCGAAAACACGCGATTATTTTTCATTCCGTTACACGTTTTGCATGCCGGCAACCAATTAACAAAAGAATTAATATTGAAGTCAGACGGGAGTCCAAAAGCATCCAGGATGGCCTTTAGTTCACTAGGTTTTTCTAGCAATGACTCTGGGAAAATATGATCAACTTCCATTGATTTAAGATCAAGTGGACAGCCGCACAAATAGCATTTTTCATTATGAGTTGAATATATTGCTGCTCGTTCGATTGGACTAAATTGATATTTAGACATTTAGATTATCCATTACAATACGGTTTAACTAATCGATATACCGCAAATATGTTGTTCATCAAAACAGTTTGACAGTATTACTGATTCACAAGTATTCCATTTTACAAGAACTAAAATGGTAAAAATAGTTAATTCAAATAAAACAAAATTCTTAAAAGTATAAAAGGTTAGCTATTAATAAATTTTTGTAGGTCCGCTTTTCTCAATTGTGCCACTAGATCAACCCACCAAATCCAACCATCATCAATAATTTTTAACTCATCATCATTAATTTCTATGTCTGAATCGAGTTTAGGATGGGTAATTCTGTTCCTAATTCTTATAGACATACTAAAAGATTCCCAGCGATGATCAGCCAGAATATCTGTATTGGAATCAATTAGCTTTGCATATGTTTTTAATGTATATGCAACTAAAGGTAAAAACGGTAAACGATTTTTATCGAGTTTCAGCTTACCATTGTCGGTAAGCCTAACAGAATCAATCATCAGTGGATATATTTCATGAAAATTCAAATATCCGTTTAATTCATAATTTTCAACAAGAAGTTGTGCAGTTCTCTCACACAATAAAGATAAGGTAAACTCGTAATTAGCAGACAAAGAACGTAAATAATTACGACGAGCGGTTTGTGTGTCGTTCGTCTTAATTATCTTTCTATTCTGTTCTACATCATCAGTAAGCCAATCATCAAATCTACACATTTTTTTGATATTGCATATCAATCACAATTTCTAATGTTTATATAAAGTCAGATATCACTATTAAACCACCCAAAACTATCTATCATTATATACAAATTACCTATTACACACGGTCAAAATCCCCACCCATTTCATACGTACAAACGCTCCAACCTCGGAATCGCCGCCAGCACCGCCCGCGCCCTATGACTTAGAGTGTTCTTCTCCTCCATGCTCATCTCAGCCATCGTCTTACCCAGGTTCGGCAGAAAAAAGATCGGATCATAACCAAAGCCCTGCTGGCCGCGTTCCTCAGGCAGGATCTCCCCCGGGCAGATGCCTTCCGTGGTCATGACCTTCCCATCCGGGCTGGCGACAGCAATCACACAGCGGAACTGCGCCTGCCAGGGACGGGCAATCCCGGCCAGTTTGGTTAACAAATAAAGGCGCCGGTCTGCGTCCGTAGCGCCTGTGATGGGTGAGAAACGGGCCGAATACAGCCCAGACTGGCCGTCCAGCGCTGCGACTTCCAGGCCGGAATCATCGGCAAGTCACAGCCATGCCACTGGCGGCGGCGTATGCCGTGCTTTTTTCATCGCATTTTCGGCATAGGTACTACCATCCTCCACCACATCCAGTTCAATCCCCATTTGTTTGGGGTCACCAGATTAACGACGTGCCTTCTAATAAGGCCTGCATTTCAATTAATTTTCCAGCATTGCTGCTGGCGAGCAAAAGGGTGTAATCGGTTTTATTTTTCATATTTATTATCATAAATATTATATTATCTTGACTTACCTAATCCGTATGCTATAATCGGTTTGATTAAAAATTTTACTGACAAAGAAAAATGTAGCCTTGTGAACAACAAAAATAACCTTCTTCGAATCAATATAGGTTTCATCGTTGCCCAATCGGTAGGTACTGTTCGGGAATTTGAATTTGACCTTGCCGGACCTAACAGTCGAGGATGACCAGGAATAAATCTTTACTTCCGTTAAAGGGACCTCAACCATCAGCCGGGCCCAACAGGGTTTATTGGTACAGGGGAGATTCAACGCAGAATACCCTCCACTTGTGCACGCTGTTTAAATGATTTTCAGCTTCATCTCGAGACAGAATTTGATGAATTGTACGCTTTTAAAGAGGAAAACGCAACGGATTCCGGTTTGATGGTGCCCGAAAATGGCTTCATAGATCTGAAACCGCTGTTGCTTGAATACTTACTGGTAGAAATTCCCATTAATCCAATTTGCAAAGTTGACTGTGCTGGCCTGTGCCCCGAATGCGGGTGCAATTTGAATGTTATCAACTGTGAACATTCTGGTCATATCATGCAGGACGAACGCCCCTAAGAAGGTTTCCATTGTAATCGGTTCTAAAGTTCTTGCGCATCGCTGGCCACATGTTTCCGGAAACACTTTATCAAGGAGGGTTGGTATTGATTGATCCGGTGAGAAAGAAACGTACCCAGGCAGTTCTGGAGAATTTGCTGGATAAGGCAGATATTCAGGGTTACCTTACCACGGATGACCTTATAGAGGTTTATCCGGACGCCGCACAACAGGCTGATCGTTTAAAAGCTATCATGCATTCTTTGCGTCGGAAAGGCATCGAAATTATTGACGATGTCGAACCTGAATCCTTTGATTCCGATGAGTATATCGATTCTGAAATAAATCTTCACAGCAATCTTGCCGCCATCTCCAGTGATGACACCGTTGGCCTCTACATGAAAGAAATGGCCAGGGTTCCCCTGCTATCTGTGGAAGAAGAAATTTCCCTTGCCAAGAAAATTGAGGCAGGGAATTCCGTCCGCCTCAAACTCACCCGTCTGAATGGCAATGGAACCCCGGAAGAATACAAACACCTCAAAGACTTGCTTAGTGACGGTGAAACCGCCCGCGAGCATCTCATCAAGGCCAATACCCGTCTGGTGGTCAGCATTGCCAAACGCTACATCGGCCGCGGGGTCCCATTTCTGGATCTGATTCAGGAAGGCAACCTGGGCTTGATGAAGGCCGTACGCAAATATGAATACCAGCGAGGGTTCCGCTTCTCCACTTACGCCACCTGGTGGATACGCCAAACCATCACCCGCGCCATAGCCGATCAGGGCCGCACCATTCGCGTCCCCGTGCATATGGTGGATCGCATCCGCCAGATTTACCGCACCTCCCACGAGCTGGAACAAACTCTCGGGCGAGTCCCCACCACCGAAGAACTGGCCATTGAAATGGGTCACTCCGCCAAAAAAGTGGATTGGATGCTGCGCGTTTCCTGGCTACCCCTTTCCCTGGAATCCCCAATCAATGAAGACGGCGAAGAAACGGAATTGGGCATGTTTGTGGAAGATACCATTACCCCTTCCCCCTCCCAAAGCGCCTACACCAAGCTGCTCAGTGAAAAAATTGAAGACGTGTTGGATACCCTGCCTCCGCGCGAAGCCCGCATCCTCAAGCTGCGCTTCGGCCTGGAAAACGGACGCACCTACACCTTGGAAGAAGTCGGCGAAAAATTTGGTCTGACGCGCGAACGCATCCGCCAGATTGAAAGCAAAGCCCTGCGCCGGCTGCGCCATCCCCGCCGATCGCGGCAATTGAAAGAGTATCTCTAAACAAGAATACGTACTCGTAGGGGCGACCGCCGGTCGCCCTTTTTTGTTGGACATCAAAAATGTTTTAATGACCCAACCGCATCCACCAAATAAACACCTTTTTCCGATACCGGCCTGTAGGGGTAGGTTTTTGAAAGGTTCTATGATGGGCTCGGCTTCAAAAACCTACCCCTACTGACATTTATCAGATCATATTCTTCCCGTTCTAATGGAATTCCAGAATCAAAATAAATTTATCCCATTCGCCGTAGGGGCAACGGCTTCAACTATCAGCTCTTTCTGTCGCTGCCCGCCTAAAGGGGTATTCCACAATCCTGTGGTAATCCCATCCGAGAAAGGGCAAAGCATTTCAAGAATGCCGTGATTTTCCAGCCTTGTTTTGAAATGCTTGGCCCCTACAGGTCCCATTTAATTGATTCGAAATATAGGTGCACCTGCTGGTCACTGTATTATATGATTCCACACAGGATTTTACTTACTTCGCTTGTTGGAATCCGTAGGGGTCAAGCATTCGCACGATCAGTGAATGGAATTTCCACTATCGAATGCTTTGCCCGCAGCATCAACGGGATTTTTAATAGCAATCCAGAAATCCTGTCCGGGCAAGGGCGAAACGTTTCAATCCCCCAACTTATTTTCCGGAAGAAACAATTCCTCCAGAACCTGCCAATACCGATCTTCTGACCCGGACGGAATCTCCCCATGATATGCCCCAGGCACAATCCACAACGTCACCGACCGGGCGCTGCCATCTTTTGCCGTTTGGAATTGAAAATCTGCTTGTGTGCGCTCAGCTTCCTGTTCTCCATATATCAACAGCAAATCCAGCGGCGGCAGACTGGCATACGCCTCCACAGGACGAACCTGATCCACACTCACCCCAGTGAACAGGGGAAACCACAGCAACACACTGCGTTGAGCCAGCCACGAAAACGAAAGATAAGGGGAAGGTTGAAAAAGTATTTCGGAGCGCAGCGCCGCAAAATTACCCATCAGCACCATGGCCTGCATCTCGGGCAACTGCGGAGCGGCCATCAACAGAGCCGCCGCACCGGAGGAAAACCCCATTGAACCCACCCACTGAACATCCTGTCTGCTGCGCAGGAAAGAAGCCGCCGCCAGCACCTGCCTGCTTTCTTTTGGCCCCAGGCTGGCCGGTAGATCATTACAGGCCGGGTCGGTCAAGATGACAAACCCAAAACCAGATGCGGAAAAATAATCCAGCTCCGCCTGCCAATCGGCCAGCGTGCCGTTATGCCCTCCCACCAAAATCAGCACTCTCCCGTTTCGCGGAGGAAGATACCAAAATTCTACCTGCACCCCGTTATCATCCATCCACGACAAGCGTTCCATCGCGGGTGATAAGGGCTGGTCGATTTCACAAGCAGGATGAAGCAGGGTCCAGGTATAAGGCCCAGCACTCAAGAAAGGGATTAAAAAATAGGCGCAGCCGAGGAGGAAAATCCCCCATAACAGCCTGCGCCCAATAGGATTAAATCCTTGGATGCGTCTAATCCACCCAGTCATCCGGTTCAATATGCACATACGCCCGGTCAACTTCCGGTATGGCTTCCAATATCTCAATGACCTCATCATTGATGGCATGCGCACTCTTCAGGCTCACCGTGCCGTCCACATTGACATGCACATCCACCACCAGTTGCGGACCGACATATTCCGTAATCATATGGTGAACCCTTAATACCCCATCCACCTTCATCACCTCGTCCACAATCTTCTTGCGAATTTCAGGATCGGCTCCGGCTCCGGTAAGGTATTTTAAGTTTTCCCGGCCTGTCAAAAAGGCATTGCGGAAAATCCAGGCAGCAACGACCAAACCGGCAATTGGATCCAGTAAAGGGGTAAGAAAACGGGATCCCAAAACACCAATGAAGGCGGCGCTGGAAGTTAACACGTCGCTCAAGTTATCCGCCGCAGTGGCGCGCAAGCTTGGGCTGTGTACTTTTTTGGCAATAAATCGAATCCAGACAAACATCCCGGCTTTGATTAAAGCGCTGATTCCTAATACGATCGCAGGCAACCCCAAGGGG
Organism: uncultured Chloroflexia bacterium; assembly: GCA_963747325.1. Classification (GTDB taxonomy): domain Bacteria; phylum Chloroflexota; class Anaerolineae; order Anaerolineales; family Anaerolineaceae; genus UBA5203. The sequence continues at coordinate 613,116 of CAVVEM010000003.1, read as the reverse complement.
ATTGATGCCCCACCGGAAATGAAACGTTCAATGGCAGCTCGGGAAGCTTCGTAACCGGCAATACTCATGGAAAAAGCCACTGCAATACCCACCAAGGGTTCAAAACGGCTGTGTCCCTGAGGATGGGATAGATCCGGCGGCTGAATCGTCATCCACAAGCCCAGGGCCATCAAAACAGAATACAAAACATCGGAGATGGAATTGGCGGCATCTGCATAAAGCGCGACACTACCGGTCAGTTTAGCTGCCACACTTTTTCCAACAGCCAGAAGCACGTTACCTATGACAGTGATAATGATCGCCGTCCAATAATAGGAATCCCGTTCTTTTTGGGGGTATGAGGGTCTTGTCCACAACATCAGGCTCTTTTCTCCAAATTTAGTTTTGCAAGCATTTCATAAAACAGGGTTCACGGTTTTGGATTAACAAAAAGGGAATAGCGTTTCCACTATTCCCTGGAACTTCAGGACTGATTTCTTTGCTAAAGTTATTAGCCGGCGGCAGGACCACCCGCTGCTGGTGCGCGCAAACTCATCACACGACCATCCAACATAAAGAGGTTCTTCTCTCCAGCTAATTTTACCAGATTTAACAAATTCTCCATTGTGGAGACTTCTTCCAATTGTTCGGTTACAAACCAATCCAGGAAACGCTGGCTGATATAATCCTTTTCTTCCACTGCAATATCCATCAGGCCATAAATCTGTCGGGTAACTTCTTTTTCCCAGCTTAACGCGGCATTCACTGCATCTTCAGCTGAAGTAAAAGTGGTTTTTGGCTGCGAAATCATTGGGATTTGTAATGGAGAACCAGTCTCCAGTACATAGTGCAGTAATTTCATGGCATGAGCGTTTTCTTCCTGCGCTTGAAGAAAGAAAAAAGCTGCAAAATTGGAAAGTGACATCGCATCAAAGTGGGCAGCGATTTGCAGGTATTGCATTGAAGCACCGAATTCATTACCAATTTGTGCGTTAATTGTATCGTTTAGTTTTTTACTGATCATCATTTTATTTTCCTCCATTAATCAAACTATTAAACTAATTTTACTCAATTTTATCGCCTAAACATATCAGAACATTATTAATATCAGCGACTATTTATTGTGTTCGTTCCGACGGAAAAGAGCCTGATACAGGGTGACCGAACCGGCAATGGAAGCATTCAAGGATTCAATATGTCCATGCATGGGAAGTTTCACCACCACATCACAGGATTTCTTCACCAGGGTACGCAAACCCTCGCCTTCACTGCCCACCACAACCGCCAATTTTCCATCCAGGCGGGTTTGTTCAATGGCTTGAGATTCAGGGCCGCCGTCCAATCCAATAACCCAGATATCCATTTCCTTGATCCGGTCAATTGCCTGGGCAATGTTCATTTGAGTAATCAGCAAATGTTCTGTCGCGCCGGAAGATGCGTTAACCACCGCCGGCGTTATTCCGGCTGCCCGGTGATGCGCCATCACTACGCCGTGGACACCAACGGATTCCGCGGTACGCAGCAACGTACCCAGATTTTGAGGATTCTGCAACACATCCAGGATGAGTAAAAATGGGATTTCATTTCTCTCAACCCATCGTTGTTCCATATCCACTAGCTCTACATAAGGATAGCCGCTGGCTTCCAGCGCAAATCCCTGGTGATTATCGCCATATTTATCCAGCCGGTCCCGACGCACAGTCTCTATTTGTACATTCCGTTCTTTAGCCATTTTGATAATATCGTTAACGGTATCTTTGGCTTTTACACCATCAGCCACTTTTAACGTAAACACATCCCGCCTTCGTGCTTTGAGCACTTCAGCGACTGAGTGTCGTCCGGTTATCCATTCACGCATGTTTGTTTCCTATAAACCCTATGATTGCCAATGCCAGGTTGAGCCTTCGCGCGTATCTTCAATCACCACGTTCAGATCAGCCAGCCGTATCCGAATACTGTCACCCATCTCGTACAGCTTCTGGCTGCGCATTTCAGTGCGCAATTTTACCAGCAGGTCAATAAAGGCATCAGCATCATGACCTTTGGTTTCAGACTCTTGTAATTGCAGTCCAAGCACTCCGCAGAGCAAGCGAATGGTTTCTTGTGCAGGTTGCAGTTCAGCATCCGTGGCAGAACCATCCCGAGCCTGATTGATGACCCGCACCAGTTCAAATAAAACACCCAGCGCGCCGGCTGAATTAAAATCATCATCCATGGACTGGATAAAACCAGCCATTGTTTGTTCAACCTGCTGATTTAATTGTTCTTTACCGGCAGCATCCAGTCCGCTAGCCGCAGCTGCAGCTGGTTTTAACGCAGAGCGCAGCCTATCTAGACCTTTTTTAGCTTGCCCGATCACTTCATCATTAAAGGTCAAAGGATTGCGATAGCCCGAATTTAGCACCATAATCCGCAGCACATCTGCAGAATGCTGTGCCAAAAATTCCTCAATCGTCACCAAATTTCCCAATGATTTGGACATTTTCTCGCCGCTCAATTGCAGCATGCCGTTGTGCACCCAATAATGAGCAAACTCTTTGCCCGTCACACACTCAGTCTGCGCAATCTCATTTTCATGGTGCGGAAAAATTAAATCATTGCCGCCGCCGTGAATATCAATTTGCTCACCCAGGTGGTGTAAACTCATCGCGGAACATTCAATATGCCAGCCTGGCCGGCCGTGTCCCCATGGGCTGTCCCAATAGGGTTCACCGGGTTTCACGGATTTCCACAGGGCAAAATCCATCGGAGATTCTTTACGGTCATCCACATCAATGCGGCTGCCCGATTGCATATCATCCAGCTTGCGGCCGGATAATCGCCCATAATCCTCATCCTTCTTCACCCGAAAATAAACGTCTCCATCCATCTCGTAGGCGTAGCCTTTTTCTATCAAAGCGCTGACCATGCTCAGGATTTGATCCATCTCATGGGTTGCCAGAGGATTAATCGTTGCCGGGAGGATATTTAGATCTTTCAGATGGGCCTTAAACTCTTCAATATACATCTGCCCAAGGGCAAAGGGGTCCATTTTTAAATCAGCGGCCCGATTGATAATTTTGTCATCCACATCGGTAAAATTCATCGCATGCTTTACTTCGTAGCCGCGATACTCCAGATACCTGCGGATTACATCAAAAACCAATGCCGACATGGCATGACCCACATGCGCTTTGTTATAGACAGTTGGCCCGCAAACATACATGCGTACCTTGCCCGGTTCAATCGTGATTAATTCTTCTTTTTTTCTGGTTAATGTACTGAAAAGTTTGATAGTCATTCTTATTCCTCAATCTTTAAATCGCTGTAATCGCCTGGACGGGCAAAAATCATCCGTCCTGCAGCGGTCTGCAATACTTTGGTAACCGTAACTATCGTTTCCTGATTGATGTGATCGCGGCCATTTTCAATCACCACCATCGTGCCGTCATCCAGATACCCGACACCTTGATTCTGTTCCTTGCCTTCCTGAATGACCCGCACGCTTAATAATTCACCCGGTAAAAGGACTGATTTTACTGCGTTGGCAAGTTCATTGATGTTCAACACGCGCACACCCTGCAATTCAGCCACTCGGTTCAGATTATAGTCATTGGTCAAAATCGGACATTTCAACTGCCTTGCCAGAATGACCAGTTTATCGTCCACTTCGCGAACGCCATCCACATCAATATCGGATAAACGAACCACAATCGCAGAATCCTTTTGCATGGAGGAAAGCACTTCCATACCCCGCCGCCCTCGTTGCCGGCGTAAACCGTCGGATGAATCCGCAATATATTGCAATTCATTCAACACAAAACGGGGGATCAGTAATGCACCGGGAATGAAACCCGTATGCGCAACATCCAGAATTCGTCCGTCGATAATTACACTGGTGTCCAACAAAATCACACGTTCATCTGCTGAACCTGCCGGAGCTCGTGTAGTGCCACCAAACATGCCCGAGATGACATTGAACAAATCCTGCTGACGAAGCACAAAAGCCATAATGCCAATATAGGAAAATACAATCACCCCAACAAAGGGTAAAACATCCCCAAACGGAGAGGGTAGCATGGAAACAGGAAATGCCACCAGCGCGGCAACAATCAGGCCGACCGTTAAACCAGCCAGGGATGCAAATAGTATTTTTGCATCAATATGGGTAAATAATTTTTTTAAAGATTGCATGGGCCGGGTTGTAAAAAAAGGGGTGAGGATAATACCAAACAAAGCACCAACCAACCCAACGGATACTGCATAGACTTCTATTGAAAAAATTTCTTTTCCCTGGGTAATATGAACACTGTTGCCAATTTCAATTCCCCAAAAAACTCCAACAATTGTAAAAACAATCATACCAATTAATCTTAAAATAAATTCCACACTCATAATAATTCCTCCGAATAAATCCAAAATAAAATATGTTAAAGAACTTAATAAAAATAATATGATCTATTGGATGATAGCATGAACCCCGAGAGAATGTCAAATAAAGTGGCACGATCCTATAAAAGATTAATGGAAATCTGAGTTTTATTTCAGGTTTTCTTGATACAATGGGTGAATGAACGAACCGTGCTGGATTTCAGATGCCATTTTTTATCACATTTACCCATTGGGGCTGTGCGGTGCACCGTCCAGGACTGATGCCCATACGCAGGCAACCAATCGCCTTGCCATTCTGAAGGATTGGATTCCTCATTTAATAGACCTGGGGATAAACGCGGTGTATCTTGGACCTGTCTTTGAATCCATCTCACACGGCTATGACACCACTGATTACCTGCACATTGATCGCAGGCTGGGAAGCGATGCTGATTTTGCCAGTCTGGTGGATACTTTTCATCAGAATGGTATTCGTGTCATCCTGGATGCGGTCTTAAATCATGTTGGGCGTCAATTCCCCGCCTTTTTGGATGTGCAGCAAATGGGGAAGAATTCCATTTACCGGGATTGGTTCTCCGGCCTCGATTTCAGCCAGACAACTCCTTTGGGAGATCCTTTCAGCTACGACACCTGGGCCGGGCATTACAACCTGGTGAAACTAAATTTAGGTAATCCAGAAGTCTGCAACCATCTATTGCATGCCGTTCGCAGCTGGTTTGACCGTTGGCACATTGATGGCCTGCGGCTGGATGCAGTGGATCAAGTCGATCTCAATTTTCTCCGTCAACTGCGCCAAACTGTGGTCACCCAAAATCCGGATGCCTGGTTGATGGGCGAGTCCGTGCACGGCGATTACAAAACCTGGGCAAACGCCGAAATGATTCACAGCATCACCAATTATGAATGTTATAAAGGCTTGTATTCAAGCCATAATGATCAAAATCTGTTTGAAATTGCATACGCTTTCAATCGTCAATTTGGTGAAAACGGATTGTACAAGAACCTGAACCTGTATAATTTCGCAGATAATCATGACGTTAACCGTGTCGCATCCATGGTTAATCAGCAGGAATTTCTTATAACCCTTTATATCCTTCTCTACACTATGCCTGGTATTCCTTCCCTCTATTACGGCAGCGAATGGGGAATTAAAGGCAAAAAGAGTGCCTCATCTGATCAAGATTTACGCCCGAAATTGGATTTACAGGAACAAAAAACCAATCCAGCGCTTCCCCATCTTATTCCTCTGCTAAAACTATTGGCAAGCATTCGAAAGATGCTGCCTGCCATAACCACGGGAGGATATCGGGAGCTATTGGTACAAAACACGCATTTCGCATTTTTACGAACGGACCAGGACCACCCGGTATTGATCGTGATAAATATTGCTAATGAGCCGGTTCAGATTTCAGTCGATGTTCCCATTGCCGGTAAGTCGTGGAAGGATGCCCTTCACCCGCAGGAAGTTTTCACTTCCGATTCATTCACACTTTGCATGGAACTCCCGGCGCACTCGGGACGCATTCTCCATATTACTACCTGATGTTATCCATAAGGATTGCTTAAGGTCTTCTCCATCATCTTTTCCGGATGTTTTGCCAGTTGAAAACCAAATTGATTGTATAGGCCGTGTGCATCCCTGGTTTTCAATGTCCACACCCGTAAACCCTGCAAATCAGGATGAGACAATAGGCAGCTTAGCAGCCATTTGGATAAGCCAGCCCCTCGGTTGGCGGGCAGAATAAACACATCCATTAAATTAGCAAAAGTGGCATAATCACTGACAACCCTGGCAAAGCCGACCATTTTCCGATCTGGGTCAAATACACCAAAGCATAATGAGTGATCCAGAGAACGATCAACAATCTCTCTTGGAATCTTAAGCGCCCAATAGGATTCCTGGCTTAAATATTGGTGAACCACATGGCGGTCAATTCTTTCGCCATCTGTGGAAATGACAAACCCATCCTGCTGCCATTCCATCTGTATTGGAATTTGTTTATGCATGCTCACCTCCAACATTCCATTAATTATAGTACCAATAAAAACAGTCCGTGGGCAAGGCAACCTTGACCAACTTATCAATGGTACAATTTCTTCATCCCAAGAGAGAGGAAAACCTTAATGCTCAACCGCTTTTCCATCCGCAGTAAAGCCAACATCGCCATGGGAATTTCCGTCATGGCATTAAGTTTTTCAGGCTTCTTCGTCCGCTGGGCAGACGCACCAGGCCCAATCACTTCGTTGTTTCGCATGGCTTTTACGGCACTATTGCTGACTCCGTTTGTGTTAAAGAAACGTTCCTTACGTTCATTTACCATTAAACAATTGGTCTTCCCCTTACTCGCCGGGGTTTTCTCTGCAATGGATCATTACTTTTGGAGCTCAGCGGTAGGCTATACCACCATCGCCAATGCAATTTTATTTAATTATATTGCCCCCGTCTGGGTAGCCCTGGTGGCATTTTTGCTTTATAAAGAAAAATTAACCCTGAAATTTTGGGGCGGCATGGGCCTTACCATGGTCGGCGCCGTAACCATCTTTGGCAATGACCTTATTCATCACCCGCAAATCGGTCTGGGTGATTCCCTGGCCATCGTCTCAAGTTTTTTTTATGCCGGCTATTTTTTGTTTTCACAACAGGGTCGTAAATTAACCCAGGTGGTGGAATATCTGTGGTTGGTTACCCTTGCAGCCACCCTGACATTAACCATAATTGCTCTCATTAGTGGAACGCCCATCAGTGGGTATTCCGGCACAACCATCCTGACTTTCATCTCTGCAGCGGTGTTCGCACAATCGATCGGTTATCTATCCCTGTCCTATGCCAGCGGTCACCTGTCCGCTTCTGTTATCTCCCCCACCATGATTCTTCAACCGGTCGTGACAGCCCTGCTGGCGGTACCCATTTTGGGAGAACCCATCACCATCCAGTTGGTTATTGCAGCGCCATTGATCTTGATTGGTATTTTATTAATCAATCAAAAAGATTTCGCAGTAGATCAAAAAGTGCAGTCCCCGGCATAAGCTTCATACAAAATCCATCTATCCAACAAATTATGTAAAATTAACAACGATCAACTAAATTAGCGATGATACAAAACAGTCCGGGGTTACCCGGACTGTTTGATCTTATTCTTATTTGGTAATTCGCGGCCAATACCAGATCGCCCAGTCCTGACCGGCACTACCTTTCGCCGTTACCGCCAGAGCAATCTGAATACTTTGTCCGTTTAATGCAGAAAGATCCACATCCACGTCCTTGGGTGGATCCCCATAGGCCATATTCCATTTAGCCAGGTTATGCAGGCCGCCACCGTCTCGATAGTTCAACTGCATCTCAACATTACATCCACCGCCACCAGTTAAACAACCGATCTTGGCTTTAAAATGATCACCGGATTCAATAGTAAACGGCGGATACTTGCCGCTGATCACTCCATCATCTGTCCACTGCGGGTGGGTCTCCAATGCCACGCCGGATAAAGCGACACCATCCTGCAAGGTTGGATTATCCTTTCGCACGACAAAACCTGTATTATCACCTGTGGAACCAGGGCATGCCAATACCCCTGCCGCCGAGCGCCATTCCGCATCACAATATTTGGAAGCCAAATCATAGCGCGGCAACAGGAACATCGGGATTGGTATAAAATTCATAGTAATCGCCAATAATTGGACTTTGATTTCCACCCAGAAAGAGGTGGAAGCGTTTGCTCCAATGCCAAAAACTGCATTGGAGGCATTTCGCAGTCTCCAGTATCCTTTATAAGTTCCCACACTTGCAGGAGCCTTCAAGTTTACGGAAATATCAACCGTCTGGCCTGGTGCAACAGTTCCTGTCAAATTGACCGCTGTGGGACCGTTCATGGCATCCCCCGTATCAAAAACCAGGGCATAATTGGAGTTCCAGGTGCAGCTGCCATTATTTTGCAAACGCCAGGTTTTGGTAAAATCTGAATTTGGCAGATAAGTACTGCCATCCGGCACGGTGACATCCGTTACAAAAGCTGCCCGATCACATGGAATACTGGTTGGCGTTACAGTTAAGGTTGCGGTAGGGTTAAAAGTCGCCGTAGGTTGTGGCGTCGGTGATTGCAAAACCACGGGAACGGAAGGCTGCACGGTGTTTTGTACAGGAACAGTTGGATTCAATCCAGCAGCGATCTGGGTGCCCAGGGCATTGGCTTCTACCGTCTGGGCTACCGCTGTCATTACTCCTTCTGCACTTTCCACCGTTGGTGTCTGACTTGTCGGCAAATTACATGAAGTGAGCAGAATTGAAACACATAACAAGATGGAAAACAATTTTGGGTTCTTCATTCTTCCTCCTGAACATGAAAACAGGATCCAATCCCCATTACCAATATTAATCCTTTATGGAGCTAAATAAAATAATTGAAACATACTTCTATTTTACGGGATATTCAGCGCAGTGCAACTGGTCCATAATCTTGCCGCGAAATTGATTTGCTTCGTCATCAGCCGTTGAGAAGAGAGTATCCCCCTGCCATATGCGGCATACTCTGGGTGCAAAGGCAGGGTCTCGTTCCACAACCTGCGCAGATAATTCCCCTGCTTTTTCCACTTCACCGAGAACCGCATATCCTTCAATAAAGACCATCCATTCCTGCATGGTTTTAAAACCCTGGTCTGCCGGATGATAGCCATAGCTGGAACGGGCTTCATCTGCCAATGCCGCAACGGTTTGCCAATCCTTGTTTTGTTTGGCCAGGGAAGCTTTTTGATAAAAATAACACCAGCCCTTTTCAGGTTCCTTGCCAAAAATTTCTTCAGACGGAAGGGATTCACGATCCGGGAGAATTCGGCTCAAATTGGAAGCTGGAAGCATGGCCTTGGTTAGCGCGGGAAGCGTGGGGTTATCCGCGTCTTCAGCTTCCAAAACCCACAGGCAATTCATCCTTCCGGGGTCATATGCCACAAGAATGGAATCCGGTGTTTTACTTTCAAAATAGAAGGTGCGGAACTGCGTGCGCAAGGGAATATCCAAAGGATGTTCTTTGGAGGATTCAAAGCGTGGATTCAATGCATAAAACCAGTAGGGTGTTTGTTCACCTGCTGATGGATAGCCTTCATATAAGACATTCAATGCCGAGGAAATGGCAAAGGAACCTTGATTGGCAAATAATTCATCCTGCGCTAAAATCGCCGTCCCGGTTTGGATCATCGGCGCTCGCCAGTAAAGCTGCCAGTAAAAAGAGCGTTGATCTTCCCAGCTTTTTTGGTAAGTAGCCGTATTACGCACCTGTGCCACAACCACCAATCCCAACAGGAGACTCATTCCAATAGCACGCGGTAAGCGTTTCGGCACCGCCCAACAAAACAATGCCGTCCAAATCATACTGGCACCAAACAAAGCAGGCAGCGCATAGCGGCTGGAGTGGGCATCAAACCAGATTCTTCGGCCGGCCGCCCAGGCAGGCAAACAGCCCAGCAGCATTGCCATTATCCCAACCAACAACATCTGCCAGATCCATCCCGGATGGGTGGTAAAAAACTCTTTACCGTCTTTTTTTAACTTCAGGAAATAACCCAGAAATAGAACAACAACCAAAAACCCTAAAAACCAGGATAGTTTTATCGCTGCCGGGAAGAGGGGAAAAATTTCCCTGACCCCAATATCCAGTACCGCCTGCCATTGGGTGACCAAAACATAAAAACCATCTGCAAAGACCGTTTTTGAAAAATTAATCAAGGCTTCTTTGGGTGCAGTTCGCAACGTATCCAGCAGGATCACCTGATTCGGATCCTCCCCAGGGAGTTGGATCAGAAAAAGACGATAAACCACAAAACCAAGGGTCAAAATGGCGAAGGGCAGCCAATACTTGATCACCCGCCAAAGCCTGGGTTTCCAGCCGGCATCCTCCGAGCAAACCATCCACAAAAGAAGCGGGCGCAGCAATTCCACGGCAATGAAATACTCGGTTATGGAAAGGTGGGCAGCCATCATGATTAAGGAAAGACACAGGTACAGCCAGCGCAAATGCTGCCGCTGTACCGCCAGGATCATCCATCCAAGGGAGAGAAAATAAAACAGGTACTGCATCCACTGTTGATGAAAGGTCACCACCAGAGGCTGCATGGTGAACAGCGGATAGACCAGAAATAAGGCCGCAGCAAAAGCAGCGTGCTTTTCAGCCTTGGGCCAAACCAGGGTAAGCACCCACCAAAAAGCCCAGGCAGTAGCCCAGCGAATGAGTACCCCAAAAATTTGCCATTTCAGTGGATTGCTGCCCAGAAGAGGCGTAAGAACCACATGCGTCCATGCACTCAACGGGCGATCTTCGAGGTAGTATTGCCAGAATCCTTGAGTGCCCTGCCATTCATTAACGTAGATTTTTGCCCAATCATCCCAATAAAAACCAAGTTTTGGGGCAAGTACACCAAAACTCAGCACGGCCAACGCCAACAAAGCGATAGGAATACTCCAGACTGGAAATTCAAATCGTTTAAGTTTCATATCAAAATTTTTCCTTTCTTCCATCATCTTTTACTTTTCCCCGGCACAGGATAAACGGTCCATCCAGACGGCAGTTTCTTCCGGGTGCAGCGCATACTGCGTGGAAAAATCCTGCCAGGTCAAACACAACATGGGAGCCATTTGTTTATTATATTGGATCAACTGTTGGCTGATCAAGCCGGCAGCCTGATAATTTTTTCCGTGGAGATACCCGCTTATCATGGGTACCCACTCACGCGCATGACTGGAGATACCCTGCCCAGGGAGATAACCCATCTCCTCAGCCTGTAACGCCAGCGACTGCGCCTGCTGCCATTCTTCCTGCTGCACGGCCAATTCTGCTTTTTGGAAGAGCGTGCACCAATGCGAATCCGGCTCCGGACCAATCATTTCTGTCGGCGGATAAACCGGATCAGGGGATCTCGTTCCCAAGATTCGGGATAAATTGGAATGAATGGCCGCCTGCTGCATTAATGGAGATACATCCGGATTGAGCGCATCAACACTCCTTAGCACCCAGAGACAAGAGGAAATCTCCGGTTTGTATTGCAGCACCAGGCTGTTATTCAACGTTCCCTGAAATGAGAATATCCGATGGACCGTTTTAAAGGAAATATCCTGATCCGGGTCAATCTCTTCGTAGGCTGGGATCAGTCGATACATCCAGTAATCAAGGGAATCTGCCCCGTAAGGTTGTCGATAAAGGTGATTTATAGCTGAGCTGGTTGAAAATAATTCCTGATGTGCCAAAAATGGTTCTTCTATCACCAGAGCCGTTCCAGGTTCCAGTTGTGGTGCCCGCCAAAGGAGCTGCCAATAAAAAGCTTGTTGATGCGTCCAAATCAAGCGATAATCATTCGCAATCCGAAGTTGAAGCCCTGCGGCCAGGCCAATTAATACAGATATCAATAAAGCTGTCCTGCGCCAGTTTTGTACAATGAACTCAATCAATACCACCACAACCAGACTGATCCCCCACATGGATGCCATCGCAAATCGATCAGCATGAAAGTCATTATCCGCCAGGATTCTGCCGCCAGTCAGCCAGATGGGGGATGGGCCAACCAGGGTGACAATTGCCCCCAGAAAGAGCATTTCCTGCCGTGCATTGGGTTGGGTCATCTCTTCATCCGGCAGATGTTGAAAATAAAACCATAGACCCAGGGCGAGGAACAAAGAGACCAGCCAGGAAATCACAATTCCCGATTGGTCTCTTTGAGCCAGGCCAATATCCAGCGTTTTAGCCCAACTGCTGAGCAGAATATACACTTCATCCATCGAGGCCAGCCGGGCTAATTGGCTTACAGCTTCCAGTGGATTCTCCTTTAAAAGAAACAACACCGTAGCTTGGTGCTTCTCAATGCCGCTGAAAAAAAGACGCCAACTGCTGTATCCGATCAAAACTGCCAGATAAGGCAGCCAATTAAGCACTGTCTTGCCCAATCGTTTAAATTTATTTTTTTCTTCCTTTAATAAGAACCATAAAATTATCGGACGAATCAGCTCAATTCCGGCATAAAATTCGGTAATCGAAAATTGCAGCCCTTCCAGGATCAAGGCCAGGGTTACCCACAACCAGCTCAGTTTTTTTCGTTGCACTGCCAGAATCATGCATCCCAAGGATCCAAAATAAAGGGCAAACTGCAGCCAGTGTTGGTGATAAGCCACAGCAGTCGGCTGCTGTCGAAAAGCAGGGTATACCGCAAATAAAAAGGCAGCCAGGATTAGGATATTTTTTTGTTTGGGCCAAATCAATCCCAGACTCCATGCCATGCCCAGTACGGTCAACCAGCGCAAACCAAGAGTAAATATTTGCCAGTTAAGCGGTTTCAAACCCAATAAGGGAACAAAAAGGATATGCGTCCAGGCAGAGGTAGGACGGTCGGAGGAAAAATAGGCCCAGTAAGTTGAAAGTCGATCCAAACGAGCAACCAGAAGCTGAGTCCAATCATCCCAATAAAAACCGGAGCTGGGTATGAAAAGTCCGAACGCTGCAATCATGACAGCCAACAAGGCCAGGGGTACCGTCCACAAGGGAATTGTGAGGGAGAATAAACGGCAACGGAGGGAAGTAAGATACTTCAAATTAGGTCTCTCCAATGTTGGTAGTGATTTATGTTAGATTGGATGGATAATGCGTTGGAACGTACCATTGGCTTGTTCGTTGATTTTCCACCAATAATTTACCGGACTTAAAAACATGACTGATTTCAGCTTGATTGATAATAGCAGCAGAAGGCGAGGGGGCAGCGACCAATATAAAATCGGCGTTATCTCCTGGATTTAAGCCATAAGAAGATAACCCAATCGCACGGGCAGCGTTGGTAGTCGCCATTTGGATCAGGGTTTCCAGCTGCTCCACCTCATCCATATGAGCGCCATAACTTAAGATCAGTGCTTCTTCTAACGGATTCATATTTCCATAAGGTCGTAAACAGTCCCGGGTGTTGTTCGAAGCAAAACAGACATTCACACCGGCTTGCAGCATTTCTTTCACGCGAGTCAATCCCCGGCGGACATGCTGTGTATCCGTACGTCCCAATCGATAAAGATCAGGCAGGCTGATTACTGATATCTGTGCCTCGCGAAGTAAATCAATGACCATCTTTGCCTCATCCTGAGGCAGCGAATCCAATGCAGAAACATGCCCAACGCATACCCTGCCCTGGTATCCACCCGCAAGAATCTTCCGTGCCAGATAAACCACATCCAGCTCGTCGGCATCCACAACTTCAGGCAGGGTTAAATCGGCATGAACATCCAAATCCACATTGTATTTTGCAGCCAAATCCAGCGCTACATCAATATGAGTAAAGCGATCCTCATCATGCAGCGGAGCACAACCCATGACCTCTGCACCCATGGAAAAGGCATCTTCAAATAAATTCAAAGTATCTGAGCGCAATAATTCCTTATCGGGAAAGGCTACTAACTGTAAGGTTATCCGTTGGGCAACCCGCTGTTTAACTTCCAATAAGGCTTCCAGATGGCTTAGGCCAATCTCAGGGTCAATGTGGCATTGCGCACGGACTGCACTTACCCCATGGCGGACGGCCATATCCAGCAGCGTCTCGGCACGCAAAATAATATCGTCTTTTGTGAATGATTTTTTACGAGCCTCCATATCAGCCATTAACTCTTTTTGAGAGCTATATGGAATTTGTCGGCCCGGTTTGTGAAAATCGTTAACCAGCGCAATATCCAAATGGACATGGCTGTCTACAAATCCCGGGAGCATTAAGTTTCCCCTGGCATCAATTTCACAATCTGCAGTGTAATCCAATTGACTGCCGTAGGCTAAAATTTTTCCAGCCTGCACAGCCATCTGCTGCGGTTGATCAAATTTATCGAGCCGTATATTTTTTACAACGAGATCAACTATCAATGATTTCTCCGAATGTCACACCAGTGGTGACCTTGCTATGATGACTAGCTTTATCTATCATATCACTTTTCAGGGATGCTCCGATCACGAAAAACCTTAGTTATATTTTATCCAATATTCAGATTCTTTTTATGGTTTGATTAACAGGAATAATCTAAATTAGCTAAAGTAAGTTCATCATTGTAGACTGTTCAACGGAGGAATTAATGCACTTGCCAAGAATTTTGGACCCTCAATCCTGGAAGGTTCAATCTAAATTATTTGCTTTGTTATTAGCCACGATTTTATTCTCCACATTTATTCTCTCCATAAATAATTTCATTTCCTTAAAATCCAATTTGGTTGAGCAGAATGGGGCTTTTTTAAAAAACTTGGGCACCGAGGTCTACCAACGGAATGCAGATCTTGCTGCCGTTAACATCCAAAATGCACTGACCCTCAGCCAAATGTCCGAAGTCCAGGTTGCCGCGCAAATGCAAAGCGACATCACTGAGGAACTTATTTCCTTCTTCGCCGGTATTCAGGTCAGCAACCCTCAATTTAAATCCTTGACCATTGCCGATAACAGTGGAAAAGTTCGTTTTACATCCAATCAAGCAGTTCAAGATACCATTTCACAAACTCCAGGGGTACTTGCCCTGCAGAAAGAAACGGTGCCGTTTCATTTAGCAGAAATTCTTTATTTATCCGATTCGGGTGATTGGGAATCAGCGATAACGATTCCCATATTGAAAAAAAATACCTCCCGCACCGTGGGCTTTCTGCAAATCATGCTTTCCTATACCCACATCTTTCAATCCCTCGATGAAATAAGCATTGGAGAAACCGGGTCAGTGGTTTTACTTGACCAGAATCAAAAAATCCTGTTCAGCAAGGATCGGACACAGATTGGTAAGGCGTTGCTCCCTGCTTATCTACCATTACTCAAACCCCAGACACCCACCTGGAAGACAATCCCCCTTGGATTTCAAGGCACAGAATCTCTTGCCTGCATCATACCTGCAGCATCGCTGGCAGAAAATCCATTATCTTTGACCCTATTGTTGGAACAGGAACTTTCCGAATTGGAGCAGCCAATTAAGGCACTCATCACACAGAATTGGTTGTTGGCAGCCAGCAGTACAATTATTTTAGCCGGCATTGGATTTTTCACCACTCGATGGATTTTTCAACCCATTGGCATCATCAACACCAGTGCTACGTTTCTTTCTCGCGGTGATCTAAGCCTTACAAATATCAACCGAAAAAAAGTTCGTTCCATGTTAGAGCGCAGTGACGAATTAGGTGAAACCGGGCGGTCATTTTCCGCTATGATCGATTATTTCCGCGCACTAAGTCAGGCCGCCGGAAGAATAGCCAATGGCAACTTAACCAATACCATCACCCTCAAATCAGACGAGGATGTTTTAGGACATGCGTTTATAGATATGGTGGATTCCTTACGTAAGACCATTTCGGAAATTAATAGTCAGGCACAGGAATTAAAAAATTCCGCCCTGTCTTTAACCCAAAATGCGGAACAAACCGGGGTGGGGCTTCAACAAATTGCCAATACCATGCAGCAGGTTGCCCAGGGAACACAACAGCAAACCCAAAGCATTCAATTAACTTTAAATTCAGTGGAAGAACTCAGCCGGGCCATTGATGGGGTTGCCAAGGGTGCTCAGGAACAAGCAACTGCGGTACAAACAACGGTTGATATCACCAATACCATTAATAAAATTGTTCAGGATGTAGATAAGTTCGCTCATAACGTTGCTGACGGTTCTCATCAAGCAGCCGATTCAGCCGAAAGCGGCAGTCATGTGGTTCAAGAAACCATCCAGGGCATGAAGAATATCAAACAAAAAGTGGATCAGTCAGTGATAAAAGTAACCGAAATGGGCCAGCGTTCCCAACAGGTTGAAACCATTTTGGATACTATTAATGATATTGCCAGCCAAACAAATTTACTGGCACTCAACGCTGCCATCGAAGCTGCACGAGCCGGTGAACACGGTAAAGGTTTTGCTGTGGTTGCTGATGAAGTACGAAAACTTGCAGAACGTTCTGCTTCCGCTACCCGGGAAATTGCCCAAATCATCGGCGGCATCCAGGAAAGTGTTAAAGATGCCGTCCAGGTTATGGAAGAAGGTTCCATTGAGGTTGAAAACGGCGTAGTACTGGCAAATAATGCCGGAATAGCTTTAGATAGTATTTTTTCGGATATTCATGCCTTGAACGATCAAGCCGGCCAGGTGGAAGGCGCCATTCAAAGTATGAATCTAGCGGTTAATGAACTGATGCACTCTTCGGAAACGGTTTCCGCAGTCGTGGAGCAAAACACAGCCGCAACCGAAGAGATGGCCGCCAGTTCTGCAGAAGTCACCTTCTCCATTGGATCCATTGCCAATATCAGTGAAGAAAGCAACGCATCCATGGAACAGGTTTCCTCTTCAACTTCTGAATTATTTGAACAAGCAGATTTGGTTTCTGCCGCAGCTCATGATCTTATGGCTTTGGCTGAACGACTAGCCGAAATTGTCTCGCAATATCAATTGAGCTAATCTGAATAGGTTAGAAATTTGCTTTCGTAAACTGCCAACCGCCTCAAATGGGTTGGCAGTTTTTATCAATACAGCGGAATTTTTAAGGATACACAGTGCGTTTTATCCTGAACAAAAACGCGTCTATGCGCACTACCAAGTCCTTGCACAAACATTCACCCTGGTTTATGATAGACCGTAATCAGGAAAACGGGATTAATAATGTGCATTCTATTTGGAAAATGATACTTGATGATGAATACTAATCGCAAACAACCCCGAAACGTAGATAAAATCATAAATCATGCAACTGCCAAACGAATCACAAAATTCAGTTTAGACCTTTTGCGAAAGCTCAACCGCATCAGCGGAGGTGCATTCAGCATTTTTCGCGATGCCTTGAGTCATTTTGCACGGGACCGGGCTGTTGAAGCGGCCGCAACGATTGCCTATTTTTCCATTTTTTCCATCTTTCCCCTCATACTGGTTATCATCTCTCTGGCTAGTAAATTCCTCGAAGCCGGTTATGTTCAAGAAAATCTAATTGCCTATGTCGCCAACCTTATTCCAATTTCTTCCGATATTATCGTGACAAATATTCAAGTCGTGCTGGATAGACGAGGTACGGTTGGAACAATAGCTTTGATTGGTTTAATTTGGTCTGCAACAGCCATGTTCAATACCCTGGCTTTGAATTTGGATCGTGCCTGGCCGGATGCAGATTCGCACAATCTGTTTGAACGCAGATTAGTCGCCCTGGCTATGTTTGTCAGTCTGGCGGCCATGTTGGTTGGCACCATCTTCCTCTCCGCTACTGTTGAAGTACTCCCTCATTTCAATATTAAACTATGGGGAACATTGGCAACCTACAAAACCCCAATCTGGATTATTCTCTCCAATCTGGGTCCTTTTTTGCTTCGTTTCTTTGTCATCTATGCCATCTATTGTTTTGTCCCAAAAGCGGCTGTACCATCCAGTTCTTCCTTTTGGGGTGCTCTCTTCGCCACTGCCGGGTGGGAAATGGTTACCATGCTGATCACCAGTTATTTCAAATCCGGATTGGTTCAATATGAACTGGTTTACGGATCGCTCGGACGTATTATTGCCTTAATGCTCTGGGTATACGCCAGCAGTATAATCATTTTACTTGGCGCCTATATCTCTTCAGCGCATGCCAGGTATCACAGAATCAAAAAGCTATTAATTTCCCAGTCATTGGATTACTTGAAATAAACGATCGGTAAAACCGTTAATCAAATTAAAATACAGCATCATTTTCTCAAATGATGCTGAAGAATTAAACGCTTATCAGGGTTACGGAGTGTAATTAAATTGCAGGACGGGGATGTCCGGCATTGTAAAAGTTATGCCCAGATCCGGTGAGAAGGTGCCCGTATAGGTGCAGGCGTCGCTCATTATTTTACTTGTACAATTGATGCCCACAATCACCACTCGCCATGACCCGCTAATCGTAGTTGGTAAATAAACTTCAAACTCGCCATTTTCAGTGCTCAATGTCTCGGCACGTAAAACTTCCTCGCCAGTACCCTGAACAATGGCAATATCCACACCGTCCACCCCACTTTGATCCGAGGTGTTAATCACTTTACCGTTGAATCGTGTAGCGGGGCTGGGAACAATCTCTGGAATGGGTTTATCATCAGTATAAAGTTTTAAGAATTCGGCATACATCCAGCCAAATTTATTATCACGGGGTTGGACATAATACCAGCTGTGATCTGGGGTTTGCCCAAGAACGGTGACCACTGTGCCAATATTATAGGTGCCGGCAACCTGGTGCACAGTACTGGGGCCGGAGCGCATATTAATGCTCAAAACAGTGGTTTCCCCTTCCAGAACTGATGCCGTATCCCCAGCCGCTTGAGGTTCCACAGTGATAGTCGCAACTGCTGGTTCACCGGATGGATCTGTTGTAATCTCTATGGTGGCCGTATTCATAACCAAAGCAGCAGTCGTCGATTCTACAGTAGGAGCTGCCTGGGTTGGTACCTGAGTCGCCGGATCGGGTATGCTGGGTGTATTGCAGCCAGCAAGCAACACCAGAACAAGCAAGAGATAACCCAAACGAAATATATTTTTTAACATCATTTCTACCTCCTATCTTGAATCCTGTATAATATTTGTACCACGAATAAATGTTTGGCGATAGCCAAACAATCCCAGATAATGTATAAGGCGGTGCCATGGGAAAAATTCTAAAAGTACAAAAAAGAAGCGGGGCAATCGTCGATTTCTCCCCGGATAGAATTACCAACGCCATTTATCGCGCTGCAGTGGCTGTAGGTGGCAGGGATAAATCCATTTCTGAAAATCTTTCCAAACAGGTGGTTGCCGTGCTGGAGGACAAATATCCGGTTGGCGGCGTGCCTAATATCGAGGAAATTCAGGATATGGTTGAGAAAGTGCTTATAGAAAATGGACACGCCAAAGTAGCCAAAGCCTATATCCTCTATCGGGATGAGCAAATTCGCAAGCGTCGCCAAAAAGCAGCCATGGAATCCCGCCCCTCCGAAAATATCCCCTGGCCAAAAATCTGGCACAGCCTCAATTGGGCGGTTGAAAACCAGGTGGATACCATCCACTCCTTTAATGAACGGATCGCCCGTGGTGAATATCAGGAAATCGTCAATGCATCTGAGATTGCCTACGAAGATCAGGTGGAACAAACCGCCCGTTTGATACTGGAACGTGCAGATGACATTCGAATTGTCATTATTACCGGGCCTTCATCATCCGGAAAAACCACCACAACAACCAAGATAGGGCAGCATCTTCAACAAGAGGGCTATCAATTAATCACGCTAAATGTCGATCATTATTTTTTTGATTTAGCCATGCATCCCAAGGATGAATTTGGGGACTACGATTTCGAAACACCGCAAGCGCTGGATCTGGATCTTATTAATCAACACTTAAAGAGTTTGATCGCTGGGGAAAAAATCCTCATGCCGTCTTATGATTTCAAAACCGGAACCCGCAGTTTGAATCAAACCCCCATGCAGTTGAAGAAAAACGAGATTATTTTGATTGATAGTTTGCACGGTCTGTTTAGAAAAATGACCGAAGGCATCCCTTCGGATCAAATGTTTCGTCTTTATCTTGAACCGCTGTTGCAAATGAAAGATGATCGCGGAGATTTTATCCGCTGGACGGATATCCGCCTTATACGCCGCATGCTCCGGGATGCTGCCCACAGGGCTTATGACCCTGAAAAAACCTTGCTGCATTGGCATTATGTGCGTGCCAGCGAACTGCGCAACATTATTCCCTACGTTAATACTACAGATGCCATCATCAACAGCGCTATGCCGTATGAAATGGCGCTATACGCTCATAAAATGTTGGCCTCGTTTAAACATTGGGAAGAAAAATATCAAAAAGATCCCTTGCGGGAGGATGCATATATTCGCGCCAGCCGAGTGGCCAGAGTTTTGGCACAATTCACACCCATCGCAGATGAATCACCGATTCCAGTTACCTCCGTTCTACGGGAGTTTATTGGCGGCAGCATCTACGAACAGCATTAAACGATCAGGGATTTAATCCTGATAATAAACTATTGCCCGGCGGATCAGGGTAAGCATAGTTTCACTGCAATCCAGTAATTCAAAACCCGCCTGGAAGACGGTTTCATTTTCACCAGGCCGGTTCCAAACTGAACGCGCTTGAAAAAACACAGATTGGATATTATCAAAAACCTCCGGAAAATCCATGCGCATCGAAAAAACCTCTCCTTCCGGGATGGCAGCTTCCATAAATAACATCATCCCTTCGGCTGAGATATCTCCTAAATTTCCGACGAATTCATGCGTGGTTTCGTTAAATACACGCATGTGATGAATTAATTGACTGCGTTCCAATTTTCGTTTATCTTCCACAGTTATCCTCGTCATGACGCTGGAAAATAGTTAGGGATTACCGACCACGCTTGGTGAAATTTCCCATTTGCCGGGTTAAACGCCAGCGGCGTACAATTTCATTCAGACGAATCAGATAACGGGTTCGTTTCACCGCATCCACTTCCTCTTGCGATAAATTGGATAGTACACTTCTTACTTCCTCGGCTATTTCTTCCGATAGGCCGTTCTCATTCAATGTGACGATCCATGCTTCTCGCTTACCCGACTCAACCGGGATACTTTCAAGCATCGCTTTGAATTGTTTTTCTTCCTGTGTATTTTTAATTGCCATAACCGTACCTCACCTCTAAACCAATCTCATAGTTTTAATTTTTGCTGTACCCATATGCCCAAAGGTATCTTCAGCAAGCACAACTTTATTTGTTCAATATGCCGCGTCGAACTGCAATTATTTCTGCTAAGATGGATACCGCAATTTCTTCCGGTAATCGACTTCCAATGTACATCCCGATCGGACCATGAATTTCATTAAGCTGATCTTCATTGTAGCCCATTTTCAATAATGCTGTCTTTCTATCTTGCTGTGTAGGACGGGATCCCAACAGCCCAATGTATCGGAATGAATGGGTTAATCCCATTTCCAAAGCAGGTAAATCAAGTTTTGCATCATGTGTCAGGATCACCAAATAAGTTGATGGACCTGGTTTAAGACCAGGTATAATTTCCTGCGGCCACGCCTTAAAGAGTTCATCCACCTGCGGAAAACGATTTCGATCTATAAACGTAGCCCTTGGATCTATGACTATGGTATGAAAACCCATTTCTTTGGCCATAACGACCAAATGCATGGCAATGTGGGTTGCCCCGACAATGACCATTCTGTCCGGCGGCATGTACAGATCGAAGAAAACTGCAACAGATTCGTCAACGAGTGTGACCGTAGTCAGTTGCGATCGATATTTTCCCCACAGGGTATTTCCCAGGTCAACAATCATCTTATCCAGGGTGGCATTACCGGTTGTCCCGTTGAGTCCACCTTCAGGATATAAAATCAGTTTTTTACCAAGATATTCCCCTTCAAGTACCGTAGCAACAAGAAATGATTTTCCCGCTTCCACGGACTTTTGAATTTTAGGGATAAAGTTATCCATCTCACCATCTGGAGGGGATTGCAGTGATTCCACAAACAGATCAATTTTTCCACCACAGATCAATCCCACTCCCCAGGCCTGGGTATCCTCAATGCCGTAATGAAGTCTTTTTGGTTTTCCGGTTTTAATGACCTGGAGTGCTTCTTCCACGACTGCGCCTTCCACACAACCCGCACTGACTGAGCCAAACATCTCTCCGTCTGAAGAGACTACCATCTTTGACCCAATCCCCCTGGGGGCTGAGTTGAAAACATCAATCACTGTGGCAATGGCAATCTTTTTTTGCTGTGTTGCCCATGTGTTTATATGAGGTAAGATTTCGCGCATCCTGCTCTTCCTTGTCTACGGAGTAACTATTATCTTATAGAGAGTTTAGCAAATACCCGGGTAAAATGGTTGAAAAAAAACAAACGAAATCCAAATTTATTAGAAATTTACAATAACGGCTTCGTTTCCTTAAACGCTAGTACGCCGCTGTTGATGCAATAGCGCAGTCCGGTAGGTTGGGGACCATCATCAAACACATGTCCCAGATGAGCGTCACAATAACTACAGCGCACCTCGACTCGTTTCATTCCATAAGATTGATCCGTATCTTCTTCCAAGACATCTTCCTGAATGGGTTGATAAAAACTCGGCCAACCTGAACCGGAATCATATTTGTGGGTGGAAGAAAATAATGGATTTCCACAACTGGCACAAACGTACATGCCATCTTTTTTATGATAATAATACTCGCCCGAAAATGGAGGTTCCGTTCCCTTTTCCCGGGATAAATGGAACAAATCAGGAGAAAGCTGTACCCGCCATTCTTCAATAGATTTTTTATTTTTCATTATTAACCTGCCACCATTAAATATAAAAATGATAATCTGTATATTCAGTATACAACAAAAAAACCGCCTTCCCCTCAGGGATGACGGTTAATTCTGTTAATCTTCTATTAGATTATTCGGCTTCTAATCGGATGGAGATGTTGGTTAATCCTTCATTTAAAGCGACCATTTGAATCACCAGCAGTTTTCCGCTTCTGTGTCCGGTAAATACAAGGTTTGCCGTCATGTCCGTGATGGAAGTGTTTATTGTTTTTTCCTGCAAACCCTGATTTGTTAGTTCGTTTCGATAAAAATCAATCACTTCACCCATGGGTTTCTGAACCTGGAAATTCACCATTTCGGCCAATTTGGTAATGTTAATCGCTTCTTCAGGCAGAACATATTCCATTCGAATAGCTTCTTCGTCCATGCCGACTGCACTATTGACCGTCGCCTGGATGTCTTCGGAACTTAATTCGGCAAAAGCTTCCTGAGTTAACTGCAAATCCTCAAGCGAGGCACCGGTAGCATTCTCAACTGTCAACTCCAGTCCACCCAATACCTCAGTGGATAATTTTTCCGTGAGTTCGCCGGCTTTATCTTCTACCTTTTGCCCAATAAAATTGGTAGCGAAACAGGCACTGCTAAAGATCATCACCAACAATACAAACAAAAAAAACATTTTCCTTGAATTCATCTTATCCTCCTGAAAGTTCGTCTACAGGATCCTGATTAAATGGGATTTTGTATTAGCATACTCTATCCGTAAGTTTTATTCAACTTGTAATGATTAGGCAAGTTTCCGATGAATAGCCAATAAATCACCTAAAACGGCAAATCCTGTTTCCAAACGCCCGGCTCCGGCACCAATCAATGTTACATCACCCAATAAAGCCGTTGAATAGGTAATGGCATTGGTAGCCCCATCTACACCAGCCAATGGATGTGTCAATGGGATGCTGGTTGGTTTAACACTGGCCAGCAGCTTTCCATCCCGCTTTTCCAATGACCCGATTAATTTCCATTTTTCACCCCGGGCTGTCGCAGCTTTGATATCCTCTGGAGTAATTGCGCTAATTCCTTTACGGTCAATATCTTTCATTTCAAGATCCACGCCCATTAAAATGGCGGCCAAAATGATGACTTTACCGGCGGCATCAAAACCTTCCACATCCCCGGTGGGGTCCGCTTCGGCATAACCCAGGGCTTGAGCTTCCTGCAGCGCATCCGCATAGCTGCCTCCGTTGGCCATGCTTGTCAACATAAAGTTGGTTGTGCCATTAAAAATACCCTGAATTTTTTGAATACCCGACCCCTGCAATAATTCTTTCCCAAGGCGCAGAGCAGGTGTTCCACTCATCACGGTTCCTTCCACGCCAAATTCAACCCCATACAATCTGGCCTGTTCAGCCAACCCTTGATAAGCCAGAGCAGCGGGACCTTTGTTGCAGGTTACCACATGTTTTTTATTTTTTATCGCCGCATCTACATATTGGATGGCAGGTTGACCCGTTTTTAAATCGGTAAAACTCATTTCAACTAAAATATCGGCGTTCGTTTCAACAATCGTTTGAATGGCATCCATATTGCGGGTTTTGGCGGGTACATTATTTAATCTCCCGTCGTTCTGAATGGCATCCAGCAATTGAGCCGGGTCATATCCATCGGGTTGATAAATGCTCCCTTTTTGAGCATCACATATCGCAACAATCCGAAAGGCAGCGCCTGTTTCTTCGGCAATCGTATCGCCGTTATCTCGTAATATTTGGGCAAATCCCTGCCCTACGTTTCCAAATCCAATAAGTGCTAATCGGTACGTCTTCATGCTGCTTTCTCCTGATCCACTTGATTAATATTTTCGGATAACAAATAATTCCCCCTCATTATACCTGCTTGATTTCATTAGAGAGGGAATTGAACTTGAACAACAAAATCCTGTATACTTAACATACGCTCAATAATTATCTGTAAACTGGTATGGGTTGCGATGATAGAAATTACTGTTCACTTATTTGCACATCTGAAACAAAAAGCAGGGACTTCCCTGGCTTTACTGGAAATGCCGGATAATTCCACCATTACGGATGTTAAAAATGCTCTTGCATCACAATATCCATCCCTGCAGGGGCAGCTTAAAGCCATGGTGGCTCTGGAAAACAATTCCCAAATTCGATTGGATGATGATTTTCTCCTCAACTCCGGAGAGATAACCATTATTCCCCCCATCGGTGGCGGATAAAAATTATTTGTTTATAAAAAAATACCTGTTTGACAGATTGAAAAATAATCTACATAGCAGGCATGTATAGGTTTTTATAGATTCTATGGACAGCGTACCAGGATCAAATACGCATTGCCAACCCGGGCAGGTCCAGGGATCAATTGAATGGACAAACCCTTATTCAAAATTGGAATAATCGACAGAAAACCTTCAGGGATGATCAGCGTACGTGCATAGATGGATTGCATCATCCAGGCTTGTTGCCCAGAATTAAATTGCCAATCCAGCGCTTCCCCGCCAAATAATCCTGCCGCATTTTCACCATCTTCAGGACATGCCTTAACCTCACCGCCAGTAACCTCCAATTGAGTTATTATGGCTGCGGGCATTTGTACCTGCTGCACTTCTTCCGGAATCAAGTCCCGAACAAAACTGGGGAGTTTTTCATACTCCATTACCGTAACTACCCTGGGTGCAGCCCCGGCAGCAACACTGCTGGATGCCCGATATTGAATAAATATAATCAATGCATAGGCGAGTAGAAAAAGAAAAGGCACAATCACACAACCCATTGCCCAACGCGGTAATTTTATTGAACCACGCGATCCAGATGTCTTCTTCCGGGTGATATATTCTAAAATCTCTTCTATTTCTTCATCTGCCAATCCGGAATACTTGGCCAGGATATCTTTGATCTTCTGTTTGGAATTCCCCAAAGCATAAAGATCAGCCGCATTTTCAATTATCTCACGTGAATACTTCTCATAAATTGGATCCTGCGAAATCGCTGGAGTGGGAGTTTCTTCACCAGTAGTGGGCGTGTTTTCGGGCTCAGAGATTATTTCTCTGGGAGGTGTTTGTACGGATGGTGCGGATGAACTGTCGCTGCGGGCACCCTGCATCAGGATCTTCATTTCCACCCATTGACCCACGTAACCTGTGTAAACCCCGATCGGGTCCTGAATTACAAATACACTGGGGCTGTTCTTTGCCACTTGGAAAGAAAGTTCACAATTTGGGCAAGTAAATTGATCCGGATTTCCCTCCATATGTTCAATAATCAGAGGTGCAGAGGAACAATATGGACAGCGGGATTTTTCCAGCCAACTTTGGGGAATTTCATCTCGGGGAAGGAGTGTCTCCATGCAGGCACCTTATAGGTCTCAGCTCAGGGTTATTCTTGCAGATGGATATATCGATATGGAGATTTTATCACAGCATAAAAATAATTAGGCTGGTTCGGACTGACCGATTGGTGAAAGACAATAGCAGCTAACCTGGACTTCCTTTCCATGAGTACTATTCCAGCGTTCCTGAGGATGCAGTTCCATGCCTAGATGCTCATAAAACTGCCTTGCACGCAAATTGGATTTCAACACCCATAAGAAACAGCCTTTGCTTCCCTCACTGCTTAACTGCTGGAAAACATGTTTCATTAACTGTCCCCCAATCCCTTGATGCCAGACATCTGGATGAACGTACAGGGTGTAGATCTCGGAAAAATCAACCGGTAATTGCATGGCTTCCCGGGAAGCGCCAAAGGTTATAAATCCAACCAGCTTGCCCCTCTGTTCTGCCACCCGGATTCGGTGTGAAGAACCTTCCGGAGACAACCGATAGTGCCAGCGCGGGTAGAATTCTTCCAACTTCAAAGCTTGCAGAACTTCATCAGGCATGATGCCTTGATAACCTGTCTTCCAGGCAGTATAGTGCAATTCTGCCAATGCCTCTGCTTCATCCACTCTGGCAGTCCTGAGGATTATTTCCATAAGAAGTATTCTATGCTGAATTTTTCGCTTTGTAAATCCTGACCTTTAATCAGGTAAATTAATTAAGATAAAATTTCAATGCCGCTATCCCAACGAAATAAGCTCAAGAGCGCGGTCGGTTTGGTTGGGAAACAAGGTCGGGGGAATTTTTTGTGAACCAAGTGCTTCAAATACCATATAGCGTGCACAATTTGCTGAATCCCTTAAACAATATTTCTTCATCATGCGGTCCGTTGTTGTAGGCATATCCTGCATCACATGATTAAAAAACGGACATTGCGGTAAACACTCACAATTACTCATACTATTCTCCAGCTTGTAACTTCATCTTAATTCTAGCAGATCACACCATCCCAAATATTAATCCCCTATAAATTACGCCTAATAAGATCATAAAAATACACATACTCCTTTTGTTGAGCTTATGCTTCCTGAGTATGATAAAATTTTCTATCATGGATATTTCTGATCACATTAAAGGGATACTCGATACCCTGCCCGATAAACCCGGCTGTTATATCATGAAAGATAAGGCCGATACTATTATTTATGTCGGCAAGGCCATCAGTTTAAAAAATCGGGTACGCTCTTATTTTCACTCCAGCAATGATTTACAACCCAAAACACGACAATTAGTCAAAAACATTGAAACCCTGGAATGGATCGTGGTTGGTTCAGAGTTGGAAGCTTTAATTCTGGAAATGACCCTGATCAAGAAACACCGGCCGAAATATAACATCCGCTTAAAGGACGACCGGCGTTATCCCTACATTAAAGTAAACTGGCAGCAGGATTTTCCAAAAATTACGGTAACCCGTTATATGGAAGAAGACGGCTCCCGCTATTTTGGGCCCTATACCAGTGTTTGGGCAGTTCATCAAACGCTGGATGTGCTCCGTCGTATATTTCCCTATCTCACCTGTGATCGCGAAATCAGCGGAACGGATACCCGGGCATGTCTTTACCATGATATCAAGCTGTGCACTGCACCCTGTATAGGCGCTATCAATCGCGAAGAATACCGCAGTATGATCAATGATCTTTGCATCTTTCTGGATGGAGAAACCGAATCCATCGTCTCCCGTCTGACCGCCCAAATGCAGTCAGCCTCCGAAGAATTGCGCTATGAAAAAGCTGCCGCCTTGCGGGATCGCATTCAGGCCATAGATCGTGTGGTTGAAAAACAAAAAGTCATTTCCACTGAAAAAATCAACTCAGATGTCATTGCCATGGCACGAGAGGATGGCGAAGCTTGTGTGCAGATTTTCTTCATCCGTGCAGGTAAATTAATTGGCCGGGAATACTTCATTCTGGAAGGGACAGAAGACGAAGATGAAAGCCAAATCATCAGCCAATTCATGAAACAATTCTATACCGAGGCAGCCAGCATCCCCAGTCAGGTGCTGCTGCCCAATCATATCGAGGAAGCCCAGGTCATCTCCGAATGGCTTAAGACCAAACGCAATTGTCAAAAAGTAGAATTGAAAGTTCCCCGCCGCGGAGAGAACGCAGCCTTGATCAAAATGGCCAGTGAAAATGCAGTGGAAACACTCGGTGCGCTGCGCACCCAATGGCAGGCGGATAAAGATAAGCAGCGACAGGCACTTTCTGAAATCACTGAAGCCTTACATCTTTCTGAGATTCCTTATCGAATTGAATGCTACGATATCTCCAACACGCAAGGCACCTCGGCTGTAGGCAGTATGGTGGTCTTCCAACAGGGAATCCCCCATAAGAAAGACTATCGCCGATTTAACATTAAAACCGTTCAGGGGCCGGATGACTTCGCCAGCATGGAAGAAGTTTTACGACGGCGATTTAAGCGCTGGGAGTCTTACCATGCTCAGGAAGATGTACTGAAGAAAAAAGATGAATCCTTCAGCGTTCTGCCTGATTTAATAATTGTGGACGGCGGGAAAGGTCAGCTCAGTCGGGCTGTCACAGTTCTGGAAGAGTTCAATTTAATGGACAAAGTAGCTGTTACCGGGCTGGCCAAACAACAGGAAGAACTCTTTGTGCCTGGGAAATCCCTCTCCATCTTACTAGCCCGCAAATCCCAA
Source organism: uncultured Chloroflexia bacterium (assembly GCA_963747325.1). Taxonomy (GTDB): domain Bacteria; phylum Chloroflexota; class Anaerolineae; order Anaerolineales; family Anaerolineaceae; genus UBA5203. Next base: position 584,478 of record CAVVEM010000003.1, on the reverse strand, counting down.
GGGCTGTATCTGGTGCAGCGGATCCGCGATGAAGCGCATCGTTTTGCCATCACCGCCCACCGCAACCAACGCGGAAAAATCGGTTTGGTCTCTCGCATGGAGGCAATTCCCGGAATTGGACCCTCAAGAAGGAAAAAATTATTGGCATATTTCGGTTCCATTGATAAAATTCAATCAGCAAGTGTTGAAGAAATCGCCAAAGCAGTGAAAATGCCCATGGAACTTGCCAAGAGTCTAAAGGAGTTTTTAGAGTGAGCGCAGTAAATAAATCTGCCTGGGTTGTAGATGACGACGAGGATCATATACACCCCTTGCAGATCATGTTGAAAACCCTCGGCTATGATTGTAAAATCTATGCCTCCTCGACTGAAGTCGAAGACAATATCACCAACGGCTTCACCCCCGATCTTTTACTGATCGATATCCATCTTCCCGACAACAGCGCGCTGGATTTGATCGCTTATATTCGGGATAACGAATTACTGGATGATCCCCCCATCATTGTTCTTGATGATGAATACTCCGAAGAATCTGAATATGCCATCCAGATTGGCGCTGATGACCAGTTGACTTTTCCATTGACCATTCAGGAACTGGAAACCGCTGTTTCCAATGCTCATGAACGACGAAACCTGGAAGAGATCATCGAGGATGAAGAAGAATTCTAGCCGTTTTTCCTGAAGATTTAAACGTTCATAAAATCATAAATATTGACCCAAGGATCATCAAAGGTCACCAATTGTTGTTTTAATATCAGTCAATATCCTTTATTCATCTTTGCTTAATTAGAACAATTGTTTTATAATAGGGTATATCTCAATTTCATAAGGAGTAATATCCATGCCTCTCTCCCTGACTCAAACCAAAATGAAAACCATAAAAGGGTTTATTTTCCAAAACGGACGATTACTGGAAAGGAAATATTATGAATTCTTTTTTGAAGACGGCACACCCGAAGCCTGTCTGGATGCACTGCGTGCCTACCAAAATCCTGATGGCGGGTTTGGCAACGGACTGGAACCGGATTTGCTTTGCCCGGAAAGCAGCCCCGTTGCCATGGAGACAGCTTTTTATTTTCTGGATATGCTTGGCCAACCCGATGAAGAGATCCTTCAAAAAAGCCTCACCTGGTTGGAAACCCAGCTCAAGTCCGATGGCACCCTACCCTCGCCCCCGCTAACCCTCAATGATTATCCTCATCAACCCTGGTGGAGCAATCCGGATACCTATCGTATTCTTTCCATCGTGTCCTATCTAAAGAAATGGCAGATTGATTGTCAGCCTTTGTACGCAAAAGTGAAGAAATATTTTGACCTGTGCGTTATTCCGCAGCCGCTTGAATTCTACGATTACCCTTATTACCTGTATTTAAAATATTTTCCCCGAACCGAAATCAAGGACATCCTCTGGAAGCAGGTAAACGTCATGCTGCCCGATCTTTTGGTACGCCATCAAAATCATTATCCGCTCATTGGACGGCATTGGTATTTGGCCATGGATAATTTCAGTAAGTCAGAACAGCAGCAGCAGGTGCAGCTGTGGATTGAAGGGCTGCAGGACGACGGTGGATTGGATATTGTGTATCGTGATCTACCCTGGTGGCGTCCGCTCTGGACTCTGGATGGTCTGATGGTGATAAAAAAGGTTGGATTATTGGATATATAGAAAAAATAAACCAAACCATCCTCGCTGGCTGCACCTAATTAATGCTTCATCATCAGGTTTTTTTATTCTCATCAAATTTCATGGGAATATTGGATTTTAATGGGAATCCAAATGAACCGTGGTTTTCAGCCTTGCTGGTTTTAGAAACCATACAATTCATCAATGGAAGTTTGCGAAACAGAATTTAATCCAACCCTGACATGAGCAGACATGAGCCTTATTGTGGCAAATGGGTGTAATGAATAGATAGCTAGTAATGAATCTGCACCCATTAAATGGATAATCCAGGCGTAGAAATCCAGAGGATGATTGTGCTAAAATCAAATCATCCCAAATGATAAGGAAATTGAAATGGAATCGATTGTTGAAACCATCCGCGAGATTGTATCTGATACAAAAGACCAGTTATTGTCTATCTCGTCCGAACATGCCAGTCAAAAACCCGCCGCAGGCGGATGGTCAAAGCAGGAAATCCTGGGACATCTGGTCGATTCAGCCTATAACAATCATCAGCGTGTGGTCCGCACAGCCATGAATATGGGCGCCGATTTCCCGCCCTACCAGCAGGAACAGTGGGTACTGGTCCAGGCATATAACAAGCGCGACTGGTTTACGATGATAGATTTATGGGTTCAGGTCAATCTGCATTTTTGCAGCGTTATTGAAAACCTGTCCGATGAGGCGCTTGGTAATCTTTGCAACATTGGTAAAGATCAACCGGTACCCCTTATGTATGTCATCAACGACTACCTGCGCCATTTAAAAATGCACCTGGAAGATATCATAAAAGTATAATACGTTTGATTATTAGCCCCTAAATTCTTCCAGTAAATTTTAGCCTGTTACAGAACACACTCTGAACGGGGATTTCTTACCGTGAAAATAATCCACAAAAGGGAGGAAACGATGATCCACATAGAGCCTTTTCATGAACATCAAGCCGAAGAGGTTTCTGCGTTAATCGTGCGCACTATCATAGAGATTATCAGCAAGGAATATCCACCCACCTTTATAAATTTATTGATAACCGATTTTTCACCAACCCGCATACTTGAAAAAGCCAAACGACAGTTCATTTTTGTCGCCCTGGAAGATGAAAAGATAGTCGGCACCGCAGGGCTGGAAAACAAAGGCGAACCAGAAAATCCGCAGTATTCAGTTGTTGCCATGTTCGTCCTGCCGGAATATCATGGTCAGGGGATTGGCAAAAAACTTATCCGCGCAGTGGAAAGCAAAGCCTTTGAAATGAATGGTCAGCGGCTGACTCTGCGGGCAGCCATCAATGCCACTGGATTTTATTTAAAGATGGGCTACAATTTTCTGGAAGGGACTGAGAAGAAAGATGAATGGGGAAGTATTATGATGAGAAAAATATTATAGTCTCTGATTTTTTTTATTACAAAACGAATCCATTGAGAGCTGGTTTGCCAGCAAAAAAGCATGAAATACTCAAATGGTTACGGGTAATTCTCCAAAATTCCTCTCATTTTTCCTCCTTGCCCCTTGCACCTCTTCGTGGTATACTTTTGTTTCACGTTTGAAGAATTACTAAAACGTATCCTTGTAGAAGGTTTGGAAAGATGGAAGACTTAATTAAAGCAATTCAGCCCCAACCAAATGAAAACATTCCGGCATTACGTACCGGCGATTTGGTGAGTGTGCATGTAAAAATTAAAGAAGGTAACCGCGAGCGTATCCAGGAATTTAAAGGTACCGTCCTCTACCAGCACAATAACGGCGCCAGCTCCAGTTTCACCGTTCGACGGGTTGCCAGCAACGGCATCGGTGTCGAGCGTACCTTCCCGGTTTTTAGCCCACGCATCGAAAAAGTAGTCGTCGAACGACACAGTAAAGTGCGTCGCTCACGTCTCTACTTCCTGCGCGATTTGACTGGCAAGAAAGCACGCCTCAAACAGAAATTCTAAATCCAGCAGGATTTATGCAATGCAATATCAGGGTGCAATCCTTTCACAAGATTGTGCCCTTTTGCTGTTAATCCTCCTTCACACAAATCAACCTGTGCTAAAATACTCTTCATGACTGATCACCCTCCCCCATTAACTTCACATCCTGACCAGGGTTCCCGGATCGGCGTCTTCGACTCAGGCGTAGGCGGACTTTCCATCCTTACGGCTTTACGGGCATTAATGCCTGCCCAACCCGTACTATTTGTAGGTGATCAAGCACATGTTCCTTACGGCCCCAGACCGCTGGCTGAAGTGCTTAGTTTTTCCCATGCCATTACTCAATTTTTATTAGACCAGGGCGCAGAAGTAATTGTTATAGCCTGCAACGCTGCCTCGGCAGCCTCCCTCCAGCCCTTGCGTCAACTTTATCCGCACATTCCCTTTGTCGGTATGGAGCCGGCCGTCAAACCCGCTGCCGAACAAACCAACAGCGGAGTGGTGGGTGTACTCGCCACCCCGGCTACCTTTCAAGGTGCTTTGTATGCCTCGGTGGTTGAACGCTTCGCTGAGCATGTTACGATCCTGCAGAACACCTGTCCGGGATTGGTACAACAAATTGAAGCCGGAAATGTTGATGGTTCGGAAACCCGCAATATCCTTGAAGATGCATTATTTCCCATGCTGGAAGCCGGCATTGATACTGTGGTCCTCGGCTGCACTCATTATCCCTTCGTCATCCCCATGATTCAATCCATCGTCGGAGAGGGTGTGCGGGTGATCAATCCCGCTGAAGCAGTTGCCCGGCAGACGCGCCGATTATTGGGACAATACGCCACACCTGCCCAAGGCACTCAACCCGTATCTCCGCAGCTTTTTACCACCGGTTCAGCTTTACAATTGCAGCAACTCGTTCAACAACTAATCCAAATCTCGGATCCCGTGACTCCCCTGTGTTGGGATTCCAGTTCGGTCGTGTTGTCCTTTTGTGAAAATCGGTTATCATAATTAATGTGCAAAAGTCTAATTATCCATTTCTGCCTGATTGGTTCTCCATCTCCCTGCGTTGGTTAACGCTGGTATGTTTTACCTGCGCGCTGGGCATCACACGCTCTTTTAACTGGGGGCTGGCAGGCATCATTTTCTTTTCTCTCCTTTGGAATGTACTCAATTCAGTTTCCACCATCCTTAATCGACGTATCCGCTGGCATCGCCTGATTAATGTTTTCGTAGACGGACTGGTCTCCATCCTGCTGTTTGTCTTCAGCAACGGAATCCCCGGACCATTGGCATTCTCTGGTATCCTGGTAATTTTTTCAGGGGCAGTCTATTTTAATATGCTCGGCAGTATCATGGCCGCGGTGGCTATCTCTTTGCTGCAATCCATCTACACCTTGTTTTTCTCGGGTATGATCGTCTCCGCCTGGCTGCCGGCAGCTTCTTTATTAATCAACTTACTGATCGCGGCTATTGTTGGTTTGCTCAGTCAACAAGTGATTCTCTGGCTACGCCAGTACTACCGCGGAAACGTGCGCTCCACTGAGGATGGCGAGGAATCGCCCCTGATGCCTGCTGAGGCTCAGGAGATGCCCTCCATCAAAGAATTATACGAAATGATTCAGGATATTTCCGGCACACTGCAGTATTCTTCGGTTTTAGAAATTACACTGGCTAAAAGCCAGGAACTGCTCAGCAAGGACTCCAACAACGCAGAACGCTTAGTCTCCGCCGTTATGCTTTTTGATGAAGCGAATTTGGTCATCGCCTATGGCCGGCGCATTCCCCCGCGGGATATGAAAATTCAATTTAAAGCCCGTAACGGTCTGCTTTCTGAAACATTACAAAAAGCTGTGCCGCAATATTCGGATCAGCCTGCCCACGATCCGGAATTGAGCCAGATGGTAATTATTCAGGATTGTCAAAGTGCATTGTGTTTACCGCTTAATCGCGGACTGGATTCTTTTGGCGTAGTCTTGTTTGCGCATCCGGATGCTGATTTCTTCACCGAGAGTAAAAGAGAACTTCTTGAGATGTTATGCAGCCAAGCCGTAGTAGCTATTCAGAACGCCCGTTTGTATGAAGATATAAAACAGGAAAAGGAACGCCTGATAACTTCACAAGAAGAAGCCCGCAAGCAGCTTGCCCGCGAACTGCATGACGGCCCAACCCAATCCATCTCAGCCATCGCCATGCGTGCCAATATTGCCCAAAAGCTAATGGAAACAGATTTACCTGAGACCTTTGAAGAACTCAAGCGCATTGAAAATTTAGCCCGGAAAACAACAGAGGAAATTCGCCACATGCTCTTCACCCTCCGGCCGCTGGCGCTGGAATCCGACGGGCTGTTGGCCGCTGTAAACACCATGGCTGTGAAAATGAAGGATTTCTTCCAGCAAAATATTGAATCCGAGATTAATAAAAACATCCTCCTGCATTTGGATGCTGCCAAGCAGGGCGTAATATTCAGTATTGTCGAAGAAGCGACCAATAATGCCCGTAAACATGCGCAAGCTAGCGTCATTCGCGTAAGCCTTGATCTGATGCCCAATGACGCCGGAATTGCCGTGCTTGCCATCCAGGATGACGGCAAGGGTTTTGATGTCGAGAGTGTCCTTCAATCCTACGATCAGCGCGGCAGCCTGGGTATGGTCAATTTACAGGAACGGGCAAGACTGTTAAATGGTGTGTTGGATATCCAATCCCAACCCGGAGAGGGATCCCGCATTATCGTTTACATACCACTGGATAACCAGGCGGAAGAACGAGTACAAGCTATTGAGACAGCCTTTGAAACCTGAAAGGAATGATTGTTATTCACTTTACGCCTTCTAAATCAGGCTACCATGTATCGTTTAGAGACAGGAAGGTAAACATGCCATTCGAACCTATGAAAGATCAAAAAGAACCCATTCGGCTTTTTAAATCAAATTTTTTGGAGTTCTTCACCCACATTCATCCAGCAGTCGTGTTGGCCGTTTGGGTGCCCATTGTATCGCTATGTCTATTTTTTTCCATTACTGCTGGTATACAATTGGGTCAAATCCTTTGGCTGCCCTTGATTCTCCTTGATGGGCTGGTCATCTGGACCCTTTCGGAGTATCTTCTGCATCGTTTTGTTTTTCATTTCCCCCCTCGTAATGCCTGGCAAACCCGATTGGCCTTTTTATTTCACGGAATTCATCATGCCCAACCCCAATCAAAAACGCGTTTGGTCATGCCGCCCGTAGTCAGTATCCCCATGGCGGGAGTTTTCTTTCTGTTCTTTCGACTGCTCTTTGGATTTTCAGGATTGCAGGCTGACTTTCTGGTGTATGGTTTGTTTGCCGCTTTTATTATCGGGTATCTGGCCTATGACATGATTCATTATGCCACCCATCATTTTACGTTGCGCTCCGAGTGGCTGAAATATTTAAAGGTTTACCACATGCAGCATCATTACAAAACACCCAATCAACGCTATGGGGTTTCTTCACCCTTTTGGGATATCGTCTTTCATACCAAACCGGAATAAAAACTAGTAGGGGCGAACGGCCGTTCGCCCCTGATTAATAAACCATATAGTTGGTTGCTCAAATAAATAAATTATATATTGGAACAGTCTTTTCCAGTCTACGCTTCTTTGAACAGTACATGCTGCATTAGGAAACGTTCGATCTGGTGGATGGAATCCACAATGTGTTCACTCTTTCGGAATCCGTGACCCTCTCCTTCATACACCTGATACAAATATGGAATACCCAACTTCTTGATTTCTGCCACAATTTGTTCCGATTGATTGGGCGGCACAACGGTATCTTTGTCTCCTTGAAAAATCATCAAAGGATCACGAATCTGATCCGCATGGAAAATAGCGGAACGGGCATGATATTTTCCAGCCGCTTTGGGAAGTTTTCCGAGCAAGCTGTCCTGATAATGAGCCTCAAATTTGTGTGTATCAACTGCCAGGGAAAACAAATTGCTGATGCCATATAGAGAGATGCCCGCTGCAAAAACACCTGGGAACATGGTTAACGCATTCAAAACGGTATATCCGCCGGCACTGCCGCCGCGAACAATCATGCGGTTGCCGTCTGCCAAACGTTGATTGGCCAACATCCGATTCCCCTCAACCGCATCTTCCACATCCAGGATGCCCCAACTGCCCCGTAACAATTCCCGATATGTACGGCCAAAACCGGTCGAACCGCGGTGATTGACTTCCAGCCAGGCATACCCTCTTGCGCTGAAATAGGCAGCAAAGGACGAATAGGATGCCATGGCACAACTGGTTGGCCCGCCATGCACATTAATAAAGCAGGGCGGAGGACCATCTGCTTTCCAGGCCGTATTATGCGGGGCATAATACAATCCATACACCTTGGTTCCATCAGCTGCTTTCCAACTGATTTCTTCAGCGGTGGGCAGCTCTTGAGGATCCAATAGGTCCGTAGTGGTATAAGTTACCGTTTTCCAATTCCTGCCATTCCACCGCATAATACGCGCCGGGTAATTGGAGGCTGAAGCAATCAGCGCAATTTCATCCGTTGTTTGCGATACGCTAAGTTGTTCCAAATAGGTATACGGGTCTGTTGGAATTTGAAACTCTTCACCAGTTTGCACATTAACTTGCCAGAGACTGACAAAACTGCCTTTGATCTTGAAGAAAGTAATTCGTTGGCTGTCTGCAGACCAGCCATATGACCGTACCCCCTGAGTCCAGGTCGGTTCCGAAAGATTATATCCGCTGGCGACCACCAATTTGTGCTTCTCACAGCTTTCCAGGTCAAAGAGGATTAATGTGTCCCACTCGCTCTCCTCAATCAGATAACTTAAAAAGCGTCCATCCGGTGAAAATTGCGGCTGTCTGGCAGCATGGGTTTCGTCCCCATCCACAACGATTTTTTCGGTTAGTCGCACTCCATGCTCAGTGTTGAGATGTCCCAAACAAATCTGGGCTCCATCCCATGGCATTTGAGGATGATTCCATTCCACCCAAGCGACTGCTCCATTCTGCGGATGCCAACATGGTTGCATATAAAAATCCGCTCCCTGTGCCAACTGAACCGGCCAGCGGCTGCCGTCCATTGGAACGGCTGCCAGCACATCCTGTTTTCCATCTGAGGAAACATACACAACCCATTGATGATTCGGTGAAATCGCGGGGGATGCTGCTCCGCCAAGCACGGGGGTGATGGCTGTCGGTTGACCATATCGCCCGCTCATGCGAATCAATCTTTGGTCTTTTTCTGTAAAAACAACTTCACCACGATCCGCGCAGAATGTTCCACCGCCGTATCCTACACCGCCTTTGGGTGTGTAAGTATCCAGTAATTCACGCAAAGCCCCTTCGCCGTTCATGGAAATTAAATTCGTTTGCGTTGATCGACTTTCTTCCCAAATCAGTTCATCCGTTCCTTGATGCCATTGAACATCACTCAAGCGTTTTCCCAAGGATATCCTTTCAGGGGATAACACAGTCGGCCACAAACCATACGGCATTTTCTTCTTTGACATATACCCATCCTCATTCAATTTCAGATAACAAAGCCGGTCTCCAAAATTGGAAACCGGCCAACAAAACTGCAATAATCCTCATAATTAGATGATTATCATTTGGATCTTTTTCTAATCAATCATCTGCAGAGTCTTTCGGTTTCCAACGATTCAGTAATTCCCCATCCACATCCGTTTCCAGATCACGCCAGTGATCCACCGGCACTCGAATATGGGCAATGGCAGCAGTCGGCAGAGAAACAACCTCACCACAAAGCATTTGCAGCAGCCATTCCATACCGGGATTATGCCCAACAAACATGATCCTGCTAACCTCATCTGGTTGAGTCTTTAGAATATCCATAAAAACATCAGGTTCAGCCAGATACAAATCATCCATGTAAATCACGTCATCCGTAAAATCAATTGATTTCGCGATGGATTCAGCCGTCAGACGGGCACGTTTTGCCGGGGAAGAAAACATACGATCGGGTAAAACATCATTTTCTATCAGTACTTTCCCCATTTTGTGGGTGTCTTTTTTTCCCCGTTTATTTAACGGGCGATCAATATCCTTTAACTCAGCTTCTTTCCAGCTGGATTTTGCATGCCGCATCAGGATAATTTCTTTCATTAGGATCCTCTTTACTCCTTGAAATCAACATCATCTTCAGGAAAACAATTCCCGAATACCATCTATACTTTATCATAAAACACGTTCCATGCGGAACTTTTTAAGAAATTTCGTGTAAAAACAATCTGCTCTGCAAGAATTATTCATCCAACTTTTTAAAGTGGTTTGTCAAGGTGGTGGTAATATAATTTTCCCAAAGCGCCTTGGTTATGTACGGATCATAATCGTGAGTATCAAAGGTCTGTAAAACCATGCGGCCTTCCAAACATGACGTGATCAAACCATAACTATTCTTCTCCTGCGGGTACAATCCTGCAAGTATTTTCGCATCTCCGCCGGCCCCAATTTTCATCAGGTCGCCCACATCACCGGGATTCCAATAGAAATAGGATGGATTACTGAGTGAGATGCCACTGTTCGGATTTGTAAAAATTTCATTCCCGGGATCCAACAGATAGATGGAATAATCCAGGGGATTTCCTCCTCCGCCATAACTCCAATCTTTCTGATATTTAACACCGCACTTCCCCAAAATACCGGCGATTTTTCCATTCGCTATGTCATCCAAATACCACATTTCCACAATTAAGGCGGCATCATCATTAACATGCGTAATAATATAATCCCAAAACTCCCCGCGAATGGACCCGCGTGCTTCTGAGGCAACAATAATTAAATCCCATTTCGTTGAACTGAGTAATTGTTCCTTAAAATTACCAACTGCATCCCCGACCTCAACAACCTTCCCGCCGGAAAACCCCATGCGATTGATCACTTCATGAACATATGGCAAGAGAGCGGTATAGCCTCGGATATCCTCATACACTAAAATATTGGCAGCTTTGATTCGATCTGCCATATCTACTGTCGGTGTGTTTTCAACAGGAACATCGGTCGCCTGGACGATAACCGTCTCTACAACTGGGGTAAGCGTCGGAGCCTCCGGCGTATAAGTTGGATAAGGTGTATAGGTGGGAACTGCAGTCGGGGCGTTCTGTTCTGCTTGCAAAGTTTCTTGCTGCATCACTAGCATCGTCGATTGAATACCCACCGCAATTTGTGTCTCTTCCAGGGAAGGATCACTTGCTGTCATTCCCGGAAAGTTGCAACCCACCATGGACATAATCAAACTTGTAACCAGAAAAATAAACAAACTCCGTACGACTGTTTTTCTCATATCCCTTACTCCACTACTGCTCAAAGTTAAACCATTACTTTAGTTCATTAATTGTACGGAAAATTTCCCCTCAGGGCAATAAAAGCCTGCTAAATAGAGATTAAACAAAATTCAAATATGTTAAAATAGAGATAGTAATTCAATAGTTAATGAGGGCGCCATGATTGAGTCTCGTCCTTCTCCTATAGCAGGGTTGTGGTATCCAGCTAATCCACGGCAACTCCAAGCAGAAATTCAACATTATCTGGATGAAGTAATTTATTATCCCGTACTCGGAGACCTGCGTGCGTTATTGGTTCCGCATGCCGGGTATCGCTATTCAGGAAAAACCGCAGCCTACGCGTATCAATATTTAATTGGAAAACCCATTGAAACGGTGTTTATCCTCTCTCCCTACCATGACTATCATCCTGAAGATTTTCTGACCACTGCCCACAATGCGTATGAGACCCCGTTGGGTATAGTGGATATTGACCACGAAATTCTGCAATCCATTAATTCAGCATTCTTAAAGGATACAGGTTTTTCCATTCAAACCGTAACCAGAGACAAGGAACATTCCCTGGAAATCCAGTTGCCGTTTTTACAATCCGTTTTATCTCGGAAATTCCGTATTGTCCCGATCATGGTACGCTCCCGTAACGCCAGACTCTGTCAGCAATTGGGGGGGATTATTGCGGATCATTTTATTGCCGACAACAGTTTACTCATTGCCAGCTCTGACCTTTCCCATTTTTATCATGAGAAATTAGCCCACCAATTGGATGCGGTGATTCTCGATGCAGTACGTGAGAATCAACCGGAGAATATATTTAATGCAGAAGAAAAGAAATCAGGGTTTGCCTGTGGTGCTGGCGCTGTAACAACGGTAATGTGGGCAAATGTAAAAATCAAAGTAAATCATACTGAAATCCTATATTACACAACATCAGCTGAAGAGACCCATGATGCTCAATCCGTGGTTGGCTACGCTGCTGCTGCATTTTATAAAATTCCATGAATTCGGCGATTGGAATTCTTTTTTTACTGGGGCTCTATATACTTTTTTCAGGCTATGCAACAGCATTAACCGTCTGGCGTCGTATTTCGCCCCAGCAGGATGAAACAACACACCTTAGCATCGCACCGAGCATCCTTAACTGGGTGGATCACACCCCACGCAATCAACGCTTTCCAATCTTTCTTCAGGGCATAAAATTTCTCCTGCTTGCTGCTTTGGGAATAGCCATTCATACCTGGATTCAAACCTGGCCGCTTGAACAATGGATTGATACTTGGTTCTTTAAACAAAACCCTGTCATGTTAACCTGGATAGTTACAGGCAGCTTTATTGTTCTCAATTTTGTGATCTTCCTGCTCTGCTTGCTCATTGGCGATTATGGATCAGAAAAAATCGCCGCTTTACACCCGGAAACCTACCTGGTAATTGGCTTTCCGATTCTCTCTATCTTCTATGCCCTTTTTTCAGGGATTTTCAGAGCACTGGAGAATTTATCAAGCCTGTTGCTGAGCAAAGAAAAAAAAGAACTCATCCATACTCGTTTGAACCCATCCCCGGCTATTGAAATTCGCGAATTGGTCACAGACCCCCAAACCGGCAGCGACATTCCCGAACCTGAACGGGCAATTCTTTCAGCAGTGATTGATTTTAATGACATGTTAGTCCAACAGGTCACCATCCCCAGAACGGATGTGATTGCAGTGGAATCTCAGACCTCATTACAGCAAGCCCTGCAAATCTGTTTGGAAAAAGGCGTGACCAAATTACCAGTTTTTACCCAACAAGTGGATTCAATTGAAGGGATTGTCCACCTGCGTGACCTGGTCTTTAAACTTCAGGAAGACCCCAATTGCCCCTTGCCTGTAATTTCCATGATTCGGGAAACCCTCTTCGTACCGGAGGCGGTGCCTTTGCATGCCTTGCTTCACCAATTCCGCAGCAAACATATGCACATGGCCATTGTATTGGATGAATTCGGTGGTACGGCTGGCATTGTCACCCTGGAAGATTTATTGGAAGAAGTCTTTGGCGAAATACTGGATCCCTTTGAACCCATCTCGCCATCCATTGAGGTTCAAAAAGATGGTCCCTTCCTGGTTGATGCCCGTATGTCGATTAATGATTTTAATGACTACTTCCATCTGCATTTGACGATACCCGATTATACGACCCTGGCTGGTTACGTGCTTGCGATGTTAAACCGCATACCGGTTTGTGGGGATAAGATTGAGGACCTGGAAAATAAATTATGGGTCACAGTAAAATCCATGGATCGGCTGCGGATTGAAAAGGTTCTGGTACAATTTCATCTCCCCATAACGATCGCAAAACCGGTTGATGATCCGAAAAGCGCCGGCTAAGCCCTTTCGCCAGGAATGCTACCCATGTTTGCAGAAGTCGCTGTCAATTTAGCCCAACTTAATTCCGTTTTTGATTATCAGATTCCTGACACCTTACACGAAAAACTGGTGCCTGGCAGCCTGGTTTTGGTTCCTTTTGGCAGACAAACCCTGCAAGGTATTGTAATTGCCATCCGGGAAAGCAGTACCTTTGCAACCATCAAACCGATCCAGGCGCTGCTGGATAGCGAACCGGTCTTAACCCCGGCCCAAATGAAATTAGCCTTCTGGCTTTCAGAAGAAACACTGACTCCCCTTTCCCAATGTCTGGAATTGATGCTGCCGCCCGGTCTTTCCCAGCATGCGGATACCCTCTATCAAAAAATCGAAGTCGTCCTGCCAATGGGCGAAAAGATCAGCCCACTGCAGCAACGCCTCCTGAATTTATTAGCAGAACGTGGCCCGATGCGCGGCAGACAATTGGAACGAGCTTTCAGTCATCAAAACTGGAAAGCGGCCATGCAGACGCTGCAGCGCAGGGGTTGGGTCAACAGCCAGGCCGTGCTTTCGGACCCAACCGTCAAGCGTAAGTTCATCCCTGCCATCCGTTTGATCCGGGATTTTCCTGCAGACTTGAATCTTAGCAAGGTTGCAGCAGTGCAGCAGCGACGCATGAGTGTGCTGCAGTTTTTAGCTTCCGAGCAGGAGAACACCGCCCAGGCCTGGGTCATCGCCCAAACCGGGGCAAATATATCGGATATTCGTCTTTTACAAACCTTGGGATACATAGAAATCGTGGACCAGGAAAGCATCCGGGATCCCCTGGATCATTTATCTCAACAAAGTGAGATCAACATCACCCTGACCACAGAACAGGATCAGATCCTGCAAACCCTTAAACGGCAGCTTGAAAAGCCGGAAAAAGGGATGCAGCCTGCTTTGCTGCATGGGATCACCGGTTCAGGAAAAACAGAAATCTATTTACAGCTTACTCAATATGTTCTGGATCAAAACCGTCAGGCAATTATTCTGGTGCCGGAAATCTCCCTTACCCCGCAAACCATCCGCCGCTTTTTAAACCGCTTTGGCGAAAAAATCGGCGTGATTCATTCCCGGTTGACGCCTGGAGAACGCTACGATACCTGGCGCAGAATACGCAGCGGAGAAATCAAAGTGGTCATTGGTCCGCGCAGCGCCTTATTTGCCCCCGTCAAATCCCCCGCGTTGATCATTCTGGATGAATGTCACGATGAATCCTACTACCAACGTGAACCTGCCCCCTCCTATGACAGTACGGCTGCTGCAGTTCAATATGCACAATTTTGTCATGCGCTGGTGTTACTTGGCAGCGCGACGCCTTCCATTGCCACCTTTTCAGAGCACAACATGAAAACTGGCAGATCTTTACCCTCACCCAGCGGGTTTCCCTGGATCAGCCAATTGACCGCTGTCCCGGTCTTGCCGCCGGTTGAAATTGTCGATATGCGCCAGGAATTAAAGCGCGGAAATCGCTCCATGCTCAGCCGCACCCTGCAAACCGCACTGGGCGAGGTGCTTGCAAAAGCATCAACAGGCCATCCTTTTCCTAAACCGGCGCGGCAGCTCAACTTACATCTTCTGCCGGGATTGCGGCCATGTGCTGAAATGTCCACGCTGTAATTTATCGCTCACCATGCACATCCAATACGGCCCAACCAAGCAGAATTGCAATGCCATACCTGCAGCTACACCCGTTTCATGCCAAACAAATGTCCCCAATGTGGCAGTTTGCATATTCGTCATTTTGGCACCGGTACGCAAAAAGTACAGGAAATGGTCCAGCAACTCCTTCCGCAGGCCCGCACCTTGCGCTGGGATGCAGAAACAGCCCACGGAAAAAACGCCGATGAACTAATGATGAATCGTTTCGTCCATCATAAGGCAGATATCCTCATTGGCACGCAAATGGTGGCCAAAGGTCTGGACCTTCCCAGGGTCACCCTGGTCGGTGTGATCCTGGCAGACGTGGGGTTGAACTTCCCGGATTACCGCACCGGAGAGCGTTCCTTTCAATTGCTGACCCAAGTCGCCGGACGTGCCGGACGATCCTCTCTGGGTGGCAAAGTAATATTCCAAACCTTCAACCCAGAGCATTACGCCATACAAGCCGCCGCAAAGCATGATTTTCAACAATTCTACGACCTGGAAATCAAGCATCGCCAGCAGCACGGCTATCCCCCTTTCAATCGTCTGGTACGTCTGGAATTCAAACACCGTAATGCACAAATTGCCAGCGACACTGCTGCGGATTTGAAGTCCGAACTTGACCACTGGAGAATTAAGGAAGGATTTCACGAAACAGAGATCAAAGGCCCAACGCCCTGTTATTTTCAACGAGTCAATGGGTTTTACCGCTGGCAAATCCTGCTTTCCGGACCGGATCCCATCCGTTTGCTGCGTAATAAACCGCTGCCGGATTGGAAAATTGAAGTTGACCCGCCCACCCTGCTCTAACCAATACTCTGCATCTCTTTCGTTAATCCATATGACTAATTAATCAAATGTAGGGGCGACTGGCCGGTCGCCCCTACATATATGTATTTCATGATTCTATAGATCCTATAGATTTATCGAATATTTTTTTTACGGCAAAACATACCAGGGATTGATAAACCCGCCATTCTGACGAATTTCAAAATGAAGGTGAGCTCCGGTTGAGTTGCCGGTGCTGCCTGCCAGACCAATCAGATTGCCCTGCATGACATTTTGACCGCAATAGACATTGATTGAATCAAGGTGAGCATACAACGGTATGGTAGCCGTTACCGTGATCAATCATGACCATGTTGCCATAACCGCCACTGATCCCCGCAGCATAAACAACCACGCCGCTATCGGCGGCATAAATTGGTGCCCCGGTACCTGCCGCAATATCAATACGCCAGATGACCAGACCAAAAATCATTTCCGGAAAGGTAATGGTTATTTGCCGGCCAAATAAAGCCACCCGAACCAACATAACCGGCACGGAATGGAACAACCGCCGGCAATACGTTTGATTGGCACCGGCATTTGCCGCCAAATGGTGGGAACAACCCATGCTGCATTTCCGCCATCCACCCGGAATCATTACAAAGGTACCCGGCGTAATCTCCGGATTGGTCATATCCAATTTGTTCCCGGGCCAGGAAACGATATCCATAGGGTCCACATAATACTTGGTGGCGACTTCATCCAGCGTATCGGTCTTCTTTCCATTGGTACAAAATACCATCCACCGGAGGAATATATAGCCGCATACCAATAGCAATCACTTGGGGATCATCATTGAGCATGTCATAATTTGCCCACAAGTACGGTCTCCGGTTTCAGATCATAATTTTCCAGCAATACCAAAAATCGCATCTCCCTGTTCAATGGTGTAGACTTCAACCCGATCACGGGATCGTTCAGGGATGGTGGTTTTCGAATCAACTGCGCGTACAATCTCGGTATTTTTTGATAATTGTTGCAACGGAGGCAGCGAAATACTTGCAGCTTCTTCAGGGGCAATATCCACCTGAGGAACCACTTCTTCCTTGATGCCAAAATTTTCCTTTGGATCAAACGCTGCAGAAATCGATACTGGTGCCCGTGAGGTTAACAAAACCGTCATATAAATTGTGGTTGCAATTGCTACGGCCCACAAGACACGCGGAACCCACCGTTGAATACCAGCAGGATTTGAAACTGACTGCGGGTTTTCTTGCTGAGTGGAAGGGGTATTCATACTTATTTTTCCTCTGATAAACCTTCCAGAAATTCGAGATTCTCTTTCGATTTGGAAAGTCTTTGCAGGATGGCTTCGGTTGCCACAGACATATCCAGATTAGCACCTTGAGGAGCAGGCGCGATCATCTGCAAATACATGCGGCGCATCAGCCAAACACGAGATAACACATCCGGGCCGAGCAATAATTCTTCGCGGCGGGTTGAGGAACGTTCAATATCAATCGCAGGGAAAATGCGGCGTTCCTGCAATTTCCGGGAAAGATGAAGCTCCATATTTCCGGTGCCTTTAAATTCTTCATAGACCACATCGTCCAGGCGGGAGCCTGTATCTACCAAGGCAGTGGCAATGATGGTCAGGGAGCCGCCTTCTTCAATGTTACGGGCGGCGCCAAAGAAGCGCTTGGGAGGATACAATGCCGAGGGGTCCATACCACCGGACAGGGTACGGCCGGATGGATTCACCACCAGGTTGTAAGCCCGTGCCAGTCGGGTCAGCGAGTCCATCAAAATGACCACGTCCCGGCCTACTTCAACCAGACGTTTAGCCCGTTCCAGGGTAATCTCTGCGGCGCGTACATGCGAGCTCACCGGTTCATCAAAGGTCGATGCCACCACTTCTGCGTCCACTGAGCGGTCCATATCGGTTACTTCTTCCGGGCGCTCGCCGATCAAGGCGATAATCAGGTGAATGCTGGGATCCTTGGTCGTAATGGCATTGGCGATATCCTTAAGGATGGTTGTCTTCCCCGATTTTGGCTGAGAGACAATCAAACCCCGCTGGCCGCGGCCGATGGGTGCGATTAAATTGATCAAGCGTGTGGAAAGGACTGTCGGGTCTGTTTCTAAATCAAAGCGTTTTTCCGGGAATATGGGGGTTAAGCTTTCAAAGCGGGGGCGATTGCGAGCATCTTCAGCGGAAATACCGTTAATAGTTTCTACTTTTAAGAGGCCGTAATGACGTTCTGAATCACGCGGGGGACGGACATGGCCGATCACCAAATCTCCGCTACGCAAATTATGCCGACGTAACTGGGCTTGTGAGACATAAACATCTTCACTGCCAATCTGATAATTTGATCTTAAAAACCCAATACCCTCGTTCATAATCTCGAGGATGCCTCCGCGCACTTCCAGGCCTTCTTGTTCTGCCTCGTACTGGCGGATTTTTACCAACAACATTTCTTTTTTAAGACGCTCTGCGTTGGGGATGTTGAGCTCTTTCCCCATCTGACGCAACTTCTGCAGTGGCTCTTTTTCTAAATCTTTAATTTCCATTGAAAATATATCTCTTGTAATTTACCTGCCCTGAAGGTTTACCATAACAATACCGCCTGAAGCGAGTCTCCAGGTTATCACTTAATTGTCATGAGTTGACAGGATTTTTTTGTTACGGGATTAACAGACAACAAACACCTTGCACCAGTGGTGCCGTTCTAGCTACTTATACCAATTAAATTCAAAAGCCTAAAATGTGGGTAAATCTGATACAAAATTATAGCATGCCCATTTCAATAAAGCAAGTATACCATGTCAAGGGTCAAGCGCAAAGAAAAAAGAGATAAAGAATACAATAATCCTCCATCTTGAATGAACATCGGCTGTGTATGACCAGCGCCGATGTTTTTGCCCGATTTGAAACAATCCATCTGCCAGCGTTAGTGCAGCTTTTCCGTATGATCCAGCAGGGTGCCGTCCAAAAATGCCTGGACTGCTGTGTCAATATCCTCCATATCGGTAACGATGGGCTGAATATTGAGTTTGAGCATACTTTGATAAGCGCCGGTCCCCATACCTCCGCAGATTAATGTTTTACAATCTGAAATAGCTTCAGCCATGCCGGTATGTCGGTTGTGAGACGAAGCATCCATGCCGTGACCTGCGCCATGCGTTTCTTCGCTGTGTGCCTGATCATGAAACTGGTTGTGCCCTTTCTTGGCCCGCTGTTCACGGTTGATAATTTTTCCTTCTTCGATCGTCAATACCATATAATAAGGTGCCCTGCCAAAATGCTGACTGATGGTCTTGCCATCATCCGTAATGACTGCAATTTTCATGGTTAATTTCCTTTTATTTTTTGTGTCGCAATAAATTGTCTTTCCCCCATTATATCTGTATTACAACAAGTCACCCGCCAGGTGACGGGTGACTTGTCTTGTGAATTTATTTTTTCAATACGGTTTTAAGAACTGTCTCTTTATCCAATGTCTTGGTACAGAAGAACCAATCATAACAATGCATTTCGCCTTCTTTCCCTTCCATACGGTCCTTGGCAACACCACAGGAGCCAGCGGTTGGGACAATGACATCATCACCCGGCTGCCAGTCCGCGGGAGTGGCAATAGAGAACGCGTCCGCTGTTTGAAGGGCCAGCACAACACGATATAACTCCTGGAAATTACGCCCCAGGCTCAAGGGATAATAGATCATCGTGCGGATAATGCCCTTGGGATCGATCACAAAAACGGCCCGAACAGCCTTGGTATTGCTCTCACCAGGTTGGATCATGCCGTATTTATGGGCAACTTCCATGGTGATATCTTCAATCAAGGGGAATTTAACTTCCACATTTTTCATGCCTTTGTATTCAATTTTGTCCTTGATCGTGCGCAGCCAGGCAATGTGGCTATAAAGACCATCCACAGAAAGGCCAACCAATTTTGTGTTGGCTTTCGCAAACTGATCTTCCATCGAGGCAAAAGTCATGAATTCCGAGGTACAAACGGGTGTAAAGTCAGCCGGATGGCTGAACAAGATGACCCAACTCCCTTTATAATCCGCAGGAAAGTTGATATCACCCTGAGTGGTGATGGCTTTGAATTCGGGTGCCTTCTCGCCGATACGAGGTAAGGTAGTGATTTGTTTTTCGATTAAATTTTCCATTTTAAATCTCCTTAATCCAGAATTGTGTTGTGCATTAATCAATATCTACCCAGGCCAGGGATTAACCCTGACAGGCTGGGCAGATTCCGTAATAAATAACTCGAGAGCCTAACAAGTTATACCCCGAGGATTGAACGATTTCTTCATCCATGAGATTGGCAAATTTTGAGGAAAGGTCAACGACCGAATGACACTTAATGCAAGCAAGATTCATATGCGGATCCGTGTTGGCATCAAAATGCACTTTTCCGTCCCCAGCATCCCCCAGAACATTAATTTTTCCATGCGCCACTAGAATATCCAATGTGTTATACACCGTGGCCAGGGATAAGGATGGATAGTATTCTTTTATCGCTTCATAAATCGTGGAAGCCGTGGGATGCTCCATCGATTCTGCCAGTGTTTTACAGATGGCAATTCTCTGAGGGGTGATCCTCAAGCCGGCATCTTTTAATGTTGTGATCAAATCCGTTTCATTTTGCATTTTATTTATACTCATTACTTATTTATAATCATTATAATCTATCTTTACGATTTGTCAAGCGGTTAATTTTTCACTTCAAAAGGTTTCACTCAAAAACCCGGAAACTTAGTTACGGTACTAATTCTTGATTTGTCAGGCGAAAAGTTGGTTGTGGCACAGGTGTCTTTTAATGCCTCAGTCAAGCAATGTCTATTTCCAAATCTGTAAAGCAGATCATAATACAATTTATTCAGCATCCTCTTTGATAGGATGGCAAAATGGAACATCTCTGGTCCCCCTGGCGCATTTATGGAAATATCAACATAACAAAACTTTACTTTAGCGATACGTTTTATAACAGATCAAGAGAATCGCATATCCCTTTTGAACGGGATTGCAGCCTGTCAACAAAGAATAAATTAAACAATTTACCTGATTTTCCAGAATATGCTTCTCTCAATTATGGCGAGACGATTTTCATTTTAAGGAAAAAAACAAGGGTTCATTGGAATGAACCCTTGTTTGGCTTTTATAACAAATGGAGAATACGGTATCATCGTATGCTATTTTGTTCCGACCATTCCCCTTACTTTGCTGAGGTTTGCTTTGGGAAGTCCTTTCGCCATTCCAGACAGGCTGCCCAGGATTTTTCAACCGGCATATGGTGATTCAAGCCCGCACAAAAAACCACATCGTGCTTATGACAATAATAAAGATTCTCCCAAACAACTTTTGCTTGTTCATAAATATTAAGTTCGGCTTGATAGGCTTCGTTAGATTTCTTGTCTTTTTCTGCTGAATGATTGAGTTTATTGACCAAATTAGCAAATTGAATCGTGACCACCACCCATAATACAAGCCCACCGATAATAAAAAATACAAGCCCCTCCCCAACTTCGTCGTAGATTGCCCCCATAACGAATAACACGAGTAAACCAACGATCCCAAACGTCCAATTTCCAGGGTCCCATGCAGAAGACTTTGGCTTCCATGGCGGTTTGGGTAAATTCACTTTTTGAGCTAATTGACTTTGCTGGAAACTGCTGGAGCTTGAGGTACTGGTCGAATAGCCATCAACTACCTTTTTTCCACTTGCCGTACTATAAAAATCCGTACTGCCGGTACTGATAGAATGTCCACTTCCCTCTGCAGTACCGGATGCCACGATTGCAGAAACCTTCTGAACATTCGCCGCGTCCTCACATAGTGGACAATCATACGGCGAGGTTCTTGGTTTGATATCTACTTCAATATTGATTTTTTTTGCTTCTGGCTTCACTCTGCCACACTGAGGACAAAATTTAAAACCATCATCGAAACTGGATCCACAACCTTCACATACTGGCATCAATACCTCCGGATATTATTAGCTCGACTGGAATTATTTCTAGGATGGAAATATTTATTATACATAAATAAAATCTTCTTTATCAATAAGTCGCTCATTTTCCGGATAAAAAAGAAATAAAAATTTGCCGTACCTGATCCTTTTTGCGAAATTCAACTTCGGATCCTTTTAGCAAATTTTTCATTTGATCCAAGTGGTTGTGTAAAGAAGTGTTTCTCTCATAATAAATAATCATGTCCATGGACAAGGGTTATCCGGATTGCAATGGAACATGATAGAATTTACTTTGGATTCCTATTCGGGAGGCACATCCTATGGAACATCTCTGGTCCCCCTGGCGCATGCAATACATTCAAGATAGTTCTCCGGTGGCAGGCTGCATTTTTTGCAACGCCTGGCAGCAGTCGGCGGATGATGAAAAGCTGGTCATCCAATGCGCTGAACACGCCCTGGTGATGCTCAATCGCTATCCCTACACCAGCGGACATTTGATGGTGGCGCCCAAGCTGCACACTGCGGTGCTGGCTTCCTTTAACCCCGAAATCAACGCGGAGATTATGGCTTTGCTGGCGCATGCCGAGCAGGTTCTGGGCAAGCTTTATCATCCGGACGGGTTTAACATCGGGGTCAACATCGGCAGCGCTGCCGGCGCCGGTGTGGCGGATCATCTGCATTTTCACATCCTGCCGCGCTGGAATGGGGACACAAATTTCATGACCACCACCGCCGATACCCGCGTCCTACCTGAATCGCTGGAGGATACACTCAAAAAAATACGGTCAGCCTGGTAGGCCTACCGGTTTGTATATGGATAGGTTGGTGTCATTGCGGGTAAATCCACAGAGCTAGCGCACTTTACTCCAAAGGAAACTGGGGGCATACTTACAGTGCTTACGAATGTGTCATTAGTATGATAATAGAAAGGACACGGTAGGTTAATTGTCATTAGGTCCCAGAGACCGTTTCGCAGTAAAACCACCGTGTCCTTCAAACCAGAAAGCCCGAACAGTTGAGAGACCCTGAGAGGCCGTATCCTTGCTAGTGTGGGCTTATCTCGATTATAAGGAGATATCATACAAATGACAACAACAAGAGAGACATATGTTGGGATCGATGTGGGCAAGAAGTGGTTGGACATATCGCTGTGGGGTGAGGATGCCGTGTGGCGTGTGGTCAATGATGAGGGTGGAGTAGCAGAAGTGATTGATCGAATGACGGGGATAAATCCACAATTGATCGCCATCGAAGCTACTGGCGGATATGAGCAACTAGTTGTGCAAGGTATGCTGTTGAAAGGCTTATCCGTTGCGGTTGTCAACCCAACACGGGTACGAGCATTATCCAAAGCAACCGGTAAGCTGGCTAAAACGGATGTCATTGATGCGCGATTGATTGCTGAATATGCCTGTAAGATCCAGCCCATTGCCCAGGCTTCAAAAGAAACCAATGAAATCCAGTTGAAAGCACTGGTTACCCGACGGGAACAGTTGGTAGAAATGCGCACAGCTGAGAAAAATCGACTGGGAACAGCCCCAAAGAGCATGAAATTGGATATCCGCGAGCATATCGAATGGATGGACGTCCGTATCGATGAGCTCGAAGTCCTGATCAAAGAACTCATGGATAGCTTACCTGAATTGTGTGCCCGGGCTAAACTGCTGGATAGTATACCGGGAGTAGGGTTCATCACAGCGGTAACCGTGGTAGCCGAAATTCCGGAACTAGGCCAGATCGACCGCCAGAAGATCGCAGCCCTGGCTGGCCTGGCACCTTACAACCGCGATAGTGGAAAGAAACATGGCAAACGGCGCATTTTTGGTGGTCGCAAAGGCGTGCGCCGTGTATTATACATGGCTTGTCTGACAGCCATTAAACATAACCCTGTCATTCAATCTTTGTTTGAACGTTTGATTAAGAATGGAAAACTATTCAAAGTGGCTATCACCGCCTGTATGCGGAAAATGCTTGTCATCATGAACGCTATGGTCCACGATTGTGTCGTATGGAGGTCGCCTACACCCCTTTCCGCATAGTCCTTCTCTTGACTTTTTACACAGTTACTGCGAAGGAGCGCTCTCAATTAGAAGTTAGGTTATCAGGAAGAAAGCGACTGCGGCAATCTCCCGATAAGAATTGAACAAGGGTTATTTTGATTGTGACCCAGTAAATAATTTACTCAAACAATTCCTCCGAAAGATCAACCCAATCGGCATTAATACCATTTATTAGATCAATTTTCTTCTACCTTGTTCCCGCCTTGATTTGTTTCTCCCGTTCAATTGCACATTTAATATCTTCAGTCCTTTCATAGAAGACCAGTTTATCACATCGGTATTTTCCAGCGAATTTTCCACCCAGACCGGTTTTATGTTCCTCGATTCTCCTTTGCAGATCATTAGTAACGCCGGTATATAAAACATTATGATATCGATTTGTTACGATGTAGACGAAGTAATGCTTTGAGTTCATTTTTTTTCTGCAATCGAATGAGTAATTGACAAGACCAATTATTTTATTATAGATTGTTTTGCAAAATAATTTATTTCCATGCATGCCGGGAGATTGCCAACCCCTTTGGGGCACAGGCCGGCCCACGGTTTAAACCCATAATAAAACCTTTTGAGCCTCCTAAGAAACAAATAAGGAAGATGGTGATTTTCTTGTATCCCAGTTTCATTTTGAATAAAGTGCGTATGCCGAGTAGAGTTACTCAAAATTAAATGACAAGATGGAGTGTCATTGCGAGGCCCCAAAGGTTATATTATGGGTTCACATGGTGGGGCCGTGGCAATCTCCCTGCATATATTGAAGGTAACTGGTAATAGTAGACACCTCTACCAATTCGATGTGGAGATTGCCTACCCCTGCGGGGTACAGGCCGCCCCGCAAAAATGAACGAAGGACAATGCCGCACGGGGCTCCTAAGAAACAAACAGACACCGAAACCAATTTGAAGGTAAATCCGACATACAGGGAGATTGCCTACCCCTGCGGGGTACAGGCCAGTCGCTGAAAAGCGCTCCTTCGCAATAACACAATTCTGAATGTGTCACTGCGAGGCCAATGCCCTTTACCTGGTATTCAACTAGGAGGCCGTGGTCTATGCCCCGAAGGGGTGCAGTCTCCACCTCTGCCAAGTTTCCTTAAGAATGAAGTGCGTTAGCGCTGTGGATTTACTCGCAACGACATGACACCTAAGAAATTAAGAGGCAAATGGTCTTTTGATAACATCTACTCAGTTTCCTTAAGAATGAAGTGCGTTAGTGCTGAGGACTTGCTCGCAGTAACTCAATATTGTCATGCCATTTCGAAACCGATTGGGCACGGCAATCTCACCATTGTCGGAAAGCTTCGTGTTTATCTCCAAAAGCCAGCGAACAAAAAAAATGTTTACCCCTTCAAGAGCGTTTCCATCACGTCCCTGGCCATACCGGGGTCTGCTTTTCCGCGCATCTCCCGCATCACCTGGCCCACAAACCAGCCGATCAGCGAATCCTTGCCGGCACGGTAACTCTCAACTTCCTTCGGATTATCGACCATCAACTTTCTCACACACTGCGCGAATGGCCGAATCGTCACTCACCTGCCCCAGACCTTCATCCTTCACAATCTGCTCCGGCGATTTTCCGCTCTCCTGCACTTTGCGCAGCAGGGCTTTGGCCGTGGGTTGATTGATCTTCTTGTCATCCAGCATTTTCAACAACGCCGCCAGACCCTCGGGAGTGAGCTTTAATTGCCCGGCGTTGATCCCGTCATCATTCATCATGCGCAGGATGTCATTCATCACCCAGTTGGAGACCTTTTTGGCATCCCCGACGTAGGCTTTCACCGCACGCTCAAAATATTCGGAAAGCACCCGTTCAGCAGTCAGCACTTCGGCATCATAGATGGGCAGGCTATAGTCCTGTTCAAAGCGCTGGCAGCGTTCCAGGGGCAGTTCGGGGAAATCCTTCAAGAACCCGGCGATGTCCTCAGCGCTCAGTTTTACTTCCAATAAATCCGGCTCCTGGAAATAGCGGTAATCGGCGGCGGTTTCCTTGGAGCGCATTTTGCGCAGGATGCCCTGATCCGCGTCCCATTCCAGCGTCCAGGGACGAACTTCTTCCCCGGCTTCGGCCAGTTTGATCTGCCGTTCGACTTCCTTCTCAATGGCCTTCTCCACCGCATCAATGGAGTTGACATTCTTGATCTCGGTCTTGTTGTTCAAGATTGTGGCGCCTCTCTCGCGGATGGAGACATTGGCGTCGCAGCGCAGATGACCCTTTTCCATGTCCGCCTCGGAGATGCCCAGCCAGCGCAGCAGCTGACGCAATTGAGTCAGGTATTGGGAGGCTTCCTGTGCGGTGCGCAAATCCGGCTCGGTCACCATTTCCACCAGCGGCACACCGCAGCGGTTGAAATCCACCTGCATTTTGCCGTAGGCATGTTTGGATTTTCCAGCATCTTCTTCCAGATGCAGACGGTTGATACCCACCCGCCGCGTGTAGGCTTCCTGATCCCCGTTGGCAGCCATGGGAACATCCAGGTATCCGCCCAAGGCAATAGGTTTAAAAAATTGCGAAATCTGATAGCCCTTGGGTAAATCCGGATAGAAATAATTCTTGCGGTCAAAAATGGAGATATTCTGCACCTCGGCATGCATGGCATGCGCCAGAATCACGCCCTTTTCGGCTACAGCGGCATTGAATACCGGTAAAACGCCTGGCATGCCTGTACAGACCGGGCAGATATTCGTGTTGGCATCCGCACCTGAGGAATCCGCCTTGCAGGAGCAAAATATTTTTGTGTTGGTGTTCAACTGGATGTGGGTCTCCAGTCCAATTACTGCTTCATAAGTTGTCATGTCTTTTTTCCAATCCTGCGTCTGATTGTCTTTTTAGGGTCTGGCAAAATTAGCCGTAAAATACCCGCCATAGGTACTGTTGGCATAATAAACATAACCAATCCCGATCTCTGTATAATTCGTATTCATTAAATTGGCATAATGTGGCGGACTTTGCATCCAATAGGCAAAGGCCGATTCCGCTGAATTGTAACCGCCTGAGCCGGCGTAGATATTTTCACCTACCCAGGAGTAAGAATATCCCTGTGCGGCCACACGGCTGGCGGAGGTGGAGCCGTCCAAGCCGGTGTGGCTGAAATAATCATTACATGCCATGTCCTGGGAATGTCCCCGCGCGGCATTGGTCAACAAGCCGTTGACCCCGTATGCTGCCAGCCCATTTACGGCACGTTCCTGATTAATCAAATTGATCAGAGCACTTTCAAATCCGCCATTCTCGCTATACGCACAACCTACCGGCGCCGATGTCATCGTGCGCGTGGCTGGGACCAGCGTAGGGATAGCGGTGTTTTGCGGCTGGCTGGTCGATGCAGCCGTGGCTGGCGGTGAGGTGGTCGTCAGGGTCTGGGTGTAATTCCCCGGGACCTGCGTACGCGTCATCGTCTGCGTGAACCCACGGGTCATGGTCAGCGTGGGCTGCCAGCTTTGCAGGGTAGCCGTTTTTTTGGCCGTCGGCGAGGGAAATCGTGTTCCGGTCACCGTCAGTGTATTGGTCGCCGGAGT
Source organism: uncultured Chloroflexia bacterium (assembly GCA_963747325.1). Lineage (GTDB taxonomy): Bacteria > Chloroflexota > Anaerolineae > Anaerolineales > Anaerolineaceae > UBA5203. The sequence goes on along the minus strand of CAVVEM010000003.1, from coordinate 557,279 downwards.
AGGTGTGCCGGTTACCAGGGTAGGCATGACTGTTTCACTTAATAAAACGGTGGGGGATGAAGTCAACGATTCCTGCACGGTCAGGATTAGAGCCGCCGGAGCGGTAATGGATGGTTGTTCGGCAGTCGCCGTATACCCCAGGCTTTCCATTCCGGGCAGGACAGGTTGAAAAGGAGTCAGACTGGGGGTCAGCACCCAATCGACCATGCTGGATTCAAATGCCCCAGGCTCCATTGGTATGGGTCTCCCATCCAGAGGAATCTGCATGCCGGCGACACTGCATGCGGAAAGAACCCAGGCCAATCCAAAAGCCAGGCCGATCAGGGTTGTCATTTTTTGTTGGAGCCGTGTTCGATGCCGCCAGAATTTCATAGATTCTCGTTCCCGTCTAAACCCGTAGAACGTCCGGCTTTTCCTGCCGCCAGGGTGCATCCGCGGTAGCCAGCTCATAGTGATGCGCAAAGCGCAGTAAATCGCCTTCTGAAAAGTCGGGGCCTAATAATTGGATGCTGAGCGGCAGGCGTTCTTCATCCAACCCGGCAGGGATGGCAATCCCCGGAATGCCGGCGTGATTGGCGGGCACAGTGAACTGGTCCGCATACTGCATCAAGACCGTATCACCGTAGACGTCCCCGATGGGGAAGGCGCTCGTTGGCGTGGTGGGGGTCAGCAGACTGTCGAGCCGGTATTTTCCCTGCGGATCAAAGATCACATCATAATCATTGCGGATCATGGCACGGATTTGCTGGGCGCGTTTGTAATACTGTTCGCTGTACTGCGCGGCGCTGACGTACATGCCCATCAGAATGCGCAGTTTCGGCTGCGAGCCAAAACCTTCTCCGCGGGAGCGGCGGTACAATTTTTGTAAATCATCTTCATGATTCGATGTACGATAGCCATATTTCACCCCGTCAAAGCGGTGCAGATTGGAGGCGGCTTCCACACGGCTGATGACAAAATAGGCCGGAATTCCGTAGCGGGTGTTGGGCATGGGTACATCTTCCACGATCTCTGCGCCGGCCTTGGCCAGCAGATCAGCGGCCTGCAGCACGATGCGCTTCATTTCTTCCGGGATAGGGCGCTGAATGTACTCGCCCGTCTCGGGATCCGGATAAGTAACCATGAAGTAATCCGGCGAGAGGCCAATTCGTTTTCCTTTAATCGATTCATCTAATCCGGCAGAGTAGCGCGGAACCGGCCGCATGGAGGCAGTGCTGTCACGCGGGTCCGCTCCGGCCATGGCTTCCAGCATCAGGGCTGCATCGCGTGCATTGCGAGCCACCGGTCCGGGGCAATCCAGCGAGGAGCCAAAGGCGATTAGTCCGTAGCGCGAGACGCGGCCGTAAGTTGGCTTTAATCCCACCACACCAGTAAAAGCCGCCGGCTGACGAATGGACCCTGCGGTGTCCGTCCCCAGGGATAAAGGTGCTTCACCGGCCGCCACCGAGGAAACACTCCCGCCGGAGGAACCGCCGGGAACCCGATCCAACTTCCAGGGGTTGCGCGGTGCCGGTTGGAAAGCGGTGGATTCATTCGAGGAGCCGTACGTAAATTCATCCAGATTGACCTTGCCCAACATCACCGCACCCGCGGCTTCCAATCGTTCCACAGCCGTGGCGGTGTAGGGAGCGACAAAATTTGCCAAAATTTTCGAGGCCGCCGTGGACGGCGTGCCTTTTACACAAAAAATATCCTTAACCGTAAAGGGGACACCAGCCAGGGGGCCTAGCGTCTCTCCCTGGCTGATTTTCTTATCAATAGCAGCAGCCTGCACTTTAGCACGTTCAGCGGTCAGGGTGATGAAGGCATGCACGGCCTGCGTATCGGATGCTTGCAGGGCATCCGCCGCGTCGCGAATGGCGCCGGGGCGTCCGTCCACTGCTGCAATACGTTCCAGGCAGGATTCCAGCACTTCCACAGCGGAAAGCTCTTTTTTGCGGATCAATTCCGCTAATTCAGTCGCAGTTCGGTCACAGATTTGCATAGTCTATTCCAGGGTGGTATGGGGGATATCCGGTACAACAATCGTACCTTCATCGGTTTCTGGCGCCTGTTTTAGAATGGCCTGTACATCTTCAAAAGGTTTCCATTCATCTTTACGCAGAGGAGCCCGGGTATCATCGGGGATGGGAACCCCATGTGTGGTGCCAGCAATACTGGCGTCCAGGGGAATGGCGATCAATTCATCAATGGACTTTAATTGGTTATTTAATTCCCTGCGCAGATATTCGGCTTCGTCACCCGTTAATGCCAGGGAGGCCAAATCCACCAGGTGCGCAAATACATCAGGGGAGATTTTCTCACTCATGATTGTTGCTCCTGTTATTAATAAAGTTGCTCTACAGCAACTCTATTTTACACTGAACGAGAAATTCATGGTCTTCATTACATTTCCGCTGCTGTTTTTCAAAGCCCAAACGGTGCTGTATGTCCCCGCTTCATATGGTGCAATCATATCGACTACCAGTCGAACGGTTGAGCCGGTGTTAACGACCGCTACAATATCATAACGATCCTGTTTACTACTCTTAACCCCGCTTTGATATTCGTAGTAGTACCCGGAGTTCCAGTTATTGGTGCCGATATTTTTTACTTCCCAAGCCAGATCAAAATCTGCACCAGTGGATAAGGACGTGCCATCGGCCGGTGACTGGCTGATTTCCAGCGCCTGATCATTCCCTGCGGTGTAAGTCATGGTGGCAACTGGTGTATTGGTAAATGTTTTCGTGGCAGTTGCAGTCGCCGTGAAAGTAGGCAGCGTGAAGGATGTACTGGTAGGTCTCGGGGTTTGGGTTGGAACAAGGGTCGCTGTATCTTCAGCAAAATAAGTAGGGGTCCAGGTAGGCGGCAGTTTCTGCATGGTGGCTGTAGCACTAGGGATCATCACCGTAGGAATGTCAGTGGGCGGCGGAAATGGATTGATACTGATGCGCGGGTTAACAAACACCATCACCGCCAACGCCCCAATGCAAAGCGTTGAAATTAGGCCTAATATGGAAAGAACGTCCCAAAATGTATTTTTCATCAGATTATATAGCTTTTGTGATTTTCCTGCCGTAAAACACTCAAGGAGTGGCTTCTGGTTCGGTAGGTACAGGTGTATTGGATTTTGTCAGGGTTATTGTCAAAGTAACCGTTCGAGTCTTGGTTGTAGTTGGCGTATTGGATGGTGTATAAGTATTGGTCGGGGTTGGGGTAAAGGTTGCCAACCGGAAGCCGGTTGAACTGGGTACCATGGTTTGGGAAGGCGCGAGTGTGGCAGTATCGTATGCAGAACCGGGCGTTAAAGTCCAGGTGGGGGGCAATCGCAATAATGTTGCAGTGGAACTGGGGATAACCACCTGTGGAGGTAAAGCCTGGGGAGGGAAAGGGTTAAACATCGAATTGGGAGCGATAAAAATACTGGTAAATACGGCTGCCAGCATGCAAATTGCCAATAAACCCAGTATCGAAAGGACATCCCAGAATGAAACTTTCACTGATCCTTACTCCTTAAAATTTTACATACCCTCTTCTGTCAGTATATCTTACTTTTAAAAACTGTCAAGCGAGAGAGAAAGAGTTCGAGGGACGCTTTATACCACGAAATTATGATACCCACGCCTTTTAAAAAGGCAAACAAATTATAAAATCCTTCGGGCAGGTTGCTTTTCTTTTTTTTTCATCCGCTCAGAAAACCTACTCCATCCAAAAAAACAACGCTGCTTCCATAGAAGTTTCTATTCTTCCAGTATAATCAAATCCATCAATTCTGCCCATCCGCAGCAAAGGATAGTATATGCAAAACAGTTCTCTTCAAACCAGCGAAAAACAACCCTTTGAGTCTGAAAATAATGACAAATTTCAATTCAAGCATGTCTTCACCATATCTGCAGCCCATGCAGCGCACGATACCTTCAGCGGCTTCCTCCCATCCATCTTGCCGGTAATCATTGAAAATCTGGCCATTACCAAAACAGCCGCAGGCCTCCTCTCTATTTACATGCGTATCCCAAATTTATTTCAACCCTTTATCGGCTTTCTGGCGGACCATACGAATTTAAAAATATTGGTCATTCTGGCTCCCGCACTGACAGCCATTGTAATGAGTTTGATCGGGGTAGCGCCCAGCTATGCCTGGGTAGCCATATTGGTCTTCCTGGCGGGTGCCAGTTCCGCGGCCATTCATGCCATTGCTCCGGTGATCAGCGGCCGATTATCAGGCTCAAACCTTGGACGAGGGATGAGTTTTTGGATGGTCGGTGGTGAACTTGGCAGAGTATTAGGGCCGTTATTAATTGTGGTTGCTATTGATAGATTGGGCTTAAAGAACACTCCCTGGATCATGTCGATTGGAATGCTGGCATCCTTGATGCTTTTTTTCGCCCTCAAAGGTGTTCCGATCCAGGTAATACCAAGAGAAGCCGCCGGCCCGCAATTCAAACCGGTGTTAAAGAAAATGGGCGCCTTGATGATACCGATGTTCATTCTCCTGGTATTTCGTGGTTTGCTCTTTGCCGGCAGCACCATGTTCCTGACGACTTATTTAACCGAAAGGGGTGAAAGTCTGGTTTTCAGTGGGGCCGCACTTTCTGTACTGGAAGGCGCCGGGATTGTTGGTGCCTTGCTTGGCGGTTCTCTCTCGGACCGGATTGGACGCAAAACCATCCTTTTCTTCTCAGTCCTCACTACGCCTATTTTTACTTTTTGTTTTCTGTTTTCCACAGGGCTGACCTCCATGCTCTGGCTCGCCTTCATTGGATTCAGTATGCTTTGTATTGCCCCTCCCATGATGGCCATGGTACAGGAGAATTTTCCCGAAAGCAGGTCCTTGGCAAACGGCATATTTATGGCGATTAATTTTATTACCTCTTCCACAGGAATATTCCTGGTTGGTCTGATAAGCGATCATTATAATCTCGAGACAGCAATCTCCATCAGCGCCATCGTCATGCTGGTTAGTTTTCCGTTGATATTCTTCATGCCGGAAATAAAAAAGAAAGGTGCAATAGCCGTCTGATGTTAATGGGTAACGGTTATGCTTACATCCTTGTATAATTAAGGCATCAAAGTTTTCAAAAGGAAGTGGAAATATGGTGTTAAAGAAAACGAATTCGCCTATCTTTGTTGTAGGGCTTGTTTTGTTGGTACTTTTAACCAGCCTGGCATGCGTTGTCACTGGCAATACTCCTGATGAAAGCAGCAATCTGGTAGCCACTCAAGAAGCCCTCATGCAAACTCAAGTTGCTTTATCTGTACAACAAACCGTACAGGCTCAAGGTGCAGCCCCCGTCCTGCCTTCGGCAGAAGCAGGCGATAACAACCCAACGGTTGCCCCTCCGACTGAACCTGTTCAAGCAGATCCCTGTTCGGGCAACACCCAGGTGAATTATGAAAATGTTTCTTTCTGTTACTCGCCCGGTTTGACCAATAGTTTGAGCAGTGAAGTCACAACCGATGAATTCAGCGAAATGGACGAAGTGTTTAACTTGCCGCAGCACATTAAATTCACCTTCCAGGGATATGCCCTCTCCCCCACCTTCCATACCCCTGTGCTGCAAGTTTTCTCGGTTCCTGCTTATACAAATATCAATTCCAATGTTTCACAAACCATCACCAATCTGCAAAACACACTCCAATCTCAAGACACAACCCTTGAACACATCCCCTTTTTACCCGGTTGGAATGCAGCTCAATTCACAGCAATGCAAATTAAATATCTGAATTTCCAGAATGGTACAGGCGTGCGTTATTTGACGCAATATGGGCAAGCCTATTGGCCTATAAATAATACGGATATGTTTTATACATTTCAGGGAATCACCAGTGACGGCCAGTATTATGTTTCAGCCATTTTGCCGGTTTCCAACCCTATATTACCCGCCAATGGAGAAGCCAACCCGGGTGACATCAATGCCCTGGGTGATAATTTTGAAGCCTACCTGACAGATATCAAGTCCCAGATAAATGGCCAGCCTGCAGGGAATTTCTACCCGCAGCTCAATCAGTTGGATGCCATGATGGAATCTCTACTAATCACCCCTTAGGATAAAAAATTTATGCTAATCTGCCATATCATCCCCGAATTAGATTGGAAGAAAGCCATGGAGGAAGGCAGTTACCAGCCTTCCTCCCTTCAACTTGAAGGCTTTATCCATTTTTCCACCCCGCAGCAGGTGGTCAAGACAGCCGGCCGTTATTATATGAATCAAACCGGGCTGCTGCTTCTTTTAGTGGAACCAACGCAGTTAACCGCCGAGCTTCGCTATGAAATGCCTGCAAATGCTGCTGAATTATTTCCTCATCTGTACGGCCCCTTAAATATGGATGCCGTTGTGGATGTACAGCCTTTTCCAGCCGATAGTGAGGGGACTTTCCAATTTCCGGCAATCTGGCAAAAGTTTCTTTAATCTGCCAAAATAAGCATTGTTATTGTATTAAATTGAAATTCAGGTTTATAGTTTTTTTCGGTATTCTACAGTTAAAATCAACCTGGCATCCGGTTCAATATTCTCTACGAAATCGTGTAGAATGAAATTAATCAATCAACTTTCCACCTCATTTCTTAATGGTTAGCATCGGAGTATAAGAATGGAATACAGAAATCTTGGTAAATCAGGGGTAAAAGTCTCAGTTCTTGGTTTGGGAACCAATCAATTTGGGTCGGAGGCTGTCCCCCAAAAAATAGTCAACTCAATCATCGATATTGCACTGGATAAGGGCATCAATTACATTGATACCGCCAATGTCTATAAGAAAGGCGCGTCAGAAACCACGTTGGGCAATGCCCTCAAAGGCCGTTGGAATAAATTTGTCCTGGCTACAAAATTTTACTTTCCCGTTGGTGACGGCCCTAATGACACGGGAACCTCCCGCTATCATTTGATGAACGCCGTGGAAGATAGTTTAAAACGTCTGCAGCATGAGACAATCGATATTTATTACGTTCACCGCTGGCATCCTTCCACGCCCATCGCCGAGACGATGCGCGCCCTGGACGATCTGATACGTATGGGCAAAGTGCGTTACATCGGCGCTTCAGATTTTGCAGCCTGGCAGTTGGCGGAAGCCAATTTGCTGGCCGAGTTTAAAAATTGGAGCAGCTTCTCCGTATTGCAATCCCATTATCATATGCTGGAACGCGGGGTGGAAGAGGAAATTCTGCCTTACTGCGCCAGTCATGGGGTTGGCTTCGTGCCCTACTTCCCCCTGGCTGGTGGTTTTCTGACCGGAAAATATAAAAGAGGCGAAAAACCGCCCCTTGGTTCCCGTGGGGAACGGGATGATTATGTACAGAGCTATTTCACCGATAGGAACTTTACCATTCTGGAAAATTTAACGCTATGGGCCGCCGCCCGCAATAGGACCCTGAATGAGCTGGCGCTTGCCTGGTTGGCTGCCCAACCCGGCGTGGTTTCCGTCATCTCGGGTGCAACCCGCATAGAACATGTGGAAAATAACGTAAAAGCTGCCGAATGGCAGCTTGCCGCGAATGATGTTCAAGAAATCAATACCATATTGGCAGCTCACCCAACAAGGTAGCTGTAAACTTGGATTACAAGGAGAGATTGGAACTATGGCAACGGAAAAGAAACGAAGTCGTCCGAGCAGCCGTCAATCCAAAGCACATCAGTTTTTCAAGGAATTACTCGAACAAGTTGTCCCTCACGCCGAGGCCATGATCCTGCATATTGATGATCCTGAATCCCGCAAGTTTTATGTAAAGGATAAGGCCAGACTGGTTGAGTGGATGACCTATGGTTGGATTCTGGCTGCCAGTATGACTGAAGAACAACATCAATCTTTTCATGAAGCCTGGCGCGAACGTCTGGAAAGTGTTGCCAACCGTATTGATTTTTCCACCATGGTGAAAAAGGAAGAGTTATTAACCAATTTAAGCGGTAAAATGCGCGATTATTTGATTGAACAATTCTTCCAGGATGATTTAATCGCTTTTGCCCAATGCTGGTTTATCAACATCGTCAGCATGGACGGCAGCTGGAAGTTGGTGGCGGACCGCCTGGATGAAAATGAATTCACCTGGGAAGATTTCCGCACACCATCTTTCTAATGGTGGGTTAACGAACACTGTTTTATAACTATGGGCAAATTAACAAGGGGAAGGAATACAGCCACCATTGGATAAAATATTTGCAGGTGGAACCGTTGTCATGGTATGTTTTGCCCAAACGCCGGTTGAAAATCAGCATGGCTAAATCAACAAAAATTGATCCTATAAAACGGTTCGCTGGCAACACTCCCTGCACCTGATCTAAAGATAAAACAAGCCGGAAAACCAAAAAAAATAAAAAAGCGGTTGATGATTTCGCATCAGCCGCTTTTATTTCGTCCTTCAATTCCTAGAACATGCCAATCGCATCATGCACTTCACGGATGGTCTGATCAGCAATCAAGCGGGCTCGTTGGGCGCCGTCCTGTAAAATCTCAAACACCCGGTCCGGTTTTTGGGCAAACACTTCCCGTCGTTCACGGAAGGGCGTGAAATGATTGTTCAGATTCTTGGCCAGTGCTTTCTTGCAATCCACACAACCAATGCCGGCCTTGCGGCATTCGGTATTGATGGATTGAACTTCTTCGGCGCTGGAAAAAATCTTATGCAGAGAGTAGACGTTGCACACATCCGGATTACCGGGATCAGCACGACGCATACGCTGCGGATCGGTCACCATGGTCATGATGCGTTGCTGTGTCTCTTCCGCACTGGCGGCTAATTCGATGTGGTTATCAAGACTCTTGCTCATCTTTTGCACACCGTCCGTACCCAGCACCTTTGGAATTTCGGTGATCTTCATTTCCGGCTCAACCAGTACATTAGTTTGATAGCGGAAATTGAATGAGCGCACCACTTCACGGGTAAATTCAATATGTGGTGCTTGATCCACACCAACCGGTACAAGATTGGATTTATATAGTGTAATATCTGCAGCCTGCAGAACAGGGTACCCTACCAGTCCATAATTAATGTTTTTGGGTTGTTGTTTAATTTTCTCTTTAAAGGTGGGTAATTCAATCAATTTGCCGTAGGGGGTAATCATGGAAAGAATGGTATGTAATTCCATCACCTGGGGAACATGTGATTGAACAAAAACAATGGACTTTTCCGGGTCAATCCCTGCTGCCAGCCAATCCAATGCCATTTCCAAGGTATTCTTCTTCAAATCAACCGTGGTTTCCATCGTTGTCAGGGCATGAATATCCACGATACAATAAACGCAATCATAATCATCCTGGAGCGCCACATAATTCTTTATCGCACCCAGATAATTGCCTAAATGTTGACGTCCGGTTGGGCGGGCGCCGGAAAAAACTCGACCTTTTTTCGTACTCATTGAAGCCATCCTAGTGTGGAATGTTAATAACTATCCATTTTCTGTGCAAATTATAACAGTGATCCCCGCTTTTTGGTAAAATGCAGGTATGAATCAAACCCTTCCCCCCAGTCGCGTCCCATTTCGCAAGCGGATCATGGATCTGCTGATTTCCATTCCAGCATTGATCCTGCTTTCGCCTCTGTTTCTACTTCTTTCGCTTATTTTACTATTCATTCAGGGCAGACCGATTTTCTTCAGTCAAAAACGACCTGGTTTAAACGGAAAGATCTTTGTCATCCATAAATTCCGGACCATGCGTAATGCCTTGGATACCCAGGGAAACCCCCTGCCGGATGAAAAACGCTTGTCACCTTTTGGAAAATTCATGCGCTCGACAAGTATGGATGAGCTTCCCGAATTATGGAATGTGTTGATTGGGGTGATGAGCCTGGTTGGTCCTCGCCCATTGCTGGTACAGTATTTACCACTCTACACGAAAGAACAAGCACGCCGCCATAATGTCCTTCCAGGGATCACGGGATGGGCACAAATCAATGGACGCAATGCCATCAGTTGGGAGAAAAAATTTGAATTGGATGTCTGGTATGTGGATAATTGGTCGCTGAGCCTGGATTTTAAAATCCTCTTCTTAACCCTACGCAAAGTTTTCCGGCGGGAAGGAATATCGCAAAGTGGACAGGCAACAACAGAATACTTTTCCGGTTCCAATCCATCTTCTATAAATTCAGAAAAAAATTAATTGAGTGGTTGATAAGCGGTTGAAATCAGGCCCTGCATTAATTCATTGGCCATAGCCTGGAAAGATTGAACTTTTCCTTCTCCCAAGAGCGCTGAATTGACATGGGTCAATTGCAGGGCAGCATTGAATTTACCCACGGATTTTCCCGCAGCCAAATCGGGCCAGATTTTTTCAAGGGTACCCGCAATATCCTGTTGTATCGTAGCAGCCCAAACACTCTCAAGTCCTGTTGGTGGGATGCCAGAGCCCAATAATATCAAGCCGCGCTGTGCCAGACGGTTATATACTTCCGGATCCGTGAGTGCACCATCCAAAAAAGCCACATTAAAACGATTGATTTCAATCGCCTGATAGCCGGCTTCCCAACCTGCAGCATCCGTCGCGGCAGGCAAGTTAACCAGCAAGGGAAATTGAACATAGGGCGGCGAAAGGGGACTGCAGCTACCGCAAAAATAGCCTCCCCCATTAAAAAACGCCCAGGGAGCATCCGTACCCAGCTTGGTATCAATGGCAATTAAACCAACCGATCGCCAATCGTTGGACAACATCATACTGAGGTAACCGCCTGCAAACAGAACCTGTTTTGCATCGGTATTAATGATGGATAAATTTCCAGCCGGTTGAAGATCCGCATCCGTGATGGCAACAAACTGAATCGCGGGATGGGCGGAAGCTGCTGCTCCCATGTCCGTCTCAGGAGCATTAAAAACGATCACCCGCATGGCGTCAACAATCTGATTCGAATCCAGGGCTTGTACGGATTCAAATTGCAGGCCAGCCTCTTGAGCCAACCGCTGCACTACTGCAGCCGCCTGCTGTGAAGCTTCACCCTGATCCATGCTAACCCAAACCGCTCGTAAAGGTTCCGGGGTTGGCGTTGCAGGTACGGGTGTCTCTGTCGGAATTATTGTTGGGATTGGCGTTTCTGTAACAGAAACGCTAGGCAGTGCCTGACAAGCGGAAATTAGAAAAAAAAGCCAACTTGCGGCGAAATACAAGATCCAACGCGGGATTTTTAGCATATTGTCAATTCTACTCCACTACAACAGATTTTTGGGAGTGTATTATAATAAAATGATGATTGCGATACCCATACCCGGCAGAGTGTTCCAAAAAGTAGATGATTGGGCCTTCCCTATACCCAGCATTCTTGCACATATGGTTTGGTCTTTGATTTGGTTTACCGATCGCATCCAATTCCTCAGAAAGCAGATTCGGAGTCGCCTCTTTAGGTCCAACTCAGATACAACATCAAAGCGAATCCAAGTGAGCTTACAAACATGAGTTTACCTACCAGCGAACCTCTCGAACCACTGGATCCAAATGATTTACCTCCCGCCCGAAGAAGGCGGATGAAACGCAGAATCATACCCACTGACTCAAGCGAACAGGCTCTGTTCTTGGAAGAAATTGCCCAACGGCTTATGCCTTCCTATGATTTTTTCCTGAGCATCATTTTGATGGGTTTCATGATCTGCATAGCAGTATGGTTTGATTCCCCGGCATTATTTATACTGGCGGCAATTTTGGCGCCTTTTCTTTCTCCGGTACTGGGATTAAGTCTCGCCACAGTGGCAGGTTCAGTCTCCTACTTTTTACAATCCATTGGAAGCTTTTTTGTTGGCAGTTTACTGCTCTTTGGCATCGGGTTGGGTATAGGATTTATCCTGCCAACCGAATCCCTGGAGTCCAATCTCCACAGCCAATACTTTACTCATTTTTCGGTGCCAAATTTTATTCTCCTCTCAGTATGCACCATTCTAGCCGCCGCTTATTTAATCCGCTCGAAAAGCGCTTATCCCCGTATCGCCAGTGTTGGCCTGGCTTATGAAATATTAATTCCCATAGGATTAGCTGGATTTGGGCTTTCCAGTGGTTTTCCCGGCTTATGGCCAGACGGTCTGATAGTTTACCTGGTTCATCTTTCCTGGGCCGTGTTAATTGCCACCATCACCATTACACTTCTCGGGCTGCGCCCGCACAATTTCTTTGGATATACCGTAAGCACTACCATCGCCTTGATTAGTGTTGCAACCTTCATCGCGTTGATTTCCGTTGGAACAGCATACACCACTCACGTGGCGCTGCCATCCAGAACACCGACCACGACAGGTACGCCCACCAACACGGCTACCATTACCAATACGCCCCTGCCGCCCACCCGTACACTCACACCCACCAACACGCTGATACCCTCTCAAACCCCCAGCCCTACCCCCACAGTTGGGCCAACTCCTGTGTGGGCCAGAATTAGCGCAGGGAGTGAAGCTGGAGGAGCATACGTGCGTGAAGAGCCAAGCGGCAATGCTGCTCAGGTAATTCTTTTAGCCAATGGCGATCTGGTTCAAATTTTGCCTGAAGTGGATAGCAGTGATGGAAGAACGTGGATCCATATTCGTACCAAAGATGGCGAGAAAGAAGGCTGGATTATGCGCGCCTTACTCGTCACAGCAACACCCAAACCATGAAAAACCGTCGATAATATATTATTGATTTAAAGATAGGAGCAAAGCAAATGCCCATAAATTTTGGAACTGATGGCTGGAGAGCCGTCATCTCGGATACGTTCACTTTTTACAATCTTCGTCTTGTCACTCAGGCTATCGCCGATGCCGTAGTTTCACCCAGCTGGAATAATGGTATTTCTTCCCACCAAGAATCTGAAGAGTTAAAAATGGTGGTAGGATTTGATACCCGTTTCCTCTCGGACCGCTATGCCAGAGAAGTTGCCAGCGTTTTGGCTGCCAACGGATTTTCTGTGCGGCTCGCCCAGGCTGATGCCCCAACCCCCGCTATTTCTTTTGCCGTTCAACAGATGGGTGCCAAGGCCGGCGTAATGATCACGGCTTCCCATAATGCCCCCCGGTACAACGGGGTCAAACTTAAAATCAGCCCGCGGTAACTCGGCCTCCCCTGAACAATGCGGCAGAGTTGAAGTGTATTTGAATGATAATGAAATTCAGGGCCGCGGCCCAAACTCGATGGATTTTCAGTCAGCCAAAAATCAGGGATTGATTGCCACCTTTAATCCAATTCCAGCGTATAACGAACACTTGCGCAGCTTGATCAATATGGACGTGATCGCCGATGCCAAACCCCGCATCGTGGTTGATTCCATGTATGGATCCGGTCGCGGGGTGATTCGTGGAATTTTACAGGGAACAGGCTGCGAAATTGAAGAAATTCGAGGTGACTTGAATCCCGGTTTTGGCGGTATTCATCCTGAACCGATTGGTCATTATTTAAATGCCCTGGCAAGCACCATCAGTATGGGAAAAGGTGATTTTGGATTGGCAACAGATGGCGATGCCGACCGGATCGGCGCTATGGACGGCCGCGGGAACTTTGTGGACCCCCATAAAATTATGTCCCTGGCCTTGAAATATCTGGTGGAAGTACGCGGTATGAAAGGTGCTGTCGTCCGTACTGTTTCCACCTCGCGTATGCTGGATCGTCTGGCCTTAAAATATGGCTTAAAACTGTACGAAACCCCCGTAGGATTCAATCATATTTCCGATTATATGCTGAATGAAGATATTTTGATTGGCGGGGAAGAGTCCGGCGGCATCTCCTTCAAGGGCCACATTCCCGAAGGCGATGGCGTGTTGCTGGGCCTGCTGCTTACGGAGATCATCTCATACTATCGCACGCCGCTTTTCGAATTAGTAGAAGACTTGTTGCAGGAAGTCGGCCCGGCTTTCTACCAGCGTAAGGATATGCGCCTTAAACGCCCTGTCGCGAAAGCCAGCATGGTAAAACGATTAAAAGATGAAGCCCCGGCTGCTATTGGAGGCGAAACCATAAAGGAAATTATTGCCGTGGATGGTATCAAATACATCCTTTCGGATGATTCCTGGTTGTTGATTCGTCCTTCGGGCACGGAACCCGTTTTACGGGTGTATGCTGAAGGCCGTTCCATGGCAATGGTGGATGCACTCATGGCCTACGGGGAAGGCATTGCTTCCAGTATTACTTGAGTTTTTTCACAATCCGTATTGATCAATAAAGCAGCGGCAGCTAAATGGCTCCGCTGCTTTTTTTTACCCAGCAAGTAAAAAGCGATGCTTCCGGTATGGAAACATCGCTTAATTTCTCTATCAATGAAAAGATTGTACGGTTGGAAAAGCGCTCAATCAGGTTATCACTTGCTACGCACTGGCAGCTGTGCGTAATCTGCGCACAACAATTACCAATCCAAGCAACAAAATGCCTACACCAAACAAACCTGGCAACCCCACTTCATCCGCAAAACCAGTGGTTGGCAGCGCAGTTACTGTTTGACCATCCGGAGTTTGTGTGTTTACCGTTCCGCCTGCAGCCAACGTTAACAACGCTGACACAGTTTGTGTACGGTAGAACAAGTCCCCCCCTGCAGCTTGCATGGCCTCAGCCGCCATCGTAGGCTCTTCCGTGGCCGTAGGGAAAACCACAACAGGCGTATTGGTTGGCTTTTCAGTTGGCATCACCATGGTTGGACTGGGTGTTTGCAAAAGAGCCTGGGCGTAAGCCATCTCGGTTGCTGCTTGTACGGTCATCGTATTTTGGGCATTAATTTGAGCAGCCTGCTCGATTTGTGTAGCACGCTGTTGTGGATAAATCACCAGCATATAAACAGCCATGGCAGCCACTATTAAGAGCACAAAAATCCCAATTACACCAATAGCAACCCAAAAATTCCGGTTACTGCCTTTTTTCTTGGGAGCATGACTGGAAGTTTTTCCATCATCCATTCCCTCGAATGCATCAAAATCCTCAAACAAATTATCATCAAAATTTGACATAGCGCTTCTCCTACAGGATGCTCCGGTTTTGCTTATTCCAGCAAATCCAAGTTATCAATGGGTATCGTAATCAGTTTTTTATCACTCAATCGTAAATCGGCAGATCTGGCCAGAATACCATTGGCTAATTTCGTTTTACCGGAATGGATTCTGAGTATTTCTCCAATCTGACCCTGGTAAGGGTGTGATAAAATCCGCACAATTCTCCCAGGTTTAAGACTGAGAATATCACTGGGTTCCTCTCCTTCCGCCGGCAGTGGAATGAACGCTTCCGGTTTCATGCCGGTCAATTCATCCGCTGGATCAGAAATCAGGTTTAGTTCCCGATTGATATTCGTGTTCAATATCTGATATGCTGCAAGATTCATGCCTATGTCGCCAAAACCATCTGTTAATAAGATTGGATATTTTATTTCCATAGCCAAGGGCTGCAAACTTGCAGACATTGTACCCAAAATCAAACCGCGAATATTTAAAGAAGTGAGGGTCTTTAAAACCTCAATGTTTTTTAAAGTGCCTGAAAATATCACCGCTCCCCTCAGATCAACCGACAGAAAACGCGGATCCAGTTCTGAAGCAGCATCATTGCCTATTTGCATCAACAAACCGGAGCTGGTTTGATTATTACCCCAAACTCCCTGCACCAGGGCACCATGACATTGCAGAATTGCGCCATTGCGATGCAAAACTTCCATCACAACGCCGGAATAGCCGGCTCTTACTGCCTCACGTCGACCCTGTACTTCCAAGATGACTTTTCCACCCGAGATGGCAGCAACGACGCCATCCATCGGCGCCCTAACTACTCGCTTCAAGAAACCACCTTTCTCGGCGATGATATCCCCTTCTTCCAGGCGCTCTCCGACCTTGCAGGAGAGTAATTCCATTACGGCTTCAAGTTTCTTTACTTGCAGTGCTTGGCGAACATCCACCAAAATATGATGGTCATGTAAGTCGGTCTGGGCAATCACTTCACTGCCGTTTACTTCCTGACCTGTTGAAACTAAAACTTCACCTTCACTGGATAAAATCCGTTTCCGGGTTATACAAACCAGAGGTCGAATGATGGTGGGTTGTTTTGCTAACATAGAAGTTTATTCCAATTCAATTGTTGCATGATTTATACCAGCCTTACCCCTGAAGGGCTGCTTTCCAAAGGAGAAGAAGTTCACGTCTTTCTTCCGTATCAGTCGGCAATACAACATTCCTTCCCCGTGCATCAATCACCAAACCGCATACCCCGCCAACGGTCTTAAAAGCAGCAACACCTTTTCCAACCACAGGATCAACAATGGTACGTCCGATTCCCGAAACCATGATCCGTGCAGCTTTTCCTTGACTGATGGGGATATGGATAAGGGTACCCTTTCGTACCTGAAGATCATCTTTTTGACCGTCATCCATTTCATAGCGTATTCGTAGAACAGGTTTGCCGTTTCTTTCCTCACTAATCGGACATATCACGGTACCTAAATTGAGAAATGCACCCGATTCCAGAGCTTGAACCGGAATGGCAGGATGTATTTTTGCCGCAGTACCCAGGGGGCCGGTAATCCCATTGGTATCCAGGGTGATGGTGGTAATGCCCACTGGTTGAATTCCATCCAGAACCATCATCAAACTATCCGACGGATGCGGCACATTCCCAAATACAGCGCCGGAAACCAAAATTGGATCAAAATTCGATTTTTCTTGCGGCCAACGCTGCTGCATTTGATGCATCATTAATCTCAAAGCCACTCTCGCAGCCGCCTGTTCAATTTCCAGTGCATTGCTACTTGCCGGGATCTGCCCAGGTTGTAGTCGTTTTTGCCAGATATAATCCAGCACAACCGAAGGGGGAATATCAGCTGAAATCCATTCATATAAAGCATCCAGTCCGGCTTTACGAATGATCATCGGCATGGAAGTACCCAAACCTAAATCAAACACATCCACAATGGATTGACTTCGATCTGCAATGGCCATGGTCGCATGCGAAGCGCCCAAATCCACCCCCAGTACAGAACGCAGAGTTTTACTTTCCGTTCCCAAATATCGGATAATGCGATGAAAACCCATAGCTGTAGACTCTGGCTCCGTACTGCATATCTGCGAGAGGTCCTCCAGCCCTTGAATTTTTTTGCTTTTTTGGTACAACACCATTTGAGACAACATCGTCTGCGAATCCATAAATGTTTCATCGTCCAGACTGGGACGGATGTTTTTCGCAGTCGCTACAGGCGTCCAATGTTCCAACCCTTCTTTAATCCGCTGAGATAATTGAGAATTACCACAGTAGAGAACTTCCGGTCTTTTCTCTTCAGGGATGACTCTTAAAATCAAGGAAATTACTTCCGCCATCTTTAATACAGAGCGGCTGGCGCCTTTTTCCATTCCGCCTGCAAATACAATAATATGAGGGGAAAGCCGTAAAACCGTATCAATTTGTTCATCGATGCTGCGAACATCCCCTACACCAAAGCTGTCCACCACGGTTCCATAAACAGAATTGGCAACAATACGTAAACTCTCAAGGGATACTTCTGAAAGCAGCCCCACCAGGATCATGCGGATTTCAGGTCCGGCTGAGTATGTCAACACCAAGCGATCAATCCCTATGCCTTCATGGGTGGAGGGATAAAGTAACTTGGCCTGGGAATCAATAATTCCCCGTCCGGTTTTTTCTTCCAACTGGGTAAAGGCACGGTGTAAGCCTTCATTAATATCACAATAGGGTTTTTTCATCGTATTCGATGCTGAACCGCTTGCGATGAAGCTGTACTGCCCTTCCACCATATCAAAGAGAAATACTCGCGTGTACACCGTTCCAAGATCAATGGTGAGGAGAGAATAAGTTTCCTTCGTAGGTTTTATCGATGTCATCTAAAACAATCCCGGGATCAATGTCTGAATAAATTGCAGGACAAAAACCAGCCGATCCATTAAAGCAGCCAAAGCAGCAGCGTAAACGCCTGCAAAAACTGCCCCAAAGGTGATGGCAATAAAACCGGAACCAATCCGTGCCAGCCATTCGATTATCGGGGCTCGTTTCTTCTGATGAGATTTTGCAGGTACTCCATAATGAAAGTACGCCAGGGATGAAACACTGCCAAGCAGGAATACAGAACCCTCAAGAATACGATACAAAATGCCGGTACCTGCTGGTCCGATTTCTATGCCGGAAGCACTATTAATCTGCGGTAAAATTGTGCCGAATATTGCCCCACTGATGATCACAGCAGAGCTCACACCAACCAGATAGGCAAGGGAAATATTTCCGGCTTTGGATAAGCCAGGCAGCAATCGGATGAACAAGAAACCGGATAAGATCAACCCACCTAATGCCAGGAAACGTTCATTACCAACACCGGAAACCAGAGGCCAAATTAAGCGCGGTAAAATGACCTGGTAGATGGCAATCACTGCAACATAACCGGCAGTACAACCAACAAACAGATAACTGACCATTCGAAAGAGGACATGATCGCCAAAAACATAACTGAGCACAATTAGAGTCAGCAGGAATCCAGCAAGCGTCCATAGAAAATCAGCATTCAACATGTTAACCAAGCCTTAACGAGGTGTTTTCCTTCCAAAGAAGGTGTTTCTTACAATGTATACGAGAGTCAGCAGAATCGTGATCATAGTAACCAGATTCATACCAAACTGGTAGGAATACCATTTCGCTGCTAACCCCATGGATTGATTGAGTAATGAACGATAGCTGTACCCTTGATACAATCCTCCGATCAGCCCTTTGATCTGGCCACTTTGCCAATACGGCAAAATCAGAGGATACGACTGTGCACTGGTCACCATCACAATGCGATTCAAAGCATTTACACTGGACTGTTCAATCCAATCCCGGCTGACAGTGGAGGAATCGGTTACCACAATCAAACCGGCAAAATCATCCACCGTTTGGATAGAAGATAAGACACTTGAATTCCAAACTGAACTTGGGTTTTTCTCATAACGGAAACCATATTCGGCAGTTTGGCGGGGGTTGCGGATAAATTGCAGCATGGCCGTAGAGCCGCCCGGCATATATCCCAGATTGACTACTCTGGATTCGTATTCCGCCACATTGGTTTCCGGATGGGCAGCAAAGTGTTTAAGCCAGATATCCTGGGCAATCTCCTCAGCCAGGACCGGGCCAATCGGCAGCGTTGATACCAGGGCCACATTCACCCGCTTTTCGTAGAGACGATTTAAGAGACCGTCCAGCGTACTGCGCATTTCAGCCGTATAACCGGATTCAAAATCCATCACCAATAAAACGGAACTGTTTTCAGGATATTGTTCTACTTGATTAAAAAATGCAATCACAGAATCACTTACCCCTAAAGGTAAACTTCCAGGCATGGGCAAAACGCCCATGAAGGGAATTATCATGACCACAACCAATAAAATCGCAAAGAGAATATGCATCAAATTGAGAGGAACTTTTTCAACAGCCACCTTCAAGGGTTGATTTTTTGCCTCACTCTCAATCATACGGGTGAGAACCTGCATACGATTGGATTGCCGTTCTGTTAATTGAATTTGATCAGAGTAAATCGGTGGTTTACGGTACATCATATCCATGTCCCGTGACGGAAGCACACCCATTAACCCTGCCAATGGACCTATTTTTTCTGTTTGAGTATCTTCTTCCCCGGGTTCTGGTTTTCGCCGTTTGGGTTTAACCGTTTGACCTGGTTTGATTTGATGCAACCAGGTGGGCAACTCCCCTTTCTCCAGACCTTCCAATTCCCACTGGATATTCTCCACACCTTCAGCCACAATTTCTGTGGTGGGTTCTTCCCCCTTTTTGCTATCTGCCTGCCAAATTTCCGGAGACAACCAATTGGGCAAATCATCACCAGCAAAAGGATGGGATATTTCAAGATTTTCAGGAGTTAGTTCATCGGATTCAAAAGTAAATGCAGGCTTTACACCCGACTGTGAACTATCTTCACCCTGCTTCATTTCACTTAACCATTCAGGTACGGTTGATTCCGGAAGCAGATGATCCATCTCTTCCTCATCTTCCTGTTCGAACGCCAGTATTTCTTCAGTCTCTGGTTGCAGATCTAAACCTGAAGTATTAGTCCAGGTATCCAATGGAACATTTTCAGGTTCTACCTCTTCACCAAATGAGGACAACCAGTCCGGAATCTCTTCCTTCAAGGCTTGGGTCAAACCGAGACCAACCGGGAGAATCTCATCATCCATACTATCAGATTCAGATAAGAATGCTGCTGAAGAATCTGTCTCTTCTAACTCCTCATCGGAGAATGCGGGCATCAACGGTTGTGAAGAAATAGTATCTTGTTCACCAGGTTCGATGTCAAAGTCATCAAATCCCTTCGTTCCACCCAAGACTGCTGTTTCCTGTGGCCGCGATAGGGATGAAGCCTCTTCCAGGTTCTTCATCCAGGCCGGTATATCGTCCTCTGAATCCTTCGTCTCTAAATCATCATCGAGATCACTTAAGTTGGCAGTCATCACCGGCGTTGCGATTCGAGACGCTGGCGGATGATCATCTTCAGGTTCTATCATCCAGGATGGAATTTCTTCCTCCTGGGCAGGTATTTCTTCATCCAACCCGCTCAAGGCAGCGGTCATTAGCGGTGCCGAAGTCCTGGTGGGCGGCACAACTTCTTCGAGTTCCTGCATCCAGGGTGGAATTTCTTCTTCCTGGGCAGGTGTTTCTTCATCCAACCCGCTCAAGGCAGCCGTCATCAACGGTGCCGGAGTACGGGTAGGCGGTACCACTTCTTCGAGTTCCTGCATCCAGGGTGGAATTTCTTCCTCCTGGGCAGGTGTTTCTTCATCCAACCCGCTCAAGGCAGCTGTCATAAACGATGCCGGAGTCCGGCTGGGCGGTACCACTTCTTCGAGTTCCTGCATCCAGGGCGGTATTTCTTCCTCCTGGACAGGTATTTCTTCATCCAACCCGCTCAAGGCAGCCGTCATTAGCGGTGCCGAAGTCCGGCTGGGCGGCACAACTTCTTCAAGTTCCTGCATCCAGGGCGGAATTTCTTCCTCCTGGGTATCTTCCTCTTCCAAAATTCGGAGTGCAGCGGTCATCATTGAGGGTTTTTGTTTAACCGGTTCTTCAACCTGATCCATCTTTGGCATCCAGGATGGTGTTTCTTCCTCTTCGTCTGGTATTTCTTCCAATGCACGAAGAGCAGCTGTCATTATTGACGGCCCTTGCTTGACCGGTTCCTCAACTTCTTCAATTTTTTTCATCCAGGGGGCTGGTTCATCCACTGGAAGGTCCATGCCTAAATCTTCATCATCCAAACCACTCAATTGAGCGGTCATAATAGGCGTTTGGGTTCTTTCTGGGGGAATTGACGCAGATACATCGGTTTCTTCATCGGATTCATCCAGAATAGCTGTCATGATTGGATCGGACCGTGGGGTAACCTGCTTATCCTCCTGATCTTCTTTCATCCATGGAGGAATTTCATCTGCCGGTAAATCCATACCCAAAGCTTCATCATCCAGCCCACTTAAGGCTGCCGTCATTAAGGAGGATTTGGAACCTGGCATAAATTGATCTTCCGGTTGATCCTTCATCCAATCCGGAATTTCTACATCATCCGGATCCAAGGCTGCTGTCATTTTTGGCGCATAAGATGTCTTCGTTGGCGGCACATCCGGCACACTTTTCATCCACGGTGGAAGATCGGCATCCGATGATTTTTCATCATCCTCAAAATAGGCTGTCTTCCCCGGTGCCTGCCGGTCCTGAACATTATCCGGCTCATCCAAATCAGATTCGGTGAAAAATTGTGTGGCTTTATGATCTGGTTTCGGGACAACACCTGATTCTGTACCGGAAAATGGATCATAGACTGGGAGCGAGGATTCTTCTTTTTCAGCAAATCGAGCATCCAAATCTTTTTGTTTGGGCAATTCCCCTGTATCAACCTCACCCATCCAATAACGCGCTTTTTGTTTGCTTTTACCGCCTTCTTTTTCATCCAGGGTCTGGAGCCACTCCATTAGATTTTCTGAAGGGTCTGATGTGGGTGCGCTTGCATCGTTCTCCAACCAGGATGGAATTTCATGATTTACTTCACTGGAATCACGAATAGAGGAAAGAGAGGCGGATTTTTCGCGCCAATCCGTCATATCCACATCATCCAACAACACTTTTTCATCCCGATCATCAATAAATTCTTCATCCTCCTGATCAGGAACAGGCTTCTCATTTGTTGGCAGAATACGGTTAAACCAATCAGTGACTTTTGGCGGTTGGTCCTGGGAAATGAATTCCTCTTCTTCCGGTTCTGATTCTTCAAGGGGTTCTTGATTTTTATCGTCCGTCCAGGTTCTTAATGCCGCAGTCCAATGAGGAACGGGTTCCACTTCCTCAACTGGGGAAGCACTTTCTTCTTTTAAATTCCGCAACCAATCCGGTACATCACTCCCAGAATCTTGCTCTACATTTGTTTCAGTTTCATCATACTGAATGAATTCATCATTTTCGTGGGTGCTTTCACCTTCGGTACGTTCGCGGATATGTTGCAACCAATCCGGGGTATCGTCTTGTTCCGCATCCACTGGTCCGGCATCCACAGGTTCGGGGTTCTGTTGACTTTTATCACTCCCGCCAGTTTCCTCACGAAAAGCATCCAGCCAGCTTAAACCACCGGTAAATTTTCCGGCATTCGAGGGAGTAAGCGGTGTTAACCGCGCTCCACAGTGCTGACAAATTGTACTATCAGCCGAATTTGGTTTTCCACACATGCTGCAGCGAATTTCGTCCATTAATTATCCCTGATACGGTCGGTCCATACCTAATAAAACCCGGACCCCGGTGATTAAACTACCCAATGCTACGCCCAAAATCAGACCTCGGGCACCAGCGATAGGAAGTCTTTCAAAAAACTGCAATCCCTGATTTAAAATTGGAAACTGCGTATTTGCAGGCAACGCATTTGAAAAATAGAATAAAAAGAAAATTAGGCTGACCAAAAACAGGACAGTCGAAAGGCCTCTTCTCTGGCGAATTACTTGAAAAATCGCAATCGCTAGGGAAAACGAAAGCAATGCCAATAAACTTGTTTCAATGGGCATCAGTAGTGCAGTGACAATCGGACGGAAATAAATATCTGCTGGCGTATAAAACATTCCGAATGTAAATGTAACCATAAAAGCAATAATTAATAAGAGGCTATAACCATCTCTGTCACGCGGTGTTGATACTTTACGCACATGCAGACGCAAAAAATGGCCAATCGCCACCAGAGCCCCTACACCTGCAACAATAATGGCCCAATTAATCAGCATTTCCCGAATGTCAGCCAGTATGGGAATAGGCAGAATTGTCCCCAACAGAACAAGAAAGCCTACGGATATTGCAATTAAGGTTGAAATGGGTGATTTCATTTACTTCAGCCTCCCATCAACAGTTGGGAGAGTTTGACTACGCCGATAAGAAGCATGCTGCCGATGATTACCCAACGTAAAATATCCTGAACCCAAAGGCCGGCATGTTGTCCGCGGTCTTCCTGCAAATAGCCTGCCACCGCAAAAACATCCTCACCTATTAAAGTATCTTCTGATTCCGCATAAAACACCGCCTGCGCCGGAATGCCGCTGGAAGCAACCAATAGTTTTCCGTTACTGCGTCGGACCGCTTGACTCAGTAATAAAGCCTCCGGACCCAGATTGCCGATCAATAAATTTGCATAGACGTTGTCGTTACTGATTACGGATATGGTACCCGCCAGGTAGGAGAAGCGCGTCAGCCCTGTCAATCGTCCCTGGGATATTTCGTACTGGTCACTGGCATTTCGTTCCTCATACGCAGATTCCAAGCCATTGCGTGTAAGTAAAGATAGTGGACCATCGCCGCTGGTGGCTACAAGGGGGCGATCCCCCAATGTGGCCATGCGCACAGATTTTTTCATTGCATTTAAAGCCACATAACTTGCGGCAGAATTTTGTTCAGTTAAAGGGGCATTGCCAAATGATATATGAATTCTTTTGCCTGATTCGACAGCCGTGGCCATGGCCCGCTTGATTTTGTAGACTGCCGGGATCGGCCGTAAAGTACGCCGGGATTTGACAAAATTGGGAACTGAAAATATGATCATCAAAAGGATGGTGACCAACAAAATCAGATATCCAAAGAATGTACTTATCGCCTCATTCATCCCAATTTCCTTCCTGGAGGTAGCCGCTGAAAGCTTTGCGCTCACCTGGGTCCTCAATCATCTCTGCCAGGATGTCCCACTCGCTGCTGGAGGTGAAGAGTGGTTTAACAAGCATCAGACTTTGAGCAAAAATAATAGAGATCGGTCCAATCGAGTTCAAGAATAGTTCAGCAGGACCATCTATGCCCCATCGATGCAAGTTTTGCGCCCATTTCGCCCATACGGAATATTTTTCCATATTTTTCCCAGTATAGCACAGAATAACCCATGCTATGGCAAATGTTAAACTCGCGAAATTGACAGGTTATGCGTATACCTATACTAACTTAATTGTATCACTGATCTTGAAACCATAACCGGCTTCCTCCGCCCTTCTGCCAGTATAAGTTCAAATCTTCCCGCATCTGGGCTTCATTCTGCCAAAAAGTACTCATTTGGGACGGATAAAGAGCAATCGCATCTCCCCAGGCAACAATATCTTGTTCCAAAATCGGATAAACCTGCTGGTTGGGATAATTCACCACTTGTTCAGCCTTTATGGCATACGGAAAATCTGCATAATGGGCGAGAGGAACAGACAGGGTTAACGCCTCTGCAGCCTGGCGTACCAGGGTATGATCTATATGATTCCCCAAACCCTGCGGAACACAAATTTGCAACGAGGGTTGATCGGCTATCGCTTCTACCAGAGAGCGGCTGATGTCCTGCTGGAGCAGAAAATCCGAGTCCTGAAACTTTCGAAAAAGGTCATCGTTTTCTTGAATTTCAGCCTGTCCGGTGAATGGATTGGTGCGATAAATGACATCCAGGTAATCAAAATAAACGGGAACCGCACCCAGTTTTGCACAAGCTGCTTGATCTTCTGCTCGTCGAGCGCTGGTACTGAGTTCCCCTGTACCCCAGCGGTCATGAATAGCCTGGGCAAAAGGTGAAAAATCTGCACTGGATGGATAACCTGAAAAAATCGTCCAAATCTCAACCTGGTGACCTGATCGACTCTGCTGATGGATCAAACTGCCGCAGGAATAAACAGCATCATCCAGATGGGGAGAAAGGTATATCCACTTCATTGTTTTCTTCATGGGATCCACTGCGGCATGGCGGCGTTCTCTGCCACCAGGGTTGAGCTGCTGGTTGCCCAATCCATTACCCACACTGCCGGTTTTACAGTGCTGGAGGACATGTCCAGGGTCTGATAAGCCAGCAGTTTACCATTTTGTGAAATTACCGCAGCGGTGTGATTCCGGTATGGCAAATCTGTCCGTTGTTCCACGGAAAAACCAGTTAAGGAGGCCATGCATACCTGCCGTGACATGGTACGTAAAACCGGCCTGCAGCCAAAAATCAGCAGTTCTTCAACAGGATGTTGAATTAAATTGCTGTAATCCATATTCGTAATGGATGGATCTTTGAGATATCGCCGGCTTAAGGTTTCCAGATTTACTTCAACCAGATGGCTGACCGGTATTTTTTCCATATTCTCACTGGTTATTACACTGATTCGCGCCGGATTCTGCTGCCAAAGTACGGACGAGGCGTCTTGTGATTCGATTAGCACGAGTGCCTTGCTCCAATTTTCCAGTACATAAAATCCCTTGCGATTTTTGTCGTAGAATGCCTGATATTTGCCGTTGGGGGAAAGACTAAAAGACAGGGGGGCTGTACCTTCTTTAAAGGAAAGGGGTACTGCTAGACCGTTTTTTACATCCAGCGAAAGAATTTGATCTTTGGAACCGGTCTCGCCAGGATCATTGAGGCTGGAGAGATGAAAATACACCTTTTTGGAATCCGCCTGCCAGAAAAGCGCATTACAGATGGAAAATTCGCATGGAAAAGATTGATGTATCCGTTTGTTTTTTAATGAAAACAACTGAAAAGTCTGAGTACCATCCTCTGCTGCCGTGATCATAGCCAACCACCTGGCATCTGGAGAGGGTTTCATTTCCAACAAAGTGCCGAAGTTATCCAGCAGGATACTTTGCCAGTCTTCTAGATCTGTTATGATCAACTTTTCATCCCCCGTACCTGGCTGATCAAGATAAATCAATTTGCCGTTTCCTGTATTTAATGGAGAAACAAACGAGTTAAATCCAATCCAACTAATCAATAATAGCAAAAGAAATCCACCAACAATTTTTTGACCAATATTTCGCATACGGTTATCCAACCTTAATTGCCTTTCATGTGCGAACGACAATGAATCAATTCAATTCTATCTTGTTTGGGAATCGATAATCAAGGGATACCCAAATTTTTAAACAATCGTGAATTGAAAAACATAAAAGGAATTTCCACTAAAAAGGCGTAATTTGACTTATAAAGTTGTATCATATAAATTACACCGTTTTACAAAATGCTTATTGAGTTTACCTGTTGAAGTAAGATGATCAAGGATGAAACACTCAGTTTTGTGAAAGGTTTTTTTCCCGCCAAGATTATTGCAATACAAATTTAGCCGCGGTCTGAAAATCTCCTTTCTTCCTCTATACATCAACCTTTCAAAGTAAAGATTTTTTAATATTGAGGAGATTTCATTTCCAATTCTTTTTCAGAGTGATATGAGAAGTAAATAATTAATTGTACTCTGTCCGAGGTATCTTAATGGAAAACAAGAATCAGAATATTGAAAATTTACATGTGGTTCAAAACAAGCATGATGCAGTAAATCAAAAAAAGGACACTCCAGAAACTCAAAATTCATACTATCAGAACATCCTTCAAACTACCAGGGATGGCTTTTGGCTGCTCAACACAGAAGGCAAATTAATCGATGTTAATGACGCCTACTGTAAAATGATTGGCTACGCCAAGGCGGAGCTATTACAATTCGAAATTGCGGATCTGGATGCCGAGGAAGATCCCCTGGCTACAGCAGCGCGTATTAAACGTATAATTCAAAACGGATCTGAATTATTCACCACGCGACACCGTAAAAAAGATGGTGGAATTCTGGATGTGGAAATTTCCGCCACCTACTCAACAGTAGATGGCGGCCGATTCATATGTTTCTGTCGGGATAATACCGAACGGATTCAGGTGGAAAACGAACTGCGCACAAGTAAAGCTGCTCTGGAAAAAGCTCAGCAGGTGGCCAGGATTGGCAATTGGACATGGCATATCAAAACAAATCAACTCCTCTGGTCTGACGAAATGTACCGAATGTTTGGGATTGAGAAAGCCAATTTTGCTGGCTCCCTCCCGGATGTCATCCAACAAGCAATCCATCCGGAAGATCGGGAAAAGGTGGCTCAGTCTAATCTAGCTGTGATAAAGGATAAGAAACCATCTCCCTTGGAATACCGGGTAATCTGGCCTGATCAAAGCGTACATTTTGTCTGGGCTGAAGCCGGTGAATTAATCCTCGATGAAAACGGTAATCCTGATATATTGACAGGCATTGTGCAGGATATCACTTCACGCAAGCAAATAGAGCAGGCTTTTTTCGAAAGCGAAGAACATTTTCGCCAGTTGTATGAACGTTCTCCGCTGGGATATCAGTCCCTGAACGCCGATGGCTTCTTCATAGAAGTTAATCAAGCCTGGCTTGACACGCTTGGCTATGAGCGTGAGGAAGTGATCAATCATTGGTTTGGCAACTTCTTGGTTCCGGAAATGGTGGATGCGTTTCGCCAACGATTCCCCCTCTTTAAAGCAGCCGGTGAAGTCCATAATCAATTTCAAATGGTGCGCAAAGACGGTCAGGTGATTACAGTCGAATTTGACGGAAAAATAGGCCACGATAAATCAGGGCAATTTAAACAAACTCATTGCATCCTGCGGGATATAACCCAACAGCAAAAACTGGAAGCTTCCCTGCGGGAAAGTGAACTTAAATATCGAACCCTGGTTAATTCAGGACAAGCGCTCATCTGGACCTCAGGTATTGACCAGGGCTGTGATTATTTCAGTGAACCCTGGCTGCGTTTTACGGGGCGTACGCTGGAACAGGAATTGGGCACCGGCTGGACGGAAGGCATTCATCCGGATGATTTTCAATTTTGTATAGAAACCTACACTCATGCTTTTGAAAATAAAGAACGGTTTAGCATGGAGTATCGTCTGCTTCATGCCAGCGGCGAATACCGCTGGATTCAAGATAACGGCTCCCCCCGTTATGATAGTTCAGGAAATTTTTTGGGCTATATAGGCCATTGTTTGGATATTACGAAACGCAAACAAGCAGAGGAAGCACTACAACTTAATAATGAATTGTTTTCCCAGTTTATGCGTCATTCCCCTATTTATATCTTTATCAAGGAAGTCAGTTCAACAAAAAGCTTGGTCTTGCAAGCCAGCGAAAACTTTGTCGAAATGATCGGCATTCCCGGCACTCAGATGATTGGGAAAACTATGGAAGAATTATTTCCGCTTGAATTTGCCAGGAAAATAAGCGCAGACAACTGGGCTGTAGTAACAAAGGGTGAGGTTTTTGAGGAAGAAGAGGAATTAAAGGGTCGCTTCTATAACACGATTAAATTTCCAATTCAATTGGGAGAGAAATCCTTGCTGGCAGGGTATACCATTGATATAACTGAACAAAAACAGGCGGAAGCAGCGCTACAGCAAAGCGAAGAACGATATTTCTTAATCGATGAAGCCAGCCAGGACTTAATTTACAGCTATGATCGCCAGGGACGTTTCACTCATGCCAACACAAGCCTCTGCAAACAACTTGGGGTAACCCCAGAACAAATCCTTGGTAAAACCCATGAGGAGCTCGGTTTTCCACAAGATCTGTGTGATGAGTGGACAAGACTTCACCAACAAGTCTACAATACCAACGCAACCGTCATTAGTGAGACCACAGCACCTATTCAAGGTAGTGAACGCCGATATTTTGAAGTGGTATTAAATCCCATGCATGATGCACAAGGGGAAATTATCGGCATTGCAGGCACAACAAGAGACATCCATGAGCGCAAAATAGCCCAGGCGAAAATCGAAGAACAGATCAATGAACTGCGCCGCTGGAATAAAATCACCATGGGACGGGAGCAGCGGATATTGGAGTTAAAGCGGGATGTGAACAACCTGCTGGTTCAGGCGGGTAAACCGCCGTTGTATACCAGCGTGGATAATGGGTAGTAGAATTGAGCTGAAAGTTTCTACATCTAAAGTTGATCCTCACCTCCAACCCCCGATCTCGGGGGAAAAAGACCTTCCATAAATTATGAATCTCATTGAATTTTGTACCTATACGCTTTAGTAAGCCTCAACAGGCAGATCCCGTTTGTCCCGACCTCGGGGGGACTGAGGGGGGCTGAAAACTCTTGCGAAATTCCCAAATATGATGAGAATTATGTATAGACACTGCCAACTTGTCTTTTTATGTTGTACCTCACCAAAAATCAGAGGTGCAGTTTGGAACATACCCGGAAGAAGAGAAAATCCATTAAAGCTGATCCATTTACTTTTAATCACCGGCGTGGTTAAAGGCACGCTGGTTCTATCCCCCCAACCCCCCGACCTCGGGGGGCTAAAGCCCGTCCCAGAGACCGGGAGGGCTGAACAGACGCTGCCTTCCCCCAACCTCTATGGGCCAAAAGAATCTCCGATCCAAGAAATTAGCCAGATCGAACAGTCACCGCCTCCCCCCGAGATCGGGGGGACTGAGGGGGGATCTATGCCTGAACGAGTCCTCTACGCCCGCCCTATCGAATCCATCCAATCCGGCGATCTGGTTATCGGGTACGACGGCCAACCCCATCGCGTCCTGTCTACGCAGTCCCGCCGCTATCACGGCCCAATGATCACCATCCAGCATGACCAATCCGATCAAACCCTGACGCTGACCGCCGATCAACTTATACTCACTCAACGCAAAGTACAGCAGATCACCCCCAATGGCAACTGGAGCGGTATTCCGCCAGACCATTTCACTTACGCCCGCACCCTGCGCAAGGAAGCCAGCCCGCCGGAGCGGGTGCTGTGGCGCTTTTTGCGAAACGAGCAGTTAGGGGTTAAATTCCGCCGACAACATCCCATCGGACCCTACATCGCCGATTTTTACACCCGCGAGGCCAGCCTGGTGGTGGAAGTGGATGGCTGCGCCATCCACGGCAGCCCCGAACAGGCAGCCTATGACGCGGAACGGGATCGTTTCATGCAAAACCTGGGGCTTACCGTCCTGCGCATCCCCGCCAGGGATGTCCTTCATCAAACGCAAAGTGTGGTTTCCCTCATCCTGACCTATACCCGCGAGCAGATTTTGACCAACGACAGATACAAACAATGGCGCTGTGCGAAGAATATAAAAGTGGGCGATACGATCTATAGGGGTCCGGAACTGTCAGCCTGTAAAGTGACAGACATAACCAAGTTTGAATCCGTGCAGGATGTGGTTGAGCTTGAAGTTGAGGATGCGCATTATTGCATGAGCATTATGACTTTGGTGCATAATAGTGCTTCCAGTGACTCTTGACTGTATGAAGGATGAAGCAATTTATTTTTATCAATCCACAGGTATGTGTTTGAATTTTCCAATTATTGGACCTAAATATCACCAATTCTTGTAGGTAATTATTGGTATCTAATCTATCAATTAATATATACTATTTAATATCTCAATCAAAAGCGGTGGTACATATGAATATGAATATTGGCCTTCAGTATAAGAAACTTGACCTACATGTACACACATATGGTTCTTATGATTTTTCAGGTGTCACAGCCGATGAAATTGTAAAGGAAGCAATTAGCAAAGGATTAGATGGTATAGCGATAACAGATCACAATACTGGAGCCGCTATTGATGAGATAAAAATTGCTGCGAAAGGTAAAAATTTAACAATAATTCCAGGCGTTGAAATAACATGCAAAGGTGGTAAAAGTGGAATCCATCTCATTGCTTTATTAGATATAGATAAAGAATCAATACATATATCTGGATTATTAAATTCATTAGGTATACAACCAGATGAACAAGGTAAACAAACCGCTATCACGAAAGTTGACATTATAGAAGCCATCGAAATTATTGTTCAACAATGGGGTGGATTAGCAATACCAGCACATGTAAACTCCTCAAAAGGTATATTACATGACATGGCGGGAGAGCAAAGGACAATAATCATTAAACATCCTAATTTATTGGCAATTGAAGCAACCGACTTTGATAATAAAGATCTAGCTAATAAAAAACGTCGAGCAATAGATTTATTAGATGGAAATGATCCAACTTACAAGCGCAAGCTTGCAGTATATCAAGCTTCGGATTGTAAAAAGTCAGATGTATCAGATGATCATTGTTTAGAAGGTATTGGAAATAGATTTTCTTATTTCAAACTAGAAAAAATCAACATAGATGGCATCCGCCAATGTTTTGCTGATCCAGATGTAAGAATTATTCAATCTTTTGATTACAAAGAATATACATATCCAAGAATAAAAGAGGTTTCAATTTCGGGTGGTTTTCTAGAAAATCAAAATTTTGTATTCCATTCTGGTCTTAATTCAATACTAGGTGGAAAAGGAACGGGGAAATCCTTAATAATTGAACTACTTCGATTTGTATTAAACCAGCCCCCCAATCAACCTGAAATTTTTAATGATCATCAAAGCAAACTCGCTAAAAGATTAGGTGATTACGAGTCAGTTGAAATTACAATAATTGATGATTCCGAATCTGAAATTAAATTCAAGCGCACATTTCAGCCAGCACAAAATCATCCATATAATATAGATTTTGATCCCGCCAAATTATTCCCTGTTTTATTTTTAAGTCAAAATGAAATAA
Organism: uncultured Chloroflexia bacterium; assembly: GCA_963747325.1. Classification (GTDB taxonomy): domain Bacteria; phylum Chloroflexota; class Anaerolineae; order Anaerolineales; family Anaerolineaceae; genus UBA5203. Next base: position 525,549 of record CAVVEM010000003.1, on the reverse strand, counting down.
TTAGAATCGCAGAAAAAGAAAATGAACAGTTAGCTTTTATAGATCAGTTTTTTGATTTTCGCACATATAAACATCAAATCATTGGTGTCGAAAATGAACTAAATGATTTGGATAAAAAAATGGCTGATTGTTTGAATGCATTTCCAATTGTATCTAATCTTAAAACTCAAATAATGACTCTGGAAGAAGATATTAAGCGAATAGATGCTGCCTTGAAACATCCAATTTTTGAAAAATTACAAACTCTAGAGAAAAAAGAAACCATATTCACTTCACAAACAAGCTTTATCGATTTCATTAAATCCAGTACTACTATAAATATCAACAAAATATCAGAATTGCAAATTCCAGAAATACCTAAAGAATTTAAAACCGATGCAGCATTAAGAAGAAATCTAGATACTATTAATAAAATTAAAAATGAAATTATTGATGAGTTAAGCAAAACGAATAAATCGATTTTTGAAACACATCAGAAAATTCATAAAGAATATGAAATATGGGAACCTCAATTAGAGCGAGCAAAAGAAGAATATGAATCACATATTCAAAGTTCCGGTGGTGATTTAAAATCTTTAGCTGTTGAGCGTGAACAAAAAAACAAACAACTTGGAATATTATTATCAAAACTAAAAGATGCACAACAAAAAAAGATTCAATCGCCACTATTTCCGGACAAAGAGAAAAACTACTCGATGCCTTAGAAAAAATATATTCGGAATACACTACAAAACGGAAACAAAAATGCATAAAATTTCAAGAGGATTCTGCTGGACGTTTGAAATTATTTATTCATGAAGGTTCAAATAAAGAAGCATTTCGTGAAAAACTGTTAGAATTAAAAAAAGGTTCATATTTAAAAGATATAGAAATCGAAAAAATTTGCAATAATATTCGACCACGCGAATTAATTCTATCTCTATTAAGATATGCTGCTTCTTTACAGAAGAAAACGATAGAGGAGATCGCGAAAAATTCTGATATTCAAATTGATCGAATGATATCTTTAGCTAGTTTTTTACTTGAATCAATAGATTATGAAGAATTACTCAAATTACAATATAAAGTTACACCACAAGACATACCAGAAATTTTATTTAATATCGGGAATGATGAATATAGGACATTAAATGAAATTTCAGTAGGACAAAAAAGTATAGCTTTGCTAATAATGGCATTAAGTGATGGAAAAATGCCCGTAGTAATTGATCAGCCAGAAGACTCCTTGGATATAAGATCCATCTGGGAAGATGTTTGTGTAAAAGTTCGAAATTCTAAAAACCAAAGACAGTTTATCTCAACTACTCATAGTTCAAGTGTTGCTGTTTCATCAGATACAGATAAATTTATAATATTAGAGAGTTCAGCAAATAAAGGAAAGGTAATTTATTCCGGGTCTATGGATAATAGTCCTATTTCTGATGAAGTAATTAAATATCTGGAAGGTGGAGTTGAATCATATCGTAGAAAACACCTAAAATACCAAGCTGATCGCAAATTAACATAGTAAATAAATAGGTCTTATATCTTCTTCTCCCCCTCACCATTGACAATTCCTCAAATTTCCATATACTCAAGAGTGCAGAGAAAATTTATCCCCGGCGTGAGCGCGCTGTGGATAATATATAAGACAATTTTTCGTTTTACTGATCGCGTTGAAGGAAGTTGGGAGTATCGGTGTTCTGGTTGGGCTTTGGGGGAAAGCTTGCCGAAAGTCTGCATACGCCCAATCCTGTGGAGCCCCTCGCCACACACCGCCAACAAGCTTTCCGCCATCCTCCATTCTGGCGGTATTTTGTTTTAAGTTCGCAAAATCCATCGGAATGCATCTCGATCAGCGGTCATTCTCAGCCCGCTTGAAGAAATTTGAATAACAATGCTCAAAATCCTTCGTCATCACCCGCTTCTGCAAGCGGGCAACGCGGAGGAGTGGGAAGACGCCGGATTGCCAGCGTATCTGTTTTCCGGTTTGCATTGTCATCAAAGGATGGCAACATCATTTTATTTTAGAAGGAGAGTTTGATTTATGAATCCCATTCGAACATTGATTATGGGCGCAGCGGGCCGCGATTTTCACAACTTTAATGTGTTTTTCCGTGGCAACAAGGACTACAAAGTTGTTGCGTTTACCGCAGCTCAGATCCCCAATATTGACGGCCGCAAGTACCCCGCCGTATTAGCTGGTGAACTTTACCCGGACGGCATCCCCATTTATGATGAAAGCGAACTGGTTCGCTTGATTAAGGATGAGAAAATTGAACAGGTTGTTTTTGCATACAGCGATATCCCTCACGAAGTTGTCATGCACAAAGCCAGCCTGGTTAACGCCACCGGTGCCGATTTCCGCCTGATGGGTACCAACACCACCCAGGTGAAATCCACCAAACCCGTGGTCTCCATCTGCGCCGTGCGCACCGGCTGCGGTAAAAGCCAGACCACCCGCCGTGTCTCCCAGATCCTGATCGAGATGGGCTACAAAGTCGCTGCCATTCGCCATCCCATGCCTTACGGCGATCTGGCCAAACAGGCTGTACAGCGTTTTGCCACCTACGCGGACCTGGACAAACACGAATGCACCATCGAAGAACGGGAAGAGTACGAACCCCATCTCGATAATGGCGTCATCGTCTATGCCGGCGTGGATTACGAAGCTATTTTGCGCCAGGCTGAGCAGGAAGTGGATATCATCCTATGGGATGGCGGCAACAACGACTTCCCCTTCTACATACCCGATCTGCACATTGTGGTCGCCGATCCGCTGCGCCCCGGCCATGAATTAACCTACTACCCCGGCGAAACCAATGTCCGTCTGGCGGATGTCTTTGTGATCAACAAAGTCGATACTGCCGATTACGCCAACGTCCTTCTGGTTCGCGAGAACCTGTATAGGCTCAACCCGAACGCCATCGTCATCGAAGCCGCCAGTCCGCTCTTTGTGGACGATCCCGAAGCCATCCGCGGCAAACGTGTGCTGGTCATCGAAGACGGCCCGACCCTGACCCACGGCGGTATGGCTTACGGTGCCGGTTGGGTGGCAGCCCGCCGCTTTGGCGCTGCCGAAATCGTCGATCCACGCCCGTTTGCAGTGGGTACCATCAAAGAGACCTACGAGAAATATCCCGGCACCGGCCCCATTCTGCCTGCCATGGGCTATGGCAAGCAAATGATGAAAGACCTTGAAAAAACCATCGATCGTGCAGATGTGGATATAATTGTATCCGGCACTCCCATCGATATGACCCGGGTGGTCAAAGTCAAAAAACCGATGCAGCGCGTACGCTACGAACTGCAGGAAATCGGTGTACCGACTTTAACCGACATCCTGCACAAAAAATTCGCCAAATAACATGCGAAACCCCATCCGGCGGTTGATCCGCCGGGTGGATCAACTTTTTCATCATGCAGGGCATGATGAGCGTAATTCGGAGGAAGTATGAAAAAAGATTTTATAGCAATTGCCGATTATCCAGCCGAAAAAATCCAGTCGTTACTGGATCTGGCCGTCACATTAAAAGCAGAGCATTTTGCGGGTGGCAATAAACCCATCCTCAAGAACAAGGTATTAGCAATGATTTTCCAAAAACCCAGCCTGCGAACCCGCGTCAGCTTTGATATGGCCATGCGACACCTGGGTGGTGATGCGCTCTATCTTTCTCCGAACGAAATCGGACTGGGCAAGCGGGAATCGATTGCGGATGTAGCCCGGGTATTGGCCGGTTATGCACAGGGCATCATGGCCCGTGTTTTCGAGCACGATCATGTGCTGCAACTGGCCAAATGGTCCAACGTGCCGGTGATCAACGGCCTCAGTGATTACAACCATCCCTGCCAGGGCATGGCGGACGCGCTCACCATCTATGAGAAGTTCGGTAATCTCAAGGGACTCAATGTCACCTTCATTGGGGACGGCAACAATGTGGCCGTATCCCTGATGCACATCAGCACCAAGCTGGGCGCCAACTTCACCATGAACAGCCCCGAAGGCTACGACTTGAGCGAAAAATCCCTGAGCATTGCCCACAAACTCGCCGCACAATCCGGCGCCAAAATCCGCATAGAAAAAGACTCCATTGAGGCTGTCAAACAGGCCAATGTGATTTATACCGATACCTGGACCAGCATGGGCCAGGAAGCTGAAGAAGCCGAGCGGCTGAAGGTCTTTGCCAAGTTACCAGGTCAATGCTGATCTGGTGAACAAAGCCGACCCGAAAGCCATTGTGATGCACTGCCTGCCCGCCCACCGCGGCCAGGAAATCACCGATGAAGTTGCCGACGGCCCGCATTCAGCCCTCTTTGATCAGGCGGAAAATCGCATGCACGCCCAAAAGGCCGTTTTGGTGGAGGTCATGGGAGAGAATTAATTTAATGAAGACCCAAGATTATATTAATCTTGAAGATCAATATGGGGCCCATAATTACCATCCACTGGATGTCGTCATCGAACGTGCGGAAGGTGTGTGGGTTTATGATGTGGATGGCAAACGTTACCTGGACTGCCTGAGCGCCTATTCGGCCGTCAATCAGGGGCATTTACACCCCAAAATCCTCAAAGCTTTCCTGGATCAGGCCCAAAAACTGACCCTGACCTCGCGCGCTTTCCGCAATGATCAGCTGCCCTTGTTCTACAAGGAACTGTCTGATCTGAGCGGCTACAGCATGTCCCTGCCGATGAACACCGGTTCAGAAGCCGTGGAAACCGCGTTGAAACTGGTGCGAAAGTGGGCTTACCAGGTCAAGAAAGTTCCCCGCCACCAGGCGGAGATCATCACCGTGGGCAACAACTTCCACGGGCGGACGATCACCATCGTTTCCTTCTCCACCGAACCCTTCTACCGGGACGATTTTGGGCCTTTCACACCCGGTTTCATCAACGTGCCTTATGGCGATGCCAAAGCCCTGGAAGCTGCGATTACCCCGAACACCGCCGCGATTATGATCGAACCCATCCAGGGAGAAGCCGGTGTCATCGTCCCGCCTGCCGGATACTTGAAACAGGTCGCCGACTTGTGCAAAAAGAATAACGTGCTCTTCGTGGCCGATGAAATTCAGGTCGGCCTGGGCCGTACCGGTAAATTATTTGCCTGCCAGCACGAAAACGTCCGTCCGGATATTATGATCCTGGGCAAGGCGTTGGGCGGCGGCATGTACCCCGTCTCCGCCATTTTGGGCGACCCGGAACTCCTGGGTTTGTTCCAACCCGGCGAACACGGCTCCACTTTCGGCGGCAATCCGCTGGCCGCGGCTGTGGCACGCGCCTCGCTCAAGGTTCTGGTAGAAGAAAACCTGGTAGAAAATGCCGCAAAACTAGGCGCCTATTTCATGGATCAACTGGCAGAAATCCCCAGTCCGCACGTCAAAGAAGTGCGCGGCAAGGGTCTGCTGATTGGTGTGGAATTGAAACCCGAAGCCAAAGGCGCCCGTCGATTCTGCGAAGCCTTGCAGACCGAAGGCATCCTGGCCAAGGAAACCCATGAAAACGTGATCCGCTTTGCCCCGCCCCTGGTGATTGACAAAGCCACCATCGATTGGGCCCTGGAGCGCATCCGCAGAGTGTTGTTGATGGCGTAAAATATATTCAGTTATGCAGAACGCCTCCCAAATCGGGAGGTGTTTTTTTCTATGTAATTTCCATACTGCAGATAGTATAAACGCCAACACAATGACATAATGGTTTGAGTGTCATTGCGAGTAAGTCCACAGCGCTAACGCACTTCATTCTTAAGGAAACTGGGTAGATGTGATGAGAAGATTATCAGCTCCGTTATTTCTTAGGTGTCATGTCATTGCGAGCCCTATGCGGCACTGTCCTTAGTTCATTCTGGCGGGGCGTGGCAATCTCCATGTTAGATGGATTTTCATTAGAATCATCAAAATATTCATAAGCTCTCAGTTTATCTATCGTATACACAGCTGGTGTTGAGATTGCCACGTCGGGCAAAAAGCGCCCTTCTCGCAATGACACAAGTTGCATGTCATTGCGAGGCCCGATAGATGTTGATATGGGTTCGCCTAATGGACCGCGGCAATCTCCCTGCAGGCATTGAAAACCACTGATAATTGAGCAGTCCTTTATGTGAATTTATCCATGTAGCGGCAATTCATACCCTGAAGGGTACTTTGAATCGCCGTTACGTTTTTAATCCATCAAAGATACTTAAATCTCATGCAAACGCCCGCATGCCGGTATAAGCCGAATTGGTGACGAAGATTATCCTCAAAGAGAGCCCACCCATACCTCATCAGGAACTTTGTACTGACTTCACATTTTTACTCAACCAAACCAGGGCGATCAGCAAACCGATATCACATAGCATTAGCGCAATGAATGCAACGGTCCCAGGTATGGAACTTGCGATATATTCAGATGCAATCAAATGCAGAAATGCCGGTGCAAACATGATAATCATGACGGCCACAACTGCCAGTAAGCCAATCCATAAGCGTGATTTTTTCCAAAAGCCAAGGATTAGAAACGTATTTACCGCCAGAATCAATACGACACAACTGAGAAATAGCAGTCCCAGCATAGTAGAGAATAACTTATTCATATAGGGCGGATTCATGATCCATAAGGCGATGCCAAACAAGAGCGGTGTAACAACAGTCACCACAGCTTTTTTATCCGGTTGAATACCCATTTCAAACCCTCCAATTGATTTCCTGCCGTGAACCTGCAGCCAATATTCTGTGAGTAGATTCCCTGGAAACTCTATGATTTCACGGAACCATACAACCACCAAATCAAACCACCCGGATTGACGTGCATCTTCGCATTTGGCAGTAAAAACCACCAATAATTCGTCCCCAAATTCATGACGAAATTCTTCCGGGTACAGGTATAGTAAGGAAGAATAAAGGTTTTTCTTCATACGTAATTCGCCTTATGTAAGCGTAAAACCTCAGCGACCACCCGCACACGTTCCATTTCAGCATTAAGAATTTCACGTCCCTTGCTGCTTAACCGATAAGCTTTACGCGGCAATCCTGGATTGGCGGTTTCTTCTTCATTGGCAGGTATACGTTCGATCCAGCCTTGATTAAGCAATCTTTTCAATGCACCGTAAAGCGTACCCGCCGTCAAGTTCACGCGTCCCCGACTGATGTCAAGCACATCCTTCATGATTGCATACCCATGTAAAGGCTTGCTGGATAAACTGAGCATAATAAATAAAGTGCTTTCGCTAAGGGGAGTTGCAGAATTGTTAAGTTTTGGCATATAGATCCTCTATATATAGATACGCGTTATATAGAATTTAGATATATAATAACAAAACAAAAAAGGAAATACAAGTCCTTTTCGTTAGAATCCATATCCCGGAACCAGTCTCCCGGCAGACATGGTAGACCACTGATAATTAATATGTCCACCTTCGATTCGGGACTGGTGCACATCCGCAAAGTGTTGTTGATGGATTGGGGGTAATATGTATTACCGTCGGGGCAATTCATACCCTGATGATGGATAAAAACGTAGTGGAATTCATACCCTGAAGGGTACATTGAATTGCCTCTACATTTTGTTATATATACAAAGATACTCAAATCTTACGCAAATGCCTGCGCGCCTGTCTCGGCCGGAGTGGTAATCAAGAATGTAGCCGATTGATTTAACTGACGAAAAGCCTGAATCATCGCCTGGCCAACCGACTGGGCAGCCTGGTCCGGCAGACAGAAAGCAATCAAACTGGGGCCAGCGCCGGAAATGGCCACAGCTTTGGCGCCCGCAGCCCGCGCAGCCTGCATGGCCTGCTCGGCGCCCGGAATCAATTGCAGGCGGAAGGGCTGGTGCAATGTATCCTGCATGACCACGTCCAGCATGCCGATCGATCCGCTGCGCAGCATATCCACCACTGCTACGGCATTGCCGATATTCAATATCGCATCACTCAAACTGACCGTTTGCGGCAGAATCTTGCGCATTTCACCGGTGGTTGGTCCCAACTTGGGCGTGCAGATCACCAGTTGATAGGCCGGTACATCATAACGGCGTACCAGTGTCCCCATGGGACGGTCCAATGCCAGGGTCAAACCGCCAAACAAAGAGGCGGCAGCATTATCATAATGGCCTTCCATCTCGCCGGCAATTTTTAATATTTCGCCGCGGTCCAGCGGATTGCCCAACAGGCTGTCCGCGCCCAGAATACCGGCCAGAATAGTGGCGGCACTGGAACCCATGCCGGACCGAACCGGAATATGAATCTGGCTTTCGAGGCTCAAACCGCGCGGAAATTCCTCATCGCATTGGGCAAAAACCCGTTTGGCGGCAATCACCAGCAGATTTTCCTCGGGCTTGGGAATGAATTCGGAAAGCACCCCGCGGTTCTGTACCACCAGGTTCTCCCCGGTCACTTGAAAGCGCACTTCATTCCAAATATTGAGCGCCAGACCCAGGGTATCAAAACCCGGTCCCAAATTTGCCGAGGAAGCCGGCACACGTACATAGGCCTTCTCATGCTGCAGGGTCATTGTAAAATCACTTTTTCCAACGCGTGAAAATCGGCATCCACTACAACGGGAGCCGTCATGTTCTTAACGATGATATCCGGGTCTTTCATGCCGTGGCCGGTGCAGACCACCACCACGCGCTTGCCTTTCACATTGATCGTACCATCATCCAGTTCAGCTTTCAAACCGGCCAGACCGGCCGCAGAGGCGGGTTCCACCCAGACCCCATGCGCTGCCAATCGGCGCTGCATGGCCAGGATGTCGTCATCACTGCGGGCAATGATTTTGCCCTTCGATTCTTCGGCTGCTTCCAGCGCCTGTTCCGCGCGGGCAGGTTTGCCGATGCGAATGGCGGTGCAAACCGTCTCCGGATGTTCCACCGGATGACCCAGCACCAGCGGCGCGGAGCCGGCTGCCTGCACGCCCAAAATCTGTGGCAGACCGGTTTTCTTTTCGGCGTTGTACTGCAGGAAACCCATCCAATAGGAGGTGATGTTCCCGGCATTGCCGACCGGTAAGCACAACCAATCCGGGGCAGAGCCGAGGACGTCGCAGATCTCAAAGGCCGAAGTCTTCTGGCCTTCCAGGCGGTAAGGGTTGAGCGAATTGACCAGCACAATCGGGTGCTGATTGCTGATTTTCATTACCAGGGTCAGGGCATCATCAAAAGAACCGCGAATCTGCACCACCTGCGCGCCGTAGGCAATGGCTCCGGCCAATTTTCCGGCAGCCACTTTACCTTCAGGAATGATCACCACGGCTTTCATCCCGGCGCGATTGGCGTAGGCCGCCGCAGAGGCCGAGGTATTGCCGGTGGATGCGCAGATCACGGCTTTGGCGCCGCGTCCGTAGGCTTCACTGATCGCCACGGTCATGCCGCGGTCTTTAAAAGAGCCGGTCGGATTCAAGCCCTCATATTTAACAAACAATTCAAAACCACCGCCCAACTCATCCGCGAGACGCGGCATGGAGATCAGGGGCGTGTCGCCTTCCAGCAAGGATACTGTTTTAGTATGGTCGGGAATCTGAAGATAGGATCGATAACGTTCAAGTACGCCTGCGTAGGCCATGGAAGAGCTCCTTAAGAAAAAAATCAGACCAACAATTCAGTCTGGTCTGATTATACCAACGCTTTGGAAACTTGCGCAGAAAACATACTATAGTAGCCTGCCCTAAAATTGCTTTTGGATTTTGATTGCAAAGCTTAATATCGCAAATTAGTCAACTTTTGTCATTGCGAGTAAAACCACAGCGCTAACGTACTTCATTCTTAAGGAAAATGGGCAGATGTGACCAGAACACAGACTGACTCTCTTGTATCACAGGAATGTAGCTGTCTCAACTTCCTGCCACAAACCACCCCCTCCTGCACCTCCCCCAAAAATCCGTTCATTTGGTTTCCATCATGTTTGCTGTTGGATTTTTAGGGGAGGAAGACCCAGCCAGTTCAAATGTCATCTTAAAAATCCAAGTTTAACGTACTGCATACAAAAAAGAAACGGGGAAAGTGTAGGGGCGCGAGGCTCGCGCCCTAATGCTGGCTGGATAAGGCGTCTACTCTGGCCAATAATCTTCAAGAGATACACACATAGTGTCATTGCAAGTAAGCATTCTTCAGCGAGCGGCCTGTCCTTGCTGGGGTAGGCAATCTCAACGCTAACACGCAATCACTTTTATTATTGAAATTCCCTACCCTAACACTTCATGACTGGTGGTGATCTCCGCCACGCCGCGCACGGTGGCGGCTACGGAGCAATATTTTTCTTCCGATAATTCAATGGCCTTCGCCAGGTCCTTCTCGGTCAGGCCCTCGCCTTTGGCCACATAGTGCAGATGAATCTTGCGGAACGGCCAGGGCGGATTCTCGTCCTGCTCGGCTTTGACCTGGATCTCCAGGAAGGACAGCGGCTGTTTCTTCTTCTCGGAAATACTGACCACGTCCACGGCCGTACAGGAAGCCAGCGCCACCAACAACATCTCGGAGGGCTTCATGCCGATGCCGTCGCCCGGCGTGGAAAGCACCACCGAATGCTGCGTGGAATCCACCCCGAGAAACGTGCCGCTCTGTACCCATTTAACCTTTGCTTCTGCCATTCCTGCCTCCTATTAAAAACCTTGCTTCGTCCAATCAACGTGATGAAATTATTCAACAACACCTGACGCTGTGGATCCAGGCTGGTTTCGCCTTCCGCCAGCATGCAGGATTGGGCATACGTCTCCAGCACTTCGACACTGGTGCTGTGTACCGCCGAGCGCACCGCAGTGAGCTGCTGTAAAATCTCGCCGCACTCGCGATCGGCTTCCACCATGGCTTGAATCCCGCGCACCTGACCTTCGATCCGTTTCAGCCGTGCCAGGATGGTTTTTTTACTTTGCATCCGTTCGTCACTCATTCGTTCTTCCGTGGGCAAATCACTCTTTTTTTTTCGGGGGGGTGCGTTGATCACGCACTATTTTTATAATTCGTTTAGAGTTGACACGCAACTCATCCAGGTTAGCTACCTCAAGTAAAGCGCCCTGACCCGCCCCCGCAGGACGAGGACGAACTCCCCCCGCTGAAAGAGGAACCATCCGAGCGCGAGGCAAACAGGGATATGCGTTTGCGCGTTTCGGGGCTATTGCAATTGGGACACGCCGGCAGTTGATCGACCTCGGAGAAAGAAATGCGCTTCTCAAAGGGGGTGCCGCAGCGTTGACAAATATATTCGTAAATGGGCATATGAACTTACCTCTCGGGTGTATACTGTACTGGAGTATAGCATAAAGAGAAAGGTTTGGGAAGGGACGGTTTTTTTATACATTTATACTTAATGGAGGATAGCTTTAATTTAACCTTAGGATACATTGCCAATGCATCCTATTAAGCAATCCAAACAAACCATTCAGTTGAAATATCTGATTTCCTGCTGCACCAACTCCACCCCGGCTTCCCCCAACATCTACACGGCGATCTCGTCCTTGTGCCAGAAAAAATCCGCTCATTTCACCAAATTCAATATCTCCCCGCCCGGAATCTCGACCAGCAAGACCGCATCAAACGCGGGGGCTTCCACATAAAACAAACGGTTCATCTCAAAGAAATACAAACGCTGACCGTCACTGCTCCATGCCGGTGCGCCGCTAAATAAGGGCGAGATCTCCAGCGGCGCAGGCAGGCTGCCTCCGCTGAGCCATAAGCCGGTTTTTCCGGCATGATAGGAGGACCAGGCCCACAGCGAATCTGCTTGAGGCGCCGGATAAGGTTTTAAACCCAGCACTTCGGGCGGAATGGTAAGGAAGGAGCCTTTGGTATCGTAGAGATGATCCAGACCCCCGTCACTGTAAACGGCAAACAAATTTGTCCGCGAAAGCGATTCCACCCCATAGGCAATGACTTCATCAAATTTACGAATATGCTCATTATCACCGTTTACAGGGACACTTTCGCCAAAAATATACGTCCCGGCCTGACGGGGTTCGGCGCAGCTGCAGTTTTTTTCATCAAAATCAGTAACCGCAAAAATACCAAATTTCGCATCGCTGTTGTAATCCACGGATGAAAAACAGCTGTTCACCAGCGATTGCTGGGTAAGCGTGTTAACATCCACCAGGCGCAAATTGTAGTCTGTGCAAACCACGTCCCAGCTGTAGATGCTGAAGGAATGATCATCTACCCACGCCAAAAACGCCTCATCCGCACTGCCAGACGATTCAAGCCGATTGGATTGTGCGCTTTCCAGATCATAAATCCGAACAGCATCCATATCAAAGCCGGCGCCCGTCCCGAAACTGTTGATCGAGATATATTCTATATAGCGCCCATCCGGGGACCAATGCAAAGAAGCTGCATTACTCTCTTCCTGGGTCAGCCGGGTGACAGATTGATCAGAAAGGTCATATAAATAGACGTCGCTGTTGTCACTATCCATGGCGCCAATGAAGCCCAGTTTCTGGCTGTCAGGGGACCAGGCCAGGCTGTCAATGTACTGCATGGCCCGCTGTGCTTCAAAAGGGGCGTCGCCGATGGACATCTGGGCATTAACCTGGCTGTTTGGACCGTCCAGGGCCAATCTCAGGATATTGCGTTGACTCGCCAGGTCAACCACAACCAGAACCGGTTGATTGATCTGATCTTCCAATCCGCTGATGTACGCATAATATTGTTTATTTGCTGCCAATCCCTGAGATTTAACGTATGGGACATCCACTGGATCCGTGCTCAGTTGCACGGTATCCCGGGTGGCTTCATCGATCAGCCATAATCCGGATGCGGTGACCGCCAACAGTCTATTTTCTTCTTCAATCCAGGAACCTTGTTCCGATACTTGTTCAGGTGTCTGGGTGATTTCCACCTCTACGGCTGGTGTGTTCCCAGGGAGATTTAACGTTGGATTATCCGTTATTCCTTGAGAAACCACCTCGTGATCTGTTCCATTTTGAGTGCGATACAGGATGAATCCGCCTGCAGCAAGTGCGCTGCAGCAGCAAAAGCTGATTATTCCAATCCCGATCACCCAGATCCAGATCGTAGATTTGTTTTTCCCTGAAGGATTTGGCATAGCTGTTTTCTCCCATGGTTTCTGCATTCATTGATCATTTATTATAGCGTTTACTCATGGGTAAGATATTTCGTTTTGAAGGCTCAATATTCTCGATAGACAGATTTGGTGTGGATGCCATTCAATTGATTCCAAAACCTCCCCACGAGGAAAACAACTTACCCAACAGTATGGGTGCAATCGCGCAGTTTAGCGCCATTGGAAGGCAGGGTATCCCACACATTCCTGCCCTAAATATCCAAATGCTGTAAACACATCCATCTTTTTAATCTACATCTGAACCAGCTTCACACCCTCTTCCCCTGCCATTTGCATAGCAATCTCTTCCTTGCGCCAGACTTCCAGACTTTGACCCCGTATTGTTCCTGTTTCTCAATAAAAAAAGCCGTAGGATGCATTGGCAATGCATCCTATAAAAAAATCCAAACATACAATTCCGGGGAACCTGCTGATCCTGTGCTGCCCCCTATGCCTCTTTACATCTGCACCAGCTCCACCCCGGCTTCGCCCAACATTTGTACAGCGATCTCGTCCTTGCGGTATGCTTCCCGATAGACAATACGTTTGATACCGGCATTGATCAGATGCTTGGAGCAAATCAAACAGGGAAAATGGGTCACATAACAGGTGGCATCCTGGGTGGAGACCCCATGCACAGCCGCCTGGATGATGCTGTTCCCTTCTGCGTGCACCGTGCGCACACAATGCCCATCCACCATCAAGTGACCAATATCATCACAATGTTCCAGCCCGCGGGGTGAGCCGTTGTACCCGGTGGCAATAATGTTTTTATCCCGAACCAGAACAGCCCCCACCAGTGCGCGGTCACAGGTACTGCGGGTAGCGGCGTCCTCTGCAATTTTCATAAAATAATCATCCCAGGATGGTCTCATAGTTATCTACACCTCATTGTACAGAATTATAACTTTCAACTCCGGGTGAAGGTGTCCAAAATATATCCAAATTGCCTTTCAATTACGATAACTCACTGCAATCGCTCCCCGGATATCTTCAGGGTGCCCTGGAGCCTTACCCATTTATCGGATTAATTGAGACCCCTTTTTCATTTTTAGTTTTTTTGTCTTCTGCTATAATCAAATCCAGAGGGATGATCAGAATTCGTCAAGACTTTGAGATCATACGATCCATCGGGGACAAATAGGGAAAGATAAAATGAAGACATTTCACAATTTAAGACTTGCAAGAGGGTCCAAAACACGTTTACTATGGCTCATCGCAGTAATGAGTTTTCTGGTCCTAACCGCTTGTATTGCCTCATACGAGTACAATATCATAGGCACCTGGGATTACACCATGTACACCAGTGATGGCAATCCATATGATAAAGGTACAATTACCTTCAGCGGCAACCCGATGAACGGTTCCTATCTCATCCTCAATTATGATCAGGAAGAAATCGAAGGAACCTTTACTTTGCAAGAGGATGAAATCCGTCTGACGGTTTCTGAAAATTGGATGGGAACCCTCTCCGATGAAAATACGATGAGCGGGGAATGGTGGCACGGAGACGGCACCCGGGGAACCTTTGAAGCTACGAGGCAGTAACCTCATCCAATTGCATAAACAAAATATTTCAATTTGTATACTTGCCCAGAGCAGGGAATAAATTTTCTGTTCACAAATGCCATTTATCCCAGTCCTTAAATTGTCTGAGGAAAACAACGTCTGCGTACAAAAGGTTGCTTCATGAATAAATTCCACATCCTGGTTTTGGCAGCTTGTTTAACATTGTTGCTGCCTGCCTGCAATCCAGATTCAAATCCCGTGCCTACCCAACAAGCTTCAATGACAAATGCCCCCACCAAAACAGGAACACAGCTTGTACCCAGTTTAACCCCCACAGTCACTCAGACGGCTACACCGCAAAACACCCCCACCCCATTACCCAACCAACGCCAAACACCGCTGACCTTAATGCTGCACCGTCCCAATGCCAAGTTTGACACCCTCACCTTCCTGAAAGATTTCATCGCTATCCTGGATCAAGAAGAATTGCAGGTTGTTACCTATCGGAATCTTAGTCAAAACCCGGACCTGAGCGCCACGCAGCAAGGAAAGTTATTCATTATCACCATCGATGATATTTACCTGCGCTATCCCATCGCACCTGATGTGCTGCAAATGATTGATTTATTAAAAGAAGCCGGCTACCCGGCTGTCCTGGGGGTAATCACTGAAAATGATTATACCGATCCTGAGACAGTGGCCACGCTAAAAGAGCTCTCCGGCATGGGCTGGGAAATTGCCACGCACACCGACACCCACCGTAACCTGCTTGATGTCCAGCAGATTTCCCCAAAGGCCATCTATCCGGAAATCAAAACCAGTCTGGATAAACTTGAAAATGCACTCGGAATGCGTCCTATCACCTTAATCCTGCCGCTCGGTCAAATGACATATGGGGATGAACAGATCAAGCGTTCTGAAGTGCAGTGGGTGGTTGGCATCAACGGCGGTCAGGAATATAAAATAAGCGCAGCCTATTTTTACCTTGGCCGGGAAGGACCTGCTGGCAGCGCTCGAGAGACTTTTGATGTCATCAAGCATCGTTTCAATCCCGATCCTTGATGAGATGCCACCCAATAAATGTTCGTATTTACTAAAGTTAATAAAACCCTGCAGAAGTTGGATTCAGGGGTTATTTCGGCCCTTTTTTCCATCCATAAGGTTGGGAAAATATCGTTTCCGGTATTGAGATACAGATGCTTTTTATGGACAATAAAGGGGAAAATATTGGATAACTCTATATAATAGTATTAATATTTTATTGATTTAGTATTTTTTTTACCGGCAAAAGGATTTAGCAATCATGCTTTGGTTTTTGAAAACCTTGAATAAAAAGGAAAGGGAAAATACAAATATGTTTTCTGTCCTTTTTTGGATGGGTTTGATGATTTCCTTCATTCTACCTGTCACAGCATGCACGCCCGAAATCACTCCTTCCAACATCACCAGAGCTTTACCAGCACCTACAACCATACCTGAAAACACAATCCGCCTTGCCAACGGCTATTGGCCGCCATACAACGGTGCCGATTTGCCGCATGGCGGATGTGATTCATGGGCAATAGCAGAGGCTTTTGCCTTGCAAGGCATCAAGGTAGACTATGGTTATTTTCCCTGGGCTCGTAGTTTATCCCTTTCCCAAAATAGGGATTGGGATGGCACGCTTGCCTGGGATGACACGCCTGAATTTCGAAAAATATTCTTCACCAGTGCTGAGCCCACCACGATCCAGGAATGGGTGTTTTATTACCGCAAGGACCAGCCTTTTGTTTGGCAGTCGCTGGAAGATCTGAACGGCAAGCGGGTCGGATTAACCACGGGATACGTTTACAGTGATGCTTTTCAAGAATTGATATCCAAAGGAACGGTTACATTTATTGAAAGCTCAAGTGACGAAGCAAATTTGGAGATGCTGCTGGCTGGAAGAATTGATATATTTCCAATGGAAAGAAATGTGGGGCATTATTTGATAAAAAAAATATTTCCCGAAGAAGAGCAGGCTTCTTTAATTGCTTCACCCAATGCTTTCTCGGAATTTAATACTTATTTACTTTTATCCAGAGCCATTCCGCAAAATGCATCACGCATGGCCTTATTTGACCTTGGCATGCAGCAATTAAGGGAAAGTGGTCGTTATGCAGAAATCATGCGGGTATGCACACTTGAAGGATGAGGCGTAATGGCAAAGAATAAATATACTTCATCCTACCCACTTGCACGCAGAATTGTATTAATTGTGCTGGTCTGGAGCTTCCTGATCATCATGTTAACCACGGCTGTTCAGATTCGATTGGAATACAATCGAGAATTAGCCATGTTAAACAACAGGCTGGCTCAAATTGAAGTTATTGAGGTGCCCAGTTTATCCAACAGTCTCTGGCATTTTGATAAAACACAAATCCAGCTTCAATTGCAGGGGCTATTAAATTTACAAGATATCCGCTATGTTGAATTGCAGGTTGAAAATGGAATTATCTATACAGCTGGAGATGATTTCGCTGAAGATAATGCTATTTTAAAAACCTTTACTCTTGAATATCATCAGGATCAAGAAGTTTTTCCCCTGGGTAAACTACTGGTCAAAGCTGATATCAATCTTTTACAAATGCGTGTCATGGGTTTGTTAGCGCGTGTGTTGATCACCTCCGCGGTGCAGACTTTCCTTCTAGCCGCGTTGATTTTAGTTGTTGTCAATAACCTCTTAACCCGCCCATTAAATGAAATTGTGAACTATGCGGAAAACTTCAGCCTGGATCATTTAAATTTTCCATTGGTATTGAAACCCAGAAAATTAGCCCCACCCAATGATGAATTACATAACCTGGTCACTCGATTAAATGAAATGCGCTGCCGACTTGAGGAAGATATCAAAATCCGGGAACAAGCTGAGGCATTATTAATCGAGCAGCATGAAACCTTGATCACCCAGCAGCAAGCGCTGGAAGAAGCCGAAAGCGAAACGCGTCAGCTCAATGTTGAATTGGAAAAACGAGTAGGAGAGAGAACCCGTCAATTGGCTGCCTTGAATCAGGAGTTGGAAGCTTTCAGTCACTCCGTAGCCCATGATTTGCGTGCGCCTCTGCGTCATATGAATGGGTTTAGTCAAATATTGTTTGATGATTACACTGCTCTACTCCCTGAAGATGCAAAATTGGTGCTAAAACGTATTCAGGAATCTTCCCAGCGGATGAGCCAAATGGTGGATGCCCTGTTGGAACTTTCCAAGGTGGCACGGGGAGAACTGCAAATCGTAAATATTCCCCTGAGTCATTTGGTAAAATCCATTTTGGATGATCTGCAAGCCCGGGAGCCTTCCAGAAATGTTGTAGCTAGCATTCAACCCGATTTAAGCATCCACGCCGATCCTCGACTGATTCATATCATGCTGGAAAATTTATTATCCAACGCCTGGAAATTTACCACCCGCTGTCAGCCAGCACAGATTGAATTTGGGTGTATGCTGATTACTGGTAAAGGAAACGTTTTTTATATTCGTGATAATGGTGCAGGTTTTGATAAAGCCGCGGTTGATAGGCTTTTCATCCCCTTTCAACGCTTACATACCGATTCGGATTTCAGTGGTACCGGTATTGGCCTCGCAACCGTCTACCGCATCGTACAGCGCCATGCTGGTCGAATTTGGGCAGAAAGTGAAATTGATCACGGGGCGACTTTTTATTTTGTTTTTCCGGACTTTTCAGAGGTGAACTCATAGGTTCCAGGGTTCCTTTGCACTTCTCTTAATCCTGGTCGTATTTCATCAATCAAATTATCAAAAACCGATTCCCCTGAACGGATAACTTCTCTCTTGTCGGCGTTGTTTTTCTTTTACCATATATCCTTTCCCAATTTCCTGCTTTTATTTGACATATTCTATCTTTATTGGTAACATTAGTTTGTGATTAATTTCACAATACAACATTGCAGATCATTAAGGAGAAATATAATGGCAATCGAAACATTTAAAGCTACCAGCAAATTGGTGGCTGGCTTACAGGTGGATAATTTTGTCCGCAATTTTTCAGCACGCATGGACGAACCTAAATCTTTAGGTGGCACGGATACCGGAATGAATCCTGTCGAAGCTTTATTAACTGCACTGGGTTCCTGCCAGGTCATCGTAGCCGGTGCTTTTGCGAAAAGCCAGGGAATTGATTTACAGGATTTCTGGGTGGAATTGGAAGGCGACCTGGACCCGGATGGATTTCTTAAGGGTGCCGCGGGTGTACGTATGGGTTTTCAAGAAGTCCGTTTTACCCCCCACATCAAGACCAGCTCCTCTCCCGAACAGGTCAAGGTATTCATGGAATTCGTCAAGGCTCGCTGCCCGGTTGGGGATGTGATGGTTAACGGTACGAAAATTATTCCTGCTGACGCAGTCATCGAATAATTCTTCCTTAACTCATTTTCAAAAAAGCGGCTTGCAAGCCGCTTTTTTGATCCCTATTCACTCTACATAACAGAACCTACAAACTCCTTATTCAGCCCGCATAACCCAATCCCCAACCCCGCTTTTATAAACGTTCCATTAACTGCTGGCATCCGATACCAAGAGTACGTATAATAAATTTATTGATATATATTACCATCTTATTACTCTAATTTTAGCCTGTCTATTTCAAACCATGGGCAGGGAGGAACAAAACCTATGAATAACTCTTCCAGAAAAGGTCTTTTCGTATTATTGATCGTAATCCTGATTGGTGTCGGCCTCGCGCTGGCTGGCAGCCAGCATGGTGCCCAGGCTTTTGGTTCGCCGCTTTTTGCTCTGGCTGTGGGCTTAATTTTCATCATCCAATGGCTTGCATTTATACCCGCTTTCACTTTCCAAACAGAGAAATACTTTGATATTACCGGCAGCCTGACTTATATCGGCGTCACACTCCTTGCCGTACTATTCAGCCCCAAACCGGATGCCCGTTCAATTTTATTAGCCGTTCTGGTGATCCTTTGGGCAGGTCGCCTGGGAACCTTCCTTTACCGCCGCATCCATCGGGCGGGCAAGGACGATCGTTTTGATGAAATCAAACCCAATTTGGTGCGCTTTCTAAATACCTGGACATTGCAGGGGCTGTGGGTCTCCTTCACCCTGTCTGCCGCTTTAGCGGCGATCACTTCCACTACCCGCAAGGAGCTGGATCTCTTCGCCTTGTTTGGTACGCTCATCTGGGTCATTGGCATCACCATCGAAGCCATTGCGGATGCGCAGAAAAACCGGTTTCGCGCCGATCCTGCCAACCAGGGTAAATTTATCCAATCGGGTTTATGGTCTCGTTCCCGCCACCCCAACTACTTTGGTGAAATCCTGCTTTGGGTTGGCGTAGCCGTGATTACCCTGCCCATCTTGCAGGGCTGGCAATGGGTAACCCTCATCTCTCCTGTGTTTGTGACGCTTTTACTCACTCGTGTCAGTGGCATTCCTATGTTGGAGAAAAAAGCCGATCTCAAATGGGGTGGAGAAACAGGGTATGAAGAATATAAAAAGAATACCCCAGTGTTGATTCCACGCTTGTAAAATAGCTTTTTCCCGAAAGAAAATAACCTTCCTTCTTATTCATTGCCAGCGGATGCTTCGCATAAGCACCCGCTGTTTTTTTTCTGCCATCCATATCCCACACTCAGAGGTACTCTTGACACAGAACGGATGTTCGGGTATAGTAGTATATAGATATTATGTTCGAATAATAGCTTGCAGGAGCAAATTATGGCGCGAAAAAGCAGTGGATTGGGTGATCGTCACGAAAAGATTTTGGCTTATCTAAAACAATTTCAGGATGATTCAGGGTATTCTCCCTCCATTCGGCAAATTGGGGAAAGCATTGGAGTAAATTCCACTTCTCTGGTGGATTATTACCTCAAGCAGCTCGAGAAAAGTGGTTATATCGAAAGGGATTCCCACGTTTCGCGTAGTATCCGGCTCATTGAGAATCCGGGTCCTGCTTCTGTAAAATCCTCCATTAAAGAGGGTTTTGCCCATGCCGCAGAGAGCATGCGTGAAATGTTCAGCATTCCCATTGCAGGCCGGATTGTTGCCAGTGCGCCTATTCCAATTCCTTCATCCGATTTGAGCCTGTTTGACTCCGAATCCACCATTGATATCGCCCGCAGTATGCTGCCTGCCAAAGAAAAACTGGAAGACCTCTTCGCCCTGGAAGTGGATGGGGATTCCATGATTGACGCCATGGTGAATGACGGTGATATTGTCATTATGCGCCGCGCCATCCAGGCCAACAATGGTGAAATGGTGGCGGTTTGGCTGAATGATAATGACGAAACGACCCTGAAATACTTCTTCAAAGAAGACGGACGCATTCGTTTGCAGCCCGCCAACCCTAATATGAAACCCATTTATATCAATAATCCCGAACAGGTCCGCATCATGGGGAAAGTGGTCATGGTTATCCGTCAGGTTCAAGCATAGTAATTTCAATTCCAAAGCCTTTTATAAAAGCGATGTTAATTCAACATCGCTTTTTTTTATTCCAGGATTTCCGTTGTACCATACGCAAGTTCCCCTCCTTAAATACAAAAAGGCTGACCGGAAGGACAGCCTTTTTATTGTTAAGTGTTGAAAACTAGGCCAGTTCGACTTTGGCGCCGGCAGCTTCCAATTTTTCCTTGGCATCCTTGGCGGCATCTTTACCAACCTGGGTGAGAACCTTGGAATCGGCAGCTTCGGCCATGCCTTTTGCTTCAACGAGGTTGAGGCTGGTCAGTTGGCGAATGACTTTAATGACCTCGATTTTCTTGGGGCCAGCGTCCTTGAGGACTACGTCAAATTCGGTTTTCTCTTCTTCGGGTTCGGCAGCAGGGCCAGCGGCAACTGCAGCAGCGGCAACAGGAGCGGCAGCGGAAACGCCCCATTTTTCTTCCAGTTGTTTTACCAGATCTGCTGCTTCCAGCAGGGTTAATTCACTTAACATATCTACGATCTTGTTTAAATCAGCCATGATAAACTCCTCATCAGGGGATTGCCCTGGGTTTTACAGAATAAATGCTTGAATACGATATCCGAATACTTACGCAGCAACAGCCGCTTCAGGTTCAGAATGTGCCTTGACAACAGCAGCCATACTTCTGGCGGGTTCTGCCAAAGTACGAACCAGTTTGCTTGCCGGAGCAGCGATAGTTCCCAATAAGGTCGCGCGGACCACTGGGAGTGGTGGCAGCTCAGCCAACGATTTGATATTCGCAACAGATAATGATTTTGCATCCAAGTAGCCGGTTTTGAATTCAAATATCGGGCTTTTACAAGCTTCATTCAAAACTTTTGCCATTGTGGGTGCATCATCTTTTGCGAATCCGATAATGGAGCGACCTACAAAACCAGTTGTGTAACTGTAGCCAGCCTTATCCAAAGCTTTCTTGAATATGGTGTTTTTCACTACATGCAACTGTCCGCCTGCTTCATTACGTACACGGGACCGTAAATCATCAATGCTGCGCATGGTCATTTTTCCATAATCCATGACAAAAAATGCCTGGCTTTCGGAAATCCACTGTGAATATTGTTCTAATAGACTTTCTTTATGTTTTCGGGTGAATGCCAAAGGGTTCTCACCTCCTTTCGATTAAATTAAAGGTCTTTGCCTTTTTGTGCCAGGCAAAGACCGAATAGTCCAAAAGAAAATTGGGGAACCTATATCAGTCTTCACCTTGGCGGGAGTTTAAGTCTTTTTCAAGACACCAGCTTTCACTGGTGAAGATTGAACTATTTAATTGTTAGGGTTGAAATTATTCTTCAACCGTCATGTTTTGAATCATGTTGTTGTCTAATTTGATGCCAGGTCCCATCGTAGAAGTGACAGTCACTTTACGAATATATGAACCCTTTGCTCCTGATGGTTTCGCTTTCTTGATCGCATCCATCAGCGCGGACAAATTCTCAACCAACTTGATGGTCTCAAAGGAAACTTTTCCGATCGGTACATGCAAATTGGCTGTTTTATCCAAACGGAATTCAACACGACCCGCTTTTGCTTCATTAATTGCGCGGGGCAAATCTTCAGCTGAGACCACAGTACCGGCTTTAGGATTAGGCATTAAACCACGTGGACCCAAAACCCGGCCCAATCGTCCTGCTTTACCCATCATATCCGGTGTGGCAATAGCGACATCAAAATCAGTAAAACCATTCTGGATTTTTGTAATCCATTCATCGGTATCAGCGATATAATCTGCGCCGCCTTCTTGTGCCTTCGCTACGCCTTCACCCTGAGCAAAAACCAGCACACGGATGGTTTTACCAAGACCGTGGGGTAAAACCACCACGTCACGTACTTGTTGATCTGCCTGACGTGGATCCAGACCCATCTTCAAATGGACTTCCACCGTGCCATCAAACTTGGCGTAGTTCAATTCCTTAACTAATTCAATGGATTCTTGCGGGGCGTAATATTTTGTCGCATCTACTTTTTCGCGGGCTGCCCAATACTTCTTACCATGTTTTGCCATCATAACTCCTTAGTGGTGCAAACGGATGAAATCTCATCCTCCCACAGTTTTATTTATCAAAAACATTAAGGCCCATGTTGCGGGCAGTACCTTCGATCTGGCGCATGGCGCCTTCCAGATTGACCGCGTTCAGGTCTTTCATCTTCAGTTCAGCAATTTCGCGAATCTGAGCACGGGTTACCCGTCCTACTTTTTCACGATTCGGTACGCCGGAACCTTTTTCAATCCCTGCGGCTTTCTTTCAATAATTCGGCAGCGGGGGGAGATTTCAGAATAAAGGTAAAGGAGCTATCCTGATAGACGGTAATCTCAGCGGGAAGTACTTCACCCATGTGATTAGAGGTTCGGGCGTTATATTCCTTACAGAAGGCCATGATGTTGACACCATGGGAGGCTAACGCTGGACCAATCGGGGGAGCCGGATTCGCCTTGCCTGCTTTAATTTGCAGTTTTACAATTGCTTTTACTTTCTTTGCCACTTTATAAACTCCTTCGTGGTTTTATCGGATGGTATCCATCCTCCCACAAATTTCAAGAACAAATTGGAACTATGCTTTTTCAACCTGTAAGAAATCAAGTTCTACAGGGGTTTCACGACCAAAGAAATTAACCATCACTCGAACTTTATTGCGTTCCAGATCCAATTCGGATACTGTTCCGCGGAAGTCATTGAATGGTCCATCAATAATTCTGACACGCTCACCGGATTTAAAGCTGACTTTGACATGCGGGGCATCAGCTTCCATACGGCGCAGAATTTGAGAAACTTCTTCCGGGCGCAGGGCAGTTGGATCATTTCCCATACCGACAAATCCGGTTACGCCAGGCGTATTACGCACCACGTACCAGGATTCTTCAGACAGGATCATGTTCACCAGCACATATCCAGGAAAGACATGTCGCTCAATAATTCGGCGTTTGCCGTCTTTCACTTCCATCTCTTCTTGCGTAGGGATTACTACATCAAAAATTTTATCTTTCATCCCCATGGTTTCGATACGCTGTTCGAGATTATGCCTTACCTTCTTTTCGTATCCGGAATAGCAATGAATTACAAACCAGGCACGCAATTCATCTTCCCCATTCCCGATACTGGATGCATCGCCGGGGTTTTCTGCGAGCGGAGAATTTTCTGTGGCATCGACTGGGGTTAAATCAGCATCAACCTGATCGCCAGGTTCATCTACGGGATGCATCTCTTCCTCATCGAAGTCAAACTTTTCGTCCATCTGCGTACCTCAAAAGATTTTTACCGAATAGATATTATACCAGAAGTTGTGTAATTATTTTGGAGAACACAAAATCCAGGACAAACAACAACGCGCTCATGATCATCATTACTATGATAACGATGCGGGTCAGATGCCATGCTTCCTGGCGTGTCGGCCAGGTAACCTTTCGCAATTCACCGACTGTCTCGCGCCACCAACGTACCAGGACGTTCTTGCGTTTCTTTTCTTTGCCAGTTTTTTCTGCCACAGGCTACTCCTTGTTTTATGGTTAAAACGCCGCCACTACGGACGGCGTCATCAATTCTTAGGCAGGTGAGGCAGGAATCGAACCCGCAACCCCTGGTTTTGGAGACCAGTACTCTACCAATTGAGCTACTCACCTAAATAGATACGGAAGCGCAGAACTTGAATCCGTTCTGCTTCTTCCACATCTCATTTTACCGATAGGTTATTTGGTTTCCCGATGCATGGTATGTTTCGTGCAGCGAGAGCAATACTTGTTAAGTTCCATTCGATTCGGGTCATTGCGACGGTTCTTTTCCGTGGTGTAATTTCGTTCTTTACACTCGGTGCAAGCCATGGTAACTGACCGGGCGAATACCTTTTTTCTTAGATGCCATAATCTTACTCTATTGCGGTCGAAGCGTCTCGGCCGACTCTCCTGATTTAATCAAGGATTTCGGTAATCCGACCAGATGCAACAGTCAGACCGCCTTCGCGAATTGCAAATGTTGAACCCTGTTCCAAAGCAACAGGCACAATCAGTTCTGCCACCAGGCTGACATTGTCACCAGGCATAACCATTTCTACGCCTTCAGGTAAGCTGATGTCGCCGGTTACATCCATGGTGCGGATGTAGAACTGCGGGACGATAACCACTGAAGAAGGGTTTGTGACGACCACCTTCGTCTTTGGTCAGAACATAAATCTCACAGCGGAATTTGCGTGTGAGGTTGTGATACTCTTCGGATGGGCTACGACCATACCACGCTCTACGTCTTCACGGTTGATACCGCGCAGCAGTAAACCAAGGTTATCGCCTGCCATACCTTCATCGAGCAGCTTGTGGAACATTTCAACGCCAGTACAGACGGAGTTGATGATCTGTTCTTGCAAACCAACGATTTCCACTGCATCACCAACTTTGATCCGCGCCACGATCTGCTTTACCGGTTACAACGGTACCGCGACCTTTGATCGAGAACACATCTTCAATAGGCATCATGAAGGGTTTGTCAACTTCGCGCACGTGGTTGGGGAATGTAGCTATCCACTACATCCAGCAATTCTTTGATGCTGGCGTATTCGGGTGCATTCGGATCTGTTGATGTGCATTCCAATGCTTCCAGGGCGGTGCCGCGGATAATCGGAATTTCATCACCGGGATAGTGGTTGTCGGTCAGCATTTCGCGCAGTTCCAACTCAACCAGCTCCAGTAATTCCGGATCATTCATCTGGTCAATTTTATTCAAGTAGACCACGATGCTCGGCACACCCACCTGACGCGCCAACAGGACGTGCTCTCGGGTCTGCGGCATCGGGCCATCAGGGGCGGCAACCACCAGGATTGCGCCGTCAACCTGGGCTGCTCCAGTGATCATGTTCTTGATATAGTCACGGTGACCAGGCATATCCACATGGGCATAATGTCGGTTGCTCGTTCGAATATTCAACATGGGCAATATTGATGGTGATACCACGGGCACGTTCTTCAGGTGCGTTATCAATCTGGTCATATGCGCGGAAATCTGCGCCGCCAAGGAAGCTGCAATACTTTGTGATTGCCGCTGTCAATGTCGTTTTACCGTGGTCAATGTGACCCATTGTTCCCACATTCAGATGTGGTTTTGATCGATCAAATTTTGCTTTTGCCATTATTCTCTCTCTCCTGGTAAAAGAAGACTAACTCTGATTAAAGGTAAAATCGGCAGACAGAGCCCTCAATGGGATTTGAACCCATGACCTCGTTCTTACCAAGAACGCGCTCTACCAACTGAGCTATGAGGGCATGCCGTTTTTCCAAACCCACCAAACGGAGTCTGGTGGTCAAACGACCAGTGGGCGGTGAAGGATTCGAACCTCCGAAGGCGTCTGCCAGCTGATTTACAGTCAGGCCCCTTTGTCCACTTGGGTAACCGCCCATTGTCTTTTTTCAAGCTACAAGCAGCTTGCTTCAATTGCCGAACGCGATTTCCGCTCCACAACTCAGGCAACCCGCTTGTACCTTTGTATTCAATTCTTAAATTCCGCTTTTCTTCTTATACAGCGCGCTGAATTATACCAAAGCCCAGGTCATATGACAAGGTATTTTGATTACCTGTTTAGCCATACTGTGTAAGCGTATTTTGTGCTTAAGTTATACCATATTATCGCGATTTTGGATTCTCCGAAAATCCCGGAATATAATGTATAATCATACCAGATAGTGGAGGCATCATGGAATTAACTTGGTACGGTCACTCATGCGTGCGTATTGCAGAAAGAAACCTTGCAACCGTCGTTTGTGATCCGTTTGATTCAGACTCAGTAGGATTCACCGCCCTGAAACTCAAGGCTGATATCGTCACCATCAGCCACGATTCACCAGGTCATAACTTCGTTAAAGGTGTTAAAGGGGACCCTTTTATCATTCAAGGTCCCGGCGAATATGAAGTGGGTGGCGTATTTATTACTGGCGCGGCTGACAAGCGGCACAAAAACGCTTCGGAAACGAAGCCTCGGAATACAATTTACGTAATTGAATACAACGGGATTAATATTGCCCATCTGGGAAACATCGATTCAGTTCCAACACAAACCGATATTGAATCCCTCGGCCCAGTCAACATCGCCTTATTGCCTGTGGGTGGTCAATCCTCAGTCAATGCGGCCAAAGCCGTTGAAATCGTCAGTTTATTGGACCCTCAAATTGTGATTCCCATTCATTACGGTATGGATGAATCAAAAATTAGTCTGGATACAGTTGAGAAGTTTCTTAAAGAAATGGGCGTCACAGGCGCAGCCCCTCAGGATAGTCTGAAACTTAATGGCAGCAAGGACTTGCCTGAAGAAACTGTGGTGATGCTGCTCACCCCCAAAACTCAGTAAGGAGTATTTCCTTTGTCTGTCAAACTCATCATGACATGGGATATCATTCCAGAACGCGAACAGGAGTATTTCGAATTTGTAGTACGTGAATTTATTCCTGGTGTTCAACGTTTGGGTTTCATGGTGGAGGATGCCTGGGCTACCGTCTTCGGTGATCAACCCCAAATCCAGGTAGGTGCAATATACGATTCTTACTCCGAAGCCAAGATGAAAATCCAATCTGCCGATTGGATCAGTTTACAAAATCGCTTATTGGATTATGTAAAAAACTATCAACATAAACTGGTTCCAATCCATCCAGGATTTCAATTCTAATTTTCTAACCATGCGATACCCCCCCATAACCAACGATCTGCTCCAATGGTATGCAAATCATGCCCGCCAGCTCCCCTGGCGGGTAGTTGTTTCCCCTTACCGGACTCTTGTATCCGAAATTATGCTGCAGCAAACCCGTGTGGATACAGTCATTCCCTATTTTGAGCGTTGGATGCAGCGGTTCCCGGATATAAACACGCTCGCTTCAGCCAATGAACAGGATGTGCTCATGCTGTGGGAAGGCTTGGGTTATTACAGCCGCGCCAGAAACTTGCACAAGGCGGCAAAATTGATTGCCGATGTCTACCAGGGGGAAATCCCGGATCAACCCAGCCAGTTGCGCTTATTGCCCGGGATTGGCGCCTATACTGCCGGCGCTATTGCTTCGATCGCCTTTAACCTGCCGGTCTGGACCATGGACGGAAATATCCGTCGGGTGATTGCCCGAATAATGAACATCCAGACGTTATTAGCCTCACCGGCTTTTGAAGCCGCCTGTCAACATGCCCTGGAGGATCTTCTCCCTATGGATCAAGCCGGGGATTTCAATCAAGCATTAATGGATCTAGGAGCAAGCATCTGCTTGCCTAAAAATCCTCACTGCAGCCTGTGCCCCATAAAAGCACATTGCCTGGCAGAGCAAGCAGGTACACAAAATGAGCTGCCGCGCCGAAAAACAAAAGCGGCCATCCCCCACCATATCGTAACCGCAGGCATTATCCAAAAAAACGGCAATGTCCTCCTATGTCAACGCCCTGAAGGCAGCATGTTAGCCGGGTTGTGGGAGTTTCCCGGTGGAAAGCTCGAGGATGAAGAAACTTTGCAGCAAGCCCTGGAACGCGAATTACAGGAAGAATTAACGATACAGGTGCAGGTGAATCAGGAAATTGGAGTTTACGAACATGCATTTACTCATTTCCGCATTACGCTGCATGCCTTTTATTGCGACATTCTCACCGGAGTTCCGCACCCGGTTGAAGCCCAGGACATGCAATGGGTCCCGCTGAGCAATCTGCATCAATATCCCATGGGAAAAGTGGATCGTCTTATCGCATCTCAGCTCAATAGGTTGTAGAATTAAGGTGAATCAGATGAGGTGATCATGTCCTTCCATGAGTCATTTGACAATCAGCGGAAAGAGATGGTGATAAAACAGATTGTTGCACGCGGAATTAAACATCCACGTGTCATCGATAGCATGTTGGAAGTTCCCCGCCACCGCTATGTTTTGCAAAGTTTTCAACACCTTGCTTATGAAGATTTCCCCATCTGTTTGCCATACGACCAGAGTATTTCACAGCCATATATCGTGGCTTTGATGACTGAAACGTTAAATCCCCAATCCAATGAAACCATTTTAGAGATTGGCACCGGTTCCGGCTATCAAACGGCGGTGCTTTCCCTTTTATTCAAGCATGTGTTTACCATGGAACTCATCCCTGCTCTGGCCTGGCAGGCCCACCGAATCAATAGTGCATTGGGATATGCGAATATCAGTTACCTTATTGCGGATGGATCCCTTGGATGGCCCGCCAAGCTCAGCTTCGATGCCATCCTGGTCACTGCGGGAGCGCCCTTGGTTCCTGCTCCCCTGCTGGCGCAGCTTTCAGCACAAGGACGGATGGTCATTCCGGTTGGATCCCGACATCAACAAATATTGGAATTATGGACCCATAAGCAGGGCAGAGATCAGGTGGAATCCATCCTCCCGGTGGTATTTGTGCCATTGAAAGGACAAGAGGGCTGGCAGTGAGCTTGATTTAAACGCTATTTTTTTTCACCCCATGCAACAAAAAAATACCCCCTGAAATCAGGAGGGTATTTTCATCTATTTAGATCATAAATTAAACTTCGTTAATCACAACTCGAACCCAGGGACGCCTGTGAGTTTCGCTAAAAAAGTGGGATTTGGTTGCTTTTTCAATACTGCTTTTTAGATTCTCACGGTTATTTTTCACCAGGGTTTCAATTTGTTCAATCAGCGGCTCCATCAGTCCTTCTGCTTCACTTAATGAGATAAAACCAAAGGTTTCAATTTGCGGGGGTTTGCGTAATTCATTCTTATTCTGGAATAGAAGAAGATCAATGATTACAATGCCGTCCTGGGAAAGCTGTTCGCGTTCCCGCATGACCGGCATGCTTACATCGCCGACGCCCGTACCATCCACAAATACATACCCGCCCGGGACCCGTTCAGCCAGCTTCATTTTGCGATTGGAAAACTCGATAATCTGCCCATTTTCAACAACGGGAATATTTTCGCGGGGAATACCCATGCTTTCCGCCAATCTGGCATGTTGGGTTAACAAGCGCAATTCGCCATGGATGGGAATTAAGTATTTTGGTTTTACCAGGTTGATTAACAATTTCATATCTTCCTGGTTGGCATGTCCGGAAACATGCACATGCTCAATAGGATCGTAAATCACATTGGCACCACGACGAATGAGTGCATTGATCGTGTAGTAATAGCTTTCCTCGTTTCCCGGAATGGGATGGGAAGAAATAACAATGGTATCTTTGGGCTTAATATCAAACTGGCGATTGGTTCCCCGTGCCAGACGACCCATGATGGAGGTCACTTCACCCTGGGAACCGGTACACATGATAACAACCTGCTTTTCGGGCATCCGATTAGCCTGCTCGACGGTAATGGAGTGTTTGTCCGGTACATCCAGATAGTCCAGGGTAATGGCCATCTTGGAGTTATCCACCATCGAGGTCCCGGCAAAAGCCAGTTTTCGGCCGTGTTTTACGGTCACATTGGCCACTTGCTGCATCCGGGAGACCAGAGAGGCAAAACTCGCCACAATGATTCTTCCAGGAGCATCCGTGAATACCCGCTCTAAAGCGCCATCCACGACGGCTTCTGAAGGCGTCCACCCGGCATGATCCGCATTGGTGGAATCAGCCAATAAAGCCAAAACGCCGCGTTTGGAAAACTCAGCTAATTTGGCAAAATCCGCTGTCCAGCCATCCACGGGGGTTTGGTCAAACTTGTAATCTCCGGAATGAACCAATAAACCGGCCGGTGTTTGTATACCCAGCCCCACAGCGTCCGGAATGGAATGGCACATATGGAAAAAATCCACCTGGAAAGGTCCAATCTGCGCACGTTCACCGGCACGGATGGTGATCAGTTCAACATTTTCCAATTTATTGGCGCGCGCCAGCTTAACTTCTATCAAACCGCGCGTGAGGGGTGTGGCATAGATGGGCACTTTAAAATGTTCAACAAGGTGGGTAATCGCCCCAATATGGTCCTCATGACCATGCGTAATTACAATGCCTTTAATTTGATCGCCTTTATCCATTAGATATTGGAAATCTGGGATAATATAATCCACCCCCAGCATATTGTTGAACGGGAACATCAACCCGACATCGACAATCATCATTTCTTTGCCGTATTGATATACCATCATGTTCTTGCCCACTTCACCTAATCCCCCCAATGGGATAATTCGTAATTTTTCTGTCTTCATGTAAAGATCTACCTCTTGGTACGTTTTCAACGGTACGTATGACCGCTAGATTCAACTCTTAATAAAAAAATCCCTGCCATATAGTGGCCGGGACCCTGAAACTCTGTTAGCTGCCATGTTGATGGCGACCGCACTTTTTTTCATTCATCGGCCGGATTTCCGGCTGTGTTAATACTATTGATAATCTTAACATATAAATCTATATTTGTCAAAAAAGGTCGAGGTTGATTGGTTGTTCGAGTATCCGGAAATTCCATGGCTAAACTTAATTTTTCAAAATTCTTGCCTGCCATTTTGTTTATATCCATTGATTCACAAGAAACCATATGGTAAGTTTCATTGGGAGGGCGGCGGCTCATCAATATTCTCATACGAACAAAGAAATTAGTGCTATAATGAATATACTGGTCTAGACAATAAACATGTCATAGAACGCGATATCAGGCCAATAGAAAAGGCCTGGTCAATGGGGCAATACGAATCAACCGCTGATGACCTCCGCTCAGTGGTTTTTAATTTAAAGGTACCAAACCACAAGGTTTTATTGGGGAATCTGGACCGATTTTATTAATCACATCTCAAATTTTTATAGCTGAAAAATAAGGGTTTGTGTTTTTGATTGTAAAAACAGGCGGTTACTTTACTATCTTTCGAATTTAAACACAAAGGAGGACTATCCCTATTAATTTAATATAAATCCTTTCGTTCTATCCAAATCTCAGCGCTCAAATCGATTGCGGATGCAATGAACAACAAATCTGATGGTGTTGCTATAGGAGGAATCATGTCACCAACACCGGTAGCTCGGAGTGTCAGAGGGAAACAAAACAGTGTTTCCTTTATATTGGATTTTACTCCCAGAGATGTCATTATATCGCAGCGTGGTGAATATACCACGGTATCAATGAGCAAAAGTGCACCTCGCGGGGAGACCGGCGAACCGTCACTCCCGTGGCGAAAAGTATATGTTTCCCTTCCAGAAGGAGCAAAGGTAAAAACAGTCAACTTTAAAATAAACAAACAAGCGCTCTTAACCGCCAATGTGGTAATCGATCCAATTCAGCCCAACGTACCGACAGACAACATACAATCCTATAAACAGATAAAAATGAGTCCTGTTGTGTATGCAAGAGTAAAAAATTGGCCTAAAACGTTGGCAGAATTTATTACAGTGCGCTTTATTGGCGGGAAACCAGTTGCAGAGATTGCTGTATGTCCATTTCAATACCAGCCGGAAACAAAAAACCTGTACCTGGTTCAAGAATTGGCAATTACCCTCACGTTTGATGCAGCCGTTCGACCACAAATTCAGCCGCCTTCCAAATCAGCCGTTCTTTTTGAAGCCCATACATTAACGAAAATCAAAGACTTGGTGGTCAATCCTACTCAGGTTAAATCCATCTTCAAACCAAAAATTCCTCCACTGGATTTGTTCATTTACCCACATGTTCCGTTTGTGATCATCACCTCGGCAGCCATGTCCAGTGGATACCAAAACCTAGCGGATTGGAGGACTGTTTTAGGACTTAATGCGCGGATTGTAACTATCGAGGATATTCAAGCCAATACCGTCGCAAACACGAAAAACGCAAAGTTTTGGCTGACCAGCGGTTACTCGGATGGTGGAACCAGAGATCTTGCTGAAGCGATCCGGAATTTCATCAAGTGGGCCGTAGCCCACTGGCAGACAGAATACGTCGTCCTGGGTGGAGATACGGATATTATTCCTGCACGGAAAGCCTTAATACTCCTGGACACGATGGGATATGGCAATTTTACGGATACAAACACGTATACAAACCTGATCTCCAGTGTCTCTGCTTCCACCGCCGCAGCAGGTTACGAAGCAGATAAAGCAAATGATGACAACGCGGCTACCTACTGGAAATGTGCCACTTCAGATGCTTCACCATGGATTACTGCCGCTCTTGGCGGCTTCCTGCCGGTGAATAAAATCCAGCTGGTATGGGGGACAACGTCGGCTTCATCCTACAAGGTTCAAGTTTCCAATGATAACAGCACCTGGACGGATGTATACACCACAACCAGCGGAGGCGGCGGAACGGTGGATATTCCTTTCACCTGTATTTGTGCATATTATGTCCGCCTGCTTGTTCTGAGTGGAACTAACTTTAAACTTTGCACATTAAAAGTATTTGGCCCGCCAACAAACAAAGCATTTGTCTTTTCAGCAACCCGAACCAGAATCTATCTCAATAGCTGGATGTCAACCAATCCAACCAATTCACTGGATGGTGATCTGATGTTGATCATCGACGGTTCCAATGCAGGAACCATCATCCCATATGACACCGCGGCCAATGACACAACCCTTGGATGGCATTTTGTATCGGATTTGGTGAAGTCACCGCCAACCGTTGCGGCTGGGTATACAAAATTCATTGAGATCTGTGGTCCGGCAACTTTCCACGGTTCAATGTTCGCCTCAAAAACGGATCGGAACTATATTCCCACAGATCTATATTATTCAGATTTAAATTCACCTAGCGCAACTCATCACGACTGGGATGCAGATGATAACAAAATCTATGGCGAAAGGTATAACAGCGGTATTGACTCCGTTAATGGCGTGGAGGATGTTCACCTCGGTCGTCTTTCTGTCTCCGGCTTAACCCAGGTGGCAAACATCGTGGATAAAATCATCCACTATGAAACCTATCGTGAAAATTCATTGTTCGAACCATTCCTGCCGTTGGATTTTGCAACCTCCATTCTCCTCGCATCGCAAAACTGGTACGATCCCGGCCCAGGGTATCTGGACGGCTCACCCGCCTGCAATGAAAATATACGAAAAATGTTACTAACCCATGCCCCATCTTGGGATTTTACCCGCCTGTACGAGGATAAAGATGACGTTCCCGCCGCGGATGTAACCCCCGATCTGCAGCTCGCTAGCAAGGATGCCATCAAGGCGGCAATTAGTGAAGGGAATAACCTGGTATCGCTGGTAAGTCACGGCAGCCCAAGTTACGTTTGTTATCTCATACCCTCCGATGTGGATGATGAAAGCAATATTCCATCCATCTGGTATGGCAATGCTTGTTCCACAAACGCCTTTGATAACAGCGCGGCAATTAGTGAAACTTCCATTCGAAATTCCGTTGGCGGTTCCGTGGCATATGTTGGCAACAGCCGGTACGGCTGGACAGGTGACGGACCGATGGAAAAATCGTTCTGGGAAGAAATGTTTTATTCAGGAGTCCTCGGCTCAATGTTGGAAAGCGCCCATCAAACCGGCGGTGACTGGCAAAAATATAGCATCAACCTCTTGGGTGATCCTGCCATGCGGGTATGGAGCGCCACACCGATGCAGCTCACGGTAACCCACGTTTCCGAGATCTTCACCGGGAGCCAGAGTTTCGTGGTAACGGTGAAAGCCAACGGTTCCCCGGTTCCCTCGGCATTGGTTTGTGCCAGCATGAAAAATATGTTTTGTGTAACAGGGTTAACCAATGCATCCGGTGTCGCCACCCTGACCATTAATCCCCCTTCGGCAGGCACCATGCGCGTTGCCGTTTCCGGAAAGAACCTGATTCCCTATCTCGGGAGTGTAATCGTCAAGCAATCAGTGAGCGTATGCACAAAGAAACTCGTGTGTAAAGTCCCTGAGCTTTGTGCACTGCCTATTGGCGGATTCAAATGTCCTCCAAAGATCATTGTTGATCAATGTAAACTTGCGCTGATGTGCAAAAATCTTGTCGCTTGCAATATGCAGATCGAAGGAGAGTGCAAAATCCTGCTGGGCGGTGGAGGATGCCCAAATATTGATCCTTGGGATTGGCGTGTATTTCAGGATATCTTCGAACGATTTGGCTATGCCGATATCGAGGAATTTGCAAAACAGGCTAAAACACCTGAGGTGATGAAGCAATTAGCTGCTCTCCCCGATAGTGTTCGAAAACCCATTGAAATGTTGCTGGCTAAAATCCGCACGGTTGGACCATAATGATCAATGACCCTGCCGGGCATGACGATCACGCTTTGCCCTATTTATTTCCCTTTATAACCTTCAGACAGGAATCCTTTGGAGGGCTGGTCTTTAATCCATATCTCCCCCAGGAAATAGAACTGGACCCGGTGGAAGCCTGTATTACAAAAATGTGTATCGCCAATTACAGATGGTCAGATGCCGAGACCATGATTTCCACACGCTATGGAATGACGCCTAAAGAGGCGTCATTCCGCGTTAATACAACCATCGAAAAATTAAATACGGCAGTCGCCCTGGGTAAACGGAAAAATTCCGGAGATCCATTTAGTCATGCTCCTGATATGGAAACATTTGATCTCAGTTCGCCACCTCTTTCTGCACCGCGAAGTGTCATCTGGGAAATTACCAGGCGCTGTAACCTCCGCTGTGCCCATTGTCTGAATTCAAGCGGAATTCCAAAAGCAAACGAAATGAGTTATGACCAGCTGAATGAAATTGCGGATCAATTTGCTGAAGAAAAGATATTCACAGTCTCTCTTTCGGGTGGTGAACCATTCACCTATCCGCATATCGTGGATCTGCTATATGTTCTTGCGCAAAAAAACATGCGTGTTGATATTGCGTCCAATGGTTTCTTTATATCTGAAAAGGTATTTGTCGCCCTGCGTGATTTGCCTGTTTTTAATATTCAGGTCAGTATCGATGGCATTGGGGATTCTCATGATAAATTACGCGGAAAACAAGGGGCTTTTGATGCCTCTGTGCGCACCCTACGCAGAATAAAAGCAGAAGGCATTGCCACATCTATCAGTACCACCGTTACCCACCAAAACATTAATACGCTGGACGCCATCCTGAACCTTGCCCTTGAATTGGAATGCGTCGGGTTTAAGGCAATTCCCTTCATGCCGACCGGACGGGGACGGAAAAACAGGGCTGCGCTATCCCTTTCACCTCAGGAGCATTACCGCATGTGCAAGTGGATCAAAGAGAATGCCGAAAAAATGTGCGACCAAATAAATATTTCCACGGACACAACCTTCACATTTTTATTGGAGGGAACCACCGGTCTGGATCCAACAAACGGCCGAATTGGCTGCTCGGCAGGATACGACACCCTCTACGTGGCAGCGGATGGAACGGTTTATCCTTGTCCGTTCCTGAAAGACTTTCCCATAGGCAATCTATCGCAAACAGGGCTAAAGCACCTTTGGCAGACATCCCCGGTACTGGAAAAGTTGCGCACCCTGCAAAAAAGTGACCTGCCGGCGCCGTGCAATCAATGTTCTGCTGCGTTGCAGAATTGTGGAGGAGGGTGCCGGGCGTCCGCATTCCTTGCCAGTGGGAATCTCAGCGGAGCTGATCCGAATTGTTTTTTAGTTTCAATGGGCTGAACCGTTGTCTAAAAACACCACCGGATTGCCCTCACTATCCGGTGGTGTTTATCCTGTCTGAATCTATCTTCATGGCACAAAAATTTCTGAACTGGGGATGAAGATATATAACCTGATGAACTTAATCCGTGATCGGGTTCCGGCCAATTTGATCATTAAACGATGTTAATAAAGCCAAAATAAAAGAACTCCCTATTAGTAGTTCAAGAGAGTGGGAAAGCTTTACTATTTCATCGCTGCTGTAATAGGTCAGTCTTTTATTTGGCCAACCAGTCCAGGGCTTCTTCAACCGTATCAAAGGGAACACGGGGTTTGGCTGCAAATGCATTCACCCCTTTCAACAAAATGCTCTTAATTCCACTGACACCCATAATAGCCGCCTTCTTTGTTAAGGGCAAAGAGATTGCTCCTTGCTCCTTCGAAAGCTCGGTAAAGTCTTTATTGACAAAACAATCGGTAAGATCCGAAAGTGAAAGGATTTGGTCTGATTTTTCATCCAAAATCAGTTGGGTTGCTGTTCTGATTAAGTCCAACATTTCTGCCGGCTTCAGGCCGCCATATTTTACCCATAAAATTCTTTTTCCATTATGCTCAATCCAGGTTGCACCCATAAAACTCCTAAAATTACCTTAATAAAATATTGGCAAATCGTTCTCCTGAGAAAATAAGTCGTCCGAACAGCGATTTGGTTTGTATATCGTAAATCATCCGGGGAAAGTTTTGGGTAAAATCTGAATTAATATTGAAAATAGTTGAACTATTGATTTAAAAAATTGTAGCGGCAGCTTCAAATAGACCTGCCATGCACGGCTTTTACCATTGAGCAACAATCAATCATCCATCTTCATCAGTTCCATTGCTTTGGTGATATCCTCGACAATGATGCCATGTTTGCTTTTATCAATGGTTCCGACCTGCGGATAGGAAGGCAGCACGCGGATACCGTTGAAGGCGAACTTCCAGGCACGAATTTGATAGGTGGGACCATCCGGAATCACACGCTGCTGGTGAACTCGAATCGAAATACTGTTAAAGGCTTTGACAGCCACCTCCCCCATCAATAGAATAACCTTGAGATTGGGGAATAGGGCTACTTCTTTTTCCAACAGACGGGAACATTCTTTTATCGTATCAACCTGAATGGTAAAAGCCGTTTT
Source organism: uncultured Chloroflexia bacterium (assembly GCA_963747325.1). Taxonomy (GTDB): domain Bacteria; phylum Chloroflexota; class Anaerolineae; order Anaerolineales; family Anaerolineaceae; genus UBA5203. Next base: position 487,963 of record CAVVEM010000003.1, on the reverse strand, counting down.
GGGGCATTTTACCGCACTGGTGAAGTAAATTCCCTGATTCAGTAAGTCCTGCATTGAAGCAGCTTGAACCCCCGCACTGCGGAAAGCAGATAAGGTGGTCCTGGCGTAGGAGGATTTACCCGGCGCGTAATAGTCGTTTCCCGGGTTAACGGGAACGGATTCAGAAATCACCAACATGCGGATGGATTGTGGGTCCAGATCAAGACTCGGCATCTGGTGTAAATCCGGGGTGATATCCATGCAAGGAAAATTGTAACAGCGGACGCGGGTATCGACTTTCATGAGTCCTCCAAAAGACTATTGAATTTATTGTACCGCAGTTTAGGATTCTCTAGAAAAGAGCGTTTCAGCTCATCTGTGGCTGAAAAGTACGCGTTCCGTAAAGCTGAAATTGGCTTGTAGGTGTATCATTGGTGAAGAAACAAGGGCTTTTTATTTGAGTAAATTTCCCTGGGAGAGGATCCAACCGGAAAAGCTAAGAATAGCGCCGATAATCAATGGCATTGTAAGTATAGAAACCCAAAGATAGACGATCAACCGTTTTTTACTCAGAAAACCGCGGGCGTGTTCATGCCTGATCAACATCAAACTGATGGGCAAAATCAGGAATGCGGCTGTTACCGCGCCGGGGGCCAAACTCATGAATATCAGGCATTGGCATAAATGCATCAGGGCGTTGATGCCCATAAAAACTGCAAACAAGGAGATCCACTGGTGGGTTCGTTGATATTGCATCCTTTTCGACGCACACCAGGTTAAAGGCAGGGTCAAGCCGTTTAGCATCCAGATAGCCAGGGTATAGTGTGCAGGTTGAATGGATGCGGCAATGGGTTGAAAGAAGGCTGGAAAATCCGGAAGATGCCGATGCAGGAATCCAAGCATGGTAAAAAGCTCTTCCAGATTATGCAGGATGAAACTAAGAGCAAAAATCCACAACAGAAGCCGAATTTTTCTCTGCTGTGGATCGGTTAGCGTAACAAGGTTTTGATTAATCAAATTCTTTCCAGGTCAGGATTATCGCAGGCCTTGCGGCCCACTTTGGATAGCGGAATCCAGTCATCATGTACTTTCACCTGCACTACATCAGCCGTGTAATCATTCACGGTGGGACCATGATAATCAAAGAGTGAAGACCCCACAGCATAAATATCCGCTGGAACGCGCAGTTTTTCAAAGCGGGCAATTTTTTCCGGGTTGAATCCGCCGGATACCACGATTTTTACTTCTTCACAGAAGGTCTTGGCAGTTTCCTCCCAGACAGTCGGGACTTGCCAATGCCGCCAGGCGTGATCCAGCCCCTGACGAACCAGAAAGACCAGCCGCGGATTGACCCCCAAATCCAGCTCCGGATCCCCCAGCGGGGGTACCGAGACGTCCCGCAGGGAATTACTCGTATCCAGGCGTACCCCGTATAATTTATATCGGCAGGCTTCCTCTTCTTTTCCTTCTTCCAATAAACGGCGATATTCTGAAAACATGGCTTTGACAACCGCAATGGAATCATTGACACAGTCATTATTAAAATCCACCAATGCAATACGGGGAATATCCGCCGGGAGGATGCGGGCAAAAGCCAGCATGGCTTCACAAGTATCCCCCAGGAAGGAAGCAATGGCAGCATGAGCTACCGTTCCGCCGCCTGCGCCGCCCCACCAATCACCCTGGGCATCTGTAGAGATAAAGGGGCCTAATTTCTCGGCATAATCCATATTAAATCTTTGGATGGCGATATTATAGGCATAGCCGTCGGCTGCCTGCACTTCATGCAAATCAAAACGGGCCGGGAAGAAAAGTAACGGCTTGCCGCGGGCAGCAATCAAGGTGTTGTAAACGTTTGTCGCCACCCGGCTGGAGCGGGCCAAAATACCCAGACTGGGCGTCTCCAGCATGGCGAAATCACGATACCGGCCGCGCACTCGTAAAACCGGTTGGATGGAATCCGGGTTGCCGTCATAATTAACTTTGCAGCCGTCCTGAACCGCCCACACTTGTAATTGATCATATGTGTTGATGAAAGAGCCCTCCTGCCAGTAACCGCAGCATTGCTGCAGCATGCTGAGCGCTTTATCCACACCAACGACAATACTTGTGCCAGGTCGTCGAGTAAACCACTGCATTTCGACTTCAATCTCGCCGCAAGGGATCCCCTGTGGGGAAAGACCCTCCGGCAGGCGATTCTGGCTGCCCTGATAGGTATATCCGCTGGCAGCTAATTGCTCCAACATGTAGGCAATATTGAAAAAATATTTATCGGTATACCAGCCTTGCTGCATACGCAAGGTATCTAATTTAAAGGATTCATTGGATAGGCGTTTTTTATCAAAGAGGCTCATCTTGACCTGCCTAGTTAGTTAGTGTAAGTTATACACTAGTATATCGGAGGTGGGGAGCTTGTCAAGTGGCGGACAAGTTCGGGATACAGTACAATAACCAAAAATTGTGAGGTTGAATGAATATTTACTTTTCTTTTTCGATCACAGGCGGCAGAGAATTTCAACCGATTTTAAAGCGCATGGCAGAAGAAATGCTGGCTGCCGGATGCATTGTTCCGACGGCCATGAATGCCGAAACAAAAATGGATCCAATGGAAGGAGCCCGATCCCCGGAAGAAGTTTTCGCAAGGGATCTAGCCTGGATTGATGACTGTGATTTGATTGTGGCAGAGGTCAGTACGCCTTCACATGGCGTGGGTTATGAGATTTGTTATGGCATAATGACAGGCAAGCCGGTGTATGCGTTTTACCGGCAGGGAATCACGGTATCCAAGATGATAACGGGGAATCCATCAAACAATTTCCACCTGATGGAATATTCAGCAGTAAATGACTTGGTTGACCAGTTAAATTGTATAATTGTCAATTGTCGACAGGATTAATATCACACCGGTCTGGTGACTTTATGCCATAGGCATGATCGACGAAATCGCCTATTATTGTTATGGAGACAGAACAAAACAGGACCGTTGCAGCTTCATTACACAACACTATTCAACAGTCTCCTCCTTTGGCAATAGTCTCCGTTGAGACCCTCCTCACCGCCCTCAACGGAGACTTTTATTTTAATTAAACTGCCGATCCCAATATCAGCTTACTCACTCAAATCCTAAAAATTTCCTTACCCCACCCAGACAAGTAGCTTAATTCCATCATTAATATGAAGCATGGTTGAATTTATTAGTCTTTGGAAGGCTAAATTTGAGCTTTCTTTCGAAGCATTTTTCCAACCAAGACAAGAATAATGGTGGCAAATCCGATATTAAGTAGAACCAAGATGGTTGATATCGTGGTTTCTATGGCTTCACTGTCATCCAATAGCTGCGCTGTTATTTTCAAAAAAGCCGGCCCAAGTATGAGAATTGCAAATGCCAGGAAGGTAACCAAGATCTCCAACCAGATATTTTTCCTGCATTTTCGGAAAAGCCATTGAGGTGTAAAAAATTTAAGATATGAATGAGAAAAAAGCTGCAAAGAACAAGCCATCCATGGAAGGATGCAAAAAATAGCTTTATATAGCCAGGATTTATGATCCATAATAGAATCGCCAGTGTAAGCGGCAGAAGTACGCTGAGAGATATCCTTTTTGCTGATTGAGAAGACATGATATTTTCTCCTTTCAGGAGTGACTTCATAACCAAAAGCCAATATTCTGCGAACAGGTTGCCTGGTAATTCAAGTAACTCATCCAGCCAAAATTTCATCAGCGCCATCCAACTTGATCGGCGCGCATCATCGCGCTTGGCCATAAAAACCGTAAACATCTCATCCCCAAACTACCGGCGAAATTCCACCGGGTATAGTTGAATGAGGAATGAAAATAACACATGTTTCATGCTTTATCTGCTTCATGAAGGTGCAATACTTCCATGACCATCTCCATGCGTTTGGTCTCACTAACCAGAATTTGCCGTCCCGTTCCACTCAATTGATACACTTTGCGCGGCAATCCGGGATTGTTGGTATGATCAGCCTCGTCCATAGTTCTTTCAATCCAACCTTGTTCCAACAGCCTTTTTAACGCACCGTATAAAGTACCGGCAGTCAGGTTAACCTATCCGCGGCTCATCTCGAACACATCCTTCATGATGGCATATCCATGCAAAGGTCTCGGCGCCAAGCTGAGCAGAATGAACAGTGTGCTTTCAGTCAAGGGTAATGTTTAATGAATAGATTTGGTCATTAATCGCTCACCTGTTTATATATAGATTAACGATATATCACTTTATTGTATATACTGCACAACATAATCGAGATATCAAGCAGAGCGTCCTGGCGGAACTCAAAAAGAGAGAGGGGTTTTGAATTTCATATCCAACTCATGGTACACAGAGCTGGTTCATGGTTTATTTTACTAATCCCTTCAAACTTGTATCCTGAAAGGGATGGTTATAGAATTTACTTTAGCCGGATGAGTGCAGAAGATACCATATTGAATATTTTAGGCAATCAGGATTGTTGTCTGATTGTGTTTCCTGCCCAAACAACTGCTTTACCGTCTGAAAGTAAAAAACTAATCAAAGAGGGATTGAATCATGACCACTAAAATCAAAATTGACCTTGGCAATGTACAAAAAACGCTCTTTCTGCCGCTTTGGGGACGAGCGCAGGAATCCCTGAAGAAAAAACCTATGCTGGTGGATGAGACCGCCGTGCGCATCATGGATCAGATTGATTATGATTTTTCTTCCATCGCGCAGAATATGGATGAGCTCAGCCAGATTGCCTGGATTAAGCGCAGCCTGCTTTGTGACAAGATCTGCATGGAATTTTTGCTGCGTTATCCGGCGGGGACGATAGTAAACCTTGGCTGCGGATTGGACACGACCTTCGAGCGTGTGGATAACGGCCTGCTGACCTGGTATGACCTTGATCTCCCGGACGTAATTGAATTGCGGGCCAAGTTCATTCAGGAAGGCGAAAGAAGAATATTTTTACCAATATCCTTTTTAGAAGAGATCTGGATGGAGAGGATCAAAGTCAACGGGAATGTGCTTTTTCTTGCTGCGGGTGTGGTTTATTTCTTTGATGAAACCACCATCAAATCGTTATTCCTGCGGTTGTTGAATCAATTTCCTAAAAGTGAGATTTTCTTTGATGTCAGTTCTCCTATGGGGGTGAGAGTGGCGAACAAAAAGGTTATGGATAGTTCTGGTCTGGATGAAAAGTCCCATTTAATTTGGGGGGTAAATAATATCCAGGAAATCCTGGCCTGGGACTCGAGAATAAAATTGATCAAGACATATTTTTATTTTAAAACCGGGGTTCGTGGATTGCGCAATAAAGTGATGGGGGTGTTGTCGGATTATCTAAAGATTCAATATATGATTCATCTTCGTTTAGGAAAATAGCGTAGGGGCAGGGCTCTCCTCTGCCCGGGATGGAAATGACGCATCGCCTGCGGATTGGCACCCCTGAAGCGTCCCCCTCCAAAGTTTTCCACTTGGCGAGATGCTCGGGGCGTATAAATCCCTGGTTGTAAATCAATGCCTGAAGAACCATAAAGCAAGAGATAAACAAATGGGCAAAATTTGACAGCGAAATGAGTATGAACCTATCATCCGCGCTGAGGCGGATTAGCAACGGATTGCAGAGATTATTCAAAAATAATCACAACGCTGGGAAATGAACAATCTATACCTGATAGGTTAATACAATCAAAAAGGGCGACCACCCCATCGCCCTTTTAATTTCATTTGTGTTTGCTTATTCCGTCTTGCGGTTTGTAATCGGTAGGACAACGGTAAAGGTACTCCCGCTGCCGATTTTCGAATCCACCCATACACGACCCTTATGACTTTCAACAATGGATTTCACAATAGACAACCCCAGGCCGGTACCGCCAATATCCGGAGAGATATTGCTGGCGCGATAAAATTTGTCAAAAATGAAGGGCAAATCAACCGGAGGTATACCCACACCATTATCCGTCACCTGGAAAATCAATTGTTCTTTTTCTTTTTCCAGTTTTATTTTAATCGTGCCGTCTTCAGGCGTGTATTTAATAGCATTGCTGATGATATTATTTAGCAACTGACGAATTTGTACCGCGTTCCCCAGGGTTTTAGGAATTCCTTCCATAATACCCAGTTCAATTTTTTGTTTCTTGACTTTGAATTCGTTTTCGAGGTTTTCAAGTTCCCGTTTAATCATCGCATCCAGTTGGATAACGTCTTTGCCCGTATCAAAGCCGGCTTCGATACGGCCAAGATTCAGCAGGTCATCCACCAGACTGGTGATATTTTGAACGCTGATCTGCACCCGGCGGATGAAATCCGACTGCATTTTGTTAATCGGACCGACTCGTTCAATCAAGTCCACATACCCCATAATGGCAGTTAACGGTGACCGCAAATCATGAGAGACGGTATTGACAAAATCACTCTTGATCCGATCCAGCTTTTTGAGATACGTGATATCCGACATCGTGACCGCAGTACCCACATCGGGAATGGGATTAACCTGAATACTGAAGGTATGTTCATCATCCGAGGTATATTCGTCCCACTCAGAATCTTTCTGTGCTACTTTGTTTTCAAGTAATTTAATTAATTCTTTTTGCCGGAAAACACTTTGGATCGGTTTGCCGATCAAATCCTCCGCTGGAAGACTGAAGGCGTTTTGAGCGACTTTGTTTACCAGTAGAACTTTATTTTCCTGATCGAGGACAATCACACCATCTTTAATCCGAGTAAGAATAGTCTCGAGCTTGTTGCGTTCCTGTGTCGTATCAGAGTACAAGCGCGCATTTTCAATGGCAATCACCGCATATTCAGCAATGGCGGAGAGCAATTTTACATCCCGATCGCTGAAAGGAGTACCGGAGACGCGATTATCCACGCCCAGAACGCCAAAAATATTTTGATTCAATTGAATGGGAACATAAACCAGGCTTTTCACCAGGTACTCGGTTTTAATTTTTTCCGGGGTCCGCGGATCAAGCAGCACAGGTTGACCGGAACGCAGGACGGACCCTGCCAGGGTATCCTTGATTGGCAAACGGAAAGTGCGGACGAATTCTTCCTGAAAGTTTTTGGCAGCCCGCATGTACAATTCACCGGTATCTTCGTCCAGCAGCAGTAAGCTGCCTTCCTCGGCACCGGTTAATTCCACAGCTGCTTCAATAATCGCCGTTAGAACACTGTCCAAATTAAGGGAGCCGTGAATAGCGTGGCCAAGCCGGGTGATCACTTCTAATTCATCCAGCTTTTGTTGTAAGCTGGCGGTTGCGCGCCGGGATTCCTTAAGAACCCATTTGCGCTGCAAATTGGATTTACCAATACAGGTGTCCACCACTTGCTGAATATCTCCGGTACGCAGAGGGGGAACCAGATAGCCGCTGATGCCAATCGCCATGGCTTTCTTTAAAAAATCTTTGGATTCCTGTTCAGCAAAAACAATAATAGGCACAGCCGGGAAGCGACGGAAGATCTCTTTTGCATAATCGAGACCATTTTGGTTTTCAATATGTTCACTGATAATAACCAGAGTAGGGGTTAGCTTTTCAAATCGTTCTGTGGCACTACTGATGGTGTTACAGATGATCACCACATGCCCCATCCCTGCCAGAATTCTATCCAGCAGGAAATTAATTTGTGGATCTTGCGTGATTACAAATACTCGTTCCTTTGCAGTTGATTCCATGTTTTTGGCCTGTACGTAAACTTATTTTATAATCAGTAAGAAAGATGTCGACACAAACAAGTACTTTTTTACAATAATAGCACAAGCAGTATGAAAATAGGCAAATAAAGAGCTATAGAATCTGCGCTGTAAGCTGATTGTAGATTATATACAACAAAAATTATAATCCATTTATATTGCTTTATAAATAAGAGATAAGAGTTGCATAAGATATCGATTAATCCACTTGACATAGAGAATACGGTACCCATACAATGAAAATATGGAATACAAAGATTATTACAAAATTTTAGGCGTTGATAAAAAAGCAAGTCAGGCTGAGATCAAGAAAGCTTATCGAAAGTTGGCTATGAAGTATCACCCGGATAAAAATCTGGGGGATAAAAGCGCTGAAAATAAGTTTAAAGAAATCAATGAAGCTAATGAAGTGCTGGGTGATGTCGATAAACGCGCTAAATACGACCAATTAGGATCTTCCTATCAACAGTGGCAGCAATCCGGTGGGGCTAATAATTTTAATTGGGGAGCCTGGAATGCCGGGCAACAAGGTGCCGGTACTCGTGTAAATGTGAGTGATTTTGAGGATATGTTTGGCGGCGGGTTTTCCGATTTCTTCCAGTCTATTTTTGGCGGTATGGGCGGCTTCAGTCAGGCTGGCCCCGCCAACTCCACGCGCACACAGCGCCGGGCTCAACCACAAATGCCCAAACAAAAAGTGGAACAAACCGTTTCCATCAGTTTTGCTGAAGCTTATACGGGCTCCACGCGTAAACTGCAAATCAATGGAGATATTTTTACCGTTAAAATTCCTGCCGGGGCGAAAACAGGCACGAAAGTTCGTATTCCAGCACAGGATACTTATCAACAGGATATCTACCTGGTGATGGAAGTTGAACCTGATCCGCGCTTTGAACGGGATGGCTCCGATTTATTAACCGAGGTTAGTGTGGATTTATTGACCGCCGTATTAGGCGGACAGGTCACGGTGCCAACACCAGGCGGCAGTGTACGGCTTAATATTCCCGCAGGCACACAACCGGGCCAAAAAATTCGCCTCACCCAGCAAGGCATGCCCAAAATTAACAAAAAAAATGAATTCGGGGATCTATTTGCACGGATTCAAGTGCGCATCCCGAAGCAAATAACGGCTGAGGAGCGAAAACTCTTTGAGTCGATGAGAAAGTAAGATTAGCTACCCGCTGTGCGGGATTTGATCGCAATGGATAGGTTGGTATGAATAAGAAACTATTGGTTATTGTTTTAGGTTTAATGGTAGCGTTTAGTCTGGCTTGCAGTCAGAGTTCATGGAATGGATTCGGACTTCCAAATTCCGCAAACAATACTTCACCGGAATCACTAGCTGAGCCCATTCTCGCCACCCCTATTGTCGAACCCCCCATTCTATACAATTCAGATGTGGCCTATCAGCAGGAGGATTTGCTGGTTGCGCTGTATGAAAACGTCAGCCAGGGGGTAGTGGCAATTCAAACCGTTGGACAGTTAGGGGCTGGTTTAGGTTCCGGTTTTGTATATGATAAATTGGGGCATATTGTTACCAATTATCATGTCATTGAGGGCGCCGAAGATCTGGAAATTGATTTCACTTCAGGGCATAAAGTCCGTGGAACGGTAATAGCCACGGATCTCGATTCCGATTTGGCTATTATCAAGGTAGATGTTTCTCAAGACTTGCTTTATCCCATCCCCCTTGCAGATTCGGATTTAGTCAAGGTCGGTCAAACGGTGATTGCAATCGGCAACCCCTTTGGTTTGACCAGCACCATGACCTTGGGGATCATCTCTGCCAAAGGCCGCACCCTGGATTCATTCCGCGATGCGCCGGAAGGCGGTACCTTCACTGCCGGGGACCTCATCCAAACGGATGCCTCCATCAATCCCGGAAATTCCGGGGGACCATTATTAAATCTGGCAGGTCAGATTGTCGGCTTAAATCGGGCTATCCGCACCACAGGCACCAATGAATCCGGTGATCCAGTAAATAGCGGAATTGGTTTTGCCATTTCCAGCAATGTAATTCGTCGTGTGGTTCCGGGATTAATTGAAGATGGAAAATATGATTATCCTTACCTGGGTGTATCCGCAAGGGAGGAATTAACCCTGCTGGAAAGAGAAGCAGTTGGCCTGGCCGATCAAACCGGCGCCTATGTAGTCGGTGTGGTTAAGGGTAGTCCAGCGGAAAAAGCCGGATTGATTGGCGGGATGCAACCAACCGATATCTATGGATTAAACAGCGGCGGGGATTTAATTGTCGGTATCGATAATATGGAAGTACGGATTTTTGGTGATCTATTAGGATATTTGATCACGAACAAGAGTCCTGGCGATCAAGTTATTTTACAAGTCCTAAGAGATGGTGAAGTAAAGGAGATCACGATTGTTCTAGGAAAGCGTCCATAGGTTTGGATAGCTATACTCAAATATACTGTTCATGCGGGAGGTTGCCATGCTAAATGAAAGAACCCTTCAGGAATTGCTCGACATCACTGAAGATAACGGCGTATTGAGTGTTTACCTGAATACGGAACCTTCTCAAGGCAATGCGGATGCGTATAAACTCCGCTTACGACATATGTTGGAACAGGTAAATTTACCAAAAGACAAAGAAGCCATAGAAACATATATTAATACAAAATATGATTGGGCAGGAAAAAGTGTGGCCATTTTCTCCTGTGCCAAACAGAATGTATTTCGTTCCTATCCTTTGTCCATCCCTATTCGTAATGCAGTACATGCGGGTGATCGTCCTGGTGTACGCCCTTTGGCCCATTTATTGGATAACTTTGGAGGATATGCCGTCATTCTTGTTGATAAACAAGGTGCACGATATTTTTATTTCCACCTTGGCAAACTGGAAGAACAAGATGGATATTTGGGGGAAGCAGTCAAGCGCATGAAATCAGGCGGCGCTTCGTCTGCAGGGGGCAGAAGAGGTGGTGTAACTCAGGCCCGTCACGGGGAAGAAGTGGTTGAACGCAACATGCGTGAAGCCGCAGAAACTGCTGTGGATTTCTTTGAAGAATTTCATGTTCGTAGAATTCTAATCGGTGCAACCGATGAAAACGCAGCCAGTTTCTTAAGCCTGCTGCCAAAAGCCTGGCGTTCCCTGGTAGTGGGTACTTTTGCAATTCAAATGACTGCCTCGGCGGAAGAAGTTCGGAATAAAGCCATGGAAATTGGATTGCAGTCCGAGAAAAAACAGGAGCAACAGTTGGTTCAGCAATTACTGACCCGAGCCGCAAAGGACGAAGGCGCAGTGGTTGGCTTGGAAAATACGCTGGATGCGGTCAATCATCATCGAGTTCAAATTCTGGTCATGGCGGACGGTTATCAACAAACCGGTTACCAATGCACGGCTTGTCAGGCCTTAACCTCTCAATCCAGCATGATCTGTCCATCCTGCGGTGGCGCGTTGCAAACCATCCCGGATATTATTGAGATTGCAGTAAATTCCGTCATGCTTCATGGCGGCGAGATCGAAGTGATGTTGGATCACGAAGGTCTGGCAAGCGCCGGAAATATCGGAGCGGAATTACGCTATTAGGTTTTTCATTGATTAAAACAGGAAGGCCGATCCATAGCGTGATCGGCCTTTTTTTGTGGTTGATCTGAAAATATCAAAAAAATGAGCATACTCAAACTTCTGTAATGGGAGATTGTTTATAAGTGCATTCGCTGATCTCAATGCACAAGACTTCCGTGCCTTCAATACTGGCCGCCGGCATCTCCTCACTTTGAATCCCGTGCTGTTTTAAAATAATCAGCAGCGAATGGCGTTTTTGTTCTTCGTCCTCAATAAAGGAGACGAGTCCCGAACCCATCACGCTTTGATAATGGACAGTTGCCTTACAGGGCAGACTCACATTAATAAGCTGCACACCGCAATCTGTTTGAAAACTGATCTGTGGATTCTCGCGAAAGCAGCGCAATTTGCTGCTCGTTTTGGAGGAATGAAAATAAATCTTACCTTGGTGGTGACCGAAATTGACCGGCACAAGGGCTGGCTTTCCTGCATCAAGGTAGGCAATTCGCAAAATGTTGGCGGAGTTCAATACCTGTTGGATCCGCTGTTCATCGTGAAGATGGGGATTGATTTTACTCATACATAACCTCCAAGATTGATGTTATTGTAAGGGATAGCCGGTAATAATGACAGGTGGCGACTCCCCTTGCCAGATATTTCAAAACACCAATTATGCTATGATAAAGAGAGTGGTCAAGTTAAGTTATCATGGAGGGACCCCATGCAATATCGAATATTAGGAAAAACAGGCTATAACGTATCCACGATCAGCTTTGGATCGTGGGCGATCGGCGGCACCTGGGGACCCGTGGATGATAATGAATCCATGGCGACGCTGCACAGTGCACTGGATCAGGGCATCAATTTCTTTGACACCGCAGATGTGTACGGTGACGGCCGCAGTGAACGTCTGCTGGCGCGTTTACGAAAGGAACGCAAAGGGGATGATTTTAAAATCGCCACCAAAGCCGGCCGTCGGCTGGATCCGCATGTGGCGGACGGTTACAACCGACAAAACTTAACCGCCTTTGTTGAGCGCAGTTTAAAGAATCTGGAAATGGAATCGCTGGATCTGCTGCAACTGCACTGCCCGCCATGGGAAGTGTATTACCGTCCGGAAGTGTTTGGTGTCCTGGACGATTTGGTGAAAGCCGGCAAGGTGCGTCACTATGGGGTGAGCGTGGAGAAGGTGGAAGAATCCCTCAAGGCAATAAACTACCCCGGTGTAGCCACCGTACAAATCATCTATAACATCTTCCGCCAACGTCCCGCGGAGTTATTCTTTCAGCAGGCGACCTTGCACAATGTAGGCATTCTGGCGCGCGTACCGCTTTCGTCCGGGCTGTTGACCGGCAAGATGAAAGCCAGCACCGCCTTTGAGTCCGACGATCACCGGGCGTTTAACCGCGAAGGCGCTGCCTTTGATAAAGGCGAAACCTTCTCCGGGGTGGATTATGCCATTGGCTTGCAAGCCGTGGAGGAAATTCGTCCGTTGGTGCCGGCCGGAATGAGCATGGCCCAATTTGCCCTGCGCTGGATTCTGATGGATGACGCCGTCACCTGTGCCATCCCAGGCGGCAAACGCCCGTCCCAGGTGCAGGATAACTCTGCCGCCGCCGATTTCGCGCCGTTGGATGCAGCCACCATGCAGGCAGTGAAGGACATTTATGACCGCTTGATTCGTCCGAAGGTGCAGGATTTGTGGTAGATTTGCCAGGGGCGGGGTTCGTTCTCGCCGCTTTTGGCTCATACTGGGATCCGCATCATATGTATACATACAAACCGTAACAGTCAGATCAGATTTTCCATCATTAAACGAACCCCATCCTGCGTCCGGCGGGGTTTACAACCCACGCCCTACATTTTTAAATAGCCAAAAAAAACCGGTCAGCATCTGCCAACCGGTTTCAATTTCTATTATGCATCTCGCCGCATGGCGAAGGCTACCCAATCCCCTTGCTTCTGCCTCTCCAACACTTGCAAGCCGTTGGCTTTGGCCTTCTCTAGGAATTCGGTTTCGCGTTCATCCAGAATGCCGGAAAACAACCCGATCCCGCCAGGCTGAATTAACTCCACCAACTGCTCATCAAACAAACGCACGATGATCGTTGCCAGGATATTCACCAACAGCAGCGGTGCATTCATCATGGCGTATTCCCCCGCGAGTATTTCCTTCACGGAACCCTGACCCACCTGAATCGCCTCCAGCACGCCATTCCGTTCGGCATTCTCTTGGGTGGCATTGACCGAATCCATTTCAATATCCACAGCCACCACCTGGGACATGCCCAGCTTCACCGCCGCAATGGATAAAATCCCTGAACCGCAGCCTAAATCAATCACCGGCTGGCCGGGCAGGGCGTATTTTTCCAACAATACCATGCATAACTGCGTGGTGGGATGCGTGCCCGTACCAAACGCCATATTTGGATCAATGGCAATCGGCAGGCGGCTGGGGTCCGGGTTTTCAATCCAGGCTGGAACAATCATCAAACGCTCCCCAACAGGGATGGGGTGAAAATGTTCCTTCCAGGCTTCCATCCAGTTTTGATCATGGATAGTGCGGAAGGCAGGATCAGGAATGGGTTGGATGAGGTTCAAATGCCACAGCGCTTCACTCAGCTGCTGGCGCACCTGTTCCAGTTGATCATCCATGGGCAGGTAGCCGAAAACATGATACGAGCCTACCGCCACACCGGTATCATATCCCTCGGCATGGATGGCTTCCCGTTCCGTCACTACGCCATTCTGCACATAGCGGGATAAAATCTCGGCGACAGCTTCAGCCAGTTCGCCGTTCTCCACCCATAAGGATACTTCCAACCACTGTGCCTCAGCCACCCAGCACATCCTTTAATATATCAAAAATACTTTTTTCCTGAGGCAGCACTTCACTGCCCAGAGTTCCGGCCAGTTCTTCAAAGAGCTTGCGTTGTTTCTCATCCAGTTTGGTTGGGATTTCAATATTGACAATCACTTTTTGATCCCCACGACCGCCCCCGCGCAAATGAGGGATGCCCTTATTCCGCAAGGTGAATACCTTGCCGGGTTGTGTTCCAGCCGGGATGACCATTTTTTCATTCCCATAAACCGTTGGCACTTCCACCTCAGCGCCTAATGTCGCCTGGGCAATATTGATATTCAAATCCAGAAGAATGTTGTCACTCTGACGGCGGAAGAATTGATGCTTTTTAACCCGAATTTCAACATAAAGATTGCCGTTCGGCCCCCCATTAACGCCCGGTTGACCTTCTCCGGATAAGCGCACCTGGGTGCCGCTATCCACTCCGCCGGGAATTTTCACCGACTTGGTGACCGTTTTCCGTTCCAGTCCGGTTCCCCGGCAAACCTTGCAGGGGCTGCTGATCATCTCGCCCTTACCGCTGCAAGTTGGGCAGGTTACCACCTGCACCATGGACCCTAAAAAGGTTTGTCGCATATGACGAACTTCCCCACGGCCCTCACAGGTACTGCATTTGACCGGCGAGGTTCCGGGTTCAGCGCCGCTGCCGTGGCAGGTGGCGCAAACTTCGTCCCGCACAAACTCAATTTCTTTATCTACGCCAAATACGGATTCTTCGAAAGTTAATTGTACAATCTGGCTTAGATCAGCCCCACGGCGTGGTGCATTCTTTGATCTTCGTCCGCCGCCGCCCATATTGAAGCCAAAAAAGTCTTCAAAAATATCGGTAAAATCCATACCGGAGAAATCAGGCGAACCGCCCATACCGTTCACACCGGCATGACCATAGCGATCATACGCGGCACGTTTTTCTACATCGGAAAGGACTGCATAAGCTTCGTTTAATTCTTTAAACCGTTCTTCCGCATCGGTCTCTTTATTGATATCCGGATGATACTTGCGCGCCAGGTTGCGGAAGGCGGCTTTTAATTCTTCTGGTGAGGCTTCTCGAGCTACCCCGAGGACTTCATAGTAATCTCGTTGTGACATAGACTTAAACACTCTTAAATGAAATTTCCGGGAACGACCCCGGAGTAAAAAACAAAACAGGCTCCATCAAAAAGGATTATACCCGCTTGATGGAGCCTTGTATACTAGTCTTTGCTGAACTCGCCTTCGACGACATCTTCATCATCAGAAGCGGGAGCGGCACCGTTATCTCCAGGTGCGGCGCCTTCTGCACCAGGCTGCTGGTACATTTGCTGCCCAATTTCCTGCAGAGATTGTCCAAGTTCATCGGTAAGTCGTTTTATCAATTCAACGTCTTCACCATTCATGGCATCACGGACGCCATTCACCTTCTCTTCCAATTTTGTTTTCAAACCAGCATCTACTTTGTCCCCTAAATCGCGCAGGGATTTCTCGGTAGTGTAGACCAGGTTGTCGGCATGGTTGCGCGCTTCAATAAGATCTTTGCGGCGTTTGTCTTCATCTGCATGACGTTCCGCATCCTGCTTCATTTTTTCCACTTCGGATTCAGACAAACCGGAGGAAGCCGTGATGGTAATGTGCTGGCTGCGGTTAGTAGCTTTATCCTGGGCCGTGACGTTCAAGATGCCGTTGGCGTCAATATCAAAGGTAACCTCAATTTGAGGAACACCGCGCTGCGCTGGGGGAATGCCGTCTAATTTGAAACGGCCAAGCGTTTTATTATCTGCGGCCATGGGACGTTCACCCTGCAGAATATGAATTTCCACCTGCGTCTGGCTGTCAGCGGCTGTGGAGAAAATCTGGCTCTTGCGAGTCGGGATGGTGGTATTCCGTTCAATAATTGGGGTAGCCACAGCACCCAGTGTCTCCAGGGAGAGAGTCAAGGGGGTCACATCCAGGAGGAGAATGTCTTTGACATCCCCACCCAGGACACCGGCTTGAATGGCGGCACCCAGAGCAACCACTTCATCGGGATTAACACCCTTGTGTGGTTCACGGCCAAATTCTTTCTTTACCGCTTCCTGCACGGCAGGCATGCGGGTCATACCACCCACCAACACGACCTGACCAATTTCTGAGGCTTTCACCCCGGCATCCGTCAAGGCATCACGGACAGGTTTCATTGAGCGTTCGATCAAATCGCCGGTCAATTGTTCCAATTTGGCACGCGTCATGGTCAGCACCAGATGTTTCGGTCCGGTGGCATCAGCGGTCAAATAGGGCAGGTTGATCTCTGTCTGCATGGTGGTTGAAAGTTCAATTTTCGCCTTTTCAGCAGCTTCTTTCAAACGCTGCATGGCCTGACGGTCATTATTCAAGTCCATATTATTTTGGGCTTTGAATTCGCTGATCAAATAATCAATAATGCGAATATCAAAGTCATCCCCACCCAGAAAAGTATCGCCTGAGGTGGAACGTACCTGGAAGACACCTTCGCCAACATCCAGAATGGAGATATCAAAGGTACCGCCACCCAGGTCATAAACGGCAATGACTTCATTGCGTTTGTTGTCCAGGCCATAAGCCAGGGAAGAAGCAGTCGGTTCATTGATGATGCGTAAAACTTCCAATCCGGCAATCTTGCCAGCATCCTTGGTAGCGTTACGTTGCGCATCATTAAAGTAAGCCGGAACGGTAATAACGGCCTGACTGACAGATTCGCCCAAATAGGCTTCCGCATCCGATTTTAATTTCGATAAAATCATCGCCGAGACTTCCGGGGGTGAATATTCACGGTCGTCCATGACGACGCGAACATCGCCATTAGGCGCCTTGGCAACTTTATAGGGCACGCGGCTCAATGTTCGTTGAACTTCTGCATCCTCAAATTTTCGTCCCATAAAGCGTTTAATGGAGAAAATTGTGTTTTCTGGATTCACAATAGCCTGGTTACGAGCAACACGGCCCACCAGACGTTCATGACCTTTGTTTACTGCGACGACTGATGGACACAACCGTTCCCCTTCCCGGGTCGGGATCACAGTGGGTTCACCGCCAACCATAACTGCCACGACTGAATTTGTTGTTCCTAAATCTATACCAATGATTTTTCCCATATTAATCCTCCTATTGTGCTACCCGCACTAATGCCGGGCGAAGAACCCGATCACCAATCAAATATCCTTGTTGAAGTACTTCAATAATGGCACCACTTTCATGGGCATCACTTGCCTCACTCGAAACGGCCTCATGCCGATTTGGATCAAATAATTCATTTTCTGCTGGCATACGCTGAATATTTTCCATTTCAAGAATGCCCTGCATTTTGCGTATCACCAAGTCAATGCCATCAGCCCAGTTGGCGCCATCCCCATCCTGGGGTCTGTTTTTCATCGCCCGTTCCAAGTCATCCAGCACAACCAGGAATTTCTTGCATAAATCGCCGGTGACTAACCCACGTTGCAATTCTCGTTCCCGATCGATACGTTTTTTATAATTTAAGAAATCTGCTCTTTCCCTTTGCCAGCCGTCCGTACTCTCATCCAGCTGTTTTTTGATTTCATTATAATTTTTTTGATATTCGTCATACTCATCCATGTTGTTTTCAACCTTGGCAGATGCGGCCTCACTTTCCGGTGAGGGCGTGGATTTTTGCTCGGATTGGCTCATGGATGGATCCATACCTTGTGCATCGTCCTGCAAATGATCATCTTCTTTATGCTGCGTTTGTTTTTTTTGTTTTGTCATGAAATAACCCTCTATCTTTTTAGGTTAGTCCCCTAACGTTTCGACAACCATGTCGCTCAATAACCGGGATAGAAATCGAACCATGGAGATGGTACGCCCATAAGACATGCGCATGGGGCCCAATACGCCGATGGTACCGGTTGATAATCCTGTTGCGCCGTAATTCGATAAAATTACCGAGAATTGACGTAACTCATCAAAAATACCTTCTCCACCAATCAAAACCTGCACACCGCCGATCGTTCCGGGTAAGATGGTACGCTCCAAAAGATCATTCATAAACGAACGCTCTTCCAGTAAATGTAAGGCTCTGCGGACTTCATCTGAGCCCACAAATTCCGGTTCTGCCATCACATTGGTCAGTCCGTCTAAAAAGATTTCGCCTGCACTTAATGAATCGGTTTGTTTCATGTTAACTAAAATGGTTCGCGCAAAGACTTCTTCCAGACCGGATAAGTATTGCAAGCTTCGTTCCACTTCATCACTGCTTCTGCCCTGAAACCGTGCGGTTAACGTGCCGGAAATGACAGAAAGCTGTTCCTGTGAAATGGGCTCGTCCATCAATAACATATGTTGATGAACTTCACCGCCGTACAAAACCAAAACCAGCAAAACCTGTAAGCCTTGGGTGGCAATTAACTCAAGATGTTTAAATCTTGCGTTAAGCGGATGGGGGGCCGTAACCACGGAGGCTGCCCGTGATTGGTTGGCCAGCACGGAAGCTGCCAGCTTTGCCCATTGTTCCACGTCATGCCGGGTTTGATAAAACTGGTGGCTGATCATGCGGCGTACACTTTCCGGCAAATCAATCACCTGCTGCAGACGCTCGACAAAATGACGATAGCCGTCTTCCGTTGGCACCCGCCCAGCCGATGTATGCGGCTGTTGCAAGTAGCCCATATCGGTCAACGCCGCTAATTCATTGCGCACGGTGGCAGAGCTGACACCCATATTGTAGTGTTCCACCAGGTTTTTTGAACCTACGGGAATCGCTGTACGGATGTACTCATGGATGACCATGCTCAAGATCATTTTTTGGCGTTCAGAAAGTTTTTCCATGGTTTCTTTTCTTCTTTTAGCACTCTCGGCTTTAGAGTGCTAAAAATTACAGGTTTATGATACCATGCCAAAAACGTCTCGTCAAGTTGCCCCCTTTAATTCTGATAAAAGATTTATATTTGCCGGTATAGAAAATTCCCTCATTCAGGCAGGCTGTCCACGCCACGGCAAATGAGGGAATTTATTTTCCTGATCAGGAAACGCTATTGTTTCAATTCCGTTTGTTTTGGCATCCAGAAGACCATTAGCAGGGTGGCCAGAAGGGCCAGGCCAGCGCCAAAAAAGAAAGGCGCCGAAGGTCCAAAACCGGCCCAGGAGCCTGCACCCTGCCACAAAAGTCCGGCAATCAGCGAAGCAGGGAAGGCCAACACGCCAATCACGGCGTTATAGGTGCCGTATGCCGTCCCCCGCAAATGCACGGGAACTAAATCCGCCACCATGGCATTGGCTGCACCGTGTGCTAGCCCATAATACAAGCCGTAGGCAACATACAGCATCCAGACCTGCCAATCCTGTCTGGAAAGTGCAAATCCAAGATAAATCAAGCCATAGACAAACCAGCCGCCAATCATCAAACGGCGCCGGCCAATGCGGTCAGAGAGGGACCCGGCGGGGACGGAAACCAGGGAGTAAATCAGATTAAAAACGATCAGCATCAGCAGGATACCCAGGATGGACATGCCCAAATTCTGTGCTCGCAGCACCAAAAAGGCATCCGATGAATTTCCCAGGGTGAAGACGCCCACAATGACCAGGAAAATCATAAAAGGCCTGCCAAGATTTTTAAAGGCAAATTTCGGCAAGGCGGTTTTATCGGTAACCGGCACATCCTTCGCACCGATGATCAGGGAGAGCACGGCCAGGAATGCCGGTAACAGGCTGAAAAGCACGATCTGTTGGAAGGTCAGCCGGGATAAAGAGAGGTTATTAGCCTGAGCCAGCCACACCACCATGGCGGCAATGATTAACCCCACCATCGCACCGGCGGTATCCATGGCACGGTGGAATCCAAACGCCAATCCGCGGGTCTCTTTGGTGACTGAGTCCGCCACCAGCGCATCCCGCGGCGCGGTACGAATTCCCTTGCCTACACGATCGGCCCAGCGTACCCCGGCGATCACGCCCCAGCTGTTGGCGATATAAAAGAAGGGCTTACTGAACGCCGAGAAACCGTACCCCAGGACTGCCAGCCATTTACGGCCGCCTGTTTTATCCGAAAACCAGCCTGAAAACAATTTCAGGATGCTGGCCGTGGCTTCTGCCACGCCTTCAATCAAACCGATGACCGCGGTTTGTACCCCTAAAACATTGGCCAGAAAAAGCGGCACAATGTTGATTACCATCTCGCTGGAAACATCCATAAAAAAACTGGTCAGACCAACTGCCCAGACGTTACGGGGTAATTTTTTGATGCCCTTCAGTAAACTCTCTTTCTCTTGATTGTCCGTCACAGAATACCTCTATCTATTACCAAAAGCAAATTTTTAATCGGGTTATTTATTTTTTTGATATGGAGCCTGGATCAAAACGCATTTTCCGGGTATGATCCGGATCTTCATGGGTAAATACATCCGTGGCGAATTGTTGAAAAACACCACGACATTTTTCCAGCCACGCTTCCGCCTCCCCTGCCTGAACGCCGCCGACAAGATCACGGCTTTTCACCTTGACCAGCCAGGCTTCCAACTTGATCAAATCCTGCTCGTTTTCTTCAAATTCAGCAAAACTGTAATTCTGACGATTAATTTCCTTCTCGATTTCTTTCAGAAAATCTTCGCACTGCTCTTTAAATTCCGCATATTCCTCAGCCCGATCCTCTTGAAAACGTTTCATGATGCTTTCCTCTGTAGTAGGATCAAAAGCATTGGACAAAAAGGTTTTGCTGCTGCCGGCTTGTTGTTGAACATATTCTTTCAACTCCTCAACGAGTTGTACCGAAAGGGACGAATTGGGTAATAGCCACAACCCATTATCCAGTCCAATCGCACCTGCGGAACGCATACGCCGCCAAATGGCCACCCTTGGGCTGGAAGGGGTGGCGGGTAATTGAGGGCAGAATAATAACCATTTGTGATCCATAGCTTTCTCCTCTGATGTAACACTTATTGCATTTTATGCGATTTGTACCAATAACGCAATAGGTGTTACACTTTTAAATAAAACTCATCTTTCTCCGATTTTCAAGTGGTATTCCCTCGTAAGAAACTATATAATAAAAGCCATGATGGTTTTTTAAAATCAAAAATGGCGAATCCCTTTAATAGTGAAGTTGATACTTAACTCACTACAGTTTAAAAAAAATATCGGGCAGGTCAAGCTATCCTTCCAAAGGAATTTTCCTGTTGGATATCACTCAAAATTGGATCCAAAGAATAAATCGCGCATTTCAAGGGAATGCGGTATGATATTGGTTTGAGGTTTAGCTCAGGAGGTAACTATGCATTATCGGCGGCTTGGCCGTACAGGCCTGAAGGTCAGCGAGCTCTCATTGGGAGCCTGGATCACCTTTGGCAATCAATTGGACGACGATCTGGTGTCGGATTTAATTCACACCGGTTTTGATCAAGGGATTAACTTTTTCGACAACGCGGATATTTATGCCAATGGTCAGGCAGAGACCATGATGGGGAAGGCCATCCAGGATTTGCCGCGTGAAGCGCTGGTGCTCAGCAGCAAGGTATTCTGGCCCACCATGCCCGGCCCCAACGGCCGCGGTCTTTCCCGTAAACATATCGTTGAGTCCTTAAATGCCTCCCTAAAGCGGATGGATGTGGAATATTTTGATCTGTATTTCTGTCATCGTTATGACCCGGACACCCCTTTGGACGAAATTTGCCAGACCATGGACATGCTCGTACGCCAGGGAAAAATTCTCTACTGGGGCACCTCCATGTGGGAAGCATCGCAGGTGGCCATGGCCATCGGGACAGCCAAACAATATAATTTAATTGGTCCCGTTGTGGAACAGCCCCAATACAACATGGTCCACCGCAACCGGGTGGAAATCGAATTGGATCCCCTGGTTAAAGAATATGGATTGGGTTTGACCACCTGGAGTCCGCTGTACTTTGGTCTGCTTTCCGGCAAATATAATGAAGGCATCCCGATGGGCAGCCGCGCCACGCTGGACGATGTGGCCTGGATCAACGATGACATCACGCCAGAGCGCGTCGGCACCATTCGCAAATTGACCTCCCTGGCTTCGGAATTGGAAATGACCACTGCCCAACTGGCCCTGGCTTGGATTTTACGCCGCAAGGAAATCAGTAGTGTGATCACCGGCGCAACCCGTCTGGAACAATTGGATGAGAATCTGATGGCTGCCGAAATGGTGAGCAAATTGACCGACGACGTACTGGAAGCTGTCGAACAGATTATCGAAGAGTTTAAGAAACCGGCTGACTAAGCCTGTTTTTTTCTTTTACCAATAATTCCTGATCTGTTACGCCTGGCAGATCAGGCCAAAAAAGGAGGCTGTCCAAATTGGACAGCCTCCCGCTTTTTAACTTCGCAGCACCGCTTGCAGCTCGCGCTCCAGCAGGCCAATAATTTTCTTGCGCAGTTTGGCAATCTCATCCACCGTCAGGGTGCGGTCGAGGGCCAGATATACCAGGTTATAAGCCAGGCTTTTCTTGCCTTCGCCGATCTGCTTGCCGCGATAAATATCAAACAGGCTAACCTCATAAAGCAGCTTGCCGCCGGCTTTGCGGATCACTTCTTCCGCAGCCGCCGCCGGGACCGCTTCATCCACGATCACCGCCAGATCTTCATACACGGAAGGGAACTGGGGCACGGGGGTAATTTCAAAGCGTTCGGGGATTAGCGTCATCAGTGTAGGCACGTCCAACTCAGCCAGCAGTACCGCACGATCCAGCACGTCATAGGTTTCCACCACTTGCGGATGCATCTCGCCAAAAACACCAATGGATTGGCCCTTGACCAGAATCTCGGCACATTTGCCGGGGTGATAAGTTGGGGTAGTAGCGGGCACGAACTTCACATCCACTGCATGCAGTGCGGATAATAAACTTTCCAGCACACCTTTCATGTCGTAGAAATCCAGTTTCTGATCCAGTTTGGTATCCCAGCTGGATTGCAGACGTTTGCCGCTCATCGCCAGAGACAGTTTCATCGGCTCCTGCGGTAGTTGCTCGCCTTCAACAGGCAAGTACACCGGACCCAATTCAAAGAAAGCCAGATGTTCGGAAAGACGGGTGTTGCGCTCCAACACTTCCATGATACCGGGTAATAAGCGGCGGCGCATCACGACCCGATCCACCGTGATCGGATTCTGCAGAGTAATGTAGGGCAAAGCCTCGCCGCGTTGATCCGCAGGCAGCAATTTTTCCTCACGCTCTTTGGAGGTCAGGCGGTAGGTCATGATTTCCTGTACACCCACCGATACCAGCAAATCGCGGATCTTCTCTTCGAATTCAAGCGTGCGGTTGCCGCGCTGCCGGGGTAGCGTATCTGAAAGACGCGTGGCAGAGATGTTATCAAAACCAATCATGCGCGCAATTTCTTCCAACACATCCGCCTGGCCGATTACACCTTCGCCAATGTCCAGACGATGGTTGGGCGCCTGAATGGTCAGTACGTCATCTTTAATGCTGCACACAAATTCCAAACGGGTGAGCAATTCAGCTACAACTTTGGCAGTACTCTGAATGCCCAAAAAGCCGTTGATCTTTTCCATGCTCAGGGTGACCACGGAATCTTTCACCGGGCAGGGATACTCGTCAATCAGGTCCTTGGAGATGGTGCCTCCGCTCCACTGCGCCATGTAATCCAGGCACATCGCCACCGCATCCATGGCAATGGCAGGTTGAATACCGCGTGAGAAGCGGTAGCCGGCTTCGGAGCTGATCTTGGTCTTGGTGACAGCCCGGCGCACATTAATGAAGTTCCAGGACGCGCCTTCCAGCAGCACATTCTTCGTATTGGCTGTAATTTCACTTTCCAGACCACCCATCACACCAGCCAGACTCAAAGAACCGGCGGTATCAGCCACCACAATCATCTCAGAGGAGAGGGTATGGGTGACGTCGTCCAGGGTGGTCAGTTTTTCGCCTTCGGCTGCGCGGCGGGTGATAATGGTCGGCGGTTTTCCTCCAGCCCGTTTCACCAGCACATCATAGTCAAACGCGTGTAAAGGTTGGCCCAATTCCATCATCACGTAGTTGGTGGCATCCACCACCGCGTTGATCGGGCGCATACCGCTTAAACGCAGACGGCGTTGAATGGCATACGGGCTGCGGACCTGGGCTGCATTTTCGATCATCCCAAGCACAAAGCGCGGGTTTAATGTGCCATCTTCAATCTGGAGTTTAGCCTTACCAATCACCGAGGGACCGTTGGGGCTAAGTTTTGGCGCGGGTTTGCGCAGAGGCAGCCCCAGCACAGCGGCAACCTCGCGAGCCACACCCAGAATACTGGCATTGCGGATCATGTTGGGCAGGATTTCAAATTCAAAAACCGCATCACCCATGTAATCCATCAAAGGCATGCCCACCGGAGCGTCGTCATCCAATAAAATGATGCCTTCATGCTCGTCAGAAATACCCAATTCTTTCTCGGAACACACCATGGAGAAGGATTCCACCCCACGGATTTTTGCGCGTTTCAATTTGGTCAGTTCCTGACCCGGCTTGTGGCCGTCATACAGTTCCGCGCCCTCTTTGGCATAGGCCACGATCAGCGGCTTGGCCAGCGGACCGATGCCCTTATACGGATGCATCTCCGGCGCGCCGGTGAGCACGATGATTTCCTGCGTACCGTCAAACAAGCGGCACAAGGTCAGGCGGTCGGCATCCGGATGGGGCATGACCTCATCCACGCGGGCAACCACAAATTTATCCCGCGGCCAGGCCAGACCCTTGATTTTAAACTCGCGCCGTTCCATCTGCGGCATTTCCAAACCCACAACCGTAATCTGCTCCACTTCCATCCCGGTACGGGTCAGCAAGCGGGCCAGATCAAGAATCGGCATATCCAAATCCACAAAATCTTTTAACCACGAATAGAGTACTTTCATAGGACTAAAACTGCTCCAGGAATCGAACGTCATTTGACCAGAAATAGCGGATGTCTTCTATCTTATGCAGCAGCATGGTGATCCGTTCCGGACCCATGCCGGCTGCAAATCCGGAATATATAGTCGGATCGTAACCGCCATTCAGCAGCACGGTGGGATGTACCATCCCGCAGCCCAGAATCTCCAGCCAGCCGGCCTGCTTGCAGACCTGGCAGCCCTTGCCGCCGCAGACAAAACATTCCACGTCCATCTCGGCGCTGGGTTCGGTGAAGGGGAAGTGATTGGGGCGCAGGCGGGTGCGCACATCCCGGCCAAACAGCCGGTTGACGAAATCCTGCAGGGTGCCTTTCAAATCGCCAAAGGTGATGCCCTTGCCAACCACGACCAGCTCCACCTGATTAAATTGAATCTCGGAACGGGCGCTGATCTGCTCGAAACGGTAGCACATGCCGGGTAAAATCGCGCGGATCGGTTCCGGCGCGTTCTCGCGCATCACGTGAATTTGTCCAGGAGAGGTGTGTGTGCGCAGCACCACGTCTTTTTCGGTGGTATAGAAGGTATCCCACATATCGCGTGCCGGGTGGTACGGAGGCATGTTTAGATATTCGAAGTTAAAGACGTCCGTTTCCACTTCACGCGAGCGGTAGATCTGAAAGCCCATCTCACCAAATATTTGATAGATGCGGCGCAAAGTTTGATTGGTTGGGTGCAAACCGGTACGCAGCGGCTCGCGCCCGGGCATGGACACATCCAGCACATCGGATGCCAGGGTATGCGCCAGGGCAGCCTGCTTCAGGGTTGCGGATTTCTCCGCAAAAGCGCTCTCCAGCGCCACTTTAACCACGTTGGCCTGCTGACCGACCAGCGGCTTCAATTCCGCAGAAACCTTGCCGATCATGCTGAAGACCTGCATCACCTCGGATGAGCGCCCCAGATGGGCCACCCGCCAGGCTTCGATGGCCTTTTCATCCGCAATCCCGTGTAAAGCGTCCAGCGCCTTTTGCTGGATGCCTTTCAGTTCCTGCAAGATTGTATTTTCTTCCATAAATCCTCCGATGTTGAGATAACTTCCGTGTATTAATAAAAAAAACCGTCCCAAGAAAAAGGGACGGGGTATTTCCGCGGTACCACCCTTGTTGACTGCCCTAAGCAGTCCACTCAGTCCAACGGCCGGTCAAGGCGATTGGTTGTCCGGCTAACGGCGGACGAGGCCGGCTCACACTACTCTTCCAGTGAATTTCCCATGAGCAACTCGGGAGCGAACTTCAGCCGTCTTTTCCTGGGCAGGCGTCTCAATCCACGCACCTGCGTCCCTGTCAGTTCCGGGTGACTTACTTTTCTCCGTCAAGGTTGTTTAATATGCCTCAATACTACCAAAAAGGGGAGAAAACTTCAAGGGAAGAAGAATGAAGAAGAACCAAGTCTCCCCTAAAATTCGCTTTCCAGAATTTTGGTCGCACAGCACGCCCTTGGGTGGGGAAATTTAGAGGGGGTTGTAACGCTCTACCAGGAAACAGTGCCACTGTTTACAACGACTACAGACCAGCGCGCATCACCCCACCTATATCACCTCGGCTTAGCTCGGTGCGGCGCCTCCCACTTTCCTGAAAAGCGGAAAATAGGGAGGACTTGACAACGAAGTCTCCCCTAAAAATCCGCTTTTCAGGATTTTTGGGGGAGATTTAGAGGGGGTTGTAACACTCAACCAGGAAATCACTCCACCGCCTGACGGACCACTTCCAGAACGGCATCCAATTCTTTCAGCACCTCATGATTCCAGAAACGCAGCACGCGGTAGCCTCTCTCAGCTAAATATGTTGTTCGTTCAGCATCATATTCCTGCTGCTCCACATGCTGACCTCCATCCACTTCAAGGATTAGCTTTTTGGTCGGAGCGCAGAAATCTGCAATAAACGGACCAATCGCATGCTGCCGGCGAAAATGAACACCACACATCTGACCATATCGGATCGCCTGCCATAACTTCTGTTCGGCCTCCGTTAGATTGCAACGCAAATTGCGGGAATGGTTAATGTCTTTGCGGTTGTCCGCCGATGCATGAAATTCTCCATAAAAAAAAGTTTGACAATCTCTTACATTATTTATTATTTGTTAACCAAGTCTCCCCTAAAATTCGCTTTTCAGAATTTTGGTCGCACAGCACGCCCTTGGGTGGGGAGATTTAGAGGGGGTTGTAACACTCAATCAGGCAACATTGCCATTATTTACAACGACTACAGACCAGCGCGCATCACCCCACCTAAGTCTCGAGCTTACCGAGAGATTGGAGGGGGTCATTCCAAATCGCGGGCAAAGCCGTAGGTAGCTGAGCCAGTTGTATGATGCATAAAACTTGCAAATCCTTGATGGATTTACCAGCTAAGAAACAAAAATCACTCCCCTTCCTTAATCAACCAGGTTTTGGCAGTCTCGGGGTTCATAAAGAACTTGACCGGCAGGGAAAACTTTATCCCCAGTCTCTTCTCGGTACGCTGGATGCGCTGCTTATCCCAGTTAGAGCAGCCGACAATGGCAAGCTTGCGAAGATGCGGCTGCAGCCGATCCATGCTTTGCAGAAATTCCTGCACAAGGACATCCGTGAGTTTGGTTTCATAAAAATCCACCCAGACTGGAATTTTGATCGACGGCTTTGCCAGGAAAGCTTCTTCCTCTTTCATTAAGTTAAGCAAGGCCGCTTCATTGTTGTTGAAACTGCCATATTTCAAACAGTGCAGTTCCCCATTTTTATAATAATAGGGGAATATCGATCCGCCCGGTGAAGTTTCTGAATGCATAGACTTTCCTTTGTTTTTTTGATGATGGCCGCGATACAGGTAAATTTTTATTCTTCTGACAACCTCAATCACCCCTTTTTGACAACCTGCGCTGAAATGATTTTACGATAGTTTCCCCTATTCCATAAGGTACCCGCAAGGGTTGCCGGCTGCAGACAACAAAACCGAATACCGGAAAAAGCTGCTTTCCAGGCAAAAATGATTGACTTAATCTGTGAGGGGGAGGGATATCTATCCCATGAGTGCTCTAGCCAACAGCAAAAAGAGTAGAAAGACAACTACCACCGCCGCTGCGCCCAGCACAATCAACCTGGTCCGACCAGAAAAGAAGGGTTCTGGCTCTTTCTCAGACTCCACAATAACCGGTGTATCGGCAACCACATGACGAAGGCGTTCAATCGGATCCAATGGTTCCGTCTTGACTTCCACAACGCGCTCCTCTACCTGAGGCACATCATTGCGTAAAAAGTCCACTGGATCAAATACCTCCAATTCATCATCTACAAAAATCGGTTCTTCAAGTTCAGCCGGAGCCATCCAGATCTGTTCCACCGGGTCAAAATGGAAATCATCCATCTCAAAAACCGGACTTTCATCAACAAAAGGCGGTGTAATTTCCGGCAGGTTCACTTCCTCAGTCCGGATAGACTCCGCCTGGTTCCTTCGCTCCTGTAAATTCGCTTTCAGCTTATGAAACATCGTCCCCAGCCATAGTGCCAGTACAGAAGGTTTTCTAATTTTCGGCTGCAAATCGAGACGTCCGCCGCAAAAGAAACAAAATACCACAGCCTGATCCTGTTGGATGCCAAATTTCTGTTTGCAATAGGGGCATTGGATAAAGCGAAACGGACGTTCAGACATATTTTCCTCAATAGGATGTAAATTCAGAATTAAAGCAATAGGCCCAGTCGATCTCCCTGGCAACCATCATTTCTCACAAATCAGAATCTCACCGCTAAAGCTGATATAGGACAAGGATTGATAGACCTTGACCTTCCCGGTTTGATAAACACACTCTCCAATCAAGGAAGGCGGTTCTTCCACATCCAGCATGACCATGCGAAAATCATCCGCCTGATCACCGAAACGGATATAAAACTCGTCGGGTGCACCCTCATAGGTGGTCCTCACCAGCCCATAAACACATAAATCCTTCCCTGCATCCGCTAAGCTAACATCCGACCATAATACACAGCCATCCACCGGGGGATTTGGATATACACGATTGACCTCGATCACCACCGGACTGCTGGTAGGGATGATAATCGGTTGAGCGGTGGGAATATTGAATATCGCATCCCAATCACCGTTCAGTACTTCCGGTCTGGTGGTGATGATGATTTTACTTACCACAACAAACAACACCAAAAAAAATGAAATTAAGGCGACCGAAACAATTACCCCACCCCGTACGGTGGTTTTCTTCTTGACCTTTCCTTTCTCACACGTTTTGCACTTTTTCTGGTCAGCGGCGTTCATCGTGCCACAGGTCGGGCATTGCCAATCGGCCTGGGCAAAAAAAGGCTCACCCGGGATCGGTTTGATCTTTTCAGCCCTGATCTTGTCCGGTTCAAGGGGAAGGTAATACTCCGGAACATGTGTGCATTTTTTGCAGACAGCATCGGAATTGATCGTCTCGCACAGGGGACATTTCCACTTGAAAGCAACCATCAGTTTTTTTATAGAGAAATCTCTATCCTCTCAGATTTTCACTGCCATAGGGCTATACGATACGATTATAGTGGAAATGACGTTCAGGGTAATAGAGAAATAACGGATTAATTTATAATGGAGTTCAATGGCAAGTGCGCATATCTTGACAAAGAACAAGAGATTTCCCAACCCGCACTTAATTTATTGTACAATACGATATAGTCATTCAGTTATTAATGGAGGGAAACCATGAAATCAACCCGCAAAGGGATTTTCTTTATCATAACTATCTTAATGGTATTCAGTACAGCCTGTGCCATCAGCGGCACAGGCGCTGCGCCAGCAGCCACGCCCATCATTATCACCGCTACCCCAGAGGGAGCCGCAGATATGGATGTGTTCCTCACCCAAACCGCGGCAGTGGGTTCCACCGCTGTACCGGAAGCACATTCACTTCCATCCTCGTTGCGCCTGGTCTACACGGATACCTCGGGCAATCTTTTCAGCTGGACCCAAGCAGACGGCATTCGTCCTTTACTAGCCAGCGGAGATATTTTGGGAGCACGCCTCTCGGATGACGGTCAATGGGCAGCCTTCACACGCTCCAATGATTACCTGCATTTCAGCCTCTGGGTGATTGGTTTTGACGGCAGCGGTGAACGCCAACTGCTTACAGAGGATCAATTATTTGCCTTGAAAAACAATGCGGATGCCGTGGGTGTGGAACCGTTTATTTTCTCCTGGGTCCCCGGCAGCCATACGATTGCTTTCAATACTTCTCCCAAATTTGAAGGACCTGGCCTGCTGGTCAACGATGATCTCCACCTGGTCAATGCCGATACCGGTGCCTTCAGTACTTTATTAACACCCGGCAACGGCGGTGTATTTTACTTCTCCCCGGATGGGTCCCAAATTGCCCTGGTCACGCCGGAAAACATCAGTCTGATCAATGCCGACGGCAGCAACCGCCGCAGCAATGTTTTGGTATATGATCCGGTGCTGACCTACAGCGAATATCAATATTATGCTGCCCCCCAATGGTCGGCAGACGGCACTTTCCTGCGCGTGGCCATCCCCCCTCAGGCTTCACTGGATAATCCGGGAGATATGACCACCCTCTGGCATATCCCGACGGACGGTTCATCGGCCGGTGTGGCTGGCCATGTACTCACTGCACCCCTCTCCGCTGTTACCCTCTCCCCGGACTTGAGTTGGATCGCCTATGAAAGCTATTTTGCGGACGGTTCAGATAACCGTCGAAATTTGCACATTAATACCGTCACCGGTACCAGTGACGTGATTTACACCACAGGCGAGGTTAATTTGAATACCTGGGCTCCGGATTCCGTGCATTTCGTTTATACGGACCGGGCAAGCAACCAATCCAAATATGCCGATAAAGATGGCGGTGAGGGTCTGTTGATACCCAGCGGATCGGTCATGAACATCCATTTTGCCGACGCGTATACTTATATTTACTTAAAAGACGGCGGTGGGCAGTGGGAAATTTACCACGGCAACCTGGACGGTACGCAAACATTAATTACCAGTATGCCAAAACCGGGCGGTGGAAAATTTCCCGGCTATAGTTTTGTGAATTAAGTACAATTTCGCCTTTTTTATATCCCGGGCACCCGTATGGGTGCCCGTATGTTTTAATTAGTATATCCGCGACGTAGGGGCAGGTCTGAGACCTGCCCGGGACGGAATCAGCCCTTTGCATGGACATCGGGTACCCCAACATTGACAAAATATTCATAATCAAAAAACCTCACCAAGCTTAAGACCGGTGAGGTTTTATTTTCCGAATGAGTTTCGTTCTTCTAACTTACCAACGTTCCAACGGCTTCACCCAACAAAGCCCTTTTCAAAGCATTATCATCCCACAAATTTAATACCATGATCGGCATCTTGTTTTCCATACATAGGGAGGTGGCGGTGCTGTCCATAACTTCCAATCTGCGATTTAGGGTTTCGATATAACTCAACCGCTCAAATTTCACTGCATCGGGGAATTTCATTGGATCACGATCATAAACGCCATCCACTTTGGTAGCCTTGATCACCACATCAGCATCAATTTCCATGGCTCGAAGCGCTGCAGCCGTATCCGTGGAAAAATAGGGGTTGCCGGTACCGCCGCCAAAAATCACGACGCGTCCTTTTTCCAGGTGACGGATGGCCCGGCGGCGAATATAGGGCTCGGCTACGGAACGCATCTCAATTGCAGATTGGACACGGGTGGTCACATTAATTCGTTCCAGACTGTCCATCATGGCCAGCGCATTCATCACCGTGGCCAGCATGCCCATGTAATCTGCAGTGGCACGGTCCATACCCATTTCCAGTCCGGCTCTGCCACGCCACAAGTTCCCGGCACCAATCACCACCGCAACATCCACACCCATTTCGCGTACTTCGCGAATTCTCTCGGCAATGTGATCCGCCCGGTGTGGATCAATACCATTATTATATTCACCGGCTAGTGCTTCACCACTCAATTTTAATAAAATGCGATGATAGACTAATTTTTCCATTTTTCCTCACATGGCTAAAAAAAAACCAACCCTAGGGTTGGTTTTTTAAAACTTTATTCTTCCGACTGTATCTGTTGCAGTTCACCTAATGCCCAACGGGCAAATCGGCGAATAATCACGTTCTCGCCCATGGCTGCAACGTTCTGGTTGAGGAGATCTTGAATGGTAATGGCCTCATCCCGAATGTATGCCTGGCGCATTAGAACATTATTTTCTTTATATTTTCGAACGACACCCTCTGCGATTTTTGGCAGAATCGCCTCAGGTTTGCCTTCTTCTTTTGCCTTGGCAAGCGCTTCAGTCTGTTCCTGCTCAAGAACTTCGGCCGGGATATCATCATCATTGATGTACAGGGGAGCCATACCAGCAATTTGCAGAGCAAGCTCATGGGCTAAAGTTTTGAAGGCCTCAGAGCGAGCCACAAAATCGGTTTCGCAGTTAACTTCCACCATCACACCCACGCGACCGCCGCCGTGAGAATAAATTTCAACGATACCTTCAGAAGCAACGCGATCAGCTCGTTTTTCAACCGTAGCCAACCCTTTTTCGCGCAAGAATTCCATCGCTTTTTCCATGGAACCTTCTGCATTTTCCAATGCTTTCCGGCAATCCAAAATTCCAGCGCCTGTGGCTGTTCGAAGTTCTTTAATCATATCAGTCGTAATTGCCATTCTATCTACCCTTGTTTGTTAGTTGTCTAGTTTGTTCGCCGATATTATTCAGCTTTTTCAGTCTCGTCAACTGTTTCAACAACAATATCTGCTTCTTTTGTCTCTTCAGTCTGAGGACTAATTTTGGCTAGGGTTGCCTGACCTAACAGTGCGGCATCGTCCAGCTCTTCTTCAGCAACAATGGCTGAGAACTGATTTTCAGTCTGCACGGGAATATGAGCGGCAGAGATGTCATGCGCTTGTGGGTCTTCATCTTTACGGAT
Organism: uncultured Chloroflexia bacterium; assembly: GCA_963747325.1. Classification (GTDB taxonomy): domain Bacteria; phylum Chloroflexota; class Anaerolineae; order Anaerolineales; family Anaerolineaceae; genus UBA5203. The sequence goes on along the minus strand of CAVVEM010000003.1, from coordinate 455,193 downwards.
GGCTTTACCTTCAAGGGCTGCATCAGCAATTTTGCTGACAACCAATTTGATCGCCCGGATGGCATCATCATTAGATGGGATGACATAGTCAATATTGCGGGGATCGCAGTTGGTATCCACCATCGCAATGATGGGAATCTTTTTTACATTGGATTCATGTACGGCGGTATATTCACGGCCAACGTCTACAATGAAGATCAATTCGGGCAAATCATGCATATTACGTAAACCGCTCAAACGCAGTTCCAGCCGTTTAATTTCCCGGGCAATCAACAGACCTTCTTTTTTGGTCAGACGATTGATTTCACCGGTATCGCGTAATTTTTCCAGCCGTTCCAGTTCGTAAATCCGTTTCTGAATGGTTACCCAGTTGGTCAGTGTACCGCCCAACCAGCGGGTGGTGACATAAGGCATACCGCAACGGACAGCCTCTTCACGGATGGTATCCTGAGCCTGTCGTTTGGTACCAACAAACATCACTTTACCGCCAGCAGCAACGGTGTCCCGAATCAGATCATAAGCATCGGATAAGGATTTAACCGTCTGTTGTAAATCAATAATGTGGATCCCGTTTCGCTCGGTGAAGATGAACGGGCGCATTTTGGGGTCCCATTTATTCGTTCGATGACCGAAATGGACACCACTTTCCAGTAGGGCTTTCATTGAAATTCCAGAAGCCATTTTTAAAGATTCTCCTTTTGCGTTTTTTCCGCCGCTGCTCTCATCCGTTTTTCTGACCGCAACAATCTATCGCGGCACGCAGAAAAATGTCAAACAGCGTGTGAATTGTGTTTAATCTGTTGAAGTATATCACAGAGTTTCCGGAATCTCCACCCTCTGAATTGACTCATCATTGATCTTGCTAAAGAAAAAACTTTGGCTCAAAAACAAGTTACTTTGCTACGAATTTCAACTTGAGCGAACTCCCGGTCGGGCAGGTTCCCGCATTCGACAGTGATACTGATATTCCCCAGCGGGATGATTTGTTCATACACCGCTGCTTCAGCCGTTTCCCAGATCCACCAGGATTCGGTGATGCTCACGGAGGGCGGGGCGTTATCCACGATGACGTTAACTTGCCGGGTGCTCACGTTACCGGCTTCATCTACATCCCGAGCCATCAGAGCAAGTAGAGTAACAGGTTTTATTGATACTATCCCTGTTTTTTGTATAATGTTATGTTCCTATATGTAGGATTAAATATAAAATATAGCCCAATATTATACAAATACTTAAGAAGTATCCTTTGAAAATTAATCTTTCACACAATAAGGGTTCCTTCAATGCTAACCATTGGAAGAATATTCAATCTACTCATGTCCCTATATGTAAAATTAAATTTAGCAAATATCCAAAAATAATTGATAAATTTACAAACATTCCCATGTATATAAATTGGGTCTGCAATAAATAGTTGGACATTTTATAAGAGATTAGGTATAAGAGTAAATGGAAAAGGGTTGACAACCCAATGAGTATGAAAAAGGTTTTCGGGAAAAATATGAAAATGAAAAAAAACAAAATTGAAAACACAAAACAAAATCGTTCTGGATTCATCGTTACAAAATAAACCATCCAATAAAAAATCCTCTCAAGAAAAGGTTTCCTTATTTTTAATTCGTTGAATAAATCTTTTTTTACTCCATTCATAAATAGCAGATTTATTCTTGTTTCAAGTAAATTTCTCAGGATTTTCTCATTTCCTTTGTAAACATCAATCATTTTATTTAAAATCTCAAAACACTGACTCATTTGATTTGCAGAGGATAAAACCCATACAATTGCTTTACTTGCTATAAATGGATAATTATTTAAGGAGATAAAATTAACCCCTTGATCAATTTCCTCTAGGTATAAAACATCTTTATGTAATTGACCTAATTGTGTATCTACTCTCTTTCCTGTAAATCCTTTTTTGGCAATTCTAAATAATAAAGGGTATTTCATCTTTAGTTCTTCATATGTCTTTTGAAAAATAACTTCAGTCAAAATTATCTTCGCATCGCAATCTTCCATGTTTATGTTTAGATCTACTAATTCGGATCTTTTTAAATTATTAAATGTTAAGTAAAGCTTCAGGAACTCCTTATCGTCATTAACATCATGGCAAATTTGTTCAAATTTCAATATGTCTTCCGTTCTTTTTTGTGGAAATAATAGGATTTCATAAAAGTCACTTTTCATAATTAGTTTTCCTAAATAATTTATTTCTCATATTACATCAATTAATCTCATCATTACGGCGTATTCTTCCCAGGTGTTAAGAGGCCATCTATTATTATTGGAAATGTTTCAAGAATTTTATTCCAAACACCATTAATAACTTCCGAACCACCTGAAATTATCTCCGGAATGGTCAATAACTCACCAGTTTTATATAATCCATAAAGTTCAACACCGACAAATACTGAGACAAATGTCAAAACCCATTGGGTATATTTCTCAGTCTTAATATAAAAACCACGCTCTAGTTTTGCAGTTCCTTTTGAGTCTTGATAATTTATTCTTTCACCAACGCTTAATTCTCCTGAGACTTTCCAAATACCATTAGTGGCATCCATTTTAAATTCAGCTACAAAAGCCGAATTTAATTGCTTTCCTTCATTTTCTACAATCAAATTTGGTCGTGGATCTACAATAATTATTGATAACATACCATCTTTGTATTTAAATGAATACGAATTACTTGAATTACCTGGCATTTTTAGTGGTGTAACAACAATTTCACCTGTTGTTAAATTTAATATGTTTTTTTCAGTTCCAATTACACCTATTGACCCAGCATCATAAATACCTAGGGTTAAATACCCTCCCGGAAGAATACTTTTAGCAATTGGATATTTTTTATATGTTTCTCCGAGTTTAAAATTCCTGATGAAACCACGTATATCATCATATCCTGCAATTTGACTTAAATCATCTTTTGTCAACACTCGAAAAACTGGATCATCAGAATTATAAATATTTATAATATTTGAACTATATCTACTTTCTGTTTCTCCTTCTCTAAAATATTTCGTTTTATCGGAATAGGTGCCAGCAACAAACATGTTTGCAAAACTGGTGTATGCTTGAATCGAAAGTTTAGTTAATGGATCAGCAACATTTGTTTTCACAAAAACAGGTATCTTGCTTAATAATTCTTTTGTATCATTTTCTAGTTTTGCCATTGGATCAGCAATATTTGTTACCACAAAATCCGGAATTGTTCTGCAAAAATTCAAAAAAGGGGTAATGATATTATTTTCTACTAATCCTGGTAATGATACTATTCCACCAACAAGCTTATGAATTCCAGACTGAATAGTAGAAACTCCATCTGAGAGTCACTTGGAGTTCCTTTATTTAGCTACTAAATACAAAATAGCATCTGCTGCAAAAAAGAAAACAAAATAGATTGTTTGGATAGAATAAGCAAGGAACAATAGTAAATCGTTCTTTTTATAACTTAAGAAAATATTCAAAATATTAAAAACTAATAAAAAAACAAAAAGAAAAATAAACTTAATGCCAAGCATAATCCATAAAATGAAAAATACAATTACATAAACAATCACAAAAAAATTAAATCTAAATTGAAAAAATTGTATGTTTCTAAATAGGTAGATTAAAGTATCGTCCTGATTCTCAAAAAGAACTTGCTTATATTGTTGATACATCCTATTTCGAAAATATATATCCCGAAGCATTTTTTTCATATGTTGATTAATCTCATCATTTTCGGGATACCAGCTACTAATTCTTTTTATTACACCAACCGCTTCATTTACTCTATTTATTCTATCTAGGATTAATGCCAGACAAATTCCCAAATAAAGAGGTTTTCCCGAAGATTCAATCAATTCTTCTCCAGTAATTACCATCTTATTTATATCTTCATTATTCTCAATTTTTGCCGCTTCTGATGCAAGTTTTCCTTTTAAGTTGTGCTTTAAAAGAGTAAATACTTTAGAATATTTTTTTGCTATTAATTGGTATTCTTTTGCATATTTCAATTCCTGTAACAGTAATATTGATACTTTTTCTTCTGTATTTGCAATTTCATTATCAATCTCTTCAAGTGATATTTGCCCTATTGAAAAGAATAAATTTAGAATCTTTTCAAAAAAGTCACTTTCATCTTTAACATCTTTTTCTATTCCATAAACATCATTGTACTTATTTTTATTAATCAATATCTCATAGTATTTTTCTCTGTTCATAATTCCTCCAATGCATCATTGAGCAAAAGCGTTACTCCAAAAAGATTGTAATGCTGCTCCTAACTCACCCAATTTACCAATCAATGTTCCTCCCCCGATTAATTCTCCTAAATATGCAAATACTGTTGGTGCTATAACAATACCAATATATACAACTACTGGAATAAGAACGGTAGCAAGAACCCTTCTTGTATTATTTGTTCTTATTAAAAATCCATCTTCAACCGTAGACTGGTTTGAGATACTTGTATATTCACTATATTCTCCGATTCTCAAGTCTATTTTTGGACCTAATTTATTGGTATTGTCTACTACATAGGAAACTTTGAAATCTTTTTCTACTTCAACACCTTGAATTAGTTCACCTTGATTACTTCTCGGAATGCTTACTGAAACGCTCCATCCATCCGGATCTTTATGTATCTCAATAATATCCAAAAAAGTCAAATCATACCCATCCCCAGTCACAACATTTTCACCTGTACCAATTGTAGTAATATCAGCTTCCGCAAAGAATCCTACGTCATATACCCAACCATTATATACAATGAAATCCACATCAAATGAAGGAAATATTTCTTTATTCATTAATTCATCTATGGAAGGAACAAAGCCTCTAACCTTCTTCCATAGTTCATATTTTTCCGGTGTATATACAAAATACTCTCCATCAACTAAACTATCATGTAAGTCACCCAAAAAGGCACTTGAATTATTTAATGTTGCTACAACAGCTATCTCTGGTGCAGTCTCACCAATATCATGCAGGATAGCTAATCCATTACTGGCATTATTTAAAAATCCAGCACCGGATTCTTTCAACTCATTTTGAAAAGTTTGTGCTTTTGGACTAATAGTATTTATGGCATTCACTACTGAATTCTTGATATTATTCAGAATACTTTGTACTATTGGACTAATCGTATTTAAAGTATTTGCCGTTGAAATCTTTAAATTATCCTGGATATTTTGCGCTATTGGACTAATACTATTAATTGCATTTGCCACAGACCCTTGCAAATTATTTTGAATTGATTGTGCTGTTGGGCTTATAAAATTTAAAGTGTTGGCTATAAATCCCTTCAAATTATCTTGTGCAGCTTGTGCTATTGGGCTAATCGCATTTATTAGGTTTGCCAATAATCCAATGCCACTTGTAGTCGTCGCAGTTGTATCTGCATTAGTCTGACCTTCAGCCAAATTATTACCATAATCTACATTACTCGCCGCTTCCCCTTGATTGAATAAGCTAACCAGATTGGAGTAATCAACAGCAGTCGGCGCATCATCCAACGTCGGGCCGACGGGAGTGGAGACAAACTCACTCCAACTAACAGAGGCCGGAGCCGTTTGCGCTCCATTTTCTATGGGTTGATCATTAAAATATCTAGTCAGATCATTTCCAATTTCCGAAAGCAGGTCTTCGTCTATTTCTTCTGTTGGATTCCCAAGAATAGTATTGACGATATTTTGATAAAGGCCTTTCAATCCTGCGCTACAGGCAACAATATCTGCAGTAATCGGTATGCCAAACACTTCTTCCAGCTGGCACTTGGCCATATAATTTGCGGTCTTCGTTGCTTCCGAAGCGGCCACTTTGGCATTGGCTTCCGCTAAGGATTGTTCCTCCTGACGTTTGCGTTCCGCTTCCTTCTCTTCCTTTCTGGAAAGGGCATAGGCTGTCGCAGCCAGGGCGGCTGCTGCAGCCGAGGCTCCCCACAACAGGTTGGGGTCAACCAGGGGGCTGGATGGGCTGCTTTCTTCTCCACCCGTTTCAGGAACAACGGGCACACTGGAAAAGGTGAAACTGGCCGGGGTTTTACCGGGCGCAGGTTCAAGAGTGTTTGCTGCCGCTAGGGCAGCCGGTGTCCCTTCAACCGTTGGCTGCGGTGTTTCTTCCATCACCCCCACACTGATCATGCCCTGACTGGTGATCACCGGTGTTTCTCCGGCACCGGGAATATAAATGCGCCCGGTGATGTAACGTCCGTTTCCCAAGCGGTCCCAGGCCTGCAAGAGCACCTGATAACTGCCAGTCGGCGCCCAGGTGCCATCCTCGAATTGCCTGTTCCAGTTGATATCATATTCCAGATGGTCAGTTTCGAATTGCCAGCCTGTCGCCGGCCAGCGGTTTTGATCATCCCGAACAGAGAGTTCAATATGCTCAATCCCGGAGCGCGTGTCGCGCACGGAGGCATGACCCGTCTCCCAGATGTACCAGGCTCCTGTGATACTCATGGCTGGAGCGGAGTTATCCAGGGTGATGGGCTGCAAACTGATCTCCGTGCGGTTACCGGCATTATCCGTGGATGCAACCCGTGGGGTATAAGTGTCATCTGGTTTAACCGAGGAGTCCCAATTCAGGTTCCAACTACCGTCCGGGTTGAGGGTGGCAGGCGCCCAATTAACCCCATCCGGCGCAACCTCAATGCGGTTAACACCCGAGGTGGCATCGCTGCTCGTACCGGTAAAGGCCACATTGCCGTTCATATAAACCCCGGATTCCGGCGGCGGCTGATTGGCGGATAAGGCAGGGGCGGTCGTATCCACCCAGGCGGTCTGGTTCACCTGCGCCGTCAGACCTGCGCCGTCCCGCACATCCAGTTGGATGGTATAGACCCCTTCCGGCAGGGTTACCGGTGTGCTTACATCGGTCAGAGTGCCATTGATCAAAGCGCTTGTGCTGGAAATACCCGATCCGGGTACGGCGTCACTGTAAGCCACACTGAGGACGGCATCCGAGACGAACCAGCCGTTATCGCCTGCAATGCCGCTGATGCCAGCGCTGATTTGGGGCGCCTGGGTATCCTGCAAAACGGTCAGGGTACCCATTCTGGAGGAATCGCCATACGTGGAAATAGCCCAAAAGGTAAGGGCGTTACTGCCTTCCAACATGGGCACAGTACAGGTAACAGCGGGGCAGGCGAATGGCTCCCCGTTTCGGGTGCCTTCGATGAGGATGATCTGGTCAACCGGCATGGGTTCCGTACCGGTAATACTCAACGAGGCAGGCTGGGTACACCAACTGGCGTCTCCCCAGGCAGTACAGTTGGTTACACTACTAACCGTGGCTTCCGGGTCGGTATGGGTAACTATATGTTCCACCAGACGGGTACCAAGAACATATGAATATGTTGCATTTCCACACGACCATCCAGGATTACATTCCCATCCACAGTCGATACAAGCCTCTGCCCAACTACCATCTGCTGATTTACACTCATGAAAAGCTGCAGTATGTACCCATACCCCATACTCACAGGCTTCATATTCAGTTACCTGATAGGTTCTATCCGGGCCCAGGTATTCGGCTGAAACCACGCCACTGCCAAACCCCAGGCCAATCAAGAAAAAGATAATTAATCGGGCAACCCATTTTCCCGGTTTCACTTTGTGAAATTGATTCTTTGTTTCTTTCCTTCTAGTTGAAATCATACACACATCCCCTCTGGTTTAAGCAACGCAAAAACCTGTCCGTAAGTTCGGATTGAATTTTTTTCCCTCCTACCAGTAACTACCAATACGTTTTCGGTTATGAGGCCGACAGTTTATTTTTGTGCTGCTTTTTTATCTTTGGGCGGTTCAGCTCGATTAGCCCCCGGCTGTGTTGTGTGCTGTTAAAAAGTTTATGCGTTTTTTACGCGGCTGTTGTCAAGCTCCCAAATACTTTACCAGTTATAAGTAGACAAATTTAGTTATTAACAACAGTTGCATACTCAAAAGGTGTTAAGTTATTAAGTGCCTCATGAGGTCGTTGACTGTTGTACATCATCATCCAGTCTTCTGTCAGTTCCTGAGCCTGGTGTAGATTATCTAACAAATAGGCATCTAATACATCTTCCCGATAAGTTCTATTCATTCGCTCAATATAACCATTTTGGTTTGGTTTTCCTGGCTGAATAAAGACCCAACGAACACCATGTTCTTTTGCCCAATCAGCTGTATGTTTGGCAATAAATTCCGGGCCATTATCGCTACGAATTTGCTGCGGGTATCCTCGCCACTCAGCTACTCTATCCAGCATTTTCGTCATTTGTTGTGCTGGAAATGAATGTCTGACTTCGATCCATAATACTTCCCGATTGTAATCGTCCATAATATTCATGGTTCGAATCGCTTTTCCGTTTAACAAACTATCACTCATGAAATCGATGGACCAGCTTTTATTAGGCTGTTGGGGTTGTTCCAATATCACTTTCTCTCGACTTGGCAGTCGCTTTTTGGGTTTAACTCGCAAATTCAATTTCATTTCGCAATAAACCCGATAGGTCCGTTTATGATTCCAGGTATACTCTCGCCTATGCAAGACCGCATTCATCTTCCTGAAGCCCCAGCGTGGATGCCGTAGGGCCAAATCTTGTAATGCTTCCTTGATTTCGTTGTCATCTTTTTCCTTGCCTTGATATCGATAACTTTGGCGAGGTAGACTTACTGTTTCACAGGCCTTGCGTTCACTCATCTTGAATCGCTGTATCAGATATTTCACCCAATTCCGTAATTCTGACACCGTTACAGTTTTTTTTCGATAATCTCTTTCAGCGCTTCATGCTTCAAACTCAAGTCCGCATACATTCGTTTCAATTGGGAATTCTCGGATTCCAATGCCCGCAGACGTTTCAGTTCTGTTTCTTCCAACCCACCGTATTTTGTTTTCCATTTGTAAAAACAACTCCGGCTGATTCCATGATTCCGGCAAATTTCATCTACGTTTGTGCCTGTTTCTGCTTCCTTCATGATTTCTATGATTTGTTTTTCGCTATGTCGTGATTTTTTCATCGTAGACCTTCTCCTGTTTTTATTATCTCAGTTTTTGTCTACTTTTGTCTGGTACTATTTTAGGGGATACTTACCCTGTCAAGCGCAAAAATACGCCTGGAATGTACACCCTGATACCAGAATCTTCGCTATTTAGAGCGCTGGTTCTAATCGATTCTGAACGCGAAGTAATTCTGCCCTGGCTACGAGTGATTCATCTTTTAGGCGATCAATCAGGGGTTCCAGCAAGTTAAATTGCTGCTCATCAAATGCGTTTTCTATCTCGCGGCACAGGTCACCTATGGTGTTCACCCCCAGACTGTAACTTGATCCTCTCAGGCGATGAGCGGCCATGCTGCCTGCATCACCATCCTGCTGGCCGGCAGCTTTTTCTATACTATCCAGCAATTTCGTATCCTCGCGCAAATAGATGGAAATTAATTCCGATAAAAAATCTTCTCCCAATCCCCGCAGGGATTTTAGTACTTTTGTTTCCAGCATACTTATCCTCCCGGAAGGACTCCGGTTTTCACCGAACCACCGAGCCTTCAAACGCAAAATCCAATCCTGTGATTCACCTTGGGTATACCAGGTGAAAACCAAACAGGTTCCTCATCATTCCTTATCGGCAGTCTGCACAAAATATGCATTCTTTTCGCATAAGAAGGATGTAAAAAATTTCCATTATTTCAAACCGATCTGGTGGACATGAATTTGGACGAATGACCCAAACAGGAATCCAAAGCATGCCTGCATTTTCACATTCTTTTCAAGGAGCCGGAAATTTTTCAAGGCAGCTGCAGGGTTGGTACCATTCTTGCACCAAACGATAGGTCAACTGCGGTATAATTCAAACAGGCAAAAAAATTGGGATAACCTATGGCAAAGAAACGACCCCCTGAACAATTATCTGAAAAAGAATTACAGAACCTGCTGATCGAAAAACGAACGCAGCAGCGGCAGGAACGATTAGCCCAATATCGTCAAACTGGCCGAATTATTGACGTGGATATCAACACCCCACACGACCTGCACGGTTCGGAGGGTAAGCAGATCCAAGCAGCCCCAAATCGAGCCAAATCCTTCTGGGAAAAATTCTTATTTATGGTTGAAGTACTCGCAGTAGGCGGGTTACTTTTCATTTTATATACCGGCTTTAATGTCATCCAGGATTTAAACCGGGAAGTTGCCACAGTACTTGAACAACCCACCATGACCGCCACCCCATTAATCATGGCCGTCGTGCTGCCATCCGGCCACACTCCTCCCAACGTACCAGGCGGCGTGCAGCCAAACACGGCTGAAATCCCCGAACATTTACGTCCACTGGTGCAATCCCTGGCCGATCTTCCCCTGCCAACCCCTGGCCCGGAACAGGCTGTCCGCATTCAGATCCCCGATATTTCAGTGGACGCCCCTGTGATTCAAGGCGATGGATGGGAACAATTAAAGAAAGGCGTAGGGCAGCACGCCGGAACACCGAACCCCGGACAATCCGGCAACATGGTTCTCTCGGCGCATAATGATGTCTTTGGAGAAATTTTCCGCGATCTGGACAAGCTGGCGGTGGGCAATGAAATCACGGTCTTTACCAGCCAAAAATCCTATCGCTACACCATTCAGGAAATTCGCTTTGTTGAGCCAACTGCTGTTGAAGTGATGGCAAATACACAGGAACCTGTGGTAACATTGATATCCTGCTACCCTTACCTGGTCGATAACCAACGGGTTGTGGTAAAGGCAATTTTGCAGAATTGAGCTCAAATTCATAGGTCAGGAGACGTTTAATGGCTACAAAACCAAGAAGCACCAACAGCGGTACCATGAGCAAAAAGAACACCACAGCTCAGGAATTTAATCCGGATTACACCAATATCATCAAAGATCTCAAAAGAATTGGCATTATGGCAGTATCCTTTACGGCTATTCTGATTATTGCCTCGTTCATCATTAAATAAATCATTTTTTCTCGCCGATTCCACCCCGATATTTACACCTCGGGGTTTTTTTTGTTAAACCCTGTTTTTCGCTTGACAGCCAAGTTTTAGTCTGATATATTGCACTTTAGTACAGTATATTGGACTATAAAATGCAACCAGACGCCTTTATCCCAGCCGTTGAACGCACCCTGCAGATCCTTGAACTTTTTGCCGCATCCCAGGATGGATTCACGCCGCAGGAATTGTTAATCCTTGTGGATGTGCCGCGTTCAACCCTCTTTCAACTGCTAAAGACATTAAAAAAACTGGGCTATCTTGAACAAAGTGAAAAACGTGGCCGCTATCATGCCGGCCCGCGTCTTGAACAATGGTCTCATTTTGCGCTGCCGTCGTTTGGACAGGATCTTATCGCCTGTTTTTATAATGAAGCAAATCGCAATTCCATCAGCGAAACCCTCCTCCTAATCAGTTTCAATGGAGAGAAACCCTTTGTCCAGGCGCAGATTGAATCCCAACAACAGGTACGCAGCGCCTACCCATTGGGACAACTGGAATCCGCCCCATCCGAACTCAAATCGCTCTTTTCACCCCCCGATACCCATGAAATTGTCCAACATGGGGTGACCGTTCTTAACACTCCCGATACCTGGGAATGTGCTGCGCCTATCTGCCCGGATGGGGTTACCCCTACCACCCTTTTGTTGATCACGGCGCCCCGCAGCCGATGGAACCAGGAATCCTTCTCGCTGGAATTTTCAAGCACATTACGCAGTATGGCTTCCCGAATATCATATCAACTCGGAGCACAGTTTTATTTCCCATATCACCCGGGTGAATTATCCCCCATTCAGGTTACCAGCGAGATGACGCTGCCTGAAATCACGGCTTTCCTGCAAGGGCCTTGGTCTGCTCGTCTGGCCTGCATCCGTCCCGATGGACGCCCGCATGTGGTGCCCGTCTGGCAGGAATGGGATGGAAGCCAGTTTACGGTGCTCTCCTGGATCGGTTCCTATTGGGCCCATTACATTTCCGAGAATCCCAATGTTTCCCTGACCATTGATGAACCCTGGCCGCCCTTCCATCGTGTGGTAGTCCGTGGTTTGGCAAAAAAAGAAATGCTGAACGCGGTTCCAAAAACAGTGGTGGATCGTATGTCACAACGCTATATGGGTTCCATCCTACCGGATTTAGCCCAACGAATCGAAGGTGTATTTTCCATCACACCGGAACAAGTAAAGGGCTGGAAAGGAATCGCTGGTGGAAAAAAATCCTGAGTCACCATGCCTGGTGCGGTTTTCTGAGGTCAGCCATACATATCAAGGACATCCACCCCGCCCTGCCTTGAAGATGGTTAATTTTGCGGTCAATACAGGCGAATTTGTAGCCATTATCGGGCCCAGCGGATGCGGAAAATCCACCTTATTTAAAATCCTAGCCAACCTGATTCAACCCTCACAAGGGATGACTACCATCGCAGGTCTGCCGCCCGCAGATTTTATCAGCCAGCGTCGCCTGGGCTGGATGGCACAACAACCTGCTTTACTGCCGTGGTTAACGGTAAGGGAAAATGTAGCCCTGGCGCAGCGCTTTCATCCCATAGCCTCATCCCCGCACATGAATCCTGAAGAAGCGCTTGAAATGGTCGGCTTACAGGATGTAGCTAAAAGTCTGCCTGAATCGCTTTCAGGGGGCATGCAGCAGCGCCTGGCCCTTGCCCGTCTCCTTTCGCTGGATGTCGATTTATGGCTGATGGATGAACCATTTGCAGCGCTGGATGAATTGACTCGTGCATCCTTAAGCCATGAACTGGCCGTCCGCTGGCAGCCGCTGCAACCAACCGTTCTTTGGATCACGCATAATATTCAAGAAGCCGTTTTACTTGCAGATCGCATTCTGGTGATCAGCCCCGCACCCGGTATTCTCTTGGCGGATATTCCAATATCTTTGTCTCATCCACGTAACCCGGATGAACCTTCTTTTCAGGTCCAAGTAAGCAATTTGCGTAAATTATTAACCGGGGCGGTCTCAAATGGATAAAACAAAGCGCCTGCGTTTAAAATCCTCATCCATAGGACAAGCCGTTCTGATTGTATTCTCTTTTTTTTCCCTCTGGGAGCTGGCTGTGCGCCTGCTTAAAACACCTGTTTATATCCTACCCGCTCCCAGCCACATCCTCTTGATCCTTTTCCGGAATCTGCAATATTTTGGTTCCGCAAGCAGCATCACCCTGGGTGAAGCTTTGTTGGGACTTTGCCTTGGATTAATTGGTGGATTCACCCTGGCCGCAATCCTTACTCTCTTTCCCGGATTGGAGGATGGCGTCATGACCCTGGCTATTCTGGTTAAATCCACGCCGCTGGTAGCTATTGCCCCCTTATTAACCCTCTGGCTGGGATTCGGTCCAACCCCAAAGATTATCATCACCGGATTAATGACCTTCTTCCCAGTCTTGGTCAATATGCTCAGCGGGTTCCAAAAAACAGATCCTGCCTTGATGGATGTATTCCGTGCCTGGCATGCCAGTTCATGGGAAATCTTTATTTATCTGCGTTTACGTTCCGCTTTTCCGTTCCTATTTGCTGCCTTGAAAATCTCCGCTCCGCTGGCCTTGATCGGGGCAGTGGTGGCAGAATGGACCGGTGCCTCCGGCGGTCTGGGAAGAGTAATGTGGTTGGCCTATGCCAATCTCAATCTGCCTTTTCTCTTTGCGGCCATTTTTATCCTCTCCATCAGCGGTATGCTCTGGTATCAACTCATCCTCATATTAGAAAAAAAATTCATTTTCTGGCAACAACAACCACCTCTTTCTTAACAAACAATCAGGATATCCTATGAAAAGAACTATTTTACTTTTTTTTGCCGCGCTAATAATTTTTACAGCCTGTCAATTCCAGACCAATCCAACCCCAATCTCAAAACCCATGGAAATGACCTTCATGGCAGGGTACAAGCCGCAAGCCAATCTGCCTTTTGTTGGCGTTTACGTGGCACAAGAAATGGGTTATTTTAAAGAAGAAGGGCTGCAAGTCATCATCGAACACTCGAGTGGGCAAGGGCAGCATTTACAATTATTAACAACTGGAAAAATCCAGGTTACTACACAGGATGCTGCCGTGCTGTTAAAACGCCGCTCGGACCCCGGGCTGCCATTGGTTTCACTCGCCTTGATTGGGCAACGTGGTCAGCAGGCCTTTGCTGCCCTGAAAGAGAGCGGCATGCAAACCCCCAAAGATTGGGAAGGCCACACAGTAGGGTTCAAAGGCTCCATACCCCCTGACCTGATTGCAATTATGCACGCGGCTTCCGTTGATGAATCCGCTGTCGAATTGATTAATGTAGGGTTCGATCCTCGTCTTCTAACCGAAAAGAAAGTGGATATCTACCCCCTTTATAAATCCAATGAACCATATTTAATTAAATCCTGGGGTGAGGAAATTGTGTTGTGGGAAGCTGCTGATTTTGATCTCCCCAACCTTGGTCTATGCTATGTTACCAGCGAAGAGATCCTGGCTGAAAACCCGGAAATGTTGACACGGTTTCTTCGTGCCTCGCTTAAGGGGATTGCCTATGCCGAGAGCCATGTGGATGAGGCAGTTGAGATTGTATTGAAATACAGCGGCCCGGAATCGGACCGCGAGCATATGAAATTCATGCTGGAGTCAGAAATTACCGACGCGCACAGCAATAGAACAGATGAGTACGGTTTGGGCTGGCAAACCCTGGAACAATGGCAAACGTTAACCGATTTTTTGGTGGAATTTGATGCCATGCCTGTCATAGATCCCCAAAAAGCCTTCACAACTGACCTTTTATCCCTCATCCATCCATGAAAATAGAGGTTTGCATTTGTTATAATTTATCCAACTGATTATAATAGTACATATCAGGAAAAATCAGGAGAGGTTCTGTTTCTTGACGAAGATTTATCCATGTGCTACTATCAAATTTATTTTCCGCTATCCATTTTTTTACAACAAGGTACAGAACAGTAAAAGGAGTTTGCCCAATGATACGAAAATATTTCAACCTAATGATGGTTGTTCTCCTGGTTGCAGGGTTTACTGCATCTTGCTCTAAACCAGCATCGGTTGCACCACAAGCCACCCCGACCTCCCTAGGCGAATTGCCATTCCCCTTGGCAACTCAACCCAATATCATGAATGAAATCCTGTTTGGTACACAAACAGCTGAAGCCATGGCCCATGAATTACCCGTTGTGGAAGCTACCGTCGAATCCACCATGATTGTTGATCTTAGCGCAATCACCACGCCATTAGTTGAAAGCACCCCTGAACCAGCCACGGCAACGCCTGGCATCGGCACGCCTTCCGTCACCCCTGGATTAGTAGCTACTACGGGTTCCAATGCAACGGTTGCCTTTGCAACCTCAACCCCAGGTGTCCCCGAAAGCTACACCATTCATAAAGGTGAATTCCCCTATTGCCTGGCTCGCCGATTCAATGTCAGCGCCGGGGATCTGCTCAATCTCAATGGATTGGGTGCCAATACGCAAGTATCCGAAGGTACCGTGCTAAAAATTCCCCAGAGCAGTTCCTGGACATCCGGTGATCGCGCCCTTGAAATCACATCCCACAACCTATACGGTATCAACCGGGGATACAATTTACACAATCGCCTGTGCCTATGGGGATGTGGATCCCAACGTGATTATTTCCGCCAATGGTTTGGTAAGTCCATATACCTTAACATCCGGTACAACCCTGCAAATTCCTTAATCATTTGTTAGATTTTCAAGAGAGAATACCCAATCATCATACTGCAGGATCGTATCCAGAAGATACAGATCCTGTAGTTTTTTTATAAGGAAAAAACATGAGCGAATTTCAAATTTTGAACCGAAAAACAGTATTCAAAGGCCCTATTTTTAATGTGGATCAGATCGAAATGCGGTTACCCAATCAACAAAATAAGACGTATGATCTGGTGGTCCATAAAAATGCAGTCACCATCTTACCCATTGATGCCAACCAAAAAATATGGTTTGTGAAGCAGTATCGAATGGGAATGGAAAAAGAAATCCTGGAATTACCCGCCGGCGTTTTTAACGATCATGAAGAACCTGAGATTTGTGCGGCCCGCGAGCTGCGCGAAGAAATTGGCATGTCCGCCGATATTCTACGCAAAATTGGCGAGAGTGTCATGTCCCCTGGATATGTCACTGAATATATGTATTATTTTTTAGCCAGTGAATTAAAAGTCAATCCTCTTCCTCAGGATGAAGATGAATTTATTGAAATTGTAAAAATCCCACTCGACAAAGTTTACGAGATGGTTTATCGTGGTGAGATCATTGATACCAAAACGCTGGCAGCCTTGTTATATGCCATCCCGTTCCTTGGTCCGTTATAATTTAGCCTTTCCACAGCGCGGGATTATGACAGGCGGCCATATATTCTTATGATCAATAGTACTGTTGGTATTTTTAAGAATCGGATAAAATAACTAGTTGGATGTCCAGTGTGGATATCTATAAAAGTCAAATAAAACGAATTTCGTTTTTTATTTGCCACTAACTCAATATTTGGAGTAAATTTCATGTCGCGTCAAATGGTAACAATCGATGCAACCGAAGCCGTTGCAAATGTTGCATATCGGCTAAACGAGGTGATTGCCATTTATCCAATCACCCCATCTTCTGGCATGGGCGAATATGCTGATGCCTGGGCAGCAACAGGCGTGCCCAATATCTGGGGAACTGTTCCTCTGGTACAAGAAATGCAATCTGAAGGTGGCGCTGCAGGTGCTGTCCATGGTGCATTAACCACCGGAGCCTTAACCACCACCTTTACAGCCTCCCAAGGCTTATTGTTAATGATCCCGAATATGTACAAGATAGCCGGTGAGTTAACCCCCACAGTTTTCCACGTCTCAGCCCGTTCTATTTCTGCGCAAGCCCTCTCCATCTTCGGGGATCATTCCGACATCACTAGCGCCCGGGCAACCGGCTTTGCGATGTTAGCATCCCGCTCTGTTCAGGAATCTCAGGATATGGCATTGATTTCACATAAAGCCACCCTGGAATCCCGCATTCCCTTTATCCATTTCTTCGATGGTTTCCGTACTTCACACGAAGTAAGCAAAATTGAACAAGTTACAGTCGATGATATGCGTGCGATGATTGACGAAAAGAGCGTTCTTGCCCATCGCCAACGAGGGTTGAGCTCCGATCATCCTGTTATTCGCGGCACCGCCCAGAACCCGGATGTCTATTTCCAGGGTCGCGAAACAGTCAACGGCTTCTATGACGCCACCCCTGGCATCGTCCAGAACGCAATGAACGAATTTGCCAAACTGACTGGCCGCCAATATCATTTATTCGATTATGCCGGTGCCAAAGATGCCGAGCAAGTGGTCATCATCATGGGTTCCGGTGCCGATACCACTGAAGAAACCGTTAAATTCCTGACTGAAAAAGGCGAAAAAGTGGGTGTCATTACCATTCGTCTCTTCCGTCCCTTCTCCATGGAACATTTTGTCAAAGCGCTGCCTGCAACCGTAAAATCCATTGCGGTTCTGGACCGCACCAAAGAACCCGGTGGTGCCGGTGAACCCCTCTATCAAGATGTTATCACTGCAATCAGCGAAGCTATGGCCAGTGGCACAGCTCCTTTCAAACAAATGCCCCGAATTTTTGGCGGCCGCTATGGTCTCTCATCCAAAGAATTCACCCCCGCGATGGCCAAAGCCATATTTGATGAAATAAAGAAGAGCCAGCCCAAAAATCACTTTACGGTTGGTATCAATGATGATGTGACCCACACCAGCATTGAGTATGATCCTTCCTTTACCATTGAAGATGATCAGACCTCCCGCTGCCTGTTCTTCGGCCTGGGTTCCGATGGTACGGTGGGCGCCAACAAAAACTCCATTAAAATCATCGGTGAAGATACCGACAACTATGCCCAGGGTTACTTCGTTTATGACTCCAAGAAATCCGGCTCTGTCACCATCTCCCACCTTCGATTTGGTCCCAAACCCATCAACTCTCCTTACCTGATTCCCGAAGGGGATGCCAATTTCGTGGCCTGCCATCAATTCAGCTTTCTCGATAAGTTGGATGTGTTGAAATACGCCAAGAAGAACGGCATCTTTCTGCTCAACAGTATTTATAGCAAGGACGAAGTTTGGGAATCACCTTCCCCAGGAAGTCCAAAAGAGCATCATTGACAAGAAACTCAAATTCTATGTCATCGATGCGTACGAAGTTGGTGAAAAAACCAACATGGGTAACCGCATCAACACCATCATGCAGACCTGTTTCTTCGCCATCAGTGGCGTTTTACCTCGTGAAGAAGCCATCCAACAGATTAAGAAATTCATCAAGAAATCCTACAGCAAACGCGGCGATGCCGTTGTACAGCAGAACTACGCCGCCGTAGATTCTTCCCTGGCCAACCTGTACGAAGTAACCGTTCCGGAAAAAGTGAGCAGCACCACCACCCGCCGCCAGGCAGTTTCCTCCAAAGCACCTCAATTTGTTCGCGAAACCCTGGGCGTCATCATTGCCGACAACGGAAATGATTTACCGGTTAGCAAGATGCCGATTGATGGTACCTTCCCCACCGGCACCACCCAATGGGAAAAACGCAACCTTACCCTATCTATACCAGTCTGGGAAGCGGACCTGTGTATTCAATGCGGTAAATGTGCCTTTGTGTGCCCCCACGCAACCATTCGCCAGAAAATTTACGATCCCGCTCTGTTGAAAAATGCCCCGGCGACCTTCAAGTCCACAGATGCAAAATTTAAAGAGATCCCCGGCATGAAATTCACCATTCAAATCGCACCTGAAGATTGTACAGGCTGCGGACTTTGTGTGGAAACCTGCCCCGCGAAAGACAAACAGGATGCCAGCCGTAAAGCCATTAATATGGCATCACAACCCGAAATTCGCGAAACCGAAGCCGCCAATTGGGACTTCTTCATGTCGCTGCCGGATCCTGATCGCACCGCTTTCGAACCCAGCACGGTAAAAAATTCCCAGTTGCTGCGTCCCTTGTTTGAGTTCTCTGGTGCCTGTGCAGGCTGTGGTGAAACTCCCTATCTGAAATTGGTCTCTCAATTATTTGGCGATCACATGATCGCCGCCAATGCTACCGGTTGTTCCTCCATTTATGGCGGTAACCTGCCCACCACCCCCTGGGCGTTCAATAAAGAAGGTCGCGGTCCTGCCTGGTCGAATTCCCTCTTTGAAGACAACGCCGAATTCGGTTTGGGCATGCGCCTGACCCTGGATCAACGTATTAACCTTCGCTGCCAACTGCTGACAAGAGTTTACCGCCACCCTTGGTGCTGAACTGGTCAACACCATGTTAACCGCTCAAACAAACCAACGACGTTGAAATTGCTGCCCAACGGGCACGCATTGAACAGGTAAAAACCAAATTGGCTGGCAACAAAGAGCCGAAAGCAGTTTCCTTGCTGAGTGTCATAGATGCCCTCTCCCACAAGAGCGTCTGGATCATCGGCGGTGACGGTTGGGCATATGACATTGGATACGGCGGCTTGGATCATGTTCTGGCTTCCGGACGTAATGTTAATATCCTGGTTATGGATACCGAAGTCTACTCCAACACCGGTGGACAAGCCTCCAAGGCAACACCTCGTGCCGCTGTTGCCAAATTTGCTGCCAATGGTAAGGACATCTCCAAGAAAGACCTGGGGATGATCGCAATGAGCTATGGCTACATCTACGTTGCCCGTGTTGCCATGGGTGCCAATGATGCCCAAACGCTTGAAAGCGCTGCGCGAAGCAGAAGCCTTTGATGGTCCATCCCTGATCATTGCCTATTCTCACTGTATCGCTCACGGTATTGACATGAGCAAAGGCTCTCGAACAACAGAAACTTGCTGTTCAGGCTGGTGCACTGGCCCTTGTATCGCTACAACCCGGCTGCTATGAAAGAAGGCAAGAATCCCTTAACCCTCGACAGCAAAGAACCGAGCATAGACTTTCAAAGATTATGCCTACAACGAAACCCGGTATCGCATGCTTGCTACAAAGTGATGAAGAACGTGCAGAAGAATTAATGAAAATGACCCAAGCAGATGCCAAAAAACGATGGGAACTTTACAAACAAATGGCAGAAATCGAATATAATTCTAGTAAGGAAAATTAGAATTATTTGATCTTATTTGTAGAGATCAATCAAAAGGAGAGTATGTCATGGTTGATTTGAGAACAAAATATCTCGGCTTACAACTCAGAAATCCTTTGGTAGCATCTGCCTCTCCATTGTCGAAGAATGCAGATACTGTGTGTCAGTTAGAAGATGCCGGTGTCAGTGCAGTTGTCATGTATTCCCTTTTTGAAGAACAAATTCAAAATGAAACTCGTGCCCTGGATCATTATCTGACTCAGGGCACTGAGTCTTTTGCGGAAGCGCTAAGTTATTTTCCGGATCTTGGAGATAAAACTTAGGGCCGCAGGAATATCTAAACCAAATACGTGAACTTAAAGAGACTGTTGAAATCCCGGTCATTGCCAGTTTGAATGGTGTTTCTGAAGGCGGTTGGATAGAGTATGCTCAATTAATTCAACAGGCTGGGGCGGATGCCCTGGAATTGAATATTTACTACCTGCCAACCGATCCTGCCATCACCAGTCAGGAGCTTGGAACAATCCTATGTTGATCTGGTCAAGAAAGTAAAAGAAAGTATCCGTATCCCGCTGGCAGTTAAATTGAGCCCTAATTTTACTGCCATCCCCAACATGGCCAAACGGCTGGTGGATGCGGGTGCGAATGGATTGGTTCTATTTAACCGATTCTATCAACCCGATCTTGATATTGAAAATCAACAGGTAAAACCTGACCTGAATTTCTCAAATTCCAGTCATTTACGCATGCCGTTGCGCTGGATTGCCATTCTGTACAGCCGTATCCAGGCCGATCTTGCCATTACTGGCGGGGTTCATACCGCTTCGGATATGGTAAAGGCCGTCATGGCAGGTGCCAACGTCAGTATGCTGGCTGCAGTGTTGATTGAACACGGCCCCCAAATTGCCGGCAGTATCCTGCAGCAATTTGAACGCTGGTTGAATGATCATGAATATGAATCAGTGCAGCAAATGTTGGGCAGTATGAGTCAAAAATCTGTTGCAGAACCTGCCGCCTACGAACGAGCCAATTACATGAAGGTTTTACAGAGTCTCGACAATCATATTCTTTAATAAATCAATTCATTAACAAAAAAGAGCTGTTCCCAAAGGAACAGCTCTTTTTATTGATTATGAAAAACAGAAGGAACTAGATGGCTCGAGAAGGCGTGCCTGTTTTCTTGGCACGATAGACAATTCGACCGCGCGCTAAATCATAAGGGGACATCTCTACCCGGACTGCATCACCTAATAAAATACGAATATAGTATTTGCGCATTTTACCAGAAAGATAAGCCAATACCTCATGATCATTTTCTAAACGCACTTTAAATTGAGTCCCAGGCAAAGCTTCAATCACTACACCTTCGACTGTAATCTTATCCTCATCTTTTGCCATTCATACCTCCTGAAAGGGTTATTTCCTACTTAATTCGGCCAACCTGGCGCCGTTT
Organism: uncultured Chloroflexia bacterium; assembly: GCA_963747325.1. GTDB lineage: Bacteria > Chloroflexota > Anaerolineae > Anaerolineales > Anaerolineaceae > UBA5203. The sequence continues at coordinate 433,724 of CAVVEM010000003.1, read as the reverse complement.
AATGCGACGAATCGCTTTTTTCTTTTCAACACGACGAAGTTCGCTCTTGGAAATAAACCAACGTTTCCGGCGCACAGTGCTCAGAACGCCGCTTTTGACGATTTTCTTACGGAATCGTTTCAGCAGTTGGTCCTGACCTTCATTTGGACGTAAAATCACATGTGTCATATAAAATCTCACCTCCTTTTTGTGAAGGGTATAAAAATGGATAATAGCTATAGAAATAAAAAAAATCCGGCTGGAGGATTTTCAGCCGAATTAAGGTGTGCCAGATATCATGTCTAAAGAATACCCAGGGTACTTAATCGAGAACAATGCCTCCGTAAATAACCTTTATAATGCAATTTCAAATCGCAGCTTACTAACTGCAAGGTAATTATACCCTGTGGTGTCTGGCTTGTCAATTTGAAAACCATAGCAATGGGATAAAAAAAAGAGACTTAAAATAAAAAGTCTCTTGGCAATGACCTACTCTCCCAGGGGGTCCCCCCCCAAGTACCATCGGCGCACGTGGGCTTTACTTCCGGGTTCGAGATGTGTCCGGGTGTACCTCCACCGCTATAGTCACCAAGAGACTAATTAACAAAGGAATATAATTGTTTTGAAATAGAATGTATGTAGGTTTGATTCCAAAAAAAGTACTCAGTTCTCCGAATCACGTAAAGTAAGTCCTCGATCATTAGTACAGCTTAGCTCAACACATTACTGTGCTTACACACGCTGCCTATCAAGCAGGTGGTCTACCTGCGATCTTACTTCCTTACGGAATGAGGAATCTTATCTTGAGGCGAGTTTCCCACTTAGATGCTTTCAGCGGTTATCTCTGCCGAACGTGGCTACTCAACGATGCCGTTGGCACGACAATTGACACACCAGAGGTTCGTCCACCCCGGTCCTCTCGTACTAGGGGCAGATCCTCTCAAATTCCTTACGCCCACAGAGGATAGAGACCGACCTGTCTCACGACGGTCTGAACCCAGCTCGCGTACCGCTTTAATGGGCGAACAGCCCAACCCTTGGGACCTTGTACAGCCCCAGGATGCGATGAGCCGACATCGAGGTGCCGAGCGAGATCGTCGATGTGAACTCTTGGATCTCACTAGCCTGTTATCCCCGGAGTAGCTTTTGTCCGGTAAGCCACGGCCTTTCCATTCAGAACCGTGGGATCACTAAGCCCGACTTTCGTCTCTGCTCGACGCGTTGGTCTTGCAGTCAAGCTCCCTTATGCCTTTGCACTCTATGGCTGGTTTCCATTCAGCCTGAGGGAACCTTTGGGCGCCTCCGTTACTTTTTAGGAGGCGACCGCCCCAGTCAAACTACCCACCTGGCACGGTTCTCTATCCGGATGACGGTATAGAGTTAGGGTCTAAATATGATCAGGGTGGTATTTCACTGGCGTCTCCACCGAGGCTAGCGCCCCAGCTTCATAGACTCCCACCTATACTACACAAACCATATCCAGACCCAATGCCAAGCTATAGTAAAGCTTCACGGGGTCTTTTTGTCCTTCTGCGGGTAGGCCGCATCTTCACAGCCATTTCAATTTCACCGGGTCCTTCGTTGAGACAGTGCTCTAGTTGTTACACCATTCGTGCGGGTCGGAACTTACCCGACAAGGAATTTCGCTACCTTAGGACCGTTATAGTTACGGCCGCCGTTCACCGGGGCTTCAGTTCAAAGCTTCGACTTGCGTCTAACCTCTCCCTTTAACCTTCCGGCACTGGGCAGGTGTCAGCCCCTATACATCGTCTTACGACTTAGCAGAGACCTGTGGTTTTGTTAACCAGTCACTAGAGCCTGGTCACTGCGACCCCCGGATGCTCAAGTAAACTTTCACATCTAGGGGCACCCCTTATCCCGAAGTTACGGGGTTAATTTGCCTAATTCCTTAACGAAGGTTCTCCCGTTCACCTTGGTATACTCTACCCATCTACCAGTGTCGGTTTGCGGTACGAGTACTCGAAGATCATCGTTTAGAGGCTTTTCTTGGAAGCAAGGCTCAACTCACTTACGCCTATATGGCTCGCTGCATAGTCTCAACTCAGTCTGCGGATTTTCCTACAGACCTCAACGTCTGACACTATACACACCCGCACAACCAATCGCGGGCTGGCCTACCTCGCTCCGTCCCCCCATCACTCCCTTCAAGTAGTCCCGGAATGTTGACCGGGTATCCATCGACTACGCCTCTCGGCCTCGCCTAAGGGCTCGACTAACCCGACGCGGATTGACCTGGCGTCGGAAACCTTAGATTTACGGTGAACACGGTTCTCACGTGTTTTACGCTACTTATGCCTGCATTCTCACTTCTATCCGCTCCAGTCGTCCTTACGGTCGGCCTTCACTGCTGATAGAACGCTCCCCTACCGATCCAACTTACGTCGAATCCCATGGCTTCGGTACTATGCTTAGCCCCGTTACATTTTCCGCGCAGAATCACTTGACCAGTGAGCTGTTACGCTTTCTTTAAAGGGTGGCTGCTTCTAAGCCAACCTCCTGGTTGTTTGAGTAACTCCACATCGTTTCCCACTTAGCATAGATTTGGGGACCTTAGCCGATGATCTGGGCTCTTTCCCTTTTGACCACGGATCTCATCACCCGTAGTCCGACTGCCATACTTGGAGTACCGGCATTCGGAGTTTGATTGAGTTCAGTAAGCTCTAAGCCCCTTAGCCCATTCAGTGCTCTACCTCCGGTACTAAACATATGACGCTAGCCCTAAAGCTATTTCGGGGAGAACAAGCTATCTCCAAGTTCGTTTGGCATATCACCTCTAACCACAGCTCATCCCCTAATTTTGTAACATTAGTAGGTTCGGGCCTCCACGAGCGCTTAAACTCGCTTCACCCTGGCCATGGTTAGCTCACTTGGTTTCGTGTCTAATTCCTGCAACTGCACGCCCTATTCAGACTCGGTTTCCCTACGGCTACGGGTGTCACTCCCTTAACCTCGCTACAAAAATTAACTCGCAGGCTCATTCTCCAAGAGGCACGCCGTCAGGCATAGCTGCGCGCACTCGGCTTTCACCGAAGCACCGACCAGCCATTAGCCCTTCGACTGCTTGTAGGCTATTGGTTTCAGGTTCTATTTCACTCCCCTCAACGGGGTACTTTTCACCTTTCCCTCACGGTACTTGTTCACTATCGGTCGTCAAGTGTATTTAGCCTTGGGGAATGGACTCCCCGGATTCCTGCCGGATTAGCGTGCCCGGCAGTACTCAGGTGCCTGCTGGAAGATGTTTCGTTTTCGCATACGGGACTGTTACCCTCTTTGGTAGGCTTTCCCACACCTTTTTACTAACGAAACATTTGGTAACTTCACAATAGCAGGTCCTACAACCCCAATACGGCAAGCCGTACTGGTTTGGGCTTCTCCCATTTCGCTCGCCACTACTTTGGGAATAATCTCTTTTCCTCTGGGTACTTAGATGTTTCAGTTCCCCAGGTTCCCTTCACCTAGCCTATGTGTTCAGCTAGTGATACCGCTGGTTCGCAGCGGTGGGTTTCCCCATTCGGAAATCCCCGACTAATAACGCCTGTTCACGGCTCATCGAGGCATATCGCAGTGACCCACGTCCTTCTTCGGCACTTGACGCCAAGGCATCCACCAATAGCCCTTAATAACTTCTCCACGTGATACGGAGAATTGAATACTTTTTTATTTTGGTTTATTGAAATTTGATCTATAAAAGATCAGACCTACAATACATTCTATTCAATTATTAAAGTTCAACCGCATTGCTGCGTCCGCTGTCAAGCAGCGTCATAAGATTCTCACCTTTCGGTCAGGATCTTATAATCCTGTTTCACAACCGTATTTATTTGTCTAGAGACATTTCGACCCGGTTCACCACCGGGCCGAAAAATTGCCTGTGGTTTCCGATTTTACCTTAGCGGATCGTATGTTTCTTTGTCAATCGTCCTCTATCCTACGAGTATCTCAGTGGAGATGAGGGGACTCGAACCCCTGGCCCCCGCCTTGCAAAGGCGATGCTCTCCCAACTGAGCTACATCCCCGGATATTCTTGAGGTGGGCCTTTCAGGACTCGAACCTGAGACCTCGCCCTTATCAGAGGCGCGCTCTAACCAGCTGAGCTAAAGGCCCATACTGTCTTGCACATTAACAACTGAGAAGTGATAGAAAGTTTCGATACCTGTCGGATTTCTCCCCACCGCTGGGAAGAGAATTTTTTTTGGTTTTTCTTAGATAGAGCACCCTTCCGTAGAAGTTAGCTCAAATATCCATAGAAAGGAGGTGATCCAGGCGCACCTTCCGGTACACCTACCTTGTTACGACTTCGTCCCAGTTACCGACCCCACCTTCGACGACTCCCTCCCTTGCGGGTTAGGATACCGGCTTCAGGTGTTGCCAGCTTCCATGACGTGACGGGCGGTGTGTACAAGGCCCGGGAACGTATTCACCGCAGTATAGCTGACCTGCGGTTACTAGCAACTCCATCTTCATGCAGGCGGGTTGCAGCCTACAATCTGAACTGAGACCAAATTTTGGGATTGGCTCCACCTCGCGGTTTAGCTACCTATTGTTTTGGCCATTGTAGCGTGTGTGTAGCCCAAGACATAAAGGCCATGCTGACTTGACGTCATCCCCACCTTCCTCCGGCTTAATACCGGCAGTCCCGTGTGACACTTGTAACACACAGCGAGGGTTGCGCTCGTTAGCGGACTTAACCGAACATCTCACGACACGAGCTGACGACAGCCATGCAGCACCTGTGATGGCTCCCCGAAGGGTCGGTCACCTTTCGGATCCCTACAACCAACATGTCAAGCCTTGGTAAGGTTCTTCGTGTAACATCGAATTAAACCACACGCTCCGCTGCTTGTGCGGGCCCCCGTCAATTCCTTTGAGTTTTAGCCTTGCGGCCGTAATCCCCAGGCGGTAGACTTATCGCGTTAGCTTCGGCACCGATGGATTTAACACCACCAACGCCAAGTCTACATCGTTTACAGCTAGGACTACCGGGGTCTCTAATCCCGTTTGCTACCCTAGCTTTCGTGTCTGAGTGTCAGAAATGAGCCAGGAAGTCGCTTTCGCCACTGGTGTTCCTCCGGATATCTACGCATTTCACCACTACACCCGGAATTCCACTTCCCTCTCTCACTCTCTAGCACGGCAGTATTGAACGACCTCTCCCAGTTAAGCCAGGAGCTTTCACATCCAACTAACCGCACCACCTACACACGCTTTACGCCCAGTAAATCCGAATAACGCTCGCCTCCTACGTTTTACCGCGGCTGCTGGCACGTAGTTAGCCGAGGCTTATTCTGAGGGTACCGTCCTTCCTCATCCCCTCAAAAAGCACTTTACAACCCGAAGGCCTTCATCGTGCACGCGGCGTTGCTGCTTCAGGCTTTCGCCCATTAAGCAATATTCCCTACTGCTGCCACCCGTAGGTGTATGGACCGTGTTTCAGTTCCATTGTGGGGGGCCACCCTCTCAGGTCCCCTACCCGTCATTGCCTTGGTAAGCCATTACCTTACCAACTAGCTGATGGGACGCAGGCCCCTCCCAAAGCGAATTTCTCCTTTCTTCGTCACGTATTCAATCACGACGACATTATGGGGTATTAACAGTCCTTTCGAACTGGTATCCCCCTCTTTGGGGTAGGTCACCAACGCGTTACTCACCCGTTCGCCACTAGGACATCTCCAACCGAAGTCTTCGAGCCTCGTTCGACTTGCATGTATTAGGCACGCCGCCAGCGTTCATCCTGAGCCAGGATCAAACTCTCCGCAAATTTTTATACATCCTTACGGATGTTAGTTTACGGTATTTTTTAAACGACAGGGTACTGTCTTCTTTCTATCACTTTTCAATTGTTAAGGTGCGTCCCTTTACTCACGACTCACAGAGAAAAAACTACCGATGTATCTATTGCTTTGTTTCCACATCGGTCGTTCGTTTATTCCCTCTATTACTGTCTTCAGGGATATTTCTTTTTTTAGTGATTTGCTGATCGCTCAGCGAAATCTTCTGTTTGTTTGAGAGCTGAATTTTATCGCACCTTCTTTTACTTGTCAAGGGCTTTTTCAAACTCGTTTTGATCAATTTTCTGATCTCGTTTCGTTTGTTTCCTTCAGGCCTCATTCAGTTTTTAGTGATTTGCCTCTCGGCGAAATCGATGTTGTTTTGAGCAACGAACCGAATTATACAGCACTCTGATGATATGTCAAGGGCAAATTTAATATTGATATTTTTCCCCTTTCAACCCTGTTTTTATACACCAGCAGCCCGTTTTTTCAATTGAATGAAGGTGGGGCTGGTTTCTGCTCAAGCAATTCTTGCCACCAACGTTCAACCGCCAAGAATTGCCCCCTTTTACGGGTTTTTCTTTTTAGATTTTTGCCTTTTTACAGAAATCTATTTAAATTACTTCTTTACCTATAATTTAAATTCGCTTTACAAATTAAGGTTAATCTCTCGATCTTGATTTTCTTTTTACTGCTCGTTCTGCAAACCCAATAAGGAGATTGCACCGAACAATAAACCAAATACACTGACCACAATATAAATTACCGCTGCCATTTCATCTCTCCTCTAAGAATTTTTTCTGGTACGTGCTATAACCCAGATAGTTTATTTTCGATACGCGCAATGACTTCTTTGGATCAAAATTCATTAATAGTGGCATTCGTCTTAAATATTTAAGCGCATCCGCGTAAGCCATATATATTTCCTACCTATATACGTTTACGTTGCACGTTTCGTTCCATTTCGAATTAATCCACAGCGCTTGCTTCTTTCATTCCAAAGGAAACAGGGATGATGTGGTTGGAAAACCATAAACCTCGCATATCTTAGGAGTCATGTCATTGCAAGTAAGTCCACAGCGCTAATGCACTTCATTCATAAGGAAATTGGTTAAATGTGATGAGAAGATTATCAGCTCCGTTATTTCTTAGGTAGCGTGTCATTGCGAGTAAGTCCACAGCGCTAATGCACTTCATTCTTAAGGAAACTTGGCAGAGGTGGAGACTGCACCCCTTCGGGGCATGGACCACGGCCTCCTAGTTGAATACCAGACAAAGGGCATTGGCCTCGCAATGACACAACTTGCTTGGAAATCCACAGTACGTACGCGCTTCATTCAATAGGTGGCTTGGCATTGGTGAGGATAAGACAACCTGTCTCACTTGTTTCTTAGGAACTTTTTTATCCGTAAAATGTTAATAGCTTGCTGATAATAATACTCCGAGATTCCGGGTAAACTTTGTTTAATAATATGTGCAATTTTTCACAAACTACCCTGGAGGTTCAGGATGAAAAACAAACTATCTTCTCAAAGTACTCAACCCCATGTTGTTGTCGTAGGCGCCGGTTTTGGCGGACTGCAAGCCGTACGCGCCCTGGCGCATGCCGAGGTGAAAGTTACCCTCATTGACCGTCAGAATTTTCACCTCTTTCAACCCCTGCTCTATCAGGTGGCCACGGCCGGCCTTTCCGCGGATGAAATCGCTTACCCCATTCGCTCCATCTTTCAGAACCAGCAGAATTTTGAATTCATTCTGGGTGAGGTGCAAAGCATTGACCCCGTGACCCAAACTATCCATCTGCCGGGACAGCATCTCTCCTACGATTATCTTATTCTGGCTGCCGGCGGCGTGACTCACCATTACGGCAATGATTCCCTCAAGGAGCATGCCTTCGGATTAAAATCCCTGCAGGATGCCGTGCAGCTGCGCAATCACCTGCTGGGACAGTTTGAAAAAGCCTGCCAGGAAACCGACCCGGAAAAGAAGCGGGCCGCTTTGACCTTCATCATCGTCGGCGGCGGACCTTCCGGCGTGGAGAGTGCAGGCGCCATCAGCGAGCTGGTGCAGCTTTTATTACGGAAAGAGTACCGTTGCCTGGATGCTTCCGATGTAAATATCCTGCTTTTGGAAGCCTCAGATCGTTTGCTGGCGAATTTACCCGCGAAATTGGCAGACTTTGCCCTGAAAACGCTGCGGGAGAAGGGCGTACAGGTCCGTTTCGGCAGCTTGGTGCGGTCCTACGACGGAAAACAGGTCATGCTGGACAACAGCGAGCCCATTTCCACCCACACGCTCCTTTGGCAAGCCGGAATCCAGGCCGCGGAAATCCTGCAGGCTTTTCCTGCCGAGAAAGACCGCATCCAGCGCATCCAGGTTTTACCCACGCTGCAAGTTCCGGAAACCCTGAACGTGTATGCCATTGGGGATGGCGCCACGCTCCTGGATGAGCAGGGAAGCACCCTGCCTATGGTTGCTCCGGTTGCCATGCAGCAGGGCGTACATGCGGCCAAAAACATCCTGCGCCAAATACAAAATCAACCCCTGCTGGAGTTTATCTATCAGGACCCCGGAATGATGGCGACCATCGGACGCAAGAAAGCGGTGGTCTATTTGAAAGGTTTTTCCTTCAAAGGCCTCTTCGCCTGGCTGGTTTGGCTGGTGGTGCATATCATGCAGTTGATCGGTTTCCGCAACCGCATCGTGGTGTTGATCAATTGGGCCTGGGATTATTTCTTCTACGAAAAAACCGTGCGTCTGATCGGCCCGGAATAAAATCACCTCCTCCCCTGTTTTCGTAGAAAACGGGGGAGGAGCGAAGAGGGGGTCAAACCGCTCGGATAAAAAACCGTGCACTCATTGGGATACAGACAGGATCATGTCTTATATAATGAAGGAACCCCCATCCGTACGGGTAAATCAGTCGGATACCCCTAGATATCCGTGGTTTTCCCAATCCCCTGCCGCAGCCTCAAATACAGTCCCATTTCCTAGAGGTTTTTGGATAAAAAAGAACAGCCCTGAAAAAAAGGCTGTTGCGTACCTTATATAATGAAGGAACCCCCATAGGTACGGGTAAATTCAGCCTATACCCATAGATATGGATGGTCGATGACAAATCCATGCCTTAAGATAAAGTATTTCTATAAACCAGAGCCTGTTTGAAATTATCGGTGCAAATCCGGGGTATACCCAACCTGGTAATCATATCAAGTGATTCCTCATCATTTACATCCCAGGCGTGAATTTCAATCCCTTGATTTCGCAAGGCAGCAACAATAGCCTCAGTTAATTGGGTTGGGTGTAAATGAACTGCTCGGGCATGGGCAAGGCGGGAATGATGAATGGTCAGATATTGCACTACATCCAACCCCATCCAGGATTCTGAGCGGGGAAACAGCAAGTCTGCCGTCAGACCAGGACAAATTTTTTGAACTGCCAACAACAAGGCTGGCTCATATGAGGTCACTTCAAAGGTGTCCCACAAGTTTTGAAATTTGTTTAGCACGTTGCCAATGATTTCCGCTGCTTCAGGCTCCGGTCCTTTGATTTCAATCTCCAATCCAATTTTTCCGCCGAACATTGCCAAAATTTCAGACAGGGTGGAAATGTGCCCTTCTTTTACGGAGGGATCATTTTTAAAAAACACTTTTACATGCCGTAACTGTTCCAACATAAAATCAAAAATTGGTCCTGTTGCAGATGTGGTTTCTTGCAGATAGAAATAATGATAAACAACTGGAATTCGGTCAGCTGTTAAGCGTACATCCAGTTCAATGGCGTCCGCACCCAGTTCAACGGCTTTTTGAAAGGAAGCGATTGTGTTTTCAGGCGCTTCCGTCGCTATACCCCGATGAGCAACAATTTCAAAATAATTCATCCTTTTCTCCAGGATTTGGTTTATAAGTAGCGTTGATAGTTCACACAACTCATTCAATGCTTGTCCTGCAATTTTACGGATTCATTGTGCTGTTTACCTACCAAACCCCTGGCAACAACCGATAACGAACCTGACAGGCATACGCCGCATACCCCGGCAGCTCAGCCTGTAAAGCGCGGTCCTCAAGTGCTGTACGCACAACCAGCAGGGCAGCACACAACCCGGCAGCCAGGATGGCCCACCACGAACCCAACAACATGGATAGACCAAACTCAAACAGAATCATGCCCAAGTACCCCGGATGACGCACAAAATGATACGGCCCTGTGCTGGCCACCGTGTGATTGCGGTCGGTCTGGATGCGTACCAACTGAGAGAAGAAACCATTGGAGGCCATCGCCCAGAAGAACAGCCCACCGCCAAACACGCACACAACCATCCCAGCCATTTGCGCAGACAGGGGAAAACTTCCCGTCCAGCAGTAACGCTGATCCAGGCCGGCGAGGATGTAGCGCGCCAACTCCGTCAGACGCAGAATGCTGACCAGTGCCCTGTCCCACGGTTTGGCGTCTTTGGGAGGAGAGAGGCGCTCCGCCATCAAGTCCGGGCTCAGGCGAAAGAGGACGAAGTCCATGGCAGCAAACCAGCCTACCCACACAGCCAAAACTGCCCAGGCCGCCCACCAATCCATGCGTCCGGCCGTCCAGAACAGCACCCCACCTACCCCGACAAGGCTTATCAAATCACTCAGGATATGACGGAAGATTCGTTTTTTATTCATTTGGTTTCACCTTATTTGAAATAAAAGACAAAACCTGACCAGGAAAATTTATCAACCCATTATGATTATATACACTCCCACCTAGGAAATTTCATGGAATTTTATGGGTGAAATTATTTACAAGCGGGTTTAGCATTTCAAACTAAATTTATTTGCCAGCTAATTCAGAGAAAGCTTAATCCTATCTCAATTTATTCAATGCAGCTTTTGTCAACCATGTTGGTCAGTAGTGAGAGAGTACAGACAGCCCTTTTACCAAATACCGTCAAGCGATTCTAAAAAAGATTGTCGCGGATGACTCATTCCATTTACCAATGGTTACATCTTTTTTTTGCTCAACCCCAAACTACAGACTTATTTTGGGAAAAAGCTATAAATCAAAAGCATCAGCGTTACAATGCCAAGAAGAATATACAAAAACGGGTTTGTTTTCTCAAATGGCACCTTGTCCTGGCTTAGAGAATGAGTAATAGGAAGTCGTTCTGAAACCAGATGATTAAAAACCTGCCAGGATAATGCATTTGAAAAATATTGTTTTGGGATAATAAATGCACTATTAGGTCCTTTGGGCACCAATAATACGATATCATTCTCTGCGCCGAAACCGGACAAATCATCCCATTTAAAATGGGATTGCCCGTTAGAAGTAATTAACTCAATACCTTCCTCCGTTACAGAGCCAGTGATGTGTAACCCTTCAATGGATTTCCATGCTTTTTCCGGTAATTTTTTTAATTCAAAGCCCAATTTTATAAAAACCGCCCCAAAAACAATCAAAATTATACTGACAATAAAATTATGACTTAACCATACTCCGGCTCCGGCAATCAGCGACACAATGCCAACAACCATCATAAAAATCCACAATTCAAAAACCAATTTGTTCCCAGAGGTAGGAATAGCTCGCAAACTAAGCTTTGTTCCCAGTAAATATTGTTCCTTTTTTATACATCCATCCAGTTTCAACTCCATAAATCCCTCTTTTTTATTGGAATTATTTCACTATAACCACCCAGTTTGGATAATCACACGCGATGCACGTGTAATAGTATTGTCATTGCGGCTGGGCGACATTTTTACCGGACCCCACATCCAAAAACCAGTAACCCTCATGGTAAACCTTGCGGCTTCCTTTCAGGACAAGCTCCTTAGAAAAGTTTGGCCCTGCTGTCACAACCGTATGATATTCACCCAATTCCCCCGACACATCCACGCCGGCTTTTGTAAGCGCAGCAACCGTTTCCCTGTTGATCACCTTCCCCAGGAATTCCTTGCTCAGCTTATCGTCCTTCAATATCACAATCGTGGATTTGAAGCCCAGCGCAATAAATTCGTCCAATAAGTTTTGACAATCCGCCTTCCACAACGGTTGCAGCGGCGTAATATCCGTCAGGGCACATACTTTTTCTACCCATTCCCGATTTTCTTCCCCATCAATGTCGCCAAACACACCGGCTGTAATACCCGCATTTCTGAAATCCCGCAAAGCAGCTACAAACACGGATTCATACTCCTGCCAGGATGCCGAGCGAAAAACAATCGGGATGTCCAAACTGCTCGCCTGTTCTTCCAAAAATGCTTTAGGAAGCCAATGCGAACGTGAGCACAGTCCGTCTTCGGACATCATGGTCAGCAGATAGTCCGGTCTACTGCCATTTTGCATGGCCCGATAAAGCGCCAGGCATGAATCTTTTCCGCCGCTCCATGAGCAAAAATAAGGCTGGTTGCTGTTTGATTGATTCATTAACATTTCTCATCTCTGTGTTTATAACGAGAACTAGGCGTGTACCTTTTTTCCTGACAATGATCCCGCTTGTATATGATTGTACATGAATCAGTGATAATGATGGATTTTATTGACCTGGGAAATCAATCGAACATGCTCAAATTTAGATGCATTAATTCCGCGTCAAGAAATATTCATAAGACTCCATTAACCAAGGATGAACCATCTTTAATTTGTCCTTACGCTGCCAAAGGTAATTCAGATACGCAAAGACGGCTTTATCTAAGGATTCCTCCAATGCTCCAATAATTATGGCTAGGTATGGAGGACTTCCATCCTGATCCCATGCGATTTTGTCTGCCAAAAATACTATTTTATCCAATTCAGTTGGTCTGGCTTTTAAAGTTGTGTGACATCCAATTGCATCCAATATTTCAAAATCCGTTACCCCGAACACCCGATTAGCTAATACCACGGAAAGTTTTTGATGGATAACCATCGGAACCTGAGCTTCTTCTGGAAGAATTTCGATGGAATGTCTTCTGGCAAAATCAATTCTTTTTTCATTTGGAATAACTGCACTGATATCATGCAAATACCCGGCCTTTTCTGCTTTGGACAAATCACAAGAAAACTGCCCCGCTAACTCGATCGATTTTGCTGCAACTGCAGAACAATGGTCGGCAGTATTATCCTGACCAAACAACTTCAAAAAGTTGGGGACATCCTCAGAAATAATACCCGAGGGTTTGAAATGATCAAATAATGATAAATCATCATTATTCCAAAATAGCATTTTTTATCCTTGATGAGTTAATCCATTTCCTGTTCATTTGCACAAGGATCATTGAAAATATACAAAACGTCCCCTTCCTGTAAACGAAAAAAATGGATTAACAATATTTATTCTTTTACTTAAGCCAGAAAAGGTGTCCTCTTTAGACCTGCCCACTCTTTAATATGGAATACCGAGATTTTACAAAATAACGTAAATAACGCCAAAGCAATAGGTAAAATATTCAGGATAAACTGTCATAGAACTTGGAATTATCCATGGCAGTTTTAATATTTTTATTGATTTCTTCCATCGCAAACGTATTATGTACGATGGCTTTTTGGCTTCCGACAAAAGCATCTACCACCCGCAACCGATCTAGAGTAAACATCTCCAATTCCATGACCTCTTCTACTGAAAAATAACCCACATTTACTGCTTCCTCTCCTGGACTCATCACACCTGCCTGCACTTCAGCCATAAAATGCATGATTACCAGTTGCCAGGCATTGCCATCTGCATAGGTAAATAACAAATTTGGATCCGTATAGACACCAATCAAGCGGCCTGCTGTCACAACCAGGCCCGTTTCTTCCAGCACTTCCCGCTCGCAGGCTTCGGCTAGATTCTCCCCAGGCTCCATATAGCCACCCGGCACGGCCCAACAACCGTTATCGGCACGACGGATCAGCAAAATGTGCTCGTGCGTTTCATCAAAAATTGCCGCTGAACACCCCACCGCAAGTTGTCCTTGCCTGCCAATCCCATTGCCTTCAAGAATCGTTGCCATCATAGCCTCGTGATAATCGTTACGAAATCAGCTATCCGAATCTACTAGGTTTTGCGAACGCGGCAGATCTGGATGGAAACCATACCTGATTATTAATTCAAACCTACCTTAACCGCCCAGTCGTGAACCCCTCAACATCCTGGATAAACTTTAACGTCCCGTGCTCGATCTACCCTCTTTTCTCCACAACCCCTACGCCATCACGGCCGGGAGAATGTATTTTTCAATCAGCAGCCATGGATCATGCGGCTTGCTGACAACGGTGGACGCGATGGCAATCACCAGGTCTTTTGCGGGAACACAACAAATTACGTTCCCCCCAGAGCCCAGGGCGGAATATAGAAAGGAATCAGACTCTTCCCTGAGCCACCACAGATAGCCGTACTGTTTTTCGTTCATGACCGTTGAATCTTCAATCCATTGTTCAGGAATAATCTGCTGCCCGTCCCACCTACCGCGATTCAAGTACAAGAAACCGAAGCGGGCCATGTCCCGCGGCGTCAGGGTTAGCCCCCATCCCCCCGTGGTGTTGCCGCTTGGATCATGAATCCAACCTTGCAGGTTTTTTCCAAAAACATCCTCCAGGCTATTGCCTTTCATCTCCTGATCCAGAATCTCTTTCATCCCAATCGGCCGAAATAGCGTTTGGTTGGCAAATTCACGGGCACACATCCCTGTGGCGCGGGTGAGGATGGCGGAAAGTAAATGGGTGCTGGCGGTACAGTATTGGAATCTTCCAATCTGCCCGTTTTGTCCCAAATTATTGAGGATATAGGTTATCCAGTCCTTCTGCCGGCGCAATTTATCCAGTGGCTCGTTTCCCATCGCATACTTCCAGGCAAACGGTGCCGTCATCGTCAGAAGATGCTTCAGGGTGATGCTGCACTGCAGCACGGATTTGGCTGCGGGCACATAATCGGGAAAGAAATCCAGCACTCGCTGATCAATACTTTCAATCGATCCTGCATGAATGGCGATGCCAATCAGGGCGGAGATCACACTCTTGGTCACAGAGGCTACATGGTGGGTGTTCAAAGCGTTCACCCCATTAAAATACTTTTCGAAAACAATCACTCCCTTGTGAACCAGGACCACCCCATTGATATTCCGATATTGGGCCTTAATACAATCCACAAGCCCGGTGAGTTTCTCGGCATCCATGCCCGCGGATGACGGATCAGCTGTGCGCCACTCCTGGGTAGGCCAATACGCCCTATGCATACAGATAGCTCCCCGTAACAGAATCAGGATTTACCTTCAAGTCCTGCGGGGACCCCTCTGCAATCAGCCTTCCGCCCTGCGTTCCGCCACCCGGGCCTAATTCAAGGATCCAGTCGCAGGAGGAGAGCACATCAGGATCATGTTCAATGACCACGACCGAGTTCCCTTGTTTGATCAGTTCGTCCAATAATTCAATCAGGTTGGCCGTGTCATATAGGCTCAAACCCGTGGTTGGTTCGTCCAGCACATAGAGAATATTTCCTTTCCGTCGCCTGCCGATCTCTTTTCCAAGTTTGATCCTTTGTGCTTCGCCCCCGCTTAAGGTGGGTGTGGGTTGGCCCAGTTGGATATATCCCATACCCATCCGCTGCATGACCTCCAAAGCGGAAACAATCCCAGGCTGATCTTTGAAATAACCCACCGCTTCAGAGATACTCATCTCCAGCACATCCAGGATGTTTTTATCTTTGTAGCGGACGGATAAGGCTTCGTCGCTATACCTTTTGCCATGGCAAGCCGGGCAGGTGTGATAAATAAACAGGTCCCCGCCCAGCCACACTTTTTCATGTCTGCTGCCGCCGCAGGTGGAACAAGCACCCTTCGAATTGAATGAAAAATGACCCGCAGACAAATTCTTCTGTTCGGCTTCAGGCTGCCTGGCAAACAACTTGCGGATTTTATCCCAGATGCCGATATAGGTTGCGGGATTGGAGTTGATATTTCTGCCAATGGGAGCCTGGGATATCTCGGCATAACCGCAAAGATTCTCCGCGCCTTCCAGTTTATCCGCGATCATATCAATCATTTTGGATTCAGCATCCTCATCCATTGCAGGCTCGTCGAACTCTTCCTGATCCTGATTTTCCCGGGATTCATGGAAATATCCCTTGAGCAGCGGAATCAGAGTATCCGAGATCAGCGAACTTTTTCCACTTCCCGATACACCGGCTACGCCAACCATCACGCCCAATGGAAGGGATACGGTGACATCCTGGAGATTATTGGTTTTTGCATGCCGGATGGTCAGGCAGCGGATGTCTGCATCCATCGGGTAAATGGACTTCTTTGTCCTGACAGGCATGGGTGTCTTTCCGGATAGATACTGGCCAGTGATCGATTGCTCACACTGAAGCAATCCGGCAACATCGCCCTGGTATATGACCTGCCCACCTTCTACGCCGGCTTTCGGGCCGATATCGATGATGTGCTCGGCCATTTCAATCGTATTTCGATCATGCTCAACCACAATGACGGTATTGCCCATTTCTTTTAGCGCCTGGATCGTGTCCATCAAGGGCGCTTTTTCCGATGGATGCAGACCCACTGTGGGTTCATCGAGGATGTAAATCAGGGATTCCATCTGTGAATCCAGGTGTAAATTCAAGAATAGCCGCTGGATTTCTCCTCCGCTCAGAGTTGGCATAGCCCGGTATAAGGAAAGATGACCTAATCGGGCATTCATCAGCTGCATTGTTTTCCTTGATATTTCTTTTAGCAGGTTCTTCCCAAACTGGGAGAGAGATTCCTGCTTCTGCAAGGTTTCAAGAAATGTCTCCATTTCAGTAATGGACATCATCCCTACTTCACCAATATGTTTGCCATTCAACAAAACCCTGCGCGCTTCTTCTCCAATTCGGTATCCATGACATGCCGGACAAACGGACATTGTATAAATGCCGCTAAAATCCTCGCCATATTTATAAATCTGGCCTTGAAAGTGTCTGAGCAAGCAATAGCTGCGTTTCTCATAATTTCCGGTGGTATGGTGCCCATATAGAATTTCTACAACCACTTCATCGGGGATTTGTGAAAAATGTACATCCAGGTACGCTTTGAAATGCCTGTTGAATAAATTTGCATAACCAGGACTTAGCCCAAGAGGTTTAATAATTTGCTGCAGGGTGGCTTGATCATCTGGAACCAGCTTATTCATATGAATATCGAAGTAGGCTCCGCGTCCGGAACATTTTGTGCACATCCCATTAGGAGCGGCATAAGAAAAATAGCTGACACCCAGGCGTTCCTCAACAGTTCCGCATTTCCCGCAAATCAGATTGTCCTCTACAGGTGTCCCACAGGAGTAACACAGGATTTTTCCTTCCCCGGCAAACAGCACGGCCAGCAAACCAAGCAGATTGGTTCGAGACCCAACAGTCGAACGCGGGTTGCTCTGGCGGACGATGGCCTGCTGGACAGCTACCGTAGGGCTCAGACCGGAGATGGAATCGAATTTATTCTCATCGTCTAAACCAGACAGAATGCCCAAAGACTGCAAATATTGCTTGCGGCCTTCCTCAAAAATAATATCAAATACAAGGCTGGATTTACCTGATCCGCTGACGCCTGTTGCTACGATCAGCTTATCCTTCGGGATCGACACATCAAACTCTTTTAAGTTGTGGATCCGCGCACCTGTGATGAGTATATTCGTCATAAATTCTTTTCCCCAACCCGGCGAAATAAATCGCTCTACTTCAAAATATTGCGCTGTTTCCTAAACGCCTGATGATTAATTATACTGAATTTCATCCAGCGGGCAACGCAAACCAGTAACAGACTCATCATCCCCATCTACCCAAATCGCTTCAGTACCGCTCCAAGTAGACCATGAAGAACCACATGGCCTTGGATGCGCGTGACGTGCGATTGGCACCGGCGTACCACTGGTAATAACAGGAATGCACAGAGAATTTAGCTATCTCTGCTTGATTTAGAATTTACAAGAAAATCGAATTTAGATGTTAATGAATTCTTTCGGTTTTCATCTAAATTCACAAAACATATATAATCATATTTATGAATTGTAAAAATTATTTTGTTGATGAAGCTGGAGATGGAACGGTCTTTTCCGGAAAAGGGTCAATCCAAATTGGTAAAGAAGGTTGTTCTCGCTTCTTTATGTTAGGTCTACTGGATATCGAATATCATGAAGATCTTAACAACAGCTTAGATAATTTGCGATCCAATTTATTATCTGACCCATATTTTAAGAACATCCCTTCCATGCAACCAAATCAAAATAAAACAGCAATTGCTTTTCATGCCAAAGATGACATACCTGAGGTTAGAAGGGAGGTTTTCACATTACTTAATAAATTACCTGGATTACGTTTTTTTGCGGTTATCAAAGATAAGTGGAGTGTCTTGAACTATATCCGAAACCAAAACCATCGAGATAAGGACTATCGTTATAATCAAAACGAATTGTACGATTACTTAATTCGATTGCTTTTTAGAGACCGCCTTCATAAAGAGGATGAATATAATATATTCTTCGCTAAAAGAGGTAACGCAGATCGCACTGAATCATTAAAAACTGCAATATCCGGTGCAAAGTTAAATTTCTTTAAGAAATGGAATATAGAAAGCAATTCGTTTACCCAAGTGATTGCTAGTACGCCAGAAAAATGTGGGGGATTACAAGCAACTGATTATTTCCTTTGGGCTTTACAGCGATTATATGAACGGAAGGAGGATAGATATATTGAATATCTCTGGGATTCTTTTCGTTTGGTTCAAGATATTGATGATATTAGAATTAAAGAGTATGGCGTTTACTATACTCAGAAAAATCCATTAACCAGAGATATTGTAATTGAGCGACTTAAATAAAAAAACCAGAGATATAGGATTGAACCGGTCGCAACCGGACAATCACACGGCATGGAGCCGAATTTTGTCTGCTGGCATAGTTATTATACAATTATTCCTCGATTTATTCAATCAACATCTAACTTACTACCCAATTCTCTCCACCCCGGCTACAATAATCCCATGAACACTCAAGAAATCCTCGACCTGCTCAAACAGGTCAAAGACCCGGAACTGAAGGAAAACATCGTCGAACTATAATTGACCTATACCAGACCCTAAGGGTTTGCGAAACCCTTAGGGTCTCATAAGCATACCCATACTTTCCAATTCTCTCTCCAACCCAGCATCAATTCCTCTATGGAAACCAAACAACTCCTCGACCTGCTCAAACAGGTCAAAGACCCGGAACTGAAAGAAAACATCGTCGAACTATAATTGACCTATACCAGACCCTAAGGGTTTGCGAAACCCTTAGGGTCTTTTTAGAGTCAGCTATGTTACCATACTTCAAAATCAAGGATCTTGGCGAATGTCAAATTGAATTCGATAAATCCATAGCTTCCACATAGTGCAAATTGACAGATCCACATATATAATTAAATTTTCACCACGTGGATGTAAATTACGGGGCAATACTATGACCAGTCCATCAGCATTGCAATTTAATACGTACTATCACATTTTCAATCGTGGAACAAACGGGGAAAATATATTCCTGGAAGAGCAAAACTACCCGTATTTCTTACAATTATATGAAAAGCACATTTCTCCAATCGCTGAAACTTGCGCGTTTTGTTTGATGAAGAATCATTTTCACTTGGCAGTTCGTATTCGATCAGAAGTTGAAATTGCCATGGATCTTCAAAATGCCAGCCAAACAGAGAATATCAAACCCGGCATTGTTGGTATGAAGTTCTCAAATTTCTTTAATGCTTACGCTAAAAGCATAAACAAAAAATACAATCGAACCGGAAGTTTGTTCGAACATCCCTTCGGAAGAATTCCAATTCATTCGAGTCGCCAACTTTGGGCGGTAATCGCATATATTCATCAAAATCCTCAAAAACATCAATTTGTCGAAGATTTTCGCGATTGGAAGTACTCATCTTATCCGTTGCTTATCAGTGAGAAAGATACATTTCTTAACAAAAAGACAGTTTTTGATTGTTTCGGCTCCCTTAATACCTATATTGCCTATCACGATACAATGGTAAAAGAAGTTGCCGGTAAAATTAAGGTGTTACATGATTTTGAATAATCATTTGCACCCTCAGTCAGACCCTAAGGGTTTTTAAAAACCCTTAGGGTCTCATATAACCACCCTCGTCTTCCCAATTCTCCCCACTCCGGCTACAATTCCTGCATGGAAACCCAAGAAATCCTTAACCTGCTCAAACAGGTCAAAGACCCGGAACTGAAGGAAAACATCGTCGAATTGGAGATGGTCCGCGACCTGACCTTCGACGCCGGCCGTGTCACCTTCACCCTGGCCCTGACCATCCCCGGCTGTCCAATGAAGGACCGCATGACGGCGGATGCGCGCGCCGTTCTGTTGGCGCATCCCGCCATTTCCGAGGTAGAGATCGCCTTTGGCGCGATGAGCAAAGATGAAGTCAAAGCCTTATTTGAAAAAGTCAAAAAGACCAGCCAGCCTTCCTTTTTAGCCCAAATGAACCGCGTGGAGAAGATCATCGCCGTGATGAGCGGCAAAGGCGGAGTGGGCAAGTCCTCCGTCACCGGGCTGCTGGCCAGCAGTGCCGCACGCCTGGGCAAGAAAGTAGGCATCCTGGATGCAGATATCACCGGACCCAGCATCCCCAAACTGTTCGGTCTGCCGGCAGGCGGACTGCGCGGCGGGGACGCGGGCATGCTGCCGGCCCTCACCCGCAAAGGCATCAAGGTGGTTTCCACCAATTTACTCCTCAAGGAAGAAGACACGCCCACCATCTGGCGCGGACCGCTGATCGCGGCCACCATCCGTCAGTTCTGGACGCATACCATCTGGGGCAATCTGGATTATCTTTTTGTCGATCTGCCCCCAGGCACCTCGGACGCGGCCATCACCGTGCTGCAGAATTTACCCCTCAGCGGTGTCATCCTGGTTACCACCCCGCAGGATCTCTCCGCACTGGTGGTCAAGAAGGCCATTCACATGGTGCAGAAAATGAATTTCCCCATCCTGGGGATTGTGGAAAATATGAGTTTTTACCCCTGCCCGGATACCGGCAACCGACATGAAATTTTTGGCCCCAGCCACGTGGAGGAGATTGCCCGGCTGGCCGATACCAGGATCACCGCCAAAATTCCCATTACCCCCCAAATCGCAGCCAATTGTGATGCCGGCACCCTGGAAGAATTGCAGCTGGAACCCATGGATGAGCTCATTAAGCATCTGACGCAATAACAAAAAAACGGCATGTCAGAGAACCCATGCCGTTTGATATCTAGCCATAAATAGATTTATGGTAACTGCTCAGGAACATGTTCCCAATTACACCACCTCCTCCCGAGGTCGGGGGGATAGAGGGGGGCAGCATGACCTTGAAAAATATGATGATAATATGTCTTTATACTGCCACCATGCCTTAGATATAGTTATTCATCATAAATCAGTGGCACAGTTTGGTAAATATCCTGAAGAAAAGAAGTTCCAATATGGGTGAGATGTTCGTAAATATCATCGGGATCGTTTAGACACACGATTTCTCCCCCACCCCCCCGACCTCGGGGGGGTAAAGCCCACCTGAGCCAAAAATTGCGCGGGCTGAGCAGAAACGGTTTATTTCATTAAGATCAAAACCAGCATCACTCCAACGATCAAAACGCTCGCCAGACTGGTTAACCAGAGAGCTTCCCCACTCAAGCCAAGATACAATAACAACGGACTGATCAGCCCGACGATTAACAAAGTGCTGTTAATCTGAAGTTTGGTGAAAGTCTTTTTTGAGTTCTTTTCCATAAAAAATTTCTCACATACCGCCGCGCAGGCGCAGCCAGATAACCCCAAACACCGCCACCACAATCACCGGCAGGATGCCGTAGAGGATCGTTTTTCCCATCACCTTGCCTTCCTGCCCGGAAAGTCCGGCCGTGCTGCAGCCGACAATCACCTTGGCCGGGGCAAACACGCTACCCAGCGAGCCGCCGGCAGTCTGTGCACCTAGGATCAAAGTGACCGGAATCTTTAGCAAGTTCGCGGTTTGCATCTGCAAGCCGGCAAAGAGTACGTTGGCATTGTTATTACTGCCGGTGATGAAGGCGCCCAGCATGCCGATAAAGGGCGCTGCCAGCGGGTAATACGCCGCGCTGATATTCTCGCTCAATCCCAGCGCCAGGAGCTGTGTCATGCCGCTGTGGGACATGACCGTAGCCAGACTGACCATACACAGAATCCCGAGGCTGGAGGTCACGGCGCCTTTGGCCACATGATTCCAAATGCGCGAGCCATAACCGGGTCTATACACCCCAAGACGGGCGTAGACCAGGATGGATATACCCGAGGCGACTGCCAGAATGGCGCCCGGATGACCAAATAAGCTGATCCCCCTGGTATTCCCGGCAGCCGTCACCACCCCTTGCGATGTGCTCACTTCAGGAATCGGCAGGGAAAGCGCGATTCGGTTGACGAATTCATTGACGGAGGGAATCATGAACACACAGGCTGCCAATCCAATCAAGAGGATATAGGGAAAAGCGACCCACCCCAAGGAGAGCCCAGCCACCGGGATATTTTTTTCACCGTTGGTTTGCTTTCGCCATTGCAGTATGCCCACAACCGCCAGTAATCCACTCAGGGAAGCCACCGTAGCGCCCAGGGTCCACAGATGGTTGGTTGCCAGATAATATTGCACCACGGACATCAAGCCCGCCAGAAAGAAGATCAAGGGGGAATGTTTGATCATCCCCTTTAAGCCGCCGCTGAGGACTCCGACCAGAAGCCCGCACACCAGACAGGCGACACCCATAAACACTGCCGAATCCGGGGCTAACACTTCCCCGGAGAGACCGGTCACTGCGATCATGGTCTGGAAGGAAGTGGCCATGGAACCAAAATTTACCGCCCAACCATGGCCAATGCTGGCGATCAATACCGCCTGTATGGGAGCAAAACCGGCCCCAATCAGCAAGGGAGCCACAACGGCCACCGGCACGCCAAAGCCTCCCATGCCCTGTAAGAAGGAGACAAACAACCAGCCCAGAATCAGACCTTGCAAGGTGCGGTCACGGGTGAGTGAATTTAAATGGGACGCGATGAGCTTGATTACCCCGGCTTCATTGGAGACATGATAGAAGAGAAGCGCCATCCAGATGATATAGAGAACATCCAGGGTTAACATCAGCGCCCGTATCTGGGCAAAAGCCAGCACCTTAAATCCGGCGCCAAATGCAGTAGCCGAGAGAACAATCGCTAAAACCCAGCTGAACGCGCCGGATTTGCTGCCACCCCACTTAAAAACAAGCATTAAAAGCAAGATGGATAGGATGGGCAAGCATGCCAAAAGCCAATGGAGTGGGGTAAATTGCAGCATAAAGTGAGTGTCCCTGCGATGAAATAGCCTGAAAAATCAATTATAACCCTGATTTTTACCGATTTGAGCATATTGAAAGTCTTGAAATGGACCTCGCGGGTTACATAATAGCATCTAATCCTGCTAAAAACAACGAAAACGGGCTTTTTTCATGGCAAAAAATAGTTGAATTAACCTTTCAAGGCAGTTATGACCATGAGTTTTTCAATCTCCCAAAATTGGCTCTTGACATTTTAGTACATCTGTTCTATTATTAGAACATAAGTTCTGAAACCGATAGCGCCTTAGACAAGGAGATAACTCATGAATTACGCAACTACCCGTTCCACAGATCTCTCAAAATCCAATTTATGGAAATCCATCAAAACCACCACCGGTCGGGGCGGTTTCTGGTTTGCTGTAATTATGCTGACTGCATTAATTGCCTTTGAATTATTCAATTATTCCACCACGGATTTCGCCCTGCGCGATTTATTGGGTGATCTGGCTTTCCTGGGCATCCGTTGGGGGACCATCCTTTCCGTCGCCTTTTGCGGCATTGATTTTGCCGGTATCGCCCGCCTGTTCACCCCTGATCTGCAGGACGATGAACCGCGCGAAATTTGGTATCTCTTCGGTGCCTGGTTATTAGCCGCTACCATGAACGCATTCCTCACTTGGTGGGGTGTCTCCATGGCCATCCTCAGTCACAATGTGCAAAGCGCCGCCGTGATTGACCGCGAAACCTTGGTCACTTTCGTACCCGTTTTCGTCGCCCTCATGGTCTGGGTTATCCGCGTCTTGATTATCGGTACCTTCTCGGTAGCAGGCGGTAAAATTCTGGGAAATCTAAAACTGGAACAGAGCAACGTACCGGTACGCCGCGCTGTCAGCACCGGATCTGTCTCCGGTAACGGGCAACCTGCCACAGTCAATTATGCAGCATCGATGAAATCCGCAGAGCCCACTTATCACCCCGTTTCCATGCATCCCAAACCGATGCCAAAAAATGCCAATCCATCGACTCAATCCCGTCGATTTTAGGAATGTCCTTGGTTTGAGTCAAGTGAGAGAACTCTCCTCTCCTCCAAAGGCAGCGCCGGCCAGGTGCTGTCTTTTTTATTTCAACATATGTTGTAGTGATTTAGTGGAAGTAATTCCCATTGCGGGAATTAATCGTTGCGCGGCGGTAGAGGTAATTTGACGGTAAAGACTGCGCCGGATTCATGATGCTTGTTTCGCACACTAATTTCTCCATTGTGTGCATGCACAATGTAATAGGCAATCGAGAGACCCAGACCAAAGCCGGTCTCCTTGGAACGCTTGCGTGATTTCTCCCCCCGGTAAAAACGACGGAAAATATTCTTCAAATCCTCTTTGGGAATTCCTGGACCTGTATCTTCAATCTCGACTTCGGTTTCAAACGCGGATTTTCTCAGACTGATGCGTACTTCCCCGTCTCGCGGCGTGTATTGAACTGCGTTATCCAACAGGTTAAAAAACACCCGTTTTAGACGATCGGCATCCCCCAAAATTTCCACTTCATCGATTTCTTTAACAATCAATTTAACTTTTTGGTCGCTGAGCACATGAATCTGTTGGATCACTTCCAATATAATTGAATCCAGCGAAATCAAGGAAAGGTGCATGGGCAAATTTCCGGATTCCACCTGAAAATGGAGCAGTAAATCGCTTACCAGCCGCACCAGACGGTCCACCTCGGTCTCAATGCTGACCAGGGACTCTTCATCCACGGCGTTCATCCGGCGCATCAAGCCCACATTCCCTTTAATCACTGTCAGTGGGGTACGTAAATCATGGCTGATATCGGCCATAAATCTACGCTGACTGTTAAATTCTGATTCGAGGCGGGAAAGGGTGTTATTAAAGGCATAAATTAATTTACCAACCTCGTCCCGCGGCAGGCGGCTGATCGGAATGCGGCGCTGCAGGTCGTCTGCTTTGGCAATTTGTGTCGCCACCCGGGTAATAACCATGATGGGATCCAAAATCTGACCGGTAATGACCCAGGCTGCCAGACCAGCCAGGGATACGGAAACGAGGGCTAAAATAACCAACAAAAAAGCCAGTGTTTGCCGAACTACGCCAATCATCGACAAACTGAGCGCCAACTGCACCTGCCCAACGGAACCTCTTACAGAAACAATCGGCACACTAAGAACTCGGTAACTGCCGTTATCCAGTTGCACTGTCTGAAGGATCGGCTCACGGGCCACCTTGCCGCTCTCATCCAAGGGCGTGGTAAAACTGATCGGCCGGGAGAATTGCAGTTTCCGATCCTGTCCCCAGATTTGGTAAATCAAACTTTCATTGGTATTAAATTCAATAATCGAACGTGAATTGATTTGACCGTAGGAATTCACTTTTAATTGGCTGACGATCTGGTTGGCGGATTGGATCAAGGTTTGATCGATCTGGTCCATCAAGGCCACACCGACCAGTCCATAAACCATGCTGCCAAACATTAATAACACGCCCCCTAAAACCAGACTGTAAAAAATCGTCAGCCGAAAACGTAATGACATTACGGATGTTCACGCAAAACGTAGCCAACCCCACGAACGGTATGCAGGATTCGCGATTCGCCCTCAATTTCTAATTTTTGCCGCAGATAACGGATATAAACATCCAGCACATTACTTTCACCGCCAAAATCATATCCCCAGACGCGGTCAAAAATGACCTCGCGGGTAAGTACCTGGCGTGGATTTCGTAAGAATAATTCCAACAAGTCATATTCTTTGGCGGTCAGGGCAATTTCCTTATCCCCGCGGTAAACTTTTCGCGCGGAAGATTCCATCACAAGATTATCAAAACCCAAGGTTGGGGATCGTTCTGCCGTGGTGCGCCTCAATAATGCTCGGATGCGCGCCAAGAGTTCCTCCAGTTCAAAGGGTTTGACCATATAATCATCCGCACCGGTATCCAAACCGTCCACGCGGTCCTGCAAGGTATCTTTGGCTGTCAGCATCAAGATAGGCATATTTTCAAATGCACGAAGTCGATGACAAACTTCCAATCCATCCATTCCCGGCAGCATCCAATCCAATATTACAAGATCAGGATGATGACTGCGAGCAAGTTCCAATCCATCTTCGCCATCCAATGCCGCTTCTACCTGATACCCTTCATAGGTCAGCGTTCTACGAATGATTTTTACAATCGCTTCATCATCTTCAATAATCAGGATTCGTTCGTTCATCTCATCCTCCGATCTCTTCACAGGGGTCCTTTAGCCATGTTTTTCTAAAAGGGCATAAATGATGATTAGTACACCATGGATTGGTATTAACCTATATACAAGTTCAATTTTATCCTATTTACAGCAAAATTCCTCGGGGTTTTTCCATGAAATGCGCTATAATTTTCCCTATGACAAATTCAATAATGTCGCCAGCCATTTGGGTTGATACCGATGTAGAGTTGGCAAAAATGTGCCAGGCTCTGCAGGCTTCTGCCATATTTGGCATCGACACAGAATCCAATAGTTTATATGTATATAAAGAGCAGGTATGTCTTATTCAGATTTCGACCTCAGATCAGGATTATCTGATTGACCCGCTGTCCATTCAGGACCTTTCTCCATTAGGCCCCATATTTGCCTCCCCTGAAATTGAAAAGATTTTCCATGCCGCAGAATATGACATCATCTGTTTAAAGCGCGATTTCAATTTTGAATTCAACAATATCTTTGATACCATGTTGGCTGCCAGAACGCTGGGCAGAAAGAATAATGGACTGGGTTCAATTTTGGAAGAAGAATACGGAATCATTGCCGATAAACGTTTCCAGCGTGCCAATTGGGGAAAACGCCCCATCAGTCAGGAAATGTTATATTATGCCCAGATGGATTCTCATTTTCTCATCGAACTGCGCAATAAATTCATTACGCTGTTGCATGATACCCAAAGATTTGGACTTGCTCAAGAGGATTTTGTACGCCTCACAAAAATTGAGCCGCCCAGAACACCTTCCTATGAAACAGACGCATGGAAATTGGCCAATGGTCAATCTTATCAAAATAAACAACTCTCTGTGTTGATGGCACTCTGCAAATATCGGGATGATTTAGCCCAAGAACGAAACGTACCCCTGTTCAAGATATCTCCCCAATCAATTCATTCAAAAATTGGTTGAGAATATGCCCACAAATCGGGATGGGGTTTATAGCATGGGTTACTCCCCCATGAATCAAGTTGAACATTACATCCAACCTATTCTAAGGATCATCGCCGAAGCAAGGCAAAATAAAGATAATCACCATGCACAATATAGTCAAAAGCCGGATTGGGAATTCTTCAAACGGATGGATGCATTACGCTCCTGGAGAAAACAGAAGGCAATTGAGCTGATGGTTATGTCTGATATTGTCTTACCCAAAGACGTTCTATTAGATATTACCCATGAAAACCCGGATACAATGACCCAACTTGCTGAAATCATGAAAGAGAATCCCTGGCGTTATCAGGCATACGGAGAAGAAATTCTAACTGTTATCCACGAATAGGAGCTGTCATGAAAATCCATTTTATCGGTGCCGCCAGAACGGTCACGGGTTCCCAATATCTTCTAGAAATTAATGGTAAAAAATTGCTCCTCGAATGCGGTTTGTTTCAAGGCCGCCGCAGTGAAACCTACGAAAAAAACCTGACCTTCTCCTTTGATCCACACAACATTGATGCCATGATCCTTTCCCATGCCCATATTGATCACAGCGGGAATATCCCCAACCTGGTTAAAATGGGATATGGAAACCGCATCTATGCCACGCGGGCAACGGTAAAATTATGTGAAATCATGCTCATGGATGCCGCCCATATCCAGGAATATGATGCCACTTTTATCAATAAGAAAAATGCCAAGAAAGGCTTACCACCTGTTGAACCGCTTTATACAAAAGAAGATGCCTTAACTTCCCTGGATTTATTTGAACCCATCGAATACGAACAACCGTTTGAGCCGATTCCCGGTGTAACCGTTCGCTTCTTCGAAGCTGGTCATATTCTAGGCTCCGCTTCCATTGTTTTGGATATCAACGAAAACGGACGCAAGTTCCGCCTCTGGTTCTCGGGAGATATCGGCAGGAATCACCTTCCCCTCTTGCGCGATCCGGTACTGCCCTTCAATGCCGATTATCTGATCATGGAAAGCACCTATGGGGATACCGTCAAACGTGATCCGGAGACAGCCTACGCGGAGTTTCAAAAAGTAGTCCGGGCAACCATTGAAAGACACGGTAAGGTGATTATTCCTGCCTTTGCAGTAGGCCGTACACAGGAACTGGTTTACTGCCTCAATCAAATGATGTCCGATGGCAGACTGCCCAAAATACCGGTATTTGTGGATAGTCCGCTGGCCGTAAACACGACCACCATCTTTCGTGAATTTCCAGAATATTTTGATGAAGAAACCTATGAATTTATCCGCACTAACCGTCATCCGGCTTTGATGTTTCCCGGACTGACCTACACCCAATCGGTGGAGGAATCCAAAGCGCTCAATGATCGATCGGACCCCATGATTATCATTTCCGCTTCCGGTATGGCTGAAACCGGCCGCATCGTGCATCACATTCGCAACAATGTGGAAAATTCGCGCAATACCATCCTGATCGTCTCCTGGCAGGCGCCGAATACCCTGGGGCGGCTTTTGGCAGACCGTGTCAAGGAAATCAAAATATTTGGCGAAACGTATCCGGTCAATGCCCAGGTGGAAACCATCAACGGATTATCCGCACACGCCGGACAGGATATGTTGATGGACTACGCCCGTGCCTGCAAGGGACACCTAAAACAAATCTTCCTGGTGCATGGGGAAGAGCGGGGCTCGCTGCCCTTGATGCAGAAGATTCAAGAGGAAGCCATTGCCCCGGTGATGTATCCGGAACCCGGACAGGTCGTGGAAATATAAGCCACACTCTGCTATAATAAACGCGCCCGGAGAGGTGCCAGAGCGGCCGAATGGGGCGGTCTCGAAAACCGTTGTGGCTTTAGGGTCACCGTGGGTTCGAATCCCACCCTCTCCGCCTTAACAAGCCTATGCAAATAGGCTTGTTTTTATTTCTCAAGGGATGCCGGCCAGACAAACCAAAAGTACCGGCCTGATCTAGCTCAGCCGGTACTTTTTCCCAGTCTTTGACGAACGTTTTATCTGGAGGTTCGAACTGGAATCAATTTGTGTTTTATAAAAATTTAATTCAACTGGAAAACAAACCAGGGTTCCACATCAAAATCATTCCATTTGCGGATCTCAATGGTATCCGGGAAGGTTTCATAAAGCCCTTTGATTTCCAATTTGAGATCATCCACGGAACGCAGCGGATGCAGGATCCAGCGGACCTTTTCCGCCACCACGGCTGTATCCCCAAACTTGAAGGTACCCAGGGTTTCATTGGTTTGCCCAAAGACGATGGTTTCATTGTTGCGGTTCTGCACCAGCATTAATAACTCAATATGATCGGTAAAACGTAGCAATTCGGTCGGCATAACGGTAATGCCGCTCACCGTTGGGGAACCGGCGCTCAATGATTTGAAATCAATCAGTTTATTCCAATTGAAGAGCCAATCTTTATGCTCCAAGCGAATCGGCCAGATGGCTTCCACGCGTTGGGGCTGACCTTCATCAACAGTTGGGGTCAACGTGACTGCAGGGTCCGCTGTAGCTTCGGCTGCTTTCGTATTGATTTCCGAATAGGTCAGAAACACCAGCATGGTTTTGTCGTCAAAACGCTCGATCTTCTGGATTTCCAAATCCGACCATTGAATCCCGGCAATTTTTTGTGCCTGAAGCTGAGCCTCGGCGTCATCAGGGGTCATTTCAAAGACAGACAAACTGAACCTTGAAAGGTAGGCTGCCGCTTCTTCACTCTTGCCCTGCTCAACCGCCTCGAAATAGTTACGGGCCGTTTGTTCGGCCAGGTCCATCATCCCCTGTTCGGGATCAAGGGTGGGGGCTGCCAAAGTAGCGGTTGCAACAGGTTCACTTGTGGCTTCGACCGTATTTTCCCGCGTCGGTTCAGTCTGCTGTGTGGCACTCTCGGCGGAAGCAGCAAGAGGAGCGGGGCCTTGTGCCGGTCTTCCCTGACAGGCGCTAAATAAAACAGGTACGATAAATAAAATGGATAGGATGGATACTTTATTACGCTTCATCTCTGTTCCTCCCGGAAGCAAAGTTATTGTTCATTAATGAATCTATCTGATTATTCATGGCGCAAGGCCTCTACAGGTTGCAGCTTTGCTGCGTTATTCGCCGGATAAATACCAAAGATCA
The DNA here is from genome assembly GCA_963747325.1 of uncultured Chloroflexia bacterium. Lineage (GTDB taxonomy): Bacteria > Chloroflexota > Anaerolineae > Anaerolineales > Anaerolineaceae > UBA5203. The sequence continues at coordinate 403,388 of CAVVEM010000003.1, read as the reverse complement.
AGCCCACCGCCATGGAAAAGATGGTCGCCATTAGTACAGCACCGATGGTGATATTCGGAACAATATCCGCACCCATGGCCGAAGAAACCAACGCCACAGCGGTTGAAAGGATCCATGCCAGAATAATACCGACGATCCCCCCAATTAAACTGAGCAGCACGGATTCCGTGAGAAACTGCACCAGAATATCCTTTCTTTTCGCGCCGATCGCTTTTCGCAAGCCAATTTCCTTGGTCCGTTCCGTCACAGAGACCAACATAATATTCATAATGCCAATTCCACCCACCAGCAAAGAGATGGCCGCAATACCGCCGAGGAAAATGGTCAAATACCCTGTAATGGTAGTGGCGACACTCAGCATGGAATCCTGTGAAAAGGTGGTGAAATCATCCACACCCACTTCGGTTCGATGACGGGTACGCAGGATTTCGGCGATTTCATCCGAAGCCAGGGTAACACTATCTGCGTCGATGGCTTCCACCTGAATATTATCCACACTGTCACGCGTTTCCCGCTGCATTAATCGGGATTGAGCCGTCGTAATCGGAACCAGAATCAAATCATCCTGGCTGCCAAAACCGGAACTGCCTTTGGCTTCAAGGACACCGATGATTCGAAAAGGTGTACGATCGATACGGATCGTTTCGCCGACGATGCCAACCGTTCTTCCGAAAAGGTTTTGCGCAGTATCAGGTCCAATGACCGCCACCGCGGATTTTCCCAAAACATATTCTTCAGTGATAAACTCGCCTTCAACGATGACCCTGTTGGAAACCGCTTCGTACGGAGGAGTAATCCCATAAATGGTGACTCTGGAAGATTCCAAGGCGGTTGAGACTTCCATATTTTGGGTTAATGTAGGTGCTACCCTCGCGATGGAGGGCGCTGCCAGCGGATCAGCCAGGGCAGCAGCATCTGACATGGTCAAGGGCTTTGGATTGCGAACTTCCTGATCGGAATTCCCTGACATCACATAAATCAGGTTGGTTCCAATGCCCGAAATTTGCCCGGTGATGGAATTTTGTACACCTTCACCGATGGCCATCATGGCAATCACGGAACCAACGCCAATCACAATACCCAACACCGTCAAGGCTGATCGCATTTTATTGCTTAGCAGACTATCCAGCGCTTCTTTAATGACCTGCAAAATACTCATACGGCCTCCTCAATGAGACCATCTTTAATTTCAATGGTGCGTTCAGTCATCTCGCCAATCCTGGGGTCATGGGTCACAAAAATCAAGGTCGTGCCGTTACGTTGATTCATATCCAGCAACAATTCCATGACTTCCTTACCGGATTTGCTATCCAATGCGCCGGTAGGCTCATCAGCCAGGATAATGGCGGGGTCATTCACCAGGGCTCGCGCGATGGCTACCCGCTGCTGTTGTCCGCCGGAGAGTTCACTCGGTTTGTGATGGACGCGATCCCCAAGACCGACCAATTCCAAAGCTGAAATGGCTTTCTTTTCACTTGCCTGGCGGTCAACTCCTGCATAACGCATGGGTAGGGTTACATTCGCCAATGCAGATTGCCGGGGCAGTAAATTAAAACTTTGAAATACAAAGCCAACTTTTCGATTTCGAATGGCTGATAGTTGATCATCGGATAAGGTGGCTACACTCTCGCCGTCTAAAAAATAATCACCCTCACTCGGACGATCCAAACAGCCCAGGACATTCATTAAAGTAGACTTGCCCGACCCGGAAGGACCCATAATGGAGACAACCTCAGAGCGTTTAATTTGCACAGTCACACCGCACAGGGCATGTACATCAATCTCACCCATGCGATAAGTTTTGGTAATATTGTTCGCTTCAACTACCCAATCTACCATCAATTACCTCCGCCCGTTGCTTGGCGGCCAGGACGCATGTTGGGCATGGCAGCCGGCGGATTGAGAATAATTGCATCCCCTTCTTTAACCTCGCCGGATAAAATCTGGCTGTAATTATTGGCGGATGAACCCAGTGTAATTTCTACAGGGATGGCATTGCCGCCATTAAGAAGATATACAATCCGGTTGCCGTTCGCGGTGCGGACAGCCCGGCTGGGGACCAGGAGAACATCCTTCATTTCATTGACAACGATGTTCACCGCTGCCGTCATACCCGGCTTGATTGCGGGTGTAGAATCTAGAACTTCCACGGTTACTGTAAAATAAACCGAACCACTGCTGTTGTTGCCAAACAGGGCAATATCGGAAACCGTTCCCTGAAATTCCTGGTCGGGAATGGCGTCAAAGGTCAATTTGACCGGTTTGCCGAGTTCCACCTGATTAATATCCACTTCTGAAACATCCACATCCACCAGCATGTGGGAGAGATCATCCAATTGGAAGGCTTTACTTCCTGCGGTTATCAGATCCCCTGATTTATTCTCAATCAAAGTCACGGTGCCAGTAAAAGGAGCTTTTAGAAGGGCAAAGTTTAAAGCAGCCTGTGCAGAATCAACTTTCGCCTGCGCAGCCAGCACATCATTATCATTCGGCCCGTCTTTCACTTTTTCCCATTCTTCTTTCGCGGTCAGATATTTGGCTTTTGCCTGATCCAACTTGGCGTTAACTTCTTCCACGGCCAAAGCATCCGGAAGGTCCTGCACATAGCGCAAGTTATATACTGCCCGGGTCTGTTCCTGGCGCGCTTTTGCATATTGGCTCAAGCCGGCGGCATAGACGACACTTTCTTCCCCGGAACCCTTGGTACGTTCAAAAATATTCTCCGCTTCATCCAGGGCTTCATTGGCATTGATTAAATTGGCTCTGGCAATATCGATCGTTTCCTGGCTGGCACGTTGAAACAACTTGCTCTGAGCCTCATCTTCCGCATCTTCCAGCGCCTGTTCCGCTTGAATTAGCGCCAGGTGTGCATTGGCACGCTCTTCACTATTATTAATCGCTTTATCCAGGGCTTCTTCGGCATTAAACAGATCCACCTGGGCTAAAATGATGTTTTGAGCCAAGGATGTGGATGCAAGGTCCGCAAGGACAGCATCTTCTTCAACAACCTGGCCTTTGCTGACGTAGATGGTCTCCACTTTACCACTGGTTTGCCAGACCAAACTGGCAGTCTGGTTGGCTCTTACGGTACCCGTTGCTCCAATTGAAACACTGATATCCCCATTACCGGCTGGTTCAGTCTGGTAAGCTGTAGATGCCGCACCCGATGCATTTTTTGATAATAATGGAACCACTATCAAGAGAATAATTATTACCGCCGCAGCAATTCCCACCAGGAGAATAGTTTTTTTGTTCAATTTCAACTTCATCTTCAAAACTCCTTAAACGTTAAATTGTCGATACCAGTCTAAGGATAGTCAAAGATAGAAAAACACTACAGTCTCCAGGGTCATTCCCGCTTTATGACTCCAGTCACCTTGGATTGATGTCCATTTTCATTGATGGTGATTATGGCTTCGTGATATGATGAAAAAATGAACAAGAAATTCATTTTGGAACAGGGAATCTTACGAACATTCCGCATGTTTACGGGTGTCCGGGTGGCGTTGGTAATTTTCTCTCTGTTTATCTTTCTAATCACCAACGGTTGGACACAATCCACCGATTTTTTCCTGTTAGTCATCACTCTTCTGGATGCATCCCTGCTTTTCGTTTATCTTTCCATCCCACGGATTGAGCGTTGGACAAAACAATACTATTTTCTGAACGGGATTTTTTGGGCAACGCTAGGCCCCATTCTTCAGTTGCACCTTTCTTTTTCGTATTACAGTACCCATGAACCGGATCGATCTGCATTTTTATATCTAATCCTGCCCATTCTGGTGATGTACATCCCCTTGGTTCTGGTTAGCTGGCAGTATTCCATGCATGCGGTCACCGTATATAGTTTGGTGACCTTTATTGCAGATATTTTCCTGGTTTTTCTAACCTACAAGTTTTTTCATACGCAGTTTTTAACCCCCATCATTGGGATGTCCTTCATCCGGACCGTGATGTTTCTATTAGTCGGGTATATGATTGTCAACTTAATGAAAGTTCAGCGGGAACAACACACCCGCTTGAGCCAGGCAAATATCCGGCTGACGCAATACGCAGCCACCATGGAACAGCTCTCTACCAGCCGGGAACGGAACCGTATGGCCCGTGAGCTGCATGATGTGCTAGCCCATACCATGAGCGGCGTGGCCGTAGAACTGGAAGGTGTACGAGCCATGCTGCACACGGATGCTGATCAAGCTGAAAGTTTGCTTGGACAATCCCTGCAAGCCGTGCGTGAAGGTCTCACCGAAACCCGGCGTTCCCTGCAAGCTTTGCGAGCCTCCCCATTGGAAGATCTCGGTCTGGGTCTGGCAATTACCAATCTTGTGGAATCGATAACCAACCGGGCAGGATTACAAACTGAAGTCCATATTGCCGATCAAATTCGGGATTTCCCCGTTGAAGTGCAGCAATGCTTTTATCGTGTTGCCCAGGAAGCCCTGAGTAATGTTGTCATTCACGCGCAGGCAAGACATATAACAGTCACTTTGACAAATGAGAAATCATATTTGCGGCTTTGCATTGAGGATGACGGGGTTGGATTTGATCCAAATCGAGTGGATCTATCCCAAAAATACGGATTGCAGGGCATGCAGGAACGGGTGGAAATGATCCAGGGACAATTATCACTGGTTAGTCGCCCCGGTTCTGGAACGACCATCAATCTGACTTATGGAGAGAGCGTATGAATGCCCGCGACATCGATCTTAAATTATTGATCTGTGATGATCAAGCCATCGTTTGCGAAGGCTTGCGTGCTATTTTAGCAAACGTCTCCGGAATTCATGTCATCGGTACCGCCCATAATGGGGTTGAGGTTCTGGAACAGATTCAGAAACTCCAACCTGATATCATCCTCATGGATTTAAAAATGCCGGTGATGAACGGCATCCAGGCCACGAAAATAATAACTGAAAAATTTCCTCAGGTTCGTGTCTTGGTGTTGACTACCTACGACAATGACGAATGGGTGCTTGACGCCATTCGTAATGGAGCAGCCGGTTATCTCCTGAAAGATACGCCCAAAGAAAAGCTCGTCGCAGCCATTTTGGATACAGCCAAAGGACGCAGTCATATTGATCCCCATGTTGCACCCAAAGTGCTGAGCGCGATCGCCCATCAACCAAACCCCTCCATACCGGATCAAAAGCTTTTGAGTGAATTAAGTGAGCGCGAGCGGGAAATTTTAAATCTCCTGGCCAAAGGGTACAGCAATGCTGAAATATCGCATACGCTTTTCCTATCCGATGGAACCGTAAAGAATTATATGAGTACGATCTTCAACAAACTGAACGTGAATGATCGTACACAGGCGGCATTGTTTGCCGTCCGTGCCGGTTTAAGCGAATAACGATTCCCATCTTGTCGGTAAAAAAAAGACCTGCTGAATAAGCAGGTCTCTTCATGAACAGGTTGTAATCCAGGCTAAACTTCCACCAAGGCTTCTTTTAGCATACCTTCCAAAAGGTATTCAAGCGCCATGGTATGGCTGCACCTGCCGCGCGACTGGAAAAAGTCACAATCACATTGCCATTCACCCTGATCATAGACCACGGTATGGGGGTTGTTTGCCCCTTTCATTGTCACGCTAAACGATTGAAACGAAAAACGTTCCCGTTCTTGAGCATATCGTTTCGCTTTTTCCAGTTTGCCAATCATTCCAGAATCCATTTTGAAATCTCCTTTCGAAGGGTTATCGATTGTATGAAAAAAGGCACGTGAATTTCACGTGCCTTAAATACTCTATTTGTTATAGACGTCCAAATCAATCATCGCAGGGTTGCCTCTTCTGTAATACTAGTTTATACATATTCCACCTTAAAGTCAACTAACGGTTTTTTTCTCAAAGACAAAGGCATCCTCATTAAGGTAGTAATTTGTCCAAACCCCGACTTGTTGATAACCAACTTGCTGATAAAGCTTTTGGGCATTCTCATTGGAGCGGCGCACGCACAAACGGTAGCGGAACGCTTGACTGGTGACTTCACAAACTGCCAATAAACGATGGGCAATACCAAGACGGCGGTACTCGGCATCTACGCCTAAGGCTAAAATCCAGGCGACAGATTCGGAATTCGGATACTCGCTGGCGATAAATCCAACCAATTGACGAGAATCAGGAATCACTGCCTTAAAACGCAATATTTTAGGCAGCGTCAGAATACCCAGCGAATTCAGCCAGGTCCATTCCGGCCCCATGCTGGAAGCAGCCAGCGCATGCAAGTCAGAAAAATCTTCTTCACTTGCCGGAATAATCTGAATTTGGTTATCGTTTTCCATCATAACCTGTCCATGGTTTTCAACCCAGTCAGTGATTCGTGTATAGTATTATATTAACAAATTCGGCCGGCAGATTCAATCCAGCCGGCCAGATTTAATCCTTAATTCAGGTTTTGATTATTTTTTGCCTTTATCCAGGAAATCCGTTAACATGCTGGTAAATTCCATAGGAAAGATAAACTTACTGGATGCGCCTTCACCCATGGTTTTCAAGGTTTCGAAATATTGCAGTGTCATGGTTTGCTTGTCGACCTTTTTAGCAACACTAAATATTTTATCCAAAGCATCCGCATAACCTTCAGCTCGCAGTAATTGGGCTTGACGTTCACCTTCTGCAACCCGAATGGCAGCTTGCTTTAGCACCTTCCGCTTTCAAGATCGCAGCCTGCTTTCTCGCCCTGGGCCACATTGATCTCAGCCTCCCGACGGCCGGTGGATTGGGTAACCATGGCACGTCGTTCCCGTTCTGCGGTTAACTGGCGATTCATCGAATCCTGCACATCTCGCGGCGGAGTAATTTCACGAATTTCCACATTGGTGACCTTTACCCCCCAACGTTCGGTGACTTCATCCAAACGCACCCGCAGAGAATTGTTGATCTGTTCTCTTTGGGAAAGCACATCATCCAGTAAAATACCCCCAATGACGGAGCGTAAGGTTGTGGTGGCGATACCTTGAGCAGCCAATTCAAAATCACCCACGGCCAGCACACTTTGCACTGGATCAAATAACTTGAAATACCACAGGAAGTCTATACTGATTGGTGCGTTATCCAGAGTAATTGCCGTCTGAGTTGGAATTTCTCTGACCAATTCACGCAAATCAACATTTACGGCCTTGTCCAATACCGGAATCAAGAAAATTACTCCCGGTCCCTTCGCGCCAATACAACGACCCAACCTAAAGACTACCAGACGCCGATATTCTGGCACAATCCGAATGGCATTGACAATAAAAGTCAAACCCATCAAGATCAACAAACCAATAATGCAATTGGTTATGGTAAAGAAATTGTCCATGGCTTTATTTCCTCCCGAAATAATTTATGTAACTTACTCTATACCCGTGACAGGTTCAACCACAGGTTCAACAAACATCACCAACCCCTTTCGAGCAACAACGCGGATCAGGGTTCCACTCGGAATCCTTTCCTTGCTGCGGGCTGACCAATTTTCCCCATGCAGATAAATCGTGCCATCATCTTTTATTTCCGTCACTGCCAGTGCTTCCTGCCCAATTAAATCATTCAGGTTCATACTGACTGGTTTTTGGGATGCTTCTGTGCCTTTGATGGCAAAAAGCCATAACAGGCTGATCGAGGCAATTGAAATTCCGCATATCAAGGGAATATTTACATCATCCATACCGGCTTCTTTTCTAAAAATAAATAAGGAGCCCACAATCACCAGCATACCGGAGATGGGTATGAGATATTTTCGGTAATTTTTCCTGCCAGAAAAGATGAAGGGCACAAATCCAAGAATCGCCAAAGTGATAGCCCAGGAATTGACGGGCAAGTTTACTAATCCATAAACTGCCAGGGAAATGGAAAATAATGCGCCCAGCTCTATCAAGCCTGTACCTGGGGTAAATACGGCAATTACCGCTAATACCAGACCCCCAATGAGAAGAAAATAGGCTACGTTTGGATCCAGTAAAAAGTTCATTGATTATCCTTCCTTTATCAAAACAGCAACCCCAAATTCATTATACTTATTCCGCTCTATTTTAGCTATCAAAAACCATTGCTTTTCGTGCTTGTGTGTCTGACAATGTATAATAAAAAGATACTTAAACACCAAAAACCAATTCACCTCACAATCAGATCGCAGGTCTATGAAATCTACCCAAGAAAAACCATCCACAAAGAAATATCAAATCCTTTTCGGAGTCTGTCTTTTCCTCTTAATTGGTTTCTATTCAAGGGTTCAGGCTGTCGGCATCCCGTTGGTAATCATCAGCGACCTGGATTTCAGTCAATATCCGACAATCACTTTTTATCTTCAATCCCTGGATACGGAAGGCGTTTTCATGGATGGTCTGACGGAAAGTGATGTCAGAATAGTGGAAGATCAAAATACGCTGCCGGCGCAAAGTATTGAGAAAATTGAACCGGGGATCCATTGGATCGCAGCAGTTAATGCCGGGCCGCGCTTAAAAGATCTGGCTGGGGGTGTCTATCGTTTCGAGAAGATACGTTCGCATCTGTTAAATTGGCTGCAAAATCAACCATCCGATTCCCCCAATGATTATAGTTTTACGACCAATACCGGCGTACTGGCAACAAATAATCCACAGAGCTCTGCCTGGAGTGAAATTTTCCAGGCCTACCAACCGAAATTCGAGCTCTCCCAACCGAATCTGGTCAGCCTCTCTCAGGCTATTGATCTGGCTTCCTCGTCCCAAGGCACCGTACCGAAAAAATATGCAGTTTTATATATCACGCCCATGATGCCGCAGGAAATTCGCGATCAGTTGCCGGATATCGCGGAGCGTGCCCGACAAATGGGTGTCCAGGTGGATGTCTGGCTGGTGGGCGCGGGAACGCTGAAGAACACCGCTTCTGAATCACCCTTTCGCCGATTAGCCGAAATTACCGGCGGTTCTTATTTCTTCTTCAGCGGGGTGGAAGACTTGCCCAATCCATCCGATTCGCTCGAAAAACTGCGCTGGTTATATCAAATCCAGTATCAATCCCGTATGAAAACCACAGGGATTCATCATTTAAAAATCGCTGTGCTGCATGCAACCGAGTGGAAAGACAGCAATACGCTCAATTATCTATTTGACGTTTTACCGCCCAATCCGATATTTTTTTCTCCCCCTTCGAAAATTATCCGCCTGCCAATTCCTTCTGAAAACCGCAAAGAGGAGGATAAATTGGAGCCAGAGAGTGTCGAAATTCAATTGCTGGTGGAATTTCCGGATCAATTCAAACGGGAATTGATATACTCACGGCTTTTTGCAAATGACATTCAAGTTGCACGAAATACGGAAGAACCGTTCGATCGTTTCCAATGGGATCTAACCCCATATACCGAAAATCAAACGGTTTTGCTGAAAGTGGATATCCAGGACGAAGCAGGCTTTTCCGCTTCAACTATTGAAATTCCGGTGCAAATTATCATCGAAACCAGAAATCGAACTTTTTTTGAACTGATTTCCGATTATCAGGGATGGATCATTTCCGCTGCTATTTTACTGACCCTCTTCCTGCTGGCAAGCGCTTTTTATACGGTGCGCGGTCGGGGAAAATTACTTTTCTCAAGATTTGCCGCATCCAAAAAATCCATAGATCCCCTGACTGAGACTGTAAAAATTAAACAAGTTGCCCCTTTGCTGGGCTCCTTCATGCAGGGTAGAAAAACGGTGCAATCCGTCTCATCTGAATACGACACTCCACAGACAAACGCGGTATTGGTTCGTCTGGATGATTGGCTGGAAGAAATTCCGCTCGAAAACCTGCCTCTGCCTGTCATGGATGAGGTGATTTTAGGAAAAGACGCCAGAAGAGTTCAACTCATTTTAAACGATTCATCGATTAGTAATATCCACGCGCGGATTGGTTTTAAAGCCCCTGATTCCTATATCATTTACGATGAAGGCTCCATCGCAGGGACCTGGGTCAATTACGCCCCCATTTCCACGCTGGGAGCAAACTTGTTCCATGGGGATATTATCCAATTTGGCCGTTTGACCTATCGTTTTAAAATTAACCATCCGGAATCAAAACCGGTAATTTCAATTTTGCCTTATACTATAGAAAACGAATGAAAAGAACCCAGGAAACCACTTACCCCGTCATCGCCCGCAGCCATCCCGGCAGCACCGGAAAAAACAACGAAGATCGATTCGCTGTCTCGGCTTACCGTTCTGAAAGGCATCCTCATACCCCCATCCTGGTGGCGGTAATTTCAGATGGCATTGGTGGTCATCGAGGCGGTGAAATTGCTTCCGAAATGACGGTTAATCTGATTTCCCAATATCTTGCCAAAAGCGATCCCATATCCCCCTTAAAAACGCTGCAGGAAGCCATTCAATTGACGAGCGATCTTGTTTTTCAACAAGCGGAATCGGAAAATGGAACTCGGGGCATGGGGTCTACTGTTGCTGCCATCTGGATCATCGGAAAGCATCTCTATACCTCGCATGTCGGGGACTCCCGTATTTTTCTTCTGCGCAATCATCAGCTGCAGCAGCTGAGTGTGGATCACAGCTGGGTCCAGGAAGCCATGGATATGGGCATCATCACTGAAACTGAGGCAAAAAAACACCCCAATGCTCATGTCATTCGCCGTTACCTTGGCAGCCCGACTCCCCCGGTGGTAGATCAACGCCTTTATCTGAATCCACTGGAAAGCGATGATTCCGCAATTTCAAATCAGGGATTGGAACTAAAACCCGGCGACAGAATCCTGCTAACCACAGACGGCATCACGGATTTGATCTCCAATGAGGAATTATTGGGCTTATTGGATGGACAGATGTTGGAACAGGTTGTGGCACAAACCATAGACACTGCCAATGAACGGGGGGGGTTTGATAACCTCAGTATCATCGCCATTGAAATTCCGCGCTCACCATCCCTGAAGGGCTGGTTCGAAATCAATTGGCCAAAAATTGTTTTGGGAATGATTGGCGTTTTAATGTTGCTCTTAATTGCCAGCTTGTTCTGGCTCTCCCGGCTCAGTTTTCTTCGCGAATTATTACCCTGACCTCTCTCTCGGATTTTAAAATGGATAGCATCCCATTCTGAAGGCGAGACGTTATCCCGTTATCCCGTTATCCCCTTATCCCCTGTGCCTGTGGATAACTAGCATATTTTCTGTGGATAACCCATGGTTTTTCAGTGGATATGTCCGAAACTTTGGGGATAGGTTTGGGGAAAAAGGTGCCTGCCATCTTATAGCCTTTCAGGTAGTAAGAATCTCTCTGGAAAACAAGATGAGGTACACCATCCATTATTTAAGGACTCTTACGATGGCAATTCTCCTGCCTGTGTCTCAAAAAGACCTGCCTGAAACATATCAGCTTCGGGAGACAATTGATCTCAGTAAACAAAAACAACTTGCCCTGTGGCTTACCTTGGCAGGCATCATACTATTTGCCGCGAGTTTTCTCTTGCTCACTTGTATCATGGCAGTAGGACGTGGGATGGGGGATATCATAGTGTTCAGCTTCAACGAAAACACCCTGCCATGGGTAGTACTATTCTGGGGTATCGGCGTTTTCTTTGTTTTGATCATCCTGCATGAAGCCGCACACGGATTTTTTTTCTGGTTGTATACTAGGACAATGCCAAAAATCGCCGTGAAACTGAGTTATGCCTATGCTGCCGCTCCGGATTGGTACATTCGTCGAAATAAGTATGGCATTGTGTCCATGGCCCCTGTTGTTCTGATCAGCGGATTGGGACTGCTGCTCTGTGTATTTGCCCCTCCTGCCTGGCTGATGCCTGTGATTTTCTTCATGAGTATCAATTTTGCCAGTTCAGTCGGAGACCTTTACGTTTTCATTCGACTGTTAAAACTGCCGAAAGATGCATATATTCAGGATGCAGGAGATCGAATGGCATTTTTCACCCGGTACCCGCCTCACTACTCCGAATAAATTTTTTCTTCATTTTCAAAATGAACAGGCACTCCCTAGGGGATTGACTTTCCTATACAGGTTTTATATACTTATTAACAGTTAATAAGTAACTTTAAGGAAAATCCGTTCTTTCAGGGGAGCCTGCCCTTATGTTCCAACCGAAATCCCTCAAATCCAAAACTATCGCTCAGGCAGAGATGCGCAATATCAATCGTTCTGCGGTGCTTGAGTATTTACGGATTATAAAATCAACCTCCCGTACGGAAATTGCAAATCAACTACAGATCAGCCTGCCTACCGCCATGCGCATCATTGACCAATTGTTGGAAGAAGGGCTGGTTCAATACACGGGTGAAAAAGAAACCGGTAAAGGACGTTCCAGGGAGTTGTTATCGCTCGATACGCCCAATAATCTGGTCATCGGCCTGGATTTGGGGGGTGCGAATTTAACCGGTTGTATTGCTACCATTGGCGGGGAAATGCTGGAGTACTTTAGCCAGCCCATCCATTGGACAAACGCGGAAGATAATTTTACTCAGCTGGTGGATTTTATCAACTTAATTCTGCAAAGAAGGCCGCCTGCCCCAAAACGTATTTTAGGCTTAACGATTGGCATTCCTGGCATCATTGACCAGCAATATGGCGTTGTGCGCCTGGCCCCCGGTTTGGACTGGTTTGATTTTCCCCTGTTGGATAAACTCAACCCTCTGCTGGATCTGCCCCTGACGATTGAAAACGATGTCAATCTGGCTGTTCTCGGGGAACAATGGTTTGGTGCCGCAATTGAAATTCAGGATGCCATCCTGATTTCAATTGGCAGCGGTATTGGAGCAGGGATCCTCCTGAACGGCACGCTGCATCGCGGACACCGCGGTACCTCCGGAGAGGTTGGTTATCTGCTGCCCGGCATCCAATATCTGAATCAACAATACCCCGGCTATGGCGCGATGGAAAATCTTGCCTCAGAGAAAGGGATTCTGCAGCGAGCGGAAATGTTTGCCCGGCAATTTCAATACGCTTTTAAAGAACCGGTAACCCTGGAATCCATCTTTTACGCCGCACGGCAGAAAGAACCCTGGGCAGTCGCCGTATTATCGGAAACGATAGATTATCTATGTCTCATCGTAGCCAGTATGGCTGTCTGTTTTGATCCGGAAATGATTCTTCTTGGCGGTCGGCTGGGTGAGGCTGCAGATCTGTTTCTTGAACCAATCCGCAAGCGGTTAAAAGGTGTCATCCCTGATCTCCCAAGCATTGAAGAACCCCACCTGGCCGATCGAGCTGGATTATTCGGGTGTGTTGTCCTCACATTTCAAAAAGTAACTGATTATGCCCACGTCTCCAACGTTTAATATTTTACTTCTCACACGGGGTCATTTGATCCCGGAAGGAAACCACAATGGATCAAAAGCTAAAATTCAATCAACCCCTTCTGGATTGCCATATTCACTATGCGGATATGAACTTAATAGACAACCTGATCCAGGTTTGCGATACGCTATCCATTCAACGCCTAAATATTGTTTGCACACCGCATCAGCAGCGTCTCAGTTTGGTGCTGGATGCCTTGCACTTGAAAGCGCATTACCCGGAGCGCGTTTTTGTTTTTGGCGGTTTGGATGTTTCGCTTTATTTCCGCGAGCCGCAGCGGGTTGGTAATGCCTTGGCAGAGAATGTGGAGCTCTTGATTCAAGCGGGATGTGACGGCATCAAGATGATAGAAGGCAAACCGGACATGAGGAAAATGCTTCCCATTCCAGCTTTTGACAGTCCGCTTATGGCGCCTTTCTGGGCAAAATTGGAAGAACTGCAATTTCCCGTTCTGATGCATATCAATGACCCGGAAGAATTCTGGAATGCAAGCCGAATTCCACCCTGGGCCATGGAACGCGGCTGGTTTTATGGTGATGGTTCTTTTATCAACAATGAAGTTCAATACAGCCAAATCCTGAATGTATTGGCGCAGTTTCCCAATTTAAAAATCATCTTCGCTCATTTCTTTTTCTTGTCTCAACAATTGCCCCGTCTGGCGGAAATTCTTGATCGTTTCCCACAGGTACACATAGATTTAACACCCGGCATCGAGATGTATCAAAACTTCTCAAGGAATACAACGGAAGTAAAAAAAATTTTCCATCAATATCAGGACAGGATTTTATTCGGCACCGATATTGGGGCTAAAGCATTATTGAGTACACCTGATTTGGGCATTGAGCAGCAGGAAAGCCGTGAACGGGTTGAGTTGATCCGCCAATTTTTGGAATTCGATGGACCCTTTGACCTCAATCCGCAGGACGGTTTCTTGTTTGGCAAACCCAATCAAACCTTCACTGGCTTGGGTTTACCCGAAACAATCCTGGAAAAAATATATTTCCGTAATTTTGAAGCCCTGGTTGGTCTGAAACCGCGCCCGGTCAATCCGGGGGTGATCGTTAAATTTTGTGCACAGCTTGAACAAATGATTCAATTGCAGGGATCCAGCCAACCTGGGGTCCCCGGCGATCCGTCGTATGCAAAAAGAATAAGAGCCTATTTTCAAACATTGCTTTAACACATTCTTCTATTTTTCGATTAATTGATCAGGAGGACAGTGATGAAACAAATAAAGAAGTGGCAAGAGCCAATTTATGCAATTGGTGGTTTTGGTCCGGGATTTCTCTATCAACTGGTACTGACTTATTTGCTTTTATATTACCGGCCAGCACAAAGTCTGGTCGAAACCGGGGCAGTAATTCTAGCACCGGTCGGCGGATATGCATTGGGTATGTTTATCGCCAGGGTTTTGGATGGGGTGATTGACCTTCCGATAGCCAACTGGACTGATAATATGAAGTCCCGCTGGGGCCGCAGACGGCCATTGATGGTGTTGGGCTTGATTCCCGCTGCAATCTCCTTCATTTTGCTCTGGTATCCCCCGGTAACCGGTCAGGCGTTGGGTGCCGATGGTCATTGGGGCAATACCGTATACGTGGTTGTCCTCAGCTCTGTCTTCTTCTTTTTCTACACCCTGATCACCGTCCCCTATTTGGCGTGCCTTTCCGAAATCGTCAAAGATGAGCAATCCAGGGTACGCGTTGCCAGCTGGCAGACCTTCTTTAATACAGCCGGGTATGTCTTGATTTACGTCGCTGCACCTATCCTCTTTGACAAGTTTGGCATCCGCGCCACAGCATGGATGCTGCTGCCTTCCATTCTCTCCTTCATTGGTCCTATTCTGGTGATTAAAGAAGGTCCTACTACTCTTTCCGCAGCGCAAACTAACCTTCCTGCGGTAGCCGAACTAACCATCTGGCAAAGCGTACGGATGACCCTGGAAAACAAAACTTTCCGCATTTACATATCTTCTCTGGCCTCCTTCTTTTTTGGCCTGCAATTTTTTCTGGGTGGGATCGCCTTCATGGCGCTGGATATGATGGATCTCAGCCAAACCCAATTGGGCACCATGAACGCCGCCGCTTTTGCGCCGGTGCCCCTGATGTTGTTATTGTTCAATTTCCTCAGCAAGAAAAAAGGTGTCAAATGGTCCTTCCGCCTGGCATTACTCATCTTTGCCGGCGTAATGATGGGCTTCCCCTTGGCTTCCGCACAATTTAACTGGCCGTTGTCCCCCTATATGATTGGCATCATCCTCGGCGGGATTGGCAGTTTTTCCATCGGTGTATTTTTCACCATTCCGTATGCCTTCCCTTCCCATATCGCAGCCATGGAAGCCCATCAAACCGGTAAGGATAGGGCTGGCATGTACTTTGCAGTTCAAGGATTGATCAATCAATTCGTCGGCAGTCTGGCAGGATCCATCCTGGCACTGGTCCTGGCTGTTCCCAATGGCGTGATGTTCGTAGGGCCTATCGCAGCGGCAGCCTGTATTCTGGCTTTTTTCCTGATCAAACCATATCCCCTGGGCCAGCCGTTAAAACGAGCCTCCTAACGATTTGAAACATCGCATTCAAACGCCAAATGACGGATAACAAATGGAAGTCCTGATCAAAGACAGCAAGGAAGAAATTGAGGAAATCGCGGCTCAAAGGGTGGCTGCATATGTTTGCCGGCATCCTCAACAGATTTTGGTATTCCCCACAGGCAACACCCCGTTGGGCTTATTCAAAAACCTTGCCGATCTTGTGGCAAAAAAGCAGCTCAGTTTCCAATCCTCAACCCTGGTGGAGTTGGATGATTATCTGGGGATTGCCCTGGAGGATGAGCGCAATTTGTTCCAATGGCTTAAACGCGCTTTTCTGGATCAAGTGGATTTTTTGGAGGATCATCTGGTGCGTTTCATTACGGATACACAGGATGTTCCCAATGAAACTAAACGTATTGATCAATTGCTGGATGCCAGGGATGGCATTGGTCTATTGATTCTGGGATTGGGTCCCAACGGACACATAGGGTTCAATGAACCGGGCTCGTCCTTTGATTCCCCGACCCGTGCCATTCAGCTATCCCAGGCTTCTCTCTTGAGCAGTGCAGGCTATTGGGGGAATATAAATGTCGTTCCGCCCACAGGCCTAACCTTGGGGTTAAAACAGCTTTCCCAGGCTCAGGAAACCATCCTTTTGGTCAACGGAAAACAGAAAGCCGAAATACTGCGAAAGACATTGATGGGGGAAATCACCCCGCAGATACCTGCCACATTTTTACGATCCATGCAAAATGTTACCGTTCTTGCAGATCGCGAGGCTGCCAGCTGTTTATGATAGTTTAGTATAAGGGCTTTTGGTTAAAATCAATATCGACGAAAGCAGCCTGATAATGCCAGGCTGCTTTTTATTTTCTGAGGAAATTTAACGCGGCATCGGATTCTACTGTATAAGAGTCTGATATGAGAGGCGTTATTGAGTTGTATTTATATACCATAAATACTAAAATCGTAATATAGGTCTAATTTATCTATTCTAAATTATCGGTTCAGATACCAAGGAAATGTAGAGGGAAACCATGAGCATTCACATTGTTACGGACAGCACCTGTGATTTACCCCCAGAAATATTACTGAATTACCCCATCACGGTTATTCCATGTTATATCAATATCAATGATAAAAGCTACCTGGATGGAATTGAGATCAGCAGGGAAGAATTTTATCAATACTTGCCCGATGCCATTCATCCCCCCACTACTTCAGCCCCAGGTCCCGGCATGTTCCATGATGCGTATACAACCTTGGCAAAGCAAGGGGCCACCACCATTTTTTCCATTCACATCACCAAACATTTCAGTAATATCTGCAACGTGGCCGGGCTGGCGGCGGAAGAAATTAAGACCGTGCCCATCCACGTCATTGATTCGGGTAATCTAACCCTTGCAGAGGGAATGGTTGTTTTACGGGCTGCTCAGGCTGCCCGGAACGGCGCAAATGCAGAACAAGTGATGGAAGTCATTCAATCCACAATTAAAAATGCATATGCTTACGCCAAACTGGATACCGTGGATTACCTGAAACGCAGCGGCAGATTATCCACCATACAGCACGGCGTGATCAGTTTATTGGATATCAAACCCATCCTGAAAATGAATGACGGCCTGGCAAAAATGGAAGTGGTACGCACCAAAGGCAAAGCATTTTTACGCGTATTGGAAAAAGCCAAAGAAATTGCCCCGAAAGCCCTTCTGTTTGGCATCACCCATGCCCAAATGCCCGACCAGGTGGAAGCGATCCTTTCCATGCTCAAAGATCAATTTCCGAGTCTGCCCCATCCGCTGGTCAGCGAAGTGACTCCCGCTCTGGGTACCCATTTGGGACCAGGCGCCCTGTGCCTTTCCTGGATCGCTCAGGATTGACCGTATCGGATTAATTCTATGCTTGCATTATTTGTACCCTTACTAACAAAAGGAATTTTCCCATGAACAAACGACAAGTTCTCAACATCCTGGGGTTGATCTTCGCCCTGCTGATAAATTATTTGGCCAATGCCTTGCCGATGAATGGCATCACCACGGGAGAAATCAGCGATGCCATCCCGGCTCTCTTCACCCCCGCCGGCTACGTTTTTGCGATCTGGGGCATCATCTATCTGGCCTTGATCGGCTTCACGGTCTTTCAAGCGCTCCCCAGTCAAAAGAATAATCCGCGCCTGGAGAAAATCGGGTACTGGTTTTTCCTGTCCAACCTGTTGAACGGGATCTGGGTTGTTCTCTGGCAATACGGCCAGTTAACCCTATCCGTGCTGGTTATGCTGGGTCTGCTCTACAGTCTGTTGATGATCTACACGCGCAGCAAGATCGGCATCATCCGTGCACAGGGTGTGGAAAGATGGACCTTGGATATTCCCTTCGGCATCTATCTGGGATGGATTTCAGTGGCGACCATCGCCAATATCGCTGCCTGGGGTGTGGTCAGCAGTTGGAACGGTTTTGGCCTATCACCCGTGTTCTGGACCATCAGCGTCATTTTGGTGGGCGTGGCGTTGGCTTTCGCCATGACGATCCGCCGCAAAGAAATTGCCTACCCCCTGGTGCTGGTTTGGGCCTTCGCCGGGATTTATAACGCTCATCAGAATGTTCCTGCCGTGGCACTCACCGCCGCAGCGGCAGCGGCTGTCATTTTTGTATTTTTATTGGGCTTCCAGATAAACCGAATTCTGAAAAAATCAGCCAAATAATTTATTGAGGTTTCCGCCGGTGGGTTATACGCCAACCGTTTTATTGTTATTTGCACTAGAGGGATTATGAAAAAAATTTTAACCCGGCCTTTGCTGTTGATCCTTGGCTTTGTCTTTCTGGATTTACTCGGCTACAGCCTGATTCTGCCTCTACTACCCTATTACGCGGATAACTTTGGCGCAAGTGTGTTTCTCATCGGCTTGCTGGGTACCGCCAACGCCCTGGGACAATTGATCGCTGCACCCATTTTTGGGCGACTCTCGGATCGTTACGGCCGGCGCCCGCTTTTGATGGTTTCCATCGCGGGTACCCTGGTAGCTTTTTTAATGCTAGGTTTCTCCCAAAGCCTGTGGATGATCTTCCTCAGCCGCATCGTGGACGGTTTGTTCGGCGGAAACATCTCCCTGGCCAAAGCCTACATTACCGATATTACGGACTCCAAAAATCGGGCGCGCAGCCTGGGCATGATCGGCGCCTCCTTTGGCTTGGGTTTCATCATCGGGCCTGTGCTGGGCGGCGTGCTGGGCAATATCCAGCTCAGTTTGCCCGCCTTTGTGGCCGCAGGATTATCCTTTGTTAACCTGATTGCAGTCATCCTCTGGCTGCCTGAATCCCTGCCGCTTGCTCAGCGCAGTACGACAAAACCTACTTCGCATACGGATTTCAACCTGAACAATCTCCTGGATGAACTGAAACGCCCGTGTGTCGGCCCCTTATTGAATATTCGCTTATTCTACAGCCTGGCCTTCACTCTCTTTCAGGTCAATTTTTCCCTGTACGCCAAAGAAGTGCTCCAGCTCTCCGTCTCACAGACCGGCCTTATTCTGGCCTATGTAGGCGTGCTTTCCGTGTTGGTGCAGGCGGTCGCCATTGGAAAATTAACCGAACATTTCCAGGAACGCAGTTTAGTTACCATCAGTTCCATCGTGATGACCCTGATGCTGATCGCCTGGGGATTCACCGTGCAAGTCTGGCTGCTGCTGGTCATTCTGGCACCCATTGCCTTATCCGGTGGTGTGCTCAATACGGTCTTAACCAGTATGCTGACCAAATCCGTCTACCGTGAAGACGTCGGCGGGACGCTGGGATTGGATAGTTCCATGCAGACTTTTGCCCAAATCGTCACCCCCGGTATGGGCGGTTTTTTGTTGGGTACCCTGGGCGCTCCCGGCCTTGGGTTGGCTGCCGGCGGATTCATGCTGATTGCCAGTTTGATTACTCGCAATAAGGTCAGCCCGCAGGCTGTGTTGGAAGGTCCCTGCTGTTATTGTGAAGAGGACCTTTCCACTGAGAGGGCAGCCGGATGAATAAACTAAAAGAACTGGGAGAGGAACTACGCACGGTTTTCAGCGGACGATCCAACACCCTGGATACCCTGATTCCTCCGCTGCTTTATGCAGGGGTAGATCTGCTGGCAGGGCTGACCCCCGCCATGCTCAGCGCGCTGGGACTGGCTTTTGGATTGATGCTCTACCGCCTGATCCGCAAACAGGCCTGGTTTTATGCCCTCAGCGGGTTTCTCCTGGTTGCCCTGGCGGTAGGATTTGCATGGTTCAACAAAAGCGCCAGTAGCTTCTTCCTGCCGGATATGATCAGCAGTGCGCTTTTGTTGCTGACGGCCCTGATTTCCATTTTGGTAGGCAGGCCTCTGGCGGCCTGGAGCAGCCACCTGACACGCGCCTGGCCAAGAGCCTGGTACTGGCAGCAAAACGTACGCCCGGCTTATATCGAGGTCACCTGGCTGTGGGCGGGATTCATCACCCTGCGTTTTGTGGCCCAGCTTCTGCTTTATCAAAAGGCCAGCGTGCTGACCCTCAGTTGGGCCAATACCCTGCTGGGTTGGCCGGTAACCGTGGGTGTGCTGGTGATCAGTTATCTCTACGGCACCTGGCGCCTCGCCAGCCTGCGCGGCCCCAGCGTGGAGGAATTCCTCTCCGATGCGCTTCCTCCCTGGCAGGGACAGAAACGGGGGTTTTAGAAATTGTTTTTTAGGTAGGGGCGACTGGCGGTCGCCCTCCGGTGTGTCGACCTCCGGCAGAAACCCTTCCTTTACCCATCAAGATTGCAGTACAATAAAACCGAGATACAAGGAGAATAGCATGTCATCCATCAGCCTTAACACCCCCGCACCCGATTTTACCCTGAGTGATTTCAACGGCAAAGCCGTAAACCTCTCGGATTTTCGGGCGAAAGCCAACGTGGTTCTGGTCATGAACCGCGGATTCCTTTGACCTTTCTGCCAAAAGCACATGGCGCAGTTGCGTCAGGACTATAACCAATTTATTGAAAGAAACACCGTCATCCTGGTCATTGGACCGGAAGATGCCAAAGCCTTCCAAAGCTACTGGCAGGCGCATGACCTGCCCTTCATCGGCCTGCCCGATCCCAAACATAGTGTCCTAAAACTGTACGGTCAGGAAGTCAATTTATTTAAACTGGGACGCATGCCCGCCCAAATGATCATCGATAAACAAGGCTTGCTGCGCTTCATCCACTTTGGTCACGATATGAGTGATATTCCTGAGAACCAGGAATTAATGACCTTATTGGAAAAAATCAATACACTACCTGCTTAATATTCACTTACTATTTGTTGGTGGGCATTAAATATTCGTGGGCGATCAATTACACTACTTGGGATCCCCAAGTAGTGTAAACTAAAACTATCCTACCTCTACCGATGCAGGGTAGTTTTTATAGAGATTACTCATATTCCCTTTTAGTAAAGACAGATAATGATATATGATTTATTTATCTCTCAGCTTATGATGTGGGTTAATTTATGCTGAATGGAAATTATCAGTTTTGGATAAATGCATCAATTTTCTATGATTTTAGAGGGTGAATATGAGAAGAAAAAATATTACATTGTATCTGTGTTGCATTTTTCTCGTTTTTTTTATGATTTCCATAATTGTGTCGAATAAATTTTTTTATCTTCCTATATATTCAATTCCAACTGAAACCAAAGCAAATGCGCAGTTACTTCCCACTTATACGCCCATAGAAATTAGTCAATTGCAAATTGATAGTATAGGAAAGTTTGGCAAAAATGCTGCAAATGATATCGCCTGGTCATTTGATGGGAAATATTTTGTTGTAAATCGTTTTGATATAGTTGACCTTTATAATACAGAAACCTGGCAAATCATAAAAAGTATCTCCACAAAACATATAAAAAATAATCAAGAGGCATCAATATCTTTTGACCCAATTAATGGAGATCTTGTATTCATAGGGAATCAATTATCTACTCAAATATGGCGATTTGAAATTCAAAACATACAAAATATATTATCTTCCCTTTGGATAGATGATCCAGAATTAGCCAGTTTCTCAGATCTATTGATTTCACCCAATGGTGAGCTATTTGCATTAATAAATACCAATATTTGTGAAAATGTTAACAATGACAACATGAAATGTTCGAGCGCATTGGAACTACATAATACTGATGATGGTAAATTACTCTATCGTTTACAAGATTTTTATTATGCTGATGACAAAGAAATAACTACCTTTAAATTTAATCCAAATAACAAACAAATTGCCACCGGAAGCGAGAATAATGTTGTTGTAATATGGGATACATTATCGGGAAAAAAACTTTTCGAGTTTCAGCATGAAAGTAAAATAACTGATTTAGAATATAGCCCAGATGGAAGTGTTCTAGTTTCTGCAAGTAATGATGCAACTATCCGATTTTGGGACACTCTTACAGGTAAACAGCTTTTTACATTAGTGGGTTTTACTAATGGAATCCGAAGCATCAATATTTTTGATAATGGAAATAAGTTACTAATAGGGCTGAAAGGTTCAAATACATTTCAACAATATGCATTAAATGAGCAATATTTGCCGTTCAAACCGCTTAATGTTACGCTGGATTTTGGTAAAAATGCCGAAATAGATAAAGTAAAAATATTACAAAATTCTTCGGAAATGACCATTTTATATGATGGGATCGTACAACTATGGAATTTAGATAATGGAAAACTTGTCCGCACATTACCTGAATATAATGGTGGAAGTGGTGAAGCAGCAATTAGCCCTGATTCAAAAATGATGGCAGTGTCCAATACAAATATCCATATTTGGAATTTGTCAGAGAAAAAATGGACCACAGTCTTACCCCTTCATGCTTCTCAAACCAACTTTGTTTTATTTTCACCTGATGGAGATAGGTTGGCCGTTTCCGCTGATCAAGAAATATCAATCTGGAACACAATTACTTATCAAAAGGATTTGTGGATCGATCTTAATTTTTCTGCAGAAAATCTTGTATTTTCTCCAGACGGAAATATCATAGCCGTTGCAGGATATAGAAATATAACATTGTTGGATACAAAATCAGGAGATGTTATTCAGGAATTAACCTCAGCAAATTTTTATCCTATTGCAATGAGCTTCAGTGAGAACGGGGAATATTTCTTCTTTGTCGGAGAAAATGAAAGAACTGCATGGAATTTGGCAGATGGTAAACCATTATACTCAATTCCTAATGAAGTAAGTAATAATGGCAGTGCAGGGCTAACTTCTACATTAGGTTTTATTAATCAGTCATCTTTTATTCCACCAGATAATCCCGATGGTTATGGACAATTAATGGACACAATTTCTTATTTCGATCCAATGACTGGGGAGATAATCTACAGCATTCAGTATGAGGATGTAAATAGTCATTCTTCCGGATACCTTAATCCCACTGGCACCCTGATGCTTTTACAAAAAGATGGATGGATGAGCTTCGTCGATACATCTTCCGGAAAAGAACTTACATCTTTATCCAGTATGAATAGAGATTATAAATTTAGCCCTGACTCTAGTATGATCTCATTTCCTGATTTTGAAACTAATACAACAGAAATTCTTAGCGTCTCTGGTTTTAGTTCTCTAAAAAGAAATATAATTACAGGAACATCCACGGTGATACCAACCAAGCAAATTGTTTCCTCACCAACACCAACTGCTCTTCCTTCAATTGGCATTTCAAATTATGAAATTCACCCATTATCCGGAAATGCTATCAAACCAGAAAACCTACCTGAATTACGAAAACAATTTGAACTTGGGATAGCACGATCAAACACGGGGGCCTTATCTTCGAATGGACAAATACTAGCGGTTGGTGATTCGTCTGGAATAAGTGTTTATCCATTTGGTTCGTCAATCCCAAATCATGTTTTTCCATCAGATGCTTCTATTCCAGGCTTAACTTTTCAGCCCCAATGGAAAATATCTTGCAGTACAAAGTTATCACCTAAATACAAAAGTCTGGAATATTCAGACCGGGGAGTTAATATTTACATCTGCTGATGAGGATTGTCTATACCAAGAAATATCTTTCAGTTCTGACAGTAAGGCGTTAAACATTAATTGCGGAGAGTATTCGAATGAATGGGATTTTCTTAATGAACAACTGCTTGATACAAAAAAAGGGAAATTCCTAGATTCTGGAAGTGGTCCTAGTGAAAACTGGATATTATCTACAAATCCATCATATGTCCAATTAATTGATGCAAATTCAAAGGAAATTTTCAAAACATTCGATGTGCCTAAATATGATCCAGTAAATGCAATATTTAGTCCGAACGGAAAATATATAGTGATCTGGTTTTTCCAATTCGCCTTGACCTATGATGGATATCATTTTCCAGGTGAAGGACTGGAAAGTAAGATCCAAATTTGGGAGATTTTGCCTGATCACAGTTTAATCCTTACAAAAACAATTAATGGTGGAAAATTTTTTAAAAATATTGATTATCGAAGTGGCCCTCGAAGTTTAGGAATTACCCCCGATAGCCAGCGTTTAATCACAGCAAGTGGAGATGGTTTTAGTAGAATATGGAACTTGCCTGATGGAAAATTACTTTATACATTTTCAGAAATTCAAGAATTTTATATTTCATCAGATGGAAACAGTTTGTTTTCATCAAGGAATCCAGAAAAAGTTTGGGATATTTCACCGGATCAACAACCAACTGTTATTTGGGATCGTTCCAATCTAACCAAGACACAAACATTTACAACAATAATAAATAATCCCCCCACCTTTATTACCGCAGATAATGATAGCTTCTATTTCTGGAAACTTGATGGGTTTCAAGTCGCTGAACAACCGGATATTTTAAAAACAAAAGATAATGAAATATATTTTCCATCCATTAGCCCTGATGGAAAGTTCCTGGCATATTTAACAACTGAAAAGCTTGTGCTTGGAGAAAACAATTCCCAAAATCCAAATTGGAGAATATTGCAAACATTTCACAGCAAACCTAATCTTTTCTCTTCATATTCGATTGAATTCTCTCCTGACAGTTCAATTCTTGCTGTTTTAGATGTTGATCAACGATTGTGGCTTTGGAGATTATACAATCTGGACGAGCAACCTATTGAATTAACACCTTCTAACATATTTCTAAGCAACATTCTATTTACACCGGATAGCCAATATTTATTAGGACTTCCATTTACCTCTGGTAATGAAAAAGACCCTGTTGATCTTTGGAATGCGAGAACTGGTGAACTCTTACGAACATGGGAAGCCTCGTGTGAAAGATATGCATTACATCCGGAAGGTCGCATTCTTGCTATTTCAAATTATGATGATAACCAAATTCGGTTTATAGATATTGATTCCTGGAGTACAGTACAAACAATGGATTTTATTTTTACTAATTTCGAATATCAAATTTCATTTAGCCCCGATGGCAATTTATTTGTAATTAAGAATGGAGAAAATATTTTATTTTATGAATACGATACTGGCAAGCTAGTGCGCACAATTGATGGCAACTTTAATGATTTCTCCTTTTCGCCAGATGGCGATATGTTGATAACTAGTTTGAAAGACGGTCGTATTCAATTCTGGGGCATAGAAAAATAATGCTTCTTTATTTTCACCGACTTTCCCTTCAGTATTCTTGCCCATGCTCCTTTTCTATGATAAAATTTTCAAGCTGATTTGGCGATTCCGATGGAGGGATGGCCGAGTGGACTAAGGCGCATGTCTTGAAAACATGTTTGGGACCTCCCAACAAGGGTTCGAATCCCTTTCCCTCCGCCTTATTCACCCTAATCAGAGAAAGAATGTACTGGGGAGGTGCCAGAGTGGTCGATTGGGGCCGCCTGCTAAGCGGTTGTCGGATGTAGAGTCCGACCGAGGGTTCGAATCCCTCCTTCCCCGCTGCAAAAATACCCGCCGATATCGGCGGGTATTTTATTATTCTAAGACCCTAAGAGTTTTCAAAACCCTTAGGGATAATCCATATTTAACTGGATGAGAAATCCAAAATTAAAACGATTCCCGACCGGCGTAGGGGTAGGTCTGAGACCTACCCCTACGTAAGATGGGCACTTCCACCGAATAGGGTTCGCCACGCCGGACATCCCCGCCTCGCACACCGTCCCACCAATCGGACTGGTGCCTGTCCCGCAACTGGCAACTCAACGCGCGCCTTGCTCTTACGTAGAGTTTTTAAACAGCTTCTTAGGGTCTTGTTTTTAATTCCTCTTTGATAGCAAGTTGAGCAGATTTTGAAACCAAATATAAAAAATCAAGCTGCGGCAGCGGCAGACCGTATACGATCGCGGGTCTTTTTCCAGCGCCAGCCGATCAGGTTCACCAGGATACGGGTGGGGATCAGGCTGCCGAAGAATTGCAGCAGTTGATTGACCAGCCCTGGAATACACACGGCCCGGCCTTTCAGGGCGGCATTCAGGGTCAGGTTGGCCACCGAGCCGGTGTTCCAGGTGGTAAGCTGCCCCATCAGGCCCTGGGAGTCAATGGATTCCACGCAGGAGGCCGTGGTCGGCATGCCCGCCGGGCACAGCACGGTGACCGTGGCGTTCATCTCCTGCATCTCGTTGCGCAGCGCCAGCGAGAAATCCAGCAGGAAACGCTTGGAGGCGGCATAGGTGGCCTTGACCGGCATGGGGTAAAACGCCGCCAGGCTGGCAACATTGATAATGCGGAACGTCTGCGCAGGATCGCGAAAACCGACAATGTTGTGAATCATATCCAGGGTGCCTTCAATGTTCAGGCGGATGATGGTTTGAATCTGATGAGGAGCCTGTTCATAAAACGGTCCTTCAAAATCCAGTCCGGCCACGTTGATCAAGCCCCAAAATTGGCTGCCTTCCTTTTGAATGGCGTTGAACAAAACCTTACGCGAATCTGAGTCGCAGAGATCACAGGCACGGACCTGCACCCTGACCCCATAGGTTTGGCTGAGGCTGCTTGCCAACTGCTGCAGCGCCTGAGGGTTAATATCGGTCAGATACAGATTCCAGCCCCGGCTGGCACATTCCACGGCGAAGGCCTTTCCCAGTCCACCGGTGGCCCCGCTAATCAGGATAGGGGAACAATCCTGTGAATTCTTTATCGTTTTATCATTTGAGTTCATCCTGCACCGCCTAGGCCAAACCGCACATTTTTTCTGATTCTGCCCATAAACGCTCGGCAGCTTGCACATCCAGAGCACGTTTACTGGCCTTCTTCGGCTTGCAGTCCTTCCAATACGGCTGGTCACTGGCTTGAAGAGATGGCTCTGTCAGCAGATAGGCAATATTGTTTGCCGGCACTTCCGGGGGCGTTCCGCCTGCCCGTCTACGCGCCCAGATCCAGCGCACCAGCGCAGGGGTGCCCTTAAAACCGATTTCGGTCTTTACCAAGCCGGGATCGGCGGCAAAGGCTTTGACCGTTGCCTTGTCACCCATCAATCGGTTGAAAGCCTGGGTAAAGAGAACATTGGCCAACTTGGTATTTTCGTATGCCTGCAAGCCATTGTAATGCCGGCGTAACTGCAGATCATCCCAATGCATGCGGCCTTGAAAATGAGAATCCGAACTGACGGTGACAATACGAGCGCTGGGGCTTTGCAGCAGTAAAGGCAGCAGGACGGTACTCAGTAAAAACGGGGCTAGGTGATTGACCGCCCATTGCATCTCAAAGCCCTCGGGGGTGAGCGTCAGCCAGTAGGTGAACGTGCCAGCATTATTGACCAGGCCGTCCAAGCCCTGCCTGCCGTGATCATGCAGCAGATTTTCAATTTCCGGACGCAGGGCGCGAATCTGGCTCTGCAGGGATAAATCCGCCACCAGCATCATCAGCTGCCCATCCGCATGCCTGGCTTGCGCCTGAACCTGCTTTTTGACCGCCCAACAACGTTCTTCTGATCGGCCAATGCCAATCACAAAGGCGCCTTGATCCACCAATGCTTGAGTGGTCGCCAGGCCAATCCCTGAGGTGGCTCCGCTGACCACAAATGTTTTTCCTTGATGATTCATTTCCATGATTTTTTCCTTATCATTCTCTGGTTTGCTTTTCCATCCGGCAAACCACGGGGGTTGTCATGGGTATACCGTAGAAAGGGGTGGAGTTGGATCAACCAGGAAGTGGATTTCGAGGGTGGATTTTTCTCTCCACCCCAGGGTGGAGAAGCGCCTGTGCCGTTATTTAGACTTGATCAATCCCAGATCCCTGCCCTGCCGTACAGCACGGATGCGCGATTGCACGCCCAATTTGCTGTATAGGTTATTGATATGGGTTTTCACCGTGCTGGGCGCCAGGGTCAGGCGTTCCGCAATTTCGGTATTGGAAAGACCTAAATCCATCAAAGCAAGCACTTGCAGTTCTCTGGCGGTCAAAGGCTCAGCCAGGTAATGGGTCGGCTTTTCGAACGGTGTGGTCGATGACGAAGAGGAAGATTCCTTCCCAAGTTGTCCATGCAGCATGCTGGTAAGGGAATGTCCTTTACGAGTAAAGCTATAAAAAATCAAGCCGGCACAGATCAACAACAAAGGTGTGGATACTTGAAAGAAAAGGCCGCGAGTGATGGCGCCAAAACCCACAAAGAAAAGCACACCAGCCAGAACCAGGCCGGTAGCGATTTGGGTGACAACATCCGGCCAGCGCTGCTGGCGGTTGGAGAGTATCACCCCAAATCCCATCCCGGAGAGGATCAGCAGCCAGGCATAAGCCCAGGATTGCCAATCCCCGGTGAGCACATTCAGCAGAAAGATAAATCCCAAAACTATCACCACTGCCCCAGGTATGGAGAGCAGATCCGTCCAGGGAGCTTTCTTTTTCAGCGAGGCGCGAAAAAGGAATACGGCTGCACCCAAAAGGATCAGCGCCAACGGCCAGCTGATGCCCAAATTAATCTGATAAACGAGGGTCAGGATAAGGGAGAGCAGACCGATGCCGACCAACCCCACACTGATGCCCCAACGCAGCCAGGTATTTTTATTCATTCGTTCACCTCATTTTTCAAGACAATAACTGTCCAACCAAGCAATCCACAAACACCTTACGGGTAGATTCATCGGCCATATCCATATCCAGACTGGATTGAAACAGGCGCGGCGCAAGAATAGCCATCATCACCGCGGAAGTGATTTGCACACAGGCCAGCTGCAAGTCTTTCTCATCCATTCCAATTTTCCGTTCCTGCATATCCGAGACCAGATGGAGGACAAATTCATTGAGTTTTCTCACCGCCAGGGATTCATAAGTCCCGTCAATCAGCAGGGTATAAAAATGGGAACGCGTCAGGCCGGGATATTGCGTGCCACCGGCGATGAGATCATTGAAGATGGCTGCGCAGCGTTCTCGGGCAGTGTTGCCGGGCAAGCTCTCATAATCCTTAAAATCAAAGGCGTTTTCCAGGGTCACTTCCATACAGCGCTGGATCAAATTCTCTTTGCTGCGAAAATAATAATTGATGGCGGCGTTGTTCACCCCAGCTGCCTCGGCAATCTTGCGATTGGTGGCTCCCTGAACGCCGTATATTTCGATACACTCGATAGCGGCGTCAATGATTTTTTGTTCCACCGTGTTGGGTTGTTCACTCATGATCAATGTACTCCTGATAGCTGGGAGTATAATTCAATCATTTACATTAATCAAGTGATTGAATCAAATGATTATAACGAAGATTGCTAGGATTTTGGATTCGCATGACCTTATCTGGTTATCTCCATGAAATCATCGGCACCGGCGTAGGTTGCGGTTGAGCCGGGTACCATTCAACAAGCCAGCCAATAAACCAATCCCGGCGAAACCCAACAGTAGACGTCTATACTAATTCGGTGTGGAGATTGCCACGCTCTATTGGGATCCTAAGAAACAAATAAGACGGACCCTGTGGTTTTAAAATGATAGTTGAGCCTCTTTTTTTATTCTGTCTTTTGGGTCCATTACAATATCCCTATTAATATCAGGGAATAATAATCGGCAAGGACGGACTTTATATTCAGCATCAGGGCGACCGGCCAGTCGCCCCTACAGTTATTCGTTTTTCCTAAATGGAGTACGTATACATTGAGTTTTATAAAACTTCACATTTACGGTAGGCTCTTCCTCCCCTAAAAATCCAGCAACAAACATGATGGAAACCAAAAGAATGGATTTTTGGGGGAGGTGCAGGAGGGGGTGGTTTGTGGCAGGCAGTTGAAATCGCACCACTTCAGGGCATAGACCACATTCCTTAGAATCAAGAGAGACAGCTCCTACTTTTTAGACTGCCCCAGTATTAGATTTACTTATGCAAGAGGTTTAGTGCATAAATCAAATAAAAAGAATAAAAAAAAAGGATGCTTTGGCAAGCCATCCTTCCTTTGGGGTTTGTAAAAATAGAGTTTTTACTAAAAATCTATACAGCCATCATATCCATTTCGGAACAATTGATTTTTTCGCTCTCCACCGGCTCACCGAATAAGGGGGCAAAAACTTCCTGAAATCCAATTGACAGACCAATCAAAGTAGGTCCGGTGTGGGCACCCAAAACCGGTCCAATGGCGGTGACAGGTTCAAAGCAGCAATCCAATAGATTGGAAAGCTCTTCCTTCAACATCTGTACGCCTTCTGGATTATTGCCATGCTGCAACTGCACGCGAATTTTTCCACCATGGCCGTATTTTTCAGCTGCAACACGAGCAATGGTTTGGATGGCGCGTTTGAAGGTGCGGCCTTTGGCCACATCAAAATATTTTCCGGTTTCTTCATCCACTTTGATGATGGGTTTGATCTGCAACAACGATCCAAGCAGCCCTTTCAAATGGCTGATGCGTCCGCCGTTAATAAGATATTTTAAATCATCCAGGGTGAAGATCACATCAGTTTTAGAACGGATTTCCTTCATATATTGAAGGATCTGGTCCATTTTCCAGCCGGCTTTAATCGCCAAGGCAGCTGCCTGCACCTGCCAGCCTTCACCGGCAGATAAAGCTTTGGTATCGACAAACGTTACCTTGGCTTCCGGCACCATCTTCGCGCCCTGGACGGCGGCATTATAGGTACCGCTCAAACCGGACGAAATATGAATGGAAAGAATCTCGGGGTCATCCACCGCCAGTTTGCGATAGAGTGCGGCAAAATCGCCTGGGGAAGGTTGAGAGGTTGTTGGAAAGGCCTGGGTTTCTTCCAGTAATTGATAGAACTCGGCTGCAGAAATATCAACCCCGCTGAGATAGTTTTTCCCCTGAAGGGAAATTTTTAAAGGTGCGTAGTGCAGGTTCAAACCACTAATTTGTTCTGCCGCTAAATCCATACCACTATCTGTTACAATCTGCATGCTGCCTCCATAGGTTGATCTTTATTTGAACCCTAAATAGTGCAGCGTGCTTTTGGCATGATACGATTCAAGGCCAAAAATCCGCATAGCGGAATTTGTTGAAATTCCGCTGCTCATTCGGTTCAATTACTGAAATGAATATAACAGGGCTTTAAACTTTTGTCTTGTGACTCAGGTCATGGTTGGTGTCCTATTTTTTGCATGACCTGAACTCCCCAAAACCGGGGGATTTGCCTTTATGGTATACTTTCGCCGGAGAGATTCACCATGGCATTGATCACCACCCAGGACTTGAGCAAATCCTTTGGCGCAGAAGATATTTTCTGGGACATCTCTTTGAGCATCCCCCATCATGCCCGCATCGGCCTGGTGGGACCCAACGGCATCGGTAAAACTACCCTGTTAAAAATACTGCTCAATATGGAAGAACCCAGCAGCGGACAGGTATTCAGAGCCAAGGACTTACGCGCAGGGTATCTCCCTCAAACTACAGATTTTTCATCCAAAAAATCGCTTTGGCAGGTTTGTGAAGAAGCCTTCAAACCGGTCATCGAAATGCAAGCCAACCTTAAAAAGATGGAAAAAGAGCTGGCCGCTTCCCCACAGGATATAGACTTGCTCAATCGCTACGGCGAGCTGCAGCATTTATTTGAACTGCGCGGCGGCTACAATTACGAAACCCAAATCCGCCAGACCCTGACCGGTCTGAGTTTTCCCGAGCTGGAATGGCAGCGCCCTCTGGAGCAGCTTTCCGGCGGGCAGCGCACCCGGGCTTTATTAGCAAAACTCCTGCTGGAGCAGCCCGATCTGCTGTTTATGGATGAACCCACCAACCATCTGGATATCCAGGCCATCGAATGGCTGGAATCTGCCCTACGGGATTGGCCGGGCTCGGTGCTGATTATTTCGCATGACCGCTATTTTCTGGATCAGGTGGTCCATACCATCTGGGAAATGGTGCCGCAATTGGAAACCTATCGTGGCAATTACAGCGCCTATCTCACCCAACGCGAAGAACGCTATTTGCGCCAAATTAAGGAATTTGAAGCTCAACAGGCTTTTATCGAAAAAGAAGAAGATTTCATCCGCAAGAACATCGCCGGACAGAACACGCGGCAGGCACAGGGACGCCGTAAACGTCTGGAACGGCTGCTTGCCGATGCCAGAATCTCGGCTCCCACGCACCAGAATCAAATGCATTTTCAATTGAAAAGCGGCGGGCGCTCAGGGGATCTGGTCATCCGGACCGAAGCCGTGCAGGTCGGCTACCCTGACGATAAAAAAGTGCTCATCGAACTGCCGGATCTGGTCCTGCTGCGCGGCGAGTGTGCCGCCATCATCGGTCCCAACGGCGCCGGAAAAACCACCCTGTTGAAAACCCTATTGGGCATATTACCTCCCCTGCATGGAGAGGCAACCCTGGGTGCTGGCGTACAGATCGGCTATTTTGCCCAGGCACATGAGGATTTGCATCCAGATTGGGACTTAATCAAAGAGATTCAGTCTGTATCACCCGGGCTGCTGCCCGGAGAAGTGCGGGACTACCTGGCCAAATTCCTCTTTACCGAAGATGACGTCTATAAAAAAATCGCCCAGCTCTCGGGCGGAGAACGCGGCAGGCTAGCGCTGGCCTGTCTGGCTTTAAAGGGGGCTAATTTACTGCTCCTGGATGAGCCCACCAACCATTTGGATATCTCCTCTCAGGAAATTCTGCAGACCATGCTTTCGAGTTTCAACGGTACCATTCTACTGGTTTCGCATGACCGCTTCCTGATCGATGCGCTGGCTTCACAGATCTGGTACATTCACCGCGAAACTACGCAAATGGATTTGTTTTCCGGCAGCTACAGCGAATACCGCAGATGGCAGCAGGAGCATGCTGCTAGCAACGTCGTCAGTAACCAGGGCTCAGCTTCAAACATCGAGAAATCCATCTCTGCTCCTGAAAAAAATAAAAAATCTACCAGCAATCGCGAACGCCAACGACTGGCTCGTATTGTTGAGTTGGAAAGCGGGATCGCCAGCGCCGAGAATGATTTGGCAGAAACCACCCTATCCATGGATCGAGCCGCGGGGGACGTGCTGCGCATGCAGACCCTGACCGAGAAATATATCCAATTGGAAAAAACCATCACCACTCTGATGAGTGAATGGGAAGAGCTTTCTTCCGCGGATTCATAAGAAGAAATGGGCGGTTTTCCAACCTACCATTTTAATGGATAGATATTTAAAAAACCTTCACCAACAAAGTAACGTTAAGCCCTATCACAAATTTTTGAATCCTTTTTGTAACCACAAAAAATGACAAGAAAACTCTCCTTTCGTAATAACCATTTCCATCCTGCGTAGGATGCATTGGCAATGCATCCTACTTTAGCTTCTCAACGCAACCGAAATTTTGAAATTCCTGACGATATATGGATTTCTTTACCAAAACATTTTGCAAACCACCTTTATTACTCCCCATATTTACTGGTCTCGTCATTATTATCCTGTCCCCATGTAGGTTCATAATAACCTTTGCGAACCCATTGATGAAAACTAGACCAGGGCCAATCAGCAACATTTTTCACATATCCATGTTTTACTGGATTGAAATGAATATAATCAAAATGACGGTTTAAATCCGCCTCATCCCGAATGGCATGTTCCCAGAATCGCCGCTGCCACAAAATTCCCTCATAACGTTTCTCCTGTGATTGTGTGAGCGGCAAGGTTCGACCAAAATTCATATTATATGCTTTGGAAAATAACCGTTTAATTTCTTTCCAACGGGTTGAAAAATTCTCATCTCCATCTGGCAATTTCCA
The DNA here is from genome assembly GCA_963747325.1 of uncultured Chloroflexia bacterium. GTDB lineage: Bacteria > Chloroflexota > Anaerolineae > Anaerolineales > Anaerolineaceae > UBA5203. The sequence continues at coordinate 369,529 of CAVVEM010000003.1, read as the reverse complement.
AATACAATGAATGTGATCTGGTAATAAGCAAATAGCTTCCGTAGTAAATGGAAAACGATGATTCACATCCAACCAGGCTTCCCGTAAAATAGCTCGCGCGTCTTTTGTGGTGAGAATCGGCAATCGTCCAAGCGTTACTACGGTGAAGAAATACGTTCCCCCTGGGATGTATAAGCGTCGATATTGTGTCATATCGATATTATATTAATATTGATAAATTAAATTGATTCAAATGACAATGTAAATTAACCTACTTGAGAATGTGATGGGAAGGTTTTAAATTCGGGAAAATATTTAGGAATTCAATTATCATTCCTAAATATTTTCTATCTTGCGTAGGATGCATTGGCAATGCATCCTACCTTTGCTATATCAAGTAACTATTATTTTCAAATTTATGCACCAACAAAGGAGACAATGAGGGAATTCTCCCAATTATAAAACCCATCTATAAGAACATCAGATTGACCAATAAAACATATATTGTATGGTAATTCAACTCTTCTTCCTAAAAAAAATCATCGTTCACAAACACACAAATAAGATTTTTGCTCTTGACACATAGACGCATATCTATATAATACATATAGAAGGATATCTATATGAACTCAACCCTTGATCCCGTACTTTTTGCCAAAGCCATTGCCGATGATACTCGGCAAAAAATCATGAAACTCACCTGCTGCCGCTGGCGTACGGTCAATGAGATTGTCGAGCAGCTTAATGTTACCCAACCTACTGTTTCTCATCATCTGGCTATTTTACGGGAGACGGGTTTGATCAACTTTAAAGAAGAAGGCAGACAGACCTATTACCAGCTTAATCGCGATCTCATTACGATTTGTTGTGATCAGATCGTCAGCAAATTTTCCAGCGAGGATCAAAGTATATCTTGCTGCAGTGGAGAAACGAAATGATCAATGCTTTCCAGCAGGTTTCCATTTCCATCCCACAATTGATGTCCACCACCTCGGAAATGACTAGCGCCAACCACTGGGACCATTTCTTAGCCCGCGTGGGAATTCGCCGCGGTGAACATCGGGTGGAGCCAGGATTATATAAACTTGGCTCCCCCAAGGCAGACTCTGCTGTCTTCGTTACGGCCAACTATACGCTTAGCTTTGATGCCTTGCGTACAGCGCTGCGCGGCTTGGATGCCTTTATTCTGGTGCTGGATACCAAAGGGGTGAACGTTTGGTGTGCAGCCGGCAAACACAGCTTTGGTACCCTGGAATTAATTCGGCGCATCAAAGAGACCAATCTTGATGGATTCGTCCGACACCGCCGCTTAATCCTTCCCCAGTTGGGTGCCCCCGGAATTGCGGCTCACATTATTAAGGATAAAACCGGTTTCATTGTTGAATACGGCCCCGTTCGTGCGGATGACCTGCCGGAATATTTAAAAGACCATAAAGCCACGCTTGAAATGCGCGAAGTAAAATTCCCTTTGCGTGATCGCGTAGTGCTCATTCCGGTAGAATTAACCCCCATCTTGTTACGGGTATTGATTGCCATCGTAGTGGCTTTCCTTATTGGGCAGCTGCCATATGCCCTGGCGGTGTTGACGGTGATCCTAAGCGGTACGGCATTCTTCCCCATTCTGCTGCCCTGGCTGCCCAGCCGTGATTTCAGCACCAAAGGCGCCTTCCTTGGCTTTCTGGCTGCCCTCCCATTTGCACTTTCGGTTCTCTTGCAGCACCCCGATTGGAGCGGTTACCGTCAGGCTGGTCAAGTGATTGGATACCTACTGGCCATGTCTTCCAGTATTGCCTATCTCTCCCTCAATTTCACGGGTTCCACCCCCTTTACCTCACGCACGGGTGTTCGCAAAGAGATCTATACCTACATCCGTCCGATGGTGATCAGTTTTGGCATTGGCCTGATCTTACTGTTAGTATCTGCGTTTGTCCATTAAGGAGTTATGATGTTCAACTCTTATCTTGAAAATACCCTGGTTTTAGATGTTGAAAAATGCAACGGCTGTACATTGTGCGTTATGGTTTGCCCTCATCATGTCTTTGCCATGCGCAATCATCACTCACAAATCATCCATCCGACTGCCTGCATGGAATGCGGCGCCTGTATGGTCAATTGTGCCGCCGGAGCAATTACGGTACAAAGTGGTGTCGGCTGCGCAGCCGCAATGATCAACTCGGCCCTCACCGGAAAGAAAGAAGTTACTTGTGGGGATGTTGGTTGTTGTTAATTTCCATTGAGGTCCATTGTCCATCCTCTTATCGGAGATATGCCACTTGAATAATATCCTCGACCGATCGAAGCCATTCCTCTTTTGATGATTTTAATCATTGTTCCCTGGAGATGGGCGCAGGAAATTCTCCCAATTTGTTAACCAATTTTACCTTCGTAAAATTATCCAAAAGTTTGCACACATTTCAATAGCAATACTCTCCAGCTAGGATTCATTTCCAAGGCATCCTAGCTTTGCTGTCTAAACAGGCCGTTTTTCAGGACACCGCTCCCATATACACGAGTAAACCTCAAGATAAGCACCAATTGTAGAGGCAATTCATGAATTGCCTCTAGATAGTATACAGCCCCTATTTACCATCTAGATTGACCAATAATTTGAATACTATCCCATATATGGTTTTTTGGAACGGAATTCTTTTGAGAATTGAAACCATTTTGCACGGAGAGGATCGACAAACGAATCTTCATTATTTTATATACATTCCTATCATGCGTAGATGCATTTCCAATGCATCCTACCTTTGCCATTTTATAGTACTTATATTTTTAAACATTTTACGCAATACTCCCCCTATTCCTTTGGCCCCTAACCATCTGTTCAAATAAATCCAAACCGCCGCCGATGATGCATCGACGGCGGGATAAATACTTGGTTTAATAAACCAAAATCAGGTTCCCATGTCTCGTAAATATAAGAAATCGTAGCCGATGGTGCGGTTGCTCAATTTGGCGATCGGCGGCATGACCCGTTTGAAATGGAAGCGTTGAATCCGTCGGGCGACTGCATCGGTGAAAGCTTTTTCGTAACCGGCAGCAATACATTCCTCCCGCGAGTAGCGCTGGTCGACCATCAAATACAACAGCTGGTCCACGGCTTCATAAGTGAAACCTAAATCCGCTTCATCGGTTTGCCCGGCCCACAAATCAGCCGAAGGAGCTTTATGGATGACCTCATCGGGCACCCCCAAATCGGCGGAGAGTTGGCGCACCTGGGTTTTATACAAATCACCCAGCGGATTGATGGCGCAGGCGGAATCGCCAAACAGGGTGGTATAACCCAGTAATATTTCGGTTTTGTTTCCGGTTCCCACCACCAGGGCGGGTTCTACGGCGGATTGATCATAGAGCACAATCATGCGCATACGCGCCATGATGTTGCCTTTACGAAGAGAGTCCATCTCGGGGAATTTGGCAATCAGCGGATCCACCATGTCACTGATATCCACGGTCATGGAACGCACACCGGTGGCATCAATCACCAATTGGGCATGATCCAGCGAATCCTGCGAGGAGGTCTTGTAGGGCATGCGCACTGCAAGGACATTTTCCGGTCCCAGAGCTTCCGCGGCCAGAAAACAAGAGAGGGCAGAATCGATGCCGCCGGAAAGTCCGATTACGGCTTTTTTATAACCGGTGCGGGTAATTTCACTATGAATAAAGCCGGTCAATATTTTGCGCGCCAAAGGGGCGTTAATTCTTAAGTCTGATTTTTTCATGAATCTCCTTCCTCTCCAGCAGCTATCGGCCGGAATTGCGGTTCTCATCCAGAAGGATGCGGCTCAGCTCACGCTGCATCAACCCCGTACGCTCATCCCTCAGTAAAGGTAAGCGGGCGCGAACACGATGCAGTTCATTCAAGTCCAGCTTGACCTGCAACATATGCTCATCAAAATAAGGGGCACGATCAACTAACTGACCGGCGGGGTCAAACACTGAAGCACCGCCCCAAAAATGTAAGCCGTCTTCAAATCCAATTCGATTGGTATGTACGACAAAAGAGGTAAACATACTCGCATAGGCTTGATTGATATGCTCCACCCAATGACTGGATTCCAGATATGGATTATTCGTTAATCCACGCCCAGGAGAAGAGGAAAGCAAAAGGAAAATATCCGCCCCATCCAGCCATAAGAGATAAGGGGGCGAGGTATGCCAGAAATCCTCACAAATGAGAATACCCATGCGCCCAAAGCGGGTGTCAAATGCACGTACACTGTCCCCCAGCGCAAAATAACGACCTTCATCAAAAAGGCCGTAGGTGGGCAAATACACCTTGCGGTGGACGTGCAGCACTTCGCCTTTCGAAAGATACGCCGCGGAAATAAAAAAGCGGTTGCGTACATCCTCTTCCACAAAACTGACCACAATATCCAGGTGCTGGCTGGCTTTGAAAAGCGGTGCGAAAACAGGATCATCCGCACGGGGTTTGCAGGCTACCTGACTGGTCAAGTCCTGCAGGACATAGCCTGTCAAAGAGAGTTCCGGGAAAACAATTAAGTCAGCCCCATCGCTGGAGGCTTTATCAATCCAGGATAAATGCTTTTCCAAATTAGCCGGGACGTCTCCCAAACGGGTATTCAACTGTGCCAGGGCAATCGTGATATTGCTCATAGAGATTTCCTTAACTTATCTACCAATGATTATTATCTTTATTTTAACGGGCTTCAGCCTTTCTGCCCAGCCACAGCCATACAATCCATGCCAGGATCGGCAAGGCTGCCGTAAGGTAAATGAACAGGCGAAATGCGGGGTGAAAGCGAAAAAAACCATAATTGGATTCCAAGATAACCCAAAAGAAAATCAACAAAGAGAAAGCCAGATTCCCGTCCAACCCGGCAGGTTTCTTAAGCCGTTTCAAAACATCCAATACCAGACTGAGTAAAATCAGGCATACGGCAGCCAGCAGTAAAATATACGGGGGTTGCAGATTGGCAAAGGTCAGCGTCGATTGCGGTAAAAAATCAACCATGCCGGATGGGTAATTGCGATACAAATCCGAATCTACCCACCAGCGCGCTGTGCAGACAAAAGCAGCCAGCGGCAACAGCATAGCGGAAATTTGATCCAGCGCATCATAAGGCTGGCAGCGCTGCGCCAAACATCCTAAAAAGAAGCCAATCAATCCGCCCCAAATGGCACCGAAAGCCGATAATCCTCCGCTGCGAAAATCAAACAGCACAGTCCATGCCTGCGGCAGTGTCTCCGCTTCAAATAAAATATATCCCATGCGAGCCCCTAAATAGGCGCAGGCATAAATGACCAGAAGCAGGAGGGCATTGCGATTTTGTCGTTCCGGCTGCTGGCGTGCTATTACCAGCCAGATTCCCAGGGAACCTCCGCTTGCCAGGATCAACAAATAAAGACTCAGTCCGCTGCTCATGCCTCCTATCTTATCACACTTATTATGGATGTCTTTTTAAAAATAGGGCTCGAAACCCGCTTACTGCTTTCCGGTTTATAATAAGCATAACCGAGTCAATCCAGAGGAGTTTTGCATGGAAGAAGAATTGCCAAAATTGTATCGAATTGAAGAAATCAATCGCTTGAATGGTTTTTTTACTTTATATGCTGTCCCCTGGGCTTTGATCGGATTATTGAATATTGAAGTAAAATCCCGTCAATTAACCGGCTTCTTATTCGCCTTTGCCTTTCTGGTTAATTTATTATTATTTGTTTATTTTTCCGGAAAGCTTGCCAAAATCCAGCAGGATGATGAACTGACGCTGCAGCAAATGATGAGCATCAAAACGGTCAACCATTCCTTAAATCGGATGTATCTTTTTGTCGGCATAGTGGCGGCATTGATTCTGATCCTTTTCATTTTGATCCTGCAGCGGCCGGTTTACTTAACACCCCTCTTCCTGATCATGACCGGCTTCCTTTTTACCATCCATCGTTGGTATTATCAAATTCAAGGTGAACGCTGGGTCGCAGCGATCTTTTATGCGATGGCTTTGATCCTGATTATTTTAGGAGATCAATACATCAATTGGTATAGTTGGGGCGGATTCATCGGCGCCACCATCCTCTGGTACGCCTGCCTGGATCGTCACCGTCTGATTCACACCTGGCTGGAAAGCAGAGCACTTGAAAATCCGGAAAGGCAAATACCAGAGAACCTGCCGGATGATTCACAGTGATATGGTTGGCTAAAACACTCTCAATGAGGGTGTTTTTTTATCATGGTATAGCAGTAGTGGGATTAAAAAGTGTTGAATACTCAGGTGAGGGGGGCACCCAAGCATTCAACTTTGTTATTATAGCAGAAGCAATAAAAAAAATCCAGAGTATTTTTGCATTTGTCAGACACATATTTCGATATTCAAAGACCAGTTTTGGGTTCAAATAACTGGAAAAAGATAGGATATGCGTTTGGGGAACAAGGCATCGATTAAATTCCCTGTATCCTTTTTCGCATAACAATCTGCGTACACTGCGTGCAATTCCGCAAAAGAATGATGCCCAAAGAGGAAATGATAAAACACTTTTTCCGGGCAAAGAAAATCCCCATCTTCCCAGGAGCTTGCCTGCCAGGGTTCAATACGAATAAGCTTTCCCTTAAGAAATTCCATCTCAAAACTGATCGAAAAGGCGTTGACTTTCACCACCCGGTTCAGACCCTGATAGGCGGAGTTCTTTAAATTCTCTTCTAGAACAGGGGAGATTTTTTTAATAAATGCCAGCAGCTGAGGTACACGGACATACCAGGCATAGCCGCTGTTCTCCTGGGGAAAGAGATGTGCCAGGCGGGAACTTAGCGGATGATTGGATGATATTTGAATACCAACATGCTGAAGGGATTTCTGTTCCTCCTGGATTGCTTGATGGGCAGAGGATTTGTAGTACTGGAGTAAACCCGGTAAAACTTCTTCCCAAGAGGTAACGGCGGAATCGATTTCTGCGCCCAAAATAAAGAAGTTTTCTTCATCAATAAATCGTTGGATTTTCAGTGCCCCAAGCAGGGTTCCATCCTGCTGATGAATTGTTGTAATTTGTTTGGCAGCGCAGCCGCCTTTTTGACAATCCAGGAGGGAATAACGCCAATCCAATTCTGACCAATTATGAGTAACCAGCACGCGTTTGGCTTCTTCAGCAAACAAGGACATCAAAGCTGGAATATCCTCCGGGACGGCATTTTGGAACAGCAGGCTTGATGGTTCTTCTGGCAGTGCATCCAGGGCACTTAATGGACCCACTCTGCGGGCCATTAAACTGATGGTCATCTCATATCCATATTGACGGTAAAAATTTGGGATACCGGCGATCACCTGTAAATCATCCCCACGGTCTTCGCTCCAGCGATGAAGTTCGGCAAATTGTTTTGAAATCAGGCCCATCTTGCGATATGCCGGGTCTGTACCCACCAACTCCGTTTGACTGGCTTTTAAGGGAATACCGCCATAAAGGATATTTTGAGGAATCAGGCAGCAAGAAGAAACCAGCTTGCCTGAGGCTGAATCCCTGGCTGCCAGGAAATCCTGTGCTTCCATCTTGCCGGCATCTAGCAGATTCTGAATCGTAATCGGTACGCGCTTCTCCGCGTGGATCTCTGTATTAAAGGCCATGATTTCGGGCATATCGGATAAGCTTGCTCGGCGTAGCTCAACCTTCCCTTTCTCTGTTTCCATCTACTCCTCCACATTTTATGTTGAATTACTACCATCATACTGTATCCAAACAAAAAACACACCTGGTCGAAAGGTGTGTTTTTGGACTAGAACTTATATTCTATTTTCTTTAATTATGCTTCTGAAGCTTCCAAAATCGGTTCTTCTATTTGCAGCGGCACATCTGATTTGATAGTTCGAATTGTCCAAAAAATACTTAAGGCGGCGAAGACAATAAACACCGCTTCGATGATCCAGACATTTGTGCCACCCAGACTCATGATTACCGCTATGGCATCATAGGCCGTATGCAGGAGGACAGCCCCCAAAAACCATTTCCAACTGCGGTAACGGACAGACTTCCAAACCACGACCGACATGCCGATGTGAATACCGATGGCAGACAGCCGCTCCACTGCACCGGCCAAAGGCATATACCAATCCATGGCAAAGAATTGCTGCATCATCTCCAGGCTGATCCCCGGAATGGCGACACCGGTGCTGCGAATACTCAACATGGTAAAGAAAGTAGCAGCCACGGAAATGCCGATCAGCACCACACTCTCTACGCCGCCATGGCCAATCCCCAGAACTACGGAAGAATTGGGACGCTGACCTTTTTCTTTGATGACCTTATAAGCAAGCCAGCGCATAGGCTCTTCGCAAATCCCCGCAAGCAGGCCGTAGAACAGACCGGTCAAAATGAGATTCACCGTGGGGGAAAGGCTGGTAAAACCGGCCGTCTGCAGCAGGGGCTGTAAGCCCAACAAAAGGGGAATATGAATCACCTGGGAAAGAACAAAAGCCAAGGCCCCAATGCCAACTACAAACCAGGAGGAACCCAATTTTCGAACAGCCCAAAAAGCCAGTGCGATGGGGAAAACAACTTCGATCAGAATTGCAATTACAAACATACTTTCTAACATTTTTATCTCCAAGCCAAATTTCGATTATGAATCCAGCAACAACTTTTGCCGATCAAACAATTTTATCGCAAACCATAAAATGACCGCAGTGACCAACCAACATACCAAACCAATGATCAATCCTACCGGGACATCCAAATAAACAACCCCTGAAATTTGCCCAATCAATAGGGCCATGACCACCAGAACCAGACTGCCGCTGAGCTGATAAGTCCCCATGAAATTCTTCACTTTGGCCGAGATCAAGACGGTCACTGCGATGCTCATCATGGAGAGCGCCGGGGAAACCCAAAAGATCAACGGCCACCAGGAAGCCAGGGGAAACCACATGCGCTGGAAGATGGGATAGGACATCCCGTTCAAGACGACAATGTAAACCAGGAAACTCAACCAGGTGATCAGCACCGAAGGCACAAAGGCCACCAGTACCTTGCCAAAGAAAAGCTCCTCGTCCGAGGCTGGCGTGTATAACAAAGCCTCCATAGTCTTTCGTTCAAACTCCCCAGCAAAGGATTCCGCGGCAATAATGGAAGAAAACATCAATGGCAGAATCAAGAACATCGGGGCCAGCATCATGCCCAGCATCAGCACAATGCTGGCTTGCTGCATGGTCATACCGTCCACAATGGAGCTCAAAGCAGCAGGCATTTTTTCAATAAACATTTGAATATCAGGATCAGCCGTCATGGCCTGTGCCGTTTCCACGGAAGACTGCATTGCCAGGATCATACCAACGGGCAGGACAATGACAAAAATCAAGGGCAGAATAAACATGGGCAGTACAGCCGTTTTATTGCGGGAGACTTCAATCATATCTTTTCGAGCTATTAAAAATAAATTACGCAGGTTCATTTTGGTTCCTCCTCCTGCAAGGCGAGATAAACATCTTCAAGGGATTTCTCCATCGGCACCACCGAGACGACCATGGCTTTTTCCGCCATCAAGGTTTGCAGCAAAGACGGGATGACTTCTTCTTCAGCTACATCCAATTGCAGTGTATGGAGATCAACCTGCACGGCACGGGAGACCCCGGTATGATGGGACATTGCATCCAGCATCGGCGCAGTGAGCGCATTCTGCAGGCGAATATCCACCTGCAAGCCGAGGCCAAAATGTGCCCTCAAAGCATCCAGAGAGCCGTCTGCCAAAATACGCCCCTTACGCATGATCAACAAACGATCACATAATTTTTCCGCAACGGTTAAATTATGGGTGCAGATCAGCATCGAACGGTGATCCTTCTGACGGAACTCCAACATCAAATCAATCACTTTTTTGGAGGCTTCCGGGTCCAGTCCCGAAGTAGGCTCATCCAAATAAAGCAGCGGAGGCTTGTGGAGAAGGACACGCACCAGTGCTAAACGTTGACGCATACCCTTGCTGTAGCTGTCCACCCGTTCATCTGCGCGATCTGCCAGATCAAAAAAGTGCAGTAGCTCGGCTCCCCGTTCGCGGATCTGATCATCGGAAAGACCTTGCAACCCGCCGAAAAACATCAAATTTTGCCATGCGGTCAACCGCTCATAAAGCGCAGAGACCTCCGTCAATACGCCGGATTGCTTACGGATTTGATCGCCACGCGCAGCCGGATCCAGGTTCATCACGCGGATGGATCCCTGATCAGGCTTTAGCAATCCATTCAACAAACGCACACTGGTGGTCTTGCCCGCCCCATTCGGGCCCAGGAGACCAACCACTTCTCCACTGCCCACCCGGAAACTAACCTCATCCAGGGCAAGGTTTCCATGGTAGCCAAACGACACACCTTCTACCGATACGATTGATTCCATTTTTTAACAACTCCAATTGTTTCACGTGAAACATTTTTTTCACGTGCTACTCCATTGTTTCACGTGAAACAATGGATAAGATTCCTTTTCCACAAATGACACCTTGGGTTACAAAAGCCAGAGATTCGTCTATTCGTCGGGCAGCAGTCCTTCCCGCCAATCATCCAACATTTTATGAACCAGGGTCGAGACACTTTCCGGGTCAAATCCAAGTCGATCCGCTTCAATCAAGTAGCGCCGGGTCATGCCTTCCAGTACTTCCCGATCCAACTTTAAGCGGTGATCCTTGGACGGCATTTCCATGATGTAGGTACCTCGCCCCTGCTGGGTCGAAATCAAACCACCTTCATCCAGCATGCGATAAGCCCTGGCTACGGTGTTAAAATTCACATCCAGATCCTGCGCCATCTGACGCACTGTCGGTAACTGATCTCCGGCATGGATATCACCGGTCAGTAACTTTTCCTGTATTTGTTCCACGATCTGTGCATAAATCGGTACCCCGGATCGAAAATTGATGTGCAGTTTTTCCATGGTTTTATTCCCGCTTTGTATCTTTGTATCATTGTATCAATGTATCAAATATTAATCACAATTGCAATTTCTGTCAAGAAAAAAACCATTCCCACTTGGGGAATGGTTTATATAACTTCAGGAAATGCGTTGTTCCTGCCAGACATTACCGTCATTATGGTAACCGGCTTCTTCCCAAAACCCCAGCCGGTCCTCCGCAAGAAACTCCAAACCGGTCAGCCACTTGGCGCCTTTCCATAAATATACGTCCGGTAAATCCCGTCTTCCGGGAATGGCGCCAATCACGCCCCGCATGGGGAAGCCATGTTCGGGGGTCAGCGGCTCACCTGCATATCCCGTAGCCAGCAGGAAGTTTTCTCCCATAGCCACCTCCAGGGGTAGATTGGTGCTGAATCCCTGCGGAGCATGCTGCACCACAAAATGGGCTTGCGGATCGACTTCAATATTCAGCGTCTCCAATAATGTACGGAGATACAGCCCTTCCCAGAGGGTATCGAATTTACTCCATTTGGTGACGCAGTGCAAATCCATCATTAAACTAATTTTTGGCATCCGGGCAATTTCGCCCCACGAGACACTAACCTCTTTATTCACCAGTCCCCGGATGTTCAATTGCCAGGTTTCCAAATCCATCGCGGGAATCCCGCCATAATGCAGCACGGGGAACTTAAGGGTCAGGGCCTGTCCCGGGGGTAACCGCCCGGCTTGCTGCATTTCTATTTCCAATGCTCGTCGATCCAAACTCATCATTTGCTCTCCTTTATTGCTTGCTTTATTATAGTAAACTTCGCCGGTTTTCGCGAAACATTGGTCTTTTTCTCTTAATCCATTTGTCATATGATTTGATTTTATTGTCATGCCGCAGATAGGATATTTGACATATACCGCAGGATTGATTAGAATACGGTATACAAACATGAGCCCTCTTACCCGTGAACAATTGGAAAAACGTCTGGCGGCACTTCACAGTGTCAGCCTGGAATTAATTCAGGAACTTTCCCTTGAATCTGTGCTGCGGCGTATCGCCGAATTGGCCAGGGATCAAGTGGATGCAAAGTATGCTGCCGTGGGTGTTTTAGGTGAAGATGGGGAGCTGGAACAATTCATTCCGGTCGGCATGGCGGATTCCCTCATCGCGAAAATGCCACACCCCCCGCTGGGGCTGGGGCTGATTGGGGCCATCATGCAAAGCGAACACCCCATCCGCATCCCGGATATCTCCGCAGATCCACGCAGCGCCGGATTTCCCCAGCATCACCCTTCCATGAAGTCCCTTCTGGGCGTCTCCATTCATAGCGGGCAGAATCGCTATGGGCAAATTTATCTAACCGAAAAAAAAGGCGGCGAACCCTTCAGCGAGGATGATCAGCAGATTATCGAAACCCTGGCGGCCTATGCAGCCGTAGCCATCGCCAATGCCCGTCTCTATAAAAAACTTATCCGTCGGGAACAAAGCCTGACCCGGCGCAATGAAAACCTGGCCCGCCTGAACGACCTGGCCTCCACCCTGGCTTCCTCCCCCAGCATCAACGAAATTCTGGAGAAGACCCTGTCCCAGGTGTTAGATTATTTTTCCCTGGATCTGGGAGAAATTTACCTTGTGCAGGAAGGTAATCAAAAATTATCCCGCGCCATTCATCAGGGTGACCTCGCTGCCACGATCTGGAAGAATGATCTATATGTGATCGACTCCTCCACTCTGGGCAACGTGATCCGTTCAGAAGAATTCATCATTATTAATCTTCCGGATGACCAGCATCACGAACTTTCTACGGAAGTGCTCAATAGTGCAATCCATCAAATTGGTATGTTTCCTCTCATGGGCCGCCAGGGTGCACTGGGCGTGATGAGCATCGCCTCCAAACACGTCTACCCGCTCAACGAAATGGAAATCCAGTTTCTTTCCGCGATCAGTTTTTGGGCCGGTACAGCCATAGAAAATGTGCGCCTTAATTTACAGCAACGCCGCATTGCCATTCTGGAAGAGCGTGAACGCATCGGCATGGATTTGCACGACGGTGTGATTCAATCCATCTATGCCGTGGGGTTGGTGCTGGAGCATGCCCGCCTGTTGATGGCGGAAAACTCCGATCAGGCAAAAGACCGCATTGTACAGGCGATTGATCAATTGAACAGCACCATTCGCGATATCCGCGCTTATATCCTTGATTTGCGTCCCAGAAAATTTAATGATGAAAACTTGCTCCAGGGCATTCAACGCCTGGTGAATGAATTCCGTGCCAACACGCTGGTGGATGTCAGCCTGTATGGTCCGGAGGACGGCTTCAATAAATTGCCGGCTGAAAACGCAGGTGCGCTTTTCCACATTTGCCAGGAAGCCCTGGCCAATGTTGCCAAACATGCACAGGCCAGAAATGTCTCCGTCAGTCTATGGACCAGTCCAGGACGGGCCATGTTGGAAATCCAGGATGATGGCAAAGGTTTTGATCCCCATCGGGTACGCCAGTCCATCGGACACGGTTTATCCAACATGCAAACGCGTGTCATGAATGTGGGCGGGGAATTGGAAATTAATTCCACACTCAATAATGGCAAAACCATTGTCCTGGCCTGGGTGCCCTACAAGAACGAATAATTGGATCAAAAGCGTGTAGCTTCCCGTCCATCCGGTCTTGTGGTAGGATTGGAAATCAAGTAAACAGCCTATGGAGATACAATCCATTGATGGAAAATAACGAATACAGTAAAGCAGCCGTACGCGGCGAGCCTTCATATGTCTGGCGGGCAGGCCAGGTACGCCGACTGGAGATGATCCAATCCGCCATGCCGGCCAACCATAAACCAGCCCTGCTGGTCAACGGCTGCGGTGTAGGCAGTTACCTGCAGCGTCTGGTTGAGTTCTCCAATCCAGCCGTCGGCCTGGATATCGATTTTGAACGCACCCAGGATTCTCTCAAAAAAGCAGCTTACATTGTTAATGCTGCCGGAGAATACCTGCCTTTTGCCAACGAACAATATGAGATCATCCTCAGCAATGAGGTTCTGGAACATGTGCAAGACGATCAACTGGCGATTCAGGAAATGGTACGCTGCCTGAAACCCGGCGGCCGCATTGTGCTCTTCTGCCCCAACCGCGGCTATCCCTTTGAAACCCACGGCTTGTTTTGGAAAGGTAAATACCATTTCGGCAATAAACTGTTTATCAATTACCTGCCGAATATCTGGCGCAACCGTTTGGCACCTCACGTTAAGGTGTATACCCGCCGCGACCTGGAAAAATTGTTTGCCGGGCTGCCGGTGAAGTACATCCAGCGCACGGTCATCTTTGGCGGCTATGATAATATCACGGCGCGTTTTCCTACCCTGGGAAAATTCCTGCGGGGTGTGTTATATGCGATGGAAAAGACCTTTTTACGCGTCTTTGGCTTAAGCCATTTCTGGATTGTGGAAAAAATCTAGATACATCCGCATCCTGACCCTAGGTCCCCGAAGGGGAGAGCTTGTCGAAGGGGTAAATGGAACAATAGGACTTTAGAATTCACAAACCGGCGTGGTCAATTTCTGGCTTGTCGATGCACGGTGTATACCAGAAATCAAATCCCCTCTTTCATTTTCCTAAATTCGTGCCATACTGTATTTAAATCAACCGTACCCCCCCCGGACGGTTGAAAGGGAGTCTCATGCCAAAGATAAATTCCTTAACCAAAATTCTGGCTTGTGCAGGCTGTGTTTTTATCTGGTTTCCCATTCTTACCCCTATTATTTTTGCCTTTGTTTCCTACTTCTCGGATGGTATTTTCCGCTTTGATTATCTTATGCCTGCGGAATTATTCCCCTTTGCCCTGCTGGGCGGCTGTATGCTCTTCTGGGCGGCAATCCGCGCCCAATCCCATCGGCGTTTGCTCGGTTGGGGAATGGTCGGTGCAATTGCCCTGCTTATTGGATCTCAGTCAATTGCCGTGGCGACCGGTCTGGCCTCAGGAGATGCGGAAGCCAGTGGTTGGCGCTTCATCTTGACCATGGTGATTTTCATCTTGTTTCTACTCTTCTTGCTGGCTACCGCCATTAGCGGCATCGCATTATTGCGTAAACTTTTCCAAAAGGCACCCGAACCAAATGGCGATGCCTACCCCACTGTATAAGGTATACAGAAATTACTTATGCATACACGTCCTGCCAGGGTTTGGAAATTTGGCAGGATTGATTTTATCAATGACTATACCTGAATTTGAAAATCGGGAAGCCCATCAACCCATTGGAAAGCAGAAAGGAATCAGGTATCATTGGGGGTGATTTCCTGTTCTGCAGGAACAACACAGCCATTAAACACGGGAAGGTTCACGGTATGAAATCGGATATATTTACTAATTTTAAAGGTATTAACATCGGGATTACCATCGCATTGATTGCCATTGCAGGCGTGTTGGTTGGGGCCATCCTCAACGGTATGCTGGGGATGGAATCCCTGGCGAACAGCTTATTTGCCAGTTCGACACCCACGGCATCTTTTAAACATACCCCCATTCCATTATTTGCCCCGCCGACAGCTGCCCCAGCTGCAGCGTTGACGCCTCTTTCTGTGGTTGCTGAAGAGCTGACTCCAAGTACAACCGTTCAGGCACCTGCTTTTGCCCCTTCCGTGGAATCCACCCTGCCTGCTGATCAGCCTGCCGTGGTCACGGCCACTGTAACCGCAGCCCTGCCCACCGTCCCTGCCGTTGCCGACCTGCTGACCCAGCTCTCCACCATTCCCGCCCAATTCAGCGATTCGTTTGACGATGACTCCAAAGGCTGGACCCCTTACTCCGATTATGGGTATGACGTCGTCATTCAAAACGGCGCCATGCAGATTTTCTTCTCCGAACCCAGCTTCACCCCCTTCCTGTGGACCTGTGACGCCTGTGGACCCTTTGAGCGTGCCTCCTACCAGTTGGACGTGAAAGTCCCGGTCAATGGACAGGTGGTCATCGCCGGCTTGGTCTTCGGCTCCCCCACACCGATTGATGAGTATCCCTTCAAGGAAGCTTATGCTTTATCCCTTTACAACAACGGCTCTGTCATCCTGCAGCGCATTTCCGCCACCGGCATGGAGACAGTCCAGTTATGGGATAAAAACGCAACTTTGCTAAAGCCCGACGGACAAGCCCACAATTTGCAGGTGATCGCGGATGGTCAAAGTGCCTGGGTGGTGATTGACGGCAAACCGCTGGGTGATAAAATTGACCTAGCCTACGCCACTGCCGGTTACGCCGGTCTGGTGGTTTATTCCCCCAATGCCACGGTGTACTTTGACAATCTCAAGGTGATCCCCCTGCCGTAAACTGTTTTATTGGTTCTGGAACATTGCCAGCGTAGGATGCATTGCTAATGCATCCTACGCTGGATTGAAAATAATTTCAAATAAAATTGGGATCCAGGAAAATCCAAAAAAAAACCTGCCGTACGGCAGGTTAAATTATTTAATACAAATTCTCTATTTTTCCAATCGAAAATCGTAAATGCCATCCTTCACCGGATAGCTTTGACCGCAGCTGCATTTCAACAGCGGAGGCGTATCCTTCAAGGCTGCGCCGCATTTGGGGCAGCGGAAGAATGTGCCTGCTGCAGCGTTCTCTTTTTCGGTACGCAGGCGGTTGCGTAAAAAGACGCTCGGAGTCAACTGCCACCAATCGCTGGTGAGCTGCGCAATGCTGTCCATCCACACCAGTATCTTCAAAGGGATCAATTTCTTCATGAATGCCATGCGGAAATGACTGACGGTTAACGTCTGCTCCACCAAAAAGCCCAGGGACTTCAACCAGGAATTGACCGTCTGGGGATGGAAATCAAAATTCAAGGCGGCAAATTCCACCGGCTCAGGTGAATTGGGATTCCAGCTCTGCTGACGCAGAATATAGCGTACAATGGCTTTCAAATTATGTTTGTTGGCAAATTCCAGAATAAAGACGGACTTGCTTTGCAGTACATCCGCCACCTGCTGCAAAGCCAGACGTGCGTCGGCCATATGATGCAGGGTGCGGATCATCGTGGCGCCGTCAAACAAACCGCTGACAAAGGGCAGATGATAGACATCCGCAGCGACGTAGATATAGTGTTCGCTGTCGCCCAGGCGGGCACGCGCCTGTTCCAGCTGGGTACGGGAATAATCCAGCAGAACAATCTTTTCATAATTTTTATAACGGGGCGTGTTGCGCCCGGCACCGGCGCCTAGTTCCAACATCAACCTGCCGGAGGCAGGCAATAAGCGCTGCAGGGCTTTTTCTTCCACGGCATCTTCATAGGCCCGACCACCCTTCTCCCAAAAGGATGTCTGGTAATCGGAGCCTTCGTAATTACAAACAGGGGGTGTGTTCATGCATGGGTTCCTTACGATTAAAATACGTCCGGGCAGGAGATCCGGCGGCGCCCAGATCGACCTCCTTACCGCTGCTTCCTCTCGGACCTGACGGGGTTCGGTGGCTTCTGCCGCGCCGGTCCCACCCGGACGCGTGCTAAGTATATTGTATTGAGAGGCAGATGTCAATCACCGCAGTAGACAACCATAGTAGAAGGGTCGCCTATGCCGTGTGGATGGGTTGTGTCAAAAGAAACCTCAAAGTCGTAGGATGGGTGGCTGAGAATTATGGGTGAATACACAGTATGGCCACCCATCGGATGCGAATCTGATGGGCAACGTCATACTGGAAGGTATACTGGTCTTGGTCATATTCAGGTAGTGTAAGGCATGGTGTCTTGGGTTACGAAGCAGAGTCCTTTTAAAATTGTTTATGTTATTATGCTCCTAACCCATCCAACTAACTGTGTGGGGGAAGCGCCCATCATGCGTAGGGGGAGGTCTGAGACCTCCTCCTGCGTCGGTTTAGATTTCTCATCCGGCTAAAAATGGATAATCCCTGGGCCAAACGGAAGCCAAGCCCTTTGGGGTCAATTAATAAACTATTGATATTTCATCAGTTTTTATTTTCTCATTCCAGAATTTGCAATTTTGCCAGGTCGGCATCCACTCGCTTCATGCCCACACTGGCGAAGTTGATCTCCACAATCTCACATCCATCCACAATCTTGCTGTCCAAAACCATGCCTTCCCCCCAAACTGCATGGGTGATTCGCATGGGATGAGCAAACCGTTTTGTTTTTGCTGCCTGCGGTTCACTTACCGGGCGTTTAGTAGTAGTGTTTAAACGGGACAAGAATTGGTCCGCATCCTTCCAGGTTGCGCCGGTTTTCGTCCGAGCTACATTCCGCATTCCCTGCACTTGCAGCAATGCTGCCGGAATATCCTGTAGGAAACGCGAGGGTGCACTGTAAGTATAGGTACCGTATTGGCTGCGTTGATCGGCACGGATCAGGCTCAGGGAATCCTTGGCGCGGGTCATGCCCACATACAACAACCGCCGTTCTTCGTCCATCTCCTCCGGATCATCACTGTCGATGGAACGGCTGTGAGGAATCAGCCTTTCATCCAGTCCGACGATATAAACCTGTTTGTACTCCAGTCCTTTGGCAGCATGCAGGGTAAGCAAGGTGGGCGAATCATCATTGGCTTGAATGGTATCCTGATCGGAAACCAGAGCCAGATTTTCCAGGAATTCAATCATCCCTTTCTCGTTGTACTCATAGGCCATTTTGCGTAGCTCTTGCACGTTTTCCCAACGAGCTTCGCCTTCAGGCGTGCCATCATCCAGATAGGATTGATAATCGGTATTGAAGAGAATACTGTCGAAAACCTCGGATACAGTACCGCTTTCCAATAGATCGGTCCATTTGCGTAACTGTCTGGCAAAAGGAAGCAGTGCGTCCACCGAGCGTCCGATCGGGATCCAGAAGGGAGATTTTTGCCCCTGGCGGGCCAGATCCAGCAAAACCGCGCCGGAAGTTGTTTGTCCCTGGAAAGCTACCTGAGCCAGATCTTCAAGTTTCTTGGGTCCGATGCCGCGACGCGGGACGTTGATCACACGCTCCAGGCTGATTTGATCCGCCGGATTGAAAATCAAACGCAGATAGCCAATCAAATCCTTGACTTCACGCCGTCCATAGAAGCGCTGCGCCCCTACCAAACGATAGGAAAGGCTGGCATGCAGGAAGGCTTCCTCCAACAGGCGTGACTGGGCATTGGTGCGGTACATGATGGCAAAATCGCGTCCGTGAGCGCCCATTTGGATGGCTTTACGGATGGAACTGACCACAAACTCGGCTTCATGCTGTCCGTCATCGGCTTCAAAAAATTGGATCTTCTCGCCTGCTTCGCCTCTGGCAGATTGTAATTGTTTATGGGTGCGGTTTTTATTCTTGCGAATGACTGCCTGGGCTGCATCCAGAATATTCTGGGTGGAACGGTAATTCTCTTCCAGTAAAATTTTCTTCGCCATGGGATAATCTTTTTCAAAGCGGATGATGTTGTGATAATCCGCGCCCCGCCAGCGATAGATGGACTGATCCTCATCGCCAACCACAAACAAGTTGAGATGCACCGAGGTCAACATGCGCAGCAATTGATATTGGGCGCGGTTGGTATCCTGAAATTCATCCACCAGAACATGCTCAAATTGCTGGGCATATTTTTGACGTACACTGTCGTGGTCCACCAGCAGTCTAACTGACCACAAAAGTAAATCGTCAAAATCCAATGCATTGGATTGCATTAATAACTTTTGATACCGTTTATAAACTTGAGCGACTAATTCTTCACGAGTATTGCCTGGAATATAATCTTCTGCCGGAATTAATTCATTCTTGGCATTGGAAATACTGGCGTGAATGCTCTGTGGCCGATAAATTTTATCGTTGATATTGTATTCTTTAAAAATTTGTTTGATAATGGAGAGCTGATCATCGGCATCAAAGATAACGTAATTGGCATCAAAAGGCAGCACTGAAGCTTCACGGCGTAGAATCCTGCCGCACACCGAGTGGAAGGTGCCCAGCCATAATCCCTGACTTCTATTGCCGATTAAAGTATCCAGGCGTTCGCCCATTTCACGGGCGGCTTTGTTGGTAAAAGTGACCGCCATAATATGATATGGGTTGACACCCATTGCCTGTATCAGGTGTGCCATACGATAAGTTAATACGCGTGTTTTACCTGATCCAGGTCCGGCTAAAACCAGCGCCTGTCCTGTTGCGGCAGTAACCGCCAAGTTTTGTCTCTCATTAAGGTTGGAGTTTAATTTCGAATTCATAGCTTGATGATTGTAACGGCGAGAGGCATTCCCTGTCAACAATGACCAGCTGGAGATTAACTATTAGAAAGGATCCCCGGAAACACAAACCCGGAGATCCCACTATGAACCGGAATAAACAATAAAAGGAACAAAAATCCGGTCCATACCTCTGTCGAAAAATTCCCCCATTTTAGAGAATAGAAGGGAATCTACCAGGAATAGCTTCGACCAGTTGATTCCCCTGTAATCAAGCATTGACGGACCGCAAATGGATGATGGCTTTATGAAATCGAAAGTGGTGCAAAATTGATCCCCACAATTGCGTATATTGTCTAGACCTTTTTATATATTATACAAAATTCTTAGAGAAAATCCAAGTGAATCGAATTGCCCGAGGGAGGTTGTCAGTGTTGCCTTCTTGGAATACAATGCTGATATGGAATGGGACATCCTTGGACACGAATGGGCGGTAACGCTCTTACAGCAGCACATTCAACAAGAAAAATTGCAACACGCCTATTTATTTACCGGTTCACCGGGGATTGGCAGACGCACCTTGACTTTAAAGTTTGCCCAGGCAATCAACTGCACCCAGCCACCGCAGCCTGGTCAACCCTGCGGGATTTGCCGTGATTGCAAACAATTGGCCGCCATGCAGCATCCGGATCTCTCCTTGGTTCGATCCGCAGAAGACAGTACCAACATCAAAGTGGATCAAATCCGCGACCTGCAGCACACCTTGTCCCTGGCACCCTACCAAGCGAAATATCGCATTGCCATGCTGCTCAATTTTGAAGATGCCAACCCTAACGCCCAGAACGCCTTACTTAAAACACTTGAGGAAGCCCCACCGCGGGTGATCCTTTTCTTGACCGCCCTCTCCGCTGAAAACTTACTCCCCACCATTGCCTCCCGTTGTGAGATTCTGCGTCTGCGGCCTTTACCCCTGCAGATTCTGGAAACCAAGCTGATTGAGCGTTGGCAGGTGGAACAACATAAAGCCCGACTGCTGGCTCATCTTTCTTCCGGGCGATTGGGAGAGGCGGTGCACTATCTGCAACGCGAAGAACTTTGGGAACAACGCCAGATGCATCTCGATGAGATGGGCATGTTATTAAGAGCCAATATTCGGGACCGCTTCAGTTATGTTGAAGCCTCAGCCAAACCAGGCAAACCAACCCAGGGAAAATCCGATCTCCGCTTCCAATTTGAAACCTGGCTGTCCGCCTGGCGGGACATGCTGCACATACAGGCTGGTTCGCAGGCTCCTTTGATCAATCTGGATTGGCAAACTAAACTGAAGGAACTCTCACAGGAAATGGATATCTTCCAGGTTAATGATCAGGCCGCTGCTCTGGAAAATGCCTTGCAGCAATTGGAAACCAATCAAAATCCAAGGCTGCTGACGGAAGTCCTGCTGCTGAATTGGCCTCGACTCAATTGACACAAAAACCCCTCCGCACAATTTGGAGGGGTTTTATTTAATATGGCTTGGAAAGGGGTTATGTGGACGCCACTGTTGGCACTTCAGTGGTTACACTCGGCGGCACTTCCGTTGTTGCGGCAGGAGGTACTTCCGTCGTCGCAGCCGGCGGTACTTCTGTAGTTGCAGCAGGCGGTACCGCGGTTGTTGCAACAGGAGGCACCGCAGTGGTTGCAACGGGTGGTACAGCGGTTGTCACAACAGGCGATACGGCAGTGGTTGCCACAGGGGGTACTGCAGTTGTCGCCGCGGGGGTCACGGGGGTTGAAGTGGAAGATGAGGGGGTCGCCGTGTCCTCGACATAGGTGCCGACAAAAACAAAGGAAACCGTATTGCTATAAACTCCACAACCGCCAGAGACGACTTTACAAACTCGTAGATAAACTCTTTCACCGGTTGTCCCTATCATCCCCACTGCTCGGGTGATTGGATTCTTAAAAAGTTTAGAATAGCTGCTTGGATAAGTTGGGGTGGGGTTGGAATCAGACCAAACAACTTTGAAACCATTGGGGAAACTTCCAGTAACCGTCCATCCGATGTATACCAATCCGGGCTCAATCTCTTCCACATCGTTGATCGTAATAGTGCTGGTATCTTGTGTGGCTGTCTCAGGTTTGTCCTTATAGGTAAACTCGTAAGTATTACTGTAGACCCCGCATTTATCTCCCAAATATTCGCAAACGCGGAAATAATATTTCCTGCCTGCATCACCGGTGACATCCGCAATTCGTGCAGTGGGGCTGCTCAGATAGACATAGTCGTTGCCAGGAAATACCGGTTTCTTCGTATCCGCAGACCAGACCACTTTGAATCCCTTGGGGAAGTAGCCAACTGCACTCCAAACCACATCGGCCCTTCCGGTGCCGTCATTGGTGATATTAGTGATTTGGATATATTTCGCCGCTTCCGGAACGGGTGTACTGGTGAGAGTAAAGGTATAAGGATCAGAATAGAAATCACATTGGTTGCCGTCAAAGCGGCAGACACGGAAAGTGACTTTTCCACCGGTTATCCCACTTACCTGAGCATAAGAAGCTGTCGGACTATTAATATATTGGTTCGAGTTCCCCGGATAAATCGGCTCGCTGGTGGTATCGGACCAGACAACTTTGAACCCATTGGGGAAACTTCCGATGGCCGTCCAATAGATATTGACATTGCCGTACCCATCACTCTGGACCGAAGTGATTTTCAAGGAAAGGTCACCGGAAACAGGCAGGGTGGCGGTTTGCTGAGGTGTTTCAAAGGTGTATTTCACCGTCGGACTGTAGAAAACACAAGCACCCTGAAGGAGTTTACAAATCCGAAAATAATAAGCGTCCCCTGGGTTTCCCAGGATATCCATCGAACGAGCTGCACGATCCGTTGTAGTAATCCAGGTATCACCCGGATAAACCGGTGTGGTTGAGTCCTTGGACCAGGCTACAGCGAAGCCCTCAGGAAAATCGCCGCTGGCATCCCAATAGAGTCTTGCTTTACCGGATTCCATGGGTTCAGCACGCGTAGCTTTGATGGATACGGATCCTTCTTTTACCTGAGATGATTCCATTTCTGTTATTTCAGGTGTAATGACAATTATGCTGTCATTGGATCCATTCGCATTGATGATATTCTCTCCATTGATGGAGGCCAATAAATTTGCCTGACCCGCTTCTGAGAAATCACCTGTTGACATCTCACATCCGGAAAAAAGCAAACAAAGAATAGTAAATAGGTAAATGACTTGTTTCCTCATCTAACCTCCCTGAATATTCATTTATTTCTGTAGTTCGTTAACAGATGGAATATTCACATTTAATTTCTAACTGGTCCCCGCATGAAATCAAATACAAGTAAAAAAAGCATCTATTAATAAAAAGTATTCTAATTCTATTGAATTCGGATAAAAATGTCAATTTAAAAAGCAGGCAGAGAATTGTTTGAATTTCAAACCTAAAAACCAGGTCACAAATCCTACAAACAAAATAGTCTCCTGTGCCTTGGAGCACGCCTACAGTACTCTTTGCACAGATTGGATAACACAAAATCCCTCCATATTTCAGAAAGGATTTTTTTATGTTCCATCAGTTTTTTCTCCTGTAAGTTATCCCGTCACCACCGTTGTTTCTACTAGAGGTATTTCTGTTGTGGCAGCAGGAGGTACCTCAGTTGTTGCAACTGGGGGTACTTCAGTAGTCGCTACAGGGGTCTCTGGCGTTGAAGTGATCGAAGAGGGGGTCGCCGTCGGGACAAAGGTCCCGATAAATTCATAGGAAACCGTATTGCTATAAACACCACAGCCGCCAGCGACTATTTTGCACACCCGTATATATCCGCTATCACCAGCTGTCCCAGTCATTCCCACGGCTCGGGTTTCAGGATTCTCATAAATTAAATAATTGCTGCCAGGATAAGTTGGGGTGGAGTTGGTCTCGGACCAAATAACCATGAAACCATCTGGGAAACTTCCTGTAACCAACCATCCGATATATAGCTTTCCTGGTGCGTACTCTTCCACTGCCGTAATAGTAATGGTACTGGTATCCGGCGTGGCCGTTATCTTTGGTGTATCCTTCGCTGATTTTTCAGCATAAGTAAATTCATAAGTATTGCTGTAAATGCCGCAACTATCCCCTAAATATTCGCAAACGCGGAAATAATACTTCCTGCCCGCATCACCCGTAACATCCGCGATTCGTGCAGTTGGGCCGCTAATGTAGACAAAATCATTGCCTGGGTATACCGGTTTTTTCGTCTCTGCCGACCAGACCACTTTAAATCCCTTGGGGAAGTAGCCAACTGCACTCCAAACCACATCGGCATTGCCGGTGCCATCATTATTGATGCTGGTAATTCGGATCGATTTTGTAACTTCCGAGGCTGGCGTGTTTGTGATGGAGAAAATATAGGTTTCGGAATAGAAATCGCATTTACTACCATCATAATGACAGATACGGAAATATACTTTACTCCCAGAAATACCCTCTACCCGACCATAGGTAGCAGTTGAATCACTGATATGTAGATTTGAGTTTCCCGGATAAACAGGTTCACTGGAAGTATCTGACCAGACGATTTTTATTCCATTGGGGAAACTTCCACTGGCTGTCCAATAAACATTGGTGTTACCGTATCCATCACTTTGAACCGAAGTAATTTTTAAAGATTGTACATTGGATGGAGATTTGGTAGCCGTTTGTTGAACAGTCTCAAAGGTATATTTCACGGTTGAGCTGTAGAAAACACAAGCCCCGTTTAGAAGTTTACAAATTCGGAAATAATAAGCTTCCCCAGAATTCCCTAGAATTTCCATCGAACGAGCCGACCGATCTGTTGTTGTAATCCAGGTATCACCCGGATAAACAGGGGTGGTTGAATCCTTGGACCAGGCGACAGCAAAACCTTCAGGGAAATCCCCATTGGCCTCCCAATACAGTCTGGCTTTGCCGGCTTTCATGGGTTCAGCTCGAGTGGCTTTGATGGACACGTCACCTGCACTTTTCTGAGACAAAACCATTTCGGTTAATTCAGGCGTAACGGCGATTTTACTGTCATTAGCCCCATCCACATGGATGGAATTCTCGCCACTGAGAGAGGCTATCAAATTTACCTGATCCGACTTTGAGAGATCAACCTTTGGTATCTCACATCCGGATAAAAACAAACAAATTATCATTAAGAGGTAAAAGAATCTTCTACTCATTTTAACCTCCCTGAATATCCTTTTTTATCGTAGCGTATCAACAGATGGAATATTCATGTTTAATTTCTTTCCGATCCCCGCTCGAAATCATACAAGTAAAAAGCGCTTAACAATAAAAGCATAATTATTCTATAAAAATCAGACAAAAATGTCAATTTAAAAACATGATTGTAATTGGTTTATTTACTAACCTTAATTAAACCAATCACATAATCACTAAAAAAAAATAATCGCCGCTGAAACCGATAACATCTCTTCTACTCCCATGAGAAATTGGATAAAAAAATCCCTCCGTAAATTTCTGGAGGGATTTTTTCATTTCCGTAAAGTGATTTCGAGGTTATGCTATCCTGTTACTGCGGGAGGGGAAACCTCAGTTGTTTCTACAGGAGGCACCTCTGTCGTTGCAGTTGGAGGTACCTCGGTCGTTGCAGTGGGAGGCACTTCCGTTGTTGCCGTTGGTGGCACAGCTGTGGTTGCGGTAGGAACTACGGGACTGCTGAATGTGAAGGTAACCATATTACTGTAGACACTGCAGCTGCCGCCGATGTACTTTCCTACCCGAATATATATCGTTTGCCCTGGTGTGCCGGTAAGTGTAGCGGAGCGTGCCCCAGGATCACTGAGATAGACATAATCATTTCCAGGGTAGACTGGAGCAGTATTGCTTGAAGACCAGACAACCTTGAAGCCACTGGGGAAACTGCCGCTGGCATTCCAGCTGACAACGGCTTTGCCAGGTTCGACGGCAGTAACCGATGTTATGCTGATCGTACTGGCGTCAGCGGTTAGGGCCGTTGTTGTTCCGCTGTATGTAAACTCATAGGAGTTACTGTAGATACCGCAACTCCCCCCTAAATATTCACAAACCCGGAAATAATATTTCTTTCCGGCCGTACCATTTACCCCGGCAGACCTTGCTGAAGGATCACTCATATAGACATAATCATTCCCAGGATAAACCGGATTTTTCGTGTCTGCGGACCAAACCACTTTGAAGCCGTTGGAGAAACTGCCGGTGGCATTCCAGGAAACTGTTGCTTTGCCGCTGCTGGTATTTGAAATATTGGTAATGGTGATGGATTTATTGGCCTCGGTGGCCACTGCACCCGCAAAAGTGAAGGTATAGGTATTGGAATAGAAATCACATTTGCTTCCGTCATAACGGCAAACTCTGAAATAAACCTTCTTGCCTGGTGTGCCTTCCACCTGTGTAGAGCGTGTTGAAGGACTGCTCAAATATTTGTATGAATTGCCGGGATATACAGGTTCGCTGGTGCTTTCCGACCAGACCACTTTAAAGCCTTTCGGGAAGCTGCCGCTGGCATCCCAATAGACATTGGCT
The DNA here is from genome assembly GCA_963747325.1 of uncultured Chloroflexia bacterium. Lineage (GTDB taxonomy): Bacteria > Chloroflexota > Anaerolineae > Anaerolineales > Anaerolineaceae > UBA5203. The sequence goes on along the minus strand of CAVVEM010000003.1, from coordinate 343,049 downwards.
TTTCCGGATCCACCGCTCTGAATGGAAGTAATCTTCAACATCAGGTCGCCGGACGGGGTGGCGGTTTTTTGACCAACTTCGAATGTATATTTCACTACAGGGCTGTAAAAAGCACATACCCCTTGCAGATATTTGCACACCCGGAAATAGTATGCCTCTCCCGGTGTGCCAAATACTTCTGCAGAACGCGCACTGCCATCGGAAATATAATCCCAGATATCATCCGGAAAAACAGGAGCTTTGGAATCTTTCGACCAGACAACTTTAAACCCTTCGGGGAAATCGCCGCCTGCATCCCAAAATATTTTGGCTTTGCCGGATTCCATGGCTTCAAATCGAGTGGCTGTAATCCAATCATCCCCTTGATATTCTTCGCTGACAGGGGTGGGGGTTTCATAATCTCCATCTGCAATTGGCAAAAAAGGAGTCATGGTTAGGGTGCTATCTTTTAATAAATCCTCACCCGAACTATCCTCTCCGGTTTTGGCACTTTCAATAACGCCAGCAACAGCCGCCTGATCCAGACCCACCAAGTTGCTCGCCACAGCATCACACCCCGATACCAATAAGACACCAATGAGTAAAAGGAAAAAGATTCTTTTCATTAACCGATCCTCCCCGAACATCCTGGTTTTTCTGGTATTAAAATACAAACACAGAAAGATGTTCATCTTCCATCAAAAAAAAACTATACTTTGCAGTTGTTACAAATAAAGTGGGAATAGCCAGTAAAAGTATATTAATACTAGTAAATATAAACAGGAAAGTCAATTTACAATCCTGTTACAAGCATGTCCTTTTTTTGTTATCTTATTTGGACGATCAGGACTGGATCGCAGCTCTTAAAACGTTGGACATCTCGCCAAAAGGGGCCGTGAAGCGCATATCCTCATTTCGTGGTCGCGGTAAATCAATTTGCAAATCCAGGGTTATCCGCCCCGGACGTGGGGAAATCACTAAAACGCGGTCCGATAGCAGGATGGCTTCAGAGATGGAATGGGTGACCATCAAGACCGTATTCCGTTGTGCCTGCCAGATATTGAGCAATTCGGCGCTCATTTTTTCGCGGGTCAGGGCATCCAATGATCCAAAAGGTTCATCCATCAAGAGAATGTCGGGTTGTTGGATAAGCGCGCGTGCAATAGCAACACGCTGTGCCATGCCACCGGAAAGATCATGCGGCATACTGTGTTCAAAGCCCTCTAGATTGGTAAGGCGAATCAAGGCCAATGCCTGCGTTTCTGCCAGAGAACTTTCCACACCTTTAATTTCCAAAGGCAGGGTAATATTTTTCAAGACACTGCGCCAGGGCAATAAATTGGCATCCTGAAAAACATATCCAATGGTGGGGTGACTGGATTTCGGGAAAGTTACACTGCCGCGCGTCGGCGGCAATAGCCCCGCCAAGACGCGCAATAATGTGCTTTTTCCACTGCCGGACGGACCGATTAAACACATAAACTGGTGTTCGAGAATATTAAAGTTCACATTCCTCAACACCCGCAGATCCCCCTTTTTGCCGGTGAAGGTAACGTTTAAATCCGATACGGAAAGGATGGCAGCGGACGAATCCATCAACTCCGTTGATGTTGACGATGCAGGATTAATGGGGCTTGTTGGCAATGAAGTCATAATTATAGGCCTGATTCAAATCAAGATTTTCATCTACGAGGTTCATTTTTGCAAGAATACTTCTCATACTTTCCCAGGAATCCGGCGCAGCATAACCTATCGGCTGATTGGCATAAAATTGAAGGGAAATGGAAAGCACTTCACGTTGGGCCGCTTCGTTTTCTTTCGTAAGATTTTCCACGTATTTTTTGCAGATATCAAATGCAGCAGTAGGATTAGATAAAGTTTCTGCAATGCCTTTGTTCAAAGCTTTTACCATAGATGCCACCAAGGCAGGATCTTCGGCAAGTGTTTTCTCATTCGTGACCAAACCATTGGAAACCAAACTGACGTAATCAGAGACTTTGAATATATTTACACCGTACCCTTGGGCTGCCAATTGCACAGGCTCATTGGGGACATAAATCACCGCTGCATCTACTTCCCTGGCGATCAGGGCTTCCACCTGGTTATAGCCAATCGACATCAGAATCATATCCGCTTCAGATAATCCGACTTGGTCAATCATAGCGCGGAAACCAATATAGCTGGCGCCGTATAAACCGGGGATTCCAATTATTTTGCCTTGTAAATCCTGGATGGTCCGAATGTTTCGCTCTTTCAAGGAAACGATCCCAACCGGATAATCGCCATACCAGGTGGTTACATAAACCACCGGCAGGCCCTGCTGCCTTCCCAATAATACCTGTTCCCCGGAGGCAATGGCAAATTGCAGTTCATTGGCACCCAACAGCGCTACTGCATCTGTTTCCATACTGTAATCAATTTCAAGGTTAATGCCTTCGTCTTTAAAGTATCCTTTTTCAAGAGCTACGTAGAGTGGGGCAAATTGTACATTGGGAACGTAGCCAACAGGCAGACGGACTGTTTTCATTTCTTCAACCGCGAGGGGATTAACCGGCGCACAGGCAGATACAACTAGCACAAATAAAAGGGTAAGAAGATTTTTTTCATGGCTTCCTCAATCAATATGCGGATTCTTCCGCCAGGATAAAAACACATGCTCTAATAAGATTACAAAACCATAAAGACCTAAAGCCAATATGATCAGGGTAAATACAGCCACAAAAACCAGAGCCGTATCATATTGACCTCTACCAACATTGATTAGATATCCCAACCCGCGGTTCGAACCAACAAACTCACCCACCACAGCACCAATCACGGATAAGGTAGCCCCGATGCGCAGGCCTCCCAACATTACCGGTAAGGCGGAGGGAATCTCCAGATAACGCAAGGTTTGCCAACGATTGGCTTTCATCGACTTTAATAAATCCCGTAAATTGGCTGGCACGGCTTTCAAACCCACCACGGTATTGATCAGGACTGGAAAAAAAACGATCAGCGCACTGATCAGACTCTTGGAGAAAATACCGGGGCCAAACCAAATTACCAACAAAGGGGCTAAAGCGACAACCGGGATAGCCTGGTAAGCAACCAGATAAGGGGAAAGCAGTTCTTCCAATAAGGGATATTTCGCTAGCCAATAGGCCAAACCGGTTGCCAGGATGGTACCACCGATCAAACCGGAAAGAACTTCCAGCAAGGTTACGGAAGTATGCCCAAGGAGCGTTCCGTTTAGTAGCACATCCATCCCTTTTTTCCAAACCAGCCCAGGGCCGGGTAAAATAAACGCCGGAAAATCCCCCAACATAACAATGGTCTGCCAGATGGCCAGCGCCAGCAGGATGGAGGGTATGATGATCAGTCCACGTAATTGGCCAATGGATAATCCCATAAACCGTGGTTCATCTGCTTTTATGATGGAGAAATTCTTGTGTTGTTTTGAATTAATCTGTAAGCATGTTCCATCCTGAAAAAAAAGCCCCCGAAAGAGATTCTTTCGGGGGTAATTAACATAAATATACATTCCTTCTACTATCCGGACTATACCGTCGACTCCGGAATTACACCGGATCATGCGCGCCATGCGCTCGTGGGTTTTTACCACCGATCGGGAATTGGAAGTCTCCTTCCTCACCCTGCCCCGAAGGCTGATCTATTCAATTTTCAAATTTGAGTATAGTTTGTCCAATTCATCTTGTCAATAGAAAACAAGGCGATTCTTATCAATATTGTATACAAATACTAGCCGGCCAAAGCTTGTCCCAGATCTGCAATTATATCTTCCACGTTTTCGATGCCAATAGAGAAACGCACCAATCCATCGCTGATGCCGGTTTTTCGTCGTTCCTCAGGCGCCATGGTCGAATGGGTCATACTGGCAGGATGGGATATCAAGGTGTTGACGTGCCCCAGGCTGACAGCCAGTACACACAATTGCACACGATCCATCATCTGTGCGCCTGCTTCCAACCCACCGGCCAGCTCAAAAGCCGCCATGCCCCCAAAATGGAGCATCTGTCTGCAAGCCAGGTCATAATCCGGATGACTCGGCAGCCCGGGATAAAAAACTCTGCTAACCGCGGGATGTTGTTCCAAATAAGTCATCACCTGCATAGCATTCTGACAATGGCGTTCCATACGCAGTTCAAATGTTTTCAATCCATTATTCGTCAACCAGGCATCAAAAGGACTGGCATTACTGCCCAGGGTTTTCATCAGTCCAAACAATTCTTGTTTCATATAATCGATATGGTTGCTGACGACTGCCCCGCCGATGACCATACCGTGCCCATTCATGTATTTGGTCGTGGAATGGACCACCACATCAGCGCCCAGGGTTAATGGACGCTGGCAATACGGCGTAGCAAAAGTGTTGTCTACGATCACCCAGGCATTATTTTGGTGTGCCAGGTCACAGACCGCCTGTAAATCCACCAGGGCTAGGGTCGGGTTGGAGGGAGTTTCCACATAGGACAGCACTGCCTGGGGATATTGTTTAAAAGCCGCCTGCCAGCTTTCAACACTGGGATCGGAAATCCAAATTACCTTTATTCCCCAACGGGATCCAAAATCACGCAGGAAGGTATAAGTGTTGCTGTATAAAGCTTCTTGTGCAAGCACAATTTCGCCTGGCTTAACTCTTGCCAGAATGGCGCAAGTGACAGCCGCCATGCCGGAGGAAAATAGTTGTCCGGCAACAATTTCCTCCGTAGGGATATCCGGAGTGGCGCGTAATAAATCCAGCCCCTCCATTACAGCGATTTTGTGAGCCACCTGCTGGGTATTGGGATTGCTGAGCCGAGAATAAATGTGCCCTTCTTCTTCGCCTTTAAACAAAGCAGCCCCGTTGGCTACATCACTGAAATCAAATACAGATGTTTGATAGATGGGCATAACATGCGCATGTTTTGGATCTTCACGCTCGCCAACCATATTTACCAGGGAACCCATGCCTAACTTGGGGGAATACTTTGCCATAGTGTGTTACCTCAATTGGAGTTCAAAGAATGAAATTATTATAGTGCAAAAATATAATGTACAGACAATAATATTTATCCTGTTTGCAGGAATATCAAGGTCATTAATGCAAATGCCTTGACAAATCTTTTTCTCCTGTCTATACTCACTAAGTGAGTATACAATATGGCAACTAATTCAAAAAGCGCAAGCAACCTTTCCCCTGAATACCTGCTCCTGGGATATCTGGCCATTAAACCCACCCACGGCTATGAACTCTATCAAATGTTGAAACTGGATCTGGGTCAGCTGTGGCATTTGAGTATGAGCCAGATTTATAGTATCCTCACGCGATTGGAAGCAAAACTATTGATCCGCGCCGAGGAAGAACTTCAGGAAAATCAACGCCTGCGCAGACAATTTTACCTGACCGACCCTGGCCGCAAACAATTTGAAGAATGGCTTTTTAAGCCCAGCCCCTGTTCAGCGCGGGCTTTGCGCATCGAATTCCTCACACGACATTATTTTATGGAACGCCTTTTCCCGGAAAACCTTCCCGGGATGATCGGAGATCAAATTCTTCAAATCGAGCATGATCTATCTGTTTTAAACACCCTGATGAAAAAAACACATCCAGCGGATTTTTACAATTACAACGCTTCCCAACTAAAAATTGACCAACTGCATATTTTTTTAATTTGGTTTAACCAATTGCTTCACAACCAGTCCAAACCCTAAACACTCCAACATCAATTCCTGAGGAGGGAAAAGTAATGAAGAAAATACAATCCATCGTTTTGTCATTAATTCTCTTGGCCTTACTGCTTTCTGCCTGCGCCCCAATCTCCGCTGCTCCGCAAGCCGCAGAGGCTCCGGTGGTTGAAGAACCCACGATAGTCATTGTTGAATCAACGGAAGTTCCGCCATCCACCGAGATCACCTTCACCGATTCTTTGGATCGGCAAGTGACTCTGCCGGAGGTGCCATCCCGCATCGTTTACGGCGGGAAATCGTCTTTGATGATTGCCGATGCCCTGTACTTATTTGAAAATGTCAGCGATCGCATTGTGGCTGTCAGTGAAACAAATCAGAATTTTGGAAATTTCATTCAAGCGATTGATCCTACCTTCGATACCAAGACTGAATTGTCCGGGCAAACCAACGTGGAAGAAATTGTAGCCAATTCTCCGGATTTGGTTCTATTAAAAAGCTTCCTGGCAGGTGATTACCAACAGCCCCTGGAAGGATTGGGAATCCCCACTGCTTTCCTAAACCTGGAAACGCCCGAACAATACAATCGTGATATTCTGGCGATGGGGGACATGCTCGGTCAGCCGGAACGGGCTCAAGAAATTGTCGCTTATTATAACAATGCCGTTGCTGGCATTACGGATACCGTCGCTCCAGTCAGTGAAGCAGATAAACCCAGCGTACTGGTTCTCTATTACAAAGAAAGTGATGGGGCGTATACTTATAATGTGCCCCCGCTAGCCTGGATGCAGACCACCAATGTGATTACGGCAGGCGGTAATCCTGTCTGGTTGGAAAATGCCGCCACAAACGGCTGGAATATGATTGGTTTTGAGCAAATTGCCGCCTGGGATGCAGATCAAATTTACATCATCGCCTATCGTGAAAACTCAAGTGATCTGGTAAACACCCTGATTACCGACCCACAATGGCAATCTCTCAAGGCCGTCAAGAATGAACAGGTCTATGCCTTCCCAGGGGAATTCTATAGCTGGGATCAGCCGGATACGCGTTGGATTTTAGGCCTCAAATGGCTGGCATGGCGAATTCACCCTGAGCTATTCCCGGATTTCGATACGCTCAGTGAAGTGCGTAATTTTTATAAAGAGATGTACGGGTTGGATGAAACCCTGATCGATTCCGCCATCATCCCCCTCATGCGCGGTGATTACAAAGACTAGTTGAGGTTTCTTTGACCCCTTCAAACTATCCAACCATTAACCATCAGAGCAGCAAGGCACGCTCCCAGCGTGCTTTGCTGTTCTTGTTTATAACTTTATGTCTGGTCTTTCTGGTATCCATTTTCACCGGACGATACCCCAGCCCCCCCTTCATGGCGCCGGAGCAATTATTCCATGACGATCTGGCGCAGCGGGTAGTCTTCAACTTGCGCATGCCGCGCTTGATCACCGCTTTGCTGCTGGGCATGTCGCTCTCTGCAGCTGGCATGGTTTTCCAGATGATTTTCACCAATCCTTTGGTGGAACCTGGTTTTTTGGGGGTATCCCAGGGAGCTGCTTTTGGCGCAGCGCTCGGCATCGTTTTGTTGGGCTCCTCTGCAACCATCACCCAGCTCAGCGCAGCGTTCTTTGCTTTTACCGGATTATTTAGTTCCTATCTGCTGGCACGAAAGATGAAATACGGCGGATGGGTGCTGCGTTTGGTGCTTTCCGGCATTGCCATCTCAGCCCTTTTTTCCGCGGGTGTTGGTGTTTTAAAATTCATCGCCGATCCACTAAGTCAATTACAGGAGATTACCTTCTGGCTGTTGGGCGGCTTATGGGGCATCACCTGGGAGAAATTATTCAGCATTCTGCCGGTTGTCTTGATCGGCTTATTTATTCTTTTCCAGATGCGCTGGCGTTTGAATCTGCTCTCCCTGGATGATCAGGTTTCTTTTTCGCTGGGCGTGATCCCAAGCCGTGAAAGGCTGGTAGTTCTGATTGCTGCCGTAGCTATCACTTCGGCAGTCATATCTGTCAGCGGTATGGTCAGTTGGATTGGCTTGATTATTCCGCATCTTTCCCGGCGCATTTTCGGTGCCAATGGACGCTATGCCTTGCCAGGTGCCATGTTGTTGGGAGGCGTCTTTGCTATCTTATGCGATGACATCGCCCGTACTTTATTGACAGGGGAAATACCGCTTGGCATTCTAACCTCACTGATCGGCGCGCTCTTTTTCATCTTCCTGATGATCTCCAATCCGGTAAAGGTGAAACCATGAATTCCAACTTGATTCGTTTTGAAAATATATCCTTTGGTTATCATCCCCAGGAGCGCAAGATTCTGCAAACCCTTTCCTTGGATATTCCCAGCCAATCGGTGACCATTATTCTGGGACCCAATGGGGTAGGCAAAACCACGCTGTTAAATTTGCTCCTCGGTTGGCAGAAACCACAGCAAGGCCAAATCCTATTGGATGGAAATCCATTGCATCATTTTTCACGCAGAGAATTGGGCAAACGAATTGCCCTGGTTCCCCAACGTGAATACATCACCTTTGGATTTACCCTACTTGAATATGTTCTACTGGGAAGAGCGCCCCATATGAAACCGCTGGATATGCCGGGGGATGAGGATGTGGAAATTGCCATGCAAGCCTTGGTTCAGGTAGGCATTGCGGATCTGGCAGATCGACTGGTCACAGATTTGAGCGGTGGCGAACAGCAGCTGGTGCTGGTTGCCCGTGCCCTAGCGCAAGGTTCCGATATCCTTCTTATGGACGAACCCACTTCTCATCTGGATCTAAAAAACAAACTTCGTTTTATTCGCATGATCCGCGGACTGGTCCGCAGTGGACATACCATTCTGATCACCACGCACGAGCCCGAAGTTGCCGCTACCCTGGCAAATTACGTCGTCTTGTTAATCGACGGTAAAAAAACCTATGCCGGTTCAGCCGATGAGATGCTCAATGACGATTACCTCAGTGAGACGTATGGTATTATGGTACGCACAGCCATATCAAACGGCAAAAAAATAATCCTTTGGGATAATGATGATGACGCAAACACCAACCCATGAACCCTTGATCCTCCTTATAACCGGCTGGCGGAATACAGGTAAAACCACTTTCTGCCAAGTCATGATTGAAGCGGCCAGGGAACGCAATCTGCAGGTCAGCGGACTGCTTTCACCGGGCGTTTTTGAAAATTACCAAAAAATCAGCATTGAGATGGAAGATTTACGTAGTGGGGAAAAACGTATTTTGGCTCATAAAGGCTACGACCCGTCATCGGAATTTAATTTACCAAACTGGCTTTTTGAGAAAGAAAACCTTTCCTGGGGCAATACGGTTTTTGAAAAAGCCGTCCCTACCGATGTGTTGATCGTGGATGAATTAGGGCCCATTGAATTGGAACAAAACAAAGGCTGGACCTTTGGTATGCAGGCCTTGGATAGTGGACTGTACAAAATCGCGATTGTGGTGGTCCGTCCGGAATTGATGCCAATAGCAAAACAGCGCTGGCCGCAGGCGCAAACCATCACACTGCAATCTGTTAATCTGGTTCCCTCCCTTACAGCGGAAATTATTCGAAGCTGTCTTCCAGCCAGATGATTTTCCTGGCATTTTCCTGAAATAGTCCCGCCCAAAAATAATGAGCAGCTATTCCATCAAAAACCAAAATAAATTAAAATAACCCTGCAATGCTTGACGATACAAAGCTCCCTTTGCTATAGTAAAAGCATATTGAAATCCTAGCTGGAGAATCTATTGTCTTTTCTAACTTTACTAACTGATTTTGGCATTGAAGATGGGTATGTTGCTTCCATGAAAGGGGTCATCTGGCAAATTTCGCCGGACACCCAAATTGCAGATATCACCCATGCCGTTCCCCCTCAGGACGTATTTACCGGTTCCTACTTATTGGCACGAACAAGCGCATACTTTCCACCAGGGACAGTGCATGTTGCCGTCGTGGATCCAGGCGTGGGTACAGCTCGCCGTCCACTGGCAGCCAGGATCGGGGATCAGTATTTTGTTGGCCCGGATAATGGACTGATTACGTTTTTGGTGAAACAGGCTCATTCCAAGTGGCAGTCCTGCCATTATGTTCATCTTAATCAAGAGAAGTATTGGCTGCCGGATGTCAGCAGGGTGTTTCATGGAAGAGATATTTTTGCGCCGGTGGGAGCGTATCTATGCAAGGGTGTTCCCCTTAACGCGCTGGGGGATGGTGTGGATAATCCCATTTTATTGGATGTTCAAGAAGCATCTATCCATCATGGAAATATCCTTGGTTCAATTGTACAAATAGACCATTTTGGCAATATCAGTACCAACATTCACGAAACCATGATTATGGGTAAAGAAGTAGAAAATATTCTTTATAAAGAAATTAATTTTGGCAAACTGGCACAATCTTTCGGTGAAAAAAATTCCGGGGAATGGGTAGCCTTAATTGACAGTTATAATCATCTCAGCCTGAGTCTTGTCAATGGAAATGCAGCTTCAACATTAAATGCACGCGTTGGAGATCAGGTAAATGTAAACCTAAAGAAAATCAATCCATAAAGGTTGGCGGAAATTGGCATTTTATCCGATTGAAATAAAACATTTGACTTTTCGTTATCGCAGCCGGGAAGAAAACGCCCTGGATAATGTCTCCTTGAAAGTTGAAAAAGGACAAATTGTCCTGATTGCGGGTCCCAGTGGATGCGGAAAAACAACGCTGGCTCGTTGTATCAATGGACTGATTCCACGCAGTTATAAAGGCGACTTAAATGGAAAAATCCAGCTCATGGGAAAATCCATTGACAAGCTTTCCCTTGCGAAAATCTCGCAGATGATCGGTACCGTATTACAGGACCCTGAACGTCAAATTCTTGGCTCCAAAGTGCGTAATGAAGTCGCCTTCGGTTTGGAAAATTTAGGTTTTGCCCGTCCGGAAATCGAGAAAGGCGTGATGGATGCTTTAACTCGCTTGAACATTCCCCATCTGGCAGACCGTGAAACCTTTAATCTTTCCGGTGGGGAAAAACAAAAAATTGCCCTGGCTGGTGTGCTGGCCATGAAACCCAGTATTCTGCTGCTGGATGAACCCCTAGCCAGTCTGGATCCTGCCAGTGCCTTGGAAACCCTGCAAATTATCCGCTCCCTGGCAGATGAAGGACTGACTGTTCTCATGGTCGAGCATCGGGTGGAAGACGTATTAAAAATAAAACCGGATAGAATCTTATATCTGGAAAAAGGGAAAATCGTTTATGATGGCCCGATTGAAAAGATTACAGATGTGGTGGATTACCGCGAAGTAAAACTACCCGCCCCAATTGTGATGAAAAAAGCCAGATCCGCGTCAAAACTGGAGGAAATTAAATCTCTGGTGGAGAGCAAGCGCGATAGTACTGCTGCCCCCCTTGTTGAATTCAAAGACGTGGCTTTTGGGTATGATAAAGAGAGAATCGTTCTGCATGGCATCAATCTGTCCATAAATAAGGGAGATATCATTGCCCTTTTGGGAGCCAACGGCGCCGGAAAAACCACCATGGTTAAACATGCCATTGGATTATTGAAACCTGTTCAAGGCTCTGTATTGGTGCAGGGAAATGATACCAAGAATCTCAGCGTGGCAGAAATTGCCAGTACGTTGGGCTATGTCTTTCAAAGTCCCAGCCATATGCTTTTTGCCCCAACCGTGCGTGAAGAACTCAGTTTCGGCCCAAAAAACCTAAAACATGAAACCCAGGCCATTGAAGAAGCCGTTTTGGAATCTCTTGAGATTGTCAATTTAAGTGAGATGATCGACACTCCTCCGCTGGCTATGTCCTTTGGACAGCAGAAACGCATCAGCATCGCGGCAATTCTGGCCATGCATTCCAAGATTCTGGTTATGGATGAACCCACTGCCGGACAGGATTATAAAAACTACATTGACTTCATGAATTCCATTGTTCAATTGCCCAGTTTTGATGCCATTCTTTTCATTACTCATGATATTGACCTGGCACAAATTTTCGCGAATCGCGTATTATTATTTAATGATGGACAAATCAAAGCAGACGGCTCCCCCTATGAAGTACTAAAGGATGCGCAACGTTTGACGGATTGCCGCCTGGTGGCATCCTCGTTGCTGCAAGAAAATTTGAAATCATATCCTCAAACCGGAAAATTTTTGCGAGCGGAACAATTGGCTCATTTATAAGAGATCGTGATAGAAGCAGAATAATGGTTTCTGAATTGCTTTTTTTTTGCGTAACCACCCATCAGCCTGGGTGTTTGAACAATCGGTTCTATCGATCAACTGTTTTTGACAATTCTTAGGAGGAAAGTAATTATGAATCGTAAATTAACATCTGTTCTGCTAGCGCTCGTTGCTGTGCTATTATTTTTCGTCGGAATCGTATGGATTGGGGGGCAAATCAACCCATCCTTGCAATTAGACGAAACTGCCTTACTGCGCTTTGTCTTTGTAGGCATTGGCCTATTAATTGTCTTCCTGGTCTATTTGGCGACCAAGGAAAGTGAAATTTGGGAAGTCGGTACACGCGAAGTGGTCTATATGGCCATTGGTGCAGCCCTCTACGCCATTTTCTCCTACATCTTCAATGGCACCGTTTTTGTTGTGCCTTCCGTCAGTCAGGTTTCCCTGCGCCCAGCCATCGTTATCCCCATGTTCTTTGGCTTTACCTTTGGCCCGGCTGTGGGTCTCTTCACCGGAGCAGTCGGCAACATGTTTGGGGATGCCTTAACCGGTTTTGGCCTCTCTCCCCAATGGAGTTTGGGCAACGGTCTTGTGGGTATGATCGCCGGTATGGCCTGGTTGTTCAAAGATAAAAAGAAAAGCCTGAACACCGTTCTGATCATCAGTGTTGTCGTTGCCGCCGTGGCCACCATCCTCTACTTCATGAATCGTGGACAATCCAACATGGTCTTCTATGATGTGGATAACGGCATCTTTGGCGACGCCCCCATCTCCATGTTCGCCGGTCTCTCTGCCGTCATCGGCCTGGTTCTGGTTCTCATCATCCGCTTTGTGTTCAACAAGAATATCAACGTTGCGGCTGCTGTTACCTGGTCCATGCTGGGAAACTTCCTGGGCATTGGCTTCGCCGCCATCTCCGACATCTGGATCAACGGTTTCTCGCCAGCTGTGGCTATCGTGGGTGAATTCCTGCCTTCCGCAGGTCCGAACATGATTTTTGCAGCCATTCTGGTTCCTCTGCTTGTGGGAGCCTATGATTCCCTGCAGACTCGTACTGGACGCTAATTATTCTTATGATTTCAGGGAAGGCTGCTTAGCCTTCCCTGAAATGAAAGTGAAGATAGAACCCTATGTTAGTTACCTGGCGTTACCGTAAACGGAAAGGTTTCATTCAAAGTTTTGATCCCCGAGCCTGGCTGATTTTTTTCAGCTGCTTTTTAGCCTCCACCCTCTTCTTTTGGGACGTTCGCTATTTATCCTTTTTCCTGGGAATTGCACTGTTTGTAGTTTTTACATCCGGTATCAAATGGCATGAGATGGCTCGTGCCTGGATGTTTATCGGCGGATTTATTCTCTTTTTCTCGTTTCTTACTTTTCTTACTGGCCGCGGCGGTATGGAGTTGTACGATAAAGAACATCTCATCCGTCAATTTGCCGCCAATTTCTCCATTTTGGGCTGGCAGCCTACATTAAATATCACCGCAGAACGCGGTTTTTACGCCATCAGTATGCTCATTCGGGTATTCTCCATTGCCAGTATGACCATTCTAATTCCCTATTCCCTCAATCCGGCTCATTATGGCATCACTTTTCGCGGACTGGGTTTTCCAGACAAAATCGCCTACGGTATGGATTTAACCATGCGTTTCATCCCCACCTTGGGACGGGATTTCAGCCTGACCATGGATGCCCAGAAAGCCAGAGGTTATGAAATTGAAAAACTGGACGGCGGCTTGATTGAACAGGTTCGCAAGCTGGCGCCCCTGGTTGTACCGGTTACCATCCATTCCATCATGGGCAGCGAAGATATTATTGATGCCATGGATTTACGGGCTTTTGGTATCGGACCACGTACCTGGCTGGAAAAATTGGATCGCACCACACGGGATCGTATCTTAATCGGCGTGGGGGTACTGATCCTTTTGGTTTCCATTTCCTTATCTCTCTTTGGTATGGGAAAATTCTGGATGCCGGAAGTCCTTGTTCAGGGATTGCCCTTCTTAAATTGAACAATAAATAAATAAGTTGCAATAAAACGTAAGGACGGTTAAATTCCATCCTTACGTTTTTTTTATTGACGTAAAACCTCTGTCAACCAAAACCCTTCGTAAGGTTTCACCAGCCACGGTTTACCGGCTTGAAGTATCGGTCCTCCTCGGAAATCCTGCCAAAGACTGCCAGGTTGCAAATCATCATCCCCCAAAGTGATTTCCTGCGCCTGTGAGCTGGCGTTGACCAAACATAGCACCGATTCCACCATATCCGGGGAAAAACGCTGTACTGCCCAAATAGCAGGGGTAGACTGCATGGAAATCTGTGCTCCTAGAGGGGAAAATGCCGTATTCTGCTGACGAAAGTCAAGCAGCTTTGCCATTTGTTGAAAAGCCGGACTAATGAAGATCTTTTGCAGTTTTTCTGCCAGCGGAATTTCAGTGGACTGCTCTTCAGCAGGTAAAAAAGTATTCATGAGGGAAGGTACATCCACGGAACTTACCCCGGTGCAGGACAATAAAATAAACCATGCAGCCAAGGATTGAGCCATAGAAAGTTGATTATTTACCTTATCCTCGAAAAACAAACTATGAAAATAGGCAGTCTCCATGGAAAAAGAACGGAATTGATCCGTCATGGCCGTTAGTTCGAATACGTCCCCGTTTTGTACAGTTTTCAGGAGAACTTCAGCGAACTGCGCGCTGCCAGCCAACTGCACTTCATTTTGTCCGTCACTCCAGTAGTCCCTTACATCCGTAAAACTTCCCTGGCTTTGCATAACCAGCGCCAGCGGAGCATGGATGCGATCCAGGGCTGAACGAACATGCCTGTGAACATAATGGTTTCTTGGAACAATGATGAAAGGTGCTTCCTTTTCCTGCCAGAGAAAATCTCCATCAATAAAGTGTAGGGCATCCACGGGCAGCGAAGCGAGGTTAAAAGCCTGGGAAATCAGGGCTTTTAATTGTTCAAAGGAAGCCGCTTGCGTAGAGATGGCATCGTTTTTCACCTGGGGAACTGTTACATCCAATAGGAGTTGAAAGGGGTTCGCGAGCCGTTGATTTTCTTCCAGCCATAAAACGAACCCTGGATTTGATAAATTGATCAATTCAAATTGCAGTCCGCTGAAAAGACTGGCTGCGTTGTTTATTATGACCTGCCAGCAGGCTTGAAGTTCTTCATCGCTCAGTGAGTTAAGCAGATTTCCGAAGGAAAGAAATGTACGAAATTCAGAAAAAGGAATGACTTTTTTCCATGGGTCACCCTGCTCGTTTATCAATTTCAACAGCCATCTATCGTAGGATTTTCCTCTGTCCAAACCATAAAGGCCGGTCAGATGGCACAGCAAACATCCAGAAGAGTCCCTATCCATCCGTGTTCAGGCCTCTAATTTCACTTTACCCGGAAACCAATCCACAGGTCGAATTTCCGCATTTTCAAAAATTTGGGTAAAAACCAGATTCAAATCCATTTGTTCGGAAAGACAATATAAAGTAGCCATGCTCATCCCATGGGCTACGACCAGAACATTCCCATCCGGATAGGCAGCACTAATTTCATCCGCTGCGGCGACAACCCGCCGCGCTACTTCCATCACGGTTTCACCATCCGGTGCTGCATAGAGGGTTGGTTCTGCCCTGCGTAAAGCCACCAACTCCGGATAATCCTCCCGAATTTGGTTGATGGACTTGCCTTCCCACTCTCCTAAATAAATTTCCCGCAAACGGGCATCACTTATAATCGGCAATCCGGAATCCATGGCGAAATAATTGGCAGTTTGTTGTGCGCGCTGCAAATCACTGGCATAAATGGCTTCATAAGATGTTCCATAAAAATTTTTTACCGCGGTTGCTGCTTGCTGCAGACCTGTTTCATTCAATGGAATATCAGAATGTCCTTGATAGCGGGTGGCTAAATTCCAATCTGTTTGTCCATGGCGTACCAAAAATAGTTTTGTCATAAAATAAGGCTCCTGACTAGATTCAACGCTTATTATATCGCATTGAACAGCTGTATCTATCGAGTACTCTGATGAACCGATGAAGAATAAACGTATCAGATGATTAATATCATATTTGTCATAAGGGATGATGTATAAAATAAGTGACAAAAAAAGCATCTGTATTCATTGACAATTTTTCCCTGATTGTGCTATTCTTCTTTATAGAAAAGTACAATCTTATTCGCTAGAGGAAGGTTTAAATGGCATATATTATAGATACCGATGAATGTATCATGTGTGGTGCATGTGAAGCTGAGTGCCCAGAAGAAGCAATTTCCGAAATCGATGGCGCCTATGTAATCGACGTAGAAAAATGTAAAGACTGCGGTAATTGCGCTGAGGTATGCCCAGTTGGTGCTGCACAGAAAGTCTAGCAGCTCAGTAAAAAAGTTTAAAAGCTCCTCTTTTCATAGAGGAGCTTTTGTTTTTAATCGGTGGTACAATCGTAGAAACTCCGTTCAGGATGATTCCCATGAAAAAATTTATAGCTGTTGCAGGAAATATAGGTGTGGGTAAATCCACCCTGGTTAACTTGTTGGGTGAGGAGCTCGATTGGTCACCTGTCTTTGAACCGGTCAACGAAAACCCCTATCTTGCGGATTTTTATCAAGATATGGAAAAGTGGGGCTTTCATTCCCAAATTTATTTCCTCACCCATCGAATTGAAATCCATCAAGATATTCTGACACAATCCAATTCCGTTATTCAGGATCGTTCCATTTATGAAGACGCGGAAATATTCGCCCGCAACCTTTTCAATCAAGGGTATTTATCGGACCGTGACTTTAAAACTTATTATGAGTTATACCAATCGGTATCCAACTTCTTGCCCCCACCGGATTTATTGATTTATTTGCAAGCCAGCGTACCCACGTTGCAAAAAAGAATAAACCTGCGCAACCGTTCTTATGAAAAAGAGATCTCTCCCGATTATTTACAGCAACTTAATCAATTGTATGATCAGTGGATTGATAGCTTTAGCCTGTGCCCGGTTTTAACCATTCACGCAGATGATCTGGACTATGTGGCTGATGAAAGTCATTTGGGTTTAATAAAAAATAAGGTGCAAGAAAAGCTAATTGGAAAAGATCAGATGATTTTTCCCCAACGGCCCCCCCGTTAGGGTCACCTCAGCTCTTCTTGCACATAGGTGCCAATAATAATTAAACGTATTATGTTAATCGTCTAGCGAGGTTCAACAACGATTTTAATTGCCGTACGAACTTTACCATCAATTTCTACATCTACAAATTCCGGCACACTAACAATAGCTATGCCATCTTCTGCCAAATAACCCGTTGCTAAGACCAATGCTTTGACAGATTGATTTACGGCTCCGGCTCCAATTGCTTGAACTTCAGCTTTTCGATGTTCCCTGACAACCCCCGCAATCGCCCCCGCTACAGCAGCGGTACGGGAGTTCGCTTTGACCTTGATTACATCCATTTTTATCTCCCTATAATAAGTTCCACGTTCTAATTAAAGTATAAACAGCATTCATTCAGGGGGCTCACAAATGTTTGTTGATATTATAGTTATAAATTGAACAAAAATGCAAGTGTTTTTTAATGTATTTTTAATGTATATGTAAGTATAGTTTTAATTCGTAATAACAGTAGGGGGTGTGGATAATGTGGATAAAGCTCAACAGCCCCTGCATATAGGCAATAATTCCAGAAAAGTGCAATCTATACCCCGCATATAGGGGGGCGTTGTCCAAACAAGTTCTGTGGATAAAACAGACATTTTGTGGTCAGCCGGGAGAAAAAATTTTACCGTTTTTTCCCTTTTTTCTATAAGCCGGATGGAAAAACCCATATGTGGTTATATTTTGATATTTTATGAGTGAAGTTAATTATCTTCCCCCATATCTGGTTATTTTTATCTTGCGGACAAATCAGGGATAAAAGGGTCTGTTCTCCACAGAAAAAGGGGGTTATCCACAGAAAAAAACAAGTTATCCACAGGCAAAAATTTTTTTTGAAACAAAGTAATTTATAAAGAAATACCCTGTTCTTCCGCCCATTGCTCAACGGTTATTTCCACAGCATCCAGGTAGGCATCCAATTGCAGCAGCCGTTGTTCAAAATGAGCTTGATCCAGATCGAGCGGTTGAACGATCTTTTCCAGGGACAGATCGGGTTGGATATTCCGTAAAATTAATCGATCCCATCCATGCACCATGGTTTTTAGGAATATCCACAACGCTGCTTCGGGTGTGTCATCGATAAACAACTCGATGGCTTGCTGATAATAGTCCATTCGGAAGGATTGAAATTCTGCGGGGCAATCCGCTAATTTGCTGACCTGCAGATACAAGGTCTGCCAGCTTTCCAGCAAGGATTGCCATGGAAAAGACTGCCAATCCGTGGGGCAGTATAGATCAAACAAACCAGCGGCTAATCCTGGTTTTCCCAATGACGCGGCTTTTTCAGGCAATTGCAGGGCAAAACGTCTTATGCTTAAGGGAAAATCCACTAATCCAGCCAGCAAAGTGCCCAAATTTTCGAGTGTTTGCACGTAGCGCTGGATGTGATTAAATTTTAGTGCTCCCTCCAACCCATCCAGAAATAACCAATCATTGCGGGCTTTTTCCAGTAAGGGTTTGCAGCGTTGATAGCGAGTTTCCGGTTCAAAAAATTTCGAGAAAATGGCTGCTTGCTGAAAATCAAACCAATGCCCTTCATCGTATAAAACCAGGGTTTCACCGCAAAAAGCAGAACCAATCCAGGGATCCAACCTCAGGGTCTTGGAATCTTTAAACAGGGCGATAGGAATAATCCAACAATCATAGTGAACTTGATTGCTAATGCGGATGGTTTTACGCTCCACTTTGGATGCCATGCGGTGAATGATAACCAGATCAATGTCTGTCGTATTGTTTAATAAAAACTCATCACCCAGGGCGGAGCCTGTCAAAAAAATACAGGTGATTTGTTTATCCCGAAAAGTTTCTTCCAGAACAAAATTTTTCGCCAATGAGATCAATCGGTCTTTGGTTATTCGCATGGAATGATTTTTCCTTGGGTAGGTTTTTAATCAATGGGCAATGAAGGTTGATATGGAGAAAGTTTTAACGTTCGACGAATTTGATCGTCAATGGTTTTAAAATCTTCCTCATTCCGGACATAATCCATGTGGCTGGTCTCAATCACCAGAACAGGCGATGTGCAAACCTCCGGCGAAAGGAAATATTCATCGTATGCTTTGTTAAGTAAATTGATGTATCCGACCTCCATTTTTCGTTCATAGGAACGATCTCTGGCGGCAATTCGCTGCATTAAGATGTTGGTATCTGCGCGAAGGTAAATAATTAAATCCGGCAGGGTGATTTTCTCTGCCAGGGCATGATGAACCTGAAAGTAGGTATCCAACTCATCCCCCTTGAGATTGGCTTTTGCAAAGAGGGAATCCTTCGCAAAAGTATAATCACTGATCAAATGAGGTTTGGTGGGTAAAAGTTCTTTCAATCCTTCCCGTTGTTGGTGATAGCGGCTGAGCAGAAAAAAAACCTGGGTTTGAAAGGCATAACGTTCCCGATCCCCATAAAAATCGCTCAGGAATGGATTTTCCTCAAAAATTTCCAACATGATATTGGCATCATAAATTGGCTGCAGCATGCGGGCCAGGGTTGTTTTCCCGACCCCGATGACACCTTCAATGGCTATATACATACAATCTCCAAGATTTTGGTTTAAAAAAAATTTTATACTCTACGATCAATCCAGTTATTTGGAGGTCATTCTCTCCAACTCATCCACCATCTTCTGGATAACATCAAAACCGCCCTGCCAGAAGGCTGGGTCTGAAATGTCAATCCCTTCTTGGAGCAGCAGGGACATGGGCGCCTGACTTCCGCCTGCCGCCAGAATTCTTTTATAGCGGGGGATAAAGGCGGCGCCTTCTTTTTTGTATTGCTGATACAAAGCCAGCACCAGTAATTGCCCAAATGAATAGGCATAGACATAGAAGGGCACCTGGTATATATGCGGAATGGAGACCCATTCCCATTTGAAGATGTCGCTGAGCAGCATCGAATCCCCGAATTGATCGCTGAGATTTTTCATATAGGCCTCGCAAAGGTCCTTTACGGAAGCGCCTTGCAGGGTCAGCTCATGAGCCTGAATTTCAAACATGGCAAAATAAGCCTGGCGTTGGATGGTGGCGTAGGCATCATCGACTTGTTGGAAAAGTAAATCCTTGATGAAATCGGCATCGTCTTTCCGGCTGCGCAGCAGTTCATCCACAATCAGCATCTCACCAAAAGTTGAGGCGGTCTCTGCCAGGGGCAGGCAGGGATGTTGGGTAAAGATGGAATGATCTGCGGCCAGCAGGGAATGCACTGCGTGCCCTAATTCATGTGCCAGCGTGGTGACATCGTTTGTTTTTCCCTGATAGTTAACCAATACCCACGGGGTGAGCGAGGGCGTGGCAGTGAGGCAGAAGGCGCCGCTGCGTTTTCCCGGACGAACTTCACTATCGATATGATCTTGTTCAAAGATTTTGAAAGCCTGGTCGGTTATTTCTTCATCAAATGCAGCAAACCCTTTTAAGACCAGCGAGGTTGCCTGATCAAAGGATACTTCGTGATCGGCTTTGACAACCGGGGCATACAGATCATGCCTGCGCAGTTTGTCCATCTTCAATAAACGGGCTTTCAGGCGGAAAAATTGTTGAAATACCCCGGCATTTTTCTGGCAGGTATCCAGCAAGAGGGTGACCACGGCATCGGGAATATCATTGGCCAGATTTCGGGCGGACATGGGTGTGGCAAATCCGCGTAATTGCACTTCTTCGTTATACCAATCACGGATGCGGGTCTGATACATCTGCCCCAGAATATCGCCATCCGCTGCATAGACCCGGTACAGTTCATCATAAGCCCAGGTTCGCAGAGACGCATCAAAGTGATGGGCATAAACCATCAATTCACCGCGTGATAATTCTTTTTTCTCGCCGTCCAACTCGAAATTAAAACGGTAGCGATTGGTCAGCGCATCGTAGAGCGTATTTTGGGCGCTGACCCCGGTAATATCCTTGAGGTTGATGATCTTCTCTTCTTTCTCGGAGAGCGTGTAAGGGGAGAAATGACGCAATTCCTCCAGCCAATAATGATAATCACCTGCATGGACTAACAAGCGCTGGGCATTGCTCTCATCCAGTTTTTTCCACCATAAAGTGAAAAACATCACCCGGTTCGAAAGCTCGGCGGTGAATTGATCCATTTGGGCCATCAAGGTTTGCACAGCCTGGTCCTGGGTATCTTCCGAGAATTTTAAATTGGCGTAACTTTCAAGCCGATTGACTTGCTCGTAAATCGATTCCAACTGTTGAATGGCAGCCAAAAAATGATCAGGCTCCATTTCTGGCATTAAGCTTTCTCTCAGGTTCTCAAATTTTGATACCTGCTGGTTAACCTGTTCAAAAAGGGATTGCATTGTTTCCTGGTCCATGCAGGGATACAAATCATCCAGTGTCCATTTTTTCATGGGAAAATGCAGTTGATCAAGTTTCATAGGAAGTACCTCAAATTAATAAAGAGTGGAATAATATCCCCCATTGGGAGAATTCAATCTTAAATTCTTAAAGTAGAAAAATTATGACAACTCATTAAGGATTAATACGCTGTGTCAAAGGTCGATCATTTTTCAGCTTCGTTATTTCTACCATTGTAACATTGGAATGATTTTAGTATAAAACGCCAGGAAATTCTTAAGCAAGAATCAAAAAAAACATAGTTTGATATCAGAGGTTTTTTTGAAATTGTAAATCAAGGAACATTGCCTGGCTAATCCAATTTCACTTTCTATGAAGTCTGGCATATAATAAGTACAAACCTTTATTGACTGGCAAAAACATTTATCTCGTTGTATACTGATTTAATTAAAATAGAGGAAAAGAAACCATGAAAGCATCTGTATCGCAACAACACTTGGCCCATGGGTTAAACACCGTTTTACGAGCTGTTTCCCCACGAAGTACACTGCCTGTATTAGCCAATGTGCTGCTGGCGACTGATGAAGGCCGGTTAAGGCTTTCGGCCACCAATTTGGAACTGGGGATTTCAAGCTGGATCGGGGCGAAAATCGAAGATGAAGGCTCTATCACTGTCCCAGCCAGAACGTTGGCCGATCTTGTCAATACCCTACCCACAGAGCACGTTTTCTTAACCCTGAATGAAAAAACGCAAACGCTGAATGTACGCTGTGGATCCTCCAACACGGATATTCGCGGCATTGATGCCCAGGAGTTTCCGCCCATGCCTGCCCCGGATTTAAAAGAAGGCATTGAGCTGAATGTGGCAGATTTACGTGAAATGATCCACCAGGTGGCCTTTGCCGCCTCCGCGGATGATGCCCGACCGGTATTGCAGGGTGTTTATCTCACCGTGGAAAATAATCTGGTCAACATGGCCGCCACAGACGGTTTCCGGATTTCGGTCCGCAAGACCCATCTGACTCAGTCTGTTCCCTCACCTTTAAAAGCCATCATCCCTGCCCGGGCCTTGAACGAATTGGCCCGCATTGCGGTCGATGGTACCGAAAAAATTATCATGGTCATATCTCCTAGCCGCGGTCAGGTCCTTTTCCATTTGAAGGATGCCGAACTCGTATCCCAATTAATTGAAGGCAACTTCCCCGATTACACGGCTATCATTCCCCGCTCTTTTAAAACTTCCACCGTTGTTTCCACAGCTGCTTTATTAAAAGCCTGCAAGCAGGCGGAGATCATTGCCCGGGATGGCAACAACGTCATTCGGCTGAATTTCCAACCTGGTGAACAACAGGCAGGCAGTATTGAAATTTCTGCCCAATCAGAAGAGACTGGATCCAGCGAAATCATGGTTGAAGCCAATGTGGACGGTCCTTCCCTCTTGATTGCATTCAATGTCCGTTATCTACGGGATGTTCTGGATGTGATAAAGAGTCCGAATGTCGTTATTGAAACCAACGCCAATAATACACCTGGTTTGATGCGAACCGTGGGAGACGAAAATTTCCTGCATGTAATTATGCCCATGCATTTGGGATAATGTTTCCTGAAAAACCAACCGAAGAACATGATGTGTATTCTATTGTATGCCAGGTTTTCAGTTCGAAGAACCTGGCATCCTTTTATCAAAATCCGACCTTAAAGGTGTAAGAATGAGCTTCATTCCAACTTCAACTGATCGATTGCTAAGCATATACCTTTCATTGGCGCAATACCCTATCCTGAGGAATCGGATTCGCTTGCGGATGCGGCAGGAATTATTTACCCGCGGAATCATTCAGGAAGATGCCTTCAAGAAAGAAGCTCGACAAATGACCATTCGTTCGCAGCGCCGCGAAGGATTACAGGATCCCTATAGCCAGGAACCGGCAGATATTTGGGAAACCCGCTACGGCCGAATTGTGGATCATTTAACGGACCTATTATTCAGCCAGCACTTTCCATTTGAGGATTTTGAAGTTCTGGTGCAGGAAGTCCTCAGCGAACGCGGCATCCACACCAAAAAAGACCTGATGCTAAACCTGAATCCGGAGTTGGTTCCCCAGGATTTGGTGTTTGAGCAAGCCCGTATGATTGCCAACCTTCCAGACAAAGAAAAAATTAAATACGAAGCCCGTTTGCAGGAATGCAAAGTAGTGCTAATTCGTCATTTAATTAGCGACCAATTGAGATACATCAATATTGCAAAGCAATGGTTCACCATTGATGATCTGGAGGAAATTCGCCGCAGAAAAATTAGCAGCGGCCGTATCGGCGGTAAAGCTGCCGGCATGCTCCTGGCTGTGCGAATTCTCTATCACCAGGCAGAGGACAAATTAATCGACTGTCTTAATCGGGCAGACTCTTATTTTTTGGGTTCCGATCTTTTATACACGTTCATGTCCATGAATAACCTGGATCGTTGGAATGACCAGAAATACAAATCCGAAGAAGAAATGAGGGTCGATTATCCTGCCATTGTTGCCACCTACGAGGCAGGAGATTTTCCGCAGGACATTAAAGAGGCGATGGATCATTTGCTGGATGATGTAGGTGAGAAGCCCTTAATCGTCCGTTCCTCCAGTTTATTGGAAGATAATTTTGGCACATCGTTTGCCGGAAAATATGAAAGTGTTTTCCTTCCCAACCAGGGAACCAGGGCTGAAAACTTGGCCGCCTTAATTCGCGGTGTGGCCAGAGTATATGCATCTACGCTTGAACCCAATGCCCTGATGTACCGCCGCAGCCGGGGGCTGCAGGATTACGACGAACGGATGGCAATTTTAATTCAGGTTGTGCAGGGGGAGAAATTCCTGGATTATTACATGCCGCATGCAGCCGGTGTGGCTTTCAGCCGCAACCTCTTCCGTTGGACGCCGCAGATCCGGCGCGAGGACGGTTTTGTACGCCTGGTCTGGGGTCTGGGAACCCGGGCAGTGGATCGGGTAGGAAATGATTATCCGCGCTTGATTGCACTTAGCCATCCCTCCCTGCGTCCCAATACCGATCCCAAACGGATCAAGCTTTACTCGCAACGTTTTGTGGATGTGATTGACTTGAAACAAAACAAGCTGATCACCCTGCCTGTGCATGATGTATTAAATTCGCGCTATGATCCGCTGCGCTATATTGCCCAAATTGATCAGGACGGCTATTTGCTGCCCATCCGCAGTAATATCATTGGCGGCAATCCGGATCAATTGATTTTGACCTTCGACGAGCTGATCAAACGCACTAATTTTGCTGAAAATATGCGAAAAATATTGGACATTCTGGAAAAAGGCTATCAGATGCCGGTGGATATGGAATTCACCGTGAACATTGATGAGAGTTCCTCCGGCAAACCGCATGTTTGTATTACCGTGCTGCAGTGCCGCCCGCAGGCCTATATGTCCCTCACCGGAAATGAGCCGATTCCCAAGAACATCAAACCTGAGGATATGATTTTCTCGACGGATTTTGTCGTTCCCCAGGGAGTTGTAAATCAGGTGGATTATGTGGTCTTCGTCCCGCCGGAAGGCTATTTTCGCTTGGCGTCACACATTGAGCGCAGTGAACTCAGCCTGGCGATTGGACGCTTAAACGCCGCCATGACCACGGAAAACTTTATTTGTGTCGGCCCAGGACGGTGGGGAAGCTCCAATACGGATTTAGGCGTGCCCATTGGCTATGGCGATATCTACCGCACAAAAGCACTGGTGGAATTGGCCGGCAAGGATATCGGTCCCGAACCTGAACCTTCACTCGGAACGCACTTTTTCCAGGATCTAATGGAAGGAAACATTTATCCCCTGGCGATCCAGTTGGATGACCCGCTGACGATTTATAATCATGAATTTTTTTACGATACCCCCAATCGGTTATCCGAATGGCTGGATGTAAAACCCAGCATCGCGGCCGCTTTGCGTTTGATCCGCGTATCGGATTTTAGAGCCAGTCATGCCATCCGCATTGTGATGAATGATGAAGAAAAACAGGCCATCGCTTATTTGAAGAATCTCGAAGAAGAATAGCGAAGGATAGTAACTAAAGTTCAAAAGCAGGTGTACAGTGCCTGCTTTTTGTTTTAATCCATTGAGTTAATTAATTTGTACAAAGAATGAGAGTTAATGCGTCGGTAAAACGGATTCAACCCCCGGCAAATCTTTTGTGGGTTATAACATATTGGGGGATTGTAAATCTCGTGGGAGTTTTTTGTTGCCAATAATATCTATGCGCAATTATTTACAGGGTGCTGGCGTGTTGGTTTCGTTAACAATATGGATATTTTTCCCATCCCAAATTTGGGTGATGGTAACCATCTATTCCAACTATGTGGAATATGAAAATAATAATCCGCATACAAAGCAATGGAGTAAATGGGCAATCCCTGCCTATTTACATTTCGAGCTGATTTTGTGAGGTAAATCCTGTGTGGGGCGGATTTAAAAAATGCACCCATCTATACTACACCTAATAAACCCGCCCTCCCGCATGCCGGAAATGGTTGCGTGCTCTGAAAATTAACGAAGATTTCATAAGTTCACGCTGAAGAAAAATATGCTTATAGATTGACGGGAGGGATAAAACCCGCCAACAATTAAATTTATCTATGATTTGTTTCCTTCATTCGAAATATTTAAAAAAAAGGTTGCCAATGCACCCTACGTAGGTTGTTAATCCCGCGGGGATTTTTCGAATACTCGAATTACCTATGCGCAGCGCATTGGTTTATGCTGGTAATTGTTCATCCCGGATCAAAAATTGGCTTCCTTTTTGATTGCGTATATCCCCATAGTTTTGAATCCAAATTTATTTTGCCGCCTTTATTTTCCCCACTCCAAGACAAACGCTCGTTGTGCATCTGTCTCGGGGGAAGCGTGTTGAAAATTTGTGGTACCTATGCGCAGTGCTTGAATTTTTTGCAATGCTTCTTTCCCACTCATCCCTTGTCGGATTAAATAACATGCAACCACCGTGCCGGTGCGTCCCAAGCCGCCCATGCAGTGAACATATATTTTTTTATCGTTCGCCAGCAGATGATCTATTTCATTCAAAATAGAGGTCATCAAGGTTGCGCTGGGTAAGCCAAAATCTGCTATGGTAAAGCGCTGCCAATTTCCCTGGACCCCATGGCGGGCACACACAGATTCAAACTCTGCCTGATAGCCAGGTCTTTCACCGGGGGTTGTCAGGTCAATCAGTTCGCTGATCCCCTGCTCCACCAGCCAGCTTAATTGGGCGCGGGTTTGATCTGGCATTATGGGCGAAGCCGGGTAAGGCCCGGCCATTAATTTTCCGGGGTTGACCCAATAGGCACTTTCAATCTTGTTCATTTGCTCTCGAAAAGGCGGGTGATTTCGTCGCGTTCAGGCCGAGGTAATTGGATTCGATCGGTTCCTTCTTGCGAATAGACCAGCGCCTCACCGGCTTCAATCCAACCAATTTCACTGCATGGGATGCCTTGACGAATGAGTTCATTACAAATCATCTGACTGTCCTTAGACTCAACAGCCATTAACAAGGCGCCTGAGGCAATGGTCGCCATGGGATTCAGCCGGAAGAAATTACAAATCTTTTGAGAGATAAGTGAAATGGAGATATGCTGTTGTTGGATAACAAGGGTATGTCCGCAGGCTTCTGCCAGCTCCCACAATGCGGCGGCCAATCCGCCTTCGGTTGGATCATGCATCGCGGTTACACGGCCTGCTTTCACTGCCAGCTGTGCATCGCGCAAAACACTGATGCCGGGATCATAAATGGCATGCATTGCGTTTTTCAGTTCCGTTTCGTTAAGGATGGCGCTTAATCTTTCCGGGAACTCTTTGGCGATAATAGCCGTGCCTTCAATGGGGATGCCCTTACTAAGCAGCAATTTGTTCCCTGGTTGGGCATTTTTAGGCGTGACCAAATCAGATTTTGCGACTTCGCCAATCATGGTACCCACCAGGATGGGGCGATCCAGTCCATACGTGATTTCGGTATGTCCACCGATCACGGAAATTCCTTTTTCCTGACAGGCTTTTGTCACTTGCGCATTAATTTGCATGACCAATTCTTCGGTAGTTGTTGCTTCAGGCAGCAGCAGGGTGGTCAAAAACCAACGGGGCTGAGCGCCGGTGGTGGCAATATCATTGGCACAAATTTGTACGGCGTACCAGCCGATATCCTGGGTTACAAAGGTAATTGGATCCGATTTCATTACCAGGCAGGTATCGCCAAAGTCCAGGACGGCACAATCCAATCCAACTCCGGGACCAAGGATAACGCGTGGGTCAAGAAGAGGAATTTGATTCAGTAGTTGAGCCGCCAGCTGCGGGGGTAACTTACCTAGAGGTAAGACAGAGTCATTCATGCTGCTCCCGTGTAAGAATTAAATCATAAATTGATGTTACGCAATGTTATTGTACCGCAGGACTGAACCAACCTCACTTGATTCGCAAAACTCTTCATAGGGTGCTAAAATTAGGGTTTCAGGACAGGAAAAATTCAAATGTAAAAAAACCTGATGAGAAATATTTCATGGAGTAGGTATGAAAATTGGGCCAAATTCAACAGTGCAGGTAAAAAATCATAGCTCATTCAGGGTCCTTTTTTTTCATTGGATAAGTCAAAATGCGCTCCTGCTTCTGGGCATCACAGGCCTTCTGATTGGTTTTCTTTATGCCTGGCGGCTGTCACCTGAAGCCTTATCATATTCCCCTACCCAAACCAGTAGTCCACAACCAACCGCTACTTTTACAGCTGAACCGGTTTCCGCAGTGGAAATTAAACCTTTACCGGTCATTTCCATGGATGTGGACACTTCCATACAAGATACTCAAAATCCTGTTCCCATAAGGGCAGCCTGGACAACGGATGATGGTGTTCCCGTTTCAATTGAAGCCAGCCCGATATATTCCAGTGATGGAAAAATCTCCAAGTGGCACCTAACCTTTTCCAAACCCATTGAAATCTCTTCACTGCGCGGAACTCAGTTTGAGCTTGTTTCAGCAGTAAATGGCGAAGCCATCAGCAAGTGGACCTATTTGAACCAACTGCAAGAAGCAGGCGTGCAGGTTCCATTGCAGATTGTGTGTCTTGTTTCCATGAATGGAGCGCAATCACAGGCTTATTATTTAATCCAAACCACTCAGTACGCAGAAAGAACACCCGGCTTTGAGCTGAAACTTCCCGAAGCATTTTTCACCGGAAAAATGTCAGCGTCTTTCCTGCAACAGGTAGAGGAGACACTAAACCAGCCGCAAGCGGAGATTGATCCTGCGGTTAAACAGAAAGGTCTGGATTTATTGGCGTTTTTGGAACAGCATCCGGAAGAAATAACCCAATTCCTCGATATTCCTCTTTTTGCCCGATATTTTGCCATTCACGATTTATGGGGTATGCGCTATGAGGAGATGATTTATTTTTATAATGCCGAAACTGGAATGCTGGAACCGGCTGTTGCTTCTCCGGACCACGTAGCTCTTTCGGGTAAGCGCGAAGAGATAACCTTTCCCTTTTCAAATTTGGCATTGTTTCAATACCCGGAGATGCAAATAGCCTATGTGCAGGCATTGAGTGAACTGACCACAGAAGAGGCCTATCAAAATTTTAAACAGATGACATTTAACATTTTCCATGCGCATGAAAAACAAATCCGCCTGGCGAATGATACGCCGTACAGTGCAACCTGGGATATATTGGATTTTCGAAATACCATGCTTAATCTTCAAGTGAAACCGGCTTATCCTGTACGCAGTTTTGTCCATGCGGAATCGGAGGCTTCCTGCATCACATTCAATATTCTTAATCTTATGGTATCGCCGGTGGATGTCACAGCGATCAATTATTATGGGGAAAGCATTCCGGTGAATCCAGCCTGGGTAAATGAGCCGGATTCTGCTGCCTTGGTAGGCGAATTGCCAACCGGGCTTAGACTTAAGGCTTATCAAGATCAGGATACTTTTCTCAATTTGTGTGTTCCATCTGGACGATTTGAAGAGATATTACAAAAAAATGAGATCAATGATTCCTTAAAGAAATCCCTTCTGGATGAAACTGTTTGGAAACTGGAAACAAAGCTGAGCGGTTTAGACCGTAATTATTTGGTTGCGATGATTCCTGAACAACCTCCAGAGTTGATTACACGACGGCCTATACCGGAAGCCTTGGACATCGATGCCCTGGTTTCGACCTTCCCCTTTATCAGGGCTACAACGTTCGATAAAACACTTACCTTTCTGAGCGGAGATTGGGTCATAGGACGCGATTTGGTGATTCCGTCAGGCTGGCAGATTGTTGTGCAAGCTGGAACGCATTTATCCTTTGCACCACAAGCGGTCTTTTTGAGCTACAGTCCATTGCAGGTGAAGGGAACGGAATCTCAACCGGTAGTCTTTAGCTCCATCGAGACGAGTTGGCCTGGCTTGGTAGTCCTCAATTCAGAACAGAGATCGCTGCTCGAACATTTATTGATTGAAAACACTTCCGGAATCGCCCGGGATGGTTGGATATTAACCGGCGGGATAACATTTTTTAAAAGCCCGGTTACCCTGAGGGATTCAATTATTCAGCACGCATTTACCGAAGATGCAATCAATGTAATCCGCACTGATTTTCTCTTTGAAAGGCTGACAATTCAGGATACTCCCTCTGATGCTTTTGATGGTGATTTTACCCAGGGTGAAATTATTGAATGTCATTTTCAAGATATTGGCGGTGATGGAGTGGATGTCAGTGGATCTACAGTTCATGTTGTGGAGAGTACGATGCTGCGAATTACAGACAAAGGTATATCTGTGGGTGAAGACAGTTACCTCAGTGCAGAAAAGTTAAACATCTCGGAGATCGGCATTGGCGTTGCTGCAAAAGATTTATCCAGTCTATTGATCCAAAATTCTGTCATTCAAGAAGCGAAAGTTGCAGGGTTGGCAGCCTATATTAAAAAACCTGCCTACGGTCCTTCGACGGTGATTGCGGAAAATGTACAAATTCTGGATACCACAACACCCACGCTGATCCAAATTGGTAGTACTATCACCCTGGATGGCAAAAAACAGGCCACACGGGACTTGGACGTGAAAACCCTGTATACATTGGGGATTTTAGGCAACTAATTTCAAAAACCTAAAATGGCTGCTACCCAGTAACTTTTTCTAAAATAACGAACACTCATTAAGCAGTTTTAAAAACAGAGATTTATCCATAGGATAAACCTCTGTTTTTAGATGAGAATCGGTGTTTATTCTTCTTCTTTTTTTTCTTCTTCTGCTTGTTTAATATCATTTTCAAGAATGGTTAGTTGTTGAACAATTTCATTGGAATACGTTTCCAGTTCCATCAGAGCCTCTTTGGCGCCGGTAAAATCCCCATTGACAAAGAGTGAAATAATCATACCCGTATGCTGGTGCATCGTTTGATGGGGCTTTTTGATGGCCTGGAAAGCAGGGCTCAGGGAAAGCTCACTTCCTTCTTGCTTCATCATCCATTTTCCCAATAAACATTCGGTATGGTCAACAACATCTTCTGCATTTAATTCTTTTCTTCCCGCCAGCATGGCTTTCAAGTCATCTACCCATTTAATATGAGCCAACTTGAAAGTATCAATTTGTTTGACGGTGTTGGTCAGTTTGAAAATCGAAATGGCATCCAGGAATTTTTGCGACATATCACGCAGAGATTGCGCCGCAGCGGAAACTTCTTCCACTTGAGCTGTCATTTCTTCTGCAGATGCCGAGACTTCTTCCACTGCTGCACTATTCTCTTCGCTGATACTGGCAATGCTTTCAATGGAGTTGAGAACTTCGCTCGAACTGGCTGCCATTTCTTCGGATGCTGCGGTATTTTCTTCCACTACCGAGGAGACACTGTCTACGGATTCCACCAAAATTTGTGATGCCTGATGCATTTCCTGCACTGCGGAAGCAGCCATCTCAGCTTGATTGGCTACCTCTTTGACAGTAAGAAGAATTTTTCCAAGCGCCACCCCGGCTTCCCGTGCATCGACTACTCCATAACTAACCTCACTGGCTCCTTCATTCATCGCTAGGATGGCCTGGGTGACGGTGCTTTGTATGGTAGTAATCAAAATGGCAATTTCTTTGGTGGCACTCGATGATCGTTCAGCTAATTTCCTGACTTCATCCGCTACCACCGCAAATCCCTTTCCGTGTTCGCCGGCCCTGGCTGCTTCAATCGCAGCGTTCAATGCCAGAAGATTAGTTTGGGATGCAATTTCATCAATAGTCTTTAATATCGTGCTAATTTCTTCAGATCGTTCGCCCATCTCCTGCACTTTCTGAGCAGAAATATCGACCTTTTCTTTAATTCGCTGCATGCCAGCGATGGTCTTCTCTACCGTTTTTGCACCATCATTTGCCGCTTGAGTCGCCTGAGCGGAGCCAGAACTAACCGCATAAGCATTGCTGGAAACTTTTTCAATCGATTCACTTAATTGAGCGGTAATCTCGGACGCTTTGCCAACAGCCATGGCTTGTTCTTGTGCGCCCTTGGCAACGCCATCAATGGTCTGCACCATCTGTTCGATGGTTGTGGAAGCCTCCGTAACGGATTCAGTTTGTTTCTGTGTGCTTTTCGCAATTTCCTGGAAGGTAGTGGAAATTTGTGCTGTGGCGTATCCTGCTTGATCAGAGGCTGATGCCAATTCCTGTGCAGACAAATCAACTTGGATAGCATTATTTGAGATTCCCTCAATAACAGATCTTAATTTCTGCACCATGGTCAAATTAGCATTTCCCAAACTATCATTTTCACTTTTGGGTGTAACTGTGATTGTAAGATCGCCATTTGCTAACTGGACCATATTTTGGGCAGTTTCCTGGATATGGGCAATCATTTTTTGGAATGCTTTTGCCAAGGCGCCAATTTCATCTTTCTGATTGATATTTATCTCGACTTCAACGTTGCCCAGCGCAAGTTCTTCAGCGATGAGTTGAATCTTTTTTACCGGTTTTATAATTGAGTTGGTTATTATGGTTGCTGAAATTAGCCCAATTGCAAGAGAAAACATACCAAATAAAACGGTCACATAATTATTTGTCGTAATTATGTTTGCAGAGATGGTATTTGCATTATTCTGAATCTCTTGGGCATCCGAAAGCAATTCCCGTGCATCGGCAACAAACTTTAACTCTTGTTCAGTTTGAGCTTTATTGCCTGCGACGTATTTTGTAAATGCATCCTCATATGTGATGATAGCAGCGATAATACCATCTGCTTGATCAATCGCCTCCTGGCTGTCCATCCGGGTTTGTAAAATTCCCAACCGGTTGCGCATTTCTGTCAGTTGGCTGATAACCAGCAATTTGGATTGCTCATCCTTATTCAACATGTAATTTCTGGTTGTATTGCCGACCTCCAGCATACTGCGGAGAATGACAACTATATCATCGCTATTGGTAAGCCTGTCTGATAATTCAAAACTATCTAATCCTTGATCTATTTCCAAAATCAGATTTTTTTTCTGATCCCGTTGCATAGCGATGGTTAAATTTATTACTTTATATTCCTCATCCTTCAGATTATCAGCCAGTTCAATTTTTTGATTCTCAACAGCAATGTAGTCTACATAAAATGAAGAGTAATAGTTATTTAAGTGCGTCTCCATGTTATTGAGGAGAGCCAGATTATCTTCAGAGGTTACCATCGCTTTTGTATCCGTGATGGTAATTTTAAGTTTTTTATAGGCTGTTTGAAATTTTCCAAGTGCATTTTCTGAGTCATTGTTAAAGATGGCGTCACCGCGGATTATATAATTTTTTTCCTGTTGACGAAGCGTATCGATTAATAATAATATTTGAGTCGATTGCTTTGTGATTTTAGACTGTTCTGTAATATTACCCAAGCCTATGGTTGTGATTGTACTGGAGATAACCATTAGGAGAATTAGGATGCCAAATCCAATGAGTAAACGGGTTGATATTTTTATATTCTTCATGCGAATCTCCTGAAAAATATTCACAAATCCATGTAGATTTCTCCCTGTAGAGAGAAAGTTTGATTTGAAAGCAGGGTAGAGAAGCTACAGAGTAAATCCAATATGGGTTATATTAAGAATTAATTGACTGGAAAATAACATACTGAGGCTGAACGGGAATGACAGAAGCAAAGTGCGAGTATGATTTCCCCCATTGAATATTGAAACAATGGGTCGGACAAAAAAAATTGCTCAATATGGAACGTGATCATTCTATTAGTATTCATATCATAGCGAAAACAAAAACTATCTGTAATAAAAAAACCGTTTAAAAGGAAATGTACAAAATTATCTGCCCTTTTGCTTACCATGAATACCGATCCCCGATATTTTTCTTAAAAAAGTCATCACTGAGCAGGGTTAGGTACTAACCAATTGGTCGGCGATAAATGTTTTTTGTTCTCTTCATCAACCCTTAACAAATCCTTAATCAAAATTTGCATGAAATGAGCGAAAATAAAGAAAACCATAGAATTGAGATATAAAGGAAGTTATGCAAATTAGAAGGAAAGTGAACACTCATAATCGGTCTGAACAAAATCTGGTTAAGAAATGGATTTTGTCCGTACTCCCATGGATCGCCGGAATATCAATCCTCCCTTATCTGTTTCTATTCTTGGGTCAATTGTATGCTGAAGAATTTCAAAGTCTACCCATGCGGATTTGGACAACCATGGTAATAATTCAAGGCACCCTGGTGCTGGCTGTTCTTTTTGTCTCTGCACTGCTATACCTACAGAAGGTCTCCCACCAATTACGGCGCCTATCGGAGATCCTTGAATTACAAATTGAGCATCCGGATGGAAATCACATAGAGAGCGACGAATGGATTACGATTGAAAAAAATGACGATTCAATTGGGCGAACTGCCAGAGGGATGAAGCGTTGGATAATGCAGAAGAAAAGCATTAATTGTCAAGAAATGGAATCCGTGTATCAAGAGTCTCATGCGGATAAGACACTTCAAGGGGAGTGGAAATCAAATCAGCCCTGGTTTGCCATTAATCGAAAACAGGTTGATTCAATAACCATTTTTTGAGTTTTCAGCGAGTTAATACGATCTGATTTCTACCGGATTTTTTTGCAACATACATCGCTTCATCAGCTTGGTTAATCAAACTCGTCAATGTGTCCATGGGTTGCTTTAATTCGGAGATTCCTACGCTGATGGAGAGGGTGATGAGGATTTCGTTCAGTTGGAATTGGGTATCATAAACACCGGTTTTCAACCGGTTGGCAACCTGATTAGCCTGTTCCATTCCGGTTTCAGGCAGGATAATTACAAATTCATCACCGCCATAACGACCCAATATGTCCATCATCCGAACAATTCCCTGACAGCGTTTGACCACTGCCTTTAAAACCTGATCTCCAAAAGGATGCCCATAGGTGTCATTAACTTGTTTGAAGTTATCGATATCAAAAACAATTACAGAGAGGGGTTTAAAATATCGAATGGCTTGGGCCAGGCTGCGTTCACCCAGTTCAATCAATTGCCGCCGGTTGAAAATGCCGGTCAATTCATCAATAGTTGCCATCTCCTGAATCTTTTCATAAAGATGGGTTTGATAGATTCCAATCGAGATCATTCTGGAGACTTCTTTGATGATTTCCATAATTTCCGGTGAGAGTGAATTTTTCTGGGAGAACCCTACCAAAAACTGCCCGATGACATCATGTTTCACAACCAGTGGAATGACCATACAGGACTGGATAGATAACTTGATGGGGAAAGAATCATCCTCAGTAAGGTCATTGGTAATATGATCAACATCCTGTGAAATAAACAGATCATTTTTGAGCAGTCTTTCCATCAATTTGGGCGAGCACATTTTGTGCTGTTCGTTTTCTTCGGTATATCTTCCATGATCATAATGAGCTTGGTACAGGTTAGTGGTTTCTTCGTTACAGATCTCAATAATGCCTGCACAGGAAAATTTTACTAACTGCAAGAAAATATGCAGGGCACTCCGTGCAATTTCCTCCGTGGAATTTGCTTCCAGAATGGCTTCGTCAATTTTATGTAAAATCTCAAGGCGATTTGCATAACGATTTAAAGCTTCTTCCCGTTTTTTCTGTGTTGAGATGTTAAAACATGCAAAGGAGATTAAGATCTCTTGATTGAGCGTGGTTTCAATCTTGACTGCATTAATGAGGAAGGGAATATTCTCATCATCGGCTGATTGCATGTTGATTTCAAGATCACGCAATGTATTGGTTCCATCCGTGACGGTCTCCATTAATTTTTCAATTTGTTCATGCTGGATTTTGAAGAGCGTGGAAACTGGTTTCATATACAAATCTTTGGGTAGGTACCCCAATTTAGTTGCCAGGTAGGTATTGATATAGACAATTTGTTTTTCGGGATTGGCAATTAACATCCCGGTATTGGCATAATCCGCGGCTGTCTTAAATACCCGTATATCATCTTCTGCCTTAACCCTTTGAGACATGTCAAGGACATTTTCAATAGCGCCAATAACATTTCCCTGCAAGTCTTTAAGAGGTGATGCAGTAAGATTTACCCAGTATTGACCATTTTTTGTCTTGATTCGCAGGTTTTCACATACAAATGCACCATCAATTAAGGAATGCTTTTTAATGGAATTCAAATACAAAGCATAAATGAGGTTTTCAGTGGCAGCTGATGCAATTAAATCCGTGATTGAAGGAACGTTGGGGCGATTAAGAATTTCCCAGGGATGATTCGAACTATCCAGGATTTCCTCAGCAGACAGTCCTGATAATTTTTCATACGCTTTATTAAATAGCGTTGTCTTTTTATGTTTATCAACTACCCGTGTTGGAATGGAACTGCCCATCAAAATTTGTGAAAGCTCCTGCTGATTTTGCATGAGGCGATTTTCAGCTATTTTCCGTTCGATAGCTAGCGCAACTTGGGAAGAGCAAAATTCCATAATGGACTTATCATTTTCAGATAAAAGGCTACCATCATAGGTTTGAATAGCCATTACACCAAATGTTGTGTTTTGAGTAATCAGGGGTACGCCTAACCAATCACTGGATGGGGTTCCATAAAGTTTATACTTTCCCTGTCTGATATTTTCAGCATCCTTATCATCCGATACCCATAGAGTTTTTCCTGTTCTTAAGACATATTCTGTTTTTCCGTTCCGAAGTCCAATTTGTCCGGGGTATCCGTCCATCTCGTCTATGTGAAAGGGATACTGCAGGATTTGTTTTTCTTCATCAAATATTGCAATATACATGTTCTTAGCATTAACCAAACCATTGAGAATGACATGGATCGACCGGTACAGGGAATCCAGATCACGTTCGGTATGGACTAATTGGGAAATCTTATAAAGTGATGACTCCAGGTATTCTTTTTCCATTTGCCTGGTATTTTTTTGGCCGATAAACATCATTCGGTTGAATTTGCCTGGTTCCCTCGGTATTACATCCAAAATAAGCTGAAACTCTTTCTTACTCATGACATCCAAATCAATTGTCAATTGAACAGGGAAAACATCCTCAACCAATTGCAGCAGGTGATCATGAAAAGACGCAATGACCAGATGGGATGCTTGTGATGGAAACCGATTGAAGAAATCCTGCTCGCTTTCTGCCCCAACCCATTGAATTGCAGTTTGATTGGCATGTCTGATATGTAATTTTTTTAGCATTTCAAGGACAATATGAAAATCT
This sequence comes from uncultured Chloroflexia bacterium, assembly GCA_963747325.1. Classification (GTDB taxonomy): domain Bacteria; phylum Chloroflexota; class Anaerolineae; order Anaerolineales; family Anaerolineaceae; genus UBA5203. Next base: position 306,130 of record CAVVEM010000003.1, on the reverse strand, counting down.
TCCTGCAGGCTTATCTGCCAATGATCCGGCTGTTCCCGTTTTAATTGATTCAATGCTTCAATGATTTCCGTGTAATCGGCTTCTAGAACAGGGTGTGGAAAACTATCATAAGTTTGATGAAAGAAATCATCGCTGTATTCTGGAAAAGATTCATTCATGGAATGTTCAGCTACGATGGATAACCAATGGGGAATGGGATTGTTTTTGTTTGGCTCATCAGCGGATTGGTAAAAAATATTTTTGGATAATTGACGATTCCAATAGAAGTCAGGGTACAAAGATAAACTTTGTTGGATCAGGGATGATGGTATGGTTGCAAGATTAAAATGAAAAATAAAATGATAATAGGCTAATGTCTCATTTTGAATTAATTGATTAAAGAAATTTTCCTGCTGTTCCATGGGATTGGGTAATAAATTTATCCAATTCATGTCCAGTACGATCCAAATAGGCGCTGCAGGAGTTGCGCTATTTTTTTCACACACCTCAAGGACAGAAGTTGCCACGTTTTGATAATAATTCTTCGAAGGTAATATTTGCGGCAGCAAGGTATGTTGAGGCAGTACGCTGAATCCCGGCGAAGATGCCAAGTGGATACCAATCAACTGATTCGGTAAATTATTTTTTGAAATGAGTAAACCATGCAGTTCATCCCGTAGAGAAGATGTTTGCTGCAGATTAAATGGCTGAAAGATTAGGAGTCTTTCCATTGGTGCGGCAGTGTACGCAAATTGTGTCATTATGTCAAAGCTTCCAATGAATCAGATAAAAAGTTCCAGTTTTGTTTCATGGGGTAAACTTTAATTATTACACAAGAAGAATAAAAATACTATCTGAAATATTGAAAATAGAGCAATGAACATTTTGAATAAGACTCGCGAATCCATTTGCAACCTTTATGGAATCCGATCCGTATATGAAGTGAAAATAGGTTAACGTTAAAAAGAGGAAAAAATGAAAAAGACGATGTTTTTAACCCTGGTGATTTTGGCCATCCTTTCGATGGCATGTACAATTAGCGGTGTTTCAGTTGATATCAACCGCACGGAAGGCTCGGGTGTTATTACCAAAGAAGAACGGACCGTAAGTGATTTTTCAGAGATCGTGCTTTCCGGTATCGGAAATTTGTATATTGTACAAGGCAATACAAATAAGGTGGTTATTGAAGCCGAGGAAAATATCATTTCAAAAATAACCACAACAGTCAAAGATGATAGATTGGTGATTGGCGTGGAAAAGGGATTCAATATCATTCCAACCAAAGAAATTAATTACTACATCACCATGCAGGAAATTACAGGGATCCAAATGTTAGGTGCAGGCAATGTCAAAGCTGATGAAATTGTGGCAGATAAGTTGGATATTAATCTCACCGGATTTGGTTCCATGGAAATCACAGACTTATCCGCAGCTTCTTTGGATGTTGTAATTAGTGGGGCTGGGGATATCACAATGAGTGGTGTTGTAGACACTCAAAAGGTCAATATTACAGGTGCTGGAAACTATCATGCAGAAGACCTGCAAAGCCAGACAACTTCTGTGATCGTTAGCGGATTGGGAAATTCAGATCTTTGGGTGGAACGGGACTTGTCGGTTGTCATCAGCGGTGGCGGAAACATTAATTATTATGGCACTCCCGAAACTGACCGAACCATTACAGGATTGGGAAAATTAACCAGCCAGGGTGAACATTACTAGCAGCATTCTCCTCTTTTTTACGGCACTTTCCTTCCGGAGAGTGCCGTTTTCTTTTAATAATTGTCCTCCCGTCCTATAACGGAGATCACCAGGCTGGTGGTATCCCCGATCTTCTTGATGGCTTCCGGGTTAATTTGTTCAATGGTATCCCAGGGGGTATGAGCCCAGGTTTCCGAGCCATCCCAACTGACAAAAGCCGTCAAAGCGGTTCTTCCGCCATGGCTGCTGTTTTGTTGAAAACCTGCATGAGGTGTGGTGCCGCGTGAAGTGATGGGGTAATTGAATTCGGCTGCAGCCTCTTCAAACAGCGTCACCAGACGATAGCTGCTTCCGGATGAAATCGAAATGGCTTTTCCGCTGCCGCCGCCAACACCGCTTAATTCAATCACCGCTTCCGTATTCAACAGCGCAAAACCGGTACTGGCATTGAGCACGCCAGTTGTACTCAGGCTTTCCAACCGTTCACCGCTGTTCCAGGCAACAAACAGGATGGTTTTATCCGGGGGATAATCCGCCAGTTTTATGATGCGGGCTATTTCCAACATCATGGCTACGCCACTGGCATTGTCATTGGCACCGGGGTAATAATTGCCATTTGCTTCGTAACCAAGGCCGTCAAAATAGGCACTGACCAGAATGACTTGATTATCCCGGTTGGATGTCCCACCGCCATGGGAAGAATCCTCCCCTGGTATAAAACCGATGACATTATAGACTTCTTCAGCAGACTGATCCCCTGTGCAAGCCACGTTCATATGCATTGGAGGGGCAGAATTACTAACCCATACCGAGTTTAATTCCAATTGGCTGCTCTGGGCATCCAATTCTGCCAGGCTGCTGCCAGCCGATTGCAGAATGTAATCGGCCAGGCTTTCAGAGACATTTAAATAGGGTATGCCCAGCGATCGATAGAAGCGAGGGATGGTGAAGAGATAGCGATGCGTAAGAAAATCGTCCGTGGGCTGAATGACCAAAACCCCGCTTGCCTTGCTGGGGGTAATCCTGGCAAGTTCTTCGCTGCGTACCAATATGATTTTTCCATCTGTCTTTTCATCCCGGATGACGAAGGGCCGGCTTGTTGTGCCGCTGTGCTGTCCAACCGCCAGCCCAACGACGGAGGCGGTAACGTCCCCTGGATCGGGGGCACGGGGCACACTTTCGGTAAACCCTGAACGGTAGGAAACAGTTTTTTCCACGCTTCCATCTGCGGCGATGAATTCCAGGATGGGGGTTGCATCCAGATGACAGATAATATTCTTTTTCGTTTGCAGATAACCGGAATGTTCTCCTGCCGGGAACAGTCCCACTTCCTCCATCCGTTGAGCGATGTAATCGGCAGCCAATTTATTTCCCGGCATGCCGGATTCGCGGCCCATCATTTGTGGGGAGGAAAGGACACGAATATCCTCCATCACGTTTTGCTCGTTAAACTGGGACGATTGTTCCTTGTATGTTTTCAAGGGGGTATTGCTTTGAAAACTGTAAATGGCAATCATCAACAAAATAACGCCTGCCAGCACGGTATATCGATTCAGCAAACGATTGATATTAATTTTGCTCTCTTCAATAAATGTGCGTAAGCCTTCCCCAAAAAGGTTGAAAGAAAGGATGGCAGCAAAAAAGAAAACACCCGGATACCAGGCCATCCAGGGACTGCTGCGCCAATAATTACGGATGTTGGCCAGCATGGCGCCCCATTCAGGAACATCGGAGAAGAAATAAACCACCGGCACCATAGCGCCCGTCTCGCCGATTTCTGCCCGGAAACCGCCGCCCATGAAAATATTCAAGAATCCCAATTCAGCCAGCAGCATCAATACACTGCCAATTTCCATTACGGAAAGTACAATCAAGGATGGCAGCATTTGAGGAAATACGTGATTTTTTAAAAGCTGGGAGGCACGCGCTCCAATCGAACGTGCTGCTTCGATATGCAGCAGAGGTTTCTGAATAATGACCTGTCCACGGACATATTGCGCTATTTCACCCCATCCAACTGCACACAGGGTCAGGATAAAAACACCCATCCCTTTTTCAATGCCCAAAGCCAGAATCAAAATCATCGCGAAGAAGGTGCTGGGGAACGCTGCCCATACATTGATCAGGGCTTTGATTAACTTATCCAGCCAACTGTTTTGCCACCATCCGGCAATCATCCCGATCATTACCCCCAGGATCATCCTGGCGATCATGCCAAAAACTGCCAGGGCAAAAGTCTGCCGCGCACCGCTCAAGATGAGCGATAGCACATCCCTGCCAATGGGATCCGAACCCCACTTGAAACATCGAGGAGGGTGCAAATGGTGGGGCTTGAATTACGCCTTCAATGGTCATGATGCTGTGCGTTTCAAAGGGGTGTAACGGCGCCCAGCTTTTTCCAAAGAGAGCCAGTAGGAAAAATCCAAGGACCAAGAGTCCGCCGAACATCAGCGTGCGGTTGGAAAGTCCATTGCGGATGATTTTTATCCGCCGACTATCCAGGCCGAGGAAGCCAACAGCAGGTTCGATTGTTTTCTTCTCATGCCATGATTTGGTTGAAATTGGCGAAATAGAAGTTGAATTTGCATTACCCTGATTTTTTTTCTGGCGGCTGAAAATTTCCTTTGTTTGAGCAATAATTTCACGCACCATCTGCGTTAGCGGGGTATTGCCGGACTCGTGGATATCCCCTTCATTCTCCGGAGTGGCAGCAAATTGTAGGCGCGGATCAATGCGTGGATAGAGCAGTTCAATAATCAGATTTACCAGGAGGAAGAGCAGTCCGAGTGAGACCATTAGATCGGTGATTAAGGTGGGAACCTGATTTTCGATGGCATCCAGAACGGCTGTCCCAATACCTGTCCAGACAAAGAAAACTTCCACCACCGGCAGGCTGGCTAGGGAGAAGCGCAGTGAAGTGCCTATGGTGGTCAAAACAGGAATGAGGATGTTTTTTAGTGCATGGTCTTTGATCAGAATCTTCAAGGAGGCACCGCGCGCTTTTGCCGCACGGATGTAATCCTGCGCTAAAACTTCCTGCATGGAGACATACGTCACCTGCATGATTTGCGCCAGCGGCCGGGCTGCCAGTACGATGGCAGGCATGATAATGTGTCCATCCCAGCCGAATCCGCTGGGCGGCAGGATGGCGTGGGAAAGGTCAAAAAGGGTATACACCTGAACGTTTAAAATTCTCAACAGCATGGCTAGTAAAAAACTGGGTGTGGAGATGCCCAAAATGGATAAAAAGAGAATTGCTGGTTTGGCTTGCTTCGAGCGGATCAGTGCTGCCAGGATGCCAAAAAGAATGCCGACACTCGATGCGATCAGCAGTGAGAATAGCAGCAGACCAGTGGAATGCAGGAACAGCTCCAGTACCACTTGAATAGCAGGTACGTCGGCTTTGTGCCAGTAATAAGTGGGCGGGTGATTGAAGATGTACTGCAATGTGGCGCGAAATGCATCCAGAACTGCCTGTCCAAAATCAATGGAAAGCCGCTGGGTGCCCTGACTGGCCATTTGGATGCCTAACAGGGTGAGAAAAGCGATGGTTAACAAAATTAGCAGGCTGCTGACACTGCGGCTAAGTAAAAGCTGCACAAAGACCGCTCTTCTCTTTTGATTCGGCGGATGAGACAGGACATCTTCTTGGTTCGTGGATTCTTCAATTGGCTGTGTGTGCTGTCTTGCCCATGCGAGACCTTGTTTTGCCCTTTGATTCTGTGGATTAATCGTCAAAACTTTTTCTAAATAGGGGAAGGCAAAAGCTGGTTGTACAACGGCAGCCAATAACAGCCAGGGTGTTTCCAGGCCTGGATTTAGCAAGGCAGCCCGAATTGCCCATTGCCGGGCGTTGAACCCATCATGGCGGTTGTAACAGGCGATGGCCTGTGCCAGCGCTTCCTGGGCGGATTGTTGACTTTCGGTTTTGTCTGGTTCTGGACTCATAGAATCCTTCGAACGGTCTTTTTTTATATGCGGTGCAGTTAATAATTTCGTAGATCAGAGGCTGGGGCAGGCTCTTTTAATTAAAAGTTTGCGCTAAGGTATTCATCCAATGCCTTTAAATTGGCAAGGAACTCTTGACGACCAAAGCCAAAACGCACATGCTGATCTCCAAAATTCATATAGCTGCTGGGCAGCAATAAGAAACCAGCTTGCGCCAATTGCTCGCAGAAAGCCTGGGCAGATGGTTGCTTGATTTCAATCAGGGCCACCGATCCGGCTTGAGGGGGAATCCAGGTAAACAGAGAGTCCCAGCGCTTGAAAAAGGACGCGGCGCCTGTGATATTGCTGGTGATCAGATCACGATTACGCTGAGCCAGCACTTCCTTGCATTGCAGGGCTGCCAGAGCCAACACCTCGCCGGGTTTGGCGGCACAGATGCTGGTGTACAGTTTCCAATTCAATATTTCGGCACGCAGGGCGGCATCTTTCACAATCAGCCATCCAGCACGCAAGCCGGGCAGGCCGTACGTTTTTGAAAGCCCGCTCAAGACCAAAGTCTGGTCATTAAGCTCTATGGCCGATGGCAGGCTGCCGCGGCCAGCCAACTCCAACCCCCGGTACATCTCATCACTGAAGACGGTAATACCTCGGCTGGCTGCCCACTCGAGGATGCGTTTAAACTGGCTTGCATCGGGTAGGTAGCCTGTTGGGTTGTGCGGAAAATTGAGGATCAGGCATTTGGTTTTAGGCGTTGCCAGGGCGTATAATTCATGCTCATCCAGTGTCCAATGTCCGTCGATCAGGCGAAATGGCCAAAGACTGACATTGCCGGTGATTTGTTCCGCCAAATTGAGCAAACTTTCATAGATCGGGGAAAGCACGATGACATGATCCCCCGCAGAAAGGACTGCATTTAGGGCGATGTAAATCCCTTCTTCGGGTGCGGAAAGAAAAACCACCTCTTCCGCCGTCACCCCGGGTACGCCGGCCGCGATCATTTCTCGCAAGGCGGGGTCGCCCTGGGAATCCGTATACCCTAAATGGGACTGCAGAAAGGATTTTGGGCTGGTTCCGGAAAGAGCCAGTAATTCCTCAATGCTGAGGCTTTCACAATCCGAGGCGCATAACATATGCGGGCAGGTGAATTCATACTTTGCAAAATAGAGCTCAAGTTGGAAGGGTTTTAGTTTCATGGAAGCTCCGCTAAAATGAGAGGTACGATGATACTATATCACTGGGCTGTGGTTTTTAGCAACCTCAGCCTCAAAGGGAGACAAAACCATGCAATGGGTTAAACAAAGTTTGGCGCTTCAAACCCACGGAAAGGGATTATACCCCTGTACGGAGGCCATCGATCGCGTCATCCAGGAATCGGGCATGCAGGAAGGGCTGTGCTATTTGTTCCTGCAGCATACCAGCGCTTCGCTGCTGATCAGTGAAAGTTATGATCCAAGCGCCCGCCTGGATATGGAAGAGTTTATGGAAAAATTGGTCCCGGAAAGACAGGCCTGGTACAAACATACCATGGAAGGCAGCGACGATTCCCCCTCCCACATCCGCGCCATGCTGACCTCATGCAGTGAGACCATCCCGGTGGAAAAAGGTCGTCTGGCTCTGGGCACCTGGCAGGGGGTATATTTGTTTGAACATCGCCAGCATCCGCAGGTGCGTACCCTGTTGGTACGCTGTCTGGGGATGGAATAAAGGGTTAAATGAAGCCGGATTTTCCCGCTTTCAGCAAGTAAGGTGCGTTGACAACCATTTGTTTTAGCTAAATTGAATACGATATTAAAAGTGCACATAGAAAATCTTGTAGTAGATGGTGTTAATCCCTGCCCATTTACCATTTCGAGCTGATATTGCGATGCAAATCCTATATAGAGGCGGGTTTCAAAAATGGCGCCCATCCATTCTACACCTGGTAAACCCACCCCACAATTTGTTAACTTCATTTGTTATAGTTGGACCAGATGGTTATCAACACCCCCTACTCCTGTCATATAATAGGGAAAGAGGATATAAAGAAAACACTCCAAAGCCAATTTGGAGTGTTTTTGCATAAATCAAAGCAAGCAATATTTCATTTTGAAGGGTACAAATCCTGGAACTTGTTTTGAATATACGCCAGGTAAGCTTGCGTAGAGAGTGGTTTGCCGGTGGCGCGTACCATTAATTCATTGGGGCTGAAGGTTCGTCCGTGGCGGTAAATATTTTCAGTTAACCAGCTGCGCAGCGGTGTAAATTCCGCGGATTCAATCTGGCTGCTGAGATCCGGTATTTGTTTTCTGGCCGCTTCCATGAACTGGGCGGACATGACGTTACCAATGGTGTAACAGGGGAAGGAACCATAATCACCGGATGCCCAATGGATGTCCTGTAAGGCACCCTCACGATTATTCTTGGGGCTGTATCCCAGATAGGAAACCATCTTTTCCCGCCAGAATTCCGGTAAATCCTTTACTTTCAAACTGCCGTCCAGCATGGCCATTTCCACTTCCACGCGCAGCATGATGTGAAAATTGTAGGTTACTTCGTCGGCTTCCACGCGGATGGGGCTGGGTTCCACACGGTTAATGGCGCGATAGAATTCATCCAAGCTTACATCCTGCAACGATTGAGGGAAGGTGGCCTGTAAATCGGGGTAATAATGGCGCCAGAAGGGCAGGCTGCGCCCGACAATATTTTCCCACAAGCGGGATTGCGATTCATGCAAGCCGTAACTGACCCCGGCTACGCCGTACATGCCCATGAAGTCCGTGGTCAGGGCACTGCGCGTGATGGAAGGATCCGCCCCCTGCTCGTACATCCCGTGTCCGCTTTCATGGAACAGGCCAAACAGGGCCATATTGATGAAATGCGGATCAAAGCGGGTGGTGATGCGCACATCGTTGCGGGTGAAGGAAATTTCAAACGGGTGCGGCGCCACGCCGATGTTGCCGCGGTTCATATCATAGCCAAAGCGCTGGACCACTTCACTGGCAAACTTCTTTTGCATCTCCACCGGATATTCACGATGCAGGAAATCATTACGGGGTTTGTCCTGGTTACTGGCCCGTTGGATGATGGGCAGCAGGCCTTTTTTTAACTCTTCAAATAGCTCCTTCAAAAGGGCTGCGGTCATATCCGGTTCATAGCGCAGCAGCAAGGCATCATAAGGATGGGCTTTATAACCGATGGCTTCGGCGTATTGTTTTTTGATTGCCACCATTTTTTCAAGATGAGGGGCATACAACTTAAAATCATCTTTGGCACGGGCTTCCTGCCAGACCAGCTGCATATTGGTCTTGTGTGAAGAAAATTCTCCCACCAGGGAAAGCGGAATTCGGGCGACAATTTCGTATGCCGAACGCGCCTGCTGTAACGCTCGAACCCTTGGGGAATCTGCGGACTCTGATTGGGTTTCTTGCTCCGCCGCTTCGATCAAGCGCAGCATTTTTGGATCGGTGAAGCGTTCCTGCGCAATTTCCGAAATGGTCTTAATCTGGTATCCACGGGTTTCAGTTCCACCGGCCGGCTTTTGCGTCTGATCATCCCACATCAATAAATTGTTGACGCAGCAAAGGTCATTGATTTGAGCTACATAGGTTTCGAAGTCCTGATAGGCTGTCATGGTCGCTCCTCTTGGGTAAATGGTTGATTGAAAATATTGTATCTCAAATTGTCGACAATTTGAAGCTGTCCGTTTATCCCAGACTCTCCACAGAAAGTTCCCCAGAAAATACCTGCCAATTCTCCCAGAAGTGGAGAATTTGTGGATAAAATATGGATAACCCTGTGGATAAAAGGAGCCAGACTTGATGGAAGAACAAAAGAGACAAGTAATCATGGTACCCTATGACCCAACCTGGCCGCAGCAATTCGCTGGTGAGGCAGCGCGGCTCTATCCTGTATTCTGGTTATGCTGGGATTCCATTTATCACATTGGCAGCACAGCCATACCCGGTCTGCTTTCCAAGCCCACGCTGGATTTATTGTTGGTGGTGCGGATTATCGAAAAAGTGGATGACTTTGATGAAATGATCTGTTCTTTGGGATATACACCCAAAGGCGAATACGGTATCCCTGGCAGGCGATATTTCCATCAGGGGGATCTGTTCCATAAAACCCACCTGCATGTTTTTGAGGACGGCTCCCCGCAAGTGGAACGGCACCTGCTCTTTCGCGATTATCTGCGCAGCCATCCGGTAGAAACAAAAGCCTATGCGGCGCTGAAAGTTGATCTGGCTGCCCGCTATCCTTTGGACCCAGCGGCCTATACCGATGGAAAAAATGAGTTTATTCGCTCCATTGATCAACAGGCCCTGGAATGGAAGGTACAATCGGGTTGGCAACTTCCTGCATCCGATTGGAATCCTGACGTTGGTCACTAACGCAAACCGCTAGAATCGTATAAAATAAAGCCCATGGCTGTGCACTGCCTTAAAGAATCGAGGAGATTGCGCATAACCAAAATGTTTTTTTTCGGAATTACAACTAAGAAGTCCCCTATGCTATCCCTCCTGATCGAGGGGTAGTGACAAGCTTGTTGGGAATTTTTCTTTGACGGATAAATCCCCAATTTTTGAAAAAAGGAAATTTAAGACCATGTGGTTTTTTAAACCGAAGACCTTTGAAAACTTTTTTGAAAAAGTTCCCTCTGAACAAAAAGAGCTGCTAATGTCATTTCGTGAAAAAGCAGCTTATAAATCTATTTCCATTAATCAAACCACCTGGCACTATCGGAAAATGGGTAGTGGTGATCGTACAATCATCCTGCTGCCGGGTGGATTTACCCTGGCGGATATCTGGATGAAAACCGCAGAGACTTTTGCGGATACTTCCACTCTCTTGATGCCGGATGCGTATGCCCGGCAGGAAATTTATGATATTGATCAGGTTTGTGATGCTCTGTTTGTTATGATGGAAACGGAAGGTGTGAAGAAAGCCAGTTTTATCGGGCTGGCTGCCGGCGGAGAATTAGCGCAGGCATTTTTGCATAAACACCCCGAACGGGTCTCCCATTTGGTGATCTCTCATTGCGATATTCTTGGGGATGCAGAAGCAATCCACGATCTACGTACCCGCAATACCCTGAATTTTTATAATCGAACCAGTGAAGGTATGATCCGGAATTTCATGCTCCGTCCCTTGGAAAAGGATTTGCCCATGGATAGCGACTGGCGGGATTTCACCATCGCTTATTATAGAGAATCCATTCAGGGGTTGAAGAAAAAAATGCTGCTGGGCTATGTAAAGAACTCCCATGCCATGAAAAAGAAATTTGAATTTATGGCGGCCAGAATTCGAGGCTGGCAGGGTGAGATGCTCTTCCTGGCCTCCGAAGATGATAACATTACCTTGAAAAGCATTCCGGCTTTGAAAAAAATGTACCCAAATGCCAAAGTCCATCGCTTTGCCCAGGGGCAAAACCATGTTCATTTGTTGTACCCACAGCAGGTAAATCAAGTGATCCAGGATTTTCTGGAAACTGCTGAAAAAATGGAAAGCCTTAACCAGGCTTAGGAAGTTGCATGGCTGAATTTAATCGATACCAACTCTTTATGCTGATGAATCAACCCAAACCGCTCTGGCTTCCCGGAGTGGACCTGGAAGGGGCGGATTTACGCGGGCTGGATTTACGGGGAGCCTACTTGCAGGGTGTGGTTCTGGTGGACGCAAACCTGAACGGAGTGGATTTGACGGGCGCCACTTTGCGCAGCGCCAACATGCGCAACTGTCACCTTAACGATGCGAACCTGAGTAATGCCAATCTGGTGGGAGCAGATCTGCGTGGGGCTTCCTTGCGGAAAACGAATTTGACCGGTGCAGATATCATGGGTACCAACACAACCGGCGCTTCCATGACGGGTGCTATTCTACCGGATGGCAGTCTCTCAGATTAGATCTAAAAATGAATAGCAGAAGATTTTATCGATTGAGACTTTTTGGTCGATAATTGAGCTTGTTCATCCAGGTTCTACCTACCTGAACAATCACGATTCCCGCTGCGGCCAGAATAAGTCCAAACAAAGTTTGCCAGTTCAACCTTTCGTTTAAGAATACTACCGCCATAATGGGGATTTCAATTTGCATGGCGCTGTTGATCACACTGGATTCCACGGCTGTTAAGGATTGCAGGGTCCAGTTCCAAACCGTGAAAGCAAAAGCTGTGTTGACGACTGCCAACCAGAGAATGATGGCAATACTTTTCAAGCTGAAAACCGCAGGCATGGTTTCAACCATCAAGCCGATGATTAATAGCAGTACGCCGCCGCTGCCCATACTGAGGGTGGTGATTTGTAGGGGATGCAGACCGCTGTACTGATTGATGGACCGGCCCAGAATAACCGCCAATGCCGAAGCCAGGACGCCGCCGAAAACAATCAGAATGCCTACCCAATCGGTGGTGTTCTGGGTATTCCCGGCGAAATAAACCCAGGTACCACCCAACACCAACATCAATCCCAGCCATTGAATGCCTGCTGGCTTTTCTTTTAAGATGACAATTCCAAGAAGGGCAACGATAAGGGAAACAAAACTGGAAATCAGGTTGGCCGTTATGGCCGGTAAACGGAATAATCCGATGTAGTTGGCTCCTTGGGTGAGAGTATAAAGGAGCAGCCCAAGGAGAATTAATTTAAAAACCAGGGAGTTTGGGATTGCTTGAACTTTCTTCTTGCGAATCAATTGGAAGTAAAAGGGCAATAAACAGAGAAAGGCCGTGGTATAACGTAAACCTACAAACAGGATGGGTGGGATATCCTTCAATCCAAATTTTATCAAAACCCAGGACGTGGCCCATAAACCTGTAACAAACAGTCCCGCAAAGATGGATTTTTTTCTTTGAGATGAAGGAGTCATGATGGGTTGATTTTCCATTTGAATTACAATTATAAAGTGATTTGTAAAACAAGATGGGATTTATTCGGATGATGAGAAAACGTACAGGAATTTTTGGACTACTGATTGCATGCACTATTCTATGCAATTCTTGTGCTTATCCATTTGCGGGTAAGGAACAGAAACCAGCATATGAGATGGATTCATTGACAGAAGACACCACCCCTACATTAACACCATTTCAACCCGCAGAACCAACACTTACCTCATCTATTACACCAACTCCGAGACCTACTTCAACTCCCAGGCCGACATCCACCCCCATCCCTACTTCCACTCCAACATTCACGCCAACACTTACCAGCACCCCCACTCTTCTTTATCTAACGGGGGCAGGGGATATTTCCATCTGTGGCCAGGATGGAGACAACCAGACAGCCAGGCTTTTGGCAGAGCAGCCAGGGTATATCTTTACTCTTGGGGATAACCAGAATGATGAATCGGATTTATGGCGATATGAAGATTGTTTTGAGGAAAGTTGGGGCCAATATAAGGAGCGAATGATTCCTGTGATTGGCAATCATGATTATTATGTAGAAAATGCCAGCGGTTTTTTTGACTATTTTGGCGAGATGGCTGGTCCAAAAGGAAAAGGATATTACAGCCGCGATATTGGGGAGTGGCACCTGATTGCCCTGAACAGCAATTGTGATCAAATCGGCGGTTGTAATGCAGATTCCGAAATGGCACGTTGGCTTGAAGAGGATTTGCAGCAAAACAAAAAATTGTGTACGTTGGCGCTATGGCATGTTCCCCGCTGGAGCAGCGGCTTCCATGGAAATGGCGATAAAATGGATGCTATCTGGCGTTTAGCGGCGAGATATGGCGTTGAATTGGTCTTGAACGGTCACGATCATTTTTATGAACGATTTTCTCCGATGAATCAGGACGGGGAAATTGATTATCAAAACGGTACTCGAAGTTTTATCGTTGGCACTGGGGGTGCCTACCTGCGCGGTGTATTCGATCCAACCGGAAATAGTGAAATCAATAACGCCAATACATTTGGGGTGTTGAACTTATCCCTGGGCAGTGAGGGGTATTCCTGGAAATTTATTCCCTTAAACCCTGGTGGATTTACGGATTCAGGGCAGGATCTCTGCCATTAGGATTCCTGTTTTAGTTTATTTCACCATGTGTTGATAAACAGGCACAATGATGGTCCTGAGCAAGGGTTGAGTAAATACCCAGGTCATAAGCTGGTTGAGCAGGCCGGGAATGTAAACCACCCTCTTGTGTTTCAATGCTGCCAGAGATTTCTCCACCACTGTTTCGGGTTTCATCCATAATAGCGAAGGTGTTTTTTGGGTGTCAAATGTTGAAAAATCATTCTGTTGATGAAATTCTGTGCGCGTATATCCTGGACAGAGAGCCTGCACCTGGATACCGTAAGGACGATATTCCTCAGCCAAAACCTTACTGAAAAGAATGATATAACCTTTCGTGGCATCATAATTAATGTGATGAGGGGTCAGCATTAACCCTGCCACGGAGGCCACATTGATAATGACGCCGGATTTTTGCTGTATCATGATGGGCAGGGCTGCCTGGCAGAGTTGATTGGTTGCCAACACATGCAACAGGATCATTTCGGTTTCCCGTTTGGGGTCATTGGTTACAAAATTACCCTGGATGCCAAAACCGGCATTGTTGATCAACAGATGCAGCGCAGGCAGATTCCTGAGCTTCTTCGCCAGAATTTCAATCTTGGCTGGATCGGATAGATCCAATGCCAGAGTCTCTATAGTACAGGCATAGTTTTGCCTTAGCGCTGCTGCAAGGGCAGAAAGTCGTTCTTCGCGCCGTGCAATGAGTAGAAGGTCATACCCCTGGCTGGCTAATTTAAATGCAAATGCCTTGCCAATACCGCTGGAGGCACCGGTGATAACAGCAGTACGGGAAAGGGCTGATTGTTGTGACGCCATTCTAGAGATCAACCCCAAAAAATTGGCGAATCAGGAACCCGATCCCAAAGGAGAACAACGCAACACTCAGACTGATGATAGTCATTTCAAAAAAGAATTTTCGAAAGAGAAATTCTTTTACCACCCAAAATGTATGTTTAAAAGCAGCAATCATCAGCGGGGCAAATTCTCCCATAGCAATGGAAGATATTCCTTTGCCGTTTCCAGCATCTTTTGCTTGGAGAGCCAAATTAAAATAGGCCTGAAAACTAATACTCTCAGCCTGCTGCTTGGTCAAGCAAGATTTAATGGTCTGCTCAAATTCACGGTTTTTACTCATTCAGGCCCTATTTTTTGCTTGATTTTTTAGGTATCCTCACCAGAAGTTTGCAGATTCATTTGCATATCAATTTGAAGGATGTGATTTGTTACCCAATCCGATAGTTCTTTCTGTACGGATGTAAGTGTATCATCTGTGAGTTGCCCCTCGGCAAATTTTAGGTTAAGAGAATGAATATACTGCATAAAGACTGCATGTTGTTGTTTGTTTTCCTTACGGACAGGGCATTTTTTTTCATCCATGACCCGCTCTTCATAATTAAAGTGAGTCAAGGAATATGATTCCAGAAACATGAGAGCATCTAAAATTTCCGATTTGGAATGTGGCAGCATTATCAGTTTTTCAATTTCAAATAATTTCTTAACAATGGTAAAGTGCTGCTCATCAATTTCTTTAATGCCAGTTAAGTATTGAGTTGACCATTTGCTTGCCATACGATAATTAAATCCCATAGATATTAATTTGGATGATTGTCTGCGATGAAAAATTCAAGCTTATTGTACACAATTTTTTAGTTTCAGGTCAATTTTTAGGATGTGGTTGAGAATCCAATCCGTTAATTCATGTTGGATGGTTAGGGTAAGGGTTGGACTTGCGCCTTCTATTTCAAATCTGGTTTTAAAAGCGACAACTTTTTGGAGGAATTCCGCATGCTGCTGTTTATTTAGTTCTGCCACGGGGCAGCGATATTCCTGCATCAGCTTTTCTTCGGCAGAGAAATGCATCTTGGTGTAAGTGGTTAGGAATTCCAGGGTGGAAATAATTTCCTGCCTGCCTTTTCCTTGTTTCATTTGATCATGCAGGGTATTTAATTGAGTAATGATGGTTTTGTGGTGTTCATCAATTTCCGGAACACTGGTGGCATATTGGTTTGACCAGGTAATTGGCATATTGTTTCTCCTTGTAAATCTTTTTTTATTAAAATAGACATGCATTATGGTCTGACTGGAGAGATGATTGAGACCGTCATCGGATCCATAATGTTGAAATCCATTGCAGAAAAGAATTTTAACCACCCCACTTATTAAAAGAAGGATTGGCTAAAAGGTAAATGTAAAAATAGCGAGGATTTTTAAAACTAGATTCAACAGAGGATATGGATGGTTTATTTAACGCAATCTTTCATTTTTAAATCAATTTTTACTATATGGTTTACAAACCAATCCATTAATTCTTTTTGTACGGCAAGGGTTAATGTAGCACTGGCATTTTCCTTTTCAAACCGAGATTGAAATTCCTCAAGTTTGGCAATAAAAACAGCATGCTGCTGTTTGTTCACTTCTTCAAGCGGGCATTTATTGGCTGTCATGATTTTTTCTTCATCGGCAAAGTGCTTTTTGGTGTAACTGTCCAAAAAGGCGAGCAGCTCTTTTAATTCATGTCTGGCCTTTCCGACTTTCATTTGTTCCAATAATTGATTGATTTGATTAATGATGGTCTGGTGTTGTTCATCAACTTTACTAATATTTGTTTCATACTGTGCTGACCATGTAAACGCCATAAATACCTCCAACTATTAAATAGGATCGTTAACTTTAATCATAATCATCTGTGCCAGTGAAAGGGATAAGTTTTAGGTTAATTATCTTGATAAGTTTTTGTAAATGGGGGTTTCCACATGGAAAATGGGGGTCATGTCGCAGTTTATTCTTGGGATAGGTCACGCAAGATTTAAAACAATATCCATAATGGTTTTTCTTTATCCAAAGATTATTTGCAATAGGGTGACGCACTGTATTTCGAGAGGTGCCTATCATGGATATGGAATTGGCAAAAATGGCATCGAAACTGCTGGAAATACACAAACGGTAATCGAAATTATCCGAGAAACCTTACAGAAAGAGGACTTTGGCATCATTTCTTATGTGACTGTCAGTGAAAAAATGTTGGAAAGTACCGGAAATCTCCTGCCGCCATTTGTTATATTAGGGGCTTGTAATCCCAAATTATCCTACCGTGCAATTCAAAGTGATCATCGTGTGGGATTGCTGTTGCCTTGTAATATAGTCATAGAACAAATTACGGAAAAAAAGTGCAATGTAATATTTGCCAATCCAATACCATTAATGGATATCGATCCGTTCAGGAAGAATGAAATTGTTATAGAAGTTGCCAGGTTAGCCTATGAAGGATTGATGCGGGCTTTTGCAGCGCTCTCCATGGATTAAAATAGTTAAAAACAAAGACCTCCGTATTTTTGGCGGAGGTCTTGTTCATTATGAGTGCATTAGTCTTGTTTTCGATTGAGTAGGAATTTCCCCAACTCTATCAAAAGGAATACTATGACGCTGGCGAATAGGCTGACCAATAATTCAGTCAAGTGCAGCGCTTCAGTATGGAAAACTACTTGCAGAGGGGGCAGGTAAACCACTGCCATTTGCAGGACAAACGTCAACAATACTGCACCCAGCATAGCTTTATTAGAAAGGAAACCCTGCTTGAAAATAGAATCCCGTTCTGATCGGGTGGCAAAGGCATTCCCCATTTGAGCCAGCGTCAGGGTGGTGAAGACCATGGTTTGCCATTCCCCGCTGGTGCCATAGGCAATTCCCCACATGCCAACTGCAAGGGAGGTCAAGCCCATCAATAAACCAATCCAGATGATATCCCGTGCCAAACCACGGCCAAAAATATTCTCGTTGGGATGGTATGGTTTCCGTTTCATGGTATTTCGTTCAACAGGTTCCACCGTCAATGCTAAGCCGGGAAGACCGTCCGTAACCAGATTGACCCATAAAATTTGCAAGGGCATCAAGGGGAGACCCAGCCCAACAAACGGACCGATCAGCATTACCCAGATTTCCCCCGCATTGGAGGTCAAGGTGTATTTGATGAATTTGCGAATGTTGTCATAGATTCTGCGGCCTTCTTCCACAGCAGCGACTATTGTGGCGAAGTTGTCGTCCAGTAACACCATGTCTGCTGCTTCTTTGGATACATCAGTTCCGGTGATGCCCATTGCAACGCCGATATCCGCTTTTTTCAAGGCTGGCGCATCATTGACTCCGTCACCGGTCATGGCGACGATATGATCCTGGTCCTGAAGCGCCTGAACGATTTTAAGTTTATGTTCCGGTGAAACTCGTGCAAAGACAGAAACATGGTTTACTTTTTCCCGCAGGGTATCCATGTCAATTTCAGCCAGTTCCTGCCCGGTCATCACGCTTCCTTCCTGGGTGATCCCCAGTTCTCGTGCGATATAGAGGGCGGTTAAGGGGTGGTCACCCGTAATCATGATGGGACGAATCCCAGCCTGGCTGGCGATCTGAACTGCAGTTTTGACTTCTGGACGGGCCGGATCAATCATGGCAATCATGCCAATAAAGATTAACGCTTCCTCTTTTGGCTGTTGTTCCTCTAAATTCGGCTCAAATTGGTGTTCACGGAATGCCATGCCCAACACCCGCATACCATCCTGGGCCATTTTGTTATTGCCTTCCATGATTCTGCTTTTCCAGTCCTCTGTCATGGGTTCGATTTTTCCACCAACCCAAACCTGAGTCGAAAATTCCAACAGTCCATCCACAGCCCCTTTGGTAAAAGCCACGTAGTCAAAATTGCGAGAAGCGGTATGGTTTCCAAAAGTCTTTTGTAGAGATTGTGGTAGTTTTTCAAACTCAATTTTGTGAACTGTTGTCATGCGTTTGCGCTCAGAATCAAAGGGTAATTCTCCAACCCGGGGAAGATTCTGGTCGAGTTCATTTTTCCATAAACCCGCTTGTGCTGCTGCAACGATCAACGCGCCTTCGGTTGGGTCACCTATAGCGGCAAACTCGCCATTCTCTTTTTCTTCCAATATGGCGTCATTACACAGACTCCCGCCTAATAACATCATCGCGATGGCGCTATTTTCTAACGGCAGGGGTTGTTTTTCGCTTTTAAGTAAGGAAGGACTGAAGGAATTCATTGATTCCATCAAGTCCAATCTGGATCCGGCTACATCCAGTACGGTAACGGTCATCCGGTTTTGGGTAAGGGTGCCGGTTTTATCCGAGCAAATCACATCTACAGAGCCCAAGGTTTCCACGGCAGGTAATTTACGGATCAGGGAATGACGTTGCAGCATACGTTGAGCGCCAAAGGCCAGCGCAATCGTAACGACAGCAGGTAGACCTTCCGGAATGGCAGCTACGGCCATACTGATCGCTGTCATAAACATTAATCGCAGCTCTTCTCCGCGCAAGAGACCGATCAAAAATACCAGGGCAACAATGCCCAAAGATGCAATCGCTAAACCTTTCCCCAATTGTTCCAGTCGGCGTTGCAGAGGGGTGCTTTCCTGCCCGACACTTTGCAGCATCTCAGCAATTTTACCCAATTCAGTCTGCATGCCGATCTCTGTAACAATATATTCGCCGCGACCATAAGTGGCAACAGTGCCCATAAACAGGCGGTTGTGCTGATCGCCCAGGGAGGATTGGTTGGTTTTAATCACCTTGGATGATTTTTCGACTGCTTCAGATTCACCCGTGAGTACCGATTCCTGAATGCGCAAATTACTGGATGTGATCAGGCTGCCATCGGCAGGAATGGCATTTCCAGCTTCAATCAGCACAATATCCCCTGGGAGCAATTCCTGTGCGGGGAGCTCAATGACTTTTCCTGCCCGGCGTACGCGCACTCTGGGAACAGAGAGTTTCTTTAAAGCTGCCATGGCTTTTTCAGCGCGATATTCCTGTGAAAATCCTAAAATTGCATTGAGGACCACAATGACAAGAATGGCTATCGCATCAATGGTTTCACCCAATACCATGGAAATCACAGCGGCAATGATTAATATGATAATCATCAAGCCTGATAATTGCTCGAAGAGTATTTTCCAGGGACTTTTAATCCCCCGATCCACTAGCTCATTACTACCGTAGCGTTCCTTGCGAATGCCAACTTCCTCGTTGGACAATCCCTTTTGGGACTCCACCTCTAAAAGTGCCAGAATTTGTTCCTTTTCCATTTGATACCATGTATTCATTGAGCAACCCTCCAAATTATTAATTATCCTAAAAGTGCGGATGGTGTTGTACTTTCTATTGTATAGGAAAACCCTTAAATAAAAAGACCGCCACAACCAGTGTGATGGTCTTGCTTGACGGATTAATATCGTCTGGATAACCGGGAATTATTTTCCGTACTGACGGTCATCCAATCCCAAAAGGGCAAGCTACTCCCCATGCCTGTTTAATATAGTAGATTGTTAACCGAATGTCAATACTAATCTGACGGGTCTATGAAAGTTCTAATATGACAGGTCCGTGGATTGTAATTGTGAATTGACACTTATTGTTTTACTAATTTTCTCTTATCTATCAGTGGCACGATGTTCATCCCCTGCGGCATCATTATCCATTTTCTCGAGTAACTCGCGAAGGGTACGCGCTTCAGAAAACAGCAGATAAATGCGATGTTTGATCATGGCTTTGGCAATGACCGTCAGTGAAGGTTCATCTATTTGCTTCTTCAGGGTTTGCGTTTCCTCATCCAATTTGGTAACCTTAGAATTCAAAATTAAAAAAACCTTCTCTTTATTGAGCAGCCCCATAAAATATAGGCCAAGATTAAAGGAAACCAAATCCAAATCCAGGCTGGATAAGTAAAACGCAATGGATTCATGCAAAACCGTTGATCCCATCTCTGTCAATTGATAGACGGTTTTTTCGGGCATGTTGCTTTCTTTTCGCCCTTCCCCCTGAAGATATCCCTTTTCGTGCAGGGAACGAATCCCGGCATAAACAGAAGACTCGGCAATGGGAAACCAACTTCGGATATGCCGCTTATCCAGCGCACGTTGAATCTCATAGGGGTTTGAGGGTTCTTGAGCAATTAATCCCATCAAAACGGTGTTGGATTTGGATAACATAGTGTTTATTCCTGGGTGATCAAGTGCTATCATTGTACACTACTGATATTGGATAGTATTAGTATAGCGCCTTAAAATCCATTTTTCAACGCTTTCCACCTCCCACTCAATTTGATCTTATTTTATTCCTTATTTCAAAAGCATAATTCCTAAACTTAATGAGGTATTTTTATGCAGAATTAGGCGGATTTATAACGATTAATTTATGGCAGGCACAATCCGTTTCATTCATACTATATTAATGGAATCTTTCGGAGTACTATGCATCCCAACCTGTTAGCGGTTTTTGTTTTTTTATGTGCCGTTATTTCGGCTATTTTTGCCCGGGTCGCTTGGCGGAATCGCGCAACACGCGGATCCGTTTTATTTTCTGCGTTTCTTGCTTCGATGACCCTTTACGCCTTCGGGTACAGCATGGAATTATCCAGCCTGGATTTACACGGCATGCTTTTTTGGAGCAAAATTGGATATTTGGGTATTTATTTATTCCCTACTTTATTCCTGCTCTTTGTCCTCCAATACACGGGCCGTGATAGGTGGATCACCAGACGCAACGTTATTCTTCTATTCATTGTCCCCACCCTACTGCTCACCGCAAAATTGACCGATGATACTTTTCATTGGGTTTATCGCAGCGTCTGGGTGGATACTCGCGGGGCGATTCCCATATTGGGTTATACGCCTGGCCTGATATACCCTTTTGCGCTATACGCAGTTTTTCCGATTGGTCTGGGGATCGTCCTGCTCTGGCAGAAAGGACAGCATACACCTGCCCTGTACCGCAGGCAGGTTGCTTTGATGGTATCCAGCGCCATCCCCCCCTTACTGGTTTTTGTCCTTTATATGAGCAACTATAAACCTTTCCCAACTTTGGAATTTCTTGATTTGAATGTTTTCATGTTTGTTTTTTGGGGGTTCGGTTTAGCCTGGGCAGTTTTCCGTTACCGCTTATTTGAATTGGTGCCCATCGCCCGCGATAGTGTCTTTGAACGCTTGAGTGATGGCGTACTGGTCATGGATGACCAATCCCGCCTGGTGGATGCCAACCCTGTAGCCTTGAAAATTATGGGGTGGGAGCAAGCACCCCTGGGTCAATACACCGCGCAGATATTTTCATCTTGGGACGAGCTGAAGAATGTTGGCCTCTCTGACGGCACAATGAAACCGATCAAGTCCGAGATCGAACACACCCTGGGGGACAGAGTGATTTTATTTGATATGAACGCCACCCCCCTGGTTGATAAAACAGGCAGGAAGATTGGCTGCTTGATTGTGATTCACGATATCACCGAACGTAAGCGGGCAGAAGAAGCGTTGTTGAAAGTGGCTGCTTTTGAAGAACGGCAGCGCATGGCCCGCGATCTGCATGATTCGGTCAACCAGTCTATTCATGGTATGGTTTTATTTTCCGAAACGCTTGTCGCCACACTGGAAAAGCACAATACCAAACGTGCCACAGAAATCGCCGAACGGATTCAAGAAAGCGCACGCCAGGCTCTGAAAGAGACGCGCCGTTTGTTGTACCAGATTCAACCCGCCGATACCGGCAGAGACGTAAACTTGATTCAAGATCTGGAAATCCGACTGCTGACGGTTGAACGCCGTGCAGGAGTCCGGGCCAACATACTTCAGGAAGGATCCATAGAGGGGTATCCCCAAGAGTGGCATGAAAACCTTTTCTGGATTACGATTGAAGCCTTGAACAATGCACTCAAACATGCGCAGGCTCGCAATATCCAAATTATTGTCAATAGCTCATCTTCCGCTCATAACGTTCCTTTCCATCATTTGAGCCTTGAAATCATGGATGATGGCAAGGGCTTTGATCCTGATCAGGTCCAAAGCGGCGGCTTGGGTTTGCAAAATATGCGGGAACGTGCCCAGCTTTTGGGCGGGATTTTAGACATACGATCCAATCCCGGTGAGGGTACGGTGGTCAGCTTTAATGGAGAAATCGAAGGAATTAAGGGATAGGCATGGAAAAAATTAACATTCTAATTGTGGATGATCATCCTATGATGCGCGAAGCCTTGATGACGGCGCTCAATGAAGAAAGCGACATGAAGGTAATTGCTGAAGCCAGCAACGGGTTGGACGCGATTAAATTGGCCAAGGCACTCAACCCAAACGTCATTCTGATGGATCTTCTTATGCCCGGCATGGATGGGCTGGAAGCCGTCACAGAAATCTGCAAGAAAAATCCGCAAGCCAAAGTCCTGATGGTTACCAGTTTGGAGGATCAGGATAAAGTGTTGGCCGCCATCCAGGCCGGCGCACTGGGCTATTTTCCCAAGACTGCGCCAAGATCATACTTGCTGGAAGCCATCCGTAAAGTTGCCGATGGCGTGCCCTATTTACCGGCCGGCATAGCCGTCAAGCTATTTAAGAATTTACGCGAGATGAAAGTGGATCCTTACTCCAAACACACGAGTAGTCCAACGGATGAACCCTTAACAACCCGGCAGGAAGAAATTTTAGCCTTGTTGGGTGAGGGACGAACGGACCAGGAAATTGGCTCCATCCTGCATATTGAAGAAGCTACGGTGCGTTCCCATGTGCATCGCATTTTACAACGATTGGATGTGGAAACCCGCTCCCAGGCAGTGGCGATGGTGAAAAAAACTTTCAAAAAAAACGAATAATAACAAATAAATAATCATATAGTAGTGTAACAATATAGTAATGCTTACGTATATCAAAATTGATATTTGGAGTCATTTTTTTTCTTAAAAAGTATATTTTTATAAAATGACTCTTTTTTGATTTTTTCCCCACTATAAACATTTGTTTCCGTTCCCCTTAAACAAAACTTAAACAACACTTAAACGCCTATTGTATGCATTAAACAGGGTATTTGGCTATTCTGAACCTATGAATGCTAAATCTGCCTCTGTTTTGGTCATTGAAAGCCATCCTATGATGCGTGAAGCCTTGCTTGCCGCCATCACCGATGAGCCTGGCTTGGTACTTGCCAGCCAGACAGAATATGATGTGGATGAAATTAATATTGAGATTCCCACCCAGTTTGATGTTATTCAACTTTCCAGCGAACCGGACATTGTCCTTTTGGATTTAGACAGCCCGGAAATGGCTGAAGTAGAGACCATTAAACTCCTGCGAAAATCCCTCCCGGAAGCTGCCATTCTGGCTCTGACCAGCAGCGAAACGGCAGGAGAAAATCAAGCCGCTTTGGATGCCGGCGCCCAGCTTGTTTTGAGCAAAACCGAGCCCAAAAATGTGCTTTTGCGTGCTTTACACAGCCTAAAAACTTATCAACTGGATGCTCAGAAAACTGATTTTGACAACCAGCCGGATGACCATTTTACGGGATCAGAAACATCCCTCCCACAGTGTAAATAGATCAGCCCTGGTTCTGGGTGAGCCCGGGTTTTTATTGATTTTTGACAATTGTAGAACTAGATTTACTGCTCAAAGGTTCAGGGTAGATTAATGGGATTAACAAAGCAAAAAAAACCTCGTATTTTTCAGAATACAAAATCCATAAAGCCATTTTTATGGCTGGTTTGTTTATTGGTTGTCGTAGGGCTGCTGGGTGGAAATACCGCACCAGTTTTTGCCGATGACTGCAGTACCGAGTCCCCTGTGGGGATCGTTACCTTCGATGCCAATCCATCAGACCCAAGTATTACCCAAACCCCCGAACCGGATGCCATTGCCCCCATTTTGGTATCCACACCTATGCCTGAAACCATTCCCACCGAGCAGGAAGACCCAACCCCAGCGATTGAATTAACCCCCATTGTAGAGGAACCGACAGAGACTCCTGTGATTCCTGCTGTACCGGTTGAAGTTGTTCAAACCGTTGCTGCTGCATCCGAACCATCAGATGATCAAAATCCCGCGCCGGAAGAAGCCACTCCAAAAATTGCCATGGATCCATATTTTAATCGCCAGGGAGAAACCTATTACTTCCGTGTGGATTGCACCGGTTTTATCAATTGCACGGAATCCAGTGCCCCCATCAGTGCAGCCATCGATGATACCATCAGTCAGGGGTTACCGGATGACGGCATCATCAATGTGGAAGGCGGCCATTTCAGCGAAAATGTCTCCATCACCTCCCTGCCCGGCGCTTTGACCTTCAAAGGAAAGGCCGATGGCGAAATCACCTACCTGGATGGGAATTTAACCATTAATGGCACAATGGTGCCTTTAAGCTTTTTAAATTTTGTATTTAATGGGGATGTATCGGTATTGAATACCAGCCAGATCACCTTTCTGGATTCGATTTTTAATGGGGACTTGAATGTAACCCAGTCCAATGATTTGGCTTTGATTAATGCCATTTCCCATGCTGAGGTAAGTTTCAACGGGGATGGAGATTTAACCATTAATACCTCCTCCTTTGATCAGGATGTGTTTTTAAGCACTGTGAATGATTTTAACATTGATCAAAGCAGTTTTCAGGGCGCCTTAATTATGAGCCAATCCAGCGGCGGCTTGATTCGTGATACAACCGCAACCAATGGTTTCGTTTCGCACGGATCGGATATTGCCATTCAAACCACCCCGCAAAATAATGATCTGGTACAGATCTATCTGGGCAGTGAACAGGGTACTGTTACTATCACCTCCGGCGCCGGAAGCATGGCCAGCATTAAAATTACCGGCCAGATCGATGATGATCAGAATATGCTCCTCTCCAGCGGTGAAGTACGGCTTGGGGATGGCAAAGTGGTTTATAACCCACAGGCTGTGCGCCTGTTGGATGTTAAACTATTAACCAGCCGTCCTACCAGCGTGATTATCGATGGACCCATGTCCCTGGACGGTTTCCTGGACGTAGAAGCCCAAAACATCCAGGTGCAAAGTCAAGTCAATGTCTCCGATATCAGTCTAACTGGGCATCAGGCGGTGAGTGTGTTGGGGGATATCTATTCCCTAAACACCATCAACATCACCAGCGGCACCCTCCTGAATGTGGATGGATTACTGCAAAGCACGCTGGGCGATGTAATCTTATCTGCCAATCAGGGCATTCAGATCAACAGCGGCGCGTACATTTCTGCTGGCGGCAAGGTCAGCATGGATGCGGATTTTGACCGGGACGGCCAGGGAAGTTATAGCCAACAGACCGGCAGCGTCGTGCAGGGCAATGACGGCATTCTCATTCGCGCCGCCGATTTCGTGCTCCTGGGAAGTTTAATCTCCGCTGCCGCCCCCATTCAGCTCATTGCTTCTTTACCCACACAACATATGTTTATCGGCGAGGAACAGCCCGGCGGATTTAATCTCAGCCTGAGTGAATTGTTTAATATTCACACCATGGGAGCATTGATCCTTGGTGATAACTTCAGTCGTGGAAATGTCACGATCAGCAGTGTGGATTTATCCGCTTCCGATATTCTCAACTTGAACATTCTGGGCGGTAATATTTTGATTGACCAATTGACTTTGGCCAATCAGAGTTTCTTGCAGTTGATTGCAGCCGGTTACATCACCAGCCGCAGCCAGAGTAAAACCAATATCAGTATCCCCGGCGGCAGCCTGTTGGTGAAGGCCCTGGGATTTGGCACCAGTGCAGCGCCCATGCACACCGCAGTGGATATCTTCTCCGCTCTGGTGAACTGTATTGGCAGTTTATACGTCAGCGATTTAAATACTTGCAGCCTGCCCGGTGAGGGCCTGGGTGGCATCTACATGGGCAACCATGGTGATCTCACCATTGGAGGGCAAAACGGGACAACCGGATTGACCTCAGGCGGTGAGATCATCATTTTAAGCTCTGGAATGATGAAGATTGCAGCGCCCATCCTGGCTGCAGAACAGGTAAAACTGAGCGCAAAAAGCTTCCAACAAACCGCTACGATCAACGGCAGCCAGGTCTCTCTGCTGACCGTGCTCGACCCCTACTTTACC
Organism: uncultured Chloroflexia bacterium; assembly: GCA_963747325.1. Taxonomy (GTDB): domain Bacteria; phylum Chloroflexota; class Anaerolineae; order Anaerolineales; family Anaerolineaceae; genus UBA5203. The sequence goes on along the minus strand of CAVVEM010000003.1, from coordinate 279,648 downwards.
CGCGGGACTATCGTCTACTATTTCCTCACCGATTGCGCCGGACACCCCGAACACTGCACCGTTTCTACCACTCCGCTCAGTGCAGCGCTGGCCGATATTTTAGCCAACGGCATGCCGGATGACAGCACCTTGTTTGTTGATCCGGGTACCTATGCCGAAAACCTGAACCTGATCGGCTTCAGCGGGTTGACCATCGCTGCTTCCAGCGGCACCGTCACCCTGACCGGTGATGTGGTCCTCTCCGGCAGCACCGATATGCGCTTTGAGAATTTTGATATCAGCGGCACGTTTACCCTTTCCAATGCCAGCAGCGTTGGGTTTAAGAACACCACTGTGGGCGTGCTGGTAATGAATTCCGGCACCACCTTGCAGGTTCAAATCGGCGGCACCACGGACGGTACGGAGTACGATCAGCTAACCGTAAGCGGACAGGCCACTCTGAACGGCACCCTGGCAGTGAGCTATATCAATGGATTCCTGCCTTCCTCCGGCGACACCTTTAATATCATCAGCTATGATTCTGCCGTTGGTAGCTTCCATGTCGGCACCGGTTTATATACCTCGGGCACAACCGGCACGTATTTGATGGTCAGTCAAAACATCACCACCCTGGTACTGACGACCAACCCCATGCAGGATTTTGGACAGTTGGGCATTGTCGGTCAGGTCGTGGGCGATAACGACACCATCGGCCAATTCCTGAATGCCGCATACTTTGGCTTTGGCGGACCCTACACCATCAACGCCACCATCAACATCGCGGACTTCTTCCACATCACCAACGGTACGCTCTCCATTCAATATTCAACACAAGAGCTGACCCTTTCTGATTCCAGCATTGTCACTGTGAACGCCTGGTTGATCAGCGGCACCGGCTTGAGTGCCTTTGTTGGATTGAACGGCGGCACAGCCGATGCCATCGGCCTGAGCCTGGACAATGTCGACTTTGGCCTGGCCATCCTCAAGGAAGCTGGCGGAACTCGCAAATGGTTCTCCCTTCAGGCCAGTGCAGATTCGGCTTCTATCATTGGGATAACTGGGTTGACCCTGACCGGCAACACGCTGCTGGTGAAGTTAAACCGCGCCGCCAGTGATGATACCTTGATCGATTATGCCAGTGACAACCTTACGGTTGGCCCTGTCACCCTGGATATGGATTCAGACAACGGCGCCATGACCAGCGTCAGCGGCACGGCCGTGGTTGATTTGTTTGGGCTGGTGGATCTTACCAGCGGCTTTGCCATCAACAAAATCTATGGGCAGACGATCACCTTATCCGACGGCACGAAACCCACCGCCGACCTCTTGACCATTGGCTTTTCCGAGATCAGTGCTTTCATCGGCTACGCCTACGGCACCGCCGACGAACTGGGCATCAGCCTTACTGGCCTCAATTTGGCCATCGCCCTGTGGAGTGAAGTGGTCACCAGCGGAACCCCGCGCAGTTGGGCGAGTGTCATGTCCAGCGAGGGCAGTGCCACTTTTGCCGGTTTGAGCGCCTTCACCATCTTATTGACCTCCCTGGGCGTACAGATTAACAAAGCCGCTGCCGACGGCACCCTGGTGGATTACGCCAGCGGCAAAACGGCTTTGACCGTAGAAACCGGCCCTGGAAAAACAGTGGTCTTTGACATGGACGGAAGTCTGGGCGTATTGCTTCGAGCTTTCGGGGGTGTCACTTTCACCATTCCGGATTTTGTCTCCATCAGCGCCGATTTCGGTTTTGAAAAACGCGTCAACGGCGACGGTGAGTCCACCCTGCTGATGGGCGCTATTGTTCCCCGGATTTTCCTGGGCAATTCCGCCGAAACCATGGGCGTGGAATTGACCAACGTAACCTTCGCCATGATCTTGTTCCAGAAGACGGGCGGAAACACCTACGCCGCTACCGGATCCGGTACTGCTGCATTGCTGGGTTACACCGATGTATTGGTGCTCAACGGCAGCCTGACGGTGAAGATCAACAAAACCGGCGCCGTGATCGATGAATCTGTGCTGGTTGGTTCCACATCCGTGCCGATTAAGTTTGATACCACCGATAACATCCTCGGCTTCTATGGCACCATCACCCTCGATGTGGTCAATTACATCAGCATTAACGCAGATCTTGGATTTGAAAAATTTGTCGACGGCACTACCACCAAACTGCTCATCGGTGCCTCTGACGGCACCATTTTCCTGGGCAGCGGCGCGGTCAGCGACCCGGATGCCATTGGATTGAGCATCACCGGCATAACCGTGGGTGTGGTTTTATTGAAAGACGGCACCAATGCCTCCACTTATGCAATAAGCGCGACGGGCGACGCAGCCTTGATTGGCCTGACCGGCTTGGCGATTACCGGCACCTTCGCGGTCAAAATCAACAAGACCGGTGCGGTGGTCGACGAGACTATCAATACCGGTGCTGGCGGTACCGTCAACGTCAAATTTGAAACGGCTGATACTGTGGTCAGTTTTGAAGGCGACATCGTCATGGGGGTTGCCAGTATCTTCACCCTGGATACCGGCCCCATGACCGTCAGCGTCCTGCCCAGCGGCTCAATCTTGATGAACATCCCCTCAGCCAGCCTGGTAATTACGGTCAGTACCAAAGAGATCTTCTCCATCACTGCTGCCGTCAGCTTTACCATCTCCAAAACGGATGGTTTCCGACTGGGCGATTTCCGCATCACCCATTATGACTTTATGGGTGTGGGCGCCGATGTGGCTGCCAAAGATCCGGCGGACGTTCAATCCATGTTTGTCAACAGCTTGCCCGGATCAACCCCAGCCCACGGCAGCGTTCCGGATTCCAATCTGGTCTTTCCTTTGCAGGGCGGTCAAATTGACCTCTCCACTTTGAACACCCGCGGGTATATTGATGTCACCTACAACGATTACAGCGGCTTGGGGCTGAACATCACCAGCATCACCGACAGCGATCCCGAATTTTCCTTCAGCGGCCTGGGCGTGGGCGATGTGAAATTTGACACCGTGGAACAATTGAATGACAATACCTTCCGTTATCACCTGACAGATAAAGATACCAGCAACAAAATTGATCTATTCCTGCCCGGGTTGGTGACGGTTCAATTTATTGCCGATGCCTGGAAAGATAACAGCGATCAAAGCAATGTGGCCGGGGATCCTCAGACCTTCACCGTCGTTGACGGCAGCGGACAGGCTACCAAGACCCTTTCCCTGGGACCGTTGTCCCTGCAAAATCCATACATCAGCATAAATGACTTCCAATTCAAACTATTCAATGGTTCACCCCGGCTTTTGATGATGATCGGTCTGGGTGTTTCCAATGCCACCATGGCCTTCACTGGCGGCACGACAGTCGCCTTGGACGGATTAGAAGGCGATTTCCAACTGGCCGTGGATGTGGATATTGCCCATCCCGAAGACACCAGTGTGGCTGCCACAGGCGCATTCAGCATTCACGTGGATTCCCTCGAATTCACCATTCCGGATGTGCTTTCCATCACCGGTTCGACCATCGACATCACCTATGATCCCAACGGCGCTGATGATCAGGAAATCGTGGTGGTCGATACCCTCTCCATTACCATTACCCCCATTCATTTGACCGGCACCCTCGAGCACTATACCCGCCCCAGTGATGGCACTGACATGCCGGGGCTGGTCATCCGCAAGAACGGTTTTGCCATTGGCTCTGCCTCCATTCAATATACTGAAACCATTGCCATTTCCTCCTTCCTTGAGATTACTAAGATTGCGGCCGGCGTGAACGGCCTGGAAGTGATCTACGGGACGACCTTCAGCTTCACCGGCGAGATTTACATCGCAGCCGACGGCGCCATCCTCTTCAAGGGCAGTGAGTTTGAATCCAGCATCACCGATGGCTCGGACGACGGGTCGGAAGCCCTACGCGCGACCATTAGCTTTACGGATGGTACTCCCAGCGGGTTCATCTTCAGCGCCGATCAGTTCTCTTTCAAACTTGGCTCCGTCCTGACCTTAACCGGCAGCGGCATGATGATTGATTCCGGCGCCGGCGCAACCGATGAGGTGGTAGCCTTTGCCTCCCTGGGTGCCAAAATCGTGGCTGGACCGTTGAACATCAACGGCGAGATGAAGAATTTTGCCTTCCTGGGCAGCGGTGATTTTGTGCAGAAAGCCGGGTTCGGCCTGTCCTTTGACTTCACTGGAAAAGGCGGCGCATCCGTTGGCTTGCCCAGTTGGTTCCCCGTACAATTCACTCAATTTGACATCACCTGGCCTGGCGATATCAACGACGATCCGCTGGGCTTTACCCTGATGGTTTCGGTTTCCATGGTCGGGTCTGCCGAATTGCCGTTCACGTTCTCCGGCGCGATCAACGGTATCCAGATCGATATGGCCATGCTGGAAGCCGGCAAGTTCCCGATTGTCAATATTGATAGTCTGGCAGTCAATATCAGCGGAGAAATCTTCGGCGGAGAAATTGCCGGGGCTTTATTGGGTGGTTTCCTTAAACTGGATGCCGATGGCAATATTATCGACGCCAGCGATACCACCACACCAATCGCGGACAGCATCTTCTACATGGGCGTTTCCGGTGATTTCAGTATGTCCGGCTTTGAGCTGGGTATCCGCTTTGCCTTCTCCTCCCTGGGTCCTTTGGGGATCATGATCTCTGCGGCTGTGCCAATTTTAATTGATCCGTATACCGGCCTGACCATCAGCGATTTCGCCTTTGGCGTGGATTTCTCCATCAGTCTGCCGGCTTATACGGAAGCCTCTCAATTAAGTGCCCTTCAACCCATCGCCATCGGACCGGTAAACCCGGCCACCTGGTTGGCTACCGTGCAGCAGCAGGTGATTAACCAATACCTGAACAGTCAAAGCAGCAATACTTTGGACAGCATGACTGCCCCAATGATTATTTACGGTTCAGTCACCATTTACTCACAATACGTTAGCCAGGTGGCTTTCAACGGCGTGGTTCAGCTTCAAATCAGCACAGACGGTAAATTCTTTGCTTACGGCGATCTCCGTCTGGCGAATAACAAAATCAGCTTTGGCTCGAGATTGTATGCGAACTTCAGCGAGCTGGGTTCCGGCGACATGACCATCCTCTTCCTCTCCAATATTCCAGACCAGGTAAACCTGTTGGTCCTCTCCGGTGAATTGGCGCTGGGCAGAGATGAGAATAATTTCACCATCACCCTGGCCGGTGACATTGCCCTCTACAACCCGCTCAATAACGATCAACTTTTTGATATTGAAGGCTCCGTCATTCTCTCCGTTTCCACCTCTGGTTCCGACACGCGCCTGATGCTGGATGCCTCCGGCAGTATTTCGGTCATGTATTTGGGCACCATCGCTTCGGCCGCGGCTGAATTCATTCTCTTCTTCCCCGAAACCGGCAATCCCCAATTCTGGGGTGTGGCTGACCTGGTGATCAACCCCGCGTCGATGATTAAATTTGGTCTCAACCTGAATGTCTTCGCTCAATTGATGGTCAACACCACCAGCAGCACCCAGGTGGAAGAGCTTTTACTCAAAGTGCTGCATACTTCCCTGGCGGAGGATCTGATCACTACCCTGAATGCCGGCGGAACCTTGGCCAGCAACAACACCCTGATTACCCAGATGCTGGCGATGAACATCCCCTTAAGCGGTGCTATAAGTATCGCCGTCTTGACTGCGGATACCCAATGGCAGCTTACGGATGCCACCGGAAATATCTATATCCTCAATAAAACCCTCAACAGCATTGGCGATGCCATGCTGGATGTGATGCAGCAAAAAACCTTTACCCTGGCCCCGGAACTCTTCAGTATCCAGATGGCCGGCCTGCTGATCCTCGGCGCACCTAACAGTGCCAAGACAGCCATCGCCACCGAATACTTCCGGCTGAGCGGCGCCTTTGATATGCAAATATCCTCCACCGGCTTCCAGATGTTTGCCGCCGCCATGCTGACCATGAGCCTGGCAGACATAACCCTGTTGAACATGGATGCCATGGGGCTGATCCTGATCGATAATGATGGCATTGCAATCAATCTGGAACTGCAAAACAATGTGGATTTTGGCCCTCTGCTGGTTGAAAATGTTGCCTTCTTCCTGTTGATGAACACGACCGCGAAAGATAAAACATATATCGTGCCAACTCAATTTATCTCCGGCGGATATCTCTCACAACACTTTATCGATACCTACATCCAATCCAGTAATGGAAATTCCATTATCACCATCCACGGCGGCATGCCAAAGCCGGACGGTTCGTACGCGGCAGCCGGATTTTACCTGGTCGCTGAAGGGCAGGGTGATATCTCCGTTCTGGATGCATTATTCATGACCGGTTCCTTCCATATCAGCATATCCGCAAGCGAGGTTTCCTTGCAAGTGGGTGCCGCTTATGCGCTCAAGTTGGGTGGTGTAACCCTCTTCAGCGGCGCAGCCTCTGGCGGTATCACCATTATCAATGATGGCCTGTATGGATACCTTGATTTGTCCATGGCCGTTGGCCTGCCCTCTTCTGCGAATTTTGGCTTCTCAGGGCGCTTCCAGTTCCAGATCAACACTACCAGTGACGACCAAACCTTCAACCGTTTCCAATTGGACAGTAATGGGAATGTGATGGTGGACAGCAGCGGCCATATGGTGCTTGTCGCAGCCACCATTGCAGCCGGTACCACCCAGGTTTTGTTTGGCGGACAATTGGCCCTGGGGAGTGGATTCAAGATTGCTGGCTATACTCAGATTATCTTCGCTCCCACCAGCTTCCAGATAGAAACACTCGGCTTTTTGCAGCTCGGTGGTTTTGGTAAAATATTAATCTATGACAGCGCCGGCCTGTATATTGATAATGGCGTACCAGTCTTTGCCTGCAACATCTTTGTCAATGTCAATCTATCCATACCCACTGTAAATATCTTTGGTACCGGCTTTTTCAGCGTCAACACCAGCACCACGACCAGCCATCTGGGCATCGCCCCATCCAGCTTCAAGGTGACGATCACAGGCACAGTCCAATTCGCCAAGATCCTCAATGTTTCCGGTTCGATCACCATTGCTTACCAGAGCAATGTCTTCCGCATTGCACTGAATAATCTCTCCATGGATGTGTTCGGTTTTGTCAATGTCACCATCCAGGGCTTTGTGCAATCGGATGGTCAGTTTGAGGTTTACGGCAGTGTTTCCGGTTCGGCCAATTTCGTGGTCGTCAATATGTCCTTTGCACTGGATGTCAATGTCTGGAATTGTAATCAGGCCAGTTGTCTGCGCAATCACAGCACATCCAATGGCTGGGCAAGCACGGGGACCATTGTCCATATAGCAGGCAGCATGGGGATTGACCTAGGTATCGCCTCCGTCACAGCCAGTTTTGACAGCCAAATTGCACTAGCCTCCACCTATGCAAAACTCTCCATGGCCATGACCTTCAAAGTGAAACTGTTCTGGTTCCTGACCGTCAAGGTCAATTGGTCCTGGAGCCACACCTGGTATCCGGTGCTTCTCTCCCCGGGATTCCATGCCGGACACGGCATTCCTCACGCAGAATCCGATGAATTTTCTATCGTTTGGGACACTGGCGAACCAACCCCTGCTCCCGTCGAGGATAATTCGCCCGCCTTCAATTTTGTCTGGGCGCTGGAAAACGGCAATGCCGATCTTCTCCCCGGTGGAGACAATCTGGTGCTATTCCAATTCCTGGATAGCCTGATGAATCAATTCTATTTCATCAACAGCAACATGGTGGATAGCATGCAGATGCTGCAGCTCACTGCTGATAATTTACCCGCCGAGTTGCCCGCTGGCTTGACCTTCAAGGACGCCGTCCAGATCAACTTGTTCAAAGCGGGTAACCCCGTTACGGAGCTGCAGGTTTGGGACAGCTCGATGCTTACCTTCGCCTTTCCGCCTGAGATGAATCCGGGCAAACTGGTTGTACTTTACTGGAACCCGAGCTTGAATGATGGCCAGGGCGGCTGGGTCCGCTTGTTCGTGGCCGTGCTCACCTATCAGGGGAATGGCCAGTGGACCATTGATGATGATCAGCTGCACTATTTGCAGCTGGCCCTGGAGAAAATAGCCGGACAAGCCCTGCCTGAGCTGAACGGCGGGTTAGGTTCCCTGGCAGCGGTCAAAATCAACGGTGGCGGTCTGTTTGTCCTGGCGATTGAAGAATAAGGGTAGCTAGAAAATAAAAATAGGATCACGGCAAAATCTTTGATTGAAGAGGCCGTGATCCTACTTTTTTTTGTGTTGTAAACGGAGAGGCGCACTCTCGCGGTTGAACCATTTTCATTGAATGGGGTTTTCCACCTAAAATAATCACAATTCTATGTAGGGGTTTAGCATCCTACACTCTATTTTATAGAAGATATGTTTGCGGATGCTAAACCCTGCGCTTGACCATTCACCCCCTATTATTTTACTGACAAGAATTATTTTCAACTTATCCTGAAAACAATTTTATGATGAGTTAAATTTTCAAATCCATATTGTTTAATTTAACCCCTCGACAGGCTCGGGGAACGGATGAGCCGGTGGCTAAGTCCCCGATAGGGGAGAGCTTGCCTGCACTGAGCTCGTCGAAGGGTCGAAGCCTTGCGCTGGAGAGGCAAACCGTATGGCTGCTTACGGGATGGATTTATTGGTTGCAAAGTTATTTTTTACAACCGATAACGATCCATTGTAGGGGTTTAGCATCCGATACAATTTTATGGAAAAGGGATATGCGGATGCTAAACCCTGCGCCTGACAATTCACCCACTATTTATTATCGGCAAGAAGTATTTTCAACTTATCCTGAAAATGTTTTTATGATGAATTTAATTTCCAAATCCATATTGTTTAATTTCACCCCTCGACAGGCGGTTCTTGAGCTTGTCGAAAGGCAGGGAACGGAAAGGAGGGCTCAGGGCACCGCAATCCACCGATTCCCCTGCGGCACGGGTACGGGGGAATGCTCGCGGATGTAATCCGCCATGGCTTCCCGTAAAATCGTGGGCACTTCCTGTTCAATCGTCTGCTCAGGGGCAATCAGCAGATACCCTATCTCTTCCATCGTCTCCGCATCCGTGTGCGCCACCCGATACAGCCGGACCGCCTCAATCGGCTGACCTTGGACAAGCACCCGCTGAATGCGCGGCGCTTCAACGGCACGACTGTCATAATAAACCGTCAGCCCGCTGATTTGCGGAATCCCCACCGGTGCGCCTCTCATGGAGCCGTGCATGATTTGGGTCAGGGCTGGATCCAACCCGCGTTCCAACGCAGCTACAATCTGATCCCCGCGCACTTCGGATAGCCAGGGATTGGCTGTGGTGAAGCAGGCGGCATCCAGTTTGCCGAGGGTCAGTTTACCTGCCTCCAGGGCACCATGAAACAGCCCTCCGATAAGGATGGCCAGGTCTGCCTTCATGCGCTCCCGTAAAGTATCGGCAGCCAGATTCCCAATACCGCATTCTCTGAAATAATCCTGATCGAAATCTCCTGCCAGTTCGCCGACCGGTTGTGCCATGATTTCCCTGGCTTCTTCTTCAGCCGCGGCAATGGCTGCCAAAACAGCCGGATCCGCAGGGGTATCTTCGGGAATATCGATAACCTGTGCCTGGCGGGAGACTACTCGACCCGAATCCGCATCGATACTCAAATCCACCCGCCCGATGGCTTTGGCTAGCGCGCCAGTTTGGGCGATCAGTACCCCATTTCGCAGCTCACCATTGACTAATTTAGTATGCGAATGACCCCCGATAATCAAATCAATACCGCTCACTTCATCAGCCAAACGGCAATCATCATTCAGCCCAAGGTGAGATAAGATAATGATGACAGTTGCCCCTTCAGCCTGGAGCTGAGCCACCAATCGCCGGGCGATCATGCGAAAATCTGGAATTTGTAAACCAAAATGACCGTAGAAATTCTCCTTCTCCCATGGGGCTGTCAAACCAATGACCCCCAGTACAACTTTATTTGTCAGGGGAATCATTTCAACTTCTTTCATACCCGCAAGCACTGGTCCATCCCCATCGCGGCAATTGGCCGCCAGGATGGGGTATTGCGCCCGTGCGGCAACATCCGCCATGAATTGCGGTCCGTAGGTTACCGAAATGGCATTTCCCATGGCTTGCAGGGAATAGCCCATCGCATTCAGTACCAGTGGAAAAGCAGCCCCTTTAGTGGCGCTGCAAAAGGGCACCCGACGATCGGCTGCATCTCCGGCATCCCAAAAGAAGATCTTGCACCCTTCTGCCTGGGCTTCTTCACGCAGTTTGCGGGCAACCGTACTCAAGCGCGCCATATCGTCCAGGCGGCCGTGCATGTCATTGGTGTGAAAGATGGATACCAGGATGGTTGAATTGGATTTTTCGATTGGGCTTTTCATCATTATTGCGACCTCCGCGCAGAATCAGGCACTTGCGTATCTATGAAATTTTATCCCCTGAGAATGAGTAAAGATTTACAAATGGACAATTCCTGCGAATATTGTTGCATTTTACCCTTCGACAAGCTCAGGGAACGAAACTGTTGGCCAAGTCCCCGTTAGGGGAGAGCTTGCCTGCACTGAGCTCGTCGAAGGGTCGAAGCCTTGCGCTGGATGGAAAACCCTTTGACAAGTTCAGGGCAGGTCCTTTCGGCAAGCGGTTCTTGAGCTTGTCGAAAGGCAGGGAACGGGTAGCCCTATGGACAATCCAACAGAACTTATCTCTTCTTGCGCACAACAGCCGGCACCCAGCGATAGACGCTCAACGCCCACAGGATGACGTTGGTGCCGTAAAATACCCACACCAGACAAAAGGTGATCTCCGATACCGTCCCAAGCCCCAGGTTATAGGTCTCGCCCAGGATTTCGGTGGCGTACCAGCAGGTGGCGGCGATGGCGGCCATCCAGGCGTTGGGTTTGGGTAACAAGTTGCGTCGTACGGCCTCCCAGGAGAGCCAGACGGTGGTGCAGAAGAAGGCGGTGTAGGCCGGGGCAATGGCCGCGTGACCCACACGCACGATATCCTTCCATAAGACGAACACGATCACCACCGCAGAACCATAAATGAGCACCGGCAGCCAGGCCTCGGACAGGCGGAACTGTTTGAAATACCCAAACCCCCTACCTATGCGCAGAATCAGGAAGATGTGCGCGAGGATGGAAAGAATGCCCCCAATCATGAACACCGACGACCCAACCGACAGCGCCGGGCTGACCACCACCAGGCTCATCAGGATATCGGTAGGCAGCATACAGCAGAAAGCCAGCAGCACCAGCGTCCAATCCCGCTTTTCCAGCTTATTGCGTCCTGCCATCAGCAGGAGAAGAAATGCCATGAGGGTAATCACCGGTTTGGCGTAGACTGTGTACACGCTGCCGCTCTGATAGAAATAATTCATCCAGTCCACGGCGTAAATGGATCCGGCTAAGAGCAGCGTGAAGGCCAGGATCCCCTGCAGCCAGCCCTTTTTACGCCCTGATAAAACCTCTGATGTGCTTGTGTTCATCGATGCCCTCCCATGTTCCTGTGCGAATAGTTATAGTATAGAGGGACTTGTTTCTTTACAGGTACAAAAAAACGGGAGCGAAATTCGCTCCCGTTTTTGAATGGATTCTACCTATAAGTATTTTTCCAACCAATAATTATTCGATCAAACCAGTAATCATGGCGTAGAACTCCGCGGATTTGACAACCTCATCCAGCGGGACATTCTCATTCACGGTGTGGGCGCTATCTTCATCGCCGGGGCCGAAGCCGATACAGGGGATGCCGGCTTTGCCAGCCCAATAAATGCCGTTGGTGCTGAATTCCCATTTTCCGGCCAGGCTGTCGGGGTAGCCCATCAGTTGGCGGGCTTTGTGACCAGCCTGCACCAGATCATGCTCTTCTTCGATAGCCCAGGCGGGGAAATATTTATCCACCGGGAAAACGAAACCGTTGTAGGAAGGCGTGTCATAAAACAGTTCTTCAATTTCAACGGAACCGCGGTCTTTTTCGGGGATCAAGGCCTGCACTTGCTGGAGGGCTTCTTCGCGCGTCTCGCCAAAGGTCATCCGCCGGTCGATGTAGATCACGGCTTCATTGGGTACGGCGTTCAAACTGGGGGTCTGCACGCGCATATCGGAGACGGTGATTTTACCGTGTCCCAGGAAGGCGTCATGGCCTAATTTCTCTTCCAGGTCACGGATGCCGGCGATGATGGGCAGAATTTTATAGATGGCATTGTCGCCCAATTGATTGCTGGCGGCATGCGCACTGCGGCCTTTTTCAACCACCTTGAATTCAATGCGGCCTTTGTGTCCGCGGTAGACCTGCATTTTGGTGGGCTCGCCGATGATGACCATATCGGGCTTCACTTTCGGGTCCACCTCAACAAAGGAATTGGGGGCGATGCCGTCACATTCTTCTTCCATGTTGCCAAAATAATAGGCTGTCCAGCCTTCAAGGAGGCCTAAATCGCGGGCGATGGCCAGTCCATGCACCATACCGGGCGTGCTGCCTTTTTCGTCGCAGGCGCCGCGTCCGTAGAAGACGCCGTTTTCAATTTTTCCCAGGAAAGGATCCCATTGCCATTCGGCTACATCCCCGATGCCGACCGTATCGATATGGGAGTCAAACACAATCACCCGGGGGCCGTTGCCGATCCGTCCAAGGATGTTGCCCATTTTATCAAAGCGGACTTCATCGAAGCCAAGCTTGCGCATCTCTTCGCCGATTCGTTCGCCGACAGCCTCAATTTGTGAATTCATGCTGGGGATGGCGATGATGTCTCGTAAAAACTTAAGGATATCCTCGCGTGATGCCGATACTCTTTCCTGAATTTTGTTGAAAGTTGCTGCGTCTACCATTGAACAGGTCTCCATAAATCAATTGATAAGCTTTTCCAATAAGCAATAAAAAACCACCGGTTGCCGGCGCCTTTGAATCCCAGGAGTGATAACACCTGGATGCCAAGGGGGATGTGCCTCTGGAAAAAATGTTAACGTTTGTTTCGTTGAAAGTCTCCAGAGATACACCGGTAAAATCGGATGGTTCTGTGGTTCACCTTCAGTTGTCTGACAATTGAAATTATAATCCTGGATGGTTTTTTTGCACAGAGGGAGTTCTTTTATACACCTTACAACTTTGTTTGGCTTTTGCTGCGGCTGGAAGCTTTTCGCAGGGTGACCGGATGCGGCACCAGGAAGGGGATCAGGCAGATCAGGATCAATCCCCCGTTGACCGCGGCGAAGATCAGCATGCCCTGAATCGCGCCCTTGTCGGGAAGGTTTTCATACTCATTGATGTAGTAGTGCGCGTCCAGGGCGTACCCCGCGGCCTGCACCGCGCTGATCTCAGCGCCGTACACCTGCATGAAGCGCTCGTATTTTTCTTTGCTCATCATGCGCAGAATGCCGTAGACATTCGCGTATTGCGCTTCACGGATGGCATACATTTTATTGATCTTGACCATCACTGCGGTGTGTGTGGCTTCATCGTGCATCACCACCATGCGGTCCTGGACCGTGTTGTGATCGCCGATCAGGTCCAGGCGCTGATCATAGCTCACCCAGCCGAAGAGATAGACCGCCTGGAAATGGTGGCTTTCGATGCCGCCCTTGGTCAGGGTTTGAAAATCGTTGACCATGCCTTTGGTTTGATGATTCCAGGCCAGATGCAGCGAGGGGCCGGTAAGGATGAGGAACAGCGCAGCTACCAGCGAAAATAGCAAAAGCATCACCCCGGCGGGCGCCCGCAAGGCGGTGATTTTATCCTGAATGTAAACGCTGCGTTTCATGGACCTGCCTATCTGGAAGTGATAGGGGGGATTGTATCACAGGTTTTTTTATAGGGGGAATTAGATGAATTAAGATTTATTTAGAATATGCTGATGATGTGAGTTGTAGGTCGGCGTTGAGCGGAATAGCCAAACTGAGCAAGATGGCCAGACACAAGCGAAACCCGACATTCCCCAATTACAATCATTTCCAAATCAGAAATCAATCAAGCCAAAGATAGATGGGTTGAGCCGCTGGTTTCCCGATTACCCCGTATGCCAATGATAAATCATTTTCATCCCGCTCAACCCATCCTACGACTTAATAAGGATACTTTGATAGGGAATTCTTTAATGAGATGATCTACCTGATTTTATTGGAAAGTCACGGTTCGTTTGGTACTCCCCATAAACGAACAATTCCATCGTTGCTGACCACTGCAATCAGGGAACCATCAGGACTGAAACTCAATGAGTTAATTGAATAATCGGGTTCCAATTCTGTAAGCAGATCACCGCTCCTTGTATCCCAAAACCGTAATGAGGTACCCTTAGTCATTAAAATGTTTTTGTTGAAAAAAAACATATCAATCCAATTCGGAATTTCCAGCATAGCATACTCGTCGTCTTTGTCTTTTGCAAATTTATAGCGGTCTGAAACTTTCTGGTTGCGATGATCCCCCCAAAAAGTTAGCTCAGGCGAGTGCGAGTCGTAATCCCATATATTGATATTACCATTTGAGTCATGAATGGCGAACGAATCACCATACGTAGACATTTCAAAATCACCCCAAGGCAGTCGATAATTAAGAAGTCTTTTTCCGTTATTTTCTATATCCATAATAACAATCGCATCCCCATTTTCTTTACCTTGACCCAAGAATAGGTGAGCCAACAGCTTTGTACCGTTGCTATCTAGATAAATATTACGAATCCAATGGATGGTACCTTGACTAAGTTCCCGCACTTGTTCCCCAGTGCGGTAGTTATAAAGGATAATTTTATGAATAGACTGCGCGTCATTTTTTTGCTGGAGCGCTATCCAAATGTATCCAGTTTGTACATCAAAGACAAAGGGTCCATCGGGAAGGACGGCGAGTTTTTGCCCTGTTTCAATATTCCAAACTTGCCGGTTGGTTGAATCTTGAGCGATGATGAGGTCTTTTTCAGGCGTAGCAATGATATTTTTTAAAAAATCCGTGTCGGGTTTCAATTCCTGTAAAAGCTGCCCTGTTTTAACATCAAAAATGGAGATGGTATAGGTTCGATAGGGTTGGCCTGGATTATAATTGTCCCACCCATAGCTACTTACTAGAAAACGCGAACTCTCTGCATTAAATCGAATTACATCTCGAGGGCTTTCAAAGGGCTTTCCGGGTACCATGAATAGCAACTTACCTGTTTGGACATCCCAAATATAGGCATGGTAGCCATCTGTGCCGCCTAATAAACGCCCATCAGCACTAAAAAGTACTGAGTTGGCCGCTGAATAGGAAATTGTTCTTTTAATTTCACAATTGGAAATGTTCCAGAGTTCTATACTTTTAATTTTACCGCCGTGCATGACGGCAAAGACAGCTTGTTCTGATCTGGACAATAGAAGATTGTACTCATCCAATATATGTGAATTATTGATGTTGCAAATATTCATCTCTTTTTCTAGGGAAGGTTGGTTATTTGAAACTGTTTGCCAATTAATTTCACCCTGATCCACAATGAACTCCACCATGCCATCTTGTTCGTGAATAATTTTTTTAGTTTCAAAATGAACAAGTTTTGTACGAACACTTAACTTTTCGCCTGCCCTGTTGTAGGTGGCAAAAGCCAGGAGTTTTCCATCCGGACTAATGTCATATAAAAGTTCCTGGTTCGGTATGGGTTGTTCATAATCCAAGTATTCTGCTTGTGTTTGTTCTAGAATTTCTCCAGAAAGTCCATCTATGAGCATGGTTTGTGTTGGATATATACTGGTCATGATAGATGCAAATATGAATAAAACTTTATCGTCGCTTGTAAAGCGATAAAAATTTTTAGAATAATCCGCGCATGTGTAACGATCAAAAATCAACCTGCCATCCAAATCATAAAGTGCAAAATTCATATCCCGACCATCGCAGCGGGAAGAACTTCCCATTGTAGTAACCACGACTCTATCTTCCTTGGGTGACAAGGCAATATCCACAACATCCCATTCTGGAATAAGGGAGGAAAAATATGACAGAATCTTATTCTCGGTTATGTCCCAAAAAATAATCCGCTGTCCATTGGAAACTATGAGCTTGCTGCTGTCTGAAGTAAAGGTCAAGATTTTCCATTCACTTTTACGTATATCCGAACTGTTTTTGATATATTTAGCAGTGACAATGCTTTGTTTTAAATCAAAAGTTTCTGTATCGTAAATATCAATATTTTCTCCTATAAATACTGCCATAGTGGATTGATCAGGAGATATAGCGATATCTTGTATATAACCATCGCCGAAACGGGCCACCTGTTCTAGATGGTCAATATTTTCTATGTTCAATGGCTCCATACTGCCGAATTCTGTTGTTGATGGGGATCTTGTTGAGACAATTTCCTCTGCCGGCTTCATTGTGGCAGTTTGGGTAGGATATACCACCGGTGTCTTTGGCCTACAGGAAGAAAGCAAAACAAGTAGGATTGTTAATAAATAGAATCTTTTCAGCATAATCGATCTCCTATTGCGTAGGGTGGGTCGCTGACCATTTCTTCCAACTATTACAAATGAAGTAAACAAATCAGTGATAAATTCAATAATAGGGTCGGGTTTTATCAATCCCGTCAATCTATCCCATACCTTGTAAACCCGCCCAAAGCGTCAATCAATAAAGCATATTTTTCTTTAGAGTGAACTTATGAAATCTTTGTTAATTTCCAGGACATGCAATCATTTCCAACATACGGCGGGTCGCTGACCCACCAGCCTCATGTTTCATCATACACCCAATTAATAAATGAATCCTCTGTTGGCTTTCCCCAATTCTTTTCAACCACGCCTGTTTTGAAAAAACGATGGAATCTGGACCATGCCCAACCTTGAACAGAAACCATTCGCTTCCTATGATGATAATATACCAGCGAAACCTGGGCATTCCCTATTGGAATGGTTTACCATATCAGGAACCCCTCTAATCCAACGCAGATGGGTTGAGCCGCTGGTTTCCCGATTACCCCGTATGCCAATGACAAATCATTTTCATCCCGCTCAACCCATCCTACAACTTCCTTTATCCTTGCCTATTCGTATCATCGACATATTCAAAGCCGCGATTTTCAAGCCAGCATATCGCAATTTCTTTATAGGCTTCATCTCTGAAGCTGAACCAATCTTTTTCAATCTCATAGCGATAAAGCAACTCTTTGAATCGGCGAAACGCCCCTGAGCCATGAGTCTTATCTATAAACACATCGCTAATTTTCTCGTCTGAAATGGAAAGACAGAATCTTTCCATGATCGCATATTCGTGAATATCATATTGGCTTGGGAGTTCCAGATATTCATCAGACGAGCCAATCTTCTCAACCTGCTCGTAGAACTCTTGCTCCAACGTATCATACTCGCTCCAGTCACCATCGCTATCTTCCACGATATCAAAATCATCGTAGGTGACTGGAATTATTTCGCCGGTGGCTTTGCACAGATATGCCCGGACCTCATTCGAAACCATTTGCATTCCATCAATGAAATCACGAAGGGAAATTACAATAGTCATAACGAGATGATCTCCTTTACCTTTTACAAAGTAGTATTGAGTGTGCAAGTTTGAAAAATGGTGGGTCGGCGACCCACCCTACGATTGTGACAGCCTATTATGGACTCGATTTGCTAAATCAGCGGCTTCGTTGAATGAACAGCCCCATTGATGTTCTTCGATCACCTGTTTCAATAACTCAGCGCCAATGGGCATTCCTTCCATTCGCGGAATGATCATAAAATGCACATGCCCCACCCCTTCACCGAAAGAACAAGCATAGGTCTTGACCGGATGAAGGATGTCATCGAGTGCTTTGCAGGTTTCTCGCAGAAGCATGCCGAGATTTTGAATTTCTTCAGTCGTTAGGTCGGCCAATTGTGTGCAGTGACGTTTGGGCTGCAGGATTAGCATGCCAAGCAGGGGGGCGCCATTCGTGCTTGTGGCGTGTGTGATGGTCCAATAGGCGTCTTCATAGAGCAAACCGCCTGGCGTTTTAATGTTGCCGGCAATAATCTCACAACCCAAACATTTCTCCATGATTGATTTCCTCAGCAAGTCAGAAAAAATGTAGCATAAACAAGTCAGCCATCAGCGTAAGGTGGGCCGCTGACCATTAGTTCCAACTAAATGGAAAACGAACCTACTACTCTATATTTAAAATCCAAAGACCCAGATGGTTAATCCCCGCAAATATACCAATTCAAGCTAATAATGAAATTGGAATCTTTTGTGGGCGGGTTTTAAAAAAGGCGCCTATCTATACTACACCTTGTAAACCCGCCCGAACCGTATGCTGGAAATTTACGCACGCCCTGGAGATCAACAAAGATTTCATAATTTGTAATCGTTGGAACAAATGGTCGCTGACCTACCATGCTCACACCTCACCACACACCATATATTTGAATGAATCTTCAGTGGATTTTCCCCAATCCTTTGCAAACACGCCCACTTTAACAAAACGGTGAAAACTGGACCAAGGCCAACCTTGAACAGAAATCATTCGCTTCCTATGATGATACTATACCAGCGAACCCCCGATATTCCCAATTGGAGTGGTTATCCAAATCAGGACCCATTCGTATCCAACTCGCTGAGAATTATCCTTGGCGGGAGATTTAAAAAAGGGTTTGTCCTGAAAAAAAGTGGTGAGATCTGGCAATTTGTTGTTTGGATTTAAGCAAAGCCGAGATAAATCTTTTCCATTATTCAATTTTAATTAATGACATATGATACTGTAACGAAAATCCATAGATTGGAAAAGAGAGAGGTTAGTGTCCATAAAAAATCCTATGGAGGTTAATGACCCAAGGCTTGTTCTTATGGGGTCCTGCGAAAACTGGCATAGAACAGTGGATGGCTTCAGAATATTGTACCTCCAAATGTTGAATAGAAATTCTGGATGGTTGCAAACAATCCAGGGGAAAGTAACGATAAGCATGGGAACGTAAAAGATGAGCGTTCCTACAAATGGCAAGCATAGCCCGAGCCCCACGCAAGCGCCAGGAACAGCCTCGGCCTTTCATACGATGAACCACTAACTTGTCAACATTGCCTTCAATCGCTCCAAGATAAGCAGGGGTAGATAATCCACGGTGTTGTAGATCTAGTAAGCCATCTCTATTATTGGAAAGGTAACGGTAAAAATCCTCCAGTTTCTTTTTTGGAGTACCACTGGATTCCTGGATCATCTTTTGTAGATCGGATTGAACGCTTTTAAAGCCTTTCTGTCGAAGCAGAGTGACCAACTGTTTTGCTACCTTCCGATCTGGTATTGCCCGTCTGGCTGCGCGAAGTAAATGAAATTGGTCGAGAATGAATTCCTGACGAATCAGCATACGATCAAAACTATGACGTACCCATGCGTTGCCATCTCCTCCGCTAACCAATAATCGAGTGTTTTCCAAATCATAATGACGGTGAGCTTCCCGTAGAATTTGCTCCTGCCATGTCTGGGAATTCATGCCAATTGCTGTCAAACAAAGCTTGTTTTCAAGGCAAAAACGGTCTTTTCCAACTGGTTTTCGGCCTGTACTCAAAATAGCTACCCTTACTTCAGTTGATCTGCGCTTTTCTCTCTGCAAGTGTAGCCAAACCCCATCACTCTCTGCATAAAGCACCGGAGCGGATATTTTTCCCGCCTCATCTTGCCCACCAGAAGCAAAGATGCGCTTTCGTTCAGCTTCTTCACCATCCGCAATCCGGTTGCCAATGGACCACGTCATTCGTTGAATTGAACTATGACTGATCGGTGTTCTTGTCAAATAACTGAGCTGATCCGCTGCTAATCTGTATGTTGCGCCGCTTACCAGGGAGGCGCCCATTTCTTGCACTCTATTACTCATTCGCCCATAGCGCTGAAGTCCTAGTAAATCATCCACTGGTTTCAATCGCTTTCCATTTTCATCTTTATATACCCGCCGTTTGTATTTCATTTCTCCAAGGCTGCTGATTATCCAGCGATTCTCTGTACCCATGTTCCGCCATTCTGTAGGTTTATTTTCTGTGATTCTGTCATCCAGTACTTCGATCACGCCTTGCAATATTTGCTTGCCTGTTGCCATTGCTAGGCTATGTATACTTTCTTCTATCGCAGTTATTGGCACCCTTTCCTGCAGTTCCATTTTCTCATTTTCGACTTTTATCGTTATACTAATATTGACAGTATCGTCTGTCATTTGAGAGCTCCTTTCGATGTTGATGTGGTCAACTACAATATTGATTGGAACTCTCTCTTTTTGCAAATCCTTTCTATGGATATTTGTGACTGTAACATGACATATTGAAATGATTGCATTTAGCGATTATTTTGATAAAATATCACTATTGCCGTAATCATGCCCCTTCTGTGCTGATATGGCTGGCAAAAGATTACATAGGTGGAAATTCAGTTTCAAAGAAGTATGCCGTACAGCCCAGTATTCAATGATATGAACTAATAGAAGGAACGCTGCAATGATGAAGATCGCTACCAGGAAAATTTCACGCCGTGAAGTCATCAAAATTATAACTGCCGCCGCCGGGTCTGCCGCGCTGGTGAAAATCCCCGACAAATGGAGCAAGCCTAATCTCGAATCCAGTTTGCTTGCACCCCACGCGCAGACATCCATACCCACGGTTGTGTATACGGTGAACGCCCTTGCTTGTGACAGCCATAACGGCAGCCCGACAACGAACGGCTACACAATCAACGCTACATACCCCGAGATTTTAAGCTCCGCATTGGCATCGGGAAGTGCAAATGCTGTTAAGCTTTCCACCCAGGTAAGTGGTTTGGCAGTAGTTGCGGGATTGACAGTAGGCATGTCCATTGTTGTAACATCTGATCCCGGTGGTCCTTACATTGATGTTGAGCTTCGCACCGGGGGTGATACAATAGCCGGACTGATACCCTTCCCTGCTGTTTACAACAGTGTCACCGATGCTTCCGGAATAGCGTTATTCCCTGTCGTCGATGTCAGACGTGCGCATCCTGGTACTGCTTTTAACCTGGTTTTTACCTGGCCAAATGGGCATATCGAAACAAGATCGTACACCTCTGATGGAGAAATTTTTAGAACGACCTAAGTCATTCCGCTCTCCAAACAAGAATCAACCCTAACAACGAATGGGGAATTTGCGGGTCGTTGAACCAACCACGACTGAATTCGTTCCAGCAGCAAATTCGACCTTGAAGAGAGATGCAAATCCCCTCCTTTCTTTCCCCTAAAATCCTGCTAGAATGAATTAAGATTGGTACTTTGTCAGGCGGGCATAATGACAGATCCGAAACCATCAAAAACCAGAAAAATTCTAGGCTGGGTCGCCGTGGGGTTGAGCCTGGCGGTAAGCGGACTGTGGAGCGTTTGGGGTATTTTGGAAAATTTCCATGAGGGCTGGTATTCGTCTTCGCTGTGGGAAAATCTGGGCTTGATGTTCATCCAATATGTGCCCTTTTCCCTGGCGTTCATCCTTCTGCCCATCCTCGCCATCCGCTGGCACAAAATCGGCCTGGGGCTCTTTCTGGCGCTGGCGGTGTTTGTGACCATTTTCTTTTCCGGCGCCTCATTTGACGTGGTCTACCTGATGCTGGCTTTCCCCCTGCTGGGGTTGGGTATTCTGTTTTTCTTTGGCCGACCTCAGCCTGTTCGCCTGGCTATCGGGCTGCTGGCCGGCATTCCCCTGAGCATTATGCTCAGCGTCGCGGTGCCGAATATCATCCGTATTGAAGGCCGGCTGAATGACGGTGATTTTGGCGCGCGTCAGGTGGATTGCCAGGGGCAACCGCTGATCTGGGCCGGGCGTGGCGTGGGATTCCCCGAGCAGGGCACAACGTGGCAGGAGGCGCAATCCGCCTGCACCCATCTTGCTGAGGACGGCTTGCGTCTGATTGACGAGACACAGCATCTCTGGCGCCTGCCCTCCATTGAGGAGGCCGTGCGCTGCCAGACCCGCAAGGGCGAAAATGCCGGCGGGGTGTGGGATGCACAGACCCACACAACGAACTATCAAATAACACCGGATAAGGAAACGCCGCTGTGGGACTCCCATTCGCAAATCATCTATTACTGGACGTCTGAAGCCGTTCCTGGCAAGACAGATCAGGCGTATATCATTGATTACAAGGGTGGAATTTTTCCCAAAAACACGCACTACAGCCCGGATTACCGTACCTTCCGCTGTGTGCGGGACGCACAATAATTCGTCAATCGCGGATTGGTCATATGGGTAGGGGCGTACGGCCGTACGCCCGGTGTGCATGAACGATCCTATCGCACAAGCTACTCAGTGCTCAATCCGCTTATTCTTTTCCGTAGCGATCACTTAGCGTGCAAAGGGGGCGGTTGAGCTGCCAGAATAAAAATCCCTGGCGCAGTAATTTCTTGCGCGTCAGGATGGAATAACCCATGGCTTTCAGCGCCATGGCTGTGGCGCAAAAATGCTGACGCAATCCGAAGGATTGCGTGGCAATTTGCTGCTGGGCAGCGCTCTTCCAATCTTCAAAAAACCGGTGGATTTCCTCGCCGGGCAGCATATGATGGATGAGATTCTTGGGCAGCACGGGTTGGAACATCTCCGGGTTGAAACCGTCATGGAAATTGGTGCTGAACAACAGTCCTTCCCATATCAGGGTCTTTATACCCGCCGGATTGACTCTTACCCGCAGCAGGTTGGTCACCAGTCGTTTGCCATAGGGGTCCGAAGTGCCTTCGAGAATCAAACCGTCCGGCTGCATGCGGGCTGCCATGGTCTGCCAGGCAGGCAGCACTTCGCCTTCCTCGTATTGGCGCAGGACGTTAAAAGCACGCATCATACGGATGGACTCCCCGGCAAGCAGGGGAACATTAAACCCGCCCTGCCGGAATTGGATCAGTTCTGTTTGGTAAGGCAAGCCTGCATTGACCCGTTCCTGATCGATTTCCACACCCAGAAGGGGTAATGTGGGATTGAGCTTGCCCAGATGCACTGCGCTTTCCAGCACGGTGTACGCTTCCGCGCCGTACCCGAGATCCACCACCCAGGATTTGCAGCCGGGATTGACAGGCTGGCGCAGCAGGGAGGCGGCGTACAGGGAAGCAAAAATATCCACCCGACGCAGGCGGTTGCGGGCTGTTTTTCCTCGGGTGATTTGACCAATCGGTTTAGAGGTGGTGGTTAAAATAGGATGCATAAATTCGGCAATACCATTAAGTGAAATTTTTTTACGGGCGCTATTGTAACACATTATGCACGTCATCGCATCCGGCAGGCTGCTCACCCGCAAGACAGTGGTGTGAACATTAAGTTTTCGAGGAATACGGCTTTTTAAGTGCTGCAAAATAAGGTATAGTATTTTCAATTCACCTGTGCGGATTTTCCGGCGGGTACAGTTATTGTAAAATGAGGTGCTGCCTTGGCTATACATACGGACTCAAACGGCTGGATACTACAAACAAATACCTCGGCTTATGCCCTGGGGATATCCGAACAGGGACAGTTGATCCATCGATATTGGGGTGAACGTTTACCCAACCTGGCGGATTATCCTGCGGGCGTGGAACCTGCCGCGCTGGATAGTTTCAATTTGCCTGAAAACCGGCGTTTGCTTGAGTACGGCACAGCCGAAGGCGCGGATTACCGCGAACCGTGCATCGTGGTGCGTTTTACCGATAGCGTACGGGATCTACACTTGCGCTTCCTGAATGCGGAACTGGATGCATCCAAAAACAGCCTGAAAATTAACCTTGCGGATGAGGAGTATGCCTTATCTGTCAGTGTTTGTTACCGTGTATTCAGTGCACAGGATTTGATCGAACGCTGGGTGGTAGTGAGCAACAAGGGCAGTCAGACCGTGGCGTTGGGCCGCATATTCTCGGCTCAGTGGCATCTGCCGTATTTGCAGGAACCCTGGATCAGTTATGTCAGCGGCAAATGGAGCGATGAATTTCGCTGGCATCATGAGCGGATTGGCAGCGGAAAAAAGATCCTGGAAAGCCGGCGGCTGACCAGTAGTCACGGCGGCAATCCCTGGTTTGCCGTGGACGATGGCACGGCCAGCGAGGGGCACGGCCGGGTCTGGTTTGGCACCCTGGCCTGGAGCGGCAATTGGAAAACCACCATCGAATGGACGGAGAATCAAAACCTGCATATTTTGAGCGGGCTCAATGACTGGGATTTTACCTGGCGCTTGATGCCAGGAGAGACTTTTGAATCCCCGCATGCGATCGGCGGAACCACGGAAAATGGATTTGGCGGCGTCAGCCGCGCTCTGCATGATTACATTCGGGAGACAATCCTGCCGCATGGCAAAACAGCCCGAAAAGTGATCTACAATTCCTGGGAGGCGACCACTTTTGATGTAGACCTGGAATCCCAGATTCAGCTGGCGCAGCTGGCGGCAGAGATGGGGGTGGAGCGCTTTGTGCTGGACGACGGCTGGTTTCATGGGCGCAGGGATGACACTGCCGGTCTGGGGGATTGGTGGCCGGATGAGAAGAAGTTCCCCCAGGGGTTAACTCCGCTGATTTTCGCGGTAAAGAAATTGGGCATGGACTTTGGTTTGTGGATCGAACCGGAAATGGTCAACCCGGATAGCGAGCTGTATCGTCTGCACCCGGAGTGGGTGATTCATTACCCGGGCCGGGTCCGCACCCTGGCCCGCAACCAATTGATTCTGAATCTGGCCAGGCCGGATGTACAGGAGCATTTAATTACCGTTCTGGATCGCCTGCTTTCGGAAAATGAGATTGCCTTTATCAAATGGGACATGAACCGCAATGTAAGCGAACCGGGTTGGCAGGACGCCCCCGCGGATCCGCGGGAGTTTTGGGTGCGTTATGTGTACGGCCTGTACAGGGTTTGGGGGGAGCTCAAAAAACGGCATCCGCAGGTAATTTTTCAGAGCTGCTCCGGCGGGGGAGGGAGGGCGGATTTGGGGATTCTGGAATTTGCGGATCAAATCTGGGTCAGTGATAACACCGAGGCGACAGCCCGTTTAAAAATACAACAAGGCTATGCGCAACTCTTTCCAGTGGCTACCATGGAGAGCTGGGTTACCGATCAAAACGCCGCCTTGATTCCTCTCTCCTTTCGTTTTCATGTCAGCATGTGCGGTGCGCTGGGGGTGGGTGCGGATATCCGGCGTTGGGACGCCTCGCAACGTGCGGAAGCCAAGACCTGGATTGAGGCCTATAAAACCCATCGCGAGGTGATTTTGTGGGGGGATCGATTTGTGCTGCGTTCCGCCCTTCAGCAGGCTATCTCTGCCGTACTTTATCTGGATAAGCTTCGCTCGCAGGGCATTTTGTTTGTCTTTCGAACCTATGTAGAGGAACCTTCTCAACAACCGGTAATTTATTTTCAGGGGTTGGATGGGCAGTGTTTGTATGAAGTGGAGGGGGAAATTAAAAGCGGCGCAGCCTGGGCGGCTTGCGGGTTGCAGTTGGCTTTGAAAAACTTTGAAAGCCGGATGATCCTCCTTAAAGCCGTCTAAACGATGCAGCTGAATCGCTTCGCTTCGACAGCGGGCCGATGCCTTGTCTTAAACCCTGAAAGTTTTAAAGTGCAGGTCAACAATGCCAAACAACCAGCCGGCGGCTAAGTCCCCGATAGGAGAGAGCTTTGTCGAAATCCGCTATTTTGACCCATGCGGTGCAGGGCTGGAAGGTTGACCACCCAATCTCCAAACGGAGAAAACATTCCAAATAGGGCTTGACAATAGAATCTAAATTCTGTACTATGATGTTACCGGTCACGTGACCGGTAACATCTCTTGTTCCATCATTACCCATTCCATGATTAAAAAGAGTCTAATCTATGAACAATGACCGCATTACCATTCGTGATGTTGCAGCAAAAGCTGGTGTGTCCCATCAAACTGTCTCCAGAGTAATTAATAATAACGAAAAGGTGAATGATGAGACCCGCAGCAAGGTGGTAACCGCTATCGAAGCGCTGGGTTATCAACCCAATGCCATTGCCCGGTCCATGGCCAAAGGGCGCACCCGCACCCTGGCTTGCTTTTCTCCTAATCTTACGGATATCACC
The DNA here is from genome assembly GCA_963747325.1 of uncultured Chloroflexia bacterium. Classification (GTDB taxonomy): domain Bacteria; phylum Chloroflexota; class Anaerolineae; order Anaerolineales; family Anaerolineaceae; genus UBA5203. Next base: position 253,747 of record CAVVEM010000003.1, on the reverse strand, counting down.
TATGCCGGCATCATCGAAGGGGCTGAATTTGAAGCCCGCCAATCCGGTTACTTTTTAATGACGGCTTCCGCGCCGGATTCGAATACTTTCAGTATGCTGGTTGAACAACTGGTTGCCAGCCGCCGCACGGAAGGTCTTCTGCTGATCAATCCATTCATGGATGACCGCTATAACCAGCTGCCACAATTTGCGCCCACGGTTTTTGTAGGCGCGCGTTCCTCCCAAAATAAATTAGATTCCGTCTTTCTGGACGATGAAGAAGCCGGACGCATGGCCACCCGACATCTGCTGGAACTGGGGCACCAGGCCATTGCCATGATTACCGGGCCGCTGCAGGAAGACTGCTCCCAGGATCGTCAAACCGGGTATTTTGAAACTTTGCAATTCGCCGGGATTTCCATCAATCCGGCTTTAATCCTGGAAGGGGATTGGTCTGCCACTTCAGGCTACCAGGCGGTTCAACACCTGATTGCACAAAACATCCCCTTTAGCGGTATTTTTGCTCAAAATGACCGCATGGCGGTTGGCGCCATTAAAGCTTTGCGTGAGGCTGGACGTCGTGTACCGGAGGATATCTCCATCATTGGTTTTGATGATATGCCGCTGGCTTCATATTACGATCCTCCTTTGACAACCATTCGTCAGGATACCTTTTTTATGGGGCGTGAAGCTGCACGGCTGCTCATTCGCGCCATTGAAAACCCAGAAAAACAACGTCGAAATCTCCGTATGCCAGTGGAACTGGTTCTGCGTAAGTCTACAGCAAAATGTAGTTTGTGATTCCAGGAGGTGGAAAAAAAGGATTTGATTTTGCATCGACAGTCCATACATTTGATTTTATTCAAAAGAGAAAGAGGAGAAGCAAAAATCATGAAACGGAATACGAATATGTTCATATTTTCAATTTTGGTAGTTATTACCATGCTGCTGGGTGCCTGCGCTCCGGCTGCACCAGCGCCGGTTGCTGAAGCTCCTGTGGCGGAAGCTCCAGCGGCGGAAGTCGCTGCCACCGAACCCCCTGCAGCAGAAGCACCCGCTGCATGGAAGAATTAGCCTCCGCTGGCGCACACGCCCTGACAACCAGGCTGAGATTGAAGTCTATCAGGCTATCAGCGATGATCTGGATGCCGCTATGGACGGAATCACCCTGACGTATGAACCCGGTGGTTCGGAATCCTCATCCTATCAGGATGTTTTGAAAACTGAAATTGCTGCCGGTACAGCTCCGGATGTCTTCTGGATCCCAGGAACCGACGTAGCCGACTTTGCCACCCGTGGTTTGATCCTAAACATGGCCGACTTGGCTGCCGCTACGGATGGTTTCGATGTCGCTGCCTTCTACCCCGGCCCCATGTATCACATGACGTACAATCCGGAAACGGATAAATTTGGTGCTGACAGCGGTGCTTTCTGGGGTCTCCCTCGGGATGTTTCTACCTTCGCCCTCTATTTGAATCTTGACCTGTTGGCTGAAGCAGGGTTGACCGGTGATATGGATCCGCGCACCATGGCGGAAAATGGCACCTGGACCTGGGATGCCTTCCTTGAAGCCGCCAAGAAAATCCGCGCTCTTGGCTCGGATATTTACGGCTATGGCGCCAATGCCTGGTGGGGCCCCTACGGTACCTGGATGAACGCTGCCGGTGGCGGTTTCTTCAATGAAACCCGTGATGCCTGTAATCTGGACAGTGACGCTTCGATAGCTGGTCTGGCTTTTGAACAGGCGCTTTATCAGGAATATGATGTTGCCGTCCCCTATGGCGAAGACAGCGAACCGCCCTTTATGGCTGGTCGTGTAGGTATGTTCCAAAACGGACGTTGGGCAACCCCTGGAACCCGCAGCAATGCCACCTTCAATTGGGATGTGGTTGAACTGCCCAAGGGACCTGCCGGAAATGCCGGCAACTGGTTGTTCTGGGGCGCCTATGTAGTCAATGCCAATACCGAAAATCCCGAACAGGCATGGCAGCTGGTTCAGGCGCTCACCCAGGCGGATACTCAGGCTAAAATTTCTGAATTGGGCGCCAATATTCCCAGCCGTGTCAGCCAGGAAGCACTGGATGCTTTCCTGACTTTTACACCTCCGGACAACAATCAGGCATTCCTGAATGGCCTTGCAGACAGTCCGGTGGCGGAAGGCCCGGTATGGGCAGGTTCATGGCCCGAATATGCGGCAGTCATGGATCCCTCGATTGCCTCTTTGATGACCGGCAGCACGACGATGGATGAATTCAAAGCCGGTATTTGCGCAGAAGCCAATAAATCTTTTGCCAAGTAAGGAGTACCAGGTTGAGGATAGGCGGGAGGAGGGCCTGCCTATCCTTTTCACAAACAATCGCGCCGGGATTCGAGCGCCACAAGGTTATTTTTTTCCTTTGTGTTGCCGGAGTCCCCGCTGGGATTTCAAGTTTATTTTTAGTCCCTTCAATTGGAGATACAGGTGAGTAATGTGAACGATGAGATGGATGGCAAGATCAAACGCTCTATTCAGGGAATTGCATATTGGCAGGCTTTGATTGCTGTCGGCTCAACGGCTGGCTTGATTCTATTGCTCAGCCGGGCTCCTGATTCCATGGCCGTCTGGCTGCGTATCGTACTCCTTATCGTTCTGGCGATTTTGGGAATGGTCAGCGCATGGAGTGTGCCTAAATTGTTGCAGCGCCAGCATAGTGGACGGGTGATTGGATTAACCGTCAATTACCTCTTGTTCTTAGCCAGTTTGTTAGCCTTACTACAATACCTGGGTATTTTTGTGGGGATTGATGCGCTGGGTGCGACTTTTGGCCGCGGAATTCCCTGGTTGGGCGGCGTTATCGCTGGCTATCTGATTGGCGCTTTGGCGGATAAATTTCCGGATGATTATGATCGAGCCAGCCTTTTTAGAAAAATTGGCAACACCGTCATTCTTGTTTTTGCAGTTATATTTTTAATTTCAGTAGGTTTTTTACAGATGCTGGTGTATCTGTTGCGTCAATTCAACCAGCCTCTGCCTTTCTTTTTAGCGGCCATATTGATGGGAACATTTTTCTGGCTGCGAAAACTGTCCAATGCGGATATTGCAGCGGCTTTACATGCCAAGTCTATCCATAATGAAGCCATCAGCGGTTTCTTGTTCCTCTCTCCGAATCTGTTAGGTTTTCTGTTTTTCTTTGCCGGCCCCCTCCTGCTTTCCTTGTATGTGAGTTTTACCAACTCGGATTCATTTGGAACGCAGGATTGGGTTGGGCTGGATAATTACGCCAAGATTATTAACCTGACGGTTGCCAAATTGGATTTTGCCGACCAGCCCGCCAAAGAAGTTCTGAACACGGCCATTTATGATGAATTGACACGCATCAAATGGATTGGCAGTGGAATACTCGTTGGGGCTGAGGATAAATTGTTTTGGATTGCGCTGCGCAATACGCTTGTTTTTACCTTGTTGGCTCTCCCGCTTAGCATTATTCCCGCCCTCGTTCTGGCTTCTTTGTTGAATAGTAAGCTACCGGGAATGAAATTCTTTCGGGCGGTTTATTTCCTGCCCACCGTGGCTGCCGTGGTGGGTGTGGCATTGATCTGGCAGTGGCTGTATAACGCAGCCGTTGGGTATATCAACTTTTCAATCTTAAATGTCATTGAATTCATTAATGGATTGTTGGGGTCCCAGATTGCGGATCCACAAATCCGCTGGCTTTCGGATACCAAGGTAGCTTTATTGGCGGTGGTGATCATGTCTGCCTGGCAGTGGCTAGGGTATTATGCGGTCATTTTTTTGGCCGGGATGCAGAACATACCCAGGGAACTTTATGAAGCTGCCAAAGTAGACGGCGCCAATGCCTTTTCACGTTTCTGGAACGTGACCTTGCCCTTGCTTGCGCCGACCACTTTTTACGTGGTCACTACGGCCATCATTAATGCCCTGCAAGTCTTTGAGCAGGTGTATGTTTTGATTAACACAGAACCGCCGGGTGGTCCGGCCAACTCCACCATGACGATTGTGTTGTACCTCTATCAGAAAGGATTTCAACGCTTTCAACAGGGGTATGCTTCTGCCGTTGCCTGGGTATTATTCCTGATCATCTTTGGGATTACGTTGATCCAATTCCGGCGGCAAAGCAAATCCAGAGGTGCCTACTAACAAGGAGTGCATGATGAATCGATATCGTTTTCGTAAATTAGTAGGAAACTTGTTGGTCTACGCCCTGTTGATCGGTTTTGCGTACATCATGCTTTTTCCGTTTTTATTCATGTTTTCAACTTCATTAAAACTTCAGAAGGATACTTACCGCTATCCACCGCGCCTGATTCCCATGGCGCCGATTGAAGTTGAAGTGAGCGGCATGGAAGGGTTGAAACCCTTGTACAAGGTGCTGGATAACGGAGTGGAAAAAGAATTTGCCCTGGTGGAACGCAGTGTTCCTGCAGGTGTGTATGTGAATCCCACCAACCTGGATCAGACTGCTGTCGTCGCCCTGGAACTGGTTCAACCCAGCGGCGGCCCAGCGAATCAAACAACCATTGAGGTAAATGGGGAAGCGCAGTCCTTATGGGACGTACCCGTGGAGGGGACGGTAGTGCAGATGATGCTCACGGATCAAACTGCACTGGGGCGTTTTGTGGACCCCAAAAATCCGCAGGTGATGGTCTTTCAGAATTTTCGCAATAGTGTGGCGGTGGAAAGACCAACCCTTGTTCCTGAGAATTACACCCGGGTTCGTGATTTGCAGGGTCTGGATCGGGCGCTGACCAACACGGCTCTGGTTACCCTGCTGGTGGTGATCGGGCAGCTTGCCACCAGTGTGGTGGGTGGTTACGCGTTAGCACGCTTAAGATTTCCCGGCCGTGATCAAATTTTTATGGTTTATTTGGGCACCATTATGATCCCGTTTGTAGTCTTGATCACCCCTTTGTATCAGCTGATGGTTATGCTGGGTTGGGTGGATAAACTGGCATCGTTGATCATTCCATGGATATTTACCGCTTACGGCACGTTCATGATGCGCCAGTTCTTTATTACCGTACCCAAAGAAATCGAAGAAGCGGCCATCATGGACGGCGCTTCCCGCTTTCAAATTCTATGGAAAATCTTTTTACCCGCTGCTACCCCGGCATTGGCGACCCTGGCTACTTTTTCTTTCCTATACGCATGGAATAGTTTTTTCTGGCCGTTGATCATCATTAATACCGGCAATCAGGATAATCATGTGCTGACCCTGGCCTTAAGTATTCTGCGCGGCAAAGCAGCGGATAATGCCAATCTGGTGATGGCGGGAGCGGCTATTGCTATTCTGCCCCCTCTGATCATTTATATTTTTGCGCAGCGTTTCTTTGTTGAAAGCGCTACCAGCAGCGGTGTAAAGGGATAAATTGAGAGTTGCCTTATTCTTATTACCCTATCGGCCTTTGTTATTCTCTTGATTTTTTCCACAATGGATAAAGGTCAGTCTTATTTTAGCTAGGTACAACATTATTACAGGAGTTGGAAGTACAGGATGAAAAAAGTTGATGGATGTTACACTGTTTACGGCAATGCCATTACCCGGCAGCAATCCGTATCGGCGGATGAATGGCAGAATATGTTGGCGCGTAAATTCAAGTATGACCCCGATGAAAAATACACGCTCAGTCTGCAGGAAAATCCGTATTTGGGTTCATTATTTGGACTGAAGGATGTCATTCGTGGGGATGATGGTCAACCGTTTAGCGCTGAGAATGCAGTGATTATCAGTACCATTCGCATGGGGTACGGCCATTACCGTATTGCCATGGCAGGTATGTCCTGCGCCAGGGCGATGGGTTTTACCCCTTATTGGTTGGATTTGTTGGCCATCCCCGGCATTACCAGCGATGTAATAAACTGGTGCAACACCTGGTACAGCCGCTTTTCCAGGATTTCCCAGAGCAGCGCCTTGTTTAATAAGTATATTTGGGAATCCGTCACCACTGGGGATAAAACCTTGCCAGGCCTGTGGCAAATCCTGAATGCCTGGGTGGTAGGATGGCCCTGGCGTTTCCTCAAGACCAATGTAAAAGATTACAAAATGAGTGAATTGTTCCGGAACCTATATTCCGCCTTGCCTTCCGATATGCCTGTTCTAACAGCGCATATGTGGAACTGTATGGGCGCAGTGGCAGGCGGTATGACCAATGTGGTGGACATGATGTTCGATAACTGGCCGATGTCCTTCCAACTTACCGAGGGTGCTAAACATGGGGTGCAATCCCCTTCCGGGTATTACGGCTTTAAAATCATGCGCGGCTTTGATGAAAAAAACCGCACCCTGAAGACTATCCCTGCCGATGCGCTGCATTTCACAGGCCACCATGTGGATCATGAACTGGTGGAAAATATTGAAGTGGATTGCGCAGCGCGCTTGCAGCGCATGCAGGACAAGCAGCCGCGGCGTTTTTTAATTACCATGGGAGGCGCTGGCGCTCAAAAGGAACTTTTCAAGACCGTAATTGAATACTGCATCCCTTTAATTAAACAGGATAAGATAACGCTCTTTGTAAACCTGGGGGACCATCAATCCAATTGGGATTGGCTGGAGGCAGAATTAACGGCTTATAAGGATCTGATTCACACCCATTTTACCTGGGAAGATACCCAAGCCTTTACGGATGGGATTCGCTCCAAACCTGCCAGCGGGCTGCATGTATTCCTGTTTGATAATACCTTTCACGGGGTCTATGCCACCAACTATTTAATGCGTGTGGTGGATGTGATGATCACCAAACCCAGCGAACTGGCTTTTTATCCTGTTCCGAAAATATTTAATGAACGGGTCGGCGGGCATGAAATGTGGGGCGCGATTCGCGGGGCGGAGTTGGGAGATGGCACCGTGGAAGCACGCTCCATTCCACAAATTCTACAGGCGATTGACGTATTAACAAATGAAGAGGACCTGTTGACGCTTTTCTGTGGGCAAATTGTAAAGAACAAAAGCATCGGTATTTATGACGGTGCGTACAAATGTGTGGAGCTGGCCACAGGCAGGAAATGGGAACGGAAATAATGGAGTTGTCTACTATGTAGTGGCAATTTATGAATTGCCACTACATGTTGTATTTACCTGAATTGCCACTACGTGTGGTGTTTATCTGAATGATGCCCTTTCTATAGGTTGGCGTCCATTTAAACTGATCTTATTAGGCAGTCCCTATGTTGGATGACTAGAATTCCGTCATACAAATCGGTTTTTGGGCGGTCAGGAACAGACGATTGACGGTATCCAGACAACGTTCGTCCGAGATTTCGGTCCGGCCGTAGCGGTAAAGGGATGTAAATTGAACACAGCCCATCACCCAGGAGGAAAAGTCGGAGACATCCAACTTAACTTCCACATCATATCCGTCATCAGCCAGCTTTGCCAGCCCGTTTTGAAAATGCACGATCGTACAGCCGTTATTTTGCGGCAGAAAGGTGTCGGTGATATTGAAATTCACCCGCAGATTCTGCTGATTAAAATCATGTGCCGCCAGACACTCAAACCATTTTGCCGTGTTTAATACCCGATACATGATGCCCACACCCTGGGTGTTGGTCTCATGCGAAACGGAATGAAACAGGTTCTCGGATGGGTTGCGCGGGTCCTCAAAAAGATGGTGCAGGTCATCATCCTGGGTGGTGAGAATAACGTCATGAATTTGGTCCGCCTGGGAATGTAAAAATGAAAGTAATTCCTGCAGTGCCTGCCGGTTTTCGTAAACCAGCTCGATGATTTCCATGTCATTATGAATAAAATTATCCGGACGTTTGCTGGAAAACTTATACACCAGATAACCCTGCAGCACCCCTCCCATCTCCACGCCGACCAGATGGTTGCTTGGCGGATTGAAGAGCCGGTTGAGGTCGCTTTTCCCTTTTTGAATCATACCGTGGGTTTTGTCCATCATGCGCTGGTAACACTGCACCAGGGCTTCCCCGTCCGCGCGCTGCAGGCGGCGCAGATGAGTTTTTGTCCCACTTGGAAAAGCGGCTGGTTTTATTTCATAGCGGTTCATCTTGGTACCGTAGCCAAAACCCATTTTGCGATAAAAATCAGGCCTGAAGGGATACAAGATGGCCATCGGAAAGCCCAGGGCATGGTAATGATCCAAATAATAAATCAGCATATCCCGGGCGATTTTCTCTTTCTTGTGCAGTAAATCCACCGCAACCATGCCGACACCGCCGATGCGCATGCGGGATTCATAGCATTGCATGGTGAAATCGTGCAGGCGCATGCCGCCCACCAGCTTTTGTTTTCTGTATACGCCATAGTATGTGATGATGGGATCGGTTGCCTGATCCTGTAATCGGCCGGCAGCCAGTTTTCTTTCCTCGTCGCTGTTTAGTTTCATCGCGGGATAAGCTTCCGCGGATAAATTCACCAGAGGTAAGAATTCCTCGTCAGATAGGGGTTTGATTTCACTTTCAATCGGTCGCATGCTTCCTCACCTGTTTGTTTTGCCTTGTCTCTATTATAGAGGGAGTTGCAGATTTTGCTCAATGAAGTTTGGTGGTTTTCCTCCCCCAATCCAGTAAAGATCAACCCAATCTTACCGATGATATAAATGGAGGCGATCTCATGATTACAACCCTTACTTCCCGCGAACAATTTTCGTATCAAAAAAACGGCATGGCAGGTTCAGCCCAAGCTGGTTCTATTGCTGCATCATCGCCTGTACTTTCAAGTATTGCTAAGGGTGACCAAGTCCACCTGAGTGATGCTTCACGAACCGCGATGAAATATAATGCGCAGGCGCTGGATTTTTCGGCAAACTGGACAGATACGAAATTGGATCTGGGTGAAGGCATCACCGCCAACGCAAAATTCAGTTTGAATTATGCCGAACGTTTTGAATCTCTGGAACTATCCTTTACGTTCAGTGCTGAATCCATGGGTTATACCAGTGAAAACTTTAAGGGCTTTGGTGGAAAGCCCATCGAATTGCACTTTGAATTTTTCCAACAGATCGTTGACTATGTTAAAGAATCAAAGTTGACCATCAGTGGGACAAAACGCGGGGCGGATGAAATTATTGCGGATATTGCCGCTGCACTGCGGGAGGTTTTTCAGCAGAAGGGTGACAAATTGGTTCAATTGTCCATGGATACCGAAGCTTTTCAAACACTGCTCGAGAATGTGGACACACGCAACATGCTGGATGATATTGTCGCCTTGATTGGCATTATCAATTCTATGCGTCTTCATGAAGGGCCGCGAGATCAATATCAGATCCTGATCAGCGGCAAAGGCAAACCCAGAATCGATTACGAAGAAAAAGTTGATTTGAAAATTGAAGGCAGTAAAATTTCCATTCGGTTGACGATTCAACCGCCAAAGGATGTTGTTTCTGATGATCATAAGTCCACTTCGGAAGAAATCCCTTCCTGATTAAGAAAATATTTCAACGGGGACTCCTAGTATTTCCCCCTAATTCTTCCAGGAGAGACTGTGGAGGTTGATTTCAAGTCCATAATTTTTGTAACCGGCTGCACGAATTGCAACCACAAAAATTGACGGTATGGAGAGCTTTCGACTCTTTATAAGTCATTTCACGGTATACGAACCCATAGATTTCACCAAAATATGGTTTTCTCTTCACAGTTGATAACTAAACAGATATCTCAGGTTTTGCAACAGTACAATTGAGCTGCCTGGCTTGGAATTTTCTTTCCGATATGCTATATATATCAAACCATACGTCCTTTTGATTGTAAAATGCTGATCCGAATTTGGTTTTTTGCCAAAGCCAACGAAGTGGTTTCTTTTTTTGGTTGCTGCGGTTAAAAAACATCTGGCTGCATAATCTGTTAAGGCAGCCTGGTTTGATACTGACTATCAACTTTTCACTCGGACTAGAAACCAGGTTATTCTTTTCTTGGAATGGTGATCGCCATAGCTTGCTATTGGTTTCAGAAGAATATAAAATAATCATCGAATTCGTATGGATTGAATATAAATTTGTCTTGAAATAGATACGGCATGCATTAAGTATGTTAATGGTTGAATGAACAAATTGTACACTCTTTCGGAGGTGGACCATGTTTTCTTTCTTCACCCATACAGCACGGTCCTTGCAAGGTCTCGGCAGGGCATTGGTTTTTTTCCTGAAAGTCTTTCCAATGTTGCCATCAAGACCTATCGATTGGGTGACAAAAACCCCACTGATTGAAAAAGTAAACTATCCCAACCGTACTGGTCTGGTCGAAGGTGAGGTTTATCGACCGTCATCCGCTGGTCCTCATCCGGGCATTGTGGTCTGCCTCGGTGTCGTCCCCTTTGGTGTGGATCATCCACAGGTCCCTGTGCTGGGTAGAGCCCTAGCGCGGGCTGGTTTCGCCGCGCTATTGTACTGGTCGCCTTCAATGAGAAATTTTTGTTTAAACCCTGATGATATTGAAAATATTGCCCTGGCAACAGAATGGTTAATTAATCAACCCTACGTAGACCCTGCAAGAAGCGGTTTGCTTGGCACCTGTGTTGGCGGCTCGTTTGCTTTAATGTCCGCTGCCAGTCCGCTCATTCGAGATAGGATTTCATTTATCAGCGCATATGCTCCATTTTCCTCTATGAATACCTTTGCCCGGGATATTGCCAGTGCCACCCGATCCGGAGAGGGCGGTCGTGAACCCTGGCGTGTGGACCAGTTGACCCGTAAGGTCTTTGTCCATTCCCTGGCAGCCTGGCTGGAGCCTGATGAAGCTGAACGGATTCGAAATGCCTTCACCACCCCTGGTGGAGACTTCGACAACAACAATCTTTCCACAGACGGACAGGCGGTTTACACACTACTTAACGCCAAAGACGAAGAACAAGCAGCGGGTGCGCTAACTCATCTTCCTGCCAGTATGCAGGTACAGCTTTCCGAGCTTTCGCCGATGAACTACCTGGAAGATATTCATGCCCCGTTGATCGTTTTATTGCATGATCGTGGAGATCAAGTTATCCCGGTAGGTGAATCCAGGCGTCTGTTCTCTGCATTCGACGGGCATGCCGGCGTTCATTTTACCGAAATGCAATTCTCGCATCTGGATCCGGTCAAAGGGAAACTGCCATTGCCCCGTCTCGTTTGGGAGTTGGGAAAATTCTTTTTTGCCGTATACCCCATGTTTCGTTAAGGATAATTGATGCAATTTTTATAAAACTTAACTAAATGGTGAGGAGTGCGTTCCTCTTGCCATCTTTTTTCGATGGCAGCAAATTAATGGACACCTTTCCAAATCAGGTTATGTTTATATAAAGACAAATACGGTCATATATATTTGAAATTAAACCCTCCGCATGCTATGATACTTGCATCAGTTCTTTGTTGTTTTATTGTCTCAGGAGAATACTCATGCAAAAAATGGTAGTTAGTTTATGGTTCAATGGCAACGCCGAAGAGGCGGTTAATTTTTATGTTTCCACGTTTAAAAATTCAAAAATACATCAAGTTTCCCGATATACTGAGGCTGGTCCAGGTGAACCAGGCACGGTTTTAACCATGGCATTTTCTCTAGATGGGCAGGAATTCATCGCCATCAATGCCGGCCCGGAATATTCCTTCACCCCGGCCATCTCCCTGATGGTGAATTGTGATACTCAAGCGGAAGTGGACCATTACTGGGATGCCTTTTCCACCGGTGGAGAAGAAATGCAATGCGGCTGGGTGACGGACCGTTACGGCCTGACCTGGCAAATTGTGCCCACCCTGCTGGGGACGTTGATGAGCGATCCGAATCCCAAAAAATCGGCTGCGGTTATGCAAGCCATGCTGCAGATGGTCAAATTGGACACCGCCAAATTACAGGCTGCTTACGATCAGGCTTGATTCGATGCATTGATCATAAGTTTAATATAAGTATCTTCCTTCCAGGTCCATCGGACCTGGGAGTGTGTTAAGTGCTCCTTGAGGAACTGAATCCTTTGGGGAAACCTTTACACGCTGTTAAACCAGCGTTCGCCGGCTGTTAATGCAGGCGTCGTATGATGAAATTAAAGGAATTACTCCTGAGATTGGAAAAAGAGCAGCTGTGATTATATGTCAGCCTAACAATTGGAATAAGAAAACTGATAATTCACATGGCGGGTGAGGGCATCCCCATGGCGTTTTGGAGAAAGATGCGAATTTTAATTAGTAATGATGATGGTATTTTTAGCCCCGGATTGACCGCTTTGGCGGAAGTTGCCGCTCAATTTGGCGAGGTGGTGATTTTTGCCCCCGATTTTGAACAGTCCGCGGTGGGGCATGCCATCACGATCACCCGACCCTTGCAGTATCACCGGGTGAAGATGATGAAGGGATTTGAGGCCTACCGGGTCAACGGCACCCCGGCGGATTGTGTCGCCATGGGCCTGTATCATTTGGGCGGCGCGGATCTGGTGTTATCCGGGATCAACCTGGGCAGCAACTTGGGCAGCGATATTTGGCATTCCGGTACGGTGGCTGCCGCAAAACAAGGCGTAATCCTCGGCGTGCAAGCGATCGCCTTCAGTCAGATCATCAATGGGGCGGAACCGGATTACGAAAAACAGCAGCCTTATATTGCCGAGGTGATCCAAACCTTGATTACCGGCGATCAGCCCAGACTGGTCAATGTCAATCTGCCCAAGAATCCAAGCGGCTTGCGCTGGACGCATCAATCGGTGCGCCATTATAACGGGAAAGTGGTGGAAGGACAGGATCCGAATGGGCGCAAACATTTCTGGTTTTCTGCCACCCCGTTGACCAATCCTGATGAGGGCAGTGATCGCTGGGCAATGGATCATGATCTTGTCTCACTCACCCCACTGCGATTGAGCATTACGGATGAAAGCTGGCTGGATCGGATGCCGCAGCCCATTGAGGACGATTTCCTTACAAATTAATATATTATGAATTGAAGTGAAAAACCCCGCACTTTTATATCCCTGAGATTATTTCAGGGTCTTTTTGCTTAATGGATTGAACATTTGAAAGAATAGATCAAAATAAATCTTCAAGTTAATATTATACTTAACCCATCCATAGGATTCGGGAGGCCAAATGCCGTGGTAATTTTTTTTGGTATTTTCATCATTTTGCATGGACTGGTCCATTTATTTTATATGGGGCAAAGCCTTAAACTTTTTGAATTGAAACCGGCGATGGTATGGCCGGATGAATCCTGGGCATTTTCACGGGTTATAAGCAATGCTGCTCTGCGGCTTTTTGCCAGTATTTCGCTGGGATTATCCACCCTGGGCTTTGTGGTTGGCGGAATCAGTTTGATGTTAAAACAAACCTGGAGCCAGCCATTGCTGATGGTTGCCGGTGGTCTTTCCACTTTTATCTACCTGGTCATGTGGAACGGGAAGAAAGACAGCGCGGTCAATCAGGGTGGACTTGGCATCCTGATCAATCTGGCCATCCTGGCTGCCGTGAGGATTTTTGCGCGGTTTTTCTTTGTTTAATCCGACAAGGAAGGAATAGGTATGGCAACTCGCATTGCAGTAATATCCGATATTCATGGCAATCTCGCGGCTTTGGAAGCCGTGGCAGCTGATCTTCAAACTCGTCAGGTGGACATGGTTGTCAATCTGGGGGATCATCTCTCGGGTCCCCTCTGGCCGCTTGAGACCGCACGCTTCTTAATGAAGCAGGATTGGCTTCACATTCAAGGCAATCATGATCGTCAATTGGTGGAGGAGGATCCACCGGAGCATAATCTTTCCGATCGGTATGCTTTTCAATTTTTAGGGGAGACTGAACTGGCCTGGCTGCGGACGATGCCCGCTACATTGCAGGTTCAGCCAGGGATGTTTGCCTGTCACGGCACACCGAGCATTAATCATCTCTACCTGTTGGAAAGCATCGCAAACGGCCGTACCCATCTGGCTGCACCGGAGGAAATTTTACAGCGGGTTGGAACCTTGCATGATGGAATTTTGTTATGCGGGCATTCTCATATTCCCAGGGTAGTGCAGTGTCAGGATCCCCTGCTGATTGTTAATCCCGGCAGTGTGGGATTGCAGGCTTATGAAGATGATTTTATGGGGCAGCATGTCTCGGAAACCGGTTCACCTCATGCCCACTACGCCGTCCTTGATTTTCATAACGGTGAATGGAAGGTGGATCAAATTGCGCTAAGTTATGATTATGAGCGTGCCGCCCAACAGGCAAGTCAAAACAACCGTCCGGATTGGGCCATCGCGCTGGAAACTGGTTTTGCGCGAGGGACCAGCGATTAGGTTTTTACATAAGCTCTGAATTTCACCCTTCGACAGGCTCAGGGAACGGAGATTTAAAGGAGAAAAAACGCATGCAAAAACGATTCTTTGGAAAAACAGAACATGAGAGCAGCCGCATTTTATTAGGTGCGGCGGCCTTTTCCGATGTTACCCAGGCAGAAGCGGATGCCAGTATGGAGCTTGCTTTGGCAGTAGGCGTCAACCATGTGGATGTGGCCGCTGGTTATGGGGACGCCGAACTGCGCATGGGGGATTGGATTGGTCGACATGGCAGACCCTTTTTCCTCGCTACCAAAACCGGTGAGCGGACTAAGGAGAAAGCCCACGATCAGATTCGCCGCTCGCTGGAACGTCTGCGGGTGGATCAGGTGGATTTGATGCAGCTGCATTTCCTCACGGATCCGGTGGAATGGGAGATCGCCCTGGGGCCGGGCGGAGCGCTGGAAGCGGTCATCGCTGCGCGGGAGGAAGGGCTGGTGCGTTTCATTGGCATCACCGGGCACGGTTTGACGGCGCCGGTAATGCATTTACGGGCACTGGCGCGTTTTGATTTCGATTCCGTGTTGCTGCCATATAGTTATTTGATGTCCCAAAATGAATCGTATGAACGTGATTTCCGCCGTTTGCTGCAAGTCTGCCGGGAGAGAAACATCGCCGTGCAGACGATCAAATCCCTGGTGCAAACCCCCTGGGGAGATGCCAAACCGAACCGTGCTACCTGGTATCGTCCCCTGGAGGATCAGGATGCAATTGATGCACAGGTGCATTGGGTATTGGGGCAGGAAGGCCTATTTTTAAACTCTGTGGGTGATATTCACATTCTGCCTAAAGTATTGGATGCGGCTAAACGCCACACTTCAGCGCCCAGTTCCAAAACCATGCAAGAGATGGTAGATAAATGGGGCATGCGTTCGTTGTTTGAATAGGGGATTGAATATTTTCAAGTCATCCGAATTAGTCCCTCACAAGTTCTTTCATCCTTGTGAGGGTTTTGGGTTTATAAAAGAGTTATTATATAAATATGTCTAGACATATTTGATTTTCAAGCCAAAAAACTCTATACTGTACAAAATAAAGTGTGTATTTTTTTCGCAGGAGGACATGGATGAAATCATTTCTTGAAGGCATTCCAAAATGCGAGCTTCATCTTCATATTGAGGGCTCCCTGGAGCCGGAATTAATGTTTGAAATTGCGGATCGCAATGGCATTGAACTCCCATTTGCCAATGTGGAAGCGGTGCGAAAGGCTTATCAGTTCAATAATTTACAGTCATTTCTGGATATCTACTATGCAGGTGCCAATGTCCTGCAAGATGAACAGGATTTTTATGATTTAACATGGGAATACCTGGACCGGGTGTACCGCCAGAATGTGCGCCATGTTGAAATTTTCTTTGATCCGCAAACTCATACTGCACGAGGAATCCCCTTTGAAGCTGTCATCACCGGTATTCGACAGGCCTTACGTGATGCGCGGGATCAATTTGGCATGACGTACAAAATCATCCCCAATTTTCTGCGCCATTTGAGTGCGGAAAGCGCTATGGAGACTTTTGAACAGGCTTTACCTTTTGGCAAATGGATCGCCGGGTTTGGCTTGGATTCCTCTGAGTTGGGACATCCGCCTTCCAAATTTAAGGATGTTTTTGACCGGGCACGCGCAGAGGGATTTCTTACTGTAGCGCATGCCGGAGAGGAAGGTCCGCCGGAATATATCTGGGAGGCTTTGAATATCCTCAAAGCCAGCCGTATTGATCATGGTGTGCGCAGCCAGGAAGATCCTCAATTAGTAGCTTATTTGAAGGAACATCAAATTGCCTTAACGGTCTGTCCATTATCAAATATTAAACTGAAAGTGTTTGACCGTATGGAAAACCACAACCTGAAAAAACTGCTTGACTTGGGGCTGCGGGCAACGGTTAACTCGGATGATCCGGCATACTTTGGCGGTTACATGCTGGAAAACTTCCAGGCAGTTCAACAGGCGCTGAATCTGAAAGAGAAGGATATCGTCACGCTGGTCAAGAACAGTTTCCATGCCTCTTTCCTTAGCGAAGCGGATACAGAATGCTATCTGGCCGAAGTGGATGCTTTTGTGGCAGGCTGGGAACGGATTAGCGATGCCAAGGGTGTGGTGCAAATTCCCATGGATGATGTTGAATAGGACATCAATCAATGGAAGAAATAAATAAAAAGCTGCCCGGATGGGCAGCTATTTTTGTACATGCCTCAGGTGTCTGCCGTTTGCTAAGTCCCTTTGGGGAGAGCTTGTCGAAGCCTGATGTTGGGCATGCAAACCATTCGGCGAAGCTCAGGGCACGGTGTGCCATTCGACAATCATACCCTTCTTAACACTTGTATCGAGTAGTGATCTGATTTCGTTCGCCCAAGTTAAGAAACCCCTGCCAACGTTGAGATTGCCACACTCGCTATTTTCCCGTACAAATAATTGATAAGGCTAGAACGCTCGTTCGCAATGACACAATTATACAAAACCCGGTAGCCGAGCAACTGTCGACGCATGGCGCTGGACAAGCAAACTCTTCGGCAAATTCATGGACCAAGAGGGGGCGGTAGGTCGGTGTTGAGCGGGAAAATAGAGCTCATTCATATTTTACACAAACAACGAACCCCGACAGTCTGAATGGGAGATTGCCATTGAGCTCGAATTCCATCCTGCGCAATGGTTTTTCATCCATGAAGGGAAAATATCAAGGAAAAGGTATTTGGATGCAAAACCCCTACAGGTGGAGGTCTTTTTCTTCGGCGGAGCTTGGGGATTTGCTCCGAGCTAACCGATTAATCGTCAATGGTTGGGCAACCGCGAGGTTTGCCCCTACGGATGGATGGCTTTCTCCACCCTTCGACTGCGTTCAAGGGCGATTATTCAAAAAAAAGCGGCTCTGAAATGGAACCGCTTTTTGATCTAATTGTTATAGGCTTGCAGGCCAAATTCCGTGGCTACCTGGTTTACCCAGGTATGGATGCGTTTGGGGGTCAGGTTGGCTTGATTTTCGTTATCCAGCGCCAGCCCCAAAAAATGTCCATTTTCAACGGCCGTGGAGTGGAAAAAATCATAGCCGACAGCCGGCCAAAGACCCACCAACTGGGCGCCGCGTGCTTTAATTTTTTCTGCCATGCAGGCCAGGGCATCTTGAAAACTATCCGGATAGGTGATCTGGTCTCCCAGTCCATAGATTGCAATTTTCTTGCCGTTCAGGTTTACTTTATCAAGCTCAAACCACAGACTGCGCCAGTCTTCCTGTAATTCACCATCGTCCCACGTGGAAGTTCCCAATATCAGATAGGAAAATTCATTCATCCGGTCGATTGGATCCCGAACGACATTGAACGTTTGTGCCAACCCCTCTTCCAGCTGGTCAAATTCCTGACGAATAAGAACAGCCGCTCCTTCTGTATGCCCGGTGGTTGATCCAAAAAACAATCCAACTTTAGCCATTCGATACTCCGATCTATTGTAGTTTCAACTGAATTTGCTGCGTTGCTGCAAGTTCCGGTGAAAAAAAGAATGGCTGAAGTATACCGTACTTGGTTTGGTTTTGGGACGAAAAACCAGCGATTATGATTAAAGGAGGATTAGACTATGACAAGCAAAAAGTATGTCAGATTTCAAGGAAAAGGAACGGATATGCTAAAATCAACAAAGAAAGTTTATTTCATCAAATCAAGTGAGAGTCAGAATGAAGGAAATTGCGATACTGGGTGCAGGACCGGCAGGCATGATGGCGGCTTTGGAAGCAGTAAAATCCGGCGCCAGCGTGCATTTATTTGACGCCAATCCAAAAGTTGGAAAAAAACTGTTGGTCACCGGCAGCGGAAAGTGTAATATTACCAATTTGCAAACCGGCCCGGATTCTTACGACACGGACGAACCGGGTAACCTGGCTTCCGTATTGGCTCAATTACCGCCGGAATCATTTCGTCAGATGCTGGCCGAGATGGGGGTTTTCACGAGTGCCACCTCGGACGGCTGGGTTTATCCGCTTTCTTTATCCGCTGGGAATGTGGTCCAATTATTGGAAGCCCGTCTGTTGCAGGCCGGAGTGATTTTTCATCATGCAGCACAGGTCACGGATATCCGCCGGCAAACAGATAATTTTCTTCTCACGCATACCCGTCATGATGCACCGACCGATTTTCTCTGCTCTGCGTAGCCAGCGGCGGAAAAGCCATGCCGGACCTGGGATCGGATGGTAAAATATTTCCCGTGCTGGCAAGGTTGGGGCATCACCTGATTCCCGTTGAACCCGCCCTGGCACCGATTACCTTTGAAGATAAAACCCTGCGCTCTCTGGACGGGGTCCGTCTGGATGTGGAAACCAGTTTCTGGCAGGGGGATCAGTGTCTGAAACGCAATCTGGGCAATGCTATTTTCACTCAATGGGGCATGAATGGTCCTGCGGTAATGAACCTCAGCCACTTGCTGGCCGCAAAAGCGAGTGGAACCATTCAATTGAAAATTGATTTTCTGAATGAGTACACTCAGCAAGCCAAAGCTTTTCTTGCGGCTAATCAAGATTCACAGGCCTGCATACCCGTGTTGTTGGGCGGGTTTCTGTCACAGAAAATCACGGCAGCAATATGTAAAAAAATAGGGATGAAAGCTGAAGCCCCCCTGGTGCAGATCAAAGCGGAAGAAGTACAAAAGCTGTTGAATTTGTTATGCAATTATCGGGTTATACCCACCGGTACCCGCGGATTTAAATATGCGCAACTTTCTTCAGGGGGAGTCCCCCTGGCAGAGGTACATGCGGGAACATTGGAATCAAAAGTTCAGAGCGGCCTGTACCTGGCTGGGGAAGTATTAAATGTAATCGGCCCGTGCGGCGGATATAACCTGCATTGGGCTTTTAGCAGTGGATATGCGGTGGGACGTGCAATGGCGGAACGAGCCAGTTAGGAGGCTCTTCGGGCAACAAATTCAATGATCAAACCGTAGAGGATGCTGACCAGAAAGGCAGTTAGATCCTGCATGCCGCTGGCTAAATACCAGCTCAGGCCAACCAGGAATCCCCAGGTGGCAGCGATAAAATAATGATTATTCCAGATACGTTTTTCGTACAAAGGCATCATGCTGCTGCCAATTACCAGGCCCATCAGCAGACGATTAAACCACAAGCCGATTAACATCAGTTCGTTGCCAGCCCAGCCGCCAGCACGTTGGCTGGCGCCGAGGATACAAAGGATGCCTAACAGCGCGCCGGTGATTGCGGCAACAATGACTCTTTTACGTTTATTGATGCATCCCCCTTATTCTTCTTCGTCCTCAAACTCGTCTTCATAATCCACAAGCTCCTCATCCGGATTCTCTTCCTCATCCGGCAGCTCATACATTCCCTGTTCCATTTCCATCAGAACCTGGTGGGCGTCATTTTCCTGTTCTTCCGTGACGTAAATTTTTACTTCTCCCAATGGGCCGGCATTTATACCATAGGTCATGCCGACACTTTCCTGAGAGGTCATGGCCTGAATACCGTGCGCAGACAAAAAATTTAGTATCATTTCAGCTTCCAGCATCCCCTGAGCTGTATATACATGCATTGATTTTGCCATTGAACCCTCCTTTCCTTTTCTTTATTATACAGACTTCCCGGGAAAATGCTCTTAATGAATCAAGGTGTGCAGCGCATTGACCGCGCGATTCATGTCCTCGACTAAAACCACCAGACTGAGGGATAAATCCGATGAACCGTAGGAGATGGAAATAACGTTAATCTGGTTCTCAGCCAGGGTCGTAAAAATTTTACCGGCAATGCCGATGGTATTACGCATGCCGGGTCCCACCAGGGTGACAATAACCACTTCACCGGTTGCCGTAACGGCATCAATATCCTTATTGGCAATCTCGGCTGCCATTTCTTTTTCCACCGCTTTAATCGCTTTTTCCGCCAATTGAACAGAGATGGCAAAGCAAATGGATTGTTCCGAGGAAGCTTCCGCTATCAAAGGGACACTGGCACCGGTTATAGCAACGGCGGAAAAAATACGCGCGGCCACTCCCGGTACGCCCAACATACCGCGCCCTTTAATGGTCACCAATACCAAACCGCGGATGGTGGCGACGGCTTTGATCTTCCCGGTAACGTCCATCAGCGCATCGGAGGTAATTAATGTGCCGGGATTTTGCGGGTTAAAGGTATTGCAGACGCGCAAATCAATATCGGCTTCCACGATGGGGTGGATGGTTTTGGGGTGCAGCACCTTGGCGCCAAAGTTCGCCATCTCGGCGACTTCTGAATAGGTTAATTCAGGCAGCGTTTGAGCCGTCTTTACGATGCGCGGGTCGGCGGTCATTACCCCGTCTACATCCGTCCAGACCCAGACGGCGTCTGCATTTAAGGAGATGCCCAGAATAGCGGCTGAATAATCACTTCCGCCGCGTCCTAGCGTGGTGGTAATGCCTTCAGGTGTTGCCCCGATAAAACCGGTGATAACGGGCACAATGCCATTATCTAATAACGGAAAAATAACTTCTTGAGAACGCTTTTTTGTTTCTTGCATATCTGGCCGCGCAGATTGAAAATGGCGGTCGGTGACAACACATTGCGTGGATTCCACACCCTTTGCAGGCACCCCTGCTGCAAGCAGAATGGCTTGCAATAAATGGACATTCAACCGTTCGCCCAGACTGACAACGGCGTCCATGGCACGCGGTGTTGCTTCACCGAGAACCGCAATCGCCTGGCAAAAATTTGTAAAGGTGGAAATCAGTTGATTTAATTGTTGCTTGGTTTGTACTTGAATGGAAAGATCGGAAACCAATTCTTCCAGAATTATGGTGTGTCGTTTACGCAGTTCCAGAGCAGTCTGGAGAAATGTCTGTTCATCTCCCTGGCTGGCTTTAACGGCGCTTTCGATAAGTAAATCCGTAATTCCGGACATGGCAGAGATGACGACGATAACATGCCGCCAATCCATTTTAGCGTTTTTAACAATTTGAATAACTTGTTGGTAGGCAGCTGCCGATCCAACAGAAGTGCCGCCAAATTTCATGACCAATGTTTGATTTGTATTCTTCTTTTGCACGATAGCACCTGCTCTGTGTCTGGATAAGTTAACGATAGGTGTAATTATATAGGCGAATTTGAGAATTCGTCGATGGGAAAATAATACTTAAAAATATTATTCTTCGTCTTCTTCGACAAGATTGGAATGATGGTACGCTTTCGCCAGTCCACCCTGGGAAGTTTCCCTGTAAAGTGAAGGCAGGTCATGTCCGGTTGTTTCCATAACTTCAATGACTTCGTCCAATGAAACTCGATGACTGCCGTCGGTCATCAACGCATAATTAGCACAACTGATGGCACGTTGGGCGGCAAAGGCATTGC
Source organism: uncultured Chloroflexia bacterium (assembly GCA_963747325.1). Lineage (GTDB taxonomy): Bacteria > Chloroflexota > Anaerolineae > Anaerolineales > Anaerolineaceae > UBA5203. Next base: position 232,242 of record CAVVEM010000003.1, on the reverse strand, counting down.
GTTCAATGCAGGGAATTTGCACCAAACCATCTACAGGATCACAAGTTAACCCCAGGTGATGTTCCAAACCCATTTCTGCAGCATATTCAATTTGCCGGTTGGTACCGCCGAACAACTGCGTAGCTGCTGCGGCTGCCATGGTACAGGCCGTTCCAATTTCACCCTGGCAGCCCACTACCGCACCGGAAATGGAGGCATTGGTTTTAACCAGATTTCCAATCAAACCGGCTGTTGCCAGAGCCCTAAAAATACTAACCTCACTGCAATGAGTGGTTTCTTGTATGTAACGCAGAACAGCCGGCATTACCGCGCTCGAACCACAAGTCGGTGCGGTGACAATTTCTCCACCGGCAGCATTTTCTTCAGCGACTGCCAGGGCATAGGCAAATAATAGATTGCTGTTTCCCCCACCCTGTCCGCTTTGCTGTGTACGCGTATATATACGCCATGCATTTCGGGAAATACCCAAGGCACCTGGAAGAACCCCTTCCGTGTGTAATCCTCGTTCGATGGATTGCTGCATGACAACCCAGACCTGAGCCAGATACTCCCAGATGGCTTTGCCCTCGGTAAGTTCAACATATTCCCAGTAATTTAAGCCATGATCCGTGCAATGCTGCAGAATCGCATTCATTCTTGAGTGAGGGTAGATAATATCTGATGTTTTGGTGTTTTCCCTGCCGTCCCACAGTAGTGCGCCCCCGCCGGTACTGTATCCGGTCCAGCTGGCGACCAAATTTTCCTGCCCATCAAAGGCATCAAAAATCATGCCATTGGGGTGTTTGGGTAGAATCCGTTCAGGTTCCCAAGTGAAATCCACATCGGCAGGAAAAAGGACTTGTTTAATGCTGACATCCGTTAAATGGCCTTTTCCTGTAGCAGCGAGACTGCCTAACAAGGTTACTTTGTAATGGACTTTCTGATCACCAATAAATTGTTTAAACTGTTCAGCCGCCTTGCGTGGGGCCATGGTGTGGCTGCTGGAAGGTCCGTAACCAATACGATAAATTTTTTGTATGCTTTTCATCTTCATGGGCTGGAATTATAACAATAATTATTTCTTTCAACCATCCATAAAAAAGTAGAAGCCTCCATTTCTGGAGGCTTCCTGTGAATTAGAATCCTTTCATGGTATTGCCCAGCACCAGCAGGACAAAACCAATTAGCAGAATCCAAAATGCATATGGTGATAAGACCGGAATGGCAACAAGTTTAGCGAGTAAACCAATAATGCCCAAAATAAATGAAATCCAAAATACATTTTTAGTTGGTTTTGAAATTTTCATAACAATCCTCCTTTGAGTGATTTCTTAAATTATACATTGAATGAACCTCAAAAGACATTAATTCATTGGTAAGTAGCTAAGATATTCAATATTCCTGGATTGTAGTATGATACGATTCAGTTTATGATCCAATAGTGATTGATGCATCAAGTTTGTATAGAAGGAACATATGATGAGAAAACACCATCTGAATAAGAAAATATTTACCACCCTACTACTATGTGTGGTATTCGCGGGTATTAGTGTAGCCTGCGGCGGCAAGAATGAAAACTCTGCGGATTACATGACTGTTCTGACAGTTTCAGCTACAGAGGATATCTCTCCATATTTTACCCAGGCAGCCGAAACGGTATTTGCGCAAATTACAGAAACTGCCGAGGCACAACCTACCGCAACCCCTGTCACGCCAACTGCGACTGAAACTCCGAGCAGCACCCCAACAGCAACGCCAACCACTAAACCGGCAGTTGTGTATGTTTGGGTGCCATCCGCAACACTAGCTACCAGCACGCCTTCAACATTAACGCCTGGAACACCAACGACAGCGGTAACAGCCGCCAGTTACAGTTGTTCGATCACTTCCCAATCAATTGCGAGTGGTGCTGAATTTAAGGTTGGTACGGAATTTGATGCCAGCTGGACAATAAAAAACACCGGTTCTTCCGCTTGGGAAGCCAGTGAAATTGACTATCGATATATTTCCGGTACGGAAATGCAAAAGTTTAACGCCATCTATGATTTTCCATCTTCGGTTGCTTCCGGGTCCTCTATGACCATCACGGTGGATATGATAGCGCCGGCATCGGCTGCCAGTTATGAGACTTACTGGGGCATTTCACGTTCCTCCGTCAATTTCTGTACGTTACCGTTGAAGATTAAAGTCATCGATTAATCGCCATAGGATTCAGCAAGATCTTCCATGGAACTGCTCTGGTTGATACCAGAGCAGTTTTAGCTTAAAATTTGAGCAAGAGATGCATCTTGCTGTCTTGTTTTGGCTGATACCCGTGAGGATCACTATACTCAATGGAACATAATGGTAGTATGATACGTTAACTATATCAAAACATTGTATTTAAATAATCAGAAATTCTCATGAGGGAAATTTCAATGAAAAATCATAAATCTATTTCAAGGAACATCTTCAGTGCGATGATCTTGATCCTCTTGCTGAGTTCTTGTACCACTCCAAGCTTGTCGTCTGCGACACAGACCCCCTATATTATTGTAATAACCAATACCTCTACTGTAGATATGGCACCGTTTATGACCGAGGCTGCAGAGACAGTATTTGCCCAATTGACAGGTACTGCGGAAGCATTACCCACTGAAACGCCTATGCCGCCAACGGAGACGCCAACCAGTACGCAAACCTTTACGGCTACTTCAACTTTTACGCCAGTCTGGACGAATACCCCCGTAAAATCATTCACACCCGTGAAATCGAATACGCCCGTGGCAACCGCTACCAAAGAGGGCTGGAATTGTGAGATTACCTTCCAATTGGTTGAGAATAATCACGAATACAATGCAAACGAAGATTTTGATGCCCGTTGGACAATCAAAAATACCGGCACCCAGACCTGGGGCTTTGAAGATGTGGACTACCGCTATATGTCGGGAACCGAAATGCAAAAATTTGATAAAATCTTTGACCTGCCCAGTACGGTAACACCTGGAAACAGCATCACTATCATCGTAGATATGAAAGCGCCATCTTCATCAGGCTATTATGAGACTTTCTGGGCCCTGGCCCGTCACTCGGATGGCTTTTGCAGTTTACCCACCCGCATCAAAGTAAAATAATCCTAATAACCTTGTATAAAAAAAATCCTCTGAATATTTCAGAGGATTTTTTGATTACGAGCATTTTTCAGCCCGGTATTTGATGCCTTTCAACATTTTTTGCTCCATGATGAAATGGGCAGGTTCGATAATAAACCAGCTAAGCGGTTTCATTATTAATTCCGGACCATAGTCAATTCTTGAGCGTACAATGAGATGCGTGTTTCGATCTTGCGTCTCAGCCAGATAAAAACTCCAGATTTGGCGCATCCAAATTCCACTGCTTTTTTCTTTCTCGTTCAGATTCTTCCCCGTGATAGGATTGATATGGGCTTCTAAAACCATTGATTCCGGGCTAGAGAGATGAATTACCTCAAATTTGAGGTATGGTTCCGGGGCTGCGGGGATACTGTCACCAACCTGAAGGGTTTGTAATTCGGGAATAATACGGGTGGATGAGTGTCCGTCAACGAATTCCGCCACCCCAACCGCATTTTCCAGACTGTCATAACTGTACCATCCAGCTCTTTGATAACCAATTTGAATTAACCACGACCATACTTTTTCCGGCGGCGCCGAGATTTGAATGGATCGATTAACAATGACTTTGGGGGAGAGCATCTGTTCATCCCCTGGAAGCGAAATTTCGGATTCAAATCCTTTTGAACCCCAACTTTTATACCAGGGACGGATGATCATAAAATAACCCATGGTTGCTAATAAGCCTCCAGCAAAGGGGGCGAGACTGTGCGATTTCTTTCGGGACATGGAATAACCTGCCAATTGATTGGGTTTTAGATGGTTAATTGTACCCTTCTTTACCGAACTGGCTAGGGATAGGTAGTTACAAAGGAGGGTTGGGCCTATTGACGGCGTTGAATCAGAATTTCACACTCTGTGCCCGGGGTCAGGCGGGCTGCATAGGAAAAGCGTTGGTTTAGAATTTCGCTAAAAGCGCCGATAAGAATGCCCCCCCAAGGGCAGGCGGATCCATCAAAGGTGTAATGCCCCACACGTTTTGGGCAAGTTCTGCATTGGGAGACCTTTACCCGAATTCCGGTTTCTTCATCTGAAAATTGAATGTCACCGGCTAATTTGTGACGAATGAGAAAATCCCGAAATTGAGCTAAATTTTCTACGGCTTCATCGTGATCCCTGGCAAATTGCAGCATCTCCCGGCCAACGTATTCCCCGGCCATGTTGATCACTGCTTGGGTACCACCGCGTCCGACAACCTCGTAAACCCCCACCAGAAGGCCGATCATTACTGCATTCAGTAAATCAAAATCGGTATATACAGCGGCACGTTCCAGTTTTTCCATTGTCACCTACCTTTTTGAGATTGTAGCACATCCTTGAGTAGGGCACGTAATCAATAAAGGAAGAGGAAATGGAAGCTTGTTATTAAGGTCTATTTCTTAGGATGGGTTAACTCATTCCAGCTTTTGCGAAGTACACCTTGATAAGTTTTTATATAATTTGTTTTTTCAAAATTTCCATATCCGTTTTGCTGGGCACTGAAGATGTATCTCACCAATTGAGTATGGTTTTGGGTGCTTTCTTCATTAAAATTGATGATAATGCGTTTGCCCCAGGCTCGGGAGCGAAATACGGTCCCGATGATCTGAAAATCTTCCCGTACAAATTGTAAATGAATATCCTTGCCAACCAGATCATCCGGATTTTCGATGGGGGCAATGGGCTGAACGGCACAGGCAACAGTAGAGATATCGATGACTTCGGCTGGAATGGAGGTTCCATCCGGTAAAATCAGCTGGACCTCATCTTTTACGATAAAACGTTCCGCAGTGCGGTAGCGTTGCTTTTCAAAACAAACCAAAATCGCTGCCAGGATCCCGAGAAAATTGTAGAGCAGCCAGAACAGGTTAACCAGATAAACTGGAATCATGTAGTTTACGTCTGTTAATAAGTTGTAGATGCCGAAGGATAAAGCCAGCAGGGTGATAGCGGCCAGAATCAGGTGCGGCAATGCAATTTTGAAGGCGAAGTGACTGCGATTTAATGGATTATCTTTGGGAGTGACTGAAAATTTGATCTTGTTTGAAAAGAATAATTCCGTGATGGCTGAGATGGCCAAATAGGGTGCCAGAGCTGTTTCATAAATATGTGCCCAGGTATAGGTCCGGCTTTTATGATTGAACAGCGTGAAGATGGTGGATGAACTGAAATACATGGGGCCAAAGAACAACAGCATGGTGAATACATCGGAATAATAAATGGGAATTCCGAATAATAGGAACAAAATAGGTCCAATGGTGTAGATAATTTTCTGTAAACCAAAAAACCAATAGACAACTCCGTCAAAATAAATCAAACGCTGCATGAAACTTAAGCCGGGCAGGGTGAGGGGATTCCATTTTTTGAGCACCTGGATATTGCCCCTGCACCAACGGTCCCGCTGGGTGACATAATCCGCAAAAGAATTCGGCGACAAGCCCATAGCCAGCGTCTCATTGACAAAAGTGGTTTGGTAGCCTTTCGCTTGCAGCAGCATGCTGGTAGCCATGTCCTCGGTAATCGTTCCAACCGGGATTAAGCCAATCTCATCAATGGCGGAACGACGAAATATGGCATTCGTGCCAACATTCAAGACGGCGTTAAACATGGCGCGGTGATTGAGCACTTCGCGCATGAAGAAATCCTGTTCATTGGGAATTGTCTCGTATAGTTGCAAGTTGTTTTGGAAAGGATCAGGATTATAAAATACCTGCGGCGCCTGGACCAACGCCATATTCGGGTCGCTGAAATACCCGACAGTGGTTTCAAGGAAATTGGGTTTGGAAATCATATCCGCATCCAACACCAGGAATAATTCTCCGCTGGCATATTCTCTCAGGCAATGATTTAAATTACCGGCTTTGGCGTGCGTGTGTTCCGGCCGGGTGGACCAAAAAGCCCCGTATTCCTCGGCCAGCTGGCGTGCTTCTTCACGGCTTCCGTCATCACACAGGTAGACTTTGAATTTATCTTTTGGGTACTTTTGACTGACTGCGGCAGCCACTGTGTTTCTTAAGATACTGATGGGTTCATTGTAAGTGGCAATTAAAATATCCACACTGGGCAGCGTATCCAGATCATGGATGGTTTTAATAACTGGTTTATAATCCTTGAAAAACATCAGGCGATGAGTTGTGGATTGGAACATGGCCATAAACTCAGCCAGGAGTAATAGAAAGCCAAAAAAGAATCCCAAAAAAATGTGGGTTGGAAGAGTATAGCCAATGCGCCAGCCGATATAAATAAGCTGAAGCACAATAGCCAGGCCAATAAAATGTTTTAAATATTTTTTGTTGGTCCGAACAATAAAGGCAAATCCGAGAATCACCAAAAGGATTACGGAAAGGATCAGGAGTTTTAGCGCTACTATGCGCCAATCAAACGGCGTTCCCAGCATGATTACTACCTATTTAACCAATAACTCGTGTAAAAAAATTTGATGGGTGAACTTTACTTCAATCGATTTTGCAAAAATGTCAACAGAATTAAAACAAGTACAACAGCTGTGACTGAGATAAGTACAAACCAGGCGCGGTTTAAGCTGGCCCATGTTTCAAACTGATTGGCAAATTGCAAATAAGCAGAATTTTCACTTTCTACTTCTTTAATTTCATTCGGAACGATAAATTCATCGGATACGGGATTTTCCCCAAGTTGTGGATCAGTCAGTTTGATCATAAGCGCGACCTTTCCACTCTCCGCAACGGATGGAAAATCAACGGCTATTTTCACCATGCCGGGTCTCGTGCCTGCGGGAATTGTCAACCAACCCTCAGTATCCATTTGCACTGCGTCGTCGGAGGATTCATCAATCGTCCATTCTGGTGCAAGGAAAGCCGAGGATGCATCCATCTCGGCAGGAAATATCAGACTGTACGGTTCGCGGTGTTCGCCTGATTGGGGAATATCAACCGTTGTATTTCCGGTTATCTGCGCTACCGTAAAATTGGACTCGGGAAGAATATCAATATCATCAATATAAAGCCGCTGTAATTCAGTGCTGGTGATATTAAACCCAAACGAAAAAGATTCAATCTGACCTAAATTTAATTGTTCATCACCTTTGGCTGTATTCCATTCAGGAACGCTAAAACTATCAAAGGGGATAACAAGGAAGCCTTTATAAAAGGCTGGGATAATTAAATTCCCATATTGTCCTTGTTGTTGAAGATAACCATTTTCTGCAGATTCCAAATAGAAAAGACTGTTCTCTGCAATAGCCCAAAATTCATTATGCATCTCTTTAAAATTAAAAGTCATCGAAAGGGGAAATCGCGAAAGATTATTGACCCATAAACGAATGCCGGCACCGTCGGTCCAATTGCTCTCTGTGAACTGCAGCAGATGGTAAATGGAAGCGCTGGTGGAAAGGGTTTGGGGATTGGGCCCAACTACATCCACGCGCATGCTTTTTGTACCGCTGAACACATGCCCTTTTTCTAGGGCCATATCCAGAAGGGCGCCGTCTTCCCAGACGGTATAGGCTGTTTTGAGCTGGCTGGAATTTAAAAAGGATTCCAGGTCATCAAAAAAGATGGGTTTGTCCTGACTAAGGTCTACAGGGTTGAATGCAGTCATCAGGAAAAAAACCATACCGGTAATGAATAAAACGACCTTTGAAAAATTTTTCTTCATAATCCTACCACCCAAATTTTCTAGCCCCCCCTTTTTTTTATAAGGATAACTGATGTTTATTAATTCTATTATATGTCAATTTAAGCCCTATTCGGTAAACATTACCTTAAATTTACCTCCATGTTGCATAAAAATAACTGTGTTGAAGCGGGATATAAGAAATTATTCACCCAGTGAATTTGTAATACTTCAATGAATATTTCGCACTTTGACACTCAATTTAATAACAAATAGGCGGGCTTGCCCGCCTATTTGTGCATTTCATTTGATGGTTATCTTTCCTTCAACCAACTGACCATCTTTATCACATTGCGAATCAGATCCAAACTCATGCCGATCAAGAGCCAGAGTGTCAGATCCGGCATCAGGTGCAAGGGATCCTTCCAGGTGGAGGATCCCCCTTGCAGGGCATGCATCAATGGAGATAAACCAAACAGGACAAAAATGGGCAGGATAATTCCCAATCCTGTTATCAATCCGATCCAGACCCGGTTTTTGGGTGCCAGTTCTTTCTTCCATTTTGGGAGGCCCATGAACAAGCGTAGATGATTCATTCCATCCAGAAACAGCAACCCCAACAGGCACCAGCCCACCCAGCGAAAGTATCCGGGTTTGGCAAGTGTTCCATTGAGCAGATTCATCAAGCCATTCTGGATATCCGCATTTTCCAGCAGCATGTTTTGGATGCTGTTTTGGTTGAACAGGAGAACCATGCCGGTTTTCTCTTTTAACCCCAACACCATGAAACTTTGAAAGCTGTACAACGAACCTCCATGAACCAGGGTGTTTCCCTCTTCGGCTACCATCCAGCCCATGCCATAGGTGCTCTCCACATCCGCAGGCGGCGTGCGCATGGTGGAGAGCAGGTCTTCCGACAGCATGGCTGATCCTTCAGCATTTTGATTGTTAAGCTGGGCGATCAAATAATGCGCCATGTCCTCGGCGGTGGAGATGAGATACCCGGAAGGCAGCGCCCCTGGGTTGTATTCCTGATCCTGGGGCAAAGGGAAACCAAAAAAGCGGCTGTATCCCTGAGCCAGCTGCGGTGCCAGCTCCGGGCGGGTAACCGTATTCTCCATCTGCAAGGGCTGCAGGATTCTGCTTTGTAGTACCTCTGCATAGCTTTGGCCGCTGACCTGCTCAAGGATCAATCCAATCAAACGGTAATTTTGGTTATAGTAGGAGAAAGTGCTGCCGGGTATAGTATCCGGTTTTACCTGAGCAAGGTAGCGAGCCTGTTCTTCCAGGTTTTGAGTAATCACCGCAGCATTTGGGTCATTTATTTCATTAAGTCCGCTGGTGTGATTGAGTAAATTCCGCACGGTAATCTGAGCGGACACTTCTGGATCAGCTACCTTAAACCAGGGCAGGTAATCCTGTACCGGTTTATCTAGATCCAGTTTACCTTCATGGACCAATGCCATGGCTGCCAGGGCGGTAAAGGATTTGGTCATGGACCCCAAATAAAACTGGGTTTGGGGGGTGACCGCAGTGCCGGGTTCGGCTTCGCCATAGCCCTTCATGAAGATGATTTGATCATCCTGAACAATTGCCACGGCCAGCCCAGGGATGCGGTTTGCCTGAACCTGCTTCGTCAGAAAGGCATCTATGGCTTCCAAATTAGGCGTTTGTGAATTATTGTCGGCCTTGACCAAAGCCTGGGGGATAAAACTGCTGAGTAAAATAATCGCCAGCAAGAGTGTCAGTAGAACTTTATAGCTAAGTTTCATTTTGGCTTCCTTTTCTTAGATTAATTAAGAAAAGGATATCAACAGGATGTCTCATCCCGATCCCAAATGTGTCACAAACCTGTCGCAATTCTTTCGGGTGGAAAAGTTTCTATAGAATAATTGGTGTTTTTTTCTTAATCACAGGATTTTTATCACCGCGCCGCAAAAATCACATTCAGCGCTGTTTGCATCCACCCATTCAACCTGGTCACTGCGCACAGGGGCACCACATTTTGGACAAGCCCCAGGCAGTTGACCAGCAGGTTTTTCCAAGCGAACATCGGGAGGAAGCGGCGCAGGGATTTTATTTGCCTGCTCAAATCCATCTGCGGGTTCTGCGTATCCGGCTTTGCGTAAATGCTGCGAAAAATTCCTGTTGAATTCTGACCCTCGAACCAGCATCCCTTTGACTGAGAAAATTTCCATGGCTGCTCTGGCTTCATCCAGCGCCAGTTGAATTTGACCAGCGTCCAGCCAGGCATGGGCAGCTTGAGCATGTAAATTTGCTGCCTGCCGCATCCTTCCCATACCAGCCATTTGCACGGCCATATCGTTTAATAGAGTTGCGGCTTCCTCTGGTTTTCCTAGCTGCTGCATTGAGTTCACTTCTGCAAACAGAGAGTTTTTAAGCTGCCTGGCGGCTGTTCTTCTTAAACTAGGATGATGTGGGCGACGAAACATATTTTCCTCCTTGGTTTTTTTCTGTTTATTTTCGATAATTGTAATTTTTAATACTATAACTTGTTGTTAACATAATGTTTAATTGATCTTCACTTGTGAGCAGTATGATCATAATGGAGAAAATGACTTTGACGTACACACCAAAAACAAATTGGATTTTACTGAGTCTATTTGGATTGATGACCATCGGTGTTTTTATCGCTGCGCTTATCTTTCCTGCATTTCGACAAACTGCTTATGCCCCGGTTCGAGAATTGCTGCTACCACCACCAGAGCCTATCCAATTACCCATTCTCTATTCAACTGAAAAAGAAGCCTGGCTGACAGAAGTGATTGATGATTTTGAGACTAGCGGGGTTATGGTTGATGGTCATCCAATCCAGATCGAAGTAGAAAAAATGGGTTCTTGGGAGATCAACGCAGCCGTGTTGGACGGTTTAGAACAACCGGTTTTGATCAGCCCGGCAAGCTCTTTACAACTTGCTGCATTGCAAGATGCATCAACTTTGGAATTTGGGAAGAGCCTGGTAAATCCGGCGGATAACGTTACTTGTCGATCCGTGGTGACAACACCCTTGGTCTTGGTGGCGTGGGAAGAGCGCGCGAGTGTGCTTTGGGGAAATCAACCCGGGGATAGCCTCTGGCTTGATTTGCATGATTCTTTGATTGACCCACACGGGTGGGCAGCCTATCATCAACCCGATTGGGGGTACATCAAATTTGGACACACTGATCCCCTAAAATCAAATAGTGGTTTTATGACCATTCTGTTAATGACCTATGGATATTATGGAAAGGCCGATCAGTTATCTGCGGCAGATATTCTTTCCAATGAGGACTTTCAAACCTGGTTTCTTGGCATGGAGCATAGTATAGGACAATTCGAACACAGCACCGGACCATTGATGAAGAAAATGGTCACTTACGGCCCCAGCACCTATGACTTTGTGACGGTATACGAAGCGACGGCTTTGGAACAAGCAGAAAACGCGCAGGGAAAGTATGGGGATCTGCGCGTGTATTACCCACCGGTCCTCTCCTGGAGTGATCACCCATTCTGTTTAGTTCAGGGAGATTGGGTATCTCCCATGCAAATTAAAGCCGCAACATTATTTATCGAATATCTAACCAGCGTACCAGCCCAGGAATCAGCCATGATGACGTATGGTTTTCGGCCTGTTTCACCAGAAGTCTCGCTGACTCAGCCTGGTTCTCCTTTCGATCGCTATGCTGCCAATGGTTTTTTGGCAGATCTTTCATCCATAAGAAAAGTTGAAATTCCCCAAGGGAATGTACTAAATACTTTGCGAGATTTTTGGGCACGAAATGTTTCCCAGTAAATCAAGGGGGAACCTGTGTTGAGAATTTGGGAGAATGATATGAAAAAAATAGTACAGTACTGCTCAATCTTCATGATTATGAGTCTTTTATTCTCCTCCTGTGGGATGGTTTCGAGCATCATTAAACCAGAAACGGTTAAAGTCGAAATCATCTATGGTTCCGAGAAAAAAGAATGGCTTGAACCATTGGTGAGCAGGTTTAATGAAGAAAAACATGCCCTTGAAGATGGAAAAATTATTGAAATTGAAGCAACTGCCATGGGGTCCATTGAGTCGGTACGCGGCATTATTGAGGGTACACTCCAGCCAACGGTTTGGAGTCCAGCTTCTTCCGTTTATTTACCGGTAGCCAACGCGGAATGGAAAAAAACACATACGGATGATCTGATCTCAGGGAGTCCAAATGATCTTGTCCTCAGCCCCGTGGTGATTGCCATGTGGCGGCCAATGGCACAGGCCCTTGGCTGGCCAGATAAATCGATTGGATGGTCGGATATTGCAGCCCTTGCCACCTCCGATGAAGGCTGGCAGGCCTATGGTCATCCCGAATGGGGACAATTTCAATTTGGACATACCCATCCCGAATATAGCAACAGCGGCATTGTTTCCATTATAGCCGAGGCCTATGCAGGTGCCGGAAAAACGCACGACTTGACAGAAGCAGACCTGCAAACAACAGAGATACGGCATTTTCTGGAAGACGTGGAAAAGAGCGTCATACATTATGGAACCAGTACAGGCTTTTTTGCGGAGCGGATGTTTGAACGGGGGCCTTCTTATCTCAGCGCCGCCGTGCTCTATGAAAATTTGATTGTAGCGCAAGAAACAAAACGATTAAACGGGACTTCTTCACAAATTCCTGTGGTTGCCATTTATCCCAAGGAAGGTACCTTCTGGTCAAATCATCCCTATGTAGTCTTAAACGCTCCCTGGGTTACAGCAGAACAAAAAACAGCAGCAACGATATTTGAAGATTTTTTGTTGGCAACACCCCAACAAATAAAAGCGCTGGAATATGGCTTTCGTCCTGCTGATCCATCCATTCCTTTAACCGCTCCCCTGGATACAGCCCATGGTGCAGATACGGCACAGCCAAAAACGATTTTGGAAATCCCATCCGCTGCTGTGATCCAGAAAATTCAAGCCCTGTGGTATGAAACAAAAAAACCGGTGGATGTTATTGTTGTCATGGATATCTCCGGGAGTATGAGTGGAGACCGGATCACCTCTGCGCGCTCCAGTTTGATGCAATTTGTGGAGAAACTTTCAGATCGGGACCGTTTACAAATCACTCTGTTTAGCTCTGATATTGTCACCCTGACCCCGCTGAGCGAGTTAAAATCCAAACGCCAAAAGGTATTGGATAGTGTCGCAGGAATCTATGAACAGGGCGATACACGCCTTTATGATGCTACTTTAGCTGCCTACCAAGATCTATTAGAGAATGGCGATCCGGATCATATTCGTTCAATCGTCATCCTGACCGATGGAAAAGACACCTTGTCTGAAAATGCGCTTAGTGAAGTGATGAATTTTATTGCCCAATCCTCGGGAGAAGGCGGGCGCGCTATAAAAATCTTCACGATTGCTTTCGGTGAAAACGCCGATGAAGACGTCCTCATTCAAATTGCTGAACCAACCGGCGGCAAACAGTACAACAGCACACCGGAATCGATCCAATCCATCTATAGTGAAATAGCGACTTTCTTTTAATATGAACCGGTCTCCCCTTCTTACGTCCCTTTTTAACCCAGTGAACCTGGTTATGCTATCTTTGGTAATCATCTCGGGCCTCTGTTCTGCCTGGTGGCTGGCACCCATTGGTTTTATTTTTTGGATCGTAATGGTTGTCATCATTGCCAGGGACCCTGGCATCAACATCACCTTCACCCGGCAAAATCGTCAACCGCTTGCCCAGCGCTATCAGATACGTTTTGATCGTCTTGAGCGCAGCCGTATATCAATTTTCAATGCGATGGCACAGGTGAGTCCAGCCATGCAGAGGATTGTCCAACCACTACAAAAAGATCTTGAGGCACTGGTTGAGGACACCTACCAACTTTGTTTAAGAATGTCAGGATTGGAAAATCACTATGTGGTTCAAAAATTGAATTCTGATTTTGATTCAGAAATAAAAAAGATGGAATCCAAACGGGAACAAACGGATGATAATGCAGCCCGCTTGGAGTTTGAACAGACCATCCAATCCTTGAAAGAACGCCAGGGTCATTTAAAATCGCTGGCCACCCTGCTCGACCGGTTTGAAGCACAAATGACAGGCACCAACAATACCATTGACGGAATTGTAACCACAATCGTGAACTTAAAAGGCAGCAGCCTGCCCCAAATTAAGGAAAGAATCCCTGCGCTACAAGAGATCATTCATACTGAACAGAATGAATTTAAAGATTTCGATCAGCAAAGTAAGCAGTTTTCGTTTATCAAATAAATCTAAGCCACGCACCTGACACAAAGCCTAAGGAATAAACCATCCTTTGGCCAAATATTTTAACGATGACTTTCCACGAGGTTATGGGTATGGATTCAGATTCAACCTTTTTAATTGGTTACCTGACAAAATGCAATCCATTTTTCTCAAAGGCTTGCTCCATCTGTTGGATGGCATTCGGACCGACGCCGTGCAGTTTTAGAATGTCGGACTTTTTCCATTGGCTCACATCCTTTAACGTTTTCAACCCGGCCTGATCCAGCGCTCTTTTGGCTGGATTGCTTAATTTACCTGGTAAATCAGAGGTTGGGTTTTCCATTTTCTTGGATCTCCTTGCTGGAATGATTAACGTTTCAATAAGCGTTCAAAGCGTTCCATACTTTCCTGCGCTCCCTCATCCATGCCTGCCTGCAGCATGCCGTCCCGATCTTCCACGGACTGGAAAACGGAGGCGTCAATCATTTTCGTTTTGCCGCCCTCCAGGGCTTCAAAGCGCACGGTCTCCATCAAGATATGCCCGGGCATATCCTCATATTCAAAGGTAAAGGTCACCCGCTGATCAGGGACTACCTCATGATAAAAGCCATGGAACGCATAGGTTTGGCCATCGGGTTCAGTTTGAACAAAGCGCCAGCTTCCGCCCGGTCTGACGTCCATGACATCCACAATTGTGGTCAAATAGGCAGGTCCCCACCAGTGGGGGATTAATGTGGGGTCACAAAAAACACGAAATACAATTTCAGGGGAGGCATCCAGGATTGCCGTCATTAAAATATCCTGTTTGCCTGGCTCAGCGATAAATTGAGGTTCGCTCATGATTTGTTTCCTTAATGAGTTATTCAGATTATGCAGCCTATAAAAACTTCGCGCGAAATATATTTATAGTATATATTTATAATAATATTATTATATAAAAAACAAACTCCAAGTACAAGCAGCATGCTAGACCTCAAAGAAGGGGTCGAATAGAAATTATCAGTTCAGAAAAACGCGGGTTGGCTTAATGTTATTTATATGTACTTATTATAAATATTAGTATATACTTATGTTAAACATAACATAATTTTTATAAGTATCAAATTGATGGGAGAATCTTAATGGTAGCGAGTTTTTTATTGTCTTTGCGGGAGGGTTTGGAAGCAGCCCTGGTCATCGGTATTGTTCTTGGCGTACTGACTAAATTTAACCGTCCCGGCTTGAAAAAAACAGTCTGGTATGGCGCGGCAACCGCAATCATGATGAGTATGTTAGCAGGCTGGCTGTTTAATTTGTTAGGTGTGCAGTTTGAAGGCCGCGGAGAAGCCATTTTTGAAGGTGTGGTTATAATCCTTGCTGCAGCTTTGTTGACCTGGATGATTTTCTGGATGCAGCGTTCTGCCGACACCTTGAAAAATGATCTGGAACAAAAGACCCGCAAGGTTGCCGGTCGACAAGATAACAGGGCACTATTTGGCCTTGCATTTTTGGCCGTATTTCGGGAAGGGATTGAGTTGGCTTTGTTCTTAATGGCAGTTCAGCAAACCGCCAGTCCATTTTCCGTGTTGATGGGCGCCCTGCTCGGATTGTTGGCGGCTGTATTGCTTGGTTGGGGATTGTTCAGTTCAACCCGACGATTAAATTTGCAATCCTTTTTTCGCGTAACAAATCTGCTATTAATTCTCTTCGCCGCTGGTATGGTTGCCTACGGTGTACATGAGTTGAATGAAGCCGGCATCATCCCCGCGTTGATTGAACATGTTTGGAATATCAATCACCTTTTGGATGAGAAAAGCACAATGGGGCTGCTGTTAAAGGCTCTCTTTGGCTACAACGGCAATCCCTCTCTGACAGAAGTATTGGCGTATTTATTGTATTTGAGTGGGATCAGCACATACGTGTTCAAGCGTCAATCGTTTCAGGTGCAAACCAATGCGGTGCACGCCGATTAAATAGCATGGCTTGTGTCCCTGGAAATATTTCCCTGGATTGATCTGTCTTTGAGAAATGCCTTATAAAAAGAAATAACGCGGATGATTGAAACCTTGGTTTCAATCATCCGCATGATTTAAGGCATTCAGGGCTTCGGCGAATACCATATCGGAGGGTATTTTTGCATGATAGTCTACCTGGTTCTCCATAAATGGGACACCCTTCCCTTATATGGTATGGGCGTATATTAATGTAGGTTGATCCTTGGTCTGCCAGGCTATTTCAAAGGCTTCAAGAAGTTCGGAAATTGAATGACCATCCACTTCCAATACCTGCCAGCCAAAATAACGTCTGCAAAGTTATATACTTCCCCAATGCAAATTTAACCATCGCAAAAGCATCATAGGAAAATCAGTGCATGGATTATTTATTAAAATAATTCTGATCAATCTAGCTAAATGGTAAATTGGATCAATCAACTTTGAGACTTCGTTTGACTGAGAATTATTTGCCATCGGGTAGCGTACGTACCAGGCGAAATCCGTTGTCCCCGATATAGGTGGCAATATCCGAGCTGCGGGCTGCAACGCGCACATCTTTGGCTTGTTCACGCCAACTGCCGCCACGGCGGGAATGCGTCAGATCCCAGGGATTTACAGACTCAGGTGCGGGTGGACCGATTGGGTCAACCGATGGCGAAACAGGGTAATAATCGCTGGCGTACCAATCCCAACACCATTCGAAAAGATTGCCGCTCATATCAAACAAGCCTAACGAATTGGCCTGTTTCTCCCCCACTGGATGGGTGGTGCCCTGGGCGTTGTCAGCATACCAGGCTACCGTATCTGGATTGTCGCTGCCCGCAAAAGAGTAAGGCAGGTCATCTTCGGCACCCTTTGCAGCATATTCCCACTCTGCTTCAGTTGGTAGACGATATCCATTGGCATCAAAATCACACCGGGTGGCTTTTCCTTTGCCGTGATAACATGCCGACAGATTTGTCTTTTCGCTCAACCAATTGCAATAAGCTACTGCATCATACCAGTCGACGTGGATGACAGGACGGAGATCCCGCCCCCAGCCTAAATCATCGGGTTTGTTATTACGGCTATCTTCACAAAAATGGTCATACTCGGCAAAGGTAACGGCAGTTCTTGCGATCATAAAAGTTCGTGTCAGCTGCACGAGGTGAACAGGCTGTTCACTGGCAGCACCATTTTCTGAACCCATGTGAAAACTACCCGCGGATACTTTTATCATTTCAGGCAAAATGGGTAAAGTTTTGGTCGGGATGGGTGTTGTTTGTGTGGCAGGAACCTGGTTCGTGCAGGCTGTTATCAAGCCTGCGGAAGCGCCGATGATGGTTGTCCGCAGAAAAGTACGGCGTGAAAGTTTTGAGGGATCAGACATCTAAACCTCCCGGATCTAAATTCAACTTAACTTGCGGACCTTACCCCCTAAGCGATTTGCCGTACAAATACGGAGCCTCTGGCATGCATCTTTGAGCACTTTCCCCGGCCAAAAAAATACCAGGCTGATTGGAAAACCAAATTGTGATGTACAAGAGTGCAAAGCATGTTTTCACTCACACATGGAATGTAATAAAGTTGGGTGTTGGGCATCCTACCACCTACTATTTAGATAGTCACCACCGTTTAAGTAAGATCGGAATCCGTTTTTCTGCCACATTCCGAGCAGATTTTATCATGCAGGCAGACCACACCGCCGCAGGTTGTGCAAAGCCACTTAATTTTTTCTTCCTTTAAATAAAGGTTTGCACCCAGTGTTTTATGTTGCCGGGTCATGGCAATCAAACTGACTTGATAGCGTTTTTGGTAGCTTTTATCCATGTTTTTAATCAAAATACAGGGAAAAGAGGCGCATTCATGGCAAAAAACGTGTCCACGAGCAGCCAAACAGTCCTTAATCTTGCACACCCGGCAGTGACCTGGTTTGGCTTCATCCACGCCGCGGCAGCCCAGACATGGTTTTTTCTTCCGTAAATACACGTAGCAAAGTGCGCAATTCATCCCGCAAGGGGCCAGGAGCTGTTCGGAAAATTCAGCCGGTTTTTTCATCTGTGTGTCCACTGAGTTAAGTATATCTGCGGTTTTCAGAAATGGGAAAGTCTATTGCGGTTAAATAAAGGGTATGAGCAAAATACTACATATTGGATTTTGTATCTTGCCATCTTTATTGCAGCATATCGCTTCGGTTTTTTTTCTTGCTGCTTGTTCCCAAACTGTTAATCAGCCCGCCGCTGATGATGCACAGCAGCGACAACGCATAGACCGGTAGAAAGGGTTCCCCTAAAAAGACAACCAACAGCACCGCTGACAAAATGGGGGTGATAAAGGTAAAGGGCGCCAAATAGGAGGCTTCGGTGCCGTTCAAGGCAAGCTGCCAGAAGACGTAGGAAAAGCCGTTCACCACAAGACCGTTAACCAGTACGGAGGGGATTTCAGAGACGGCGGGCAGGGCAAAATCCGAAAACCAGACCATGGAAGCCAGCGAGGCCAGAGTGGCAGTGAGGAAATAAAGCGCCACCACCAGGATGGGGTCACGAGTGACAAATTTGCTCAGCACGGAAAAGAGGGCAAAACTGGCGGCTCCCAGCGCGACCAGCAGGATCACCTGCGGATTACTCAAATTGACCGATTGAAAATCCCCTTTGGTGACCACGATCAATACGCCGGCGAATCCCAACAGCAGGGCGGTGATTTTCCGCCAGGTCAATTTCTCATGCAGCAGAAACAGGGAAAACAGGGCGATAAAAAGAGGCCAGGTGTATTGAAAGACCAGCACTTCCATACCTGCCGCCCGGGCATATCCCAGATAGAGGAATAAATAATACACATAGGATCCCAACAATCCGAGGATGGCAATGAAGCCAAGCTCTTTCAGATAAAAAGTTTTCAGTTGAGGGAGTTTCCCGGTAAAGAGGGCAAGCAGCCCCAAGGCCAGGAAAGACACCAGGCTGGACCAAAATAAAAACTGATGATTATCCAGGGATGTCTGGCCATATTTTGCCACCACCGGCACCAAGGACCACATGCCCACACACAGCAGAACCAATAAGGTTGCTTTCGTCTTTTGATTCATAAGGCTCCAATAAATTTTTCGGGATTGCAGAATCTATTATTTGAGGATCTTGTTCAACATGTTCTGCCTGAAAATTATCCGCAAACTGCTGTCCATTATATCATCGTTAAAAACGTCCAGCTGTCAGGGTGGTTTCTACACGGTGACGAATTACAATTATTTCATGCGGCAGGAAACAAAAGATTATTTCCTGGCCAACACGATATCCACAGGCAAACCGAACATGCGGTCTTCCCTGTTTTCTATAATTTGAAATTGAGCCTGCTCAAGGGACTGGCGGGTGTAGATGGGGCGGCAGTCCACGCTGACGGGAAAACGCTCATGGCTCCAGGCATAGAGCCGGGACATCCAGCCCTCTTTTTCCCGCTTGCCCATGGCCACCACACAAAGCCGCCCACCCTTTTTTAACACTCGCCGGCACTGCTGCAGCACCAATGGAATCTCCGGCGTATCAAACAATTCAAGGGTAAAACTGAGGAAAACGGCATCCAGGCAGACATCCGGGTAGGGAAGGGCTGCTGCGTCTCCGCAGACCAGTTTTACCCGTTCCGATAGACCGGCGTTGGCAAGCTTCTTCCCGGCTACCTTGCGCATGCCTTCGGAGAGGTCGATCCCATAAACCATTCCCCTGATTCCTACGGCCTCTGCCAGCGGCAGCAAACAGGTGCCGGTGCCAAAACCAATTTCCAAAACCGCTTCGCCGGCTTTTACATTCAGCAGGGCCAGACCGGCTCGTTTAAATTGGTCCTCAGCAAAGCCTGCAAGATCGTACCAGGGGCTCATTTTGTCGTATGCTTCGCGGGCTTCGTCTTTGGAACGGTTTACGCGGCTGATGCTGTGTTCAGAGGATTTCATTCCTTTTCCTTCTTTGGGATGGTTCTCAGCTTACAGTATAGCAAGAAACTGTGGCCCATATTTGCTGGTGGGCATTAAAAAAACAAACGCCTTCTCGGTGATAGAGAAAGCGTTGGATTACATTACCGTCAAGAAGTATCTTTTAGAAGTTAACGCCAAGCACCCAAAATGGCGCCAAAAATCAAAAAATTGACCAGATGATTCCCGGCCTCAATTGCCCAGACATGCAAACCGTGTCCGGCGAACAGTTTATTCACCAAATTGGTGGGAGCGACAAATCCCAGCCAGGCGAGGAAGCCGATGGTCAAGCCGGAAACAACGGAAGCGCCGCCGAAAGCCGGTGCCACCCAGTTGATGAACAGCGCCAAACCAATCGCCTGAACGACGGATGAAAGCACGGTCAGTCCCCAGGTGAGGGCCATATTGTCACCCATACCGGGTACTACATCCTCGGATTTACCAATCCCCTTCCACCAAATCATGAAAAAGGTTTTAGGGTTGTACCACAACGATCCACTGACCATACTCGCAATTACACAAACCAAAACAGCCAACCAATTAATATCAGCAAACATAAGAATATCCTCCAAAGAACTTAAATCCATGTTTGTGGAATCAATCCTCCACAAACCTTAATAAATATAATTATTAAGACAATTATAGTCTAATATAAGATTGGATTTCAAGGAAGGATCATTAACCGGGAAGTTTTCCCGTTCTCAATAGATGCAGCACATCAGGGATGGATTTCCCATCATAGTCGGGGCTTTTTTCTACATTTAATCCCTGTACCTGATTGCGCAGCAAATAGCGGATGAAGGTCTCCGCTCCATCCTGCTGGAGGCAAAGCGCAAAGGCTTTGACTTTCGATTCATCCCCCTGGGCGTAAATCCCTCGGGTGCAGTCCTCAAGGGATGGACATTCCCAACAGCCCTGCAGAGCTTGCTGCTCACAGCAGGCTTTTTGATGGCGGCCCTCATCGGCGCAATTCTTCTCACATAAATTTCCGGCCGTTTTGCAGCCGTCACATTCGCCGGCGCGGAAACATAGGCGGCAAATCAGACCGCAATAAGCGATGCTGTGGATGAGGGTCTCTTTTTCCATTAAAATTCTCTTTAAGTTGCCGGGATTGATTATTCCCCTCTCAGGGATAAGCTTGCCGCCCATTGATGGGCCAGCTTGCGTGTTTTCGGGCTGAGGCTCTGCTGACAGGCCAGGATGAAAGCCTTCACCGGCTGGGAATCTAGGGTTGGACCGTCACAGACAGCCAGCACTTCCAAAATATCCGCCTGCAATAAGGCCTTCTGTTTTGGCGGGTAGGGACAAGTCCGGTCGCTTTCCAACAGTACCTGCACGATACGCTCCCGCAAGGCCGGCTTGTTATCGATCAGCACCCGGCTGCCGAGGATGCAGTGATGGGCGGTCATAAATTTCTCATCCTGTAGATGGCGGAAGTAGCGTTCAAAAAGGGGATCAAAGGCATCCGCCTCGGTTACGGGAATCATATAAGGCAGTAGCACCAGCGCAAAATCCCGGTGATAGGAATTCGGATGATCCAACAAGGGAGCAATTTGCGACCAGTAAGGATAAAACAAGGCCGGCTTCATTGGCACAGCTTTTTCCAAGACCATATAGCATTGAAAGTACACCATGATATGCGGATGCTGAATCATTTGCTGGACCAGCACCTCCCGCACGCCCTGATCGGCCAACGCAAGCTGCACAAAGTGCTGCAACGGAAAACCTCTCTGTCGAATCTGATGAATGAAATCGTCTTCCTGCATGCTTTCTCCTGTTCCGATTGTACCAAATCTTCCTGACACTGAATTGGTAAAAACAGGGGATTTCCAGAAGATGGATGACACAATCTTTGGGATGAGATTCTATAGGTGAATACCGAAAATAAAATCCTTGGTTTGGTCAGTTATTACTTCTCAGCCGGGTTGAGTTTGTTGACTGCTCAAGCTTTGGCTTCTCATCATCAGTTTCAATTTCATGGAAAAGGCGAGATAGTGGAACATCAATGCAAGGTGGTTATAAATGAATACGGAATTCTTGCTCAATTTCTCTTTGGATTCCTTTACAAAACCTTAACAAAATTAACCATAACCTTTAATTTGTTATGTATATTATCAAAATGGGCAGTAGCAATCATTTCTTCGATGATCAATTCCCTACCTCGGAGTCCTATGAAAAACGAAACCAAACCAATCTCTTTACCCCTTTTTTTTGTTCCAAAAATTGTGTATTTATTCATCCTTCTCGCAGTACTTTTCCTCCTAACCTCCTGTGCGCCCAAAACCAATTTTGATTTACGCGGTATATGGGAATACACCATGATTGACACCGCAGGAAACACATACGATACAGGAACCATAACTTTTGATGGCAAAGCTCACAAAGGAACGTATTTGCAATTAAATATTTACGATGTGGAATATATTGGGGAATTTTCGGTTTCCGGAGATCAGATAACCCTAAGTGGATACGAAAACTGGGAAGGTGCTTTCAGCAGCGAAAATACGATCAGCGGAACCTGGCAGCATGAGAATGATTCCCAGGGTAGTTTCGAAGCCATACGCAAATAGGAATCCTCTGGATCTTTTTCAACTTTCCTGAATTAACGTTGAATGCTTCAGAGATTGGAAATACAGGCACATTGACGGGTTATCCTGCCGATTGGACACAAACTTGTCAGGTTTATCCTCCAGAATTTATTCGGTTCCAACGATGAGTGGTTAAACCATCCTATGCCGGATTTTCGGGGTCTATGCATTGCTGGATTGAAAAGTAATTTCCAAAATTAATGGGATCAAGGTAGGATCCTGATATTCAACCAAATGCTGTTTGTCAACGGTTTTCTTTTACCAAATCTTTGCGAGGGAGATAAAAAACACAATGGACGATTCTCTACATAACCCCCAATGGACCATTCGGAAAATACCCTGGCTGATGATCTTTATGCCAATGGTCAGTGTATCTATCGCATTCTGGCTCGTATTTTTCCAGAGAAGTTTTCTTGCTGTGGCAGGTTTCTCCCTCTTGTTTACCCTGATAGTTTTATTTTTCATTGAAATCACGACCTGCACTTTTGATTCTGTCTCAAAAAAGGTTCAAATTACACGTCAAAGAATTTGGCGCAAGAAAACGGATATTGTCTTCTTTAGAGATATCAACAGCATTGCGGTTCAGGTAAGCAGCGGAACGGATGACGGCCAGCCAACTTACCGGATCGTCTTTGTCACCCACGATGGAAAGATCATCCCTTTGACCACTCAATATGAGAACGGCCGCAAATCGAAGGAAAACCTGGCCAAAAAAATCCACCAGTACCTCAAAGTACACCACACACAACCGATCAACCTGGCGATGGACGGCAGTATCCGAATCCAATTACCCTATTCTGCAGCGCATGATCAATGGCTGATCCAGTATGTCTACAAAAATGATGCTGTTCCTCTCACCAGTTTCCAGAAAACAAGCACAAGATCATTTTCAGGGTATATGCTCATCATACCTGCCGGTATCACAACCACGACACGTATGTCAGGCGGCTTGGGGGGTACGATTATTCGAAAACTTTACGAGGCCTATTTCAGAACCATGGATATTTCATTTCAGGAGATCACCAACTTTGAGAACAGTGTTGTCCTCAATGGAGAGGAGATCGGATTATCCAAACGAGTTGCCGTGCTGACCAATCAACCCCACTATGTTCGCTCATGGCTGCAAGAGTCAAGAGCGCATCACCTGATCCGATGGCAAAATGAGAATCCATTGAGAGGAAAACCAGTAGCCGTTGAACCGCATATTTTTGTCAACAACCAAATCATTAAGATCGTTTTCCGGGATTATTATGCCGATCCGGTAAAACTGAGAACAATCATTGAATTTGGAAATCAACTACTTTAATCCTGGTGAGAGCCGGATGAATCAAGGAGAAGGAATGAAAAGAGTTACAATTTTATTAATCATGATGCTGGTATTTATCAGTGGATGCAATATGCTTTCGTCTTCTGCTCCGGCAAAAGATCAACCCGCGACCAGCATGCCAGAGCTTGCTGCAGCAGCCAACAGTAGTTCAACTGAAAAACCCCAGACTACCGATCCATCAACCGGGCAAAACGCCAGCGCGGAAAATCTGGAATCTACCTCCGGGAATTGCTTCAATGAGTATTACCCAGTAAAAAGTGGCGCCACCTGGGCTTATACCATGAACAGCTCAATGAGTGGGGAAGATTCCTTTACCCGTACCATTCTCAATGTCAGCGAAACCGGCTTTACAGACCAGGATACCTGGGCGATTGGCACTGTGCGGTCAGGGGAATGGACTTGCGACCACGGAAATTTAACGGCACTAAGTCAGGGCGGCATGGGCACGGTTTCCGCGAATGGCGTAAACTTCGAGGCCATTTCCCAGGAATCCAGCGGTGTCACCTACCCATCCCCTTTGGGTACTGGCAGCAATTGGGGTCAGCATCTGGTCATCAGCGGAAACGTGGTGATATCCGACGGTATGAGCGTATTCGCCACCAATGACACAACCCAAAGCTGCACGGACATCGGGGAGGAAAGTGTTACTGTACCAGCTGGCACCTTTGATGCCTTGAAATTAAGCTGTACCGCTTCCATGGTGATCACCACCGAAATGGAAGGGGTTGCCACCGATCCGATTTCTATCACATCCACATCGGAAGTTTGGATGGTTAAGGGTGTAGGGATGGTAAAACTGGTCGACAGCAATGAAATGGCAGACTCAACCATTCTTCTGAATACCTACAGCATTCCATAGGAAATGTCCAATTGGATAAAAACCAAAAAACCTGTCGTTTTTCCGACAGGTTTTTTCTATCCATCATTCGAGCGGTTGGCTGCCCCTCTTAACCGTTTCAATACTCATTTGTATCCCATTGACCATCAGGCAGATGGCATTCCCTTTAGGGAGATGTTCAGTATAATAAATCCATGAAGAAAATCAAAGGTCTGATCAGTCTATTACGCCCAGAGCTGGCCATGGCTGCCGGTATTTGTGTGCTCACCGGCCAGGTACTGGCCCTGGGTGGCTTTCCACCGCTTGCCAAGGCCCTGTTGGGCTTCTTTGGCGGGTTCGCCCTCTCGGCTTCGGCACTGGTATTTAATGATGTCTTCGATCTGGAAGTGGACAGAATCAATACACCGCACCGCGCCCTGCCCTCCGGGGCGGTAAGCCCGGGGGAAGCCGTGGCTCTGGGCGTGGGCATCACCCTGGCGGGGTTGGCTGCCTCGTTTGCGTTAAGTAAAGCCACCTTTATCCTCGCCATACCCTTCTGGTTCATCGGATTCCTGTATAACTGGCGCTTCAAAAAGAGCGGCCTGCCCGGCAACCTGATGGTCAGTGCCTCGGTGGCGATTACCTTTATCTTTGGCGCCGCCAGTATGGGGGATGCATGGAACGGTGTGGTTTGGGTCTTCAGTGGGATGGCCTTCTGCATTGACCTGGGTGAGGAAATCGCCGGGGACGCCATGGACATGGCCGGCGATAGCCTGCTGGCCTCGCGATCCATTGCCCTGCGCAAAGGCAAACCCTTTGCCCTGCGCATCACCACGACCTTTTGGGGGATCGCCATCCTGCTCAGTTACGTCCCTGTGCTGATGGGATGGCTGGGCTGGACGTATGGTATTCCCATGACCCTGGCCAATCTGCTGATCGTCTATTTCACCCTGCGCCTTTGGCGCGCCCCGGATTCCAAAAGCGGGGTCCAGGCCATGCGCGGGGTGTATTTATCCGCTACGCTGGGGATTGCAGCCTTTTTACTGGGGTTGTTTGTGGGGTAGGTGGGGGAAAGTGTTTTATTGGGGTATGTGTATAATAGTTGAAGGTAGTGGTTTTTTTTGACTTCGGGAATGGGAAAAAAAAAGATGCTTTTGATTTCTGTCGCGGCGCTTAGGAATAACAATCCTTGGATATGAGGAACATATACAAATAGTTGTGATATACGACATATTTGTAGTATATCCAATAGTTGGTTAGTTTAAATCATTAGAGGGCTTTATGAAGACAGCTCATGAAATTGTCAATAATTCAGGTTATCCACTTCAAATTCGTCTTGAAGAATGGATAAAAGAAACCTATCAGCAACACAATTGGAAAACTTTGGCGAGAGAACATCGATGGGTGAACCAAGAAACAAAAGATGATGGTTACATAGATTTAATACTTGAGAAAAATGGAATCAATATCAGATTAGTGATTGAATGCAAGAGAATTGATGGGAGTTGGACATTTTTAACCCCTGGACAAAAGTCAGAGACAGGAAAAAAAATGATGGCACTTAAAGCTAATTATGTGCCAACTAGTTACATATGGAAAGAACTCCCTTTTTTGCCAAACTCCTTTGAATCATCCTTTTGCGTAATGGAAATAGAAGGCAAAAAAGATAATAGAACTTTAGAAAAACTTACTGGCGAACTCCTTTTGTCACTCGAACATTTAGCTATCGAGGAAACAGAATTATTCATTTCGGTTTCATCGTCAGACATTTACCAAAATATGTTCTACTATCCCGTTATCGTTACAACCGCCACATTGCAAACAATGAACTTTAGCCCTTCGGCAGTTGATGTGAAAACCGGAAAAATAATTATAAATGAAAGCTCATTATCTCCTGTTGAATATATTAGATTCCGTAAAAACTTACCAACAACCATAAAAAATGGGGGGAAACATATATATTCTTTGACTGACATAAATCTTAATAATGACAGGACGGTATTAGTAGTACAAGCCGAAAGCTTTATTGACTTTCTACAAAGAATAGATACATAAACAAGATATAATGCTTAACAAAACCTTCTCCTAGCCATTAAGACCGCGAGTCACATCTGTGTCATTTTCAAGCATTTTCTGGTTTTGGACTTTTCTGCTCAAAAATAACAGGTAAGCTGACTCGTTGAACCACCAGTAATACGGTGGGATCAAAAGCGATCCCACCCTACAGGTTGCTACTGTAAACAATAAATTTCTTTTTCATTATTCTCAAAACATAGTGTTGTCATTGGATAAATGATTGAATATGAATGAATTGTTGGAAAGTATTAGTATCTTTAATTGGATACTAATTGCTACTGCGCTAATCCTATTGAGTATTACGATATTGAGTCTTGTAAAAAAAACCGATTGGCATCCCATGCTGAGCCATATCATGCGTTTTTATACAATTATATTCAGTATACGGTTCTTTATCGGATCAATCCCATATTATGAACTACGCGACATTATTGGGCGGATAATCTTTTTTTACTCTGGATATTTCCATATTTCCATCGAAGACCCCACATTCCGTTTTATTTTTTATATTCAACCAATTTTAATGTTTAGCGCTATGGTGCTGGCATATGTTGGACTCCATAATATAAAAAGTAAATTACCTCTGAAAAAGAAATATATAAATAATCTGCTGTGCTTTGGATTATCATTTGTACTATTTCTCTTTGTAATTCTGTGGCCCATTTTATATACACAAACCGATGATTATCTATGGGAAATGGTTTGGTAGAAAAGTAGGTAGGGTGGCTCGTTGACCCACCAGAACGCCGGCTAAGGAACCAGACTGTTCTGCCAACGAAAGACTGGCAAAGCACAGGGCACGTGCGACGTGCCCCTACCGCTGTTTATTCCTCAGCATCAACTCTTGGCCTGTGTATGGTGAAAACCGGGTTGGGGCGTCCGCCGGACGCCCAAGGCCATACGCAATATGCTAAACCTGCCAGGTCTTGAAATCAACACCCGTGCCTTTCCAACCAGACCTGGCAGGTCTAGACGATGGAGCGACTCGTTAACCCACCAGAACGCCGGACCAGGAACCAAACTGACCTGTCAATAAATATGCTCTCCTATGGGCAGAGCACGTGCGAAGTGCCCCTGCCGTTGTTTATTCCTCAACATCAACTCTTGGCCAGTATATTGTACAAACCGGGCAGGGGCGTCCGCCGGACGCCCAAGGCCATTCGCAATGTGCTAAACCTGCCAGGTCTTGAAATCAACTCGCATACCTTTCCAACCAGACCTGGCAGGTTTGGACGATGGAACGACTCGTTGATCCACCAGAACGCTGGACCAGGAACCAAACTGACCTGTCAATAAATCGGTTCTCCTATGGGCAGGGCACGTGCGACGTGCCCCTACCGCTGTTTATTCCTCAACATCAACTCTTGGCCAGTATATTGTAAAAACCGGGTTGGGGCGTCCGGCGGACGCCCAAGGCCAGCGCAATATGCTAAACCTGCCAGGTCTTGAAATCAACACCCGTGCCTTTCCAACCAGACCTGGCAGGTCTAGACGATGGAGCGACTCGTTAACCCACCAGAACGCCGGACCAGGAACCAAACTGACCTGTCAATAAATCGGTTCTCCTATGGGCAGGGCACGTGCGACGTGCCCCTACCGCTGTTTATTCCTCAGCATCAACTCTTGGCCAGTATATTGTAAAAACCAGGTAGGGGCGTCCGGCGGACGCCCAAGGCCAGCGCAATATGCTAAACCTGCCAGGTCTTGAAATCAACACCCGTGCCTTTCCAACCAGACCTGGCAGGTCTAGACGATGGAGCGACTCGTTAACCCACCAGAACGCCGGACCAGGAACCAAACTGACCTGTCAATAAATATGCTCTCCTATGGGCAGAGCACGTGCGAAGTGCCCCTGCCGTTGTTTATTCCTCAACATCAACTCTTGGCCAGTATATTGTACAAACCGGGCAGGGGCGTCCGCCGGACGCCCAAGGCCATTCGCAATGTGCTAAACCTGCCAGGTCTTGAAATCAACTCGCATACCTTTCCAACCAGACCTGGCAGGTTTGGACGATGGAACGACTCGTTGATCCACCAGAACGCTGGACCAGGAACCAAACTGACCTGTCAATAAATCGGTTCTCCTATGGGCAGGGCACGTGCGACGTGCCCCTACCGCTGTTTATTCCTCAACATCAACTCTTGGCCAGTATATTGTAAAAACCGGGTTGGGGTGTCCGGCGGACGCCCAAGGCCAGCGCAATATGCTAAACCTGCCAGGTCTTGAAATCAACTTCTTTGCCTTTCCAACCAGACCTGGCAGGTTTGGACGATGGAACGACTCGTTGACCCACCAGAACGCCGGTTAAGGAACCAGTCTGCCCTGCCAACAATAGGCTAACGAATGTGATCCTGCCCTATGAATTTACCCAATTCTATCCTGTAGCATGTCCTTGGGTGGGGAACTGCACCAATGGTGATCTGCGCTTTGGGGGTAATAGCAATCAAAGTGCAGTTTTGTATCCGGAATAAACATCGCAGCATTATACGTGCTGTGTGCACCTGCCGCTCATGAATGACAGGTATCCTTGTGACCCTACCTGCTCCTGGAAGCCAATCTGGTCAAAAGACCAGGCTGTCACCTGCACTTCAGCAGAGTCTTTACCCTTAGCAAGGCATTTTTCTTGACAGGAAAGTTCCCTGGATGTTATCCTTGCGCCGAAATTAAAAATTATTCAGAAAGGGTTTTGATCACAGTTTTATGTTTAAATCAGCTTCGGTTTTTGGATCCAGAAGAGTAGCCTGAGCGCGTCTGAATCAGGAGTATTGTGTTCACCTGTTCAGGACGAAGCATGCCAGCCACGGATGCGCTCATGCAACGTGGTTTGCTATCCCTGCTTCTCCAAAAATTGAAGCACGCAACCTTTCTGCATTGCTGAATCCCTCAGCCTGACTTAAGTTTGCATCCTGGCCAGCCACGGAAATTATCTTCGTGGCTGGCTTTTGATTTAACCATAGCAACAGGATTTGACCCTCATGCAAACTGACATAGAACTCCAGCAAGGGATTGTGATTGCAGTTTATCCGAACCTTGTCTCTGTATTGACCAATGAAAAAATAATCCCCTGTCAACGGCCGCTGCCCAAACGGGCGGCAGCTGAGCGGAAGAATAAAAAGGCTTCTGCCAATTCAATAGGGCTTGACGAAAACTTTTCCGATCTGGTGGTCGGGGATGTGGTTCTGTTTTCCGGATCCATTATCCATAAAATTATGCCCCGGCGAAATTTGTTCTCCAGACGAGGCGTCGCCTCCCATGCGGGTGGCAGAGTAGATGAACAAAAAATCGCCGCCAATATCGATCAGGTGATAGCCATTCTGGCGGCTGAAAATCCGGCCCCGAAATGGAACTTGTTAGACCGTTACCTGGCCGCAGCAGAGATTGCCGAGATTCCGGCGCTGATCTGTATAACCAAAATGGACTTGATGGACCTGC
Organism: uncultured Chloroflexia bacterium; assembly: GCA_963747325.1. Taxonomy (GTDB): domain Bacteria; phylum Chloroflexota; class Anaerolineae; order Anaerolineales; family Anaerolineaceae; genus UBA5203. The sequence continues at coordinate 202,194 of CAVVEM010000003.1, read as the reverse complement.
ATTCAGCCAGCTGGCATGAAATGCAGGCTGAATTGGCGGTCTATCACCGTCTGGGGTATCCGATTGTTCTGACCTCCACGCTTGAGCAGACCGGTCTGCTTGAATTAAAGGAAAACATGCAGGGAAAGAAATCCCTGCTGATCGGTAAATCAGGCGTGGGAAAATCTTCGCTAATCAATGCCCTGGTGCCAACGGCAGAACGGTCCACCGCTGCCGTGGGCAAGGAAAGCGGCAAAGGAAAACATACCACCAGCAGCGTTTGGATGCAGGTGATGGATCGTAATACCACCCTGATCGATACCCCAGGCAGCCGCGAATTTGGCCTGTGGTTTGGCGAGGAGGATTGTCTGGATTGGTGTTTCACCGAAATACGGCCGTTCATCGGTACCTGCCGCTTTGGTCTGAATTGCCGTCATGACGAGGAACCTGGCTGTGCCGTGCGTCTAGCCGTGATGCAGGGTGAATTCAGTCCCCGTCGTTACCAGAGCTATCTGCATTTGATGGACGAGGAAGGGCTGCGATGAGCGGGCGATTTGAAACAGACGAAAGGATGATGTTCGAGGAGTTTTATCCTCTCAGGACTTCGTCAAAAAATAAACGTGACAAACAACGCTTTTTTGAGCAGACCTTTGCCTGCCGGCATTGCGGCGCCTGGATCCACACGGATGCCTGGCTGAGCGGCGTGCAAAACCGCAACCACTGCCCTTATTGCCTGTGGTCCCTGCATGTGGACTTGTTTAAATCCGGCGACCGCCTGGCGGCTTGCCGGGGTGGCATGCGCCCCATCGGCCTGACATTGAAGCAAAGCGCCAACAAGTACAACCAACAGGCAGGGGAATTAATGCTCATTCATCGTTGTGAGGCGTGTGGGGCATTTTCCATCAATCGCGTTGCCGCGGATGATGATACGGACCTGCTGGTAAAGCTGTATTGGCAATCCCTGGGGATGGAGGCTGAGAAAGTCACTGCCCTGCATGCCCAGCAGATATACCTGCTGCAACAAGAGGATGAAGAAGTGGTAATGAAACGTCTGTTTGGAAGGTGTGCGATGTCATAAGCCGAACAAATCGCAGGGTAAACCCTCACGCAGGATGGAAGTTTTTCCAACCTCGCAAAAACATTACAGACAGCTTGTCCATGCTCAGATAGAAAACATATCAAGTTTGAATGGCATGAAGTCTTTGATTTGGAATTCAAAGCGTTGTGGGCTGACTGAGTTTGCCGGAGGGAAAACGCTGATTGTATACATACGTTCCGGTCTTTGGTTAGAAGCCCAATCATTTAAACGAGGCAATCCATAACCTCGTAGATATGATTGGCATACCGGTGCTGCCTGGAAAAAACAACATCGAAAGGATGAAAATCCAAGATATAAACTTTCTTGAGGGAATTAATTGTCCAGGAATAAATCCATTTTATTTAGCGGATAGTTATGAAATTGCGCACGGTATTCTTTGGGGGAGACGCCGAAGCGCTGCTTAAATACCCGGCTGAAGTGAGCTGAATCATTAAATCCCCAATGATAGGCAATCTCGGTGATACTTTTTTCAAGTTTTGGACTGGCCAGTTCATGACGACAGCGTTCCAGCCTGCGCCCTATGATCCAGCGTGAAACGGAAAGACATTCTTCCTGAAATAATAAGTGTAAATAACGCACAGAAATCCCAAACTCATAGGCCAGGCTGGGCGGGTCCAGTTGAGGATTATCCAGGTTCGCTTCGATATATTCTTTGATTTTTACCAGCAGATCGACGCCTGGTTTGTTCTCCAACTTGGGCTGATTATCCCACAGGCACGATGTGATCAAATCAAGCGTGGTTTCAGCCAGCGCCTGTCCCTGATGTCCGCTCATTGAGCTGATTTGTGTGCAAAGATTGGAAATCAGCGAAGCAGTTACAGCGCCCAATCCTTCCTGCCAATTAATCGCTTTTCCAATCAAACTCTCGATATTGGGCAAGGAACTGCGCATTCGCTGCTGTGGAACAAACAGTGTGATTTTGTGGATATTTGAGTGCAGATAAAAACTCGTTATTTCAGTGGAATCCCATAAATAGAAACTGCCCGGGCCAAGAACCGCATTTTTACCACGGCTGCTTACATTTTCATAGCCGGAAAGAACTAATAGCAAGCCATAATAAGCCGCGTTATCATTACCGATCTCAAAGGGTTTGCGTGATCCGCTGCAAGGTTCACAAATACAGCGTACGACTTTAAGGTCCCCAATTGGAGCGACCTCCAATTTACCAAAAAAGCCTTTGGGTTGTCTTCTCTCCAGATTCCAGCTCAAATGAGAATCATTGAGCATTGCCTGCCAGGCATCAAATCGTTCATTCTCCGTATCCCCCGGGTTGACCATTTCCCCATACCAGATTCATAGCTAAAATCCATACTTTTTCAATCCTCTCTGTGATGTTGGTCCCTGGGAATAAGATTGCACGCAAAGTCAAATGGCCATGCGCGCTAAGGCAAGATATAAAGTCCGATTTGCCTTAAAACCATTATATGGGAAATGCTTAGAAAGAGTCAACAACCTAATCAAGAAAGGAGTGCTACTTTGGGAAATCAGCTAAAAGAATCTGTTTACATCATGGGCGTTGGATGTACCCGATTTCGGAAATCTTCTGGAAACACCGGAGATCAAGGGGCTCACCCTGCATGAATTGGCTGCACAAGCCGTAACGGAAGCGTTATCCGATGCAAAAGTGAACCCTCGTGACCTGGACGCTGTATTTGTAGGCAATGTCACCATGCATACCTCACAAATGCCGGCAACCTACAGTCAGATGGCCAAATGGTTGGGCACTCAATTCAAGGCCGGCGTTCATTTCGATGCCGCCTGCTCAACAACCAATGTTGGCGCTACCCTGGCCGCCATGGGGATCGCCTCCGGCGTCTATGACAAAGTACTGGTGGTTGGTTTGGAATCTACTTTAAGCCAGCCTAAATATTTAAGTCCGTATGAACGCAGTACCATTCCCACCGAGGAAATGTGGCTGTGGACGGATTATTGTGTCGGATCAGGCCTACAGTGTTCCTCAAGGATATGATATTTTCCCCGCCTATAATGCCTTCAACGCTTTGGGTTATTGCCGCAAATACGGTCTTAGTCTGGATGAATTGGAACGCGGTATTATTTGAATTATGCCGCACCCGTCGAATGCACGGCTCCATGAACCCCAAGGCCATCCGGCAGGAAACCCTGGAAGATGAAGCCAAGCGTATGGGTTTTGACGATCCATGGGAATTTTGGCAATCACGCTTCAATCCGCATGTAGCCTGGCCTTCCCGCATTAATAGTGTGGTCACCCCGGCCGACGGCGCTTCTGCCATGGTTTTGGGCCGCCAGGATGGATTTGTGGCTGGTGCTGCTGATCCGGTGGAACTGAAAGGTTTCGGCGTCAGCGTGATGGATTTGCCCTGGTACGGCGAAGATCCCACCGTAATGCCCATTGATACGGATGCCTTCGCAAAAGCCTACGGCATGGCCGGTATTACCGCCAAGGATATTAACTATCTACACACCCACGATTGCTCACACATCATGAGTATCTGCGTTGCAGAAGAAGCAGGTTACCTGCCGAAAGGCGAAGGCCTGAAATACGCGGAACAAGGTCGGCTGCGCTTTGATGGCGATAAACCTATGAGTACACACGGCGGCCGGCATGCCTTCGGGCACGCCTGGGCAGCCAGTGCCGGTGCGGATACCTACGAAGCCGTAAAACAAATTCGTGGTCTGGCCGGCAGCCGGCAAATTACACCTGCGCCGAAGACCGCGGTGGTTCATACCCATGGTTATGCAATGATCAGCACTGTGCTGGTGCTCAACGGAGGTGACTAAATGGCTGATTCCATCATCAAACAATATTACGATGCCCTCGGAAAAGAAAAACTGCTAGGCAAAAAATGTAACAAATGCCAGGCAGTTACATTTCCGCCCACCACTGCCTGCACGGAATGCGGCAGCTCGGACCAGAAGTGGTTTGAATTATCCGGTAAAGGACAGCTTCTCTTTATCTCGCATGGGATGGCACCGCCACCCAATCCTCGCTTTGCTGAATTGGCCCCTTATGCCTATGGACATATTCGTCTGGAAGAAGGTGTATTTGTGCAAGCCCTGGTCACCGGTGTGAAAATTGATCCGGATACCCTGCGCTCCTATTATGAACGCGGACCGGTAGCTGTTATTCCGGATATTATGGAAGTTAAAGGACTGAACATTCTGGCCTTCAAGGTGGCATAAAGCATGATGGCAACTGAAATTGAAAAAACAGTATTCGAAATTGTCGCAAAAGTGGCAAAACGGGATCTAACAGAATTGACCTCGGAGACAAAAATCGCTGAAGATTTAGGGTTTGAAATCAATGAGCCGGATTGAACTGGCTGCGCTTCTTGAAGACCAACTTGGCGTCTACATCGATAATTTTGAAATCCGTCTCCCGAAAACAATCGCCGACCTTATTGAGCTGGTGAATAAAAAATAAAGGGAGGGGGAAGCCCCCCTCCCTTTTTTATTGCGTCCGGCCAAATTTCTCATTTATTTGTAAATAAACGTAAATTCAGGAGTGACACCTTATGACGTTGTTGGAAGACCTGGCAAAAAAAATACAAGAGCATCCCCGGAAGGTTGTTTACCCTGAAGGAACGAATCCGTTAATCATTCAAGCAGCCGTCCAGCTGCGGGACCAGCAATTGGCAAAACCCATCCTCGTGGGAAACAATGAACAGATTAATTTTCAGGCGGTTAAACTGAGAGTGGATCTGCATGATATTGAAATCATCCAACCTGATCTGTCTGCTGTGCTATCGGAATATGTGGATAGCTACTGTACAGCAAGGGATATGCCGCAAAGGGTCGGCATGCGTTTGATCAGCCAGCCGCTCTATTTTGCGGCTATGATGGTTAACAAGGGGTATGCCGATTGTATGGTGGCTGGCATTGATCATCCAACTGAAGAAGTGATCATGGTCAGTGAATTGATTGTTGGGCTGCAGGCAGGGATCAGCGTGGTTTCCAGTTTCTTTCTGATGGAAATTCCTGATTACGATGGAGGCGAGAATGGCTTGCTGATCTTTGCCGATCCGGCAGTTAATCCTGATCCCATGCCAGACCAACTGGCGGATATTGCTCTCTCCACCGCGCAAAGCGCAGCAACGATACTGGATTGGCAGCCCAGAGTAGCCATGCTTTCTTTCTCCACTCATGGCAGCGCCAGTCACCCCCTGGCGGATAAAGTAATCCGGGCTACTGTCATTGCCAGGGAAAAAAAGCCCCACCTGCTTATAGAAGGTGAACTTCAGGCTGATGCGGCTTTGGTGGAAGCCATAGCCCTGAAAAAAGTTGGGGAAAGCAATCCTGTAGCTGGCAAAGCCAATATTCTTATCTTTCCGGATTTAAACGCGGCTAATATTTCCTGCAAATTGGTGCAGCGCCTGGCAAAGGGCAAAGCCTATGGCCCCATCCTGCAGGGTTTTCGTCTGCCGGTCAGTGATCTTTCCCGCGGTGCCACGCTGGATGATATTGTCGGTGCGTCCATAATATTATCGGCGGAAGTGTAATATGTTGGTATTGGTAATTAATTGCGGCAGTTCATCGGTAAAATATTGTCTATTCTCCAGCACAGAAAATCAAGATTTGAAACTGTTAGCCCGCGGAATAGTATCCGAACTGGGACAAACGACGGCATCCATCCGTTACCAAACTGATGAAACGGTCTTTACCCGTCCGCTGGACAAACCGGATTACCGCGAAGCACTGGAAGCAGCCATCGCCACCTTGATTCATCCGGAATATGGCAAGTTGAAGGACATTTCGGAAATCGGGGCAGTGGGTCACCGCACGGTACACGGCGGGGACAAATTTACAGGTTCCGTATTAATAGATGATGAAGTGATTGAGAAAATGGAGCAGTGCATTTATCTGGCGCCCATTCATAACCCAGCCAATCTGGAAGGAATTCGCCAGGCGATGTATTTGTTCCCCGGTATTCCGCAGATCGCCGTGTTTGATACTTCCTTTCATCAAAGCATCCCGATCCATGCCAAAGTTTATCCGCTGCCTTATGCATATTATGCCGAACGAGGTATCCGCAAATATGGCTTTCACGGCACCTCCTGCCAGTATGCCAGCCAGCGTGTGTGTCAAATGCTGAACCGGCGCTTGGATCAAACTCGAATTGTGATCTGTCACCTCGGCAACGGGGTTTCGGTCACGGCGGTGGATCACGGCCACTCCGTGGATACCAGTTTGGGATATACCTCCGTGGGCGGTGTGATGATGGGCACTCGCTGCGGAGATCTTGATCCCGGTGTGGTGCTGGCAATGATGAAAGAACAGAACCTGAATGTCGAAGAAACAGACCAGATTCTGCATCATCAATCCGGCCTGCTTGGTATTTCCGGGGTCAGTAATGACATGAAAAGCATCGAAATGTTGGCCGGTGAAGGCAATGAACGCTGTCTGCTGGCGATTGAAATGTTTGCCTATCAATTAAAGAAATATCATTGGTGCCTACGCTGCGGTGATGGGCGGCATTGATATGCTGGTATTCACCGGAGGCATTGGTGAAAACTCATCCATTGTACGTGAATTAGCCGTGAAAAATCTGGCGTTTATGGGGATTGAAATTGATCCCGCGCTGAACATTTCCAAAATAAGCGAGGACTGCGTCATTAGCCCGCCGGATAGCAGCGCAACGGTGGTGGTGGTCAAGGCCAATGAAGAAAAGATGATTGCGCAGGAAGCTGTGGCTATTCTGGAAACACAACGGGTTGTGAACCTGTTATAAACGAGGAAGATGCTGGGTATTGGTGTGGATGTGGTCAACTTGCAGCATATGGCGGAGACACTTGCAGCGTTCCGGGGATGTCTTTCTGGAACGGGTGTATTCCCCGGCAGAGATTGTAAAGGGAAAGGGGTGTGAAAGCCCGCTTTATTATTTCGCCAGCGCATTTGCTGCCAAAGAGGCGGTGTTCAAGGCGCTGACCCTCAGCTGGCAGCCAGGCATTGATCTGCGCAACATTGAGATCAGCCGTGGCTCATCGGGTGAACCCTTGCTTACCCTCAGCGGGCGGATAGCAGAAATTGCGGCAGAAAAAGGGAAGTATGAAGGTTCCATCAGTTTGTCTTATGAAACCACCATCGCTATTGCCATGGTGGTTTTTCAATTTCATTGATTGTAAAGTTGATACGGAAAGAAAACAGGTTACGCCTGTGATAACTACATCCCCGCTACCAGAATATCATAGGTCCAATTGTTTCAGCGTTTCCTTAAGCATTTTTGCTGATTTCTGCAACCCCATTACTTCTTCCGGATTCAGATTCAAGCGCAGCATTTTTTCCACGCCCCCACGATCCACAATGCAGGGCAGACTCAGGTACACATTATCAATTCCGTAATAGGATTCGATCAGGCTGGAGACGGAAAGCACGGTATTCTGGTCGCGCAGAATGGCTTGGACAATGGCTACCAGACCTGCTGAAATGGCATAATAAGTAGCTCCCTTACGCTCAATGATGTGATAGGCTGCATCCCGGGTTTGTTCAAATATTCCTTGCAGTAAATCCATCTCACAGCTGGTGCCGTTGGCGGCACAATAATCTGCCAGGCGCATTCCAGCGATGTTTGCCAGGGACCAGACCGGTACTTCGCTGTCCCCATGCTCCCCGATGATATAGGCATGCACGGAGCGGGCATCCACCCCAAATTGCTGGCTGAGAAGGTAGCGCAGACGGGCGGTATCCAGAATTGTGCCGGATCCCAATACCCGTTGTGCAGGCAAACCTGAAATTTTCCAGGCAGCATAGGTGAGAATATCCACCGGATTGGTGGCGACTAAAATTAATCCATCCGGATTGTTTTGCACCACCTGGGTGATAATGGTTTGAAAAATGGATTTGTTGCGTTGTAATAAATCCATGCGGGTTTCTCCGGGTTTCTGCGCGGACCCGGCAGTAATCACGGTTACGGCAGCGCCCGCACAATCCTTGTAGTCCCCCGCCCAGATACGGGTTGCTGTGACCAGGGGAATGGCATGATTCAAATCCATGGCCTCCCCTTCTGCTTTGCGCGGATCACGGTCAATGAGTACAATTTCGGTCGCCAGACCGGAAAGCATCAAGGCATGGGCAAATGTCGCTCCGACATTGCCTACACCGACAATGGCAATACGAGTGGGTTGTTGAGATGAAATATTCATAAGGATTTCCTTTGATTAATTATTAATAATTATATCAAATAAATATAAAATAATACAACTGCCGTTCCGAAGATGATTTGCAGGCAACGGCAGTTGTTTTTGTATGCGTAATATCATGCCGAATGGCAAGATAACTCCATGTTATTCACATTGGCAAGTTACCGGGTTGAATACACGAGTACAGGCTACAGCAAGGCTTGTACAGCAATTGATGGGGGTGCACCTTGTAGTTGTATTATTGTTAGTATTCTTTGGCGGCACATAAGGACACATGCCTGGTAGTTGCCCGGTAGGTTCCATCCCGGATAAAGCCCGGCAGGTATTATCGGCCGCTGCGAATGCTTTAAGTGGGTATTCCTGGTTATCCTTCAACGAAGAACCGGCTTCAGCCAGGGTGAAATGATCATGGTGATCAAACCAATCAGGATGGACTTCATCCGCAAAAGTCCAGGCACCCCAGAGGAAAAAGATATAGTCTTCGCCGATATCAACCAGACCCAGTTTGAAGGCAATCTCAATTTTAGTATCACTCTCAGAGGACGTTCGTACCCAGGCAGCATCCGGATCATTCCCGACACCTTGATCAAAAATCAATACTTCATAACCGTCACCCGAGGCATCTTCATCGGGTTTCATGGGTTGATTGGCGCCTACATCACTGTTTACATCTTCCCAAATCTGAACCCCGCTTGTGGTCCAGGCATCCGATGCCGGGCTTTCAGCTGTGATTAGAAAATCACCTCGTCCATCCAGGTCCGCATCCAGTTCCAATCCATAATAAAGGATATGATCTTCGGCCAACGAGGGAGCGGTGACAACTTCAAGGGTGGCATATGCCCAGACATCCTCTTTATCCCGATACATATCCGCACGCACCAGATCAATATAAGGCAGATATTCCATAGTTTCGGCGGTGAAAGGACGCTCATATCGTCCCAATACGAATTCATCGCCGCCGTAAGCACGTTTTTCAGGGGCGGTATTATTCGACACCTGATCATGAATGGTTTGAGCTTTACCGTCTCCGAATTTCGGCAGCAGTACATGTACAATCTCCGGCACGGCAGTTTCGGTGGGTGGCGGCTGCACAGTTGGGGTTTCAGTGGAAAGTCCGGTGTCTGCGATGATGGCTGCGGGCGTATCACTGGGCGTCAACGGCGCTTCAGTGGGAGGGAGCTCAGTGGGAACAGTGGGTAAATTACAACTTACCAGAGAGAATAAAAAAAGAGTCAATACCAGCATAGAAATCAGGCGTTTCATACAATCCTCCGGAATCAGATCCCCTTTAAAATAAATACCGATCAGGATGCCATGGTCTTCCATGATGGAAAAGCTGGTTGATGAATCCAGCAATTAAGTTGCTCTATGGATGGACATATACTTATTATACAAAAATTAAAGGCTTGTGTAGATCTTGAAGGCTATGGATTGATTCCAGATCAAAAAAACAACCCTCATCGGGGTTGTTTGATTGAGATTCAAGTATATCTTTTGGAAGTCTACTCTTCACGCAGGTGTTCCGGCAAGGAAAGGAAACCGGTCAGGCCATTGCCAATTTCATTGATCGTAAAGCGTTTCTTGCGAATGGTGAATACACAAGCTGGATCCCCTTTTGCCATACATTCTGTTTCCTGGATGGGAAAATCGTTCATTCCCAAAATGCTTTGCAACCCGCCGCGGAGGTATCCAACCGTGAAATAACAAATGGGAAGTTCCATGTTCATGGGAACACTGCAAATAGGGCAATTTCCTACCGTGAAACGGAAATGATCGGTATGATCAGCCAGGACAATATGTTGATCGCTGGATTGGGCGGAAATTTCAGCCAGCGCACAAAGGGCAACTTCCAGCTTTTCAGCAGTACTGAAGAGTTTTTCCTGCTTGGTGCGTGTATTGGCGATTAAATCAAAGGAACCAAAGGCAGGTTCAAAGCTCTGCTTTCCCACCTGATAAGCGATGGATCGTGCGCCCCGAGGGCCATAGATAAAATCCAGGGAACGGAAGAGATTTGCCAGGTAAACATAGGGAATGGTATTCTCATGCCGATGATTTAATTTGGGGGGTAGATTTTCCAGCAGGCCGGCAGCACGTAATAAAGCCGCAGCACCTTTATCCCCAACCAATGAATTTATCACGTTGAGAATCTCCAGCGTATAGCGGCTGGAAAATTTTTGTGCCGGACTGTTCTGCAGCTCGGGTGTTGCGTGAATTAGTTGGGCATCCACAATCATATTGTACCTACTAAAATATACAAACCTGTAAAAATCTCCTATAAAACACTCTAATTATAGCGGATTATCCTGTACTTTCGACCAGGCAGGCACCTTACAGATTGGTTAGGTCAGATGGCCAATTGAGCGGAACCAGGGAGTATGGTACACTGATTTTCGTGGATGAAAAAACTTTAACCTTACTGGCATTTCCCAGAGTATTGGATCAACTGGCAGCGCATGCCAGTTTTAGTGTAGCTGTAGAGCAAGTAAAAAAGCTCCGACCTGTTTCGGTCATTTCAGAAATCAAAATACGCCAACAACTAACCCGTGAAGCGCGCTTGTTAATTAACACCCATGATGAAGTAAGTGTGGGCGGCGCAAGGGACGTTCGAGAAGTAGCCGGCCGGGCCAGACGAAATGGTGTTCTAGAAGCCGGCGAATTACTGGAAGTCAGCACCACCTTGATCTCTGCACGCACCCTTCACCGCCGCATGGAGAAAATGACCCTGCCTGTAGCCGCCTTCCGTGAAATCGCCCTGCGCTTAAGCCCTCCTGCCGGGATCATTGATGCTATTTCAGCTGCCATATCGGATCGGGGTGAAGTATTGGATTCCGCTTCAGCAAAATTGCGGGATATTCGCCGTGAAATGAAGCAAGCCAATGAGCGTTTGTTAAATAAAATGAATGCCATACTCAATGGACAGCAAACCGTAGGGATGCTGCAGGAATCGATCATTACCCAGCGTAATGGGCGGCTGGTTGTTCCCCTGCGGGCTGAGTTTAAAGGTCAACTGAAAGGCATTATTCATGATCAATCGTCATCAGGGCAAACCCTGTTTGTGGAACCACTGGCAGTGGTTGAAGCCAACAACCGCCTGGCTGAGCTGCAGCTGGCAGAACGGGATGAAATTCGACGCATTTTAGCGGAACTTTCCACTCGGGTGGGGCAGCATGCCGCTTTGATTGAAGACATCGTCAATGATTTGGGCACCTTTGATTTTTATTTGGCCTGTGCCCGCTACGCTGAACAAATGGACGCGGCTGAGCCCATCCTGACCCTTTTTCCCGAACGAACCATCCGCCTGTATGAAGCTCGGCATCCATTATTGGACCCTGCTAAAGTGGTTCCGCTGGATATTGATCTTGATCCGCAAACATTCCTGATGGTCATTACCGGTCCAAACACGGGGGGGAAAACGGTTTCCTTGAAGACCGTGGGCTTGATGATCGTGATGGCACAGGCAGGGTTGCATATTCCAGCCCTTTCCGGGTCCACCATCCCGGTTTTTGAAAATGTTTTTGCGGATATCGGCGATGAACAATCCATTGAACAATCCCTATCCACTTTTTCTGGGCACATCACAAATATTGTACGTATTTTAAAGAAAGCCAATGAACACGCTGTAGTGCTGTTGGATGAATTGGGCGCGGGGACCGATCCGCAGGAAGGGGCTGCCCTGGCACAGGCGCTGCTTTCCTATCTGGTTGCCCACCGCATTTCCGGATTTGTGGCAACCCATTACCCGGAACTTAAAGCTTATGCTCATGTTACACAGGGTGTGGTTAACGCCAGCATGGAATTTAACATGCAAACGTTAAAACCAACTTATCATCTGACACAGGGACTTCCGGGACGTTCCAATGCTTTGTTGATAGCGGAACGCCTGGGTTTACCGGAAGAAATATTAAACGAGGCGCGCTCCGGTATTCATCCGGATGACCTGCGTACCGAAGATTTGCTGGATGAAATCAATCGGCAGCGTCAGCTGGCGCGCAAGGCCCGCAACCGGGCGGAAAAAGAACGCCAGAAGGAAACCGGCTTGCGCCAAAAATTAGCCCGCCGTATGGAAGAGATCGAAGATGAGCGCATGAAAATTCTGGAAGAAGCGCGTCTGGAAGCCCAAAACATGGTGGAGAACATGCAAACCGAGTTGAAGGAAACCCGCCGGGCGCTTTCCAAAGCCCGCAAGCCCCTGGAAGAAGTGGATCCGCTGACGCAATCCATGCAGTCTTTGGAAAAGCAGGTGGTAAAACCGGTGGAACGAAATGATCCGCCCCAGGCACGTCGCGTGCTGAAAATCGGTCAAAAAGTCATTGTGCGCTCTTTGAATCTGGAAGCGGAAGTAACCGCCCTGGGTGAAGAAGAAATTGAAGTCATGGCTGGGGCGCTGCGTATGCGGGTAGCGCTGACGGATATTCGCCGCAAAGCTGATATGGATGCCAGTGAACCACAGCCCGTTACAGGCCGGGTCCGCATTAATACAGAATCCGCCACTTATAACGGGGGGTTGAAGAGTGTTTTTGTTTCTTCACCAGGCATTGAACTGGATTTACGGGGGAAAGCCAGTGATGAAGCGCTGGAGGCGTTGGAGGGATATCTGGATCAAGCCTATCTTTCCGGGCTGCCATCGGTGCGCATCATTCACGGCAAAGGCAGCGGAAAATTGCGTACGGATGTGCGCAGTGCCTTGCGCCATGCGGAACATGTCAAGAGTTGGAAAATAGGCCTGGATACGGAAGGCGGAGACGGTGTCACCGTGGCTTATCTGGATACCAATTAATCCTGATCAACACTTAATCAGTGATAAGCGCTTCCTGAACAGGGATTGTGCAATCAAGGAGATTTTTCACCGGTGCAAAACTGCGGCGGTGAATTTCACACGGACCGAGCTGCTGCAAACTCTGCTGATGGTAGCGGGTTCCGTACCCTTTGTGACGTTCAAATCCATAGCCCGGATACGTATTTGCCATTTGAATCAGGACTGCATCCCGGGAAGTTTTTGCCAGGATGGAAGCGGCGGCAATGCTCAGGCTTTGCTGGTCGCCGCGGATGATGCTCTTTTGGGGAATGGGGAGTTGGGGTAATTTAACTGCATCAATCAATAAATATTCCGGCCGGAAGGTTAACCCTTCAACTGCACGCATCATAGCCAGACGGGTTGCCGGCACGATACCCAGGGCATCAATTTCTGCATGGCTGGCCAATCCCACCTGCCAGCTAAGGGCATTTTCCATGATAAGATTTGCCCAGTGTTCACGTTGACGGGCACTCATCAGCTTGGAATCCCGCACCCCGGACAAAGTTTCAAGAATAGATACTTCAGCTGGAAGAATCACAGCTGCGGCTGCCACCGGGCCGCACCAGGCACCGCGGCCGGCTTCATCTATTCCGGCGATGTGGGTAATTTGGGTCTGCCACAGGGCTGATTCAAAGTGAAGGTCAGGCGAAATCATCTTTTACTTTCGGATTGTAATAACAGCAAATATATGCCCAGCAAAATCAGCACCATGGAACCGGTATTGCCGATGAAAGTCATCGATCCTGCCGGATTTCCTCCGATGTACAACCCCCAACCAACAGTCGCAAGTACGCCGCAAGGGATCAGGGGCCACCAGACGAATTTGGAAGTCACTGCGCGGGAGAAAAAGGTGATCCCTGCCCAGCCCAAGGCAAAGCCGACCAGCATACCGCCTGTTTTTGCCAGCGGCGATTCAAGATATGAAGTACCCCAGGCCAGATAAATGCTGGGGCCAATACCAATCAGAATGCTGCCGGGGATGATCAAGCCGAAGATGCGGAACATGACGCCGCTGCCCAATAGAACCAGGCCGACTGTGGTTAAAATAAAAAGCACAAAATCAACAGCTCGCATTTGCGTGAATTGGAATACGAAGGCTACGGAGCAAATGACCACCCCGGGAATTAAGGGCCACCAGGGAGATCGGGTGAGATAAATGGCCGCTATGGCGGTGATCATGATCCAACTCATACCGGAACCCAACAAAAGCCAGCCGATTCGTTGGTAGATTTCCACGCTGTTTTCGGCCATGAAAAAGATTAAAATACCAGCGCCATGCCCGATGATCAGACTGCCCAGAATGGTCAGGCTGTATTTTTTATTACGGATGCTCTCAATAATCAGAATCAAGCCTGTAAACGGCACGGCACTGAAGAGCAGCCAATAATTTTTCAGATAATTACTGAGCAGGAGGATAATGCCTAGGACGATTAAAGACGAACCAACCAGCAAAACAGGTCGGGAAGGTTCACGATGATTGGGAGGGGTAGATAAGTTTTCCATGATATATCAATCTCTGTTATATAATCCCAAGGTTTTTGGATCGGATTACAGCTTGGGCGCGGTCTTTGACGCTTAATTTACTGAGAATGTTGGTGACGTGATTTTTCACTGTCCCTTCGGCGATGAATAATTTTTCGGCAATTTGTTTATTGCTGTCTCCCAACGCGATGCACTTCAGAATTTCAATTTCCCGGCTGGATAAGGGCTCGATCAATAGTTCATCTATTTTCGGTTTGGCCTGGGAGATACGCGAAAATTCAGCCATCACTTTGGCGGTTACCGAAGGAAGTAAAAAATATTCTCCCCTGGCGGTGGCGCGGATGGCCTCAAATAATTTTTCGGAGGCGACATCCTTTAATAAATAGCCCACCGCACCGGCACGCAGCCCGTCAAAGATGGATTCATCGTCATCAAAGGTGGTCAGGACAATCACTTTGCAGTTGGGCGCCTGTGAGGAAATCAACTGAGTTGCCCGTACCCCATCCATGATCGGCATGCGCAAGTCCATTAGAATGACCTGAGGCTGCAGCTGCACCGCCAGGCGCAGCGCTTCTTCCCCATTGGCAGCTTCGCCGATCACTTGAAACTCTTCATGCACCGAAAGAATGGTATTTAATCCTTCACGGAAAAGTGCCTGATCATCAACAATTAAAACGCGGATCGGATTTAATTTCATCCCGGTATTTCCAATTGAATACAAAATCCCTTGCCTTTTGCCGTTTGAATGGATAACTTGCCATGCAGCAAATTGGCCCTTTCCTTCAGTCCCAACAATCCAAATCCTTCCTTCAGCTGGGCTGTACCATTACCATTATCGATCATTTCAAGGATGACGGTTTGATTGTCAGTGTACCATAAATTGATCTTCATTTCAGTGGCCTGGGCATGCTTGTGGGTATTGTTGATGCCTTCCTGTACGGCGCGATAGAGGGTCAACTCAACTTGAGGTGAAATGGGCCTCGGATTTCCGGAAAGCTCGAATAGTACATTCAGGCCTTCCGTTTGACCATTGCTGATGACATTTTCAATACGCTGCGGTAAAGGTAGATTTTCTTCCAGCGTGGAACGCAATGCCGCCACGGATTGGCGTACATCCACCAGGGCTTGTTGGGTTTGATTCTGTGCAACACGCAGAGCGTCCATCGCTTTTTGTGGGTCCTGTTTCATCACAGCCAGCGCGGCTTTGATCTGAATATTGACCGTAGTCAGGTAATGGCCCACCCCATCATGAATCTCCCTGGCCATACGGTTGCGTTCTTTGGTAATGGTTAATTCCTCCACCTGGCTGGCATACTCGCGCAAGCGTTGGTTGGCTGCAGCCACTTCATCCACCAGACGTTCAACCTCGGTACGTGCGCTTTCCTCATTGACAGCCATTTGGGTGAATGCCACAATAAACATTTGGCCTGCCAGGAAAATGGGCATGCTGCTCCAGATATCATCCAGGCTGCTCATAAATTGCAGTCGGGTGATCAAATAGGTGGCCACAATCCCCAGATTGGAGAAGAACATTAAAGATTGGTTGAAGAGAACCACACTATGACCCGCCAGCGGCAGGAGAATCATGGCGTTAAACCGGCTCCGCGTCCCAGGTAAATCAGCATACCGCCCAGCGGCAGCTGCACCAGAATATAGGCTGTTTTTACCAGCATCGAGGGGGATTTTACACAATAGGCGTAACCATAAATCCCCATCATAATATAGGCTGTGCCGGTAAAGATCAATAATACAATCTCCAGCGCGCTTGCCGTTGGCAGCACACTGAAAATGGGGAAATAGGAGGCCAGCACAATCATGGCAAAAGCCAGATCGGCATTGCTGTTGGTCTTAATCGTCTTGCGTGGATGTGTAGTATTTTGCATAGGACTTGATGAAATTATAGCATTGCCCCCTGTTTTTATAATATAGGTCAACGTCATGTTTAAGCACGGTCCGGGTCATAGTGTGAATTGTGAAGGGTTTAATTTGATTGTGCTGTCAGTTGTGACTTGCAGCACATTTGCACTATCCGTTTTTTTTGTATCTTTAAGCATAATCAATGAGCGTGATGAAAAGACTCAAAAAGTATTTTGGACGTGCGTTATTCCTACTGAATAATGAGAGGTTTGGTTATTTTTGAAACAATAATCGTTTTAAAAACCTTTCGGGTCTGCCTTTTTTAGTTACCAATCACCCTCAACCCAGACGAATTAAAAACGGGAGTAACCCCATGAATGTACTATTACTATATCCGGCTTTTCCAGATACCTTTTGGAGTTTTAAACACGCGTTGCGCTTTGTACTTAAACGGGCATCTTCTCCGCCCCTGGGATTGGTGACCATTGCCGCCATGCTGCCAGCAGACTGGCAGAAACGCCTGGTGGATGTAAATGTTGAGACGCTAAGACAAACCGATATGGATTGGGCAGATATTGTTTTTGTCAGTGCCATGGTGGTACAGCGGGCATCCGCTCAGGAGTTGATCCGCCGCTGCAAAGAAAATAATTTAAAAGTAGTAGCTGGTGGACCCTTGTTTACCGGGGAGTATGAAGAGTTCCCGGAAGTGGACCATTTTGTGCTCAATGAAGGAGAGATTACCCTGCCGCCCTTCCTGGCGGATTTCGCTCGAGGGACTGCACAGCCCGTGTATCAGACAGAGGAATATGCGGATCTTCACCTGACGCCTACGCCTCAATGGGACCTGGTTGATATGCGAAAATATGACTCGCTGGGGATTCAATTCTCCCGTGGCTGCCCCTTTAATTGTGACTTTTGCAACGTTACGGCGCTGCTGGGGCATGTGCCGCGTATAAAGACCAGCCAGCAAATTTTGGCTGAACTGGATGAAATGTATCGACTGGGCTGGCGGCGCAACGTTTTTTTTGTGGACGACAACTTTATTGGGAATAAAAAAATCCTCAAGGAGGACGTGCTGCCAGCCTTAATCGCCTGGCGAAAGGGCAAAAAGGGGTATCAATTTATTACGGAGGCGTCCATCAATCTGGCGGATGATCCGGAATTAATGGATCTGATGGCTAAAGCCGGGTTCAAATCCGTCTTTGTAGGTATTGAGACCCCGGATGAGGGCAGTCTGCATGAATGTCATAAAGTTCAGAATAAAGGCCGGGATCTGGTCTCCAGTGTAAAAATCCTGCAAAGCCGCGGCTTGCAGGTGATGGGCGGTTTCATCGTCGGCTTTGACAGCGACAATCCTTCCATCTTTGAACGCCAGATTCAATTCATTCAACAGAGCGGCATTGTCACCGCCATGGTGGGGTTGCTGCAAGCGCCCTATGGCACGGAATTATACAGCCGGCTGCTCAAGGAAGGCCGGATTAAAAAGGAAATGTCTGGGGATAACTCCGATGGAACGACTAACATCATCCCGCGCATGGATGCCAAAGTCTTGCAGCAGGGCTACAGCCGCATCATCCAAAGCATCTATTCCGCGCCGCTCTTTTATCAGCGGGTGAAAACATTTATTGAAAATTACAACCCCGTCAACACCCCGGTGGATATTCAACCGGCTGAAATCTATGCTTTCTTCAGCTCTATCTGGCGCTTGGGTGTTCTCAGTTCAGACCGAAAATACTACTGGCGCCTGTTCTTCTGGACGCTCTTTCGCCATCCAAAACAGTTTGCCCTGGCGATCACCTTCACCATATATGGCTATCATTTCCACAAAGTGATGGAACACAGTGCCTTGAGTGCCGCTTGAGCAAGAGGTAATGCATTCTTTATCGCTTGATCGATGAGTAAAGGTTTGTATGAGGGACCATGAGATTGGACCTGTGGCGGTTTTGCTTCACGGGTCCAAATATATACCGCATCAAAAGGTGCAATACTTCGTATATAAAATATGTTTTGGGGAAAATTATTGTATTAACCAACAGAGGGAAAAAGTCAAAAGATGAAAACAAAAAATTTATTATATCTACTTCTACTAGGAGGAATTGTCGTCATGGGTGGTTTGGAATTGGGAGGTTTTTCCTTCCGAATGATAGATGAAGAAAAAAACTTCACAGTTGATGAAATCAATGAAATTCAGGTGCAATTATCTACTTGCCGGATTCGCCCGGATTGATTCACCCATCACATCAAAGCAAACACCTCCAACATCATTGCTACCAGAGAACGGACAGCGTCCACAACCCTAATTCGGGCGCGGAAGCCAATACAAGCTGTTCCAGGCGCATCAAGGCTTCTTACCACTCCCCTGTGGATGGTGATGAGCGCTTTCCGTCCCATACTGTGTCTTTCAGATACTAACCTACTTCAGGGCCTACCACTTCCCCTACCAGAGACAGATAAATATTATTCACAGAAATGTCTTTTCCGTAATAATCGGCTAACAATTTATCGAATTCATTGGGCGAATATTTCTTACCACAAAGGATAATGTTTTTAGAAAATGCTTCACTGATTATGATTTGATAGCCAAAACATCTTATTTTAACCGAATACTTTCATTTTGAGTTGCTTCTCATACAATTCATTGGATAGGCTTCTTATATTACCCAGACTCAAAAAGAGTATATGCGGGCTCCGGAGGATACTCAATATTAATATAGCAAAATAAAATCCAAAAATCTAGTGAGGTTTGAAAAATTTAATTTTAGGGGTTTGAACTTTGCTGTCTGGTATCTGGTATTGTTTGTAAAGTTCCCATCAAAATGGGTTCAAATACAGTGAGCGCAATTTTTCTGATCCGCTTAAAACTCTGAAATGAAGTCATTCACCAGGCTGCCGCATTCTTCAGGTTCGTCCAACCACGGCAAATGACCTCCGCTCTCTATGGCGTGGAAGGTCGCGTTGGGCAAATTGTTGGCGATTTGCCTGCCGGTCTCAATACTGCCAAACGGATCGTGCGTTCCCCATAAAAACATCGTTGGCTGTTGAACCCCTTTGAGTTCTTCCGCGCTCAGCCGGATTTCAGGCGCAGAACCACTCAGACGGTTGATTTTCTCCATCATACTGAGACTTGAAATCCGATAATGTGGTAGTTCTTGAAAGTGATAATAACAATCCGCCATGGCTTCTGGCAGCCGCGCACATTTTTCTGCGGAGTGCCCCATGAACGAGAGACTCTTATACGAACGGTCTGGTTTTTTGGATGTGACCAATGTAAACAACAGGTTGTTTAATATTGGCACAGAAAGCATTCGCAATGGCAAAGGCGGGCAGGTATTGATCAAATTCCCCGGCACCCCGAGCAAGGTCAGGGCGTTGACCCTTTCTGGTTTATCCAGTGCCAGCCATAAGCTCCAGTGTCCACCAAAAGAATGTGCAGCAATCGGGGTTTGATCCAGTTTGAAAGCATCCAGCACCGCAGTCAAAGTTTCTACTGCAAATTTACGCATATTAACAGGGCGGTGATCAAAGCCATCGCTCATTCCGCCGCCTGGCCGATTAACCGCGATGATTCGTCTGCCCTTAATCTGCGCCATCAGCGGAATCAACGGGAAGGCGTCTCCGGTATTGCCTGGCACGATCAGCAGTGGCTTTCCGGAACCAATCTCTGAGACGCGCACCCTGATGTTCTGGTCTGGTAGGGGAATAAAATGAGTTTTGGGTTGTAGACCGTAATAGGCGTATAGCCGATTTTCAGCTTCAAGGGCTGCTGCTATAAGTGGATCGTTTTCATCTAGTGTTAATCTTCTCGCTTGATTCATATTTTTCTCCAACTGCTGATAAACGCATTTTTAATCAAACTTGATATTTCAAGAAAAATAGTTATTAAAACCGAAATCACTCTCCATTAGTTTCAAAATTATTTTTATCATTTATTCAAATAACAATTGATCAATCCTAAACAAAACGAACTGGAAAATTTAACACAAATTTGATTGAAATTTATTTATTACTATATACAATTAGCAACAATTAATATGTAATAAATACAAGAAATTTAAATTAATTTTTTCGAAAAACCACGTTTGATGATTTTTACCAGCAAATTCACCCCAGAAGGGTGATGGTTGTGGCTGAACTCACTTATTTTTAGCATCTTTTCCTCCATTGTATAACGATTTTAGCGATCCAATTCATAAAATCGGATGTAGAAAATGATTTTTCTCGGCCTTGCTTAAATACAAACAACAGATTGGGACATAAAAAAGTGTTTTTTCAGGAAAGACAATTTGCATAGATGTCTTGATAAGGATATTTTTTTGAGAGTTTCAACACAACACTCCTTGCCATTCTGATGATCTTCCCGGCCAGAAATATGTACTTCAAGCGGAACGTCTTTATTTGCTGCCGGTATTCCGTTCCATTTGCAAAGTCCATTTTGAATAGCAAAAATAAATTGTAAGCCAGCATCATTAACTGAAAGATGGCTTCGTTTGCCCAAAAAGATTGGAGCAGAAGGTGTCCAACCGCCATATCATACTTGGCTTCTTTGATGTAATTTTCAGCATTGCCGCGTTTTTCATATGCAATAACTATTTTTTCTGAAGGCAGTTCGGTATTGGTCACAAAGTAGAAGTACTCGTATTCATCACCTTCCAGAAGGGATAATTGCAACCTGTCTTTTTCTGGTTTTAATACGCGAGAGACAACAAACCTTCGGTTTTTGTCCCAGGTATCCAGTTTCGAAACAAGCTCAGTTGTTTCCCTGCCTTCATCACCTTTCGTGAATGAAATGGTTGGTGCTGTAACTTGAGAAGCGAGCGTTGGATACTCTTTACCCTTTATCAAATACTTGCAACCGGCTAATTCGATGGTTGTAATGATGTCGTCATCAAAATAGCCACTATCCATGCGAAACTGGATTTCAAAATCATCGGTTTTAACATGGGCAATGATTTCTTTGATCATTTCAGCTGCACCATTGGCAGTATATGTGTTTCCACTTCGTACAAATCCGGTGATATAGGCTTTTAATTCATCACAAAAAGCGAATTGGATGTTGTAACAGTTGTTCCCAGGCTTTTTGGGATTGTACCCTCTGACAGCCCCTTCCTGATGCCCTTCCACGTTGACCACGCTACTGTCGATATCGATGGTAATGGATTTTAATTTCTTCTTTCTCAACAGCTTTCCAAAAACCTTGAAATTGACCTCTCGCAGCATGTGGGTTGTTTTGTAACTGAAGTTCCCTAAGAATCTTGATACTGTTTCTGGCTCTTTAATTGAGATGGTAAATTCATTAATAAGGGGATCGCTTTGCAAAAGTTTCAGGCGTTCCAGTTTGTCAATTCCGATAAAATTTCCGCAAAGCATGGTCTTGATGTGATTCATTTTGATTTTATTGGTCGATGCATTGTCAAAAACCAGATTGTGATCAATCAGGTTAAAAATCCCATTCTTGTTGGCATGCTCGAGCAGTAAAAATAATCCGGCATTGGAGGTGAGATTTTTAGCAGAGAATTCGATTTTATTGATCACGGCAGCATCCTTACATCATATTTTCTTTCACTCAAAATTTTTAACATGGTATCTCTACCAAATATATCCGATTCACTTTTTTAGTGAAATTCTGAGAATGTCGATAAACCTAAAAAATACATCAAAAGTGGGGGTAAAGAAATGATTATTGCTCTAATTTCATGAAATATTGGTTCAAAAAACCCGTTTTTACTCATAAAGTGGGGTTAATAACCAAATTCCGAAATTTGACCGATTTGGCGACGTGGAATCCGGGTACTTATCCGATTCATATTATTCAAACGCCTGCGGGCAGTAATATTAAATTCCATTTGTTTGGAAAATCAATCCAGCAAGTATCCATGGCTGCGGATTTAAATGACAGAATGGTCGTTGTGGGAAAGAGCCAACCCTTTAAATATGATTTGCCCAATGACCTGATTTTGGAAATTTCCATCCCTGAGAATTATGAAAAAAACCTTTCCATTGATATTTCTACCGGCAAAGTAAAGATTGATTCTTTCCGTTTGGCGAGTTTTTCCCTCCATACGACCACTGGGGGAATGGAAGCAGGGAACCTAATGGCCGAAAAAATAAACCTGACTACTTCAACGGGAAACATAAAATTCAATCAATTGCAAACCATGGAATTGGAAATCAAAGGCACGACCGGAAAAGTCAACATTGAGGATTGTATAGTTGAAACAGCAAGAATCAAGACCACTACCGGCAATGTCAGCTTACGGAATACGAGTGGAAATTTCAACATCGAAACATCAACCGGGAAAGTTCTCCTGGACGCGATGGAATTTGAAAATCGAAACATAACCATTCGCACTTCAACGGGAAGTATTTCCGTGCAGCTTCCCAGTACACCGGAATTTTCATTTGTGGCCAAGTCCTCAACAGGCAAGCTCCAATCTGATTTTTCTATTGACACGAATGAAAAGAAGCGGATCACAGGGGAAATCGGAACGAGCAGCAGCCTGGTTGACTTGCATAGTTCTACGGGCAATATAACGATATCAAAAAAGTAAAAATCAGCTATGGGTAGTGGAGAAGGTTTTTCCAACTCTACTGGCGGAATGGCACATTATTCAAAAAAAATCGGCTATCCGTATTCCGGATAACCGATTTTTTTTATTTATATAATCCGTTTCTGGCATTGCGCCGGATGGTGAGAATGTCCACTGCCATGTGCCAGGAATCTCGGAAGAGTTTTACCCGGCTGCCGGCAATGTAATACCAATGGATGGGTACTTCCAAAATGGTATACCCGTGTTCACGGGCAATATAGAGTACTTCCACATCGAAGGACCAGCCTTCGAAGGTCTGGAGTTTGAAGACTTCCTCTGCTACCTTCGCTGAAAAACATTTGAACCCGCATTGTGTATCCTGAAGACCGGGTAGCGCCACCAGGCGTACCAGGGTGTTAAAAATCCGTCCAATGAGATGGCGATAGGCCGGTTCATCGTAGCGGACCGCACCGGGTGCTTCACGAGAGGCAATAGCCACATCAAAACCGGAAAGTACAGGAGGAAGAAATTTATTAACCTCTTCAATGGGCATGGAAAGGTCGGCATCGCAGATGAAACGGTACTCGCCGCTAGCTTTCAACATGCCTTCACGCACCGCCAGACCCTTGCCGCTGGTCGCCAGATGCAGGGCATGAATATTGGGGTACATTTCTGCGTAACGCTGTGCTATGACCAATGTATCGTCTTGACTGCCATTCTCAACGATCAACACTTCGGCTTCATAGGGCTGAATAGCTAGAAAATCGGCAATTTTCTCCAGCGTCTGCGGAAGACGATGCTCCTCATTATGGGCGGGAATCACAATCGAAAGTAAGGGTTTTTCCAAGCTCACCACCAAAAACGGCAGGGTTGCGGGGCGCTAGAACAGAGGCGCCAGTTCCGGATCATCCTGTCGGGAATTTGAATCTTTCACACCGATGTAGCCATCTCCGTTCACTGAAAAAAGGGAGAGCTTTTGGTTTAGAAAAAAAGTACTTGCCAGATTCGGCTTGCGGGTTCCGGTATAGAACAGTTTGCCGCTTTGAAGCTGTTCCACCAGGGCATCGCGCGTCATCAGAACAAAGTCACCAAAGGTTGGGCCTCGGCGCAGATATACGCGCACCAGGGAAATTGATTTATCCGGCGTGTAACGAACCGCTTCGATGACACCATCCACTTTTTGCTTTGTCATACGTATCCTTTGGCTTGCCTGAAAGGCTACAGGAACCTTCCACAATTTTATCAGGCTTTTACCAGTTTTCAATGCATGGGGGCGGATTGGACTGAACTAATAAAAACAGCTCCCCCCCGTTTCGTTTGCGTAATTAATGGCTGTCTATTTTCCCTTTTTTGAAACATTCCCACCGGCAGATTTTAAGCCGATTTTTTGGATTTTCTTCCGATCCAAGCAGTGTATAATAACCATAGATTACCCTGCCCGAAGTGGAATACAGGTGATCTGCTTTAGTAATTCCTTACATAAGTTTGAGAATCAAGCCCGCGCCGCATTCACCGTCCGTTCCCAAACAGATAGTAGTTGGAGAAAAAAATGAAAACGAAACCAGGCATTTTTGTTGTTTTTATCCTACTCTTAAGTTTTTTCATGATGAGTTGCGGCGTTGGACAATTATTTGAACCCTCCCCTACGCCAATGCCAACGAGCACTCCCCGTCCAACCCAAACACCCAAACCGGCGAATACAGCCACGCCTCAGCCTACGGCCACCCTGGAAGAAATTCCACTGGGAAATGGCACAGCGTATATCATTCCTGCCGGCACATTTGATTTGGATACACAGGACAGCTGCTCAACGGATGTCAATCTCATGGATTATGACGGCAAGAGTTTTGGTACATCCGGTACGATCTCCATGCGAGGCGGCAATTTTGTTTTATGGTGTCCCGGTGCAAAGCATACCTGGATTGGAAGTTTAACCTATGAGGGCTATACGTTTGCCAGTGATGAGAATGATCCGCTGACCTTTACATTGGACATACAGGGTGCCTACCAATATGTCAGTGGTACCGGGCAGGTGATCCACGGTTCGGAAACAATCACGTTACCTCAGAAAGGGCTGGCGTTTTCCCGAATCTTGCTGGCTGAAGGATTTAATGATGAATCTGCCTGGTGGCCGGTTGGAGATGTTCAAGGGAGTTATTGGAACGGCACGCGGTTAATTGAGAACGGTGTATTGGACTGGAATGGAACCTCGGTTCGCGATATGTTCTCGAATGTTACCCCTGATCGGGATGATTTACTTGAACCGCAAACTAATTTTCAGGTTTCCGCAAAAGTACGATTCCCCGATCCCGTCATGGAAGGTTATGTTGGACTGACCATTCGCGGGAAAGATACTGGCGATCAGACAAGTTTTTATGCCTTTGTCCTGGAATCCAGTGGGTATTACACCTTCTGGCTGTACGAGAATGATGAATGGATTACTTTGATCGACTGGACTGAAATCCCATATGTTGATTTTGAGGCCTGGAATACAATGGCCGTCCAGGCGGTCGGCAATCACTTTAGACTATATTTAAATGGCAATCTGCTTGGTGAGGTTAATGACGGTACCCTAGAGAGTGGAAACAATGGTCTGATTTTAGGGGTTTACGAGAGCGACAAGCCTATCCGGGCACAATTTGATGATTTTATTGTACGAATTGCGGATGATGTGCCTGAGGAATATTTGGAGGCACTGCCTGAAACAAAAGAAGAAGATGAGACTTTGGCGGAAGCCACCGATGTGCAAACCCGGGCATGGAGTCTGCCTTATTATCCGGATGCTGTTTATATAACCAGTGATCTGGAAGGCGATGCGGAGTGGGATGATATTGTTGAAATGCACGCCCGTAATTTAGCGATCGAACCGCCGTATTATTACGAATTTTATCAATTATCGAATGTGCGCCGTTATGATGAAGTACGTACTTTTTATCAGAAAGAATTACAGGCATTGGGCTATAAACAAGGCGCAGATTTGCAGGGTAATTCCAATATCTATTTGCTGACATTTGTAAACGCCGCCAGTACTCCGCAGAAGAAAATCACCATTCAATATTGGACTGCAGACAGCCTGGTTTTGATTATTTATAAAAACCCGTAGAAAAGTGAGCCTTTTACTGCAAAAGAGATGGGCAGCCAATGAGCTGCCCATCTCTTTTTTGTTATAATCAAAGACACTGGAATAAAAAAACATGAAAGCATTAAGAAAATATTTATTGATTATTTGCGGTACTATCAGTGTCGTGCTTGCCATCCTGGGTATGATTTTTCCCGTTCTGCCTACAACTCCCTTTTTATTATTAGCTGCCGTTTGTTACGCGCGCAGCTCTCCGCGCTTTTATACCTGGCTGTTGAATAACCGATTGTTTGGCCTGTATATCCGGAATTATCGCGAAGGCTTGGGCATTCCCCTCAGGCAAAAGGTGTTTACTTTACTGCTGCTCTGGCTGACCATTGGCTCGACCATCATTTGTGTTGCCGAGGCCTGGTGGCTGCGCTTGCTCCTGCTTGGTATTGCTATCGGAGTATCGATTCACCTGCTCAGCATCCGTAATTATAAAGAGCCCGATTCGCTGCCGGGTGCACCTGTTGTTCAGGAACCGGAATGAGGGGAGAGACGGGACCCTGTTGAGGTGAGGTTCTTGGGTAGAGACATATTGCGATCACAATTTAATGAGACCTTCAGATGCAAGCCTCTGGAGGATCTTTTTTCACCTAGTCCCCCATGACAACCTTCCTTGTTTTATGGATGATCCACATACTTGGGTTGATTCTTCTCCCCGGAGTGGTTATAACTAACCTGTTTAAAAATTATGGGTAAAGGACAATTTATCTGATGAAAAAAGTTGATCAAATAAACTCCCCAGTTACTACACAATCCAGAGGCGCTTTTACCACTTCCTTGGGGGCCTTGTTTGCCACCATCGGATCAGCGGTCGGGTTGGGAAACATCTGGAAATTTCCATCCCTGGCTGGTGAAAACGGCGGTGCTGCTTTTATTTTAATTTACTTGATTTCCACTTTATTGGTTGGCCTGCCCATCATGATAGCGGAGATCAGCATGGGGCGGGCAGCTCGAGCCAACGCCATTAAAACCCTGCAACTGCTTTCCCCGAACAAAAAATCCCTTTGGTGGCTGATCGGCGCGATGGGAGCCGTGGCTTCTTTTTTAATTATGGCTTTTTATTCTGAAGTGGCTGGTTGGGTGTTTGCTTATCTACCCAAAGCTATATCCGGGACGATTTTATCCACTGATCCGGAGGTGACTTCGGCGGCCTTTAATGCCCTGGTGACCAATCCCATCGCCTCCCTTGTCAGCCAGTGGGTAGTGTTGGCTTTCATTAGTGTTATTCTGATCCGTGGGGTCAGTAAAGGCATTGAAAGTACCACCCGGCGGTTGATTCCACTCTTATTTATTCTATTAATCATCATCGGCATTCGTAGTTTAACCCTGCCAAATGCCGCAGAAGGGCTGGCCTTTTTGTTCACCCCTGATTTTTCCAAAATCACCGGCCAGACGATTCTGATTGCCGTGGGGCTGGCATTCTTTAAACTTTCCGTCGGCATGGGCACCATGATCACCTATGGCTCGTATTATGTGGATAAGCAAGACATTCCCATCAGCGCCACCCGCGCCATGGTATCGGATTTGTTCGTCTCCCTGTTGGCCGGTATCGCCATATTTCCGGCTGTGTTTGCATTTGACTTCAAACCGGACGCCGGTCCTTCGCTGCTCTTCATCACCATCCCCTCTGTGTTTGCTTCCATGCCCTTCGGAAATTTCTTTATGGTGCTATTTTTCTTCCTGACGGCCATCGCCGCCACCGGCGCCATGCTCTCCCTGGTGGAAGTCCCGATTGCCTTTCTGTGTGAACAGGCTAAGTTTTCGCGTATGAAGGCCACTCTGATGACCACCGGCCTGCTGGCCATAATCGGTAGTCTGGCAGCACTTTCCAACAGTACCCTGGCGGATGTTACCTTGTTTGGTATGACCTTTTTTGACCTGTTTGACTTTGCTTCGTCCAATGTTTTATTGCCGGTGGGCGGCTTATTGATTGCCATCTTCGCCGGTTGGATCTGGGGAAGAGGCAAACTCAAGGAAGCGCTCAGTAACCATGGCACTTTGAAAAATACGATGGTGGTTTCCGTGCTATCGCTCCTGCTGCGCTTTATCACTCCCGTGCTGGTCTTGCTGGTTTTGCTGAATGGTTTGGGTTTACTGCATCTATAAGCGTGGCGGATCGCATCGAATTAACAATCCCCGCAGATCTTTACAGGTCTGGGGGGATTTTAATTAGCTTGGAATCGCATCCCCTGAATTCACCTGAACTCAGTCCAGCGCGTAAGTAACTTCCACCTCAGCCTTCACCGAAATCTGCCCCAGGCTGATAGGCTCTTCGCCATCGCCGCTGCCTGTTTGGCTGCTGGGGGCTGCATTCTGAACCGTGTTCTGCGTCCAGAGATTGGCGTTATTTCCCATACTGTATCCCCAGCCATTGTAATACGACCAGGTATTTTCACTGATCGTCAATACACAGCCGGTATCCGTTCCAGCGGCGGTTGCCAGTGCCTTGGCTTTCTCTTTGGCGGCGGTTACCGCCAGTTCCCGCGCTTGATCCCGATAAGTACGCAGTTCGGTGGTATAAAATTGGACATCATTGACCTGGTTGGCACCAGCGGATAGGGCGGCTGCCACAATCTCGCTGCTATCCGCAACATTACGCACCGTAACGGCCACGGTATTGTAGATGCGATACCCCTTGATATATAGCGCGTCATAATCTTCGTAGATTGGGGTGATGTTGTACACATCCGTGGTGATGTCCTTGGCTTCGATGCCTTGTTTCTTCAATGCAGCCATCACATTTTGGATCGCCAGGGAGTTATCCTGCTGCACGGTTTTTACGGTTTTGCCATTGGATTGCACGCCGAGTTGTACCACTGCCCGGTCGGGAATGACGTTGATCAGGGCAGAGCCGCTGACATGAATACTGCGGGCGGGATCGCAAACATCTGAAGGAAAAGAACTGGAAAGGTTTGGGGTATTGGTTTGGTTATCGGCGGACTTGAATCCGCTGATGAATAAGGCCAGAAGCAGCACGGCTGCCAGCAGATGATTAAAAGAAATGGGTAACTTTTTCATGAAAACTCCTTGATCCGGTTTTTCATGATCATAGCTCTCCACAAGGTTAATTCAGTGTCAGATTTCAGTCAGTTTTGTGGCAATTTGAGTCAAGAGGTATAGAAAAACGAAAAGTCGTGCCGAGTCCCAGCTGGCTTTCCACTTGAATCGTTCCCCCCTGGGCTTCCAGCAAAGCGCGGACAATGGCCAACCCCAGCCCCGCTCCGCCGCTTTGTCGATTTCGTGAAGCGTCCACCCGATAGAAGCGTTCAAAGAGAAACGGCAAATGCTCTGCAGGGATTCCAGCGCCTTGGTCCTGGACGCTGCAAGTACACCTGTCCTCATGCTGCGTAAGCTCGATTTCGATCGTGCCCCCCTCCGGGCTGTAGCGCAAAGCATTTTCCAGTAGGTTATCCAGCACCTGGGCCATACGGTCTTGATCCCCCATCACCCAGGCTTGGCCATCTTGATGAAGCGAAAAACGGATATGCTTGCGGGCAGCCAGCGGCATGAGAAAATCACAGCGTTCCTGTACCAGAGCACCCAGCTCCAGCGTTTTGAGATCCAGTTTGAGCATGCCGCTGTGCGCGCGAGTGAGCACCAGCAAATCACTTACTAGACGGATTAAACGATCGCTTTCCTGCTGCATGGCAGATAAAAGCGGTCCGCGGCCTTCCCTATCATCCATTGCACCGTCTTCCAGGGTTTCGATGGTGCCCTTGATCACCGTCAGTGGAGTGCGCAGTTCATGGGCCACATCGGCCACAAAGGCATCCCTGGCCTGATCCGATTCGCGCAAGCTGGTGACCATTTGATTGAACGTCTGACCCAGCTCGTTTAATTCACGAATCTCGCTGCCGGTCGCTATGCTTTGATTCAAATCCCCTTCGCTGACTGCCTTGGCGCCCCGGATGATGGCCGAAACCGGAGTGGTAATACGGCGTGCGAGAAGCGTCCCAGCGATCAGCGCCAAGAGGACTGCCAACAAGCCTGCTCCGAGCAGTTGAAGAAGAAAAGGCATCGGCAATCCACCCGGCGGTAGGGGTGCTGCCAGGTAGATCAGTCCGTGCACCATGCCGTTTTCTGTGTAAACCGGCGCGGCTACATACAAAACACGGCGTTTTTCCTGCCCTACAGCCCGCACCGCACTGGCTTCCTGTCCCTGCATCGCGGCAGCTATTTCCGGCCGCTGAGATAACGCCTCCGGGGAAACTGGAGCGCCGTTTTCTTCCGCCGGCAGCTGCACTCCATTGCCTGCCGTCAGGGGAAGACTGATCAGGACGGAACCTTCCGGGTTTAGGAACCGTGTGTGAATGCCGGGTAGGATGTTGGTGGTTTGCGAGTAGGCTTCCGTTAAGCCGCCTGGGAATGGCTGCCCCTGCATTGCAGCGGCGCTCAACCTGGCCTGTGCCAGCAGGTTTTCGCTTTGCGTTTCAATATACAAGCGGGCTGAGGCTTGCCAAAATAGCAACCCGGCCAGGCCCATGCCGATCAGCAGGATGATCAGTCCGTTTAAAAATAAACGCGTGCGCAGGGATTGGCTCATCTTAAACCGTCCAACGGTAACCGAGGCCGCGCACCGCTTCGATGCAGTCGGCTTCGCTGGCGGCAGCCCGCAGTTTGGCGCGCAGGCGTTTGATGGTGCTGTCCACAGCGCGGGTATCCCCCGAGAAATCATAGCCCCAGGCCAATTCCAGCAGACGTTCCCTGGTCAGCACGCGACCGGCATTTTGCATCAAGAGCTGCAGCACGTTGAATTCCAGGCGGGTCAGGGCCAGCGCTGCGCCGGCCACGGTAAGCTGATGATTCCCGCTGTCCATTTGCAAATTCCCCGGGCCGTAGAGGACACTGTACAAGGGTTGGTCTTTGACTTCGGCCTGGCTGCGCCGCAAGACCGCTTTAATGCGGGACATTAACTCGCGTACGCTGAACGGCTTGCAGATGTAATCATCCGCACCCAGCTCCAGCCCCACCACCCGATCCACTTCCTCGCCGCGTGCGGTAATCATGATCACCGGCGTGCTGCTGGTTTTGCGCAGCTCCCGGCAGACATCCAGCCCGTCCATTTCAGGGAGCATCACATCCAGCAGGATCAAATCAGGGTGGATTTCGTGAGCCAGCCGCAGCGCTTCGCGGCCATCGGCCGCCACGCGTACTTCATAGCTCGCTTTGCGCAAGTTATAGGCGAGCAGATCACTGACGGCTGATTCATCATCCACGATTAAAATGGTTGTTGTCATATAGGAAAAGGATAGCATGCTTGTGTGGCAAATGTGTGTCAGAATAGGGTTGAAAATTGTACGGAATTAACAAATTAGAAGGTGCTTTCCATTATCGAAGCAGGCAAGCTGCGATACAATTCTTTTAGAATCATTGTTTTCAGATAGGGGAATAGCCATAGTGAATAAATAGACTTTGCTACAGTCCTTGCTATGCAAAAAAACAACCCGGGTGATAAACATACCCCGCAAATCTTCCAATTGAATAGGACTTACTATGAAAAAAAAATTTTCCAACAACCTCGTTTTGGCCATTCTTTTCAGTCTTAGCGTAAGCGCTTGCCAGACATCAAAACCTGTCGATGATAACCAGGATGTTCTCTTTCAGTATTCCACGCTTGGTTCATTGATGGCCGGCGTCTATGACGGGGAGCTGTCTTTTGCCGAGTTGAAGGATCACGGCGATTTTGGCCTGGGAACTTTCAATACTCTGGACGGCGAAATGATCGAAATTGACCATCAAATTTACCAGGTCAAAGCCGACGGCGTGGTTTATCCCGTAGCGGACGATGTTAAAACGCCCTTCTCGGTGGTGACCTATTTTGAAGCCGATCAAACTTTCACGGTCGACGAATCCATGGATTGTGATGCATTTAAAGCGACCCTGGATGGCCTGCTGCCGACGAAAAATATTCCCTACGCCATCAAAGTGACAGGCACATTCAGCAGTGTGAAAACCCGCAGCGTGCCCAGCCAGGTGGAACCTTATCCACCCCTGCCGGATGTCATTGCCATCCAATCCACCTTTGAATTAAGCCAGATGGATGGGGTAATGTTGGGTTTTCGCCTGCCGGATTACATGAACATTGCCAATTCTCCAGGCTATCATTTTCATTTCATTAATAATGAGAAAAACGCCGGCGGCCATGTGCTGGCCTGCCAGATGGAAAATGTTACTGTGGAAATTGACTATACCGATGAATGGTTAACCCAACTGCCGGCTGACAAGGCGTTTTACGGGGTTGAAATTTCAAAAGATAAATATCAATAGGCTATTATGATATTTTGAGTTTGTTGTTTCAACAATCTCAAGTTCCAGGCAGCAGTCCCAACGACGAAGCGTATAATAAAACCTAAACGGGGATCAGCTTGTTTCAGAGATCCAATATTTATTAAGAGGTTAAAGCCATGATGAAAATACAAAAACCACTTGAAGGGGAATACGCCCCTTATGCGATTCAATACATCAATCTCGTACCGGATGACGGCCAAGTCATCGTCCACATGCAGGAAGCCATGCAGGCGACGTTAGCCTTGATGAATTTGCTGACCCCCGAAAAACAGGGCACACCCTGCGCGGAAGGCGAATGGACAGCCAAGGAAATTCTCAGCCATATCATGGATTCCGAACGCGTGTTTTGCTACCGCGCCCTGCGATTTGCCCGCAACGATGCCACGGAATTATACGGTTTTGATCATGATGCCTATGTGCACCAGTCCCGGGCCAATGAACAGGAACTTTCCGCGCTGCTGGAAGAGTATGCCTCCATCCGCCAGGCAAGCATCACCCTGTTCAAGAGCCTGGATGCGCCAGCCCTGACGAGAATGGGGAAGTCAAATGGGTATCCTTCAAGTGTGCGCACCGTGGCTAATCTGATTCTGGGGCACGAGCAGCATCATGTCAACAGTATCCGCGAGCATTATGCCGGATAATTTCACGGGATAACAATAAAAAAGATGAGTACAATTCGTCAGATCACAACCGAAGAACCAACTAATTTATCGGATTTATCTGGTTTATTAATCGATGCCGTCCATCATGGCGCTTCGGTTGGATTTCTGGCACCACTTTCCAATGAAGAGGCTGCCCAGTATTGGCAGCAGGTTTTTGCTTCTCTGGATCAAGGGTTGCTTTTGTGGGTGGCCGAAACCAACGGTCAGGTGGTCGGCACGGTGCAGCTGGCTTTATCTCCCAAGAAAAATGGCGCTCATCGGGCTGAAGTGCAAAAACTGTTTGTGCACAGTACAACACGCGGAGAGGGAATCGCCGGCCAGTTAATGGACACTCTGGAGTGCGCGGCACGATCCATGGGCCGAAGCCTGTTGGTGCTCAATACGCAGGCGGGTTCGGATGCAGAGAAGGTGTATCAACATCTGGGTTGGCAAAAAGCGGGTGAAATTCCGCAATTTGCTGCCAGCCCGGATGGAACACTGCATGCCACAGCTTATTACTATAAACTTTTGGTTGACTGAAAGTTGAAATTAAAAGGGGGTAATGAGCGCATGATCACAAAAAGCCAGCAGCCGCAGGATAGGCTGTTGGTTGGAATATAACACAGGGAAACCTTTTCTCAGTCGATAATTTTTTGACGGTTAACCACAAAATTAGGGGCGTCAAATCGCTCTATCGGATCCCCCAGAATTTCAACATCCCGGCTGCTGCCCAGGCCAAATTTATTGCCGTAAACGATGGCACCGACCAGCGACTCATCCAAATGAACCATACGGCAAACGGTGGCATCCAGGGCGACCGGATCGGTGGAGAATAGGAGCACATTCATGTTTCGCGGACTGCCAATGCGGGGGCCGTTGCCCTGCATGGCGATGATGCCGTCCATAATATACAAACGAGGTTTCAGGTAAAGATTCAGATCGACCAACATTTTGGAAAACTCATCCGCATCGGGCAGGCGCGTATGGTATACGGCTTTGATTGTGCCCGGAATGCAGCCGAATTGATTTTTAATCGCCCCGGTGATGCGGGTAAGGGAGTGTGTTTTTAGCTTTGCCAGACTGATCAGTCCATCCGTTTGCAAAGCTCCGCGTGCGATTGTAAATTCTTTGATCAAATTCCCGTCCGGAAAGGGTAGCTTTTCCCCATTTTGGAAATCGGCAAGTGGGACATTAAGTTCCTCCGCAACGGCCAACAACCCCGCAGAACGGGAGGCTTCCTTGAGGTTGCCAAAGCCTGGAGAATCGCCAAAGGAAACTTTTGCGCCGCAGCGCTGAAAGGCCTCCAGCACGGCACGAAAAACTGCCGGGTGCGGACTGATGCAGTGATCGGGAGATTCGCCGGCCAGTAAATTGGGCTTGACCAGTATTTTTTCACCTGCCTTGGCAAAGTACTGTGCCCCTCCCAAGAAGGCGAGTCCTTTTTGAACAGCTTTGTTTACTGCCTGTGTTTCATAAGAAGCACAGTACACCAGGACTACTTTTGATCTACTGCTCATTAATTACCTCCCAATTTTTACTTTTCCATCAGAGCGGACAGAAGGTTTGTTAACCTAATTCCTCTGGCTTTATGCCCCTCCTTTCGATACCGAAAAAACATGAGGGATAGATTTGGTGGATGATCAAAACCCTTTTTTTAGAAATGAAATCCGGTTTCTTCTAACAAAACTAAATCTGTGGATTTACCTCCATTATATTGAATATGAAAATTATTGAAAGCCAAAATCAAGGAACAATTTGGGCCTGACGTTGTGTTTGTAATACTCAAATTTAACGGGAATGAAAAGATAGGATGGCTGGCGTTGAGTCTGTTTGACTTAATTGTGGTCCAATACAGGGTTTCCTTGGGTGCCGGCGGACCCAGAAAGCATCGCAAGCATGAAAAAAATCCTCTTGAAATTATTTCAAGAGGATTTAATCGGTCTTTATCGCCGAATCAAGCGCCCCAATAACGGGGTTTTTACGGTAATGGCCTCGTTTGGACAAAGTTCCTGACAGCAGTAACAGCGGATACAGTGCGAGTAATCATATACCGGAATTTGTTGTTTGCCGTTGGCCCAGCTCAAGGCTTTGGGATCCGCCGGGCAGACTTCCACGCAGCGGCCGCATTTGATGCATTTTTCAGCCGTAATCACCGGGCGGGGAGTGACGTTGTTGCGCATAAAACGATTGTTAAACGCATCGCGCTTTTCAGTCGTGGTTCTTTTTTGACGGTTAACCACAAAGTTTGGATTGTCAAATTTTTCCAGTGGATCGCCCAGAAATTCAACATCCTGGCTGCTGCCCAGACCAAATTGATTGCCATAGACGATCGGCTCTACCATGGCTTCGTCCAGATGAATCATGCGGCAGACGGTGGCATCCAGGGCGACCGGATCAGTGGAGAAGAGCAGAACATGCATGGGGGTCGGGGTGCCGCTGCGCGGACCATTGCCCTGCATGGCCATAATCCCATCCATGATATATAGGCGCGGTTTCAGATACAGGTTGAGATCGACCAGCATCTTTGAGAACATTTCCACATTCGGCATTCGCGAATGAAACTCAGCTTTCAGGATGCCGGGAATACAGCCAAATTGATTTTTAATCGCCCCGGTGACGCGAGTCAGGGCGTGCGTTTTAAACTTGGACAGGCTGATCATCCCATCCGCTTCGGTGACACCGCGGGCGATGGTGAATTGCTTGATCAAATTCCCGTCGGGAAAGGAAAAGGTATCCCCGTTCTGGAAATCGGCAATGGGTACATCCAGCTCCTCGGCGATATGCAGCAGCCCGGCACCCCGTGCGGCCATCTTGGTGCTGCCGAATCCGGGGGAATCCCCAAAAGAAAGCTGCGCCCCGCAAGCCTGAAAAGCCTCGAGTACGGCGCGGAAAACGGTAGGGTGCGGACTGACACAGTGATCCGGAGATTCTCCAAGCAAGAGATTGGGTTTAATCAGGATTTTCTCGCCCGCCTGCACAAATTGCTGCGCCCCGCCCAGCAGAGATAACCCCTTTTGTACCGCTGCATTGACAGATTCCTGCTCGTACGCGGAACAATAGACTAAAACAACCTTGCTCTTTTGATTCATTTTTATTTCCTTCTTTTTTTTGCTGGTACAGCTATTGTCAGCCAACCCTCATTGATAACGAGATGCTGGTTCATCGGATTTTCTGATGGGCAATAGTTTAGCTGCAAGCATTGAGATTCCCTAAATGGGTCTGCTTGATCATACCATTTTAATGCCACTTCGATTATATGTCATCTGAATGGTTCAGCTATAATTAATTTCCAGGTCTTTCCCAGCATTCCTGCCGTCATCGCACCTGGTTTTTGTTTGCGCGGAAGTTTATAAAGAAAAAGGAATGCACCCATGGCCCGAATCTCACATAAACTCAAGAATCCCCTTGAAGGGGCATTGGCCGGCGGCGGGGATCCGGCAACCTCCCCGCTCTATGTCTTTGGACCCTTCCTGACCCTGATCATGGTCTCCGGTGCTGCACGCATTGTTTTTGGCGGAGCAGTTTGGCTGGCTATTTT
The DNA here is from genome assembly GCA_963747325.1 of uncultured Chloroflexia bacterium. GTDB lineage: Bacteria > Chloroflexota > Anaerolineae > Anaerolineales > Anaerolineaceae > UBA5203. The sequence continues at coordinate 165,746 of CAVVEM010000003.1, read as the reverse complement.
AACCATCGCGGTGGTTTCTGCCATGTACCGCCTGGTGATGCAGTGGGTTACGGATGGCTCCGGCGGCAGCGGCTTGAGTGAAGAAGAGTTCGGCGGCTGGGCGGTTAAAATCAACGCTGCGATCACCTTTGTGGAATACACGCTTACTTTTTTGGTCAGCATGGCAGCCATGGTTACATTTATCGCGGACCGTTTCCCGGTACTCAATGCCTATTTTCTGGGCATCCAATACCGCAGGTGGGTAGCCATCGGCTTAAGTATCCTCACCGGCTGGTTGGTCAACCGCGGACCGAAGATGGCAGCGCGGACCTTCGGCCCGGCGACAGCCGGAGTGCTGATCTTGTTGTGGTTGATGATTCTGTTCACCCTGATTCGTACCGGGTTTCATCTGCCTGCCTTTTCAATGGAAGCCTTTGCGCCTGCCAATTTTCGATTCACCATCGGCGGGTATGTACGCATTCTGGCAGTGATGACCGGCATTGAAGTCTTTGCTAATTTGGTGGCAGCCTATGAAGGCACCCCGGCCCAGAAAAGCAGTAAAGCCTTTAAAAGCCTGTTAATCATCATGAGCACCACCGCCGCCACCATGCTGATCGTCGGTCCGGCAATCTTTAGCTTATCCGATCCTGCCAATATGCATGTCTCGGTTTTTACCCAAACCATGGACAACCTCCTGCCGGCACCCCTGCCTTATGTCGGGTCGCTGGTGGGTATTTTTGTGCTTATGTCGGCAGCCGCAGCCAGCGCCCAGGGGCTGCAAAACCTGGCCTTGGGGCTTAAAGAGCGTCATTACATTCCCAGAGCTTTTGGTACACTCAATGATTATGATGTAGCCGACAAACCGGTCTGGCTGGAAGTGGGCATTGTCAGCCTGTGTTTTCTCTTCTTTGGTACCCATGAGGGAACCTATCTGGCCATGTACGCAGCCGGGGTTTTTATCCTGCTCAGCATGACGGGTTGGGCCGTCACCAAGCGCCTGATACGTCATATCCGGGAAGAATTTTCGATCCAAAAAGCTGCCTTGATTGGCGGTACCACCATCGCCGCCCTGTTGACCACCTCCGCTACCCTGATTATTTTTGAAGAACGATTTATGGAGGGTGCCTGGACGTATTTTCTTTTCATTCCCATTCTCTATGCAGCATTCACTTATTTCCGCTGGCACATTGGTGCGCCATCTCCGGAAATGGATTATCTCGGCCATATCGATTCCAGTCTGCTGGCCGGCTTCGGTTTCGGTCAGGCGGTTGCTTCCGGATCAAATGGGGAAAACGACGATGCTGTACCGGGCAAGTTAAAATGGATGCCGGAACCTGTGTTGAATAAACACCACCTTGACCGACAGGTGAAGATCAATCACGTTCTGACGCTGCTGGATGGTTCCGAGTACGCGGCCCAGGCGCTGCCCATGGCGCGTTTCATCTGTGAGACAAGCGGCGCACAACTGACACTGCTGGCAGCATCCAGGGATTATCAGGGGGCAGGCGAAGAAAGAGAACAAATTGAGGCCTATCTTTGTGCCTGTGCAGAAAAGATCCATGCCGTTGGCATTCAGGTAAACTGTGCCGTTCGTACGATATCACCAACCGAAGCTACCCAAAAAATGGTTCTGGAGCAGGGCGTGGACCTGGTTATTGTTACCACACGCGGAGCTTCGGGAGAGAAAAACTGGCTCAGGGAAGGCCTTTCCAGTAAATTGGTGCATTTATTGGATATTCCGGTGCTGCTGGTCCAGGTCTATGAAAGCGGTCCGGCCGAAGCACCGCACATGGGACGTATTCTGGTGGCGCTGGATGGCTCCGTTTTTGCTGAGCAGCTGCTGCCATATGCACGCTTGCTGGCGCAGCAGTACGATTGTGAATTGATGTTGATGTCCGTTCCTGCGGTACCGGAGAGCGAAAAATACCGCGCTGCAGCCAGCGTACTGCGCGCCATCCGTAAACAAGCCGAGAGCAATATGCGCACCTATCTTGCCGCGGTTGCCGAACGGCTGCAGGAAGATGGCATTCCCGTGCGTACCATTGTCACCGGCTCCTATCCCGCCCGTGCCATTGTGGACGTGGGCAAGCGTGAAGGCGTGGATCTGATCATGATTTCCTCGCAGGGCCGCGGCGGGCTGGATTTGATCTTCATGGGCAGCGTTGCTCAACAGGTGGTGCAGTTAACCGACAGTCCGGTGTTTATTTTACCGATCATCAATGAGCTGGATAGCGAACTATAGGGTAAGGTTCGTAGAAATGAACATTTTTGGGATTAAAACAACAAAGACACAATACGGTAACCTGCCTTCCATAGGAGTATCCATGAAAGCTATTCTAGAAAGAAGAAGTGTAAGGAAATTTACAGAGGAACCGGTTGTAAATGAAATCATAGAAACCCTGCTCAGAGCAGCGATGGCGGCACCGTCCGCTGCCAATGATCAACCCTGGCATTTTATTGTCATCAACGACCGAAAAAACTTGGTCGCACTTGCTTCTCAAATGGGCTATTTTGCGGAGAAAAGTAAACCGGTTGATCGTTATGACCCCTCACGTGTTCGATTTAATCAATGGTAGTGTTGATCCATTGCCAACTTCCAGGGTCTGCAAGGGGTCAGGAGTGGCCTACCAGGCAAACCTCCCTACCGCTTCTGGTAAAAAATTGAACTCGTCTGTTCATTTCGTTTTCTGAACACTATTCGGTATGGAATATTGGCCGTTGCCCCACATAATTTATGAAGACCACCATTTTTGTTCAGTGTTGTATCCATTATTTGGGCTCGATATACCTAATGAGTCAAAAACCACAATACAACCCCAAGATTGATCACCGAAAGTCAATTCGCCTGAAAGAGTTTGACTACACACTTTTGGGGGCATATTTTGTCACGTTGTGTACCTATCAACGAAAATCCTTATTTGGAGATATCGTGGATGGATGGATGCAGTTGAATGAATTTGGGATAATTATTTCTGCTTATTGGGAAAATCTACCGATAAATTTCAGGAACATCAAATTGGATGCATGGGTAGTAATGCCGAATCATTTTCACGGAATTATACTTTTGAACAATTCAGGTAAGGGTAGAACATCCCGGAAGAATAAACCAGGTGTGAGCCAAACAGGGGATGCTTACCCTTACGGGTCCACGCCGTCCCGTCCGATTGGCACAGTATCGGGTTCATTAGGGGCTGCCCTTCAAAATTACAAATCAATAACAACCCGAAGAATCAATCTAGTCAAGGGTACCTCGGGTATGACAGTTTGGCAGCGCAATTATTATGAACATATCATACGGAATGAGGAATCGTATGTGAAAATTCTTGGCTATATTCAAAATAATCCGCTGCAATGGACAGTAGATGAGCTTTATACAGGATAGATCATATGAAGTTAACTTTTGATCTGGTAAATTGGATGCTTGGGCAGTCATACCGAACCATTATTACGGATTTATGCTCTTGGACAATTCATGTAAGGGCGAAGCATCCCGAATAGATAATGGAAGTGCAAACCAAATCGGGGATGCTTCGCCCCTCCGTCCGATAGACATTCGTTCGGGAGCTTGGGGACCACCCGACAAAATCATCAATCCATACCAACCCGGAAAAATAATCTGGTAGGGTATGGTTGTCTGGTAAGACAATTATTATGAATATATCATACGAAATAAATAGACCAATGCAAAAATTTTGTCTATCTTCAAAATACTCCTCTGGAATGGACTTTGGATGAGCCTTAGTGTCAGCGGGGTATGTATCCTTCCTGTTGATATAACCACACCATATTTTTTGTGGAACATAATCTGCCTAAATGAATTAATCCCGCGATATTTTATATAATAATTGTGTGCATTCGATAACTTTTAGGGAGGATCATGATTAAGCCCATCTCACCTCTTTTTTTGGCATTCTTTGCTGTCATCCATGCATCCTGTAACAAACTGGTACCAGCCAACCCAACGCCTGAATCCACACCTACCGTTACCCATCCATCATCCACCGCAACGTTCACCCCTCTCCCCACCATCAAACCAACTTTGCCGGTCATCAATACTACATTGGGGCAACTGACCCCATGCCAAGATCGTTATGGCATTTATTATTCCTATCTTCCCACCACTCTGACGGATCAATCCGAGATCCTGGTGCTGGTTCATGGCACACCCATCGATGGCAGTGCAGAGGAAAATGCCCAGCTTTATGCAACAACCTGGATGGATTTTGCGGAAGAGAATGGATTGGTTCTGATTGCTCCAGCCTTTACGCAGAAAAACTTCAGCAGCCGCTATGGGGACCAGGCCATGGGCGGGTATCGCGGGCTGTTCGGACGGGAAATTGATGCGGATGATTGGGTGATAAATTTAGTGGACAGGCATCGTCAAGTTTTGGGCTTGGACCATGAGCAGTTTTACCTCTACGGACATTCAGCCGGGGGGCAATTTACAGCCCGTTTTCTGGTGATGCATCCGGAAAGGATTAAAAGAGCTGTGATAACTTCGGCAGCCACCTATCCGCAGCCAACCCTGGATGTGCAGTGGCCGTTTGGCATGGGTGAACTGCACACGGAGATTATCTGGGATGCCGAGTCGACTAACCTTGTGGATGTGGTGCCCGATCAAAAGGTGTGGTTGTCCGCTACCCAGGTGCCGTTGAGCGTAATTGTCGGGCTGAATGACACCTCAGAAATCCAGCAGGAGTTTCTTGTTGGACAAAAGGGCAAGAATCGTTCTGCGATCGCCAGGAACTGGGTGGCAGATATGCAAGCATTTGCGGCATCCAATGGGCTGGAAAGTCAATTCAAGCTGGATTTAATTCCGGGTGTGGGGCATAGCATGATCGGCCTGATCCCGTACAGTCAGAAAGCTATCCTGCCGCAAATCCCCATTCGGGGGGAATAAGGGGATTTGAACGAATAGATGAATATTTTTCATTATTATCACGCTGATTTTAGTTTTTCTGGTGATTCCTGAAATTCCGTACCCAGTCTGGTTTTTCGGGTTTAATTATTCAGCGTTTAAGTAAATCATTACCATCCCAATGGAAGGAAAAACCATGACTACCCATCCCGACTATGATTTTATCGTCATCGGTTCCGGTTTCGGTGGATCCGTTTCTGCATACCGCCTGGCACAAAAGGGCTACAAAGTGGCCGTGATCGAGAAAGGCCGCCGCTATCGTGCAGAGGACTTTCCCCCTACCAATTGGCATTTGCGCAAGTCCGTCTGGATGCCGCGTCTTGGCCTGGTTGGCATTCAGGCGCTCACCCTGTTGCGCCATGTACTGGTGCTGCATGGGGTAGGGGTTGGCGGGGGCAGCCTGGTGTATGCCAATCAATTGATCACACCGGATGACGCCATTTTTTCCAAACCCGAATGGGGAGCTGATGATTGGAAATCCCGGCTGGCGCCTTTTTATCAGGAAGCCCAACGCATGCTGGGTGCGGTGCAATGTCCCAGTATCGGCAATGCGGATCACATCTTACGTGAAGTAGGGATTGAGCTGCGGAATGAGGATACCTTCCATATAAACCCCGTGGGTGTTTTTTTTGGCGAGCCTGATGTCAGTGTACCGGATCCCTACTTCAATGGTGAAGGACCGGAGCGAACCGGCTGCCGCCTGTGCGGCGCCTGTATGATCGGCTGTCCCAATGGAGCCAAGAATACCCTGGATTACAACTATCTCTATCTGGCGGAAAAACTTGGTGTGGAAATCATCCCGGAGACGGAGGTCACCGGTGTTGTTCCGCTGCAAGAGGGCGGGTACCGGCTTACCACCCAAACATCTCATGGATTGATCCGGCACGAGGCAATTTATCAAGCGAAAAATGTGGTTTTCAGCGGCGGAGTGTTGGGCACAGTGGATTTATTATTCAAGTGCAAACAAGCCGGCATGCTGCCTGAGCTTTCCGAACGATTGGGTGATTTTACCCGCACCAATTCGGAGGCTATTTTGGGGGTCGATTCCCGCGATCACACGCAGGATTGGAATGACCATGTTGCGATTACATCCGGCATCTACCCGGACAAAGACACCCACATTGAAGTCGTACGTTATAACAAAGGCTCGGATGTTCTCTATGCCATTGCCACTGTCCTGACGGATGGCGGTGGCAAAATTCCGCGCATTCTACGCTTTTTTGGCAACATCCTGCGTCACCCCTATCAATTTCTGCGCGGCCTGTGGCTTTTCGGACAGGGTGCCCGCACTTCTGTCATCCTGGTGATGCAGTCCACGGAGAATTATCTGCGCTTACATAAAGGCAAGCTGGGGCTGGTTTCCACCTTGCCGCCAAAAGGCCAACGCATTCCAACTTATATCCCGATCGCCAATCAGGTGACGCGCAGGATGGCCGAGAAAATGAAGGGTTACCCCAAGGGGAGCTGGTTTGAAGTGCTGCTGGACGCACCCACCACTGCCCATATTCTGGGGGGATGTGTGCTTGGAAAATCCGCCGAAAACGGTGTTGTGGATGAACAGGGCCGCGTTTTTGGCTATCCTGGGCTGTATATTGCGGATGGTTCGGTGGTTCCGGTCAACCTGAACGCCAATCCGGCTTTGACCATTACGACCCTCTCGGAATATATCATGGATCATATTCCGCAAAAAGAGGGGTAGGCGGGTATGGTTGGTTGGTGTTTGGGCTTGGTCAGCGAATCAGTTTCCGGCTTAATGTAGGCTAATCCCCCCGTACTTCTACCACGACTCAACGTTTCGCTGCATAAGCAGCAATATTTTTTACAAATTGGAGATTCTGCACATCTTCCGATTTATTTTTTAGCAATCCAATATCACTTACTACCAGCACCTGACCATTGTGCTTTCCATAATTGACAAGTCCAATGGCACCATTGGACAATTCCAACCCGGAAGAAAATTTAACCGGGACCAGATTGTCAGTAAGCCAGGAGGATAGTTTTTCCACGTTTTTGGTTAATTTATGGTCCTCAACAATGCGCAAATTCCCGCCGTTTCGATATCCTTCCTTGAATTCGATGCCCATGGGAATCAACAACCTGTTCAAATCTGTAGCCTCTTCATTGGTCTCCTCCACACGCCGGGCAGAAGCCAAGCTGGACGCGCTGTTTGTAACCAGCAAAAATCCGCCCTGATCCACATAGGCTGTCAGCAGGTTCATTTCCTCGTTGCTCCAAGTTTCAAGATTGGGTCCAGGATAATCCAGGGTGGGAAGCAAAACTACAATTTCAACATCCCTCAAATCACTTTCACTGACCGTCTGTCCATAGGGAATGAGATCAACATCAAATCCCTCCCAGGCGAGAGCCATGCCTAAATCCTGCATGAGAGCCGGTGCGATGGTCGCATTTTCTGTATGACTGGCGATAAATAAAGCATGGTGTTTATTCTTGGGCGTGATCGTTAATGGGATCACTTCGCGGCCCGTTTCCAGGGCGGCGGATAAAGCGACCTTTGAAACCTGAAGAAAAACTTCGTCTACTTCCTTGGCCAGTTCAACCGTTTCATAGGGGTCATGCCAATGGTTTGCATAGTGAGCATAAGAACTGCCTTTGGCCATCCAATCTTCATAGTCCAGAACCGAAAGATTAATATTGGGAACGTTAAAAGGATCAAAATTACTGTTGTCTGCAATTTGCCCGATAAAATCTTCTTGTCGAATTGACACCCCGTGGGTTGTCCGACTGCTGGTTAGAAAATCTGGCCAGAGCGCGCGATCATCCCCAAACCCCTGATAACTGGAATAACTTGCCGATATGTTTATTTCTTTTCCGTTCAACGGCATACCCACCGGGTCAATCACCAGCATGGCCAGCAGCCTATCCAAAAGCTCCTGATGGGTTGAGACGAAATAGGATGAACCATACGTACCCAGTTCATGCCCGCCATACCAGACGATGTACAGATCAACAGCTGGTTGAATTTGGGTTTTATTCAAAACACGGGTGATCTCCAAAAGGATGGCAGAACCGCTCCCATCATCAAAAGCACCGGGTCCGTTAGGAGAATCTATGTGGGCTGATAATAAAACTGCTTTGGATGGATCAACACCCGGAATGCGGAGGATCAAGTTTCCTGAGGTGCCTGGCATGAATACATCGGTATCCCAAATCAACCGGGCAGATTCGATTTTTTCCAAGGCTTGCCAATCCATAATGCCGACTTTATTGAGATCCTCCAGCCGTACATAGAGGATGGGGATTCGCTGCGAGTGATTTATCCATTGAAAAATTGAACCATCCCCGACAAACGAACCCCTGCTTTCACCTTCAACATTGGAATATTGGGTTACCAGAACCAAACCGCTTAGCCCTTTTTCAATAAGATTGATAATTTGTTCCCCATTGGCAAAAAAATCTTCGTTGATGGCCGCATCAATCAGCGCATAATCCAAAAACAAAATCTGATTTTTAATATCATCAGCAGATAATGAGTTTAACTGTTCGATTTCACGTACCATCAAAATCGTACCAGCGGCTTCCACCGGATTTCGAACGCTATCATTTGCCAGGCCATCTGAATCCATGGAAAGTGCAATTTCCGGATCGTATCTCGATCCGCGAAGCCCATCCGCCGGAACGTCAACCTCCGCTCCATTCAGGGTAAGACGTAATTCTGTGGTCCACATTTCCACACCGGAATACACCTTGAACGCTTGCCTTTCAATTTCCATTCCATGAGTATTCAGATTTGAAAAGGTGGCAAGTTGTTCTTCAACATAATCCAGAGCGTCTGCTTCTCCGCTGCTGGCTGAGTTACGCCAACCAGAATATGGCTGGATTGAGGTTAAGTCATTCAGATACGAATACATTGAATCCGTGGAAAGGGAGTCGTATGGAACCGCCGGAAAAGAATGAGGCGGCACATGTTTTTTTTCCGGGATGCTCAGAAAATTGGAGGATTGACAGCCGGCGGCTGTGATAATCACGCACAGCGCTAAATTCCAAAGCAACAGATTAACCCATTTCTTCTGATTCTTTTTTTGTTCCATAATTCACAGCCACCCTTCCCAAGAATGATAGGAATTTGATATCAAACCGAAAATAAGCACCCATAGGTTATGTTATTAAATGGATGATGGATATTGGAAAACTATCCATATTGTAGCATTATTGGTTTTCCATATCGTGAAATCCAGTTGATAACCCAATTGCCTGCATACCATTCGGGTGCTGGTAGATCAAAAATATGCAACCGTATCAAAACACAAGAATTGTCCACTTATACCAGGTAAGATACTTGGGAGGATACCCCTTGGCAGGGCTGATTGGCTATATTCAGTTCGCCGTCCTTTTAGATTCAAAAAATGATGAACTGGTTGATTGGGGACCTTGTGCGTATCCATTCCAATTATGCTTTGGTTAAGCGGGGTGTGTCACCGCTGCCGCTGGTGCAGAATTGAGTGTATTTGTATAGCTTTGCATTGCATCCTGTGAGTGGTATTTCAGTCGGGGTGGGCGGACTCGCCTGTCCTCTGTAAGAGGAAACCGACGACCGGTTAATTAAAAAAACCACTCAATTTGTGAGTGGTTTTTCAGTCGGGGTGGGCGGACTCGAACCGCCGACCCCCGCGTCCCAAACGCGGTGCGCTGCCAACTGCGCTACACCCCGAACTTACCAGTTAGAGTATAATCGGTAATGGATAAACTCGCAAGATCGAACGGAAATCAGCCAAACGGAGTTCACCTTCCCATCTCAATGGTCAAATATCACCCATTCCAGCTTCGACGTTTTCAGGCAGGCCTCGCTGCCATTTTTTTGTTTGGCTTAAGCGCCTGTCAATCAGCCATTGCAGCGACTTCTGAAGCCACGGTCTTTGTCCCGCCCACCGCTGTTGTGGTGGAGATCCCTTCAGAAACGCCTACCTACATGCCAACCGTTATCCCAAGTGCCACACCTACACCGATCTCTCCCAGCAGGATGGAAGCCGGTCAAGCGGGAGCGGATTGGCTGCCCTATGAGTTGGATTATCAAGTCTATTTGCCAGCGGGCTATCGACCTGATCCCTCAGATTGTTATCCGTTGCTGATTCTCCTCCACGGCCAGGGGTATGATGAAACCCAATGGCCTGACCTGGGGATTCAGACTGTAGCCGATGCTCAGATAGAAAAAACAGGAAGACCCTTCTTGATCGCCATGCCGCGTGAAATCTATTATCTACAGGAAATGAATGATTCCCTTTACAACCGTGCAGTGGGTGAATTATTGACATCGCATTTACAGGATATCTACCCCATCTGTACAGATCGCAGGCAGCATGCTGTAGGCGGTATTTCCCGTGGTGCCGCCTGGGCAGTGCATGTTGGTTTTGAATATCCGGAAACCTTTTCTGCCATTGGTGCGCACAGTTTGCCGCCGCATCGCAATGATATTTTCAAAATGCAGTACTGGGTGAAAAATATTTATAAGGGTCAGGAGATGGCCATCTATATGGATATCGGCGCTTATGACCGGTACGTAGAGCCGGCATTAATTTTTCAGAATGCGCTGGTGAAATATCATCTGCAGCACGAGTTTCATTTGAATGATGGTATGCACGAAGACGCCTACTGGCAGCGCCACATCCGGGAATATATTGCCTGGTATGCTTCCCAATGGCAGGATGAAAATTCCTCAGATTAATGCGCTGACAAAATTCGTTTCCTTGATATAATAAGCCCCATGGCTCTGACATTAAAAGAAGTTGAACATATCGCCAACCTGGCACGGTTGACCCTAAGCGCGGAGGAGAAAGAATCCTACCGCCGGCAGCTTTCGGATATTCTTGCCTTTGCTGAACAATTGCAGCAAGTGGATACTGATCATATTTCACCCACCGCCAGTGTATTGGGGCAGGAATCCCGTTTACGGGAAGATGTGGCAGGTGTTAGTTTATCCACCGATGAGCTGGCAAAAATTGCTCCCGCCTTTCAGGATCATCAATTTAAAGTTCCACCGGTGATGGAGTAAGCATGTCCACAGAGTTATCTACATTAAATGTACTTGAAGCCAGTCAGGCATTGACCAGTGGAGCATGTTCCAGTGTTGAACTTACCCAGGCATATTTTCAGCGGATTCAAAAACTTGAACCCAACATTCAGGCTTTCCTGGCCCTGAATGAAGAAACAGCCCTTCAGCAAGCTGCTGAAGCCGACCGAAAACGGAAGAGCGTTTCTTCAAATCCCTCTCCCTTATTGGGGATGCCCTTTGCGGTGAAAGATGTCCTCTGTGTGCAGGGATTACCCTGTACCTGTGGATCAAAAATTCTTAAAAATTATCGTCCTCCCTTTCATGCCACCGCGATTCAACGCTTGCTGGATCAGGGGATGGTGTTATTAGGCAAGACCAACATGGACGAATTTGCCATGGGGTCATCCACTGAAAACTCGGCTTATCAAATTACACATAACCCGTGGAATTTGGACCGCGTACCGGGCGGCTCCAGCGGCGGCAGCGCCGCGGCAGTCAGTGCAAGCATGGCGCCAATCACTTTGGGCAGCGATACCGGCGGCAGCATTCGTCAACCGGCGGCTTTTTGCGGCATTACCGGGTTAAAACCCAGTTATGGGCGCATTTCCCGCTATGGTTTGATCGCTTACGGCTCCTCCTTGGATTCCGTGGGATTCCTGGGTCATTCAGCTGCGGATCTGGTGGCTGTTTTCCAGGCTGCTGCGGGGTTTGATCCGCGGGATGCAACTTCGGTGGAACAACCTGTCCCACAAATCACCCTGAATAATCAATCGAACTATGCAGGATTACGCATTGGCGTACCAGAAGAATATTTTATTGAAGGCATGCAGCCGGCCGTGGAAAAATCCGTACGCCAGGCGATTGCGCAGATGCAATCCATGGGCGCGGTGATTGTCCCTGTGTCCTTGCCGCATACCTCCATGGCTGTCCCGGTTTATTATTTGCTGGCACCAGCCGAGGCTTCGGCCAATCTGGCCCGCTTTGACGGCATCCGCTATGGCTTCCGTGAAGAGGCGGATACCCTCTGGCAAACTTATGTGAATTCCCGCGGCACAGGTTTTGGTGCTGAAGTAAAACGTCGCATTATGCTGGGGACGTATGCCCTTTCCGCCGGATATTATGATGCCTATTATGGTCAGGCACAAAAAGTACGTACGTTGATTAAAGAGGATTTCACGCGGGTATTTGAACAGGTGGATGTGATCGCAGCTCCTGTTACGCCGACCACAGCCTTCAAAATCGGCCAGCATAGTGATTCGCCCCTGGAAATGTACCTGGAAGATGTCTTTACACTGCCGGCCAATCTGGCAGGTGTGCCAGGTATCAGCTTTCCGATTGGATTTGATGCTGCAGGTCTGCCAATTGGCATGCAATTGATGGGCGCTCCATTCTCGGAGGCTGTTTTACTTCAAGCGACGCATCGCTATCAATGTGTCACGGATTGGCATTTGCGAAATCCGGAGAATTAAAGACCACTCACATATTATCAAGCGCCGTCTGATCTTCAGGCGGCTTTTTTTTTCCATGAGTTTTTTACTCATCCAACGATTGATGTAAAAGTAATTCTTGTGTTTAGATTGCATATCTCCTAATTTTCCCCTATTGATTATTAGGTGTGTTTATGAAAGGTTCATTAAATGTTTATGGTAATGATGAGGTTAGTAGCCTAAAATGGTGTTTGTTTTCCAGAATAATGGTACCCCCCCCTTATTTGTAGATGAAATATATTTTTAAACCATCATGGCATAAAGGAGTACTAAATTGAAAATGCAGATTCGTCTACTACATAAACTTCTATCCGGATTCGGGGTTGTCATTCTTTTGGCTTTGGTCATCGGCATCATTGGATTTGGAAGAATGCTATCGATTCAAAAAGTTTTTGCTAATCTCAGCGAAAACACCACGCCCATGGTTGAAAAAATGAATACCCTTCTCCTTTCGATGAAAGAGATGGAAACGCTGGGAAAAGAAGCCATGCTGATCGAAGATGTTGATCAAATTACTGAGATTTCAGATGGTGTTCAAGAAATTCAGGTTACGTATTATGATGCTTTTGCTGAACTGCTTCAAATGGTCGAAGATGAAACCTTGTCAGCAGAACTGGAAAATGCCAATGGCATCAGCCAGATATTCTTAGGAAATTTCAATCAAATGATCCAGGCGAGAAAATCCACGGTTTGGGCTATGGATATGATGGACAATTTGGTTTCCAGGTATGATCTCACCATTACCCAGTTGGAAAATGAAATTCTAAATAGCAATATTGAAAAATCGACAGATATTTACCTTGCTGTTTTGGATATGGATAAGTCCGTTTCTACCCTTTTAATCACAGGGGATTTGGAACAAATTCCGGATCAGAAAACAAAATATGAATATTTCTATAATGAACTTAAAGCAAAGTTAGCGGATGAAGAAAACCAAGCAATTCTTGATTTAATGGAACAACAGTATCAGATTGTGACAGGTAACAGCGGCATATTTACGGTTTTTGAAAATCAGATAAAAAATCAAGTTTTTGCAAAAGATCGAACCCAAACGATGCGGGAAAATGTTGTTCTGCTTACTGAAAAATATTCCGGCATTATCACCAATATTGAAACACTCAACAAAGATGCATTCGACGCAGCGGACAAACAAGTCCGGACATCCAAATTAGCAATTCTTATCGTCAGTATTATTGTGATGGTTAGCGGTATTTTTGTAGCAGTAAAAATTTCCAAAGGCTTAAGCAAAGTCGCCATTAATCTGGTACAGATGGCGGATCAGATTGCAATGAATGATTTATCCCAAATTGCCACAGCCATGATCTCCATGGCTGGCGGGGATTTGACAAAGCAAATACAAATTGAGACTGCAAAAATTGATTATCATTCCAGCGATGAAATGGGGGACCTGGCTACCTCCTTCAACCGTATGGTGGAACAATTACTACTGACAGCCGAGGCTTCCAGTACGATGATGGAAAATATGCGTACAGTGCTGTTTCAAGTCAATAATGATACCCTTCGCTTGAATCACGCGTCCGGTGATTTGAAAAGTGTATCCATGCAGACCTTGCTTGCTACGGATCAGATTGCTACCACCATCCAGCAGGTGGCGCGCAGTACTGCGGAACAAACCAATGACATCTCTGAAATGGCTAACACTGTGGAGGATTTATCCGGTTTAATCCAAGGCGTCGCTACCGGTGCAGAGGATCAATCCCAGGCGATTAGCCAAACTCTGGAAACCATACAGCAGATGCAGTTTGCCATTGATGGTTTGATAGAAATGTCAAAAATCGTCAATGCCACTGCGGGTGAAGCCTCAGAGTTATCAACCCTGGGTGCGGATCGGGTAACAGAAACAGTACAGGAAATGGTGCTGATCAAAGAGAAAATCGACACTTCTGCGGTACAGGTGCAGAAAATGGGCGAGATTTCTAAAAGAATCGGCATAATTGTCGATACAATTGATGATATTGCCTCACAAACCCAAATGCTTTCCTTAAATGCGGCTATTGAGGCAGCGCGTGCCGGCGAACATGGCAAGGGCTTTGCCGTGGTGGCAGAAGAGGTCGGAAAACTAGCCACGCGTTCAGGTCAGGCAACCCGGGAAATTGATGTCCTGGTCAAGGATATTCAAAAAAATATTTCGCTCTCCATCGAAGCGATGCAGATCAGTGCCAATGAAGCCGATCAAGGTGTTGTTAAGGCAAATTATGCCGGTGATGCCTTGAAGCAAATTAAAGAAGCCAACGATACAGTCAGTGAGCAGGCTGCTAATGCAGAAGCCTTGGCGATGAGTTTGATTTCTGCTTCAGAATTATTGGATAATCAAACCGCGGTAATAACCACCGTAGTGGAAGGAAACCTGGTTTCCACTCACCAGATGAAAGAAAAATCAATTCTGGTACAGGAAGTTGTTGAGCAATTAGCGAGTATTGCGGAAGAGAACAGTGCAGCTGTGGAAGAAGTCTCTGCTTCAACGGAAGAGATGTCTGCTCAAACACAGGAAGTAACTGAATCTTCTAAACTTTTATCGGCCATGTCTGATTCTTTGGCTGTGTTGTTATCCCGTTTTTACCTGGGAAATGCTGATCAAGCCAAACAAAGTTTGCCATTATTTATTCACTCGCATGAAGAATGGGTAGAGCGTTCAGTTAAAATAGCCAATGGTGAGATAAAAGTAGATGATGACCTGCTTCGGGATATTCAAAAAGAATGTGCCCTGGAAAAGTGGATGCATGGCGGTGGCCGCGTATTAATGTCTTCATCGGATTGTGATAATCAATTGGAAACAGCACACGAAAAATTCCATCAATGCGTATTTGAATTGGCCCGATTGACGAAAGAAGGGCATGCTGATCAAACTGAAGAGTTACTCATGCGTGTGAAAGAAGAATCGAGCCATGTGATTAATTGTTTGAAATCACTAATCACGGATAATTCTTAATAGTTACAGTCTTCACAAACAATCCTGCATCCAATCTAGACTTGACGGCACAAAAAAACCTGGGAGTTACCGGCTTCCAGGTTTTTTGATCCAAGGGATAATTCGAGAAACAAACAACAAATCCCTAGGATATTGATGTTACAATAACTAAATACTATTGAAAATGAAAGGTATCGCAAAATGGAAACTATAAAAATAGCAATTCCAATGGCAGGTTTTGGAACCCGGTTGCGTCCGCATACCTGGAGTAAACCGAAACCCCTGGTTCCAATTGCCGGGAAAACTGTTTTGGATTTTGTTCTGGACCAGTTTCATACATTACCGCAATCCCTTAAGAAAGAATATATCTTTATTGTTGGTCCCAATCAACTGGAACAGATTCGTTCCTATATGGACTGTGAGTATCCTGATCTTACTGTTGATTTCGTGGTACAACATGAAATGCGGGGACAATCCCACGCTTTGTATACCGCAAAAGAATTCCTTACCGGTCCCATGTTAATGACATTCTCGGATACTTTAATTAAGACAGATTTATCTGCATTGCAAAACGAAACACTGGATGGGATTGCATGGGTAAAATCCGTCCCGGATCCAAGAAGGTTTGGCGTAGCGGTTGTTAATCAGGATCAGAAAATCCAGCAATTAATTGAAAAACCAGAAGATAGTAGTAATAACCTGGCCGTAGTTGGATTTTATTATTTCAAAAGCGGCGAGGCATTAATCCATGCCATCGAAAAACAAATGGCCAGCAATAAAATGTTGAAGAATGAATATTTTCTGGTGGATGCCATTAATGTTATGCTTTCAGAAGGTGCTGGTTTTAAAGTGCGTGAAGTGGACACCTGGTTGGATGCGGGCACGGTTGATGCGGTCCTGGAAACCAATGCCATTCTACTGGATGGGCAGCCTTCCACACCTGCGGAAAAATTCCCTCTGGCGCAAATTATTCCCCCAGTCTCGATCGCCGATTCTGCAAAAATCAGCCATGCTGTCATTGGGCCACATGTATCTATCGGCCCGGATTGTGTGATTGAACGGGCTATTATTGAAGATACCATTATCTCCAGCGGTTCCGAAATTAAGAATGTGATTTGTTCACATTCCTTAATTGGGGAAAATGTCGTCTGGCATGGTCAGGGACAAAAAACAAATTTGGGTGATACCACCTGGATGAAATAACCCCGTCTATCTATCTAAAGATCCATTCAGATTCCTTTGGGTCGTTTTGTATTTATTTGCCTTTCTGAAGGGCGAATCCGATTAAATAAAAATACCGGCAATCTTGCCCTGTATCAAGGAGCGTACAGCATGTGTCCATTATCCATCCAATTACCTGAACCCCCGCAACTGGATAAAAAATATTTATCCAACCGTACCCACGATTTAAAACCGTCTGGTATTCGTAAGTTTTTTGATATTGCCGCGATGATGGATGATGTCATTTCGCTGGGTGTGGGTGAACCGGATTTCACCACGCCAGCCCCAATTTTGGAAGCCGGTATTGATTCCCTGATGAAAGGGGACACGCATTACACATCCAATGCGGGTTTGGTGGAACTGCGCGAAGCCATGGCTGCTCATTTGCAGAAGTTGTATGGGGTTACCTACAATCCCAATACTGAGATTTTGTTTTCAGTGGGTGGTTCCGAGGCCCTATATTTGGCTGCCACCGCATTATTAAACCCTGGGGATGAGGTGATCATTCCCACCCCTTGTTTCGTGGCATACCAGGCAGAAGTGGCTTTAGCCGGGGGTGTCGCAGTAGAAGTGCCCAGTCGATTTGAAAATAATTTCGAGCCGGACCCAAAAGAAATTGAAGCCGCCATTACACCACGCACGAAAGCCATCCTAATCGGGTATCCATGCAATCCCACCGGTGCTGTAGCCAGCCGGGAGACTTTATTGGCGATTGCTGCCCTGGCAGTAAAGCATGATTTAATCGTTATTTCGGATGAGATTTATGATCGATTGGTTTATGGCGTAGAACATGTCTGTTTTGCTGCTCTGCCGGGCATGTGGGCGCGCACCATCTTTTTGGGTGGTTTTTCAAAAGATTACGCCATGACGGGTTGGCGGATTGGTTTTGCTGCCGCCCCAGCTGGAATTTTGCAGGGCATGCTGCGGGTACACCAATACACTATTATGTCTGCCCCAACCATGGCACAAAGAGGCGCATTGGAAGCGCTGCTTACCGGTGAAAGCTTTGTTCAGCAGATGGCAAAAGAATACGATCGTCGTCGTAAATTAATTGTCCGGCGCTTGAATGAAATGGGGCTGCCCACCTTTGAACCCAAAGGGGCATTCTATGCTTTTCCTAAAGTGGATGGTACCGGTCTGACCTCGGATGAATTCGCCACTCGCTTATTGGAAGAAGAAATGGTGGCGGTAGTACCCGGGGAGGCCTTTGGCGCCGGTGGAGATGGCTATGTGCGTTGTTCCTACGCCACGGCATATGAGAAAATTGAAGAAGCCATGGATCGTATGGAACGTTTCGTTAAACGCTTGTAACCCTGCTAGTTTAATACAAAAGATGAGGATAATCTCCTCATCTTTTTATTTTAATCACTTTACGAACTCAATATCGCAATAATAATTTCTACAGTTCAATGGGGCAATTTTTGTATTAATGAGCCGATTCGATTAATTTAATTTCCAGGGTACAGGTTTGCGTGGACTCTTCCCATTTTCGGCTGACAAATTGACTTCTTGCTCCCCGACCAAGGTTCATAGCTGTAACAATGATGTTATAGGCGGGGCAGTAAAATGGCTGCACGCCCATCTCCTCCAAAGAAGCTGTCCCTTCACTATAGGAGCAATTCTGGCATGAAAATACCAGCTTGTTTCCATCCACAGTTCCATTGGCTGAAGTAAATAAGCCGCCACCTTGAATCAGTAATCGGGTGACCTCGTTAAGAATGTGTTCGGGGCTTTGCCCATCAATGTCAATTCCGGATTGAGAAGCCAGATCCATCATTAAAATTTCGCCAATAGTTGGGCAAGTGGCAAATGACGATTCGCCAAACAGTTCCCACATCCCCAAAGCCAACCCATAAATTGTAATTCCTTCAGTTTTCATTAATTTCTCGTTTTTCTGTCCAATACTGAATGCCATTCGAATCTCCTCACTTGATAAGTAGATGCTCGATAAAAATTATCGGGGAATTGCATCCCAAAGAGGTTGAGCATTTTCTTTAAGCAGCATGCGTGCTACGCCCAAGGAAGCATCCTTGGCTAAACCCAGCACGGCAAAATAGGATCCATCACCTAATAATTGTGTCAAAACATAGGCGCTATTAGTTGTTATGAGGTTGTCATCCACTTCTCCTAGATTTAGCTTTTCGGCTACTTTGCCAGCTAATTTATTTACCATGGATTCACGGGCAGCCAGGGCGTCAAAATCACGTTCAACACGATGTGAGTATGCAATGATGAGACCATCTGAACCCACAATCAGCATGTAATAGAAGTCGCTGCCAATTTCATCATTGATTTCCTGTATAAGTTGATCAAGTTTTGCCATTCTATTATTCCTTATTTTCAAACCCAGGTTATTTAATGCGGCATGACTTTGGCAATTCGTTCAGCATAAATATTGCACATCAGGCGTAAATTTCCCAGAACGGCTGTTTTACGGTCCGCGATTACACCCAAAAAATGTTTCTTGTCAGGCAGGTATGTCATCAAAAGATAAGCTTTTTGAGTTGTTAACAAATTATCTTCCATGGAAGCTGTGCCGGTTACTTTCGTGACGGATGTATCCACCAGTTTTAAAAGCAAGGTCATTTGTGCACTCACTGAATCGATATCCACTTTTTCTGATGAAAAGGAAGCAATAGTGAATGCATCCATTCCTACCACGGTACTCGCAATGTGACCGGTGATCTCACTGCCCAATTCCTTTAATATTCCTTCAATCTTAATTGCCATAGGTTCTGTTCCCAATTCAATTGATTGATTCGCATCCGGGTCAACATCTTCCATGCTTTTTTCATCCAAGCGGCGGGCGCCTTCCAGAAGAATACCTGACCAATTATGCGTGATTGTATTTACCGGTGAGGTGATTCCAGCATCCAGCGTGAAATCACCATCTTCCCAACTGATGAGTTGATAGATCGCCTCCTCTCCTTCTTTTGAACCACAGCTAGCATGGGTCATGTTTCCACCCTGGAAGAAGACCACGGCTGTCTGGTCAGCGTTTTTTATGGTTAAGCGGACAGTTTTTTGATCCATGCAATTGTGTTGAATTAAATCAATTGCAGTCATGTCAGTTAATTTACCTTGCATCGTTTAACTCTCACTTCCAATGCTTAGACCACACGCGGCTGATTTCATTCATGGTGTGGGTAGTAATACGCCGATAGGATTGCTGTCGATTAGCCATTAATACCGCCAGGGTAAGCTCATGAGTACGGGCAGTAAAGGAACGGCAAATTAATAGTTGATTGTCGCTGTCTACAATGCTGATTTCTGCAGTTGCGGAGATGCCCAATCTTTTTTCATTTTGGGAAATGGTTTTTTTAACCATGGCGATGGTTGCAGACAGTCGTTCGGTATCAAAGTCTTCCCGAGTGGCAAATACAATGGGGAAACCATTAACATCGGTAACCATGGAAACCAAGAAATCTCCTGCCTGATTCATCTCAAGCAGCAATTTGGTCAGCGTATCTGTGACTGATTGTTTATCTTCTAATGACATGAGTTATGTACCTGGAGAAGCATGGTGTACTTGTTCCCTTAATACTCAACTTAATTATAGCGGAGTATTGGATTGCTGTAACTCAAAACTCAAGAGTTTTTTGAACAGCACTGATGGTCTGATTCATAAGGCGGCGATAAACCTGCTTCTTGGAAGCAAGTAGAAATGCTAATATCATATCGATTCCATTACTGGTAAATGGGCGGCAGACCAAGATATTGCCATTTTCATAATTCAGGGTAAATTCGGAACTAATGGCAATTCCTAATTGTTCGCTGGCTTGGTTGGTTGCCCGTTGAAATAAACCAATCACTGCAGCCAGAACTTCCAGTTCCGTGTTCGTCCTGGAGATGGCGGCAATGGGAAAGCCCTCTCGATCGGTTATTAAGCTGCATAAAAAATTTCCCTTCTCGTTTGTTTCAGCCAGGATATTGGATATTACATTGGAATCCATTTTTAGCTCGCTTTTTACAGGTTGGGGTTTGGATTAATTTGGATGGATCGGATGGTTTCGGTGCAGATCATTTTTAACGTTTCCGGTACACCTCTTCCATAAACAGCCAGGGCATTAACCATGGTGAATCCCTCGATTTGAAGTAAAGTACGCATCTCAGATTGCGAGAGAGGATGATCGACATCCTGTTTATTCAATTGAATCACAATTGGTGTTTGTTCGGGAAGCTGCTGTTCCCGCATATGTAAGTGTAAATCATGCCAGGATTCCAGGTTCTCTTGGGCGCGTTCCCGGGTGGAGTCAGCCACAAAAACGATACCATCGGCTCCCTTGAGGACAACTTTGCGACTGGCTTGATAATAAATTTGTCCTGGTACGGTATAGAGTTGAACAATCGGCACCAACCCGCTGATTCTGCCTAATTCCAACTGGATGAAATCAAAAAAAAGTGTACGATCTTCTGCGTTTCTTAACGAAACCAAATTCGAACGACGATTAGGGTCGGTATGAGTATGGATATATTCTAGATTGGTGGTCTTCCCACTCATGGCTGGGCCGTAATAAACGATTTTAAGATTAAGTTGCCTTTTGGGATAATTAATAATCATACTAGATAAACTCTCCTGCTCGGTTATAAGCTCCAGAGTTCATCCAGACTCTTATTAATTTGATCTGCCAGATTTCCCTGGTCCTGATCAAAATCCGGTAAATAGGCTCCATTTTCGACTGGTTTAGCTGCAAGTTGGGCGATCAATTCCGCCGCACGACGAATAATCAGTCTTGTCCAACCCAGAGGGATCGAAGAAGAAACCTTGAACATAAGCACAAGGTATTCCCCAGCATCGATGATCCAGGTGTTGACTTTTGGCCCTTCACGTAAAATCATCTGGTAATGGTGATATTCCCCCATTAGGCGGGCCATCTCCTGGCTGGCGGCCAAATCGCTTGCCACCAAGGCACCTAATGCTACCGGATCCGCTTGTTCACGTTTGCCCTGGAAGGTAATTAACTGCCCGCTATTATCGGTAAGCAAAATATACTGAGCGGGTATTTTTTCCATCAAACCACTTAGGATTTTATCAATCGCTTGATCAAGAGCTGGCGTGAAAACCAGACCGCAGCGCATCATTGTACTGGCTTCAGTCTTGGAAATTTGCATTTTTTACTTGTCCTTGATAAAAAAATTTTCAGGGTAATGACTGAAAGTTTTCCCCCCAGCGTACACTCTGTAAGGAAATCATCACACTCAGGCCATTAAAATAATATTATAACTGTAGTAATAATTTTACTGTAAGATTTTTTTATATTGCTTAACACTTCTGAAAGGTATTTTTATATTTATTACGTTTATTAAAGAAAGTATCTAGTAGAAGGAAAATCGTTTTCTTTTATTGTATGGCGAATCAAATTCAAATAAGGTTTGGACTGTGCTCTTTTTTAATTAATCTGAATAATGGTACAATTTTTGACAAATCATCAGTAATAAACAGCAGAAGGATGCGAATGAAATACGAAGCAGTCATAGGCCTTGAAGTGCATGCCGAACTGGCAACCCAATCAAAAATGTTTTGCGCTTGTCCAGTTGTGGATGCCACCCAATCCGCACCCAACATTGCAGTCTGCCCGGTGTGTTCAGGTTTACCTGGTGTCCTACCGGTGGTCAATCAAAAAGCCGTAGCCTATGGCATTCGTGTGGCATTGGCTCTGGACTGTTCCGTTGCGCACCGCAGCATTTTTGCCCGAAAAAATTATTTCTACCCCGATCTACCCAAAGGATATCAAATTTCGCAATATGAATATCCGCTGGCTGAGAAAGGTGTTTTGAACATTCAAACCAGCCAGGGACAAAGGGAGATTCGTATTACACGCGTTCATCTGGAAGAGGATACCGGAAAATTGACCCATGTTGTAGAAGGGGAAAATACCTTCACTTTGGTGGATCTCAACCGGGCTGGCGTTCCCCTGCTGGAAATTGTCTCGGAACCTGATATGCACACTGCAGAAGAAGCTGTGGCCTATGGCGAGGCTTTGCGTGCCGTTTTACGCTATCTGGGGGTTAACAGCGGCGATATGCAAAAAGGTGTAATTCGTTTTGAAGCCAACGTATCCATTCGGCCGGAAGGTGCCACATCTCTTGGGACGCGTACTGAAATAAAGAATCTGAATAGTTTTCGCGCCATGGAGCGTGCTATCAATTTTGAAATCAAACGTCAAGGCGAGCTCCTGGATGCCGATCAGCCCGTGTTGCAGGAGACCCTTGGTTGGGATGAAACCCGTGAAGTTACTTTTTCCCAGCGCAGTAAAGAAGAAGCCCATGATTACCGATATTTTCCGGATCCGGACCTGCCTCCCCTGGTGGTATCGGAGGAGTGGATAGCCAAAGAAGCAGCAGCGCTGCCGGAGCTGCCCCGCCAAAAATTTGAACGTTTTGTTAAGCAGTATCTATTATCGCCGGAAGATGCAAGGCAGTTAATTACAACGCAGGAATTGGCAGATTATTTTGAATCTGTTGTCCGTGAGGGGGGAGAATTACCGGCGCGTCTTGCAGCCAACTGGATTACCGGTGAATTACTCGCCTGGATCAATCTGAGCGGTGAATCCCTGGAAACGCTGCGTGTTACCCCGAAACATCTCGCTGGATTGATGGGTCAGGTTCAGACTGGAGTTATCAATTTAGCCACTGCAAAAAAATTGTTTGCCGAGATGGCGCTGAATGGCAAAGCGGCCGAGCATTTGATTGCCGAACAGGGATTGCAACAAATATCAGACGATGATTCAATTTTAGCGCTGGTTAATGAAGTACTCGCTGCCAACCCCAAAGAATTGCAGAGTTATATGGAAGGCAAGGAAAGCCTGGAAAATTGGTTTTTTGGCCAGATTATGCGTTTGGCCAAAGGGAAAGGCAATCCGGCTACCATTCGAGCCCAATTGGATGCCCGCCTGGCTTCATTAAAAAAATAATTTATACTGGTTGCTACAATCTAATCCCAATAAGTATAGTTGTACACTGTTTTATTAAAATCTGATTAGCATTGGTTTTTTGCTGAGATGGAGATCATGTAGGGAGGTGATTTTCATCATGTTGACGCGGGGTCGGATGTTTGTTACCTTTAACAGGTGAATGTTATTAAATCCGAAGGACAGTTAACTGAGCCGACATGCGTGATACGAGACATCAATCGCTATTCTGAAAGAGCATAAAGACGGGCTTCCGTAAGGAATGCCCGTATATTTTTGCCCCCACGCAGGGAAACAGTCTGTTCGTCAGCCAACTTTATCAATGTATTTTTTTGTGGTTTTAGGAGAAACAAGTATGGCCTCAACAACCAATGCGTTCGAAATGGCACAACGCCAATTTGACCATGTTGCGGAAATGCTGAAACTCGATACGGACGTTCGCGAAATTTTGCGATGGCCAACTCGCGAGTTTCATTTTCGCATCCCCGTGCGGATGGACGATGGTTCCATTCGTAATTTTCAGGGTTTCCGCGTTCAACACAACGATGCCCGTGGCCCTCACAAAGGTGGGATCCGCTTCCACCCAGCCGAAACCATTGATACCGTACGTGCCTTAGGCACCTGGATGACATGGAAATGTGCTGTTGTCGATATTCCTCTCGGTGGTGGTAAGGGCGGCGTTATTGTCGATCCTGCTACCCTTTCTGTTGGTGAAAAAGAGCGCCTGGTGCGCGGTTTCGTCCAACAGATCCACAAGAATATCGGCCCACGCATTGACGTCCCGGCCCCAGATGTAGGCACAACCCCCCAGATGATGGGTTGGATGATGGACGAATATTCCAAGCTGGTGGGTCAATATACCCCCGGCGTTATCACCGGTAAACCTCTCGGTGGTGGTGGATCCCTGGGTCGTACTGAAGCCACTGGTTTTGGTGTGATCTACACCGTCCGTGAAGCCCTAAAACATCTTGGCATGGATGCTTCCAAATGTACTGCTGCCATTCAAGGTTTTGGTAATGTGGCTCAATATGCCGCCATTGGTTTCACCGAACTTCTGAAAGGCAAAGTGATTTGTGTATCCTACTGGGATCGTGATGATCGCTGCTCTTATACCGTCAGCAAAGCCGATGGTATTGATCCTCACTTCCTGATGTCCATCACCGATCAGTACGGCTCCATTGATAAAGCTAAAGTCAAAGCTGCCGGTTACACCCTGGAAGATGGCGATGCCTGGATCAGCAAGGACGTGGAAGTTCTCATTCCTGCTGCTTTGGAAGGCCAGATTAATGCAGAATCCGTGCTGAAAGTCAGCAAGAAGGTTCGTGTGGTCGCTGAAGGCGCCAACGGCCCCACCACCCCCGAAGCTGATAAAGTCTTCGGCGAACGCGGTGTCTTTGTGATTCCTGACTTCCTCTGCAACGCCGGCGGCGTTACCGTTTCTTACTTCGAAAGTGTCCAGAATGATATGAACTTCTACTGGACCCGCGAAGAAGTGATCCAAAAGTTGGACACCAAAATGTCCCAGGCTTTTGCCGGTGTTTTGGAAATGTCCGTCAAAGAAAAAGTCTACACCCGTGATGCAGCCTACATGGTCGCTATTGCTCGTGTGGTCAAAGCCATGGAACTGCGCGGCTTGATCTAATAGTTTTTGGTAAACACAACCCCCTGCCGTTATTTCTCGGCGGGGGGTTCTTTTTAACCCTTGAGCTTTTCAAGGTTTTTTCCTACAATTGGGCTATCTATAAAGGGACGGAGAAAAAATGATCACTAAACAAGTTTTGCTCGGCAGCCTGTTGTTGGTTTGGCTGGCCCTGGATGTTCTGGCTTTGCTGTATTTGTTTCGTGAACGCAAATTGAACCGTGCCGAGCTGGGGCTTTGGTGCTTTTTGGCGCTCTTCCTGCCCGTGGTAGGGCCCATCTGCGTGATCGCCGGCAAACCCGGCCGGCCGCGATACTAAATCCTTGATAAGCTAGCTTGCTGCTTAGTTAATATCAGAATTGGCCGTACAAGCGCTGTGTTTGATCCGGATAAATACCGCTTTCCAGCGTGCTTGCCAGAGAGTCTTTCATCCCTTTGGAGGCTTCAGGCAGGGCTATCAAAGCCTTGGAACTCTGCAGGTCCTCAAAAGGATGCGTAATGATCTGAAATACCCTGGCGATAGTCCACTCGGGCTGCACTCGTTCCAGCAGGAGTAGGTCATCCACCAGGGAAAAACTGCCCTCTTGAATCGTACGGAAGTACCAACCGCAGCGTCCTTCCGCTTCCATTTGTGCTCCGAATTTCTTAACACCCCAAAGTCGTCCAATTTTCCAACAGGGCAGGCGCGGTTGGCTGATCTGTACCACTGCTTCACCCAATTGAAAACGATCTCCAAGACAAACATCGGCTTCCAAAGCACCCAGCATGGTGAGGTTTTCACCCAGTCCGCCAAAAGGTAAATCGGGCAGCGAATAGAGCGAGCGCCAATGACAAATGTGCTCCATGGGCATGGCATAGAGGGTTTTATCCTCTCCCCCGTGATGACGGAGATCCGCCTGCTCATTTCCGGCCAGATGATCGCGACGCAGATAAACCGAATGACATACCGGTTTCTTTTCCAGGCTGCTGGTCCAGGTGGATTGGTCTTCTTCAACGTAGGTCATGGGTGTAGCCAGCTGCAGCCCAACCAGCTTGATTCTTTGAATCGACATGTTGTACTCCTCGGCGATGGAACAATTCTGTACCTAATTGTATCAAGAAATGAAATCTCCACAATAGTCTTGACAGGGATAAGACTGGGCTATATAATAACCAAGCTTTCCTCGATAGCTCAATTGGCAGAGCGAGCGGCTGTTAACCGCTAGGTTCCTGGTTCGAGTCCAGGTCGAGGAGCCAAAAAAATGACTGGTAAATCGCCAGTCATTTTTATTTTAAGGTTCCTGCTCACCCAGAGGGAGTGTAAATCGAGTCCGGGTCGAGGAGTAATAGGTGGGTCGTTGACACACCAGAACGCCGGAATAGGAATCAGACTTCCGTGCAAATGAATAGGCGTTCATTTGTGATTCGGTGGGATCACCCCTAAAGGGGCAGGCAAGCGATCCCACCCTATGAGCTTTTTTTATTTCCTGAATGGAAGAATACCTCACAAGGTAATATTAGCTTGATGGCTAGTATCGCTTTTAAAAATTCAGATGAATCCGAAAAAAAATTTATAGATAATGGGCTTATGTTATTGATTCAGGAATAATTAATACCTCATCACTCCCCAAATTTGGTGCTTTTTTTTGTGCTGTTATAAAAAGACAAAGCCATACAAACCATCAATAGAAATATTGAAAATAGATAATTATTTAGAGGAAGTAAAAGTACATAAATCAGTATTGACTAGTTGCATATAAATATCCCCCTGAACTGTTAACCTGCCGTTAAGTTTGAAATCCATGTTCACTATAAATGGTTTCGTTTGATAAATATCATCATGAAGAGGGCATTTCCTCGCAGATTGCAGCGAAACAAGGAGCGAGGATAAAGAGCGTGCTTGTTGGTCAAAAAAAAACCGTTTTATTGAGAACTTAAAAAAAGAATAAAACAGTACATACTCCGCTGCTTGCTGCGCAGAGGGTTCGTTGTCTTTATTGGGGAGAGATGTTCAAACTGTGAGGTGGCTAGATTTCCCCCCCTTTATTCTTTCCAGCCGTGTGGCTCTCCTATTGGAGTTTTCCCAACAATAGGCTGCAAATCCCAATGGGTGGGGTCAGTTTGTGAGTCTTCATGTTCGGTTTTAAGGATACAGACTCCAATTTCTCCTAGATCCATAGCGTGAGCAAATTCATATCGATTCTTAAGAATGTTCCATGCATCACGCATATCATAAGACCAGGAAATATCATCGAAAATAACAGCCGCCCCTGGATTTAGAAATGGAATTAATCGGTTAAAATAATGGATTGTTGCTATTTTTTCGTGATGGCCGTCAATATATGCGATATCAATTTTCGAATCAAGTAAAGGAAGCTCGTGATCAATAGCTTCATCAAATAACGAATTTACTACCTTTACATTATCAAATGATTTTAGGCTTTCTTGGGCAATATTTGCCAATGCTTCGGAACCTTCAACAGTGATAAATTTTTTAATGTTAGGTGCTGATGATAGGTAGATTGCAGAAATACCTGCACAAGTTCCTAATTCAATTCCTGCCGCCGGTTTGAATTCTCTCGCAATTAAATAAAGAACAACCCCCCATTTGCGTCTTTTTCCAGTAGATGCAATTTTTTTCATTGTAAAGTCAAGTACCTTGCCTGGTTGCGGTCGTGCAGTTATGCTGGAATCATTGCCTGCACTTTCTGGTTTGGGTGAATACCATATAGAGATTTTCTTATCACCTTCGCTTGCAATTTCTTTCCGCCTGGTTTCTGCTCGGTTAATAACAGCAGTTGTTTGTGCGTCTGAATTTCCAGTCACCAAATACTTTAGAACAGGTTCCATTTGTTTTGGTAGGCCGTTTTGAATATATTTCGAAATTTTTTCCAGGTTAGATCTACGTTTTAAAATATTGGTTGCTATTCTAATAATTTTCTTAATCATGGCCTTTCCTTAAATTGTCTGATAATTTGATATGGTTTGATAGTATTAACTCTATAATAGCAGGAATTTTGGAATGGTGTACAAGATTATTAGTTTAGAACGATTTGAGTTTTTTGAAATGAAATCTAGAAAATTATATGTCAGCAAAACAAGACTAAATATATATTAACATCAAACTTGCCATGTGATTATTCCTTATAAATATCAGGCGTATGTGTTAAAGTGGTTGTTGCAACCAGTCATTATTTTTCCATTCTTAAAGGTAGCCTGTTATTTCAGATTAGTTTACTTAAGAACTTAAAGCTGAACGTCGATGAACTTATTGACAAACCATTTACTAGTTCAGGATAATGAGCCTACAATATTTTTCTAAAACCAAAATGTGTACCAACTGACCTAGTTTTATTAGTCGTTAGGTCACTGATTACCCTATGCCGGGTACAATTCATGCCTAGATTGATTGGCTCCCTACCCATCTTTCAACAAAATACTCCACGATTCACGATACCGGCCAATTAATTAATCACATCCTTCTGTCGTATTTTCGTTTGTTTCATCATACAATAGGGCTATAAATTGGACACTCCTTAATCTTGGTATCCGAAAAATCTGCGGGTGATCTGTTTGTGGAGTGAATCTATGCAGCGCAGAGAAACAGGAGCAGAGATCATGAAATTCCAAGCAACCTTAAAATGTGTTTTTCTTCTTTTGCTGCTTGCGGCCTGTATGCCTTTCCCCAAAACGGAATTGGCGCCTACATCGGTCCCTATTATTCTTCCTGAGGAAGTTCAAACCAACAGTTCCCAACCTGTCATCCGGTCCATGGATGAACTTCGCGCCATTCTTTATGCCTCGAATCCGGAATCCTCGCAATACAATCCGCAATCTGCTGCCTATGCGGCATTTCCCCAAGCCGTAGCGCAGCTTTCTATGATGGATTCAGCCGCGGTTGATGCCGCTGGGGACCTGGCTGGCGCAATCAGCTTCCCCGTCAGGAATCGTACCTGGCAGCTCAGGCCCTTCTTACGCTTGGCCCTGAGATAACCTCCACCGCCCTTGTGACTCTTTTTGAATCTCTTAATGCAAATACCCTGCAAAACCAGAAACCCGATGTCCTGATCTATTCAGTCATTTTATTAAGCAGCACCGGGGATAAAGCCTCCTGTGCTGTTGGCAACATCGGGCGCTTCTATGGCATTCCGATGCAAAAGTTCGCTCTGCAGCAGCCATGGCACTGGAAAAAATCACCAACCAGGATCTGGTAGCCGGTCCGTATGAAGTTGCGATAGTGCCCTCTTTCCTGGCGGAATCCATTCCGGCAGATGTGCCGGAAGGAAAAATTGTTGAAACAGCTAGACAATGGTGGAATGACCAGGGATCTGGGATCAATTGGCATTCGAATTATGGGTTATGCGATCCATAACCCATTTCGGCCAGTTATTATTTACATACCAAATAGGTGTCTGATTGATTTAGGGGACAATTTTCGATCAGTTGAAGCATAATTGTCTTCCCTGTTCATTTTTGTATAATAGGTATAGCAACCTCACTGCATCTGTTTTATTGCCTGATCCAATCCACCATACACCCCAAAAAATCCTCCCTGAATAAAAAACCTCGGTTGCTTATAACCCTGTCCCTATGCCTGGGATTGGTTATTATCATTTGGGAGAAAACTCATGCAATATTTTTACCGCTATTGTGTCATATTGATTTTCTGCTTTCTTACAGCCTGTACTATGCCGCAAACGCCAGACACTCCCCCCGAAGTATTCCAAGTAGAGAATCCCATAGAGAACGTTTTTAGCTGACCGTACTGCACTGAAACCAGGTGAGTGTACTGAACTGACCTGGTCGGTAGCACCCGGTTTTGCAGTGGATATTGATGAGGAACCTGTCCCTGAACATGGTCAGATGATGATCTGCCCCACCAGCACAAGCGCATATTTGCTGACAGCATCACTTGATGAACAAACCTTTCGGCGGCAGGTTGAGGTGATGGTTGATGGTGGGGCAGAACCAGGGATTATTGAACAGCAACCCATAGTGCCTGGCACACCGGCATATCTTAATGGCCCCTGGCAGCGCCTGGGCGGCCCCCCCGGCGGATTGGGGTATGATATTCGCATGCGTCCGGATAACCCCGAGATCATGTATGTCACGGACGCCAATGCCGGCATTCATAAGAGTGTGGATGGCGGGATGAGCTGGATACCGATCAATCAGGGAATAACCCCCTTTAGCGCACAGCTCTATCCGGTTTTTTGTGTCACCATTGACCCTCACAATTACGACCGTATCTGGATTGGGACGCAGTTTACCGGGCAGATCTATCTCAGTTTGGACGGCGGTGAGACCTGGCAGGAACGTGACGCGGGAATCAGTTATGAAGGGTATAGTGTCAGGGGCATCACCGTTGATCCACACAATCCGGATATTGTTTACGCGGGTGTGGAAGTTGCCAGTGCAACCTGGAACAAGGAACAGCTTGTTAAACGCTTTGACCTGACCAAAGGGGAAGTTTACAAAAGCACCAATGGCGGAGCATCCTGGCAGCGCATTTGGGTGGGGGATAATTTGGCCCGTTACATCTGGGTTGATCCACGCAATGCCAATCGTTTATACGTTTCCACCGGCATATTTGATCGCGATGCTGCCAATTCGGATATTCCCAACGGGGTTTGGGGCGGCGTGGGCATCTTGCGTAGCGATGACGCCGGAGCCAGTTGGACGGTGCTGGATGAAAAGAATGGTCTGGGTGGTTTGTACATCCCCAGCTTGTTCATGCACCCTGAAAATCCGGATATGCTGCTGGCAGCCGTGACCAATTCCAGCAATGCACCGGGTGCCTACCTCACCCGGAATGGCGGGGATACTTGGGAATTGATTTTACCCATGCCGGCCGGTTTTGGTGCTGAAGCCGTTGAAATTTCAATCAGCAATCCGAATGTTTGGTATGTCGCCGCTGAAAGCCAGATCTGGCGCAGTGATGACGCGGGAGTGACCTGGCAGCATTATTTGATGGAAACAGCCGATCGGCAAGCTGGTTTGCCGATTGATTTACAGGTTGATCCGCGCGATCCGCTGCGCATATTTGTCAATAATTATGGCGGAGGAAATTTCGTCAGCAGCAACGGCGGAGAAACCTGGCAGGAAGCCAGTCAGGGCTATACCGGATCCGGGGCGTTCGTGATAGGTGTTGCCCCTGCGAATGCCTCGCTGGTGATTACCAAATCATTCTATAGCATTGATGCCGGCAAAACTTGGCAGGGTAAAAAGACGCCAGTTTTCAGCAGCCTGCAATTTTTTACCCATCCGGTTAATGGACAGGAATATGTGATTGGTGGTGCTGGAGATATGATCTGGACCAGTCCAAGCAGGGAAATTAACTGGCAATCCGTGCGCCTGGCGGATATCTCAGCTGAACTTCAACAAGGCAATATTCTCAGTGACAGGATGGTCTTAAGAGGATTGGCTGTGGCTCCCTCCGATAATCGCATCATGTATGCCGGTTTTGCGGACGGCTATTGTGCAGCCAGAGTTTGGCAAAGTTGTTTTGACCCCACCCCAGGATTATATCGATCAGAGGATGCCGGCAATAGCTGGCAGGCTGTCGATGAGCTGCGCTTTAAACAAACCTCAATACTGGCTATCGCAATCCACCCCACGGACAGCCAACAGATATTTGTTGCCACCGGGCAGGGATTATTTCAAAGTCGTGATGGCGGTAAACGTTGGCAGCCATTGGAAGCGCTGGATATAGTCACCCAGGGCATCCCTGTTCTTGACGTGGGGTTGATCCCTGCAATGTTGCCGGCCTCGATGGTCTTTGATCTGCGTATCGACCCCTTTAACGCCAATGTATTGTATGCTGCCAGTATGCCTGGTGGGGTGTTTAAAAGCACAGACGGCGGGGAAAGTTGGGCACAAATGGCCGCCGGGATGGACCCCAACGAGCCTATTACTGCTATTCTCCCGGATGCAGCCCATGCGGGTGTCGTGTATGCCTCATCGGAAATATCAGGCGTGTTTTTCTCCATGGATGCAGGGACACACTGGCAAATGCTCTCCGATGGCCTGAACATGATGCGCATGACCGCGATTACATTATCGGCGGATGGCTCTGTTTTGTACGGATCAAGCAACGGGGCGGGTGTGTTCCGCCTGGGAAATCCTCAACCGTGAACCCCCGGTCGGTTTTAGGTTGCCTGAACTTGATAATCCTGTTGGCGGCCTGTGCGCCTGCCCATGCCATCAGCGGTGTGATCGTAGATGAAAATGGTGTTCCCCTACCGGATGCGGTGGTGCGTATTAAAGCCACCCAAAACAGTACCATGAGTGATCAGCAAGGCGCATTTCTTTTAACCGGATTGGAAACCGGCAAACCCGTTTTTGTGACTGCCTGGCAGGCGGGTTATTACATCAACGGCATCGATGGGCTCATCCCCGGAGATGAGGGCGTCATCATTGTCCTGCATGCCCACCCAAACACGGATAACGTCGATTATGAATGGCTGGCGTCTACCGCGCAGGATGGCAGCGGCGAAAACCAAGGTTGTGCCGCCTGCCATAGCGCCGAGAACAGCGAACTGTCCTTCGCGCTGCCGGTTGACGAATGGCTGCTGGATGCCCATGCCCAGTCAGCCCAAAATCCGCGTTTCCTTAGTTTGTATAATGGTACGGATCTGGCGGGAAATCAAAGTCCGCTGACGCGCTACGAATTTTCCCGTGATTACGGACGTTTTCCCTTGCGACCTGATGCTGAGGCAGCCTATTTTGGGCCTGGCTATAAATTGGATTTTCCGGATTCGGCCGGTAATTGTGCCGCCTGCCATACCCCGCTGCCAGCCGTGGATCAGGCTTATGCGGTTGATCCGAATCAGCTCTCCGGTACTGCACTGGAGGGCATCTCGTGCGATTTTTGTCATAAGGTGTGGAATGTGACCCTTGATCCGCAGACGCAGTTGCCATATGCCAACCAGCCAGGAGTACTCTCGATTGAATTTCGCCGACCAACCGGGCAACATCAGTTCTTTGCCGGTCCGTTGGATGATGTCGCACCTGGGGAAGATACCTATGTAC
Source organism: uncultured Chloroflexia bacterium (assembly GCA_963747325.1). GTDB lineage: Bacteria > Chloroflexota > Anaerolineae > Anaerolineales > Anaerolineaceae > UBA5203. Next base: position 132,645 of record CAVVEM010000003.1, on the reverse strand, counting down.
CCATTCAGAATGAATCCGCTTATTGTGCTTCCTGCCATTATGGCGTGTTCTGGAATACGCCCATTTATAATTCGTACGGGGAATGGCTGGATAGTGCCTACAGTGATCCAAAGCAAGGAAAAACCTGCCAGGATTGTCACATGCCGCATACGGATGCCAATTATTTTGCCCTTGCGGCGCAGGGCGGTACCGCCCGCGATCCGCAGACCCTTTTCAGCCACCGTATGCCCGGCGCCAGTGATGAGGAACTCCTTCAAAATGCCGTAAGCCTGCATAGTGATGTTCAACGAGAAGATGAGCGGATTATCGTAAATGTGACTATCATCAATGATAAAACCGGCCACCACGTTCCCAGTGATTCTCCGCTGCGGCAGATGATTCTCACCGTCCAGGCTGTGGATCAGCAGGGTCATATGCTGCCCATGATTGACGGGCCAACCCTACCTGAGTGGGTCGGGGTGGGTGACCCTGCCGCAGGATATTACGCCGGCCTGCCCGGTAAAGCCTATGCCAAAATCCTGCAGGAAATCTGGACCGGCATCAGCCCTTCGGCAGCCTACTGGAACCCGACCCGTATCCTCAGTGATACTCGTCTCGCCGCCATGCAAACCGATGCCAGTCAATATGTGTTTGCTACAACTGAACAAGCACCAGTAACAGTTCAGATCAAGCTGATCTACCGCCGTGCGTTTATTGAGCTGATGGATCAGAAAGCCTGGAATGTGGCAGACATTGTCATGGCTCAACATACCTTGATTGTTAAATTTCCATAACAACCCATATTTTCGCGATAGATTTGATCAGAAAGAACCATATAAACCTCTTGACTCTCCCGTTGCTGGAGGCTTTATCATCCTGACTATCAATCCTAATTCAAGCAAGAGGAGAGCCTTATGCAAACCATTTCCCTGCCCCATAAAGTGTTGGATTATGCCTGTCCGATCAACGGGTTGGAAGATCAGTATGAATGGAAAACCGGCGTGCAGCTGCCTGGATATTTTTTGATGGACGTCAGCAACATTGGATTTCATTATTTGTGCCACAGCCTGGCGCCCGCCCCGCGCATGGTGATGTGGGGCACCGGCATGGGCAAAGGACAGCACGAGTTCCTCTCCGAGATCATCGGCTATACCTGGACCTGTCACGAAGGCGGCTCCTTCGAGGCTGCCTGGAAAAGCGTGCTGGCGCAGCTGGCGCTGGGCAAACCGGTGATTATCGGTCTACTGGATATGTATCACCTGCCGCATTTCCCCAAGTTTTATCATCGATTTCACATCCCGCAGCATTTCCTGCAGGTAGTGGGTTTTGATGAGACTCAAAACGCAGCCCTGGTGCAGGACAACAGTTTGAGTGAAATTCAAGCCGTGCCGTTGAAGGATTTGCGCGCGGCCTGGAACATTACCGTGCCGGGGCAGGGCAAGCCCTACACCCAATATCATTTGGAATTCAATGCAGCGATATCCCCGCTGGAGGAAATCCTGGTCAAGAGCTTGAAGAAACGAGCCCAGATCCATCTCCATCCTGAGAAGAGCAGTATGGGCATCTCCGGCTTGCGCAAAGCCGCGCAGGATCTTCCTGCCTGGCGTACGATGCTGTCCTCTGAGCAGCTCAAAGCTTCGCTGATGTTTTTGGCCACCTTCAGCTGCAGCGTGGTGCCCAATCCACCCCAGGCTTTGCTGCCCTATCCGCTGGATTTTACGGACAGTCATCAAGCGGTGCGGGATCGCTTTGCGGGGGAATTGCTGCAATTTGCGGAGCGGTACGACCAGCCGCAGTGGGCCAAGGCCGCCAGCATCTTCCAATCCAGCGGGGTGAGCATTGGTCAAATCACTGATCTCGCCGTTCAGGCTATCCAGGGGATTGCTTCAGCACTGGATCGAATGGGACCGCTATTTGCACAAGTTGCCGATCTGGAAGAAGAAGCCTGCCAGGCTTTACTGGAATAGGGTACCAAAAGGCAGCCTTCACCCTTGCGGGAGGGCTGCCTCTAGTTATTTTACCTGTCTCGTTGAAGAAATCTGATAAGATTACCGTATGATGGAATATCAGATTGGGGATTTTGCCACGATCAGCCGGCTCAGCGTGAAGACCATGCGCTATTATCATGAGATCGGCCTGCTCCTGCCCAGCCGCGTGGACCGCTTTAGCGGCTACCGTTATTTTAATGAGGCCAGTTTGGCACGTGTGCGTTCCATCCAACAGTTAAAAGCGCTGAGTTTTTCGCTGAGCGAAATCATTGAGATCTTGTCCAACGGCGTGGAGCCGGAAGCGATCCGCAAGAAAATGCACGCCAAACTCAGTGAAGTAGATCAACAAATCGAGAGTTTTCAGGAAGTGCGGGATCGTTTGCAGCTGTACCTGGCGCAAGCCACCCTGCCCCTGCTGATACCCAACCCCATCCGGGAAGTCTTTTTACAGCAGCAGTTGATCGCTTCCATCCGCTTTATTGGCGAATATCAGGAGCTGAATCAACAAATTCCACTCCTGATGCAAACCTGCGGAAAGTTTGTCTGTGGCCCACCCTTCTCTTTGTATTACGACCATGAGCCTCTGACGGAGGGAGCGGATATTGAAATCTGCGTACCGGTCAGCGAACCGGTGGTGATTGATCCGGTACACAGCCGCCTGCTTCCCGGAGGACGCGCGCTGACCATCCTGCACGAAGGGGCGTATGATCAAATCTCCATTTCCTATCAGGTCATGGTGGATCATTTGCACAATCAAGACCTTATCCTTCTTTATCCCACGCGAGAGGTGTATTTAACCGGGGGAGAATCGAAAAACCCACAGGAAAGCGAAGGTTACCGAACCGAAATTCAATTTCTGGTGGCGTGAAAACAGTACGGCCGATTGATTCATTCCCCGAAAAAATACTTAAGGTCCCCTGAAGGGAATCATATTTTTTCATTAAAAAAACATAGCTTCAATTGCGAATGAATAACCAAGCGCATTTTGGCTTTTTTACTTTCCAAAACAATAAAACCATCCAATTAAAAATATATAAACAAACAATAATCAGGATTTACTGGGGCAAACGACGCGTGCCTGAAACCCTGCCTGTTAGCCATTTGGGCGTGACCATGACATGAAATTCCAGCATGCCTATTCGACATGTCATTCTCCGTTCATTTGACATCTCTTCTTGATTCACATCCTATTTGCACGGTATAATAAGACAAATATTATCGTATTAATTATTCTCTTATTGGTAGTTGACATCGGAGGCGCTGGTATGCAGCTTGAAGCCAAAACCACACCTGTAAAAGAAAGTGAATTTTCGATTCACCCAGCCACAAGCATCGGACAGATCACACTCAATGTGGCTGATTTAGCTAAGCAAATCAATTTCTATCAACAAATGATCGGGCTGCACTTTCACTGGCAGAAAGACAACCGGGCCGGGTTGGGCAATGGTGTGGATGATTTTCTTCAGCTGATTCATCTCCCCGGAGCCAAGCGGTATCGCCGGGTGACCGGGTTGTATCATCTCGCCTTGCGCTATCCCAGCCGACGGGAATTCGCACACGCTGTGGCACGTTTGTTTGAACTGAATGTTCAAAATCATCCCACGGATCACATCATGACCAAGAGCACTTATCTGGAAGACCCGGAAGGAAACGGCATCGAGTTATATGCTGAATCCCCTGAGGAGGGTGTTTTTGTTTACGAGAACGGCGGTTTTGGCGCCCGCCATGCAGACGGCCGCTTAAGCGATGGACGGGAGCCATTGAATCTCCAAATCTTGTTCAGCCAGCTGACGCGGGAAGATCAGCTGCTAGCGCCCATCTCCAGGCAGGTGAGGTTGGGACATATCCACCTGCATGTCTGTGATCTGCAAGACGCCCTGGATTTTTATCACGGGGTATTGGGTTTTGATATCATGGGCATAGCCAGGCCTTTTCAGGTCGCCTTCCTCAGCGCGGGGGGCTATCACCACCACATTGGGCTGAATACCTGGCAGGGTGTGGGCATTCCACAGCCGCCTCCCAATGCCCAGGGACTGCGTCACTTCAGCGTTATTCTACCCACTCAAGAAGCGCTGGACGCGGTGCTGGCGCGGGTGAATCAGGCTGGGCTGATTATGGAAATCACAGAAGGCGGCCCCATGGTGCCGGACCCATGTCTCAATGGCGTGCTGTTTAAAATCAGTGAACCAGCCCCACCTGGTACCGCAATGTAGATACTAAAGCCTGCTGCTGTTAGTAATTTGGGTATAAGCCGCCCGTTGCTTCCATCCAATCGACAATTTTCTCTACAGCCGCCGGGATATTATTATCAGAGATATCCACCTCCAACCTGGGCAGCAGGCTTTCACTGACCAGACGGCGCATCACGGCTTGTTCTTTGCGGAAAATCTCCAGATCATCATATTGACCTGGATTTCCGGATACTTTTAGCCGTTCCGTTCTGGCAGCTTCAAACGAATCCTCCGAGCGGGTCAGAAAGACTAGGCGAAAACCTATAGGCAACAAACGCTGCTCCAGCCAGGTAAATTTGTAATCTGTGCCGTATTTCATCCATTGATAAGTGCGCGTGGAAAGGTGAAAGCGGTCAATAATCCAGGAATAGTACTTTTGTAATTCAAAAAGGCGGACCCAGGTCTGGTAGGTCTCCATGGCCAGGGCTTCTTCCAGGGGCTCAAAATTGATCAGTCCTCTGCCCCAGGGAAAATCCGTAAAACTACACCATTCCCCGGAGATCAGCGGGGAATGATAGCGGTATTTCCGCGGACCTACCAGACGCGGATGCTCATTCAAGGCAAAGGCAATTTCTGTTTTGAAGGTCATGCGGGTACCTTCCAGAATGATTTTAGGACAAAGTTTATTGGACATGGTAAATTCCTTTTTGTGAATCACGCTTGCAAATGAAAAAAAGCTGGTGAAAGTAAGAAAGTTTGAGTCATGCAGTTTTTACGTTTAAGTAAGTGTATAGCCATGGTGGAAAACAATTCCTTCTAGTTCTGTATATCATACTTTGGCGAGTATGTTATATAGAAAAAACTGGTTCTGTTTGATACCATCAACGTTTTCCTCGGTTATTTTCATTTGTAAGGCTAACTGAAATATCTTTACCTATTTATTCTAATAATTAGATGTCTAAAATAATATTGACTAAATGAACGGTGTTCATTATAATTTTGCTTTATTATGAACAATGTTCATAATAAAGCAAAAAATCCATTGAGGACATCTGATGCCGAAATTGCTCTCCGATATTCAAAACACGATCTTGGCTTCTGCAGAGGACCTCTTTAAAAGCCGCAGCTATCAAGAGATGGATATGCGCGAGATCGCTGCCCATGCAAGCATTGCGGTCGGCACTATCTATCATTACTACAAAAACAAAGAAGCTCTCTTTATGCATGTTCTGGCGCACAGCTGGCAGGGAACCCTCCAGCAGCTGGAAAATATATCATTTCGTGAAACCAATCCGGACCAGGCGCTGCAAGACTTGCTGGACACCCTGATTCTCGGCATGGGAAATCGTCGATCTATGAGCAGCTTATGGACTGAAATCGCCACGCTATATGCTGGAATAAATCCTGAGCATGGAGAGGAAAACAGTTTTAGTGGCATGCATATTAAAATTTCGCGGTGTTTCAGCCGGGTGCTGACAAAAATGATTCCAAAAGACTTGAGTACCCATGAAAGCATCTTGGTGGATCGTTTGGGTAGTTTCGCCTTTGTGATGGCCGTTGATTTATGTATGCTTCCTGAATCCGAGGCTAACCTGCACAAATTCTTGCTTACGGATTTATTAACTACCTATGTGCATAAGCTAACCTCAGATCTCAAGATCAACTGATCAACGTATATTTGGTTTGGGCATTTTTTATTCATACCTTGGTATTGAAAATATAACTCAAAGAAAAGGAAATTTTCATGAAAATCATCAATGTAATTTGGACATATCTTAAAGATTGGAAAAATTTATTGGCCCACTCCTTGATTGGGCTGCTTATTTTAATGGTGGCATTTTACATACCAGTTGCCCCGTTATACCGAGTATTAATCTTAATTACTGTGATTGGTTTTAATGTGATTCGCATGAATCATACCAAAAAATTTATAAACTCAAGCGACGAATAGAGTTTGCTTTTAACACAAAAAGTGTGGCAATATTATTACCACACTTTTTGTGTGTTTTGAGATCAAGGAGGGTGGCGGTTTTATGTTTTGTAAAAAAACATAATCGCTCTTACAACCAATACATCCGCAGCATCTGTTATGCCCTTTTGAATCACTGTTTCGAGACGGAGCATATAGTGATGAATCGATATCGCCGCAAATAAATCCTGAATAATTGAATTTCCCTTCTACTTTTTTTCTTTTTGTTCTTGTAATATCACCCAACGGTCAGCGAAAGCGAAGGATATCAAGAGAAATCCGCCGATCCATCCACCCAAGCTGAAAATTGACGGACCATAAATCGCCAGGCCGGTACCGCTCAGAATCAACACGGCAGCCAGGATCCCAAACAACTTCATACCATAAAGCGTGATGAACGGCAGATAATGAGCGCCTACTACGATCATCGCTGCTGGAAAAAACCAGGTCTCCTGGTATAGTGTGGCGGCTCCCACTAAAAGAAAATTGATAGGTACGGTAAAGGCAATTTGGGTACCCAAATCCCAAAGACTATTGGATGAACTAACTTTTGCAGGGGCACCTATCAACCGGTTTAATCCCTGCGTTAAGGGAAAAATAAGCATACTACCGAAGAACAACATCAGCATGCCGGATTTTGGATTCGCCCATTGACCGAGTCCTGCCGCCGCTAACCAGATCAGACCGGAGATTAATTGACCTGCAAAGCCACCAGAGAAAGCGGTTCGCATTTCAAATTGTGCATCCTTTATCAACATCATTCCCTCCAACAACTCTGATTCGGTCTGTTTTTTACGAGATTACCAATAGTACGGATGGCAGATGCTGCTGAAAGGGAAGCTTGCCCAGTTGATTAAGTTTCCCAGAAATTTGCGCAGTTGGATGAATGTTTAGGTCACTTGAAATGGATTGAATATTTTCAGTGACTCTGCCGCCTACCGATACGCTGCCACCAAAAGTGCGAAGGCTGCCTTCGATTATACCGCCATCCTCGAGTGTAATCGAAGCTAATAGGACAACCACATCCCCGCGGCGGATTTCATCTGCCTGAATGGTGTAGTCACCGCCGATCAGGATCAAACCAACCTGCCTTTCGACGGGTGCGCTGAGAAAACTGAGCAGGGAGAAAAGTATTACTGAGAAAATAGCTGATATGCGTACCATGAGATTTTCCTATTGATTGACAAATGCCACTTTTGATTCTGGGGTGATACAGTTGAGTAAAATGATCGCCAAGATCAGGTTTAGCAGTGTGATGGTTGCAAAAATTACCAACCCGGCTGCATCCGCAGAGACACCCACCCGCATCATGTTGAGGCCCATCAAAGTGACAGCCAGCCCCATGGTGAGAAACTTCATTACAACCACGGAGGAAAGTAAATAACCCCAGGCATTGCGCCGTAAAAGCAAGACTGCAGATAAAACACAGGTCGGGACGATGATCCCCAGATCCAGAGCCTGGATAAACATACTGGTAATATTTTCCAACATGGGCATTTGATGTTGCAGAAGGGTGGGGGCGATACGACCGAGCCAGGCGATCAACAAGAAGGCGCTGGAGAAAAAGAATAAACCTGCAATAAGCCGGCGGGGTAATTTATCTGAGAAACGCCTCAGCAAGCTTTCCCGATCAATCCACTGAAAGCTCAGCACAAAGGCAAATAAACTCAAACCAAAATCGGCAACATAAACCAGAAAGAATGAATTATAAGCCGTGCCAAAGCACATGGTGATGTAAGTATACAGAATGAAACCCAATGTGCCGCTCAACAGCAGCTTGCCGCGCAGGGAGCCGCGTAAACTGAGCCAGAAAGAGATCACCAGCAGCGGCAAACCCACCAACAGGGTCACCAAATCATTGGCCTGCATTTGAGCCGTGGCACTGACGGTATCCCAGTAATACAATCCCTGGGCATTGATGGTCACCTGCTCCCCGCGAAAATTGGTGATGGGGTAAGGTTCGCCGTCTGCCGGCCAGAGACCGGCCAGCGTGGCGGCCAGTGTCAGGAGAAAAATCAGGGGTATGATCCATTTTAAAGGAGTATTGTTTTTCATATTACCTCCTGTGCAAGCACAGTAGTTGCCCAGGTATTGATTTTGTCCCAATCACGCTGGTCACCTGTTTCGGCTTTTACCATTTTTGTAATCAAGCGATCGGCAAAGGAAAGTTTGCTCAGGTCCATGTTTCCGGCAAAATAACCTTCATCCAGCGGTTTGACCAAAGTGCGAACAGCATTCAAATAAGCCTGACGATTCAAAAGGCTTAGTTCATCATCGCCCAGATTTTGAAGGTGGATAGAGAATGTGGCAAAGGGCAATTTTTTTAAGCTTTCTTGATTGTCTTTGACATACGCCACCGCTTCGGGCAGCCAGTTCCCCATACGAATGGCGCTGCCCATCAGAATGGCCTGGTAGTCTTTCAGTTCCGGTTGGTCCTTAACGGATTTTACATCGACTGCAAATCCGCGTTTGTTCAGCGTTTTACCGATAGCGGCGGCCACTTCTGCAGTGGACCCGGCTCTGGTGGCATAGGTAACAAGTATTCTTTTGTTCATTTTTTGTTCCTCAGAAAATGAAATTTCAGGAGTTTCAACGGCGGGTATCCGGGTGGCTGCGTAGCCCAGCCCGGTACAGGTCAGTGTGGTGGCTGCCAGGGTGATTCCGGCAACTTGGAGAAACTTACGACGAGAAAGATTTGTTTTTGACATTTTTACCTTTGCATGTAATTCGGTATTTCATATTGAATTCGTTAATTTCCTTTAGGGGATGGTACAGGGATTTCACCAGATGTAGTTAAAGCAAGGAGGATAAATCCCAAATTGTGAAGTACCCGTATCAAGCCGATCAGGCCGGATTGGTCGGTATTAATATTCATCAAAATGGATGAATCCTTTTTTTGTATCAGTACGGTGTCAGCCGGACAGTAGGCATTGATAAACTCTTCATCCAATCTACCGACAAGCTCAAGGGTGTAAAGACGTTTCTGGCTGATATTTGAAAAAGTAAAATTTGCGTGCATGAGGCATCCTTTTTTGTTATGCCCCAAGTATAGAAGATCAATAAAAAAACCGGACTACATCATCATGTAGTCCGGTGGTTGAAAATCATGTAGTTTTGTTTATAGGATGTTGAGCTGTCTGGCTTTTTCTAAGGCCTTGGCCTGCCTGTCGACGTTCAATTTACCATAAATGCCTTTAACATGATAACGAACGGTATTGACGCTGATGATCAGGGCGGAGGCAACTTCGGCATAAGTTAATCCTTGAGCCAACAAGATCAAGACCTCAATTTCCCGCTCGGTGAGCGGCTCAATCAAATCGGCATCAGATGTGGGGGCCGGTTCTTGAGCACCTGATGGGTGAAATCCGGCGATCAGTTTTTGGACATAGTCGGAAGGAGGTATATTTCGCAGGAGCTCCGCCAAGGATTCTCCTTCATCGATAAATACGCGAAAATATCCTTCGGGTTCCGCAATGACCAGCGCTTGGGTCAACCAGGTCTGGCTTTTTGCGAAGTTCCCGCTTTCAGCAAAAAGCATGGCCCCCAGAAGCAGGGCTTGCAGCGTGGTGCCATGCAGAGAATATTTCTCTGTCTCAATACGTATTCTTTCCACCAGGTCCATCGCCTGATTTACATCTTCTCCCTGCCTGCGTGACCGTAACAAACGGACAATCGCCAGATGAATGTCAAAGGTAGCGATGGCGACGGGATCAGCAACCTGGATGCCGCCGGCGCGTAAGCGGGATTCTGCCAGATCCAAGTCTTGCATATGCAGCGCCATTTGAACCTGCCGGTATATCAGATTTGGGCGGAGCCAGCCCGGTGCGCCTTTGCGAAACAGTTCCTCTGCTTCATGGATGGTATTCCGGGCAGCATCAAAATCTCCTTCTGCGGTCCGGATTAGGCTGAGATTGAGTTTGGTATAAATCAGGGATGCGTTATGTCCCGAGAAAGTTCCTAATTGAATACCGCGATGATAGCATTCCAGGGCTTTTTCCATTTGATTCCATTCATAATAAACCAGCCCTAAAGCGCCATAAACAGCGCCAATCATTGGGGGTAGAACCATGTTGGTTTGATCAAACCATTCAATAGCCTGGGAGGCGTATTTTTCAGCCAGATGCAGCCGGCCATGCTGGTGACACATTAATACTAAATGGGTGGTGGCCAGCATACCGGATACCAGATCATCCGCAGACCGGCTGAAATCAATGGATTGCTGGAAGGCATCCAAGGCTTTCTCTAAATTCATTGCCTGACGATACCCCGCCCCCAATCCAAGATAAGCCAAACCTTTCACACGGGAATTGTCGCAACCCACCCACAACAAGGCTTGCTCGGCGGCTGTAATGGCCCCGGAGACATTTCCCGCGGTCTGCAGAAAGTTGGATTCAAGTGCATACACTTCAGCTTGCAGCTCTCTGCTCTGTTGCGTTTCAGGGATGTTGGTCAAGGCATCGCGTGTTTGTTTTAAATATTGATTCACCTTATCCATGTTTCCGCGCAGCAGGTGGATCCAGGCAAAGCGCAAACTGGTATGCGGACTTCTTGAACGCCATTCTTCAGGAATGGTTTGAATCCATGCTTCAACCTTGCGAAAGTATCCTTGATTTAATAAGTTTTTGTGATATTTTTCCAATAAACCAATAGCGGTGGCATAGGCTTTACCGGCTAGCGCATGCTCAATCGCTTCGAGGGGCATTTGATGCTGTTTGTACCAGTCGCTAGCGCGTTGGTGAAGGGCTAGCCTCAACTCCGGATCGGACTGGTTCAAATGGCTACGCAGTAAATCCGCAAAGAGGGGATGAAAACGATACCAGCTTTGTTCATCGTCCAGTGGGATGATAAACAGGTTGGCGGTGTATAAATTTTCCAATAAGGCGGCACTGTTGCTTTGTTGGGTGACGGCATTGCACAAATCACCGGTTAATCGGGTGAGGATGGAGCACTGCATCAGGAAATTTTGTACATCCTGGGATTGAAGATTGAGTACTTCTTCGGTCAGGTAACTTAAAATATAACGGTGATTTCCACTCAAGGATGCAACAAAATGGGAAAGATTCGTTCTGCCCTGCATGGAAAGCCCGGCCAACTGCAAGCCAGCTATCCAGCCTTCAGTGCGTTGTTCCAATAAAGCAAGATCGGATTTGGATAATTGCAAGTTCATCTGCTGCAAATAAAGCAGATTGATCTCTGCCAAGGTGAAACGGAGTTCACTGGCACGTAATTCCGTCATTTGATTTCTGGCACGCAATCTTGCCAGTGGGATTGCCGGATCCTCCCGGCTGATGAGCACCAGGTGGAAGTTGGGTAACGCATGACTTAACAGGCCATGCAAAAAATCGAGGGTGAATTTCTCCTGAATGGATTGAAAATCATCCAGAATACATATAAAAGAATTTTTTGTATTTATTAGTTCATTGGCAAGCACGGTGACCAACAATTCCGCAGGGGGTAATTGACCAGCGCGTAGAACGGCAGACAGTTCCGTGCCGATGGAAGCATTGAGTTCCTGCAGGGCGGCAATGAAATACAGCAGAAATCTTGTAGGATCATCATCTGCTTCATCCAGATTCAACCAACTTACGGTTAATTCGCTTTGCTGCAGCCATTCAACAACCAGTGCGCTTTTTCCATAGCCAGCCGGTGCTGAAATTAATGTTAAAGCATGTCCGTAATCCAATCCATCCTGAAGCAGATGGATGAGTCTTGTTCTTGAAACATGATTTTGGGGTGGCGCAGGTGCATGGAATTTTGAGGAAATGAAGTGGAAGGGCTTAGATTCTTGTGTCATGATAAATGAATTATACAGTGCTCTCTATTTTTGGTAAACCAGGGGTAAGTACGGGTACGAGAAAAGGTCAGTTTTGAATCACACGGCGATCCAAATCCTATTCCATGGATATAAATACTATTACTGCTTATTCAGACTGAGTTTTTCCATCCAGAGCTGTTCCCTTTGTCTTTTTTTTCCCCTTTAAGGTCATGCCAATCAGACGGGAAACCACGACGGCAACATAACCAATACCGCAAAACTGTTCCAACATGATCAGAATGCGGGCGGGGGTCGTCGTTGCTAGAATATCACTTAACCCGGTGGCCGTTAAATTGGTAAAGCTAAGAGAAAGCAATTCGATAAAGGTAAGGGGACGTGCAGGGATAATTACCATGCTGTAAAAACTACCCGGCAGCCAGAATTGACAGGCCAGGTAAAAGAAAGCGAATCCCCAGGCGAACAGGGTGAACGTTGCCCCAACCGCAAACAACTCATCTATGGTGACCTGGTTGTCCTCCATCATATAAACAATTAAACTAATTGCGCCATAAAAATAAAGCGAACCTTGAAGGAATGCAGCCCAGCCTGATAGATTTTCGCCGGGAATAAACATAGAGAAAATAGATAGGACAAATGCAGGCACAGCCAGAATCCAGGCGACCCAATTTATTCCTGGGCTGTGATCAACCACCCAAACTACCAGGAGCAACACTACTATGCCAATTATGGTGATGGAGGTTTGTCGATTGGGCAGTTGATCAAAAAACATGAAGATCGCCAACTGTAATAATTGGACAGCAAGCAGTAAGGCAGAAGGGTGAAAATTGAGCAAGAATTGTTTTAGGCTAGATGTCTCATCTCTGGTTTTCATGTTTTTTTCCATACTATCAACGTGGGAATTCTATGCTTCATTTATGGACCTGTATCCCTGAAGGGATTTTGTTTGATCTGACTCATGAAGCGATAATCCAGGTGTTTGAGTGAGGATCAGTCGGTTTAATCGACAATAAATAATTTGGCACCCTTTGGGGTAAAGGATCGATGCGCTTCCGCATGATCCGCCACCTGATAACTGACCCCGGGTGTCAGGATAAACATGCGTCCATCTTCCAGCTCGGTGTGCAGCTCCCCTTCCAGGCAGAGAAGAATATGCCCTTTATGACACCAGTGATCGGCACGGTACCCTGGGCTGTAATCCACCATCCGCACCCGTAATTGGTCAAATTGCTGGGTGCGCCACATGGCCACACCGGCTTCTCCTGCATGTTCCGTGGGTGGAATCTGCTTCCAATCCGTTAACCCGAAAGGGATATGTTGCATTTCCATACTATTTTCCTCATGTCTATACAAATGATTCGGCTAGTGATCCTGACGGTACTTATCAAAATTTGCTGCCAACGGCGTAATCTGTTCGCCTTGCAGGCGGCAGAGCCGCCAGCTATCCATAATTTCAGCCCCAAGTTTCTTGTAAAACCGGATGGCATTTTCATTCCAATCCAATACCGTCCACTCAAAGCGTCCGCAGTTATTTTTCTCCGCCAGATCTGCGATATAGGCCATCATGATTTGTCCAATGCCCTGGCTGCGGTATTCAGGCACGATAAACAAATCATCCAACCAAAGCCCTCGTTTACCCATCATACTGGAAAAAGTAAAATAATAGGTGACATAAGCAATTGGGTTTCCTTGAACATAGACAAAAAAGAAACGTGCGGCGGGTGTTTCGCCAAAGAGAGATTCCCGCAAACTTTGTTTCGTGGCAGTAATCGGCAGCTTTTCAAAGTCAGCCATTTTTTGGATGAAGGATAATAGGAGCGGGATGTCCTCAAGGATACCATCGCGGATTTCCACTTTTTGATTACTCGCATTTACAATCATTATGGCTTTCCTGATAAATCTAAAACGTAGTTGGATGTTCAGTACAAAAGACATTATACCCAAGGAACCAAAAACGCCCCATTGGATTGGGGCGTGTCGATGAACCAGGTAAAGCTTGAGGCTTCTCCGGCAGTCTATTTGCTGTTGTAGATCAGCTTTTCTTGATCAAGCGCAGCAGCCATAAGAGTACGACGGCTCCAATTAATGCCGTAATCAGGGATCCTAAAATGCCTGAAGTGGAAATCCCCAGCAAACCAAATAACCAACCGCCCAGAAAGGATCCGATAACGCCAACGATCAGATTGACCAAAAGTCCAAAACCATGTCCTTTCATAATGCGGCCAGCCAGCCAGCCGGCTACCAATCCTATCAGTAAAAACCAAAATAAACTGAGTCCGCCCATCATTTGTTACTCCTTTTTACAGCTCACTCACTGTACGATCTTGTATGGTTAAGATTTTCAATTTCAGTGTACATCTTATTTGTTCATAAGATTGCAAGAGTATTCTTAATATTTCTGTATTGGATGAAGAATTTTTAAGAAAATCTTAGCCAGATAATTGATTCTCTGCCCAATTGGATGGGTCAGCATTTTAACTGCGGGAGGCCTGAGATCAAATTCTCCTGCCACGCATCAGAATGAAGGATAGCTTCCAGGGGTAAAGGCAGAGCAGGCGCTGAAACCAGGGGCTGCAAGGTAAGCTGCCACCAACCGACATCATGCCAGGCGCCCAACTTATACCCCACCGAGCGATACACGCCGATGGGTTCAAATCCCATGGCTTCGTGCAGCCCGACACTGCCCGGATTGGGTAAAGCGATGCCAGCGAAGGCTTGATAATACCCTTGCAATCGCAATAGATTGAAAAGGGAATGATAAAGCGCCCGGCCGACCCCCATGCGCCGTGCCTCAGGATGAATATAAGCTGAAACGTCCACTGCCCATTGATAAGCTGCACGTGAGCGATGGCTGCTGGCATACACATAGCCCAGAGGTTTTCCTTCCTTCTCACAAACCAGCCACGGATATTGGGTTAACGTCGAAGTAATACGCCGCCGCATTTCATCCAGGGTCGGAGGCTGCAGCTCAAACGAGATGGCTGTATGCAATACAATTGGAGTATAGATGGCTAAAATATCCTGCGCATCTTTAAGTTCTGCCAAACGAAAAAATGGGCTCATGGGGTAATTTCTCCAATGGGATTATAACCAGATTAAGGTTTTCTTGGAGAATTTAGCGGCGCATTCTATTAGAATGTATCACTATTATTCTGGTTTGAAACTCAAATCCCATGCAGTTTTCGAATTGCTAGAATATTCTCAATATGCCCGATGGCATGATTACCCTGACCTTCCAGCGTGGATGCAACGACAACTTTTCTTATTTCTCCATCCAGCCAGGGAATATTGACGTAATGCTCCCAAGCTTGCGGAAAATGATTCAATAAGGCTACCGTGTGCCGGCGGTTGGCTGTAAACAGCGCCAATGAGGAATCGATTTCCCGACCGGCGTAATCCCAACCGGCCACCCATTCATCTTGTTCAATTTCCCAATACCAATTTACATTATACGTACCCCCGTTATTCCCAATGGCGGCTTTGATGGCCAGTTTCCAAAAATCGTCCCCATCGGCGATGTGGTGAATTAGTTGACGGATGCTCCAGCTGCTGCTGGAAAGAGATTGATTGAGATTTGTTTCATTCAGGCCCGCTACAGCATTTATCAAACGGCTTGGACCTTCCGCGTATCGAGTCAGTATTTTTTGATTTTCAGCAGTAATTTCACTCATCAGATTCCCTTTATTTTGGCGTATAACTCATTTGCAATGTACAGTGATGAAATATCTATGGAAATACTATATACCTACTCCCGTTTTTTGGATTAAAAAAGCGCCCTATCATTTACGGAGCGCATTTGATACTTTTCCAATTTTGAGGCAATTTCTTTCGATAAATCATGAATTACAGGACACTAAAACGATAAACTCAAATATTCTATTAATTTTCTTTTAATAAACCCCATTTTATTGCTGTAATCTTTCAATCCTCAATTATTCAAATGGCAAATGTGATGCATTGCAATGCATCCTACGCCTGATGAGAAGTATTTTCTGATATAGGGACTTGTTTTTTAAATTAAAAAAGCGCCCTTCACAATTAAAGGACGCTTTACTTTGGTTGTCTAGCGAAACCCAAGGCGTTGATGGGAAATCTATCCCGGCAGTTCGGCAAAAGTTTCCAGTGGTGCAAAGGCCACACCCACCATACTTGGACCGGTGTGCGCACCCAAGACCAGGGACATGGGTCCCATGGGCAGCCAGGTGCAATTATATTGCTCATCCACCAGCTCGCGCAGCATGACACCGGCTTCCGGATTGAAAGAATGCAGCACCTGGGCCCGCAAAGTGCTGCCCGGGGCATGGTAGGTTCCAATCTTTCTTACCAATCCTTCCAATGCCCGCCGGAAAGTACGTGCCTGACCAAGCTGGATATAGGTGCCATTGACTGTCTCCACCCCAATCAGGGGTTTGAGGTTCAGGAAAGAAGCGATCAGTCCTTTCATATGGCTGATCCGTCCGCCGTGTATCAGGTACCGTAATTCGTTCAAGGTATACATACAATTGCTGGCTTTCCCGACACGCTTTACTAAGGCCAGAATTTGGTCTATTGCCCAGCCTGCTTTAACAGCCTTGGCTGCGGCTTCCACTTGCCAACCGGCAGCTGCGGACAATGTTTTAGTATCCACATGAGTGACATGGGCTTCGGGAACCATGGCTGCGCCGGCAAGGGAGGAATTGTAGGTGCCGCTTAAACCGGAAGTCATGTGGATGGATAAAATCTCCGGATCCGTAGCGGCCAGGCGCCGATAGATTTCGGCAAAGTTGCCTGCAGAAGGTTGGGAGGTTACCGGCAGACCATTGCTTGCTTCCAGTAATTTATAAAAATCGCCTGGTTCAATATCAATTCCTTCACGATAGGATTTCCCATCCAGAGTGACGACTAACGGTACGGTATGAATGGACAGGTCAGCTGCCTGTTCTTTGGAAAGCCACAAGTCAGTACCACTATCTGTTACGATTTGCATGCTAAACTCCTTACGTACCAGCATCCTTCCTACCGGCTACTGGAAACAACCTCTATTATATTATTACCGTGCAGTCTATACAGGATAATTTACATTGATGATGGGATAATTGTATCCGAGTTCGCAAATTT
Organism: uncultured Chloroflexia bacterium; assembly: GCA_963747325.1. GTDB lineage: Bacteria > Chloroflexota > Anaerolineae > Anaerolineales > Anaerolineaceae > UBA5203. The sequence goes on along the minus strand of CAVVEM010000003.1, from coordinate 115,668 downwards.
TAGCTTTGTCTAATTTAAACCCGTTGATTTACTCCGCAAGCGCATAATCCACGGCAGCAATGGCATGCAGCCGGGTGGTATCAAAGAGGGGGATTTCACATTCGCCATCCTGAACCAACAGACCGATTTCCGTGCATCCCAGGATGACTCCTTCTGCCCCTTCTGCCTGCATTTTTTGGATAATCTCAAGGTAGCGTTCTTTGGAAACGGGTAGAATGACGCCTTTAACCAATTCGTCATAGATGATGCGATGGACTGTTTCCCGATCCGATTCCTTGGGAATGAGGACATCCAGAGCGTACTGCTCCACCAGTCTGTTTTTGTAAAAATCCTGTTCCATGGTGAAACGGGTTCCCAGGAGACCGATTTTATGCAGTCCCAGATTCTGGATGTGAACTCCGGTGGCATCCGCGATGTGCAGGAACGGGATTTGGACTCTGGATTGAATGGCATGCGCTACATTGTGCATGGTGTTGGTACACAGCACGATAAAATCCGCCCCGCCGCGTTCCAGATTTTCCGCAGCGGCGGCCAGGATCTCACCGGCTGCCTGCCAGGCGCCTTGCTGCTGGAGTAATTCAATCTCGGCAAAGTCCACTGAGACCATCAGACTTTTTGCGGAGTGAAACCCCCCAAGTCTGGCTTTGGTAACTTCATTGACGATACGATAATATTCAATGGAGGATTCCCAGCTCATGCCGCCGATCAAGCCAATGGTTTTCATAAGTTCTCCTGATAGAAAGGGTAAGGTAACCATCATTAATTGTAAACGCACCAGAGCGGAATTGCATGAATGAAATTGTAAATCCGTGGATGCGTTTTTCCATATTGGGAGGCTAATTAACAAAAACCTGTCAGTCTTGCCCCTTCACAGAAGATTCCAATCCGCCTATCCGAAATGCGTAGCATGGATTTGCTGAGCCCCCACCGGACGGAACCTGCATAGAGAAAGTACATCCCCCTGGCGATCATTGCCAGGGGGATGTTGAGTTTATTTTCAGGAAACTTTGCTCAGAGGTATGCCGAGTGCTTTGGCCACTCCTTCGCCGTACTTCGGATCGGCTTTAAGACAGTTGCCGATATGACGGATTTTTATCATTTCTGGAGCGTCCCCCATGGCGCGAGCCGTGTTTTCAAACAGCACTTTCTGCTGTGCAGGAGACATGACGCGAAATAGAAGACCTGGTTGTGTGTAGTAGTTGTCATCATCGTCTCTGAAATCCCAATTTGCGGCTGCGCCTTCCAATTCCAATGGCGGTTCAGAAAAATCAGGCTGCTCCTGCCATTCTTCATAACTGTTGGGTTCATAGGCCAGGGTATTGCCGTAGTTGCCGTCCACGCGCATTTGCCCATCCCGATGATAGCTGTGTGCATCATTACGCGGCGCATTGACCGGGATGGAATGATGATTTACACCCAGGCGATATCGTTGGGCGTCCCCATAAGAAAATAAGCGGCCTTGCAGCATTTTATCCGGGGAAAAGCCGATACCAGGGACAATGTTGGCGGGATTAAAAGCCGCCTGTTCTACATCTGCAAAATAGTTCTCCGGATTGCGGTTCAGCTCCATAACACCCACTTCCATCAAAGGAAAGTCTTTTTTAAACCAGACCTTGGTCAGATCAAAGGGATTGTAGGGCATTTTCTTCGCTTGCGCTTCGGTCATGATCTGGATAAACAACTTCCACTTTGGAAAATCGCCGCGATCAATGGCTTCCATTAGATCGCGTTGGTGGCTTTCACGATCCTTTCCCACCAGCATTTCTGCTTCTTCATCAGTCAGGTTCTTGATCCCTTGTTGACATACAAAGTGGAATTTCACCCAATTGCGTTCATTTTTTGCATTGATGAAGCTGAAAGTATGACTGCCAAAACCGTGCATATGACGATAGCTGGCAGGGATGCCGCGGTCACTCATGGTGATGGTGACTTGATGCAGGGCTTCCGGCAGGGAAGTCCAGAAGTCCCAGTTGTTTTTTGCACTGCGCATATTGGTCCGTGGATCGCGCTTTACGGCGTGGTTAAGATCCGGAAATTTGAGGGGATCGCGCAGGAAAAAGACCGGGGTATTGTTGCCTACCAGATCCCAGTTGCCCTGCTCGGTGTAAAACTTGATAGCAAATCCACGAATATCTCGTTCGGCATCGGCGGCGCCGCGCTCCCCGGCTACAGTAGAAAAGCGAACGAATAAATCCGTTTTCTTGCCAATTTCCGAAAAGATCTTGGCTTTGGTATAACGGGTAATGTCGTGGGTTACGGTAAAGGTGCCAAAAGCGCCGGATCCTTTGGCATGCATTCGCCTTTCGGGAATCACTTCGCGATCAAAATGGGCCAGTTTTTCCAGGAACCAGACGTCCTGTAATAATTGGGGGCCGCGTTTTCCAGCAGTCATAACGTTTTGATTATCAGGGACGGGCGCCCCGGCGACAGTAGTTAAAGGTTTCTTCTTTTTCATTTTTTTCTATCCTTTTGAATTTCTCTGATTAATTTACATGACTCTTTATAGATAATAATTATTGATATTGAGTAAATTTTTTAATTCCTTTTTTGGCACGCCTGACACACACCGTAAAAAATCATCTGCTCACGATGTACCTGGAAGTTAAATTTCCGTTCAATCTCTTGATGAATAATATTTGTGAATTGCACTTCATCACCGTCAATGATTTTTCTGCAAACATCACAAATCAAATGAGGATGGGGATAGGGTTTATTCCCGTCATAATGGCTGTCGTTATGCAGATCAATTTCCAGCACTTCCCCTTCCTCTTTGAGCAGGGCGATCGTTTTATAAACCGTGGCCAGACTGATGGTGGGGAATTGAGGGCGAAGTTTTTCAAATAATTGCGTGGCATTGGGATGATCTTCTGAAACGGCCAGCAACCTTAATAAGGCAAGTCGATGTGAAGTAAAGCGGGAGCCGCGGGATTGTAATTTTTCAACCAGTATTTGATAGCGCAGTTCTGGGTCTGTCATAAATAACCATTCTTTATAGATAATTTATATCTATATTATACAAATTGTTGTGTTGGAATACAAGTCCTTGAATATGGGATTCAGAATGAGGTATGGACGGAATAAACAGGAGCGAATGATAGCAGGGTCAGATTCCACATCAATAGTCATCTCATTTTGTTTATTTGATGTAAATACGCAAAGATTCCAGGATTATGGGAATCCCAAAGGAATTAATAGATAAATCTGATCAACATTTCATATATAATCAAATAATCAAACACCATCATATCAAAAAGGAGCCATTCTTATGTTGCATGAACCAGCAACACCAGCAGGTAAAGATCCCGCAGGACCGTACAAAGTCCGCTTGGGGATTCGGATGTTTATTTTTTATTCCCTGTTCTATGCCAGTTTTGTGGCCATCAACTTAATCAGTCCTCAGGCTATGGCTACCATTGTCCTGGCAGGGTTAAACCTGGCAACGGTCTATGGGTTTTCCTTGATTATTGTGGCCTTGATTGAAGCTTTGATCTATGATTGGATGTGCCGCAAAAAAGAATCCCATTACGAACAGATTGATAAATCAAAAAAGACAGGAGAATCCTAATCCATGGCTATCGTCGTTTTTCTCTTCTTTGTCGTATTTGTAATCGGACTCTCCCTTTATTTGGGTAATAAAACTAAAACCTCCAGTGGTTATTATGCAGCCGGCGGAAAGATCCATTGGGGTGTCAACGGCATTGCGTTTGCCGGTGATTATCTCTCGGCAGCTTCTTTCCTTGGCATTTGCGGGATGATTGCCACCGTAGGGTATGATGGCTTCCTGTATTCCATTGGATATCTGGCAGGTTGGATTGTGGCTCTTTTTGTGGTCGCAGAGCCACTAAAACGTCTTGGAAAATATACCTTTACAGACGCAGTGGATGCAAACTACAACTCTCGCGGTATTAAATTAACCGCTGCCATCAGTACGCTGGTTGTCTCCATTTGTTATCTTATTCCTCAAATGGTTGGCGCTGGCGTTCTGGTTGAACCCTTGCTGGGAATTCCTCATGCCTGGGGTGTGGTTATGGTTGGTGCAATTGTGATCACGATTGTTGCTACGGCAGGTATGGCATCCACTACGTATGTACAGTTTTTAAAAGGCTCGCTTTTAATTATTTTCTCAACCGTCCTGGTGGGTGCAGTGGTCATTCGTGGCCTTTCCACGCAACCAGATCAAGGCGGAAAAGTGGCCTTTTATGAATATTCACATCTTGCAGCAACAAGAGTCGCAGATCAGTTGTCAGTAACCGAAGAAGGTTGGACGGTTGATGAGGATGTTCAAGTTAAAGGCGGTTTGGAATTTGTGAAATTGTCCCATGAGGGCAAAGAGTCCTGGTGGTCGCTTTCCGAAAAAGAGGGCGCACTGGTACTGGATGAAACCCAGTTTGTTGAAGATAAATCTAACGGCAAGTGGATCAATGGGGCCCCTGCCAGCGAGGAAAATAAACTTCGTCTGGTAGGAAATCTTGAAAAAATTAACGGGGAAGGGAATGTAGAAACTGGCAAGCTGTCCCTGTTTGAATTTTTGGCTATCCTCACCGATAAAGAAACCATCGTGCGCACCTGGAAAACAGCCGGTTTTCAAAACGAGGCTGGTGAAAAAGTCACCGTATATTATCCAAAGTTGATCCCCGGGGATCGGATCATGCGGCCCGGGCTGAAGTTTAAGGTTGAAGGCACCTTCTTGGAGCGACTGGACTTCCTGTCCCTGATGTTGGCTCTTTTCCTAGGAACGGCTGCGCTGCCTCATATTCTCATCCGCTATTATACGGTTCCCAGCCCAGCTAGTGCACGCAAATCCACCATCGTGGCTATTGCCTCCATCGGTTTCTTCTATGTTCTCACCCTTTTTATGGGGCTGGGTGCCATGGTGAACGGCAGCATTAATCCGGCGGACAGCAATATGGCCGCACCATTACTGGCGCGCTCTTTTGGTGAACTGCTCTTTGCCATTATCTCAGCGATTGCCTTTGCCACTATCTTGGGTACCGTCAGCGGTTTAATTGTCGCCTCCTCGGGAGCCGTTGCCCATGATCTGTTTGATCGCTATTTAAAGATCAAAATGACGGATACGCAAAAAGTCAACGCAGGAAAAATATCAGCCTTTGTCATTGGTGGAATCGCCATTCTTTTGGGTATTCTATTCAAAGGTATGAATGTCAGCTTCCTGGTCGGTTTGGCCTTTGCAGTGGCGGCTTCTGCCAATTTACCAGCCATCCTGATGTTGCTTTTCTGGAAAAAAACCACGGCCAAGGGCATTTCTGCTTCCATTATCGTGGGTATCGTCTCCTCATTGGCATTAATCGCATTTTCTCCAGAGCTCTACACGTTATATGGTTTGAATCCTTTAGACGCACCCGTACCGCTAAACAATCCCGGGATCATTTCCATCCCATTAAGTTTTGCCACGTTGATTGTAGTTTCCTTGCTTACCCCGAAAAACGGGAAAGTGAAGGCTTAATTTTTCCGTATGGGCTGGGTATTTCCTTGGAAATACCCAGCCTTGTACTATTTTTTTAACCATCTACTATGCTGCAATTCCGATTGTGCTGAAAGATTCGAATTCAACCTGAACACACCCCACATTTTCCATACCGGACAGGACGATGAGCGATACTATTCTAGTTAACTTGCACTGCCATACTTTCTTTAGTGATGGAGAACAAACCCCCGAGGAGCTGGCTGGAAATCTGGCAGCTGCCGGGGTGTGCTATGCTTCTCTAACGGATCATGATACGTTGGAAGGACTTCCCCGATTTCATGAGGCACTGAAGAAATATAATATTGCCTATTTTCCAGGAATCGAGTTAACAGCACAATACCATGGTCAGGAAATCCATCTTTTAGGGTATGGCGTGGATGTTAAAAATGCCGAACTGGCTGCGACATTAATTTCCATGCGTCAAATTCGCACACTGGATGTTCACAGTATCGCCGGATCGTTAAGAAAAGCCGGTAATCACCGCATAAAAGATTCCGAGGACAGCCCAGGGATAAGTGCAGCCCCCCAAGGTCAATTATCTGTGGATGATGCCATCAATCTCATTCACCATGCCGGTGGATTGGCTTTTTGGGCGCACCCGCTGTATTTTAAATCCGATGCGGATAAATTGGAAAGCTTTGTTGCGGACTTAAAATTAAAAGGATTGGACGGCATTGAAGCCATCTATGCGTCTTTTTCGCAAGACCAACAAAACCAGTTACGCACCCTGGCTGAAAAATCCGGTTTATTAATATCCGCCGGAACCGATTTTCATGGTGCGAATGGATTGGGCAGTCCAAAGTATGGCATCGAAATGCCGAGAAAGGATTGGAATGCTTTCCGCGAAGCACTATTTTCCAGTCCTGTCTTTTTTGAACCTTCTCGGAAAAATCAGCACCCCGATGCCAAACACCAAGACATACAGAAACAAAGAAGTGAAAAACACCCACGTTTCCGCCGGCGTGCCTTTGTGGTGCGCATCTTTCTTCCTACCCTGGTTGCCATCCTTCTTTTCCTTTCCGCGCTGTGGGGGATCGTGTTGCCATCCTTTGAACAAACTCTATTGGAACGCAAACGGGAAATGATTCGTGAGTTGACCAATTCTGCCTGGAGCATTCTGGCTTCTTTTCAAAAGGATGAAGAAAATAAACTGCTTTCCCGCGAGGAAGCGCAAGAATCGGCCATCACCCGTATTGAAGCTTTGCGTTATGGTCAGGAAGGAAAAGATTATTTCTGGATTCAGGATATGGAACCCCGAATGATCATGCATCCGTATCGACCGGAGTTGAACGGGCAGGAACTTACCAGTTTTCGTGATCCGAGAGGCGTGCCCATCTTTGTTGAATTTGCTCAATTGGTGCAGCGGGATGGTGAAGGCTATATTGACTATGTCTGGCAATGGAACGATGATCCCACACGGCTGGAACCCAAGGAATCGTACGTCAAAGGATTTGAGCCTTGGGGCTGGATTATCGGGACCGGTGTATATATCGATGATGTCCATCAGGAAATTTCACGCATCGAAGCAAGTTTGGTTACGACATCCTTGCTCATTTCCGGGGCAATTGTATTGTTGCTCTTTTTCGTCTTGCAGCAAAGTTTGCAAATTGAAAGAGCACGGCAGGAAGTTGTGGATACACTGCGAGAATCAACGGATCGTTATCATGCGCTGGTGGAATCCACCACTGAAGGCACCCTGATGATCGTAAATGATCGCTGCCGGTATGCAAATCCAACATTCTTAACCATGCTGGGATATACGCTATCCCAATTGGAATTTCTTGATCTTGCTGATGTACTGCCACATGTGAACGGCAATGAAAAAATATGGCAGCTTTTTCAAGGAACAATCCCTGAAGAAGGTTTAATGGAAAAAGCATTGGAAGGTTGTCTTCAACACCGAAACGGCAGTTTTGTAGAATGTATATTCACGCTCACGCCACTCGGATATACCGGCCAGCAAGGGTTTATTCTGCTTGCCAAAGATATCACTATCCAACCGATGACTTCAGAACAGAAGGGATTGGCCCTGGCTGCGCAATTGGCAGAGGTAGGTATTTTTCACGCCCGAGCAACACGCAGGGCGGTTTTTACTGAAATTAATAAAATGGGCAGTTCGTTTTTGCCCCATCTTACCATGGCAGAAGCTACACAACCTTCATTGGCTGATTTCTTTTCTGATCCATCCGAATATCACCAGTTTTTCCAAATCCTGATGAAAGCGGGCGAAGTTAAGGATCATATTCTCTTTATCGAAACCAGGGATGCGAACGCTCAAATCCTTTCCTTATCTGCCCGTTTGGTGCAGGATAATAACCAGCAGCCGGATTCGATAGTTGGGATTTTGATGGACGTAACCAGGCAACGCAAACAGGAAGCGGATACAGATGCTGCCCTGGAAAAATTACAAACCTCGTTGTTATTCCTTCATGAAAGTCTGGATACCCTTGGCCGTGATATTCTCATATGTGATATGAATACCAACATAGAGCAGGTATCCCGGATGATGACCGCTCAACAAGCCACGGCGGCACTGGTGGCCAGTGAAAATGAAACCATCATCGGCATTATCACCGATCATGATTTGCGTGCCAGGGTTCTGGCGGAGAATATTGATTTACAAACCCCCGTCCACAGGATCATGAGTTCCCCGATTACCAAGGTCTCGGAAAATGCGTTGATCTATGAGGCTCTCCTGCGTATGGAAGAGAAAGGCGTCCGTCATTTAGCCGTTGAGGATAAAAATGGACAAATTGTCAGTGTCATCGACAGTAAATCCTTGATCCAATTTCAGCGGTATGGTCCCATTGTCCTAACCCGTGAAGTTTCCCGTTCACGAACCGTGGATGAAGTGGCGCATCACACAATGCGGGTTCCGGTTCTGGCAAAAACACTGCTGGATAGTAGTGCGAATCCGCGACATGTCACCCATATGATCTCCTCCATCTGTGACGCCGCCACAGAGCATTTGATCCAATTGGCCATGGAAGATTTAGGACCAGCCCCCACTACTTTTGCATTTATCGCCATGGGCAGCCAGGGGCGTCAGGAACAAACTTTGCTGACGGATCAGGATAACGGCATTCTATACCAACTTTCACCACAGGATGACCCGCAGCAAGTCGCTGACTATTATCTACAACTGGGAGAATGGGTATGCCAGGGTTTGATACAAGCAGGCTATCCAACTTGCCGCGGCAAGGTGATGGCCAATAATCCGCGCTGGTGCCGTTCTCTGGAGGATTGGCAATCCAGTCTGGAAACCTGGGTTGAAAAATCGGAACCTCAGGAGATTATTGATCTCAGTATTTTTATGGATTTGCGCACTGTATATGGAGATGCTAATCTGACCAATGCCCTGCGCAGAACCATCCAAGAAGTTTTAGCGGTCAAACCGGGTATCTATTACCACTTTGCTCAAAATGCCTTGATGTTCAAACCCCCCTTCCGTTTGATGGGTAATGTTTATTTGGGTGCGGGTGATTCGGAGCACAGTGGCGAAATTAATTTAAAAGACGCCATGATGCCGATCGTCAGTTTTGCTCGTCTGTATGCTTTGCGGTACCAAATCCCCCAAACTCACACCCTGGAACGGTTGGAAGTTCTGGCTTCCAGAAATCATATTCTTGCCACAAGCCGGGATGAAATTATTAGTACCTATGATTTTTTGATGCAACTGCGTCTGCAATCTCAACTAAATGCTATTCAAGCAGGTCAGGATCAGCGCAACAGCATCCATCCTGGACAGCTGGGTACCATGCAGCAGGAATTGTTAAAGCAGGCTTTTTCCCAGATCTCAGCCGTCCAAAAGAAAATCAGCTATGATTTTCTTGGCGGGCTTTAATGTTTACCTAATGCGTATAGATCGGATATCCTTTTTCATTGTTAGGCATCCAGTTTATTCTTAATCTCGCAAAGGAAGGTGTTTTTTTGCGAATTAATCCGGCTTTCATGGACACTGTCAAAGAATTCTGGAAAATGAAGATATGCTAAAAATCTTAAAATAATCATAAGATTTTGCTAGCCAATTTTTGAATAAGTTAGTGAATCAAGTACCAATCGGGATTTTGCTAAATGGAAAAAGAAACAAATTTTTATAAAGATATCATTGATCACTTGTATGACGGGGTCTATTTTGTAGATCGCGAGCGGGTGATCACCTATTGGAATCATGGCGCGGAACGCATCACAGGATATGAGGCCCAGAATGTAGTGGGGCATTCCTGCCGAGATAACATTCTCAATCATGTCAATGCCGCAGGAATTCAATTGTGCCAGAAGCACTGTCCAATGGCAGCCTGTATGAAGGATGGGATTGTGCAAGAGGCGCATGTATTTCTGCATCATGCCGACGGCCATCGTGTACCCATTCTAATTCGTGCAGCTCCGCTTAGAGACAAAAACGGCAGCATTATTGGGGCTGTGGAAACCTTTAGCACCGATCTTGAAGGTTCGGCTGCCCGAGAGGAAATCCATCAATTACGCAGCACAATGTTGACTGATCCATTAACCGGTATCGGTAACCGCCAATTTTTGGAAGGACGTCTTAAGGCTGCATACGCTGAGTTTGATCCGCGCCTGGATACCAGCCCCGGTATATTGTTTTTGGATATTGATAATTTCAAGAAGGTCAATGATACGTTTGGTCATGATGTCGGGGATCAGGTTTTGCAAATGGTGGCAGCCACCATGCAGCATAATGTTCGCAAATCGGATGTGATTGGCCGTTGGGGCGGAGAAGAATTTCTGGTAATCCTGAATGATGTTCCTTCCCTGGCAGTAGTAAAAGACATTTCGGAAAAACTGCGCATGCTGATTCAATTTTCGCGTCTGGATATAGAAGATAACAATCATTCCGTAACCATTTCAATTGGGGGAACGCTCCTGCAAGCATCGGATACGATTGAATCCTTCGTGCGCAGGGCAGACCAATTGATGTATCAAAGCAAAGAAGCCGGACGGAATCGGGTCACAGTGGGGTAAATTAATTTACCTATTGTTTCCTTGCCTTTATTTACCAAACGCTGCGATGACGGCATAGCGCTCATCGTTCACTTTTCTACCCCAAAAATCCGGATTCTCACTTAGCTTCTCATAGGAAAAAGTGGCGCATGTCGGGGGAAGTAGGTCAATAATCTCTTGGGCATGCAAGCCAACGCCGGTTCCCCAATAACCCTCAATCAGGAATAATTTTCCTTTCTGCAGCAGGAACTCCGTCCACCTTTGAAGGACGTGTTTGGGTTCCGGTAAGGCCCACAATAGGTGTCTGCAAAGAATCACATCAAATTTTTGCTTTGGTGGAAACTTGGGATAAGCCGCATCCATCACCTGGAATTCAATTTGAAATCCTTGAGCAGCCGCTTTTTGCTGAGCCAAGGAAATCATCACAGGGGACAGATCAATGCCTGTTACTTGATGACCAAGCCCGGCAAGCACCACACTTAAGGACCCCGTTCCACACCCGATATCCAAAATAGATGACAGGGTAGATGGAAGCCATGTTTTAAGAAAAGCGGTCCAATTTTCAAGGATGACAGGATCGTGTAAACCATGGTCCGGCGCGTCATCAAATGACGATGCGATTTCATCCCAATATTGCCGAGAATTCTGCAATCTTTTTTCGTCATTCATCGATGGCACACCTTCCAGAAGGGTCAAAATAATCCATGGATCTACAACACAGCTGCATAATTCCGATGATTATTCACGCTGAGTTATCACACTGGAGAAGATTAATACTCTGAAATCTAATTGAAGGCGTATGCAGCATGTGACCTATAAGAGACTGTTCATTGGCAGGACTACCCAACGACAGCGGGTTATTTCTTGGATTTCGCTTTTGCGAATTTGATGGGAAGAATGAAGGGCGTATTTTTTTTATACGCTACATAGTCCTGCCCAAATCTCAATTCCAATTCTTTCTCTTCAAAGATTTTCACATAGATTACGAGGAGCAAAAAGAAAAACAAAACGGCAAACAATGCCGTATACGATCCAACCCAAATGGCGACGCCGGTATAGGCAATGACCGTCCCCAGGGTCATTGGATTTCTGCAATAAGTGAAGGGCCCGATAATGAGTAATTTCTGGGTGGGTAGCATCGGAAAGGGAGTTCCGGAGGCAAGTTTAATTTGCGTGCTGATTGTCCATAATGCCAGATAGCCGCCCAGGAGTATGGCGATGATGCCAATGATGATATTAACATTTCCAGCATTAAATGACCTGATTCCCAGCAGGGCATCCACGCGCGGCAGCAAGAGGATCAGAATTGCCGGAATCCCGATGGGGAAAATCAAAGCGCCCAGGATCAATGCGAGGAATCGCATGCCTTTGGAACTACCTTTGTTTTGCCATTTTTGATAGATGTTCATCTCAACCTTCCTGAACCCTAATTCGCTGCCCGCTGAGTAGACAAGAGGTAAATATTTTTATAACCAGAATAGTGGGGAATCAATCCACAAGCATATTGTATGCTGAATCGTAAAAATTATTGACAGGATTGTGAGGGTTGTAGGAGAGCCATTTTGTTGGCAGTGCAGACGGGCTCATTGTCCATCGTTTAACTTGAAAGCTGGAGAAATTTGAAACCATAAATTTCTTGTAGATTGATCCTAATTCCTGTCATTCAGTCCACCCTTTGTTGTGGACATTTTACAATATTATTTTGAACTATAGTTTTTGCAAGGAAAAAAATTTCTTTGCCTTTTCCTCTTCATAAAGTCTTTTAAATTCCGCAAATTCCGATTCGGTTTGTTTCAAAATACCAGCCTTAATCTTACGACCGATCATAATACTCATAATATTCAGTGGAAATTTCCAATCGATATTCGATTCCATCAGGAGTTGAGATTTGCCATCCTTCTCGGTAATTAGAATATCGAACATCAAGGCTATGGATTTTGCTTTCAAGGTGAAAAGAGATCATTTGATTTTTGACATACCCTGTTATTATCCCATGCATTGTTAGCTATTCCCCCCTTCTTCCATCTCTTCAGTAAAAGTTGTGCCGATTTTTTCAGGAGTCTCCCGGATGATTTCTCCTTTTTTAACGCCTTTTTGCCAGAGCATTGCTTTCTCCGGATCATCTATCCAGGGAAATACCTCATCTGGTTGGCCTGAAACTTCAATTGCACAGTTTATTTTCATTGGCTACCCTAAACTTGACTCCCAAACAAATGGACAACCTGCAAAACTTCCATATATTACGAGGATTGAGCTGATTGACGGTTTCAAAAGCAGTTTTATGTTTACAAACAGGTATTCAAATTAAAAATCATCCAAGTTCATCTATCATTATATAAAAATACCCCGCAAACAAGAACAAAAATACACCCTCAACCCTCTTCACTCGTACAAATGATTGATCAGCGGCACGATATTGATCAGCGGTTCCTCATACGGGTGTATAAACCGTACGGCCTGGAGGGCGGCCTGCACCAGTTCGGCTTTGCAGTTCATCTCGATCCGGCATTCCGTCCCCTCGCTGATCACGCCTACCTGCCCGTCAAAGGGATCCGCCCCATCCAACGGGCGCCAATAGCCCTGCACCGGACTGATAGCGACACAGTGATCATAGTTGCCAATGCGCCCAGCACCGGCTTCATGCAGGGCCTGACGGATGGCATCCACGGCTTGCGCCGGGGCGAAAATCTCCAGTTTTACTTCAGGAAAATTCATGGGTTCCCTTTCCTCTTCTTTTTAAGGTGTAACATCCATTATAGGCTGAGTTGATGGGAGAGCACAAACTTAAGCAGAGGTCTCCCAGAAACTTCGGGCTGGTCTGCTGAAAATACGCTCATCAGCGGGAAATACCTAATATCACCATGCCGTGAAGGACCAGGCAGAATCGAAAACCTGTCCTGAATCACATGCATACCTGTTCAAATTCAAATAAAAAAAGGTGCCCTTACTCGGACACCTCTCCCTGTTCTTTCTGCAATTCTTTGATGCGCGGATGATCCTTGTAAAAGCCGTGATATTTTTCCGGCAGCAGCGCAGCGATCCGGCACATGATCTCTTCGGTGGCACGTGCCTGGGATTCTTCGCGATTCTCACGGTCAATCGGCGGCAGGGTGTAGGCCGGTCCAAAATGCATCACCAGTTTGGCTCGTTTAAAATGGCTGATATTTTTAAAAGCAGTTTCCGTGCCGGATAATGCCACCGGAACGATGGGCACACCGGCTTTGGTGGCAATTAATGCCGTGCCGGCTTTACCTTCCAACAACTGACCGCTATTGCTGCGTGTACCTTCGGGGGAAATGCCCAATGCGCGACCGGCTTTTAAGACATTTAAGGCTTCTTTTAAAGCGGTGAAATCTGCTTTCGTGCGGTCAAGCCAGATACCGCCGGCAAGGGTGGTAAATAAGCCAAAGAAGGAATTCTTTTTATACTTGTCCGTAACCAGCGCGGTGATATCCGATCTGACTGGATTGACAAAGAGAAAAGGTATATCCATGCGGCTCATGTGATTGGTGGTAATTATTACGCCTCCGGTCTTGGGAATATTTTCCAAGCCACGAAATTCTTTTTGCGTAATGATATTAAGGATGAATTTTGTAAAGGCCATTAAGGCTTCGCGTTTCATGGTTCCTCCAATAATACAAACCCGCCTGAACGGGAGAACTACGCCAGATATTCAGTTTTTTGTTCCACAGCCAACTTCTGTCCAAGCCGCAGTAGGGCTAATAACATACCCAGCGCCATAAGCACAAGAATTACCGGGAAGAAAATGCGGATTAATTCCTGCTGTGAATTGACACTTCCCGGCAGAATTTCATTCACTGAGATGGAAATTGCCAGGAAATTCCACAGCCCGTGAATGGCAATGCAACCCAGATAAGTCAGACCAAGCTTACCCATGCGATAGGACCGCCAGCTTGAGGTCAACGCCCAGCCCATCATCGCCGAAGTGAAGATATGCAGGATCCCGGTACCCACGCGTACCACCGACATGCTCACCCAGCTATCCGCGCCGAGGCCGGTCAATCCTAGAATGGATTCGATCAATGCAAAAACCATACCGGTCACTGCGCCATAATAAAAACCATCACTAGCGAGCATATTTTTCTTGTTTAAAAACCAGAGTGCCAGGGGTTTCATAATCTCTTCAATCACCGGAACGACCAACGAAAAGATAATAAAACCAATGAGCAGAATGGTGGGCTGTAAAAGAAAAGGCGTTAAGATACGACCAAGAAGTTCCGGATTATTTATGTCAAATAGTAGGCGGTTCAAATAGACATACCCTTCACTGCCTACCGCCTGTGACCAATCGATTGTCAGTCCAAGACCGACTATAAGAAGGATAATCAACAGCCCTTCAAAGAAGATGGTTAATGGTTCTGTAATCACCAGGCTAAAGGATATTAATCCCCAGCTGCGGGAGGGTTCGGCAGGATTAAATTTTTGTGCCAGATATAAAATAATCAAGCCTAGGGGCAGGGCAACGGCAAATATTTTCAATGGGGGAATCAGCGGCCAGGCGAGAGACGATTGCTGCTCGAGACAATAGGAGCCGACTAAAATAACTACCCAGATAGCAAAACTGATTATTACACCGATCGGTTTTAAGACCGGGAATCTGAGCCACGCAGGTTGGGGTTTATTCCGTATTTGATAGATCGAAATAACAAATAGGGGCAGGAGTAACAATGCAAAAAAGCCAAATATCCAGACCAGGCCGTAGATTTCCTGTATTCCATTTGCTCCCGTTTCTGCAGCCAGTGAATTAATCAAACCGGATAACAGGATCAGACCGATTATCAGAGCGGCACTCGCCAGGCTGAGCAGGCTGAGAACTAAATTTCGAGCAGCCAGAAAACCATTATGATTCCCGCTATTTTCAGTCATTTTATTCTCCTTCCAGAATTTCAATGGATAGAATGCGGTCCTGCGGGGGAGCGTATTGCCCGCTCATCGGGTCGGATGCAGGGAATTGGTGGATCAAATCTAATCCCTCAATCACCTTGCCAAAAACTGTGTATCCGCCGGTGTAAGATGGAAGGGCGTCATAGGTGATAAAGAATTGACTGCTGTTTGAAATTGGGTCTGCAGTGCCGGAGTTGGCCATTGCCAGCATCCCCGGTTGATCAAATTGTAATTCGGGACGGATTTCATTGCCAAATACATACCCGGCATTTCCGCTTCCCGTTCCGGATGGATCGCCGGTCTGGAGCATCAACCCTGGAATGACTCGATAAAATGGATTATCTTTGTACCAACCTTCACGTGCCAGAAAAACAAAATTATTCACCGTGAAGGGCACTTGATCCTCAAATAGATCCACCAGCAAAATGCCCTGGGTAGTGATAATGCGGGCTTGCAGGTTCTTGCTGGTATCAATATTCATTGTAGGACAGGCATTGTAGGTATTGATGTTACTGTTCATAAATGACTGATAGCGGTTAATAATACTGCGCAGACTTTCGATATCCTGCAATCCGGGGTATGGTTTCTGGTTCACCAGGATAAAAGGTGTGCCCGGAAGTTGCAGCGCTTCAGCGCTTTGTAAATCAGCCAGTATATTTTCTTCGACCGCGTCGGAGAGGATATCCGATTCAAATTGGGCGGCATCCAGGCCAAGCTCGGTGATCCAGGGACGCAGCCAGGTTAAAAACTCTTCTCCGGTCAGGGTAATCCAATCTGCCTGATGCGCAAACAGCGTATGGCGTAGAGAATTTGCGGCGCCTGGGGATTGAAAACCGGCAGCTTCTATTGCAAAGGCTGGTAGATAACTTTCTTGAATTGGAAGCTGACGAAACACTACGCGAAAATCCTGCGGAAATTCTTCCACCAATACTTTTAATACGGCATCCAGATCGGCGCTGTAGGGACATAAAAAGTCGCCGTAAAATGTAAACGTAACAGCAGCGCTTTCAGGTCCTTCCACCCAATCCTGCGGTGTGACGGGTGGATAACCATAATCCAGCTCCTGCACTGCGTCCTGTGTTTCAGAAATGGTTTGACAGGTTGGAAGAGGATACTGCACAGTCGGTAAGACTGGGATAGATACTGTTGTCTCAGTGGGTGTTGCCGGATTGGAATGAAGGATGGCAGGGTTGCACCCTGCCATCCATAAAATCACACTTATCCCAATCAGCAATAATTTGGTTTCCCCCATCGATATTATACGCATGGGATTCCTAGCCTTCTTTAAGATAATTATTCTTCAACAATTTCCACAGAAATCAATTTACTGCCGGGTTCTGCATCTTCCGTGGGACCAACATTTCGGGCGGTTAAGCTTTCCAAAATATCCATGCCAGTTTCAACCTGTCCAAAAATGGTAAAGGAGCCGTTGAGATCAGGTGCGGCGTCATAGGTGACAAAGAATTGACTGCCGTTAGTGCCTTCACCGCTGTTGGCCATGGCCAACCGACCGGGTTGATCAAACAGATAGTCCGGGCTGATTTCGTTGCCGTAAACATAACCTGGGCTGCCAATACCCAAACCGGAGGGGTCACCCGATTGCGCTACGAAGCCAGGGATGACACGGTGGAAGGTGATGTCATTAAACCAGCCTTCCTGTGCCAGGAAGATAAAGCTGTTGACGGCCACAGGGGCTATATCAGCAAAGAGTTTGATGGTCACATCGCCTTTATCGGTTTTCAGGATGGCTTTATAAGACTTTGCAGGATCAATCACTTGGGCCGGGCAGGTATCAAACTGGCGATCCAGAATGGTGGATTTCAAGATTTCATACATGCGGATATATTGCGGGGTGGTAATTGCATCTTCAAAAACAAAATAGGGCAGATCATCAACATATGCCTGACCTTTTTCTTCAATCAGACCTTTGTAATAATCCACTGAAGCACGCAAGCTGTCGCCATCAGTGAATACAAAAGCAGGCAAGGAGGCCATGAATTCGGGAGAATTCTCTTTTGCCAGGGATTCGAAGGTTTCTACAATTCCCGCCATAATGTCCACGGTCATTTCACCGCGAAAAAACATCCCATTCATCACGACGTAAGGAGTGTAACTTACGCCGCCTGCAACACCACCCTGATATTGGGTCAGGATTTTATTGAGCAGATCATTATTTTCAAGATCAGTTGCGAATTTATCTGCATCAATATTTAAAGCCTTGGCCTCTTCTTTGGCGTATGCAACAAAAGCATCCGGATCCATGCTGCTCCATTCGGCTTGTTTGGCAAAGAGATCATTCTTGAACGCTTCAAATTTATCCAATCCCTGGGCGCCGGCGGCTTCCAATAGTGATGCGCCAACGAAAGATTTATCGTGCATTTCCAATGGGAAATGACGGTAAATCAAACGGGCTTTAGTCGGATTAGCGGAGACATACTCCACCAGAGAAGGCTCAATTAATGCACAATAGGGGCATTGAAGATCACTATACTCAAGGATAGTAATGGGTGCATCCACATTCCCCAATATCCAGTCTTCGGCAGTCACTTCAGGAAGTGGGGTGGGGTCTTCAGTATCGAACATGGAGATGGTTCGACATTCAGCAAGTCCACTGGAAACAGTAGCGGGAGCATTTGCATCAGCACTTGGGTCAACAGTCGCGGCGACTGTCTCTGCTGCGGGAGTGCCTTCCGATGTATTGTCTGTTTTGGGTGTACAAGCACCCAACAGCAATACGAGTAATAAAATCAAAGAAAAGAAACGTTTTTGCATTTTGTTTACCTTTTTACTTTAGTAGACGACAATGATCCAATTATACGGTTATTTTACCTTTTAAGGCTTATGCAGTTTTAAGAAAGTCCTGCACAGCCTGCTGCATTTGATGCTGAACCTCAAGGGGAGGACGGGAAGCATCAATTGTACGCCAGCGAAAGGGTTCTTCCTCGGCTAAACGGTGATATCCCTGTTGCACCTGTTGGTGAAATTTGACGGCATAAGCATCCAGGCGATTCCATTCTTCACCATCTTTTTGCCGGCGGCGTAGTCCAATCTCGGCCTCTACATCCAACAACAAGGTTAAATCCGGCCATAAATTTCCAGTGGCAAAAGCCAGCAGATTCTTCAATATTCCGATATCCACACCGTGACCAAAACCCTGATACGCAAGGGTGGAATCGGCATAGCGATCACAGATTACGATTTTACCAGCTGCCAATTGCGGGCGGATGAATTCCTCCACCAATTGGGCGCGTGCAGCACAGAACAATAATATCTCTGTGCGCGGGTGCATTTCCACATTATCCATACGGGTGAGAACAATATCCCGCACCTGATTACTGATCGAGGTCCCCCCCGGTTCCCGTGTGGTAACCACCTCATACCCCAGAGACGCTAAAAAAGCGGCCAGAGGAGCTACCTGGGATGTTTTTCCGCTGCCATCGGGTCCTTCCAGTGTTATAAACATAAGCCCTTGCTATCCTTGGATTAATCTTTGAAATAACGAACGTGACGATTGGGTTCTTTACCAAAGGACTGGGAAATTAAATTAGCCTGTTTCGCCATTTCATGCTGCCATTTTCGGATATGGGGATCCGCCGGCGAGAGATCCACGTAATTTGAACCACGTAAAATGGATTCAATTGCCGCTTCAGTTTGTTGAGTGACTTCTTCCATCTCCGGGTCAGTGATCACACTGCTTTTTGGTTGTAAATTGAAAATTTCAATAAAAGCCTGTTCCATTTGATACACGGTATTGGAGCGCAAAATATAAATGGGGGTGCTGCGTTCTTCCGCTTCCAGAATCGCAGATTGCCGATTGCGGTAATACGTCCGCAGGGTGATCAAGGCATCGGCTTCCTCCAGTGTGCGCACGAGGATGATAGGCACATTCAAGCGTTTTGCTGCCTGAGTTAATCGATTTCTGGCGACCCCAAAGGGATAAACATGGACTTTTTTCAGAGGAGCATGACCGGGATCCAGGACCCGCTCCACATAATCGTCCTGAATTTCCTTCAACTGCGAACGGGAAGCCGTACTGGTCACCCGGCGAAATCCGGCGTTGGCTGGCATACCGGATTGAAAAGCTGCCGCGGATTTTCCCTTTTCAATATGAATTTTGCCATTTTCTTCCCGGCTGCGAATTTCAGGGGTAATTGGATACCCGCGTACGTGGGCATCCACCGCCTGTGAAACATCCGCATGCACAGCCACCACATCCCGTTCCTGAATTTCAATCAGAACATCAAATGTGGGCGGCGAGCGGCGTTCGAGCACTGTTTTTTGCGTGCCGCGCCGGCGTGCTTCTTCATCTGACAAGGTAACCGATTCAATGCCGCCCAATAAATCCGAGAGGGTGGGATTGATTAGTAAATTTTCCATACTGCGGCCGTGAGCCGTGCCGATCAATTGCACCCCGCGTTCGGCAATCGTACGGGCAGCCAGGGCTTCCAACTCGCGGCCAATTTCGTCAATCACAATCACTTCCGGATTGTGGTTTTCCACTGCTTCAATCATCACTTCATGCTGTAAGGAAGGCCTGGCCACCTGCATTCGGCGGGCTTTGCCAACGGCAGGATGAGGCACATCGCCGTCACCGCCAATTTCGTTGGAGGTATCCACAATCACTACGCGTTTGGTTTCGGCTAAAATTCGAGCCGCTTCGCGTAGCATGGTGGTTTTTCCCACGCCGGGTTTTCCCAGAATGAGGATACTTTTATCGGATTCGATCAGGTCCTGGATAATATCAATGGTGCCGTAGACTGCCCGGCCAACCCGGCAGGTTAACCCAACTATGGCGCCTTTTCGATTGCGAATGCCGGAGATGCGGTGAAGGGTGCGTTCCAATCCCGCACGGTTGTCGGTATCAAAATCACCGATCCGTTCAACAACCATTTCAATATCTTCGTGGGTAATATCTACATCCCCCAACTTTTTTTCGCCATACACAAACCTGGCAAAGGGCTTGCGGCCCAAATCCAGAATAATTTCCAATAATTGATCGAAAGAGTTTTCTGCCCTTACCAATTCAGCAATTGTTGGCGGCAGCACATCCAATAAAGCTTGAATATCATCGGTAATTCTATATTGACTCATAGACTGTTTTTCATTACTCCTGATGGATTGCATTATACACGTTAATCCAACTTTTTTCTCACAGAGGTTAAATAATGCGTGGGTGAGGGTTGAGGATTGTTTTTTTCCAAAGCAGCCCAACTGGTTTCTTTTAATGCCGCACGAGATTGTAATCCCATATGTTTGACCATCAATACGGTTGACTCGGAGGTTTCAGCATCTACGGCTTCCAAATCCCGTTCCAGCCAGGCCTGATAGGAGCGAATGGCAATGTAAACCGGACGATCAAAAATGGAAGGCAGTTCATTCATTAATTGTTGAAATACCACGCGTGTATCCCCCACCTCAGGATGGATAAAAGGCTGCAGGAAAATGCCCTTAAGTCCATATTGGCAATCCACCAAACCGTACCGTTCGCCGCGTTCCAGATAGACCAGGCCTAGGGTTTCGGAATTGGAAAAGCCTTCCACACGCTGCACCATAGGCGGCACCAGGTTTTGCACCAGGCTTTGCATGTAGATGCGGTCCATTTCATTAATATCCCGCCAGTTTCCCATTGAGTTGGATACTCTTGGTAAGTTGGATGGCATGCGCCAAATCCGCTGCCGGGCGTAGACCGAGAAACCGCTGCGCCGGAAGTATTCAAAAGCCGGATGGGTTTCGTTCAACTCCGATGTGATATTCGTAGCGCCCATTAAACCAGCCTGTTTGACCAGTCCTTCCAGCAAATATGGCAGTAAATCCAACCCCTTTTCATCTTGAGTGGTGAAATAGGTTAGCCGGGCGGATGTGCTGCCGTGTGAAATTTCAACCTGGCCGATCAAGGCCGGGTATCCGTTAGAATCTTCCAAAAGACCTATGAAACTGCGTTGAGCCGGGGAAAAGTGGGAAAACAAGGCCACCGTTCCTGCCGGGTTGCCTCGCGTCAAAGCCACGGCATTATTCAACGGAACAATATTTTGCCGGGTTCGGTAAAATGTTCCAATATCAATCCATGTCAACGGGCGAAAGTTTATGGTATCAACTCCAGGAAATAACGATGGAAACGACTGTCACCGGTCAGTTCCGGATGAAAGGAGGTAGCCAATAAATGACCCTGGCGGACAGCCACGATCCGCTCATCGGGTAAACGGGAGAGGATTTCCACGCCTTCCCCAACCGCGGTAATCAACGGCGCGCGAATAAAAATGGCATGGAAGCCGCCGCTGTTTCCATTATAAGAGCCAAGGCATGGGATGGGTAGATCCATTTCAAAACTGTCCACCTGCCTGCCGAAAGCGTTGCGCTCCACGGTGATGTCCATCAGGCCCAATAAGGGCTGGTCATGGCCGATGTTTTTTGCCAGAAAAATTGCCCCGGCACAGGTTCCCCAAATGGGTTTCTCTTTGCCGAAGGCTTTGAGTGCATCCAATAAACCATAGGTCACCGCAACTTTTCCGATGGTGGTTGATTCCCCACCCGGAATGATCAGCGCCTGGATTTCTTGCAGTTGCTCAGGCAGACGGACTTGCACCACGTCCACGCCAATTTTTTCAAGAATTTGTTGGTGCTCAACGAAGGCACCCTGTAAAGCCAGTACACCAATTTTCATCAGATAGGTCCAAAGTTTCGATTATATTCTCAAGGATACAATTCGATTTTACCACGCCTGATAGAGGGTCACAAATAATCAAGTGACACTGCAAGGGTAGGATCGCATGCCAGCCCCTTCAGGGGTGATCCCGCCATTATTGGCAATTTACATTTTCTATTTACAAAAATTATATCGAAGGTCCACAAAAGTTTCAGGCAAGCAATTCCATCCCACCTATACAAATTTTTCCTAATTATATAAAAGGTGGGATCAAAAGCAATCCCACCCTACGATTTACTTACTTAATATAAAGCAAAATATGTGCATCAGATTTTTTATTAAGCATTGCCTACTTGTCGTAGTTAGTCACCTTTTTTTGCATGAAAATCAGTCCAGAAGGAATAATCAACCCCGTCCATCCAAAAAGGACTTGATTTAACCTGTTCTTTTTGTGCTGAAAAGGAAGAGTATATCTCTTCCATTTCTTCAAATGTGTGCCACTGTCCCAATGTGTTCTCTCCAAATGGCCCCGAGCTGCCCACAGGAAAAGTCCATCCGGAATATTTTTGAGGCGGAAGAATCTGCCTAATTATCCATCGCCTTAACCCTGCTCTTCTCATTAAACGCAGAATAATATTCCTGCTGACCAGAATTAACTGAAGTTTTTCCAGTTTTTGCTGTTCCAATGATCTATCAATCTCTAAAGGAATAAATCCAAATTGGCTTATACATTTAAAATAAGAGTAACCAAGTTGGTTTAATTTTCGCAAAGCATCAATGCCACCGGATTCAAATGAAACATATTCTGGAAGATCTTTTATTGGAAGGTCTTCCAAACACACATGATCTTTTCCTTCAATATCAATTTTTAAATAAGAGGGAGTTCCATACTTTTCGAGAATCGTACCGAACCTCTGTGAGGTTACTTCGATCATTTGAGGGTTTCCGTTTCGAGACGCGATGTCTTTCTCAAATGATCCAAATTGAGGAGTGGCCTTATTGACCCAGAAAGGTATGATCCCTTCGACATCCGAAATGCCTATGTTTAATATTGTCAGCTGACCAGAAGCTATGGCTTTGGAAAACTTCTCTTTAGCTTTCTGTACTAAATAAGGATTGGCTTCAACTGCCACAACGTTGTATCCACAACGTAGATAGTACTGTGTATCTTCACCATGGCACAATCCGATATCATAGATCAAATTATCAATCATTTTTCCTTCCCTTGAGTGTTAAGATGAATGCATAATTTTTACTTTTATATAGAAAAGTCAGGCTAGTTATTCAACATACTGATGACTTATTTCCGCATTAATATTGTCCCGCCAATTTGAATAAATCCATTAAATATTGATTATACATGAGGATTTTAAATAAACTGTTTTAACCCTGAATAACTAATAATTAATTTTTCTGAAACATAACTTATAGGAGTGATTAAAAACGATCCCACTCTTTGGATTACTTCACTCCATCATAACGGAAGCAGGAAACCAGATGATCATTCACCAGGCCAACAGCCTGCATGTAGGCATAGAGGATGGTTGACCCCACAAACGACATGCCCCTCTTTTTAAGGTCCTTTGATAGCGCATCGCTCTCGGCTGTTTGGGTTGGAATATCCATCATTGTCTTGCGCTGACCATCCATCGCCTCACCCCTAACAAACTGCCAGAGGTAGGCATCAAAACTGCCGAATTCTTGCTGAATCGCCAGAAAGACTAGCGCATTTTTTCTTGCAGAAAACACTTTGAGACGATTGCGTATAATACCCGGATTTTTCAACAATTCTTCGAGTTCGGCATCCGCCATTGCCGCTACCTTTTGCGGATCAAACCCTTTGAAGGCTTGAATATACGCCTCCCGTTTGCGCAGCACCGTGTCCCAGCTTAAGCCGGCCTGCGCACCTTCCAGGATCAGCATCTCAAAAAGTTTACGCTCTTCATGGACCGGCAGCCCCCATTCCTGATCGTGATACGCCATTTCCAATGGGTTGGAATTTGCCCAGTTACATCGTTCCATAGAAACCAATCCTTTAGCAGTCCGTTGGTGAATCCAACAAACGAATGAGGTTTATTCCAAAATGGCAGTCAATGAGGAGTACTGCACTCCAACAATCACATTCCCATTCCAGGCAATTTTGTGTTTATTTGCGGCCATACCAGCGTTCAACAGAAGCCGTATATGCTTTATATTCCTCGCCGAATTTTGCGTTCAGGTAACGCTCTTCAGGAAGGATCAGAACATAATGAGAAAGTACCAGGGAAGGTAAAAGCATAAGGATTGCCCAGAGTAAATTGAATGCCAGTGCCAGACCCAATATTACCAATACAGCTCCCAAATAAAGTGGGTTTCTTGATACCGCAAACACACCGGTAGTAATAATTTTGCTCGTCGCCTGTCCTGGATCCGTGGGTTGATGAAATGCTGCAAATTCTCGGCGCGCCAAAGAAACCAGGCGTACACCCAGGATGATCAGACCGAGCCCCAAGGGGATAAGCATTATTCGCACGATTCCAAACGGCAGAGAGAACGGCATAATGGAATTTATGACGATACTGAGGAAAAAAGGAATACCGAAAACCGTTTCCCCAATTGCCCAATTGCTTTTATGTGCAGAATCTAAACTCATTATTTCTACCCTTTTATTATTAGTATATACCGCCTATCAGGTTGCGGCATTGTTCTCATGATGGGGAATCCGGACTATAGGCAGATCAAGAATCTTAATCAACGAAATATCAATCCAAAGCAAGGGGATTAATAGAATATTGTGCATAAAAAACTAACGGTACCTGTTTGCAATATCAGGCTCTCTCCGATTTATTGCTGCAAAGTAAATACAGCCAACTCAAGAACAGTAGCATTGGCAATGGGCTAATTTGTAAGAGGTTCAGGATATTAAGGATAGCCTAATTATAGATTGGAGAGGCATGCATCATCGTTTGCTAAATCGGATCCGGGCGTTCAAGGCATCCATAGGAATTTAATTTATATATTATCCAACATGTTATGGGCAATTGGAGACAATCTTCTTCTGATCGTAACACTGCAACGCAGTCAAAGGGAAAGTCAGAGGCATTTTTAGTTCGTTGCGGCATGCGAGGAATATCATGTTGTTTTCAGGCAATCTGTTACGGAATGATCATTGGATTGCCGATTGTGGTTGAGAAAAAAGTTTCCTGGAAAGTCTGCGAAGGCTTGTTTAACACACGCATATCAC
The DNA here is from genome assembly GCA_963747325.1 of uncultured Chloroflexia bacterium. Taxonomy (GTDB): domain Bacteria; phylum Chloroflexota; class Anaerolineae; order Anaerolineales; family Anaerolineaceae; genus UBA5203. Next base: position 90,450 of record CAVVEM010000003.1, on the reverse strand, counting down.
TTTTAAGTTTTATTCAAAATGAAACCCAACGAGTTAGATAGTCCAGTGGATGAAAAGCCATCCGGCATTTGAATACCGCTGTAATAAAAGATCGGTGAGGTTAGGATTATCAACAAAAGAAGCTGGGAGCTAATCCGTTTCGATTTGAGTGAGAGTTTTTTTTGTGGATCAGTAGCGGTGAGACTGAAAACATCCTTACTGCTGGAAAAAGTGGACTGGCTGGTATTTCTTTGCTATGGCTGAGTATAGTTTTGTAGTATGGATTTCATAAAAGTTGGTGTCATTCGTCTTTCGGTTTAGTCCGAGCGCGGATGCCTGCATCCAATGCATAGAGGAGCATATTCAGGCGGCTTTTCCCCGGTTCACGTGCCGGCATCTGCAGCAGCACTTCGCGTACTTCAGGTGGGGCATGCTCGATTGCCCAGCGTACCTCAACCACGGCGATGGTTGGATTATCCGGTTGGGCCAGTTCCAACGCCAATATGGCATGAGCTGCGGGACCGACGATGTGCTTGGTTTGCTGCACATCTGCCAACGGATGGGTGTAGGCGCTGGACGCGGCAAAGCCCGCAGCCCGGGCGGCCGCCGCGGCAGCAGGATCATCGATCTCCCTGGCAGCGGATAACGCTTGCATGGCCAGGGTGCGCAGCAAAGCAACCCGCTTTCCCCCATTGGCAAACACCCGGATGCCTTCAATGGCTGCACGGGGTCGTGAGTCTGAGTCAGGGTGCGCCTCGTAAAATGGCAGCGCCCGCTCAGCGCAGTCCGCTGCCCAGCCGCCGATGGTTCGCAGGGAGTCCAGATTCAGGGAAAAATATTTGGATTCTTGTGCCATGTTTGCCTATATAACATTCTATCCGGCAGGTGAATTGTTAATCCGCCGGATTGATTTTAGAGAGAAATGGAAGCTAGCTTTCTTTACAGAAGGCTTCGGCAGGTGAAGCCATTCCATGATATGTTTTGTTATATCCCGTTTGCGATGAGATATTCATCAATTGCTTTGCACTCATCCTCCAGGATGGAACCAGTGCACTGGATATCAAGGTTAGAAAAAAAATCAAAAATTTCACCGGAATAGCGCCAATGATGACTGGACGGTATGCCAAAGAAAACCGATTTTATGCCACACCAGGCAATGGCAGAGGCACACATTGGACAGGGTTGTTGAGTGGTATATAAATGACTGCCTTCCAGGTTGCCATCCATAATGGATAAAGCACCCTGCAATACTTTTAATTCGGCGTGAGCAAGCGGGTTATTATCTATCTCAATGGAGGTAATATCCCGCCAAATAATCTGATCCTGTTTTACAAGAAATGCCCCTGTAAATGTTTTATATTTCAAGGCTCTTTCTCGTGTATATTGGATCAGGTCTTTCATCATCCTGTATACCAAGTCATTTTGCATTTGATTTCCTCCCTGTTTTGCACTATTCTGCCAGTTGTTCCAACTTAAAAACAACCGGTCTGATTCCATCTGAGCAGCAGGTAATGAGCATATTGTCTTCCTTCATCCAGCCTGTATCCTTAAATGTACCGCCACGCATCAGGGTTTGAATTGATCGCTGCAAATCCACCCATGCCCATGCACAAAAATCATCGGGCGGCCTAACCATATTTTCAACTACAAATACCTGTCCTTCTTCAAAGGACTCGCATTTTGGCGCTATTGTTTGTGTATACTGCCGGGCATAATCCTCATTATACATTTTTCGCAAAACCGTGATTTTAACCTTCATCTCAAACGTCTCCTTAGATTCAATTTGACAAAAAAACAGAAGGTACCTGTCGTGTTACCGTCCCACCAGCTGAGTATGATCTGGCACGAAATCTACCAAGATAGGGCAGCAAATCTCAGGCATGAGTATAAAAAATCCTCTTCCATCCTTTCCCTCATTGTACAATGAGTAATATGAAAATCGGCTTACTCAGGGTATCAGCATTTGTTCCATGCCCTGCTGGCAAAGGGAGTTTAGCCTGTCTCATGGAAGTTTCCATTAGTAATTGTATAAGTTTTGTTGGGCTGCCTTCAATTCCAGCTTCGTAGCGAAAACCAACCGCTCAATCATCATGGATGGCAGTTTGCGTCCGGTTAGCTTGATATACCGATCTGCCAACTCGTCATACCCACACAGGAAATTATCCACTTTATCCGGCATCAAACCAAACAGACATACCCAACAAATTGAAATCGCTTAACCCATCAAGGCGCTTTTATTCTCGTAAGGTTGGATAACATCTTTCATCTGAATGGCTATTTCATCCTTAATCAAACTTAAATTTGCAGGCACAGTACAATTCGGAACCACAAATTCCCCACAAATTTGACAATGTAAATAGTTCATTTCTCTTTCAAAAATTTGCCGGATCAAATCCGCATTATTTTCGCCATCACCCCCGCAGGTGACCATCAGCAGAGTCTTTTTATTCTCCACCAGCGATTTTCCCTGATCCCCTTTCCATTTCAATAAGCAGTAGTGCCGGTCGATGAGGGCTTTCATTTGCGCGGGGAAATCCCATACATACACCGGCGCGGCATACACGACTACATCGGCTGCGATCACCTTTTGCAATAAATTATTCAAGTCATCTTTTTGAATGCAGGCCGGGTGATACGCATCCTTTTGACAGTTATCGCAGCCGATACAGCCTTTGATGTTTTGGGTGACTACATCCACGTGTTCGATAACGTGGTTTTCAGCGGCTAACCGTTCAAAGGCGGATAAAACCGCGCTAGTGTTGCCTTTTCTTCTGGGGCTGCCCATTATGGTTAGTATTTTCATGATGATATTTTACCTGAATTAAATGTTTGGGTGAATTTATTTCAGAGAAATTAGTTGGGTGAAAAGGCATTGTTCCATTGAAAAAAGGAATGGCAAACACGCGAGCCCCGAACATAAATTATTAGATGTAGTCTGATTTCAAATGTTTACTGGCTTTCTACGGTGAAAGATGATGCAATTTAATTACAGAGGCAAACGCTCAACTTTTCTAGAAATTTAAACTCTGTTTGCACGAACAATTTCCGGGGTTTGGCCCGTCCATGTGCGGAAGGCTCGAAAAAACGAATTAGGTTCCTCATACCCCAGTAAAAAGGATATTTCCCCGCTGGAATAGTCCGTTGCGGAAAGGTAATGACGCGCCATTTCTTCTCGCAGTTCGTCCAGTACCTGCTGAAACGTTGTGCCTTCATCCTGCAATCGGCGCTGTAAGGTGCGGTTACTTATGGCGAGGATCGAGGCAACATGCGTCATGGAGTAATGCCCGCTGGCGATCATTTCAATCAGGCACGCCCTTACGCGGTCGCGGAAGGATGCTTCCTGGTTCAGATCTTCCATTCTTTTGTCGAAGGCCGGTTCCAGCATTTCCCACATGGCGTGATTTACAGTGAGGAAGGGTTTGCGGGCATCTGCTGCGGAGAAGGTCAGCCTGTTAACCTCATCACGTCCGATTCGCGTTTCAAAAAATGTTTCATATGCATCCGTATCGGGTAAATCAAGGCTGCTGTGAACGGATTCCGGAACAATTTTCTCACAGGTGGCCATCCGAGCAAGCTCAACCCAAAAAACAAGTTCAAAAGCAACAAAGAGCGGGGGCAAAGCCATCGTTTGGCGGTAACCCGGAAAATGTCAAAATGGTCTGCCGGGTATTTTGCTCAACATCCATGCGCACCGGGGCGACAATGGGTTTGTAATGAGCCATGCGATTGAGTGCTACGCTCAAATTACTGCTGCTCAAGAAAGCGATAATCGCCGGGGCGATTGTGTAGGTGCGGATCGCTTGGGCTAATTGCAAAGCAAAGGCTGGTTTACCTTTGGATACATATGCCAGCCCATTCCAGAAGCGAACATACTCATCTGCGGTGACGGTTTGAGTTTTGCGGATTAACAGATCCAAAGGCAGTTGGGCATAGCGCAAAACATCCTGAACAGGAATGTCCAGGTTTTTTAATAATATAGGCCACCCTTTTTCCAGAGTATATTTATGGCTGTGCAATGCTTTCATCTCATCCATTATAGATTGCTTCTAAAGTCATTACCAACCGATTGATGGATCAAACCTTCCGGCACAGGATTAATACCGATCCCCAGCAACTCCCTGACGGATAAGGGACTCAAGACGATCAAGTTGTTCCGTCTGTATAGTGACATTTTGCGACGCCCAGTTTTCTTCCAGGCGCTCGATTCTCCGTGTTCCTGGAATCGCGGCGAGGGGCACATCACGGGACAGCAGCCAGGCCAATGCAACTTGGGCGGCTGTGGCATGTATTTCGTTTGCGATTTCAGCCACAGCATCGGCCAATCGGTTGTTCCTGGCAATGGCTTCCTCGCTAAATCGCGGATTCTCCAGTCGCCAGTCGCCAGTCACCAGGTTCCAGATCCTTTCGTGAGCGGATGGCCCCGGATAAAAAACCTCGCCCCAGCGGTGCGTAAGCCACAAATCCTATTCCAAGTCGTCGAATGGTTGGCAGAATGTCGGCCTCAACATCCCGTGACCACAAGGAATACTCCGTCTGGAGGGCACTGACGGGATGGATTTTATGGGCGCGTTTGATGGTTTCCGGATCAGCCTCTGACAAGCCGATATATCGTACTTTCCCCGACTTCACCAGCTCAGCCATGGCACCGACCGTTTCCTCGATTGGTGTTTCAGGATCAAGACGATGCTGATAGTACAGGTCAATATAATCCGTTCCCAGACGTTTTAGGGAGGCATCGCAACTTGCCTTTACATAATCCGCACTACCTTTCGTGCCCAGCCAACCGCCGTCCTGGCTGCGGGAAATGCCAAATTTAGTTGCCAGCGTGATTTGTTCGCGGCGCCCCTTGAGTGCCTTTGCCAATAGGAGCTCATTGGTAAACGGGCCATACATATCTGACGTATCCCAGAACGTGCAGCCAATATCTACTGCCCGATCAAGAACACGAAGATTTTGAGCTTCTGAAGTAGAGCCGTAAAATTCCGACATACCCATGCATCCCAAACCGATTGCCGGCACACGCAGCGCCTTGTGATCCAAGATTGATTTGTTTCATCTTATAGATCCCTTTTAATTGATAAAAACCTCATAGTCAGGGTGATAAAACTATTTTACTGGAGGAGGGGCAACTTCCATTGGATTCAGACCGTTAGCTGCCCAGGCGAAGGCCTGATTCTGATCCAGACGGTTCAAACGCTCCATGTCGTCCTGAGGAATTTCAAAGTCAAACAACTCCAAATTTTCCTGAATGTGCTCTGGTTTGCTGCTTCTGGTTAATACAGCATAGCCGTGCTGCAATCCCCACCTTAAGAGCACTTTGGCCTCTGATACCTTCAGGCTTGCCGCAATTTCTTGCGTGACCCTTTGGCTTCCTTTTTTTAAATCGGCGAGAATCTCTCCACCCTGACCTTCTGCCATTCGCCAGGTAGATAGGGGTGCAAGCGAGCTATAGGCTATCGGTGCGATGGATTTCTCTTGCATATATCGGGTCAGCTCAACCTGGGCACAGATGGGATGAAATTCCACCTGGTTTGCCTCGGGTTTAACCAGATCTGCCTTGGCAATCTCATTCATTCGCTCAATATTATAATTGGATACGCCAATATGCCTGGCCAAGCCCAATTTTTTTAGCTCGACCAAAGCGTTCCACTGATCCAATCTGCGTTCTGATAAGGGGGCATGGATCAGGTAAAGATCAACATAATCAAGCTGAAGCTGTCTGAGTTGATTTTTTAATGTTTCAATGGTCTGTTCATAGGTTTTTTCAGTTGTACCCCACAATTTAAATCCTGGGAAAAGTTTTGTGGTTACAAAAATCTCATCCCTTGAAACGCCAGCCTCTTTGATCCCCTTCCCTGTGCCTTCTTCATTATTGTAACCCTCGGCAGAATCAATATGTCTAAATCCAGCCTTAAGGGCCTGCTTGACACAGGATGCAGCCTGGTCAATGGATAGCTGATAGGTGCCGAAGCCAACGAGCGGCATGTCGATTTCATTGCGTGACGATTTTGATAATTCCATCCCTGGTCTCCTTTTTATTAAACAAAACGATTTCATACCCCTTTGCCAATCAAGAGACATACCCCCCTAACGATTTGAAAGATATTCCCAATTGATTTGACCTTCACAGTATAAATCGAGGAGACAAACAACCCGCTATCGTATCACGCCAAACTTCTATTCAATCACGCCAATAAATCGTCATGTGTGAAGTTTACCGCATCGCCAAAATGGTGGAGCGCATGCAAGTGCAGGGGAATTCATCTGAATAAAAGACGCCCTCCAAAAGCACGGAGTGTGCTTCGTAAAGAGCGTTTTATCAATCTTTTCAATCAAGTAATTTATGTGAGGCAGGCATGCGAACATGCCCTACGAATGATCAGGAAATCCGTATAAAAAATTGACAATAAATTAATCAAACCATTCTTTTAGCATCGGTTGATAATCATAAAGTTTAAATTCTGTTATTTTATAGGATTGAATATCTAAAATTTTCAATGGATCACCGGCGATATAGTTTTCTATGGCTTCCAAAGATTCTCCTTTCATAATGATGATTCCGCCTTCCAAATTTGCCTTCGGCCCTGATAAAAGAATAAAACCTTCATCAAATCCTTTATTGAGATAGGCAAGATGATCTTCCGATGCTTTCTTAAATTCTTTTTCACCAATTGTTGTGTTTTGTGTAAATGTTGCTTGGATATTAAAATATTTCATAATGAACCGGCCCTTACCTATTAAATAATATTCTCATATCATAAACTACAATATGATTTTTCTCTACCGTAGTATGGGAGTAAGTTGAGTCACTGACCCACCGGTAGTCTTTCATGTAAGGAACTTGAGGATGCACCTTAAATGGCTCTGGCAAACAGACCAACCCTACAAATTTGATGCCCTTAACCCATCAAGGCGCTTTTTATTCTCGTAAGGTTGAATAAAACAAAAATAGTCATCCTCAAGGATTGCTGCATTTATCCTGTTTCTGACTTCCTCATACACGACAATACGTTCTGTTAGTTTCTCGCATATATATTGCTCGCATTGTGAACAATTATCCAAGCCTTTTTCAATGACACAAGGTCTGACTGGGCAGGCCTTGTCAATCAACTTTGGATTAGTTGCCATACACCCATCACAGATGATTTTCTCTGGCGGCAGCCGAAAACCAAAATATTTATACCAGCCGTCGCTTAGTTTGAGCTGATTGGCAGGATTGTTCTCTACATTGGGCTTGTATGCCAGACATAGATCGCAGCGATAACCACATTTTGTCAAAATTGGATTCATTTCATTCTCCAAAATCTTATAACAAAATGAATTGTGGATTGCGAACCCACTCAAATACTTGATAAATAGACAAACCCGTTACGAAAAAAAGACCAAACACAAATTTGGTGGCTTAGCCCATGGAGACGAGCGTAACACCCAATCAACGAACTTTCCAACAGCATATGCGGCTGTTGGCATAAGAAATTATCCGTGCAGTCAGATATTAGACGCTTTCCTCCCCTTTATTTAGTAAATTATTTGTGGCTTGGATTTTTTCAATATTCATTAATTCTTTACCCGGAAAATTAAATTCTGTCTTATGGTCCATGTTTATGGTTATGATGTTGGTTTCAAAGTTTATTGAAAAACCATTATTAATTTTTTTTTTCAAACTTCGTTGGTTTAATAAAGCCATACCTTTCAATAAATGGGAAAACCGATAACTCAACAAATGCTGAGAATTTTACCTTTTGATTTGATTCCATATCCATTATTTCATTTTCATAGAAGATCGTCAATGGATACTTTTAGTACTTTAAATATAAATGTTCTGAATTAGGCAGAATAATCTTTCCTAAGACACCTTGTTTCCAGGTTCTCATTCTTTATCCTCTAAGCAAAAACAATTACCCAACAATTGGCATCGCCGGCTTGGGGGGAGTTTGTCATACAAATTCGTCATAGGCTGAATCCGATTGCTACCATATCTTTTTCTGCAGCAGGCAGCTCATCACAAATAGTATGTTGAGTCCTCATGAACTTCTATTTACATCATTGGGATTGTTTCGGGCTTTGACCTCAACAATATCAGACTGATCACGAGCGCAAAAATTACATAGACAGCACTGGTACCTCCAAGGACAATGAGCTCATCAAATTCAAGCAGTCTACCGGCAAAGTTGAGCATTTGGTGTAAAAGGATTGCGTAGAGGAGATTCCCGCCTCGACCGTAAACATAACCTATGATGATCGAGAAAGCGATGAGACCAACCATGAAGAACGTGATATACAGAAGCAGATTTACACCCTGAAAACCGGACACAAACAAAAGTGGAAAGTGCCACAATGCCCAGATCACGCCTACGATTAATGAAGACTTCAACAGGGAGAATCGCTTGTTCAACTCAGTCTGCAAATAACCGCGCCATCCAAGTTCCTCCCCCAATGGTCCTCGAATGAGGCTGTCGATGAACATTGCTAAAAGGGTCATAACCGAAAGGTCCGCAACGAGATTAAAAAGCGCCTTTCCGGAAACCACTGAATAACCAACCCAAACGATAATTGTAGCCACGACTGGAATCAGAATCGATGCCAGGAGAGGCAGTAACCTGATTGGTGTTGCAAATTGACCCGCTATATGGCGCCAAAGAGACCTGCAAGGATCGACCTTGGGGTGGATGATGGCGTACGCCATTGTAGGTGTCCAAGCCATAATGATTTGGGCAAGCACAATATAAATGTTCGGACTACCCACAGAGATAAGAATACCGGTAATGGCGAAACCTGTAATGAAAAGTATGAAGGTTAGCGTCAGAAAACGATTTAATGGCTTCATGAGATATTCCTCTTTTGATTTTTTATATGATAAATTGGGTGAAAAAATTTCAGGCTTGTCACGCTACCAAGGGACTGCCGATAATTGTAGTTTGAAATATAATTAGCAGGCATATTTTGGATATATTTATGCTGTTTCAACAATATGCTTTTGCGAAGCGTGACGCTGTATTGCATACGGATTTTTTTGATCACAGTAAAGTGTCGGTAACGATTTGTAGAAGGGTGTGGAGCTGCCACCAAAAGGAGCAGTCAAGTGATCTCACCCTGCGCGCTACAAACGGTTAGAAGTGGACGGCAGACCTAAACTTTGATCGTTGCCGGGTGCTCTTGAAAATGTGCTGCATAAATCATATTGACTGCATACCGGGTCGGTGATGGATAAACCAGAAATTCCTTAGCTTTTTTCAGCGATTAATTCAATCTCAACCAATGCATTTAATGGCAAATCGGCCACGGCCACAGTCGTTCTGGCAGGATATGGTGCCGAAAATCGTTCTTGATATACCTGGTTCATTCCGGAAAAGTTTTTCATGCTTGTCAGGTATACATTTACTTTTATGACATGATCCATTGTCAATCCGGCATCTGCCAAAACGGACTGCAAATTATTAAATGCCTGTTGAGTCTGCTCAGCAATTTCCCCGTCGACTAATTTGTCCGTTGATGGATCAATGGGGGTTTGACCTGAACAGTACAATAGATTTCCAGTCCAAACGCCATGAGAATAGGGTCCAATCGCTTGCGGGGCATTCAAACTTAAAACAGATTTTCGAGTCATTTGCTCTCCTGAAAAACACGTAGGTTTTTGTTGCCGGTAAATTATATTGCGTTTCTCTAAAATAATAAAAAGACGCTCTCAACCCGCACTGTAAATGCTTCGTGATGGGTGTTTCAACCTTTCACCTCATGGTACAGTAGGAACGCACCCTCTGGATTATACCGTTGTCATCACCGGACTCAATATATATATAACCGCTTGTGCTCGAGAGGATATAAATATAAATATCTTTATTCTTATCATTCGATTTCTCTTTTCTTGCCACCATTTTCACTCCCTAACGAGTGCAAAGTGATCCACCGTCATTATTTGATGTGCAAAATTTTGTGGATTCACCCTTATAAAGTGGGGACAAGCGAGCGTACAATACCAGTTTTCGGCAAGTTTGGGGGGCGTTTGTTGAAAGACGGAATCGCCCCGGTGGATGGCCTGCATATCGCCGGTTAATTTGGCATAATGTCTTTATTCAAACCAAACATACAGACCGTGTCGGGTTCATTCTGATCGACCAGGTTGAGAGGAGTACGCTGGCATGCATCAAAAATTGATTCGAAAGTATGACGATTTTGTAAAAAGCTTATTGGAGGCTGGTTTTTCCATGGGAGGCGGGAACAGCGAGGGAATATTTTCGCTGATTTCGTGGAGCTGGGATGAGCAGCCGCCTTATGAAACACCGGTGCGCTGGCATACCGGAGACCCGGAAACCGACCCATGGGAATGGCGCATGCGGGTGCTGGACGAACGCAAGGATATCGCCTATGCCAAGTTTTTTTTCAAGAAAAGCGGTTTTATCACCGAGGAATGGATGCCCTATTTCCTGGCAGCCCGAAGGGGAAATACCAGCTTTGATGAAGCGTATAGGAACGGACGCATCAGCCAGGCGGCGAAACGGATTTACGAAACCATCCTGGAATCCGGCACCCTGCCAGTGCATGCCATCAAACAGTTGGCCGGCTTTGGCAAAGAAGAGAAGTCCTCTTTTGACGGTGCGTTAGTGGAACTGCAAATGAAGCTGTACCTGACAATGTGCGGCCGCCAGCAAAAAATGTCCCACAAAGGCGAGCAATACGGCTGGTCATCTACGATATTCTGTACAACGGAAACCTACTGGGGTGAGGAGATGGTTAACAAAGCCGCTAAGATGGATAAAAATGAGGCTATCCAAGCAATCACCGATCGCATCAAAGCGCTTAATCCGGATGCGGATGAGAAGAAATTCATCAAATTTATTAAAGGGTGAACGGGCTGTTTTTTCTAGTATTATCCTAAGTAGTAGGGTGGGGTGTTGACCCACCAAAACGGCTGATTCGAATATTAACCGGTAATGCGTTACAAAATGGTGGATTCACCCCTGAAGAAGGCAGGCGAGCGAACTAAGCCTACGAACTAGTAAATCCCCGGAAACAAGCGGTATCGCACGCGCTGCGCGTATGCCGGATATCCCGGTAGCTCTTCTTGCAGTGTGCGGTCTTCCAGTGCGGTTCTGATCAGCGCTATGACCAGCGCCACAACGGCCGGAATGATTGTCCATAGGGAGCTTAAAGCCAGCACAATTCCTAACAATGGCAGCATATTTCCGGCATAACCCGGATGCCGGACGATTCGATATGGGCCGTTATCACAGACTATATGCCCTCGATCCGTTTGAATGCGCACCACGCCGGAAAAGAAACGGTTCTCCACAATTGCCCACACGCCAAAAGCGTATCCGAACGCGATGAAGCAGATGCCGAGTAGGATGATCCACAGTGGGAATACAGGCGACCAGCCATAGCGATGGTCGAGTCCCGCCACAATGACGAGTGGAAAACTTAGACTCACCGCCATCAGCGGAGCAAGCACTTTATCCCAGGGTTTCGCTTCTTGCATATGCTCAGTATTTTGTCGCTCTGCTGTCAATCCCGGATGGCGGCGTTCCGCCAAAATACGCCCTCCCAATCCGGCAGCAACAATCAGCAGGGCATAGACCCATGCCTGCCACCAGGCGAAATCTCCTGCGCACACGAACAGAAGAAGTGGAATGAGGAGATACACCACAATTAAACCAATCCATTGGCGAGCAGAACTTGGCTGAACCGCCTTTTGATCAACCGGTTTTGATTCCATATCATCCTCCGAATCACGCTAGAATCAGTCCGCAATACCATCATACGGTTTTTTGATTTTGCTGTAAACCATTACCGCTAAGTTCAAGCCTTCAATGATACGCCAAGTATGTTGTATATGGCTAATAGATGCCTATTGGTTAGATAATTTGCGGGTGGCTCAGGAACTGATAGAAGATGGGATGATGATGTACAACAGTCAATGACCTCATGGGGTACTTAAAACCTGAAGGCCTTTTGAGTATGCAACGGTTGTTGATAACTGAATTGGTCTACTGATAAAGGGCAAAGTATATGGGAGTTTGACATGATCTGTTAAAACCCTGAATTGTCATTTTAGACAATCGTTTGGTTGGATAATAGTATAAATATTTCAGTCATTGAAGAAAACAGGTCAGAGCAATAATTGATCAACAGGGTAGTTTGCCATTTTCCCGCAACAAAAAAGACGCCTTCCATTCGCAGGCGAGTATTTCACAAGGATTCGGATAAATTTTGTCCCTGGCGAAAATTATGAACCTGCCATCACCGGTGTGCACTGCAAAGAAAAATCCGCAGTTTTTGTTGCCTCCATAGCGGGCATTTTGTACTGGCATATCTTTGATCGGAATCCCGCAGGTTTAGATCCTGCGGGATTCTTTTTAATCTAATCGGTTCTAGGGTGTAACTTTCTTGATTTCCGTGATGTGAGGAGCCCCATTCAGGGGTTGGTAAATATACAACTTGGCTGCAAGATCAGGTGCATCGGGATATACAATCTTTCCCTTGCATAAAAAGCAATAGTTCATGCCTGCGACAACCTGAGTTGCAAATGCTAGCGGGGTATATCCTACACCAACAAAACCTTTTAAGGCTTCATCGAATATTTTTTGGGCTTCAGGAGTAATGGAAAAATTCCAATCACTCCAACCTCCAGGCATTTGAGCTGACATATTATCCTCCTTTTATTATCGTAATCACACTTACTTGCAACAAATCGCACTACAAGCCTACCCACTCCCATTTCGCAGGAATTGCGCCGAGTTGCACCAAGGCTGACGTGGTTTCTCGTGATATAGGCATCCTTTGTGCCATGCGATTGCCCGCAGTTGCCTTTTTGTTGCGCATTACATACCTATGGCGCATTGATTTGGTTCTCACTGGGCTTGAACGGGTTCCGGCTTTTTGGAAGCCATTGTCTTTGTATTTACTCGAAATACAGTATCTTGATTATTTTTCCCTCCTTCACAATCTGAATATCGTTGAGCGATATGCCCAAGCGATTTATGACAAAGTTCCCTTTTTAGGGTAAAGTCCTCTAAAGGGAAATGTCATCATTAGAAAAAGCTGGTGGGAGAGTTGAGTGGATGTCCGATAGTGTAGATAGTTTTGATCTAAGAAAATGCTCATTTGTTATATTGTCCCCACCAATTTAGTGAGCGCTTTGTTGGTGCTGTTTTCCATGAAGAATCGCTTGCGAAAAAAGACCGTACAAGCGGATACGAATGACTTAGATGAATTACTTACACGTTACTTTTACAAATCAGGATTTTCGGTGTTTTTCTATACCCTATCGAAAAAATATTGGCAGGTCCGTTCGCTTAAGGTGTATCGGAATCCGGTTTTTTGAGCCGTCAAAAATTACCCACAAACCGGATCATGTTTCATCTATCATTCCAGGTTTATGCATATTAACTGTAAGATGATCATCTGAACTGTTTTTTATGACGTTATGGGATATTTATTCTTAACAGTGATTGAAATAAAAAAACAATGAAGTTTCCCACTATGATGTATATAAATTATTATACTTCGTTTGATTTTTTATTCAATAAAAAAACGTCCTTAATCACACGGTGTGTGATTTGTGAGGAGCATCTCAAAATATTAACTCGCGATGCGTTGGGAACGCACTTTACTTGATAGAACTACCGGCGCCATCACCGGCCTAAACTTATACCTGTCTTTACCCAACAGGTTATAAATCAAAATACCATGTTTCCTATCATTGGATTTCAACTTGCTTATCACCATCTCCCTATCCTTGCCGGCAGGTAATTGCTCATTTGGCGGGAAGATGATTCGGTTCCTGCGATAACTGTCAGTCTGGCCGATGTTGTGAAACATAGATATACCAACATACTCCGTATTGATCAACAATATCGGCGGAACATGGACTCCAGGGAAGCATACCCAGTTCCCTTAAAACGTGCCCGCTCTTGGCTAGCATGTTATAGGCACGCTTGAGTTCATCGTCATTGTCGAGATTTATTCCGCAGCTTATGGTAGGTTGCTCCGAGGCTAACATCGATCGAACAATTTCCTCATCCTTGTTTTCGCTAACGGCAAAGATCGTTTTCTCTCCTTTGAGGAGTTCAGCGTGAAGGAAGGAACCGTCACTGTTTTTCGCATTGTAACCTAATGTCATTCCAAAGACGTCCATGTAGAATTCCACGGCCTCGGCACTGTTTCTAACATACAAAGTAACACCCAGATCCATCTTGTTCTCCTTACGGGTGGGATATTGTTTCATCCATCAAAAAGCGAAAAAAATCGTTTACTTGTCACAAAATTGGTAGGTTCGCTACCTGCCCCCGTTCTCCGGGCATGAACCTAGCCGACAAACCTGCTTGAGACAGATCTTTCCGGTAATTATACGGATAACCAGTCCATAATAAATGAATTCAGGAGCAATCGCTTCCCGGTGAGCCACCGGTTGTTACGTAATACAGCTGCTGACGATACGTCAATGCCTTACCTCGGCATCAGTGCAAAGACTCCCCATCCCAGGTATTCACGCGTGTAAGCGGTGTAGCGCTCGGGTTCCGAGGTCAGTTTGGCTCGAACCTCTTTCGCGATCTCGTCATCGGGATTGACTTCAAGCCAGCGGCGCATGGTGAGCCATTTGGCTGCCTCGTATCGATCCCAGTCGTCCTGGCCCGCCAGCATCATTTCAACGATGTCGCAGCCAAGGTCTCTGAAAGAAACAAGAAGTTCCGGAAGGATCAGAAAGTCAGAGCTTGAATGGGCAAGACACCCCCTGGCAACCGCTTCCGTCGGGGTCAAGTGTCGCCAGTAGGGTTCCCCGATGAGGATGATCCCTCCAGGGCGCAGACTGCGCGCCAGTAGCTTGATCGTGCCGGCAAAACCGCCGGCGATCCAACTGGCACCGACGCAGGCTGCCACATCGGCTTTCTCTTCAGCGACATAGCCGCCAGCATCGCCATGGATGAACTGGACGTGATCAGCAACGCCTAATTCATCAGCACGGCGTTTCGCTTGCGCAGTGAATAACGAACTCATGTCGATCCCGATGCCGAGTATACCGTGATCACGTGCCCAGGTGCACAGCATCTCGCCTGAACCGCTGGCGAGGTCAAGCACGCGATCCCCCGGTGTCAGACGCAGCGCCGAGCCGAGAGCGGCGAGCTTTTCGGGGGTAAGCGGGTTGTGAATCCGGTGATTACTTTCTGAGATGTTGAATATCCGTGGTATGTCCATGGTGAAAAATCTCCTTACGGGTGAGTAGATTGGGGCACAGTCGAACAGATTGCATTTGGCAGAGAGCCCGGTCATTGACCCACAAAAATGGTTGATTAAAATAAAAACCGGTACCGTGTTACAAAATGGGTGGACAGGCAAGCGAATCAGCCCTAAGAACTGGCATAAGACGACATGTTAATACGATGCGGATACCACCGGGTGATCTGCCGGCAGCTTCTTCCACATCCTGTCAACAAAGATCATGATCGAAACAGCAACCAAGAAGGTTAGATAAAAAATCAAACCATTAGTCATAGGAATAAATGCCGCAGCGGTATTAAGGGCGGCATGGGTGATACCAGCCACAAGGATGCTCCCTTGGGCGCGATTGCAAATCCAAACCAATAATACGGATGCCAGGATGTGAATTAAGGTCCGTTCGAGCCAGAATTGCCAGCTCAAAACCGGTGAGCCTTCCGCCTGCCATAAGAAGAAGTGCCAGGGCACCCAAAAGGATGCGATGATCAAGGCAGCAGCCAAGGGGCTGGTTTGGGCTTGCAACCTGGGCAGTGCAAATCCACGCCAGCCAGTTTCTTCTCCGGTGGCATTGAAAAAGAAGAATTGGTATAGGAATTTTATGAGGACCAGACCGATCAGTGGCAGACTTATTTCAGGGAATTGACGAGATGTTATGAGTTGCTTGTTTACGAGGCTATGGATACTGTTGGAAATCAAAAACAAGGCGGGGGCCAATACCAAGCCCAGGAAAGACCAACCCAACACACCGCGCAGTTGGATCAACGATGACAGGTAGTTTCTCATTGTCGGGATACGGGAAAAAGCCGAAGCGATTACAAAAGCTACCGGTATCACTGAAATACCACATAAGCCAACTACTATTGGAGATAATGCAATATGCCGCACGAATATCATATGGGCAAGACAAACAAGGGTTGAAACAAACCAGGCTACAAAAAAAGCAATCCAAAAAGTATTGTTCGGACCTTGTTTTGGTTGGGTATTGATGATTGCAGTGATGATTATTCCTGATAAAGCAGGGCCGCAGGTTGCTACGAAAACCAGGGGGAATAACAGGAACTGGTTTTTGTTCAGTATCGCGCTATAGGAAAATCCTAATCCCCAAGTGATGGCAAAGGTAATGATGAAGAAAGTTCCTACTTGATGACGCCTAATCCAATTGATGAGCTTATTCATGGTTCACTCATTTTTTGATAAACTGCTGCGCAATAGTTGGCGTTAGCGGCAAGAGCAGGATTTGGCGGAAAAACCGCCAGGTCCAAAATGTGCTCATGCCCGGTGTTCTTGGCGGGGTCGGAACATTTTTTTGAAGATTAAACGAAATGGATTATTTCCAAATCGTTTTATGAAAGTTTTCACCCCACCAAAAAACTTCCCTGCATTTATTATACGCTTCCCCCATTTCCCCGCAATAAAAAAAGGTACCCTCCATCCGCATGATGTGTACTTTGCGAGGCGCGTCACATGATTCCCCCAAGATTATGCTAACGTGGACCGCGCTGCGGTTGTAAGCGGGTTCGATCACGCAGCGAAGGGTTGGGTGGGTCGTTGACCCACCCAATAGGGTGATTAGCCTATAATTTCATTAACAGGCTGCGCGACTATTCTTGGCACGGATGAAAGCATTCATTTTGTCGCGAGGCGATGTGCCATCACCTCTATAAGGTTTGACGGTGTCGCAGGTTTCGTATTCATCGCAAGTTGCACAGAAATCCATGCCTTTCGCCTGCGCGCACGAACGAATCGCGCACGCAGCGCAATCCGTGGCGATCAGTTTCACATCGGAATACTTACAACCCAGGCAGACAAAGTCGATCGGATCCGTTTTCTCATTGCCAAACTGTTTATTCATTTCTGCGAGCTGGGTCTCATCCCCAGCTATCGTCCCTATGTAGGAAAGACACTCGTCACAATTAATACCACAATGCGCTATCATGGATTCATCCTTTGTCAGTGTATAAATCAAATTTGTAAACAAACGAATTGGATCTGTCATTTTCGATAATGACTGATTATTTGCTGGAATACCGGAATAGTCCCGCCACTCAGCACAGGTCGGCGACGATTCGACAATTTCCCTCAAGTCTACAACACCCAAAGGTCATGACCATTGGGTTCTCAACCATTGAAGATACGAAAATTATCCAATATTACATCTTGCCGTCCCAACCATTTCATTGTGAATTGAAGAAGAACAGAATTACTTATTTCAGACATGAAATAATTGCCAAATATTCATAAATTATATATCAGGACTATAACGAAATCCAACGAATTGGTTTTTTATTGATTCGGCAAAGGTCAGGGTGGGTCGTTGATCCACTAAGAAGCATGATTAAAAAAATCGGTCTCATGCTGCAAAATGGATGGGCAGGCAAGCGAATCTACCCTGCGAACTTATGATCCGTTATCCTCATTGTCCGATTTTCTACCATTTCCAATCCCTAAGGGTGTGGATAAATGGAATTCCTTTGGGGTGCGGTTTGCAAATACAATACCCATACGGATTTTCCTGCCTGGTAAGCATCTCCCAATGGATTCAAGGTGGAAACCTTTCCTTGAAAGTTCTCTCCATTCACCTGGTATTGATAATGAATCACCCAGGGATTTTGTCCATTGATCTGTACAGAAAAATTTTTCTGTACCTCAAGAATTTTTCCCCTGGCCGCCTCCCCCACGCGAAGGACATTCACAATTTCCTGAGTTTCCTTAACCCGCCAGCTCAATACCCACCCGCCGCTTCCAAGCATTACCAGCCCAAAGAACAAAAAAGGCAGACCGACAAACGCGGTGATCACGCCAATCGTCAGTCCAGCGCCGACCAGACTAAAAATGCCCCCCAGAAGAACAAAAACAAAAGCAGCAATGGACCAGCCATCGGTAGATAAAAGCCGCCAAACATAATTTTTAGAAATGATTCTTGGCGCCGGCGGCGGCATGGGGATTTCGTCGTTTGAAACCGGCAGGTTTGCTGTCACGGAGGGGGCCTGAAGGATTCCCCCGCAGTTGGTGCAATTGGATTGAAAAACCAGGTAGTTGGTGCCACACCAGGGACAAATGATCATGAGGCTTCCTTTTGATTTTGAGAACTGGCAGGGTGATTGCTAATTTGGTTGAAGCGCTGTCATTTCATGGATTGATTATACCCGGGATGTTTTCTGCAATCAAAAAGGTGCCCTGGTTTTTCAGAGCGTCTCCATGTTTATAATCATGGTCCGTTGGGAATACACCCTATTATACAACCTGTACAAATATGCAATTGGATTGCATTTTTGTACAAACATAGTTCCGGATTAACAAAAAAAACACCCTTCAATCGCACGGTGTGTGCTTCGCGAAGAGCGCCTTTTGCTTTCAAAACATCTGGTGTTGAAATGAACCCAAAAGCTGAATTAGAGAGAATGGGCGAATGTTAGTCCTGACAATTTAACCAGATTCGTTTTTGAACCGATTGATGCGATTTTGAATATCCGTGACGATGTTTTTTATTTTGGCTAAATCGCTTTCATTTATGTATTCAGAAAGTTCCGCTAAAAGGGCTGGCACGTCTGGCTGATAATAATGAAGCAGGGTGGCAACATCGTTCTCGTAAATCCCTACTCTGGCAAAGTTTCCCTGCCGGTAGAGAGACGGTAAGGCATATAATTTTAACAACAACAAGCCTTGCACTGTCGCAATTGGAATATCACGGTCAAGAAAATGCTGGCTTTTTGAATATTTATTATGTACTGTTTTGAACAGCGGGTTCTGAGTTAGCAACACATCAATTTGCAGCCCGTTAAAAGTCTGCACGAATAAAAAACCTATCTTGATTGATAACTTTAAGTTCCGGCAATTTTTCTAACGAAGATAATGTCATCAACAGGTCAATATCTTGTGTGTTTCGCCCTTCGACATAGTGTAAAAGAGCAATTCCGCCAACCAAAACATAATCTATTTTACGCTGTTCCAGCAAAGCAAATAAATCCTGAACGGATTGAAGCAAAGCATCTGAATTCATCCTATCACCAGGCCAGTTTTTGACGTTGAAGACAACGGCATTGCGAATAATCGTTCCAATTTGAGCACTACTTTGGATGGTCATATTGCGTTCCTACTCTAAGTGTAGCATAAATTGATGCTCTGGTTTCAAAGAAAGTAGTCAAGTAAACGATAGGGTGGGTCGTTGACCCACCAAAAGGGGTGATGAGAATAGTTATCGGTTGCGTATCGCAAAATGGGTGGGCAGGCATGCGAACCCACGCTACAGACTATATCCGTGCGTTGATGATCGGTGGTTTGGATGGTGCCAGCGGTTTTGATTTACCAATCAGAAGGCCCACCGGAATTCCCAGACCTTCATGCAAGCGCCGAATCATCTCCAGGGAGAGACTTCGCTTGTGGTTCAATACCTCAGAGACTTTACTTTGGTTTCCGAGGTATTGGATCATATCCTTGGGGGTTAGTGCTTGCTGTTCCATGCGAAATTTAATGAGTTCAATGGGATCGGGTAAATCCATTGGATAACGTTCTTGCTCATATTTTTCAATCAGCATGGAAAAAAGTTCCAGTTCCTCCTCTTCAGGAGAACCGGGGGCTGCATCCATTAAGGTTTCTAGGTAGGCCAGAGCTTTTTCGTGTTCGATGTCATTTCTAATAATTTTCGGCTTCATCAGATTGTCTCCGCATTTATCCTGTCATATTCGGCATGGGTACCGATAAATCGAATATAGACATTGCCTGTGTTGTAATGAATCTTTACGATCAGACGATAGGAATTCCCTTTAATATTAAAGACCATACGGTTGCCTGGTATGGGATCTGCACTAGGATATTGCCGCTTTATCTCTTCGGGAGAAGCCCAATGTGCCTGTTCCGCTTCCGTAAACCAGGCTTTTAACGGCTCTTTGACATTCGCATGTTTTTCCCAAAATCTAACCAGAGTATGTCTTGATACTATTCTCATTTCTATTATATCCTATTTTGGGATATTTCAAATGGAATGAATAGAACTCACATCATAACAACAATTCTATTGTACAAATTTGGAATAAATTGGCAACAAAAAGACGCCCTCAATTTGCACGGTGTGTGCTTCGCGAATGGCGTCTCTTGAATTCAAGTCTCAGTTCCCCAAGGGGATGCTAATGCGATCCGCCCGGCGGAAGTAAAAAAGGCCGAGTAGAATTGGTATCGGTTACGTGCAATAAAATAGGTCGGCAGGCAAGCGAACCCACCATCTTCCGATAGGGTTGGGAGGCGTTTGTTGATTGACGGATCGCCCCGGCGGATGGCCTGCATATCGCCGGTTAATATGGCATAATGTCTTTATTCAAACTAAATATACCGACCGTGTCGAGTTTATTCTGATCGACCGGGTTGAGAGGAGTACGCTGGCATGCATCAAATATTGATTCGGAATTATGACGATTTTGTAAAAGGTTTGTTGGAAACCGGGTTTTCCATGGGTGGCGGGAACAGCGAGGGAATATTTTCGCTGATCTCATGGAGCTGGGATGAGCAGCCGCCTTATGAAACGCCGGTACGCTGGCATACCGGAGACCCGGAAACCGACCCGTGGGAATGGCGCATGCGGGTGCTGGACGAACGCAAGGATATCGCCTATGCCAAGCTTTTTTTCCAGAAAAGCGGTTATATCACCGAGGAATGGATGCCGTGTTTCCTGGCAGTACGGAGGGGAAATACCAGCTTTGATGAAGCGTACAGGAACGGACGCATCAGCCAAGCGGCGAAACGGATTTACGAAACCATCCTGGAATCCGGCACCCTGCCGGTGCATGCCATCAAACAGTTAGCCGGCTTTGGCAAAGAAGAAAAATCCTCTTTTGACGGTGCGTTAGTGGAACTGCAAATGAAGCTGTACCTGACGATGTGCGGCCGCCAGCAAAAAATATCCCAAAAAGGCGAGCAATACGGGTGGTCATCCACGGTGTTCTGTACCACGGAAACCTACTGGGGTGAGGAGATGGTTAACAAAGCCGCGAAAATGGATACAAACGAGGCTGTTCAGAAAATTACCGAGCGCATCAAGGCCCTCAATCCGGATGCGGATGAGAAGAAACTCATTAAATTTATTAAAGGGTGAACGGGCTGTTTTTTCTATTATCCTAAGCGGTAAGGTGGTGCGTTGACCCACCAAAAGGGTTGATTAGAATAGTTTTCAGTTACATGTCGCAAAATGGGTGGATTTAAAGGCGAACCTACCCTACAAACTAAACTAGTGCCGGCAATGATGCCCAAACCGATAAAGACGTAAAGTGTTGAAAAAATTTTGTAAATTGGGTTGTGGGGCTAAAATCGCCATAGCCAATCGTAGTGAGGGTGATTACTTTGAAATAGTAGGCATCTACCCAGGTGGTGATGGTAGGCATAAATTGATGATAGAACCATGTCCCTGAGAGGATGGTGATTAAGGCGATCAAAAGCAGGCCGCGAAATTCTTGTTTGCGCCACAAGGCAGCCGGGATGCGCAAGAAAAATCTCCCAATGGCGATTAAGCCTAATACAGGCATGGTATCTCCAATCAATCCTCTACTGCTGCAAATTCAGCGTTTTGGGGCGTGGACTTTTGTAACCAGTTTACTAAAGCCTTAAGCAGGGCGACTGTACCCACCGAGACGATCATAACGCCGGCATATTCAATGGGAAACAGGAGCACCATCAAGATCAGGGCGGAGCGAGGGGTAGGCAAGACAACGGTAAGCAACGCACCGATCGCGCCAAGTGCAGCCGCTGATGGAGGCACTATAGGGAAAACCACGCTGACAGACAACCCCAGTGCGGCAGCAGCAAACATGATCGGCAAGAACTGTCCCCCTTTCCAGCCTGTGCTTAACATCATACTGGTCAACAGAAGACGCGCCATACCGGTGAGGAACAGCACCCAAAAGCCAAGTTGTACCGCATCCTGGAACATGGGACTGAATTGATGCTGGCCGGAAAACAAGACCAGCGGCAGAAAGATGGCGGTAAGCCCCAGGCTGAAGCCCCCGATGAGGCCAAGAAGAACTGGTTTTTGTTTTAGCGGGGCAAACCACATCTGCATCCATCGCTGCAGTTTGAGATACAACCACCCCCCCAGCGCGCCAACCAGCGCCAGGGGAATGGTCCACAAAAGATCGCCCCATTGGAATGGGTAGGCACTTAAATTGAAGATCCCACCGCTGTACAACCCATCCAGCCGCCGGACAAAGACAACGCCACCCGCAAGGAATGCAATCATGGTAGGCCATTTGCGAATCCAGTTAAGGAGGCGGTTATTTGCTTTCTGTGGTTTGGGCAGTTTGAACCTGGTGCGAAAAGCCTGCATGATGTCACCACTCAAAGTTCCCAAACCACCCATCAAGCCCATAATGGCAGCTTCGGGACCGAGACTGGCGCCAAAGATCAGGGATGTGCTGGCTGTCAGCATGCCCTGCGGCAGGTGAGAATAATCCAGGCGTCCGGTGTTGCTGATCTCTGCAATGGCGGCATGGATCTCTTTGGGATGATCACCCAAATAGCGCTGGAATAGTCCAATCAGAAGCCCGCCCAGTGAGGTAAGCAGCAGCGTTTGGAGCGGTAAGCCGTGGGTCAATTGCTGCCATAACCATTGCTGACCCAACTCGATGAAATGTAGAAATTCGGCGGCGATTCCGCCTACCATTCCACCCAGGAGTGCCGCGAGAAGTGCTAGGACAATAAGTGCGATGTTTTTTACCA
Source organism: uncultured Chloroflexia bacterium (assembly GCA_963747325.1). Lineage (GTDB taxonomy): Bacteria > Chloroflexota > Anaerolineae > Anaerolineales > Anaerolineaceae > UBA5203. The sequence goes on along the minus strand of CAVVEM010000003.1, from coordinate 67,557 downwards.
TTTATTTCTCCTTGGCTTCTTCAATCGAGCATGTAAATACTGTTCAATTTCTGACAATTAATCATGGGGCGAAGCCGCAATGAATTCAATGATACGTTGAGCTATTTCCTCGCCTTGATCATCCTGCAAGAAGTGGCTGGCTTCCGGCAGGCGCACATGATCCCAACTCTCCGTACCGGGGATTCTATCTAATAGCGTCTGCTGCGTTTCCGACAGACCCAGATTACCAGGGTCATTATTACCCCAGATGGTTAGGAACGGTTTCTCAAATGTGACAAGTCCTTCCCACGATTCCTGCGTAAGGCCTGGTAGTTGATAAACAAGCCCAGGGAAAGCCCGTACCCCACCCATAAAAAGGCGTGACGGAAATGGTGCATCATATGCGGTTTCTTCTTCATCCGTGAGAGGGTAGTACGTTTGCGACTCCACGACTATAGAGGGAACAAATCGTTCATCATTCCTTGCATAGTCGATCCATATGCCGAAGATTTCGTTCGCGTCCAGGCCATTCGCGTCTGTCCGATAGCCATCCTTATCATAGAGTGGCTCTTGTTGGGCTGGGGCATTGATTAGGGAGAAGTGGGCCAACTGACGAGTCAAGTTTGGATTATCTGGCTTATTAAAGGGCACTTCATCTTCCTCGAATTCTGGCAGAAAACCATTTCCCACTACCACGCGATCAAACCAGTCTGGATTGTCTCCAATCACTTTTAGCCCGATCAGGCTGCCCCAATCTTGCACGAAGATCGTAAGATTGCCCTGTTCTAGTCCCAGTTCCTGGATAAAGGCTTCGAGCCGTTCAGTATGGTCAAGATAGGTATAATAATCAGGATCAATCGGTTTGTCGCTGCGCCCCATGCCGAGGTGATCCATCACTATCACACGATGTCCGGCATCCGCGAGGACAGGGATCATCTTGCGGTAGAGATAAGACCATGATGGTTGCCCATGCAGCATTAAGATGGTCTCGCCAGATTCACCGGAACCCTCATCGACATACGCCTGGCGCATACCGTCAATCTCAACGTACTGCGCTTCATACGGCCAGTCTGTGAGATCATCAAAACATTCCTCTGGTGTTCGGACAAACTCGACTCCGCTCTCTGCAGTCATAATTTCAATATCTACACCATCCAGGCATGCTGCTTCAGGGGGAGAAAATGCAAAGCCAACCAACGCGACAATCAAGATACCGATGAAGGTCAAGGCCAACGCCATCCACCAACGATGATAAAAGCGAATAGTCGCTGCTCCCGCGGCTGCTTCCTTTTCCAATCGCTTGATTTGTGCCCAACGAATCATCAAAAAGACGCTAACACCGACAAATACCAGCATCGGTACCACAAACCCATCTTGGTACGAGAAGATTGAATTGAGAATGACAACCACAACTGCCGACCCTACTAAAATATCATGCGCCAAAGATTTTGTAATCCCGGTGAGGACAATCACTGCGACTGCAATAGCAAGCACATTCCCACTCACACGCAATACTTCAACCATATCCACTGCAATATGTACAGCGATATCGAACAGGTTCCAAGCAATCAATAGGATTGGCAACCATTGGATTTTATTTTTTTCTGTTTTCATAATTTTTTCCTGAGAACCAAGATTCCCCAGATGAAAAATCCTAATTCTACGATTGTAGATACGATCGTGATGGTATCCAAACTACCATTGATAAAAGCCGGTATTCTGCTCAGGATGAGCAAGCCAAAAACGACCAACACGGCTATGATATACGTTGTTTTATTCATCGCTGCGCCTCTATTTCTTCAATAGTTCTACGATTGTGATTTTTTCTGAATCCACAGGGATTTTGACCATAGTGCCATCATTGGCCATATAAAGCTCACCATCATAGATTTCTCTGGCGTCTCTTAAAAAGGGATTGACCAATAATTGAGAAGGTACTGGCGGCAACACATGGGTGATGATCAGATAGGGAATTCCGGCGTCTCTGGCCACGATCCCGGCTTGTTCGGGGGTAATATGATAGTCTTGAATATCTTCCGCAACGGTTGATATATTGTTGTCAACATCCCGACCAGCCTCAGCCACCATTTGCGAAAATTCATGATTCAAGGCTTCGCTGATCAGAACATCGGCACCCATAGAATGATGGGTCAGGCTTTCGGTATAAACCGTGTCGCCTGTGATCACGACACTGCGGTCTCTATAGGTCACTCGATAACCCACCGCCGGGAAGACGGGGGCGTGATTGACATTGAAGGCAGTTACCTGAACGCCATCTTGTTCATATACCACCTCACTGGCCATCAGATCGGTTCCCGGATCAAAAAGATGCACCTCGCCGCCAAACCCTGAAGGAGGCATGGCTTCTTCTCCGTGGTGCGCTACCCGATAACCTTTATCGAGTTGATAGGCAGTCTCAAATCCGGCCACGACTTCTTCAATACCTGGAGGACCGTAGGTGGGCAGCGGCTCAGCGGAACCGCCGGTTCCCCATCGCTTCAGCATCAACTCACCCATATCGCCGATATGATCCGAATGGTAGTGGGTCAGAAACAATGCATCCACCGAACTGGCATCCATGATCAATTCAAGTTTATGGGTGCTGCCAGGTCCGCAGTCAAAGACCAGCACCTGATCACCGGCAACCACGACAGTCTGCGGGCCAGCACGCCCGGGGTCTGGCAGGGGGGCGCCTGTTCCAGTCGTGATGACGTAGAGAGCATCCTCTTCAAAATGTTTTGCGGTTTGATTGGTTGATATCGTACTGTTGAAAAGCACTTCAACTATCGAATCTGGCAGGTTCTTCATGAACCAGACACCACCAGCAACGAGGAGGATCAGTACAACCGCTCCTACGATAAAGGCTCGCTTGTGCTTCATAACAAAGTCCATTATTTTAGTTCTCCTCTGCCAGCATGCGCAGTAATGTCTGTGCAGTCTCGCCAGAAGAATTCTGGTTTTGCCCTGTAACGATATTGCCATCTACGGCCACATAGGTGGCAAAGAAATCTCTAAATGCCGTGCCGCTTATGAAGTTCACACCCAGTCGACGCAGCTCCGTTTCCGGATGTTGCGGCGTGATCTCAATACCCAGTTCTTCAACCTGCTTGTCGGTGACAGCGGTCATCGTCCGGCCTTCAACCAGCGGACTGCCATCGACATCGGTTGCCTTCAGGAAGCCAAGTGCCCCATGACACACCGACCCCAGCAGAATACTTTCCACATGGGCTGCTGATATCTTCTCACCCAGCACTTCGCTGTAGCCCAGGTCGTAGGCTGCACCCCAGCCACCCGCCATCCAGATGATGTCGTAATCCAGGAAATTAACATCATCAATTTTGAGCGAGTTTTGGGTTTTGCTCTGAGCATCCTCGTCATTCAGGTAGCGTTCGTCGGCATGGGTGGCCAGCGGCCAGCGCAAACTCACCGGTTCAAATGGAATTAGACCCCCTTCGATACTGGCAATATCGACGGTCATGCCGGCATCCAGGAACTCATAGTATGCAATGGTTAATTCGGACCCATACACACCAGTCGCCTCACCTGTATCGCCTAAGGTGTCATGATTGGTTGCAATGATGAGCGCCCGTCGTTCCTCGAGATTGTATTCTGCTCGTTCGTAGGCAGGATGGAATCCAATCCAGCTAAGGATCTGCGGCAACAGGATCAAGACTAGTGCAATGATGCTCACTAACGATATTACTGTAATCAGTAATGTTCTTTTCATAGTATTATCCTTTTGTTATATTTGTATTGATTTGATATTTATGTTACAATTCGTATTGTATTTACAAAGTTTAAAATACACAATAGGCAATTTCAGAAGATGATACTTAAGTAACAGGTGTAACTTTATGAACAATAATCATAAGGATTTGCGAGTCATCAAAACGAAACGCGGGCTACGGGAAGCATTCCTCCGCTTGCTGTTTGAAAAAGGGTATGACGCGATTTCGATCCAGGATATTGCGACAGAGGCGGAAGCGGCCCGTGTGACCTTTTACCGGCATTATGCGAACAAGGAAGAATTACTGATCGATTGCATAGATGAGATCTATGAAAATCTTGCCGGGAGTATCAGCCAGGTATCGGACGAAGAATTTCGACAGGGGAATACACCGTTGCTGATTTTTTATAAGCAGCTTCAGGGTGATGGAAAGATCTATCGCCTGCTATTATCCAGCCGGGCCGGACGGTTTTTAACAAATCGATTGATCGAACTATTTGCGTTAAGAATCAAAAACCAGATCGAAACGAGCCTTCCGGCAGAACAACTGCTGGCCCCAATTGAACTTATCACACATCACATCGCCAGTGCTCAAATTGGATTGGTGAATTGGTGGATCGAGAACGATCAGCCCTATTCCCCAGAATATATGGCGCAAATTTCTTTTTGGCTCAGCTTGGCAGGCAGTGCTCGCGGATTTGGCCTTGCGGATTTATCAATGGCTCCCCCGACTATGCCAGAAAATGTGTATAACGTTAGAAAATCATCGAGTGAATTCGGTACTGGTACGTGAAACGGGTTGCAAGCCGGTTTTTCCATGGGAGGCGGGAACATCGAGGGAATCTTTTCGCTGATTCCGTGGAGCTGGGATGAGCAGCCGCCTTATGAAACACCGGTGCGCTGGCATACCGGAGACCCGGAAACCGACCCGTGGGAATGGCGCATGCGGGTGCTGGACGAACGCAAGGATATCGCCTATGCCAAGCTTTTTTTCAAGAAAAGCGGTTATATTACCGAGGAATGGATGCCGTGTTTCCTGGCAGGACGGAGGGGAAATACCAGCTTTGATGAAGCGTACATGAACGGACGCATCAGCCAGGCGGCAAAACGGATTTACGAAACCATCCTGGAATCCGGCACCCTGCCGGTGCATGCCATCAAACAGTTGGCCGGCTTTGGCAAAGAAGAGAAGTCCTCTTTTGACGGTGCGTTAGTGGAACTGCAAATGAAGCTGTACCTGACGATGTGCGGCCGCCAGCAAAAAATTTCCCAAAAAGGCGAGCAATACGGCTGGTCATCCACGGTGTTCTGTACCACGGAAACCTACTGGGGTGAGGAGATGGTTAACAAAGCCGCTAAAATGGATCCAAACGAGGCTGTCCGGAAAATTACCGTTCGCATCAAGGCCCTCAATCCGGATGCGGATGAGAAGAAACTCATCAAATTTATTAAAGGATGAACAGGCTGTTTTTATTCAATGACCCCTAAAATGGTTGAGTAGAATGGTTACTGGTTACGTGTCACAAAATTGGTGGGTTCGCCCCTGAAGGGGCAGCCAAGCGAACCCACACTACGAACTTTTCCACAATTCATCCCCCAGGTCCGTTCCGTAATTCATTGACTTCAACAAATTACGGATTGTATGGACCTTCCCGGGATTCCCTTCTTTTACGGTTTCCCAATTTGCAGCAATATCATCTCCATTCACAACTTTTCTCTGGACTGAATCACATTTGAAGGTACTAATTGGTAAGCTGGCTTTATATCTATTTTGAGAATTTGGAGACGTACCAATAATTTCAATGCTATATGTAGACACTGCTTTTGAAATGAACATTTCAGTTCCTGTGAATATAAAGACTCCATCATCTTGGATTTTATCAAGATCTCCTCTAATGCCGTAGAGCTTGTTGCCCAGATTGTTTCCTGCTGCAATCGTTAAAATCACAGTATTGGGTGGAAATATGTAAGGCATTTTAATTTCATCATCATTTAGATGATAATAAGGGGAAAGAATAATGGCGAATTGGTGAGATTCTATTATGGTACTATTAATAATCACATCAGTGCCAAGTGGAAATTCATTTCTTTCCCCCCAACTAATAATTTTATCTGGTGGGCCGTCTTGTTGGGATGTTGAGACAAACCAACCTTCTACATCAATTGGATCCTCTCCATAATTGTAAATTTCAATATACTCATTCTGATTTATAGTATTCCATCCGCAAGGATTTGCCATAATTTCTGTTATAGCAATTGTTAACTGTACAGTGGATAGTTCAGAGGCAATCGTCGGAGGGAGATTATTAGATGGGGATTTAGTTAATGTAATGTTTGGTATTGGAGAAAAAGTTGTGGTGACAGATTCTGAAGTTGGTGATATAGGGGTAACAGCACTCGAAAATGTTGGTGTTGTTTCAATAGTTTTTGTTGGCCAGAATAATTTATCAATGTAATTTCCAGTGAATGGAACAAAAAGAGAAATTATAATGATTATTATTAAAAACACCAATGCAAAACCATAAAAATTAAACGGGCGCTTTTCTGTTTCTGAGCCAGTGTTTCCGTCTTCTATTGCAAATAATTCCTTCCCTTTTTTTATATGAAGTACAAACAGTAATATTGATAATAGAATTATGAAGCATAAAATCCACCATGAATTTGGTGAAAACACATTTTTTATAAAAATACTTATTGCAATCAAGGCAACTGTACTTTGAAGAGGGCTATTTTTAAATTCATCAATTATCCAAGACCAAAGTTGTTTAAGTATACATATTGGTTTCATCTAATATTATTTCTCCTTACCTCATCATATCCAAGACAGGATTTATATAAACAATTTATTTCCTATTCCTGAATCCTTTCATTCGTGCTCTGTCATCACATGGTCGTTGAATATAAATCCTATATGGTGCTCGTCAAGGCCTAGGTACATGGAATAATAACTACAAACGATTATCTGTAAATGTAGGGAATTCTTTCAGCATTTTCCTTTAGTGGGGATCTAACCCACTAGGATTATTTGATGTGCATTAACAATTATTTCTTAGGTGAACCCACTTACGAAAAACTAGGCGTGGCTTTTGTTCACACTACAACATACCATTCATCGATATAACAGTATTTATTTGATTTCATCATAAATTGCTTCAACTATTTTTTCTATAAAGTCAGTAGAAGTAACTGCATCTTGATATGAAATTGGCCATCTCACGCCTGGATAGCTTGGATCAGCATCTGCCTCATGTGCAATTTTGTTTCTTCTATCTACAATTAATTTCAGTTGTCGTTTTAAATCCTTTGCTGGCATCACAAGTCTAGTCTCAAGTGCGGGCCATAATGGCGGTTCATAAATCAATCGAATTGCATCAGCGATTTTATCCGGATTCTGAAACGATAAAATTGAATGATTTTGACGAATAGCAGTGTCAACCCACATTGAAGATGAACTGAGCAAGCTAGATTGAGCTTCAATGAGAGATACATGAAATTTTGCAAAACCTGTTACAGCAGGTCGAGTTCCTTCATAAATTGCAAGCATCCCCTGCCGGACCACTTCATGAATAAAAAAATCCAAAGCACTCACAGACATAACTATTTGTGAACGTAGTAGATCATCCACATTCAATGCCGGTGTAACTATTGCTGACAGGGCTTGATGTAGTTTACCGAGTTCCCGAGCCTGAGATATGTTAGCTTTAAAACCATTAATTGCTTGCATGATCAAGTAGCCTTAATATCTTTTCTGCAGCTTCATCAAATAATCTTCGAAAATGGTCCATAGAATTTTTAGTTCGGTCTAATACAATACCGGTTTGTTCAAGCTGTTCATCAGTTAATTTAAACACAGGTGCTTGATGCTTCTGAGATAATGCAATCAGACCATTAAAATCAGACATCTGAAGGATCGGCTCATTTGGATCGATTCCACAGTTGATATATGTTGCTTCACTTAAAGTCATATTATTTGATTTTAGAATAGGAAATAATCGATTTTCTAGACCTCGTTTTAACTCATCTATCCATTGTTGAAATGCTGCTGATGGCTCACCACTCTGACGAAGCCGATACTTTTGTATTACTGTACCGAGGAAGCGTGGCTCTGATTTTGGAAAAGGGTATGAAGCATTTGTTAGCATTTGATTAGACTGAGCTTGCAGCGTCCAATTTTTCCATTTTGGTAATACAGTAGCAAGGCTATCTATTGCCATTACCGAGTAGTAATCCGGTGACATAGGTATTAGGAAGTAATCGCTTGTCATTAGTAAGTTTTGATTAATAGAGCCTAGACTTGGACTCATATCAATCATTACGATGTCAGCATCAACAGACATCGCAGTTATATCAAACAAGTGCCGTAAGGATCCAGGAAGGCTTTGAAGTGTAACCAAAGATCCTGTAAGTTCTTGTGATATTCCTAGTGTAACTTCATATTCCGATAAACCAATGTGGCCTGGAAGTAGATACATATTGGGTTGACCAGAAACAACTTCGCAGATTACTGGCTTTAGTAGCTCAGGTCTCGATTCAAATGCGGGAGCCAATCCATCCCTAATGTTTCTAACTCCTCCTGATTCATATACCGCTTTTAATTCATCATCACCCTTAAAACCAAGTGTCATACCAGTAAGATTGCACTGTGGATCACAATCAATTAAGAGAACTTTTTTTCCTTTTTCTGCAAACATCCAACCAAGATTAAAACATGTGGTTGTTTTGCTTACTCCACCTTTGTGGTTAAATAGCGCTATTTGAATAGGCATGAATTATGCTCCTTTAGTAGAAAATATCGGTGCAGTTTTTTGTATAACCATTAATACAAAACTCAATTATTCAAGAATTGTGTAATATTTATAACCCTACTAATAATAGTATACTTATCCCCCATTCCCCCACAACAAAAAAGACGCCCTCAATTGAGGACTTCCCATTATTTATTGGGTGGTTTGTGGGAATGCACCATTTATTACCGGGTCATTTTTGCTTACTTAGCCTTAACGTAAACTCTGGATACATTTCAGAGATCAAATCCAGAATTAAGTCTAAGAGATGAATTGAGTCAGGTAATACGGATGGCAATTTGTGAGGAGTAATCCTAGGAATTACATGGAATCTATGTAATGGATTAGCGCAATATTGGAAATTGCTTTCACGAATTGCACCCCATCCACCATGTGAATATGATGATGTCCAATTATAGAAATTGTCATAGATATGCTTAATTCCAGCATCTATACTCATTTGTCTTAGATTTATCCCACTCCATTGTCCCAATTCAATTTCCAGGAATCGATCAGATTGGTCTTCGTTAGCAATCCCTTCCAGAACTTCCTGATCAACGAATAGGATTTCATAGTAACTCTCTTTCATTTTTTCCAACTGTAATTTTGCTTGTCCACCACCGTACTTTCGATAAGCAGCCCAATGACTTGGCTCATTTTTAATGGTTAACCATTTCAGACAAATATAAAGCTCAGCTAGAGTTCTTAATATATGGCGTCCAGAACTGAAATACTGGTTTTGGCCCGCTAATAACTCAGCAATCAAGTTTATTACATATAAACCCACTCCAAAAACCGTTTCATGTATTGGATCAATTCCTGTGGATGTTATGGTTTCCATAGAATGCTGGATTAATTTTTCTCGTAACTCAGTAATTGTAGTTTCGTCTATATCCACATTTCTAACCTTATCCTCAGAGTCGAAAACATAACACACAGTTGCTTTGAAGCAATCTTCCCAGAAAGAATCTGACCAGTTCTCTTGATTCTCTTCAAGCATCGAACTGATCATTCCCCCTTCAATATTACGGATGCTACCCTTGGCATGGGCTGTGCTTTCTTCGTCGCCAAACGGATATTTATTTAGGGCGTCTAACATATCCATAATGCTTTTTTCCCGAACAAAACGCATCTTTCCATTGGCAAACATAGGTATTATTTTTGCTGCACGGCAGTCAGTTGCCTCATCTGACTGGTGGAATATGCACTTTTGAATAGCATCAGCAAGAGTTCCCCATGAGGTATTTTCATCGATTGGTTCAAATCGAGATTTCCAAATATCCTTTCCGGGCAAAGTTTCAAGAACAAGCATTGCTGAAAGATAAGGAACTGTCCTTGAAGTGCAGATCACGTCAAGAACTTGCCTCTGAACATCAGGGGGGAGATTTACAATCCCAGAAATACGAACATCGGGGAAAACATCTTCTCGGTCTTTGAATACATGAAAAACATCACCCACATTGGAAAAGATTTTCAATGCTTCTAATTGGTCCAAATTGGAACGTATAATGGCAGCCCAAAGCATCTCAGGCAATCGTTGGTTTCCCCATGACTCAAGTTTTAGTGAAGGGAGCATCAGTAGGTGAGGGGTTAGTTTTTTTCCTCGCCTTATGTATTCTGTTTCAAGAGTTTTTTTCTCTGCCAAAAATCCACCCCATTGAGAAATTCATCTAAAAATAATTACACGATCCACTAACATTCTATTATGCTATTCCAAATTAACCTACATACATTATACGCATCCCCCATTTCCCCGCAATAAAAAAGACGCCCCCAATCGAGGACGTCTCATCTATTTACGTAAAAAAGCTTCGACAGGCTCTGCCAGCAAACTAAACCGCCGCTGCCATCACCGGACGAAACTTGTAGCCGCCTGCACCCGATAGGGTGTAAATCAAAATCCCTTTGTTGCCGTCATCGAATTTCAACTTTCTTGTCACCATTTCCATACCCTATCGGGCACAGGCAGTCATGCCGATGTGCATCGGATCGGCGCCGATGTCGGTGAGCTGGGCAACAGCGGAAGGGTGGATCGTTGACCCACCAAAAAGTTAGATGTGAAGATAACTCAGTTATAGAAAATTCAAATAAATTTATGAACAAAACATTAAGGTGAGCCACAAATAGGGTGGATTCACCCCTGAAGGGGCAGGCAAACGTACCTACCCACGGAATTGGTTGAGCGACAAATAGTTCCTTTGAATTTTCGACAGATTTTGCAATTCAGTGTTTGGAAAATCGAACTCAGTTTTACAGTGTTGAATATCCCTGAGATTGTTATTGTCTATCCTGATCTCGTCTGTTTCAAAGTCCATTGAAAAACAAAGATTGAGCTGTTTTTCTGCCTTGGTCAGTTTAATCACTCCATACCGTTCGATGGAGGGAAGAACGGATAATTCTAAAAAAGCTGAAAACAACATTGATTGACTTGAATCCAGTTCACCAATTGCATGTTCATAAAAAATGGCCAGGGGATACTTTAAGCATTTTAAATATAAACAGGTTGAATCTGGCAGAACAATTTTTCCCAAAACTCCTTGTCTCCATGTTCTCATTTTCTTCTCACCACCTGTCAATCTGAATATACCTAATATATACGCCCTGTCAAGCTCCCAAATACTTTACCAGTTATAAGTAGACAAATTTAGTTATTAACAACAGTTGCATACTCAAAAGGTGTTAAGTTATTAAGTGCCTCATGAGGTCGTTGACTGTTGTACATCATCATCCAGTCTTCTGTCAGTTCCTGAGCCTGGTGTAGATTATCTAACAAATAGGCATCTAATACATCTTCCCGATAAGTTCTATTCATTCGCTCAATATAACCATTTTGGTTTGGTTTTCCTGGCTGAATAAAGACCCAACGAACACCATGTTCTTTTGCCCAATCAGCTGTATGTTTGGCAATAAATTCCGGGCCATTATCGCTACGAATTTGCTGCGGGTATCCTCGCCACTCAGCTACTCTATCCAGCATTTTCGTCATTTGTTGTGCTGGAAATGAATGTCTGACTTCGATCCATAATACTTCCCGATTGTAATCGTCCATAATATTCATGGTTCGAATCGCTTTTCCGTTTAACAAACTATCACTCATGAAATCGATGGACCAGCTTTTATTAGGCTGTTGGGGTTGTTCCAATATCACTTTCTCTCGACTTGGCAGTCGCTTTTTGGGTTTAACTCGCAAATTCAATTTCATTTCGCAATAAACCCGATAGGTCCGTTTATGATTCCAGGTATACTCTCGCCTATGCAAGACCGCATTCATCTTCCTGAAGCCCCAGCGTGGATGCCGTAGGGCCAAATCTTGTAATGCTTCCTTGATTTCGTTGTCATCTTTTTCCTTGCCTTGATATCGATAACTTTGGCGAGGTAGACTTACTGTTTCACAGGCCTTGCGTTCACTCATCTTGAATCGCTGTATCAGATATTTCACCCAATTCCGTAATTCTGACACCGTTACAGTTTTTTTTCGATAATCTCTTTCAGCGCTTCATGCTTCAAACTCAAGTCCGCATACATTCGTTTCAATTGGGAATTCTCGGATTCCAATGCCCGCAGACGTTTCAGTTCTGTTTCTTCCAACCCACCGTATTTTGTTTTCCATTTGTAAAAACAACTCCGGCTGATTCCATGATTCCGGCAAATTTCATCTACGTTTGTGCCTGTTTCTGCTTCCTTCATGATTTCTATGATTTGTTTTTCGCTATGTCGTGATTTTTTCATCGTAGACCTTCTCCTGTTTTTATTATCTCAGTTTTTGTCTACTTTTGTCTGGTACTATTTTAGGGGATACTTACCGCCCCATTTCTCTATAATAACAAAATTGATGACAGGATCGTTGATCCATCAAACGAATAATTCAAATATAAATCGGTTGCGTGTCACAAAATGGGTGGGTTCATCCCTGAAGGGGCAGCCAAGCGAACCCACCCTACTACGAACTATTTCTCGGCCAGCTCCTTGAGCTTATGCAAACCATTCGGCCACATTTCGTTGAACATTGGAGCATACTCAGCTTCTACGTCTATATCCACGAGCACTTCGGTGGCTCCGCCCCTGTCAATAAACGTGTAATTTTCAAAGGCCGGGGCCCACTTTCTGGCCACTTCGCTCGTGATATCCTCAACCCCGTTTTGTACAATACCGAGATGTTCAATGGAAATAAACTCATACGGTTTGTTTTCAGCGATCCGACTGACCATGCCGTCTTCCTTACCCGTGTTTGGGTCCGGGCCAAGAAAAAGTATTTTGGACCCTTTCTCCCAGCTCCCTTTGTAATACGACCCCTCACTAAATGATTTCGTCCACTCTCGATAGGGCTGATCATCCAGCATCGCATGCCAGACTTTATCTTTTGGCGCATTGATCTGGATTGAGAAATGTAGTTTTTGCATTATAGTCTCCTTTCCAATAATCCTAACTGTAAGAACAATAACTGAAAGTTGATTGATTATAGAATATTCTTTTCTATTTAATCAAGACGGGATAACCGATTTTTCGAATGGCTCATTGTGATATTCGCGAACCTGTTACACGGTTTATGTTACCGGCGTGTGGAAATTGGTAAACAAAGCCACCAGACGCCGAATCCGCCGTTGGGGTAGATTTTGGAAGAGTGAATAAAAGGAATAATTTAAAATTTGTTTACGAAAATCTTTTTTTCACCCCACCAATAAATATCAATACGTTCATTAAACCCAGCCCCCATCTCTCCGCAACAAAAAAGACGCCCTCAATCAAGAGCGTCTCATTCTTTCAAATCATTCAACAGGCTAAACCGCCGCTGCCATCACCGGCCGAAACTTGTAGCCATAAATCAAAATCCCTTTGTTGCCGTCATCGGATTTCAACTTGCGTGTTACCATCTCGACGGGCATACCGATGTGCACCTGGTCGGCGCCGATGTCGGTGAGTTGGGCGGTAATGACCGGGCCTTCTTCCAGTTTGACCAGCGCCACCGTGTAGGGCAGGCTGGATTCGTAGCCGCTGGGGGCGTCCTGCATCACCGTATAGGAGAAGACTTCACCCTTGCCGCTGAAAGCGAATGGGGTTTTGGCTTCGCCGCCGCAGTGCGGGCAGACGTCGCGCGGGGGAAAGATTTTTCCGTCACAATGTGGGCAGACTTCACCCACCAGACCGTAGCGTTGTTGTTTTAATCGCCAATGGCGAGGAATTTCCATGTTTCGTACCCTCCACAGGTTCGTGATTAGCCTAACTATAAGAGGGTAACCCTATCAAAACCTATCAAATTTTTTGATTTCAGCACTCGTAGCGTTCCAGCACGTGGGTAACCGCCGTGGCGGCGGCTCCACCCAGGCTCTGCACCAGGGCTTTGCAGGCGTTGGGCACCTGATTGACTCCGGCAGTGCCGCGCAATTGCTGCACCGCTTCGATGATTTGATATAGGCCGTTGGCGGCCACGGGGTAACCGCGCGCCTTGCCGCCGCCAAAGGTCAGCAGGGGCAGGCTGGGGGTCTGCACCTGACCTTCCAGCATGGGCACAAATTTCCAGCCCTGGCCGCGTTCGGCCAATCCGGCCGCTTCCAGGCTGAGAGCGGCGTAAATGGAGAAAGCATCATCCAGCTCGAAGAGGTCCACGTCCCCGGGCAGCAGGCCGGCCTGTCGGCAGGCGCCTTCCATGGAATATTGCGCGGCGTGAAAAGCCAGCGGATTGTCCCGGTCGTGCAGGGAAAGGGTGTCGATCACCGAACTGGAGCCCAGCACGCGCACGGGCACATGCGGCAGTCCAACCGGGATGAGATCGGAGCGGGTGAGCATGACGGCGGCGGCGCCGTCGGCCAGGGGAGCAGCGTCAAAGAGGCTGAGCGGTGCGCTGAGCATGGGCGCATTGCGGTAACTTTCCGCACGGATGGCCTTGCGGTAGAGGGCCAGCGGATTGCCCACCGCGTTGCGGTGCGCCAGCATGGGGAAGCCCATCAGGGCGTCGGCCGGCAGATGATAATCATGCAGATAGCGCTGCATCAACAGCCCGGCGATGCTTTCGCGGGTCAGGCCGTGCACAGCTTCGTAATCGTAATCCAGGACCTGAGCCAGGGTGCTCTCGAGGCCGTCGGTTACGTCGGTGATTTTTTCGATGCCCAGCACCAGCACGTTATCCACGTAACCGGATTGGACAGCCAGGTAACCCTGACGGAAAGCGGCCGCGCCGGAGGCTTCGCCAGCCTCGACGGTGAAGGCTTCGATACCGTCCAGACCGGTATAATCGGTCAATAAAGCGCCCAGGTTGGATTGATGCGAAAGGGTGGAGGCCAGCAAATTGCCGATGTACAAGGCCTGCGGACGGACCCCGCCGGCATCCAGGATGGCGGCCAAAATGGCCTCCGCGCCCAGATCGCGCAGGGATTGTCCCCATTGTTCTCCCACCGGCATGGCGCCGGCGCCACTAATAACGACTTCAGGCATAACGCCCCCTACTCCATGGTGATTTTGCCGCGCATGCGGGCATAGGTGGCGTAATCGACTTCAATACGGCGCTCGATGTATTGACGGGTGGTCCAGGCTTTGTGACGGCGTTCTTCGATGGTGTCGGTGAGGGTCAACACGACGGCATCCGAACCGGCGCCGGATCCGTAGGAGACCATCAGCACCCGGTCCCCTGGTTTGGCCACGTCCAGCACGGCGCTCAGGCCGATCATGGCCGCACCGGCGTAGGTGTTGCCAATGACCGGGGAGAGCAGGCCGTCTTTAATTTGTTCGGTTTTGAAGCCCAGTTTGGCCGCCACGGTCTGAGGGAACTTGGCGTTGGGCTGGTGAAAGACCGCGTAACTGAAATCTTCCGGGGCGAGCTGCATCTCTTCCATGATATGGTGCGCTGCCTCGCTGATATGTTTGAAGTAAGCCGGTTCGCCGGTGAAGCGCTGTCCGTGGGAGGGATATTTCTGTCCGGCGCGACGCCAGAAATCCGGGCGTATCGGTGACGTAGGAGAAGGTGCCATCAATCACGGCCAGGGCTTGCTCGGCGGGTCCGAGAATGTAGGCCGCGCCACCGCTGGCAGCCGTGTATTCCAGGGCATCACCGGGACGGCCCTGGGCCGTATCCATGCCGATGGCCAGGGCGTATTGCCCCATGCCGGCCCCGACCATGGCCATGGCAGCCACGAAGGCTTCCGTACCGGCCTTGCAGGCGAATTCCCAGTCCCCGGCCTGGATATGCGGAGTGGCGCCAATGGCCTCGGCCACGATGGTCGAGCTGGGTTTGACGGCGTAGGGGTGCGATTCCGATCCGACCCACACGGCGCGCAGTTGATTGGGCTCGATCCCGGCCCGGGCCAGGGCATTGCGCGCAGCCTCGATGGACATGGTGATCACGTCCTCGTCCAGGCCGGCCACGGCTTTTTCTTTGACCGGCAGGCCGCCCTCTCCGCCTTTCCAGACTTTGGCTACTTCGCTGGCCGGCAGACGGTACATGGGCACATACGCCCCGTAACCGATAATACCCACCGGGATGTTTGGTTTATGGACGATTGAATCTTCCATGAGCACTCTCCTCTACCTATTGTTTCAACGCCAGCAGAAGCTCTTGCGCCCGCTGGACGGTAATATTCTTTTCGTTAACCAGTTGATTGGCGATCGCTTCCACCTGGCTGCTGTCGGCTCCGGCGGCCACGGCGATTTGGCGGGCGTGCAGGCCCATGTGTCCGCGCTGGATGCCTTCGGTGGCAAGCGCCCGCAGGGCAGCCAGGTTTTGCGCCAACCCCACCGAGACGATGATCTCAGCCAGTTCGGCGGCGGTTTTGACGCCCATCAATTTAAGCAGGACTTTGACCATGGGGTGTACGCGGGTTGCCCCGCCGACGATGCCGACGGCCATGGGCATTTCCAGAGTGCCGACCAGGTCCCCCTAGCCATCTTTACCCCAGGTGCTCAGGCTGGTGTAACGGCCGCTGCGGGCAGCGTAGGCATGCGCGCCGGCTTCCACCGCGCGCCAGTCATTACCGGTGGCCATCACCACCGCGTCCACGCCGTTCATAATGCCTTTGTTGTGCGTGGCTGCCCGGTAGGGATCCACCGCGGCAAAGGTCCAGGCATCGATGATGCCGTCGCGCACCTGTTCGGCGCTAAAGGAATCAAAGGCCAGGTTTTCCAGCGGAATGGTGCAGTGCGCGCGAGCCAGGCGGCGATCCGCCAGATTGGAGAGGATGCGCAGCAGGGCGCGTCCGCCGGTGATTTCTTCCACCAACGGCGCAAGGCGTTCCACGGCGGTGTTAACCGCATTGGCGCCCATCGCGTCGCGCACGTCATAGATTAAATGCACCACCAGGAACGGCTCTGCGTCCCAGGGCTGTAAAACACGCACTTCCAGGTCACGCGGACCGCCGCCCATGGAGATCAAAAGCGGGTCTACCTTGGCAGCTTCCGCCAGGAGAGCGTCCTTCTGCGCCAGAATTTTCAAGCGGGCTTTGGCCGGTTCGGCGACATCCAGAATCTGAATCTGGCCAATCATCTCCGGCGCGGTAGTATGGGCCTGAAACCCGCCGCCGCTCTGGATCAGTTTGGCCATAAAGGAAGCT
The DNA here is from genome assembly GCA_963747325.1 of uncultured Chloroflexia bacterium. Classification (GTDB taxonomy): domain Bacteria; phylum Chloroflexota; class Anaerolineae; order Anaerolineales; family Anaerolineaceae; genus UBA5203. Next base: position 50,530 of record CAVVEM010000003.1, on the reverse strand, counting down.
CCGGCGACCACCGAAGGTTCTTCAATCACCATGGGCACAAGCACCGGTCGGTTATTGACCACGAAATGCTGGGCGATGCCCAAGGGCATGGGGAAGATGCCAATGGCATTCTCGATCATATGATCGGCATTTTCGGGGGTAAGGGTGTTCAAACCGCGCAGGATATCCAGCTCAGCGGCATCAAAATTGCCTTCTTTTGCCAGCCAGTCAATCCGTTCGGCGATGTCCAATTGATAAAATTTCGGTGCGGATGAAGCCATGGTGGTTTACTCCAATTTTTGAATTGCCTAGCTATGTTAATCTTGGATTGCTTTCAAAAGCTATCAACTTTGTATGTACACGGAGATGCGTCCCCGGAATAGGTTGGCACCTGTCCGCCAAGTTCGGGAAGTTCTAGATTGTAACCGATTCGCCTGGCTTGAGCTGCAGTACCCTGGCGTTGGTTTCAGCTTGTACCTGATCCGCCCAAACCTGGGCGTCTTGTTTGATGCGCTCAAAAGTGTTGAAATGGATGGGCAGCACCTGTTTGGGGCGCAGCAGTTTCACTGCCCGCAGGGCATCCGCGGGACCCATGGTGTAATTGTCGCCGATCGGCAGGGCGGCAAAATCCAAGCCTTCGTCGCCGATCAACTGCATATCGCCAAACAGACCGGTGTCCCCGGCGAAGTAAAGCATCTTATCGTCCAGCGTGGTGAGCAGGAAACCGCAGGGATTGCCGCCATTGGAGCCATCCGGCAGGACGGAGCCATGCAGCGCCTGGGTCAGTTTGAGATAGCCAAAGGGGTGGTTAAAACCGCCGCCAAGATGTTGCGAATGGGTTTTCACACCTTTCTTTTCCAGCCAGCCGCAAATTTCCGCATTGGCAATGACCATAGCCGAAGACCGTTGGGCAATAGCAATGGTGTCCCCAAGATGGTCGCCATGACCGTGGGTAACGCAGATATAGTTGGGGACCAGCGATTCAGCCTTAACGGTCGCCAGTGGATTGCCAGTCATGTAGGGATCGATCAGGATGAAAAAATCATGGGTTTGTAGGCCAAAAGCGGCGTGTCCGTACCAGGTGATCGTAGTTGTCATGGCAGATTCCTTATCCACTAAAAGAGCGGATTTATTTTACCCGTTAAGGGAATACTTTCGGGATATTCCGTCCAGATACCGGATATAGAGGTGCCGCAGTGGCAGCAGGTCCCCTGAGCGCTGAGGTTATACTCCAGAATACTAAAGCCGCGGCGTTTGATCAGCAGGGCCTTGCACTTGGGGCAGAAGGTGTCCTCCAGACTGCCCACCCGTCCGGGACGGTTGCCGGCATAGACAAAATGCAGCCCGGCATCCTGACCAATCTCGGCCGCCTGCTGCAATTGAGCGGGGGTGGTCGGCGGAGCCTTGTGCTGTAAATAAGCCGGATAATAGGCCGTCAGATGCCAGGGAATATCCGGTGAAACGGAAGCTATAAAGTCGGCAGCTTCGCGCAGTTCGAAGGGATCATCATTAAAACCAGGTACCAACAGGGTGACGACTTCCACCCACAGCCCGTCGGTTTTGGCAGCCCGAATCATATCCAGCACCGGCTGCAGTCTGCCGCCCAGTTTGCGGTAGGAAGCATCCCGGAAGGATTTTAAATCGATTTTAAAGCCGTCAAGTACCGGACGAATAAACTCAAGGCTTTCTGGTGAAGCATAGCCATTGGAAACAATCGCAGTATGCAAGCCCGCGGCTTTTGCTTTTGTAAAAATATCCACTGCCCACTCCACACTGATGATGGGTTCGTTATAAGATGAAACCACTACCTGGGCCTTGCGGCGCAGGGCAAGATCCACAATTTCCTGCGCAGCAATCGGCTGGATGCCTTCCAGCGGCAAATTGGCTGCCTCATCCTTCAGCATTTGCGAGCTGATCCAATTCTGGCAAAAATCACAATGGAAATTGCAGCCCAGCATGCCAAAGGTCAGGGCTGTACTGCCTGGCAGAAAATGTGCGAAGGGTTTCTTCTCAATTGGATCCGGCTGCAGGGCAGTGACGTAGCCGAAGGGCACGCGCAGGTCCCCATTGCGATTGAAACGCATACGGCACAACCCGCGCTTGCCGGGTTGAATGGTACAGGCATGCGCGCAGGCGGTGCATTTGACAGCCTGTTTGGGCAACTTCTCCACACAGGCTGCGGAGATGGTAAATTGGTCAATCTTTTCCATTAATCCGGCCATATTTTATCCCTCCTCCCATATTATAGCCAACCTGATGTAGAAATACAGCCAAAGAAAGGGCAGGACAATTTCACCTACCACACCAGAAGATTCAAAATGAACTTTGAATAATATTCCTGACAGAACAGTCTACCAGGATTCTGGAAACGTCCCCGGTAAAACCAATCCTTTGATCCGTGTATGAAACAGCTTGAGGATTTGTAAAGGTTTCATTGGGACGACTTTCTTCAGTTCAAGTATTCCAAGAAAAACTGGATATAATCATTAATATTCGTTACCTTCCCAGCCAGATCAAGTTTAATTGTAAATAGAACCAAGCGTTAAGGACGGGATATGTCCAAGTCAATTCAAATTCTATTACCTTCTCTGCTTATTTTGCTGTCTGTGTTCTTTGGCATATCCATTGGCCGTTTCGTTAACACCACGACGGAAAACGCCCTTTCGATGCCGGCTGCCTGCCAATATAAAAACATTGTATTCATCGATGGATCCATTATTAAGATGGAATTTACAATCCCACGACTCATTTTGGTATTTTTTTTACAAGACAGACAGCTGATAGAACCTTATGATAAGAATATTCCAAGTTGATGAGGTTTGAATTCATGATTCCTACTCAAGTTCAGTTTACAGAGCAAGTAAGATCAATTTTCCCCGATACCGTGATGGCCTTCATGATCGTTGAAATCAAAAATAATTTGAATCCAACACAGGTTCTTCAGACGAAAAAACTGGCATTGGCGGGTGAATTGCATAGACGGTATCCGGATAAAGAATCCATAATGCAATCAGCGGTGATACAGGCTTATCAGGGGTATTACCAGCAATTCAAATCCAACTACCATGTGCGTTTTCAAATAGAATCCGTGGCGCTTAAAGGCAAGCCGTTTCCGGAACGTTCCCTGCTGGTGGATGCCATGTTTATGGCAGAGATGATGCATGGTGTACTGATAGCCGGGCATGATGCTCAAGAGGTAACCTTTCCTTTAACAGTGGATTGCACGCATGAAGGAGAACAATATACCTTGCTTTCCGGTGAAGTAAAAACGGTCAAAGCAAACGACCTTTGCATCCGAGATCAGGATAAAATTCTTTCCACCATTCTTTATGGTCCGGAGATTTCTTCCCCCATCAGCCAAGAGACAAGGCAGGCGCTGTATACCCTCTATGGCCCGCCAGGGGTTTCAGCGGCGGTTTTATCTGCGGCACTGGATGACATACAGGCAACCCTTCAAGGGGTTGACTCGCATTGCCAAATACTCTGGCGTGAAATCATTCAAGCGGATTAACTTAAGGGAGTGTAAGTCAATCTGCCAGGCGTAAAGCCGTAAAAATGTTGGAAGGCATGGCTGAAATGACTTTGATCCACGAAGCCGTTTTCCTGAGCAATTTGACTTAGGGGTTGGCCTGATGGAAGTTGTGATTTTGCCCGCTCCAACCGACAGGTAAGCTGGTATTGATGGGGTGTCATCCCGGTGTGTTTGCGAAAGGCGCGGATAAAATATCCCGCACTGAAACCGTAAGTATCCGCCAGCGTTCTTAGCGTTATGGGCATAGTGCAGGATTCACGAAGATAATCACATATTGAATCCATCCGTTCGGAATTTTTCCTGTTGGAATGATCCCTGGGTTTGAGTTGGGCATGCTGTTGAATTAAGCGACTGAGCAGGATGAAAAGACGTGTTTCCACAGCGAGTTGGGTTAACCAGCCGGATTGGATGTCCTGATGCAGCTGGCTAATCGCATGAGCCAGCACTGAATTTTCAATAACCCCATTAGTAAACCATGGAAAGATTCCGCTGTTGTGGCCTTGACCTGTAATCTCGCGGATAAAACTACAGTCCAGATAAAACATCCGATACTGCCACCCCTGATCGGAGATGGGGAAGCCATCATGCACTTCACCCGGATTGGCCAGGTTGATACTGCCTTTCCAGGCATCCTCCTGTCTTCCGCGATATTGAAAACCCAAACCGCCTTCTTCGATCACGCCAAAAGGAAAGGTTTCATGAAAATGACGCGGAAAATGGTGGCGAATCATTCCTGAGCGGATTAATTCCACAGAACCATAAGAGGTGTTAACTTGTGCGGAAAAGATTGGCGTTTGCGGCATGAAAATCTCAGCATTGAATGGATTTGTGAATATTTTAATGGTGAAACATCTTCGTAATTATGGGACACACTGCAGAAATTACCCAATAGCCAAGGCCAGATCTGGATCGATCTAACCTTGATTTACAGCTCAATACCAACCAATTGGGATCAGCTCATTGGCTGACGGATGACGGTTTTCCAATTTTCGGGGGCGGCTTTACGGATATCGCTCAGGTAGATCTCATGATGCAGGCCGCTGGGTTTGCTGCCGACGGCAGCGATATATTCATGCACCTTGGCAACCGTGGGGCCTTCCGTGGTGAAGGGACCAACATGCATGATCTGGGCTGCTTTGCCCTCTTTATAGGATTCAAAACGTAATTTGGCAAGCGCGGGATTTTCTTTTTTCTTGCCGGCTTTTTCGATTGCTTCAAGTACCATTTGTTTATTGATGCAATCCGGCTGCATGATCATTAAGGTCCACAGCCAGGCGGATTTATTATCCACCGAAAACTTGGACATATCCTGGGCCCACCAAAGACCTTCCTGGGGCATTACGCCGTAATCCAGCGCCAATGGTCCCTGCCTGACCATAAATTTGAGTGTGTAGGCGACAGAAAATAAGGCTTCCGTGGCGCTGGCAAAATCAGGGGAGGTGTTTGGGTCGCCTTTGCCGTCTATTTTTAGAAATTTCATCGGCGGAACACTGACAATGGAAACTTTTTTAGCCGATGGCTGATAAAGTTCCTTCATTTCTTTTTTGTAATCAATTTTTAGCATTTTACTCTCCAGGTATTAAGTACGCCAAACAATCTTAAATCGTTCACACACCAAGGGCATGGATTCGTCTAGCTCTTTGCCGATCACTTTACAAGTGCGGCTGAAAAATTTCCAGTGGGCTATGCGCCAGCTTGCCAATGTGCGGTCATCCTCACCTTCCTCGTATGCAAAGTCGGCATCCACTTCATTGTATGGCCGGATGTTTATCTCTGTAGTTTCAATGATGCAAAGCGGGTTCTTGTTTCCGTCAAGGATGATGCTCAGATCCCCGACCTGGGGCACACGGTCGCCCAGTACTTCATATTCCCAGAGCAAAGAGCAGGTGGCTGTCTTGGTCCCTGCCACCACCAGGGCACCTAATTCATCGGCCAGTTCACCACCATCGCCGAAGCCCCAGGCTTCAGGAATTTGGGTGTGGACGGCCGCTTTTTCTGCCGACAAACTTTGCAGATAAGTTTGCCAATAGGCTTCAATGATTGATGTTTTTGAATTGGTTGTCATACGGAACTGCCTTCAATTAATCCTGATTTTGTCTTGCATTAAAAGATATCCGATTAATATGTCAAATTATGACATATATAAAAATTGTTTTCTAAATCAACATTGTACCCTTAACGAAAATAAGATGCCCGGATTGGGTTTAACTCCACATCGGAAATTTGAGCCAGTAGACTAAAAAAATCCTCAGTACTCATAATCGACCCCTGCCCTGCCTGATAATAAGCTCTTAGAAAGCCCCAAAAGGCTTCCTCTCCCAGTTGCTGACGCAGCTCCTGAATGAATTGCGCCCCGCGCAGATATACGGCATTGATATAAGGGCGGTAGCTGCTGTATTCATAAACCGTGCTGTTGACCCAGCCTGTCGGTTTGAAGGCCTCGACCCGGAAGTTCCACCACCAGGATTCATCGCCGGGATAGTAGGTCTCATAAAAAAGCAGTTCGCTGTAGGCCGCCAGGGATTCATCCAGCCAGGGCTCCATGGCCGCATCATTCGCCACGGCTGCAAACCACCATTGATGAGCCGCCTCATGTACGGAGATGGCAGTGAGGTAATTCTTTTCATCTCCGGAATAATTTTGGAAGTATTCTTTTCCAACGAAGAACAGGCCGTCGTATTCCATGCCATCCGCAAAATCCCCTTCCACATAAGTCAGCGTTTCATGCGGGTACTGGCCAAATGTCGCGGAATAGATGTTCATAGCGGATATGGTCGCAGAGAGCGCCGCCCAGCCTGCTGCCACATCTTCCGGCAGGACGTACAGGCTGATTTCCGGCGTATCCGCCTGAGTCAGGATCTGATACTCATAGCTGGCGGACCAGACAAACGTGCGCGCATCCGCAAGCTGATAGTTCCAATGCTGCCCATCCGTCTCTCCGGCAGCACTGGCCGCCAGGACCAGTCCCGGGTCCGGCGAATCCAGGGTGATATTGACCTCAAAATCTGCCATATCATAGATGAGGTACTCTCCAACTGGATGATAGGCATTTATCCGCCAGCCGCCTGGCTCTTGGAATGGCGGGATGAAGGCGTACCAGTCACAAAGATTGATTTGCCGATCGGTGTATCCAAACACCCCGCTGGATGATGGAAGAATGAGCTGATAAACCAGGTTCAATCTCAGTCCTTCCCCGGACTGCAGCGGCACAGGCAGCAAGACCGTCAGTTGTTCTTCCAGGAGGATGTATTCCGGTGATTTATTTATTTCCTCCAGTACCAGGGATTTCAAAACAAACTGACCCTCCAGCCGATTTGGAGGCACGACCAGCACTATCTCTTCAAGGGTTTGTTCCGTTTTATTGATGTATTGAATGGTTTCATTAACATCCAAGTTCTTTTGAGCAACATGAAAAGCGGCATCCAATTGGTACAGAGTGCTTTCAGGAAAAGGCTTTGCTTGTGGAGTGGCGCTTGGTAAACTTGGTGGCGCCAGGCTGGGAGTGGACGTATCGGTCCGGGTTATGAGTTTTGTCGGCGTGGATGAGACCGGTAGTGTAGGCACCACTGATCCGGAATTTACACAGCCAGTGAGAAAGAAAACAAGCCAGAGGACGTACGGAATTTTTTGCATGAAACTCATATCCTCACCCAGGGAAGCGATTAGTCGGCTTTATGGCTGACTAATGGAATAATGAACAGGATGCAGGCCAAAAAAAAGAGGATGCTGCCGATTAGCAACAGCATATCCTGACTTTGCCAGCTGGAAATAATAAACAGGACGGCACAAACCACAAATAATAACCAGCCTGCGAGTTCAAATCGATTTTTATAATCCATTTTTTAGTTAATTCCCTTTTTCATCGAATGAAGAGAAGATTTTCAGGTTTATTTTCCAGGACAGCTAAAAATTAATTTTAATTTTATGCTATTTATACCGCGATGTTACGAATCCTGAACAACTTCTTCATAACCTCTTTTTACAATGAAAGCATCGTTCAAATCACTATTACAAAGGAGGTAATTTATGCAAGGTATGTCAGGTGTTGGGCAAGTGGGTGGACAACCGCCCGTAGGCGGAATGCGGCCACCGATGGGTGGAGCGCGGAAGAATGAATCGCTAACCGAAACAGAAAAGACCCAATTGGAAGAGATTTTAGCCGAGTATGATGCTGAAAATCTCACCGAGGAAGATGTTCAATCGATTTTTGATGAAATTCGTGAAGCGGGTATACAACCAGGAAAAGCAGTAAAAGAAACGGTTGAAGCCGCAGGGTTCGATTTGGAGCAATTTAGACCAGATCGTCCAGCTGGACCGCCTCCCGGCATGTCCGGAAGCAAACCGGAATCCGTAAATTTATCATCCCTTAAATCTCTGCAGACAATTTTGAATAAGTATGACCTGTCCAATCTGTCTGCAGAGGATGAGACGAGCCTTTACTCTCAAATCCAGGATGCCGGATTAATGGAACCCGGAAATTTGTTCAGCCTGAATGCTTAATACGGGGTTCAACCTTTAAGCATTTCAAGAATCACATCAAGAGATCAGCTCAGGGGGTTTGTCCAGCAAACAAATCCCCTTTCAATTTTATACCACAAAGTATTTATGTAAATAGATACATTTCTTCAGTGATGGGTGATAGGATTGACAATCCCCGATCCAACTTCACCGCTTTCTTTGATTATCTGGTTGTTTTCAATTTTTTCCGTTCCATCCTAATCAATAATTGGAATTAAATGCTTACGGTATGTTAGAATCTATATTAATCTGAAATTATAGAGCTGGATTTATCATTGAGTCCTGCCTATAATCCTCAATGAAAATTCAAAGCTTAGGTTGTTTAACTACTTAATGGTAATTAGCAAGTGAATTATTCAAGTAGGGAAATTTGTTACCCAGACTATTTCGCGATCAAAATCAAAAAACTAATGTAACCTTCGTCTTACTAGAAGCGGCTTTTATTGGCATTCTAAATACCATTGACCCGTTTCTTCCGGTTTTCTTAACCCGCTTGGGAGCAACCACGTTTCAGGTTGGCATGATTACCTCTATGCCAGCAGTAGCAGGGTTGTTACTTACCATTCCAGCTAGTCAGTTTCTGATGAACAGCCCCAAAATTTTAGATTGGTACCGATTTCCTCGACTGGCTTTTGGTGTGGCATATTTCTTGGTTGCTATTATCCCTTTTATTTTCCATGCCCAAAAAATTAGTGTGCTTGTTATTTTGGCTGTTTTGGGAATTGCCACTTTTCCAACTGTCATTTTTATGATCACATTTTCCCTTGTCATGAATGCGGTGGCCGGCCCTCGCGGGCGTTATGAATTAATGGCCCGCAGATTAACCATTATTGTTCTAACCTCGGCTGTGTGTATGGCTTTTGCGGGATGGTTCCTGGAACAGATTCCTTTTCCGCTTAACTATCAATACCTGTTTCTTCTCCTATCCGTGATTGGGGGTACCGCTGTATTCTATTTTGCCAGTCGGATCAAGTTACCTGATACAGCCAAACCGCGGACACGTAAAGTTCCTGTCTTGGAAACCCTGCGCGCCTATAAAAAAATTCTTAAGGGAAACCCCACTTTTTCTTCATTCGTTTGGATTCGTTTCGTCTTTATTCTAGGATTATCTACTGCGATCCCCTTAATCCCAATATATTATGTACGGGTAGCGCAGGCTTCGGATGCCTGGATTGGGGCGATTAATACCGTTCAATTGATTATTATGGTGTTTGGGTATACTTACTGGATGCGGATGGCCAGAGGTAGCATGCCAAATCATACAATCTTATTATGGACAACCTTAATCTTGGGGCTTTACCCTGCATTGATTGCGAGTACTCATCAATTATTTCTGATCTTACTTATTGCTGCAGTAGCTTATTTCTTTCAAGCGGGCTTAGACCTGGTCTTTTTTGATGAATTAATGCGTTTGGTTCCTCAAGAAGAAAGCATCCAATATGTATCCCTGGCACAAAGTATTCAATACATCGGCTTGATCGGTGGCCCAATTCTGGGATCCATTGCTGCCAGCTGGCTTGGCCTTACTGGTGCATTATATCTTGCAGCGGGCATTCGTATTTTAGCCTTCTTTTTGTTTTTCTTCCGTCCTGAATCTGCACCGGATGATTTTCAGGAAAACGGTTCAGAACAAATTCAACTGGCCGGTTAAACGCCGGTTCATTTCTTATCCTTCATAAAAAGTCCATCGGGTATAATGGAATCATGTCACGGGGAGACATAATTTGTTGTGTTCAGGATTGGAATAACCCATGCAAGCAGAAACCTTCACAAAACATCGCTGTTATTTTCTTTGTTCCAGCATACTGGTTTTGTTTTCCCTTCTGGGAATAACAGCTTGCAGTTCTTCTGCGCCTGAAATCCTATCCACAGTTACAATCACCCCCACACCACTTCCCCCTACGGCAACCATTATCTGGTTTCCGGCGACAGAAACGCCCACCCCCATACCAACGGAAATTAAGCTACCAACTCCTGAACTGCGTCCCGGGATCGGTAATATAATCCTCAGCGACGATTTCACTCAAGAGACCCATTGGCAGACTTCAAAAACCGCAAGCGGTAATGTTGTTTTTGGGAAAGGGGATCTTACCCTGGCGGTGGCTGCGGAAAAACGCGGGCTGCAAAGTTTCTATTATCAAGCCATCCCTGCAGACGTTTACCTTGAGATGACGGCAAATCCCAGTTTGTGCCGCGGCAGGGATACCTACGGACTGCTCCTCCGGGCGGAATCAGACACCAGCTATTACCGTTTCGTTTTAGCCTGTACAGGCGAAATTCGGCTGGAACGCTACCGGAGCGGAGAATTAGCCGTATTGCAGGATTGGACAGTGAGCGGTCAGGTACCTCCTGGAGCGCCGTTGTTCCTGCAGCTGGGGGTTTGGATGAAAGACAATGAAATGCGCTTTTTTATCAATGATATCTATCAATTCTCGGTTCAGGATCCGGTTTTTAAATCCGGTCAACTGGGTGTGTTCGCCCGTACGACAAATCAACCACCATTAACAGTTGGTTTTTCGAACTTAAAGATATTCGCCATCGAGTAAATCTGATCAGACATCCCCCCCAAATTTCCCTGTGCAATCTGAATATGATTCTGGAAGGAATCGGGTACAATTGTTTCATAAATTGAGTGACCATACGATTAAGCTTTCATTTTTTGGAGGATTCACATGTATCATAAAATAATCATAGTGGGTAACCTGGGACGAGATCCCGAGATGCGATTCATCCCCAGTGGGCAAGCCGTGACAAGTTTTTCCGTTGCAGTAACTGATGGTTTTGGCGATCGAAAAAAGACCATTTGGTTCCGCGTCTCCGCCTGGGATAAACAAGCCGAAACATGCAACAATTTCCTTAAGAAAGGCAGCAAAGTGTTGGTGGAAGGCCGGATCAATGCAGATGACAGTGGAAATCCGCGCACCTGGTCCCGTCAGGATGGCAGTACCAGCGCCTCCTACGAAATTACAGCTCAAACGGTACGCTTCCTGAGCAGCCGTGGGGACGGTCCTTCCGAAGGCGGAGAGTCATCTTCATACCCTGATCTGCCCATTGATGAAGACGAAATTCCATTCTAACTCGCTGAAAGACAAAATAGATGGAAGAAAAAAAGAAAACGCCGCCCGAATTGGTTTTACCCGATGACTTGCAAACCATTTTTACCAATATGGTCCGTGTAAGTCATACCCCGGCGGAAATCATTTTGGATTTTGCTCAAATGCTGCCAGCACAAGAAAATATCACGGTTCTTTCGAGAATGGTGATGACGCCCATGGGTGCAAAACTATTTTACACCGCGTTACGGGACAACCTGATGCGTTACGAAGCGGCATTTGGAGAAATCAACATCCCTCGCGGTACATCCCTGGCCAGTGATTTATTTCGCTCCGTCCAACCACCCAAGAATCCTGACAGTCCGGATGAAGCGAACTGAGATGACCTTTTTACAGGAACAAATACATGGAAAAATTACCTGCAATAGCAGAAAAAATACATCTCACTTTTGAAGCCACAACCCAGGCCAGAGATAAGGCGCTGACTTGTGCCAGACAATTGACCCGTGAATCCGCCCAGGCAATTCGGGCTATTCATCGCGATGAAGTCGATCTGGCCAACGAACATCTTACCAACGGTAAGGCGTTAACTACAGCCTTTAACCAGGATCTTCAGGAATACCCCGGCCTGTTTTATGCTGGCTACACCCAGGATGCGATCAAGGAATTTGTCGAAGCCACGGTTACCATTGCCCTGGTTCAAAACTTGCCCTTGCCGGACCCTGACGATCTGGGCGTGGATTACGCCACCTACTTGAAAGGTTTGGCGGAAGTGCCGGGTGAGTTGCGCAGACGCTGCCTGGATTTGCTGCGCCAGGGCTATTCCCCGGAAGTGGAACGATTGTTGAGCTGCATGGATGAAATCTACGCTGTTCTGGTGACCATGGATTATCCGGATGCCATCACCTTTGGCCTGCGCCGTATGACCGATCTGGTACGCGGAATTTTGGAACGCACACGCGGCGATATGACCGTCAGTTTGCGGGAAGAACAATTAACCAAAGAAATGGCCAGCCTGCATAAAAAATTGACTGAACTTGAGTTATCCCAAAAATAGAACGCTTTATGCTCAAACAAGAAGCAGAATCCGGTTTTTAAGGGTTCTGTTTTTTTATTTATTGCTGTGAAGTAGCCGGGAACAAGCTATAATAGAGAACAATGAAACGCATGCAGCAACGAATTATTATATCCGCTCACCCAACCCGTGGGGAAGCAGCCAGCCTGACGAAAGAAATTGCCAAATTTCTTGAAGAGCAGGGTGTTGCCGTCCATATCGTCAGCTCAGTCTATGATGCTGATTTGGTACAAGGGGTCTCCACCGGACAGGTTGATTTGCTGATCGCCATTGGCGGGGATGGTACCATGCTGCGTGCCGGCCATATCTGCGCCCCGTATCACGTTCCCATTCTGGGGATCAATGGCGGCAGTTTTGGTTTTTTAATGGAAGTGGAAGTTGAGGAATGGCAGGAGAAACTCACCGCCTATCTGGCAGGGGATTTTCGTCTGGAAGACCGGATGATGTTGGAAGTGGAACATTATCGCGGAGATCGTTCGCTGGGAAAGTATGACGCTTTGAATGAAGTGGTCGTCTGCCGTGGACGATTTGTGCGTCCCATTCGCCTGAATGCTTTCGTGGATGGCTATTTGCTCTCCAGTTATGTAGCCGATGGTTTAATTGCTTCCACACCTACCGGTTCCACGGCTTATGCCCTGGCAGCCGGAGGACCGGTGATGCCGCCGGAAATGCGCAATATTTTGATCATCCCCATTGCACCGCATTTATCCATGGATCGGGCGATTATTCTGCCCCTGGGTTCTTGTGTTTCCTTTCAAGTCTCCACGGAACATGAAGCCGTGATGAGCATTGACGGCAAGCCACCGATTGATCTTGAGGATGGGGATACTGTCAAAGTTTCCGTCCAGGAGTACACGGCCACATTTATTCGCTATCAGGACCCGGGTTATTTTTATCGAAATCTAAATAAATATATGGAACAAAATCCATCGAAAGGCAAGAATTTATGAATGATCAGGCACCCTTGACCTGCTACACCCATCCCAACCGGGAGACTGTCCTGCGTTGTAATCGCTGCGAACAGCCGATCTGCGTGCAATGTGCAGTTAAGACCCCTACCGGATACCGCTGCAAACAATGCGTTAAAACACAGCAAAAAGTATTTGTGACGGTTAAATGGCAGGATTATCCTATTGCCATTATCGTCGCCGGACTGCTTTCCGCAGTGGGTTGTGCGGTGATGATGGCGCTTGGACAGCTGTGTTTGATCATCCCTTTTCTCATTGGCCCGACTATTGGGATTGGTATTGCGGAATCCGTTCGTTTCCTGGTGCGCCGCCGGCGCTCGGAATGGCTCTTCCGTGCCACCGCGATTGCCGGGGGGTTAGCCGTGCTGCCTTATATCCTTACCCCTTTGATTACCGTGATCCTGGCCATGCGTGCCAATGGTACTCAGGGCTCCGGGCTGGACTATCTAATGTATGCTTTGACCCCGCTGCTGTACGCAGGAATTTACCTGTTTACAGTGGTTCCGTCGATTTATTATCGGATGAAGGGAATTCGATTAAAATAAACGTCTATGTTGATTGAATTACGCATTGAAAATTTTGCCATTATACAGGAACTCTCCCTTCATTTTCGCGAAGGGTTGATTACCTTTACCGGTGAAACAGGTGCCGGTAAATCCATCATTATCGATGCGATTGAAGCCCTGGTTGGCGGCAGAGCCGATTTGACCCTCATTCGTACCGGCTCAGAGCGCGCCCTGGTGGAAGCGGTTTTCAAAATCGCTGATCCCATCCGCCAGCCTTTATTTGCCATTTTGGAGCGCGAAGATCTGCTGGAGGATTCGGACGAGATTCAACTCAGCCGTGAATTAAGAAAAGAAGGACGCAGTATTGCCCGCGTCAACGGCCGTTCGGTAAACCTGGCCCTGCTAAAAGAAATTGGCGCTTTATTGATCGATATTCATGGACAATCCGAACATCTTTCCTTATTCAATGTCAGGCAGCATCTCTCCCTGCTGGACCGTTATGCAACCGCAGAAAGCGACCTGGCTTCCTACCAGACGATCTATCACAACATGCGTATAGTGCGCAAACAACTGGCCGACCTGCGGGCGACGGAATCGGAATCCGTGCGCCGGGTGGAGTTCCTGACCTTTCAGATCGAAGAAATAAGCAACGCGCGTTTACGCCTTGGGGAAGAAGAAGAATTGATCCAGGAGCGTGACAGGCTGGCCAATGCCGAACATATCAGCGCTGCCGTTCAGCAAGGACTGATGCTGCTGGATGAAAATCAACCGGACACGCCTGCCATGCTGGATATGATCGGGGATTTGCAGTCCGCTTTACTCACCTTGCAGCGATTTGACAGCTCCAGCATCGATCTGGTGCAGCACGTGGATGCGGCTGCCGAGTTGTTGAGTGAAATCGCGCATGAGCTGCGCGGGTACCAGGATCAGATTGAATTTAATCCCAAACGCCTGGAAGTGGTGGAGCATCGTCTGGCCTTACTTTCCGATTTGAAACGCAAATATGGCAAAACCCTGGCGGACGTTCTGGCGTTCCAAGAAAAAGCCGCCGAGGATCTGGACAAGATCACGCATGCCAGCGAACATATTGAAGATTTGGAGCAGCAGCTGGTTCAGTTGGAATCCCAACTGGCTGATAGCGGTGCAGTCCTGCATCAAAAACGAGCTGCGGCCGCCGTTTTACTCAGTCAGGCTGTGGAAAAAGAACTGAAAGATTTAAGCATGCCGGCAGCCCGCTTCAGCACCGCCGTGGATTATCATCTTCAAGCCGATGGCATACCTTTGGCGGATGGCCAGAGGGTGGCTGCGGATGACAGCGGCTTTGACCTGGTGGAATTTCTTATTGCGCCAAATCCAGGCGAGGGGTTCAGCCCGCTGGCAAAAATCGCCTCAGGCGGTGAAATGGCCCGCATCATGCTGGCTTTAAAAAATGTGCTTACCAGTCAGGATCAAGTACCGACCTTGATTTTTGATGAAATTGATCAGGGCATTGGCGGCCGCCTGGGCATGGTGGTCGGTGAGAAACTCTGGCAGTTGGGCAGAATTCATCAGGTATTCTGTGTCACGCATCTGGCGCAGTTGGCTGCTTATAGTGATGTGCATTATCGTGTGCAGAAACAGCTCCAGGATGGCCGCACCCTCACTATGGTGGAAGTGATGCAGGGCGATGAGCAGCTGAATGAAATGGCACAAATGTTGGGCAGTTTAAACAATGCCAACCGGCAGGCGGCTGCGGCAGCTCTGCAGGAAGCCTACAATCGGCGGATTGCTTTACAAAATCCGTATCAAGTGGTTGAATAAGAACAAATCAGTCAAGATGTATTCTGCTTTAGCAGAAACACTGAATCAGAAAGGTGGAGCCGCTATGGCTATGAAAAGAAAAATCAGTATCGGGTCGGGGTTCATACTCCTGCTGTTAGTGTTGATAGCAGGCCAGGTATGGGCGGCTGAACCCCAACCGCAAACCGTGTTTGTGACCCCCACCCCCGGACCTTCCGGAGAAATTCTCTATACCGTTCAGGAAGGGGAAAATTGTCTGGGTATTTCCTTGAAGTTGCAGGTGGATATCAATCAGCTGCGCAGCTTGAACGGACTAGATCAAGATTGTAATTTGCAGCCCAATCAGGAATTGATTGTAGGTTTTGCGGCAACGCCAACCCCGTTACCCGCCATTACCCCAACACCTGAAATTAGCGGACCCACACCCACAGTTGAAGTGGGAGCGGGAACCATTTGTGTGTTTTTGTTTGATGATATCAACGGTGACGGCACCCCGGGTGACCAGGAATATCCCATTGCTGATGGTGCAATCAGTGTCACCGATAAGGAAAACCGCATCTCCGAAAACAAAACCACGCTCTGGGATGCCCCCTCGATTTGTTTTGAAGAACTCCCGGAAGGCGAGTATAACATCTCGGTGGCCCCTCCCCAGGGGTATAATCCCACGTCCAATATGAATTATGCCCTGGTTTTGAAGGGCGGGCAGACTTCCTTGATCAATTTCGGCGCCCAGAAAAGCAGTGAAGCACCTGTTGAAGTACCGGGCGGTGAAGAACCCGGCAATACGGGCAATATTGTTCTGGGTGTTGTGGGCATCCTGCTGGTCCTGGTCGGCATCGGTCTTGGATTTTATTTCTGGTTGTTGAAAAGATAATTTCTGCACTTAGATTTGAATTTGAAACCGTCCTGAATGGGGCGGTTTTTTGTTATTGCGCAGTATTTGGCGGGATCCCTCACCTACTTCTTTTGCTGTGATCTCATCTTTTTGCAGAACAGAAATATTAATTTTAAAAATGATGGGGCTGCGATCCAATCAACCATTGCCAATACACAGTGATTGGACAGTATCAGACGCTTTAATTCAATGCATTTTTTTGTTGCGGGGAAATTAGGGCCAGGTATAATTTATGGTTAACAGGGTTAAATGCTAATCATTCACCTGATGGCAGACTATCAGGGATTCATTTACTTAATCATTGGGGGCTTGGCGAAAGATCATGATTGAGATGGAAATTTTTAAATTCTTATGAGACGCATTCAGCTGTTTGAGTTCACCGATCTGCCCTGGTATCCGCAGGTTTTTCGGCGTATACAGACCGATTACTTGCAGTTTGCAGCCACACTCGGTTCAGGGCACAAGAACCTGATACCGCTGTTTGCAAAAGCCATGCAGCACGCCAAAACGGATGAGATTGTCGACTTGTGCTCCGGCGGAAGCGGCCCCTGGATCCAATTACGGAAACACTTGAATCAAGCTGGCTTATCCGTAACCATCAAACTCACCGACAAATATCCCAATCCCCAGGCGATTCAAATGTGGTCCCATGCCTCGCTTCATGGAATTGAATATCTCGCCGATCCGGTGGATGCGATGGATGTACCTCCCCAATTGCGGGGCATGCGTACATTTTTCGAGGGTTTCCATCACTTCAAACCCGATCAGGCTCAATCCATCCTGCGGGATGCTGTCGAGAAAAAAGTGGCCATCGGCATCTTTGAAGCCAGTCTGAAACCACCTTTCGGTTGGTTGATTTTGATCTTATCGCCCCTGATAACGCTATTCACTTATCTACTGATCACACCCTTCATTAGGCCGCGCACCTTGTCCCGCTTCCTCTGGACCTATCTTATTCCAATCGTTCCATTGGCCACTTGTTGGGACGGGGTAATTTCGCTCTTGAGGGTTTATTCGGTCCAGGAATTGATGGAGTTGACTGCACCGCTGCAAAGGGATGATTATGTCTGGGAAGCCGGTCAGGCATCTACGGGTACGCCCATTTTCGGTTTTACTTATCTGTTGGGATATCCGGCTTGAGAAATACGTACCATTGCAGGGGCAGATCATATCAATTATTGCCTGAGGATACCCACCGGTTCTGTCTGTCCAGGCTAGTTTTTGTGGGGAAATAGAAATAACCATGTTGTGATCAACCGTGAACCGGTAAATTATTAAAATACTATATATAAATCTGCAAATTAAAGATAAATTAGAGAGAATTTGGTAGAATTAATTCTGATAATGTTAACTGTTATTGGTTGTTCGGATACATTCAATTTGAATTAGAGGATAAGATGATGCATGGCGTCAATCACAAGGTAGATTGTTTTTTTGAGAATGACACAAAATGGCAGGATGAATTTAAGAAAATGAGATCCCTCATTCTTGAATGTGGGCTGACCGAAGAATTAAAGTGGGGCAAGCCTTGTTATACCCTTGAGGATAAAAACATCATCATCATGCAGGGGTTTAAAAATTACTGTGCGCTGCTGTTTTTCAAGGGGCCTTTATTAAAGGATACAGGGCACTTTCTCATCTTTCCAGGGGAGCATATGCAATCCTCCAGCCAGCTGCGCTTCACCAGTCTTCAGGAAATCGAGAAGAAAGAAACCCTCATCAAAGCCTATGTAATGGAAGCTATTGAAGTGGAAAAATCAGGCTCAAAAGTGCCATTGAAAAAGACCGAAGACTACCCCGTACCGTTGGAATTTCAAGAGATATTGGACGAAATGCCCGATTTAATGACCGCCTTTGAAGCCCTCACCCCCGGACGTCAACGCGGTTATCTGCTCTATTTTGCTGCACCCAAGCAATCCAAAACGCGCACAGCCAGGGTTGAAAAATATATTCAGCAAATCTTCGACGGCAAGGGATTGAATGATTAAATCCGAATAGGGTTATTAAAAATATAGGAGTAGAGCAATGAGTACCTTCCAAAAACAACTATCATCGGAACAACGCGAGGAACTTCTCGGCGTTTTGAAAACCCGATTTGAGAAGCATATGAACCGTCATCAAGCGCTTGAATGGAGTCAGGTGCAAGCAAAACTGGAAGCTAATCCCGAAAAACTATGGTCGCTCAATGAGATGGAAAACACCGGCGGAGAGCCGGATGTGGTTGCAATTGAAGCAGGCACGGATGCGCTTGTTTTTTATGATTGCTCGCCGGAAACGCCTAAGGACCGCAGAAATCTATGTTATGACCGTGCCGCGCTGGATGCCAGGAAAGAACACAAACCGGAAAGCAGCGCCATGGATTTGGCGGCGGCCATGGGCATTGAGATGCTGACGGAAGAACAATATCGTACGCTGCAGACGCTGGGTAAGTTTGACACCAAAACCTCCAGCTGGCTGATCACCCCTGCCGAAATCAGGAAACTCGGTGGCGCCATCTTTGGGGACCGGCGCTATGACCATGTCTTTATCTATCACAATGGCGCAGATTCGTATTACGGCGTCAGAGGGTTCCGCGGTTCGCTCAGGGTTTAGTACCCGCACCTGTGTTCTGACCTAGGTCAGCATACTCACCGCCTTAAGCGGCAGCTCGGAACGTGGAGTTTGAACGGGAATCGATTAGATGTGAGACACGCAGCAGCAAAGCGCCAACCATCTAACCAAAGGGTAATCCGAATATCGTAATCCAGATGTTCTCGCGTAAAACCAATCGTTTCATTTCCTTTTTATGAAAGCCTAAAACTTTCAGCGTCGCAAGTTCGCGTTTTCCGGGTTTTAGCGCAGCCACCGAAGTCCCCAAAGACCAGCTCACCCAGCCGGATGGGTACATGCGCGCCACCGTCTGGGGGCTGAGCACCACCCTGGTACTCTTTGCAGTGTTATTTATGGTGCAAACCCGCCACATCCTGCCATTCCAGCCCGGCGGATTCGCCTTTATCACCGGCGTCCTGGTGGGTGTACTGGTGCTGTATTTACAGCGCCGGAAAAAGAAATAAACCTCGCGCTTTTTGTGTGCTTCATGGTAAATTGTAAACTTATATGACGCAGTCTGTTTTTTTCCATGTATAGGATAATTTATAACCAAAGCCGGGCATCCGAGATATGCCGCAGTATTTCCATCTTCCTTAACATTCTTAAGGCCAATGGGTATGCCATGCGGAATGGTGGAAAAACGAAGTCAATCCGCTTTACTTAGTAGAAATAATTTCTGCAACACTACCCAGTTTTCGGAAAACTCCGCCAAAATTCTTGCACAATACAATTATTGATATATAATAATTTTAATTATCTCACTTAGTAATAAACCCAATTAAATACTTCCGCTAACTTTGCCTGTTGAAAAATGCCATTGATGAAAAGCAATGGTGTGTTTTTGTTTGACGGGTAAAGACAGAGAGGAAGAAATACTTTTTATGCATGGGAATTCCCTATGAAATCATCCTCCACCAAACTCCTTTATGTTTTCCTATGTGTTTGCCTGTTTATGGCATCCATTGGTATCCAAACGGTACATGCGGCACCTGATATCATCGTCAACAGTACTGCCAACACGAGTGGGACATGCGCCACTTCAGGTATAGGCACCTGCACCCTGCGTGATGCAATCACTTTTGCCAATGTGCAAAGCGGGGCAGATATCATTGTTTTTGATGCCAGTCTTTCAGGTAGCATGATTGTGTTGGCTGCCACTTTGCCCAACATTGCTGATGCTCTGACGATAGATGCATCCGCCTTGCCTTCCATGGTTGAACTCTCTGGAAGTGACACAATGCGCATCATGCTTGTTAACAGCGGCATTTCGTTGATGATTAACCATCTTATGATTTCACACGGTTATGCCGATGGCGGCGCCGGGATCCATAACAGTGGCAATTTGACCGTCACAAACAGCACCCTGTATCGAAATTATGCACCCAATATTAGCAGCCGGGGCGGCGGGATTTACAATAACGGGGGAACGGTCACCATCACGAATACTACGTTTGATACGAACAGAACCTATACCGGCGGCGGCGGCGGTATTTTTAACCTATCTGGCACAGTGACGATAGAGGACAGCACTTTCACGGGAAATTTAACCTCCACGGTCGGAGGTGCAATTTATAATTTAGGCACGGTCGCCGTGGCTCGTAGTACCTTCTCCGGAAATCTTTCACTTTATGAAGGCGGCGCAATCTATAATAGCGGGACAGCCACCATCAGCGATAACAGCAATATCTCAGGCAACCAGAGTCAGGGATCTCAAGCGGGTGCAATTTTTAACAACGGCACAATGGATATCAGCGATACGACCCTATCAGGTAATTCCAGCCGTTGTTATGGCGGCGGAGCGATTTATAACCTTTCAGGCGCACTCACAATTACCCGCACCACCCTTGCCAATAATGCTTCATATAATTCTTGCAGCTCCTCATTTGGCAGCCGGGGTGGGGCAATTCACATTGACAATGGTACTGTAATCATAACCAACAGCACGATCTATAATAATTACGCACCAGATTATGGCGGTGGTATTTATAAGAATTTGGGCACGCTGTATTTGACGAATAACACACTATCCGGGAATCGCATCGATAGGATCGACGGTGGGGGTGGCCTGTATCTCAACGACGGGGCAACCCATCTCGTGAATACCATTATTGCCAATTCCACAAACGGTGATTGTTATGGATACATCGGATATCTGGCAACCAGAACAAATAACCTGATAGAAGATTCCTTGTTCCACTGTACCGTGAATGACGGAGAAAATGGCAACATTGTCGGCCAGGATCCGGTGCTGGATGCCCTGGCAGATAACGGCGGCGCGGCGGAAACCATGAAACTGCTCAGTGGTTCGCCCGCCATCGATGCCGGCGATGATTATTCTTGCCATGTACTGGGTTTTGGGGACCAGCGTAATTATAATCGCGGATTAGGCGGAGATCACTGCGATATCGGCGCTTATGAGGTGACCGGGGGCATCCCCATAGTAAGTTCCTCCTCCCCTGTTGATAGTGCGACTGCGACCGGGCTTAAAACGATTACAGTTACGTTTGATCAGGATATGCTCCATGACGGCTCGGCTGAAGCGGCAAATAACACCACTAACTATTTACTAGTTGAACAAGGTGAGAATACCACCTTCGATACCCTTTCATGCGCGGGCGGCCAGATCAGCGATGATACACGCGTCATGTTCAACAGTGCAAGCTACAATACCGGCACGTTCACTACGACATTAAACCTTTCGACTGCGTTAACAGCCGGCAACTACCGCCTGTTGGTATGTGGCACGGCCTCCATCTGGAGCACAAATGGCATCGTTCTTAACAACGGTGATGATACAACAATCGCTTTCACGGCTCTGGCCGGCGGCTCTAGTGATCCAGACGGAGACGGTGGAGCATCTACTTCAAGCTTGAGCGCCAGCAGCCTGCCCGCCACCGGGTTTGCTCCCGATCGAATCACCTTGCTGCCCGATCAACCAGCCGGGGCGGCTTATACCCCGAAGGATAGCCTGCGTTTGCTGATCCCTTCATTAAACGTGGATGTGCCCATCATCGGCATCCCGCGCACTGACAATAGCTGGGATGTTTCCTGGTTGGGGAACGATGCCGGTTGGCTGAATAGCTCGGCTTACCCCACCTGGCCTGGCAACACCGTGCTCACCGGTCATGTCTGGAATGCCGATAATACCCCCGGTATTTTTTTGAACCTGAAGGATCTGCAATACGGCGACCGTTTTGAGATAGAAGCCTCTGGGCAGACCTATACCTATGAGGTACGTGAGACCAAACTTATTTCCAAAGGGAATACCAATACCGTCTTCAAACATAAGGAACTCGACTGGGTAACCCTGCTCTCCTGCGAACAGTATGATCCCGTGAGCGATGAGTATCCCTACCGGCGTCTGGTACGTGCGGTGCTGGTGAAGGTGGAATAGAAGGATGAACGAATTCGTCAGGCGGGTCAATGACTCGCCTGACGTTTTGCATAGCTTGATTATAATAGTTCCACATTAATTTCATTAGCGAGGGTGGGATCGCTATTGATTCCACCTTTTCTATTTTAAGGCGCAAATGTTCATTCGGGATGGAATCGCTTGACTGTCTCCAATAGTTTATCCTCAGATGTGGGTGGGTGTAGGGGTGTTCAAGCTTATGAATTAGTAATATCCATCACCCCGTAACCCACCAAAATGCAAAAAAACGGTGGGCTACGGGGGATTGATTTCATTGATATTCAAAGCATTTTGATCCCTCTTCACCCACACTACTGAATCCAGATTGCCAATCATGTGGGGCGGGTTGAGGTGGTTCCACCCTAACACCACATTCAAAAAACACCAAACCCCGACATCCTAAACTGGATTCCGCCTTTGATTTGGATCCTGAGGTCAGATTACAATGATGGGTCTTCTGTAATCTTGCCGGCCAGCCCAGGATTGTTTCACAAATACAAGTTGTATGAGATGTATTAGAGAGAACAATTCGTGGTGCACCGGCTCCGTATTTATCCTATAATCACAATATGGATAAAAATAAACCCTCTTTGAAAGATATCTTCATCAAAGGATTCATGGCCGTCAATGCGGGGCTGCTGCGGCTCAGCCGCGGACGGATTGGCAGTCAGTTGGGCAAGCAGAGCGTGCTCATCCTGCACACCCTGGGGCGCAAATCCGGCCAGGACCGCGCAATTCCGATTGCTTATTTTAACTATGAAGGCAAGTTTCTGATCGTCGCTTCCAATTGGGGAAAGGACTCGCACGCTGCCTGGTATTTCAATCTAAAAAATGATCCGCATGCCAGCCTCGAGATCAAAGGCAAGATGATTCCGGTACTGGCGCATGAAGCCCAGGGCGAGGAATTTGACCGCCTGTGGAAATTCGTCACCGAGCGTCATCCGCCTTATTTGGATTATCAGAAAATGACCACGCGTCCCATCCCCATCATGGTGTTTGAGCCGGTCAGCCAGTAACACTCCCCGAAAACGCTATACTTTGAATCATCAGCAAATGGAGAAAACCCATGCGAAAAATAAGCGTTTTTAATTCAGTATCCCTCGACGGTTTCTTTACCGATGCGAACTCCGCGATGGATTTTGCCCATAATACCCGCCCCGACGCGGAATGGGATGCTTTTGTTTCGGGCAACGCCAGCGGCGGTGGAATATTACTCTTTGGCAGGATTACCTACGAAATGATGGCCGGCTATTGGCCAACACCGCTTGCCGCTCAGCAGATGCCAGTGGTAGCCGAGCGAATGAACAATATGCCTAAAATTGTCTTTTCCAGAACGATGGAGAAAGCCTTGTGGCACAATACAAAGCTGGTCAATGGCGACATCATCCGTGAGACGCAGCGCATGAAGGACGAGCCAGGGGAAGATATGACCATTTTGGGGAGCGGCAGCATCGTCTCCCAATTTACCAGCCACGGCTTGATTGATGAATTTCAGATCGTCGTGGTACCCGTTGTGCTGGGCAAAGGCAGAAGCTTGTTTGAAGGCATCACCGGGCAGGTAAATCTGCAATTGATCCACTCACAGCCCTTTATGAATGGAAATGTTGTATTAACTTATATACCACAATGAGGAAGGGCAAACCATTTTTGGATTCGTTGCAGAAGGACTAGGGTTAGATGGAACAGGATTTATCGGAAATCAAATCCAGGATTGATGCCTTGGCAGAACAGCTTGGGGCGCCGCCGCACCTGCTGCCGACTTACGGCTATTCTGAGGAGTCAGCCCGCCCGGAAATTCAACTGGATGCCAGCGGATATCATTTTGTGGTCTCCGAGCGGGGAAATGAAACCGAACGCCATACCAGCTTTGATCTGGACGAAATCCTTTACGATGTTTTTGACGGGGTGACCTTTGACATGGCCTGTACCTATGAATTGAATCACCGCGATGAAGGACAGGATTTTCGCCGCATTCTGTTTGCATACCAGGAAGACCTGTTGACACAGCTCTCGCCAGTGTGGGGTGAACGAAAAAATCAGGATCACGCGCAAGTGCTGGAAAAATATCCGTTTGACGATCAGGCGTAAAGGTTAATGAGAGCACACATGACCTTTTATGACTACAAATGCACATAGTGTTTGAAAGAAAAAATCATGAGTCCCACAGAATCCATACCCTGCACATTACCGGGAGTTGAAGTAAATTTCCCCTTCTTGGTTAAGAAGATCCAGCTTTTTTTAACAAATTCACCAAATCACACTTGAGTAATATTGTGTTTTTTTTAAATAACACCAAACTAACATAATAAGGAGCGATTAATACTAATAGAATTTTCTTTATTAGCTATAATAATTTAGTAAGTTAGTTCCGATAATTTTTCTCATTAAATATTTTAAAATTTTAGGTCAATTAGAGCGAAAACTATCAGAATAAATTGCTTTTAAACACAAGGCCAATTTTATGGAAAGAAATTTGAGATTCCGCGTTTCAGGGGTAATTTTTTTTGTAATATTTATTTCTCAGCTTGCACTATCGAATTCAGGCCTTTTCAATATTCTATCTTTCATAATAAAACCTCCTGAGCAAGAGCCCCAAGTAATTCCTGCCATTATTTCCGCATTATTTTTGTTCTTTGCATCAGAACCAATTGGATATATTTTTACTTCGATATCTCTATTTGTTTTTAATTTATTTGGGGGATATGCCGGATTATATTCACGAAAAATCGGAAATTTAGATAAGGATATTATTGATGAATACAAAAATATTATGGACACACTTCCGAATGATAAGTTACAAAAGAATTTTTACAAAAGAATAAAGAATTATAATACAGAGCAATTTTTTATATATTTTTTTTGGCATAGGATAAATGGAGCAAATGATAATCTAAGCAGTTGGGTTGAACGTAGGTTTACAGCATTTTTTATTTCATTTTCATTTCTAACATCTACAATTATCGCACTCAGTTCTTCAATTATCACAATTTATTTTTTTAATTTTGGTTTTAATTTGTTAAATTTGATTTCATTTATCATATCAATCTTGTTAACTGTCATTTTAGCAGTAAATGGGGAGAAGGCAATAGATGATGCAATTGCAATAACTGATTTTCATGTGGCAAGTTTCATCAATCCAATTATCCAAGTGCAACTCAAAAACCATAAAACATCAGAAGAGTCAACGAAATGACTTAGGCTGTAGTGGTGTTCGAACATCAAAAACCCAAATAGGTTTTATTTCACATGTGGTCAAGTTATGCGAATGTTTATCAGGAGGGAGTTTTGAAAGAAAAGCATGAAGATAATAATAATTCAGATATTTACATTAAATGTTCTTCAGAAAGCTCGGCATACCAATTAATTATTAATGAAACCATTATGCCGGCAATGAGAGCTTATAAGGTATCGCAAATTTTAAGCATTTCCCTTTTTTTAGTAGGAGTATCTTTAATAATAATCTCCATTTATATCTCTTTTTCTCAAAACAATCTATTGAGTTCTCTTATTTTTGGTGGTCTTGGCACAATAAATATTCTTGCGCTGATAATATATAAACCGATTCAACGCATTCAGATAGGGTTAGACTCTCTTATCACATTACAAATCACTTGTTTAAGTTTTTTAACACAATATGATTTTGTAGTACGTAAATTAGCTACTAAGTATGAAAACAATTCGTCTAGTAATAATCAAGATGAGCAATTTAAACTTGCCAATCAACTCAAAGAAGCATCAAGCCAAGCAATTTTGGATTTACACAGGGATTATTAATCGCATATGAATTAGCGTTGTCGTACTCCATAATGCATAGGTAGGGAGAAAGGGATAATACCATGAATTCCACAAATGCCAGCCCCCGTATGCCACCGGAGTTTAGAATAAGATATGATCTTTATTGGTAATGCAGTTTTTTTGGCGCCGTCATGAAAACTGAACTGATTCGCTGCCAAATTGAAGATGTAGAAACCCTGCTCAACCTGGCAGCTCACACCTATAGTGACACTTTTGCAGCCATGAACACCCCGGAGACCATGGCGGCCTATCTGGCGGAGGCCTTCACCCGTGAAAAATTCCTGGACGAATTGAGCCATCCGCACAGCCAGTTTTATTTCCTGCTGGCCGATGGCAACCTGGCCGGATATCTCAAGTTGAACGATACCGAAGCCCAAACCGATCTGCAGGATCCGCTGGCATTGGAGATTGAACGGATTTATGTGCACCGGGATTTCCAGGGGCAGGGATTGGGCCGCGTCCTGATCGAATTTGCCGTGCAAAAAGCCCGGGAGATGGGAAAGATCAGCGTCTGGCTGGGCGTCTGGCAGAAGAATCTCTCCGCGATTGCTTTCTATCAGAAAATGGGTTTTAAAATTGTCGGGGAGCACAGCTTTCGAATGGGGGAGGAACTGCAAGCCGATTGGGTAATGAAGAAAACCCTGATTTAAATAGCGGATAGGTAAGCCCACTCTTCACCTGTACATTGTCCGCAGAAAAGATATTCTCACTCACCCTTCCTACAAGAAGGTTTTGACTAGAAAATCCTCCAGTTTTATATATATTCCCTTTTAATGGATGTCGCTATGATGTAACTATCGGGATCAGTACTCATTCTTATCCTGACTCAAAATGGCTATTAATTATCAAGCGAAAATAAGGAACTAAACCATGGGAAAAAAATTGCAATGGATTTATCTGGGAATTTATACTTTGACCATCCTGTATCTCGTTCTGGCCCCAGTTATAAAAGGGACCTTTGATCAATCGATCCTTGATCTCCTCCTGTCATTCGTCTTGTTTATGCTGCCGGCTGGGATAATTGCACTTGAACTATGCGGTAAAAAAGTTTTTGCAGTTTTCACGCTGATGGCCTTTTTGTTTGTGTTGGTGATGTTTTTAGGAAATCTGAATTTCAATGCTCTGGCGCTGGATACCATCCTGAAAGCCATCGTGCTTGGCATCATGCTGGTTTTGCTGGCAACTTATGCTTTCAAACGTATATTCAGGAATAAATAATTGCCATAGGTTTCTTCAGTGAAATGCGGCCCTATGCTGGAGCTTTTTTTCTGGAGAATTCATCAATGAAGTCGCGCTTATCCGGTGTAATTGTGGGATGCTCTTCGGGTGGCCTACCAAGCAAAAGACAACAGTTGCCTGTACATCAAGTCCATGAACGGCAGCGGAACACGCCTGCTGTTAGATCAACCGGGAATCGCCATTAACGGCATAGCCTGGGATAAGGGCAGCCGCCTGCTGGGCGTAAGCATCATGACCTAGAAGAATCAGGATGGCGAGATCATCATCCTGGCGCCGGATAGCTGCGAAACCTACCGCATTCCCGGTCTGAGCGGTCAATTAGATGGTATTGTAATTCCGTAAGGTGCAAGGATCCAGGAACTTCCCGCTTGGGATGTTCCTGGATTTTTATAGAATGGCGTGGTTTACAGGATCATTATCTATCAATTAGTTTCAGGATTCTTGATTCCCATCATTTGTTTGGGATGGGGTAGATCCGGTTTCTCTCAAGTTAAAATCCCCTCAAGAAAATCCGGAGTTCCTTTTCCTGGAAAAACTAAAGATCCTGTCCAACGTTAAAATCAATATCATTTCAAATGTTAACCCGATCAATGGCAGCCAAAAGGCGTTGTAATTCCACAGCCAGGGCGCGGTCATTTTGTTGATTTGGGTTAGATTATTCATCATGGTGATGAAAGCCAGGTAAAAGCCGGTTAATAAAAATTGGGGCAATACCGCAAAAATCACGCCCAGAGATTTAACCAGGATTGTTTTTGCATCTTTCAGCAGCATAAGCCCGCCCGCCACATTGGCAAATATTCCAAAACAACCCAGCACAAGTAGAGATGGTGTGTAATCAATTAAATTTGAGCTGACCGTATAAACATCTTTTCGAATAAAAAAATAGACCAGTTGCAGAAAAGCCAGCAGAAAAGCGATTACAAATATCGTTTTGAACGTTTTGATCGACTTTTTGTGTTTAATAAGTTTGAATAAGAGAATGAAGGCAAATATCACCAGCGAAGCTGTGTAAATAAACGGGCTGTCGGTCACCTGCACATTTAACCAGAGAACCACCCAGGAATAATCAAAAGCGTCCGATAACGTATCTGTCAGGAGCCATCCAACAGGCGCTGTTGGGGAGAGTTCAATCTGAAATTCACCCCCTTCGTGAAAAAATAAAAGATATTTATCCATTCCTAAATTTAAAGTTTGCAGTTTGTTGTTATAAAAAATGTCATTTTCGCTGACGGAAGTTAATCCTTGAATTGTAAGGAAGGGATATTCCGCGCCACCATCGATTTTAACTGCCAGGAAACCTTCTTCGTCCGATAGTCCATCGATTGTTCGTTTCCCATTTTCATTTTTCGTATCGGAGATGATTTGATACGGTTGATCGCTCATTAAGTGAATCCGTGGGTCACCCAGCATAAAAAATTGCGGGATTCTAAAGAGCGTTTTTGTTTCCGCTCTATTTTGGATTTGCACAATCAATCCCAATGGGAATTCCTTCCAGGTTGTTAAACCGGGGACAAACAGACCATTTTTAATAAATGAATTGGTGTGAAACGGGCTGTTAACATTTCCAATATAGGCAGCCGCGCCATGATCTACAAAACTCAGGGCAATGGAATTTTTAACCCACGGCCTGAATGAATTGCAACTGGGGGTGAAGATTACAACTGAATTTAAAGCTGGGATATCTTTGGCTGATAATTCGTCATTTTCGCCCCAATTTTCCGATTCAGAATTCCAATACCAGGTGGTTGTTCCAACATGCCGCACCCAGTAAAAATAATCCGCCTTTTCTAAACCTACAATCAAATTGGTTTTATTGAGTTCAATTTTTTCATTGTTGTCGTGATTGATATTAAAAATTGTTGGTTCTAAGAGCAACTGGCTTTGATCTGCATCACTGCCTACATACACACTGCCATTTTCTACCAGGTCTTTTTTATTCCAGAGTTGTTCGGCTTTCTCCATGGTTGAGCCCGTAATAATGCCAAAACCAGGATAATAAGTTGAATCTTTAAAAATCCGGCCAATCTCCAAGAATATTTCCCCGGTCAGATGATCAGGCGAGGCAACCCAGATTATATATCTCGGGTTGAGCTCCGTAATTTCTGAAAAATCTTCAATCATGGGTAAATTTTCGGCCTGCGCAATTTTCTGCGCCAGGCTGTAATATGGATCGGAGGGATGGGATACAACGATTGCCTCTATTGGATTATCCTGAAGTTGATCATGAGCTCCTTCATCCTTCCACGAGAAGGAAGAGGTAAACAGGAAAAGGACAAAACCAGTTAACAAGGCAATAACGCCAATCATTTTTTTTGAGACGGTGTATATCTTCATTGCATCTTCCTCATAAAAAAGCGCAGGTACTTTGAGTTGGAATTCTTTTTTCTGCCATTGACGGAGCTGGAAAAATGACCCCTGTGATAAAGGCTTTAGATTATTCCTGATTAAATAATCAGCGTTTAGCCCCTTAAACCATGTTTCACTGCCATCCTGCTCTAGTTTATCTCATTCTTTTGAGATACGGGGAAGTGAAAGGGGATGAATCATTCCGTAATCAATCCACAAAATCCACCGAGTTATTTTATTGCATTTTGCTGCGTTTCGGCGCGAAGGACGGAATACCTGCCGTAGATTTTTGCTCGCCCCGGATTCCGAAAGCGGGGTGTGTTTTTCTGCCCTGTTGGGGTTGTTTGTGGGGTAAATGAGGAGCCAGTTTATATGATTCTTTGAAATAGAAGGTGTGTATAATATTTAAGTAGGGTACTGATTTAGGCTACGAGGTTCTGACAACATTAGGTTTAATACATTTCTGCAATTACTCTTATGAGAAGTATATAAACAACTATGAATTATAAAGCTGTAAAAGCAAGAGTAATTGCTGATTTTGGTGAAAAAAGATGGGAGCAAGTAAACAAACATCTTTTTTCATTTGAATGGAAATTAGCACTTGCCGATTATCATTCTTCAGAATCAATCCTGTTGTTTAAATCAGTTTTTTCGAATATAACAGGAAATGATTTAGTTGAAGCTACTGGATGCATATTGACCTTAGCAAGTGGAGAAGGTAATTCTAGGCAAATAAGCGAGGCCTGGTTTAAATCGGAAGCACATATTATTTCATATGCACAAGCTCTGGACTCATCTTGTGATATTTTTGCGAAAGCTATTTATTGGGGTTTGGATTTTGAAAACAAAGTAAAATCACTTGTTCCTGAATCACAAAACTTGTTTAATATTCAATCTTGTTTGAAGAGCAAAAAAAATAATCTAAATATAGAAACAGCCATTTCAGAATTAATTAATTCAAATGAATATAAATATTTGCATGATTATGTAAACCAGACAAAACATCACAGTCTTTTAGACAGAACACCATGTGTGTCTTTTGATAAAAACAAATATGGTTTTAATATTCTTGGGTTCTCTAGCAAACATAATAAATGGAATACAAAGATGTCAATCGATTTTATTACAACCGATTTTGCTCTTATTAAAGAAAAGTTAAATAAAATCATCCTTGAGTTAGGGAAATAGTAGTGGGTCATTGAGCCACCAGAACGCCAGCTAAGGAAGCATACTACGCTTTTCAGGAATAACTTTTGGTATGTGATTCGGTGGGATCAAAAGCGATCCCACCCTACGGACTCAATAATCACCCGCAGCTTCTTTGACCCGGGAACCGTATGCAAAAAACCGATCCCCTGATCCTTACGAAACTTCATCCACCCCATACCCGACCGGGATTGGTTCCCCGTCCGCGGCTTCTGGAACGGTTGGTTCAGGGTCTGCGCGGGCCGCTGACTTTGATTACTGCTCCCGCGGGATTTGGCAAAACCACATTGGCTGCATCCTTAATTGCCTCACTGGATATGCCTGTGGCATGGCTGTCTTTGGATAAGAATGACAATCAATCGGTACGTTTTTTAAACTATGTTGTGGCTGCTTTACAGCAGGCTGACCAAAACATCGGTAAGGAAGCTGCACAACTCATGGCAGGCATGGAGCATGCTCCTGCTGAAGCACTATTAACCAGCCTGATCAATGACCTGGATGCCATGGATGGGGAGATTGCCCTGGTTTTGGATGACTATCAGTTCATCAACAGCCAGGCAGTGCATGAGGAAGTTGCCTTCTTGCTTGAGCACTGCCCAGGTCGGTTCCATTTACTGATCGCAACCCGCTCGGATCCGCCGCTCCCCTTGGCTCGCTTGCGCGCATGCGGCCAGATGCTTGAACTGCGCGCCGTCGACCTTGGCTTTACTGAATCCGAAGCAGCCCAATTCCTCAATGATGTGATGGGACTTGCCCTGGACCCGGACTTGATCGCTGTGCTTGAAGAACGCACGGAAGGCTGGATTGCCGGATTACAGATGGCTGCGCTTTCCATGCGCGGACGGGATGATGTAGATGGCTTCATCCGGGCCTTTGCAGGCACCAATCGCTTCATCATGGATTTCATGTTGGAGGAAGTGCTTGCCCGCGAACCGCTGGATGTTCAGGTTTTTCTTCAGCAGACATCGATTCTCGGCCGCCTTAGCGGCCCCCTTTGCGAAGCCCTTACCGGCAACCCAGGCGCACAGGAAATGCTTGAGAGGCTGGAAAAGCGCAATGTCTTTGTCGTCTCTCTGGATGAGGATCGGCAGTGGTACCGCTATCATCATCTCTTTGCCGACCTGCTGCAAGCCAGGCTGCTGCAATCGGGTTCGGAACCGGTTGAGCGGCTATTTTCACGCGCTGCCAGGTGGTGCGAACAGGCAGGGCAGATCAATGATGCAGTGGAGTATGCCTTTGCTGCCTATAATTATGGACACGCGGCCGATCTGGTGGTCCAACACTGGCAGACATTGATAAACAAAGGGGAGATAGAAAATATATACCTCTGGCTGAATGCCCTGCCGGATGAACTGGTCAGGGAGAATGCGCCCCTCAGTGACACTTATTGTTGGATTCTCTGGCTAATGGGTCAGATTAATTTGATTGAGCCGCATTTGCTGGATGCGGAGCGCGCCTGGGATAAATTGAGCGTATCCAAGGAATTTGACAGGGACAATGCAGCGCATGCCCAATTGCCCGCATCACTGGCTGTCCTGCGCGCGTTTGTCTCGCGGTATCACAGCGAATTTGAAACCGCCATTGCGCATGCTGAACGAGCGCTTGACCTGCTCCCGGAGAATCTCCCCCCCGAGGCCAACGTACAGCTGAAGACGATGATCTATCTGGCATTGGGATCGGCTTATGAAGGGGCCGGATGGTTGGAAAAATCTGTGAATGCTTATAGCGAAACCATCCGATTAAGTCGCTTGAATGCCAACGTCGGTGGCGTTGCCGGGATTACTTACCGGTTGATTGGGGTGTTGCGGCTGCTTGGGCGTCTGCACGCGGCGGACGTGGCCTGCCGGGACGCCTTAATGTACATTAAAGAACACGGAATGGCCCGCCTGCCTTCAGCCGGTATTTTGCACATCGCCGTCAGTGAAGTATTGATCGAATGGAATGATCTGGAAACTGCGGAAACACACCTGGCCCAGGGAATCGAGCTTGGAAAGTGGGGCGGACGCCTTGATGCGGTCCGCAATGCTGCTTATGCGCTGATGCGTCTGCGGTTGGCACATCAAGATGGCAATGGAGCGCTTGCCGCCGTCCAGGAAGCACAATCAGCGCTGGGAGAATCGCCATCCCCGCTGGCAAAAGCCGAACTGCTTGCTCTTAAGGCTCGCATCTTGGTCCGGCAGGATGCCCTATCCGATGCGGCAGCCTGTATAACGGAGGCTTTAAACCTGGCTGGAGAAGACCAGGGGCAGACGGGAGAGATGACTGCCCTCGCCGCGGTCAGGGTGCACCTTGCGCAGAAAAAAGCGCATGAAGCCATTACCCAATTAACCGGCGCGCTTGCCGTGGCACAGAAATCCGGCCGCGTGGGTGTGGTGCTTGAATTATATCTCTGCCGCAGCCTGGCATTTGTACAGGAAGGCAGGCTGCAGGAGGCAAATTCTGACCTGGAACAGGCGCTTGCTCTGGCTGAAGCAGAAGGTTTTGTGCGAATTTTTCTTGATGAAGGCCAACCCATACAAAATCTGCTCGCTCAGTGGCTGGCTGATAACCCAGGCAATCCCTTGCGGGATTATGCTTCGCGTTTGCTCACTCAATTTGAGGCCGAATTAAAAATACATTCAACAACACAAGAACCACCTTCCCCTCTTGATCCCCGAATCCTTGCAAACCAGGCGCTGGTTGAATCCTTAAGTGAGCGTGAATTGGAAGTGCTGGATCTGATGGCTGAGGGCATGACCAATAAAGAGATTGCGCGGCAGCTTATCGTTGCAGCGGGCACCATCAAGGCTCACGCCGCCAGTATCTATCGCAAACTGGATGCCGCCAACCGCACCGAAGCAGTCGCCCGCGCCCGACAGTTGGGTATCCTTCCTTAGCCCCCTTTATTCCTGCAACAACCTATTAAATAACCCCCTCAATATCCCATTTGGCAGATGCGGGCTTTTTTGCCGTACGGTAAGCTATAGGCAGATGAAAAACAAGGAGGATCCTTATGTCGGAATACTACGAGATCATGATCAGAGGTCATCTGGATCAACGTTGGTCGGAATGGTTTGAAGGGTTGAACATATCCCATCAGGAAGGAGACATGACGCTACTTAGCGGCCTGCTCCCCGACCAGGCATCCCTTCACGGGCTGCTTGAACGGATCCGCGATCTCAACTTGAAATTAATCTCGATTAACAGCGGCGATCCATCCACATACGATTCTGACCAGAAGACGGGAATACAAAAGTAGGAGCGAACGGCCGTTCGCCCCTACATGTACGCATTTTATGAGCTTTATTTACCGAATCTTTGGTGGTGTTAAATATATTATCTTTTGAACAACCCCTTGATGATTCGTATAAACAGATACAAGGAGTGTTTTATGACAAAAATCAAATCCTTCATTAAGCAGTATTCGCTTCAAATTTATTTTGTTCTCACCTTTACCATCACATGGGGCGGGATTCTCGGATTAATCGGTCCGGGTGGCATTCTGGGCACCGAAAAAATCACCGATACGGTAATGCCGTTTGTCTATTTGGTGACGCTGCTCGGACCCAGTCTGGCCGGTTTGTTGATGACCGCGTTGGTTGAAGGTAAAGCTGGTTTTCGCATGGTAGGGTCCCGGCTGCGCAGGGGACGGGTGGGGTTTCGATGGTACGCAGTTGCTCTGCTGACCGCCCCGCTTTTGATTGCCATGATCCTGATCGTGCTTTCACAAACATCGCCGGCATTTCTGCCCGCCATCACCACTTCAGAGAATAAGATTGGTTTGCTTTTGACCGGCATTGTTATGGGGTTGGTGGTGGGTTTCTTCGAAGAACTGGGGTGGACGGTTTTCGCCGTGCCCAGGCTGAGACTGCGCTATGGTGTCCTCAAGAGCGGCATCATCCTGGGTATTCTTTGGGGAGCCTGGCATTTCCCGCTTTTCCTGGGAAGCATGCACTCTTCCGGATCGTTCCCGCCGGCACTTTACCTGTTCGTGCTGCTCTTCTCATTTCTGCCAGCCTACCGGGTGTTGATGTTATGGGTCTATGATCGGACTGACAGCCTGCTCTTAATAATTTTGATGCACGCACCGCTTACAGCCAGCCAACTCATCTTGATACCCGCAAATATTTCAGGCATGCAGCTTGTCACATTTGACCTCGCATTAGCTGCCTGTTTATGGATCATTGTTGGGGTGATCTTCATAATCAAAAGTAAAAAATTAGAAAAATAAAGGAAAATAGAATGAACACAACGATCATTTCATATTCATATACAGGGAATAATGACGCCCTTGCTTCGAAGTATGCCAAAGAAATCGGAGCTGAACATGTTCGAATTACCGAATCCAAAAAACGAACGAACGGGATGATTTTTTTTGATCTGATTTTCAATCGAAAACCAAAAATCACAATGCCAATAGGCGAAATTGAAAAATCTGACCTGGTGATTTTTATTAGCCCTGTTTGGGTTGGTCAGGTTGCCACGCCGATGACCTCATGCTTCAAACAACTACGATCCAGGATCAAAAAGTATGGGTTTATTTCCATCAGCGGCGGAGCCGATGGCCCGGATTGCAACAACAAACTTCCCGACGAACTTAAGCGAAGGCTGGGAAAAGAACCTGAATTCCTCATTGATCTTCATATCGCAGATCTTTTGCCATCCGAACCCAAACTGACCCGGGATGATACCTCACAATATCAAATCAATGATAAAGATCTGGAATTTTTGATCCACACTCTCAAAACAAAGGTAAATTTATCATCTACAAAGGATGCGTCTATACAAAATGATCCGCAAATGACCTGGACTGCCATGCAGAAGTTAGAGGTTTAAATTATGAACATAAAGAAAACCCTTTTTCCAACCTTGTTATTTTGCACCATGCTGACGCTGCTGCTGAGAGGATTCATTAAACCCGTTTCCGCTGAACCGGCCGCCAGCACCACTTCTTACGATGCAATTGACACCTATATCGAACAACAAATGCGGCGGTTTAATCTCCCCGGTGTCTCGCTCGCCATCGTTGAAGGCGATCAGATCATCCACATGCGCGGTTTTGGTCAGGCTCGTCCGGGTGGTCAGGCGCCATCGCCCCAGACCACCTTTATCATTGGCTCCACCAACAAATCGTTCACTGCCCTGGCAGTGATGCAGCTCGTCGAAGCCGGCAAGATTGAGCTGGATGCCCCGGTACAGCATTATCTGCCCTGGTTCCGGGTGGCCGATCCGCAAGCCAGCGGGCAGATGACTGTACGCCACCTGCTCAACCAAAGCAGCAGTTTGCCTCTGAACCCCGCATGGCAGCAGCTGGCTGATTTTGATTCCAGCCCGGATGCTACCGAACGCCAGGCACGCGCCTTGTCAACCCTCCAGCTTACCCGCCCGGTCGGCTCGGCATTCGAATACAGCAACGTAAACTACAATATTCTGGGGTTGATTATTGAAGCTGCCAGTGGGGAAACCTATACCGATTACATTCAACATCACATCTTCGACCCTTTGGAAATGAAGCACAGCTACACTTCAAAGCCCGCTGCAGACCAGGAGGATATGGCAGTAGGCCACCAAACCTGGTTCGGCATTCCTATAGCCGTACCCGATCTGCCGATCCCATTAGGTTCACAGCCTTCAGGTCAGCTTGTTTCCAACGCGGAGGATATGGGCCGCTACCTGATTGCCCACCTGAACCAGGGAAGCTATGCCGGCAAGAAAGTAATCTCCCCTGAGGGGATGGCCGAGCTGCATCGCCCGGCGGTACCGGCTATCAGCGCAGGGGTTGATATGGGGCACTACGGCATGGGCTGGTATATCACGGAGCATGATCAAACTCAGATCATTAACCACACGGGCATGGTTCCGGATTATTACACTTATATGGCCCTGCTGCCGGAACAGAAGAAGGGTATGATCCTGCTGGTGAATGCAAATTATTTTACCCATGAAATCAATCTGACAGAAGTGGGTGAAGGGATTGCCATGCTGGTGGCAGGCAAACAGCCGGCACCGATCCAGTTTGGCTTTATCCCCTGGGCAATTCGCAGTTTGCTGCTGATCCCGTTGATCCAGATTGCCGGTGTACTCGCAACCCTGCGGCGGGTGGGCCGGTGGCGCTGTGATCCTCAGCGCATCCCCAGCCGGGGAAAGTTGTGGGGGTTGCATTTGCTGCTGCCCGCTTTCTTCAACCTGATCCTGACGGCAAGCGGTGTGGCCATCCTGACCAGTAATGTGCGCGGATTTTTGCTGCTCTTCATGCCCGATCTATCCTGGTTGGCCATCCTCAGCGGCGGCTTCGCCCTGGTGTGGACCTTCCTGCGCACGAAAATAATTTTGCGGATGGTTCAAAAGCCTGGCAGTGTGCAACAAGGAATTGCATGAAAATCAAACCCGAAGAATCACAAATTGCCAATAAATTTGGCACCAACCAGCTTTTTTTTACAATGCGCGATGGTCACGAAAGACAGATGTTGGATTAGTTAGTAGGTGAGTCAGTGACCCACCTACTAACTAACCAGGCTGCGGACGGTAAAGGAGCAATTTATGTTTGTACAAGAGAGCGGAACAATGGGTAAACCAACGATCGTATTTCTTCATGGGAATGGAGCGAATTGGGGTATGTGGAAAACTCACATGGACCGATTGGATGAATATCATTGTTTGGCGCCTGATTTTCCGGGTTACGGACAAAGTAATGATCAGGAATGGGTCTCAATCCCTGAGACCACCAGGCAGATTGCAGAAATCATACGAGACCGTGCTTTGAATGGACGGGCGCACATAATTGGATTATCTTTGGGAGGAAGTATCACAATCTCACTACTGAGCAGCGTACCGGATTTGGTAGATCATGCCATAGTCGATGGTGCGGGTGTATTGCCGATGATGGGTGTCCCCTTAATGAAAATCGGTTTTCGGTTGATGCAGCCGTTTCTACACACTGACTTTGTCATAAAAATGATTGCGCGGATGACGAAGATTAATGAAGATGAGTATTCGGAATTTAGGCAGGGGATGCTGTTGATGTCTCCAGGTTCGTTTTCACGCTCATTTTCAGAAGCTATTTCGATGAGGCAGCCACCTGGTCTAAGCGATGCTACAAATCCAATTTTATTCGTTTCAGGAGAAAAGGAGCCCGAAGCGGTCAAACGGTCAAATGTCATGTTATCCAAAACCATGCCAAATGCCCAAAGCCGTATGATTCGCGGTATGGGGCATGGGTGGCTAGCCGAGGCACCTGATATACATTATCAGATGGTTCGTGCGTGGTTAAATAACGATTTTTTACCAGAAGAATTAGTAGCGGTTGTGTAGATAGTGTCCAGGAGCAGCCTACCTCCACATATTTCCAAGTATTATGTTGTCTCTTTGATACATAATGCATCTAGCAACAGTTGTTGAGATTGTCATGCCCATTCGGGTAAAATGGGGCAATTAACGCCAGCTTTGCACAGGTTTCGTTTGCTGCAATAACACGAAAGCAGAATTAATTTAATGAGATGTATAAATAGGTTTTTATCAAACTTTTTTTGGGATGTGAACAGGTTCTTTTCCGAATGTTAAGATCGGATAAAATTTCAGATTACATAGATTTAACAAAATAATTTTATGAAATTAAACAGACCTAAAAAAGTGACTTTTTAGATAGCGGTAATTCTCGTAGTTTCGGGCGTAGTAGCTCATCTTGGAAGCCTCCCTGTGTTTGCTGCATATGCATTCTGGGTGGTAGTTTCCGGATTTGTTTTGTTGGCTCTTGGAAATATGCTAAGGAATTTATAGGCTATAAGAGGTGGGGTTGCCAGCAACCCCACCTCTTATAGGTTCCAATATGGCTACAAAATTATGCCACTGGAACAACTTGAATGACCACTTTTCCGCGGGCATGACCTTTAGCCAGGTATTGCATGGCTTCACTGGTTTGCTCCAGGGTATAACGGCGGTCAATGATGGGCTTTATTTTCCCTGCTTCCACCAGGCTCATCACGAAGGTCAAATCCTTAGAGTCCGCCTTGGCAGCCAGAAAACGCATTTTCTTGCCGCCGAGTGACATCAGACTACCAAACAGTATCGTTTTAAAAACCTGGGAAAGTCCGCCGCCGATCAGCACGAAAATTCCGTGGGATGTTAAAACCCGTTTGTAAACCGAAAGGGGACGGCTTCCATTTACGCCTAAAACCAGCTCATAACGTTTACTGCTCTTGGCAAAATCCTCTTTTGAATAATCAATTACATAATCCGCGCCGAGCGAGCGCACAAGTTCTCCATTCACAGCACTGCATACAGCACTGACTTCCGCGCCAAAATATTTTGCCAACTGCACTGCAAAAAGACCTACACCCCCGCCGGCGCCGTAAATCAAAACCTTTTGGCCGGGTTTGATTTCGCCTTGATTGCGTAATGCCTGCAAAGCAGTCAGCGAAGCCATGGGCAGGGCTGCCGCCGTCTCAAAGGATACACTGG
Organism: uncultured Chloroflexia bacterium; assembly: GCA_963747325.1. Lineage (GTDB taxonomy): Bacteria > Chloroflexota > Anaerolineae > Anaerolineales > Anaerolineaceae > UBA5203. The sequence goes on along the minus strand of CAVVEM010000003.1, from coordinate 11,202 downwards.
CTGGTTTCGATGCCAGGAGATTTTCCGGCACGGCAGCATACTCGGCAAAACCGCCGAAGCCACAGCCGGAGATATCCCCAAAGACATCATCGCCAATTTTTAATGATGTGACATTCTTCCCAACAGCTTCCACGCGACCTGCGATGTCGGCGCCAAAGATCTTCTTCTTGGGGATGATCCCCATACGCATCGAACGATAGTCGGCGGCATTGATGGCTACCGCATGAATCTTAACCAGGACTTCCTGATCACCCGGAACCGGTTGTTCCACGTCCCGGTAAACCAGGACGTCCGGCGTATTCCTTTTCTCATACACAACTGCTTTCATGATTTGCACTCCTAAAAATAATCTACATTGATCCAGGCATAGAAGTCTTATTCGGGGAATTGAACCCCTTAACAATCAACCAGCCAGCCAGAACCATTTCCTGTAAGGCAATCGGCATATTGGCAGCCGTCTGAAAGGTGCCGAAACCAGGGATTACTTCCAGCATCACCAGCACACTGACCAGGAGGGTCAGAGACATTCCGATCAATCCCCAGACAGACAACCAGCGTGGAATCAGGCGATAGCGATAAAAAGCGTAGTAATACATCAGCGCGCCAATGCCCCAACAGATCAACATGGGACTGTTGGTCAACCAGTCATTTCCAATCTTGAGCACATCCCCTATCGCCTGATAGGACAGAAGGATCGGATCTCCAGAAGCTGCGGCCAAACGACCCACGGTCAGCAGGCAAAACATGATCAAGGCGCTTACCACCTGGATCATGGCTTCAATCAGCCGGAATCCAGCAGAACCCGCAGCCAGGCCTTCGTTGTATTTTTTCAGGGTCGGAAATAATGCCAGTCCGATCCCGGCACAAGACATGGCCATGATAAAAGTCAAAAAGGCACTGAAAATAACTTGCTCTTCATGGGCAGCAATTTGGGATAAATAATCCGCTGCAGTTAAAATGGGGCTGAGCAGCATCGCGGCAATGACACCCGTAACAGTCGCCAGAATAAACAAAACACCGATCAGGGCTGCACTTTTTCTTGTGGAACTCATCAAATCACTCTCCTTTCACTTCATAGTCAAACACTTCACTGATCGCTACCCCAAAGGCATCCGCGATACGGAAAGCCAGCTCCAGAGAGGGGGAATATTTTCCGGCCTCAATGGCATTAATCGTTTGACGGGAGACGCCGGCTTTTTCCGCCAGCGCCTGCTGCGTCATTTCATTCGCAAAAAAACGTAATTTTCGTATGTTATTGGTTATGACAAAGTCTTTAGCCATGGCCTAACCCTTTTTTGTAATAGTACAGTTGGGTAAATCCTTCCAGGATGGAACCCACGCTAAAGGAACCAAACATGATATTGAGCATCACCACAGGGGAATAATCCAACATGAGGGATGTCAGCGCAAGCACAAATCCGAAACCGGCAAAGAAAAAGCCAGTCCGCATGGATTTTAATTGAATCAACTTGTCCATCTCATCTTCAATGATTTCAGCTCCAACGGACCTTTCAATTTCCTGATCGCCACAATCTCCATTTTCGATGGTTTTCTGCACTGCAATGGCAATAGAGAGCAAAATATGAAAAACGATTTGGATGATAATGGATGCAGCAACGCCGATGCCGATGAATATTAAAATAGTGCTGGCCCAAAATTTTAAGTCCCCCGCTTCAATCGCCCCCGACTGATATTTACCAAGGGTATAGAAAATATAGGCCGCCAAAACCAAAGCGCCAGTACTTATACTGACAATTGTTCTTTTTTCCTGATATGACATACTGATTATCTCCTGAAAATATGTAAATTAGAATAAACATATAGTAATATAAACAGTACACAATGTCAAGTAAATTAGACATAATGTTTACTAAAATTTACACAAAAGCATCCTTTAACCTGATTTGTGGATCATCGCAGGCGATTCTTTGTCGGTTGGGAACATTAAAGGTAAGTATGAATATAATTAAATTACTCCCCTAGTAAACTATGAAACAATTTCTTCTGTGGAAAGGGTAAATAGATGACAGTATTAATTAATTTCATAGTGGCAATTAATTGTTTGGATGGAGGAAGCAAAGTCAAATGAACCTGGAACAATCCTGCTTAAAAGGCATTTACGCGATCACCCTCTTTGAAGAGGATTTGTTTGCTGCAAAACAGTTCTATGAAAATATTTTTGGCTTGAAAGTCGTCTTTGAGGACACCACTTCCTGTGTTTATAAAATGGGAGAAACCCTGATCAACCTGCTGGATATCAAAGCGGCCGATGAACTTATTGCACCCGCCTTGGTGGCAGAGAAAAAGACCGGCTTCCGTCAGGTATTCACAATCACAGTGGATGACGTAGACGCGGTTTGCGCTGAATTGGATAGCAAGGACGTAAAGCTAATCAACGGTCCGGTGGATCGTCCCTGGGGCATACGAACCGCAAGCTTTGAAGATCCTGGCGGACATATTTGGGAAATTGCCAAATAGTGACCTATGGCGCTGATAGATATTTGATTTTGAACCATCCTGCTTTCCCCCTGGCAGACACGCCTGGACGCGTTGGAAGAAATTCAGCGTGAGTTTCACACCTGGGATCCATCCACCCATAAGGATGAAAGCAGTATTCCATCAGGATATCAATGCGTTTATCGAAGTATTAAACGATAATAAGGTGCATTTTCTGATTAGTTCCCCTGATTACGCAGAATGAGCGATTTCATATATAAATTGCAATCACCATGCATCTCTACCAAAAGCATGTCATTGCGAACGAGCGATAGAGAGTGTGGCAATCTCGCCGCCGAATGGAAAACAACCGCCCTGTGACACCTTGATTGATTGTTTAACTTTCCAATTAAAAACCTGCCGGATCTTTTTCTGATTCGGCAGGTTTTTATATTCAACTTATTTCCTATTGGCAGTTCAGAAAAGTACGCACCTCACCAATGGCTGGCACCTGATCGGCATCCGGCAGGGATTTCCATAAGGCACACAGCATGGGTTCCATGTCGGGGGTCAGGGCTGCGGAGGTGCGGGTTAACCTTGCGGCTTGTTCCCAATCCTGCTGATGGGCGGCGGCCAGGATGAAGGGGACGTATTCCGCGCCGTGCTGCGGACTGAGCTGCAGCGTCTGACTTTGCTGGTAGAGGCTGCTGACGCCCGACCAATCTTCAAACTGTCTGGCCAGATCGGCCTTTTCGTAAAAATAGCACCAGGTTTGCGTTTTGGGTTGACCGAACACTGCCGTTGAGAAAGGAAGATCTCCCTTGGATGGCAAAATCTGCTCCGGGTGGGAGAGTGCTGCCATAAAGAGGAGATCTTCCTTTCCTCAACGGCAGTGTTCGGTCAACCCAAAACAGAACCTGGTGCTATTTTTACGAAAAGGCCGATCTGCGGCCACAGTTTGAAGATTGGTCGGGCGTCAGCAGCCTCTACCAGCAAAGTCAGACGCTGCAGTTCAGTCCGCAGCACGGCGCGGAATACGTCCCCTTCATCCTGGCCGCCGCCCATCAGCAGGATTGGGAACAAGCAAGGTTAACCCGCACCTCCGCAGCCCTGACCCGACATCGAACCCGTGCTGTCCCCTTATGGAAATCCCTCGGATCCGAAATTGGCCGTGCGTACTTTTCTGAACTGCCAATAGGAAATAAGTTGAATATAAAAACCTACGATGGGAGAAGTTTGAATTGGAAAGTTTAACCAATAAATCGACGTGTGCGGGCGGTTGTTTTCCCATTCGGCGGCGAGATTCCAGCACTCTCTATCGCTCGTTCGCAATGACATGCTTTTCGTGAGATCAGGTGGTTGATGATGCAATTTATATATGAAATCGCTCATTCTGCGTAATCAGGGGAACTAATCAGAAATACAGTTATTATCGTTTAATACTTCGATAAACGCATTGATATCCTGATGGAATACTGCTTTCATCCCTATGGGTGTGGAATTCCCGGTGTGAAACCGCCCTCAATTTCTTCCAACACGTCCACGTGTCCAGGGGAAAGCAGGATGGTTCAAAATCAAATATCTATCAGCGCCATAGGTCACTATTTGTTCCAAAGAAGATGTGTTCCACCAGGATCTTCAAAGCTTCCGGTTCGTATGCCCAGAATCGACGTTGATTAGCTTTACGTCCTTGCTATCCAATTCAGCGCGAACAGCATCTACGTCATCCACTGTGATTGTGAATACCTGACGGAAGCCGGTCTTTTTCTCTGCCACCAAGGTTGGTGCGATGAGTTCATCGGCCGCTTTGATATCCAGCAGGTTGATCAGGGTTTCTCCCATTTTATAAACACAGAAGGGTGTCCTCAAAGACAACTTTCAAGCCAAAAAAATATTTCATCGTTTTGCAGCAAACAAATCCTCTTCAAAGAGGGTGATCGCGTAAATGCCTTTTAAGCAGGATTGTTCAGGTTCATTTGACTTTGCTTCCTCATCTAATTAGCTATGAATAATACTCTCATCTATTTACCCTTTCCACAGAAATTGTTTCATAGTTTACTAGGGGAGTAATTTAATTATATTCATACTTACCTTAATGTTCCCAACCGACAAAGAATCGCCTGCGATGATCCACAAATCGTAAAGGATGCTTTTTGTGTAAATTTTAGTAAACATTATGTCTAATTTACTTGACATTGTGTACTGTTTATATTACTATATGTTTATTCTAATTTACATATTTTCAGGAGATAATGAGTATGTCATATCAGGAAAAAGAAGACAATTGTCAGTATAAGTACTGGCGCTTTGGTTTTGGCGGCCTATATTTCTATACCCTTGTAAATATCAGTCGGGGGTATCAAAAGCGGTTTGAAACTTTGGGCCAGCACTATTTAAATATTCATCGGCATCGGCGTTGCTGCATCCATTATCATCCCAATCGTTTTTCATATTTTGCTCTCTATCCGTGCGGTCAGAAAACCATGGAAGATGAAGATGTGGCGATCAGGAAATTGAAAGGTCCGTTGGAGCTGAAATCATTGAAGATGAGATGGACAAGTTGATTCAAATTAAAAACCCATGCGGACTGGCTTTTTTTGCCGGTTTTCGGATTTGTGCTCTGAGCATCCCTCATGTTCGAGATTGTGGTGATGCTCAATATCATGTTTGGTTCCTTTAGCGTGGGTTCCATCCTGGAAGGATTTACCCAACTGTACTATTACAAAAAAGGTTGGCCATCGCTAAAGACTTTGTCATAACCAATAACATACGAAAATTACGTTTTTTTGCGAATGAAATGACGCAGCAGGCGCTGGCGGAAAAGCCGCATTTTTGTCCCATCAAACAATCGTTAAATGCCATTCTCGAGCCGGAAAATATGTTCCCCTCTCTGGAGCTGGCTTTCCGTATCGCGGATGCCTTTGGGGTAGCGATCAGTGAAGCCTTTGACTATGAAGTGAAAGGAGAGTGATTTGCAATCAGTTCCCGCAAGAAAAAGTGCGGCCCTAATAGGTGTTTTGTTTATTCTGGCGACTGTTACGGGTGTCATTGCGCGATGCTGCTCAGCCCCATTTTAACTGCAGCGGATTATTTATCCCAAATTGCTGCCCATGAAGAGCAAGTTATTTTCAGTGCCTTTTTCACTTTTATCATGGCCATGTCTTGTGCAGATCGACTGGCATTATTTTCGACCCTGAAAAAATACGACGAAGGCCTGCGGTTGCGGGGTTCTGCTGGATTCCGGCTGATTGAAGCCATGATCCAGGTGGTAAGCGCCTTAGATAGTGTTTACCTGTGACCGTGGGTCGTTTGGCCGCAGCTTCTGGAGATCCGAGAATCCTCCTGTCCTATCAGGCGATAGGGGATGTGATAGAATTGGAAATGACTGGTTGACCAACAGTCCCATGTTGATCTGTTGGGGCATTGAGGCGCGCTGATGTATTACTACGCTTTTTATCGCTATCGCCTGATTCCACGCTGGTTGTCTGTCTCATGATCGGAATGTCTCTGACCCTCCTCGGTCGTGTGCTGGTGATGATATTCGAAGTAATCCCTGGTTTCGGCACCTTTCAAGCGCTGCCGAATATGCCGATTGCCTTACAGGAAATGGTTCTGGCTGGCTGGTTGATATCTACACGATTTCAATTCCCCGAATAAGACTTCTATGCCTGGATCAATGTAGATTATTTTTAGGAGTGCAAATCATGAAAGCATGTGTGTATGAGAAAAGGAATACGCCGGACGTCCTGGTTTACCGGGACGTGGAACAACCGGTTCCGGGTGATCAGGAAGTCCTGGTTAAGATTCATGCGGTAGCCATCAATGCCGCCGACTATCGTTCGATGCGTATGGGGATCATCCCCAAGAAGAAGATCTTTGGCGCCGACATCGCAGGTCGCGTGGAAGCTGTTGGGAAGAATGTCACATCATTAAAAATTGGCGATGATGTCTTTGGGGATATCTCCGGCTGTGGCTTCGGCGGTTTTGCCGAGTATGCTGCCGTGCCGGAAAATCTCCTGGCATCGAAACCAGCCAGTGTATCCTTTGAGACGGCGGCAGCCCTGCCCATGGCTTCGCTGACTGCTTTGCAGGCATTACGCAATCAAGGCGAAATCAAACCCGGCCAAAAGGTTTTGATTTACGGCGCCGGCGGGGGTGTAGGTCTTTTTGCAGTGCAGTTGGCAAAATATTTTGGCGCGGAAGTCAGTGCTGTATGCAGTGCTGTGAATGGAGAACTTGTGCGCTCGCTCGGCGCGGATTATGTAATTGATTATTCAAAAGAGGATTTTGCCAAGAGCAGTAAACGTTATGAGCTGGTTTTAGGCGTAAATGGAAGCCGTCCCCTTTCGGTTTACAAACGGGTTTTAACATTCCCACGGAATTTTCGTGCTGATCGGCGGCGGACTTTCCCAGGTTTTTAAAACGATACTGTTTGGTAGTCTGATGTCACTCGGCGGCAAGAAAATGCGTTTTCTGGCTGCCAAGGCGGACTCTAAGGATTTGACCTTCGTGATGAGCCTGGTGGAAGCAGGGAAAATAAAGCCCATCATTGACCGCCGTTATACCCTGGAGCAAACCAGTGAAGCCATGCAATACCTGGCTAAAGGTCATGCCCGCGGAAAAGTGGTCATTCAAGTTGTTCCAGTGGCATAATTTTGTAGCCATATTGGAACCTATAAGAGGTGGGGTTGCTGGCAACCCCACCTCTTATAGCCTATAAATTCCTTAGCATATTTCCAAGAGCCAACAAAACAAATCCGGAAACTACCACCCAGAATGCATATGCAGCAAACACAGGGAGGCTTCCAAGATGAGCTACTACGCCCGAAACTACGAGAATTACCGCTATCTAAAAAGTCACTTTTTTAGGTCTGTTTAATTTCATAAAACTATTTTGTTAAATCTATGTAATCTGAAATTTTATCCGATCTTAACATTCGGAAAAGAACCTGTTCACATCCCAAAAAAAGTTTGATAAAAACCTATTATACATCCATCAGATTAATTCTGCTTTCGTGTTATTGCAGCAAACGAAACCTGTGCAAAGCTGGCGTAAATCGCCCCATTTTACCCGAATGGGCATGACAATCTCAACAACTGTTGCTAGATGCATTATGTATCAAAGAGACAACATAATACTTGGAAATATGTGGAAGTAGGCTGCTCCTGGACACTATCTACACAACCTCTACTAATTCTTCTGGCAAAACATCGTTAGTTAACCACGCACGAACCATCCGATAATGGATATCAGGTGCCTCGGCTAGCCACCCATGCCCCATACCGCGAATCATACGGCTTTGGGCATTTGGCATGGTTTCGGATAACATGACATTTGACCGTCTGACCGCTTCGGGCTCCTTTTCTCCTGAAACGAACAAAATTGGATTTGTAGCATCGCTTAGACCAGGTGGCTGCCTCATCGAAATAGCCTCTGAAAATGAGCGTGAAAACGATGCTGGAGACATCAACAGCATCCCCTGCCTAAATTCCGAATACTCATCTTCACGAATCTTCGTCATCCGCGCAATCATTTTTATGACAAAGTCAGTGTGTAGAAACGGCTGCATCAACCGAAAACCGATTTTCATCAATGGGACACCCATCATCGGCAAAACACCCGCACCATCGACGATGGCATGATCTACCAATTCCGGTACGGTACTCAGTAGTGAGATTGTGACACTTCCTCCCAAAGATAATCCAATTATGTGCGCCCGTCCATTCAAACCACGATCTCGTATGAGTTCTGCAATCTGCCTGGTGGTCTCAGGGATTGAGACCCATTCCTGATCATTACTTTGTCCGTAACCCGGAAAATCAGGCGCCAAACAATGATATTCATCCAATCGGTCCATGTGAGTTTTCCACATACCCCAATTCGCTCCATTCCCATGAAGAAATACGATCGTTGGTTTGCCCATTGTTCCGCTCTCTTGTACAAACATAAATTACTCCTTTACCATCCCAGTCAATACTAATTTTTCGACCTAACGGTTACAAAACCTGCCATTCAGCAGGTGGGTCAGCGCCCCACCTGCTGATAATCCAACAACTGTCTTTCGAGATCATCGCGCATAATAAAAGAAACCAGGTTGGTACCAAATTTTTTGGCAATTCGCGATTCTTCGAATTTTATTTTCAAATAATTCCTTGTTGCACACTGCCAGGTTTTCGAACCGTCCGCAAAATCTAAATTCGTACGAAGGAATGTCCACGCCAGCGCGAAGCCGCCGCTGATCATTGCCAGCCATGAGAGATCAGGCATGAAGAGCAATAAAAATCCGCGCACATTACTGGTCAGGACGGCTACTCCACTGGCCGTCAGGATCAGATTTAAGAAAGCGGGCAGCAGGAAATGCAATCCCCACAACCGTCCCCGGCTGGGGATACACTGCGGATCAAGTTGCCACCTGCGACCCGCCGCAGGGTGACGAATACGCCGATTAGTCTGGATCAGCGGGATCAGCAGCAGACTGCGGATTCCCCAGGGGATAAAGCCAAACTGGATCGGTACCGGCTGTTTGCCTGCCACCAGCATGGTAACCCCTTCTCCCATTTCTGTCAGATTGATTTCATGGGTAAGATAATTGGCATTCACCAGCATAATGAACGCCTTTCTTTTGCGCCGGCAGCAGGGCCATATAGGTGTAATAATCCGGAACCATGCCGTGTGGTGAATGATCTGGGTCTGGTCCAGCTCCAAGATCTACCAGCCCATGCCATATGCCCCATATCAACCCCCGCACTGATGGCCGGACCGCTGGGCGATGAAGCTCGGCGATGCCCTAAGGGGAGAGACTTTCACACCGGCGAAACTGCCCTATTCAGATGGGCAATCAGGTAGCGGCCCATATCTTCCGCATTGGATACAAGCTGACCTGAAGATAATGACCCCACCGGCACCGGCAGATCCGGCACGGCAACGGGAATGCCGAACCAGCTCTGGTGGCCCACTGCCATTGCATTTTGGTCGGCAGCGGGCTTGGAGATGTAGCTATGCTTCATTCGCAAAGAGTCAAAGATGTGATGTTGAATGTACTCCTGTACAGGATTCCCCACTGACGGCCTCAATGATCAGCCCCAGAATGTTGTAATTCACGTTGCTATACTCGAATGCCGAGCCGACCGGACGGGAAAGCTGGAGGGTCGACAAAGAACGGACCTGGCGTTCGGTAACATCCGGGCTGGTATCGAAATCAGCCAGTTGCTGCCACGCGGGCGTCAGATGCAGACTGCTGGTCTGGTTAAGCAAGTGACGTACAGTGATCTGAGTACTTGCCCGAGGATCGGCCACGCGGAACCAGGGCAGAGATTGTTGTACCGGAGCATCTAGATCAGCCTTTCCGTTTTCGACGAGCTGCATCATCGCCAGGGCGGTAAACGATTTGGTGGTGGAGCCAATGATGAAGTTTGTGTGAGAAGTCGGTGCTTTACCCCCGGGCGTGCTTGCCGAAACCGCGCATGTGTACGATCTGGTCGCCTTCGACGATAGCCAGCGATACACCCGAAATGTTCAGACGCTGCATTTGTTTTTCGATATAAGTGTCGATGGCATCGTAAGAAGTGGTGCTGGCGGCCGGTTCAGCGGAAACGGGTTTAATGAATCCTCTCAGCAGCAGCGTCAGCATGGTGCAAAATAACAAGGTTGGAAAAAGGGTTTTCTTTATGTTCATAATTTAAACCTCTAACTTCTGCATGGCAGTCCAGGTCATTTGCGGATCATTTTGTATAGACGCATCCTTTGTAGATGATAAATTTACCTTTGTTTTGAGAGTGTGGATCAAAAATTCCAGATCTTTATCATTGATTTGATATTGTGAGGTATCATCCCGGGTCAGTTTGGGTTCGGATGGCAAAAGATCTGCGATATGAAGATCAATGAGGAATTCAGGTTCTTTTCCCAGCCTTCGCTTAAGTTCGTCGGGAAGTTTGTTGTTGCAATCCGGGCCATCGGCTCCGCCGCTGATGGAAATAAACCCATACTTTTTGATCCTGGATCGTAACCATCAAGTAGAGGGGCCGGCGGGAAGGACCCGGAGGAAAGCATGCTTGACAGAAAAAGAGGAAAATGCCAGGCGCCCCAGAGGAGTCCCATGAGAATACCGCTGGTGATGACGCCAAAACGCTGCCTCAGTCTTGGTACGGCGAAAACCGTCCAGCCCAGTTCTTCGAAGAAGCCCACGATCAGCCCCATCACGATGCCTGTCACGAACAAACCAACTTTATCTTGCGTCGTGGCGATGGCTGGCAGAAATGCCGGGGAGGTTTGGGAAAGCACGATCAGGATCGTGCTAATCAAAAGCGGGGCGGTCAGGAGGGCGACTGCGTACCAGTGGCTTCCCACCCTTGCCTTACGCAGCCGGGACCACAACCCGTGAAAGCCCGCTTTGCCGTCAACCAGACCGGTCATCAGCAGTCCTGCCAGACTGGGGCCGAGCAGGGTTACCAAATAAACCCATGGCATGACCTGATCGGTAATTTTTTCCCGTACCCAGCATTCCGCCCGGACCGATCAAACCAAGAATACCGCCCCATGTGATGATGATGTCGAGGGCAAAAAACTCTCAACGGTATACAGCTTGATGAAGGATATAATCTTTGTCATAAAACACTCCTTGTCTCTTTTAACAAATCATTAAGTGGGTTGTTCCAAAAGACAATATTTTTATTTAACACCACCATAGATTCGGTTAATAAAGCGAATAAAAAACGTCCATGTAGGGGCGAACGGCCGTTCGCCCTTACTTTTGTGATCCCGTCTTC
>CAVVEM010000002.1:0-64047 GCA_963747325.1 uncultured Chloroflexia bacterium | reverse complement strand
CGACTGTAACTTTAAAATTAACCCCGTTCGCCGTGGTAATACCCACACGCCCAATTTCAACCACCTTGCCTTTGTATTCTTTGCCTTGAATACTGTCAAAAACGATGCTGGCAGTTTGCCCCAAATCCACTTTATTAATATCCACTTCAGGAACTTCCACATCCACCAATAAATGGGAAAGATCATCAATACGGAAGGAAACAGTGCCTGCATTTACCAAGTCCCCCGCCATGGCATTCACCTCTGAAACAGTGCCTGCAAAAGGCGCTTTTAAGGATGCCATTTCTATTGTTGCGCTGATTGCATCCACCCGTGCCTGCGCTGCGGCAATATCATCCGGATCCGGCCCATCCTTCAGACGATCGTATTCTCTTTGGGCATCCGCCAAAGTGGCTTCGGCAAATTGAACCTGTGCTTCCGCTTTGCTGACCTCATCCGCATCCGGGTAGCTGAGGGCATAGTTCATATTGTATTGAGCTTTTTGATATTGCTTGCGTGCGTTAACCAATTGACTTAATGCTGCCGCCCGTAGAGGGTCTTCTTCACTGTAACGTTCTTCAAAAACCCGGTAATAGTCTTCTGCCTTTTCCATGTTATCTCTGGCTAAAACCAGATCAGCACGGATTCCATCCAGGGTGTTGTCGCTGGCTCGCCGATAATCTTTGCGCCCCCTGTTATCCAATGCGGTTTCCAAATCCAATTGTGCCTGAGCCAGGTTTAACGCAGCCTGTGCTTTGGCAACAGAGGATTCCTTTAAATTCTCCAAAGCCCGTCTGGCTTCCACCAGATCTGCCGTTGCCAGGATGATGCTTTGCGGCAGACTGTTATTATCCAATATCGCCAACAGCTGCCCTTTTTTCACCTTATCATCCACCGCCACAGATACCTCGGCAATTCTGCCGCTGGTTTGCCAACTTATGGAAGTGGATTGATTGGCTCGTACAGAGCCTGTTGCGCCAACGATGGCGATCAGATTCCCCTTTTGCACTTCATAAGTATCGTATTGGGAAGCCGCTGGTTTATTTTTTCCCAATTGTCCAACCACAATTGCTATCACAATAAGTACGACAACAGCCGGAATGATGAATCGGAGCCACTTCTTCATGATCTACCTTCCTACACCTAACAATTCATAATTGAATACTTATTATTGTATTGAAATATTAATCATTTCTTATTAGAAGTATATTAATTCAGCCAGTGGACATCAAAGACAGCGCAGAAAAGATTCATTAAGAATTTCGCTGGGTGGTATAAATGGTTTGATATTTTGATTATACAGAATTCATACACTGGATGACAGATGGGGGGGATTGACTTGCCAATTAGAAAATGGGGAGGAATTTCACCCACTTTTCTGATATGATCCTTTTTTATGAATACAGATCGTTTTAGAACTGGGCGAATCATAATTTCACGATGGTTGAGAATTTTAGCTTGCATCTTGTTGATCATTTTGATAACCAACAGTGCTCAAATTCAACTCAGCGACATCCAGGATCGAATTCAACCATACACTGCTGATCTTCAGTTTGATTACGCCAGGTGGACGATTAATGCCCTGAGCGAGAAACTTGCCACAGCAAGTATGGGATGGCAGCGCATCCTGCCGACAGAGGAAACTCAGGTTTTGGTGGATCAGTACAGCACATTGCTGCACAAAATAGACGACGTCGAGCAGCGATTGACTGCCTATTACAGTACGCCGGATGATGTGAAAGACACAAGTCAACTTATCGTGATAAAAAATGCGTATGATGCCTTGAAACAGCAGCAAGCCCTGCTTGAACCGGTTTATGAAAGTATCCTCACGGAACAAATTCGTACGATTTTAAAAGAAAATCAGCTTACTATGGGTGCGCAGCCTGTGCCGCCGATCCTGTTTCGTGAAACCGACCTGCCGTATGCCTTGATTATCTCCCCCCGGGATCATATCGAACAATCGGTCAATATTTCCCTGCTGCCGGATCTTCCGCTGACAACTTTCGTCGAATTGGAAAAAACTATTGAAGATCAATTAAATGTCTCTGCCCTGGTGGTACCCGTTGGCGGTATTGGAACTTATCCCACAATGATCATGCGGACTTCGAATTTCAGCTATACCGTGGAAGTCATTCAGCATGAGTGGATTCATAACTATCTCACCCTCTTCCCCTTGGGCCTGAACTATGAAACCACGCCGGAATTGCGGACCATCAATGAAACCACGGCCTCCATTGCCGGGAAAGAATTGGGCAGTCTTTTGATTAAAAAATATTATCCCCCAGTAGAACCTGATCCCACCTTGCTTCAGATCCATGAAGCAATACCGGTTGAGAACACCCCGCCCAGTTTCGATTTTCGGGCAGAAATGCATACCACCCGTGTAACCGTGGATGCCTTACTGCTGGAAGGAAATATTTCTGAAGCGGAAAGTTATATGGAAGAACGGCGGTTATTGTTTCTGGAAAACGACTATACCATCCGCCGCATCAACCAGGCATATTTTGCCTTTTACGGTGCGTATGCGGATCAACCGGGCGGTGCTGCCGGGGATGATCCTGTGGGTGAAGCTGTGCGGGCTTTGCGGAAACAGAAATCCAGTCTGGCTGATTTTATTAAAACCATTGCCTGGGTGGATGATTATCAAAAGCTGCTTAGTCTGTTGAAACCTTAATCATCCGGGAAATCCGCAGCCCCGTTGGATAAATCCGGCAATTCTCTTTCAATGGCTTCGGGTGTTTGGCCAGATTCCAGTCTGTCTACAACCTCGTCAAACTCCGAACCCATCTTTTCCCCTAATCCAGATTCCATCTCGCGCATCATTTTTCCCAATGCCTTGGGATCATCGTCGATGCGGGCAAGGGACTCAGGATCGGCCATGCGAGCCAATCGGGCAGCATCATCTTTTAACACCCGGATTCGTTCAATCCTGCGTTCCACTTTTTCACTGCCGCATGCTGGGCAGGCTACAGGTTTCAGCCCATATTCCTGAAAAGTCATAAACAATTCAAATCTCTTTTTACAGGATAAACAGTGATAGCGGTAGGTTGGCATATATTCTCCAGTTTTTCTTACTTTCCGTTATAATCTAACGTACAAAAGTACATATTATCTCGCTCCTATTTTACCGCATCGTTTGGAACCATGGAAACCTTATGGATAATTCGCTTCCTTCATTGGATTTATTAAGACCTTGTCCCCTATTAATCGTAATTTCAGGACCTTCGGGTGCAGGCAAAGATTCTGTTATTTTAGATTTACTTAAAGCCCAGCCCAATCTGCATTTTGTCGTCACTGCCACATCCCGTGCCCCAAGAGAAGGGGAGGTAGACGGTGTGGATTATATTTTCACGACAAAAGAAGATTTTGAGCACATGATAGAAAACAATGAGCTGATTGAATACGCCTGGGTATATCAGCAATACAAAGGGGTTCCAAAAAAACATGTTCTTGAGGCCTTGGCCAGCGGCAAAGATGTCATCATGCGTCTGGATGTACAGGGTGCCGAAAAAGTTCGCAGCCTCTTTCCTCAAGCAATCCTGATTTTTCTTACGCCTGCCTCGACGGAAGAATGGCTGGAACGTTTACGCCACCGCGGCACCGATTCTGAAAAAGATCTAATCATCCGCATCGAGACTGTCAAAGAAGAATTAAAAAAATTGGATCTCTTTGATTACATTGTTATCAATCCGGAACCCGATGTATCAAAAGCTGTGCATGATATACAAACCATTATTCAGGCAGAGCATCTTTCAGCCCATCCCAGGAAAATTTGTTGACATGGAAAATCCCCAATCGCAAAACAATTTGGAAAATGGCACCATAAATACACAGCAGCAGGTCAGTCCTCCACCCCGACCTCGAGCACGTTTCATCTTTCGCGCAAACAATTCAATGGTTACTTATGCCCTGATTTTTGTTACGGCAACAGCCTTCATTCTTCAGATGGTGACCAAGAGTCTCTTGGGCAATGATCTTTTATTTTTATATGGTGGAAAAATCAATGAATATATCCTTGCAGGCCAATACTGGCGTCTGATCACCCCCATCTTTTTACACGGTAACATCACCCACCTTTTATTTAATATGTATGCCCTGTATGTTATCGGAAAAGAATTGGAACGTTACTACGGGCACATGGAATATACGATTTTATATTTTCTTTCCGGTATCGGTGGGACTCTTTTCTCTTATTTCCTCACCCCCAACCCAGCCCTTGGCGCCTCCGGTGCAATTTTTGGATTAATCGCTGCAGATGCCATTATGATGTATAAAAATAAAGAAATCCTCGGCCCTGGCGCAAAAAGTATGCTTCGACGATCCGTAATGATCATTCTTATCAATCTGTTTATCGGACTTTCTCCCGGGATTGACAACTGGGGACATATTGGCGGATTGATCACGGGCATGGTATTCGCCTGGTTTGCAGGCCCGATTGTCTCCATTGAGAAAAAATTTGATGAAATACTCATCCACTTGAAATCAAGCCTTGCACAAAGCATACGTATCGGGGTTTTTACAGTTCTGGTATTTATCGGCTTAATTTTATTTAAGTCCGGGCAGTAAGATATTCCATCTCCAAACTGTATATTAAATTAAATACAAAACCTCCAGCTGGGAAAGCTGGGGTTTTTTAATCAATAAGGACTGCTTTATTGTCCTTTCAATTCCTTATCCTTTGTTTTTGTTCGGAAATGATATATGATGGAATTAAGACTATTAACCGTATTTTGAAAGGTAGGAAACCTAATGGTACATGAGATTCCGACTCTTTCATCCCTGAAACCCTATTTACGCCAATATGAACACGCCCGAATAGACAAAGCACTTTGGCAGCTGGCAAATACATTAATCCCCTATTTTCTTATCTGGGCAGTAATGATCCGCCTGTACACCATCAATATCTGGCTGGTGGTACCGGTTTCCCTGTTGGCAGCAGCCTTTCTGATCCGAATCTTCATCTTCTTCCATGATTGTGGCCACAATGCTTTTCTTCCCTCTCACAACGCCAATCGCATTCTGGGGTTCTTCCTCGGATTGTTCACCTTGACGCCCAATGAACATTGGTGGCAGTCTCATGCCATCCATCACGCCACCGCAGGGAATCTCGACAAACGCGGCATCGGCGACGTTTACACCATGACCCGTGAGGAATATGAAACCCTGCCAAGGAAAGCAAAACTGCAGTATCGTTTTTTTCGCTCCCCCTATGTGATGTTCCTCCTGGGGCCGATTTTTGTTTTCATGCTCCGTCAACGCCTGCCCATCCCCTGGATGAATCGAAAAGCGGGACTTTCAGTGTTTTACTGCAATCTGATGCTAATAGGCATGATGATCCTCAGCTACTACACTTTTGGCCTGGGCGCCTTCCTGTGGATACAGTTTCTAACCCTGTATTTTGCAGGCATCGCCGGGATCTGGTTGTTTTACATCCAGCATCAGTATCCAAGCGTCTATTGGGCGCGAAACAAGGAATGGGATTTTGTCCGCACGGGATTGCTGGGAGCCTCCTATTACGCACTGCCCAAATGGCTGCATTGGATCAGCGGCAATATCGGCTTTCATTCCATCCATCATCTGCGGCCACGCATCCCCAATTATCAATTGGAAGCCTGTTATCGTAATAATCCATTGCTGCAATTTGAAGAGAATACAATAACTCTGCGCAGCTCACTTCAGTGCCTGGGATTGGCCCTGTACGATGAAAAACAAAAACGGCTGATTAAGTTCTCTGAACTTTAGGCGGTTTTTGTCCGAAAAACAAGAAAATGATGACATTAATCATCTTCTTTGTGAATTTTGTCACTATTGATATATCTTGTTATATCTTATTATATCTTTAGATAACATCACATAACTGGAAAAACCATGGAAGATTTATTAACTTCGAAGCAAGTACAGGATATTCTCAAAATCGAACGCATTACCGTCTACCGTATGTTGACGGATTGCCGGCTGCAGGGAATTAAGATTGGCAAGCAATGGCGTTTTCCTGCCAGTCAATTTGAAAACTTCCTATCCAATGATAAAACAACCATCCAGGAAATCCCTTCCGGAAACGTGCCCCCCTTACCCATTCACTGTATGCAGACAATCCAGAATCTTTTTTCCGACCTCAGCCAGATTGGCACCGTCATCACGGATATGCAAGGCAATCCGCTAACTGAATTAAGCAACAGCTGCCGTTTTTGTCAGCACATGCTGAGTTCTTCAGCGGGACAGGTTGCCTGCCAGACTTCCTGGAAATCGATGCCGCAGAGTATGGAAAAAATGGGCTGGGTAAAATGCCATGCAGGGTTGACCTATTATTACTATGCTCTCCTGGATAATGGCATTCCGACTGCCTATTTACTGGCAGGTCAATCCAGAATCAATCAGCATGACCTGACCAAAGAATCTTCTCAACGACTTGCCGCGATGCTTCAAGTGGATGAATCCACTCTCAATGTGTTATTCAACGAAATCAATTGTTTGAATCCAGATGGTCAGGTGCAAATTGAGCGTTGGGTACAAAAAGCAGCGGGCGCGCTCGAAGGAATCCTGGCCGAACGTGCCGGATTAATACAGAAATTACAGCAAATCGCAGAAATCAGTCAAATGGGCTCATAAAACCTCATCTGGCTCTCGTGTTGTTGCAAATGGACATTATTTAGAAGTTATTGGAGGACAGGCATGAAAACTTTACTTATATTGGGTGGTGGTACCGGCGGCACAATTATTGCCAATAAAATGGTGAAACATTTGGACGCTGCAGCTTGGAAAATCATCGTGGTTGATAAACAGGAAACTCACTTTTATCAACCTGGTTATTTGTTCATTCCATTTGGGATTTATCAAGGGAAGGATGTCATCCAACCCATGCGCAAATACCTGCCAGCAGGCGTAACTTTAATCAATTCCGATATAGAACGAATTGAGCCCGCTTTGAACAAAGTCAGATTAACCTCCAATCAACAGGAAATCTCCTACGATTATCTGGTTATCGCTACAGGTTCCCATCTTGCTCCTGGGGAAACCCCCGGTTTATTAGGAGATGGCTGGCATCAGAATATCTTCGATTTTTACACCTATGAAGGTGCCATGGCCCTGCATAATTTCTTGAGCACCTGGCAGGGTGGACGCTTGGTGATCAACATTGCCGAAATGCCGATTAAATGTCCCGTGGCCCCCCTGGAGTTTTCCTTCCTGGCTGACCATTATTTCCAAAAACGCGGTATACGCGATAAAGTTGAAATCATTTACACCACACCTTTGGCAGGCGCCTTCACAAAAGCACGCTCCGCTGCCATGTTGGGCGGCATGCTGCAAAAGAAAAATATCAAGATAGAACCCGATTTTGCTATCAGTGAAGTGGATAGTTCTAAAAATACGATTTCTTCCTATGATGGTCGCGAAATCTCCTATGATTTATTGGTCTCCATCCCGGTCAATAAAGGTGCTGCCGTTATTGAAAATTCCGACATGGGCGATGATTTGAACTTTGTGCCAACCGACAAGCACACACTTCGTGCTCAGAAATGGGAAAACATTTTTGTCATTGGTGATGCTGCCAACGTGCCTGCTTCCAAAGCGGGATCCGTGGCCCATTTCATGGCCGATGTCCTGGTAGAAAACCTGCTGCGCCAGATGAAAGGCCAGGCGCTGGAACCGAAATTCGATGGACATGCCAACTGCTACATCGAAACCGGCTTCAGTAAAGGTATTTTGATCGATTTCAATTACGATGTTGAACCACTGGCGGGTGAATTTCCCCTGCCTGTTCTTGGCCCCTTCTCCCTCTTGAAGGAATCCTACATCAATCATATGGGTAAGATGAGTTTCCGCTGGATGTATTGGAATCTACTATTGAAAGGGAGATTCATGCCGGTTACCAATCAAATGAGCATGCTGGGAAAACGGAAATAAGGTTGGGGCTCATAGCCCAAAATACCAAAACGATTAAAAGTAGCCTGAATTGATAAAGAAATAATTGAACAATCTAAAAGACATGGAAATTAGAAAAAGGAGTTAGAAATGGTAGACAAAATTGCTGGTTTTGAAAATATTGAACTGGACGCTGATGGTTTCATGGTGAATGCCAAAGATTGGACCCCTGAAATTGGCAAAGCGATTGCCAAATCCCTTGGTATTGAATTAAATGACCGCCACTTTGTAGTCATCAATTTTGCCCGCAAGGAATTTGAGGAAACCGGAGAAGCCCCCACACTGCGAAAGATTACCAAACAAACCGATGTGGATACCAAAGAAATTTACAGCTTGTTCCCTGGTGGACCCGCGAAAGTAGCCGCAAAAATTGCCGGATTGGGCAAACCCACCGGTTGTATCTAATCCTACCCCTTACCCTGGAGAAATAAAATGACAGAGACAAAACCCCGTAAATTAGCAATGATCGCCTCCAAAGGCTCATTGGATATGGCCTATCCTCCCCTGATTTTAGCCAATGCAGCTCGCATGAGCGGCATTGAAGTGGATATCTTCTTCACGTTTTGGGGATTGGACATGATCACCAAAAAGAAAATGGATAAACTGAACGTGGCTACCGTAGGCAACCCCAGCATGCACCCCTGGTTCCATATCCCAACCTGGTTGGGTGCCATCCCCGGCATGTCCGCCATGGCTACCTGGATGATGCGCAAGGAAATTGACAAATTGGATTTCCCTCCCGTGGGAGAATTCATTCAATTAGTCTCCGATGCCGGTGCTAAAATTTATGCCTGCAAAATGTCCATGGACATGATGAAATTAACCAAAGCCGATTTGGTTGATGACGCCGAAGTCCTCGGCGCCATGGAATTCATGGAAATGACCGAAGGCGCCCAGTTATTATTCATCTAGACAGTAAAGATATTGGAATTAAAACGCGCTGCGAAAAAGATCGCAGCGCGTTTTTCGTAAAGCCGGTTTCTTAATCAGCCGGAGCAGCTGCAACCTGCCGAATCCCATTCTCCATGTGACGCATGGATGGCGCAAGCAGGGCTATTAAAGCAATCAGAATGATGCTTAAACCTCCCAGCCGGTACCAAATCAGTACCCCAAACTGATCAGCCACCGGTCCGGCAATCAGCATACTGAGAGGAACGGTCACTTTGGAGGAAAATATCAGGAGCGTCATTAATCTTCCCTGATATTCCGGTGAAGCTTTGGCTTGAATAATGGCATTAATGGGGCCGTCAATCAACGGCAACGCCACACCCACGAGGAAGATAAAACCCACACAAAGCCAGATGCCATTTTCAGGGGTCAACCCAATCGCCAGGAAACCCATGCCTGCCAAAGCCAGCGCCAGACAAATGGTCAGCAATCGTTTGCGGAAACCACCCCAGATGGAGAGGGTCAGTCCGCCAACAACAATCCCCAATCCGATACCCATCTCAATCCAACCCAACTGCAGGGCGCCGGCATGATAATGCAGCTTGACGACCAGCGGCATGAGCGCATTAATTGGATTGAAAACGAAATTGACCATCATCGACATGAGCATCAACCCCAACATCCCAGGCCACAACTTGACATACGTCATACCGTCTTTAATATCTGCAAATACCGAACTTACCGTCACGCGTTGTGTGGATTCATTTGGGGGTTGGGGAATCAGAATGAAAACCAACGGCAAGACAGCAAGGGCAGCCGTGAGAATATCTATCATTAAGATTTTATGCATGGGCAATATGCCGAGTAAAATAGCGCCGATCGGCGGGGCAATGATGTTCATCCCGCCGCGCAAGGCCATGTTGAGGCCGTTGATCCGGTTCAACTGATCCTCTGGCACCATCAAGGAAGTGGAAGCCAGCATGGCAGTGAAGTGGAACAAACCAGCCGCAGATCGCAAGAAAATAATCATGTAGATATGCCAGGGCTGAATCAGTTCACGATAAAATACGCCCATCATGAACAGGGTCGTCACGGCAATGAAAGTATCCGCAACAATCATCACTTTGCGGCGATTCCAACGGTCCACCAGCGCCCCGGCAAAGGGTCCCACCAGCAGGGTCGGCAAGAGCATGAATAACATATTGATCGAGAGGACGGTAGCCGAACCGGTTTTATCGGTTAAATACCAGATCAGGGAAAACTCCACCAGGATGGAGCCAAAAATGGAAAATGCCTGCCCGGTCCAAATGGTAAAAAAGAGTTTCTTCCAGTGTGTTTCGTTATAGGGTAAAGCGCGAATTGCCATGCAAAACTCCAATAGCTAGCATACACCTCAAGTTTAATGAGGCGTTGTCTGAGTTAATCTAATGTTTATATATACGGGAAATGCAGAGGAAAGTGACTTACTCGATCATAATCTCAACATGTTCCCCATCTTCTTCATCAATAACATCAATGAATTTTCCAACGATGTTATCATCCAGGGCAGATAAAATTTCCCCGGCATCCACACCTTGTAATTCAGGGGCAAATTTTGAACCCATCTTCATCCCCGCCGAAACAAGACTGGAAGGAATCCTTAGATTTACTTTTGTTTTTCCGGTTGCCGTGTCCGTCACGATCACGCGCAGCCACTTGCCTTTGCCACTCGTCCCCGGCATGGATTGACTTGTAGATGGTGAAGGTTCATTACTGGGTTTTTTTTCTCCCAGAGCTTCCAATAAGTCTTCCGCCTCATTAATGGTTAAAATGCCATCGGCCACCATTTTTAGTATTTTTAAGCGTTCTTCACTGCTCATGATGATTTCTCCATGTTATTCTTTGCTATTTTTCTTGCCCAACAATTTATCCCGGGCTACCTGGGCGGTGATGGTGCCCTGTTCCAATTCTTCCAAAATTTGGCGGCGAATTTCTTCGCCTAATTTTGAGGTAGCTTCTTCCTTGTTGGGTTGGAAACCAAGGATTTGTACGATCTCATTAAAGCGGTTGCGCAAGGTGGGGTAGGAGAGATTCATCTCCTCCTCCAGACGGTTGAACTTTCCTTCACAGCGCACAAAGCTCAGAAGGAACTGCTGCTGTTCAGTATTCAATTTGGAAAACGGGTTGCTAACGGATTGAAAATGTCCTTCAATTCGGGTGTCGCAGCGCATGCAGGCCAGGCCGGTGATGATCAGCTCGGATTGGCATACGGGGCATTTCTCGGGTTGTGTGTACATAATTCTTCTCCCTGGTTACCCACTATACGGATGGATGGATTGAATTTCAGAACGTGGCATGGAGGAGAACTTTAATAACCACTTGCCAAAGTGAAGACTTGCCATACCAAGGCGATAATAGATATCCACAGGAGCTGTTTGCCGATGAAGGCGATGTACGCTTCCCCCTCGAATCCGCTGTTGATGCTCATCAAGCGCAGCATAAGTAAAGGTTTGATATCCACTGATTTGATTGATCATTGTTATTTCTCACTTGAACTATTCTTGATTCTATTTTACACAATATTTAATTTAAGTCAATACTTTTTAAATATTATTTACTTCTTATTAAATTTTATTTATATTTTTGGTGGTTTTATTGATAAAATGAGAAAAATAACTGCCGTTCTGCCTGTTTGCCATTCATTAGAACAAAAGGCAGCGCCCTTTCCGTATTAACGCCAAGCTTTTTTAAACCAGCCGCATCCAGAATGGTCCTGTCCCGCCGGGCATGCAGAATGCAACGGGCAGTTTTTGGCCCAATCCCCGGGATGCGGATCAACTGCTCATACTCCGCCCGGTTGACTTCCAAAGGCTGATCCGCATAAATTCGCTCGGCCATACTGACTTTGGGATCTTTATGGATATCCAGAAAACCGTCCTCAAATAGATCCAGCTCCGTAGATTCATAGCCATAATCCCGGATCAGAAACGCGGATTGATACAGACGCAGCACCCGCAGCGGTTCCTGTTTTAGCTGACCGGCCAGGGGTGTGCCGCTGACGGGATTGAACCCCGAGAAGTACACGCGGGATAATTTCTTTCTGCGGTGCAGATTTTCAGTCAGGGATAAATACTCACGGTCAGTGGTATTTTCACCCCCGCCCACCACAAATTGAGTGCTGCTGGAGGGCCATTTTCCCTGCCAGCCTTGATACGGGGGGAGGTTTTCGCGGATCTGGTTAATCCACAACAGGCGTTCATCCAAGGCAGGCAGGAGTGGTTTGGAGGGGGCAATGCGCTGTAAGGCATTTATCGTTGGCGCTTCCAAATTGATCGAGACGCGATTGGCTAATTGCATGGCACGCAGCACCTGGCTTCTTTCTGCGCCCGGCATAATCTTCATGTGCAAGTATCCGCGAAAGCCGTAGCGATAGCGTAGAATTTCCCCGGCTGAAAGCAATTTATCCTGGGTATGAATGCCCCCACCCACAATACCGGAGCTGAGAAAAAAGCCCTTCACGTAACCCTTGTTGTAAACCGCCATGAAAACAGCAGCCAATTCATCTGGGGTGAAAGTCTGCCGGGGACCGTCCCGGTGGGTGCTAAAGCTGCAATAGGTACAATCATTCTCGCAGACAGTAGTCATGGCGGTCTTGAGCAGCGCCATGGGACCAGCCGCACCTGCATTGACGTAACTGATCGGCAGCCGTTTGCGGTCATCAATACTGACCCCGCCGTCGCCAAATCGGTTCCTGCCAGAGAGCAGTTTTACTTCCGGCTGATAGACGGATTGTTCCGTAATCTCCACGTCCATTTCATCAGTTTGCGTACACAATTTTTCTATCGAATCCATGTTTAAATTATAGAACACTTGTTCTTTTAATGCAAGCGGACATACCTTTAACAGGCAAAATAGAATAGAATGAGAGTTCAGATCAAAAATCCCGGGAGGCGTTTCATGGAAACCTTTGATGCCGTAACCGTTCCAAGCTTCATCCTGGACGAGGCCATTGCCAGGCAGAATATTCACCAAATGGCGCAAAAAGCCGGTCAACAGGGGGTGATCTTCAGGCCTCATTTCAAGACCCATCAATCGGCTGAAATTGGCAGCTGGTTTCGCCAGCAAGGGGTGAATAAAATCACCGTCTCCTCCCTGCGCATGGCCGCCTACTTCGCTCAACACGGCTGGAACGATATCACCGTGGCCTTCCCGGTCAATCTTCGCGAACACGCCCTGATCAATCAATTAGCTGCCAAAATTCAGTTGGGTATTTTGGTGGAAGACGCTGCTGTGGTTAAACAATTAGAGGCGGTCATCAACCAGCCCCTGAAAGTATGGCTCAAAATTGACGCCGGCTACCACCGTACCGGATTGCTTTGGAACAATCCGGAACCCATCCTGCAGTGTGCAGAAGCCGTTCGGAGAAGTCCATTTTTCACCCTGGCAGGCTTACTTACCCATGCCGGAAACAGCTATCACACCCCCAGGGAAAAAATTCCCGCGCTGTTTAGCGAGTCCATCCGAAGACTGAAGACGGTTCAACAAACCCTGCAAAACGCCGGGCATGAGAACCTCCTGATTTCCGTTGGCGACACCCCCGGCTGCAGCCTGAGCCCTTCCTTTGCCGGAGCAGATGAAATTCGTCCGGGAAATTTTGTTTACTACGATGCGCAGCAATTTTTGCTGGGCAGCTGCAGCTTTGAACAAATTGCCGCTGTGGTCGCCTGCCCCATCGTTGCCCTGCATGCAGAACGCCATGAAGTCGTCCTTTACGGCGGAGCGGTTCATTTATCCAAGGATACGGTTGCAGTGGATGGCATACCGACTTACGGTCTGGTTTGTTTTCCGGAAGGCGGTAGCTGGAGCAAGCCTATACCAGGGGCTCATGTTAAATCCATTTCCCAGGAACACGGCGTTGTATCTCTGCCGGAGCCCGCTTTCGCACGATGCAAAATCGGCGAGTTATTGTGCATCGTTCCGGCACACAGCTGCTTGACCGCCGATTTGCTGGCCAGCGTTGTTACGACCACGGGTAAAACAATGGCGATGTTTCCTGGAAGGAATCACTAAAAGAGCAATAACGGAACGGGAATAAAGCAAAGAATGAAGATCACCAACCCCACGATCGCCAGCCGCTTGCGCGCCGGATCCAGGGGAGTGATTTGATCCAGGGGTTCCGCGTGCATTCTTCCAAACAGGAAGATCAACGCCGCCCAAAACCACCAGCCCGTCCAGAAGATGCCCAACCCCAGCAGAATGCCTAAAATCCAGGGGTAGATGCGTTTGGCGCCTTTTTTTCCAAACATCACAAAAAACAGATGACCGCCGTCCAGTTGACCGGCCGGTACAAGGTTCAGCATGGTGACCAACAAACCTGCCCAACCGGCCCAGGCAATGGAATTTAATTGCACATCCAGTCCGCCAAAGGGGAAGGGTGTACCGGTAAAGAAATATCGCAGCCAGTATAAAAGCGGAAAGACACCGCCATAATCCACCGGGGCTGGTAAAAGCTGCCCAAACGCCAGATATTTCAGTGCCAGATACAGAATGGAATTTCCTTCCAGAATTAATGAAGAATTTGGGTCAGCAGCCAGGGGTAAGGGACTGACTGCGGAAAGTTTTAACCCCAGCATTAAGATTGGCACAGCCACGATAAAACCAGCCAATGGACCGGCGATACCGATATCCAACAATTGTTTGCGATTCTTGGGAATTTCTTTGATATTGATGAAAGCGCCCATGGTGCCCATCAAACTGCCGGGAAAGGGAATGAAATACGGCAGGGAAACATGGACCTTGTGGTACCGTCCGGCAAAATAATGGCCAAATTCATGCGCCAGGAGAATGGCTAACATGCTGATCGTAAATGGCAGTCCGCGTAAAATCAGCAGTTGAAGAGCCTGAAAATCCATTTTTTCAGGCAGGGCTTCCAGCCCATAGGTACTGCCAACCATCAACACGGAAAAGACTGTGAGAATAAAAAACATCAGGTTGACCCAGGGATTGGACGGTTTTTTCTTCTCCAATAAAGGAACCAATAAGATAATTTGCGCTTGATCCTCCAGTCTGAAAAGAGGCATCAGGTGGAGGGGTTTCAATGCCAGGGCTAATTGATCATAGGCTTTTTCAGAATCCGGATGAAGTAAATGTCCTTCATACCGCGCCAGAAATGCATCCTGATGCTCCCCATAGCGGATAACCTCAATATAAAAATGCCGCTCGATGATGGGTCGTAGCTGATCAGTATAATCCAGGATGTTAATTTTTGATTTTAAGTTGTCCACCATAAGGGGTGCCCTCATTTATCCAAAAGATTACTCATATTTCAAATTTGATTGTACCGCCATTGGATGTGCTTCACCAGTAATCAAAAAGCTGTTGAGTATCCCTCAACAGCTTTGGAGGCGGGAGCGGATGGGAGTCGAACCCACCGCGGCCCGCAACACGACCCGCCACCGGTTTTGAAGACCGGGGAACCCACCGGAGCCCAACCACCCCCACCTGATAATATACCTTCTGTATTGCACTTCGTCAATGATCTGTATTTTCTAATACTTGCTATGTTAGAAAGCGTATTGATTAGTCAATATCGGGAAAACTTTATGGATGCACAGATTTCGCTAAACTGTTGCGGCACAAAGTTAGATGGCCAATATTACTTGACATCGGAGTGATTTATTAATGTTCAAAATTATTTTTTTGTATCCCCGTCTCCCAGGCCTGGTAATGGCAGATGTATTCATCCAGATAATGGTTTCTAAAAACAACACCATTCTGACAAAATAGATTTACTGTCAATATTCAAAATAAGTCAAATCATCATTCGAGTAACAAAACATCCCAGAGATATAATTGAGGGATTGTAGTTACAAGATATCCATCTTCAATTGTATAGGTTAATGTTTGTTCTTCTTGTAAATCCGGGGAAATCATTGACAATGTTTTTTGGGTGGCATCAAAGCCTTGAGGAATATGAATCCTTATGACGAAAGGTTCCATTTCGTTAAAGTCACCATCCTCATATTCATAATTGAGAAGATGAATAACCATCCGATCATCGCTTTGGAATGGAATAAGCTGGATATTCTCTGGGGCAGAATTGGAAAGAACAACGGTGTGAAGTGTATCTCTGATTTGACTCGCCGCTTGTTGATTCAGTTGGGTATTATACAACCAGGCAAGATTCTCCCTGAAGAAAATAAATTTTCCATTCCCTAGTGGATGGGTTCCAGGATTCAGGTATCCGTTTAGCTGTGGGCGGCTAATAGGTTTGAAATTCTCATCCAGAGAAGCAAATCGCGAATCAAAAGCTAGAACAACGCCGCCTGTCTGCACAAAATCAAGTAGCTTTTCTAATTCAGAATCAGACCAAGCATACCCGTGGACTATGGCAACTTTATACTCTGGTGACAGATTTCGAATATCAACGACTCCATAGGGGATGTTTTCTTCTGCCAAAATCCATGCGCTACCTTGGGCACCATCAATAGGACCATAATCCGTGCTGGCACTATGAGGCGGCATAATCACAGCAGCCTCGGCCAATGGGACAAATCCATTAAATGCTTCGGGGTTTTCCCTGAGGAAGGCGTAATATGGACGCATTGCTGCATGATTTGCTACAAATTTATTGCCAACAAATGCCATTTCCATATCAAAATATAAAAAGTATCCTTGGTTAGCATAGGCCTCAGCGAAAAAGTGCTGGGTAAGCGTCGTGCCGGCTTTCTCCCCTAATTTTGCAAGCTCCCCATAATCATAAATATTCATTAATACCACACCATATTTATTCTGACCCTTTGCATAACGCAATGCGGTTGCGACTGGGACGCCACCCGGCAATACATTAAAGCCCTCTTTGTCCAGTTTGGGATTTGCAAGATAAGTATGTTCAAAGGTATAGTAATCCAGATTGTTGGCAAATGAAAATTGGTCCGTATGGTAAAGAGGGCCATAATTCGCGGTTATTAAGATTTTTTTTCCATTTTGAGCCGCATAGGACCGCGCCAGTTGGATTAGCTCCTCAACAAAATCATTAGATTCGCTTCGTAAGTATTGAAAATAGTCTTCACCAAGCGGAGCTTGGTGAAAATCTGTTTTATACACATCAATTGCGTTTTTATCTACTAAAAAATCTCTATAGTTAAAAGTATCAATATCCGAGATGCCCATTCCCGCCAGTTGTTCCTTTGAATAATGAGAACGGAGGTAGCTCGGAAATCCCGCGAGGCTGTTCTCATCGAGGCCACTACCAGCCTCAACCGCTGCTGCAGCGCCAAGATACTCATCAAAGACAAAACCATCAACCCCCAAACCAATTTGATTTTTAATAAAATCACGCAGCCATTGTCGGTATGCGGGATGCATCATATCCAGAAAAACCAGATCTTGATTGTAAACTACCTTTCCATCCAGATCTTTCACATAGGCATCTTTTAACGATTCAGGAAGGTCTTCAATCTGTTTCCACGCATCATGATTCATCATAGATACTTCAGTTATAAATAAAGCACCGCATTCATGAGCATGATCAATTGGCCATGCTTCCTGATGAAGATTCCAGCCAAAGCCTACCACAGAGGGTATCATTACTTCATCTTTAGCATCCTCAAATGGGTAATTACAAGTTTTATTATAAATATCAACCTCGGTATCTGGAGGTATCCATTCTGGAGTAGGGTCACTGATGGCTTCTGGAGTATTTTGAAGTGAAGTAGTTGTTGTATCTACATTTTCAGAAATAAAATTACACCAGGGCGGCATCGGCCAGGGTCCCTCAGGTGGACAAATTTTCATGAGATACATCAATCCACCACCCATGATTACCAAGAGGGTCAAAATCACTAACAACACCAAGCAGGTAATACAACTTTTTTTCATCGAACACTCTCCTGTAAGTTTAAAAATGTGACCCCATATCAAAATGTGCTAACTTGATGAAGTTTTTTATATACCCATGCCTTGCATATTATGAAATCCAAAGAGCAACTTGATTGCCAGACTATTTGCTTTTCACCTTAAAAAGAAGAGAAGAATAACTTCAAATCGCGGTCATCTAGTACTTTGCTGAATCTCGAGCATAACTTTGGTATGGAATTTTCGAATATTATATCTAATTCTCGATTTTGATCAAAAAGAAGCATTTCAAATCGCATTCACAAATCAGAAAAGCAAGAGGCCATTCCAAGAATAATAATAGGTTTGATTACCTAATTAAAATCCTTAAAATGGCCAATTAAAAAAATGATCTTTGTAGAAATCACGGTTTTGAAATATCCTTATAAAGCGATATCAATAAATCTATAGTAAAAGTTGTTGTAATTTTTCTTCATCAAAATCAAAAACGTACTGACCACCAATATCAAAAGTTGGGGTAATGATTGGTCCGCCGGTCAATTTACGCACATACGCAGCAGCCTCAGGATTCGCATTCACATCCACTTCCTGGTAGGAAATGGCATGGTAAGCCAGCCATTCGCGCGCTGTGCGGCAATCCGGGCACCAGCGGGTGCAGTACATCACCACACCGGCTTCCGGCAGGCTGGATTCCGTTTCAGTTTGCTTGGTCGGCTGAACTTCCTTTCCATTAATTTGCTGCAGGATGCCAAACAATTCCGCATTATCGGGTTGATCATCAATCCGATGAATGTCAATATCCCGAATTACACCTTCGGTATCGATCACAAAAATTGCCCGTTCAGAAGAGCCATCCTGACGCATGACGCCATACATATCTGCTACCTTTCCATGCGGCCAGAAATCCGACAAGAGCGGTAAAGTGATGCCGCCCAGGCTCTTTGCCCAGGCTTGTAAACATGGTACATGATCTACACTGATACCCAGAACCTGGGTATTTTCCCCTTCAAATTCGGCCAAACGCTCCTCATAGGAAGGGATTTGATTCGTTCATATAGGGGTCCAGGCTAAGGGAAAAAAAGCCAAAACAACATTTTTGCCGCGAAAATCGCGAAGCTGAATTTCCTTCCCGAAATGACTGGGGAGTGAGAAATCGGGTGCACGCTGACCAACCTTTAGCGCCATACATTACCTCCTGTGTTGGTACATTTCAATGGAATTATTATAATATTTTCTATCTTATTTATCAAGTAATTGTATAAAAAAAAGCCGGTCGCCCGGCTTTAACTTTTAATCCGTGATATTCCGGATATCCTTCTTCGATAGGCAGATTAAAATCTCTTGACCATTCATTCCAGGAATTAAAATAATTTCGGATATCTTTAAACCCTGCCAATTTCAAGGCCATAAAAGTATTTGAGGAACGCGCACCTTTAAAGCAGTAGATATAAACAGTCTTTTCAGGCTGCAAACCAATCTCGTTGAGTGCGGCTCGGATTTCTTCAGGGGATTTGAACCAGGGGATACCTTCCTTGACCGTCATCAGCCGATACCATTCCACCCATACAGCACTGGGAATTCTTCCCTTGCGAGGACAGTAATCATATCCATAGGGAGATGAATTTGCCCCGATCCATTCTGCATAATCACGGTTATCTAAAATCTGGATTTCGGGATCAGCAATCGCTGCGATCATCTGTTCCGTTGTGACGATAATATTCGAATCCAATTCGGGTTTATAGTTTGAAGGCTCATAAACAGGCACTTCGGTCGTGATAGGCATATTCTTGGCCTTCCAGGCTCGATAGCCGCCGTTGAGAACAGCCACCCAGGGATGACCAAAATACTGCATTAACACCCATCCCCGACAGGAGCGGCCGTAACCATTATCCAGGGCATCTTCATAAATCACAACTTTGTGTTCTTTCTTAAGTCCGGCACCGCGCAGCAGATAAGTGAAATGCTCTACCAGGGCTGGATGTCCTCCGTTTTCAGGTAGGGAGATATAGAGAAAAAAATCATGGATATTTACTGCACCAGGGATATGTCCCTTTTGATACACTTGTGGTTCGCGGGTATCAATCAGGAATACGTCTCCCTGCTTCGTCATTTGCTCTAAATCTTCTACCCGGATCAATAATTGTTCATTCATACGGTTTCCAGCCTTTATGGGCTTGCCCAAGTTTTATTTTGCGCCTGCTTCTTTTGCAAATTTCGTATCGACAAATTTTTCCAAATCAATCTTTTTGGACATAGCCGAAATTGTTTGTGTAAGATAGGTTTGCATAAATTCAAAATCTTCAAGTACTGGGAATAATTCATCAAAGCTGACTTTTTTGCGTGAATCCGATAAAACCGATTCAATAATATCTTCGCCTTGACTTAAGAATTGCGCACCGACTTTTGCTGCCGATTTCGGATCCTGAGTAATTGAATTTCCGGATTGAACCAGGCTATTGATTAATTCCTGCACACCATCCGGATTACTGCCAATCACATCTTCGCGAACTGCCAAAACACAACAAGGATGATTCTTCCAAATATCCTGTGAAATTCGGAATTCTTCCCCGTCCCCGGCTTTGACCACCTGGCTTCCAAACGGTTCTGCAACAATGAAACCACCAACGGTACCTTTCTCATCCCATTCAATAATTTCAGGGATATCCGATGGCGCTACGACGTCGAAAACAACGTCCTTACCGGCTCCAATATCAAATCCACTATCACGCAATAATTTATCAAAAAGAAGGTGATGCACGGAAAGATAATGAGGAATCAAAACGGCTTTACCTTTAAAATCTTCGATTTTTGTGATATGCGCGCTTTTATTGGTCACGATGGTACTGCCGGCTTTATGCATTTGTAAAACAAGGCGAATGGGCATCCTTGAGCTGAACAATTCCATAGCCATCGGGGCTAAGATACAAGCGGCTTCAATCTTTCCATCCTTGAAATCACTTGCCAAGGGGTTCCATCCACGGTAAGCCTGGGTTTCCAGTTCGAGATGATTGAATGATTCTTGTTCTTTCGCCACTTTATCAGCAGTAATACCAAGTGCGAGATGGTCCGTTAATTTTTAAATGTCCCACACGAATTTTGGGTTTGACAGACACAATTACCTCCTGAGACTGTTTATTACAATATATATATAAATCAGTATGTTTAACCGACTGCCCATTCCAAGGCAATTTGTCTTCTTCATTATACAAAGGTTAAAAATGCCTGTTCATAAAAATTACCCAAACAAATCCTAAATATTGAATCAAAAAAAAAACGATCAATAAAGATCGTTCGTTTACGTTGAAGGGGATCAAATTTCTAGGGCAAAAAAGCGAAAGGAAATGCACCAAGAATCATTGGTTCCAGCAGCAAAAATATAACGCCCCCCAAAGCGCCAATTAATATACCAACCAGCACATCGGAGAGATAATGCAGGCCGGTTATTACTCTTGCCGCACTGACAGCTGGCGCCCAAATGAGCAGCAGCCAACCAAACCAGGCAGGTCCAAGGCCAATTGCCATCACGGCTAAAAGCGCCGTTCTGGCTGCATGACCGGAGGGAAAGGAATGAGGATCTGATTTGCGGTAGATCGCACCCCAATCCCCTTCAGGGCGTTGTCGACGGACAATAAATTTTATCGCCAGGACAATCATCGCCATGGCAACGGTGGAAACACCCATTAAAGCAGCATGATTATGCCACTGCGGGTTACCAAACAACCAGATCAAACTCAAAGCCAGTAAACAGAACCAGGAATCCCCGGAATGAGCGAAGAAAACCGCTGCGGGCCAAATCATTTGATTCTCCCGTTTCAATCGGAGCCGTTCACTCCATTGCGCATCCAGGGAAAAAAGTTCATCCACCCAATTACTTTTCATCGGTTGTTAATCCAGCTCGTAAAATTTCATATTGATGGGGTTTATCCACATCCATGCCCATCTCGGCGTACGGACAGATCAATGCGTGTCCAACCACATGTAAACGGCGGCTAATCTTGCGCTCTGCAGTTTTGATATCCAGTTTTTTAAACAGCAATGGAATTAATATCCCCAGGCCAATTAATCGTGCCTGCTTGATTGGATTCTTTCGTGCGGCAATCAGGCGTTTCCAAATCGGACGCTCGCCGTCAACCACATCCAATCGAAAAACTGAGATATCTCCCCCACAAACCTTACAATCGGCCAGGTCAATATAAGTGCGATTGGAAGTCGGATAACGGCTTTCCATGGTTTCTTTTTTGATGATGGTATAGAAAATATCCCCGCGCAATCCATTGGAGGTTTCATATAACCAATCCAGCATGGCCGTTGAGACACCAGGTACATCAGAAGCCATGATAAATGCCCGTGCTTCCGGTGCATTAGCTCGCTTGAGGGCAGCAGCGGCAGTTTGAATATTGCCTAACATGTCTCCGGTGGATTCCATAAAGATAGTCTCATGCCGGCTTATCAGAGCAGTATCTTTTGGCAAGCCGATAATGACAACCCGCTCAATATAATCACAATCATTCACAGCGTCCAGCACCCATTGAATCATGGGTTTTCCTGCAATTTCCAGGAGGGCTTTCGGACTTCCCTGGGTATAACCATATAAAGGATCATCGACTTCGGGAATGCCGCCTGCAGTGATAATTGCATCCATCATTAGGTTAACTCCTGAACTTCTGGTACAAAGCCAATCTCATCAATTACTTTTTCCAATTGCTGGATATACTCAGCTGAATGGCTGTAATCCACCGCTTCTTTGCGATTCATTAGAGCCACCAGTGCCGCTTCCATCATATTGGTGCCAAAGGATCGTCCTTCCAGCATAGGCGTCGTGGTAATCAAGTGTTTAATGCCGGCTTTCTTAAATATCTCACGATCATCGGCGGTGGTGGTATTGGTCACCACAATTTTTCCATCCATATGATCAGGCAAATATTTGGTGATATAGTGACAATCCCCCGCCAAGACCGATGCCCATTGATAGCTGGGAATAAACTTCGGTTCGTGTTTTTCCTGCTCCGAACCGGTTGGATATAACCATTCAAAAGGAACGTGACCCAAAACAGGAATCAGCAGCTTGGCAACCCGAACCAGGGCAGGCTCGCTGTGCAAGGGGATGGATAATCCCAGGGAAAACATTAAATCACCAATCAGTGTTTCATATCCTGCTTCAGCAAAAGATTGAACCAGCGCATAACGATCCACGCCGCTGACGATCAATGCGCGACGATTTTCAAGTAAATGCCCAAATTCCCGATCCACAACCGCAGCAGCTCTTCTTTCCAGGATGGTTTTAAATCCTGTACCGTCCACAACCGGCGTTTGGTGAACATCGCGCGTCAAGACTTCACAGGATTTTAGGGGATACCATTGATCGCGTATCTGAAAGCCAAGTACCGCCCCGCCTACGCCAAATGCATCTACCTTTCCATCCAATGATCTATACAATTCTGCGGCAGCTTTCATATCCCCATCAGTACCCCGTCTTTCCAGACGGATTTTCTCTCCCAACAGTTCAATCTCAACAACCTTGTCCCGTTTTGATGACCCAATACTAATGCTGATAGCTGATTTCATTTTTTTCTCCGTTCCTTAATTGAAAATCAGTATACCGCGTTTAATATCCAGTTGTAAACGCCTTACACTTCAAATCGTATCGCGATTAAACCAATCAGAACGTTTTTTTCGATAATGTGTTTTAGAAAACTGATATACTTATATCATCCTTTAAATGAAGTTATCTGTATATATTTTTTACAAACCTGTCAGTGATACATCCTAATTGGATAACTTACGGAAACATGACCCGGTTAAATCGGGAGTATATACACATGACAAAAATTGGCGTCTATTGTATAACTATTTGATCTTTTTAGACGAACACTTAACCACAATGCAAGAGGAGGTTTAGAATATGCAATACATCTTGATCGCAGCAGGTTTATTGGTATGTGCGATCCAGGCTGTTCGTGTGCAAAAGTTATTGCCATCAGCATTATGGCTGGCTGGAGCCAGTGCTCTGGTCGCCCTGCTAATGTACTTGCTTGGCGCACCCGAAGTAGCCGTAATTGAACTTAGTGTAGGTGCCGGATTGGTAACCGTACTTTTTGTATTTGCGATAAATATCGCCGGTGAAGAGCCTCTCACTCAGAAACCCCTGCTCCCCCAATGGTTAGCATGGGTTTTTGTTTTATTGGCAGTCGCACTCATCGGCTGGCTGATTTTGCCTCTGATGAATATCGCCATCCCCGGACCCTCCTTCACTGATTTCACCACATCCTTATGGCAGGAACGCAGTCTGGACGTGCTTTTACAGATCGTCTTGATTTTTGCTGGCATCCTGGGTGTGTTGGGATTATTGGAAGAAGGCAAGCATCACGAAGCAGAGGAAAAGTAAAATGGACTTTTCAATTCCTACCATTATCTTCATTGTCATCATCGCTCTGCTGGGCATAGGATTCTACGGTTTGCTGATTACCCGCAATCTAATTAAGGTCGTTGTTGCCTTACAGTTGTTGGTAAAAAGCATCATGTTGGCTTTTGTGTTTGCAGGACGGATGACAGGGAACGCAGGTTTGGGCCAGAGTATGGCACTGACCGTTATTGTCGCCGATACCATCGTTGCGGTTGTCGGTATGGCGCTGGCAGTTCAGGTACGCAAAAATTTTGGTACCCTGGATCTGAAAGCATTGACCACCCTGCGGAGGTAATCGATGACAGCACTTCTCATTGGATTAAGTATTGGCCTGCCCTGGCTGGGTGCATTTTTAGTCTGGTTGCCAGGGGACAAACGCCCCAAGATGCAGCACACATTGGCAATTTTGTTTGCGGTTGCCACCGGTGTTGCTGCCTCCTTATTACTCGGCAGTACATCTGCTGAGACTGCGCTTACCATCCCTGTAGGCGGCCCGTTTGGTGATTTCACCTTCGTTGCAGACGGTCTGGGTGTTTTCCTGGCAGTTGTAGCAACAGTTATTGGTAGTTTAGCTGTCATCTTTTCTTATGATTATATGCACGGAGAAAAACAACTCGGCCGTTATTATGCGCTGGTTCTTTTCTTCATCGGTGCAATGGTCGGCTTGGTATTATCCAGTAACTTATTGCTTGTTTTTGTATTCTGGGAAATCACGGCTTTATGTTCATATGCATTGATTTCTTTTAATAATGATGATCCAAAAGCCGTCGCCGGCGGTATGAAAGCCCTGATCATCACTCAATTGGGTGGTATCGGCCTGCTGGCTGGGGCCTTACTGGTATATGTCAATTTTGGCACCTACGATTTGAATGTATTTCTGGCTCAAGCGCATACCTTGCCTGCGAATGTTTTAGCCATCGCAGCTTTTGGCTTCCTGATCGCCGCCGCCGCAAAATCCTCTCAATTCCCCTTTCACACCTGGCTGCCGGATGCAATGGAAGCCCCAACCCCCATCAGCGCTTTGATCCATGCCGCGACGATGGTCAACGCAGGCGTTTATCTGCTGATCCGCTTCTACCCGGCATTTGAAGTCGTTCCAGGCTGGCGCACCGCGGTAGTTCTGGTAGGTATGATTTCCGCCCTCTTGTCCGCAGTCATGGCCATTGTGGCCACCGACCTCAAACGCGTGCTGGCCTATTCCACTGTCAGCCAATTAGGCTACATGGTTTACTCCGTGGGCGCCGGCGGAATTTTCGCTGCCCAGTTCCATCTGCTCAGTCATGCCGTTTTCAAAGCCTTATTATTCCTTGCAGCCGGTGCGGTTATTCATATTGTTCACACCCGAAATCTGGAAGATATGGGCGGATTGGGCAAGAAAATGCCTTTTGTACGTACCGTCTTTATTATTGGTGCGCTTGCTCTGGCTGGAATCCCAATCCTGAACGGATTCTGGTCAAAAGAAATGATCCTGGAAGCTGGGTTGTTGCACGGTCCCCTCTGGGCATACTACATCATGGTCTTTGTTGCCGGGTTAACCGCATTGTATACTTTCCGCTGCGTCTCCCTGGTTTTCTTTGGCAATACCCGCTCCAAGCTGCATACGCATGATGCAACCCCCGCGATGAAGATCTCCCTCAGTTTACTGGCCCTGGGTTCTCTCACCACCTGGCTGTTAGCCGGACCTTTCTCCAGTATGATGAAAAATACGCTGCCATTCCATGAAATTCATGCCCTGCCAACCCTTGAAATCCTCAAGGAAGTTGTTTTGGCCCCAGCCACACTGATCGCACTGACGGTGGTCGCCCTTGGTTTAATTGCCTGGTGGCAGCGGGCAGCGCTGAAAGGCGTTAGCAAAGCCTTGAGTGGCGTCGCTTCTGCAGCCCGAAATCATTTCGGCTTTGAAGCCATCAACAAAGGAATTGTAAACGTTACTTTCATTAGTGCAGAATCCTTACGCAACACACAAACAGGCATCATCAATTGGAATATTTTCTTGATTCTTGCTGGTTTGGTTATTCTATTGGCTATTTTGGCCCTGGGAGCATAACGATATGAACACATCCAATGCAATACTCTGGCTGATTGCCATTCCGTTATTCTCATCTCCCATCATTTACTTATTGGGTCGCATCTTCATGCGCGCGGACAAGTCCCATCAGGCTTTCCGTCCCGCAAAACTGCTCGCTGTACTTGCCCTGCTTGCAACTGCCTATCCCCTGTATATTGCTGGAGATGCCTATCTGACGAGTGGTACCTATCAGATTCAAATTAATGGCATTGCCCTGCAGATGGATGGAATTGCCCTGCTCCTGGCTGGCATCGTTCTGGGATTGGGGTTGATGGCGACCATCTTCTCAGCCACCTACATGAAAGGGGACGTCGGCGAAGAAAAATTCTATGCCCTGCTTACCGCCCTCATCGGCTCCATCATCGGTTTGGGTTTGGCTGGCGACCTCTTCAATATGTGGGTCTGGTTCGAAGCCATGACCATTACCGGTTATACCCTGGTCGCTTTTTATCAGGATCAGAAGGGTTCCCTGGAAGCCGGTGTCAAATATCTGGTTCAAAGTGCCGCTGGTTCAGTGCTGGTTTTATTGGGCATTGTCCTGGTTTTCATGGAAACCAGTACCGTAAATATGGCTGAAATTCATGCAGCCGTTAGCGGACCTTCCATCTCCTTGTTGGTCGCCGGCGCCTTGTTCATCATTGGTTTTGGTGTAAAGACGGCTCTGGTTCCGCTGCACACCTGGCTGCCGGATGCTCACTCCCAGGCCCCCAGCGGCATCAGCGCCATGCTTTCCGGTGTGGTCATTGAAGCCGGTCTGGTTTGTATCCTGCGCTCGGTTGGCGTCATCTCGGCTGCCAGCAATCAATGGGGCATCATTTTATTGGTCATGGGCGCCTTAAACATCGCCCTTGGCAACATGATGGCCTTGCGACAGACCGAAGTGAAACGTTTACTGGCCTATTCCAGTATCGGTCATGTTGGCTATATGCTGGTTGGTTTTGGTGCTGCCCTCAGTTTCGGTATCGCCGATGGTGCAGCGGGTGGATTCTTCCACATGACCACCCACGCCCTGATGAAAGGACTGGCCTTCTTCAGCGCCGGCACCTTGCTTTACACATTGCATCTTGCCAATGGCAACCATGAGCCTCTGGTTCTGGAAGATTTGAATGGTGTTTCCAAACGTTACCCCATTCTGGCACTTTGCTTCAGCATTGCACTGCTGGCTTTGGGCGGCTTGCCCCCGCTTGCGGGTTTCATGTCCAAATGGCAGATTTTTGTCGCCGGTTTCCAGACCCAAAATGTCTGGGTGCAAGTATTGGTCATCTTTGCTGCCTTGAATAGTGTTTTATCCCTCGGATATTATGCCCCCATGGTCAATCGCATGTACCGCAAAGAGCCGTCTGCCATCGTAGCAACCGGTAAACCGATCACCTTCAGCCTGGGTTTCCCCATCGTTGTATTTACCCTGCTGGTCATCGTGATTGGTTTCTGGCCGACACTATTCAGCTGGATTACCGGCCCTGCTGCCAATAGTTTGCTTGCAGCCTTTGGCGCATAACAAGGAGATAACATGGATATACTACTTACCCCCCCTCTCGCATTCTTGATTTATGTTCCTCTGGTTTTGATCATCACGGGTGTTGGCAAATATTTAGCCGGTGCCAGTGATCCGAGTGATTTGAAATCCAGTATCTATGGCAGCGGTGAAGTCGGACCCACCAGTGCATCCGCACCGGGATATCGTCCATTCTTCTTAATTACCTTCTTTTTTGCAATTCTCCATCTGGGAATGCTGGTTTTAGCCACCGGCGGTTTGACTCCAGTCTCCGGAATCTTCCTGCTTGGGCTGATTCTCTGCCTGGTAGCCCTGGTTCTTGGATAAGCAGAATAATAGGTATTATAAGGTACAATTCGTATGATTTACACAATAAAAAGTGAGGAAGTATGGCGCTAAAGTTAGACGCCCCCTGGCAGAATGCCGTGGACCAGGTTAAAAACTGGGCTCGCATCAATTCTCCCTGGGCTATCCATTTCAACAGCGGATCCTGCAACGGATGTGACATTGAATTATTGGCAACCCTGACCCCACGTTTTGACGTCGAACGATTTGGCATCAAACTCCAGGGCAGCCCCCGACACGCCGATGTGCTCATTTGTACGGGTGCGGTCAGCCTGCAGCAACGGGATCGTTTATTACGTATTTATGAACAAATGCCGGACCCTAAATTTGTCATCGCTCTCGGCGCCTGCGGTATTTCCGGCGGCGTTTTCCAGGGATGCTA
Organism: uncultured Chloroflexia bacterium; assembly: GCA_963747325.1. Classification (GTDB taxonomy): domain Bacteria; phylum Chloroflexota; class Anaerolineae; order Anaerolineales; family Anaerolineaceae; genus UBA5203. Next base: position 35,726 of record CAVVEM010000002.1, on the reverse strand, counting down.
CAGTGTGGTGGGCGGCATCGGTGAAGTGATTCCTGTGGATGTGTACGTCCCGGGCTGTCCTCCCCGACCGGAAGCCATCATTTATGGGGTTGCCCAACTATTGGAAAGCTTGAAAAATCCGGTAGTACGTTCCCAAAAGATCGAACAGACTGGCGATTCCGCTGAATCCCAGACATCCAATTAAGGAGGCGGATATTATGGATACATCTACCGCTCTACAAAAAGTGGAAGAAATGTTAAAACCATGGACCGAAGCGGTGCAAAAACCCTTTGAAAACCGTGTGGATATTAACATCCAAGCCAAAAATTTCCTGCCAGTGGTGAAGACCCTGTTGGATGCCCACTGGGGTTACCTTTCCGCCATCACCGGTGTGGACCGTCCCGGAGAAAGCGCGGAGACAAGCAACATCGAACTGCTCTACCATTTCTGCGAAGAAGCCGCCATTTTAACCCTGCGAGTCAACCTGCCTTATCAAAATGCGGTCATTGACTCCATCTGTGGAATGATTCCCTCCGTAACTTTGTATGAACGAGAAATTATTGAAATGTTTGGTGTCACCATCACCAACACCCCGGATACAGACCACCTGCTGCTGCCTGATGAATGGCCAGAGGGTGTCTACCCGCTGCGTAAGTCGTTTACCGGTTTAGGAACCTCAGCCTAGGCTTCAAGAGGAGTAGCAAATGGAAACTCAAGAAACGAAGAAATTTATTGTCCCCATTGGGCCTCAACATCCAGCCCTAAAAGAGCCCGGGCATTTTGAATTCTCAGTAGACGGTGAAATCGTCAAAACGGCTTCCGCCCGCCTGGGATACGTCCATCGAGGGATTGAAAAAGGCACCGAAAACCGCACCTGGATTCAGAACCTGTATTTGCTGGAACGAATCTGCGGCATTTGCTCCCACATCCACGGTACCGTTTATGCCATGGGTGTGGAAAAACTGGCCGGGGTGGAGATTTCCCCACGCGCCAAAGCCAATCGCACCCTGATTGCCGAATTGGAACGCATCCACAGCCATATGTTATGGTGGGGTGTTGCCGCTCACGAAGGTGGCTTTGATACCCTGTTCATGTACACCTGGCGAGACCGCGAAACCGTCATGGATATGCTGGAAGCCGTCAGCGGCAACCGTGTGAATTACAGCTCCAACCTGATCGGCGGTGTTAAATATGACATCACCCCGGAAGTCAGTGATCAAATCAAACGCGGGATTGATTTTCTGGAAGAACGCACCCATTATTACCTCAAAGTCATCACCTCCGATGAGACTTTCATTGGCCGCACGCGCAATATCGGCACCATGAGCAAAGAGACCGCGGAATTATTGGGCGCTGTCGGCCCAACCGCACGTGCCTCCGGTGTGATGCGTGATATCCGCGTCAATGATCCCTATGGAGCCTATCCTGAATTTCCGGTAAAAATCGTGACGGATACCAAAGGTGACCTTGAAGCCCGCTTTATTGTGCGCTTGAATGAATTATTTGAATCCTTCCGCATAATCCGCGAAATTCTGGATCACATGCCCGAAGGCGAGTTGGCTGTGCGTGTACCCCGCAAAATTCCTGCCGGGAATGTGGTCATGCGCGTGGAAGCTCCCCGCGGTGAATTGTTATACTACATTGAAAGTGACGGCGGTGACAAGCCCTATCGCGTGAAAGTACGCACCCCCACCCTGCCAAACTGGGGCTCTGTCATCACAACCTCCATTGGACATAATCTCGCGGATATTCCAATGATTCTGGCCGGTATTGACCCCTGTTTCTCCTGCAACGATCGTATGGTACGGGTCAATCAAACCGATTCAACCCGCTCAATGAGCTGGGAAGAGCTCCGACTGCACGGAATCGAGTATTACAAATGAGCATTAATATTCCCCCTATCATCGCATTGTTGTTTTTCCCCGGCGGGTTGTTTTTACTTTCCATCAGCACGGTTTATGAATGGATTGACCGCAAAGCGGTTGCCCTGTTCCAAAACCGTGTCGGACCTCGATGGTTTCAACCCGTGGCTGACGTTATCAAACTGCTGGCAAAAGAAGAAATCGTTCCCACCGGTGTGGATAAAACCCTTTTCATCGGGCTGCCCGTCATTGGATTGGCCTCTGCCTTAACTTCTGCCCTGTATGTGCCCATGTTCGGTCTAACGCCGGTTTTCAGTTTCCAGGGCGACCTGGTGGTGGTGCTGTACATGCTCAGTGTACTGACCCTCTGCCTCGGCCTGGCGGGTGCCAACTCCATTGACCGTTTCTCCATCATTGGCGCCACCCGTACCCTGACCCAGCTTTTCTCCTATGAAGCCCCCTTCCTGCTGGCTTTACTGGGACCTGCGCTGGTCGCTGGAAGCTGGAACATCAGTGAAATCATGGCCTACACCAAAGTCCACACCTGGTTGATCCTGCCCCAGTTCATTGGCTTTGTGGTGGCATTAATTGGCCTGATGGGCAAGCTGGAATTACCCCCCTTCGATGCCCCGGAAGCAGAGTCTGAAATTGTTGCCGGTGCGTTGACCGAATACAGCGGCCGTGGGTTTGCCCTCTTCCGCATTGGAAAAGATGTTGAATTGGTCATCGGTCTGACCCTGATCGGCGCTTTCTATCTGGGCGGCTATTTCTCGCCCCTGGATTTCATCCTTAAAACAGCTGCTGTTTTGATGGTAATGGCGTTATTACAGTCCCTCTTCGCCCGCCTTCGTATTGACCAGACCGTTGGTCTCTGGTGGCGGTTGGGTGCCCTGTTGGCCTTACTGCAATTGTTGATCATCATCGTTGGGAGGATCTTATGGTAGAGCTCGGTTCATTACTCGGAAACGCCTTAAAGTCCCTCTTCAGTAAACCCGCCACCCAACAGTATCCGGCGGTTAAAACTGCGACACCCATTCGCTTGCGCGGTGCGCTGGTTTATGATGCCGATAAATGCACCGGTTGTAACATGTGTGCCAAGGACTGCCCTGCGGACGCGATTGAAATTTTAATTGTTGATCGCAAGGAAAAGAAATTTGTCATGCGCTATCATTACGACCGCTGCGTCTTTTGTGCTCAATGCGTGGCATCCTGCAAGTTCGACTGTCTGCAAATGTCCAATGAAGAATGGGAATTGGCAGCTGTTGAAAAAGAACCTTTCACCGTTTATTACGGGAAGGAAGAAAATGTCAAATTCATCCTGGATCAAGCAGCTTCAGGAAACACTGAAGCAACTCTCGAAGGATAACAAATCCGCTCGGGTAGTGCTCCTTGGTATAGGAAACGAATTTAACGGAGATGATGCAGTTGGCCCGTGGGTGATCGAACACCTGAAAGGCCAACTGCCTTTTTTTGAAAATCTCCTGATCATCAACGGATCCAATGCCCCGGAGAATTTCACCTCACCCATCCGCAAATTTCAGCCGGATTTGGTCATCATGCTGGACGCCGCCGAGATGGGGCAACCTGTGGGCAGTATTGACTGGGTGGATTGGGAACACACGGACGGCTTCAGCGCTTCCACTCACACCCTGCCGCCGCACGTGCTGGGCAAGTTCCTCCTGCAGGAACTGAAGACCCGCATCGCCGTCATCGGTGTGCAGGTGGAACAGGTAGAGTTTGACACCCCCATGTGCAAGTCAGTGCAGAAAGCGGGAAGGGAACTGAAAAAAGAAATCGCAGCAACTTTTACCCAATACTATCGAAGTGGGTCAGTCTCGAAAGATATTCCAAATCCATAATCTTACTAAACACCCTAACTTCAAATTAGAATAATCGTATCGGTAAGGGCGACCGCTGGTCGCCCTTTTTTATTACAAGATAAACCTATTCAAGAGAGTAATATAAATAGTCTGCTACAATTAAGATACAGGTTTAGCTTGGCAGGTACTTAATGGATATCAATCAGATCAAACAATTCTCACCCCAATTAATCAAGATCGCCAGGAAACATGGGATTCGCAGCCTATCGATTTTTGGTTCTGTTGCCCGTGGAGAGACGAGCGAAAAAAGTGATGTGGATTTCCTCGTCGATATGGAGCAAGGCGCATCCTTGTTTGGTATAGCCGGTTTTAGTTATGAAGCAGAGAAGCTGCTTGGCATTCCAGTGGATGTTGTTCCTTCATCAGTGCTGCCGCAGGTTATGGATCGTAATTTCGTCTCCACAATCCAGAAGGAAGCCATTTTGTTATGAAAGATGAGGGAAAGTTACTTAAGGATATGCTTGAGGCAATTAGTGCAATAGAATCTTATTCTGTAGCAAGCTACTCAATTTTTCTTAATGATGAAAAAACGCAAGATGCAATAATGTACAATCTAATAATTTTAGGGGAAGCCGCAAATCAAATATAGGATATGTTCCAAATATCTCACCCTGAAATTCCCTGGACATCTATCATTGGTACAAGAAATGTAATTGTTCATGGATATGATCAAGTAAAATTACAAATCGTTTGGGATATTATTCAAAATAATCTAGTTACTCTAAAAAAACAATTAATCCAACTGATCCAGTAAATATCCACTCAACATCTACTCACACCCTGCCACGTACATTTTAAGAAATTTCCTGTTTCAGGAACAGAACACCCGCATCCGTAGGGGCGACCGGCGTGTCACCCTTTTTTTTAATAAGATATCTTTTCAGGACATAAAAATAATTATGTGTTTTGCCGAAATTAAGCTATATTATTAATCTTGAAGGTATTTAAGATACATCTTCCAGATTATTAATTCTCACTAAACACCTCTAAATCGCCACAACGCATGATATTTGCGGGGATGTCTTTTTCACTTCAACGCTACCAAGGTTCTTATAATAATTTCTATCTCAACAATCTAGCAAGGAGTCATTTTTAATGAAAGATGAGAAAAAGCTACTTAAGGATATGCTCAAGGCAATCGTGACCATTGAATCTTATACAACGGCGTCACACGCCATTTTTGTGGATGATGAAAGAACACGAGACGCAATTCTGTACAATCTACTCGTCTTGAGTGAGACTGCCAAGCAAGTCCCGGATCAATTTCAATCATCCCATCCTGAAATCCCCTGGTCCTTTTTCCTTGGATTAAGGAATGGTATCCTTGATACTGATGACCAAGGAAAAGCACAAATCGTTCGGGATATGCTTCAAAAAGATTTAACTGGCCTAAAAAAACCAATAGTCCAAAGCATCCTGTAATCCTTCTGAACAGATATTTCATCAGATCTTGTTGATATTAATCATTGCATGCCCTCCCAAATTTACTGCCGTCGAAGCACCCTCGGATGAGTTCTGCATTCTCTCCCAATTCTATGTATAATTTAGATATGACAATCAAGAAAAGGAAAGCCCGTGAAAATTAATATTGGTGTTCTTACTGCAGGCGGAGACAGCCCTGGATTAAACTCAGCCATCCGGGCGATCGGCAAGTCTGCTTATCAGCAATTTGATGCCCAGGTAGTCGGTTTCTTGGACGGTTTCCGAGGTCTGATGCAGGATCGCTATGTGGCATTGGATAGCGCCCGTCTCTCCGGCATCCTGACCATCGGTGGAACCATCCTGGGAACCAGCCGCGACAAGCCGGATAATATGCTGGTCGGCAGTAAAAAACTGGATATGACCGATGTGATGTTGGATGTCTATAAGAAGCATCATCTCGATGTTCTGGTTTGTTTGGGCGGCGGCGGCACACATAAAGGCGCCCACACCCTGATGCAAAAGGGGATGAATATCATTACATTGCCCAAAACCATTGACAATGATATTCCCGAAACGGATGTCACCTTCGGTTTTGATACCGCCCTCGGTATCGCCACCGATGCCATTGACCGCCTGCACAGCACCGCCCACAGTCATCACCGCATCATTGTAGTGGAAATCATGGGACACAACACCGGCTGGTTGGCCCTGGGCGCAGGCGTAGCCGGCGGTGCGGATGTAATCCTCATCCCGGAAATTCCATACGATGTCGAAAAAATATCCGACGCCATTCTCTCCCGCAGCCGCAGCGGTAAACGCTTTAGTATCATTGCCGTCTCTGAAGGCGCGATTTCAGTTAATGATCTGCAATCCCAGATGGAATTGATAGCTCAAAAAGAACAGGCAAACTCCAAAGAAGAAAAAAAACAGGTTGGTGAAGAGATTACTCAATTCAATCAAAGCCAAAAAGAAAATGCCTTCCGTCTGGCCAATAAACTGGAAGAGACCACGGGGTTGGAATCAAGGGTGACCATTCTGGGCCATCTGCAGCGCGGGGGAGCTCCTTCAGCAGGTGACCGCATGCTGGCCACCCAATTGGGTACGGCAGTCATTGACTTAATTGATCAAAATATTTATGGTGTTATGGTGGCCATTCAAGGCGGTTATACACGCCCGGTCCCCCTGGATACGATTGTGGGGCGCTGTAAATCCGTCCCATTGGATCATCCCTGGATCAAGAGCGCCCGTTACGTCGGGACCTGTCTGGGAGACTAAACAAATCTGGTACCGCCAATCGACTGATTGGCGGTCTCATTACCTTTTAGAAGAGGAAATATGGAAAGATCCGTCCCAATTACCGGTTCAGAAGAAATTGCCCTTTACCTGCAAACCATCTATTCGCTGCTTCGTACAAGCACCGAAGTAAAAATTCGCACGCTGGAAGAAGTGCACATGCGCACCAATTCCTCCCTGCATACCCGCGCGCGCTCGGATCAGCCGGATTTATCCGCTTTGATTTACAGCTGGCTGCGCATCCCGGATGTCTTTGGTGGGGTCAATTCCATCATTTTGGGACAAAGCATTTCCATGTTTCAAACCAATGGCTATGATAATATTCTCTCCTGGCAGCCGGTGAGCGCCAAGGCCAGAAGACGAACCTGCTTTTATGACGGGAAGGAAACGCTGGCCTGCATCATTGCCAGCCGCTCGGATATTGATGACATCATCCCTGCCTTAACCGCGCTGCAAATTGAATGGAATAAATTGCATTTCCTCTTTTCACAGCTCTCGGCAAAAGAATTTGAAACTCTGTTAATCACCCCCCCCACACAATGGCCGTCAATTCATCCTCTATTGGATGAGGATGCCGGTGATTTTGACCGTTTGCGTGTGGTCTGGAATGCACAATTTAAGGAAAACCTGCAAGCCATCCGCAAACAGCCGCTGAATTTACGCGTCCAGCTCTTAAGCGGCTCCCTGACGGAATATCAACGAGCCACCCGTTTGTGGACCAACAACATTATTGACGCCGAGCCGGAATTGGAACACCATCCGGTGTATTTCATCTCCAGCAACCCTCACAGCATCCCCAATTTATTAACCGGTTTTGCCTTACAAATTAAGGATGAGCTGCTGCAATACTTGGCATCCACCCATCAAGTGGATTTATTGAAGGAATGGGACACGCTTTGCAGCAAACAACCTGAAAATCAAGGTAATTTCCTCTATTACGTGCTCAAAAAGTATCAGCAGTCCGAGCAGGGCAAACACAGCATTCAGGATCAATTGGATGCCGAAAAATCCTGCACCCTGACGCGCGTCTCCAGCGCCTCCTCCTTTGATATTGAAACCCAGGTTGTTGCAATGAATCGGCTGTGCGCCAGCGCACTGGACCCTCGTGTACATATCCCCGAGATCGACCTGCTGCAATCCAGTGACGCCTACATCCTAAATATTGATTACCCCCTAGGCTTTGCCGCCTATCATATCCTCACCAAGCTGGCGGAGAAAATCGGGCCCATCCAGGGCATCTATATCATGGGCAAGGCCGCCTCGCTGAACGGCAACATCGGCGATATCATCCTGCCGACGGTGGTGTTTGATGAACATTCCCGCAATACCTATATGTTCAGAAATGCTTTCCAGGGGGAGGATCTGACCCCCTACCTGCAAACGGGTTCCGTCCTGGATAATCAGAAAGCCGTTACCGTCCTGGGGACTTATTTACAGAACTCCAAGGTCATGGATATTATTTATCACGAAAGCTATACCGATATTGAAATGGAAGCCGGGCCTTATCTTTCGGCCATTTATGAAATGTTCCGCCCCAAACGCCACCCGGTCAATGAAATCGTCTCCCTGCACCGCGTGGCTTTCGATATCGGCATGCTGCATTACGTCTCGGATACCCCCATGGGCAAGGGAGCCAACCTTGGCTCCGGCACCCTCTCCTACCAGGGCATCGAACCCACCTACGCCACCAGCATCGCCATTTTACGAAAAATCTTTGCGGCAGAAATTACACGCTTGAAGAAAAAGAAGAAATAAAAAAATCCCCCCCCCAAAAAACAGTGATTGTGGGGGAGAATTCTATTTACAACAACTCTAACAATCAGGGGTTAACTTGGTTTGGGAAAATTATCAAAAAAAAACGATGAGCCAATTTGCTACCTAGGTTTCCTCTTTTTCTCATATTTTGGGATTTATCCCTCGACCAAAACTGCCAGAATATTCCAAAAATCTGGTACAACCCTACATTTGGATTGCCGTCGGATAGATCCCTTGACGATACTCTCTCGGTGTGTCCCCATCCACTTCTTGAACGATTTACGAAAAACGCTCGGCTCAGAGAATCCCAACAAATAGGTAATGGGTTCAGTGGATGGCATGGGTTAATAATACCTGATTTTTGCGCCAATGATCATTTTTTGTGCAGGAACAATCATCGTGTCACCTGGTCATTGAATATATAATTAAGCGGTTGAATGATTGCATGCAAAAGGAACCCTGTAATGAATGAGACTGCCTCCCTCAGGATAAATCTATACTCACTTGCCGCCTGGACGGCTGTCTTGCTATTGGCCTACTGCCTGGCAACCATGATTTTCCTAATTGTCATAGGCGGAATGCCAGAAACAGCCCAAGCCGGCTTTGATATACTGGCTGATAATCACAGGGCCGCTTTATCTGATCTGGTTTCCCTTGCTGGCACAGAATTTCTTTAACCTCAGGAAGGAGAACCGATGAAGTCATTCTCCACATCTGTTGGGTGTTTATCTTAATCGGCGGATTGGGATTGTACCTGATTCCCATAGTCGCGGGGTTTTCAAAGAATATTGTTCAGAGCTATTGAGGCGATTTAAATGAAAATTCTAGCTTTAATCGGAAGTTATCGTAAGAAAGGCAACACCGCCCATATTGTTCAGATGATTGAGGCACGGATGCAGGAACTGGCAACAAAGCAATCTGTGCTGCTTGAGTCCGAGTCGCTCTACCTGGGCGACCTGGATATACGCCCCTGTCGGGGTTGCCGCGCGTGCTTTGATCGTGGGGAAGACGCCTGTCCCCTTAAGGATGACATTTCTCTCATCCGGGAAAAAATGAAAGCGGCTGATGGACTGCTGCTTGCCAGCCCGGTCTATGTGGACGATGTGAGTGGGCTGGTCAAGAATTGGATGGATCGGTTGGCTTATCTCTGTCACCGTCCTGGGATGGGTGGAAAGTGTGCTTATCCACTAGTCACATCTGGCACTAGTAGTACCAGTCACAGCCTGCGTACGATGAATACAGCTCTCCTTACCTGGGGCTATCATTTGGTGGGGCAGACAGGGTTGGAACTGGGTGCGCTAGCTGAAGCTGAAGAACTACCCAGCTACCAACCGGCTGCAAATCAGGCAGCCCGTAGCTTGTTTAAATCCATTGCTCAACAACAGGCGCTGAAACCCTCATTTATCTCGCTGATGGTGTTCAAAATTCAGCAGTTAGCCTGGCAGCGTGAACCGCCGGAATCCTTTGATTATATTTACTGGCAAAAACAAGGCTGGTTCACGCCGAATTGCACTTTTTACCTTAAACACCTGTCCAATCCGTTTAAGGTCGGGCTGGCGAGGCTGGTTGGGTGGGTGATATCCCGCTTTGTAGCATGATATGAAATACACAAAAAAAACAGATTATTAGGAGAATTCAATGTCTGATACGATTCTGATTGCTTATACAACCCGGTATGGCTCCACGCAAGAGGTTGCTGAAAAAATCGCGGTAACGCTGAAGGAAAACGGTCTGAAGGTGGAAGTGCAACCCGTAAAGCAAGTGCGTACGCTGGAAGGGTATCGTGCAGTGGTATTAGGCGCACCGCTCTATATTGGGAGCTGGCTCAAAGCAGCCCCACGCTTCCTAACACAGCATCAAGCGGCGCTGGCAAAGCTGCCCGTTGCCATCTTCTCACTCGGCCCAACCCGTGCAAATGAAGCAACAACGGATGTGCGCGTTTCACTTGATGCCCAAGTGAGCAAGTTTCCCTGGCTTAAGCCGGTGGCGATGGAATTGTTTGGCGGCAAATATGATCCGGCCAAGCTGCGTTTCCCCGACTCCCTTCTTAAGGTTTTACCCGCCAGCCCGCTCTACCACGCTCCTGCCAGCGACATCCGGGATTGGGAAGCGATCCAGGCATGGGCTACTTCTTTAGTCAAGATTTTTAGCCTATAACACCTTGCTAGTTTCAAAATCAGATAGTAGATTCATGCTTAATTTAACAAATTTTCCCATTTTTTGTTGGTAGGCCTTCCCCTTCTGGATTGGCGAAAACGGGAAAAAAATGGTTTATTCCTTACCAGTTGTGCTGGTTTACTTGGCAGTATCTGGATTTTATATAATGTGTAAAGGAAGTATGGATGAGAAAATCAACCCAAACGGTTGCTACCTGGTTAGGCATCGTAGCCGGCATCGCTGGCTTCGAACATGGCTATTTTGAGTTTTTACAGGGCAACACCCGCCCGCCCAACCTGGCTTTCCCCTCCTGGGGACCGCCTTGTATGCCGGAAAAAATCTGGCATGCCTGCGAACCAGCCATGAGCATTATTCCCAATTTCCGGATCACCGGTATCCTGGCTATGCTGCTCAGCCTGATTTTGATCGTTTGGGCGGGCTGGTTCGTCCAGCACAGGCACGGCGGTTGGGTGCAGATAGTGCTCGCGATCTTGCTGTTACTTTTTGGCGGTGGTTTTTTTCCGCCCATCATCGCTTTCGTCGGCGGCCTGGCAGGGATTCAAATTAACCGTCCTCTGGTTGGGAAACCCGCCCGCCTGACTGGCCTGGCTGCCAGGCTTTGGCCCTGGACACTGGTGATTTTTATCACCTGGACGTTAGGTCAGTTCCCCTTTGGATATTTCTTCAATGACTTTCTGCAAAGCATCATGGTTGTAAGCCTGCTGGTGATATTGACCTCGCTGCCGCTGGCTGTTTATACCGCCTATGCTCACGATGCCAGCATAGGTCGAGATTAATCTTTTCCTATCCCTGAACAGCCATGGAACTTGTCAATGAATCATATCAGGTCTATTAATTCTGGTACTGCAATGAAAAATCCGCTTAGCATCACCACCACCATCCTCGGTATGTATGCCGGATTGATTGTCATCCAACACGGCATATTCGAAATTTTACAGGGAAGCCGTGCCCCTGATGGACTGATGTTCAATGCCATTGGCCTGCCCTGTCAACCTGAAACGGTCTGGCACGCTTGTTATCCAGCAATGACGCTGATTCCAAATCTCATGATAACCGGGATTGCTGCCGTGTTGATGGGTATGGGGATAGTCATCTGGGCAGCGTTGTTTGTTGGGTACAAACTAGGCTGGCTTGTCCTGGGGATGCTGTCTGCACTAGCGCTGCTGGTCGGCGGCGGGTTTGTGCCGGTATTTATTGGAATGGTCGCAGCAATCGCAAGCCGCAGCCTGGGTCGTCACTTGGGACCGTCTCGCTTGGCATTCCTGTCAGTAGTCTGGCCCTGGCTCTTGGTCTTGATGGCGCTCTGGCTGCCGGGCAGTTGGCTGTTAGGATATTTTTTCAGCGCTGCCATGCTTTCGGCGAGCGGAGTGTTGTTTATCATCTTCAATATCGGTATGCCGGTGCTGGCGGCAGTTTTGAGCCAAGCACATGATGTACTATAAATGATAAAGTTATGTCAATAATAATTTTTACAATCACTCCTTATCCAATAGCTTGAGCATTGTTCGGGTTGGAAATGTCCTAAACATGATTCATTTCGCATGGCACTACAGGGAACGGACATTCCTGGTGACTAAGTCCCCGGTGGCCGAGCTTGTCGAAGCCCGGTGGCCGAGCTTGTCGAAGCCTGGTGGCCGAGCTTGTCGAAGCCCGGTGGCCGAGCTTGTCGAAGCCTGGTGGCTAAGTAACCGCAATGGGAGAGCTGACTACTTTCGCACCCTTCAATTCGGTTTGTACCACTCCTGTGTCTCCATCCATCGGATCAGTTCCCCCACAGCGTCTTCTGCCTGGATGGCTGAGCCCACTCTCTGTGCTGCCCGGACAATAGACTCCTGTTGTGATGCCGAAATCGCCTCAATAAGCCGTTCGATTGATAATGTTTTCACAGGCAAAGGCCGCGGACCTGCACCCAGGTGAAATACGCGGTCCCCCCAAAAAGGTTGGTCGGCCGCAAAAGGGATGACCAGATTAGGAATCCCCGCGCGTAAACCGGCAGCCGTAGTGCCCGCTCCCCCATGATGGATTAACAGCTTGCAGCGCGGCAGCAGCCAGGCATGGGGAACGCCTTCCAGGATCAGTAGTTCATCGGATGGCTCAATGTCCATCCATTCACTCCACCCGCTCAACAGGAGCATACGGTTTCCGGTCCGCTCCAGAGCTGTTAAAACCTTGTTATAAATGTTCTCCGCATCCCGATGGATCATTGAGCCAAAACTCACACAAACTGGCGGCGGGCCGGATGCCAGGAATTCGATCAATTTTGCAGGGGGTTGATATTTTTCGGCAGGATCCAGAAAAAAAATCCGGGGATTTGGATCCAGGGTACCTGCCATTCCACAGGGCGTGGAATGACGGTTGGACTGAAGGCAAACACCAGCGGTGTCTGATTGAGGATGTTCGGTGTTGAAAACGGCCACTTTAAGGACATAGGCACCAGGGTAGGATTGGATTTAAGAATCCTGCGGTACCCCAAATTACCAAAATGCCAGAAGATTTGGATTGCCAATTGATGAAACGCCTTCCGCAGAAAACTATTCCGTAAATGGGGCAAAAACACCGGAGGAATCGCCTGGGTAGGCGCAAAAGTGGGGAAAGTTTGAACGGAAATATCCGGTAACCCAAGCTGCCTGGCCAAGGAATGCGCGCCGGTGGTAAACAGGAAAGAATGGATGATCAATTCCGCTCCTTCACAGGCAATGAGGATCTGCTTTACCACTTGATCCGCGATAGAGAAGACATACTCACTCATTGCCTGGACCATACGAATAGGATTGGACCCGGCATCATTCAGTCGTTGGCTGATCACTTCCGGATCCCCTGCCAGGGGAATGAATGAAATATTGTAACTCTCCACAAACGAAGCAAAACGATGCGGTGCAGCCAGGCTGACGGCATGCCCTGCTTTTTGCAGACCCACAGCAAACGCCAAAAAAGGCTGCACGTCCCCCTGGGAACCATACGTGAGCAGGATGATTTTCATATAAACTCCTTTGTGGCGATCAAGCTCAACCTGGATGATCCAGTGGTGTTCAAATCACTCAATCTACTTACCAGCATATCATAGGGTTTAGCTTTTTTTATACAAAGCCATACAACCTGACAATCCCGTTGCCCAAGCCTATCAAGGGCTGTCGAAACTCAGTGTCTACGCCCCTGGTAAGGGAGAGCCTGTTGAAACCAAAAAACTCCCCAAGAACAGTTGAGTCTTGGGGGAGGATGATTTTTTTGGGTTATTGAGATTTACCCCAACTGCTGGCGTAACTTCTCGGCAGTTTCCTTGAAAGTGTCCAAGCGTTGGCGTTCTTTATCAATCACTGCGGCGGGGGCTTTTTGACCAAAGGGGCTGTTCAACAAATCCTCTAGCCGTTTGATCTGTGCTTCGGTATCGGCCAATTCAGCCTGCATGCGTTCCTGCTCGGCCGCTTGATCCACCACACCTTCCAACGGCAGATAAATCTCGATCCCTGAAACCACCAGGGATATGGCATCCGTGGGAAGCTCGCCGGCTGTCTTGCGGATTTCCATCAGAGCAGGATCCAAATGACACAGTGCCACTATCGATTCGCGTTGTTCGTTTACCACTTCATAGCGATCTCCAGTCACAAGGATAGCAGGAATCTTCTTGCCAGGCTGCACTTTCTTCTCCGCGCGGGTGTTGCGCACCGTACGAATCAGCTCCATGATCAAAGCAAAGTCGGCTATCTTCTCCGCTTCCCAGGCTTCCACCGGGCTTTCCACAGGCCAGGCGGCGGTCATCAAGGCTTCGCCCCAGCCCTGTTCGGGGGCCAGTAATTCGGAATGTTCCTGAGCGGCGTCCCTCAGGTGACCCCATAATTCCTCGGTGATAAAGGGAATAAAGGGGTGCAGCAAGCGCAGACAGGTATCCAGCACCTGCACCAGAGTACGTGCGGTGTAAAAAGCTGTATCCCCGCCTTGATTCAATTGCAGCTTGGAAATTTCCACATACCAGTCGGCAAATTCCGCCCAGAAGAAATCGTATATCTGGCGTCCGGCCTCCCCATACTGATAATTGGCAAACAAACGCTCCACATCACGGATCAATTGCTGCCGGCGTGCCCAGATGTAGGAATCAGCCAGCGTCCATTGCGGTTTGCATTGGGGTGCCTTGGGGGCCTTTTCCAGCGCGCCCAACACATAACGCCCGGCGTTCCAGATTTTATTGGCAAAGTTGCGTGTCGATTCCACTTTCTTGGTGCTCAGGCTCATGTCGCTGCCGGGAGTGGAACCCACCAGCAGGGTGAAGCGTAGCGCGTCCGTGCCCAGTTCGTCCATCACTTCCAGCGGATCAATCACATTGCCTTTGGTCTTGCTCATCTTCTGGCCGTGTTCGTCACGGATCAGACCGTGCAGATACACCGTGTGGAAAGGCGACTTGCCGGTAAACTCGATGCCGAACATGATCATGCGTGCCACCCAGAAGAAGAGGATGTCGTATCCTGTTTCCATCACGCTGGTGGGGTAGAAATAATCCAGTCCGGGGTTTTATCCGGCCAACCCAGGGTGGAAAACGGCCACAAGCCGGAAGAGAACCAGGTGTCCAGCACATCCGGATCCTGACTGAAGTACCTGGCTGCCGCACTTCGGGCAGCTTGTCGGATCTTCGCGGGTGACAATCATTCTCGCCGCAATCCTCACAATACCAGACCGGGATGCGGTGTCCCCACCACAACTGGCGGCTGATGCACCAATCCTGGATGTTTTCCATCCAGTTGTAATACACCTTGGCAAAACGATCCGGCACGATGCGAATATGCGACCATTCTTCACCGCGGCCAGGGCAGGCTCCGCCAGCGGTTTGATCTTCACGAACCATTGGGTGGAGATCATCGGTTCAATAATCTCGCCGCCGCGCTGCGAGCGGGGTACATTCAATTGATAAGGATCTTCCTTGATCACCAAACCGGCATCTTTCATATCGGCCCATAATTTCTTGCGGCAATCAAAGCGATCCATGCCTGCATAGGGTCCGCCATTCTCATTGACCTGGCGGCGTGATCCAGCATGCTGATCAATGGCCAATCCGTGCTTCTCGCCAATCTCATAGTCATGCGGATCATGCCCGGGGGTGATTTTCAGCGCTCCGGTACCAAACTCGCGGTCCACATATTCGTCCGCAATCACCGGAATCTCCCGGTTCATGATCGGCACCAGCACCTTGCGTCCGATATATTTCTGATAGCGCTCATCCTCGGGATGCACCGCCACGGCGGTATCCCCCAGGATGGTTTCCGGCCGGGTGGTCGCCACGGGGATGAACTCCCCTTCGGCATCCGCCAGACGATATTTGAAATAATACAAAGTACCCGGTTCCTGACTGTATTCCACTTCCAAGTCGGAAACGGCGGTCTTTAGTCCGGGTGACCAGTTGATCAGGCGCGGTCCGCGATAGATCAATCCCTTCTCATACAGGCGCACAAAGGCCTCACGCACGGCCTGGGAGAGCTGCTCATCCAGGGTGAAATGCTCGCGATCCCAATCACAGGAGGCACCCAGACGGCGAATCTGCTGGGTGATCATCCCGCCGTACTTGCGTTTCCATTCCCAGGTGGTCTCTTCAAATTTCTCACGGCCCAGTTCTTCGCGCGCTGGTACCCTGGGCGATCAGCATCTTTTCCACCTGCAATTGGGTGGCAATCCCGGCATGATCCGTGCCCGGCACCCATAAAGCCGAGAAACCCTTCATGCGGTGATAGCGAATCATCAAATCTTCCATGGAGACAAACATGGCATGGCCCAGATGCAGATTCCCGGTGACATTGGCAGGCGGGATGGCAGACCACAAACGGTTTTACCTCGGGGATCAAAGCCGGCTCTGGTTGCGGATCATTGTGAGGCTTGAAAATAGCCTTTCTGTTCCCACCAATCGTACAAGCGGGTCTCGGTATGTTCAAAATCGTAGGTCTTCGGTAATTCTGGCTTTGCCATGTATTCCTCCAAACTCGTTGCGTGAAAATGACCCGTTGAAAAAAGACCGTAAGGGTTGTATGCCTTTTGGATCCAAATTTTCCCTTGAGTCTATCTGTTTCAACACCAAATTAAATAAAAATCCTCATCCCAGAGGACGAAAGATTACCTTCCGCGGTACCACCTCAATTTGCCGTTTGACCGGCACACTCCATCGGACCATCATCCGGATTCGCGCTAACGGGCGAGCCCGTGCTGTTCTACTTGCGCCTGCGCACTTTCTTCAGCAACACTGCCTGAACGACTTCAACTGCGGTTATCAGAGGAACATTTCAGCAACCTGTTCCCTCTCTGACTGAGCCCATGCAGTCTACTACTTCCAGAGGCTTTGGTTTATTTTCTTGCTGTGATTATACAGAAAGTGAGCGGGGGTGTCAATGTTGGGAGGAGAAGATTGTATGGAAAGTTCCGCGGTTGGGATTGTAGTCATAGGTTCGGTCCGGTAAATCGCCGCATTCTACAGTGATGCTGATGCTGCCCAGCGGGATGATTTGTTCATACACCGCAGCGTCAGCTGCCTCTCAGATCCACCAGGAGGAAGGTGATACTCACGGAAGGCGGGGCGTTATCTACAATTACGCTCACCATCACTTTCCCCCATATAAAAAAAATTGAAATCCAGTTATTTGACTAAAAAAACAATAAACAATTTCCTTTTCCCATCAACGACATATTTTTCTACATCATACTCCCAAAAAGGAAATATACTCTCAGTAAAGTGATTAAATATTGTTTTTTTTAATTCAATATTGTTTTTTAAAAATGAGTTTGCGTTCCGAATCACAATAATATATGCATCAGCATCTATCCAACTAAGATCTCTAATCCAATCACTATATCCATCCATATTTTCCACACAAGTTGTTGGAAAATCAAATTCCTTTTCGATAACTCTTGAGTAATCCTCCCATGAATCAACACATTTTCCATCAATTTCGATTATTTTTGCTTCATAGTTTTGTTTAATATCATCTAAGCAAGTCATTAAATCAAATTCGGAAATTTCAATAATTTTATTACTATAAGTACGCCCCATTATTCACCTCCTAAAATTTGTAAAAACGTTGATTGATAGTGTGTATCAGTATAATACACACTTCCATCACTTCCTCTTACAAATCTTTCACTATCTCGTGTTGCATTTGGCAATTTATTGTTTACATCAAATTCCTGATAAGTAATTCGATTACCAGCACTATCTACACTAGGCAAAAAATTATTTAAATTATCATATTTTCTTCCCGCCGCAGTTCCTGGAGTTTGTCCCGATACATTTCCTTGCCATCCATGTTG
This sequence comes from uncultured Chloroflexia bacterium, assembly GCA_963747325.1. Lineage (GTDB taxonomy): Bacteria > Chloroflexota > Anaerolineae > Anaerolineales > Anaerolineaceae > UBA5203. Next base: position 18,078 of record CAVVEM010000002.1, on the reverse strand, counting down.
ATCATATTTTTCATACATTTCAAGTGCGTTATCTGGTAGGTCATCTAAAGTACACTGTTCTATTGCTGAATTATTTCCTTCTATGTCACTACTTGATGAACTCTCACCAGACCCAGCTTCTGAAAAAGATGCAATATTCTCTCCTAATCGAGTACTACTTACTACTATAGTTCCAGAACCATGAATAACTAATGCAACTCCCCCTGCTACTTCAGCTACCGCAACAGGTGTCCCTAATCCTCCTGTTGCCAGAACAGTCACCAATCCACCTCCACCCCCGCCAATCGCCCCACCAGTTATTTCTGCAATGCCAACAATATCCATTAAAATATTACCGATTATTCTGCCTAATAGTTGTGCCCGCGATTCTCCTGTAGAAACGTTTACAAATTTATTGGCATCGGGAGCGGCTAAAAAAGCTGGATAAAAAAGGCCTAAAAGTATTTCCTTTCCAACACCCAAATTGAAATCATAAATATCCTGGACTATTACACTTCCAAGTATCTTTTCTATAGGTTTTCCAACTGTTTGATTCAACACTACCAAAACACTACTTGCACCGTTCAAAAACGTCGCTATCCCATTTATAAACTGTTTCCCTTGATTTTGACTGTATTCCACATAATCTGCATTACTGGGCGTGTCCCCTTGATTGAATAAGCTAACCAGATTGGGATAATCAACAGCAGTCGGTGCATCATCCAACATTGGCCCGACGGGAGTGGAGACAAACTCACTCCAACTAACAGAAGCCGGCGCAGTTTGCGCTCCATTTTCTATTTGTTGATCATTAAAATAGCTAGCCAGATCATTTTCTATATTCAAAAGGAGGTCTTCGTCTATGTCTTCTGTTGGATTCCCAAGAATAGTATTGACGATATTTTGATAAAGGCCTTTCAATCCTGGGCTACAGGCAACAATATCTGCAGTAATCGGTATGCCAAGTTTATCCTCAAGCGTGCGCTTGGCGATATAGTTTGCGGTCTTTGTTGCTTCCGAAGCGGCCACTTTGGCATTGGCTTCCGCCAGGGATTGTTCCTCGGCTTGTTTGCGTTCCGCTTCCTTCTCTTCTTTTCTGGAAAGGGCATAGGCTGTCGCAGCCAGCGCGGCTGCCGCCGCAGAGGCTCCCCACAACAGGTTAGGGTCAACCAGGGGGCTGGATGGGCTGCTTTCCTCTCCACTCGTTTCAGGTACAACGGGTACACTGGAAAAGGTGAAACTGGCCGGGGTTTTACTGGGCGCAGGTTCAACGGTGCTAACTGCTGCCAAAACTTCCTGGGGGCCTTCAAGCATTGGCTGCAGTGTTTCTTCCATGACCCCCACACTGATTATGCCCTGGCTGATGCTGCCCCAGAATTATTTGTTCATATTTACAATCACATTCACCATATATGTGATGGCATTTTCCGTTTCGGGAATGAACACTTGCCTAATTAATTTTTAGCAAATCTTGTCCAAAGGCGGTTTTATATTTGGACTTCGCCCTTTAATATCGTATATTTGTCTCATATATTCCTGATACTGCTCCCACAAATCAGGACGTTCTATACTAAATAATTCGAATAATCGGTGTCCATAATAATTCCATATTTCTGCTTCCATTCGTAAAGACAATTCAGGCATCATACTTTTTTTATCATTCACTTTCCACCATTTTTCATTTTTTATCTTTACAATAATTTCCGGTAAATAATTCGATATCGCACAATTCTTTGGGGATATATTGTCTAAAAAATTCAATACATATCCCATGCCATATATCCTGTGCCAACAATAACACTCTTGCTCATTTCTAATTAATATTTGAGTGTAATCTGGAGCATGTAATCTTCCGTAAAATACATCAATCGAAAATCCATAACCTGGCTCCCATTCTTGTAGTTTTACTAGCACTTTACAAGTATTTGAAGTATAAACAATGTTAGGCGTAGATATAAAACTCTTACTTAATTCATTAAAACCCCATTTCGCCAATGGTAATATCTTTTCAGTTATAGTTGATAAATAGTTTAGTGGATCATTTATTCGGTTTTTTTCAGGAATATTTATATTATTATAAAAGTGTGACATTCCTACTCCTTTAGTAAAATGAATGAATTATGAATATCGTCAAATCGAATACCATATCGTGCTTTATAGAATTCCTATAATAAAGAAAACGATTCATTTCCAATCAGGTTTTTTATAGGGCCAATCCCGATCAAATTCTCTACCCTTTATGATTTCCATATCATCCAAGGTATAATACCAATCCATATCATACCAAAATATATCATTCGGGTTTAATTTTAAATATTCATAAACAAAATCCTGTAAAATTTTCTCACTTCCATGAAATTTATCGATTATGACAACCCTGTTTAATTTCCCGTTTTCAATGATGAAATCATATTCTGCATCAAATATGCTTTCTGATTTTCCGCAGATATACATCAGGAATTCTTCTTGACCATCAATTTCCTCAAATGTGTTTGCTAAATTAGCAGTTGCGAAGTCAAAACTACCATCATTTTTATAATAAACCTTATCATTAACGATTAGTAACAATTCTGTTCTTTGTGCAGCTAATTTGATGTCTTCAATTACCTTCTTTGGAATGATTTCATCATTTTTTTTCAATAGCATTCCTGATAAGCCCATTATTTAATTACTCCTTTTAATTCATTCAAACCGTTAGTAACGGTCACACCCATTTCCTGTAACTGTTGAATTTTGGTTAAATTAGCTGGAATAGTCATATCAATCTGCTTGTCAATGTATAAGATTACATTTTTATTTTGAATATTAATATAATTTTCAAAAGTTGGATCAAGATATTTAGCAAACTGTTTAATATCAACATCTCCAATCGATTTTTTTACTTCAATAATTTCATTAGCTGTGGCACAATCAATTTCACCTAATGTTCCACCTAATGCATTTTTTACTTTATTCCCAACATCTGTTATCTGAGCATCAGTGTTATTTCTAATGAAATTGGCAACTTCAGCTTCTGTCCTTTTGCCTACATCCATATTATCTAAATTATCTGAAATTTTATTATCGATAGTTTGGCTTGTCTGCTTATTTATTCGAATTTGTGTCCCTGCATCATTGAGATAATCTGTATATTTTTCTGTTTCTTTTAAAATAGTAGCGGTCGAATTTTCTCCACTTTCCAGTATGGCCTTTGTGCCATTACCATCCACTAAACTCTCAACTGCATCTTCAGCATTTTCTATATCTTTTGATGGATTGATACCATCTACCGCATCAACAACTTCATCAGCCAAATCAACAATATCATCTTGATGTTTTATTGCATCGTATCCGAATGTATTGCCTGGTAAACCAAAATCTAAAAGTTCAGCTGACAACTCCACTAATGTCTCATAGGCTTGAGGATCTCCATTGATGACTTCAATCGGTAAACGGATCGCAAGCTCAACAGTTTCAGCAGCATCAACTATTTGAAATCCCTTTAAGACAGCCGCAGGGCCGCCAGGTATGACATATATAATTGCAGCAAGTATAACTAAATGTGCAACCACTACTGCTCCACCCATGGCTCCCCCAGTTAATTTTTGAAGGAAAGTAGCATTCGGATTTGTCATAATCTTGAAACCGGTAATTGCATTCTTCCACAAGCCTGTATAAATGTCATGCAATCTACCCAAGGCATTACTTGCAGAATTTAATACCGTAGCCAAACCTATCGTAAGCCAGTTTCCCATATTTTGATTATGTGTTTCATAATCTGCATTACTCGCCGCTTCCCCTTGATTAAATAAGCTAACCAAATTGGAATAATCAACCGCAGGTGGCGCATCATCCAACGTCGGGCCTACGGGAGTGGAGACAAACTCACTCCAACTAACAGAAACCGGCGCAGTTTGCCCTCCATTTTCTATTTGTTGATCATTAAAATAGCTAGCCAGATCATTTTCTATATTCAAAAGGAGGCCTTCGTCTATGCCTTCTGTTGGATTCCCGAGAATAGTATTGACGATATTTTGATAAAGGGCTTTCAATCCTGGGCTACTTGCAACAATCTCTGAGGTAATCGGTATGCCAAGTTTATCCTCAAGCGTGCACTTGGCGATATAATTTGCGTTCTTTGTTGCTTCCGAAGCGGCCACTTTGGCATTGGCTTCCGCCAGGGATTGTTCCTCTTTTTGTTTGCGTTCCGCTTCCTTCTCTTCTTTTCTGGAAAGGGCATAGGCTGTCGCAGCCAGCGCGGCTGCCGCCGCAGAGGCTCCCCACAACAGGTTAGGGTCAACCAGGGGGCTGGATGGGCTGCTTTCCTCTCCACCCGTTTCAGGAACAACGGGTACACTGGAAAAGGTGAAACTGGCCGGGGTTTTACTGGACGCAGGTTCAAGGGTGTTTGCTGCCGCTAAACCTGCCGGAGTCCCTTCAAGCGTTGGCTCAGGTGTTTCTTCCATGACCCCCACACTGATCATGCCCTGGCTGGTGATCACCGGAGTTTCTCCGGCACCGGGAATGTAAATTCGACCGGTGATGTAACGTCCATTGCCCAAGCGGTCCCAGGCCTGCAAGAGCACCTGATAACTGCCAGTCGGCGCCCAGGTGCCATCCTCGAATTGCCTGTTCCAGTTGATATCATATTCCAGATGGTCAGTTTCGAATTGCCAGCCTGTCGCCGGCCAGCGGTTTTGATCATCCCGAACAGAGAGTTCAATATGCTCAATCCCGGAGCGCGTGTCGCGCACGGAGGCATGACCCGTCTCCCAGATGTACCAGGCTCCTGTGATACTCATGGCTGGAGCGGAGTTATCCAGGGTGATGGGCTGCAAACTGATCTCCGTGCGGTTACCGGCATTATCCGTGGATGCAACCCGTGGGGTATAAGTGTCATCTGGTTTAACCGAGGAGTCCCAATTCAGGTTCCAACTACCGTCCGGGTTGAGGGTGGCAGGCGCCCAATTAACCCCATCCGGCGCAACCTCAATGCGGTTAACACCCGAGGTGGCATCGCTGCTCGTACCGGTAAAGGCCACATTGCCGTTCATATAAACCCCGGATTCCGGCGGCGGCTGATTGGCGGATAAGGCAGGGGCGGTCGTATCCACCCAGGCGGTCTGGTTCACCTGCGCCGTCAGACCTGCGCCGTCCCGCACATCCAGTTGGATGGTATAGACCCCTTCCGGCAGGGTTACCGGTGTGCTTACATCGGTCAGAGTGCCATTGATCAAAGCGCTTGTGCTGGAAATACCCGATCCGGGTACGGCGTCACTGTAAGCCACACTGAGGACGGCATCCGAGACGAACCAGCCGTTATCGCCTGCAATGCCGCTGATGCCAGCGCTGATTTGGGGCGCCTGGGTATCCTGCAAAACGGTCAGGGTACCCATTCTGGAGGAATCGCCATACGTGGAAATAGCCCAAAAGGTAAGGGCGTTACTGCCTTCCAACATGGGCACAGTACAGGTAACAGCGGGGCAGGCGAATGGCTCCCCGTTTCGGGTGCCTTCGATGAGGATGATCTGGTCAACCGGCATGGGTTCCGTACCGGTAATACTCAACGAGGCAGGCTGGGTACACCAACTGGCGTCTCCCCAGGCAGTACAGTTGGTTACACTACTAACCGTGGCTTCCGGGTCGGTATGGGTAACTATATGTTCCACCAGACGGGTACCAAGAACATATGAATACGTTGCGTTTCCACACGCCCATCCAGGTTTACATTCCCATCCACAGTCTGTACAAGCCTCTGCCCAATTTCCATCTGCTGATTTACACTCATGAAAAGCAGCAGTATGTACCCATACCCCATACTCACAGGCTTCATATTCAGTTATCTGATAGGTTCTATCCGGACCCAAGTATTCAGCAGAAACCACTCCGCTGCCAAAACCCAGGCCAATCAGGAAAAAGACTATTAAGCGGGCAAACCATTTTCCTGGTTTCACTTTGCAGAAATGATTCTTTATTTCTCGCCTACTTTTTTCAAGCATGCACGCATCCCCTCTGGTTTTAGCAACGCAAAAACCTGTCCGTAATCTCGGAGTAAATTTGGTGTTTCCCCTACCTGTAACTACCTGTATTTTTTTCGGTGATTATTCCGATGTTTTTGTGCTGCTTTTTCATTGGGCGGTTCAGCTAGTTTAGCCCCCGGCTGTGTTGTCTGCTGTTAAAAAGTTTATGCGTTTTTTACGGCAATGTCAAGCGATGTCAATTCTCAAATCTGTAAGCCCCCCCTACCCTTGCATCATCCCCTTGATATAGGTTGTCCAGCCATCCAGGAGCTTCAGATCAATCACCGTTTCCAAATACTTCATGTCCAAATTAGATTCGTATTTGGTTTTCTCCTCAAACTCGCACATGTTCAAGAGCCCGTTCGCAATATGCAGCGCGGTGATGATGGTGCATCCTTTGGCCATTTGTTTGGCTGGCGCATGATGGTATAGGATCGCTTCGACAATATTCGTAGGGATTCCCCAAATGCCAAGTAAATAGGCCCCCATTTCAGCATGGGATGTATTCAAAATTTCGTATTCCGTGGAAATAAGAACCCTTCTGGTTTGGAATTTCATCATGCCGGCCATTTTTGGAATTTTTAGCTCAAGCAGTTTCCCGATATCATGTAAAATACCGGCCACCTGGGCGTTTTCCTGATCTTCTTTCGAAAGTTCAAGCTCCTTGGCAATTTGTCTGGCGATGTTACTGACCAGCATGCTGTGGGTCCAAAGATTGCGGATGGATACCGGCACATTTGCCCGGCTCTCATATTCTGAGAACACATGCGATGTCAACACCAAAGCTTTGGTTGTGTTCAATCCAATCAAGGAAATCGCGCGCTGCGGGTTGCTGATTTTATCGGACAGGCCAAAAAAAGCGGAATTTACCAGTTGTAATACTTTCGCCGTCATGGCGGCATCCTGGGAAATAATATCCCCAACACTTTTCATGTTGGGTTCAGTGCTTTGTAATTCACCGATTAACTGATCATACAGGGCTGGCTTACTGGGCAGATTTTGGATACTGGTGATAATCCGGATCAGCCCGGGTTCAGATAAGGAATCTTTTAAGCGGCATGCGCGCTCCACACTCTGGAAAATCAGGTCCATCTCACAAGGTTTGGGAAACATCTGGTGAACGAGGTTCACCGATTGAATCGCCTGGAAATCGCTGGTATTTCCGGACAAAACAAACCTTAACACCCCCGGATAGTTGTCATTAACTTTTTCCAATAATGCCAATCCATTCATCAATGGCATTAACAGATCCGTGATTACGGCATCAAATTCGATTTCGCCAAGTTTGCTTAAGGCCTCATTCCCGGATAACGCGAATTCCACAGTCCACTGATCCTCATATTCATCAAGCGATCGGCTGAGCCCTTTTAAAATCAACGGATCATCATCGACAAATAAAATGGTATGTTTAGTCATCTTTTTGCTCCTGGCGATCTACTGGCAGTTCGATGATAAAAGTCGAACCCTTTCCTGCTTCCGATTCCACGGAGATACGGCCATTGTGTTTATTAACAATAATGTTATGGGCCAGATACAATCCCTGGCCGGTACCTTTTCCAACGCCTTTGGTAGTAAAGAAAGGATCAAACACCCTATCTTTGATTGCATCCGGAATCCCTTTACCCGTATCACTGACAATGATGGAAATCCAGTCATTTTTTGCAATTGTGCGAATACTGATTTTTCCTTTTTCCTCTGGAGCCTGTTCCACCACTTCCTGAATCGCTTGAGACGAATTAACGATCATGTTCAAAATAACCTGATTGATTTCATCGATCTGGCAATTCACCAGCGGCAAATTGGGGTCCAGCTCCAACGCCAGTTCTGCAATATATTTCCATTCATTACGCGAGATGGTGACCGTAGTCTCGATACCGTGGTTGATATCCGCCAATTTTTTCTCTTTTTGAGAGGGATGCGAAAATTCACGCATGGCCAGCACAATTTTCCGTACGCGCTCCACACCTGCCAGTGATTCCTCAATGGCATTGGGGATCTCCTTAATGTACAAATTCACCTTGCGCGGATCGGTTTGCTCTTCCATTCGTTCCAGATCTTGTTGTGTATAGCTTTGATCAATATGTTCCTGCTGCCACTGTCTGTATGTGTTTACTGCATCGACAATTTTAAAGAAAGAGCGGCTGAGATAACGCAGGTTATCTCCCACATATTGAATCGGAGTGTTAATCTCATGCGCAATGCCGGAAGCTAATTGTCCGATGGATTCCATCTTTTGCGAGAGGGCTGATTGGGTTTCCTGTTTTTGCTTCTGGGTGATATCCTGAAATACGATAACATGCCCAGAAATTGAATCATCGGTGCCCAGAATGGGAGCGATTTGTCCATCAATAAGGAGCTTCACATTTGTTTTTTTCAATAGAGTAGCTGTCCAATAATTTTGGCTTTCTTTCAGCAAAAAATTCATTTCATAAAGACGTTCGATAATTTGAGAAAAGATTTGCCAGGAATCCGGAAGCAGAATTTTGAAGACTAATTCCAGTGATTGATCCATTGCTTCTGCAGGTCCGTATCCGGTAATTTCAGTTGCTGCCTGGTTAATGAAGGTTACAAAGCCTTCTCTATCGGTGGTGATCACACCTTCACTGATGCTCATCAAGGTGGTATTAAGAATTTCTTTTTCTGTGAAAAGTAATTCCTGGATGATTTTACGCTGGTTGATTTCTTCCAACATGGCATCTTGATTGTTTTTTAATTTAACTTCCATGAGCATATGTTCGGTGATATCGCGTGAAATGCCGATGGTGCCAATGATCTCGCCCTCTTCATTGCGGAAAGGCATTTTTGTCGTTGATACCCAGGTCTGATGTCCATCCGGCCAAATTTCCCTTTCGTCTTTATCAATCAACGGTTCACCACTTTGAATGATGCGCTGTTCATCTGCGTAAGCCTGCCGGGCATGATCCTCAGCAAAATAATCGAAATCCGATTTTCCTTCCGCTTGGCTGGCATCAAATTCCCCAAAGCGCTGCGCCTGAGATTTGCTGATGCGGATAAACCGGCTCTCAAGATCTTTAAAATAAATCATATCCGCAGAATGATCCAGAAGGGATTTCATCAAAACCTGTTCTTTTTCAAGGGACTTAATAGTTTGGCGCAGATTTGCCACCATTTTTGCAAAAGCAATACTCAGCGCATCTTGATCGGATTTCGGCAGGACCACGACTGATAAATCACCATTTGATATACGTTCAGCGGCAGTAGTAATATTTCTATGATAGGTCACGATATGGTTAAATGAATTTGCCAGCACACCTAATTCATCCACTCGGTTTATGGATGATAATTCAGACACATCCCCCAACGCCACCTGATTGGCGATATGAGTCAGATCATTGACCAAGGTAATGGGTTTGGTAACCAAATAGGAGGCAATGGAAATACCCAATAGCATAAACAACGCCGCAAAACCAACTCGCAAACTGGTATAGGCTAGATCAGCCTTCACTTTTTCCAGTGAAAATCCGATGCGGAATGCCCCCCAATGACGATCATTCACCATGATCGGAGCAGAGATATCCCATAGAACTTCACCGGTATCCCGATAATAGATTTGATGCAAAAACGGCTGTAAATTTCTTGCAGAAGCGAGACCGGTAGCATCATTAAAAAGTCGCTTGGTTCGATTGTTAACCAGATCCATCACTGGATCACCCGTCAATGGCTGTGAATAGATCGTATTATGGGTGGGCAGATAGCCATTGATATCCACAATCACGGCTGCAACGATATCAGGGTCCTGCAAATAGCCATCTTCGATGCTCAGGATATTTTGATCAGTAAACGTATCATAAGCGGTATGATATTTGGGAGGATCGGTACCTTCAATCAGGACATAGTCGGTATCAAACACCTGATCTTCGGTAAGCCTGCCGCTTGCAATAGCATCTTCCAGAATATGGGAAGCCGCCAGGGCACCGTTAATGGCCATGGTTTTTCCCTTAATAAGTAAGGCCTCTTCGGTAAAGTGGCGTTGAGTTTCAATATCATATACAACAAAGACCCCCAACAAGATAGACATAATAGTTACAATTAAAAATGCTGTGCGTCGGCGGAGGCTGCTTTGAATCCAATGCACAATTTTTGCCATCCGATTTTCCTTTAAGTCCTATAAACAAGCATAAATCATTTTAATATCTACCTGCATAAATTGATCATTAATAAAAACTACACTATCAATAGGCTCTCCATACCATTCGTTTTGAAGATACGGTTTTCCAATAATCCATAATTTTTACAGAAGAACACGATACAAAAAAGAAAAAAGATAATTTATAAGGATTAAACACACATTTTATTAATAATTCTGATATTAAATGTCACAATTAACCTGATGGTTATTGGTATCCTTTTTTTCGATGGAGGCAGATATGTTTAAGAAAGTATCTTTTTGGATTCAAGGCAGCTTGCGGCGCAGGGCAACATTACTCATTATTCTTGTTATGTCGGTATTACTTGCTATCTTTTTTGTCTATGATATTCAGGCTCAACGCAACGCGCTGGAAGAAGCTTTACTGACAAAGGGAAAAAGTATGGCGGTCAACGGCGCACTTGCCGTTGAACATATCCTAGAAGATGCAATTGCCAGCGGACGATTAAGTGTAGCCGATGTATTCGACACGAATTATCAGCCCATTGATGGAATTGATCCGCCAAAATATCATACTGCTTATGACTCTTTTACGGATGAAAACTTTTTATTAATTGAAGATGGTTATTTGCACGATGCGGACGTGGTTTTTGCGGGAGCAGTGGACATTAATGGCTACTTTCCCACTCATAATTCTATCTACTCAAAACCATTGACGGGAAATGCTGAAAAAGATGCTGTGGGAAACCGAACCAAGCGCATTTTTGATGATCCTACCGGCATAATGGCAGCCAAGAATACCGAAGAAGTTTTGCAACAGATATATCAAAGAGATACCGGTGAAACCATGTGGGATATTTCCGCACCCATTATGGTGAATGGGCAGCACTGGGGTGCTTTTCGAATAGGTTTTTCACTGGTACGGGTTACCAAACAGTTACAACAAATTTCATTTCGCATTCTACTAGCTGGAAGTATCTTGTTGCTTGCCATTATGCTGGCTGCCTACATGGTGACCAGCCCCATGAAATTGGTCGCAGAAATGAGTCAGGTAGCTGACCGAATGGTGATTGGGGACGTAGATCAGACCATCAAAATTCAACGACTTGATGAAGTAGGCGTTTTGGCTGATGCCTTCAGAAAAATAATTTCTTATAATCGAGAAACTGCCTCCATGATGGAAAGACTAGCTGATGGGGATTTAACGGTTGAAGCAAACCCAAAATCCGATATTGATGTTCTCGGTAAAGCCTTCCGAAAAATGATCCTTTCCCTAAATGAAATGATGGCGAATATCGCAGCAAATGCACAGAGCCTCGATGTTGCAGCCGAAAGACTGGCAAATACCAGTATTCAGGCAGGAGAGGCAACCAATCAAATTTCATTAACCATTCAGCAGATAGCTGAAGGAGCTACGCAGGAAGCAGCCACTATTTCAAATTCAGCTACGACTGTCGATCAATTGAATTCCGCTATTGATGGAGTAGCCAAAGGCGCTCAAGATCAGGCCAACGCGGCAGGAAATGCAGCGGCATTAACCACCGAGATTAATGAGGGTGTTATCAAAGTTACGGCAAATGCTCGTGGGGTAATGGACGTCTCCATTCATGCAGCCAAGGCCGCGCGTGAAGGGACAGAAACCGTTCAAAAAACCATTGAAGGCATGCACGTCATCCAGGAAAAAGTTGGCCTTTCTGCGGATAAGGTTCATGAGATGGGTGTTCGATCACAAGAAATTGGTGTGATTGTAGAAGCTATTGAAGAAATTGCCTCTCAAACCAATTTACTGGCTTTGAATGCTGCTATTGAAGCAGCGCGAGCTGGGGAACACGGAAAAGGATTTTCAGTGGTTGCAGATGAGGTACGCAAATTGGCTGAAAGGTCAGCTGGTGCAGCCAAAGAAATTGTCGTTCTGGTTCACGGCATCCAAAATACGGTACATGATGCAACAGATGCCATGAATGTAGGTTCACGAGAGGTTGAAAGTGGGGTTGATCGGGCAAATTCGGCTGGTAATGCACTAAAACAGATTCTGGCATCCGTGGAATCCGTTCAGGAACAGGCTGAATACGCGGCTCAGGTTGCAACGCAGATCAGCAAATCGACTGAGGAGCTTGTCTTTGCTGTTGACTCTGTCTCTGCTGTGATTGAAGAAAACACGGCTGCAACAGAAGAAATGGCCGCCAGCTCGAATGATGTTAATCAGTCCATTATGATGATTGCAAGTATCAGTGAAGAAAACAGTGCAGCCGTAGAGGAAGTTTCAGCGTCAACCATGGAAATGAGCGAGAAAGTTGAGGAAGTCAATCAATCTGCACAGGAATTGGCAAAAATGGCAGTAACCATGAAAAAGATTGTGGAACAATTCAAACTGCGCACATAACTGTCCTTAAATACTTCTTCGTGGCTACGATTGTCATGAGTAATACCCCCCGCGAACCAGGCAGGGGGTATTTATTCTTTTACTAGGATAAATAATAAGCTAAATTGGGTGGAAAGATTTTTTTTATGTCCCATGAGGTGATCATCTCATAACAAATTCTAATTTACATACAGGATACTGTAACGAAAATCCATAGATTGGAAAAGAGAGAGGTTAGTGTCCATAAAAAATCCTATGGAGGTTAATGACCCAAGGCTTGTTCTTATGGGGTCCTGCGAAAACTGGCATAGAACAGTGGATGGCTTCAGAATATTGTACCTCCAAATGTTGAATAGAAATTCTGGATGGTTGCAAACAATCCAGGGGAAAGTAACGATAAGCATGGGAACGTAAAAGATGAGCGTTCCTACAAATGGCAAGCATAGCCCGAGCCCCACGCAAGCGCCAGGAACAGCCTCGGCCTTTCATACGATGAACCACTAACTTGTCAACATTGCCTTCAATCGCTCCAAGATAAGCAGGGGTAGATAATCCACGGTGTTGTAGATCTAGTAAGCCATCTCTATTATTGGAAAGGTAACGGTAAAAATCCTCCAGTTTCTTTTTTGGAGTACCACTGGATTCCTGGATCATCTTTTGTAGATCGGATTGAACGCTTTTAAAGCCTTTCTGTCGAAGCAGAGTGACCAACTGTTTTGCTACCTTCCGATCTGGTATTGCCCGTCTGGCTGCGCGAAGTAAATGAAATTGGTCGAGAATGAATTCCTGACGAATCAGCATACGATCAAAACTATGACGTACCCATGCGTTGCCATCTCCTCCGCTAACCAATAATCGAGTGTTTTCCAAATCATAATGACGGTGAGCTTCCCGTAGAATTTGCTCCTGCCATGTCTGGGAATTCATGCCAATTGCTGTCAAACAAAGCTTGTTTTCAAGGCAAAAACGGTCTTTTCCAACTGGTTTTCGGCCTGTACTCAAAATAGCTACCCTTACTTCAGTTGATCTGCGCTTTTCTCTCTGCAAGTGTAGCCAAACCCCATCACTCTCTGCATAAAGCACCGGAGCGGATATTTTTCCCGCCTCATCTTGCCCACCAGAAGCAAAGATGCGCTTTCGTTCAGCTTCTTCACCATCCGCAATCCGGTTGCCAATGGACCACGTCATTCGTTGAATTGAACTATGACTGATCGGTGTTCTTGTCAAATAACTGAGCTGATCCGCTGCTAATCTGTATGTTGCGCCGCTTACCAGGGAGGCGCCCATTTCTTGCACTCTATTACTCATTCGCCCATAGCGCTGAAGTCCTAGTAAATCATCCACTGGTTTCAATCGCTTTCCATTTTCATCTTTATATACCCGCCGTTTGTATTTCATTTCTCCAAGGCTGCTGATTATCCAGCGATTCTCTGTACCCATGTTCCGCCATTCTGTAGGTTTATTTTCTGTGATTCTGTCATCCAGTACTTCGATCACGCCTTGCAATATTTGCTTGCCTGTTGCCATTGCTAGGCTATGTATACTTTCTTCTATCGCAGTTATTGGCACCCTTTCCTGCAGTTCCATTTTCTCATTTTCGACTTTTATCGTTATACTAATATTGACAGTATCGTCTGTCATTTGAGAGCTCCTTTCGATGTTGATGTGGTCAACTACAATATTGATTGGAACTCTCTCTTTTTGCAAATCCTTTCTATGGATATTTGTGACTGTAACTACATACAGGAGTTGTCTTGACAATCCTCAGATTAAATGCTATAAATTGACCAACAATTGAAGAGTATTATATAAAAAGCTGTGAAGAGAAATAGTAAGCATTGGACAAACGGTCCAGAGAATGGCTAGATGATGAGAATGCCATCCGAATCCCGATGCTGAATGGTTCTCGGAGCTGCAGGGCGAAAGAAAATTCAAGTAGCCTGTGCCGGAACTGCCACCGTTATCAGGGCAAAGGGTATAACCGGTTTTGAACCGACGTACCCCACAAAGTGAGGCTGGCCTTTTATCCCGTTGTCATCGCAACGGGATTTTTTGTTAAAAAGCAGTCAGCCTAAATTGGGTGGCACCACGGGTAATCTCTCTCGTCCCATTGGACAAGGGAGATTTTTAACTTAACCGAGGAGTGAACCTGATGATTGCCGAACACAGCCTTAAAACCAAAACAATACCTCAACTGATTGTCCGCACCCTGTCTGCGGACCTGGAAACCCCAACCTCTGTTTATCTCAAACTGGCCGGAGAAGGTCCTTCTTTTTTACTGGAATCGGTCAGCGGCGGGGAAAACCTGGCGCGTTATTCCTTTATTGGCATACAACCGCGTAAAGCCTATGTGCTGCGTGGACAAACCCTATCTATTCATCAGGATGGCAAACTCACTCAACGCGTAGTGATCGATCCACTGGCTGCCCTGTCGGATGAACTGGCGGAAATGCAACGGAACCTATACCCGGGTTACCGCGTTTTGCCGGTGGTTTGGCGGGCTACCTGGGTTACGAGATGATGCGCTTCTTTGAACCCAGTGTGAAATCTGCAAGCACATGAGAATCTGCCGGATGCCATCTTCCTCATGGCGGATACAATCGTCGCTTTTGATCACGCCTACGGACGCATGATGCTGATCGCCACCCCACGTGCCGACATGGGTGAAGTGGCCGGCATGCCAGAAGCTCAATCCCGACTGGACGCTTTACAAACGAAACTGGCCGGACCTGTGCCGTCTGCTTCCTCCTCCGGCAGACGGCCAGGGACCGGGGACCGTCCTGCCGAGATGCAATCCAACATGACCCGCGAACAGTATATGCAGGCCGTGGTACAGGCCAAGGAATATATTGTCGCCGGTGATATCTTCCAATTGGCGCTTTCGCAGCGCCTGAGTCGAGAAACATATGCAGCGCCATTTGATGTATATCGCGCCTTACGACGTCTGAATCCCTCCCCCTATATGTTTTATTTTGATTTCGGCACCCTGGCAGGCGACGAACCCTTGCAGCCTATCGGGGCTTCTCCCGAGGTGCATGTGCGTTTTGAAAATGGTACGGCTGCCCTACGTCCGATTGCCGGTACGCGTCCGCGTGGTGCTTCTATTGAAGAGGATGCCTTATTGGCAGAGGAATTGATCACCGACCCCAAAGAGCGCGCCGAGCACGTGATGTTGATAGATCTGGCGCGCAACGACCTGGGCCGCGTGTGCGAGTACGGCAGCGTACATGTACCCGATTTGATGCAGATTGAGCGTTATTCGCATGTAATGCATATTGTTTCGCAGGCTGAAGGTCACCTGCGTCCGGAGATGGATGCCTTCTCCCTGATGAAAGCCACCTTCCCGGCCGGCACGGTCAGCGGTGCGCCCAAGATTCGCGCCATGCAGATCATTGACAAGCTGGAAGGCCAACCGCGTGGTACCTATGCTGGCGCGGTGGGTTACTTTGGTGCGGACGGCACAATGGACACCTGCATCGCAATCCGAACCCTGGTCATGCAGGGAACGACCATCTCGGTGCAGGCTGGCGCAGGTATTGTGGCCGATTCCGACCCTGCCAGTGAGTATCAGGAAACAATAAATAAAGCGCGCGCCCTGGCGCAAGCCGTGGACTGGCCGAACAGGAAAGTGCATGATGTTGATTCAAATGAAGCTTTGCGAGGGTACTCATGCTGGCATTAATCGATAATTACGATTCCTTTACTTATAATCTGGCGCAATATTTGGGCGAATTGGGCCAGGATGTACACGTTTTCCGAAATGACGCGCTGCGCGTTGAAGCGCTGGATGCACTGGCACCGGACGCGATTGTGATTTCCCCCGGTCCGGGCGATCCCGATGATGCCGGGATCTCCCGTGAGGTGATCCGCCAATTAGGGCCGCGCATTCCCACTGTTGGGGGTATGCCTGGGACACCAGTGCATTGGCGCTGTCTACGGAGGGCAGGTGCTGCGCGCAACCTATGTGATGCACGGCAAAACCTCCGAAATCTTTCACCATGGAGAAGATGTGTTTGCCGGATTACTGAATCCTTTCATGCTACCCGTTACCACTCCCTGATTGTGGCTGAACCGCTGCCAGCTGCATTGATCGCCACGGCGCACACTGCGGATGGTGTGCTGATGGGCTTGCGTCATCGCGAGTATCCCATTTTTGGGGTGCAATTTCATCCCGAATCCATTCTGACCGACGGCGGAAAAAAACTATTGATGAACTTTTTACAAATCGCTCATGCGGAAAAGAGCGAACTTGTTGATCTGGAGGAAAAAATCCATGCTTAAGTCCTATATTCAACGTGTTGTTAACCGGCAGAATCTTCCGGCTGCCGAAGCGCAAGAAGCCATGACCATTATCATGACCGGCCAGGCCACCCAGGCTCAAATCGGCGGATATTTGATCAGTCTGCGCATGAAGGGTGAAACTGTCGAAGAGATCGTCGGTTCGGCACGCGCCATGCGCGGACAGGCCAGTTTGGTACCGGTTAATTCCAGCCACGGGGATCTGCTGGATACGGCCGGTACGGGCGGCGACGGCGCACACACCTTCAATATTTCCACGGGCGCAGCGTTTATTATTGCCGGGGCGGGGAAGAAAGTGGCCAAGCACGGCAACCGCGCGGCTTCTTCCAAATGCGGCAGTGCAGATGTATTGGGCGCGTTGGGCGTCAATATTGATCTGACGCCCGGGCAAGTGGCGGACTGTATTGAACAGGTAGGCATCGGTTTCATTTTTGCACCCAAGTTTCACCCGGCCATGAAGCATGCCATCGGTCCACGCCGTGAACTGGGCCAGCGCACGATTTTCAATATTCTCGGACCGCTGACCAACCCGGCCGGCGCTACCCATCAGCTGATCGGCGTGTACGACCCAGCCCTGACCCAACCCCTGGCTGAAGTGCTGGGAGAACTGGGCGGGCAGGCCGCTTACGTGGTCCACGGCGACGGCGGTCTGGATGAGCTGACCACCAGCGGTGTCAACCGCGTCAGTTATTTACATGACGGCAAGGTGGATACATTCGAGCTGGACGCGTCGGATCTGGGCTTACGCCGTACTCAGGACGGTGAACTACGCGGCGGAGAACCGGCTGAAAACGCCGTTATGCTGCGCGCACTACTTTCCGGTGAGGATGAAAGTCCGCGCCGGGATGTGCTTCTGCTCAACAGCGCAGCTGCCCTGGCGGCTACCAGCGGCGGTGATTTCCGGGGCGCCTTGAAACTGGCCGAAACCTCCTTGAACAGCGGAGCAGCCTTGCGCAAACTGGATCAATTGATTACTTTCAGCGGAGCCTTCACCGTATGAGTCGCCTGGATGAGATTCTAGCGCAAAAGCGTCTGGAATTACCCAAACGCATGCAGGCCAAGCCGCTTGAGCTGGTGCAGGCCGAGTCGCAAGCCAGTCCGCAGTCTTTGGATGCCCTGGCGGCCTTACGCAAACCGGGCAAGGGTCGCCCACGCCTGATTGCCGAGGTTAAAGCCGCCTCACCTTCGCGCGGCGTGCTGGTGGAGAATTTTGATCCACTGGCGCTTGCAAAGGTTTTTTGTCAGAACGGCGCCGCTGCCATCAGTGTACTGACCGATGAGCACTTCTTCCGCGGCAGTTTGGATTACCTGGCACAGATTTCCGCACTACA
>CAVVEM010000001.1:0-54521 GCA_963747325.1 uncultured Chloroflexia bacterium | reverse complement strand
AGGCAGCGGCTATGTCCCTGGAAGTAGGGAAAAACCGCATGGAATCCCTGGGTGATATTGCTGAAGCTGCAGATTTGTTCCGTTATCCATGTTCACAAATGGAAGAACATAACGGCTTCGTTAAGAAATTAGCTTCGGATCCTTTAGCCGGG
The DNA here is from genome assembly GCA_963747325.1 of uncultured Chloroflexia bacterium. Lineage (GTDB taxonomy): Bacteria > Chloroflexota > Anaerolineae > Anaerolineales > Anaerolineaceae > UBA5203. Next base: position 54,369 of record CAVVEM010000001.1, on the reverse strand, counting down.
TATAAAGCCACAAATTACTCTGTCTTGAAACCTTATGGTGTCTGGCTGGTGATCAGTCCCTTCAATTTTCCCTCCGCATTGACTGGTGGTCCTGCTGCCAATGTTTTGGTGGCTGGAAACACGCTGGTGATTAAACCCGCCTCGGATACTCCCTGGCTGCCCTATTTGATGGCAGAAGTGCTGCATGAAGTCGGTATACCGGATGGTGTGGTAAATTTTGTCACCGGTCCTGGCAGCACGTTGGGGCAAGCGCTGGTCGATAGCCCGGAAGTAGACGGCATCACCTTTACCGGTTCGTACCCGGTAGGGATGAAAATCTATCGCGATTTTGCCAATGGGAAATATGTGCGTCCTATTGTTCTTGAACTTGGCGGCAAGAATCCCACTATTATTTCCAAACATGCTGATGTAGAAGATGCAGCCGTCGGCCTGGTCCGCTCAGCCTTTGGTTTGCAAGGACAAAAATGTTCAGCCTGCTCCCGAATCTATATTGAAGGGCCGATATATGATGCGGTGGTTAATCGATTTGTGGAATTAACCAAGAAATTAACCATCGGCGACCCGACGCTTCGTGAAAATTATTTAGGCCCGGTGATTAATAAAAGTTCCTACCAGGAATATCAAACTTTCTGTGCGGATCTCTCAAAACATGGAAAGATTCTGGTTGGCGGAAAAATCCTGACAGACGGCGATTTTGCAAAAGGATATTTCTGTCAGCCGACTATCGTAGCAAATGTACCCCGTGAGCATGCCCTGTGGAAGCAGGAAATGTTTCTGCCGATTACCTTTGTTGAAAAGGTGGATAGTCTTGACGAAGCCATGGCTTTGGCAAATGATGTGGACTATGGTTTGACGGCAGGTTTTTATGGCGCACCGGAAGAAGCCGAGTGGTTTTTCAGCAAGATTCAATCCGGCACCAATTATGTCAATCGTCCCATGGGGGCGACAACCGGAGCCTGGCCTGGTTTCCAGGCTTTTGGCGGCTGGAAGGCCTCGGGCGCGGTTGGAAAGAATGTGGGCAGTTTATATTACCTTCAGGGATACATGCATGAACAATCCCAAACGGTGATTGAGCGGGAATAAGGATAAAAAATGATTATTGACGGTCTTTTTTTTACAATAGAAAAAAAGACCGTCATTTCTTATCCGGGAGTGATGATGCAGCGAATGAACCGATTGGGAACTTTTATCGTTTTTCTAGGAGCAGGTGCGGTCATATTATTTATCTTATCGGATAGTACCCATCTGCCGGATTACCGTTTTTTATTTTGGGGAGTTGGTTTGTTAGTTGTTGGCGCATTAATGAAAATATTGCAGCCGAAAGCCGAAAAACCAAAATCCACGCGTTTTCGCATTCTGCACGGACGTAATCCAGATGAAAAATAAAAAAAATCCGATATTGAATTGATTTCACCCTCAATTGAAATCGATTAGCAAAATGAAAACAATAAAGTCCTATTTCATCCATCATGGGATATCCCCCGCTTCCAAAACTGATAAATAATTTTGCAAATAAGCCAAACGCTGATAGGATATAGGTATTCCAAATAACTTATTAGAGAGTGTGCTATGAGTCCAAAACCTAAAATTCATGTCCTGATTCTGATTCCCTTGAAAAAACAAACGTTGTCTATGCTGCGGGAGGAGTTTCCAAAGGTTGAGTTTCATCAACAGGTGATTAAAACCGTTCAGGAATTGCCGCGCCAGCTTTTGGAAAAAGCAGAGATCCTAATTACCGACACCTTGCTTTTACGGGCGGAAGACGTTCCAGCTTTAAAATGGATGCATATTTTTAAAACCGTTGTGGATGTCCGTCTTATAGGTGAAGATTTTATAAACAAACCCGATCTGGTAGTGACGAATAACAGTGGGGTGACAGCCCCTGCCTATGCCGATATCGCCTTAATGCAGATGTTTTCTTTAGGGTATCAATTGATGCAGATTTGTAAAGCAAAGCAAAGCCATGCCTTTACTTTGGAAGGGGAAAAATATCCCATCTCTCGATTATACGATAGTACGATAGGGATAATTGGGTATGGCAGTGTAGGCCGTGAAATAGCCCGTATAACCCATGGTTTGGGTGTGCAAATATTGGCGGCGAAACGCGATCTGCTGCATCCTGAAGATCATGGTTATACATTGCCTGGACATGGGGATCCGGGTGGAGATTATTTTCACCGGCTTTATCCCCCGCAAGCGATTGGTTCGATGGTCAAAGAATGCGATTTTGTCCTGGTAACCGTTCCGCATACAGCCGGAACCCACCAAATAGTAAATGGGGATGTTATTGCCCAGATGAAAATGAGTGCCTATCTTATTAATATGAGTTTGCCGGAAGTTGTTGATCTGAATGCTTTGCAGCTTGGGTTAAGTGAAAATAAAATCGCCGGCGCTGCCTTGGTTCAATTTCCTGGGCATGAATTCTCCCAAAATTCAGCTTTGTGGAATCAGGAAAATGTCATGGTGTTTCCGCCCTTCTCTGCTTTGATCCGAAACGAAGAAGAAAAAGCTGTGTTATTATTGATAGATAATTTAAGGCAATACCTTATTGGAGGCCTGTTAACCAATCGCATCGATATTGAGCGAGGTTATTAATGGGATACCTGGTGTTATGGAGTCAATAAACAGGGGTGATTTACAGATTAAACCAGCCATTTTTTTTGACCTGGGGAATACCCTTCTGTATTACCAGGGGGATCGCGTTGCCATTGAATTGGAAGCTTATCAAGCGCTTGCCGAGTCTTTATCTGCAAATGGCATTTCTATTCCGACTAAAAAATTCCTCAAACGTTTTCAACAAGTAATGGAAAGTTATTATCGTCGGCGGGATATTACGCTGGTCGAAGAAACTACCATCCAGCAGCTTGTTTCGGTTCTGGCTGAGTTTGATCGGGAAAATGTTCCTTTTCTGATTTTAAGAACTGCGCTGGATCAAATGTACCGCATCACTGAGCCTCACTGGCAAGTAGACCCGGATACTCATGCATGCCTGATCTTACTTCGTTCCCTGGGTTTTAAGATGGGGTTAATTTCCAATGCCAGCGATTCATCAAATGTTTTTCGCTTGTTAAAAATGCATAAACTCTACTCATATTTTTCAACAATTTTGATTTCATCCGTCGTCGGGTTCAGGAAACCACATCAGCAGATCTTTCTTTCTGCTTTAAAAACCTGTCCACATGCAAATGGCAATCATATTTTCATGGTCGGCGATCTCATGTCAACGGACATTGTGGGAGGGAATCAAAATGGTATGCGAACGATTTGGCTATCCAAACATGCCGAACTGGAAGAAACGGAAGCGGAATCCAAACTTAAACCTGATTTCGTATTTTCATCCCTGGCAGCACTTGGCAACTGGATGCAAGAGCAGTACGCCCTCTAGTATTTCACCGAGCAATTTATTCCCAACCAATATTGGACAACCATTTGAACTAACGATACAAATTTGCTGTAATCAATCGGTTTCAGTAAATATGAGTTTGCTCCAAGCTGATACGCTTTGGAAATATCTGTCTCCTCATTCGATGAGGTGAGAACAATGACCGGGATTTTACTGCTCATTGGGTATTGGCGGAGGATTTTTAATACATCAAAGCCATCCATACGTGGCATTTTTAAATCCATAAGGATGATAGCCGGAGGTGTTTCCAATCCTGCTTCCCATCGTTGAATTGCTTCGTTGGCTTCCTCTCCATCCCTGGAAATCTCAATGGTGCAATTGATCATTTGTTTACTAAAGGCTCGCTGCGTCAGGTCAATATCCACTGGATTATCTTCGATAAGCAGAATTTTTGGTTTAATTTCCCGATTCTGATCAGACAACATATTGATTACAACTCCTTCGTTCTATTGAGGTATGGTGATGGTAAATTCTGCACCGTTATTTATGTTGCCAACGGCAGAAACCTTGCCATTAATACGCTCAATCCCTTTTTTGACGATCGTTAATCCGATTCCTGTACCCGGGTACTCATCCTGATTATGTAAACGATTAAATATTCTAAAGATATTCTCATTATACTTATTATCAAAACCAATGCCATTGTCTTTAATGGTTATCATTATGGAATTCCCCTCTTTATAACTGCTTATTTCAACCTGATGAGAAATTCCTTTCCGGGCAAATTTAAAGGCGTTATCAATTAAATTCCTTAAGATTTGCATCAGGCTTTCATAATCAGAGATGACTTTGGTTACTTTTAAATCCATTATCAGAGTTGTCTTGTGCAAGTCCGTAATATATTCCTTAAGGATCCGTTTTATTAATTCATCAATATCAACTTTCTTCAGGACAACACTGCGCCGTTCCATGCGAGAGTAAGTTAATAGGTCGTTGATTAATCTCTCCATGTGGGCAGTGGAAGTCCGAATATTCTTTAAAAAGTATTGAGCCTCAGAATTTAATTGAGGTTGAAATTCTTCAAGCAATAATCGGCTGTATCCATCAATACCGCGCAGGGGAGCTTTCAGATCATGCGAAACGGTATAGGTAAACGTTTCCAATTCTTCATTTTTTCTTTCAAGCTCCAAAGTTCTTTGACGGATGCGTTCTTCCAATGCCAGATTTAATTGTTTAATTTCTTCATTTGCCCGCTTTATCTCAGTGACATCAATCATGGAAACGACCATTCCATCAAATTCCTGATTCAAATCCAGTAATTTTGCTGCATTAAGTAAAACGTGAAATTCCTTTTTGCCTTGGGTGATGATCCGTTCAAGATTATGGACAGGCGTATCGGAAGTTTTTACTACTTCGATGAGCCTTTCCGGATTATTAAGGGGAGTGAAGTTTGGATCAAGTATTTGCACATTGATTTCCGTGTAGGGCATACCGACCACATCGGGGAGCTGGCAGTCAAATAATTGTTCAGCCGTGTGGTTAATGGTAGCTATATTACCTTCTTTATCTGTCACAAAAAAAGCGTTATTGCTGGTACGCATAATCAGGTCCAGCACATCCCTCTCTTTGCGAATGGTTTCTTCATACACCTTTTTACTGGTGATATCCGTGTGGATACCGCTGATCCGTTTGGGAATTGTCTCCTGCTCAAAGGCGGTTATTTTAAATTTTGACAAAATCCAACGATAACGGCCATCTTTTGCTTTCATACGAAAGATCAATTCATGTGGATCATGGTCCGGCGAATCCAGCAGGGTATTCAGCTTTTTTACAGTTTCCTGTCTGTCATTTGGATGAAGCAATTTGATCCAGCTTTTAAAACCGGCAGGAAAATCATCCGTTTCATAACCCAGCATGGAATAATAGCGTGGACTGAAATAGGCTTCACCCCCCAGAATATTAATATCCCAGATGCCATCATTACTTGCTTCCAGAGCGAGGTTCAGCCTTTCTTCACTGACTTCCAACGCAGCTTCAGAGACGTGAAAATCGGTAATATCATTGAAAAAAATGAGCAGCACATCTTTATTGTCCCAGGTTGTTCTCATCACATTAAGGGTCAACCAACGCACCTGTTTTGTGATCGCGCTGAGTGTCATGAAGGTATATTGAGTCGGTGCTGCAATGCCGGAGATAAAGTTGTTGTAGTATTCCTTTAATCGTTTCTGTTCACTTGGATGGGGAATTGTGAAAAAGTCGATGTCCTCAAAGGGCTTATCTCCCAGTTCTAATATTTCTTTGGCTTTTGGATTGGCGAAAATTATTTTTTCTTGATGAACAATCACAATTCCTTCGGAGGCATGTTGGAAGATAATTCGGAACTTGGCTTCACTACGCATCAGATCGGCAGTTTTTAAATCAACCTGTTTGGTTAACGATCTGCTCCAGATTAAACTGATGATGAGAAGGGAAATGAGAAAAAGCAGCCCATAAGTCACCGCTCTCAAGGCAGCCAGGCTATCATTTTTTTTGTAAGTAAAAAACCATTTGTTATTGATCGCATCAAATTCTCCCGTGGATTTGATGATAGTTAAACCTTCTTCAAGTGTGTCAATCAATCCTTGATTTTTTTTCAATGCTGAAAAAGCGTATTCTCTGGCTGGAATTTCAATGGTATGAATGGCAAGGTTGTCGAGTTGATTTAGGGTGATAAAATATTGACCCTGAGAGATCGAAGAAAGTAAGGCTGCATCTCCTTTTCCCTCGGCCAACAAAATCAGTACATCATCAGGATTTTCAAGTGCAATGACATCTATATCCAGCTTTTGCTCGCGTACGTAGTCCTCCATGATGTCATCATCCTGGAGTATAACGGTTTTGCCCGTTAGATCATTGAGATTTTTAATTTCACTATCGATAGATGTGAACAATCCGGATGATACGTAGTTGTGAGGTGAAGAAAATGCATAAATTTCCCGCCTGGCATCACTGATGAACATACCCGAAAGAACATCTACTTTTCCCTGATTCAAATCATCAAGGATTTTTCCCCATGATTTCCCGATATATTGAATGTTATATCCGCTGACGCGAGCAATGGCATTCATGATTTCTATGTTAAAGCCGGTTGGGATACCGTCATTCATGTATTCATAAGGGGGAAAGCTGTTATCCAGGCCGACTATCAAGGTCGGATTTCCAGGTATGTAGGAAGGTATCTGACTTTTGGACAATTGATCTTGTTGTTTGAGAAGATCAAACAGTAGAAAAATTGAAGCAGCTCCAATAATGATACCGCCAATAATTAATACGAAATACCGGTATTTCCGTAAAAGGATCATTGCCTACCCTTTTCGTTAAGAAGAAAGAACTTCTTGACTTATCCCTATTATAACGAATAACAACTGTACTCAATACTAAAACCAGTCTGAAGAAAAATACACCATAAATCCCCAAAATTGGACTGGCGATTTACAGTATACTTAAAACACTATGGATCTATTTGATTTTGACATGAATCAGCAACTAAATCAACAGGCACCTTTGGCAGCAAAAATGCGTCCGCAAACGTTGGACGAATATGTTGGTCAGGATGACATTATTGGTCAAGGGAAGTTATTACGGCGAGCCATTGAATCCGGCAGACTTTTTTCTTCGATCATTTTTTTTGGTCCTCCCGGAACGGGGAAAACCACCCTGGCAAAAATAATTGCTCAATATATTGATGCGCACTTTGAGACAATTTCTGCAGTTTTGGCGGGTGTTGCTGATTTACGGAAAGTGATTGTTGAAGCTCAGGAGCGGCGGCGAATGTATCGCCGCAGAACCATCCTTTTTGTGGATGAAGTGCACCGCTGGAATAAAGCACAGCAGGACGCACTGCTGCCCCATGTGGAAAATGGATTGTTTTTATTGATAGGCGCTACGACGGAGAACCCTTACTTTCAAGTCATTCCGGCGTTGGTTTCCCGATCACGGATTTTTGAATTAAAACCGCTGCGGGATGAAGACCTGGCTATTTTATTGGAAAGAGTACTGCAGGATAAGGAACGCGGCTATGGTGGAAAAAACGTCCAATTGGATGACGATGCCCGCCAACATATGATCAACCTCTCCAACGGGGATGCCCGGAATTTGTTAAATGCACTGGAATTGGCCGTTGAATCCACAAAACCTGATGATGCCAATGTGATTCATATTGATATTCAGACCGCGCAGGATTCCATTCAAAAAAGGGTGGTGGTTTACGGTAAAAATGGCGATGCGCATTATGATACGGTTTCCGCGTTTATCAAATCCGTCCGCGGCTCGGATGCGGACGCTGCGTTATATTGGCTGGCAAAAATGCTGAAAGCTGGCGAAGACCCGCGCTTTATTCTTCGACGATTGTTGGTCCTGGCCAGTGAAGATATTGGCTTGGCTGATCCACAGGCATTGGTGGTAGCCAGTGCTGCGCTGCAATCGTTTGAGTTCATCGGTATGCCGGAAGGTATTTACCCGATTACGGAAGCCACCCTGTACCTGGCAACTGCTCCGAAATCCAATTCGGCTGGCAGCATTTATGGCGTGTTGGATTGGTTGGAACAACATGGTGATGATGAAATTCCTATTCATTTGATGGATTCCAGCCGTGATAGTAAGGGGCTGGGCCACGGACAGGGTTATCAATATCCGCATAACTTCCCGGGACATTTTACTCCGCAACGATATATGCCGCAATCAGTGACCGAGCAGTCATTTTACAAACCCTCGGATCAGGGGTATGAGAAGCAAATTGCAGATCGGGTGCAAATGCTTCGCAAACTGCAACAAGAGTATCTTGCTTCGAACAAAGGTAAAAAATAATGCCTCACTTGCTGCTGGTACGTCATGGGTTAAATGATGCGGTAGGCGAACGTCTGGCTGGCCGCGATATGTCCGTACATCTGAATGAACAGGGAATTAAGCAAGCTCAATGTATTGCTGAATGGCTGGCAGATAAAAAAGTATCGGTTATTTTATCCAGTCCGTTGACAAGAGCCATGGAAACAGCTGAACCATTGGCCGCCATGATTGGTGTGGCAATTCTTGAATGTGATCCATTAGTGGAAGTGGACTATGGGGATTGGGCCGGGAAAACTTATGAGGAATTGGAAAAAACGCCCGCCTGGCTGGAGGTGATCCGTACCCCGAACCGGATGCAGTTTCTCCATGGGGAATCCATTGACCAGATTGAAGAACGTCTCAGTAATTTTTTGGATTTTCTCCAGACAGCTTATACCGAAGATGAAGTTGTGGTTTGTTATTCTCACGCGGATATTCTGGCCATTATGACAGCCATTTGTATGGGGCTGCCAATGGAAAATTATCAGCGCATCACAATATCACCTGGATCCATCACAGCGCTGACACACACAAAGCATGGCTGGCAGATTCACTTCATCAATCTGCTTCCCGGTGAAGAATTTCAGTTTCCTCTTAACCCGCAAAAAGAAAGCCCCAAATAAAATTCAGCGATTTAGGAACGTGTCTCGTTGGCTTCGATTTTTATCCAGGTGGGCAAAGACTGAGCTGATTGAACTTTGGTTAATCGCTTGAGTGTCCATAGCAGGATGTTGTTGTTCTCCGTACAGGAGACCACCTCCCATCCGTCATTGGACAGATGATTCAAAGCGACTACCGCTTCTGAAACACTACGCCTGCGGTAACTTATTTTTTCCCCACTGGGTGGAAAGAAAACTGGAGCTGATAATTCCACCGCATAGGTCAATACGCCATATTCCCATTTTTGTTCTGACATAATTTCACCCCGATAAGACATTCAACAAATAAAAGGCTTTCCATAACAGTAATGTGTTTGAAAATCATAATATCTACCTCTATAGTGTAGCAAAAATAAACAAGACAAACAATATCATAATTGAATACAAAATTCCACAGTTTCTTTCGGTATCGCTCAATTAAGAAATGCTTCCGGGTGATCTTGCATAAAAAAAAACGATCCTAGTGTTCTATGGACCGTTTTTGATTTTTTTGTAAATAAAAAAAATTATTTTACTAGTGATTTTTGAGGATAAAAACTGAACCAGGCTATAAACGCTATGGCAAGATAAGCCAGGGTTTTTGGCATCATCAGCATACCCAGCATGGGGATTTTGTTCACAAAGAGGATGACCGGTGTATAGAAAAGATAGGACAGAAAGACACAAAATCCAATCCAGAGAAAAGTTTTGTCCCTGCTCTGCCAGGCAGACCAGAGAATTAAAATCAGAATACCCACACCCTGGATCATCAGGGGAATATTTCTGAGGATGCCCATGGGTTGAGGAGGCATGACCTGCCCCCAATGATTTCCAGGCAAAACCATCATGATCATGCGTATCAGACCCACGGCCAATAGCAGCAAAGTGAATCCGTTGTGTTTTTGATCGAAGCGCACACGCCATACTTCGACGAAAATCATATAAAAAACGGTCACGGTATAGGCAGTCGCCAGGGAACCCATGCCAACCAATAATGGACTGTTTTCCAGGGCTCCTTGGGAATACGCCAGTACGCGAAACCCGACATGCCCGGTATCTCCCACGGCCAGTAAAATAAACATCCATCGCACCAGACGAGCAACCAGCTGGTTTTCCGCTAAGACCGATTCTTTTCTTTTCAACATGATGATGACTAATAGCCAAATGGTGATCAGATAAGCCAGATCAAAACCAATTTCAAGCCACATGAGAACATTTTCAGACATGCCCTACTCCTCATTTATGAGATTTCTTTGAAAATTCATGATGGTGCAGTCATTCGGTAGGTACGGACAAGTGAGTGATGAGAAAATTTAAAGCCTGCAAAAGCTCGATTTGTTCCTCTTTCGGTAATTTGCCAGTAACTTCAGCCATCCACTCTTCCCTGGCCTGGTTACTCCTATGAACCAATTGCCTGCCGGCATCCGTCAGGAAAATCAAGCGGGTGCGTTTGTCCTTTGGGGAGGAATGAAGTTCGATCCAGCCTGCCTGGCTCATGCGGTGAATTAATTGCCCGGCACCTGCCTTGGAGATTTGCAATTCCCTGCTGATGGAAATGATATCCGTGGGACCATGTTGCTGAAGCCTTGCCAGAACACTGATTTGTGAATATGATAGGGCATTCTGACGCATGAAATGCATAAAACCAGCCATGGACTGCTGTGTATAGAGGGCAGACCAGGTCTCAATGGCTTGCTGGAGGGAAGATTGTTGATTCATATAGTAAACCTGTGTTTACTATATTCGAAGGCTGCCGCCTTGTCAAGGGTAAATGTCAGGGAAATGCGCCGGAACCATATATCGCACGGGTTTTTACTAGACAAATACAATTGCCGGTTTGTTTTATGATTGACTGCTTGCAATACATGATCTATATTTAATTGGAGTGATAAATCGTATTTGGAGGGCAGGTGATGGAAACCAATCAAGCGATCAATGCGCGAAAAACAATTCGTGATTTTCAAGACAAGGATATCCCAATGGATATTCTCGAAATACTGCTGGCTGCAGGGTTAAAAGCCCCATCCAACAATCATATGCGCGAATGGGAATTTATCCTCTTACAGGATCGTCCCAAAAGGATTCATCTACTGGATCAGCTGCTGCATCCTGTGGGCGAAAAAGGTGCTTTGGGCATTATTAATCGTTGGGGGTTAAAAGATGAAGATCAGCGGGCCATGTATCTGGATGCGATTCCAAAACAGTATGCCATGTTGGCCGAGGCAGGCTGCCTGATTCTGCCGTGTTTCAACCAGCCATCACCTTTGTTAAAGCCGAAAACGCTATCTGACTTGAATGCTTTTGCCTCCATTTGGATGTGCATTGAGAATATTCTGATTGCAGCCGCTGATATAGGTATTTCTGGTGTGGTACGTATTCCCATGGAGGTTGAACGAAAACAACTCAAAGTACTCCTCGAAATTCCGCCGACTTATGAAATTCCTTGTTTTCTGGCTTTGGGATACCCTGCCTCTGATGCGCGCAGTGCCAAGCAAGTGAAAATTGATTTGTCTCAAAAGATGCATTTCAATCAATGGTAAATTAATTTAGGAAAATCAAAGGGGCTGTCCAATAAGTAGCGGCAATTCATGAATTGCCGCTACTTATGGTGTTTTTATGAGTGTTTATCCGATTATAGGACAGCTGCGTCCATGTAAAATGACCTTTTTAGACAGTCTCTTCTTTTATATAAAAGCGTGATGATTATTCCACAATCACGATATCACTGGCGCTGCGTCCAAAGACTTCCGGGGTGTACATTTCTTCCGCTTTGGCGGGTGGAACCACGAATCTTCCCGGGGTGGTGGCTCGGGCTAGATAACTGTACTGGTAAGTACCTTCCCAAAGCAAACTGGTGAATGCTTCAGCCCGTTCATCCCGCATATTTTGATGCTCATACCAGGGTCCCCACCACCAATAACGATTGGTTGCTTCCGGGGCGGTTTGTGAGCTGGTGCTGGAGACGGCCAGCTCAGGATTGACGATTTCGAGCCCGGCTGGCAATGGGTCTGCCAAAGCAACGTGATAGCGGCGGTTATCTGCCGTCATAGTAAGCCGGACTCGTACTTCTGCGCCTGCTTTGATATGCCAGATACCATCGCTATCCTGCATTACATCATCCGGATTATTCACGCCTTCATAATATCGTTCGACGACAAATCCCATATCCAGTGGATCCAATTTTAAACTGGTCGGGGCATAGCGCAGACCCATGCGGTAATACAGACGACCACTGCCTTCCTTATTGATAATCAGGTTTTGAAGCGCCTCGCCTGACAGTAGATATTCCATCGGAATCTTTGTCTCTTTGATATCAGTCGTATATCCGCTAAAGATGTTGCTGCCGGCATAATTATCACCCAGCCAGATTCTGGCAACGAAATCGGGAGATAGGTTTTCGTAAGTATTGAAGTAATTGTCCAAAGCCAGCAAGACAAATACATTCTCTTGGGTGTTTCCCCATTTTCCCTCTTTGCGATGGGCCAATAAACCATTGACCAGTTTTGGGATCAGGTCGCTGTCCGGCATATCCCGGATCATACTGTCCAGTAGAATCGCATCCGTACGACGGTCCGAATCCAAAAGCAGATAGGATTGCTCATTATAGTTGGTGATGAAATTGGCTGCGGAGGGTGTCTCCACGATGCGATTGGCAACCAGGGTGCGAATTTCATCCAGCTTTCCGGATTGAGTGTCTGCTTGAGCCAATACATGCCACAGCCAACCCACAGCAGAGAGATTGAAGGATTCCAATCGATATTGATCAATGAGTTGTTCGGCCTTGAAAGCATCCACATCACCCATCAACGCCCTGACATAAAGGGTATAAGCGGAGAGCGTCATACGAGTTTGCTCTCCGTACCAGTAGGGGTAATAGGACTCAATATTGACCAGATAGTTCAACAAAGACTGCCGCATTTCATTCGGTACAACGTAGCCTTTTAATTCTGCACGCTGCAGGGCATGGGCTACATGAATGGTATTAAAGGGGATGGACTCATTGCCTCGTTTCCAGGTGGGGAAACCGCCGTCATAATTTTGCATCCCTTGCAGGCGTTCAATATCCCTTTGGACTGAAGTTTCCATCTCTGCTGGCGTGGGTAACCCATCCGCTTCAAAAGCGGTCAGCACGTCCCGTAAGGCGGCAATCCCCAGGATACGTGAAGCGATCTGTTCTGAACATTCATACGGATAGGAAGTGAGATATAAAACCGCGTCCGTCAGGGCTTGCAGGGCTGTGGAGGAGGTACTGATTTCCAATCCGCCGTATTGCGGGAAGACATTTGTAGGTCTGGCCAGCGGTTGGAAAACACTGCCGCTGTCGATGACGCCATAGGTGGCAAAGGCTTCCGTCGTGGCGGGTGTGTAGACTGGCAAATCAATGAAGGCTGCATCTGCGTATCGTCCGGAGACTGCGGCAGCCTGGAAGCTGGCCGTACCGGCCATGTCTGCTTCAGTCGGGAAACGTACCTCAATACGGTTGCGAGCAGGTACAATCACCTGCACACCTTGATACCCTGTAAGCGTGATGTTGCTTGTTCGCAAGGCTACATTGACCGTCATGTCTTCATCCGTTTGATTTTGAAGTACGACCGGTAACTCAAACTCATCCCCAAAGTTAAGAAAGCGCGGAGCAGATGGACGCACCATCAATGGCAGGCGTGCGGTAATGCTGGATTCTGCGGTGCCAAAACGGGCGCCGGTGCTATCCACTGCAACAGCCGTGACACGATAGCGGGTAAGATTATCAGGCACTTTAATCGTGGCAGTCGCTTTTCCTGTGGCATCTGTCTTCACTACGGGGCTGAAGTTAGCTAGAGGATTAAAATCACTGCGCACGGCGATGGGCGTATTGGCGGCTCCAACTTCGGCAGCCGGAGCTGCTGCCATATCCATGGCGGATTCTTCCATGGCCATGGTTGCCATAGGAGCTGCCATGGGCATCATGGCAACATCACCCGCTGATTTTTCCAATACACGCTGCTGATTGGCGGCAGCCAGACTGAGTGGATCCACTAAGATGATATTCGATCGGCTGTATAAACTGGAAACATCCGAGGAACGGGCGCTGTAGAAGATATCCAACGGATTGCTGGTTTGATAGTTGCTCAAGGCCAGCACGGCCTCATCCACCACCCAAAGAGCCACCTCGGCATTGGCAACCGGTTCCCCGCTGGCATCCACCAGCGTGATTTCCACCTCGGTTTCTTCACCAGGCTGCAGTTCTTTCTGATTGGGTACAGCCTGAACTTCCAACGTACGCTTTAGCGGCGGCACCGGTAAATTGAGCTGGGCAGTGGCAAAAGCCGGACGTGGCTCCACATCTTTCAGGATGTTTCCATTGTTGTCCGTCCGCGGTGCAGAACCCACCAGGTCCACCTGAATATTGATGTTGGGCGTATAGGCTTCCTTGATGGGAATGGTCAACGTTATGGTGTCTTCCTTGATTTCAAATGCTTCGGTGTACAAGAAACCGCTGCGGCTGACGGTCAGCAACCCCTGAGCGGCGCCAAAAGGAGATTGCACCAGAATCTCGGCAGTGTCACCGTCCTGGAAACTGTCCTGATTAGGAATCAGGGTGACCTCTTCCTGTTCCACTTTTCGTGAAGTGGGCCGTTTTCCGCCGCTCACCCAGCGGGTAAACTGTGTTTGATTAATTCGGCCCATCTCATCCGTGATGGTGGCCGTGATTTTGTAACTTCCGCCCATTGGCGTTTCAAAAGTGCAACTTCCGGGTTTGTCCGTGGATCCTGTTGTGCAGGTTTGTACATCCACAGCTTCTTCATGCCAACCCGAAGCGCTGCTTTTCCATTCCATGCGGGCAGCTTCCATTTCTACCACCCGGTCGGTGACAGGATTTCCATCCAGATCGGTGACGATGAAATCAATATTAAGGGGCTGTCCTTTCTGGACAAAGTAGCGGTCAGAATGCAAACCGATGTACAAAGATGCTGGATGGACTAATAATTGCGTGGAATTTGTCCAGGCTTGTCGATTGACATCCATAACCGTAGCTTCGGCGTTAATACTCTGCGGACGGTGATCTAAATTCGGGCTGAAGGTAAGATTCAAAAAATGGGTTCCGGCGGCATTGGTACGTCCTTGAAAAGTAACCGTGTTTCCATTCGCGGCATCGTTCCATTCATTGCTGTAATACCACCAGGGTGTCCAGCTGCCAAAAGTATAATCCGACCAGTTGGGGGGACTGTAATGACCGGGCGTGGTAGTAACCAACCAGTTGACTTCGGCATCCGGCAGCGCACCGCCGGTGTAGTAGTTGGCATCCACTGCCACTACGGCTTGATCACCTGCGAGATAAGGGCCTTCACTCTCATTTCGAGCGACAACCTCAAACTCCGGTCGGCGGAATTCCTGAATTTGAAAATTATGATAACCAGACAACCCGTAGAGATTGGATAAATTTCCTTGCGCATAGAATTCTATGCTGGCAGTGCCAAGATTGACTGCATCGGGCAGCGTGGCTTTAAAATCAAATCCTCCCAGCGCATTCACCATGGCCAAATCTGTAAGTATTTCATTTCCCATGGCATCGCGGATGATGTAACTTACCTCGGTCAGATTTGCTCCCAAAAGCCCGACATCGCCATCCTGTTTTCCACCGATGCGGCGCAGCCAGCCCTTAACATGAATTTCCTCACCGGGGCGGTACATTCCCCGATCATCAAATATATACCAACGCAATTCGTCCTGTACACTTCTGGTTTGCCAACCACCATCACTCCAAGGGTAAATGGAGCTGGGCAGGATAGCTGTATCTGCTCCTTTGCGGGCGACTAAATAGCTTGTGGCTGATGGAATGTCAAAGCGTGCCAGACCGCTGCGATCCGTGGTTGTTTTCAATCCGCTGCTTCCAGCTTCGATGCTGATTCCGTTTAAGGGAGCGCCATCCGTTAAGGAGGTTGCCCAGGTGATCATTTCACTATGATCCATAAAGGCATCCAAACCAATCTGAGTGATCTGTACCCAGGTTTGAATCGTCTGCCATTGATTATTATTTAGCAATTGTCTGGGTGGTCGAACGATGACAATAAACTGCCCACTCTTGCCATCCATATAGGGTTTTAAATTTATATCAACCTGGTTAAGCGCATCGTTTGCACCTTTGACGGAAAGGGCGTCTTTAAAGACCTGTCTGCCAGGCAAGGCGGGCGGATTATCTGTCTGTTGATAAGCCTGCAAGTAAGTGATGAAAAGGGGCCAATCGGAGGGCTGGACGGCGTAAATTTCCACGTCTAATTTGCTATAGTTGATGGTGTAGACTGAAAGAGCCGGGTTCCCGGCTGCCGGATCCAGCGTGATAAAGTTGCGGTCCGGTCCTACCAATGTGGGTGTGGCTTTGCCGACTCGGAATTTAAGCTGCTGGTTGCGTCCCAGGGTTTGACCGAAAATGTCTTTTACATCTTTGCTGACCGTGACGGTGTACGTGGTTTGTGCCTGACTTGCACCTTCAATTGAGATCGTATTGCCGTATACATTGGCATTGACGCCGGGCAGTACCGGGCTGATGGAGAGCATCCCTTCGTCAAAGGCTGCCACATCCAGGGAATTGTTAAAATTAATTGTGAATGGGGAGAGGGGTTGGCAAGGTTCCTCCGACCAGGAGCATCCGTATTGGTCTATTTTTAAGGGGGCATAGGTGGAGAAATTAAAGGTTAAATCCTGGGTTGTGACCAACGGACCTTCCGCAGAAGGGGCGCCACTTTTCACCGTGACGGTGTAACTGGTATCCAACGGCAGCGTTTTCGTGGATTTGAACGCCAACCAGCGGCCTTCCAGGGCATTGGTAAAGTAGGATTTCAGTGTTTTATTCTCGTTGACTTCATTTTCCGGGACCAACTTCAATGGATAATTGCTGCTGCCGGCGGTTAAACTGATGAAGGGCAGCAGTTTGTCGGCATTGATGCGCTGATTGAATTGGATAAAAAGTGTGGGATCTGCCGGCTGCGGATCATATTCGGGGTAATAGCGCATCATCTGCAGGGGCGGGGTGGTAAATTGAAAAGTAACGTTTTGGGCCAGTTCGCCGCCGCTCATGGATTTTGTCCCGGCCGGGATGGTGACCGTAAAGATCGTGGCTTTGGGCAGGCGGTCATAGAGTTCGGAATCACTCTGGAATGTCAAAGTTTTCGTACCCAGCCAACGCCAGGTGCCTTCCAAAGCGGGTTCCACCTGCACCGGAACATCCAATTGATTGAGCTGATCCAGGGTGGTCAGGGGAACCATGGGCTGGTTGAAGGTAATGCTGATAAAGGGCGCGACAGGAATTTCCCCTTCAGGTGAATACCGCAGCACTTGCAGCGGCCCGCTCTCGACTTCGGGGCCGGGGACGGCTTCACCCTGGGGGGGGAAAGTTTGCGGGATGATTTCTCCGCTGCGCGGCGGAGGGATGGGGTCACCAGCCAGCTTAAATGGTTCCTGTTGCTCGGCAGCTGGCGGCAGGGTGGGCAGCCGATCCAGAATGGCCTGTACTTCCGCTTCGTTCAGGGGAATTCCCTGAGCCGTGGGGAGCGGACTAACAGTTTCAGGTGCAGATTGCCCTTCACTGAGTGTGACGGGTGCTTGAGTAGATTCGGTTTCCATCGGCTTGGTTTCTCCGCTGGTGATTGGTTCATTTACCGTAATGGGCTGAGAGGTTTTGGGGTTTAACCATCCGTTGCGGATGATGACGATCGCTGTCACCGCCACAACCAAAAAGGCGGCGACGAGAACCAGTAAACAGGTACGCGAGAAAATTGAATTCTTAATCTCCATGAAAATTCCCTCCATCCAGAAATTACGGTAAAAGAACGAAATAATAGTCGTTATTGTTATTGTATACCGTAATAGGATAACGAAGGAAGGTTGGTTTTGGTTCCCAAGTGAAAAATTATCTCCAGATCTTTGAAGACTGGAGATAATGGATGACCTTGTTGAACCTATTTAATTGATAGTAATTCCGGTGTTTGCTAATTATCGTTTCAACGCCTGATAACTCTGAAAGGCCAGAAAGCCAAAGATCATCGCCAGGTACAGGCTGTGCAGCAGGAGCAACCCGGCAATCGCCACCAAAGCCCCGCTGATTAGCGATAATTGATAAGTTTTGCGCTGACCGCTATAAGGGTCGGCAATCAGGAACAGGTGCTGGGCGATATTTCCGCCGTCCAGGGGAAGTACCGGCATGAGGTTGATGATACCCCAGAACAGGTTGACCCACACCAGGCTCATCAACAGGCTGTTGAGCAGCACGTTGCTGCCAGCCAATTGAATCATGGGGTAGGGAAGGAAGCCAAACAATAAAGTCAAACCCACCGATCCGCCGCTGAGTTGGATAAGCACCAGCACAATCGCGACGAGGAAGAATCCCATAAAGGAGCCGGCCAAAGAGACCAGAATTTCCTGCTTGCGGGAAAGCGAAACACTGGCCCAACTGGTTCCCCAGGCTTCTGCGCGCGGTACTGTCAAGCCACCGCCGTAATAGAGAATCACCTCCGAACTGCGTCCAAATCCACGCATGACCAGAGCGTGCCCCATTTCGTGGAGCAGGAGGGAGAGGAATATCACTACCACCCAAATTAAATATTGCAGCAGTCCCCGCGAACTGGAGGCGAAAAGCAAGGTCATAAGCCAGAAAATGGGGTGAACGCGAACAGGAATGCCGAAGAGATTGAAATTCAGATCGTAGCGAGTAACAGGTGGCGGTTGGAAGAGCATCATGGATTGGGGTAATTCCTTTGAATGAGAAAAACTTGCCGTAAAGCAGAAATCTTATGATAACAGAAAAGGGGGAAGATGGACGAGGTGAATATATGTTGGCTGAATCTATCATGCCTGCTGTTGGATTGGCATAACCCCTTCGGAAAACTCAGCTAGCAATCCGTCAGGGAGCAGTATTTGTACGCTTACTCACCTGAATTAAGTCCCAAGCCGCGGATGCTGGCCGAATCTCGCCAATTCTCAGGATGTTGTCCGGGAAGTGGGTGAATAGGTTGAATAGAAACAAACTCAGGATACTGTGGATACCTCCGGGCAGGTCGGTGTTTTCCCCTTTCGGAACCGCCAGGATTTTGGGATCAGGGTGCGCACCTTCCCACATCTCCAATACACCAACGGGTATGCAACGGACAATACTTCCTGCCTTGAGCGGCGTGTGAGTGATGACGAAGCAGTCCAGTCCATCCTCATCTGCTGAAAAAGTTTGCAAAATGAAACCGTAAGACCAGGGATGCTCCAGCGCTAGTGTGAGTTCCCGCTGGATTTGCAGGGTGGTTTCATCCACTTGCAGTCGTTTGGTGGATCCAGCTTCGGCTTGAATGAAGACTTCGATAAAATGATTATTTTTCTTTATTGTCACGGTTTAATAATTTCCAATTTGAATAATTCTTGATGGTAAATAGGCAATCCTAATAAAAATTGGACCAAAATAGTCAGATGTATTTATTATTCCATAATATCTCTTTTTCTAAGTGTGAACCAGAGGGATATTTATTTTGCCGCTTTCTCCATGTGCAATCCTTAAATCCGACTTATCCGATAAGATGGGAAACGATTTAAAATTCCTGATAAAAAAATCAGTATATAAAATTATCAGTTATGCCATAATATGGACAATTGATTTCCCCAAAATTTCCTTGAAGGGTATATTCCATGACCAAACGTCATCATTTTCTATTAATCTTCATGCTACTTGGCATGATTTTACTGATGGGCTTGAGCGCATGTTCTCAAACCAGGGTAATTGAAAATACTTTGCCGCCGAATACCATGACTCCCACACCGCAGCCTACTGAAATCATCGGGGATTTGGCACCTACTGCCATTCCTGGCGAAGTTGTCTATATTCCCTTTCCGCTGGCTATTACACTGGACGGCAAACTGGATGACTGGGAACACATCCCGGTTAATCAAGTGGTAGATGAAAATGCAATTGATCCGGCCGAGAACGGCTCATTTACTTTCTCGGTTGCCGCAGATTTGAATAATCTTTACATTACCATGCAGATGCCGGATAAGAACATTATAGCGGGCCAGCATGGTTCGGAATTTTGGAATGAAGATTCGTTTGAGTTTTATATTAACACCTCCGGTGATCTGGATGCCCCCTCCTATCAGGATAAAATCTTTCAAATCAATATTAATGCCGCGGATCTGGGCAATACCGAACCGGACAAACTGACGATCACCGGTGTGTTTTGTACCGGTTATTTGGTGCGCGGCTATGTATTCAAGACAGCAGCCGGCTGGGGCATGGAAGTTGCTGTGCCATTGGAGGGTCTGGTTGAGCCAGAGCACGGCAGGGAAATCGGTTTTCAGGCGCAGATTAATGGGGCAACGGTCAAGGACCGGGATGTGAAAATTATCTGGTCCAATGCCGATACGGAGGATGAATCCTGGGAGAAGCCATACTTATTTGGGCGGGGCATCTTTTTTGAGGTTGGCCGCAGCGACATTCCCGAAGCCAGCGCAAGGGTGGTGATTGCGACTCCCATGCCAACACCCACCCCGGTGGTTATCCCGCCGTTGGTCAGTGTGAACCAAACTGGATATTTCACCCAAGGCGAGAAAATAGCTTCGCTGGCATCTACTGCCACTGCGCCGCTGGTCTGGAGTCTGATGGATGCCGATGGCAACAGTTTGTTGGAAGGCAAAACGATCGTGAAAGGCAACGACGCTGCATCGGGGGACAATGTCCATCTCATTGATTTCACATCCTTCACATCGCCGGGCAGCGGCTATCGAATTGTCGCGGAGGATTTGCAAAGTGTTCCTTTTGACATCTCTGAAGATATTTACGGCACCCTGGATATCGAAGCCATGGCTTATTTTTATCACAATCGCAGCGGCATCCAAATTGATCCAGCCTATGTGGGAGCAGCCTGGCAGCGGCTTGCCGGACATCTAACGGATAAGAATGTAACCTGTTACAAGGGGATCGATGCCGATGGAATTGCCTGGCCGGGTTGTGAGTATGCACTGGATGTCTCCGGCGGCTGGTATGATGCCGGTGATTTCGGCAGGTATGTGGTCAACGGCGGCATCTCGGTGTGGACCTTGATGGATTTGTATGAAACCTATCCGGACGCCTTTCCTGACGGCTCTTTACATATACCCGAGAACGCCAATGGTGTGGCGGACATTCTGGATGAAGCGCGTTGGGAAATGGAATTTCTGCTGCGGATGCAGGTGCCCGAGGGCCAAGAGTTGGCCGGCATGGTGCATCATAAAATGCATGATTTAAGTTGGTCACCGATCCCCATGGTGGCCCCGAGTGAAATTGATAATGATAATGAAAACAAATACGTGGGTACCGGACGCTATATCTACCCACCCTCCACGGCTGCCACGCTGAATCTGGCTGCCACGGGTGCCCAATGCGCGCGCGTTTGGCAGGAAATCGATGCTGAGTTTTCGGCAAGCTGTTTGTCGGCTGCCCAAACCGCCTGGCTGGCGGCTAAGGCACATCCTGATCTCTATGCAGGCAATAATCCCGGGAATGGCGGCGGCAACTATCCCGATACCGATGTATCCGATGAATTCCTGTGGGCAGCGACGGAGCTGTACATCACCACCGGAGAACAGGTTTATCTGGATGCCATGCTAAACTCTCCCTTATTCGCAACCAGTGACGCCTTTGATTGGGGCTTGACCGCGCCCTTGAGCACCATCTCCTTAAACGTTAATGCGGCAAAAATCCCTGAAGCTCAAGCGGCAAAAGTTCGCAGAAGCATCCTCGCCTTTGCCGATAAGATGCTTGCTCTTCAGAAAAAAGAAGGATATGCCATCATGCTGGATGGGCCCTTGCCGTGGGGATCAAATGGCCAAATGTTAAACAACATGATCTTGGTTAGTCTGGCTTATGATTTGACCGGCGACGCAAAGTATCTGGATGCGGTCCGCATGAACATGGATTACCTGATGGGGCGTAATCCGTTGAATCACAGCTACGTTACAGGATACGGCGAATATGCCACCCTGCATCCACACCATCGCTTTTGGGCGAATGATCCTGGCAACGGATATCCACCCCCGCCGGCGGGAGCCATCTCAGGAGGGCCAAACGCCGCACCCACCGAGGAAGAAATCCTGGCTGAAGGAGTGTTGGCTGAAGCACCAGCCAAACGCTATGCGGATATTATCGGTTCCGCCTCAACCAATGAAGTGACCATCAACTGGAACGCGCCCTTCGTCTGGGTGGCAACTTTCCTGGATAGGGAAAGGATGCAGCCGTAAGATTTGCTCGTTAACATTGTATATAAAAAGCGATGGAGATTTTATCCATCGCTTCTTTGTCTATTCGGAATTTGCTTGATCAGGCTGGGGTGTTGATTCCATGCTCAATAGCTTTCTGCTTTTGAGCATATTTTCCAGCTCGGGAAGCCAGCAGAGCGCCTAATCCAAAGAGAAGGATGTTTAATAAAAAAGGATAAATTTTATTCAAATCCGACAGCATACCGGCAATCCAGCCAAACGGGGCGGTGAACAGAATGATTCCCACGTACATAATGGATTGGATACGAGCCCTTTCTTTGGCGTTAATGGTGAGAACCATCATTTGGTCCAGCAAGGGAACGACTGTGGCAAAACTACAGGCTTCTAAAATCACGCTCAAGACAATTAAGTAATAATTTTGTGCAGGGGAGATGATCAGCAGTGTCTGACTGATCACATAGGCTAAAAATCCAATCACCAGGGGGAGTCGATAATGCATTTTTTTTATGAAAGGAAGGATGGTAAAGAGGAAGATAAGAATCACCGCGGATTTGATGAAGGGAAAAATAGATAAATATGCTGCGGGAACCATCAATTTTTCGGTTAATAAAATTGGCCAAAAGCTGTTGATGATCATGTATGCGATACTGATGGTTAACATGATCCCGGCTGTATACAGCGTTTGAGGAGTGCGAATTAATTCACTGAAAACATCTTTATAACCCTGAAATACATGTAGCATGCTTTCATGATGCGTTTCATGTAAACGAATTTTTCCTTGTGCGGTCTCTTCGGTCATCTGATAGGTGACAATGGCCTTGAGGGTGAACATGATCGCCGCCATGAAGTACAGCCCGCGCACGGTGGGAATGAGCGAATAACGACTGATGATCAAACCGGCCAGCGGGGCAGCAAAGCCCGATAGCTGATTGGCAATATAAATCCAGGTGTAGATATCGACAATTTCATTGGGGTCTGCATCTTCCACTAGGAGACAGGTCCAGGAATTTTGGGTGACCCGCCAAACGCTATTGACCACCCCCGCTGCAAGAAAATACCAGAAATTTTGCGCAATGGCGGAGATGAAGGCTGGGACAGCCCAGGCCATCACATCAAAGACCAGGGTGGTCATGCGGCGGCCGAGTTTATCGGTTATCACGCCGCTGAATAAGGCAAAAATTAATTGAACCGCCCAGCTGATGCTGACGATCAATCCGATCTGCGTATCTACCAGGCCAATGGCTACCATATAAATGGATGCATAAGGACTGTATAAATTGAACGGAATACCCCAGAGAGGTTCGGGATACACAC
Organism: uncultured Chloroflexia bacterium; assembly: GCA_963747325.1. Lineage (GTDB taxonomy): Bacteria > Chloroflexota > Anaerolineae > Anaerolineales > Anaerolineaceae > UBA5203. Next base: position 31,005 of record CAVVEM010000001.1, on the reverse strand, counting down.
AGCCCCGGGGATTCCCGGATAAATTTTTCAAAAATGAAACCAAGGAAGGTGTTTTCAAACTACTTTACTCAACAGCTGACAGATTTTTAATTAATTTTGGTGAAAAGAATTTTTAAAAAAAATACATTTTTGAGGAATTATGGCTAAATTATTCTTATCCGCATCATTTTACACCTGAACCAGCAAGGTTGCTAGCTGATCGAAAGACCAGAAAATCCCAGGTCAAGTGTCAATTTCATGCAAAAAAATATTTTGATCAATCTTGTCAAAGAAAATGTGAAATATGTTGGCTGTGTCATTGGACAACAAAAAAACCTGCCTACAAGACAGGTTTTTGTGAGCGCGGAGGGGCTCGAACCCTCAACAAATGGCTTAAAAGGCCACTGCTCTACCATTGAGCTACGCGCCCGACTAACGACAAAATAATATCACTAACAAAACCATCCGTCAACCTTTGCCCCGTAAATGAGCTGTTTTCTCAAATTTCTTTAATCTGCCCACTGATCAGGTTCTGAAAGTATCTATGCTGTAATTTGTCGTTTAGTCAAAAGCTTTATTACTCCAGCGGCTAACAAGACACTTCCGATGATATTAGCCGCCAGAAGGACCCGGAAATAAGGGTCTTCCATCATAAAACGCTGCAGCCGCATGGGGTGTGCCCAGGGCGAGAAGATGCCATATTTTTCCGATTGGGCAACAAAATAGTTGGAGATCATCATCATCGTGCCAAAGGCCATGACCGTCAGAAAATTATCCAGAGACAAGGCTGTCAGGGTATGGATGGTAATCAGGAGCAGAGATCCCAGGAATAGCAACCCCATACGTTGGAAGAGCAATTCATAATCCACACTGCCGGCAAAACTCTGGCCATTAATGGTGCAGAGGATAAACCCAACCATCAAAATCAGACCGAAATAAATCAAATGGGAGACGGCTGCCATAGTGACATTCATCAACCATTTAGCCATCATTATCCGCCAGGTGGATACCGGCTGGACAAAAATATGCTTCCATTGATTATTGCGGTATTCCACATTGGCATTCAAAGCCGTCATCAGGGTCATTGCCATAGGCAGCATGATGAGTGCCCACAAATTAAGGGAGTTATTGACCACGGTTTTCATAATTTCCGCCCCGGAGCTCGCCCTGGCATAATAGCCGCCTAATCCAACCAGTACATTGAAGATCGTCATCAGTCCTGGTGCCAAAATGAGAATCAATCCGGTTAAAGAGCGTTTTTGTTTTAAGGCTTCTGCGGTGAAAATATTTATCCATTCAAGCATGGGATTCCTCCATTAAAGAACATCTTTTCGTACGAATGCTGGAATGGCAATCACACAGCACAGCATGCTGACAATCAAACTGGTTGCCAGGGCTTTGGTTGTGGACAAGGTTAGTTCCAGGTTGACATAATTGGCTACGGATACCATTGGCAGAGTCCAGGGGAATAATTCCACGCCCACACTGCTGTACGTTATGCCAATGGAGAATGTAACAGCGGTGATTGCCAGTCCAATAGCCGGGACCAGTCCGGGAAGGAGCAGCGAGAAGGCGAAATGCAGGCTGGCAATGCCCAATGTAGATACACAAATTTGCCAGAAAATGGTCAGCATATCCTGGACGCATAAGAAAAAGATGAAGTTGATCTCTGGCATACAGGCTCGTAAGATGGGGAAAGCCAAGACGAAAAGAACCGTCAAAGTCAGATTTGCTGCGGTCAGGACTGTCACTTCCACCAGCCATTTGGCGAAGAGGATTTTTCCCCTGGCAATGGACAAACAGAAAATATGCTTCCATTGGGAGCTTATCTGTTCACTGCCGCTGATCAAGCCGGTTTCAATGGCTACGAACAAGGGCAAAACCAGAATCAACCAGGAGACATAGACACTTTGCAACATACTGGAAAACATCTTCTGGTCGTAGTTTTCCGGATGCTTGTTTAACAGAGTGCCGATCATCAATAGGATGATTAGCAAAGGAATGAGGAAAGTTAACTGAAGCGCAATGGAGCGTTTGAGTTTTAGTAATTCTGCTGAATAGATTGCTGCTAATTGTTTCATGTCAGTCTCATTTGTGGGTCAGGTGGATAAAAATATCTTCCAGTGTAGGCTGTAGAATACTGGATTGCTGGATGAGAAACCCATGATGCATGATCAAGTGGTTAATTTGCTCTGCCTGGGAGGGGGAAGTAATCGAGACTTGCAAATTTCCGTTGTTCCCAGTCACATCATATCCATTGAGTTTAAGTAAATTCTTGATTTCTTCTTTGTTGCTGACCTGAAGTTGCAGCCGTGGTGCATGATGGGATTGTAGCTCCGATAAGGTTCCCTGAAATTGAAAATCTCCCTGGTGAATGATACCGATGTGGCTTGCCATTTGTTCCACTTCACTGAGCAGGTGACTGGAAAGAAATACGCTCACTCCGGAATTTTTGGGCAGATCGCGGATCAGATCCCGGATTTCATGAATACCGGCTGGATCCAGGCCGTTGGTGGGTTCATCCAGAATGAGCAATTGTGGGTCTCCCAGCATAGCCAATGCCAGCCCCAGACGTTGTTTCATGCCCATGGAATAACCTTTAACCAACCTGTTGCGGGCGCCTTGTAAATCGAATAAGCGCAGAACATTGCCGATATTTGCCTTGGGCAGATTGAGCATGCGGCGGGTAACTTCCAAATTTTCTTCACCCGTCAGATGGGCATATAAACTGGGGCTTTCCACCAACGCGCCGATCTTTCGGTATAGTTGAATATTTTTGCGTGTCATGGGTTTGTCAAAGACCTGAACACTGCCTTGATCGGGTTTAATCAGACCCAAGATCATGCGGATGGTAGTGGTTTTGCCGGCACCATTGGGTCCAAGGAATCCGTATACACATTGATAGGGCATCTGCAAATTCAGGTTTTTAACTGCGGTCACATTTTTAAATGTCCGGGTAAGATTATGGGTTTCAATACAATAGGGATGTGATAAAGATGAAACAGTCATAACAACCTCCTTCGATTGTGATAAAACAATCATAATGAGGGCATGTCGCAGGGTTGTCTGAGCTTTGTCGCAGCTTTGTCGCAAAGTGTTCACTACTGACTGTATGTAAACCAGAGAATACAGGGTTTGAACGGTTTATTAATTGGTAGATGATAGATGTACTCGAGGATAGAATTTTATATAATGGAGCTGGAGCTTGTTTGAGAAGGTGTGCTCCATAGGCAAAGTTTAGTTGATCATCTTGATGGGAAACGATTATTTTAATTAATCGGAGTTTCGAGGAGGGAAGCGATGGATATTACTTACAGGGAAACAATTCCGGAAAAACACGCCTATTATCATCTTTTCCAAACAGCTGGTTGGCAAACCACAGCTGCCCCTGAAGATTTAATGTTGGCTCTGCACAATAGTTGGCTGACCCTTTCTGCCTATGATCAAGATCGTCTGGTCGGTTTTGGGCGTATTGTTTCGGACGGTATACTCTATGCCATGGTGTATGACTTAATCATTTTGCCGGAGTATCAGGGAAAAGGGATTGGTAAAGCCATCATGGAGAATCTTTTAATTCGATGTGAAATGCAAGGAATCCATCAGGTGCAGTTATTTTGTGCCAAAGGGAAAATATTATTTTATGAGAGGTTTGGTTTCAAAGTGCGGCCAGAGGATGCACCTGGAATGCAATTAAATTTGTGTTAGCCTTCATATAGTGGAAACTGAATTTCAAAACACGCGCCGCAATCGGGTTCACTTTTTACGGCTATGGTTCCACCCATGGAAAGAATTAGCTCCTTGGAGAGCGTCAGGCCAATCCCGGCTCCATTGGAACGGGGATGTTTTTGGAATGGAGTCCACACTTTTTCAATCAAATCAGCCGGTATGCCTTCCCCGGTATCCTGAATCGTCAGAAAAAATTGGTTATCCATCCGAGAACCGCGGATGTAGATCACACCGCCATGCGGTGTATAACGAATGGCATTATGGATCAAATTATGCATCACCTGGGATAGACGCATACGATCCACACGAATAAAACATGACACGAGATCAAAATCCGATACCATTTCAATACGCTTCTCTTCCCACGCGAAGTGCTGTAAAGGCGAAAGAAGGGGGGGGAGTTCTTCCGGTACTTGAAAGGATTCCAGTTGCAGACTCAGTTGGGCATGCTCACTCTGGGTCAGGGCAAATAAATCCTCGATCAAGCGGTGCAAACCGTCCACTTCCTGCTGCAGCATGATGGTTCGTTGATTGATTTCATCCATGTTTTCCGGCGGCGTACTTTCCAAAACCGCTTTTAAGGTCGTAATAGGCGTCCGCAATTCATGGGAGATTTTTAAAAGCCACTCTTTTTGACTTGCCATTAAAGCACTGATTTTTTCCTGCTTTTGAATCAATTCTTTTTGCGATAATTCCAGGGCTTCAGCCATTTCATTGAAGTCAGTCGAGAGGCGACTGATTTCATCCTCCCCTTCAATCAATACCCGAACCTGCAAATCACCAGTTTTCATTAGCTTGACGGATTCAACCAGATGTTTTAATCGGCGGGTGTAGTGTTTGGCAATTCTCCAAGATAAAAGAAAGACAAAAGGCAAAGCCATCACCACAGCCAATACACCGACGCCAGCCGAGATGCCGGTCAGTGGAAACAACTGGGTGGCTACGGTCGTGAAAAATTTTCCCAAAAAAGTGACAGGAAGCGTAAAGCTGCCATTGGTATGGCCCCGAGTTGTGAAAGCATTGAGGATGATGAACCCCATCACCGCCAGCATCGGTAAAGCCAGGACGATCAAACTCAAAGTTTGAGTCAAATTCAGGGTCATGGAGCGGCGGCGCATGGTATTCCATTGATCGAAAAGGAAGAAGAAAATCTCACTCCCTATGGAAAAACAAACTGCCAAAAAGAGAAATAGCAAGTAATTCAGCAATTTGTTTACGGATGTTGACTCAGGCGTATAGGAAAAAGGCCAGATAATTTTCGCAGCAAGAAATATGGTTGGAAAAGCGAGGAGCAAGATACCATAGCTAATCCACTTGGCCAGCCTTCTTTGTTTGATTTTCATTCGTGTGGAATAAAAGTGCATAGCAAGAAAGAAGCTGCAGAAGAAGACCAGTAAATACATGTTTTCATAATGGACAAAATAGGCAATATCCTTGGCGCTGAATTGCAGGGCGGCAATATAGACCAGACAAATTGTCCAGCATAAAGCCAACACTTTCCAGGGAATTTTTTGTTTCATGGGAACTTCTTACTGGCCGTTATTGAATCGGTAGCCGATACCCCAGACGGATTCAATGGCGTCTCCCAATGGATTGATTTTTTTGCGCAGCCGCAGGATGGCATTATCAATGGACCGGTCCCCGGGAATGTAATTTTGATCCCAGATTGTTTCCATCAAATAAGAGCGATTGAAAACCCGACCCGGATGGCGTAGGAATAATTCAAGCAAATCAAATTCGGTAGGAGAAAGGGGAACAGCTTGTTTAGCAACCCAAACCTGATGCTGTGTACAATCCAACAACAGGTCTTTCCATGCTATCTCTGTTTTGGGCAGATTGTTTTTGTGATCCATTTGGTTTTTTGCCGCACGACGCAGGATAACATTGATCCGGGTGAGCAGTTCGCGCATGCTGAAAGGCTTGGTCATATAATCCTCTGCACCCAATTCCAGACCGAGAATTTTATCCAATTCATCGGTTCTGGCGGTGAGCATCAACACCGGTATTTCCGAGGATTTTTGAATTTCGCGTAGTACCGCCAAACCATCCATGCCGGGCAGCATCCAATCGAGGATGACCAAGTCCACTTCATTATCATGAAGGTAGACTAGACCCTCTTCACCGCTGGCGGTGTGAACTGCGCTGTGCCCGTTTTTTTGCAGTTCCTGGCGAATAACTTCGGCCAGGTTTTCCGCATCTTCAATGAGTAGAATGTGTGCCATTGGGTTAGTTTAGTACAAAGGTTGCTGGACGTCAATTCCAGGAAGGGATGGATCGTGTCAAATTAAATCGCTGACTTGTTTGTTTCAGGGAATCAAAAACCGGTCCAATTGAACCGGTTTTTGATTCAATGCAATGGCTATTGGTTATTCTTCTGCGATGACGATGATCTTGTCTCCGTCCAAGAAGGTGATAGGATCAGATTTCCTGGGATTAACCACCACCCCATAAGCATGGGAAGCATCCTTGGCGTAGGCTTTACAGCGATAACCAATGGCTACTTCATTGCGTTTGCGAGCAACATCCATGACGGTGTAGAAGTTAATGGATTGTCCGGGAATCACATATTCATTTGCCGGTTTGAGGTAGATTTCTGATCCTTCCGGATCAAAGATATCTTCAAAGACAAGATTGAGATGTTTGTTCTCGGAAACTTGAGCCAGCATCAAACTGATGATTTTGTCGCTGATGATGAAATCGTCTGCCTGGGTGACTTCGGCCAAAGCCCGGTTGCGGACATCCAACATTTCGCTTGTGATGGAGAAATTAACCCCGGTCTTTTTGGAGATGTCGCGCAGGTGCAGCAGGGTCATTAATGTATTAGCATCAGCTTCCTGAATTCCCATGTGATCCGAGTAGCATAAAAGGATGACGTGCTCATATTCGGCAATATTCAAGGCATCCAGAACCACTCGATCTGTGGTGTCTCCAGCTGAAAACGTGAGGGTGGTGTTGGTCAATTGTTCGGCAAATGTGCGAACTGCTTCAGCATCCTCCGGATAAGAGGAAACGACATGGGTGGAGGATCCCTTGGGCATGTAAAAATCCATCTCTTTGATCAAGGAGATGCCCCGCCAGTTCCAACCCAGCACCAGATTTTGTTCTGCTTGAGCGGGCTGAGACTTAAATTGGGCGATGGCTGCGGTATTGATTCCTAAATCGGTCAGATGAGATAGATGGATAGTATCGTCGTCCTGGGCGATGACGACTAGTTGGTCGCCAGCATTGACGACTGTATCCATGGGGGGATTGAGCATGGGCGAGCCAGTTTTAGGCATCAACCCCATTACCGTGGAAGTATCGTAAGCCATCAGGGCCTCGCCCATGGTTTTACCCACCAGCGCCGGTTCTTCCTTGAAGTAAATTTCATCTCCACCAAAATCTAACAGCTCGGTATAAATAACCGACAATCCGGATTGGCGGCAGGTTTGGGCAATGATTCGGGAAATGAGATTACCCACCATTATGACTTCCACTTCATTCTCTCCAATCATTTTAACGATGGGAGCATTCTGTGGATCACGGATCTCTGCCACAATATGATAAGGTTCAGGACGGCGATCCGGGCTATTAAGGATAGCCAGCAATGTTTTAATAACCTCGGCATCCGGATTCTCTTTTTCCTGGGATAAAACAATGATGGATTTGGAAGTCTGTGGGCTGACCATGCGCAGATCCGTCATGTCAATGGGATTTCCGGATCGACAAACTACTCGGGTGTTTCCGGTTTTTTCCAAATTATCGCGAATGGCATCTTCCATTTCGACTTTATCTATATCACCCAGAATAACGATACAAGCATCTTTTTGGTTCTCATTGGCAGTAGCTAATTCGGGAATGATGGTGAAAGCCTGCGAAGACCAGCCCAAAATAATGGTATGGCCGGATTCGATGACTTTGGAACGACCCTTCCGCAGCTCCTCCAGTTTACCTTCAACAGCACTGGTCAGGACACCGATCAAGGTGCTAATGATGAAGACACCCCCAATTGTGACAACAAACATGGCCAGTCGAAAGCCCCAACCCGTATCGCCACCCATGGTTCCGGCATCCAGTGTGCGCATTAAACTTAGCCAGGCGGCTTCAATGAAGCTAACTGGCTCGCCATCTCCGGGGCCAATTTTAAATACAACGATAAAAAGAGCAACGATAGCGATTACAACAGCGGATAAGATGCCCAATCCACCGATTAAGGCTATGGTGCCTTTTGCCATATAATTGTCGAATTTGTACTGTAAACGTTCAACCCAAGTTGTTTTTCTCATAATAATTCCTGTATCTGATCGGAGTGAATAAGTTGTACACGCATAGGTAAAAAAAAACGAGTAAATCTGATGACTTTTTAATTAACAATGCATTATAACATTTTGTATATCTTCTTACTTTATCAGTTGACTCGTCAATATAACACCCAAATATTGAAAAATCTCCAGCAAGATAAAATGCTGGAGATTTTTTCAAGTGATAAAGATATCTATTTCATATTATTGAAAGACCTCAAACGCCTGAACCGCTTTCCCGCTGAAGTCAAACATGGCCTGATTTTCCCAGGTGGAGCCATCGGTATCTTCCGGTGAAGTGGCGATCCATTCACCACCCCAGTAGAATACCCCACGGCCAAGGGAATAATTCCGGGTCGTGTCAACGACAGCCTGCAGGAAGGCTTTCTGACCACTTTGTGTTGCAGGATATCCGTCCAGTAATTGACTCTCCAAACCGAGAATGTTATTCGTCCAATCATTCCAATTCAAGGTAAATGGATAGGAAGTTTCCACAATCAGGACTTCTTTACCATAGCGGGTGGTTAATGTACTAATGAAGGAATCCAAAGCGGCAAAATCTCCATGCCAGTAGTGATAGTACGAGATGCCTAAAATATCCGGATTGACGCCATAGGCTTGAATATTATCAAAGAACCATGTCAGTTCAGATAGATCACCGCCGGCAATTTGAACCATGATTTCAGCCGATGAGCCAGTATCTTTTACAGCGTCAATTCCTGAATTGACCAGAGTAGCCAAATTTGTCCATTGAGTGGGCGTATCATAGACCGCATCACCCATATGTACTTCGCCATCCGGCCATAACATGCCATGGGTAATCTCATTGCCGATTTGAACCATGTCCGGGGCAGTACCCTGGGCATTCATTGCCGAGACAACATCATAAGTGTAATCATATACGGCTTGATTTAATTCACTGAAGGACATACTCTGCCAGGCAACTGGTTTGGTTTGCTGACTTGGATCAGCCCACGAATCGGAGTAATGGAAATCCAGGAGGATTTTTAAGCCAACCGCTTTTGCACGCAATGCAAGGGCGAGTACATCATTTTTATTGCAATATCCATCGGCAGGGTTGTTCCAAACCCGGAATCGAACGTAATTTACCCCGTTGTTTGCCAGGATAGCGAAAATATCCTGAACTTGTCCGCTAGCGGTTTTGTATACACCACCTTTATCCTCAACGCGCTTTACATAAGACGCATCAAATCCATTGATAAACTCATTGGAAGGCGTAGTTGTGATGGTTGGCACTGTCGCGGTAGCCGTCGGTGTGGGGGTCACGGGGGTTGTGGTAAATGTTGCCGTACTTGTTGATGTACGGGTCGCAGTGGATATTTGGATAGTAGGAGTTGGCGTCCTTTTTATCGGCTTGGCGCTGACTGGATTGGTCCCAGAATAACTGATGCCGGCTAGTATTGTCAGCATGATCAATGTGATTAAGATTACTTTCCCTTTATTTAAACTCTTTGCTCTCATTTTCTTTCTCCTGATTTGGTGGTTAGAAAATTCCCCATTCGCGGGTTCATGGGTACCCTGTCTCACCTTTTAAGGATAGAAAATCGCAAAGGAGATTGCTTGCCTAATTACCGGATAAAATTGATAGATTCCGTACACAATAGGTTGTAAAAGATTGAAAAAAAGACCGATTAAATGACAACTTCTTTTATTAAAATTATTACCTGATAATTGTTTTTCTGATCGGAAAACACAAAAATAGGGTATTCAAAGGTAATCAGAGGTTGACAAGAAAGAAGGAATATTCTATAATCACGTACGTTGATAAAAAAATAGTTTTTCAAATGCGGGCATAGTTCAGTTGGTAGAACACCTCCTTGCCAAGGAGAAGGTCACGAGTCCGAGTCTCGTTGCCCGCTCAGTTTTTAAGAAAAGCATGGCGACGTGGCCAAGTTGGCAAGGCAAGGGTCTGCAAAACCCTCATCATGGGTTCGAGTCCCATCGTCGCCTCTCCAGATAAAAAAAATAAAACTCCGCTCAAGCGGAGTTTTTTTCTTTTATGGGGTATTTTTCAGGATCGCCAAGTAGATGGGTTTTGGAAATTTTAACCCATTGGCTAAATTAAAGAACACTTCCAAATAAACGTAGGATGCATTGACAATGCATCCTACGCATGTTGGGTTTGGTTTTCACCTATCTACAGTGGATAGAGCTCAGAAATGGTTATTTCATTTCTCCTCGACCCTCACCAGCACGGCGCGAACAATACGGCGGTTGGCATAGGTATCTTTACTTTCTTGGAAGTCTTCACAGGTGATTAATGTCACCCAGTCCAGTTCCTCATGTCTTATTACAGCTTGAATGCTGGATGGTTTCACAACTCGATTATCACGGACTTCATAGATATAAACGCTCTCACCAGAATGGATCTTCAAAAGTTCACCGTATCTCAAATTCTTCAACCTGGCAAAAGGTCCAGGTTGATTCAAGGCATCCCAAACATGACCGGTTAGCACGGTATTGCCAGCCCAGGTGGGGTACGCGGTACCCGCCAGATACCCTGCATTTGTCCCCAGCCAGCTTACATCCCAGATGCCATCCACCAGCGGTACACCAATAATGCTCATTTTTTGATTGAGAGATGGAATCTCCAGGATCATTTCGCTGCTGGTATAACTTTTGGCAAGCGGCTGCAGTGGAAGCAATGTTTGGAGTCCGATCGGGAAGCCGGTTGCGGGCAGCACGGTGGCCGTGCCTGGATCTACCGTTGCTGCAATTGAAAAGACAATGGATGTATCGGTTGCGCCCCCGTTGAGTTCATTGCCCAACGTATCATAAATGGATGCCGTGCCGCAAACCAATAACTGATATCGTCCACCGGCAACGAATGCCGCACTGTTGACGGTGAGCGTTGCCGTTCGGGTACCGGCGTCATAGGAAGCATTAGATATGGTTAGAGCTGTATCATCTCCTGCAACCCCAACCAAACAAGTTTGCGTATCAAAAATATTATCCGCGCCATCCTCCACCAGTAAATAATTTGTGATGGAATTGGCGGCATCCCCACTGCCGTCTGATAAGGCTGCCCGGTTGAATTGGACGCGCAGGGTGGAAGTCCCTGTTGATAGGATAGCCCCGTCACCTGGAACCGTATTTCCTCCCATCACGACTTGAAATTCATCGGTGTCTCCTTGAATGGTAAAGGTATATGGGTTTTGATTGGGGTCATCGTTGCTGATGCTGACGAGTGCTGTACGGGTTCCTGCAGCGCTGGGATCATACCTTATCGTGAAGCTTTGATTGGCACCGCTGGCGATTGGGGTGGTGGGTTGAGCCAGAACGGTGAAATCACCCGGATTTGTCCCGCCAATACTGACAATGGGGCTTCCACTTAGATTCAGATCGCCAGAGCCGTAATTGTTGATTACAAAGGTGTTATCCACGCTTCCGCTTGCAACCTGAGCAACGCCAAAATAGGTTGAATCATCCGGAATTGGACTGTTGTCGCCATTTTCAATATCCAGCAGCGGACTGCCGCCCTGGACGATCATCAGGGCGCCATTATATCCCGTGCCGGTAATGCTGAAATTAAAGGGGTTTTCGTCGGTATCGTTATTGGCGATACTGACCGTTCCGTCGTTAACCACAGCCGCAGTGGCGGCAAATTGAATGATAAAGGTGCCGCTTTCGCCCGGATTGATACTGACTGGTGCATCCTGAAGCAGGGTGAAGTCCGTACCGGTCAAGGTAACCCGCGGGGATCCGCCCAGGTTTAGCACACCTGCTCCGCTGTTGGTAATGGTAAAGGTATGTTCGGGCGAATAGGCAGCCACATTGGCTTGATCATTGCCAAAATCTGTGCCGTCTGCCGTGGCGGGAGTGGCATCATTATCCGTGATAGTGACGCTATTATAAGAAACGGAAATTTCCGGTTCGATATAGCCGGTACCGCTGATGGCTACATCATAATTGCCTTCACTTGGATCATTGTTGCTGATATCCATATCCAAACTGAATGCGTCTGCCGCGGGTACGGTGAAGGATACGGAAAATGTATCTGTGTTCCCGCTGGCGATGTTGATCGGTGTGGCTGTATTCAGGGTGAACCCGCTGGCATTGACCAGATTGGCAGCGGTTACTGCACTGATGGTCAAGGTGCCTGTACCGGCGGTGTTATCCACCGTATAGGTTAAATTCACGGTACCTGCCGGTTGGCTGCCAAGGGCATCCGTTCCGCCATCGATGATTGAAGTGGCAGGAGGACGCTGTAAATCCATTTCAGGGAATCCTCCCGTGCCTGCACCGGAAACCGTAATGCTATATGGGTCCTCATCACTATCATCGTTGGCGATGGACATATCAAAGCTGAACGCGCCGTTGACGGGCACATTGAATGAAATATCAAAGGTATCTGTTAACCCTGGTGCAACGACGATGGGGACAGAGGTGTCCAGAGAAAAACCACTGGCATTAGTGTAGTTGGAAGCTGTTACGCCGGAGATGCTCAGCGCACCTGTGCCGGCCGTATTATCAATGGTGTATGTTAGATTGACCGTGCCAATGGGTTGATCGCTAACATTGTCCGTGTTTCCATCCAAAATGGAGGTGCCTGAAGGTCGCTGCATGTTGATTTCAGGCACACCGCCTGTGCCGGTGCCGGAAATGGTAATGTTATATGGATTTTCATCACTGTCATTATTGGCGATGGCCATGGCGAGGCTAAATGCCCCGTCCATGTTGACCGTAAATGAGACATTGAAAGTTGAGGTTGCCCCTGCGGCAACATTAATTGGCACGGCAGTATCCATGGAAAAACTACTGACGTTGCTTAAACTGGAAGCCGTCACACCGCTGATGGAGAGGGTATCTGTACCGGCAGTATTATCCACGGTGTAGGTTAAATTTACTGTTCCGACCGTCTGATTTCCCAGTGCATCGGTTCCCCCATCCGTGATGGAAGTGAGTGCCGGGTGTTGGATATCCATTTCAGGAGCCATGGTAAAGGTCACCTGATTATCGGATGTGGTGGAGGCAGCGCTGGGATTACCCAGTGCATCGCTGGCGACCCCGGATACTAGTGCTGCAATCACGGTGCCGTCTGATGTCATTCCGGATACGGCCACATTATAAGTTGTTCCAGAGCCGGTCACGAGTTGTGTATTCGCACCAGCCGTACCACTTAGATTGACATCTCCGGTAGCGAAATCGGATACACTCTCATCAAAAACCACTGTGAAATTAATCGGCGAAGTTGTGGTTGGGTCAAGTTGACCACCTGCCTGGTTGATGGTGACGGTCGGCCCGAGATTATCCAGGGTGTAGGTTTCATCTGTAGTCGGGTCCCCTGCAGGCAGGGCATTGCCCACCAGGTCGCTGATGTTTGGGGCGGCATCCAAATTCAATCCAACGATGCCGTTGAAGCTGGCCAAATCGCCACCTGTGATGGTGACGTCATAAACGCTGGCGCTCACCGGAGAAACAGACGTTACCGTGGCCGTGGTTGTGCCATCAACGCTAAAATCTTCTGTACTTACATTTTGCACATCTTCGTCAAAGGTTACCCGAAAAATCAAACTGTCGGCATTGGTCGGGCTGGAGGCAGGACTCTGATAAGCAAAGGAGGTCAGACCGGGTGGGTCATTGTCCTCGGTATAGGTTTCATCAGTGGTTGGTTCGCCAGCCGGCAGGGCATTCCCAGCCAGATCAGTGATGTTTTGACCGCCGGCCAGATTCAAGCCGACGACTCCATTATAACTGGCCAAATTTCCACCGGAGACCGTGATGTTATAAATGCTGGTGCTGACGGTGGTAACGTTGGTCACCGTGGCCGTGGAAGTACCAAAAACGCCAAAATCGGTTGTATCCACATTCTGGACCGGTTCATCAAAGGTGGCCTGAAAAATCAATGTGTCGGCGTTGGTGGGCGAGGTGGCAGGTGTTTGACGGGCAAAGGATGTCAAGCCTGGGGGATCATTATCTAATGTGTAAAGTTGATCGGTGGTCGGCTCACCCACTGGCAGGGCATTGCCAACCAAATCGGTGATATTTTGACTTCCGGCCAAATTCATCCCAACGTCTCCATTAAAACTGGCCAGATCTCCACCGGAAACGGTAATATCGTATACGCTGGTGCTGATCGTAGCCACATTGGTTACCGTGGACGTGCTGGTGCTGTTTACACTGAAATCAGCCGTATTGACATTTTGCACAGCCTCATTGAAGGTGGCTCGAAAAACCAGACTGTTGGCATTCGTTGGTGTGGTCGCGGGTGTTTGGCGCGTGAAAGAGGTCAGGGAAGGCGGTGTTCCGTCTCCGGTACCACTTAGGTGGATGTTGTAGGGATTTTCATCTGCATCATTGTTGGGGATGGTCAGATCAAGACTGAAAGCGCCGTTGGCATTGATATCAAAGGAAATGGAAAAAGTGCCAGTCGCTCCGCCATTCACATTGATGGGTGTGGCTGTGGAAAGAGAATAATTGCTAACATTGGTCAGGTTGGAAGCCGTCACATCATCTACGATAAGATTGCCGTTGCCGGTTGTATTATCAAGGAAATAGGTTAAGGTTTGGCTTCCCACACTCCGGGGGCCGAGGTTATCCGTGCCGCCGTCAGCGATGGAGGTTGCCGCCGGACGCTGCACATCAATTTCGGGGGGGAGATTTAAGACAGTACTTACTGTATCCAGAAATATATTGAAATCAATATAGGATGGCCCGACATTAGAAATGACCACCTGATTGACTACTTTATTTCCGCCTGCAGGAGAAAATGTTCCTACGGATCCACCTGAAATATTAATGGTAAATGGTTGACTGCCTGTACCGCTGATAACTAAATCTTCAACGGTATCAATATAAACACTGGCGAACTCAAATGGACCAGCATCTCGTGAAGTAATGGTAATAGAGGCTTGTCCTGGGTAAGTGACCGATAAACTTGATATCCTTTGATTTCCAACATCATGAACAAAATCACAATTGGAAACAACATAGGATAAACCAGTGGTAGGCGTTCCGGTTACAAATGTAGTTGAGTTTACTTGTGTGGGTGCAACGGCAAAATCATCCAAGTATGCGGCTGCAAGTACCGTTTCTACCGGCATGACACTGAAGAGGACACCCCAAATTAACAGGGCAGAGAGGATCACACGCAGGGTGTGAATAGGCGAACTTAAACGAGCATAATGATTCATCCTGAATTACCTCACATTTTCCCCGCTTTCCCCAGGGAACGAACGTATTTTTTACGAGGTCCGCAACCCAATAAATATGAGATATTAATAATTAATCAAATTATACATAGTTTGTAAGAATTGTCCAAAGGAAATCTGATTTGACTTGTGAAGTGGGGAAATTCTATCTATAATGGGTACTAGAGTACATTTTATTGGGTGGCGATTGCCTGTTCATTAGCGCATTCCAGCTATACATCGTGCGGGCAGAAGAGAATGTAGTTTATTCCTATTTATTATTTTTTCGTGTCTTGTAAGACCTATGCATCAATATAAAAGGAGGGATAAAACCAAAGACTCAATATAAATCAGGATACCTTTGTTTGATTTAAGCGGAGGTTATTCAATATATCTCCCGGATTGTTTTGATTCCTTTCACGATGATCATTGTTTTCGGAGGTAATAATGGATCCATTCATTGGTGAAATCAGATTGTTTGGTTTTAATTATGCACCGATTGGCTGGTTTCCTTGTGACGGGCGGGCGCTGCCAATCGCCCAATATAGCGCATTGTACGCCCTGCTTGGAACGCAGTTTGGCGGTGATGGTATAACTAATTTTAAATTACCCGACTATCGCGGCCGGGTTCCCCTTTCAATGGGACAGTCAACGGGTACTTCTAATTATGTAATGGGCCAATTCGGCGGGGGTGAAACCGTTGCATTGACCGCCAACAATTTACCTGCGCACACTCACACCCTGATGGCCAACAGTACGGAAGCAAACACGGATAATCCATCCGCAGCGGCATTGGCGAATGCTCGTTCAAACACCTATTATGCAGCAGCACCCAATACACCGATGATCGCCGGGAGCATTGGCGCTACCGGCAGTTCCGCGGCGTTTTCTGTGATGGAACCATATTTATGTGTAAATTTCTGCATCGCCTATGAAGGTGTTTTCCCCAGCAGGCCATGATGATGTAGTCGCTCCTTTTTATCCAGGGACTTTTCTTCGCAAGAAGAAAAGTCCTGATTTGTACAAGGCCACCATGACGCAAATTACTTTTCGTCCCATTCAATCCAATGACATGGACTTCCTTTATCAGGTCTATGCCTCCACCCGCAGCGAGGAGATGGCATTAACCGGCTGGCCTGAGGAGCAAATCCACTGGTTTTTGCAGATGCAATTCAATATGCAGCATACCCAATGGACAGGTGTGTTCCCTGAAGCCAATTTTTTGATCATCATGGTGGATGGTGTGGCTGCCGGCCGGTTGTATCTTGATTACCTGCCGCGGGAGATTCATATCATTGAAATCACGATCCTGCCCGAATACCGAAATCAGGGGGTAGGGACACAGATTATTCAAAATCTAATGGTTGAAGCCAGGCAAAGAAAATCCAAAATTAGTTTATCTGTTGAGAAAACCAATCCTGCCTATGGACTTTACCAGAAGGTGGGTTTTGTCAGGGTAAAAGATAGTTCCGTTTATTATTTTCTGGAATGGACACCGCAAAGCCTGGGAGGGAATTCGTTGCAGCTTGCAACCGAAGGGGAACAGGGATGATTCATTTGTTTACCATGAAATTGGATATGGTATGAGCTTCTGCCATTTACTGTGATTGACCATTAATGGATTTTTGTCACAAAATCTTCAGCAATCTGCTTTTGTTACTCACCAAATAGAATGGTCACCTCATCATTGTCCTGACCCCACGAAGGGTCATAATAACCTTTACGAACCCATTGCTGAAAACTGAACCATGGCCAATCAGCAACATTTTTTACATATCCATGTTTTACCGGATTGAAATGAATATAATCAAAGTGACGGTATAAATCTGTCTCATTTCGAATGGCGTGTTCCCAAAACCGCCGCTGCCATAATATTCCCTCATAACGCTTCTCTTGTGATTGAGTGAGTGGCAAAGTTCGACCGAATTTCAAATTATATGCTTTGGAGAATAACCGTTTAATTTCTTTCCAACGGATCGAAAAATCTTCATCTCCATCTGGCAATTTCCAAATGCAATGAATGTGATCTGGTAATAAACAAATTGCTTCCGTAGTAAATGGGAAACGATGATTCACATCCAACCAGGCTTCCCTTAAAATACTCCGCGCGTCTTTTGTGGTGAGGATTGGCAATCGCCCGAGTGTTACTACAGTGAAGAAATATGTTCCCCCTGGGATATATAAACGTCGATATTGAGTCATATTGATATTATATTAATGTTGATAAATTTAATTTTTTCAAATGACAGTGAAATTTATCCAATATGAATAGATGATGGGGTAATTTTTAAATTCGGGAAATTGATAATCCGGAATTCAATTATGATTCCTAAATATTTTCCATCCTGCGTAGGATGCATTGGCAATGCATCCTACCTTTGCCATTGAAGAAGACTGATATTATCGAATATATACACCAACAAAGTAGATTATGCGGGAATCCCCCCGTTAAATAAATTAAATTTACGATCAGAGGATTGACCAATATGCCTCCATTGTTTGTAATCATGCCCAACAGGCGTAGTTGAATCATGAATGGATTTAGAAAAGAATGCTAGACTCCTTTCTGGATGGTAGGTACCTTTGACAATATCTTCGACAGGTGAGAGCCGGCCTGAGTGTGGGTGAAAACTTTAGGGTTCATTCATTAAACTCGGGATAGAAATCCAGATTAGCGTAGGTTGCATTGCAATGCATCCTACAATAGATTGCCAAACTCACTCAGGAATGGTTATATCCGAAAAGAGAGATTTCGCTGAAATCTGAGGATGAACTGTGAAGATTCATCTGCAAGCTTTGGGATGGGATACGTGACGAGTGGTGGAGGTTCCCCCCCAAAAAAGGGCGAACGCCGTTCGCCCCTACCGGTACGTATCAGGGTGCTAGTAAATTTTATTTAAGGTATCCCTAATAACATTGCCTTCGATGTGCTTTAAATGAAAACAACCTACTTTTTAAATTTCTGCATGGCCTGGCTGGCGAGTTTGTCGGCCTTTTCATTATATTTTGTGCCGACGTGTGCGCGTGTCCACTGCCATTGGATGGTGTGCTTGCCTTTCAGCTCCACCAGCGCTTTCCATAAATCCTGGTTGGCCACCGGTCCGCTGCTGGCACGCCAATTGCGTTTGATCCAATTCGGCAGCCATTCGGTAATCCCTTTCTGTAAATATTGGGAATCGGTATATAAGATGATCTCGGATGGGTTAACCACCGACTGCAGGGCTTGAATGGCGGCGGTTAATTCCATGCGATTGTTGGTGGTTTTGGCTTCCCCGCCTGAAAGCTGAATTTCCTGTTGATCGGGGGTGAGCAGGATGGCTGCCCAGCCGCCAGGCCCCGGATTGGGTTCGCAGGAACCGTCGGTATAGATGGTTACTTTGGGTAATTGCACCATTAAGGTTTTCCTATTAATTCGAGGATAGTTTGATCCAATTGATTGAGTATTTGGACCATGGCTTCGCTGCTGTCTTCAACTTCAGTTTGTTGATAAAGCTGCCAGGTGGCATCGGCGATGACACTACGCACATGGCTCCAATCTCCTCCATTGGGCATAGCCTGAATTTTTGTTTGTTCCTGGACAAAAGCCGCCCATTGAGCATTAACTTTGCCGTACGATTCCGACAAACGCAGGGCCGAGTTTGTGATCGGAAAAGTGCCGGTTTGATTGATGATTTGCGCTTGATAATCCGCAGAATTCAGCCATTTCATGAATAGCCAGGAGGCCAGCTGTTCTTCCGGTGAGGAACCAAACATACCAAAAGATTGCCCTTCCAGCAGCGTGATTTGTTCTTTTTCCACGCCGGGATAGGGCAGGACAATCCACTGATCCGCGGATCCGGTGAAAGCAATGTTTGAACGGATGTCCGCAAATTGAGAGAGTCTGCTTGAAAAGACCAGAGCCTGCCGGGTGGCAAAGTAGGGGTAGGGGCTGGGGTTGCGCGAGATCCAGCTGCATTCGCTGTCAAACAAATATCGTAAAAAACGGAACGCCTGGACTGCGGTTGGATCTTCAAATTGATAGATATCTTGCTGCAAATTAGAAAAACCGCCATAGCCGAAGGCTAACAGCCAACTGAGGGTTGTACCCTCATCATTGCTGACAATCCAGCCGCCGGTGCCGTCGTTTCCGGTATCGGTGTCCTTCAACAGCGCCTGTTTGGCAGAACAGATTTGGGATTGAAATTGCCCAGGCGTGACCGGTGGATAGGGAAAGCCCAATTCTTCTGCCCAGGTCTGGTTATAAACTAATACATAAGCGTCCCTTTGGACGGGGTAGCCAAAACGCTCTCCAGCCAGGGTATCCTGCTGCCAGATGACCGGAGTGAAATCCGCCAGTTCCTGGTCGTTCAGGCCGTATTCCTGCATATCGATATATTCATCCAGGTTGATCAGATTCTTATACTCACCCTGCCAGGCAGCCAGCATGGCGGAGGGGGCGATGACCACATTAGGGATCGTACCGTCGGTCAAACTCTGATTGACGGCTTCCACCAGCATGGCGGTTCCGTCTGGGGCATAAAAATTGACCGTGATGCCCCAGGGATTGGTGTTGTTAAAATCCACCACACGATCTGCGGTCTTCCAGGCCAGGTCACCCTGCCAGGGATGCCAGAAACGAATCTGGGTGCCTTTGAGTGCTGAAGCCGGAACATTCAGGTAATACGGTTGCGTGGGGGTCGGGGTAGGTGCAAAAGTCAGGGTGACTTTGGGTTTCGGGGTAGCGGATTTGGCAACCGTCGCTGTGGCAGTCGGCACCACTCGCACATCAATGTCCAATACGTCACAAGATGAAAAAAAGAGGCTGCCGATCAGGACACAGATTAAGATGACAAACAGGGCGATTTGAGTGTGATATTTCTTCATTGGTTAATCGAAATCCGTGGGTCGGGTTGGGTCCGCCAGGTGCAGGAACATCAGTTCGATCTCATCCAGGGTAGTGCGTGCAATGGAGAGGGGCGGCAGTTCGTCCAAACCATAGAAGCCGGATGAACCGGTTTCTATACTTGGGCTGGCCGTTCCGCCGATATAATCACAAAGTATGAAGAGTTTATAGACATGGAAAAGATAGGGCGGGTGGGGGTGGCTGTTGCGGTCAAAGACCCCGGCGATTTTGCTGGCTTTCACCCGATAGCCGCTTTCCTCGAAAACTTCGCGTTCCACCGCCAAACTGGGCGGTTCGTTGATGTCAACCCAGCCGCCGGGCAGGGTCCACAGACCGTCTGCCAGTTCGTGCACCATGAGCAGTTTGCCATCCCGAAAGACCACGCCGCGCACGTCCACTTTTGGCGTGGTGTAGCCCTTTTCGTCTGCAAAGATGTTACGCAGGCGCTCCAGGGGCAGGTCGGTCTGGGTAGCCAGCATCTGCAGAGCTAGCTCACGAATTTGCTCGTAGCGCTCACGGTCAAAGACGTTTTCGGTATATTGCAGGCCGCTCTGTGCGATGGCCTGGAGCTTTTGCGCCCAGGTGAACCATTGGTTGTTTTCCATGGGGACAATTGTATCAGTTTTTAGGGAGGAGAAATGCGGGATGGGGGGGGGGAATATGTAGGCAGCTTGATGGTTATCTTGCAAAATTAATTTGACATATCATCGCGGAGTGTTGTAAGGGATTTATTTGCTGAAAATGGTGCTTTTTTTTTGACATAACAGGAAACTTCCGAAGAGTAATTCGGATATTTATTTCGTGTTTCCTATTTAAAAACCTGATAGTCCATGCTATAGTGTTGTTAACCAACAAGATAAACAAAATAGATTAAGCGAATTTTGGGGAGGAATGATGAAAATTTGGAGGGTTGTTTTAGGTATCCTGATTATTGTCTTAGTTTGCCTTTTAATAATTCGACCACCTGCCATCCTGTCATCCTTATTAAGTGAATTTTTGAAATTTCTGATGCAGCCATTATTACTGTTGTTAGTGAGTGTCATTCGATTTGTTGGCATGGTTTGGACAGTGAATGTCTGTTCTATTTTGGTAACTCTTTTGTTTATCCTTCTGGTCAGATGGACTTTGAACAGCATAAACTTCTGGCGCTGGCGACATGGAAAGGAAATTGGCCCGATTATGATAGAGGAAATCAAAGATCATGACGGCTTGGCCACACTTATGCGATATACATTGGATCGTTGTGGTGCCAGTTGTATGAATCCTGCGCAAACAGCTGCCCCAAACGCCACACCGGGTTTTGATGCCCTTGATACGGTTCTGGATGCTAGTAATGAAGAAAAAAGCAAGATTATTCTGGCACTACTAACCATCTTAAAAGAACTAATCACTAGTTTGGCGGGAAGGAAGTATGGATATATTGTTTCCTGCAAATTATCGGCGGATGAGGGAAAGAAAAAACATTATATTGATATTGAGATTAAACTGATGCACAATGGGCAATTGAAAAAATCACATTCCCTGTCTGGAGAATCGTACCGCGATATTATTCCCTTGGCAGCCTATTGGATATTTTGGTACATTAGCGGTCAGGAACAATTTTTGCGCATGATCCCCCCATGGTATCGGTTTCCCACACCGGAGGGTTATTTAAATTACAAAAAGGCTCAGAATGCCAGCGGAAAAGACAGCATTGAATATTACCAGGCTGCGATAAGGGAAGCCCCATTAAATGCAAGGGCACGATTGGAATTAGCAGATCATTATGAAACGAATAACAATTATTGGCAGGCGCTTGAGGTTTATATTGGCGCTGTATTCATTTGGCCGCATCTATATGGACTTTGGTATCGGATCGCAGCGATTTTTTCCTGCCCTGAGGAATGGGTGGAAAAATGGCTTTCCCTCCAAGATTCCAATCGTTTAAATTTGGAAATACTAATCCGCGAACTTTTTGTTGGCATAGAACAAAAAAGATACCTCTTGGATAGAAATAAGGGAAAGTTAAATACAATATTGGATGATTATAATCGTTTTACCTTGCCAGATGCTATGTTTTCTTCCTCAGAGACTACCAGCAAAGTGAAAGATTCGGATTTGATTCGGACAATCTTTTATCAACGCGCCCTAAAAATTTGGAAATTCATCGAATTGGATTTAAGGACAAATTATTTGAGCCGGTTGTGGATAAAGCAATCAGGCATGAATATTTGGGCATGGTTTTTCAATCCAATTTCTTTCTCACCGCATTTGGGCAAGTACTATTGGAACTTGATTCCACTTTTGCCTTGGAGTGAAGGAGAGCAGTTTCGCAGGGCGGTGCAGGTGGCTAAATATTGTTCTGAAATTGAGATAATTTCAATTGAAGAAAATAGCAATGAAGATTCACTGAGAGGACAATCTTACATCGAAGAACTAAACAAAATAGTAAACAAGATAAGCAGCCTTGCTTGGAATGATAGATCAGTAAAATACAATGTTGCCTGCTATCATGCCTTATTAGTCAAACTGTACGATAAAAATGCGAATGAGAGAAAAGAGCATTTTCAAACTGCGATGAAATATTTAATAATTGCCAGTAAAGATCCAAGAAGAAAATTAGATAGTACATGGGTGATGAATGACCCGGATTTTAACGCCATCAAAAAAAAACCACAATTTTCAGCTATCTTTGATGTACCCGGCAAGGATTCTCAAGAGAATCAAGGCAAAATTTACGTGAGAAAGTTGGTGAAAATGGGTGCCAAACAGCAATTAAAGGATTGGAAAAAGAAATCCAAAGAATCAATTTCATTGGAAATGCTGCTCATCGAAACCGAATATCAAATAACTTTATGGAAGAGTTTGACTGCCATGATGGAAAATCCCGGCGTAACTTCTCTGCAGGAATCTTTTTGGCGCAATGTAAATCAAAATGCGGAGTTAGTCTCTATGCCAGTGGCAAAAGCAAAAAATAAAACAATCAAGCTAAATCCATCCGCATGGGAAAATATGAGGATATATGCCAAATCCCAACAGGGAATATGGGAGAAATATTTGGAAAATTGCAAATTGTTACTGCAGCATCAAAAGGAAGGTGAGAATAAAGACAAGATGCTAAAGTCCTGGGCAAAAGCCGAGATCTGGATATGGGATGCGTTGTGGATGGAAGCTGATAAATTAAAAGAGCCAGCTAAATGAAATCTATTGGAAAAAAATTACAGTGCCCTGGCTAGTAAAAATTCCCGTGGCATTAACATCCGGCATTCAAATATCCATCCCCCTTTTGATGGTTCGAAAAAAAAGGAGGATAGATGCCGATAGTTTGCCTATTTGATTTTTGCACAGTGATATATTTCATTTTCCCAACACCACTGCGCGGCTGAACCTCACGTTTGGCCGCGCAATGACTTTAAACCCCAATCTTTCCGCCAGCTCCACGGTGCGTTTGAAATCCCGGCCCGACACATGAATGCGCGGTTCAACCAGCAGGAATTTGCCTTTCTCTTTCAGGGCCAAGTGGATTTCCTTGAGAAGGGCTTCCTGGTTTCTTACTTCATGCACCATCCAGAAAGCCAGTGCAAAATCCAGCGGTTCCGTCAGGCCAATCCGATCCGGGTTGCACAGCAGGGGGCGGATGCGCTCGCCGAAGCTCGAATGCTGTGCCCGGCGGCGTAATCCGGCCAGCATCTGTTCCTGCAGGTCAGCGGCAATCACCCGACCTTGGGAGCCCACCAGCTCTGCCATGGGCAGGCTGAAATAGCCCATGCCGCAGCCCACATCCAGGGCGATATCGCCAGGTTTAACCAGATCTTTAAGCATCTTCGTTGGATTGTGGATCAGCGCTTTTCGCATTGGGTTATCAAAGCTGAACAGCAGCCACGGGGGCAGGTATAAGGAACGTTTTCTATTTTTGTTTTCATGAATTATCTCCTTGGATTATGAAGTGGATTTTGGGGTTAATAAGTATCATTATTTTTATTGATGGATAACGGCTGCGTGTCATTCCAATGGAGTATCAACATCACAAGACTATAAATCCCGACAAGAAATAAAATTGTATCCTCCCGGACGTTGAACAATCCGAATACTTTCGGTAATGCCATCATTGCCCAGACCAGCAATAAGATATACACCTTGCGATCCACTTGTGGTAATGCGGCCGAAAGCAGGTCAGGGCAAACACGGTCAGCGGACAGGGCAGGAAGGGGGTTGTTATAGCCGGGATAGCGGTGCCCCAACAGAAAACTTACCAATGGATAAGCCAACACCAGAGCAAACAAGAGCAGCGTGACGATACGCTGCCAGCGGCTTTGAGGCCAGGCAAAATGTGATTTTTTTGACATGCAAGTCAGCCAGAAATAAGACGGCGATCAGCAGGAAAAGCGGACCCACAAAATACAAACTGAGCGAGCTGCCGTCCATTCCCCAGAAAAAGACAATGGACATCCATGCAAAAGAGCATGCCAGAAAATAGTTTCATCAGGTATTGGAAAATAGCGGTTGGTTTTAAGTAAAGCAAAACAGTCAGTACAACGCCAATACAGATCATCATGAATTCAATCCAAATCGTTTGCTGATGATACTGAGTAATCACGTTCCAGAATAAATCGGCTGATTTCATTGAGTTTCTGCCAGATTTCAGTGCTTTACGAAATTTTATAATTAGTTTGCTCTAACTAACTATTAATTCAAAAAAAAGCACTGCTTATCTTTGAATCGCTTTGGCTAACAAATGGGTCAAGCGTTTCAACCTCGTCTGCTCATCAAGGTTGGCGGTGAGGATACTTGACCATGCGTTGATGCACCGCATCATGCACTTGACCAAATTGCCGCCCTTGGGCGAGTCAGGACGATGTGATAGGTGCGTCGATCACTGGCATCCTGCACTTTCTCAACAAATCCTTTTCGGATTAGGGTGCTCACGATCGCAGTAACTGAAGGCTTGGTCACGCCCAGCGTTGAGCCAATTCACTAAAGGTGGGTTGCTCCAAGGTTTGTAATGGTATTCAAATAATGCATCTGACGCATGGATAGCTGGGCAAAATTGCTGCATCCTGAAAGGCTTGCGATTCCATCTCAGCCATCAGGGCCGTGGTCACTGCGATTACTTTTTCCAGCGCGTTATAGTTAGTCATATTAGTTAGTTTATCCTAACTAATAATAAGGCTTATGGCTTGGATTGTCAAGTAGGGAGGCAGGGGTATGGAGATGTGCTTGGGGTAAGCGTTGAGATTGCACACCTTCGGGGTATAGACCGCATTCGCTTCTTTCCTGACTATATTGTTTTCCAGTACAGAACGCTCAGTCGTAATGGCATGGTAATATGTGTCATCGCGAGGGCGTTTTTTGCCCGTGGCGATCTCAACTTCCATCAGAAAAGTGCTATTGATTGATATTGAGCTTGCACCTATGCAGGGTATAAACCGCAAGCATCATGACCACATCGGTTGTAGGTCGTGGTTGAGGCGGAAGCAAATATGCTTTTTCATAGGTTCAGTCGCCGAAACCCGAGATTCTCAACTATTATTCCCTTGGATTGAGAAAATGAAGCATTATATTTTCCATCACAAAATACCAGGCAAACTGTATACCATAAGGTCTGCTGCCTCAACACTGAATGGGTAGAGTTGTGTACTGAATGTGTTGGTCTCCAGCGGTGAGGATTCATTCGCAATGACATGTTAATTGGTGTCATCGCGAGGGCGTTTTTTGCCCGTGGCGATCTCAACATCAGATAGAGAAATGTGCTATTGATTGATGTTGAGATTGCCACATTCGCTTATTTCCTGACGATATAGGTCTCCTGTTAAGAGCGCTCATTCGCAATGACATGGCAATATGGTTCAATGCGGTGAAGGCGGATGCCCTCGAGTGACGAGAAGGTAGATTGATGTGGCGATCCCCGACGCCGGCAGGGAAACCTTTCCATACGGATGAAAATGTAATCGTGGATATTTCATTCCTCCCTCAATCCCTTCACGAACTCTCTCGCCGCCTTGACAGGTTCTTTGCTCTTTCTCACCGCATCAATCAGCGCGGAACCTACAATCACGCCATCGGCTAATTTCCCTACGGCCTGAACCTGTTCAGCGGTGGAGATACCGAATCCTACGGCAGTGGGCGTATGGGCGGCGGCCTTTGCACGAGCGGTAAACGCTGGCAGATCGGTGGCCAATTCCTTGCGTGCACCAGTCACTCCGGAGAGCGCCGTCAGGTATAAAAATCCTGTGGTGCGCTGTGCAACTTGTTTCATGCGTTCAGCAGAGGATGAGGAGGATAACAAATAAATTAATGCCACTTGATAGGATCTGCAGGAAGGTTCCAGGCAGATCGCTTCTTCCGGAGGTAAATCCGGCACGATTAATCCATCCGCTTGCGCAGCAACGGTATCCGATACATAGCGTTTGATCCCGTAACTCAAAATAGGATTCATATAGCCCATCAAAATCAAAGGCTGTCTGACACCGCGTCGTCGCAGCTCACGCACCATTTCAAAACAGCGTGCAACGGACATACCCAGTTCCAGTGCGATTTGTGTGGAGGTTTGAATGGTTGGCCCATCTGCTAACGGATCTGAGAAAGGCACGCCCAGTTCAATCAGCGTGCCGGCTGGCGAGCTGCAGCAGTTGCTCGACCGGCTGCAGGTGATGCCCGTCCTCACCGCCCATCCCACCGAGGCCAAGCGCCGCACCGTCATGGTCAAGCTGGCGCGCATCGCCGGCCGGCTGCACGAACTGGACACCGTCGCGCTGACGCCTGACGAGTGGCGCGACTCCATCGACCTGATCGCCGAGGAGATCGCGTCCCTCTGGCAGACCGACGAAACCCGCACCCGCCAGCCGTCGGTGCTGGATGAAGTGCGCAACAGCCTGTATTACGTTGAGAACACCCTGTTCGAGCTGGCGCCACGGCTGCACGTCGAG
Source organism: uncultured Chloroflexia bacterium (assembly GCA_963747325.1). Classification (GTDB taxonomy): domain Bacteria; phylum Chloroflexota; class Anaerolineae; order Anaerolineales; family Anaerolineaceae; genus UBA5203. Next base: position 4,082 of record CAVVEM010000001.1, on the reverse strand, counting down.
ATGCGGCGGGCGCTGGCCGACGCCTATCCTGGCGTCGAATTCAGCCTCCCTCCCTTCCTGCGCATCGGCAGTTGGGTCGGCGGCGACCGCGACGGCAACCCCTTCGTCACCCTGGCCGTCACCGAGGAGACGCTGCGCACACAGAAAGCGCTGGCGCTGCGGCTCTATCGCGGCGTCATCGACGGCATGTACGGCGTCCTCAGCGCCTCGCAACGGTTGCCGGCATGTCCGATGAGTTGCGGGTCAGCCTGGCCCAGGATGCCGCGCTCTTTCCCGCCGAAGCGCAGCGCTTTGCCGAACGCTATCCTGGCCAGCCCTACCGCCAGAAGATGGCGTTCGTCTACCAGAAGCTGCTGGCCACGGAAGGGGGCAGCCGGCCTTGGCGCGCCGACCGGCTGTCGCATCCCACAGAATATAGCTCAGCCGATCAGTTTCTGGCAGACCTGCGCCTGATCCAGGCCAGCCTGATGCCCAGCGTCGCCGCAGGCGCATGGCGCCGGCCGCTTGCAGCGCCTGATCACCCAGGTCGAGACCTTGGCTTCCACCTGGCCACGCTGGATATCCGCCAGCACGCCGAGCGTCATGCCGCGGCCATCGCCGAGCTGCTGGGACGTTACGGGCTGGTGGCCTCCTACAGCGACCTGTCAGAGCGTCAGCGCCACGACCTGCTGACCGCGGAACTGTACAACCCCCGCCCACTGACCCCGCCCGCCTCGATTTCAGCGACGAGACCAACGAGACGGTGGAACTGTTCCGCCTGATCCGGCACGCGCGCGAGCGGCTGGGGCCGCAGGCCATCGACTCCTACGTGATCAGCATGACAGCCGGCGCGAGCGATGTGCTGGCCGTGCTGCTGATGGCACCCGATGCCGGCGTCGATCAGTATCTGGATATCGTTCCCCTGTTCGAGACGGTGCGCGATCTGGAAAACGCCGGCGCGATCATGGCGGCGCTGTTCAGCAACCCGATCTACGCCGCGCATACTCCCGCCCGCGACAATCGCCAGCAGGTGATGATCGGCTACAGCGACTCCAACAAGGACGGCGGGTTCTGGCGGCCAACTGGGCGCTCTACCGCACGCAGCGGACGCTGGTCGACGTCTGCCGCCAGCATGACGTGGCGCTGACGCTCTTTCATGGTCGCGGCGGCACCATCGGGCGCGGCGGTGGGCCGACCAACGAGGCGATCCTGGCGCAGCCGCCCGGCTCGGTCCGCGGCAGCATCAAGATCACCGAACAGGGCGAGGTGGTGGCCGACCGCTTCGCCAACCCGCACGTCGCCTATCACTACCTGGGCCAGGTGTGCAACGCTGTGCTGCGGGCCGCCCACCGCTCCGATCAGCGCAGCGAGACGCCGCCCGTTTGGGCCGCGCGCTGGAAGAACTGGCCGGCCTGGCTGAGCAGGTCTACCGGCAACTGGTGCATGAGAACCCGGCCCTGGCCGGCTATTTTCACGCCGCCACGCCCATTGCCGAGATCAGCCAGCTCAACATCGGCAGCCGGCCGGCGCGGCGCAAGGCCGGCCAGCAGATTCGCGACCTGCGCGCTATCCCGTAGGTTTTCGCCTGGACGCAGACCGCGTCAACCTCCCCGGCTGGTTTGGTCTGGGAACGGCCATCAACGCCTGGGCCGGCGACACGCTGGAGTCGGTCTCTGACCGCGCCCGCTGGGACCTGCTGGCGGAGATGTATCGCGACTGGGCCTTCTTTCGCACCACCATCAACAACGCGCAGATGTCGCTCTGCAAAGCCGATATGCACATCGCTCGCCTCTACGCCGGTCTGGCCGAGGACGAGGTGGCCGCAGCAGTCTTTCCCCCGATCAGCGCCGAATATGTGCGGACCGAGCAGGCCTTGCTGCGCATCACCGGGTACGACCAGCTTCTGGACAACGAGCCATGGCTGCAAAAGGCGATCCGGTTGCGCAACCCCTACGTGGACCCGATCAACTACATCCAGGTCGCCCTGCTGCGCAGGCTGCGGCATACCGGCGATCCCGACGAGGCCGAGGCGCTGCGTAGCGTCGTTCTCCTCAGCGTCAACGGCATTGCTGCCGGCCTGCGCAATACCGGTTGACCACAGAGTTGCCAACTTTTCCCTCCGGGACGGTTCCCAGTCCGAAAAGTTGGCAACTCTCCTTGACCACTCCCGCCGCCCGCAGCTCGGCGATCTCCGCCTGCTCGTATCCCAGCTCCGCCAAAATCGCATCGCTGTCCTCGCCGACGCCGGCAAGCTGCGCCTGCTCCACCCAGCGCGCGCCGTCCAGCCGGAAGGGCAGGCCAGGCAGGGCAGTCGTCCGGCCGTCGGGCAACACCGTGGGGATCAGGCTCTGGCTGCCCAGCAACTGCGGATCGTCGAAGAGATCCTCCGGGTGGGCGACGGGGTGGAGAAGGGCAGGCCGGCATCCTCGCAGCGCCGCATTACGTTTGCCAGTGGCAGCGCGCCAGCATCTCGCGTACGGCGGGCAACAGCCAGCCGTTGGCATCGATGCGGTCGTTGTTAGTCGCCAACCGCTGGTCCGCCAGCCAATCCGGTCGCTGGAAGACCTGGCAGAAGCGCGCCCACTGCTGGTCGCTGGTGACCCCTACGAACACCCGCTGGCCGTCGGCCGTCTCGAACTGGTTGTAGATCGCCCAGGCGCTGACCCGGGCCGGCATCGGCTGCAGGGGTTCGCCGGTGACGGCCGCGGTCGCCATGTGGTGGCCCATCAAGCACGCGGGCGGTCTCGAACAGGCCACTGCGCACCAGCCCGCCCCGCCCCGTCTGCTGGCGTCCTGCAACGCCGCCAGGATACCGACGCGCCCATCATGCCGGTCATGATGTCGATCACCGACGCGCCGGCGCGCAACGGCTGGCCAGGCGGCCCGGTCATGTAGGCCAGCCCCGACATCATCTGCACCACCTCGTCCAGCGCGGTCGCGGTGCTCGTACGGGCCGGGCAGGAAGCCCTTCAGCGAGCAGTAGATCGGCCGCGGGCAGTCAGCCGCCAGCGCCTCGTGGCTCAGCCCCAGCCGGTCCATGGTGCCGGGGGCGAAGTTCTCCACCAGTGCGTCGCTTTGTTGCAGCAGTTGCCAAACCACCGCCTTGCCACGGGCTGCTTCAGATCAACCGCCAGGCTGCGCTTGTTGCGGTTGAGAAACGGGAAGTAGCCCGCCCAAACCCCTTCAGCCGGCGGGTCGGATCGCCCACGGGCGGCTCGACGCGGAACACCTGCGCGCCCATGTCGGCCAGGAACAGCCCGCGACTCGGCCCCCGGCGCCGCGTGGGTAAACTCCAGACCCGCAGCCCGCTGAGGGGCGGCTTCACTTCACTCATTGGCCGTAGCCTCCATGTTGTTTGAGATAGCTTGCCAGCCCGCCGGCTTGCAGGATCGCGACCATCACCGCGGGCATCTGCGCCGCCGTGTAGATGACGCCTGCGAACTCATCGTGTACCTGCCCGGCCGCGATATCCAGCGTCAGGATCGCACCGTCGGCGATCACGTTGCAGGTATCTCGACCAGCGGCAGGCCGATGTTGATGGCGGTTGCGGTAGAAGATGCCACCGCGAAGGACGGGCCGAACGCCGCCGACACGCCGGCCGCCTTCAGCGCCAGCGGCGCCTGCCGCGCGACGATCCGCAAGCCGAAGTTGCGGCCCGCCACCAGCAGGTCGCCTGGCTGTACCGCTGGCTGAACGCGGAGTGCCAGGTCTGCCAGGACGTGCGCGGCCAGCTCGCCGTGTGCCAGCGTCTTGGTGTACTTGCCCAGGGGATGATGAGGATGGTGTAGATGTTGTCGCTGTCGTAGGGGCGTGGCCGGTGATGGATGTACCATTGATGCGTATTGCGTGTTGCGTATTGCGTAGTTCATGAACATCAGGTGCTGTCGATCTTGTTGTCGAGGGCGAGTTGGTCATCGGTGCGTTCGTGCCAGGTTAGATCCTCTATTGATCAGGACATACTATCGCCTTCATGTAGTTCTTTGGCAGCTGTTCCTGACCGAGCCAACGTCAGGGCGTTGCTGATAGATGCGCCCTGAACTAGAGACCGTATTAAGCAAACGCTTGACTACTACCCGATGAGCAATACGCAACACGCAATACGT